>CBDCBU010000001.1:0-185000 GCA_965214445.1 Pontixanthobacter sp.
TCGCAGTCAGGGTTCGAACCTTCACTGATTATTTTTACATCGCTTTATTGAAATCGCAACGGAATTACCCTGCATCAGATCGCTTTATAAAGGGGGCCCGTATTTCTTTGTGTCAAGATAAGCCAGGCCATGCCCTAACCGTCCTGCTCGCTCAGCGCTTGCGCCGCATGGGATAGCGTAACCAGTCCAATTCCGCCCAGGAGGTTCCCGGCGAGCGAAGCCACACCGATCCTGGCGAATTGCTGCACCGTCAAATCAATGCCGATGAACAGTCCGAACAGTAGGTGAAGCACCGAAACCACCACATGTTCAAAAGGGCCTAGCGCAAGCATTACCCCGACAGCGAAAGCCATCGCTGCCCGTGTCCCGGCGTTTCCGGCGGCGATAACGAGGAACGAAAGCAGCGCGACAAGCGCGCCTCCAACAATGGAACTTGCAACAGTCGTCCAGAAATTGCGCTCCGCAAGTTCCAGGGCAAGCGTGGCTATCGATTGTCGTGCGTTTGCGTTCAACACCCCTTCGACCGAGAATACTAGGATCAGCATTATCCCGCCAACGATGTTCAAGGCAAAGGTAAAACACCCACAACCGCGCTAGCCGCCGCGGCACGTTTTGCTCCTTGCCCTCGAAAGCCGTGCAATCGGATCGAAGAAGTTTTCGCTGAAAAGTTCGGCCTTCCGATGATCAGGAAAACCACCCCGATCGCGAAGCCGAATGCTCCGAGAACCGAAGCGAATTCTCCAAAATGCGGCAGCGCCGCCGAATGGACCAGCGCCTGGGCCGCGGCACCAAGGACGATCGTAAAACCGGCTATGAAGCCCGTCGCCAGAAGCGCCCATAGACCTTGGTCCAAGCGTCGCTTGCCTTCATCGGCCGCTTTCTCGAAGATTTCCGCGGGGTTCGGCGCACCTGGCATGATCGATCGACGCGAAAATGCCGGGAACGTTCCCTTACGCTACCTAGCGGTCCCGTGAACTCGTGAAGGCAACCAGGCCTTAGACGAACGTATCGACCTGACTGTCGTGCCCGGTCTGATCGGAGGATAGTTTCTCCAACTGTTGTCGGAGCAGATGGTCCATTTCGCGTGCTTTCTTGCGAAATTCCTGGAGCGCTGAACCTTTCTCTTCCTGTTCATGGCGGTCGAGGGCAATGGCGGTTTCCAGCGAGACGATATCGGCGGCGAGGAACTTACGGATCGCTCCAATCAGGGCTATATCGCGTGTTGGACCAGCGGCTGTCGAGGCGACGTCGCGCGATGCGTCGTCCATGATGCCACCGCCCCACAGGTTAGGCTCGCCATCCGGATCGCGCAGCATCGCAGCCAGGATTTCCGATTGCTCGGCCGATAACGCAGTCAGGCGGTGAAACGTCGCTTTCGTCGCTGAGCAAGCTGTTGCACGAGCTACCGCCGGCAGGCGGTCTGCTATAAGGCGACGCGCCTCGCGCAAGTCCCGAAGCGCGACGTCCAGCAGCTCGTCGTAAGTCGTGGTGGTCATTCCAGCAAAGCGCCGGATGCTTCCGATGGTTCCACGTGGCCGCTTTTACCCGTTTCACGCGTCTGAAGACAACGCGGCGGTAATCCATTCATCGAAACGAATCCTTGGAAATTTCATTAACAATTATTAGATAAAGAAAACAGCAGGTTATGAGGAACCCATCGACGGGTCGGTCATTGATTAGTGCACCCATTTAACGTCACGAGATCAACTTTCAGGAGGTTTCCCATGTCCTTCAATCCGCTTGTCGAGAAAGGAATTCCTCTCGATCGCCAATTTCGCAACTGGTCTGAACTAGCGGGCCAGCCTTTCGACACCAGGGAGGTCCATCCTTATACAAGATGCCGCGTAATCCTGATGAACGGGATCGAGGTCGAGGCGATCATCAACTCGCATAGCGCCGCGCGGCGCATTGCGGATACCGGCGTCAAACAAATGCTCGCTCTCGTACGCAAGGCGGAACAGCAGCAGCAGAAGCGGGTCAACTGGCTGATCCCCGGCAGTGAAAGCACCATTGCGAACACGATCGGCTACGAACAGGTGGCCGTGGATCTTACCAGTTGGGTCGCCCGACACGAACCCGATCCCTATCTCACGCAAGCTTATGAGTTCGGGGTGCTGGAGGATTACGACCACCTCTATCGCTACGCGAACCTGATGGATCTGATGGGGGAACGGCGCAAGGCCGAGGAGATCACCGGAGACCTGACCGAAATTCTGCCCGGCAGGCCTACGATCTTTCAGCATCGTCATCCGCATGACGAGCTGCGTCGGCCCATGACGGTGCAGGCATCGGATATCCAGTCGATCCTTAACGCGTTGACCGTGGTTTCTGCCGAGCAGCAGACGATGAACTTCTACATGAATTCGGGCAACCGGCCTGAAGATCCGCTGGCACGCGCGCTTTATCTCGAAATCGCCATGGTCGAGGAGCAGCACGTTTCCCACTACGAATCCATCCTCGATCCGATGACGCCGGAACTGCTCAACCTGGTGTTGCATGAATATAACGAATGCTGGCTTTATTGGTCATGCATGGAAACCGAGACCGATCCGAACATCCGCCAGGTTTGGGAGACCCATCTGGCCATGGAATTGGAGCACCTGCGCTTGGCGGCCGAGATGATGAAGGAAGTCGACGGTCTGGATGCTGCTGACTTCTTCCCGAAAGGCGGCATGACCGAGCCGATGACTTTCGAACCGAACAAGGAATATGTTCGCGACGTTCTCGCCCGCACGCTCGATCGGACGACCTACGATTCCGAATATCTGCCGGTGGGGGAGTTGCCGCAAGATCACCGCTTCTTCGACTATCAGCGCACCGTCAACGAAGGCGGGGTCCCCAGCGAAGAGGTCATTCGTCAGTACCGAGAAAAGCATGGCGGGGAATACCGGTTCAATACCGAAGGCACGCATCCGATCCCGTCTCTGCGCGAAAGCGGAACCGGCGAGGACACGCCCTATGCCCGTGCCGAACAACGTCTGATGGAGGCAGCGGAATGACCAGCGAACACGACAGGCACACCGGCCTGCGCCACGTAGCGGACAAGGTCCAGGACACGCTCGGCGGACTGCACGGCCGGGTAAAGGCCAAATCTCTGGGTTCGGTATCCGGAGAAACCTTCGCGAAGAATGCCGCGATCGGCGACATCTTCGAAATCAGTTCGGCACAGCTTGCATGCCGGCGGTCGCGGACGGAACGCGTGCGCGAAGCTGCGCTCAAGATGATCGACGATCATACGACCGCGACGCATCACCTTCGTTCGGCGCATCGCATGTCGGAAACCCAAGGCCTGCCGGACCTTCCTACGAAGGTCGATATGCGACGGAAAAAAATGCTGGAGCACTTGGAGGCCGCGCCTGACGACAAGTTCGATGAAACCTATCTCGACCAGCAGGTTCTGGCCCACAAGGAGACCGTCGACCTGATGACGGGCTACGCAGATTCGGGGGACAATTGGCAATTGCGCTCCTTCGCCGAAGGAACGGCACCCGTTGTGAAGCGACATCTCGATCATATGCAGCAACTTCGTGCCGCGATGTGACGAAGCGGGGCGGCCCGTCGCGAGCAGCCCCATCCAATTCGAAACGATTATCCGGAGATACGACAATGCGCAAATTGCTTATCACAGCCGCCCTGGCTTTGCCCGCTTGTACAAACACGATGAATACGGACACGCTGGATGATGGGACTTCCACTCGTTCGATGGCCGACGCTTCACTCGTGGCTTCATCTCCTGCCGAGTATGTATCGATGGCCGGGGCAAGCGATCTTTACGAGATCGAGTCGTCGCAATTGGCGCTCCAGCGGTCTTCCAATTCCGAGATTCAGCAATTCGCGCGTACCATGATCGATCATCATACAATGACGACGAACAGGATATTGGCCGCCGCCAGACAGGCGGGGATGAACCCGGCCCCGCCGCAACTCATGCCGATGCAGCAACAGATGGTGAACGAACTTCGCGGCGCGAGAGGGGCAACCTTCGACCGCCTGTATCTCGAGCAGCAACGCCGTGCGCATCAAATGGCGCTGAAGCTTCATTCGAGTTTTGCGGATGACGGCACATCCGCCCCTCTGCGGGAGACTGCGCGGGTTGCGGTTCCCGTTATCGAGGATCACATTCAACGTCTGCGCTCGATGCCGGAAAATTGACGAACCGGCAACCGCCGCGGCCCGTCGCCTAGCAAAGGAACCCGTGTCGAAATGGCAGATTTTCGTATCCCCCAACTTCGGAAGCGCAGTGCGGGCGGATATCTGGCCCTGGCGGTCGCCATGCTGGGCGTAGCGGGCTGGTTCGCCAATCGCCGCGGCGAAGCCGATCTCCAACGACGTACCGCTCATCGGCTTCGTGAAGATGGAAACCCCGACGAATGAAGGTGCATCATCTCAATTGCGGCACCTGCTGCCCCGTCGGTGGCCGACTTTTCGACGGCAAGAGCGACAGCGTTCTTGGTCATATCGTATGCCATTGCCTGTTGATCGAATGCGACGCCGGGCTGGTTCTCGTCGATACAGGTTTCGGCATGCGGGATATTGCGCATCCGGCGCGCCGTTTGTCGCCGTTCTTCCTTACTCTTAACAATATCCGGCTACGCGCAGAGGAAACGGCGGCGGCGCAAGTTCAAAGGTTAGGCTTTGCCCCCGAAGATGTCCGGCACATCATCGTCACGCATCTCGATTTCGATCATGCGGGCGGGATAGAGGATTTTCCCAATGCCAAGGTGCACGTGACCGCGCGCGAAAAGGACGTGGCGGACGCGCAGCGCGGGGGCTCGTTCGTCGGAACGCGGCGGTATCGTCCGCAACAATGGGACGAGGTAGACGACTGGTGCCTCTATCCCTTTGGCGGGGGCGAAACTTGGTTCGGTTTCGACTCGGTGCGCGACCTCCATGGATTGCCGCCGGAAATCCTGCTGGTCCCGCTGGCGGGGCATACGTGGGGACATGCCGGGGTGGCGATCCGCCAGCAGACCGGCTGGCTGCTCCATGCGGGCGACGCCTATTTCTATCGCGGCGAAATCGGCTCGAAACGCTATTCCTGCACGCCCGCCCTGCGAGGGTACCAGCGCATGATGGAAGTCGATCGCCAGGCACGGCTGGACAATCAGACGCGGCTGCGTCGCCTGTCATTGGACCAAGCGGGCGAAGTGCGGATATTCTGTGCGCATGACGCGGTAGAGTTCGATCTGCTCGCGGCCGCAACGCCGCGATAGCGCGTCTTGCGGCAAAATCGTTCGAACGCAAATCTTAGATAGCGAACTGCGCGCTACCAAGTTCACGCTTGGACAGTTTCACGGCCGACTTGTAAACTTGCTTACAGGCTGCTGCTTGCCGGCCAACGCACCGGCGACAATTGGGCCGAGATCCCCTCGTGAGTAGAACCGGACATCCTCGTGGTGCAGGCTTACTAGGCCGTCGTGGCGACACGTGCGGGTATCCGCGCGGCGGTCGATCCGGCGAAATTACGGCGGAACGTCGCCAAGGCCTGTCCGACGATCTGGTCCATGTTGTAGTAGCGATAGGTGGCGAGCCGGCCAACGAACGTGACGTCCTGCGTCGCATTTGCCAACGCTTCGTAGCGCTTGAACAACGCCTGGTTCTCCGCCCGCGGCACGGCGTAATATGGATCCCCTTCGGCACACGGATACTCGCGGGTGATGCTGCTATGGGGGTGCGCCTGCCCGGTAAGGTGCTTGTATTCGGTAATCCGAGTGAACGGCACGCCTTCGTCGGGGTAGTTGACCGTCGCCACCTCCTGAAACCACTCCTGCAGCGTTTCGTGTTCGAAACGCAGCGAGCGGTAGGGCAGCCTGCCGAAGCGGTAATCGAAATATTCGTCGATCAGGCCGGTGAACACGAGGTGGTCGTACGAGTAGGCAGCCTGCACGTCGCAGTAAGCGGCATCCAGAAGGATGTCGATGTTGGGATGGTCGAGCATCCGTTCGAACATCGCGGTGTAGCCATCGACCGGCATGAATTGGTATTGATCGGTGAAATAGCGATCGTCCGTGTCGGTCCGTGTCGGCACACGCGCGGTGACCGATTTGTCGAGCTGCGAGGGATCGAGTCCCCACTGCTTGCGGGTGTAGCCGCGGAAGAATTTTTCGTAGAGTTCGCGGCCCACTGCGGCGACGACGACGTCTTCGGATGAAATGATCCGTTCTGCGGGTTCCGCGCGGCTGGCAAGGAACGCGGCCGCTTCGGCATCGGAATCGAGATCGAGACCATAGAGCAGGTTCACGGTGGTGCGGTTGATCAGTATTGGCACCCGCTGACCGTCAACCTCGGCAAGCACGCGGTGCTCGTAGGGCCGCCAGCGGGTGAACTGGGACAGATACTGGAAGATGTCGGCGCTGTTGGTATGGAAAATATGCGGCCCGTATTCATGGATGAGCACTCCCGAATCGTCGAGCCGGTCGTAGGCATTGCCGGCGATGTGCGGGCGGCGATCGACCACCAGCACGCGCTTGCCGGCTTGTGAAGCGAGCCGCTCGGCCATGACGGCGCCCGCGAACCCGGCACCTACGACCATCACATCATAATCGGCGGTCGCGTTCAGGCCCGACGGCGATACGATCGCCAGAGATGGACGCTTAGCACGCAGGCGCGCGCCGATGTGATCCCACATCTGCGCCGCGGTCCGGTCCCAGTCCATCGTCGCTAGAATGCGGTCGGCCGCTGCAAGCCACACGCCTTCGCGTGGGAAGGCCAGCGCACGCTCGCAACCTGCGACGAAATCGTCGGCGGTGGCGGCGATCTCAACCGCCGCCAGATCGCCGTAATGACGGATCACATCGGCGATCGGAGTGGAGACCACCGGGCGGCCGGCAGCGAGATATTCGGGCGTCTTGGTCGGGCTGATGTAGCGCGTCGATTCGTTGATCGTGAACGGCATTAACGCCACGTCCCATCCCCCGAGATAGGCGGGCAGTTCGGAATAATCTTTGTTGCCGAGATAATGGATGTTCGATCTGCGTGGAAGTTCGTGCTCGCCGATCTTGACCACGGGGCCAACCATAACCAGCGACCAATCGGGCCGCGCATCGGCCACCGCCTTTAACAGCGCGAGATCCATTCGTTCGTCGATCACGCCATAGAACCCAGGCGAGGACGGGGAATAGGCGATTGGTCGGCCGGTACGTCCATCGCCCCCCGCGCCTGCGCGAAGTGATGGCGGTCGACGCTAGAGGGAAACGGATATATCCGCGCGTGGCGATCGCGTTTGGCTTCGAAGAGGCTGTAGCCTCCGGTGAAGACGAGATCGGCGCGCCCGATCAGCTCGTTTTCCAGCGGTAGCAATTCCGGCGGTGCGAAGCGGAAACTGGCGAGCTCGTCCATGCAGTCGTAGACGATGCAATCGGGTTCCAGATGCCGCGAAAACGGCAGCATCATCGGGGTGTAGTACCAAGCCGTGAGCTGCCCCGCAGCATTGTCCAACGCGGTGTCGAGCATCTGCCTTAGCGCGGCTGTCGCGGTATCGCCGCTGCACCCTTCCGGAAGATGCGGAGTCGCGATGCCGACGCCGCGCTTCGCATCTTCGCGCACTTCGAGGCGGGGCTCGCGTATCGGCCGATACGAGCGGCTCTTCCCAGAATATCACACGGTTATGTTGCGCCATCCAGCTCATCAGGTGTTGAGGACGCTGCAGCACGAAGTCCCATCGCAAGTGACTGAAGCAGATCAGGATGCGCTTACCGCTATCGGCGATTTCGTTGGTCATCCGAGCACGAGAAAACGCGGGGTCACTGGTCATTTCAAATCCTTGCGGTAGGATGAAGGGAACCTACCGGCTCAAGGTTGGTTTCAAAAAATAAACTAAATCTCAAGGACTTAGAAATGTTAAGAGCATTCGACAGGCTTGGCCCGTCAGGTCCATTGACGC
This sequence comes from Pontixanthobacter sp., assembly GCA_965214445.1. Taxonomy (GTDB): domain Bacteria; phylum Pseudomonadota; class Alphaproteobacteria; order Sphingomonadales; family Sphingomonadaceae; genus Pontixanthobacter. Next base: position 7,883 of record CBDCBU010000001.1, read on the forward strand.
CGGCCCAGAAAATCCAGTCGTGGGGCGGGGCCGAATGCACGGTGAACCGGATCGGCAATCATTTCAGCGATCAGTTGTTGAAAACCGGACACCATACGCGGACTGACGATTTTACGTTGCTCGCCGCATTGCGGCTCGATGCCTTGCGGGTTCCGGTACTTTGGGAGCGGGTATCGCCGCTTCCTTCGGGAACCCCGCGGTGGGACTGGAGCGATAGGGCGATGTCGGCGCTACGTGAGCACCGTATCAGTCCGATCGTCGGCTTGGTTCACCACGGCAGCGGGCCAGCGCATACTTCGCTTCTCGACGATAGTTTTGCGACGGGCTTGGCAAAGCACGCCGCTCGAGTGGCCGAGCGCTACCCGCAGGTCGGCGAGTGGACGCCTGTCAATGAGCCGCTCACGACCGCGCGCTTCTCGGCACTCTAAGGAATCTGGTATCCGCATGCGCGGGACGAGCGCTTGTTCTGGCTCGCCCTGCTCAACCAGATCGACGCCACCCGCTTCGCGATGCGCGCGATACGGGTGGTGCGCCCCGACGCGCGTTTGATCCAGACCGAGGATCACGGACGCACATTCGCCACCGCAACCCTGCGCGAACAAGCGGCGTTCGACAACGAGCGGCGATGGATGACCTGGGATTTGCTGAGCGGGCGGGTAAGCCCGGATCATCCGTTGTGGAGCCGGCTTTGCCGCTATGGGTTCGAACGGCGGCTGTGGGAGATTCACGACGATCCGTGCCCGCCAGCGGTAATAGGGATAAACCACTACCTTACCAGCGATCGCCTGCTTGACCAGCGGACCTGCCGCTACCCGCCGAGCACTCTTGGTGGCAACGAAACCATGGCGTTCTGCGACGTGGAAGCGATCCGGGTGCTGGATCCCGAACCGCCGGGACTTGCCGGTGCCATCGATGACGTCTGGTCGCGCTACCGGCTGCCGATTGCCCTGACCGAGGTTCACAACGGTTGCACGCGCGAGGAACAGGTACGCTGGTTGAGCGAAGCGTGGACCATGGCCCGCCACGCGCGCGCTCGCGGCGTCGATCTGCGCGCGGTTACGGCGTGGGCGCTGTTCGGCAGCCAGGGCTGGAACACGTTGCTGACGAGCAAGGGTGTGTACGAGCCAGGCGCGTTCGACGTGTCATCGGGCACGGTACGCCAAACTGCCTTGGCGCATGCGATCCGGCATCGCGGCGGCAAGGTAAGCGGCCGGCCGTGGTGGCGGCGCGGCTTACGCCTTACATATCCTACGGTTCCGAGGCCCGCGCCAGTTGCAGCGCGCCGTCCGTGTCCCCAACCGGAGACTGCCCCGTTGCTTATCCTGGGCGCGACGGGCACTCTTGGCAGGGCGCTGGCGATGGAGTGCCATCATCGCGATATTGCTTGCATCCTCAGCGACCGGGCCGAGCTGGATTTGCGCGACCCTGGCAGCATCGAGCGCACAATCGACCGCCACCGCCCCTGGGCTGTTGCGAACGCGGCGGGTTGGGTGCGGGTCGATCAAGCCGAGGATGATCCTGAGGCCTGCAGAGCGGTGAACGCGACCGGGGCGATGACGCTTGCGAAGGCTTGCGCGCGGTCCGACGTTCCAAGTCTGAACTTTTCGACCGACCTCGTGTTCGACGGAGCGACTGACACGCCTTATACAGAGCAAAGCACCCCGAACCCGCTTAATGCATACGGGCGCAGTAAGCTGGAGATGGAGGAGCAGCTCGCACATATGCAGGGCCGTCACTTGGTGATCCGTACCGCGGCGTTCTTCTCGCCTTACGATGCACACAACTTCGCCGTCCATTGCCTGAACGCTCTGGCTCGACGCACTTCATTCGCCGCCGCGACCGATTGCACCGTATCGCCGACTTACGTGCCCGACTTGTGCCGCGCGGCGATCGACCTTCTGATCGATCGCGAGAGCGGCCTATGGCATCTGACCAACGGCGAAGCGGTGACTTGGCATGATTTTGCCCAACGTCTCATCCAGGCCACCGGTACGCCCGGCACCTCGCTCGCCCCAGTAAGGGCCGACGACATGGCATGGCGCGCCCCGCGTCCCGAATATTCGGCGCTATCGAGCGACCGGGGGCAGCTCATGCCTAAGCTCGATCGCGCAATCGGGCGTTTTGCCGCCATCTGGCAAACGCGCGACGCTCAACAACTGCAGCCAATCTAGTGCGAAGCTAATTCTATTACGATAGTGCTCACGGGTCCGATGATTTCGGCAAGCGAACTTAGAAACGACTGTTTGCTCGCAAATACCCTCACCTGGATTGACGACCAACTGCGCGGCGGAGCCGCCGTCAGCTTCCCATGCTACCTTTTCCCGTTTTCTGGCGGAGCAGCCGTTTGCCTTTGCCGTGTCGATGGCTGATAGACTACGCCAGGGATCGGGGAAGTGTCTCGACCAAACTTTCCATCGAGCGTGTTCGTACCTTCCTGAAAGTTTGCCAACGAACGCAGATCGGCACGGTTCTGACGAATCTTCGCACTGTCGATGTCCATCGCCCGGTCGCGCCGCTTCACCATATCGGGCCTCGCCTCGCCGTCGCGATTAAACGACCATGCGAGCATCGGTTCGCCAAGCGGCAGTCTTGCGTTCTCGCCGGTGCTCCAGGTGTGCCACGTCTTGCCGTAGCTGTTCATCTTGGATTTCATGAGCTCTTCCTCGGCGAGACCCGGAAGTCCCGGTGCGACAAGCTGGCCCGACAGAATTTCCCCGTTGTGCGGGTGCCAGTACTGGCGCTCGTCCTGCGGCAATTCACCGAACAGCCGCTCGGATATGATGTACTCGATGCCATTGAGATTGGCCGAACCGGTGTTTCCGTCGAACAGAACGCATTGCGCCAAGTCTTCATTGACCTGATCGCAGAAGTGGTGCGCCTCCATCTGCTGGGATGGATCCTCTTTCATCGGATGAAACCCGACGACATAAATGTCCATCTCGCCCACGGGCGCATCGGCTTGGAGCGCAGTGGCTCCAACCTCCAGCACGTTCGTCTTCGTGCTTTCCTCCGCGCCCGCCGGATCGACCGCGGGGCCCCTGGTTTCGCCCCACGCTGCGATGATTACCGACAATATCATGGCCATGATGACACGCACTATCCCGCTCTCCTGCGCGAACTTCGAATTATCTTCTCAAGCAATTGAAAGGCAAAGGAGTTCCGGGGCGGTTCCTGTTCCCCCATCGGCGCCTACGGCACACACTCGAACGTGTCGTTGATCGCGGACTTCGGTTTAAGTCGTAGCGCGGTAGGAACGAAGCCGCCGCCCGATCCTTGAGTTTTCAAGAACAACGCCGAAGAAGGGGTCCAGGATGATTTACCCCGGACACAACGACCGAATGACGCCTCCCAAAGGCGTCGATGCCATGTCCCAAGCCGAACTCGACTTTAGGTTAGACTGATGAATGAAACGCGTACCGAAATCGACTCAATCGGACCGATCGAGGTTCCGGCGGCGGCCTATTGGGGGGCGCAGACCCAGCGCAGCCTCGTCAATTTCCCGTTCCCCGTGCACCAGCGGATGCCGATACCGATCGTCCACGCACAAGCGGCGGTCAAACAGGCTGCGGCACGCGTAAACCGCCAGCATGGGCTCGACACTAAGCTGGCCGATGCGATCGAGGCGGCGGCTGGGGCGGTGCGCGAGGGGAAACATGAAGATCAGTTTCCGCTCACGATCTTTCAGACGGGCAGCGGCACGCAAACCAACATGAACGTGAACGAGGTGATCGCCGGGCTTGCCAATGAAAGCCTTGCCGGCATCCGCGGCGGCAAGAAACCCGTCCACCCGAACGACCACGTGAACAAATCGCAAAGTTCCAACGACAGTTTTCCAACCGCGTTGCATGTCGCGGCGGTGCTGACATCGCGGCGGACGTTGATGCCTGCAATAGACGCGCTTCATTTGGCGTTAGACCGCAAGGCGCGTGCATTCGCCGATATCGTCAAGATCGGTCGCACGCATACGCAAGACGCGACGCCGATTACGCTGGGACAGGAGTTCTCCGGCTACGCCGCACAGATCGGTAGCTGCCGCGAGCGCATAGGCGATTCGCTCGAGCGTGATCTGCGGGTCCTCGCCATCGGCGGGACGGCGGTCGGCACCGGTTTGAACGCGCCCGGCGGCTGGCGCCGCGATATGGTCGCAGCGCTGACCGACATCACCGGCGAGCAATTCCGCCCCGCCGACAACGCGTTCGAGGAGCTTGCCGCCAAGGATCGACTGGTCTCTTTTTCAGGAACGCTCAATACTTTGGCCGTTGCGCTGAACAAGATCGCGAATGACATCCGTCTGCTCGCTTCCGGTCCTCGGTCGGGCTTGGGTGAACTGTCGCTTCCGGCGAACGAGCCGGGCAGTTCGATCATGCCCGGAAAAGTCAATCCCACGCAGATCGAGATGCTGACCATGGTTGCCGCGCAGGTTGTCGGCAATCACCAAGCGACGACCATCGGCGGGATGCAGGGGCAGTTCGAACTGAACACCTTCATGCCGCTTATTGGGTCGAACGTGCTGCATTCGATCGAACTGTTGGCCATCGGCATGGACAGTTTCGCGCAGCGCTGCGTCGAGGGGATCGAGGCGAACGAGGAACGGATCGCCGAACTGGTAGAGCGCTCGCTCATGCTCGTTACGGCACTCGCGCCCGAAATCGGCTACGATAACGCTGCGGCGATCGCGAAACATGCGCTCGAGCATGGTCAGACACTCAAGGAAGCAGGATTAGAACTCGGCCTGGTTGACGCCGACACCTTCGACCGTCTCGTGCGGCCGGCTGACATGGTCTAGGAATGGCCGATGGCAGTCCAATCCTTTAGACGATCGCTCAACGAAAGTCCCGACTGACGCGCAGCCCGAAGAACCGCCTAACTTTATTAGGCCATCAAGAAAGCGAACCTTCGCGGTTCGTCCAAGACTGTTTGGTGCGGTCGAGAAGACTCGAACTTCCACGGGCGTTAGCCCACAACGACCTCAACGTTGCGCGTCTACCAGTTCCGCCACGACCGCACATGTCCGACAGGCTGCGCGGTGCACCCCGTCTGGTAGGAGCGCGCCACTAGCATCGCGCTTCGCACGCCGCAAGTATCCGATTGGGCAGCTCAGATTGTCCTGCGGCCAAGCGGCTCCTGCGGTCAGGTCGGGTTCCAGCCGATCTCCGCATATTCGGCGTTCTTGGGTACATCGGTAGCGATCTCGTTAATGCTAACGGTTTCGCCCGGAGCAAGCGAATCCTTGGGCGGGGCGAGCACCCAGCTGTAGACCGGAACTTCGCGTTCGTTCCGCATGACGATCAAGATGGAGGGAACGCTGCGCGTTTCGCGGCCGGTATTGGTGATCGTTCCGCTGGCGCTGAAGAATTCCGAACCGTCGGGCAAAGTGCGGCGGTCCTGCTGGTCGGCGGGAAAGTCTAACAGCAGATCGGGCTGCGCGACCGCGAAGGTCGGGCGGCTGACGGGAACCCAGTCGGGCAGCCCGTAATAGCTCGCGGCGAAGACCCCGCCCAGCGCCAGCAACGCGAATATCGCGCCCGCCGCCGTCCATATCTTCAAGGGGTTCCGGCGCGGCCGAAACGGTGCCGCGCGGTCGAATTGCGACGGCGTGCTGTCGAAGAAATCATCGTCGTCATGGAAGCTCGGCGCCGGTGCTGGCGGTGGCGGCGCGGATGGTGGAACCGCGCGCGCGGCTACGGGCGAAGCGGTATCGCCGCCGCCGACGATCGGTTCCGAAAAGCCGGGGCGGGGCGCGGACGGGGCAGCCTGTGTGCGGGTCGCGGTGTGCCCGCCGCCCTCCGCCGCGCGGCGAGCGGCAGCGTTAGTGCCAGGTTCCGGGGTAGGGTCGGGAGCCGTGTCGATCATCGGGCCGTCCTGATGCCAGCTGTGCCGGCATTTGGCGCAGCGCACCATGCGTCCTTCCACCCCGATGGCGCTGTCGGGTACGACATATTTCGTCGTGCAGGCAGGGCATGCGATCATCATGGTAAACGCCGTCATACGACCGTGAGCTTTTGGCAACAAGGGCGCAGCCTCCGCGGCGGATCGCGACTGTGGCTTTTGTCCACACCGATGCGCCGCTATAGCGCAGCGGCAATCATGGTTATCGCCCGCCCTTTCCGCCCGATTTCGAGGCGTCGCGCATGAACGCATCGAGCGACGTGGCGGTTGGGGCGCCGGATGCGCAGGGCGTCGTCTTCGACAATGTCGGCCTGCGTTACGGGGTCGATCGCGAAGTGCTGACGGATGTGTCCTTCACCCTCCATCCCGGCAGTTTCTACTTCCTGACGGGCGCCAGCGGCGCGGGCAAGACCTCGTTGCTGAAACTGCTTTACCTGGCGCAGCGGCCGTCGCGCGGGGGTATCCGCATGTTCGGGAGGGACATCATAACCTTGCCGCGGCGCCGGCTGCCCGACCTGCGGCGCCGGCTGGGCGTCGTGTTCCAGGATTTCCGGCTGGTTCCGCATTTGTCCGCCTTCGACAATGTCGCGCTGCCGCTGCGCGTATCGGGCGTGCGGGAGGCCGATCTGAGGAAGCCGGTGACCGACATGATGGAATGGGTCGGGCTGACCGAACGCAAGGATGCGCGGCCCGAAACCCTTTCGGGCGGGGAGCAGCAGCGTGTCGCCATCGCCCGCGCGGTTATCGGCCGTCCCGACATGCTGGTGGCGGACGAACCGACCGGCAATGTCGATCCCGACATGGCGCTGAAGCTGCTGCGCCTGTTCGAAAGCCTCAATCGCCTCGGCACCACGGTGGTGGTCGCGACCCATGACGTGCATCTGTTGAAGAAGGTGCCGGAATCGCTGATCATGCGGCTCGACAAAGGGCGATTGTCCGACCCGACCGGGGCGTTGCGCAATCCGCCCCGCCCAACGCAAGCGCGCCCTCGCATACCGGCCGATCGATGAAGAAACCCCCGGCACTGGACGGCGAAAAGATCCGCGGCACCAGGCGGTTCGGCGGCGACCGCGCGGCGCAGCTGTTGCCGCAGCCGCGCCTTTCCGGGCCGATGCCCTGGGTCATCGCGATCATGGTCGCGCTGACGGTGATCGCGGCGGCGGGCGGTCTGGCGCTCGCCAATATGGCGTCGAATGCGCGGGCCCAGCTGGCGGGCGGCGTCACGGTCCAGATACTGGAAGCGTCCGCGCCCGAACGCGACCGGCAGGCGCGCGCCGCGCTGTCGGCGCTGGCCGGACATCCGGCGGTGGCCGCCACCCGCCGGGTTCCGGACGAGGAATTGAACGCTCTCATCGAACCGTGGCTGGGCGTCGGCGTCGACAATTCGGCGGTTCCCATACCCGCCCTCATCGACGTGCGGCTGCGCGACGCCGCGACCGAACCGGTCCTCAACCGATTGCGCAGCCTCCTGTTCGATATCGCACCGGCCGCCCGCATCGACGCGCAGTCGAGTTGGCTGGCCCCCATATTCTCCGCCATCCAGTCGCTCCAGTGGCTGGCGGCGGTGCTGGTGATATTGCTGGGCGCGACCAGCGCGGCGGCGGTCTGGCTGGCGGCGCGATCGGTGCTGGGTTCAAACGCCGACACGATCGAGATCGTCCATCTGCTGGGCGGAACCGACCGCCAGATCGCCCGCATCTTCGAACGGGCGCTGGGGTTCGATGCGATGATGGGCGGAACGGTGGGGCTGGCGCTGGGGCTTGTCGCCGTGCTGGTGCTGGGGGCCCGGTTCGCCGATCTCGGCGCGGGGATGGCGGGCGGCGGACAAGCGGGCGGGGCGCTCAGCTGGACGGACTGGCTGCTGATCGCGCTCATCCCGCTGGCCGGGATCGCCATCGCCATGGCGACCGCGCGGCTGACCGTGCTCGCCAATCTGCGGCGGATGCTGTGATGCGGCGGTTTCTGGCGGCATTGGCGATCGCGTGGATCGCGGGGTTCGTCTGGTTCGCGGTGACCCTGCCCAGCCCTTTGGACGATGGGGCAAGCGAAGCGGTGATCGTGCCGACCGGCGCGGCGGGGCGCATCGAACGCGGCCTCGCGGTGCTGGATGCGGGGGAGGCCGACGCGATGCTGGTCACCGGCGTCGATCCCGACGTCACCCCGGCGGAATTCGCCGATCAGTTCGATGTCGCGATGGACCGGATGGAATGCTGCGTCACGCTGGGCTTCTTCGCAGTCGATACGCGGACGAATGCAACGGAGACGAAAAGCTGGCTGGAACGCGAAGGAGTCGGCTCCATCCGTCTGGTGACCTCGGACTGGCATATGCGCCGCGCGAGCCACGAATTGCGCCGTACGCTTCCCGGCGGCGTGGCGCTCATCGAGGATTCGGTTGCAACCGAACCGTCGCTTCGCATATTGTTCGTGGAATATCACAAACTTCTCGCCGCCCGTATTTCCACCATCTGGCGCGATTGACGGTGGGTCAGGGATGCGGATGCCGTCATGATCTACCTGCGCAACATCGCATTCTACCTGGTTTTCTACCTGATCAGCCCGGTCTACATCGTCGCGGCAGTGCTGGTCATGTACGTCCATGCCCCGACCCTGCGCCGCGTCGTGCGCGGCTGGTGCCGGTTCCACCGCTGGTGCCTTAGCGTCTTCATCGGCATCCGCATCCGGATCGAAGGGGAGCGGGCAGCCGATCCGGTGTTCTATGCGATCCGTCATGAAAGTTTCTTCGAAGCCATCGATGCGCCGGCCAATATCCCTTCCTGCGCGCCCTTCGCGAAGCGGGAACTGTTCCTGATCCCGGGCTGGGGCTGGGCGGCGAAGGTCTATGGCTGCGTGCCGGTAGCGCGGGCCGAAGGGGCGAGAGCGCTGCGCGCGATGGTGGCCGCGGCGAAAACGCTGTCGGCGGAGGGAAGGTCGCTGGTGATCTTTCCCGAAGGCACGCGGATACCGCATGGGGATCGCGGCGCGCTGCGGGCGGGGTTCGCCGGACTGTACAAGCTCATTGGCCTGCCGGTGGTGCCAGTGGCGGTGGACAGCGGTCCGCTCTACCACAGGCGCTGGAAACGGCCGGGGATCATCACCTATCGCTTCGGCGAACCGATCCCGCCGGGCCTGCCGCGCGCCGAGGTGGAGGCGCGTGTGCAGGATGCGATCAACGCGTTGAACGGGTCCGTGCGGGAGCTTTAGTTCCTGTCGTCCGGCCGGTCGCGATCCTGCCCCTCTTCGATAATCGATTGGCGAATGGCGCGGGTGCGGGTAAACAGATCGTGCAGCGCGTCGCCATCGCCATCGCGGATCGCGCGCTGCAGAACCGTCAGGTCTTCGGTGAAGCGGCCCAGCATTTCCAGCACGGCATCCTTGTTGGACAGGAACACGTCGCGCCACATCGTCGGATCGGACGCGGCGATACGGGTGAAATCGCGAAAGCCCCCGGCGGAATATTTGATGACCTCGCTCCGCGTCACTTCCTCGAGGTCGGATGCGGTACCGACGATCGTGTAGGCGATGAGATGCGGAATGTGGCTGGTCACCGCCAGCACCCGGTCGTGGTGTTCGGCATCCATGATCTCGACCCGGGAGCCCAGGGTTTCCCAGAATTGCGACAGGCCGGCGACCGCCTGCGCCGGCGCGTCGCCGGGCGGGGTGAGGATGCACCAGCGCCCTTCGAACAGTTCGGCGAAGCCCGCGTCCGGGCCGCTCCGCTCCGTTCCCGCGACCGGGTGGGCGGGGATGACGCATGCTCCGGGCAGGGCGGCGCGCAGGCTGCGTGCGACCGATCGCTTGGAGGAACCGACATCGCTGACGATGGCACAGGCGGGCAGGGCATCGCGGATCGCGTCGGCGGCGGCGCCCATCGCGCCGACCGGAACGCACAGGATGACGAGGTCCGCGCCGCGCATCGCATCGGCGGCATCGTCGCATATTGATTGCGTCAGACCCCGCTCGCGCGCTTTCAAGCGAGTGGCAGGATCGCTGTCGTAACCGGTGGTCAGGACGTGAGGGGCGTGTTTCGCCAATGCCAGGCCGATCGACCCGCCCAGCAGACCCAGCCCGATGATCGCCACCCTGTTGATGGCCAGAGGCTGCTCGATGGTCACGGCCCGGCTTGTACGATGTCGCGCAGGATACGGGCGACATCGTCCATCTGGGCGGCGGTGCCTATGGTGATGCGCAGGCCATGCGGCAGGCCCTGTCCCGGCAACCAGCGGGTGGCATAGCCCTCGCGCGCCAATGCGTGGTGCGCCTGCTCGGCCGTGACCGCACCTTCGAACAGGATCAGCAGGAAGTTGGCCTGGCTGGGCAGGGCGCGCAACCCGTGATTGCCGAGCGCGTCCACCGTGACCGCCAGGCGGGCGCGTTCGCGCAGATTGTGGTCGCGGCTGCGTTCGACGAACGCCTGGTCCGAGACCGCCGCCGTCGCCGCGGCCTGTCCCGAAGACGTGACGTTGAACGGCCCGCGAATGCGATTGAGATCGGCGATCATATCGGAATGCCCGGTCGCCCAGCCGATCCGCTCCCCCGCCAGTCCGTAGATTTTCGAAAACGTGCGCGTGACCAGTACGTTGGCGTGGGTTTCAGCCAGCACCATCGCGCCGTCATCCTCGCCTGCGTGGAGATATTCGGCATAGGCCTGATCGACCACCAGCAGCACGTCGGATGGCAGTGCGCCATGCAGCCGCGCGATTTGCGCCGCGCCCAGATAGCTGCCGGTAGGATTGTTCGGATTGGCGAGGAACACCACTTTCGTGGCATCCGTCAGATACGCAATCAGCGCATCGACATCCGCGCCGTAATCCGCATCCGGCACGATAACCGGAGTTGCGCCGCAACGCCGCGCGGCGATATCGTAGACGGAGAAGCTGAACCGCGCGAACAGTACCTCGTCCCCCGGCCCGGCATAGGCCTGCGCCGCCAAATTCAGGAGCTCGTCTGATCCGGTCCCGCACACGATCCGCTTGGGGTCGATCCCGTGCTCCGCTCCGATGGCAGCGCGAAGCTCGACCGCATCGGGATCGGGATAGGCGGCGGGCGTTTTCGCCGCGTGTCGCGCCAATGCGGCGGTTGCGGCGGGCGAACAGCCAAGCGGGTTTTCATTGGCGGAAAGCTTCACCAGTTCGCGGCCGTCATCCGCCTTCGCCTTGCCCGGAACATAGGCTTGGATGGCGGAAATCCAGGGTTTGGCTTGGGGGATGCGCGCGGTCATGGCATGCGCCGTAAACGAACGCCCTGAAAAGAAAAGCCGCCCTTCGACAAGTCCGGGACGAACGGGTAAGAGCGAAGTTTCCAATATCCGTTCATGCTGAGCTTGTCGAAGCTTCGCTTTTTCCTTCGGTTCACCCTTGCCCTCAAAACCCGCCACCAGGTCCATCGCACTCCCCGACCCCTTGCCGCTCGATAGCGGCGAGGTGCTGCGCAGTGTGGATGTCGCGTACGAAACCTATGGACGGCTGGCGGCGGACAAGGGCAACGCCATCCTTCTGTGCCACGCGCTGACCGGCGACCAGTTCGTGGCCAGCACCCATCCGATGACCGGCAAGCCCGGCTGGTGGGCGGGGATGATCGGCCCCGGCAAGCCGATCGATACGGATCGTTTCCAGGTCATCTGCGCCAACGTGATCGGCAGCTGCATGGGTTCGACCGGTCCGGGGAGCGAGGCCGGCGATAGCATGCCTTACGCCATGCGTTTCCCCGTCATCACCATTCGCGACATGATCCGCGCGCAGATCGCTTTGCTCGACCATCTGGGCATCGCGAAATTGCACGCGTTGGTCGGCGGATCGATGGGCGGGATGCAGGCGCTGAGCCTGGCTGCCAACTGGCCGGAGCGTACCGCGCGCGTCCTCGCCATTGCCACCACCAGCCGCCATTCGGCGCAGAACATCGCCTTTCACGAACTGGGGCGGCAGGCGATCATGGCGGATGCGAATTGGCGCGATGGCAATTATTACGCGCATGATGCACCCGCCGCCGGATTGGCGGTCGCGCGGATGGCGGCCCATATCACCTATCTTTCGGAAGAGGGGCTGACCGCGAAATTCGGCCGCCGCTTGCAGAACCGCCCCGACGGCAGCGCAGGCATGAAGACGTTCGGCTTCGATGCGGATTTCCAGATCGAAAGCTATCTGCGCCATCAGGGCAGTGGCTTCACCCGGCGGTTCGATGCCAATTCCTACCTCTACATAACCCGCGCGATGGACTATTTCGATCTCGCGGAAGAGGCCGCGGCGGACGGGCGGGGCACGTTGCTGGCCGATGCGTTCGCGCAGTGCGACGCGCGTTTCTGCCTCGTCAGCTTCGACAGCGACTGGCTCTACCCCACGGCTGAAAGCCGGCATATCGTCCATGCGCTGAACGCGGCGGGCGCGCCGGTCAGCTTCGTCGAGTTGAGCGCGCCATACGGGCATGACAGCTTCCTCCTGCCCAATCCGGCGCTGGACCGGGTGGTGCGGGGGTTCATCGGATGAGCGCGAACCTGCGGCCCGATCTCGCCGTCATCGCCGACGCCATTCCCCGCGGCGCGCGCGTCCTCGACGTCGGTTGCGGCGACGGCGTTCTGATGGCCGCCCTGCGCGACGACAAGGACGTCGACGCGCGCGGGATCGAGATCGACGGGGCCTGCGTCGAACGCTGCGTGGCGCAGGGGCTCTCCGTGGTGCAGGGCGATGCCGATCGCGATCTTACCTTCTACCCCGACGCCGCCTTCGACCACGCGGTATTGAGCCAGACATTGCAGACGGCGGAGCGGCCCGACCGGATGTTGAGCGAATTGCTGCGGGTCGGGCGCAGCGCCTTCGTCAGCTTCCCCAATTTCGCCTATTGGCAAATGCGCTGGGCGCTGATGCGCGGCGGCCGGATGCCGGTGACGCGCCACCTGCCGGTAACCTGGTACGAAACGCAGAACATCCACCACGTGACCGTGAAGGATTTCGAAGCGCTGGCGGGCGACCTCGGTATTACGGTCAAACGGCGCTGGTTCTTCGCGAACGAACGCGCGATCCGCCCCGCCAACGCCAACTGGCGTGCGGAATACGCCCTGTTCGAGGTGACCCATGCCACCCAAGTCGATGACACGGCATGATATATCAGGAGCAGGGGGGTCGTGCCGTCAAGCCTTTCAAGAGACGATCATCGGATGTCGAACCCGCGATCGTTACCGCACAGGTTTTGTCAAATCGCCTTCTGGTTGACCCGCTTCGATAGCTCTGCGGCGCTTTCGCGGCGTTCGCTATAGCGGTCGAGAAGATAATCCCTGCTATCGCGCGTCAGCAAAGTGAACTTCACCAGTTCTTCCACCACATCGACAATTCGGTCGTAGAACGGTGACGGTTTCATTCGGTCCGCGTCATCGAACTCCAAGAACGCTTTCGGGGTGGACGACTGGTTCGGGATGGTAAGCAAACGCATCCAGCGCCCGAGAATCCGAAGCTGGTTCACGGCATTGAAGCTTTGCGATCCTCCGCTCACCTGCATCACCGCCAACGTTTTCCCCTGCGTTGGCCGCACCCCCCCAAGCGATAGCGGTATCCAGTCGATCTGCGTTTTCATTATGCCGGTCATCGCACCGTGACGTTCCGGTGAGCACCACACCATGCCCTCGCACCAGGTTACCAGATCGCGCAGTTCCCGCACCTTTGCATGTTCTTCGTCCGCATCATCGGGCAGTGGCAGGCCGGACGGGCAATAGGTCCGCGTTTCAGCACCCAACCGCGCGAGAATACGAGCTGTTTCCTCGGTCACGAGCCTGCTGAAGGAGCGCGCCCTCAACGACCCGTAAAGCAGGAGCAGTCGCGGCGCATGGGCCGAACGGTCGGGCAACAACAGTCGGTCATGGTCGATCGTCTGAAAATGTTGTTCTTTAAGATTTGGAGTATCAGCCAACCCGCTTGCCTTCCGAATCGATCAGTGTGGTGCGGTCTTCTTTCGTCATTGGGCCAGGCGGCAGGCGGCCCAGAAGGGGCAGCACCGTTTCGCTCCGCCGGCAGAGCCGGACGCCCTTCGGCGAGCAGACGATGGGTCGGTTGACCAGAACCGGATGCTGCAGCATCGCATCGAGCAGCGCCATGTCGTTTACGTCGGGATCGAGCAACCCCAAATCCTCCGCTGGGGACCTAGTCGTCCGCAAGGCGGTGCGCGGCGTCAGGTCGGCCGCGGCGAACAACGCCAGAAGCTGCGGACGGGTCCAGCCGGTATCGAGATATTCGATCACGATGGGGATTTCACCTGCGTCCTCGATCATCGCCAGAACGTTGCGCGATGTCCCGCAATCGGGGTTGTGATGGATGACTATGCTCATGCCGCTTCTCTTTCGTCAGGGAACCAGTGTTTCGTTCGGTTGGCGAATGCCACCAGCGACAGCATTACCGGCACTTCCACCAGCACCCCAACCACAGTCGCAAGTGCGGCCCCCGATCCCAGGCCGAACAGGCTGATCGCCACGGCAACGGCAAGCTCGAAGAAATTGGATGTTCCAATCAGCGCGCAGGGTGCCGCCACGTTGAACGGGATACGCCAAACCTTTGCAGCACCGTAGGCGACAAAGAAAATGCCATAGGCTTGGATTAGCAATGGGACGGCGATGAGGCCAATGATAAGCGGGCGGTCGAGTATTACCTCTCCTTGAAAACCGAACAGCAGCATTACCGTCATCAGTAGACCGATGATGGAAAATGGTTGCACGCGCGCCTTGAAGGTATCGACCGCAGCCTCGCCGCCCGTTTCAACGAGTTTGCCGCGGGTAAGAAACCCTGCCAGCAAGGGCAGCAAAACATAAAGCGCGACCGACAGGAGCAAAGTCTCCCATGGCACGACAATATTAGTAACCCCGAGTAGAAGAGCGACGATCGGCGCGAAGGCGAATACCATGATGACATCGTTCACGCTGACTTGAACGAGAGTGTAGTTTGCGTCTCCCCTCGTGAGGTTCGACCAGACGAAGACCATTGCGGTGCAGGGAGCTGCGCCGAGCAGGATGACACCCGCGAGGTAGGCCCGAGCATCGTTGGGCGGGATCAGCCCCGCGAACACATGATCGAAGAACAGCACGCCAAGCGCGGCCATTGTGAAGGGTTTGATAAGCCAGTTGACCACCACCGTCACGACGAGCCCCTTCGGCTTTTCGCCGACTTGGCGAAGCGACGCGAGATCCACGCCTACCATCATCGGATAGACCATCGCCCAGATGAGCACCGCAATGGGCAGATTGACCGATGCGACTTCCAAAGTTGAAAGCGCGGCGAACGGGCCGGGAAACAGATTGCCAAGCAGAAGCCCTGCGGCGATCGCAAGAGCCACCCATAAGGATAGCCAGCGTTCGAATGTGCCCAGACCAGCGCCTGCGAATATGGACCGATCATTCATCGCACTCTGTTCAGGCACAGGCGATCTCGTCGATCACGGGCTGGCAAAGCTCTGGTCGCCCACCGCAACAATCCTCCATCAGGAAGCCAAGCAAACGGCGCACGCCATCCATATCGGCGAAATAACGGATACTGCGCCCTTCGCGCTTGTTTCGAACTAGGCCAGACCGCGCAAGGATGGAAAGGTTGGCCGACATAGTGTTTTGCCGGGTTGCAAGCTTATCGCTTATCTGTCCTGCCACCATACCTACATCGCCTGCCCTGACGAGCAGTCGGAAGACGTCGAGCCGCGTGGGCTGGCTGAGGGCTGCAAACGCGTCCAAAGCACCTATTTTATCCATATATCGAGAATTATAGATATGAAGGGTCTCGGTCAATGACTGGTTTCAGCGACATGGCGCTGTTTCTTGTTTGTCAGCTATGCGTTCGTTTCCAGTCGTTCCCCTCCGCTCCACTCCAACCAACTCCCCCTCATATCACCCCCGCCTGATACAGCCCCAGCGGTACGGCCAGCAGCAGCACCGTCGCGAGCAGTACGAAAGCACCGTCATGCGTCAGGCGGCCGATCGCGAACAGGGCGATGATGGCCGATGCGATGGAGCCCGAGGTCGGGATCACTTCCAGGAACGGCATGACCGTCGTCAAAGCCAGGATCAGCAGGAGCGGAACCAGTTCCCACGGGCGGTTGAGCAGGAACTCCAGCCTTGGATTCAGGAACCGTTCGATAAAATCGATCGGCTTGCGAAGCCAGGCGATGCCCTTGGCGAGCTTTTGCGTGGACAGCGGCCGGTCGAGGAGGACCGAGGGCAGCCAGATATGCTCGCGGCACAGGATGATCTGCACCACCAGCGCGAAGATGATCGCGGCCGTGAACGCGGTCAGGCCCGGGATCGCGCTGGCGGGCGAGGCGCAGATGAGCGCGAAAACCAGCATCGCCGAATAGAAGCTCTTATCGCCGAGGTGATCCAACACCTCCCCGATCGATACCGTGTCCCCTCGCGTGGTTTCCTCCAGCCGATCGAGAATATCGCTGAGCTGATGGTTCTTCGTATCGGCCATCGGGTCCGGCGCGGCGGCTTTACCGCAGGTGCTCCGCATGGAACGCGACATGATCGGCCATGAAGGTCGAGATGAAATAATAGGAATGGTCGTAGCCGTCCTGCATTCGTATCCGCGCCTTCATGCCGGCCTTCTTGACCGCGAGTGCGAGGTGGCCGGGTTTGAGATGCTCGTCCTTGAACTCGTCCGCCGTGCCCTGATCGACCAGCAGATGATCGTGCCGCGCGCCTCCTTCTATCAGGCGGACCGCATCATATTCGGCCCACAGCGCCTCGTCCTCGCCGAGATAGCGGGAAAGCGCCTTGCGCCCCCATTCGACCGCGACCGGATTGGAGATCGGGGCCAGCGCGCTGATGGACCGGAACCGATCCGCGAGGCGCAAGCCGATAGTCAATGCGCCATGCCCACCCATGGAATGGCCCATGATCGACTGCCGGTTCATGTCGGCGGGGAAACGATCGGCGATCAGCGCGGGCAGTTCGTCCTCAATATAGCGGCGCATCCGGTAATGCTTCGCCCAGGGCTGCTGCGTGGCATCGACATAGTAACCCGCGCCCTTGCCGAAATCATAGGCGTCCGCATCGTCGGGCACGTCGTCGCCCCGCGGACTGGTGTCGGGCGCCACGAAGATGATGCCATGTGCGCCGCAGGCTGCGCGATACTCGCCCTTTTCCATGACATTGGCATGGGTGCAGGTGAGGCCGGAGAGATACCACAGCACCGGCAGCTTCGCGCCCGCTTCATGTTCGGGTACGTAGACCGCGAAGGTCATATCGCAAGCGCATGCGGCGGAGGCATGGAATAGACCCCCTGCACTCCGCCGAACGACTTGTTTTCGCTGATGGTCTTTAACGGCAAGAGGGCATCAACCCATACGCTTCATGACGCAGATCTTGTTGCCGGCGGGATCGCGCAGATAGGCCAGATACATGTTGCCGATGTCGCTTTCGCGGATGCCCGGCGGATCTTCGATCGACGTTCCGCCATTGGCGACGCCGGCATCGTGCCATGCCTGCCCCTGTTCCTCGCTTTCCACCGCAAAGCCGACCGTGCCGCCATTCGCGCCGCACGCCTTGCCGCCGTCGATCGGTTTCGACAGCAGGAATATTCCGCCATTGTGCATGTAGATGACGCGGCCCTTGGGATCCATCGAACCCTCGCGCCCGCCGAGCGCCTTGAACGTGGCGTCGTAGAACTTCTTGGACGCCTCGATATCGTCGGCCCCCAGCATGACATGGCTGAACATCGTGTCTCTCTCCTTTGTTGGTCTGGCTTGTGTTCGGGTTAGCGGGTTTTGACGGGCGTGTCGAAACATTGCGGAAGGGGAGTTTTTGTTCGCGCGAAACTTCTTTTCTCCTCTGCCGCCATCAATACACAACCACGCTGCGAATGCTTTCCCCTGCATGCATCAGATCGAACCCCTTGTTGATTTCGTCCAGCGTCAGCGTGTGGGTGATCATCGGGTCGATCTCAATCTTGCCGTCCATGTACCAGTCGACGATTTTTGGCACGTCCGTGCGCCCCTTCGCCCCGCCGAACGCCGTCCCGCGCCAATTGCGGCCTGTGACGAGCTGGAAGGGACGGGTTTCGATCGTCTTGCCCGCTTCCGCCACACCGATGATGATCGACGTGCCCCATCCCTTGTGCGTGCTTTCGAGCGCCGCACGCATCACCTCGGTGTTGCCGGTACAATCGAAGGTGTAATCCGCCCCTCCATCCAGCAGGCCAACGAGATACGCCACGATGTCGGGAACGTCGTTCGGGTTCACGAAATCGGTCGTGCCGAATTTGCGCCCCCATTCCTCGCGCGCCGGGTTGATATCGACACCCACGATCCGCGATGCGCCGGCCATCTTCGCGCCCTGCAACACGTTCAACCCGATCCCGCCCAGACCGAACACCACCACGCTGTCGCCGGGCTGCACCTTCGCCGTATTGACCACCGCACCGACCCCAGTAGTGACGCCGCATCCGATGTAGCAGCTGGTTTCGAACGGCGCGTCGTCGCGGATTTTGGCCACCGCGATCTCGGGCAGCACGGTGAAGTTCGAGAACGTCGAACAGCCCATATAATGATGAATGGTCTGCCCCTTATATGAGAAGCGGCTGGTCCCGTCCGGCATCAGGCCACGCCCCTGCGTTTCGCGGATCGCGCTGCAAAGATTGGTCTTGCCACTGAGGCACATTTTGCACTGGCGGCATTCGGGGGTGTAGAGCGGGATGACATGGTCGCCCGGTGTGACACTTGTGACACCGTTCCCGACCTCGCGCACGATGCCGGCGCCTTCATGGCCGAGCACGGACGGGAACAGCCCTTCGCTGTCCAGCCCGTCCAGAGTGTAGGCATCGGTATGGCAGATGCCGGTCGCCATCAACTCGACCAGCACCTCGCCTTCTTTCGGCCCTTCCAGATCGAGTTCAACGATTTCAAGCGGTTGTTTGGCTTCGAATGCTACGGCAGCACGTGTTTTCATA
This sequence comes from Pontixanthobacter sp., assembly GCA_965214445.1. Taxonomy (GTDB): domain Bacteria; phylum Pseudomonadota; class Alphaproteobacteria; order Sphingomonadales; family Sphingomonadaceae; genus Pontixanthobacter. The sequence continues at coordinate 26,677 of CBDCBU010000001.1, forward strand.
CATCAGTCTCCAATCCCGTTCACCCTAAGCCTGTCGAAGGGTCGTTCTTCTTCGTGCGACATTTACAATACAGCAGCCCTTCGACAGGCTCAGGGCGAACGGACATTATGTCGACGCTGCCGGTCAGCCCTCATACACCGTCTTGGTGACCATGCAGGCCATCACGCCTTCGCGCCCGTCCTCGCTGCCATAGCCGGACCATTTGACTCCGCCGAAGGGCGCGTCGACGCTGGAGACGTTGGCGCCGTTGATGGCCAGCATTCCGGCTTCGATGTCGGATGCAAGGCGGCGGCGACGGGCGGGATCGTCCGTCCAGGCGTAGGCGGCGAGTCCGTAGGGCAGGCGGTTCGCTTCCTCCACCATCGCATCCTCGCCTTTCATCGGGTTGATGATCGCGACCGGGCCGAAGGGTTCGTCGTTCATGATATCGGCATCGACCGGCACGTTGGCGAGTACGGTAGGCTCGTGGAAATTGCCGCGATTGCCGATCCGGTTGCCGCCGGTCATTAGGTCCGCGCCCTCGTTCTTCGCATCGCCGATCAGTTTTTCCATCCCGTCGATCCCGCGCGCATTGGCCATCGGTCCCATCTGCGTGTCGTCGGCCAAACCGTCGCCGATTTTCATGGCCTCGGCGCGTTCGACGAACCCGTCGCGGAACTTCTCGAAGCTGCCTTCCTCCACCAGGAAGCGCGTGGGGCTGACGCAGACCTGCCCCGCATTGCGGAACTTCGCCGCGACCAGCGCGTCCAGCGCCTTGTCCGTGTCCGCATCGTCGAACACCAGCACCGGCGCATGCCCGCCCAGTTCCATGGTCACTATCTTCAAGTCCTCCGCCGCCAGCTTCGCCAGTTGCTTGCCCACCGGGGTCGATCCGGTGAAGGTCAGCTTGCGGATGATGGGCGAACCCAGCAGATGTTCGCTGACGTCGCTCGGCACGCCGAACACGCATTGCACGACATTGCCGGGCACGCCCGCATCGATCAGCGCCTGCACGATCGCAATGCCCGTCGCGGGCGTTTCCTCGCTCGGCTTGACGATGGTGGAGCAACCCGCCGCAAGCGCGCCGCCGATCTTGCGCATCACGTTGATCGCGGGAAAGTTCCAGGGGGCAAAACCGGCGACCGGACCGACGGGATGATATTGCACCTCGGCCCGGCTACCGGCGGGGCGCACCAGCGTACGGCCGTAGATACGCTTGCATTCGCCACCATAGAATTCGAGGAGATTGGCGGCGTAGGTGATCTCCCCTCGAGCCTGCGCCAGCGGCTTTCCCTGTTCCAGCGTCAGGTTGCGGGCGATGGCGTCCATCCGTTCCCGCAAAAGGCCGGCCCCCTTGGTCAGGATCGCGGCGCGTCTGTCGGCGGGAGTGCTGCGCCATTCCCGGAAACCCTTCGCCGCCGCGTCCAGCGCGCGGTCGAGATCGTCGGGAGTGGCATGGGGGAGCGAGCCGATTACGTCGTCGTTCGTAGGGTTCAGGACATCCTCGCTGGCGCGGCCGTCGCCCGAAATCCCCGCGCCATCGATCAGGCAGTGAAGGGCCGGGTAGTCGCTCATGCGGGATATCCTTTTATCGGGCTCGTTGTTGCGAAGCTGGCATTCAGCTTCGACCGTCTACATATCCTACGCATGACAGGAAAAATCGTTCTACTGGCAGGCGCCGCATTCGCCTGCGCGTCGGCTCCGGTTTACGCGCAGGAAACGACGCTCAAGACCGTTCCCGGCGCGGAACGTCCGCTTCCGATGCAGGAGAAGGCCGCGCTTCGATGCTCGGCCGCCTTCGCCATGGTCGCCCATGGTCAGAAGGCGGACGATCCCGCTACCCGCGATTTTCCGCCAGTGGACGTGCGGGGCCGGGAGTTCTTCGTGCGGACGGCGGCGCGACTGATGGACGAACGCGGACTGGACCGGCAGCAGGTGGCGATGCTGGCCCGCGAAGAAGCGCAGGCGCTGGTCGACGAAGGTGCGATGCTGGATGTCATGCCCGGCTGTCTGGCGTTGCTGGAAACCTCGGGTCTGTAGGTCGCCGAAACGGTTTACCTGAAGGCGGCGTTGCGGCATGGCATCGGCCGATGTGGCACCTCCACCAGTTTCCGCTCTGCCCGTTCAGCCGCAAGGTGCGCCTGCTGCTGAGCGAGAAGGGCGTGGGATACGAGCTGGTGCGCGAAAATCCGTGGGAACAGAATGACGAATTCTGGGCGTTGAACCCCGCCGGCCGCACCCCGGTACTGCGCGATTCCGACAAGAACCTGACCCTGTGCGACAGTCGCGCGATCTGCGAATATTTCGAGGAAACCGTGGACCAGGCGCCGATGATCGGCGGCCCGGCGAAGGCGCGGGCGGAGATCCGGCGGCTGGTCGCGCTGTTCGATGAAAGCTTCTTCGCCGACGTCACCGGTCCGCTGCTGAACGAGCGGATGAAGAAACGGCTGATCCTTCGCCAGCCCCCCGATTCCCAGCGGCTGCGCAAGGCGATGAAGCTGGCGCATGGGCACCTCGACTATATCGACTACCTCATCGACAACCGCCCCTGGCTGGCGGGATCGCGCATGAGCCTGGCGGACCTTGCCGCCGCCGCGCAGATCAGCGTGGCGGATTATCTGGGCGGGATCGACTGGGCGGGCCATGAACAGACGCGCGGCTGGTATTCCATCTTCAAGAGCCGCCCCAGTTTCCGCCCCCTGCTGAGCGAAAAGATGGAGAACATCCATCCGCCCAAGCATTATGCGGACGTGGACGGGTGAATTTTTGTTCTAGCCTCAAGCGCCGGCGCTCGCATTCGCTCGCTTAGGCTTCCGGCCTAACGGCCGACGGGCGGTCGCCCTTGCGGTCCGCTGATCGCGGACCGGAACATTGGCAAAAGCTGGCTTGGAATGGAACGGACCCTTCAGGTCCGCAAGGCCGACCGGCCGCCCGAGCTTATGCGAGGAAAGCAAGCGGGGCGGATGCCCCGCGCCCGCAGGGGCTCGAAAAAAACCACAAACTCCCCATATTTGTTATCGAAGGAGTAACCGCATGATCGACCCCAAAAATAAATCCGACGCGCAATGGCGCGAGGAGCTGACCCCCGAACAGTTCCACATCCTGCGTGAGAAAGGCACCGAGCGCGCCTATACCGGGCAGTATGACAAGCATGACGACAGCGGAGAATATGTCTGCGCGGGGTGCGGCGCCAAGCTGTTCGAAAGCGATGCGAAATACAACAGCGGCTGCGGCTGGCCCGCTTTCACCAAGCCGGCCGAGGGCGGCGCGGTGGAGGAGCATCGCGATACGACGCATGGCATGATCCGCACCGAAATTACCTGCGCCAGATGCGACGGGCATCTGGGGCATGTCTTCCCCGACGGACCCGCCGACCAGGGGGGTCTGCGTTACTGCATCAACTCCGCCTCGCTCGACTTCGATGGGGGCTCGCAAAGCTGAACGCTTTTTCCCGTTCACGCATGGTTCCAACTGCCCTATGCATCCCTTCCACGAGATGGAGGCGGGGCATGATGTCGCGCGCGGACGGGTAGCCGGGCATCAATGGCAAAGGGCGGGATGGCGAAACGGGGCAGCCGCCGGGCTGGACGCAAGGCAGAACCGGACGCTGCGCCGCGCCGAGGGTGGTTCGCCCGGTGGTTCCGGCGTTTGTTCCTGTGGGGTACCGGCGTCGCGTTGCTGGGCGTCCTGTTCCTGTTCCTTGCCGTCCTGTTCGCGGCCCGCTCGCTGCCCAGCTATGCCGAGCTGAAAGCGACGCAGCACGCGCAGACGATCATCGTGCGCGCGCGCGACGGGACGGAAATCGTCGAACTCGGCCCCAGCTTCGGCAAATGGCTGGATAGCGGCGACATTCCGTGGGTCATGAAGGAAGCGATGATATCGGTGGAGGACCGCCGCTATTACAGCCATTTCGGCGTCGATCCCATTGGGCTGGGCCGCGCGGTCTATGTCGCGGGGACGGGCAATGGCCGGGTTGCCGCGACCTCCACCATCACGCAGCAGCTGGCGCGCAACATCTTTCTCAATTCCAACCGCACCTTCGACCGCAAGCTGCGCGAAGGGGTGCTGGCGATGGCGCTGGAATGGAAGTTTTCGAAGGACCAGATCCTCGAATTGTATCTGAACAAGGTGTATTTCGGCGGCGGCGCATACGGCATCGACAGCGCCAGCCGCCGGTTCTTCAGCCACCCGGCCACCAATCTGAGCACCGGCGAAGCCGCGATCATCGCCGGGCTGGTCAAGGCACCGTCGCGCTATTCTCCGACCGCCGATGTCGAGGCCGCGGTCGACCGCGCGCAGGTGGTGCTGCGGCTGATGAAGGAACAGGGGCGGATCGGTTCGTATGAAACGGTCGATCTGTCGGCGGTCAAGCTGAAGGAAGAACGCGGACAGAATTCCGCGCGCTATTTCACCGACTGGGCGCTGCCGCAGCTCGACTTGCTCTTGCCCGAGACGTTCGAACCGATCGAAGTGTGGACCACGCTCGACCTCGGCATGCAGCGCGCTGCCGCCGCTTCGATCAAGGCGAACACGCCGAACGGAGCGCAGGGCGCGCTGGTCAGCATGGACCGCGACGGCGCGATCCTGGCGATGATCGGCGGCACCGATTACGTCGAGACCAATTACAACCGCGCGACGGAGGCGATGCGCCAGCCCGGTTCGGCATGGAAGCTGTTCGTCTATCTCGCCGCGCTGGAAGCGGGATATACGCCGGAGGCGGCGGTCAAGGACGTCCCCGTCACGATCGACGGGTGGAGCCCGCGCAATTCGGGCGGTGGCTATGCCGGCGAAATTAACGTGCGGACCGCGTTCGCTTATTCCAAGAACACCGTGGCGGCGCAGCTGGGCAACGAAGTCGGCTTCGGCACGGTCGCCTCCATGGCGCGCCGGTTCGGGATCACCACGCCCGTATCCACTCGTCCGGCCATGGTGCTGGGCAGTTCCGAAACCCGGGTCATCGAAATGACCCAGGCGTTCGCGGGCGTGTCGACGGGCGGCAATTCGGTCGAACCCTATGGCATCCTCAAGGTCACCACGAGCGAGGGCGATCTGCTCTACGTGCACGAGGAAGCAACCCCATCGCGTCTCATTCCCGATTACGTGGCGGCGGGCATCACCGATCTCCTCCAGACCGCGGTCAATACCGGCACCGGCAAGGCGGCGCAGATTGGACGGCCGGTGGCGGGCAAGACGGGCACCACGTCGTCCAACAAGGATGGCTGGTTCATCGGTTTTTCCAGCGGCATCACCACCGGCGTGTGGATGGGGCGCGACGATGCCAGGCCGGTCGACGGGTTACAGGGCGGGCGCGCCCCGGCGCAGGCCTTCGCCGCCTTCATGCGCTATGCCGTGAAGGATCGGCCCGAAGAGGAATTCGACACCGAACTGACCCTGCCCGAATGGCAGCTGGAGCCGGACGACGAGTTCTATTTCGGCGACCCCGGCGATTATTACTATATCGACGAACAGGGCAATCTGGTCGAACCGGGCAACTCCCGTGAACGCGACGAGCCGCCCCAGCCGATGCCCGGAGCGGGGATCGAGGGCGATGTCACGCGCCGCCCGCAAATCCCGCGCAACGACGCCCCGCCCGCCGCCAGCGACGATTTCCTGGACCGCGCGACGGGGCAGGCGGATGGTCCGGCCCCCGCGCGCCAGCCGCGTCGGCCGCCGCAAGTGCCGCCCGCCCGCCAGCAATCGCCGCGCCAGCCGGAACCGCAACCGGCGACCCGCTGAACCCCGGGCGTTTTCACGGAAAAGCCCCGCCGGCGCGAAACCGACGGGGCTTTTATTCGTCTCGCGCAAGCGGCTTAGTTCAACCGCACCGCGACATAGCGCAGCGGACCGCCGCCGGGGCGCTGGACCCGCAGCAGCACCGCATTGCGGTCCGCGCCGCGTGCCGCACGCACCTGCGCTTCCAGATCGGCGATCGAGCCGACCGGCTGATAATTGGCCGTCAGGATGATGTCGCGCCGCTGGATGCCTTTGCGCGCGGCGTCCGAACTGGGGTTCACCTGCAGCACCGCCACACCTTGGAGATCGCGCGATACGCCTAGCTGGCGGGCAATTTCCGGAATCATGTCGACGACCTGCAGGCCCAGCTGTTCGATGACCGGGCTGGCACCGTCGTCGCCGCCTTCGGGGATTTCGTCCGCATCCTGGTCCTGGCTGAACATCTGGCGATTGCGCAGTTCCTCGTCGCTCGGCCGCGTGCCGACGCGCGCGCGCACCGTGCGCCGTTCGCCCCGCCGGATGAGCTCGATCGGCACCGTTGTTCCCGGTTCGATATTGGCGACCAGGAAGGACAGCGTCTGTTCGGAGGTCACCGCCTTGCCGTTGACGGTCAAGACGATGTCGCCCGCTTCGATGCCGGCGCGCGCCGCCGGCTGGTCGGGTTCGACCATCTGGATGATTTCACCGCGCTTGCGATCAATACCCAGAGAATCCGCCAGGTCGTCGTCGACCGGCTGGATGCTGACGCCGAGATAGCCGCGTTCGACCGCTTCGCCGCGTTTTAACTGCTCCACGATCGGGGCGGCGGTTTCCGCAGGGATGGCGAAACCGATGCCGACATTGCCGCCCGATGGCGAAATGATCGCGTTGTTGATGCCGATGACATTGCCCTGCATGTCGAACAGCGGTCCGCCCGAATTGCCCTGGTTGATGCTGGCATCGGTCTGAAGATAGCGGTCATACGCCCCGCCGCCCGCGGTCCGCAGGACGGACGAGATGATGCCGGAGGTCACCGTACCGCCGAGACCGAAGGGATTGCCGATGGCGATAACCCAGTCGCCCACGCGTGTTTCGGACGAATTGCCGAACTTGACGAACGGCAGCGGCTGGCCGCTCTTGATTTTCAGGACCGCGAGATCGGAGGACGGATCCGCGCCGACGACTTCGGCTTCGAATTCCGTGCCGTCGGGCAGGGTGACGAGGATCTGTTCCACCGTGCCCCGGACGCGGCCCGAACGGTCGGTCGCGGGCGCGATGACGTGGTTGTTGGTCACCACGAAGCCATCGGCGGAAATGATAAAGCCCGAACCCAGCGATCCGCCCTCGCGCGTCTGCGGTTCGCCCTGCGGCGCACGCTGGCGCATGCCGAACAGATCGGCCAGGCTGCCGCCGCGCTGCTGAACCTCGACCCGCTGCCGGGTGGAGATGTTGACCACGGCGGGCTGCAGTTGCTCCGTCAGATCGGCGAAGCTGGCGGGGGCCCCGGCGCGGGGCACCATCTGCGCCATCCGGCTGCCGTCGTTCTGGGCCACCTGCGCACCGGCGGGGTAACCGCCGACGAGAGTGGCAAAAGCGCCGCCAATCAGCAGCGCGGAGGTCATTCCATAGGCATATCGCACAGGCACGTCCTTCTGTTCCTTTTCGGTAATGGCTTCGTCCCCCATTGGTGCAGTTCGCCCGCCGACACTGCGTCTGGCCGGTGAATAGCGATTGAACGGATAGGGCGCGGCCGCGTTCCGTTCGGTGAATGACTAACGCCGCCCCCTGAACTGCCGCAGATATTCGTTGTCGGGCGACAAGATGATGTTGCTGTCTCCCTTGCCTTCGCCGACCGCGAATGTTTCGTCGTAGCTCTGCATGGCGCGGTAGAAATCGTAGAACTCCGCATCCTTGCCGAAGCTTTCCGCATAGATGCGCGCGGCATCCGCATCGGCTTCGGCGCGGATGACGCGGGCATCGCGTGACCCTTCGGCGCGGATGGCGCGGGCTTCTTGTTCGCGATCGGTCCGCATCCGGGTGAAGGCTGCGGCTAGCGGCGCGCCGTCGGGCAGATCGGTCTGCTTGATCCGCACGTCGAGGATCTGCGCTCCGTAACGCCGGGCCTGCGCGTCCAGCTTGCGCGTGATGTTGGTCATCGCACTGCCGCGTTCGGCGGTCAGCATGGAGGCGAAGGTCCGCCGGCCCAGTTCCTGCCGCAGCACGGAATTGAGGATCGGTTCCAATTGCAGGCGCACGCCGTCGGTGCTGCCCGCGCTTTCGACCATCTGGACGGGGTCGATGATTCGGAACCGCGCATAGGCATCGACGAGCAGCCGCTGCTGATCGCTGGAAAGCACCTGCTGCTGGCTCATGTCGAGATCCAGCACCCGCTTGTCGATATGTACGAGGCTGTCGAGCAGCGGGATGCGGAACGCGACGCCCGCGCCGGTTTCGCCGAAAGGCTGGTCGGCGCGGAAGCGGTTGACGATGGAGACGGGTTCACCGGCGCGAACGATAACCACCTGTTCCTCTTCCGGCACCACGAAGATGGTGGAAAGAAGCAGCAGCAGGCCGACGACCACCGCGATGATGATCGCCTTGTAGTTTTCCCAGATCCGGTTCCAGTTGGCGTTCATCTTACTGTCCCTCGCTCTGCGATGCGGCCGGCGCGTTGACCGTCACCGGCGGCGCGCCCTGCGCCCGCCGGCGAATTTCCGGGAGCGGTAGATAGGGCGTCACCCCGCTCGGCTCCACGATCGTCTTGTTGGTCTGGCTGAGCACGCGTTCCATGGTCTCGTAATAGAGCCGCTGGCGCGTGACTTCGGGCGCGAGGCGGTATTGTTCGTACACCTTGTCGAATGCGGTCGCCTCGCCTTCCGCCGTGCTCAGCACCTGCTGCGCGAAACCGCGCGCCCGGTTGCGGGCGGCATCGGCATCCTGTTCGGCAGCGGACACATCCTTAAAGGCGTCGCTGACCGGTTCGGGCGGGTCGGTCTTGTCGATCTCGACGCCCTGTACGGTGATGCCGGCCTTGTAGGTGTCGAGGATGGCCTGCATCCTTCCGCGGACGCGCTCCTCGATCTGGGCGCGGCCTTCACCGGAGAAAGTGTCGTCCAGGGTCTTTTCCGCGACCGCGGATCGCATTGCCGCTTCCGCCACTTCCTTCACGGTTTCGACGGGATCGGCGAGGCGGAACTTGAACTGCGCCAGATCGTTGATGTTCCAGCGGATGAGATAGGAAAGGTCGACAAGATTCTGGTCGCCGGTCAGGATCAGCTTCGCATTGCCGCCATCGGGAATGCGCACGGCGCGCACCTCGCTGATATTCTCGACCGATACCAGCTCGAACGGAGCGGGCAGAGTGAAGTTCGTGCCCGGCGAAAAAGTGCGGGAATAGGAGCCAAGCGTGGTAACGACCGCCTGTTCCTTGGGCTGGATGAAATGGATGGAAGTGAACCCAATCCAGGCGAGCACGATCAAGCCGATGGCGAGCGGCAACCAGCTCTTGCCGCCAGGCCGTTCGGGCAGGCGGAAGCCGCCGCCATTGCCGCCGCCGCCGCTTCTGCGGTTCTTGAAGATATCCTCGATATTGGCGGAACGATTACGGCCGCCGGCCGTGTCGCCGGAACCCGCTGCGCCGCTGCCGCCGCCCGGCAACCACGGGTTCTTCGGGCCGGTTCCGCCGCCCGACGATTTGCCTTCGCTGGAACCCCCATTCGGCCGGCCGCCCGATCCGCCGCCCGATCCCCCGCCAGAACCCCCGTTCGATCCGCCACCCGAACCACCGCCCCAAGGGCTCTTCCCGGCCATCGCCAACCCGAAATTCTTTCGAAAACCGCCAAATATGCTCATGCGTTCTTTATAGGTGCCGCCCGCGCAGAAAAACAGGGGTTGTCCCTGCGTTTTTGCTGCTAGGGCGCTCGGTCATGACCAAGACGCCGTCCAGCGCTAATCCCGAAGCCGATGAACTGCCCGGGGAACTGAAGGCCCGGCTGCCCGATGCCGTAGCGGACAAGGTGCAATCGCTGACGGTCGCGGGCGGTGTGGCGACGCTGATCCTCGACGCGGGCGACCTGCCGGCCGACCGCCGCGGCGACATGGAATTCGCGATCCGGCAGCTGCTGGGCGAGGCGCCGGGCATCGCGGAAGTGCGCGTGGCGATGGTCGCGGACCGCCCGCCTCGAAAACCCGCGCCCCGTATCCTCGCGATCGGATCGGGCAAGGGCGGGGTCGGCAAATCGACGTTGACGGCGAATTTGGCGGTGGCGCTCAAGGCGCTGGGCCACAAGGTCGGCGTGGTCGACGCCGATGTCTATGGTCCGTCGCAGCCTACCATCTTCGCGACCAAGGATGACAAGCCCGAAGCGCGCGACAAGAAACTGGTGCCGGTAAGCAGCGCGCTGGATATTCCCATGCTGTCGATGGGGCATTTGGTCGAACGGGGGAAGGCGCTTGCCTGGCGCGGGCCGATGGCCGGCAATGCGCTCGGCCAGCTGATCGACGCGCATTGGGGCGATGTCGAGCTGCTGCTGGTCGATCTGCCGCCCGGCACCGGTGACGTGCAGCTGACCATGCTGCAGAAGTTCACGCCCATCGGCGCCGTCATCGTTTCCACTCCGCAGGACCTCGCGCTGATCGACGCGCAACGAGCGGTCAATCTGTTCGAGGCCGGGGATGTGCCGATCGTGGGCATGGTGGAGAACATGTCCGGTTACGTCTGCCCCCATTGCGAGGAAGTCAGCCATCCCTTCGGAACGGGCGGGGTCGAGGCCGCTTCACAGCATACCGGCATGCCGTTTCTGGGCCGCATACCGCTGGCGATGAAGATCCGCGAGGACAGCGATGCGGGCCGCCCGCCGGCTTCCCTGGATGGGGCGGAGGGCGTTTATTTTCATGCCGTCGCACAGGCTGTGTCGCAATGGTTGCACGCCCGGACCAACACCGATGCGCCGGAACGCTAACCCATGCAGGTAAGCCGCCGCGGCGTGCTGGCGGGGGCGGCGATCGGCGGTGGATTGCTGGTCGCGTGGGGCCTGCGCGAACGCAGCTATCCCGCGCCGCTGACCCCGACGCAGGGCGAATACGCCTTCGCCGCATGGCTGAAGATCGCGGAGGACGGCGTTATCACCGTGGCCGTGCCGCAGCTGGAGATGGGGCAGGGCGTCACCACCATCCTGCCGCAGATCGTGTGCACCGAACTGGGGGCCGACTGGCGACAGATCGGGGTCGAGGCGGCACCGGTCAGCGGGGCCTATGCCAACGTGCCGCTGGCGGCGAAGTGGGCGCCCCTGTGGATGCCGTTCCTGCCCGAGTTAGCGGGGGAGGCCGACGATCTGATGGCGCGGCGTTTCGCGCAGACGACGGCATTTTCCGCGACGGCGGACGGAACCACGCTGGCCGCCTATGAGATGCCGGCACGCCAGGCCGCGGCGACCGCGCGGCAGCTGTTGATCGAGGCCGCCGCCGACCTGTGGGACATCGATCCCACACGATGCGAGGCGGTGAACGGCTTCGTGATCGCCGGCAGACGGCGCCTGTCTTTCGGCGAACTGGCCGCCGCCGCCGCCACGCGGGCGGTCCCCGATGCAGCGCCTTTGCGCCCAAAACCCGCGTTCGAACGGCCCCGTCCCGGCGGTTTCGCCGAGGAGGCGAGTACGGCTCCGCTGGACTTCCCCCGGATCGACCTGCCCGCCAAGGTCGATGGCAGCTACCCCTTCGCCGCCGACATCCGCCTGCCCGACATGCTCTATGCCGCGATCAAGCACGGGCCGGTGCAGGACAGCACTCTGTCGAGGTTCGACGTCGACGCCGTTGCCGGGAACGCACGGGTCACCCACGTGGTGAAGGGCACACGCTGGCTCGCCGCCGTCGCGACTGACTGGTGGAGCGCGCAGAAAGCGGTGGAGGCGATGCGCCCGCGCTTCGCCGTGGCCGCTCTCGCCGATGGCGCGAAAGACGAACGGCGCCTGTCCGCCGCCCTGACATCGGACGGTGCGCATGCCATGACGACCCGCGGCGACAGCGAAGAAATCGCACCGCAATTCGCCCGCCGTTATTCGGTCGCCCCCGCCACCCATGCGACACTGGAAACCGCCAGCGTGACCGCGCGCCTGACCGACCGGCGGCTGGAACTGTGGATGGCAAGCCAGGCCCCCGAACGCGCGCGCGCAGCGGCGGCACGCGCCATCGGCCTCGATCCCGAAGACGTCGTTCTCTACCCCGTCGCGGCGGGCGGCAGCTTCGACCGGCGGCTGGAACACGAACACGCCATCGAGGCGGCGCTGATAGCGCGGGAGGTGTCGCAGGACGGACCGCGCGGGGTGCAATTGACCTGGTCGCGCTGGCAGGAACAGCTGGCGGGCCTGCCGCGCAGTCCGGCGCATGCGCTTGTCTGGGCCGATTTCCATGATGGCGGCGAGGGCAGGATCGCCGGGTTGCATGCCCGCATCGCCGCCGCGCCTTCGGGACAGGAACTGGGCGAACGACTGTTCGGCGGCAAGACCGCCTGGGCCGCGCGTTCGGCGGCTTCGGGCAGGGCGGACCCGATGGCGGTAGCGGGCGCGATGCCGCCTTACGCGATCGACCGGGTCGCCATCGAACATGTGCCAGTGGACCTCAGCCACGCCGTCGGGCGGATGCGGGGCAATGCGCATGGCTACACCGCCTATTTCATGGAATGCTTCATCGACGAGGTGGCCCGGCAATTCAGGCGCGAACCCTTATCCTACCGTATCGCGATGCTGGGGCACGATCCGCGTCTCGTCGCCTGTCTGCAGCGCGTCGGGCAAATCGCCGCTTGGGATGGCGGACAGGGCGGTAGCGGGCAGGGGCTTGCGTGCCACCGCATGGGTGACGCTGGCATGGGAGACGCTGGCTTGGAAGACGCTGGCATGGGCGAAGGCCGCATCGCCTGCATCGCCAGCGCACGGCGGGAAGGCGGCGGCGTGCGTGTGCCGCGTCTGTCCGCCGCGGTCGATATCGGGCGGATCGTCAATCTCGACATTGCGCGCCAGCAGATCGAAGGCGGGCTGATCTTCGGCCTGTCGCTGGCGCTGGGATCGGCGATGACGTTCGACGATGGTCTGCCGACCGCGCAGCGGCTGGCCGATCTGAACCTGCCCCGCCTTGCCGATTGCCCCGAAATCACGATAGAGTTCATCGAAAGCGACGCTGCACCCTTCGATCCGGGCGAGCTGGGCGTGGCGGTTGCCGCGCCCGCCATCGCCAATGCCCTCCATTCCGCGACCGGCCAGCGCCTGCGCCGCCTGCCGCTTTTTTCATGAAAGATATGCCCGCCCCGTGACCTGGCAAATGCAGCAGCTTCCCTTCGAACACCCGCCCCTGAAAAGCGGCCATATCGGCGTGCTGATCGTCAATCTGGGCACACCGGAAGCGCCGACGCCGGCGGCGGTCAGGACATATCTGAAGGAATTCCTGTCCGACCGGCGGGTGGTCGAGATACCGCCCATCGCCTGGCAGCCGATCCTGCGCGGCATCGTCCTCAATACCCGTCCGAAGAAATCCGCCCATGCCTATCGACAGGTCTGGCAGGAGGATGGATCGCCGCTGGCGGTCATTACGCGGCGACAGGCGGGAGGGTTGCAGGAACGGCTGGGCGATGCCGCGATGGTCCGCTGGGCCATGCGCTATGGCAAGCCCGCCATCGGCGACGAAATGCGACGGCTGCTCGCTGATGGCTGCGACCGGGTGCTGCTCGCACCGCTCTATCCGCAATATTCGGGCGCGACCACGGCCACGGTGGTGGACAAGGCGGCGGACACGCTGAAGGCGATGCGCTGGCAGATGGCGATGCGGACCCTGCCGCCCTATCACGACGATCCGGCCTATATAGGGGCCTTGGCGCAGGATCTGGGCGCGCAGCTCGATGCGCTGGATTTCGAACCCGAAGCGCTGCTGTTGAGTTTCCACGGAATGCCGCAGCGTACGCTGGAACTGGGGGATCCCTATCACTGCCACTGCCGCAAGACCGCGCGGTTGCTGGAAGCCGAAATGCGTGCCCGGGACAGCAAGCGCGCGAACATGCGCTTCGTCACCACTTTCCAGTCGCGCTTCGGCCCCGCCAAGTGGCTGGAACCGGCGACCGACAGGATATTGGCGGGTGAAGCGCAGGCGGGAACCCGCCGCATCGCCATCGCCGCGCCCGGTTTCTCCGCCGATTGCCTGGAGACGCTTGAAGAGTTGGTCATACAGGGACGCGAACAGTTCGCGCAAGCGGGCGGGGAGGAGTTCGCGGTCCTGAGCTGCCTCAATGCGAAAGCACCCGGTATGGACATGCTGGAACGCATCGTGAAGCGCGAATTGTCGGGCTGGACTTGAGAAGGGGGATTACTTACCCCGCTGTCAGTAAGGAGTTTCCCCCCATGGCTACTGCGTCCACCGCGCCCATCACGCCCATCGTGACCGAGCATCCCGGTATCTTCACACCGACCCATTGGAGCGAACGCCTGCCCGCGGGCGCGCTCGATCACATTCCCGGTGATGGCGGGCTGCCGATGGTCGGCAACACGTTTCGAGTGCTGGCCGATCCGGCCAAGTTCGCGCGCGAAGCCGTCGCGAAATATGGGCGGGTTTACAAGAACCACGTGTTCGGCGGCTGGCAGGTCGCGATGGTCGGAGCCGAAGCGAACGAACTGATGCTCTTCGACCGGGACAAGGTCTTTTCGTCCGAACAGGGCTGGGGCCCGGTCCTCGACAAGCTGTTTCCGCGCGGGCTGATGCTCATCGATTTCGACCATCACCGGGTCGATCGCCGCGCCTTGTCGATCGCGTTCAAGCCTGGGCCGATGCGCCATTATGCCGACGCGCTCAATCGCGGTATCGCGAACGCGGTCGAGCAATGGGACGGGGCGATGCAGTTCTACCCCGCGATCAAGAAACTGACGTTGGACCTTGCCGCCGACAGTTTCATCGGCATCGAATGGGGGCCGCAAGCCGACCGTATCAACCAGGCATTCGTCCACATGGTGCAGGCCAGCGTCGCCCCTATACGCGCGCCGTTGCCGTTCACCCTGATGCGCAAAGGGGTGAAGGGCCGCGAATATCTGGTCGACTACTTCACGAAGGAAACGCTGCGGCGGCGGGCGGAAGGCGGCGGGCAGGACATGTTCAGCCAGTTCGCCACGGCCACGCGCGAGGATGGCGAAATGCTGCCGGTCGATCAAGTGGTCGACCACATGAATTTCCTGATGATGGCCGCGCATGACACCATCACGTCGAGCGCAACGTCGCTCGTCTATCTGCTGGCTAAGAACCCGGAATGGCAGGAGCGGCTGCGCGAGGAGATCCGCAGCGTCACCGGCGGTCTGGACGGCGACGGACGAACGCGCGCGATCGCCTATGACGATCTCGGCAGGCTGGAACTGACCGAGATGGCGTTCAAGGAAGCGCTGCGGATGATCCCCCCGGTGCCCTCCATGCCGCGCCGCGCGCTCAAGGATTTCGAATATGCGGGATACACCATTCCTGCGGGAACGCCGGTCGGCATCAATATCGCGATGACGCATGAGCTGGAAGATTATTGGGAAAACCCCAAGGCGTTCGATCCGTTACGCTTCACGCCCGAAAAGATCAAAGCGCGGCACAAATACGCGTGGGTTCCATTCGGCGGCGGGGCGCATATGTGCCTGGGGCTGCATTTCGCCTATATGCAGATCAAGATCCTGATGGTGCATATCCTGGCGCAATATGAAATCGGCATCGCGGACGGTTACTGGCCCGAATGGAAGGCATGGCCTATACCTCAGCCGAAAGACGGTTTGAGCGTGACGTTCAGGCGTATCTGATCGCGATTAGAAGTCCCAGGCAATTCCGTCCTTTTCCCAGTCGCCGTACCGGGTCGGCGATTTTTCGCGCGGCTCGTCCTTTTCCGGGTCGCCCGCCTTGGGTTCGGGCACGGGATCGTTGGACCAGCTGGCCGGCTTTTCGAAATTCTTCGCAGCTTCGTTCTTTTGCTTGGTGCCGCTGGTTTCGCCGCCCGTATCTTCGACATCGGCGGTGGTGCGGGCCTTGCTGGGAATGTTCTTCTTCTCGGTCATGGGTCTCCAACGCGCGGGCTGGCGGTTGGTTTCCCCCGCGCGTATGAGGCCGGGCACATGTCCGATATATCAGGCCTACCCGCGCGGCGTGCCGCCCTCCAGATGCTCGATGCCGTGCTCAATCGCGGTCAGACGCTGGAACAGGCGGAGCGTGACGCGCTGCGCCGGGTCAACGGGCCCGCCGACCGGGCGCTGGCCCGCGCGATCGCGAACGAGGCCCTGCGCTGGCTGACCGATCTGGATGCGTTGATCGACAGCGCGACGGCGAGGAACCTGCCGGCCGACGCGAAGGCGCGCAGCGTGCTGCGGCTGATGCTGGCGCAATGGCTGCGGCTGGAAACGCCGCCCCATGCGGTGATCGCGACGGGGTTGGCCCAGCTGACCGGCGGTCCAAGGCGGTTGGCGCATGGGGTGTTTTCCGCGCTGACGAAGCGGGCGGTAGTTCTGCCCGACGCGCCCAGCCTGCCGCCCGAAGTGGCGGAACGCTGGGGGGAACGCGTTTCGGCCATCGCCGCAGGCCTCGTCACACCGCCGCCGCTCGATCTCGCGCTGAAGGACTGGTCGCAGACCGATGCGCGGGTGGAGGCGATGGGCGGCGTCAGTCTGGCGCCCGGACATATCCGGATGCCGCGCGGCACGCCGGTGGAGGATTTGCCGAGCTTCGACGAAGGCGCATGGTGGGTGCAGGATTTCGCCGCGTCGCTGCCCGCGCGCCTGCTCGGCCAAGGGGAGGGCAGACGCGTGCTCGATCTGTGCGCCGCGCCGGGCGGCAAGACGCTGCAGCTGGCGGCGGCGGGGTGGAACGTGACCGCACTCGACATCAGCGAACGGCGGCTGGAGCGGTTGCGGCGCAATCTGGCGCGCACGGGGCTGGAGGTGGAGATCGTGAAGGCGAACGCGCTGACCTACGTGCCCGCCAAGCGGTTCGACGCGATCCTGCTGGACGCGCCCTGCACCGCGACGGGCACCGCCCGCCGCCATCCCGATGTCATCCACCGCGTCGGCGCGAACCGCATCGCCGAGATGGCCGAATTGCAGCACGCGCTGCTGGAACGGGCGGTCGGCTGGATGGATGACGGCGCGACTTTGGTTTATGCCGTCTGCTCGCTGGAAAGCGCCGAAGGCGACGCGCAGGCGGAAGGCGTGCGGCTCACGCCGCAGCCGATCACGGCGGGGGAACTGCCCGCGGGCCTGCTCCCCTCGGACGATGGCTGGCTTCGCACCGATCCGGGAATGCTGGACGAAGCGGGCGGGCTGGACGGGTTCTTCGTCGCGCGCTGGACGAAATAACGGCGCGGATCAGCGTACCTGGAATTCGAGCAGGGTGAAGCGCGCAGGCGCGGTCGCATAGACACCGTGCCCGCGCCCGCCTTTCGACCCGAAGGTGAAACCGATCCGGTCGGCATTGGCCAGCGCATCGCGGAAAGCGCGTGTTTCCCGATCCGAACGCGACGCGCCCACGCCTTTCCAGTCCTTCGCCAGATCGACGGTGACCGAATGGGTGCCGGGGGCCAGCGGCATCATCTTGTCGCCCAGCACGTACCAGCGGTAGGCCTCGTAGGGTCCGCGCGCCGACCAATTGTCGCCGCGCCGCTGGAAGTAGAGGCTGAGCTGCGCTTCGCGGTCGCCATGTTCTCGGGCGATCAACCGCGTGCCGGGGGCGGCATCGATGCGGTAGCGCAGCGTGACCGAACGCGCGCCCTCCAGGCTTCCCGTGCGGCGCGTCACGTAATGCACGTGACCCGCCCGCGCATCGGGATAAGGGAAGTCGAATTGCGGACCCTCGCGCCCGTCGCGCAGGGTTTCGGGCATGCCGACCGAATAGTTGAGCCCATTGATGACCGGTCCGATCGACCAGGCCGCGTCGCGCTGCGCGGCTGCCGCCGTTCCGATAATGGCTGCGAGCAGGACGATCGCGGAAAGGATGAGGCGGTTCATGGGCAAGCATCCTGCCAGTCTCCGCGTTGCCGCGATCTGAACGCCGCCGTTATCCAAGGGTTCAGCGCCGGTCGAGCGCCTTTCGGTTCGCGATGAAATTGGCCAGTTCCGTCCGACGGCGTTCCTCATCCGCAAATTGCTCGTCCACGCCCAGTCGCCAGCGGAGCGGAATGCTGCCCGGATCGCGGTGCAGCGCCAGATACAGATCGGCATGCGCGTTCACCTGGGCGGTATCGCGCGCCAACCCGGCCCCGACCAAGGCGTCCGCCTGCCGCTTCAACGCCGCGCCGATTTCCCCAATGGCGAGTTCGGGGTGGTACTGCACGCCCCAGAATATCCCGCCGTCGAAGGTGATTTCCGCCGCCTGTATCGGGGTGACGGCATTGCCCGCCAGCAGGGTCGCACCGTCGGGCAGCCGCTCGACCTCGTCGCCATGCAGCGCGGGCGCATCCCAAGCGGCGGGCCGGCCGGAGAGCAGCGGATGACCCGCACCCTCCTTGGAAGCGACTATTCGCCGGGATATGCCCGCTTCCATGCGCGGTTCCACCTTGCGGACCGTTCCACCTGCCGCGGCCGCCGCGACCTGCAGCCCGGCGCAGGAACCGAAGGACGGCACGCCCGAACGGAAGACCGCTCGCATGAAATCGAGCTGCCGCTCAACCGCCGGCGTGTCCTGGTACACATGCATCGGCGATCCGGTGATGAGAACCGCGTCGAATTGCTTGAGGTTACCGGGGGCGATACGCGCGGCCCCTTCGTCGGAAGGCCGGGCAATGTCCAGCGCGCAGCCGGGGCACATCTGCCGCAGCATAGCCGCGAACGTCTCCCCCGAACTCTTGCCGACATCGTCGCGCCGGGCCCGGCGATCTTCCGGCGTGCCGCTTTCGGCGATCAGGAAACGTGTTACGCCGGGCGGGTCTAGTTTCTTCAAACCTTTACCTTGTCCTGAAAGCTCTTGCGCAATTTGGCGATCTTGGGCGGAATGACGGCGAGGCAATAGGGATTGCGCTGCCCTTCGCCATCCCAGTATTCCTGATGGTAGTCCTCCGCCGGATACCAGATCGCGGTCTGTTTCCCGTCTTCCAGCCCTTCGATCGTGGTCACGGCGCCGCCGTTATTGTCCGCGTTCCAGCGGGCGATGGCAGCCTCCGCCTCCGCCTGCTGATCGTCGTTCAAGGGGAAGATCGCGCTGCGATACTGGGTACCGACATCATTGCCTTGCCGATTGAGCTGACTGGGATCGTGGGTGCCGAGGAACACGTCGTATATCTCGGGCAGGGTGATCGTGTCGGTATCGAAGGTCACGCGGATGCCTTCCGCATGGCCGGTCTTGCCCGAACACACCTGCTTGTAGGTCGGCTCCGCCACATTGCCGCCGATATAGCCGCTTTCGACTTCGCTCACCCCGATCACGTCTCGGAACACCGCTTCGGTGCACCAGAAGCATCCGCCAGCGATGATTGCCTGTTCGTTGCCTGCCATGATTGTCCGTTCGTCCTTGGTTTGCGTTGTGGGCCCAGATAGGTACGCGGATCGCTATTGTCATCGCCCATGCCGGCCCTAAGATGCGCCCCAGCCCCAGTCAGTTGGAGATTTTCCCCATGCGTTTCGTTCTTGCCGCCTCCGCCGCCTCGCTCGTCCTGGCGAACGCGGCCCCCGCAACAGCCGACAGCCACATGGACAAATCCGCGATGACGATGGGAGCTAGATCGCTTTCCACCATCCTGGCCGATGCCGGACGAGCCGAGGATGCGCCGCGCGATGCCTATCGCAATCCGGAGGAAACGCTGCAGTTCTTTCAGGTGCAGCCGGACATGAAAGTGGTCGAATACGGTCCCGGGGGCGGCTGGTACACGCGCGTGCTTGCCCCCTATCTTGCGCCGCGCGGCAGTTACATGGCGATGAACGGCGACAGCGACGGGCGCGACTATCGCGACCGGGCGCAACAGGCGGCAGCCATGGGCTGGACGGAAAGCTTCCCCGCCCGCGTGCAGGAATGGACCGGCGTTCCCGCCACCGCGATCACGGCGTTCGAAAGCGATGAGATCGCCGACGATGTCGCGGGCACGGTGGATCGGGTGCTGGTCTTCCGTTCGCTGCACGGCATGCGCAATGCGAGCACCGCCGATCGCGAGATCAAGGCTATGCGCACCCTGTTGAAGGATGGCGGCATGGTCGGCGTCGTCCAGCATCGCGCGCCCGAGGACACGAGCTACGACATGGCGAAGGGAACGCGCGGCTATCTCAAGCAATCGGATGTCATAAGAATGTTCGAACTGCAGGGCTTCGAACTGGTCGACGCTTCGGAAGTGAACGCCAACCCCCGCGACGATGCGAGCTGGGAAGGTGGTGTGTGGAGCCTGCCACCCGTGCTGCGTTACGGCGATACGGACCGTGCAAAATACGAAGCCGTGGGTGAAAGCGACCGGATGACTTTGCTGTTCCGCAAGGTCGCGTGATCCGGTAACGGCAGGATCGCCATGGAGATGCACGCATCCCGTTGGACTTTGGTTCTGACTGCCATGGCCTCGATGATAGGACTGACCGGCTGCACCTACGAACCCACGGATGAACGCGGGGTCGAGCGGAACGAGACGCTCCTGTCGGTCAGTGCCAGCGGCGATGCCGACGCGACCCCGGACGAAGCGGAGTTCGAGGCGGGCATGGAAAGTTTCGCCGCCACCGCCAAGGCGGCCAGCGATGCGAATGAGGGGGAGATCGCCAAGGTCGTGCGCGCGCTGCGCCAGCTCGGCGTGGACCCGGCGGATATTCAGACCCGCAATGTCGCCATCCAGCGGATCCAGTATGGCGACCGCAAGGGACAGTATCAGGCCAGCAACGTCCTGTCGGTCACACTGCGGGACGTGGAGCTGGCCAGCGCAGCCATCACGGCGGTCAGCGATGCGGGCGCGAATATCCTGCGCGGTCCGGACCTTCGCATGTCCGACCCCGAAGCCGCCGCCAATTCCGCCTACACCGCCGCCTACAAGGCGGCGCGGGGCCGGGCGCAGGCCTATGCCGACGCAGCCGACATGAAAATCGCCCGCGTCCTTTATATTCGTGATGCCGGCGGGTCGCAGGGCGGCCGCTATCTGCAGGGCGCCACCGCCATCGATATAGCCCCGCCGCCGCCTATGGCCGCCCGAACGGTTTCGCGCGAAGCGATGCCGGAGGAAGGCGGCGGCGCGATCATGCCGGGCCGCACGACCAGCAGCGTGACGGTGCAGGTCGACTTCGCACTGCAGCCGAAATAACCGCCGGGCTTATGCGCAACATCACCGTCGCCGCATTGCAGCTTTCGCTGAACCTTGCCGAAGAAGCGGACAATATCGATGCCGTCGCCCAGCTGGTCGAGCGTGCGGCGGGGGAGGGCGCGCAGCTCGTCCTCCCGCCCGAACTCTTTTCCGGCGGCTATTTCTGCCGGGAGGAGGACGAGGCGCTGTTCGCGCTGGCCCGGCCGACGGCGGAGCATCCTGGCGTCGTGGGCATGCGGAAACTCGCGCGATCGCTTGGCGTCGCCATTCCCGTCAGCTTTTTCGAACGTGACGGACATCACTATTACAACACGATCGCGATGATCGGTGCGGATGGCGAGATCATGGGGACCTACCGCAAGAGCCACATACCAGACGGCCCGGGTTACGAGGAGAAGTTCTATTTCCGCCCCGGCAATGGTGGTTTCAAGGTTTGGGAAGTGCCGCTGGACGGCGGTGTCGCGACCATCGGCGTCGGCATCTGCTGGGACCAGTGGTATCCCGAAGCGGCGCGCGTCATGGCGCTGATGGGGGCGGAAATGCTCCTCTACCCGACCGCTATCGGCTCCGAACCCTATGACGCGGATTTCGACACCAGCCGCATGTGGCGCCGCGCGATGCAGGGACACGCGGTGTCGAACTGCATGCCGGTGGTCGCCGCCAACCGCGTGGGCATGGAAGGGGGGCAGCGGTTTTACGGCCACAGCTTCATCACCAATGAATGGGGCGATCTGGTCGCGCGATCCGATGGCGAAGACGGCCATGTCGTGATCGCCACGCTGGACCTCGACCTGGCGGCGAAGCACCGCGCGGGCATGGGTTTCTTTCGCGACCGTCGCCCGCAACTCTACGGCCGATTGTGCGAGGATGTCTGACGCGGCGGGAGTCGCGCACCGCTATGTCATCGCGCTGGGTTCCAACATCCGGCACTACCGATACGGTTCGCCCGGCTCCGTTCTGAAGGCGGCGGCGTCGCGGCTGGACGCGATCGGCCGGGTCGAGGCGCTGTCGCCGATCATTGCCAGCAGTCCCATCGGCCCGTCCCGCCGCACATACGCCAATGCCGCGCTGATTTTGCGGACGCCCTTCCCGCCCAACTCGCTTCTTCACGCGTTGAAGGCGGTTGAACGAGAATTCGGCACACGGCGCGGCGGACGGTGGCAGGCCCGCACGCTCGACTGCGATATCATCTTTTGGAGCGGCGGGCGTTTCGCATCGCGCAAGCTGGCCATCCCCCACGTTCATTTCCGCACCCGCCCCTTCGTCACCGGCCCCGCCGCCGCGATAGCGCCGGCATGGCGCGACCCCGTAACCCACCTGTCGCTACGCCAAACGGATCGCCGCTTGACCCGGCCCCGCCCGGTCCCTAGGTGACGCCCCCGGCAGACAGGCCCGATTGGCGCCCGAACCGATGCCACACGAGTGTGGGCCCTTAGCTCAGTCGGTAGAGCAACTGACTTTTAATCAGTAGGTCGCTGGTTCGAACCCAGCAGGGCTCACCACCTTTTTCAAGCGCAAGAAACCGTTGATTTAGCATCATCCTATCGGTTTGGATCGAGTATCACCTTTAGAACAAAGCCAACAATGGACGTGCGAAACGTATTGAACCTTCGGCTCCCAATAAAATTGGTTTATACGGTAAACGTCTACACAGATGTGTCCACACGTAAGTTTTGAAGAAGAATGAATCATCTACTCATCTATTATAATAATTCTTCAGTTCATCGAGCCCGTACTTTCTATAACGGGCGCGTATTGCGGATAGTTCATATACGAGTCTTTTCATAACCCGGTTTTTAACGGAACCGGTTTTTAGGAATGCTTTCAAATGGTGATCTAACCCATTGTGCCGGTGAATCGCGATCAAATAAGGCATGACTCGAACCAGTTCGGCATATTGGCCGTCTTCCAAATACCTTGCCCAGTCCAAGGTAATCCCGATCTTTCGAAAATGCTCGTCGAACAGCGGGAGCTCGTCCGCAACATGTTCTCCGACAAATTTCAAGGTCGCTAGGGCAACGACCCATTTTGAAAGATCGCGAGGTTTGGCGCAGTCATGCGAAAGCGAGCTTTCATGGTAAAGATATTCGTAGATAATCTCCGTGTGCTGAAAATGGCTTTTTGCGTGATATAAAATCTGAAGGATGAAGTAATAATCTTCATACATGAAAACGTCCGGCATGAACCGCAAAGAATGTCGATCCAGAAAATCGCGCTTGGGCAAGATGTTGCAGACCCAGAAATCTTCCAACCGATCGTAGAGTGTGTTCTTCGAAAGGTCTGGTGTAACCAGATATCTTTCTACCGGATTCCTAGGGTTAAATTTTACGAACGGGAATGCATAGAAATCATAGTTTTCGCTGTCGAAGCTATCGACCAGACCGACGATCGGTGCGGGGATCGCGACGTCGTCCGCATCCACCATCCACAGATATTTCCCGCCGCTTTCCTCTATTCCCGCGTTACGCGCGGCGCCCGGTCCGCCGAACTTACCGCTGATGACTCGTCCTTTTATATCCAACGAGACCAGGGCCTGCGCAATCAGATCGGCGGTTTCGTCGGTTGAACCATCGTTTACGAATATGGCCTCGATCCGAGTGGATCGGATCGTTGCCAACCCGGCCACGATGTTGAATTTGCCTGAAACGTTATGGCAAGGGACGATGATACTGAGAGCTATGGACATCCGATAATCTAACGCGCTGCCGTGCGAGGTCGAGCCTGAAAATCAAAGATGTTGGAAGCAGGCGATCGGACCGGGTCCAGCGATTGGAACTAAGGGCAGCATCGCCTACGCGTCATACATAAGACGAGACACGTAGTTGCTGATTGAGGCGCACGATGCGGTTTCGACGGGCATAAAGCACGTAGTAAACCAGTTGCGCTTGTTTATCGACTTCGAACAGGGAACCGTACCGGCATTGATAATGAATCGATGCAAGAACCCTTTACGCGTATTGCCTGCGAATAATTTGCATCTGGTTGTTCAACGCTACTCTTAAAGGCACGGGTACCAGCAGGATCGCACAAACGATCATTGTCGGGCGGATACCGATCTTCGATACGCGTAAAACATATTGCATCGCGGATGTCGGAGCACGCAAAAAGCTCAATTTCAGGGAATTCCTGATGGCCATTCGTGATAAGACACGTCTCATGCTGGGCGTATCGTGGGTTGTGTTTCGCCATTCTGACGCGAAAAGTTCGAATTGATAGGGCACTTCGTGCAGATACAGTGTCGAGACCCTGCTGGCGGAGTCGGCATGGATAAGCGCACCGTCATAGTCCGCGACACAGATAGGACCGTTCAACGCCATTGTGATCCACGTCGACAGGTCTTCACCGCGGGCTACGCCTTCCGGAAAAGGCGATCGTTCATCAGGTTCGGGAAAATAGAGGCAAACCGTCGATGAGTGCACGCACGTACGATTGTTCAACCAGAAGTCGAAAAACTCGGCGGACCCGAAACTCTGCGCGGACCTGATTGCGGCCGTTACGTCCAGCTTCGTCGCGACCATTCCGGGCTGCACCTTGTAACAGCTGACCAGGTGACAAGATGGGAAACGGGCCGCCGAGCCAGCAAGCACTTCCAAATGTCCCGGCATCCATTCGTCATCGGCGTCGAGAAAGGCCACGCGGTCGGTACAGGCCAATTGCGCCCCCAGGTTTCGCGCGGCCGAGACACCCCGGTTACTCGTCCGAATTACGCGGATTGGGAAAGGTGCAGCGATAGTTTTAGCAAACCCCGCACCTTCGTCGGTCGATCCGTCATCAATGATTACCAATTCGGTAGGTTTTCGGCTTTGTCCGATGACGGACAATACGGCACGTTCCAAAGTACTCCGTTTGTTATACACAGCGATAACTACCGAAATGGCGATATCACAATCTAATGCCGCACTGTCCGATAAGAGGTTAGGCGACATTCGCACGCCCTATAAGATTACGCGACCCACGCAAGAGAGCCAGTAGACTTGGTTTAATCGTCGGTCGAAGCATCGAATTCGAACGGTTCATCCGACGTTCGCTTTCCAAGTTGCTCATACCCTCATCGTCGTGCACAAACAGATCGACCAAAGCGATCCGACGCACTATGCCGCGTCGATAAAAATAGTCCCAGGAATCCGATCGATGCAATATACTATTTTGCTCACGTACCAACTTCTCAACTGTTACCATAGGGGCGGTGTAGGCGAACGCGCCGCGCAGATAGCGGATCGAAATTCGATCAAGTTCGAAGACGTCGACGCCGAACATTCTTGATCGCTTCCCGCCCAGAAAATCCTTTTTAGTAGCAACCCCGAACAGCACCAGATCGTATCTCTTGCATAATTCACTACCAAGGCGTTCGATCGGAATATCGGTGTGGAAATACCGGGCGTCATCTTCAAGAATGAGAAACGGTGATTTTTGCGCGACATGTCTTTTTAGAATGGCGAGGTGTCCCAGCGCGCAACTTATCTCACCTTTCGTCATGCCGATATGATAGCGATTGTTCTCGAGCGTCAACCAATGTTCGACCTCCGCAAGGGTTGGGGGCGTCTGGATGGTGATGTCGTCCGAAATCCTGGAAATGTCGTTCTGCACGCGTGTGCGCCGCGCTACATCCTTTGGCAACGACAACATCGAGATGGAAAGTTCCGCCGGATCTTCCATAAACCCCAATGTCCAATGTCCCCGATTATATATTCACTATATGCAGACTTTTGCGCATCATACCGATTCCGCAGCAGAAGTCGCTGCCCGTGAATTGTATGATCGGCGTTTCGGCTTGTCGCTGGCCAGGTACCATTCTATGCGACCTGAACAGAAATATCCGGTTTTCATACAACGCTAAAGCGCAAATGTTGCGAACGCTAGTCGTCACCCAGGGAACGTGCCAATAACATGCCTACCGATTTGGTTGTTGGTATCGTGGACGCAATCCCGAGCGACGCGCGGTCTGCTATCGCAGACAAGTTCGGCATCTCGATCGTCGATCTGACTGAAGAGCTCAGCGAGTTTGATTATTTCTACCGAACCGAACGGTTCGGTCAGTTGCAAAGCCACGAGATTGCCGAGCGTATAACATCGATCGAATTCCTTACCTTGGACAGGGTACACGAACGGTGGCTGATGTTCGCATTAAGCCATGAACAGCGCCGGGCGGAACTCATTGGTATGGTTGGGTTCTGGGTAGCCAAGTTTGCCGAACGCGGCCTTACGCATATCGTGGAAAATACGGTCGCCCCGCATTGGGGGTATAGCTATTCGCAATATGTCGCTGCCCGCCTTTCGAACATCAGATATCTGACCGTACATGCAAACCTGTACCTGCAAAGCGTCGTCGTGCATGAAGGGCTTCATGACCGCGCGATACGCTATGGCCCGCCAGGCGTTCCGCCGAAAGTCAAAGCGTTTCTTGAAGAAATGGCGTCGAAGGTTTCCCATCCAGCCATTGCCGCGACGTACATAAACAACGCGTCTCGAATCTACCCGCTCATGCGAAACGTCTTCGGCCGCGTGCATCGCGGCATGGTGGTACACCGCAAATCGGGCAACTTCACACGCACGGATATGCGATCGCGACCCTTCGCAAGATTGAAATACACGCAAAGGGTTATCGCTCGCACTGTTGATAATTATGGAAAATTCAGGAAGCTAGAAAAAGAGTATAAGAGGTACTGCGTTGCGCCAAACCCGACGCTCGAAGAAAAAGGCCGATCGATCGTTTTCTTTGCGCATCTGCAGCCGGAGGCGACGACGGCCCCACTGGCTTTTTTTTATCATGATGCACGCATGGTCGCCCATGACCTTATTGATCGAGGGTACGCTGTTTATTATAAAGAACATCCGATCAGTTTCCTACCGACGATCGACGATACGATCTGTTTGACCCCGGAGTACCGTTCCAAAGAATATTACCGCGATCTGGCGGAAATGGGATGTAAACTCCTGTCCGTCGATGCCGACAACGACGTATTGCTCGACAAATTCGATTTCGCGGCGACCTGTACTGGAACGATAGCCATGCAGGCTGCGGCCAAGGGCAAACGAACGATTGCGTTCGGCGCACCCTGGTTTTCCGGAATGCCCGGTCTGGTGGACGCACGGAACGGCTTGAAGACTTCGCCTGAAGAGTTAAGGGTACGCCCCGCCCCTACGTTGGACGGCGTGCTTGACTATTACGCGAATACGCATGGCCATGGTTTACCGCCAATAAGCGACGAAGCGAGTAAGTATGATCATTATCTAGCTTTAGCCGAACTCATCCGAAGTTTATAAGTAATTTGGTAAAGGCTATGGTTCTGCATTGTTATGTGTTGAAAACTTTAGGAAAACGGCGGTTTATTTGCTGTCTGGATTGTAATCGGACCAGCGTCGCATAGCAGGGGGGCGGTTCTGGCTGACACCGTGCTGGCCGCGAAATACGCGCCGGACGTTCCATTCGAACAAGGTCGTTCTAAAGGGGCAGCGTCTGCAGCTGCGCGCCGTCAGCGTACATCGTGTCGCCCGCCGGAATCCGGGCCAGCATGTCCGCCTCCGCCAGCGAGGCCTGCGAACCGGATAGCTGATCGCGGATCAGCCGCACGCCCTCTTCCTGCAAGACTCCGCGTGCGAACTGTTCGCGCCATTTACCCGCGATGCCGGTCCCGACGACGCGTCGGTCCCGCCAGCGCAGCGGACCATCGAAATCGCGCCCGGCGCACGCGGCGATCAGCGGGGCCAGAAACAGGCGGGCGGTGACCATGGCGGACACCGGATTGCCGGGCAGGCCGATGACGAACCGTCCCGAACCGCTGGCGGCACACCACACGGGCTTGCCCGGCTGCATCGCGACTTTGTCGAACAGCTGGTGAAAATCGCCGCCAGCAAGTGAATGTTTCGCAAAATCCCGCGCGCCGACCGACGCACCTCCGACGACCACCAGAATGTCGCTCGCCCGGAGCAGCGCGGATGCCGCGCCTTCGATGGCGGCATCGTCGTCCTTCTCGCAAGCCAAAGCGCCGACCTCCCCACCCCAATTGCGCACCGCCGCCGCCAATGCGCCCGATATACTGTCGGGGATTGCGCCCGCACACTCCATCGCCGTTCCGGGTGCGGCCAACTCATCTCCCGTCGCGAGGATTGCGACCCTTGCCCGGCGCCATACGCGGAACCGGTCGCGATCGGCGGCGGCGGCGGTGACCATGCGGGCTGGCGTAAGGTCCATGCCTTTGCGCAGCAGGACCGCCCCCTCTTTGAAATCCGATCCGGCGGCGCGGATGTAGGGGTTGGACCCGGTCTCGCCGGTCAGAGTCAGCCGATCGCCTTCGGCGTAGGTGATTTCCTGCACAATCACTTGGTCGGCATATTTCGGCACCAGCGCGCCGGTATAGATGCGCACCGCCTGTTGGGTGCCGATCGCGGGAACCTCGTGCATGCCCGCCGCGCTTTCGCCGATGATGGTGAACGGTCCGGGCAGGTCGCGCGCGCGTATGGCATAGCCGTCCATCACCGACACGGCGCGACGGGGGGAGGGGATGCGGGCCGTGACGTCGGCGGCCAGGACCAGCCCGGCCGCATCGCTCAGCGACGCATCCACCCGTTCCAGCGGACGCGCCATCGCGCGCAACTCAGCCACTGCCCTATTGTAAGTGACGAGCGTATCGTCGCGCAGACTCGCATGGTCGCTCACAGGCCGAGCCACCAGCGGATACCATAGGCGACCGCCCCCAGCACGGCGACGCTGGCAAGCCAAATCAGGACCATCCAGCTCAGGCGCTTCCACAAGGGCGCGTCATCGGGCGAACCTCCACGCATCGCCATCAATGGTACCCCTCGTCGCTGGTCTTCCCGCGGAACACCCAATAGGTCCACACGGTGTAGGCAATGATCATCGGCATGGTGATGGCCACGCCGATCAACATGAACACCTGGCTGCGTTCGGGCGCGGCGGCGTCCCAGATGGTCACGTCGGGCGGCACGATATAGGGCCACATGGTCACGCCCAGCCCGGCCATTCCCATGAAGAACAGTGCGATCGACAGCCAGAAAGGCTTGCTGTGGCGTTCCGCCTGCAGGGATTTCAGGAGCACCAGCGCCACCATCGCCGTGATGATCGGGACCGGGGCGGCTAAGTAGATCTCCGGCGCGGTCAGCCAGCGTGTCGCATACTCTGCGTTCAGCAGCAGGTTGTACAGGCTGACCCCGCCCATCAGCACCAGCGTCGCCCACGCCGCACGTTTCGCCAACCTGCGGGCATGAGCCTGTCCCGGCCCCTCCAGCTTCCACACCAGCCACGTCGCGCCCAGCAGGGCATACCCCGCCACCGTGCCGACCCCGGTCAGCAGCGTATAGGGGGTCAGCCAGTCGAACCAGCTGCCCGAATAGGCGCGGCCGGTGATTTCCACGCCCTGCAGCAGCGCGCCCAGCGTCATGCCCTGCGCCATCGCGGCGACCACGCTGCCGCCGGTGAACGCCGCGTCCCATAACCCGCGATGGGCGGGATCGCGCCAGCGATATTCGAAGGCGACGCCCCGGAACACCAGCCCCAGCAGCATCGCGATGATCAGCGGATAGGTCGCCGGAAGGATCGTCGCGTAGGCCAGCGGGAAGGCCGCGAACAAACCGCCGCCGCCCAGCACCAGCCAGGTTTCGTTGCCGTCCCATACCGGCGCGATGGAGTTCATCGCCCGGTCGCGTTCCGGCCCGACATCGAATGTGGGAAAGAGGATGCCGATGCCCAGATCGAACCCGTCCATCACTACGTAAGCGAATATCGCGAAGGCGATGATGAACGCCCAGATCACGGTAAGATCGGCGTTCACCATCACGGCACCGCATCCGGTTCGTGCTTGTCGCCCGACAGGTCGCGATCCGTCGCGTCGGAGGGGTCCTGCGTCAGGCCCGGGGTGATGCCGGCGGTGCGGATCGGCCCCTTATCGCCGCGCTTCACGCCCTTCTCGTAGATGTGCGGGGCGTGATGCATAAGGTGCAGAATATACCACACGCCCGCGCCGAAGATCGCGAAATAGACGATGACGAAGGCGATCAGCGATGTCGCCACGGCCGGCGCGTCCAGCGGCGAGACCGCTTCGGAGGTTCGCATCAGATTGTAGACGACGTAGGGCTGACGGCCGACCTCGGTGGTGATCCACCCGGCGAGCACCGCGACGAAGCCGGATGGCCCCATGACCAGCGCGGCGCGGTGCAGCCAGCTCCATTCATACAGCCCCTTGCGCCACCGCGCGACGAGGCTCCACAGTCCGATGCCCATCATCGCGAAACCGATGCCGACCATGATGCGGAACGACCAGAAGACGATACCGACCGGCGGTTCCTCGTCGTCGGGAATGGTGTCCAGCCCGTCCATCGGCGCATCGAGATCGTGCTTCAGGATCAGAGAGGACGCCTTGGGTATCTCGACAGCGTAATCGACGCGCTTCTCGTCCGAATTGACGATGCCGAACAGGATCAGCGGCGCGCCGTCCGGATGACTGTCGAAATGTCCCTCCATCGCCATCACCTTCTGCGGCTGATGCTCCAGCGTGTTGAGGCCGTGAAGATCGCCCGCCACGATCTGGATCGGTGCGACGATCGCGGCCATCCACATCGCCATCGAGAACATCTTTCGGGCATGGGCGTTGCCGCGGTCCTTCAGCAGATGATACGCCCCGACCGCGCCGACGACGAAAGCGGTGGTGAGGTAGGCGGCGTTGACCGTGTGGAACAGGCGGTAGGGGAAGCTCGGGCTGAAGATGATCGCCAGCCAGCTCGGCCCCGGAACGAATTGCCCGTTCGACGCCATTTCGAACCCGACCGGCGTGTGCATCCAGCTGTTGACCGACAGGATCCAGGTGGCCGACATCAACGTGCCGAACGCCACCATAAGCGTCGCGACGAAGTGAAGCTTCTTGCCGACCCGTTCCATCCCGAACAGCATGACTCCAAGGAACCCGGCCTCCAGGAAAAACGCAGTTAACACCTCATACGCCATCAGCGGCCCCAGGATCGGCCCGGTCCGGTCGGAGAACACCGACCAGTTGGTCCCGAACTGGTAGGACATCACGATGCCCGACACGACGCCCATGGCGAAGGCGATGGCGAAGATCTTCACCCAGTATTTGAACAGGTCGAGATACAGCTGCTTGCTGGTTTTCAGCCACAGCCCCTCCAGCACCGCCAGATAGCTCGCCAATCCGATCGAGAACGCCGGAAAGATGAAATGGAACGCCACGGTGAAGGCGAACTGGATTCGGGCCAGCATGAGGGCGTCGAGGTTCTCGAACATGTTGCCCCTGATAGGCGCGTGGGCGGGCGAAAGGGAATGCCAAACACACCCACGGTGTTGCGTTCGGCGCAAGTCATGACCGTTTCGAGCGACGATTACGGGTGACAGGCGTGTGCGGGGCAGGGCAAGGGGGCGCCATGTTCGATCTGCTCGCCGCCGGAACGCACGGGGTGCTGGACACCATCCAGCCCGCCATCATCCTGCTCGGCCTGGGCATTCTGGCGGCGCTGGCGGCGAAGATGCTGCGACTCAATCCGATCGTCGGATACATCGTGCTGGGCGTCATCCTGTCCTTTGCCGGGCAGGCCTACCGCTTCGATGGCGCACTGGTCGCGGCGCTGGCGGAAGCGGGCGTGATGTTCCTCCTGTTCAATCTCGGCCTGCATTTCTCGCTCGCGCGGATACGCGAGGAAGCGCGCAATATCTTTGGCTTCGGCGCGTTGCAGATGGGCGTCGCGGGCGGCGGCGTCACCGCGCTGGGCCTCGTGTTCGGCCTGCCGCCTCTGGCCGCGATATTGGGTGGGTTCGCCATGGGTCTGTCCTCGACCGCCGTCGTGATAGGCGTCATCCGGGAACGCGATCAGGAAGACTGCCCGGTCGGGCGCGCCGCGCAGTCCATCCTGATATTCCAGGATATCGCCGCGATCGCCCTGCTGATCGTCGCGGGCAGTCTGGGCAGCGGAGAGGCGCTCGGCCCGTCGTTGGGACTGGCCGCATTGAAAGCGGTGGGCGCCTTTATCGTGGCCGTCCTGTTCGCGCGATACCTGACCGAACCGTTGTTCCGGATGGTGACCCGCGCCGACAGCAGCGAGGTAATGACCGCGACGGCGCTGTTCATCGCGCTGGCGGCGGGATGGCTGACGGGACTGGCCGGCCTGTCGCTGACGCTGGGCGCGTTCCTCGGCGGAATGGCGCTGGCCGATTCGCGCTATCGCCTGCTGGTGCAGACCGAGATCGAGGCGTTTCGCGGCCTGTTCCTCGGCTTCTTCTTCATGACCGTGGGCCTGTCCATCGAACCGGCGGTGATCGCGCGCAGCTGGCATTGGGTGCTGATCGCGGCGGGATCGCTGGTGACGTTGAAATGCGCGCTCAACATCGCGGCGGGGCTGGTCAATCGGTGGTCGGTGCCGGGTTCTGTGCAGCTGGGTTTCCTGCTGGGGCAGGGATCGGAGTTTGCGCTGGTGCTGTTCGCCATCCCCGCCGTCGCCGCGCTGCTGGGCGCGGAACTGCTGGCGATCGCCATCTCGGCCATCGCGGTGACGATGGCGCTGACTCCGGCCGTTTCCGAACTGGGGCGTACCATCGCGGGCAAGTTGCGGCGCGGCCCGGCGGATGCGAAGCTGGATGGGGACGATGCCGACATGCTGATCGTGACCTTGGGCGAAACGGGGCGGCGCATCGCGGATCGGCTGGGCGAAGAGGATATCGCCTATTTCGCGATCGAGCATGATCGCACTCGCTTCGAAAAGGCGCTGGCCGATGGCTATCCCGTGCATTTCGTGCCCGGCGGCGATCCGCGCAGCTGGCAGGCGCTGGGCCTGAACAAGCGCAAGGGGATCGTCGTGACGCAAGGTTCGATGGACCGCATTCGCGAAATCGGCCCGCTGATACGCGAGCATGCGCCGGCCATCGAACGGCTTATCGCGGTGGAAGGGATGGACGAGTATCCCGACATCGACGACGCGCAGACCCGGTTCTTCGACGTGAACGAAGCGGACGGTCACGCACAGTTGCACGATGCGGTGATCCGATTGCTCGAACGGCCGGGTGCCGTCCTTAAAACCGCGACGGCCTGATGCGGCTGGGAACATGCTATTATCCCGAACACTGGCCTCAAACCATGTGGGCGGACGATGCGCGGCGCATGACGGAGGCGGGGTTAAGCCGCGTGCGGATCGGCGAATTCGCGTGGAGCCGCATCGAACCCGATGCGGGCCGGTTCGACCGGGACTGGCTCGACCGTGCGATCGACACGCTGCACGAAGCGGGGCTGGGCATCATTCTCGGCACCCCGACCGCCACCCTCGCCACGCTCACGATTTGTATCGTGGGATCGGGAAAGACGGGCGCTGAGGCGTGATCGAACAGCAGCCCGGTCCGGTGAACTGGGCGCGCCACAATCCCGCGCCGCTGCCGGGCATGGTCCGGCTTTGGACGCTGGAGGCGCTGGCCCGTGGAGCACAGCTGGTCAGCTATTTCCGCTGGCGGCAGGCGGCGCACGCGCAGGAGCAGATGCATGCCGGACTTCTCCGGCCCGATGGCGTGGCTGCGGCTGGGCTGGCGGAGGTGCAGCAGGTCGCGCCGCGTCTTCGGACCACGCATGATTACCTGTTCGCGTTCAACTATAGCAGCGCGCTGGCGCGACTTCTCGATAACGTGCAAGGCGAAGCCATCATCGGTAGGCGCGACCTTCCCCCGGCGGGCGTCGCTGTTCTACGCGGCAACTAGGCGGATCCGCGGTCCAGCCGGCAGGCGATCGCCACGAAACCGGTGATCAGGAACGGGACCAGCACGATCGACAGCACCACCTTGGCGATCGTCTGCCCGATCAGCAGGTTGGTGATGTCGAATTCGCCATAGAATGCCAGCGTCACGAAGATGACGGAATCCACCGCCTGGCTCAGCGCGGAGGCGATCGCGCCCCGGACCATCAGCCCGGCCGTGCCCTGTTGGGCGCCATCCGCTCCTTCCCCGCGCAGCTTCGAAAATATCCACACATTGAGCAGCAGCGACACGATATAGGCGGCGGGACCGGCGCCCATTACCCGCCACAACTGCCCATGCACCAGTTCGAACGCGGCCAACCCGTCGGCGCGCTGCGCGATCATGTCGGGCGATGCGGGCAGGGCCAGCACCAGCCCCATCAGCGCCGCCGATACCGCGAGCGGCAGGAAGCCCCACCACACGATGCGTTTCGCCTGGCTCTCCCCATGCAATTGCGCCACCGTGCTGGAAATGACCACCAGCAGCAGGAAAGCGAATATGCCCGCCTCCACCGCCAGATCGGTGAATGGAATGCGGATCTGCTTGTAAGCGAGAAAACCCGCCAGCACCGTCATGCCGCCATACAATAGCAGCATGAACAACAGCGATCGGGGCACGGGCCTGGTGTCGGGTGTCATGCGTAACCGCCTATGGGCTCATACGGCAAAAGGGAAGATCGCAGCGCATGACGGGGCTGTCGGCAGACGATTTGACGAAGGTCGCCGAACGCGCGATTGAGACGCGACGGGAATCGGCATGTCGCGCCGCCCATAAAACGCGGGGGCCATCGCTTGACCATGCATCCGATCCTGACCAGCTTTGTCGGTATCGTCGCGATCCTGGCCATCGCATTCCTGCTTTCCACCAGCAAGCGGCGCATCCGGCTGCGCGTGGTCGGGTCCGCCTTTGCATTGCAGGCGCTGCTCGCGTTCCTGGTCCTGGCCACCGAAGGCGGACGCGCGGTCATCCGCGCCATGTCGGATGGAGTGTCCGCGCTTCTGTCCTACGCCGATGCGGGCACGGCGTTCCTGTTCGGGGCGGACAACCCGCTGGCCAACACCTTCGCGCTGGGCGCGCTGCCGGTGATCGTGTTCTTCGCCTCGCTCGTGTCCATCCTCTATTATATCGGCGTCATGCAGCGGATCGTACGGTGGTTCGGCGGGGCGATCGGCTGGCTGACGGGTGTGAGCAAGGTGGAGGCGCTGGGCGCAGCGGCGAATATCTTCGTCGGCCAGTCGGAAAGCCCGCTGGTCGTGCGCCCCTATCTCGCCGCGCTGTCGCCATCGCGGTTGTTCACCCTGATGACCGTCGGCATGGCCGGCGTGGCGGGGACGATCCTGGCCGCCTATGCCGGATTGCTCGGTAGCGAGTATCTCCCTTACCTGTTGGCCGCCGCCTTCATGTCGGCGCCGGGCGGCATCCTGATGGCGAAGATCATCATGCCCGATGATGACGAGGACGAGCGAAGCGACGCCAATAGCGTCGGCGATCTCGATCTGCCCAAGGGCCGCATCAGCGCCGAAGGCCCCGCCGCCCTGACCGAAGCGGGTAAGGCGCACGAAGTCGAAATGGCCGAGACGTTCGAGGATGGGCGGCAACCCGCCAATGTCATCGAAGCCGCCGCGCAAGGGGCACAGACCGGGGTGAAGCTGGCCGTGGCGGTGGGCGCGATGGTGCTGGCCTTCGTCGCGCTGGTGGCCCTCGCGAACGGCTTGCTGGGTTCGATCGGGGCGCTGTTCGACATGCCGGAACTGTCGTTCCAACAGATCTTCGGCTGGGTGTTCGCGCCGGTCATGTTCCTCATCGGGATCGGCGACTGGAACCAGGCGCAGGTCGCCGGCGGGCTCTTCGGCACCAAGATCGTCCTCAACGAATTCGTCGCCTTCATCGAACTGAAGGACGTCACGATGCTGACCGAACGCAGCCGCGCCGTCGTCACCTTCGCGCTGTGCGGGTTCGCCAATTTCAGCTCGATCGCGATCCAGATGGCGGTGACCGGCGGGCTGGCCCCCAATCAGCGTCCGGTCATCGCCCGGCTGGGCCTTCGCGCGCTCGCGGCGGGCAGCCTCGCCAATTTGATGAGCGCGGCGCTGGCGGGATTGTTCCTGCCGTATTAAACGGTCGTTCCATGAACTTCATCGCATCCGTTTCCATCGCCCGGCCGATCGACGAATTCGCCGACGAGCTTGGCCGCAGCTTCGCCGAATACGGCTTCGCGATCATCCGCGACCACGGCATCCCCGCCGACCTGATCGCCCGGGCGGAGAGGAAATCGAAAGCATTCTTCGCGCTGCCCGAGGAGACGAAGCGCCGCTACATCCTGCCCGGGGGCGGCGGTGCGCGGGGCTATACCCCCTTCGGCACCGAAAGGGCGAAGGACGCGCAGGTCCACGATCTGAAGGAATTCTGGCATGTCGGGCGCGACCTGCCGCCCGGCCACTCCCTGTCGGAATATATGGCCCCCAACATCTGGCCGGCCGAGGTGCCGGGTTTTCGCGACACGTTCGAAGATCTCTACGCAGCGTTCGATGCGGCCGGCGCGCATGTGCTGCAGGCGATCGCCCTGCATCTGGGACTGGCGGAAAATCATTTCGCTCCGACGATCGCGGATGGCAATTCGGTCATGCGGCTGTTGCGCTATCCCCCGCTGGAGGGGGCGGAGGCCGAGGGCGCGATCCGCGCCGCGGCGCATGGCGATATCAACACGATCACGCTGTTGCTGGGGGCGGAAGAGGCGGGGCTGGAACTGCAGACGCGTGGCGGCGAATGGCTCGCCATCAGCCCGCCGCCCGGCGCACTGGTCGTAAACATCGGCGACATGCTGGAACGGCTGACCAACGGCGCACTGCGTTCAACCATGCATCGGGTCGTCAACCCGACGGGCGAGGCGGCCTATCGCGCGCGCTATTCCATGCCGTTTTTCCTCCATTTCCGCCCCGACTATCTGATCGAGACGCTGCCATCCTGCGACGACGGCCACGCCCCTCCGCCGATCACCGCGCATGATTTCCTGATGCAGCGCCTGCGGGAAATCAATCTGGCCTGAGCGGGCCGACACCGTTCGCCACCGTTAACCAATCGGCATGCGGTTCGTATTAGGCCGACCTGTTGCATTGCAGCAACAGACTTTTTCCCCTTTGTTTTGAACGGCCTCTCGTTGGTGTTCGGGGTCCGGCTCCGGGCGTCCCGGATATAGCCGCATGCTGTCATGCGTGCGTCACAAATATGTTCTGGGCGGTCCCATGTCGCCTCTATCGGGCAGCTCCATCTTCAAACGATTCGCCGCGAACCGAAAAGTTCCATTCGCCACTCAAGGAAATGATTTCCCATGAAGCTCAAATATCTCCTCGCCGCCAGCGTCGTCAGCCTTTCCGCATCCGCCATGGTCGCCGCCCCCGCATCGGCGCAGCAGATCACCTCCGGCATCGAAGGACAGGTCACCGACGCCACCGGCAATCCCGTTGCTGGCGCGCGGGTGGTCGTGACCGACACCCGCACCGGCCAGTCGCGCGATCTGATGACCGGTGAGGAAGGCAATTTCCGCACCGCATCGCTGGTTCCCGGCGGACCCTACACCATCACCGTGACCGCCGCCGGTTTCGAAGGGCAGTCGGTCGAAGGCCAGTTCATCACCGTATCGGGCAACACCGATTACACTTTCGAATTGTCGCAATCGGCGGTTGGCGGTGAAAACAACTTCATCGTCGTCACCGGGACGCGCGCCAATGTGCAGCAGCTCGCCGTCGGCCCCGGTAGCGCGTTCAGCGTCGAAACGCTGGAAGCCTTCCCGTCGATCAGCCGCGACGTGCGCGACATCATTCGCCTCGACCCGCGCGTCGCCATCGAAACCAGCGGCGACGGCGTCGACCGGATTTCCTGCGTCGGCGGGAACGACCGGTCGAACACGTTCACGGTGGACGGCATCACCCAGGCCGACGTGTTCGGACTGAACGGCACGCCCTTCGCGTCGCGCAACTCGCTGCCGCTGCCGTTCGACGTAATTCGCGAAACCTCGGTCGAGTTCGCGCCGTTCGACGTCGAATATTCCGACTTCACCGGCTGTCTCGTCAACGTCGTCACCAAGTCGGGCGAGAACAAGTTTCACGGCAGCGCCTTCTACACCTATTTCGGCGACGACCTGTATGCCGACGATATCGATGGCCGTCCCTTGAATTCGGGCAGCGAAGAACGCTACGGCGCGACGCTGGGCGGTCCGATCGTTCCCGACCGCCTGTTCTTCTATGTCGGTTACGAGAAGACCGATCTTGGAGGCGGCAACAATTTCGGACCCAGCGGGCGCGGCTTCACCAATGAAGCGAATTTCGTGACCAGCGAGCAGTTCGACCGGTTCGCCGACATCGCCCAGCGAGTCTACGGCCAGGATGTGGGTGGCTTCCCGACCAGCCTGCCGCAGGGCGATGAACGCTATTTCGCGCGGATCGACGCCTACATCACCGACGATCACCGTCTGGAGGCAACCTACCAGAAGCTCGATGAAAGCAATATCGAACCCGATTTCGGCCCCGACAACATCACCGGTTTCAACAGCTTCGAAGACGAAGGCACGCAGTCCGATTATTACTCGGTCCGCCTCTATTCGGACTGGAGCGACACGATCAGCACCGAATTGCGCGTCAGCCGCGCGGAAGTAGGCGACGTTCAGGGCCCCGTCGGCTTCGGCGAAGCGCAGAGCGACAACCCGACCCCGCGCTTGGCGGTCCTGACGCAGGTCCAGGCGACCGACGACAGTGGCGGGCTGCTGTTCGACGCCAATGGCAATCCCATCTTCAACAACGGCATTTTGAGCACCGGTCCCGGCATTTTTCGTTCCGCCAACCAGCTCGACACCAAGATCGACCAGATCCGCGGGATCGTAAACATCGATGCGGGCGATCACAATTTCAAGATCGGTGCCGAACTCAACGATCTGGAAGTGTTCAACCTGTTCGCCATCAACGCGACCGGCACGATCTTCTTCAACAGCTTCGAGGATTTCGAGCAGGGTCTGGTCGCACCGGGCGGGTTTTCGAGCGTTTTCGGTAGCGCGGACGATCTGGCCCGCGGCGCGCTTGGCGGGGCGACGATCGCCGCGACCCCCAGCGGCGACATCAACGAAGCCGGCGCAACTTTCGGGCGGCAGATCTATTCGGTGTTCGCGCAGGACGAATGGCAGGCAACCGATCAGCTGAGCCTGATCGCGGGTCTGCGGGTCCAGTGGTTCGACGGCGACGCGCCGCGTTTCAACCCTGCATTCGTCGACCGGGTCGGTTTCTCCAACGCCAATCCGTTCAGCAAACTCGATCCGATCCTACTGCCGCGGGCATCGGCAACCTACGAGTTCGATAATTCCGGCTTCGTATCGAACAGCCGCGTAACTGGCGGGGTCGGCATCTTTTCAGGCGGCGATCCGGTGGTGTTCTTCTCCAACGCGTTCTCCAATAACGGCTTCAGTTCCGCCGATGGCGATACTTTCCGCTGCAACAATGCGGACCTGACCCGCGATCCGGCAACCGGCCAGATCGACGTGGTTACCGGCGGCCAGTTCACCGGCATTCCCGCCTGCGCGATCGCCGCGGGATCGGCACGCGCCGCGAGCGGCGGAGCCGATGTGCAATCGACCGATCCCGATCTCGACATTCCGACCGTGCTGCGCGCCAATCTCGGCTTCAGCACGGATTTCGGCACCGAAACCGGCCTGTTCAGCGGTCTGCGCCTCAACCTCGATTACATTTATTCGCGCTATCTCGACCCGCTCAACTTCGTCGATCTGGTCCAGACACCGGACGTGCGCACGAATGGCGGCTTCACGATCGACGGACGACCTATCTATCAGGCGATCGACAACAGTTTCCCGGGGTGCGACGCGCAGCTGACCACCACCAGCGGAACACCGATCTACAGCGGCGTGACTGCGGAATGTTTCCGCAACACGGCCAACGGACGCAGTGCGGGCGTCGATGATTTCATCCAGCTGACCAACGGCCGTTCGTACGAAAGCCATGTCGCGTCGGTTCTTCTGTCGAAGGATTTCGATGGCGGCGTCTTCACTGATACGGGCAGCTCCAGCATCCGCCTGGGTTACGCCTTCACCGACAGCAACAACTTCCGCAATGTCGGCAGCTCCACTGCGACGTCGAACTATGACGTGACGGCGGCGTTCGACCGGCAGAACCCGGCGACCAGCACGTCCAACTTCGAAACGCGGCACAATTTCACCGCCGCCGTTTCGTTCCAGGAAGAATTCGTGGAAGGCTACCGCACCGGCCTCGGCATCTTCTTCCGGGCGCGTGAAGGTTCGCCCTATTCGCTGACCTTCGATGGCGGCGGCGTGTTCAATGACGGGGCATCCGGCAACGACAACGCGCTGCTGTACATCCCGACCGGCGCGGGCGACGGCAACCTCAGCGACTTCTCCGACCAGAGCCGTTTCAGCCCGACTCAGCTGGCGGCCGTTCGTGCGGAGCAGGCGGCAGCGGCGGAGAGCATCGTCGATTACCTTGCCAACAGCGAAGTCGGCGATCAGTGCGACTTCACCCCCGGGCAGTCGATCGCGCGCAACACCTGCCGCAACGACTGGCATTACGATCTCGACCTCCGAATCAGTCAGCAGCTGCCCTTCATCGGAACCCTGACCGGCATTGCCGAAGACCGGATCGAAATTTTCGCCGACTTCGCGAA
Source organism: Pontixanthobacter sp. (assembly GCA_965214445.1). Lineage (GTDB taxonomy): Bacteria > Pseudomonadota > Alphaproteobacteria > Sphingomonadales > Sphingomonadaceae > Pontixanthobacter. The sequence goes on from CBDCBU010000001.1 coordinate 67,029, forward strand.
TTTCCTCAATCTGATCGACAGCAGCGCCAATATCCTGCGCAGCCGGAGCGAATTCGTCGATCTGGTGGATACCGGTATTGACATCGACGATCCGGACAGCAGCAATCCGGCCGACCGCCTGCGCGTGAATTCGGTCGACAGCCAGGGCCGTTACGTCATTTCCGGCTTCAACCCGGACGACCAGAACGACATTTCGATCTCCAGTTCCGCCTGGCGCATCCAGGTCGGCGTTCGTTACGAATTCTGATCCTAAGGCTTCGGCACCTGACTATATGGCGGCCCCTTCATCGCGAAGGGGCCGCCATCTTCATGTTCGGAATAGAAGTGGGGCGCATCAGCCGTTAGAATGGCGCCGACCATGAACGCCGCCGACCGATATTCCGCAAGCTCCCGCAAGCCCAGGCCGGCCACGCTGGCACTGATCGTGCTACTGCATGTCGCGGCGATCTACGGCCTTGCAAAAGCCTTCGCGCCCGATTTCACCAGCAGCATGGAACGCGAGGTGCTGACCACTTTCAGCGTCGATGTGGCGGAACCCGAACAGCCCCCGCCACCCGATGTCGAACCCACGCCGGATGAAGGTGCGCAAGGGGCACCGGGCGCGAAGGCCGTCGCTCGCGATGAGACCGCGCCGGAAATCGCGGTGCCCCTGCGGCGGGACCGGCCGATGCCGAAAACCCCGTCGACTGGAACCGATGCCCGATCCGGCGCGCGCGAGGCTGGGGAGGGGACGGGCGCGGCTGGGCAGGGAACCGGTACGGGCAGTGGGCGCGGCGGTGGGGGGACCGGCAACGGCAATTTCGTACCGACCGAGGCGGTCAAGATCAGCGGCAACATCGGCGACGCGTCGGATTATCCCGTTCCGCCCGGGGGGCGCAGCGCGCGGGTTGGCACCTCGGTCGGCATCGCGCTGACCGTGGGGACCGATGGTCTGCCCAAATCGTGCCGGGTGTTTCGCCCCGGTCCGTTTCCCGAAACCAATGCGCGTACCTGCGCGCTCGCCATGGCGCGGTTCCGCTTCAAACCCGCGACGGATGCGAATGGAAACCCCGTGAACTCGACCTTCGGATGGGAACAGAAGTTCTTCAACTAGACTTGGTTGTTCATGCGCCTTCTCCTGAGCCGAACCGTCTGACACGCAACAGTCTGGAATTGTAGAAACATGATCCATCCGGTAATCCTGTGCGGGGGCAGCGGCACCCGCCTGTGGCCCCGCAGCCGGCCTGGTAAGCCCAAGCCGTTCCTGCCCCTGACCGGTCGCCGCAGCCTGTTCGAGAAGACCCTGGACAGGGTGAAGGACCGGCAGATTTTCGAAGCGCCGATCATCGTGACCGGTGCCGATCATCTGGAACATGTCCAGGCGCAGTCGCGCAGGATCGAAGATTTGCGGATCACCGTGGAACCGCTGGGCAAGAACACCGCGCCCGCCATCGCGCTTGCCGCGATGGGTCTGCCCGACGATGCCGTCATGCTCGTCTGCCCGAGCGATCATCACATAGCCGATCAGACCGCGTTCAAGGCTGCGGCGGAAATGGCGGCGCATCTCGCCAGTCAGAACTGGCTGGTGGCTTTCGGCATCGCGGCGGACAGGCCGGAAACCGGCTATGGCTACATCAAGAAAGGTGCCGATCTTGGCGGAGGCTATGCCGTGGATCGCTTCGTCGAGAAGCCCGATGCCGAAACCGCACGATCCTTCCTCGACGACGGTGGCTACAGCTGGAACGGCGGCATATTTGCTTTCCGGGCGGGAACTTTCCTCGACACGCTCGCGCAATACCGCCCGGACATGGTTGATCACCTGCGCGATGCGGTCCGGCATGGAACGGGCGAGGGCGGCGTGTTTCATCCCGACGCCGACGATTTCGCCCATGTGGAGGCGGAATCTGTCGATTACGCGGTCATGGAAAAAACCGACCGCGCAGCCATGGTCCCGGTCAGGATGGGCTGGTCCGATATCGGCAACTGGCAGGCGCTGCGCGATGCGCGGAGCCGCGACGATGACGGCAATGTCATCGTCGGAAAGGCGGAGCTGGTCGATTGCCGCAATGTGCTGATCGAAAGCGATGGGCCACGCGTTTCCGCCATCGGGCTGGACGACGTCATGATCGTCGTCGATGGCGACGAGGTGCTGGTCACCACCGCCGACGGTGCGCAGAAAGTCGGCCGGTTGAAAGGCGCTCTTCGTCCGAACGAATGACCGACGCGCCTCACGAACGTTCCGGCTCATGATAGCCGACACCATCCAGACCGCCCTGACGCCGGTTTTCGTGCTCGTCGCGATCGCCAGCATCCTGAACGTACTGGCCGCCCGCCTGGCGCGGATCGTTGATCGTTCGCGGGCGCTGCTGGAACTGCACGGCGCCACCAGCGGGCAGGAGCATGACCGGATCGTATCCGATATCCGCATCCTCGCGCGCCGGATCGAGTTGACCAATCGCGCGATCCTGATGCTGGTCCTGAGCGGAGTGACCATCGGCGTGACGGTCGTGCTGTTGTTCGTCGCGGGCTTTACCGGCAGCGATCTCGATCCTGCGATCGGCGGGGCCTTCATCGCCGCCGTCGGCCTGCTGATGGCCGGCCTCATCATGTTCCTGCGCGAAACGCAGCATGCGTCGGCGGCGCTGCGTATTCCCGAAACCTATCTGGAACTCGACCGGACGCTTTAACCGGTTTTCGTCGGACCGTAATCCGGGCCGGAACCTGGGGCGGGGCCTTCGAGCATCTTCTCGCTCTGCTGCCGGATCGCACCGGCGACGATCGGCTCCACGAAGGACAGCGCCAGCGGCAACTGCATTTCGACGACCAGCTGGGTGTCCTCGATCGTGACGGTGCCATTGAGTTCCTGCCCCATGGCGATTACCGCGATGTTCATGACGTGATCGGACGGCCAGGCGGTATCGACCTTGGCGATGCCGCCGGGGATGTGATCGGCGATCTGGTGCGTGCTGCCGCGCATCCGGCGCTGGACCTCGTCCTTGGGCAAATCGTGCGGAATGGCGACGCGCATCAGTTCTGCTCCAGCGGCTTGGTATCGTCGCCCTCGCCATAGCGATATTCGAGATAGCGGGTCTTGATCGCCAGATCGTCCAGCGACCCTTCGGCCAGCTGGCGCGTCACGCTGTCGATCTCGCGGCTGATGCTGGCGAGGCTGTCGGTCAATTGCTGGTCAGGGGTCGCGCCGCTCCGGGCTTCGGACCGCAGATGCGCGGGGATCCTGCGGTAGGATTCGACCGTTTCCGGCAGCACTTCGCCGACCAGCTTGCGCACTTCGCGCGCGGCGGGATGGGCTTGATCGACGGTTTCCAGTTGCAGACCCAGCGCATCCAACTGCACGCCCATATCGCCGACGATGCTGGCGGCGGGCGGGGGCAGGGCTGGGCGCTGGTGCTCCAGCCACAATTCGGTCTTGCCGACCATCGTCCGCACGTCGCCCTTGGTCAGTTCCGTGCGTTTGGGCGGCGCGGTCTTGCGCGTGGCAACCACCAGCACCAGCGCGGCCAGTGCCAACACGGTGAGCATGACGCCCCAGAACCCGATACCGCCCAGCACCGCGCCCGCAATGCCTGCCGCGATGAATATGCCGACCACCCCGATCGCGATCTGAACAAGCTTGCGCACCAGCCGCTTCGACTTGATCGCGGCCGATCCTTCGCCGATGCTCTTGCCGGCCACCCGATGCCGCCCGCCCGACCGGTTGTCGTCGCGCAGCCGCCGTCCTTCCATCAGCAGCCGGTCGCTGTCGGTGGTGAGGTCGCCCATGCTAGTCCTCGACCGTCAGCAGGCTGCTGCTTTCCAGCTGGTTCTGCGCCTGCGACTGCCCTTCGACGCGGGCGATGTAACCTTTCGATTTCTCGACCTCGTTCGACAGGACGTCGACCGTCTGTTTCATGCTGTCCAGCGCGCGCAGCTTGAACGTGTCGACCTCGTCCATCGTGTCGTAGATGTTCTGGAAAGCGCGCTGCAGCGTTTCGAGCGGAATTGTGCTGGCGGCGGCCTGTTCGTGGATCTTGCCCGTCTGTTCCTTGAGCAGGGTGGAGGTGCTGTCGATGATGCCGGCGGTGGTTTCGTTGAGCGCGGTGATCTGCCCCAGTACCAGCCGCTGGTTGGTCATCGCCTCGCTGACCGTCACCGCCGTGCGCAGCGCGCCGACGGTGGTGGTGCTGGCCCGGTCGACGCCCTTCACCAGTTCGACATTGTTCTTCTTGACGAGGTCGAGCGCGAGATAGCCCTGCACGCTGACCGCCATCTGGGTCAGCAGGTCCTGCGTGCGCTGGCGGACGTAGAACAAAGCGGTTTCGCGCACCGCCTTGGCTTTTTGCGGATCGGTCGCGTCGAGTTCGGCGGCTTTCTCCTCCAGCTTGGCGTCCAGCGATTTGGAGATGTGGATCATCTGTTCCAGATCGCCCATCGCCTCCCACAATTTCGCGCGTTCGACATCGATCGCGGCGTTGTCCATCAGCAATTCGTCCTTGCCATTGGCCAGCTTGGACAGGATTTCCTGAATATGCGTCTGCGCGCTCTGGTAGCTGCGAAAATAATTGGTCAGCTTGTTGCCGAACGGAATGATGCCGAAAATCTTGCGCGTGCCGGTCAGCTTGCCCCGTTTCGCCGGGTCCAAATCCTCGACCACGTTGCGCAATTCCTGCAGGTTCGCGCCGACTCCCTCATCCTGGTCCATCGCGCGGACCGGGCGATCGAGGAAGCGGTTGGAATGCTGCGAGGCCGCCAGGATTTCCTTGCGGCCCATATTGGTGAGCTGATCGACCTTCTTGCCGAATTCGGGCGAATTGGCGTCGATGCTGACAAGGTCGGCGACGAAGCCTTCGACCTTGGTCTGCAGCTTGTCCTTCGTTTCCCTGGACACCGGCACGAGACCGGCCGCGCTTTCGGGGGCGACCTCCGGTACGGGATCGGGTGCCGTCAGTTTCAGATCGGTGGCGGTCTGTGTTTCGATGGCGCTCATATCGGTAGTCGGGGCTCCCAGCATTGTCTTGCAGCTGTATTAAGGCCGTAAGACACGAAGTTCAAGAATTGTATGGCACCGCTAACGCCGGCAGGTTCGCGGCGCAATTCCCTGTTGTTCGGCGGCGGGGCGCGTTATGCGCACCGCTTCGTTATCGAACCGGACGAAGGACAGCCCGCCCATGGCGCGCCACGACAGCCGACTGACCGCCGTGCAGACGAACAACCTCTCCTTCGCCCGGGTCGTCCTGAGTTTCCGCAAATGGTGGCGCGACGACGTAATCGGCACGGTCGACCGGGTCGACTGCATCGCGAAGCGGCGGGCGGACGCCTACACCTCGCCGCGATATCTGTTCATGCTGGCCATGTCGGCAGGGATCGCGGTGCTCGGCCTGCTGCTGTCGTCGCCGGCGGTGGTCATCGGCGCCATGCTCATCGCGCCGCTGATGGGTCCGATCATCGGCGCCGGCTTCGCCCTCGCCATCGGCGATTACGGCTGGCTGCGCGGCAGCGTCCGGGCGCTCGCATGGGGTACGCTGCTGGCGGTCGGACTTTGCGCCCTCATCGTGTTCGTCAGTCCCCTGCAGACCATCACGCCGGAGATCGAGGCGCGGACGCGGCCCAACCTGTTCGATCTGGGCGTGGCGATATTCTCCGCCATGGCCGGCGGTTATTCGATGATCCGGGGGCGGGAAGGCACCATCGTCGGGGTGGCGATCGCGACCGCGCTGATGCCTCCTCTGGCGGTGGTCGGTTTCGGCCTGGCGACGCTCAACTGGACGGTGTTTTCGGGCGCGCTGCTGCTCTATATCACCAACCTGATGACGATCGCGCTGGTGGCGACGCTGATGGCGCGGCTCTACGGCTTCAGCGCCAGCCTGTCTGAAACGCAAACGCGATGGCAGACGGCGATCATCGTCATCGTGTTCGTCGGGCTCGCCGTGCCGCTGTTCCTGTCGCTCAACCAGATCGTCTGGGAATCGAACGCGACACGGCAGATCCGGGCTGCGGTGCTCGAACCCTTTCCCGATGCGGCGCAGATTTCCCAGCTCGATATCGATCTGCAGCAACAGCCCATCACAGTGTCGGCAACGGTGCTGACGCCGCAGATACGGGGGCAGGCGGAACTGCTGAGCCGCGAGGCGCTGCAATCCACGCTCGATCGTCCGATCGCGCTCAATCTCACGCAGTTCAAGGCGGATACGGCATCGGCGATACAGGCGGGCCAATTGTCCGCCGCGCGCGAACGCCGCGAACGTGCAGCGGCGCAGGAGGCGATGGAGCTGACGGCCCGGCTCGCCCTTATCGCCGGGGTCGAGGAAACCGCAGTGACGCTGGACCGCGAAAATCGCCGTGCGCTGGTTCGCGCCGAGCCGCTGCCGGGGGGCAATTACGCCACCTATCGCGCGCTGGAACAGCGGATCGCCGCGCGATCGCAGGGCTGGACGATCGAACTGACGCCGCCGCTAAGCGATCTGGGCGCGATCGCGTTCGACGACGGGGAACTTACCGACGGCGGGCGCGCGAACCTGCAATCCATCGGCTGGGCGGCGCGGCGGCTGGGCCTGCCGGTCGTTCTGCGCGGTGGATCGCCGGAAACGCGAAGCATCGCGGCCGCTGCTTTCGAGAAGATCGGCGTGCCTGCGAAGCTGGAGCAAGGCGGCCCGGTGATGGAGGCGCGCTGGGGCCTGGATTGACGGAACGCCCAGAAGCACCGCCTACGCAGCCTCCAGCGCGAAAGGCTGGATTTCGCCGTTCAGATACAGCGTCTTCGCCTTCGCCCGCGACAATTTGCCCGAACTGGTACGCGGCAGCGTCCGCGGCGGAACCAGTTCGACGACGCAGTTCATGCCGGTGATCGAGCCGACCTTGTCGCGTATCTGCTTGTGCAGCCGGTCGCGTTCTTCGGGATCGGACACGCGGCAGTGGACCAGCACGGCGGGCGCTTCTTCCCCGGTAGCGGTCTCCATGGAAAACGCCGCGACATCGCCATGGTTGAAACCGGGCAGCTGTTCCACCGCCCACTCGATGTCCTGCGGCCAGTGGTTCTTGCCGTTGATGATGATCATGTCCTTCGCCCGCCCGACGATGAACAGGTAGCCGTCGGCCAGGTAGCCCATGTCGCCCGTGTCGAGCCATGCTCCCTCGCCATCCTGACCCGGGACGAGGCAGTCCGCGGTCGCCTGCGGATCGCGGAAATAAGAGTGCATGACCGACGTGCCCCGGCACCAGACCTTGCCGATCTGGCGATCGCCGCGCGGTTTCCCGCCGGACCCGTGATCTTCGCCGCGAATGACGACTTCCATCCCGGTGACCGGCTTGCCGCAATTGACGATGGCGCGGTAGCGGGCGGGGCGCGAGAGGTCGCTGCGGGTACCGGACAATCGCTCTTCCTCCACCAGTTCGATGCGGATGCCTTCGCGTGGCGGCATGACGGTGACCGCCAGCGTCGCCTCCGCCAGGCCGTAGCTCGGCGTGAAGGCATTCGCCCTGAACCCGGCTTCGGCAAAGGCGTTGACGAAATTCTGCATCACGTCGGGCCGGATCATGTCGGCGCCATTGCCCGCCGTGCGCCAGCGGGAGAGGTCGAACTTTTCCGCGACGTTGCTCTGGCTGGAAATACGCCGCGCACAGATGTCGTAGCCGAAGGTCGGCGAATAGCTCAATGTGGTGCCTTCGTTGCGGCTGATGAGGGTGAGCCAGGCGAGCGGGCGGCGCGCGAAATGTTCGGTCTTGAGATAATCGCCCGACACCTGGTTCGCGATCAGCGACAGGAAGCAGCCCACCAGCCCCATGTCGTGATACCATGGCAGCCAGCTGACCACCCGGTCGCCGGCCCCCACGTCCATCGACGTCGAATGCCCCGCCAGATTGTCGAGCAGGGCGCGATGCGTCACCGCCACGCCGGTGGGAAATCGGGTCGATCCGCTGGAATATTGCAGGTAGCAGATATCGTCGGGACCAGGAGGGGTCAGTTCGGTTTCGGGTGCATCGCGGCGGGCAAAGCTCTGCCAGTCGACGCCCTCGCAGCCCTGCCTGGCCGCCGCCGCTTCGCCCAGTTCGGCGATCTCTTCCGGGTAGGACAGTATTTTCGGATCGCAGCTAGCCAGCTGCACGGCGAGCTGGTCGATATAGCCGTCCTTGCCTCCGAAGCCGGTGGGCAGTGGCAGGGGCACCGGCCAGGCCCCGGCATAGATCGTTCCGCAGAACAGCGCCGCGAATTCGGCGCAGGTTTCCGCGACCAGCGCGACCCGGTCGCCCGGTTCCACCCCCGCGGCTTTCAGGCGGTAGGCGGTCGTCAACGCATCTTCGCGCAATTCGGCGAACGTGTAAGCGCGTTCGAGATTGGCGCGCATGTCGTGGAAATTCAACCCCTTCGCGCTTCTGGCGGCGTAATCCATCGCCTGCGTGAAAGTGGCGAAATCCGATCGGCGACGCGGCAGGGGGCAGTCGTTCGGAGTTGGAACGACAGAGGGGGGGACGAAGGGGGGGGCAACGACAGGTGTGGGGCCGATGCCTTGCATCGCCGTGTCCGTCGATAGTGTTGCGTTCATGAATGGTGTGGAAACCCGTGAATTGCGCGCCGTTGCGGCGCTTCCCAACAAGCGGCCGATATGCGTGGTGTCGCCACCTTCTAAGCGCATATCGCAATCGTTCCCATTTGGCCTATAGTGTGGCACGAATATGGCCGATGAACGAAACCGACCCATCCCCTAAGCGCCGGGCGCGTACCCCGACGCCGCCCAAGCCGCTGGACACGGCAAGCCTGCGCGATCTGGCCCTGTCCTATGTCGCGCGGTTCTCCACCAGTTCGGCCAAGCTGGAAAGCTATCTTAAACGCAAATTGCGCGAACGCGGGTGGGCGGCAAGCGAGAACGGGGAGGGGCAACCCGATTTGACGGCCCTGTGCGCCCGCTATGTCGAACTCGGCTATATCGATGACGCGCTCTATGCGAAATCGAAGGCCGGCGGCCTGCTCGACCGGGGCTACGGCCCGCGCCGGGTATCGCAGGCGCTCTATGCCGACGGGATCGACGAGCGCATGCGCGAGGATGTCGCGCCCGACGAGGTGCAGCGGCGCGAGGCGGTGCGGGTGATGGCACGCAAACGTCGGTTCGGACCCTATTACCAGGATCCGAACGGGCAGGATAAAGACGGCCGGGGCCCGCCACCCGACCGGCGCGAAAAGCAGATTGCCGCGATGCTGCGCGCGGGCCATGGCTTTGCCGACGTGCGCGCGGTAATGGATGCGGCGGACGATGCGGCGGTAGAGGAATGGATCGATGAAGCGAGAGAGACCTATGACGATCCGTAAGCTGGCTGCCGCCCTGGCGCTCATCGCCATCGCTGCCTGTTCGCCGCAGACGGCCACATCCGCAATGCAGGATGTAAGCGCGGATGGCGGCAATATCGCCATTCCCGAACTCCATCCCGTTTCCGGTCTGGATGTCGTCCCGCTGATCGTGGACACCGGCGAGACGAGCTACGCCTTCCATGTGGAAGTCGCGCGCACGGCGGAAGAGCAGGCGAAGGGCCTGATGTTCCGGACCCAACTCGCGCCGCATGAGGGGATGATCTTCCCCCGTACGCCCCCCGACATCGCCAGCTTCTGGATGAAGAACACGCCGCTGCCGCTCGACATCGTCTTCGTGGGCACCGATGGCCGCATCCTCAACATCGCGGCGAACACCACGCCCTATTCGACGCAAAGCGTGGCGGCGACCGGCATGACCGCGCTGGTGCTGGAACTGGCTGGCGGACGCGCGGCCGAACTGGGGATCGAGCCCGGCGACCGGGTTTCTTGGGAAGACCGGTCGCGCTAGACTTCGCGCTTGGCCCCGTGCGGGCAATCGGCTAATCGCATGCCCCATGAGCTTCTTCGGCAAGATATTCACCTGGTGGAACGGCGCCACCATCGGCACCATGCTGCATACGCTGCGCAAGGGCGACCATGTCGGTACCGATGCGCAGGGCAACCGCTATTACCGCACAAAGAATACGCGCAAAGGCGGCCTGCCGACCGATGGCAGCTATGTCGGCAAGGAACGCCGCTGGGTCGTGTACGAAGGCGCCAACGATGCCAGCCGCATCCCCCCCGAATGGCACGGCTGGATGCATGGATCGTTCGACGACGTGCCCGAAAGCTACCTGCCCCCGGCCAAGATCTGGGAAGTCGAATACACCCCCAACGCGACCGGCACCGCCGATGCCTATCGTCCGCAGGGCGCGCTGGAACGCGGTGGCAAACGGGTGAAGACCGTCGGCGATTACGAAGCATGGACGCCCGGCAGCTGACATGGCGCGGCGCAAACGCGGCTGGCATACCGGAATAGCGGCGATCCTGCTGCTCGCCGCATGCGGGAGCGGCAATGTGGAGGCGCCGGCACCCGAAGAGACCGAGGTTCCCGAAGAATTGCGCGCGCAGGGCCCGCCGCCCCCGCCACCGGTGGACGGCGCGGAACAGATCGGCACCCCGATGGCCGAACGGGTCGCGACGCTGGGCCTGCTCAACAAGCGCAACAACGTATCGCAGGATATCGAACTCAAGCCGGGCGAACAGCGGCGGATCGGCAATGTCGTCATCCGCCTGGCCGCATGCGAGCGGACCGCCCCATGGGAAATGCCGCAGGAAACCGGCGGCTTCGTTCAGGTCATGATGCGCGGCACCGGCAGCGCCACCACGACCAGCGGCGATTGGCGCACGATATTTTCAGGCTGGCTGTTCAAGGAATCGCCTTCGCTCAACGTCGTCGAACATCCCATCTACGATGTCTGGATGAAAGATTGCGCGATGACCTTTCCCGGCGAAGAGGAAGATAACGCGGGCAACGCCGACGACGGGGATGACGCCGAAGATGACGGGGCCGACGCTTCCGAGACGAACGAGGCATAGGCGTCGCCCAGGGTCATCGTGACCATCGGATTGGTCGCATGATCGCGCGCCTCGACCAGTTTTTCCAGATATTGCGCCTGGCTCAGCGCGACGGCCCCCAGCGAAGCCAGATGTCCGGTCATGAACTGACAGTCGAGCACGCGAAAATCCGCCCGTTTCAGCATGGCGACCAGCCAGACGAGCGCGACCTTGGATGCGTTGTCGGCGCGGCTGAACATGCTTTCGCCGCAGAACGTCCGGTCGAACGCGACGCCATACAGGCCGCCAGCCAGCCGATCTTCGCCGTCCTGCTCCAGCCAGCATTCAACCGAATGGGCATAGCCGGCTTCGTGCAGCGCGCCATAGCTGGCGGCGATCCGGTCGCTGATCCAGCTTTCGGGATGATCGGGTCGCGGCGCGGCGCATGCGGCGACCACATCCGCGAAGGCGGTATCGATCGTCACGCGGAAGCGATCCTGCCGCACGATCTTGCGAAGCGATCGGCCGGGCTGGAAAGTGTCGAGGGGAATGATCGCGCGTTCGTCGGGCTCGACCCAGAAAACTTCCGTGTCCTCTCGGCTGTCGGCCATTGGGAACAGCCCGCTGCGATAGGCGAGCAGCAGCATGTCCGAAGGAATGATCGGGGGGGCGGGACCGTGCATGACGGCTGGTCTAGCGCACCGTCCGGCGATAGGCCATAATCGCATGGACATGCGCGCCGGTGGCGATTACATGCGCATCCGGCCATTTCGCCGATCATGCAGGGGCGTAGCTCAGTTGGTAGAGCGTCGGTCTCCAAAACCGAAGGTCCAGAGTTCGAGTCTCTGTGCCCCTGCCAGGTCTCTATCCTTACCCGGGCGATATGAAATGCCGGCCCGGATCGCGATCAGACACCCGGACCGGCATCGCCATAGGTCAGAAATCCACCTTGCTCTTATTAGTCAGTTTTCCTTCATTCGTAACGATCGATATGAAGTCGTCTCCGCGTCCCGAATGGGAATAGGAGACGGTCTCCCCGCCGGTTCCATTGGCGTTCCGGCTTTGTTGGGGCAGATGGCTGGAAAAATCTGTCGTCTTGCCCGGCAAGCGAACGCGGGCTGACCTACGCGTGTCGGCCGATTTCATGAACGCGAGGCATCGATTGCGTTCAGGGAACAAAACGACCAACCGTGTATTACTGTCGATAGATCGAGTTAATCTATCGGAGAATAACCATGTCCTCACTGTCCTATCGCAGCAGCCGCCCCGATGCCTGGGTCCAGCCGCGTCCGTTCAGCGACGCGTCGGTCCGGTTCGCCAAGCATGGACCGATCCTGCCGATGGATCGTCCGGGATTGTTCGCACGGCTGTTCCGCCGCCGCTAAGCGATACCGCTGCATACATGATAGGGGCCGGTCGCGATGCCCGGCCCCTTTTTTTGCATCTTCCTTAATAAGACGGCGTCAATATTCGTTCGGTTCCTCCGGGGTGTCCTCCCGATGATCCTTGCCGGCGGTCCGGTCGCCGCGCGCCAACTTGAACACCACGCCCGAAAGCAGCGCCAGCGCCAGCAGGTTGGGCAGCGCCATGGCGGCGTTCGATATGTCGCCCAGCCGCCAGACCAGCGACAGGTCCTGTGTCGATCCGACATAGATCACCACGCACCACAGCACCCGCCAGGCGATGTGCAGCATCTTCTCGCCCCCGCGCGTCGATCCGGGGATGCGGTCGTACATGAAAGTAATCGCGCGTTCCCCGTAATAGCTCCAGGTGAGCAGCGTGGTGAACACGAACAGGATCAGCACGACGCTGGCCACAATCGTGCCGATGGGCACGCCCGCGACCAAGAGCGGGAAAGCCGCCGCGAAGGCACCGCTGGTCATCGCGAAGCCTTCCAGATCGGAATTCCACGCATGGGGCACCGCCGCCCCGCCGCCGGTGAAGTCGCCCTGCACGGTCAGGATGACCAGCGCGGTCATGGTGCAGATCACGATCGTGTCGATGAAGGTGCCCAGCATCGCCATGCGGCCCTGCTGTTCGGGATCGTTGGTCTGCGCGACGGCATGGGCGATGGCGGTGGAACCCTGGCCCGCCTCGTTCGAGAACAGCCCGCGCGCCACGCCGGCGCGGATCGCCAGCATGATCGCCGCGCCGGTGAAGCCGCCGGTGGCCGCCTGCGGATTGAACGCCCCGTCGAAAATGAGGCCGAAGGTCGCCGGGATATCCTCCAGATTGAGGATCAGCGCGATTACCGCCATGACGATGTAGGTCAGCGCCATGAATGGAACGACGCTTTCGGCGACACGGCCGATCGACTTGATGCCGCCGATGATGACGATGAAAACCAGGATCGCGACGATCAGCCCGCCCAGCCATTCCTCGATCCCGAACAGTTCGTTCAATCCGTCCGCGACCGCATTGGCCTGGATCGAATTGCCGGTGACCATCGCTGAAAACAGCGTGCCGAGGCAGAATAGGATCGCGAGCCAGGTCCATTTCCTGCCCAGCCCCATCATGATGTAGGTCATCGGACCGCCGCGATAGACGCCGTCCGACGTCTTTTCGCGGTAACGGATCGCCAGCGACCCTTCGGCGAAGGCCAGCGCCATGCCGAACAGGGCGGTGATCCACATCCAGAAGATCGCGCCCGGCCCGCCCAGGGTGATGGCGGTGGCGACGCCGGCCAGGTTGCCGGTGCCCACTTGCCCCGACAGCGCGGTCGAAAGCGCGGCGAAAGGCGAAATCTCGCCCGCACCCGATCTCTTGCGGCTGGCGAACAGACCGGCGAACGCGCTGCCCAGCTTGCGCAGGGGATAGAACTTGAGGCCGACCATGATCCACAGGCCGATGCCCAGCAGGATGATCGTCATGGGCGGGAAAGGCAGCACCTCGTCCCCGTTCCAGGTGCCGACCCAGATGAAGTCCGAAATATTGGTTACCCGGTCGAGCAGGCTCGTGCCGGTGCCGGCGACTGGCGTGGACATGCGTGTTTTCCCCTCATGCGTCCTTTTGAAGCGGCGCAAGCTAGGCCCCGCCCGCCGCCAAAGCCAGCCCTATTACAGAACGCGATCACCATGCTTGCATTTGATGGTTTGCCGGAATAGGAAGCGCCCAAGTCTTTCCGACATCGACGGTATCGAAAGCCCTCCCGATCTTGTATCGGGGCGGCACCCGGCCTTACCTGATAGACAGTGGAGGGCGGATCGAAAACCGGCGCGTAACCGGCAGGCAGCATCGCAGGAAAAGCGGCAGGAATCATGGCAGACAAAAGATCGGGCATCGACGCGCAGCAGGCTTCCAAACCCGCCGCGCCCCGCCCCAGCCCCGGCGAATTCATCCGCCAGGTTCGCAGCGAAACCAGCAAGGTCGTATGGCCGACCCGCCAGGAAACGATCACCACCGCGATCTTCGTCGGGATCATGATGGTTATCCTGTCGCTGTTCTTCCTGGGCGTGGACACGGTATTCGGCGCGCTGGTGACCTGGCTGATCTCGCTCGCCTAGGCCGCTTCAACCCATTGACGCAAAAGCACATTCGACAGGACTGAACATAATGGCTCGCTGGTACATCATCCATGCTTATTCGGGTTTCGAACACAAGGTGCGCGACGCGATCATCGCGGAGGCCGAGCGGCTGGGCCTGTCCGACGGGGTGGAGGAGGTGGAGGTTCCGACCGAAACCATCACCGAGATCAAGCGCGGCAAGAAGGTTCAGACCGAACGCAAGTTCATGCCCGGCTACGTGCTCGCGAAGCTGCAACTGACCGACGATATCTATCACTTGGTGAAGAATACCGCGAAAGTGTCCGGCTTCCTGGGATCGGGCAACAAGCCGCAACCGATCAGCGAGAAAGAAGCCGCCCGCTATTTCGGCGGAGTCGAGGAAGCCAGGGCCGCCCCCAAAAAAGATATCCACGTCGATTACGAAATCGGCGATTCGGTCAAGGTTCTGGACGGTCCCTTCGCCAGCTTCAACGGCGTGGTCGAGGAACTGGATTTCGACAAGGCGAAGGTCAAGGTCAGCGTCTCCATCTTCGGTCGCGCGACCCCGGTGGAACTGGATTTCGAACAGGTCGAACTTTCGAAATAGGTATCATGCGCTGGCGAATGATGGCGTCACGCGCTAGGTCGCAGCCGGCAATGCGCGCGACACGGTGAACTTCCCTGCCGTAGCACGAGCCTCTCAGGTTCGGAGCGCCATGCGGGGGATCGAGGGTGTCCCCGCCGCGCATTGCCACCGTTTCCTACATGCCGGCGAACCGGTATCGTCGGTTCCTGACCTTGAACGGGCCGGACGAGAAATGATTCAGCGGAAGTTTACACCCGTCTCGGCTTTGTCGGATATAAGTTACTGCCGACCAAAGGGAAATCGTCGATATTGCACTACGCTTCCGCCCCGTTTCGGTGTCACTTATGCGGTGCCAAACGGACGAGCGGACGCTTGCAAAAACGGTGCGATCCGCTAACAGCGCCGCTCCCATCCAGGGAACCCATGCGGGAGATGGTTCGGTCCATCGTTCGACCGCTCAACATGACCCCGGCTTGTCCGCCGGGGAACAGTGTGAAAGGAGGCCCATCGTGGCCAAGAAAATCGAAGGTTATATCAAGCTGCAGGTGCCGGCCGGCACCGCCAATCCCTCTCCGCCGATCGGCCCTGCACTGGGTCAGCGCGGCGTGAACATCATGGAATTCTGCAAGGCGTTCAACGCCGCGACGCAGGAATTGGAGAAGAACGCGCCGATTCCCACAGTCATCACCGTCTATGCCGACCGGTCGTTCACCTTCGTCACCAAGACCCCGCCGGCCAGCTTCTACATCAAGAAAGCGGCCAAGCTGAAATCGGGTTCGGCCGAACCGGGCAAGGTCGTCGCCGGCACGATCAAGCAGAGCCAGGTGAAGGAAATCGCCGAAGCCAAGATGGCCGATCTCAACGCGAACGACGTGGATCAGGCGATGAAGATCATCGAAGGCTCCGTGCGTTCGATGGGCCTCGAAGTGGTGGGAGGATAAGATCATGGCTAAGCCAACCAAAGCGCAGAAGGTCCGCGCCGACCTGGACCCCGAAAAGCTGTATGGCGTCGATGAAGCCATCGCGATGCTGCGCACCCATGCCAGCACCAAATTCGACGAAACGGTCGAAGTCGCGATGAACCTCGGCGTCGATCCGCGTCACGCGGACCAGATGGTGCGCGGCATGGTCGCCCTGCCATCAGGCACCGGCAAGGACGTGAAAGTCGCGGTATTCGCGCGCGGCGAGAACGCGGAAAAGGCGCAGGCCGCCGGGGCCGACAAGGTCGGTGCCGAGGATCTGATGGAAGACATGCAGGCCGGCAATCTCGATTACGACCGCGTGATCGCGACGCCCGACATGATGGGCGTGGTCGGACGGTTGGGCAAGGTGCTGGGTCCCAAGGGACTGATGCCGAACCCGAAGCTGGGCACGGTCACGCCGAACGTCGAACAGGCGGTCAAGGACGCCAAGGGCGGTCAGGTCGAATACCGGGTCGAAAAGATGGGCATCGTCCATTCCGGCATCGGCAAGATGAGCTTCGGCGACGCCGATCTCAAGACCAATTTCGAGGCGCTGACCCAGGCGATCGTGAAGGCCAAGCCTTCGGGATCGAAGGGCAAGTTCGTCCGCAAGGTCTCGCTGACCTCGACGATGGGGCCGGGCCTCAAGATCGATCTGGCGGAAATCGAAGGCGCGTGAACCCGCGTCGCTCGTGATTGAAGATGTGCGCGGGGCCGGGGGAGCGATCCTCCAGCCCCGCCATATTTATTGGCCATATTCGCCGGCCATGCTCACTGGCCACCTGCACCAGTGTCGATGGAAAGTTTCGGCGGTTGCTGCGTTGGTGCACTGAACCACGCGCTTACTTGGAGACTGACACATGGATTTATGGCCGCTCGTAACGATCCTCGGCCCCGTGCTGCTCTTGGGTGCGATCTTCTTCGCCTGGTGGAAGAACAAGCAGGCACCGGCTTCGAATTACCGCGATGCCGAGCAGGGCGCGAAGAAACTGCAGGACGAGATCGCGACCGATCCCGAACACGACGACTGACGCGGCTGTCAGATGCCGCCGGGCACCGTATCATAACCCTGTTCGCGTAAAGCCGCCGACAGGGCTTCCATGCAGCGGTTCAGGTCATCGGCTCTGGTCGATCGGATGACGAAGTTGGAACCCACCCGGCCTTCGCGAAAGAAAGGATAGCTGCCGATCTGACAGTTCTCGTGCGACTGTTCGGTTTCGCGCAGAAGCCGCGAAACCTCGCTTTCGGGGATCCATCCCCCGATCGTCTCGCTCAATAGAGGGGCGCCGCCTTCCAGCGTGCCGGTCAACGCGTCCAGCATACCGGCGGTGATGTGGGGCACGCCCGCCATCATGTGGATATTGCCGATCCTGATGCCGGGTGCGCCCGACTTCCGGTTGGCGATCAGTTCCGCCCCGTCCGGCGTGCGCGCCATCCGCAGCCGCCCTTCGTTGAGGCCGCCCTTGTCCGCATAGTAGCCCTCGAGGATCGCGCGCGCCTCGGGATGGATGATGACGTCGACTCCCGTTGCCGCCGCGATAGCATCGACCGTGATATCGTCATGCGTCGGTCCGATGCCTCCGGTGGTGAACAGGTAATCGTTGCGTGCTTTCAACGCGTTCACCGCTTCGACGATACGATCCTGCACGTCGGCGACCACGCGCACCTCGTCCAGCCGGATGCCCTGCACCTGCAGCCAGCTGGCAACCTGCGCGATGTTCCTGTCATGCGTGCGGCCGGACAGGATCTCATCGCCGATCACGATGAGGGCGGCGGTGTATATTTTATCGGACATGAATGCGCGTTACACCGCGCCGGGCGCAATTTGAAGCGTCCGGCTCGCCCTATTCCGCAGCAACCGATTGCCTTTGCGTGGCGGTATCGCGCTTCGCCTTGGCCAGCGTCAGAATACCGTCCTCGATCGGGTCGTTCCGCATGATCTTGCGGTCGGATACATATTCCTGGTTGAGCCGCCAAGGATAGCTGACCGCACTCTTGGGCATGATGTCGAGCGCGCGCTTGATGTAACCGCTGGAGAAGTCGAAGATGTCGTCCTCCTCCAGATCGTGATCGTCCGGCAGCACCGGCACGGCGACATCCGCATCCGCCGCGCGCATCCGGTTGAGGACGCGGCCGATATAATCGGAATTGACGTCGGCGCGCAGAGTCCAGCTGGCATTGAGATAGCCGAACACCACCGCCAGGTTCGGCACGTTGGAAAACATGCAGCCCTTGTAGTAGAACCGTTCGCTGAAGTCGACCGATTGCCCATCCAGACGCACGTCGATCTTGCCGCACACCGCCAGGTTGAGGCCCGTCGCCGTCACGATGATCTCGGCGGCCAGCATGTCGCCGCTGTCCAGTTCTATGCCGCCTTTCACGAACCGCTTGATCTTGCCCGTCACCACTTCTGCCTTCCCGGCCTTCATCGCGGCGAACAGGTCGTCGTCCGGCACGAGGCAGAGCCGTTGGTCCCACGGGTCGTAGGGCGGGGTGAAATCGGTCAGGTCATAGGTCTTGCCCATCGACTTGGTGATCCGCTTGTGAAGCTGCTGCTTCACCTTGTCGGGCTTGTTGCGCGCCATCTTGAACGCGAAATCCTGCATCCAGATGTTCTTCTTGCGGGTGATCTTGTAGGCCATCCGTTCGGGCAGCACCTTGCGCAGCGTGTTGGCGAACAGGTCCTTCGCGGGCCGCGAGAACATCCAGGTCGGCGTGCGTTGCAGCATCGTCACCTTCGCCGCGCGCTCCGCCATGGACGGCACGATGGTGACAGCCGTCGCGCCCGATCCGATGACCACGACCTGTTTGCCGGCATAATCGAGATCCTCGGGCCAGAATTGCGGATGCACCACCTGCCCGTCGAAATCGCCGAACTCGAACCCGGGATCGTAAGGCTGGTCGTAATCGTAATAGCCGGAACCCAGATACAGGAAATTCGCAGTGAGGTGCGTCTGCGATCCGTCACCGGTTTCCATGACCACATGCCACCGCGCCTCGTCGCCATGCCAGTCCGCGCTGACGACGCGATGCTGGAAACGGATGTGCCGGCGGATATCGCGTTCATCCACGATCTGGTGCAGATAGTCGAGGATGGCGGGCGCGTCCGCGATGCTCTTTTCATGCTTCCACGGTTCGAACACGAAGCCCAACGTGTGCATGTCGCTATCCGACCGCACGCCGGGATAGCGGAACAGGTCCCAGGTGCCGCCCAGATTCTCACGCATTTCGACGATGGCGTAGGAATGGGCGGGATTGTTCATTTCCATATGCGCGGCCATGCCGATGCCGGAAATGCCGGCGCCCACAATCAGGACATCGAAATCGGGTGCGGTGGCCAGCATATCTGTTCTACTCCTGCGTATCTCGCGATCTAAGCACAGCCCTTACATCAAGGCGAGTCTGGTTGCGATTTAATACTGACGCCGCCCGACCGTTTCGTTAGGGAACGCAGCCATGCGATATCTGCGATCGATGAGCGGGGTCACGTTACGGCTTCCATGGGCGCTTCTATGGGCGACCGCCGCGTCCGGGCAGGACGACAGCCGCGAAGACGACGGCCGCGAAGACGATGGTCGTGCGATCATCGTGGTCACGGGGGAAGGGCTGGAGGACACGCCTGCCACACCGGCCTATTCATCGGTGATCATTCCTGCCGAGCTGATCGCGGTAACCCCGTCGGGGCGCCTGGAAGACGCGCTCGCCAACGTGGCGGGCTTTCAGCAGTTCCGCCGGTCCGACAGCCGCAGTTCCAATCCCAGCGCCCAGGGCGTCACCCTGCGCGCGCTCGGCGGTAACGCGACCAGTCGGGCGCTGGTGTTGCTGGACGGGGTGCCGATCGCCGATCCGTTCTTCGGCTACATTCCGTTTGGCGCGATAGCTCCCGAACGGCTGGACAGCATTCGCGTGACGCGCGGCGGCGGGGCGGGGCCGTTCGGCGCGGG
The DNA here is from genome assembly GCA_965214445.1 of Pontixanthobacter sp. GTDB lineage: Bacteria > Pseudomonadota > Alphaproteobacteria > Sphingomonadales > Sphingomonadaceae > Pontixanthobacter. The sequence goes on from CBDCBU010000001.1 coordinate 86,816, forward strand.
CGCGCTAGCGGGCACCATCGAACTGCGCAGCGCCGGGCTGGACGATCTCGATCCGGTCGCGGCATCGGTTCTGGTCAACGATCGCGGCGAAACCGAAGCAAGCGGCGCGATCGCGCACGAACTGGGTGCAGGCTTCGCGATTGTCAGCGGGCGCTGGGACCGGGGGCGGGGCTTCTTCACAACGCCGCGGGACCAGCGCGTTCCCGCGAGTGCGCGGGCCGCCTTCGACAGCTGGAACATCGGCCTGCGCGGGGTCGCGCCGATCGGGAACAATGTGGAATTGCAGGCCACCGGACGCGTATTCGACGACCGGCGCACGCTGCGCTTCGACGGTGCCGACAGCTCGAGCGAAGGGGCGGATGCCAGCCTTCGCCTGGTCGGCCGGGGCAACTGGCAGTTCGATGCGGTCGGATATCTTCAGGCGCGCAATTTTTCCAACATCGTGATCAGCTCGACCCGGTTCGTGCCGGTGCTGGACCAGCGCAACACGCCATCGACCGGGCTGGGCGGAAAGATCGAGATACGGCCGCCGGTCGGTGCCGACCAGGTCCTGCGGATCGGTGCCGATTACCGGCGTTCGAGCGGCGAATTGCAGGAGGACGCGTTCAGCGCCTTTACCGGCGCGCTGCGCGAAACCCGGCGCGCCGGAGGGCGGACCAGCGATATCGGCCTGTTCGTCGAGGACGACTGGACGATCGGCGAGGTGATCCTGACCGGCGGTATCCGCGCCGACCGGACGGTAATCGAAAACGGTTTCTTTCGTGCCCGCGAGCCCGACGGATCGATCGTCGATGAAACGATCGCCGCGGACCGGGCCGACTGGTCGCTGTCCTATCGCGGCGGCGCGGTCTGGCAGGCGAGCGACGCCATCCGCTTGCGCGCGGCGGCCTATCGCGGATTGCGCCTGCCGACGCTCAACGAACTGTACCGGCCCTTCGTCGTGTTCCCGGTAGTGACGCAGGCCAATGCCGCGCTTAAGAACGAGACGCTGGAAGGGTTCGAGGCCGGTTTGGACTTTGCGCCATTGCCGGATATGGCGCTGTCGCTGACTGCTTTCGACAACCGGGTCGAAAACGCGATCGCCAATGTCACGCTGACGCCGATCCTTCGCCAGAGGCAGAACCTGCCCGCGATCGACGCGCGCGGGGTCGAGGGCAACCTGTCGCTGCGAAGCGGCCCGTTCAGCTTCACCGGCAGCGCCGCCTATACCGATGCGTCGATCGACGGATCGGGCGCATCGCTGCCGCTCGACGGCAACCGTCCACCCCAGACACCCGAATTCGCGGCGTCCGGCACGCTGAGCTGGCGGCCGGCGGACAATACGGTGCTGTCCGCGACGGTGCGCCATGTCGGCGACCAGTTCGAAAGCGATATCGAAGACGGCCTCCTGCCCGCCGTCACGACATTCGGTCTTTATGGGGAACTTAGCGTGACCGACGCTATCGCGCTGATCGTCCGGGGCGAGAACCTGACGGACGAGGATATCGTAACCCGCAATTCGGACGGCGACATCGATCTGGGTGTTCCGCGCACGTTCTGGGCCGGTGTCCAGATCGGCTTCTAGACCACTCGATCGCGTTGTCCGGGCATGCCCATGGCGATCAGGATCGGATCGCGTTCCTGCCGTGTCTTGAACGCCGCCTTGCTTCCGATCCCCTCCCAATCGGCGAGGACAAGCGATTGCGCGACCGCCCCGCCCAGCGTGGTGCCTGGTCCGGTCACGATGAACAGGTCGGGCGCGAACTCACGCGCGGCGACTTCTATCGCGCGGGTAAAGTCGTAGGTCTGCGTCACCTGATGGCCGAACGTGTAATCGCGCAGCATACGTGGATCGCTTCCATCGGGCCACCAGATCGCGCCGCGTCCGTCGATCAGGGGCAAGCGGGGGGCGCCGAACAGGCTCGGCGGCAGTGCGTCCCGGCCGCGTCGCGCGACAGGTTCCTGCATATGCGTATGAAACGCCGCGTGGTTGCCCAGCCGCATCGGAAAACGGCCATCGATCGGCTCCACCGCCCGCTCGAACGCGGTGAGCCCGGCCGTGTTGCCCGCGAGGACGAGCATTCCGCCCAAGTGGATGGAGGGCAGCAGGACGGCTTCGTCCCGCCCGTCGATATCGGCGGCCAGTTCGAGCAGGGCGTCGCGCCGGTACGCGTCCGGTATCCAGTCGTCGCCCATGAACGGGTGGACCAGCTGCCCGCCGATGAGCGCATCCTGCATCAGCGTGCCCATCGTGTTCGCGATCGTGAAACCATCCTCCGCCGTGACCGCTCTGGCGCAGGCGAGGGCGGAGTACCAGCCCATCGAGTTGCCGGTGACCGCGACCACGTCGACGCGCCCCCCGTCGATGCTGCGGAAATCGCCTAGCGTGGCCGCGTAGATGATCGCGGAGGCATTATCGCCCCGCGTGTGCCGCGCCACGCTGAAACGCTCCGCACCATCGAGCTGCGTCAGCGTATCCTGCCCCGCCGCATCGCGTTGCCGGTCGAAGCGTCGGAGCAGGGCGCCATCCGGAAAATATCGTGCGAGATAACCGAGCTCCGCCTTGTTGTAGGTTCCGCGGCCCGGGCAGATCACCACCGCCGTCTTGCGTGCGCGCCTCACGATGGGGCCTCCATCAACACCTTCGCAGCTGCGACGATCCCGTCCGCAGACGGCATGGTCGCGGCATAGGCCGGGCCGGTGGGAATGAAGCTGTCCAGCGCCGTCAGCCGCGCATGGGGCAGGTCCGTGGTTTCGGTGAAGAAGGCCATCAATGCCTCCGCCAATCCGCCGGTCGCCCGCGTCTCATCGACGATCAGGATGCGTTCGCATCCTTCGATTGCTTCGAGCAGGGACGCCTCGGGCAAGGGCGACAGCCAGTTGAGATCGATCACCCGCGCCTCGACGCCATCATCGGCGAGCCGTTTTCGCGCCTGCGCGGAAAGATAGGTTCCATTGCCGAACGTGACGAGCGCGAGATCGGTGCCGGACCCATGCCGCGTCACCTGGCCGAACGCGATGCGTTCCGCAGGCTGGGGATAGGTGCCCAGCCAAAGAACGTCGCCCGCTTCGTGCAGGTCGCGCATCGGATACAATGCGATCGGCTCCAGAAAGATCACCAGCCGCTGTTCCTCGCGCGCCAGCCGCACCGCCTCGCGCAGCAGCCTTGCGGCATCCGCCCCGTTGGACGGACAGGCGAGGATGATACCCGGCACATCGCGGATGGCCGCGATGCTGTTGTCGTTGTGGAAATGGCCGCCGAACCCCTTCTGATAGCCGAGCCCGGCGATCCGCACGACCATTGGGTTGGTGAATTGGCCATGTGAAAAGAACGGCAGGGTCGCGCCCTCGCCCCGCACCTGATCCTGCGCGTTGTGATAATAGGCGAGGAACTGGATTTCCGGGATCGGCACGAAGCCGTTCTGCGCCATTCCAAGCGCCAGGCCCAGTATCGCCTGTTCGTCCAGCAGCGTGTCGATCACCCGCGACCGGCCGAAGCGTTTCTCCAGCTTCTGCGTCACCCCGTATACGCCGCCCTTGCGGCCGATGTCCTCCCCCATCAGCGCGATCTCGCGATGGTCGAGCATCAGATCGGTCAGCGCCCAGTTGATGAGGCGCGACATGATCTGCGGCTGCCCCATCTGTTTCCAGTCTCCGCCGAAAGCGGCCTCGCGCAGGGTATCGGGCACGCTGGGCGTCGGCGAATGGGCACGCGTGGGCGGCACTATGCTGGCCATGACGGCTTGTGCGCCCGTAAGCCGCGGACGGCCCGCGACATGTGCAGCTATGCGGTCGATCCGCTCCGCCGTCTCGTCATAGATGGCAAGCGCGCGTTCGCGGGTCAGCGCCCGCGCCGACTCCAGCAGGCGAGCCGAATGCAGGAGCGGATCGTCCGCCTCCTCCGTCTCGACCTCCTGTTTCGAAAGATAGGTCGTCGGCACGTCGGCCCCGGCATGTCCGTACAGGCGGATGGTGCGGATATGCAGGATCGCGGGTTTGCGCCGCTGGCGCACATAGTCCGCCGCCTCGCGAGCGACCCGGAACGTGTCGTAGATATCGGTCCCGTCGCAGACCAAATAGCGGATGCCGGGCCGGTTCTGCAGATTGGCCGCGATCCAGCCGGACGGGCTTTTGGTCGAGATGCCGATGCCGTTATCCTCGCACACCCATAGCAGCGGCAGCGGCACCTTCTGCCACGCGGTCCATCCGGACGCGTTGATGGCCCCCTGCGCGGTGGAATGGTTAAGCGACGCGTCGCCGAAACTGCACATGACGATGCCGTCGCCGGGGACAACCGCATGTTCCGGGCGTTGGCGGCGGGCGAGCCCGATAGAATAGGCCGCGCCGACCGCCTTGGGCAGATGGCTGGCGATGGTCGATGTCTGCGGCGGAATGTTCAGCGCCTTCGACCCCAGCACCTTGTGCCTCCCGCCGGAGATCGGATCGTCGGTCGAACAGGCGAAGCTCGCCAGCATGTCCCACGCGATCGTCTGCCCCGGCATCTGCTCGGCGCGCTGTATCTGGAACGCCGCATCCCGATAATGCAGGAACGCCATGTCGGTCGGACGAAGCGCGGCGGCGACGGCGGCCATGCCTTCGTGCCCCGACGATCCGATGGTGTAGAAACCGGTGCCGGCCGCCTGCATCGCCCGCGCCGTCCGGTCGAGCGCCCGCGTCAGGCAACCTGACCGGTACAGGCTAACGGCGAGTTCATTTTCGAGCGGCCCGCCCGGCGCGCGCCCTTCGGGAAACATTCCGGCTGCAACCCGGCGGCGGAAATTTTCATGAACGATCCGGGCGCGGTCCATGGTCTCGGTCTAGCCGATGATGCGTACGAAACCAACGCGCTTGGCGGTGCGCTTCGAAGTCATGGCACGCGGTATGTCGACCGAGCGGGGAAAATCGGCGTTCGTACGGGCAATCGGTGCAAACTTTCCCCGGCAGAACTGTTGCGGCGGTCGCGGGAACCGATAAAGCGACTTGTGTACCCCTACCGGGCGCCTCTGCCCGTCAATGGAAGCGCTCGACAGTCCATGTTGTATCTCGGCATCTTCACGACAGCGGTGGCGCTTCGCGGTATAATAGCCGCTCGCCAGACCTGGGTGTACGTGTTCTGGTGCCTGTTTGTCGTTTTGCTGCTGTTCACCGCGTTGCGGTTCGAAGTCGGCTGCGACTGGGTCGCCTATCGCGCGAACTTCGAAGCCGCGCAAACCATGCCGGTTGCCGAGGCGTTAGAAGCGCGCGAACCGCTATACAGATTGAGTTTTATCCTGCTTGGTGAATTGGGTTTCGGCTATATATCGTTCAATGTCTTTGCAGCGCTGGTGTTCTTTGCGGGCATCGCGGCGTTCGCGAAGCGTCAGGTTGATCCCCTCGCTTTCCTCATATTGTGTTACCCCGTGCTTATCATCAACATGCCCATGTCCGGCGTGCGGCAGGGCATAGCGATCGGGCTGATGTGCTTCGCATTTCTCGAATTTTCGCGGGAGCGCGTGGTGCGCTATGTCCTGTGGATCGCGGTCGCAACGGCCTTCCATTCCAGCGCGATCATCTTCCTTGCCCTGGCACCGCTCATATACGAGATGCCGCTAAGCCGGCGTCTGGTCTGGATGGTCGCGCTGTTGGTACCGGGGTTCCTGGCGCTCGGCGTGACGGAGGTCGTCGAAGTCGCGAATACCCGATATATCGAACGCGATACGGAATCGGGCGGCGCGCTCTTCAGGATGTTGCCACTCACGATATGCGGTCTTCTGTGGATCATCGCGTTGCGGGGCGAATGGCAAAAGCGCTTTCCGAAGGACGCGAAACTGGCGATGGTAGGATCATTGATGATGATCGGGGTCATCGTCGTGCTACCGATATCCTCGGTTATCGCGGACCGGATCGCCTATTACCTGATGCCGCTACAGGCGATGATCTTCGCGCGAATTCCATTTTTGAACATCGGTTTGCGACGCGTCTTGTCCGTGGCTCCCTATATATTTCTTGGAACGCTCTTCGTCGGATGGACGATATTGTCGCGTCATTTCGAAGTGTGCTATACGCCGTATCAAACGTGGCTGTTCCTTTGAAGATTGAAGATCAATTCCACCGCGTGATATTTACGGCTTCAATGCGGTGATTGCGGCGCGATAGGCGGCGATAATGATGTTCACGTCGAATTCGCGTTCCGTCTTCTGCCGCGACGCCGATCCCATCGCCTGCTTCTGCGCCCTGTCCAGATGGATGAAGCGCCGCATCGCATCGGCAAGCGCTACCCCGTCCCTTACCGCGCATAGATAGCCGTTCCGGCCGTCCGACACGACCGACCGGCAGCCCGGCACGTCCGATGCGATAAGGGGGCGGCCCAGGGCGGCGCCTTCGATCAACGTGCGCGGCGCCCCCTCGCGATAGGAGGGCAGGACGACGCAATGCGCGCCCTCGATCGCGGGGCGCACATCCGTCCGCGTTCCCAGATATTCGATTGTCCCGGCAGCTTGCCAGCGTTCGACCTGAGCCAGCGATATGGCGCTGCGATTGGCGTCGCCCGCCGCGCCCAGCAGGCAGAACCGCGCTTGCGGATATTCCGCCTGCACTATTTTCGCAGCTTCCGCATATTCGCGGACACCCTTGTCCCGCAACAGGCGCGCGATCATCAGGAAGGTAAGCTGGTCATCCACACCGGGCAGGGGGGAAGGGCTGAACCCGTCGAGATCGATCCCCGAACCTGGCAGAATGCGTATCTGCTCGCGTCGTACCAGTCCGAGCCGTCCGAACAATTCCGCATCGTCGTCGTTCTGGAAGAATACCACCGGGCATTTTGCGAATCCATCGCGATAGAGCTGCTTCGCGACGCGCAGCAGCAGTCCCCCTGAAAGAAACGCCGTGCCGAGACCGGTGACGTTGGGGATGAACGGGATGCCGAGCCCACGCGCCGCCCGCGCCCCGAACAGATTGTTCTTGATCGTGAAACCTAGAACAAGGTCGGGCCTCTCCTGACGAAATATGCCGTGAAACCGGCGCCACAAGCCAATCTCGCTGATCGGGTTCAGACCCTTGCGATCCATTTTCAAGGGCAGGAACCGACAGCCGGCAGCGATGATCTGTGCAACGCTTTCATCCGGCGGCGCCAGCACTGTCACCCTGTGTCCATCCGCGACCAGGGCCTCGAGCAGGTGGCGGCGAAAATTCCACATGTTCCAGGCAGCGTTGACGGTTGCGATGATGTCGAGAGGCTTCGTCAGGATAAACCTCCGTTGCAAAGGGGCGAAATGGCTTCAGCCCCCAATGATTGAAAACGTTCGATGAAAGCTGATGATTTGCTTAGGGATACCCTAATGGATACAGCCCCGTCCGGTTGTTTGGCAATGGCGGTTTTCGGCCCTTGGAGCGGAAAGTCCGTCATGCAGGGAACGCTACGAAACCCTTCCATATCAATCGGATGGCGCGCTGAAATAATCTTGTCCCGCTGTTGCCCCCCAAGGTAATTCGACTATAGCAAATATCTGAATGGTCAGGTGGACGGTCATTCATTGGCAATACGCGCAAGGCGCCTGGAAGCGAAAGTCGGGTACGCCCCGTCTTGCAGTTCAAACCGCAGATGAAACGACAGTTGGTTCACATGAACGATACGCCTGCCTCGGAACCACCGGAAATTCGGGGCGACGTCCCGGCTACGCCCATGAACGCCGAAGGTGCGAAAGTTGCGCCCCCGAGTTACGGTCACTTCTGCGATCGAACCATGGATAATGGGACCGGTGAAGGGGGAGGTGACAATGCGCGCGAACCGGATGTCGCCGCAAACGAAACCCCTTCGATAAGGCCGATCGGCGAGGTCGATTACAACGACCAGAGCAATCTGCTGCACCATGCGCCGCTCGATAAGTTCCGCTATCAGGGCCCGATCGTGTCGCTGGTCGTTCTGGCAGTCCAGCTTAGCTATATCTGGCTGTTCATCGGGCTGCCGTTTTCCGATGCGCGCGTGACTTCATCCATCGCGACCACGCTTATCGCGAACGGCGTATCGATGATGTATTACCGCCAGCTCAGACTGTTCCCCGGCGCGCGGCGGATGGCATTCCTAATTCCGGCCTTTTTGCCGGCCTACGCCATGGCGGCTCTCGTTCTGCTCTGGCTGCGGCAGCCCTACTCGGTCACCCTCCTCGTAATCGGCGCGGTTTTGGGAATGACGCTGGTCGGCGCGTTCAACCTTATCAACCGCGGGGTTCGAAGCAGGTCGCTGTTGCTCATCCCTTCGAAACGGGTCACGCGCCTTCTGCACGAGCTGCCGGGTATGAACCACCGCGTCTGCACCGATCCGTCCGACATTACCCAGAACCGCGCGACGATCGTGGCCGATCTGCATCAGGACATGTCGCCCGAATGGGAACGGGCGATCGCGCATGCGGCACTGCAGGGTTCGACGATCTATCATATTCGTCACATTCGCGAATCGATGACCGGAAAGGTCCGGATCGATCATCTGAGCGAGAACAGTTTCGGCACTCTGCGGCCGAACGAATTCTACGCGTTTTTCAAGGGGATGTTCGAACGGATCGCGAGCCTCTTGGCGCTCGTCCTGCTGTCGCCGCTGATCGTTCTGGCAGCGATTGCGATCCGTATCGACTCGCCCGGTTCGCCGATTTTCAAGCAGGCGCGAACCGGGTTTCGAGGCAAGCCCTTCACCATCTACAAGCTTCGCACGATGGTTCGTACGAAGATTGGTCACCAGACCCAGCGCAGCGATGAGATCACGCAGGCGAACGATCCACGCATCACTGCCGTAGGCCGGTTCCTGCGCCGGACGCGGATCGATGAGCTTCCGCAATTGTGGAACGTGGCGCGCGGCGAGCTCAGCCTGATCGGCCCGCGGCCCGAAGCGGCGCGCCTGTCGCAATGGTATAATCAGCAGCTGGACTTTTACGATTACCGGCACATCATCCGGCCCGGCATCACGGGCTGGGCGCAGGTGAACCAGGGGCACGTAACCGACCCGCACGATGTTCACGACAAGCTGCAATACGATTTCTATTACATCAAGCACTATTCGCTGTGGCTGGATGTCCTGATCCTGGTCAAAACGATCGGTATCATGTTTTCAGGCCGGGGCGCGCGCTGAGCCGGTCGGAGGACGCAACCGGGCCGGCTTCGTCCTATCGCCGGATTTCGATCGGCTCGATGAATCCCGAAATCCGCCGATCGGTCGTAAAAGCGCGACCGGCAATCGTGATCTGCGCGATCGGGCAAGGATTGCCGTCACGCCAGGCAAGTCGCATGGGCGACGCGCCCAGAGGCATCGTTTGAATGTCTCCACCACCATTGTCCGAAGCGCAGGCCAGGGAGACGGTAACCTGTTCGCGCAAGTCTTCCGGTCCGATCGAATGGCGCAGCACCAATGCTCTCGCATCGTCCGGAAGCAGAATGAACCGTTGTGCGAGCGTTCCACCGAAGCCAGGCTGGATGGATATCTGGAGATCGGCGGAAGAACGCCGGGTGCGGGCATAGAGGCCGCGTTCTTCGGCGAATTTCCATTCGAGCGGTGGCAATGCATTCTTCCAGTCGATCCTGTAACGATCGGAGTTGGACGGCGCGGCGCTTGTCGAGTCAGCCTCGCTCCGGCCCGGGCGATTATGCGCCTCGCTCGCAACGCGATAGACCTCTGCCGCGTTCTCCAGCGCATTGTCGCGGATGAGCGCTTCGATTATGGCCCGGTCGGTATCGAGTTCGATGGTCGTTTCGCCGGTCATCTTTCCGGTCAGCGCGATCCGCAAGGCGGCCAGGTTACCGGTGACCTGCGGGTTGCGCGCAGCTGCGGATAGAAAGGCGTTCGTCCAGGTCGGCCCGTCCTGAAGGACCTTCGTGAAATAAGGGACGGCTTCGCGTGTATTGAGGAGCGCAACTAGTACCGGCACGATTTCCGATTGCAGGCGGGGGCGCACCCGCAGGGTCTGGTCGAGAGTGACCAGAACAGCCTCGGCGTTGCCGGCCTGCTGATATTCACGCAGCAATAGGCCGTTGAGCAGGCGTGAGCGCTTGGTCAGAGCGCCTGCTGCGACGAGGGCATTGCCGCGTCTATCGGCGGGCAGTCCCGCTGCATAGATCGCCGCGGCGTCTGCCGCCAAAGGGTTGCGATAGAGCGCCGTCAGGGCGAATTTCCGGGTGACGGCGGGATCGATCGCCGGCTGCCCGTCGAGACCGCCGGCTGAGGGTTGACTGGCAGGGTTCACGTTACCGGGGGGAATTGCTCCGCCAGCTGTTCCGCCGGCGATGAATGTCGTGCGGGTCAGGCGTTCCGCGGCGTCTGCCGCAAATGGTGAAAGCCCGATCGCCTCCGCCGGCGACAAGGTGGACAGCACGTTCGACGCGCCCTGCGCGGTGCCCACGGCGGCCAGAATGAGGCCACCGGCGGTCAGCAACAGCGCCTTGGGAATGTTGTGCCGACGTTCTGCACCGCTCTCCGTCACGCCTGTTCTCCCATGCGATCGCCATCGGCATCATTGCCGTAGGTGTGTCCGTATCCGTATCCGTAGCCATATCCGTAGGCTTCGTTGCGGTAGTCGAGCTGGGTGACGATGGCGCCGATGATGGGTGCGCCGGCGGCGCGCAGGCGGGACAGGGCGAGGCGCACGGTGCGGTGGCTGCCGGCGTTGGCCTGGATGACATAGGCGAGCGCATCCACGCTGCGGCTGAGTTCAGGCGCGTCGGCGAGGCCGAGCACGGGCCCGCCATCGACGATGACCGCGTCGTAACGGTGCTTGAGCTCCTCGAGATAGCCGCGGGTGCGCGGACCGGACATGAGGCCGACCGGATCGGCCGGCAGCTTGCCCGCCGCGATGAACGCGAACCGTTCGCCATTGGGTTCGTGGATGCGCGGGACATCGACCTTGCCGGCGAGGAACTCGGCCATGCCGTCGCCGGGCGAGCCGATCTCCATCATCTGCGACAGGCCCATGCGCCGCAGGTCCATGTCGATGAGGACGACCTTCTTGCCGAGACGCGCGATGGTCCGGGCGAGCGCATAGGAGGTCAGCGTCTTGCCTTCGGCGGGACGGGTGCTGGTGACCATCAGGCTGATCGGACGGTCCCCGTTCCCGCCGCGATCGCCCCCGGATATTCCGCCATGGCCTCCCGCAGTTCCCAGCGCATAGGTCAGCGAAGTCCAGGTCGAGGCGTAGCTTTCCGACAATACCGAGAAGCTGTTGGTCAGCTCCTCCTTCATGTCGTCCGACCGGATCGCGGGAATGAGCCCCAGCACCGGCACGTCGAACAACCGGGTCACGTCGCCCGGATCGCGGATCGTGCTGTCGGTGAGATCGACGATGTAGACGATGGCCCCGCATGCCACCAGGCCCAGCGCCAGCGCGATCCCCAGATTGAGGGGCAGCGACGGCGATGCGGGCGAGGATGGCGGGGTCGCCTGTTCGATGAGGGTCACGTTGTTCGCGCCCGAGGACACGACATCGAGCTGCTTGTACTGTTCCAGAAGGGCGTTGTAGAGCTGCGAGTTGGTGTTCACCTCCCGCTCCAGGATGCCGTATTGCACGCCCCGGTCGCGCTGGGTCAGGAACTGCTGGCGCGCATCCTCGTACTGGTCGCGGATCTGGCGTTCCTCGCGCAGCGCCGCCTGATAGGCCGCCTGGCGTTCCGCGCCCGCGACCCCGCCCGCATCGGCGAGGCTGGCGCGCAGCGAGGCGATCTGTTCATTGAGCGCCACGATCCGCGGGTTCTGCGGGCCAAGCTCGGTCGACAGCCGGGCGATCTCCGCCTTGACCGTGGCGATCTGGCTGCGCAGCGCCGATCCGTTATTGTCGCCGCCCGACCCCGCCTGCGCCGCGCTCTGGGTCGCGACCCGCCGGCTCTGCGCCGCCGCCAGCGCGTTCGACAGGGCGGACAGCTCCTGGCTGACCAGCGTCGTGCGCACGCCTTCGCCATCGGGGCCCGTCTGTTCGAGCACCACCAGCTCGTTCGCATTGGCATAGTCGATAAGATCGGCTTCGGACTGTTCGAGGCGCACGCGCATCTCGTCGAGCTGGCGTTCCAGCCGCTGGCGCGACAGGCGGGTATTGCCGAAGCGCTTCTCGTAATTGGCTTCCAGATATTGCTCGGCCCAGGCATTGGCGAGTTCCGCCGACAGCCGGCCCGAAGGCGTATAGGCAACGATATCGACCAGCGTCGATCCTTCCACCGGCACGATCTCGATCGCGCCGCGCGCGATCCCCGCCGCCGCGCCCGGCGCGATGTCCTGCCCCTCGGCGATGCCGTAGGCTTCGCGGAACACCGGATCGTCGGCGATGCCGGTCGCCTCGACCACCCGTTCGGCAAGGAAGCGCGAACGCAACAGCTCGTATTGCGTCTCGAAGTAGAGCTGGTCGCGCACTTCGACGCCGCCGCCCGCGCCGCCCCCGCCGCTGCCCTCGATCTCGACCGCGCCGACATCGACCCGGCTGATCTCGATCCGGGCGGATGCGGCAAAACGCGGGGTCTGCAGCAAGGTCACCAGCAACCCCAGCAGCAGCGCCCCCACGATGATCCCGACAAGAATGTAGCGCAGCCCGCGCGCACGGCGGTAAAGCCGGTCGAAGTCGATGAACGATCCCGCCCCGCCCTCTCCGAAGCCCCCTCCAAAGCCGCCTCCGGCACCGCCGCTCAGGGTATGGGCCTGTTGAGGATGGGGCTGCTGAGTGTGGGGCTGGGGATGGGGCTCGGTGTGGGTACCCGCCGAAGCCGCCGCTCTCGTGCCGGCGAAGCCCGAACGCGCCGCCTGCCCCCCGTCCCGTCCGGCCATGTAGGGATCGCCCAGAAAATCGTCGCCGTCGCTACGGGTGCCGCTGGAAGGAGTATCGTTCATATCGTCGTTCCAGTCGCCATCATGCGAACGGGCACCGTTCCCGCCAGGACCCTTGTCGAAAATGTCATCAGCCCCATCACCGGACCAATCACCGGACCAATCATCGGCCGAACCGGTCGATCAGGACCACGCTGGTCGTGAGCAGCGGCAGATAGGTGAAGATCGTCTCCAGGCGCTGGCGCGCGGGCGAGAAGCCGACCATCACCACATCGCCCGGCACCAGTTCGGGATCGGCGTAATTGCCGCGCCGGATCGCCTCCAGATTGTACAGCCCGATATAGCGCGTGCCGGCAACCTCGCGGAACACCAGCACATCGTCCAGTTGCGCGAACTCCGACGTGCCCCCCGCCGTGTTGACCGCCCGCAGCAGCGTCGGCGATGCGCGCACCGGGTAATTGCCCGGCCTCGCCACTTCCCCGCCCAGCGATACCGTCAGAAGCGACAGATCGGTCGGCCGCACCACGATCTCGGGATTGCGGATGAAACGCGGCGACAGACGCCCCGCCAGCTCCGCCTGGATCTGCGAAGGCGAACGCCCCGCCGCCTGAACCCGCCCGATATAGGGAAAGTCGATCCCGCCCGAATCGTCGATCCGGTATACCCCGTTCAGCCGCTCGTCCTGCAGCACCCGCACGTCGATCTCGTCATAATCGCGCAAACCATAACCCGACCCATCCACCGGTACCGGCAACGACCCCAACTGCGTCACCTCGACCCCCGCCGCACCGCCATACGAACGATCCGTCGTACACCCCCCCAGCAACACCACAGGAAAAAGAAAGGCCGCCAGAAGCGGACCGATACGCCGACCGCCATGACCATTACGACCCATGCGATCCAACGCCCCTGCGAAACTACCGACAATCGACATCGAAAAGCCTCTAATCACATTGAACATCCATGAATAGCCACGCTTCCATGTTCACGCGGCATGAACCGTATCTTCGGCGCGGACCGTGCGGGCATGCTTGCTGCGATGATTGTTCCGGTGCGGCGAAGCCGTCGCCAGCAGGCATATCAGCCAGACGCATACCACCTGAAAGATCGGCGTCCGCAGAGGATAATCGCCGTAGGATGCGACCGATACGATGAACAAGGCCGCGAGCGCGGTAAGCGCAAGGTCGCCGCCCGGGCTACTGCGCGAAGATGCCGGACCTTTCGACTGCGATCGCGGGGATCGTGCCGTCGCCGGCCCGGCAGACGCCACATCGCTGCGCCAGAGCCGATAGATCGCGCGAATGAAGAAGAAACCGAAAGCCACGAGAATAAGCGCCGCAGGAAGTCCGCCTTCGATCAGCCATTGGAGCCAGTCGTTATGTGCATGGTTGAGATAGGCCGACATCAGCAGATTGCGGTCTTCCGCAATATAATAGCTGCTTTCAAACGCACCGAAACCTGCGCCGATGGGGAAATACGTGCCGACCATATCTATGAGGGTAGGCGTGATCAGGAACCGCAGATCCTCGAGCGGGTCTTCCGCCACCAGCTGCGCGACGGCAGGCGAGCGTTCCAGAAGATAAAACAACGCGGTCACTATCCCCACGACCACGACGACCGCCGCGATCCGCAACCACTGCGGGCTTTCCGGTTTCTTGGCGCCTTTGTTCGCACCGAACCGGCGCGCGAGATAGGGACGGGCGAACAGGACGCCGGTGAACAGCAAGGCTATCAGCGTTGTCAGCAATCCGGCTCGCGAGGTGTTCACGAAATTGGCGAGCGCAACGAGAATATAGGCCGCGACCAGCGCGGTGCGCCTGGCGCGGTTCTCATGGCGCGGGGCAAGCGATACGATGGCGAAAGCGATGATTACCAGCACCAATGCGCCGAATACGGAGGCATGGTTCGGATTGGCGAATATACCGACGGAAGCCTGGGCGATGGTGACCGAATAGAAATAGAGGAACGGCAGATTGCCGAGCAGTTCCTGTGTCAATCCGACCACGGCATTGAACGCGGCAATCGATACGATAGCCGTCAGGGTCCAATAGGCGGCATCGCGTCGCAGCGCGATGAACACGATGACAGCGGCCAAGGGTATCGAAAGCATGAACAGCGCGTGCAAGGTCCGCGACGGACTGAGACTGAGCGGACGCATCGGATCGAGACCGAGGGCCGTGTCGAGTGCGGCGGGTACCGACCGACCGGGCAGCGACGACCACAGACCGTGCGGTAGCGGCACGAGCTGGATCATCATCAGAACGGTCAGGGCGAGAAGCAGAACCCAGACCCACCGCACCGGCCGCGCGTCCTCTGCGCGCAGGAAATAGAGGGCGGCTGCACCACAAAGAACGGCCGCCGGGATAATCGCGAGAACCTGCACCAGATCGTAGCGCGAACTGCCGCCACTGAAAGCCAGCACAACCGCAAAAACGATGAAGATGATGCGAACCATATCGGGTGCGTTGTCCCCGGCCAAACGTCTATCGATCAAAACCCGCCTCCGCCTATTGGCCGCCGTATCGCCGCCAACAGTCCGGATTACAACCTATTTGAGGCGGACATGCCGGTTCGCGCGCACCCTTTGCAAACTTCCGCGATCCCTGCCGGCTGCTATGGTTGCCGCCCATATTCGAACCCTTCGAAACGCCAGCCATTCAGAGCGGCACGAGCGGCTTCCCGTCCCCCGAACTGATATCCAAGCTGGCTTTCATACAGCAGCGTTGCGGTCAGCTTGCGGCCGAAAGACTGATCGTTCAGTCGTTTGCGCAGGATCGCGGCAGACGCAACCTCGTGCTGCATGGCGTATGGATAATCCTCCCACCAGACGAGCCCCCCCGCTGGTCGCAGCGCCTCGATGGCGGTTCGAACGGCGACATGATCGACATGACCGCCGATCCCATGGGGTCCGTACAGGATATCGGGCCGCCAATCGGCGATAAGCCGTCGAAGCGCAGGTATGAGCCGCGCGACGATATCGTCCGACGGAGACAATGTTCCAAAGAGGGCGGCGGCATCCTCGTAGCCGCGATGGGGGGCCTCTAGAAACGGCAGATGGACAGCTTCCGCACCGATTGCGGCACAGGCCCGTGCATCCTCGCGCCGCCGCAGTTTCATGTAGTCGATATCCGCACCAAGCCCCTTGTCCAGCTGGCATGCGAGGGCGAAGCCCCTCGGCTGGGGGACATTGGCGGTAAAGCATGTCGCGATGCATACGGCGTCCTGGGCGATCGCATGTTCGGCCAATTGTCCTCCGGCGGAGAATACCGCATCGTCCAGATGCGGCGAAACGGCCATAACGCGCATCACAACAAATGCGGCTCCGCACGAAACAGGCAATCGTAATCTTCCGGCAGGCGCGTCTCGAACCTAGGAGGGCCGCCCGTGCCGACAACATCCACGTAGATATCGTCGATCATTCCGCCCACCGCGTCCCAGCTATACGTAGCCCGGCATTCCATGAGAGCGGAATTGGCCAGCCTTCGCCGCTCGCCGACATCATCGATCAGCAACTGCAGCGCCGCCGTCTGCGCCGCTACGTCGCCGGGTTGGGTCAACAGCCCGTTCTCTCCGTCGCGCAGGCAATCGGAAACGCCGACGGCATGGCAGGACAGGATCGCCAGGCGGGAGGCCATGGCTTCCAGTATCGTGTTGGAGAACCCTTCTGCATAGGTCGGGGAGGCGAAGATCTGATGGCGCCGATAGATGGCGGGCACATCGGCATATTCGGCATAGCCGGAAAAATCGATGCGGTCCGTCAGTCCATGCGCCGCGACCAGAGCCTTAGCTGGCTCCAGGTCGGGTCCGATACCGGAAATCGTCGCCCGCCAAGCCCCGGTAAGGCCGCGCGCGCTTTCGATGAAATCGAGCACGCCCTTACGGCGGTCGACGCGTCCGTGATACAGGATAGCCGGGCCATCGTCTGCATCATCGCGGTGATCGCCGGTTTCGGAGGCGGGATGGAACCGATCGGTATCGACGGCACCCGGAACATAGGTGAAACGATCCATCGCGCTGCCGAGCCGTTCGTGAACTTCGCGCGCGAAACTTTCCCCGCCGATCAGAACCGCATCCGCGTGATCGATAGTCCGGATCATCGCGAGCCGATGGCGTTCGCAGCACGAACCGACCCAATGGCCGTCGCCGCCCTGGATCGACACGACCACCGGCACGCCGAGCCGCTGACCTGCGATCAAGCTCGCCCAGCCGGTCGGATATCCATATTGCGCATGAAGCACGTCGAACGCGCGCCTACGAGTGTTCGACCTCGATCGCGGCGACCATCGTGTCGATATCGCGTTCGAAATCGCCGCCATCCTGTTCGCCCAGCTGTTCCAGCCCGATGACCTTGACGCCGGACACGTCGGGGGGCGGGCCGCCGCCGTAGACGCCTTTGCCGAAATCGTCCCCGCGATACTGGCTGATCATGGTAACGTCGTGATCGCGCGCGACCAGTTGGCGCAGCAGGTTGATGGCGTAGATCGACATCCCGCTTATCGCGGGGAAGAACCGGCGGCTGACGAAACAGACGTTCATCTCGGCTCATGTGCCCTTAAATATTCGATGCTCTGCGCAATGGCCTGATGCGCGCGCGGGCTTTCGCGCGACAGTTCGACCGATATCAGCCGGTCGAACCCGATCTGCTGCAGGGCGGTCAGGATCGATGGAACATCCATATCGCCTTCGCCGAACGGCAGATGGACGTGAACACCGACTTCCATGTCCTCGATCGCGACAGTGCCCAGGTGATCGGCGTAGAGGCGCACGGCGTCGGCCGGGTCGATATCCTGGCTGACCATGCAATGACCCGTATCGAGCGCCAGCTTGAGACGCGGGTGCGCATCATGCAGTGCTTCCCATTCGCCGCATGTTTCGATGAGCATGCCGGGCTCCGGCTCGAAAGCGGCGACGACCCCCTTTGCCTCCGCGTGATCGAGTACGCAGGAAAGACCTTCCAACAGCCAGCGATGGGCGTCGTCATGCCCGACGTCGGGCTGCGGCACGCCGGCCCAAAAACTGACCGCGTCCGCTTGCCAGATCGCGGCGATGTCGATGGCGCGGTTGAGAAAGGCGATACGCCGGTCGCGGCCTTCGCGTGTGGGCGAGATCAACGTCGGTTCGTGTTTCGCCCGTGGATCGAGGAGGAAACGCGCGCCCGTCTCTACGATCGCATCGAGGCGAAGATCGTTCAGCAGGCGACCGATCCGTTCCGCCTGCCCCTGCCAATCATCCGCCAGCGGATCGCAGTGATGGTGGTCGAGGGTTATTGCGGCACCGGCATAGCCGCTATCCGCGATCAGACGCAGCGCGTCGTCCAGCCGGTGGTTGGCCGCGCCGTTCGTATTATAGGCATAGCGCAGGGTCATCGGCGCGTTCGCGCGGCGTCGGCCGCATGATGGGCTTCGGGTTCGCGATAGAGGGGATAGAGCGGGCCGACGGTTTCATCGGCCAACCGCGTGTCGAACAGCGGTTGCCCGCCGAACCGGTCGATCGCATCGGGTGTCAGCCGCACGGGTTCCAGCCCCTCGCGCGAGGGGCCGAACTGGATCAGCGGACTGTCCGCCTCGATCAGTTTGCGGGTCCCGCGTTCCCCGATCCGGTAATAGCTCATGGTTTCCACCTCCATTCCCGGAACGATCAGCTTCACGGTCGATATCGGGCAGCCATCCGGCGCCATATCGACATAGAGCGTATCGAACCCCGCATCGGCCACCCGTTCCAGCGCGATCCTGCCGCGATCCCTGGCGTCGTTACAAGGCGTATGCGGCAATTCAGCAAAGGGTTTGCAAGTTTTTCGGGCCAGCATATTCGGGGTTAGCCATTCGCGTATCTGCCCGGCGCCGCGCGCCTGCCAGTCGATCATCGCATCGAGCGCGCGGCTATCGGAATTCTTCGCAGCGCCGCCGCTTTGGGCAAGGAAGCGATCGACATAGCCATCGGGACTGAGCGCGCGGGTGCGGGCCTCGTCGCCATGAGCGTAGGCCTTGCGCGAACGGCTCGCCGCATATTCGGTCAGCGCTTTTTCGAGCGCGGCCTGCGCATCGGGATGGGCGGCCTCCCCGCACGCGGACGCCATGATCGGTTCGGCCGGCTCCCCGCTTTTATCGATGCCTACGCAATAGATGTTCGTGATACCGAATTCATCCGTCGCGAATTTAGGAATGGGGCGAATGCCAGCTGCATCGTAACGATCGAGCAGGGCTGTAATTGCCGGAGACAGCTCGTCCGGCCAGTCGAGCGCGATACCGCGATCGAGCGCCCGGAACAGAAGTCCATTGCCGTCACGCTGCAGGATCTCGCACAGTCCATGCCCTACGGCCCAGTCCCGATCCGGTCCCGCGCCCATCCCGTTCGAGATGATGGTGGTGAACAGCTGGTAACCCGGCGACAGCTCGGCCGAATTGTACGCAGCGAGGTCGATGGGAACGAGAACGCAGCTGCCATCGGCGTGACGCACTGCCTCCACCCATTCCAGCGGTGTGTCGCGCCCGACCGGCGAACCGGCGGGCAGGCACAGGGTCAACGGGTCGGCGATGCCCCGTTTACCGACATTCGCAAGCAGATCGGCATAGGAGCCGCGCGTCTTCGTGCGCTGCGACAGCGACAGGGCGGGAAAGACCATTTCCGCAATTTCGCCCATTGCGCCGAGGATCGCCTGACCCTCGTCCGCCCCGTATCCGACACCGTATGGCATTACGCCATCCAGCTCCGGCGCGTTTTGGGGGAACAACGCGACGATCCAGACCGGTATACCGATGCGGTCGATCGGGTGAATGGGGAATGCGACGATCTCTCCTGCGGGAAACGCATCGATATAGGCATCCGCCGCATCGGACAGCTTTTCCGGAAGTCCGGAAATTTTTCGCCTGCTCCTGCCGAGAGTCGTCACAGCGCGTATCTCCTTACCTGGGGCGGATGGGACAAGGCCGCGTCCAGCATACGCAACGCATCGGCACGGCCGATCTCGGGCGCGTATTCGAACGGTGTCAACAGGGCCGAAAACTCTAATGGAGCGATGATGTCGCGATAGTGCCGCAGTTCCCCGTGGGTCAGGGGGATATCCTTGTGGAACGCCTTGTGGCTGGACAGGTGGGTCGAGCGGCCGTTCGCATCCTGATCGATCTTGAACATGTCGCCGCAGAACAATCGCCCTTCACACGCATCGTGCAGCGCCGCCTGCCCGGCATAATGCCCACCGACATGATGGAGCGTATATCCGGGTGCCAGTTCCAAGGTTTCGTCGTAAGGTGCGGAAACCCGAAATGCCTTGGTATAGGCAAGATCGTCCTTATGCACGGCAAGGATCGCGGGTTCGAACTCCCGCTGAAGCTGGAACAGCGCGCCATAGCCATGCGGATGGCTTGTCGAAAGCGACCGGATGCCGCCCAGCGATCGGATCGTATCCAGCATGGGCGGCGAATAATAGGGTGCGGCCTCGAAGGCGATATTCCCTTCGGGACGGGTCAGCAGCCAGCCGGTGCCTCCCAAGCCCAGATGGGGATCGGTGGTGAACGCCCAGAGCCCCTCGGCCACTTCGCGCGCCTCGCCGGAATGGGTCGCCGCGACCGTGTGTTCGGGTAGAAATTGCCAGCCGTCTTCCGGCAGGTCGTTGCGCACATCGATACATATCGGGCAATCCGGCGGATCGAAATGCAATTGCCAGAAACCGCAATTGGCACAGGCGAAATGGCTCAGTGGCATAGTCGGGCTTTCTCATGTGCGGCGTCGAACAGCCGCATCAATGCGATATCGCGCCCGACCGAAAAATCATGGGGTCCTCCGCCGACGGCATGTGCGAAAGCGGCAATCTGCGCGGCGAACGGGGATCGGTCCCTATCGAAGGGAATCGCGACCGGTGCGCCATCGCCGTTTTGCCGCGTAAGGGTTCCGCCCGCCGTCTGCCCCATCGTGTCGGCGGCGGTTAGCAGTCCCCCGGTCCCCAGCACTTCCAGCCTGCGCCGGGGGAGCGTTTCCGCGCAATTATAGGCGACATGCGCGCTCATCAGCACATCGGAAGCGGTGCGCCCGACCAGCATTCCGCCATCGTCCACGTCATAGTCGTGTACCTTGCGCTGCAGGGTGACCGAAATCGTGTTCAGCGGTTCGCCGAGCAACATCTGGGTAAGGTCCAGCCCATGCAAAGCGAGATCGATCACCGCGCCGCCGCCGGCCTTGTCTGCCGCGATCCGCCAATTCTCGGTCTCCGTTCCCGGCTGGAACAACGGATCGACCCAGCAGGCGTAGACGATGCGTATCGCCGTGGGCGTGCCGATATTTCCGTCGGCAATCTGAGTGCGAATGGCGCGGTGGGCAGGATGATGCCGCTGGTCGAATGCCGTCGCGTAAAGCGTCCCCGTTCGTGCGGCGGCATCGGCGATCCGTTCCGCGTCGTACAGACGGGAAGCCATCGGCTTTTCGCACAGAACCGGAACGAAGGCTTCGAGCGCGGCAATACAGGGATCGGCGTGGAGGTGGTTGGGCGTGGCGACATACACCGCGTCCAGCTCGGTCTCGGCAAGCATGCGGGCGTAGTCGTTGTATGTCCTCGCACCCAGCACATCGGCTGCGTCGCGCGCTGCAGGCGCCGGATCGGCGATCGCGGTCAGCGTATGTCCTTCGCCGAGGATTGCAGGCGCGACGAAATCGCGTGCGACCCATCCGAACCCGACGATACCCCACCGCACGGCTACCACCGTTCCGGCAGGTCGACGAGACGGCGATCGCGCGCGGGATCGCTATCCGGTGCGGGGTTGGTCCATGTGCTGCGTGGTCCGTATTCCGCCTCGTACCGGTTCGAAGGCCAGATTGGCCCGTCCGGCCCGGCCAGCGGGTTGGCTTGCAACGCTCGATCCCGCGTCGGCAGGGTCAGGCCGCCATCGATGCGCCGCGCTTCGCCGCCGCCTTCGACGATGGACCATGCTTCAACGTTCGGGTCGTCCGCCCATTCTCCCGGCTTGGGAGCAACGCCTTTCATCATAGCGGAAAGCAGGGCGGCCTCGTCATATACATGGGCCGTTGGAAACAGATCACGCCAGTCCGCCGCGAGCCGCGCGGGGCCAAAAGAGCCGCCATCGACATTCGCGTTGTGCAGATGACCGATGGCGAGGAAGCCCGCAGGTTCGGTCGCCGCGCGTATTTGCGCTGCCACCCGGCGTTGCTCGGGCAGAAAATAGAACGCATCCTGACAATGGACGCAATCGAACCTCCGACCCGCTATCGGCCAGTTCTGTCCCGCATCGAACACCACATATCGAGCTTCCGGTGCGACCCAGTGCCTGGCCAGCCAGCATTTGGAAAAGACGATGTCCGCGCACAGGCAGGCGACGCCTCTCGCGGTCAGCTCGCGCGCGTAATGGCCGATACCGCTTGCCAGTTCGAACACGGTTCTGGGTGCGTCCCAATGCGCCTCGAGAAGAGCCAGCCCTGCCAGATAGGTCGGATCGCTCCACCGATGGGCGAAATAATCGCCGACCGGGCCATAACGCAGCAAAGCCATGGCTTCGCGCAGGGTGATCTCGTCGCTCTGTCGGACCAGCCGAAGCAGATCGGCCTCCTCGGTCGCGGGCCCGGTCCACCATTGATCCTGATCCGCAAGCAACACCGCGACCGCGGCGTCGCGATCACCATCGTCCAGCTTCGCAAGGGTTTCCGCTATCAGGGCGTCGCGTCCTACCCGCAGGTAAGCGATACCATCGATAACGGGCCAACGTTGGCCGTTATCGTCGGCGAGGGAATGCGGCGTATCCTCGCGAAGAGGTTGTCCGCTGACGGGGGATATGAATCTCACGGCAGGCCGATGTCTTGCAATACGCGGTCATGGAAGGATTTGACGGGGCCGTCATGCACCAGCCCGTAATCGTCCAGCACCATGCTCATGGTCACCGCGCCGCGCTTCAGATGCTGCTCGATCTCAAGCACGCGGTCGATGACGTCGGCCGCGTGAAACGCCTTTGCGTCAGCGGCCTGGTCATCTGCGATCCGCGTCAAATGGTCGCGGCAAGTGTCTGCGTATTTCGAAGGTAAATCGGCAAGCGCCAAGGATCGGGCGACATCGATCACATCATCCAGCTTGTCGCCCAGCAACATTTCCCCGGTATAGCCCGCGTCGGGCATTGCCGCGCTATGCAGGTGATGGATCATGCCGTTCCAGAATGCCTGGGCCGGATTCGCGTCATAAGCGGACGCAAGGAGGCCGGCATACAGCGCTACGACAAAACTGTGTTCGGAATGGCTTTCTTCCGGCTGCAGCATGATGCGGGGCCGCCCCGGACCGGTTACGCCCGCCCGTGGTTGCTCTTTCAATAATCCGATGGTCCGGGGCAGCTCGCGCGCCAAGGGGAGGGGCCGATCGAGTCGTTCGTGCAACGCATCTACCAGATCACGGGCCAATGGGCTGGCAACCTCGTCGATGGCGCGCATCAGAACGATACGGCGTTCACCCACAGACAGGCCGAGTTCGCCGAGTTTCGCATGGTCGAGATCGCCGAGACGCGCGGCCGCCACACCCATGGCCATGGCGCGCAAGGCGATATCGTCCATGTCACCCCCGTCGAGCCACGCGCTCCATGCGGCTTCGAACAGGCGCGTCGCAACGGTGCCGTCGCGCGCCGCCGAGCGAATGCGTTTGAGATCGCCCAGTTCCCGCAACAGCGGGAGCACGGCGTTCGACAGGATCATGCCTTTTCGGCCCGCGTGCCTTCCAGCCAATCGTCGAGCATCGCCTGTTGCTGGTCGAAGCCATGCACGGGTTTTGCACCATTCGCGGTCTGCGGCAATTTGAAGAACAAACTCAACTCTTCGCGGATGCCGCCCTGTCCGCGGGTCTTGGCGAGGTCGAGACAGCGCGCAATTTCGATCGCGAGCGGTGCTGCAAGAATGGAATCCTTGCACAGAAAATTCAGTTTCAGCTGCATCTTCTGGCCGAGAAAGCCGGTCAAGTCGATATTGTCCCACGCTTCCTTGTCGTCGCCGCGCGGCTTGTAATAATGGATCATGATAATGTGATCCTCGACCTGGTAGCCGAGTATATCGTCGAGCACGCTGCCCTTCGTACCGAGTTTCGATGCCAGCGATTTGGGATCGTCCAGCGCCAGCCCGTCGGAATTGCCGAGGATATTGGTCGAAAACCAGCCATCGACATGCAGGGCCCGTTCTTTCAGCGCCGGCGCGATGACCGTTTTCAGGAAAGTCTGACCGGTCTTGCCGTCCTTGCCCGCGACCGGCACACCGCGTTCCCCCGCAAATTGAGCCAGAGGTGCCACGTCCGCCGCAACGGACGGCGTGAAGTTCGCGTAGGGGGTGCCGCTGTCGATGGCCGCATAAGCATACAACATAGCCGGGCTGATGGCGGGATCGTCCACATCCAGGCCGGCATTGAACGCATCGAGCGACGCCAGGCTTTTGGCATCCTCGTCGGGCATCTTTTCCGTCGAGGCCAAATTAATCACGACGACCCTGTCGAGGCCCCGGCTCGTGCGAAATTCATCGAGGTCGTTCTTGATCTGGTCGATCGCCGCGCGGTGGCCGTCCGCCATCCGGTTGTTGCCGTCGATATTCGCGCAATGGGCCGTACTGCCGACCGCGGGCCAGGCTTTCATGCCGGCCATGCTACCGGCACCATTGGCAAGGTCGTTTTCCGTAAGCACGCCATGGCGGTTGGCGCATGTTCCGAGGTCTTCTTCCGTCAAATCCCAGCCGCCGAATTCAAGATCGCGATAGGCGGCCATGCCAGCGATATCGCGTTCCGCCAATGGAAGCCCCGTAAGGCTGTTCGACCCCGACTTTATCATTTCGATACCGGCGACGGCCGTCGTGGCGACCGCGCCGCCCAGGCCGATCACGGCCACACCCAGTTTCTCATTCATTCAGTACGCTCCGGTTTCATCATGCCAATTGGCAATACGACAACCGGCTCATGGCGTATAACCGGATAGACCGAAAATTCGTTCCTGCAGCGAGACTTTTGATCGGTTCTCCGCCGGTTCAGCGGATCGCATTGCCGAGACTGATGACGGAAAAGGCCGCACTGGACAAGGTCGACACGAAACGTTGCAGATCGGCACCCGGTGCGGTCGATACGTACACGATGTCCTCATCCTCGATCTGGAATTCCCGCGCGAGAAATATACTGGTCGGATCCGACAGGTCGAGGCGATAGATCGTCGGCACGGCGACACGCGGAGCCGCGATCTGTGTCATGGTGCCCGGCGCCGTCTCTTCCATGCGGAATACGAATACCCCCCGGATATCCGCGCGATCGTCGCGCAGACCACCGAGCCGGCCGATCGCCTCGGCAAGCGTCAGCCCCGAACCTTCGAACGGTATTTCCGCATTGCGGGTGACCGCGCCCAGGGCCGTGAAACTGAACGGCTGATGGAACAGGGTTACGACGTCGTCGGCCATCAGGCGGATATTCTGAGCCGGATTGCGCACCACCTGTTCCAACGGCATGGCGACAGCGGTGCCACCGCGCGCGATCTGGATCGTCGTCTTGTCGACCGGACGGCTGGGGCCGCCCGCGCTGGCCAATGCGTCCAGCACCCGTTCGCCCCGGGCGCCGAGGGCGACCCGGCGACTGCTGGCGACTTCCCCGATGATGGTGGCGCCTCGCGCTTCGTTGCGAACCAGCCGGACGATCACCTGGGGATCGTGCGCGCGGCCGGCCAAGCGGGTGAGGATGATACGTTCCACTTCCGCCGGGCTGCGGCCCGCAATTGGTACGGAGCCGACGAAAGGCACGGTAATGGTCCCGTCCTCGCTCACCGGTTGCTGCGGTATGCCGGTCGCTTGCGAAGCCATCGCCGCGCCGCTGGTAAGGCGGGGGTCGGACATTGCGGCACCGAACAACACTGCGGGCGGCGCCTCCCAGATCGAGATGTCGACGATGTCGCCGATCCCGATGCGGTCGGCGGATGGGGGCGCATCGCCAAAAGTCGCGGCGAAGCTTGTCGACCCGCGCTGCGCCGCGAGGCGCGAAACCACCGACCGATCGAGATCGATCACGATGATCCGATCGTCGATCGCGGTATCCTTCCCCATCGCGCGAATCTCCGCCCCGGTCGGGCCGGCCGCACCCAGCGAGGAACATGCGCTCAGCAACAGCGCGGCGGCCGAAGCGAACGTCGCTTCAATACTGGGGTGCATCGTCGTCATACCGGCTTTTCGATCTCGTCTGCTTCTACAATATCCTATCATAGACCTGTGCGATCCTCTCCCGGTATTTTTCCGGCGAATAAAGCGCCGCCTGTGCAATACCGCGTGTGCGGTATTCGGCACGCAGGTCCGCGTCGGCATCCATCGTGCGGATTGCGCCGGACAGGGTGGCGGTATCATACGGGTCGATCGTCATCGCGGCTTCGCCGACCACTTCGGGCAGGGACGATGTGTTCGAACAGATGACCGGCGTACCCAACGCCATGGCTTCCAGGGCGGGCAGGCCGAAGCCTTCGTATAGCGAAGGGAACAGCGCCGCTTTCGCACCGCGAATGAGGCTGACCAGCAGGCCGAACGGCGCATAGGTCAACTGGATGATGCGTTTGCGTGGGCGGATCTCGGCCCCCTCCATGGAGAAATAGCGGATATTTGCATCGTTCAGCAGGCGCAGTTCCTCTTCGGATTTCCAGGCCTGCGCGCCGACGATGACCAGCGGCGTATCGACACCGGACGCCAGATACGCTTCCACCATGCGACCGATATTTTTCTTGGGCTCGATCGACCCCCAGAACAGAAAATACCCGCGATAGTCGACGCCGGCCGCGCCCTTCACCTCGCGCGCGACCTGATCTTCAGGCTTGTTAGCAAACTTACCGGGAATTTCGACCGACTGATAGGTGTTGGTTACACGGTCCGGCGGCATGTCCAGCATCGTGATAAGATCGCGCCGCGAACATTCCGATACGGTCACGAAATGCGCAGCGGTTTTCATAAGTTCGCGCAATTGCTTCAGATAGTTCTTCTTGTTGTCCAGCGTGGTATAGGGAAGCCGCAGCGGTACGAGATCGTGCAATGTGTAGATGTTGGGGACTTTCGGTACCTGCAGCGGAACGGGGTAGGTCCAATGAACCAGATCGGGCCGCCGCGGCAGTCGTACCCGCGACATGCTCCCCCATAGCTTGAACGCGCTCTGCGACCGCTTGAAAACGTCCGTCGCATTGTAGATCGCATCGAAATGCGGCAACCGGGCGTCGAACGCGCGCGAGACGACTTGGCCCGTGATCGGTACGTCGACCGCCGCATGGCCGAGCGGCCCGAGCAGGGCGCGGTTCGCCTGTTCCGCGATTTCCAGCCAGCGATTTGGCTGACCCGCATTACTGTCGAAGAACGCGATTTCGCGAAGCAGATCGTCGCGGGCGGGCGCGGCGCGATTGCCGTACAGCACCGACACGTGGTGACCCAGATTGCCCAGTTCGTAGCTGAGATTGCGGGCATAGGTGGCAACCCCCGTGCCCCGTTCGAGACCCAGATTGTAGCCGTCGATCATGATATTCGCCATGTCCGGTCCCTATTCCCGATCAGTCAGAGCTGCCACTGAAAGTGGCCAATCGGCCAGGCCGCCCGCGTCGAGGATGGCGGGCAATAGCGACTTCGCATTTTCCAGCCGGCTCATAATTCTTTCGGCCGAGCGCCCCCTGTCCGAAGGGGCGAGGATGCAGCACAGATGCGCGACCCAGTCGGGCGGACGACCGTCATAAGTTACGTTATCCATGGAAGCGCCGTCGTGGCGATCATCCGCGACCATCGCCGCGAACAGTGCGTCACAGCTGTCCATCGTGCGTAGCAATGTAGCCATGTCGTGTCGCGGTGGATCGTCCCGTCCCCATAACAGCCGGGCAAACAGTTCCAGATCGGCGGCGCCGGGAACCTGCCGCGCCCCCGCACCGGGACGGTAGGTATGGATCGGCGCGTCCTGCGCCGACAGGCCCTGCCGCGCTATCACGAATTCGAGATGTTCGACGATATCCTGCAACGGTTCGCCATGGGCCAGCGCGGTGCGATAGGAAATCTCCGCCCTTTCATACGCTTCCCGCTCCTTCGCCATGTGGCCATGCTGCGTCCAGTATGATCGTTCGAACGGATGCAGGGCCAGGGCGTCGGCATAGGCCGCCTGCGCGGCTTCCCAGTCGCGCGCATCGCGCAGACGATCGGCGTCGCGCACCAGCAGGCCGAACGCGTCGTCGGCGCGCGCCTCCATCTGCGCCATGTGGATGAGGCGGGACCGATCGGAAGGCTGGCCATGTGTTGGTGCGGTCGATGCGAGGGGTGCCACGCCGATAGTCCGGCGGAAATGTTCGTACGCCACGTCGAAATTGGTGAACAGATCGAGCTTCGCGTCATTCAGCACGGCGAACCGGTTGCAATGTTCGCGCACATAGGCAGCATCGTGGCTGATGACGATCATGGCACGGTCGCCGCGCTTGTCGAACAGTTCGCTGTTGCAGCGTTCATGGAATCGTGCATCCCCGACCGCGCCGATCTCGTCGATCAGGAAGCAGTCGAATTCGATGATCATCGAAATGGCGAAGGCCAGCCGCGCCCGCATCCCCGACGAATAGGTCCGCACCGGCTCCCGCAAATAGGGTCCGAGTTCCGCGAAATCCTTGACAAAGGCGAGGTTGCGATCGAAGTCCTGCGCATAGATGCTGGTGATGAAGCGAATATTGTCGATGCCGGTGAGATTGGGTTGAAACGCACCGCCGAACGCCAGCGGCCAGGACACCGACATGCCGCGCCGAATCGTGCCCCCGCTCGGCCGTTCCGCCCCGCTGATCAGGCGAACCATCGTAGACTTTCCCGCTCCGTTGCGACCCAGAACGCCCAGCCTCTCCCCCATGGCGAGATCGAAACTGACGCCGTCCAGCACGGTCTTCTGCCCGAACCGCGTATCGTAGACCTTGCGAAGATTACGGACTGCGATCGAAGCTGCGCCGGAACCGCCGCTCATTCCGGAACGACCGTGCGCGACAGATGCTGCGCGAGGATGAGGGCCACGACGGTGAGCACAAGATTTACCGCGACCAGATACCATACGTCGTAAACCGCGTTGGCCTGCGCCGCGAAGTAGCCTTCCCGCACGATCTCCACCCCGTGGACCATCGGCAGATACAGCACCAGTTCCTGCGCCGCCGGGGGCAGGGCCGAAACCATGAAGGCGGCCCCCGATAGTGGAAACAGCAGGTAGGAGAACGGATGCCACAGTTTTTCGACCAGCTCGTTATAATGCGACAGGGCGCCCAATGCCGTGGCCAGAGCAGCACCGAACCATGCCAGAAGCAGCCAGCCGCCCAGCACTTTCAGAAAGTCGTCCGGCAATGCGAGCCAGCCGATCGCGATGAACGCGATGGCCAACGTGACGAAGGAGATGGTCGCCCCGCCGAATTCCAGCAGCAGCCGGGCGGCGTAGATGTCCAGCACCTTGATGTTACGGTGATAGAGCAGCGCCAGGTTCGCCCACACCGCGCCGATGCAGCGGCCCGGCATGTTGCGCCAAAGCAATACGCTGGAATATCCGGTAAGCGCGAAAGCGACGATCGGCAGGTCGCTGCCATGAACGGATTTCGTCGCCGTCCACAGGGCGGTAACCCCTAGGGTGAACAGCATCGGTTCGACGAACAGCCACAGGAACCCGAGATTGTGCCGGCCATATCGGGTCAGCATTTCGCGCGACAGCAACGCGCCGACGATGCGGACCTGTATCCGGCTGCCGTCGAGGAGGGGCGGTGGCGCGGATGAAGCCAACCGTCGATCCCGATCCCGTGACGCTGCCTCAGTCACGATGTTCGCGGATGCCCACCGCCAGCATCGACAGGACGCCCCAAAGCAGCAGCCCGAAAACGAAGATCGCGATCATGTTGCGCACTCTTCGGGGTTCGCTGGCATAATCGGGCAGGCTGGGGCTGGCGATCCTGTCGAGATAGGCGGTCTTGCGCCGCGCCTCCGCCTGTGCGTCCTGGAGCGAGGCGAGCGCTATGCCAAGCTGCTTGTCGGCGAATTCGGCGTTGAGTTGCAGTTCCTGATATTGCGCCGTTTGCGACGACAGGGAACCGCGCCCCCCGGCGATCTGGTCCATCTGCCCGTCGATCTCGCCCTGCAGTTCGCGCGCCTGCGTGCGCAGGAAAGGTATCTGCGAGGCGCGCGGCGTGTAAGTCTCCAATTGGCGCAATCGGGTGCGCGTAGCAATCAGTTCGTCCTGCAGTTTCGAAATCATCTGGAGGCGCGCCGTCGCCTCCTGTTCGGGATCGATAAGTCCCTCACGATCCCGAAAAGCCGCCAGTTGCAGCGCGGCGTCGCGCGACCGGGTTTTCGCCTCCTCCACTTCCCCCTGCGCCACCGATATGGAATCGCGGCGCGCCCGGCCCGACAGTCCGTTGACCAGCCTTTCCGACCGTTCGAGCAGTCGCGCATTGATCGTCTGCGCTTGGCTGGGCGAAAAGGCGCGCACCGTCAGTCGGATGACCTGCGTATTGGTGCCGTCGTCGACCGTCATCCTGTCCTGGAAATAGCGGTAGAGTTCTTCGTCGGTATCGCCGAAGGTTCCGCCGAACCGGTCGAACCAGAAGATATCGGAAGCGGTGTAGGCCCGCGTCACGAAGCCGTCCGCATTCACTTCGCCGAGCGCCCGCCGCGATTGCAGGTATTCGACGACCGCGTCGCTTTCCTCGCTTGACCCGCCGATATTGGTACCAAGGACCGTACCTAACGCAGAGTTACCTGCTTTTACCGGGCTGCGCACGACGAAGCGGGATTCCGACAGATAGACGTCGCTGGCGAGAAACCCGAAATAGGCGATGCCGATCGCGGTCGGCAGGATGACGGTAAGGAAAAATAGCGGGCTGACGAAGCGCAAGGCATGGCGGATGCGGGCGGCGGGTCCGTCCGCGCGCATATCGTCCATGTCGGCCGGAGGCAGCTTTTCCAGCTTCACGATGCCATCGCAATCGGTCGGGACTTGGATGTTGCAGGGGTGCCTGACGCCAAAGCGAGAAGCCAGCGATCGACCACGGAGAAATGTTCGTCCCAGCGATAGGGGCGGAAGCCTTTCAGGCGATCGAGTTGCGCCCGTCTTTGGCCATCGTCCCCGCAATAGGCCGTCACGGCGCGTTCCCATGCCGCAATGTCGTCTGGATCGAGAAAATCGGGAATGCCTTGTCCGATCTCGCGGAAGGCGGGAAGTGCGCTCGCCAGCACCGGCGTGCCAAGCGCAAGCGTCTCGATCAGCGGAATGCCGAACCCCTCGGCCCGGCTGGGCATCAGCACGGCGCGGGCACTGGATACGAGGTTTTCGAGATCGGCATCGCTGCAATGATGATCGAAGCTGACAATCGGATGCAGTTGCGGATACGCGCTGAACTGTTCGAGAACCGCCTGCGTATCGCCAACCGCCTGCCCCTTGATGACGAGGCGCGGCGTGTTCGTGCCCATTTTTGCATGGAGCCGCTGCCAGACTTCGAACAGCATGGGATGGTTCTTGCGCCGTTCGATCGTGCCGACACAGATGAAATAGGGATCGGTCACTTGCACGCCGTGCGTCGTCTCATTAGCCGGCGTCGGCAAACCGCCCGCACCCAGATGGACCGGCAGAAGCGGCGGGACGCGCAAGCCGCAATTTGCCGCGAAATGTTCGAGATCGAGCGCGGTCGCCCGCGAATTCGCGATGATACCGGCGGCGTGTCTCATCGCGCCTGCCACGCGCCCGCGATGGCGACGGGCCGCCCGTTGCGTACAGAATTGCGGATGGAGAATGGGAATGAGATCGTGCAGCAGATAGACGGACCGCAGACGGCACTCGGCGATCCAGTCATGATGCGTAGGAAGGTCGAAATCGGTGTGTCCGACATTGATGTAGAACGCGCCGTTACCCTCGATCCGGCGCGACGACCGGGCGAACATATGCACAGCTATCCGCATGAACCCCGTGCGAAACGGCGCGTTCGACAGCAGCATTGCAAACAGGCGCTTGCTGTCCGGCGCGCTCAATACGCGCACGACGCCGCGATGCTGCACGACCCCGCGCGCATGGTCACGGTAATGGTCCAGATAGGCCCGGCAGACCCGGTCGATCCCCGTCGGCTGGCGCCCGGTCCAGCGCCAGGCGATCAGGCGCGTTATGTCCAGCAACACGGTCCGGTGGCCCCCCGTCACGCGGCGGGTTCCGGTATAAGCGCGGCATGATCGGGTAACTGCGCTTCGGCAAGAGCCAGTGCGCGGGCATCGTCCACATCGATCCACCAGCTATCGCCGATATCGACCGTCGCCGCGCGGTTCGCATCGGCCAGGATCTGCATTCCATCGCTCAGCCCGCCGGGTTTTCCCATCGCGATCGCCGCTTGAATTGCATGGCCGAGGTCGGGACCGACCACGAACGCTCCGCAATCCACCGCGTCGTACGGGTCGATCCGCTTACCGATGGCGCGGATCATACCCGCCTTGCCGGTCGCGACCCACGTCGCGTCGCCGGGATCGATCCGATCGCCGCACACCCGTCTGTCGATCGCCAAGACCGCGCCATGCCCCGCGTGCGCACCGCGTATCAGGCGCGGAAGCAAGGTTGGTGCGAAGAGATGGTCCGCCATCATCAGCAGATATCGACCCGTAATGTCCCGTGCCCCGGTTAGCACCGAATATCCGTTCGGCCGGGACCAGTCCTCGGTGCGGCGGGACGCCAGCCCGACGCCGTAACGCGCGGCCAATGCGGGTAGAGCCGCCGCGACGTCGCCCGCCCGGTGCCCGGTCACCACCATGATGTTCCGAACACCGGCGGACACCGCCTGGCGAACGGCATGTTCGATCAGCGGCGTGCGGTTTACCGGCACCAGCGGTTTGGAAACGCCGCCGGTGTTAAGGCGGCTGCCATAGCCCGCGGCAAGGATGACCGCCTGTTCGATGGGCTCATTCGTATGGCTCATCCGGCGGTGACCCTGTCGTCCGCCAGATAGTCCGCGAGATTACGCGCAGCGATGTCGTCATTCATCTGAACGGGTGGATGCTTGCAATAACAGGCCGATGGAATGTCGAGCGGACCTGAACTGCCGCGATCGAGGGCCTGTTTGCACAGGCGGATCGCATCGAGGACGCAGGGTGCGGCGTTGGGGCTGTCCTCCACCGACAAACGCATTTCGAGATGAAGGGGTATGCCGCCCCACTGCGACCCTTCGATCCTCAGGAAGCACACCTTGTTGTCCTTCTGCCAGGGCACGTATTCCGATGGACCGATCTGGATGTTCGTGTCTTCCAACCTGTCGGCCAGCGCCGCCTGCACCGCTTCGGTCTTGGACAGCTTCTTCGACGTCAACCGCTGCCGGTCGAGCATGTTCATGAAATCGGTATTGCCGCCGGTATTGAGCTGATAGGTGCGTTCGACCGCCGCGCCGCGCGCACCGAACAGGTTCGCGAGGGCGCGATGGACGATGGTCGCGCCGACCTGCGCCTTGATATCGTCGCCGACGATCGGCAGTCCGGCGGCCCGGAATTTTTCCGCCCACTTAGCATCGCTCGCGATGAAGACGGGGATGCAGTTCACGACCGCGACCCGCGCCTCGAGGGCGCAGTTCATGTAGAATTCGGTTGCCTGCTGCGAACCGACAGGCAGGAAATTGACGAGGATTTCCGCACGGGAACGACGAAGCGCCTCGACCATGTCCGCTTCGGTCGCATCCGGTCCGTCGTCGACGATGAAGCCATGTTCGCCCGCATTACCCATATGCGGGGCCACACCGTCCAGCACTGCGCCCCGGACGACGGGGGCATCGCCGACCGTTACGTCGCGATAAAAAATGGTGGTGTTGTTGGGCGCGGCGAAAATAGCCTGCCCGATATCCTGCCCGATCTTGCGCGGATCGACATCCACGCCCAGCACGAAGTCGATATCGCCCGCGCTTAAGCCGCCAATCTCCGCATGGATCAGCCCCCCGGTGGAACCGGTGGCCCGATAATGCGCGACTCCCTGGACAAGCGCGCTGGCGCAATTGCCAATGCCGACGATGGCGACGCGCGCAGGTGAGTTGTCTTTGGGCATTCGTATCCGCGACCTGCTGCAACATTCATTGCATCATCGCAATGTGGGCGAGGGTTTATAACGGTAGGCGCGAATAGCCAAGGGAGGACAGCTTCGGCCGCAAAATCCGAATTGCCGGTGATGCAGGCGGCTGCCATATCCACCGGCGAAGATCGCAGGACATTCGCCTTTGCCCGAAATTTGCATCGATTGCCGGTATATCGGCCCGCGGCCAAGCGGCATTGCGGAGATGGTGCGGGCGTTGTGCGATCATGCGCCCGCCCTCGCACCCGATCTGCAATTCCACCTGCTGCGCAACGCCGCGCATGATGCGCCGTTAGGCAATGCGCCCAACATACGCGAGACGGCGGTGCCTTATGGTCCCAATACGCCGGCCAGCATGTGGTTGCTGCCGCGACTGGTCGATCTGCGTTCGGCCGATCTGTTCCATGCCCCTTCCAACATCCTGCCGGCCGGACTGACGATGCCTGCGGTGACGACGATTCACGACATGATGTGGCTGACGAACCCCGAATGGTGCAACGACAGGCCTTACGGACGGGCGGAGCGCCTGTTCTACGCCAATGGAATGCGCCGCGCGTTGTGCCGTTCGGCTGTCATCGTCTGCCCCAGCGAAGCGACACGCGATGCCATCCTGCGCTACGATCGTGGCTACGATGCGGACCGCGTTCGCCTTGCCGGATCGGGCGTATCGGACGAATTCGCGCCAGCCGACCGCGATGATGCGACCATCGAGGAACTTGGCCTCGATCCCCGAAAACACTTCGTCCTGGTCGTCGGGCAGGATGCTCCTTACAAGAACCATCGTGCCGCCATCGCAGCTTTCGCCCGGGCGTTCGGCGACCGGGACGACATCGACCTGGTCATGGTACAAAGACGGCGCCGGCACGGCGGCGAAACACGTTCGGCCATCATCCGGCACGGCGTTGCGTCCCGCGTCCATGTTCTTGAGCAGATATCGCGCAGGCAACTCGTGCAGCTTTACAGCGCAGCCCTCGTCCTGCTTCATCCTTCCCTGTGCGAAGGCTTCGGCAATCCCTTGGCAGAGGCCATGGCCAGCGGCTGCCCCGTCATCACGAGCGACCGATCCGCAATGCGCGAAGTAACCGCGGGGGCGGCCGTCCTTGTCGATGCGGGCGATGTCGAAACGATTGCGGCGGCGCTGCGGCGTTTCGCCGACGATGCTGCGCTTCGAAACGATTGCAGGGCGAAAGGGCTGGCGCACGCGGCCACACTCGACTGGCGCGAATTCGCGGCCGCAAATATCGCTATCTATCGTTCGGTTCTCGCGTCGTATCGGCAAGCTGGACCGCGCGCAGGATCGACCGGTCGATCCGGCCTTGGACAATGAGGAGCGGCAGCAGCAGGATGTTCAGCAGAATGATCTCGTACAGGAAGAAATAAAGCGGCGATCCTGCAAGCATCGACAAGCCTAGAACGATGGTCCGGCCATTCGCGCCCAAAGGCTGCATCCATCGGAGCAAGGGGCGGTATCGACGGGCTGCGGAACGCATGATATGCTTCTCGTCGCCGCCGTCGCGAAGGCGTCGATCGATGGCCATAGCCCGCGGCATCAGCATGCGTGCCAGACCGAGATAGGCCGCAGCGCCGAGGGTCAGTGCATGCCGGTTGCCGTGCAAATGAGCTACGCCCAGCCACGACGTGCCATAAGCATGGTACTGATAGCGGCGACGATGCGTTTCGTAGAAACTGGCCTGGACGATCCGACTCACGATCGCGCTAGCGGTGACAGCCCAGCCAAGCGGCCCTATCTGGATATGCAATCCATAGCCTAGCATCAGATAGAGAATGCCGTGGCTCAAATAATCCGCCGCTCCGTCAACCATTTCCCCTGCCGGGCTGCTGGTGCCCCGCAGCCGCGCCAGATCGCCATCCGCGCCGTCGAGAACATGCCAGAGCATATGCAGCGACAGGGCGATACCGACTGCTAATGGACTATCCGCTACAGAGTAGACGATCGCAGCAAGGATTACCGCCACACCCCCGGCGATCGATATCATGTTCGGAGTGACGAACGTGTCGTTCACCGCTTGCGCCAGGCGCCGGGCCAGCGGGTGATAGAGGTGGCGGTTCAGTCCGTCCTGCAGTTCGGCGGGTCTTGCCAGACCCGAGCCTTGCATCGCCTTCGGCATGACATCCCATCCGGTCGAAAGAGCTTGCCGGACCGCTTGCCCGCCGTGCGCCCGGTCCTATAGGCGTATCAAGATCGGGACAAGCCGTTAGGCAAAAAGGGGTCGAACGTCCGCAAATGCCTGACCGGGTGCTTCACTTCGCTTCATCGAAAACTGCCAATTACCTCGTCGCTGGCATTCCCGCCGCGGCTCGCGCCGTGGCGCTTCTGTCAGACGACGCGTCGGTCCGATCGGTCTCGATCATCGCGCCGGGTGGATTTGTACCGACGCCTTTCTGCCGGAGGGAAATCGAGCGACTGGCCGCTGGTCGGATAGTGTGGGCCGCCGGGACCGCGCCGGACATGCCGCCCGAAGGATCGCTGCCGGACGAAGCGTTGCTGACCGGCGACCCTGGCGCGGGTGGCGGCCCGGCGGACGTCATCGATCGCCTCGATCGCTTGGGATGGTCCATTATAGCAGGGACAGGCAAACGGGCGGACGGGATCGTCTCCCGCTACCTGAACCGGCCGGTGTCGCGGGCCATAACGCGGCAATGGTTGAAATTCGAGAATGTCCGGCCTGTGCATGCGACAGCGATCGCGGCCTTTGTCGGCATCGCGATGCTGCTAAGCCTGTTGGCGGGGGGCGGGGCGGGTCTGATAGCGGGTGGCGTGCTATTCCAGTTAGCGTCCATGATCGACGGCGTGGATGGAGAGATCGCGCGTGCAACCGCGCAGGAGTCCGACGCCGGCGCCCGGGCGGACAGCCTGTGCGACGCCGCGACCAATTTTGCGTTTCTGGGCGGCGTCAGCGTCAATCTCTGGCTCGGCGGAGATGTGTTTGTAGCACAGGTCGGATTGGCAGGACTGGCTATCCTCGCCATCGGCACCGTTCTGCTGGGACGAAGGGCGAAACAGGCGGGCGGGCCGCTCACCTTCGACACCGTGAAGCACCACGTACGCGGCGGCCGATCGCCGGCCATGCAATGGCTCGTCTGGCTGACCATGCGTGACTTCTACGCGCTGGCCGCTGCGATCGCGATCGTTGCGGGTTTCGCCGCGCCATTCCTGATCCTGTTCACTTTCGTAGCGGCAGGATGGCTAAGTTACGTCGTGCTGGTCCTGTGGCGGACCCGGCGGGTAGCCTAGCGTTCCTGCAGGGACTGCCGCGTCGTTTTAAGGATCGGCTTGGTCAGGTATTCCCATACCGTCTGCGATCCGGTCAGGATTTCCGCCGTTGCGGTCATGCCCGGTTGCAGATCGCCCGCTTCGTCCACGAAGCGCCGCCGCATGGTCGAGGTGTCGACTTCCAGATCGACGCGGTAATAGGTGTTGACCGATCCGTCCTGCGCTTCGTCCGATAGCGTATCCGGGCTGATATAGGTGACCGTGCCGTCGGCCGTTCCATAGACGGAACTGTCGAACGCATCGAAACTGATACGGGCTTGTTGCCCGGAATTGATGAAGGCGATGTCACGCGGCGGTACCTTCACCTCCACGATCAGTTTCTGTCCGGTGGGGACGATCTGCATAACCTCGTCTCCGGGGCGCAGGATGCCGCCGACCGTGGACAGGCGAATGTTCTTCACGATGCCGTCGGCCGGCGCGACGATCGTGGCACCGCTCAGGCTGTCCTCGCGCTGCGCGGCGATCTGCTGCGCGGCGGCCAACTCCTCTTCCGTTTCGGCGAATTCGGTTTGCAGGTCGCGGACATATTGCGCGCGGATGTTCGATATGCCGCCCTTCGTTTCCACGATGGCCCGCCGCATCCGAATGATCTCGGCCCGCGCGACATCGCCGGTTTCGACGAGCGGCAGATTGAGATCGAGCTCTTCCTGCTGCAACCGGACGGTGGCCTGCAAACTGCGCAATTCGGCCGCCAGCGCCGCCTTGCGCCGCGTAAACAGCTGCCGCTGGTTGGCGGTGAATTCAGGGTAGCGCGCCAGCTCGGCAGGGAAGCGCAGGGGCTTGTCGAACAGTTCGGCGTCGATCCGCGCCATGCGGCTTTGCAGCGCGGCGACACGGGCGTTCACTTCCTCCGCGCTGGCGGACAATTGAATGGTGTCGAGTTCGACCAGCACGTCGCCCGCCTCGACAGTGTCGCCCTCGCGTACATTGATCGCGCTTATCGCGCCGCCCTCCTTGCTTTGCACCACCTGTACCCGGTCGAATGTGGTCACGCGTCCCGGCGCGCGGGTGACCTGGTCAAGCTCGGCCCATTGCGCCCACGCGATGAACCCGGTGAGCGCCGCGCAGATGGCGATGATGATCCAGTGGGCGGGGCGCAGGCTTTTCAGCATCACGATTTGCGCCCGATGATCTTGCTGGTCACCACGCCCGCATCCTGCGCCGGAACCGGTTTGCGTTCCGCGTCCTTGGGCAGCAGATCGCGCAGGATTTCGCGTGTCGGGCCGTCGCGGATGATCCGCCCGCCCGCCATTATGATGACGCGGGTAAAGCGGGGGAGCAGCTGCATCTTGTGCGTGACCATGACCAATATGCGGTCGTCGCCCAGGTGGCTGTCGATCGTGTCGAGCACGGCCAGTTCGGTGTTCTGGTCGAGCGAGGCGGTCGGTTCGTCCAGCAGCCAGACCTTGGGGTCGGACAAAAGCAGTCGGTTGATGAGGACGAGGGCGCGCTGCCCACCGGACAGGCCGCGCCCGCCTTCCTGTATGGGCAGCGACAGCCCCTCCTGCCGGGATGCGATCAGCCGGTCGAGATGAGTCGATTCCGCCATCGCTAGAATGTCCGCATCGCTGAGATCGCCCAGGCCCATCGCCAGATTGTCGCGCAGATTGCCATTGAGGAGCCGGGCATCCTGCGCGACATAACCGACATGGCCGCGCGCGATATCCTCCGCGATCTGGCCAAGATCGATATTACCGAGAAGGACGCTGCCCTGCTGCGGCGAATAGAGGCCGGACATAAGCTTGAGCAGAGTCGATTTGCCCGAACCGATCCCGCCGATGACGGCGATCCGTTCCGCTGGTTCGATCGAGAGCGCCGCTATCTCCAAAGCCTGCGACAGGTTCTGGCCTTCGGCTGCCTGTTGTGGTTTGCCATAGCCGAAGGTCACGTCTTTCAGGCGATAGCCGCCCTTGATTATTTCGGGGCGCAGCGCCCCCGCGGAACTCGCGTTGTCCAGAGGCAGCTTCATGATCCCGTCCAGCGCCTTCAGCGACGATCGCGCATAGCCCCATTGGACGATCAGATTGGGCAGTTGCGCGACCAACGGACCATTGATCCGCCCCGCGATGATCGAACAGGCAAGCAGCGCGCCGGTCGTGATGCTGCCTGTCGCGGCGAGATAGGCGCCCCAACCCATGATGCCAATATACGCCGCCTGCTGAAGAGAGGAGAATAGCGATCCCGCCACTGCCGATGCCTTGCGGACGGGGAGGTCGTAATGGTGCACCTCGCGCACCAGGCGGTTCCACCGGCCCATCATGAACCAGCCGCCGCGATTGGCTTTGACGGTTTCGGCGGCGTCCAGCGATTCCACCAGCATTCCGTTCTTCCGGTTTCCGCTCACTTGCGCGCGGTCGGTGCCGCGCCGGATGATGCGCGACAGGATCCACGCGAAGATCAGCGCGACCGGCAGGCTGATGATCGGAACCAGCGCCAGCTGACCCCCGATCATCGCGATGACGAAGATGAAGAACAGCGCGAAGGGAAGGTCGGCCAGCATGAACAGCGATCCCGACGACAGCACCTGCCGCACCTGTTCCTGCCCGCGCAATTGCGCCGCCATCGTGCCGATGCCCGGCGGGCGCGCGTCGAGCCGGATGGCCTGCGCGCGGGCGAAGAAGAACTCGCTCACCTCGACATCGATATCCTGCGCTTCCTTTTCGATCAGCACCGCGCGCAGCGACCGCAGCGACAAGTCGAGCACCAGCGCGAACACGACGCCGAGCGTCAGCACGAACAGCGTGTCGAAACTGGCGAGCGGGATGACCCGGTCGTAGAGCTGCATCGAATAGAGCGAGGTCGCCAGCGTCAGCAGGTTGGCGAACACCGTGGCGAGGCCCGCCATCACCAGCGGCTGCTTGCGCCGCTTGATCGCACGCCAGAATACGGAAATCGAACCACCTTCCGCCGTGGCCAGCGGATCGGGAAGATCGATGGCGAAGAATCGCTGGTCGGCATCGTAGGGCAGCGTGCCCCGTTCCCCGACCAGCGCCATGTGATCGGGTCCGTCCCATTGCCGCGCGACGGACCATCCTGCCACGGGGTCATGGACGATAAGGGGAAACTGATCGGGGCGGGGGCGCCCCTCGATCATGCGTGCGGGTGTCCACGCCAGCGCATCAAGCAGGGTCGCCAGCGCCGCATCGCCATCGGGCAATTCGACATCGCGCAATTCGTCGTTCCAGCGCGGGTAAAGCGGTTTTCCAGTCGCGCGCGCGTAATGTTCGACCGACTGTTCCAGGCTGCTGATGGTCATGCCGCACTGTCTCCTGCGGCGGGTGTCCAGCGGCAGGTCAGCGCCATGATCTGCGCCGCGCCCATCGCAGTCATCACCCGCGCGTCGCTTTCGGCAAGGCGCGCATCGGCGGCTTCGCGCACCGCGTTCATCACGTCCAGCCAGTTGCGCCGTCCAGCGATGAACTGGCGGCGATAGCTGGCGACGATCTGCTCGGCCGCATCGGCGGCGGCCGCATTGACTTCGATCCGCGCATAAGCGGCGCGCAGGCGGATAAAGACGCGCTGCAGCTCTTCGCGCTGGCGCCGTTCCGCATCGCCGAATTCCGCCAGCGCGCGAAGGATCCGCGCATCGCTGCTCTCGACCGCCGTGAACTCCGCCGCGCCATTGCCCAGCCGCATGCGGAGGACGGCGGCGGCGCGGGTGCCGGTAATCTCGTTCTGCGACAGTTGCAGCAATAATTGCGGCAGCAATCGCGCGCGCGCCAGGTCGCTTTCAGCCTCCGCCACCGCGACCAGATCGGTGAGCACGGCAAGGCTTGGATCGCAGGCCAGCGCCTCCGTCAGAGCCAGATCTTCGGGCGGCAGGGTGTTGACGACACTGGCCGGCGGCAGATCGGGTTCGATGGCGACGCCGTCCGTCAGATCAAGCAGTTGCAGACGGGCGATCTCGCCCA
Organism: Pontixanthobacter sp.; assembly: GCA_965214445.1. GTDB lineage: Bacteria > Pseudomonadota > Alphaproteobacteria > Sphingomonadales > Sphingomonadaceae > Pontixanthobacter. The sequence goes on from CBDCBU010000001.1 coordinate 127,798, forward strand.
GTTCGCGCGTAGCGGTCAGGTCGATCTCGACCTGCGTGGTGCGCGAACGGCCCAGGGTGAAATCGATGCGCGGCGAGACTTCCTGCTGCACCCTGCGTTCGATCGAGCCCAGAAGGTCGCGATGTTCGCGCAGGCTGTCCTCCAGCACGCCGGTCCGCTCGGCCGCCTGCACGTACTCATAATAGGCGTCGATCACTCTCGTTATTATCCGGCGTTCGGCCTCGTCCACGCGGCCTTCCCCTGCGCGTAAGGTAGCGCGCGCGCGCTCGATCTCGCCCGTGACCCGTCCGCCAGACCAGATCGGCTGTTCGATAGCGGCGTTCAATGCCAGTCCGTCCTGATCCGCGAAGGACGAACCCGACGTGGCCGCCAGGGCTTCCACCGAAAGGTTGGGATAGCGCCCCCGCCGCGCCCCGCGCAATTCCGCGTTCAGCGCCGTCGCCTCCGCATCGGCGGCGGCGATGGTCGGATGAGTCGCCAGCGCGAGGGACGCGACCCGATCGAGAGGGACTGGAATTGCAATCGGAACGTCGCGCGTCGTTGACGCGGCTGGCGGACCATAGGTCGCAGGGGAAATGCTATCGTCCTGCGCCTCTCCCGGGACCGGGATCAGGGCAAACAGCAAGACGGCTGCGCAGATGGAGTCCCGTCGCGCGGTTCCGGCGGAAACCGCAAGGGCAAGTCTTCGCAAAACGAAATTGATCCACGCCCCGGCCATGGCGCGCCGATTAAGCCCGGCCGCCGGGAAAGACAATGCAACGGCGGTCCGTCATTCTATTCCCGCCAGCCCGGCAAATCGCCTATGCGAAACTTTCGACCAACTGGAAGGGCTGGGTTTCCATCGTGTTCGCCTCGATATAGGCGGCGTCCCAGACAAATTCGCCGGGGGCAGCGGCGACCGGCTTGATCGTCTGCAAGTTCTCCTGCGCTCCGCCTTCCTGCGCGTTTCCGAACCAATTGGCATAGGTATCGGCGCCGAAACCGTTGGCGGTCAGGAATTCGATGACCTGTTCCTGCGACTGATAGTTCGCATAGCGGATATTGCCGTCTTCATGCATGTAGGCATGGAGATATGCGGTGCCGTCGTTCAATGCGAAATACACCTCCTGCAACCCGTCGCCATCATAGTCGTCGGCGCCCAGCACGCGGTTGATGTTCTCGATCTCCAGATCGTTCTGGAACCGCCGCTGGCTGTCGTTCGCGCTGCCCTCGATAACCTCGCCCGACGTCACCAGCGGATCGATATAGATGCCCGCGACGCGCGTCTCGCCGGCCCAGCTGTGATCGCTGAAATAGACAAGCCCATCCTCGGCGATGCCCACGGTCGCGAACCGGCCCAACGCATCGTTGACCAGGATCTGATCCACATCGCCATCGCCGTTCACATCCGCTGCCCCAATCCGCAGCCAATTGCCCCGGCCGCCCACATCGTTGCCGTCGAAATCGCGAATGGCGTTCATAGCGGATTGATAGACGGAGGTGTCTGCCGTTTCGAAATTGACGCGGACGCCGGTGCCGGGGCGTAGGCGCAGGGTCATGTCACTGAACTGGAGATATTCGACCGCCGTCAGCGTATCGGTGCCGTCGGTTCCGCTTACGCGGAATACGCCAGTTGTCGTCTGCGTCACCGTATAGGCGCTGCGCCGCCCGCTGACGATCGCGGTATCGACATTGCCGCCGCCGTCGATCGTGTCGTTACCGGCACCGCCCGTAAGCACGTTGCCGACGTCGTTGCCGATCAGCGTATCGGCCCCGCGTCCGCCGATCGCATTTTCGATTACCGTTCCGCGTGCGATCGTCATGTTGCCGATGCTGCCACCGACATCCGAAAAGGCTTCTTCGTTCAGATCGATACGCTGCGCGGCCAAATAGGTGGAATAGTTAAGCGTGTCTTCGCCGCCATTGTCGAAGATGGTGAACGCCAGCAAATTTCCGGCTGGATCGCTTACCTCCGCGCCCGTGCCGTATATCGCGCGCCCGGTCGTGTTGCCGACGCCATATACATCGTCTCCCGTGCGGGTCGTCGTCGCCACGCCGTAAAGTTCCTGGATCGCGACGATGTCCGCGGTACGGGGCGAAATCACGAAAGCACGGCTGAAATTCAGGTCTGAGAAAAAGCTGTTCTCCCGTTGGTCGAAATAGGACATGACCGTGGTCGCCCACGCGTCGTTCAGGTAGTTCGCATCCTGCGCGTAGCTGGCGGAACTGTTGTAGTTTCCAGCGTGTCCCAGCCCGAGCGCATGACCGATTTCATGCAGATAGGTCTGGAACGCATAGCTGTCGAGCGTGGTGCCCTGGCTCGACAGCCACGCGGTCGAGATATTGACCTGCGAACTGGTGATCGCGTTGCCCACGCGGGTAGAGGTTGCGAACGCGCCGTCTTCATTATCGTCGAACACGATCGATCCGCCGGTATTGACTTCGAAGAACCGGATGCCGAGCACGTCGCCCCATAGCTGCAGGGCACTGCGTGCCAGAAAACGCCCTTCCTCCGTCAGACCGGTGACATTGACCGACAGCGCGCCGCCGGCCCGCACGTTGAACGAACGCTCCGACCCGGCGCCGCCCCAATAGCCGTTGACGAGCTGATCGGCGATCTCGTCATTCGTGAATTCCGTAAGCGGTTCTGCAACCGCGGCTTCGATCTGATAAGTGCCCTGTTCGGAGTCAGCAAAGCCGCCTACGTCGATATAATAGGTTCCGCTCGACGTCGCTTCGAACCGCACCTGCGAATAGGTGCCGGAACTGTCGTCATTATAGGCCATGACCGCGCCTTGCGCGTTGCGCAGCGTCAGCGTGGTGTCGACATCGGTTGCGTTGCCCGTATTGCTGGTGGTGAACGTATAGGTCTCGCCGGCCTGCAGCGTTACCGCATACCAGTCCCGGTCGCCCGTTTGGGCAAGACTGCTTTGAGTCGCGTCCGCACCCAGCGTCAGCCGCGCATTGGTCGCCGTGCTGCCCAACGCATCGTCGCGAACCGGGCGAGAGCTGGAAATGAAGAACTGCCCGGTCGCAGACGAATAGCCGGTCACGTCGAGATAATACGTTCCGCCGGTCGTCGCGGTAAACACGATTTCGGAGTAGAGAAGATTGGCATCCAGGCTGGCATCGTCATTGGTGGCGACGGCTCCGCCGGACGCATTGCGCAACGTCAGGATGCTGTCGGGCAGCCCGCCGGCTGGCAAATAGGTGGTGAAGGTATAGGTTTCGCCGGCGGCCAGAGTGATGCGATACCAGTCGCTGTCTCCGGCGGTATCGATCGCACCGATTTCGAAACTGCCGGGCGCAAGCCGTGCCGTGGTCGCCGTACTGCCCGCGACGGTATCTTCTGCCTGGGTTCCCGCACCGCCCGGTTGATATTCCTTGCCATCGTCATCGTGAAAATGGCAGGCGGTACACCCGCAGCCATCCATATGGAACCGCGCCTTGTCCGTGTTCGAATACCCCGTAAGCAGACCCGTATCGACCGTATCGTCCGCGACATCGCGCAGAAAGCCGGCATCGCTCGCGTCGCTGAAGGAGAAAACCTGTTCGAACATCATTATAGCCTTATTGTTTTTCGTTCACTTCGACGGAATGAGTTCCACGATTGCTAGGACCGTGAAATCAGCATCCGCGCGGTTGCATCGGCCAGCCTGTCTAGGTCACGTAAAGCTAGCGGGCGATCCATCACATCCAAGGCAACTACAGGATACGCCCCGTTCTGACCTGTACCCGCAACCGCGATCCGTGCCTGGGCCGATCCGTTCTTGTTCAACTCGATCGCCATGGTCATGGCATCCATTTCGGCATCATACCCCTCTTCCTCCAGAACGGCTGCAACCCGCGCCCTGAAGCGATCGCAGGCCTCGTTCCTCGATATTGTGGACGGCAGATACTGCAATCCGTCGATCGAACAGGCAGATTGAGCTTCCCTAGCCACGCAGGACGTCTGCAGGCTCAACGCCAGCACCGGCAGCAAGGTGAGATGCACCAACTTCATTTTGCGAATACCCCATTTTAGAGACCTATTGAACCGACCGGGTATTAACAAGGGCTTACTTTTAGTGTTCGCTGGCTCGAGATATCGGCCGCGAACAATAGTTCAGGCGAAGTTTTCGATCGACCGATCTTCGAACATTGGCAAGGCGGACAGGTCCATATCTGGCAGGAGGCTGATCGGTTCCGGACGTTCCTTAACGATCAGGTCGTCAGCAAGCGCGTCCTCCTGCGCTCCGCCTTCCTGCGCGTTTCCGAACCAATTGGCATAGGTATCGGCGCCGAAACCGTTGGCAGTCAGGAATTCGATGACCTGTTCCTGCGATTGATAGTTCGCATAGCGGATATTGCCGTCTTCATGCATGTAGGCATGGAGATATGCGGTGCCGTCGTTCAATGCGAAATACACCTCCTGCAACCCGTCGCCATCATAGTCGTCGGCGCCCAGCACGCGGTTGATGTTCTCGATCTCCAGATCGTTCTGGAACCGCCGCTGGCTGTCGTTCGCGCTGCCCTCGATAACCTCGCCCGACGTCACCAGCGGATCGATATAGATGCCCGCGACGCGCGTCTCGCCGGCCCAGCTGTGATCGCTGAAATAGACAAGCCCATCCTCGGCGATGCCCACGGTCGCGAACCGGCCCAACGCATCGTTGACCAGGATCTGATCCACATCGCCATCGCCGTTCACATCCGCTGCCCCAATCCGCAGCCAATTGCCCCGGCCGCCCACATCGTTGCCGTCGAAATCGCGAATGGCGTTCATAGCGGATTGATACGCGTTCTCGAAATCGACCGCCGTCCCGGTGCCCGGACGAAGCCGCACGGTCACGTCGTCGAACTGCAGATATTCGATATTGGTCAGCGTATCGGTCCCGTCGGTGCCGGTAACCCGGAACGTGCCGGTCGATGTTTGGGTAATGGTATAAGCACTGCGCCGCCCGCCGACGATCGCGGTATCGACATTGCCATTGCCGTCGAGCGTGTCGTTACCCGCGCCGCCGACCAATATCTCCGCGCCGCGACCACCGATGATGGTGTCGTTCCCGCCATCGCCATAGATCGGACCAAGCTGAATGCCTTCGCTGCCGTCGAACACGTCGTCCTGCGAAGCGAGTTCGACCGCTCCTGCGATCAGACCCGTATTGGCCACGTAATCGACCGAATTGCCCATGACGACACGGCCGTTCAACGTGCCCGAATTCTCCAAAATCACGGAGTTGGAATAGGAAAAGAAGTTCACGGCTACCACTGCGTAATCTGCCGTCACCACTCCGCCATTCACGATCGTTTGTTCGCCGGTACTTGGATCACTCAGTACATTTCCGCGCCCTTGGGCCACGACGATACCAAAGGACCGGCCGACACCACCGGTCGATGTGCGCGCCATGATCGTGCCCATGTTGGACAGGTCGCCATTCGTCACCGCACCTACTGCCACCCGCCCGCCTTCCACATCGATAACGCCGCTTTCGGTATTGAACAGAAAGCTGGTCGTCACGCCGAACGCATGCCCGTTCGCCGCCTCAACGTAGATGTTCGCGAAATTCGTCGCATTGGTTGCAAGATCTCCAACGAAGAAAATGTCGGCAATGCCTTCTCCAGAGATTGCCAGACCGGGTTCCGCCGCGGCGTAGCGCGTCCAGCCGAGCGCGCTCGCCATTCCGAACTCGGATGCGGCGTGAATCATTCCCATGTTCTGCACGTCGAAGGCACGTTCGATCGCGATCGCCCCATCGCGGGCCGACGGGAAAGTATCGGGGTGGGGGGACTGTTGTGGGCCGATCGACAACACCGATATCTCACCTTCGTTATCGATCCGCGAACGGTTGACCATCGAAATGCCTGTGGCCTGCGCGCCGGTTTCGTTCAGCGCGATAAGCCTGCCATCGATGTTCAACTGCATGCCATCGACCTGACTGACGATGGCGGGTGCCGCGCCTAGCGTGAACCAGGTTTCTTCGCGGTCGATGCGGGTTAGCTCGCGCAGTTCGAGCGCCTGCACGAACAGTTCGACAGGCGTCAGCGACAGCCCGGACGCCGCGCCGGGCAAAGGCGCGGCTTCCCCACCGATAATGGTGTCCAATCCGATCGCGCCGGGCGTGGGCGCGTCAACGATCGCCAGCGTGCCCGACCCCCCAAAATATAGGCTATGACCCGAAAGGGAATAATGCGGATATTGCACGCTATCGATGGTGACGTAGCCCTGATCGATCCAGTTGCCGACCAGTTCGATCGTGTCGGTCGACGTCGTATTGACGAACAGCGACCGCGCTTCTGTATCCATAGCGACGATGTCGGTGTTGCGAATGACAATCCGCTGATTGCCCGCCAGGTTGATCTGCTCGAACGAATGGAGCCGCCCAGTTGCTAGGATCGCGGACAGGTCGAACGTCCGCAGGCCTAGTGGCATGTATAAAATGTCGAAGCCCGAACCGCCCGTGGCGAAGGCGAAACCGTAATCCTGCAAGCGCACGATATCGTTGCCTGAGCCGCCGTCGATATGATCGCCGCCGCGGGTGATAATCGTATCGTTCCCGGTTTCGCCGAACAGCCCATCATTTCCGGAGCCGCCGTCGAGCGTGTCGTCGTTCCCACCGCCAAGCAGCAGATCGTTCCCGCCATTGCCGAAGATGGTGTCGTCGCCATTGTCCCCGGTGACCCGGTCGCGTCCAGCGCCGCCGCGATAGGTATCATTGCCAAGGCCGAGATCGACGATCCCGGCAATCGCGCCCGCCGAACTGTCGATCTGGTCGTTGCCGTTCAGGGCTAGAAGATTGCCCTGTATCAAGCCGGCATTGGTGATCGTATCGATGTCATCGCCGCCCACCAGATTGCCAGTGATCACGCCGGTCGCGCCGTTCTGAAGGATGAAGAAACCCTCCCGATCCGCCACCACATCGCCGTTCAGCTGTCCGAAATTGTTGACCCACAGCGATCCGAACACCGCGATATCGGCGGTGACGACGCCGCTGAAATGGTTGGTGAAGGTAGAATTTCCGCCATTGATGACGCCGATCGACGGCGCGAATTCAGGGCGCGTGCTGACGACCTGGATCAGACCGTAATTATGGGTATTACCGCCTTGGGTTGAGATGCCATAGGCGGTTTCCCCCTCCACAACAATGCGCCCGTTGGCGGTATTGGTCAGTTCCCCGCCATTCCGAAGCGAGAAGCCGCCGGCATTGCCGCCCTCTGCCCAAACGGCGAACAGGCCGTTATTGGTGAGCGTCGCATCGGAATTATACGCGGTGACGCCCGACGCGTGGGATGTGTTCAGAAAGTCATCGCTATGGCCCCATAGCGTGTCGTTCAGAACGTAGATTTCACCGTTATTTGTGAAGTTCGTCAGCCGTGTTTCGTTGGGTCCGAACAAGCTGATGACGACGCCATATTCGATGTCGCCGACGGTCTCCATCACGACCAGACCGTTATTGGTAAAATTGTTGACCCCGTTCACCAGCTGCGCGCTGCCATAGCGATTATTGCCGAGCATACGCGACGACCAGATCGTACCGTCGTTTACGATATCCCAAAGGGCGGTCGAATTGTCAAGACGGGCGTTCGGAAAGACCTGATCGAGGTTTTCGCTGTAAAGCGTACGGCCCGATCCGACCCGGTAGCGATATGTGAAGCCCCGCGTCGTTTCGCCCCCTTGCGGTGTGTCGTAAATCGGCGTTGTCAGGGGGGCAGTGGTTGGGCGGGGGCCCGGCACGGGGACAATGGACATCTGTGTCAATCCATCAATGGTACGCAGGCATATTGCGGATCGGCGGATGCTAAGCTTCCCCACTTTCGTCAAGCGAATTAGATGCGCTCGATTCACGTCAATCCGTAAAAATCGGTCGCCCTTATTTTCTGCCCCAATCTCCCGGTCAGATTACGTGCCGGAACCGCCGCGAATCTATTGCAGGATTGATCGGTAGAGGCGGATGTAATCGTCCGCCATCCGCTCAACGGAAAATCGATCGGCAACATGCTTGCGGATAGCCTCGCGATCAAGGTCGGCAGCGCGCTCTATGGCGTTTACCGCCTGTTCCTGATTGCCGACTAGGAAACCGGTCATGCCGTGCCTGATCAGTTCGGGCATGGACCCGCGCGCATTGGCGATAACGGGTGTTCCGCAAGCCATCGCCTCGACTACCGACAGTCCGAACGGTTCGTCGAAATTGATGAGGTGCATCAGCGCGCGCGCATGTCCCAGCGCATGCAGACGTTGGCGTCCGCCGACGGGCCCGTGAAACCGGATCGTCGGATCATCGGGAGGATCATCGAGCGCCGGGGCGACATGCGCGGCAAAATACGGCTCGTCCTGAACCAGACCGTACATGTCGAGCGTGCGGCCCGCCTGTTGCGCCGCTGCGATCGCCTCAGATGCACCCTTGTCGGGGTGGATCCTTCCGAAGAACAGCAGGCCTTCGTCCGGTTCCGATACGAACGGAAAGCTCTGCACGTCGATCCCGTGATGGATCGTCGCTGCGTAGTTGAGGGCAGGGTGCCGATCGGCATCGCTGATCGCAACGTATTGAACGATGTCGTTGAACGGCACGTACATCGGCAGAATACGGTCCGAAGACAGGCCGTGAATGGTCGTTACCACCGGCGTGTCAACAAGACCGGCAAAAGCATGAGTCGGAAAATCGGCCTGATTGTGAATGATATCGAATTCATCGGCCCGCGCGAAACAATGCGCAAGATGCCGCATTTCCCAAACTTTGGCATCGATCTGCGGATCGTCATTGTAAGGAGCAGGCACGATTGCCGACAGATCCGCGGCCGTCACGCTGTCCGAAGTGGCGAACAGGGTAACATGAATGCCGCGCGCAACCAATGCTTCGGTCAACAAACTGGTCAACAATTCCCAAGGCCCGTAGGCGTGGGGCGGTGTTCGCCAGGCAATCGGGGCAAGCATCGCGATTCGCATTTCGAAAGCCTCCGCGGCATATCAAAAGTTAAGCTTGCAACGCGACCGCCGCTGCGACGTTATTGTAGTAATAGAAGTTTTTCAGAAAAAAGGTAATTTGTCATGGCGACACTTGCGCCATCCCCCTCACGATGTTCTCGATCCGCCCTCGCAGAGCCTATCGCCGGACGGGCAACTACAAAAAATCGCGTTCCTATTTCGGGTTACACCGGTTTGCAGGGTGGGAGCAGATCGCCGCATATCGCTCTTATCGGTAATCACTCTCCGCAGCGCTGCGGAATCGCGACGTTTACTGCCGATACCATAGCAGCCTTGACGCGGCACAAAGATCACCCCCGGGTCGACAGCTACATCCTGGACGATGACATAGTAATCCACGATGCGGACAAGTTTACCCGTCTGGTTCGTCGAGATTGCCTGTCAGATTACAAGTCGGCCGCAGCCGCCATCGATCGCAGCGGAGCCGACATTGCCTGGGTGCAGCATGAGTTCGGTATCTTCGGCGGTTCCGACGGAATGTATATCTGCGATCTCGTCGAACAGCTCGACGTGCCCGTTGCTGTCACCCTTCACACGATTTTGAAGGAGCCATCGGCGGGTCAAGATGCGGTCATGCGGCGCCTGATTGACGCCACCGAACTGTTTATCGTCATGGCTGAATATGGGCGCGAAGTTCTGCGGACTTGCTATGGTGTCGGCAACGATCGCATTGCCGTCATCCCGCACGGAATTCCCGATTTCGCCTATCACGATCCCGAAACCGCAAAGCCGCTTCTGAACCTTTCCGGGCGGAAGACTGTTCTGACATTCGGCCTCCTGTCACCCGACAAGGGCATAGATCGGATGATCGAAGCGATGCCATCCATCGTCGAGCGGCATCCCGACGCGCTTTACATTGTGTTAGGCGCAACCCATCCGCATCTGAAAGCGCAAGAGGGCGAGGCGCTCCGCGATCGACTGCAAGCCCGCGCTGCGGCGTTGAATGTGGCAGATTCCATTCGATGGATCGACAGATTTGTCGAGACGGATGAATTGGTGGAATACTTACGGGCCGCCGATATCTACGTCACTCCGTATCTCAACCCCATGCAGATTACATCCGGGACGTTGTCCTACGCCGTCGGCTTGGGCAAGCCGGTCGTGTCGACGCCCTATATTCATGCGTCCGAATTGCTAACCAATGGGACCGGCGTTCTGGTTCCCTTTCGCAGTGCTCCTGCGTTGGCCGTGGAAATAGGCAATCTGCTCGATGACGATGTCCGACGGATTGCCATGGCGCATACCGCGTACAAGCGCGGGCGATCGATGGTGTGGAGCGAATATGCGAATGTCGTGCTTCAGCGCATCGACCCGTTCGTGTCTCGTCGGCGCGCTGGAAGGCATGTGGCGTCGTTGCCGCAACTGGCATGATCCCACCGACCGGTATTGCGCTTGATGCAATCGTCCGGCTGACGGACGATACCGGCATTATCCAGCACAGCCGGTTCGATATCGCCGACCGCAATCACGGCTATTGTGTCGACGATAATGCCCGTGCGCTGATGCTGATGGCTATCGCGAAAGGCGACGATGATAGCCGGTACGAGCGTATGGCCAAGACCTATGCCGCGTTCGTCGAGCATGCTTGGAATACCGAAACCCGCGCATTCCGCAATTTCATGGGGTACGATCGAAGATGGCTCGAAGATACCGGCTCGCTGGACAGCAACGGCCGCACCTTATGGGCGCTGGCTAGTGTCGAATTCGAGTATGGCATGCATCCCACGGGTCTCTGGGCGGCGACCCTGTCCGACCAGGTCCTGGGCGCGATCGACCCTATCGCCTCACCCCGCACGGCCGCGTTCCTGATCCTTGCGCACGACCGCCGTATCGCAGCACGTGGCAAGGAAAACCGTTCGCTCAAGATCGTCAGGCTATGCGCGCAATATCTACTGGGCCTTCATGAGAACTGCGCGACGACCGAATGGAACTGGTTCGAGCCCTATCTCGCCTACGATAATTATCGCTTGCCGCAGGCTTTGATTGTGGCGGGCAAGGTTCTTGAAAAAGACGCTTTTTTGAAAGCCGGCTGCGACGCGCTTATGTGGTTATCGCGCCGGCAGACCGGTCCGAACGGTATTTTTCGTCCGGTTTCGACGGCCGAGTTCGGTGTCGAGCATGCCACGCCGCAACTGTATGACCAGCAGCCGATCGAAGCCTGGGCGGCGATAGACGCGGCTATTGCGGCGCACGGAACTCGCGCAACTGCGTCGGCACGCGATCATGCGCACGCTGCCTATGGCTGGTTTACGGGAGCAAACGACGCTGGCGAGCCGGTGGCGGATGCCGCAAGCGGCGAATGTTGCGACGGTATCGGTGCGGGCGGCATCAATTTGAACCGCGGAGCGGAATCAGTCCTGGCTTGGCAATTCGCGCAGCGGAGGATAATCACCCTCCGATCCCTTGACATATGCTAGCCAACGCTGGCTGTAACGCCTGAATTTCAATGACGCATGGATCATGACCTATGGCGGTTTCCCTTAAGGACAGCGGCATGTTCCTCCATGCGGACCCTTCAAAGGTCTTGCTGCGCCCATTCGATCTCGATTGGGAGGTGCGGGACGACGAGCCAAGCCGCACCGAACGTTTGATTGCACAGATCCGCGCGCTGTCCCCGGACGAGGTCGAAGCCGCTCTTGCCAGGGTTCACCGGGATTTTACCGGGCGCCATGATAGGGTCCGCGACATATTGCTTCGGCGGTCGCAGGAAATCACGGAGCGTGCGGGCATCCCGGCGCGGTCGATGGACCGCGATATGGCGGAGCTGCTCGGTTCCTATTTTTCGCACGAATACAGCTACGCATCGGCTGCGGTCACCAATCCAAGCGTAACCCTGCATCCCGATCAAACCCGGCTCGAAGCGGGGCAGCAAAGAGTGCTGATTGCCATGCGGACAGTGGGGGAGGGGCATATCAGCTCGATCGCCTTTCGCGAAGGGATCGTCGAGGATTGCGGCCGGTTCAGCCTGTATCCCGACCCCCCCGTTTCAACCTCTACCAGCTTCATTCGCGGCGCGCAGGAGCATCCCGAAAGCGGCGTCGATGTAGAACGCCCTGCCGATTGTTCGCTTTCGGAAACAGTGATTTTTCCGATGACCGCCGCTCAGGCAGGCGGTCTTGAGGATCTGCGGCTGACCCGGTTGGAAGACGATGACGCAAATGACGGCGGCGGCAGATTCAGCTGGATGGGTACCTACACCGCCTATAGCGGCCATGCCATTCAGTCCGAAATGCTGGTAACCCGGGATTTCAGACGGTTCAGCCTGATCCCGATGCGCGGGGATGCGGCACGCAACAAGGGGATGGCACTGTTTCCCAAACGGATCGACGGGCAATATGCCATGATAGCCCGCCAGGACGGGGAAAACCTGTATTTCATTAAGAGCGCCGATCCGCTGGAATGGTTCGAAGGCGTGCGTATACTCAGCCCCAAACATCCGTGGGAGCTTGTACAGATCGGCAATTGTGGCCCGCCGATCGAACTTGACGAGGGCTGGCTGATCCTGACGCACGGGGTCGGCGCGATGCGGCGATACGCCATCGGGGCGGCGTTGCTGGACAAGAAGGACCCTGGCAAGGTTCTCGGACGCACCGCCCAGCCGATCATTTCCGCGTCGGAGGAACACCGCGATGGCTATGTGCCGAATGTCGTCTACAGCTGCGGCGGCATGCGCTGCGGCGAATATTTGTTTATTCCTTACGGCGTCGCCGACAGTTCGGTAGGTTTTGTCTTCGCCGATTTGAAAAGCGTGCTCGATAATCTGGTCTAGGATTACCGAATAAGACCACGGGTAATGAGTTGGAACATAGGAAAAGACAAAGTTCCGTTCAGTGAAAATCGCGGGAAGAGGGAATTATCTTGGCGTCCCTTGGATGATGGTTCAGGCTGCCGGAAAGGGGGCTGACGACATGATCGGCACGCGCGACGGTCACCTCGAGCAGATCGTCGGAAAGAGACATCAGTTTGGGCGTCGCATCAAATAGCTGTTCCGCCACGACGTGGATCACATCATCGTCTTTCTGCACTCTCCCATGCACCTCCATCATGCGCGCGCCCATGATGACGCTGCGGTAACGTTCCATGATGTCGGGCCAGATCACCAGATTGATGACGCCGCCTTCATCTTCCAGAGTGATGAAGCACACACCCTTGGCGCTGCCGGGCTTTTGTCGGATCAGTACGATGCCTGCGACCTTCACACGGGCATTGAACCGCCTGTCGCGCAGGGCGGCAGCAGGGATAAACCCGTGTTCCTCATAAGTCTTTCGCAGGAAAGAGAAGGGATGCGCTTTTAATGAAAGCCGCATGGTCTGATAATCGGCCACGACATGTTCGCATTCGGGCATCGCGGGAAGAATGATGGCTTGTTCGCGTCCCTCGTCGCGCTGCTCCGCAAAGCTGAACAGCGGCAGGTTGGGCGATTGCTTCAAGGCGCGGGCATCCCACAAGGCCTGCCGCCGGTCCAGTCCGGCTGAGCGGAATGCGTCGGCGGCGGCGAGCTTTTCGATTGCCGCCAGCGAAAGGAAGGATTTTTCCCGAACGGCTTCGACATCGCCGAAAAAACCGGTGCGTGCGCGCATGATCGCCGACGCATCGCTTTCGCAAAACCCACCGATCTGACGAAAGCCCAGCCGTACCGCCCACGTACCCGGTTGCTTGCCGGGTTCCAGCAGGTTGTCCCAGTTCGAATAGTTTACATCCGGGGCGCGCACCTCCACCCCATGTTCGGATGCGTCCCGCACGATCTGCGCCGGGGCGTAGAAACCCATCGGCTGCGAGTTCAGCAACGCGGCGCAGAACACGTCGGGATAGAAGCATTTGATCCAGCTGGAAACGTAAACCAGATGGGCGAAACTGGCGGCATGGCTTTCGGGAAAGCCGTATTCGCCGAACCCCTCGATCTGACTGAAGCAGCGCGACGCGAATTCGCGATCGTAACCGCGTTCGACCATTCTCCCGACCATTTTATCCTTGTGCTGCGAAACCAGTCCCTTGCTGCGGAAGGTCGCCATGGCCTTGCGCAGCCTATTCGCCTCTTCGGGCGAAAATTCCGCGGCTACGAGGGCGATCTTCATTGCCTGTTCCTGGAAGATCGGCACTCCCAAGGTCCGCTCCAGAATGTTCTTCAATTCGTCGGGATCATATTGCGGACCGGGGGAAGGGTATTCCGCTTTTTCCCGTCCCTGCCGCCGTTTGAGATAGGGGTGCACCATATCGCCTTGAATGGGGCCGGGGCGCACGATCGCGACTTCGATAACCAGATCGTAGTAACGGCGCGGCTTGAGCTTGGGCAGCATGTTCATCTGTGCTCGGCTTTCCACCTGGAACACGCCGATGGAATCGCCCTTGCACAGCATATCGTAAACCGCCGGTTCCTCCTGCGGGGTGGTCGCCAGCGTATAACGCTTGCCATGATGCGCTTCGATCAGGTCGAAGCTTTTGCGGATGCAGGTCAGCATTCCCAATGCCAGTACGTCGACTTTCATGATCCGTAATTCGTCGATATCGTCCTTGTCCCATTCGATGAAGCTGCGTTCCGGCATGGCGCCGTTGCCGATGGGTACGGTTTCGGTCAGTGGCCCTTCGGTAAGAATAAAGCCGCCGACATGCTGCGACAGGTGCCGCGGCATGTTTATCATCTGATCCGCCAGCGCTATGGCGCGTTTGAGGTAAGGGTCCGTCATGTCGAGCCCGGTTTCGCGCTCCACCCGTTCGCCGTTCATTTCATTGCCCCAGCTGCCCCATATTGTGCGCGCGATGGTGGCGGTTACGTCTTCGGACAGTCCCATGGCCTTGCCCACTTCGCGAATGGCGCTGCGTGGTCGATAATGAATAACGGTGGCGCATAATGCGGCGCGCCGCCGGCCGTATTTGCGGTAGATATGCTGGATGACCTCCTCGCGACGCTCGTGCTCGAAATCGACGTCGATATCCGGCGGTTCCTTGCGCTCTTCGGAAATGAACCGTTCAAACAGAAGCTCGACCTGTGCCGGATCGACGGAGGTTATGCCCAGGCAATAGCAGACCGCGCTGTTGGCTGCCGATCCGCGGCCCTGGCATAATATCGGTGGGTCGCAGCTACGGGCATAATCGACGATCTCCTTGATGGTCAGGAAATAGCGGGCGATGTTCATCTTGCCGATCAGCACTATTTCGCGTTCGATAAGGGCCGCTACTTTTGTCGGTACGCCATCGGGATAACGCTGTTGCGCCCCCTGCCAGGCCAAATGCTCGAGATATTCCTGCGCGTTACGCCCCTCTGGCACAGCGAGCTCGGGATATTCATACTGCAGTTCGTCCAGCGAAAACCTGCACGCATCGGCGACCTCGCGCGTCGCGGCAATCGCGTGCGGCCAGTCGGCGAACAGGCGCATCATCTCTTCGGGTGGCTTGAGATGACGTTCGGCGTTGGCGTGGAGGAGATGGCCTGCTTCGGCGATGGTGGTCTTCTCCCGGATGCAGGTCATGATATCCTGCAGCGGGCGACGTGACGGCGCATGGTAATGGACATCGTTCGTAGCCAGAATGGCAAGACGATGGGTTCGCGCCAGCCTGTCCAGACGCATGATCCGCGCACGGTCGTCGCCGCGATAGAGACAGGCGGCGGCAATATGACGCAAGGTAGGAAGCGCGCGGACAAGACATGGCAGGCGCTGTGCGAAAACGGTGAGATCTTCGCCCGGCAACACGATCAACTGGACATCCTCGCTATGCTCGGCGAGCATGTCCAAGGTCAGTTGGCAAGCGCCCTTGTCTTGCCATTCGCCTTCCGGCGTCTGCATTTTTCCGCTGGAGAGCAACGCGCACAGGCGGCCATAAGCCGCGCGGTTCATCGGGTAGGCAAGAAAGGCATCACCTTCTACCAACTCTATCCTGCAGCCGATGACGGGGCGGATTTTTGCCTGCTTGGCGTTTGCATGAATGCGCACGACACCCGCCATCGTGTTGAGGTCGGCTATCCCCAGCGCGTCGTAGCCGTATGCATAAGCGGCCTCGACCAGGTCTACCGCATCGGACGCGCCGCGCAGGAAGGAAAAGGCGCTCGCCATTCCCAGTTCTACATAGGCGCTGCGTGCGTTCGCCACGACGGGACCTGTGACACGCAGTTCGCGTTTGGCGGGCGTGAGGGGGGCGTCGGGCATTTATGCGAACAGTCCCATCACGCGAACAGACCATGCATGAACCATTCCGGCGGGCCGCCGCGGCCATCATCCGCCACCCCGCCCCGATAGATCCAGAAGCGTCGACCGGCCTCGTCCTCCACCTTGTAATAATCGCGCAACCGGGTGGTCGAACGTTCGCGCCACCATTCCGGCGCGATGCGTTCCGGACCCTCCACCTTCACGACATCGTGCAGGGCGCGCCGCCAACGGAAGCGGCGCGGCGGCCCTTCGGGTGTGGCATAGATCACGGTTACCGGTTCGGGCCGGACGAACAGGCGTAGCGGGCGTTCTTGCAACGATGCGTCTGCGCACAGCGTCGGTTCGCCCTGCAAGGCAGATGGCCAGCGAACCGAGCGTTCGGGTATATGACTGGCATAGGGAACCGGACGCGACACACGGCCTTCGCCAATCCGCGCGCTGAGACGGTCGATAAGTTCGTGCAAGGCAATGCCTTCGACCGCCTGCTTGTCCAACCTCGGCTGCTGCGCAACCATATCTTCGTACTGCAACGCGGTCAGAGCAAAGGCATCGAAGCCGAAATCCGCCTTCAATGTGGACAACCGCTCGCGAAACAGCCGCGCCACATGATCGGGCGTACGAACGGGGGCGGCGGTGTGGGCATCGATCGACTGGATATCGCCATCGATGCGGAACGCATCGAACCGCACGACGCGCAGGCCTTGCTGTTGCATGAAAAGCTGCTTGCATAGATCAATCGCAAGGTCGTTCAGCACCGGCTCCAGAACTGCCGTATGGCGAACGGGTTCGAGTACACGCGAACTGGCGCGGTAATGTGTGCGTTCGGCCAATGGCACAACCGGCTCCGCAACATGACCGAGCGCCTGTTGCAACCGGTGAAGAGGGTTTGGCGGGGCACCGACCTTGCGGCTGGCGAAACGATTACCAAGGCCCAGAGAACGAAATCGGCGAGCCAGCGCCAACGTGGGAATATCCGCCAGCGCACCAAGCGTCTTAAGTCCTACCCGGCGCAGCAGCAGCGCAGTCTCGGGGTCGATACGCAACGCTTCTACGGGCAGGGGGGCGAGTGTATCCCGCAATCCTGCCATATCCACATTCGCGCTATCCGTGCCGTAACGCGCCAATGCCCATGCCCCGCCAAGGGTCGGCGCGATGGCGGTGCGGCTGGTCAAGCCCATGGCAGCGTAGCGGTCGCGCAGATCGGCCAGCATGGCCGGTTCCCCACCGAAACAATGTGCGGCACCGGTGGCGTCGAGCAGCAACCCATCGTTGCCGTCCATTGCCGTAAAGGGGCTCCAGCGATGCGCCCAGCGTGTCAGACGTTCCAAGAAGACAGCATCGCCTGCATGGTCGGAAGGGTGGACTTCCAGCATGGGATAGACTGCACGCGCATCGGTTACCCGCTGCTTCGGTTTCGTACCTGCATTGCGCGCAGCGTCGTTAACTGCGTCGATTACCGTGCCATGCGCACCTTCCGAAACCAGTGCGATGGCGGCGTCGTCATCCGGTCTGCCGTTCAGCTTCTTCCACCGATCCATCGCCAGGGTCGGAAACCATATCGACACGATGCGCCGTGCGGTCATAGCTGGCTTCCCACCGATGCGGCCGCATGTCGCGCGCACGAAACAGATCCAGTGACCATACGGGCGTACCCGGCGCATGCATATCGTGCGGATGCGGCAATGAAGGGCGGCTTTCCACCCGCCAGCGCCGCCGTGCTCCACTGAGGTCGCAATGCCCGCCAACACGCAACAGAAAAGCCGGCACGCCATATTGTTCTGCCGCGACTGCCAGCCGCCGGGTGGCCGTAAAATCGAGCGCCCGCGGATTGCCATGGATTTCGCCGATAACTGCGGAAAGCGAAGGGCATTTCAGTCCCTCGGCCATGGCCCAAAGTGCTTCTTCTCCATTCTTCGCCGCGACATGGACGATATTGCGGCCCAGAGCCTGGGGTAGACCATGCAGGAACATCCTGCCCAACTCGCGAATGGCCATACTGTCCTGCACGCACAATATCGGCAGATCCGTAGCGTCGCTTGGCACTATCTGCGAAAGTATCAGTCCGACTGCAGCGGCATCCCCCGGGGCTGCAAACATTTCCTGCAAAGTCGATACAGCTGATGGAAACCCCGTTACCGGGGTCGAAAGCTTTGGACGGGAAGCACGGAGAAATCGGCACGAGATATCGATCATAAGAGAATCACCTGTTCCCCTTATGTTCCAATTTGGAATGATCTGCAATGCCATGCCTTTGCAGCAGTGCTGGCGCCGAACCTTTGAAATCGAATGCTTCGTAATTGAAAATGAAGGAGACTTTGGCGTTCGCGCCACGATATTGTGCTTTGTCAATCAAGCTAATGCAAAAACCTTACCGATAGCCGCAAAACCTTTTTATCTTTCGTTCCAAATGCATATCGCCGCAGACTTAACGCAAGCACGAAACGGTAGTCGTTAACTTCCTCCGAGCGTATCAGCATGATAACCTTTACAGTTTAACAATTGATTTTAGATAAGTACTAAAAAGATATACATTCTTATCTATCGAAGAGCACGCATCTAAAGTGCATATATCAATCTCACCATTTGGTGTCTCCAAAACGTCGAACTGATCATCTACTAAACCGGACGGCATGAAATGATCATGCCTGCAAAATACTCGCCTAATAGCCTCTTTCTTGTCAATTTCCAAATAAACAAAACATAGTTGATCCGCTATGTTTCGAAATTGATCGCGATAGTTGCGTTTTAAGGCGGAGCAGGTTATCGCGCCTGGACTTTGCACAGTTCGCCAGTTGGCAATTTGCTTTCCTACGGCGCATAACCAAGGTCGCCGGTCTTCGTCCGTCAACGCTAAACCCGCTTTCATCTTGGCGATATTAGCATCCGGATGAAGCTCGTCGCCTTCCACGAATGGCCATCCATACTGATCGGAAAGAGCGCGCGCGAAAGTGCTTTTGCCCGATCCTGAGATCCCCATTACTACGACAATGGTCGGTTTGATTGTTTCATCTGCCATGAGAATTCAGTCTCGGATCGGAAGCCGAGCATCATCGAGCGCTTCGCTAGCTGATTGCAGTTGGGATTTTATCCCGGGCCCCCGTCGCAGCATCACGCCAATAGCGAGCGCATCTATGAGAACGAGGTGCCCGAACCTTGATGTCAGCGGCGCGTAGAAATCCCCGGTATCGTTCGCTGGAATTTCCAGAACGAGATCGCACCATTCGGTCATCGGACTTCCGCCAGCGGTCACTCCGATGACCGTTGCTCCCGATCGGCGCGCAACCTCGGCCGCCCGGGCAAGAGGAACGGATCGACCTGAATTCGAGAAGATCACGGCGACGGAAGTCGATGTGAGGAGCGCGGCCGACATACGTTGCATGAGAACATCGGTATATGCCACGCAATCGACGCCCAAGCGGAAGAATTTGTGATGGCAATCGATAGCGGTCGGCGCGGAACTGCCGACGCCGTAAAATTCAATTTTTCTGGCTTGCGCCATCGCATCGACGCAGCGTGCGAACATTTCCTTGTCGATGCTTTCTTTCAGAAAAGCGAGGCTGGTGCCGACGGTATCGAAGGTTTTGTCGATAACCACGTCGTTGCCATCGAATTCGTGTACGCGTCGCCGCACCGGGGGAAGGTCCGAGGTTGCAATACTCTGCGCCAAGCGCAGCTTGAAATCGGGAAAGCCAGTACAACCCATACTGCGAGAAAAACGGTTGATTGTGGGTTCGCTTACGCCGACCGATAAGGCCAACTGCGTGATGGAAACCCGAATGGACGCCTCAGGATCGTCGAGTACGAACTCCGCAATTTTTCGCTCGGCCTTGCTTAAACCGCCTTGGGCATCTTTGAGCCGTGCGAGAAGGTTGTCACTGAATCCCAAGGTAACGACCTTTTACAAAAACGCGCCACGTTCGCTGGAATACAGGCGCAGATTTACCAGTATGTAAAGAACTTTCAGAACCATGCGTTCTCTCTTGACCCTTTTGCGTTATATTGTAAGAAACTTCCATAACAAAACGTATGGGAGGGTAAGATGGCGAAGGTTCGTATTGCATTGGGTCTGGTTAGCACGCTTGCGTTGGGAATGGCATTCGAAACTGCGGCGGTTGCCCAAACTGCAGGGTCAGACGATACGATTCGGGCTACTGGCGAGGAAGCCGAAACGACCAGCCTCCCGGCCGGTACTATTGTCGTAACGGCGCAGCGGCGTGAACAGGATATTCAGGACGTGCCGCTGTCCATTACCGCACTATCCGACGAATTTCTCCAGAACTCAGGCGTCATGGATTTGTCCGACATTCAGGCCTATACCCCGAATCTGAAAATCGACAGCGGCAGTTCCAGTATCCGTCCGGTCATATCGATCCGCGGCGTCGGCACGTCGGCGTTCAACATCGGACTGGAGCCCAGCGTCGGAATTTTTTACGACGGAGTTTATACCGCGCGGGCTTCGCAAAGCATCGGCGATTTGATCGATGTCGAACGCATCGAAGTACTGCGCGGCCCTCAGGGTACATTGTTTGGCAAGAATACGACCGCAGGATTGGTCAGCGTAATAACAAAAGCGCCCGATTTCGATTTTGGCGGCGAGGTCGAGGCAACGCTTGGCAATTACGATTTGCAACAAGTTCGTGGGACGATTACCGGCCCTGTCATCGGCGACAGTCTGGCTTTCAGGTTGACCGGCTTCGGCACCAGGCGTGACGGCTATTTCGACAACGTCGTAACGGGAACGGACGTAAACGATCGGAACCGCTTCGGGTTTCGCGGCCAACTGCTGTTCCAACCAAGCGACGATCTCGATATTCGGGTAATCGGCGATTACACCGATATCGACGAGGTGTGCTGCGCTGCACCGCAAATCGTCGAGAGCGCGCAGCGTAACGGCCGTATCAGGGGCGGCGGCGGAACGCTGCTTCCCCTCGATCCATTCAATCGGCAGATCGCACAGGACATCGATCCGGTATCTAGGGTGAAGGATGCAGGCGTGTCGGTCCAGGTCGATTACGATTTTGGCAATGTCCAGCTTTCTTCGATCACCGCGTATCGCGACTACGGTGACCGCGAGAACATCGATGCGGATTTTTCGGACGTCAACGTGATCGACCCGAACCCTAGCCGGATTACGATCAACCAGCTTAGCCAGGAACTCAGGCTATCGGGCAGCGGCCCAGCTTTTGATTGGACGGCTGGCGTGTTCTACCTGGACCTCGACCTGTTCCGCGACGGCGGCAATATTTTTGGCACCGAAGTTGCGCCGTTTCTAGGACTGCCTGCAGCGCTTGGCCCTGTCCTGTTCCCGGTCGGTGGCGGCAACGTTTCCAATCGTTACGAACAACAGACGCGCAGCTATGCCGGTTTCGCGCATATCGTGGCGCGGGTGACCGATTCCCTATCGCTGACGGGTGGATTTCGATACACGCAGGAAGAAAAGGATTTCGACGCACGGTTCCTGATCAACGATCCGCGAAGCATTATTTTCCAGCCGGCAACGGATTTTTCCGGAGATCGATCGGAAGGCGACTATTCCGCTACTGCAAGCGTACAATATGAATGGTCGGACGACATAATGACCTTCGTGACGTGGAGCCGCGGTACGAAATCTGGAGGCTTCAACGCTGTTCAAACCGCGGTCGCACGTAATAACACCACGTTCGAGCCCGAAACCGCGAACAGTTTCGAAGCGGGCTTGCGAAGCCGCCTTATCGACCGCGCATTGTTGTTCAACGTCACCGCGTTCCGGCAGGAAACGAAGGATTTTCAAACCAATGCTTTCGACCCGATCAACGGGTTCATCCTGACCAATGCCGGCAAGGTAAGGGCGCAGGGGTTCGAGTGGGAAATCCAAGCGGTCCCGTCTGAACGGTTTAGCTTCGGATTATCGGGTGCCTACACCGACGCAACGTTCGAAGATTTCACGGGAGCGCAGTGCTTCAGCGGACAAACCGCAGCGCAAGGATGTCTGGGCGGCGTACAGGACGTATCGGGGCGCCGGAAAAACAACGCCCCGGCATGGGAAGTCGCTGCTATCGCGAATTACGATGCCCCAATCGGCGCAGGCAACGTGCATTTTCTGGCACGGGCGGAAGCGACGCTCCGCGACGATTTCAATCCGCTGCAAAGCCTTGATCCGCGGACCGAGCTCGATGGCTATGCGCTAGCGAATTTCAGAGTGGGATTGAGGGCCGACGACGATTTGTGGCGGGTGACGGCATGGGTTCGCAATGCGTTCGATGAAGACTATTCCATAACCGCGTTCGAATACCCGTTCGCGTCGGGCAGTTTCGGCGGCTTCCTTGGCGATCCCCGTACCTACGGCATCACTCTAGCGTCTTCTTTTTGACATGAACGAACGCATATCCGCGGCGAGAAGCAACTATAAGCTCTCGTCGCGGCTCATACCCGGGTCGATGGACTATGCCCTGATCGAGCCGCATAGCGCGGCGCAGTCCGGCGATCCGCTACCCGTCATGTTGCTGCTACATGGCGGGGATGGGGGTCTGGGCTTTGCCGAACGGATGGCGCCACTGATCGAACAGGCCTGGCGGAACGAGGTTCTCCGCCCGGTGTGCGTGGCAGTGCCGTTGACCGGTCGGTCCCTTTTCATGGATTTTCGCGACGGCACGCACAATTGGGAAAAGCTGCTGACCGGACCTTTTCTGGATCGTCTTTCCAACAAGCATGGCACATCGAACAGAGCGAAAGACAGGATCATCTGCGGTATCTCGATGGGTGGAATGGGAGCGATGCGTGTAGCGCTGAAGTATCCGGGTATGTTCGCCGGTGCCGCGGCATTGTGCCCTGGTGTCGAAGCGGCTCTGGACTTCGATGAAATAGAACTGCGCGACCGCTTCGGGCGCAGCAACGACTTTTATCAAACTATCTTCGGCGCACCGGTCGATCGCGGTTACTGGCGGCAAAACAATCCCGCGAGCATTGCCGTGGACAATACGGAAGCCATCGCAAAAAGCGGAATCAAGCTCTATTTGGAATGCGGCAACGCCGACTCGTTTCTGCTTCATCATGGCACCGAATTTCTCCACCGTCGCCTGTTCGATCGAGACATAAACCATGAATATCGTCTGATCGATGGGGCTGAGCACATCGGACCAAGTCTCGATGCGCGTTTCTCCTATGCGTTCGCGTTTCTCGATAAGGCGCTGTCCGGCGGGGACGAACCTGTAACGCCCGAAATTACTGACCTGCGCGAAAAGGTCGGCAGGCTTAAAAAGGCTGCTGGATATCGCGATCAGCAGGAAATTTCGTCGTGAGCAAAACGCGGACGGGAAAGGGCACGGGCGATGGACGTGAACCGGCATTTGTCCGGCTTGCCGGGTTTGCTTCCGCCAGCCTTCCGCTTTCTGCGCTTGGCCTGCCGATAGTCATTTTTCTACCAGCCTTTTATGCACAGGACATGGGACTTGGCCTCACCGTTGTAGGTACAGTGTTCATGCTGACCAGGTTCTGGGATATCATCAACGATCCGATTGCCGGACCGCTTATGGATCGCTTCCAGCACAAGGTCAGCTATCGCGCGCTGATCGCCTGGGCCACTCCGGTGCTGATGGGCAGCGCCTACGCATTGTTCATGCCGCCCGACGGCGTAACCGCGACCTATCTACTGGTCACGCTTTTCCTGCTTTACGGAAGCTGGACCGTGATCGAGATCGCCCGTGCATCGCTCAGCGTGCGGCTTTCCCATAGCTATCACGGGCGCAGCCGTGTGCAGGGCGTCATCCAGCAAGCAGCAATAATTGGCGGCGCCATAGCGATGATCGTTCCAGCCGTGTGGGAAAGCACGTTCGGCGGCGATCCGGAAAGCCGCGTCGCGGCGTTGGGGTGGCTCATCATCGTCCTCCTGCCGCCGACAATCCTGCTCAGTCTCGTCAGCTTCCCCGCCGAAGCGACTGCCAAGGACGATGCGGCGAAGGATTGGGGCGGACTTCTGCGCCTGCTGAAGAATCGACCATTTCTGTTCGTGCTGTTCGTCGACCTCATGACCGGCTTCGGCGGCGGCATGGTCGGCACGGTGTTCATGTTCTTCGCTACCCATGCGCTTGGCATGGGGGATCAGGCTGGCCTGTTGCTGCTGGTTTTTGCGGGGTCCGGCCTGCTGTTTCTCCCGGTCTGGCTTGCCATCGCAAAACGTTGGGGTAAACATCGCTGTGCCGTTGCATGCGCCATATTCAACATCCTTGCACGACCGACGTTTCTGCTAATCCCCGACGGCAACGAAAACCTGTATTTGGCCTACATGGCCTTGACCGGAGCAACGACTGGCGTCTTTCCCGTCCTACTGCGCTCGATGACGGTCGATATCATTTCGGTGGAAGAAGATGATACGGGAGAGTCCCGACCATCGAGCTACTTCGCGATGCTCACCCTCACGGGCAAGATCGGTCTCGCGCTATCGGTAGGGTTTACCTTCTACGTACTCGAACTCATGAGTTTCAATCCGGCGGGGACCAATACTCCGAACGTCATCAACTCGCTCGTCTATTTCCAGACCTTCGCACCGATGATCGCCAACATTTTCATTCTTCTCGTCATCGGTTTTTACCCCTTGACGGAGGCGGTGATGGAACGGCGCCACTCCGCCGCAGGAGCCTCAACGTCGCCATGAGCGAACGGCGGCCTAACGTATTGCTTGTGACGGTCGATCAGTGGCCTGCGCGCTTTTTGGGTATTGACGGACGCAACGATATCCTGACGCCGACGCTGGACCAGCTTGCCCGCAACGGTGTGAGGTTCACCAACGCCTATTCGGAATGTCCAGTCTGTATTCCCGCCCGCAGGACGTTGATGACCGGCACGAGTGCGCGCCGACATGGCGACAGGGTTTTTCAGCCCGCAATCGAGATGCCATCAGATCTACCTACGTTGGCGAGCTGCTTTCGAGAAGGTGGCTACCAGGCGTCAGCGGTGGGCAAACTGCATGTCTATCCGCCCCGGGACAGGATTGGTTTTGACGACGTGCTTCTCGCCGAGGAAGGCCGTTCGCAACTTGGCGCAATCGACGACTACGACATTTTTCTCGCAGACGAGGGCCATGCCGGGGAACAGTTCGCTCACGGCATGAGCAACAACGAATACCATTACCGCCCATGGCATCTCGCTGAGAGGTTACATGCCACAAACTGGATTACCCGGCAAATGGCGCGAACGATCCAGCGCAAGGATCCGACGCGGCCGGCCTTCTGGTATCTATCATACACGCACCCCCATCCGCCTTTGATTCCGTTGCGCGATTATCTTGATCTCTATCGCGACATTGCAATGGAACCCGTGGTAGAGGGGGGATGGAGCGCGAATAATGAAACGCTGCCGCCAGCGATCCGGCAGACGCGGGAATTTTACGCGAATATGCCAAACGATAGGCTGGTGGCAATCCGTCGTGCCTTCTTCGCTCTGTGCACCCAGATCGACCATCAGTTACGGCTCGTAATCGGAACTTTGCGGGAATGCGGCCTGTTGGACGACACGGTTATCCTCGTCACAAGCGATCATGGTGAAATGATGGGCGACCATGGCCTATGGGGCAAACGTTTGCTCCTCGATGGCTCCGCAAAAGTGCCTTTCCTGCTGGTGAACCATCGCTGGGCAACGAGCGCGAGAATAGGAAGCTGCGACGACCGTCTAATAGGTCTAGCCGACGTCATGCCGACGTTACTGGACGCTGCCGGCCTTCCAATACCGAGCGAAGTCGAAGGGCTCTCCGTTCTCTCGTCCGAACGAAGAGAGTGTCTGTATGCGGAATGCCGGGAGGATATGGGTGCTAGCCGGATGGTACGCGACCGACAGCATAAGCTCATCTGGTATCCCTGCGGTAATGTATTCCAGCTGTTCGATCTGAAACTAGATCCTGGCGAGAAAACTGATCTCGCTGCCGATCCGCAATATGCTACGCACGTCGAACGCCTGCAGAGGCTGCTGCGCGAACGCCTTTATGGCAACGATCTAGCCTGGGTGGATGGAAGCAGGTTCATCGGTTTCGAACCGTCCGCACAAGCGCCATCGGCCAATCGCGGTCTATCCGGGCAACGGGGCTATCACTACCCACCTCCCCCGCCCAGCGATCCGAACGTCGTCGTCGGAGCGGTCTAAGCCGTGTTGACAGAAAATTTCGGCCATAAGCGGATGACGGCGAGATTGAGGAAGCTTTCCATAGAGAGGACAGTCTTGTCGTAATGGGTGGCGATACGGCGCTACTGCTTGAGCTTGCTGAACGTGCGCTCGACACGGTTGCGGTCCTGGTAGCGGCGATAGTCGGGATAATGGGGCACCCTGCGCTTCGAGCGTAGCGGGATGATCGGCAGGATGCCGCGGACAAGCAGGCTTTCGCGGAAGCGGTCGCCGTCGTATCCCTTATCCGCCAGCAGCGCCTTTGGCGCGGCGACTGGGAGCTCTATCAGTGGCTCCGCTACGGTGCGATTGGAGGCCTCGCTGCCGGTCATGATGAGGCTGAGAGGCAGTCCCTAATTGTCGCAACGGGCATGGATTGTACTCGTAAGCCGCCGCGTGATCGACCAAGAGCATTCTTACAAGCCCCCCTTCTCTGCCCGTTGCCGAGACGTGACCACGAATGCTGGTGGTCTGAGCCCGAAGTTTCTACCAGCTATGAGTGGAGCCTTAGGCCGTTTTGATGCCCTTCGTTGGGCGTGATAGCAACAACCGTATCAGCGGGCATGCCCCCGATACGGTTCGCCGCTTGATCCTGCCCCGATCTCGGTCTGAATTCTGTTCCCGAGGCTCGAGCGGGGCTTGAAGTGGTTGTAGTCGTGTCGCCAGGCCTCTCGATGAACCCGTTCTGGTAGGGCTTCCCCGGTGCGATGTAATGCCACTCCACATTGCGTTCCTTCGATCAGCGCAGGATCGCCATGCTAGTCAGTTCGGTGCCGTTATCGCTGACGATCGTATGAGGCCGCGCCATCCGCTCGAAGACCGCTGCATCGAGTTCACGCGCGACCCGCGCGCCCGAGATCGACGTGTCAGCGATCAGGCACACGCACTCGCGGCTGTAGTCATCGACCACGGCAAAGATCCGAAAGCGCCTGCCGCAGGCGAAGGCATCAGATACGAAGTCGAGGCTCCAACGCTGGTTGGGCCCTGGCGGGATCGTCATCGGTGCCCGCGTGCCCAAGGCCCGCTTGCGACCGCCACGGCGGCGCACCTGCAGCCGCTCCTCGCGATAGAGCCGCCGGAACTTCTTGTGGTTCATCGCCCATCCCTCCCGGCACAGCAGCCAGTGCAGCCGCCGGTAGCCGAACCGGCGACGCTGGCTGGTAGTTCTCTGATACGCTCGCGCGCCTTCGCATCGTCGGGCCGACGACTGACATAGCGCACCATGGTGCGGTCCACGCTCAGCACCGCATAGGCATGATGCTGGCTTACCTCGAAGACCTCCTGGAAAATGAGCCACCGCCTGCCGCCTGGCACCGGGCGCTAGAACTTTTGCGCTGATCTCCTTGAGCAAGGCCCCTTCGGCAGGCTCAGGACAGGATTGTCCAGCATCGAGTCCGCCAGCAACTTCTTCAGCCGCGCGTTCTCCTGCTCCAGCTGGCGCAGCCGCCGGGCGTCCGAAACCTCCAGACCGCCATACTTCGACTTCCACTTATAGCAGGTCGCCAAGCTAATCACGTGGTTCAACACCACCAACTCGATGGGGAGGCTTACCCTCAACATGCTGTTGAGCTTCGCGCAGTTCGAACGCGAGGTCACCGCCGAACGGATCAGGGACAAGATCGCCGCCTCCAAGGCCAAGGGCATGTGGATGGGAGGCATGGTACCCCTGGGCTACGGACCCGATGGACGAACGCTGGCAATCGTCGACGACCATGCGCGCGTGGTGCGCGAACTTTACGCGCGTTATCTTGAGCTTGGTAATGTGACGCTGCTGAAACAGCAGCTCGATGACGATAGCGCTATGGTTCCGCTGCGGACCGCATCGACGGGTCGCAGTCTGGGCGGCGGCAGCTTCTCGCGCGGACAACTCTACAAGCTTCTGACCAACCCGATCTATATCGGCAAGATCGTCCATAAGGATATGCAATATGACGGGCTGCACGAACCGATCATCGATGGCGACCTATGGGAAAGGGTACAGACGAGACTGAACGATAACAGGCAGGGAGCGCAACACGCACGAACGGTTCGATCGCCAAGTCTTCTAGCAGGCCGGGTGTACGATGACAGGGGGCAACCGCTCATCGCCAGCCATGCCTGCAAGGGGAAGGTACGATATCGCTATTATATCAGCAAGCCGAAGTCGGATGCGGGAGACGGCAGCAGGACGGCGCTTCGTATTCCGGCGAAGGAGCTCGAGAACGCGGTAAAGGAACGACTTGCCACCGAACTGGATCGGCCGCTCGCTCTCATCGATCAACTGAACCGATCGCTCGATGCAGAACGAATGACGGCGGCTGTCGAAGCCGCCAGCAGCGCCGCGCAAGACGTTCGCTGCGGCAAGGCACCAACGATCCGATCGCTGCTGAATGCAGTCGAGATAGGCAAGCACGAGATATCGATCACGCTTGAGCATGCGGGACTTTCAAAACTGCTCGGCATCGATGCGGAACATGAGCTTGCAACGCCCATCGTTCTCGTAGCAGCGGTCACGCTCAAAAGGACCGGCATGGCGATGCGATTGGTACAGGCAGACGGCAAGACCATCGCACCACTAGCAAATCAGGCCATGGTCGATCTCCTGGTCAAGGCGCGGCGCTGGTGGAGGATGCTCAACGACCAAGGTATCAGCGTTACGGCTTTGGCTACGCAGGAAGGAATTACGGCGTCCTGGATCAGCCGGGTCATACGATTGAACTTTCTTGCCCCGCAGATCGTTACCGCGATCCTGAGCGGGGATCATCCAGCAACCCTCGATGCTGCAAAGCTCAGTAATTCGGGCATACTGCCGACGCGGTGGAATGCGCAGATGACGCATCTTGGGTTCGACTGATCCATTGCAGGTTTGAGTACAACGGGGCGGCGCGGTTGGCGCTGCTTCTCGTTTCAGCTCGAAAACGCGCACCGCCATCCGGTAGTGGCGGCAACGGCTTTAGAGAACGCGGACGGAAAGGAAGCGGATGCGCATACTGCACCGTTCTCCCGCACCGGACGACGCGCTGGAATGGCGCGGAAACGCGGGGTTTGCGGGCGGTTTTATCGTTGCTATACAATTACTTAGACTGTATGGCGGAGACGGAGGGATTCGAACCCTCGATAGGATTACTCCTATGGTTCCTTAGCAGGGAACTGGTTTCAGCCACTCACCCACGTCTCCGGATCGCTTGGCCTTGCCGCGCCGCCTTAAGGCGATAGCATGCCGCATCGAGGTGGCGCGCTATAACGGGCGAGGATGGGAGCGGCAAGCGGCGGATTTGTTTTTGTCATGGTGCCGCCGCCAACGCGAAATGTTTCCCCCACCAGTCTCGCTTTATCGCAAACAGGACTCGTTTCGTCGCCGGTTCATTGCTGCTTAAGCGAGAGGCGACTCTCTCTTTGCGAAGAGCGATAAAGCGCTCTGCGGAGGAAAACATGACGAGCTCGACCGGACGACGTTTTCGCGCATGGGGACTGGTCGCTTTTTCCGCGCTGGCGATCATTGCGACGCCGCTTTCCGCGCAGATCGAGCAGGTCGACCCCAACACCGCGATCGACGCTGACCTTGATAACGATGTCGACGAGCGGCCTGGTGATGCTCCGCTTTATGTCGAGGAGCGTCTGTTTGCGGTCGATACGGTGGACGGACGTCCTTCGCCATCGACACCGGAACCCAGTTTTTCCGAACAGATGGCCGCCCCCGACACCGATGCACAGGTTGCGCCAAGCTGGGCGGACCCGGTCGTCACTTCGCCCTATGCCGAGCAGGCGGCAGGTCAAGCCGCTGGCAATCCCGAAATCGCGGCGGCACAGGGCAGTACCTATCAGGAGGACGACCTGATCGGCGCGGCGCAGGGTTTGTTCGGCGACGGCGCGAAGGAAGTCGCGACTTTGATCCAGAACCTGCTGAAGGATCAGGGCGAACCCAATGGTTACATCGTCGGGCGCGAAGCCAGCGGTGCCTTCATCGTCGGTGCGCGCTATGGTTCGGGCACCTTGTATCACAAGGTGGAAGGTAAGCGGGATGTCTACTGGACCGGCCCGTCGATCGGGTTCGACGCCGGAGCGAATGCCGGCAACACTTTCGTGCTCGTCTACAATCTCTACGATACGGAAGAGTTGTTCCGGCGTTTTCCGGCCGGGGAAGGGCAGGCCTACGCAATCGGCGGACTGACGGCGAGTTATATGCGTTGGGGCGATACGGTCCTCATTCCAATTCGAGTGGGTGCCGGCCTGCGGTTGGGCATCAATGCGGGCTATATGCGCTTTTCCAAGAAGCAGCGCTGGCTACCCTTCTGATCGGTTTCAGCGATCGACCGACGCGTAGGGCCGCCGCTTAAAGCGCGCATATAGAGGTTGCGAGGCATCGGGAGGCTCGGCATGGGGATAACATGCTCGACAATCTCGAACCCCGATCGCCCGATGCGTTACTCGCTTTAATAAAGGCCTACGCGGAAGATGCCCGGCCCGACACCATCGATCTGGGTGTCGGCGTCTATCGCACCAATGCAGGCGCGACCCCGGTGTTCGGTGCAATCAAGGCAGCCGAAGCGAAGCTGCTCGAAGAGCAGGACAGCAAGAGCTATCTCGGGCCCGAAGGCGATCTCGGCTTCGTGCACGCCCTGATGCCCTACATCTTCGGACGCGGTGCCGCGACCGGCGGCGCGACTATGAACGGCCGGATCGAAGGGATGCAGACGCCCGGCGGCACCGGCGCGGTCCGGCTGGCGGTGGCGATCGCGGCGAAGGCCGGTACGCGGCGCGTGCATCTGGGTGTGCCGAGCTGGCCCAACCATGCGCAGGTGATCGCGGATGTCGGGTTGGAAACCGTCGAATTCGATCACGCCAATCCGGACGGCACGGTGAATGTCGAGGCCGCGCTGCAGGCGATCGAAACCGCGCGGGACGGCGATGTCGTGCTGCTGCATGGTTGCTGTCACAATCCGACCGGCATCGATTACGATGCCGACGACTGGACGCGGATTGCAGCGCAGTTGAAAGTCAGCGGCGTATTGCCGATACTCGACATCGCCTATCAGGGGCTGGGGCAGGGACTGGAAGAGGACGCACAAGGTATACGTACGGTCCTCGCCACCGTACCCGAAGCGCTTATCGCCTATAGTTGCGACAAGAATTTCGGAATGTATCGCGATCGCGTCGGCGCGCTGTATGCCATAGCGCCGCGACCCGACGCGCTGCCCCCGATCCTGTCCAATTTGAACGCGCTCGCCCGCGCCAGCTGGTCGATGCCGCCCGATCACGGCGCTGCTGCGGTGCGCCTGGTCCTGCGCGACGAGGATATGACCCGGATGTGGCAGGAAGAGCTTGCCGGCATGCGAACCCGTATGCGTCAGGTGCGCGATCGCCTGGCCACGGCGGGGGAAGCGGGCGGGATCGATTTGCGGCCCCTGTCGAAACAGAACGGCCTGTTCGCCATGCTGCCGATCGACGAAAATACGATCGGGCGTCTCCGCGAGAATCATGGCATATACATGGCAGGTTCGGGACGGATCAATGTAGCCGGTCTGCATGAAGGCAATATCGACGCGTTCATCGCGGCACTGCGCGAAGTCGGGCAGTAGCATCGCAACATATCGGTGATGGTGCGCGCCTGCCGCCTTTCACCGTAAGTTTAGAATGTCGCAGTAAAACCTGCCGCGTGGAGGTTTCGGCGTTCTTTATCCTGTTGCCCGCGTTGCACGCGGTCTTCGCATTCATATTCTATGGCGTCTGGCGGATCGAAAGAATGCCGGCGGCAGGTTGGGCGACGGTCTGTTTCGCGATCGGGACCATCGCCATTCCAATCGACCTACTGCGACACGCGCCGTTCAGCTACGGCTTTCTGCTAGCGGTTCCGATGCATTGGGTGATGCTGTGGTGCATTCTCAACGCGTATCTCTCGCGCAACGGCGATGCCATGCCGGCGGACCAGATCGTGCGACAGATTGTCATCGGTACCGCTGCGATTTTTCTCGCGACATGGCCGCTCGACAGCAGTAATATTCGAAACACGATGGTGACCTTGGTCGCCATGTCTATCGTCGCTTCTGGCCTTCTGCGTCTACGGCATTTTCAGGCTACCGGGCTCGATCGTTTCGTGTTCGCTTTCGCAGTGTTCGGCTTCGCCAGCTATGCAGCGCGCGGAATCATCTTCCCGGTGATGCATTTCGGATCGGAGCTGTCGCGACATCCGACGTTTTCCGCCTATTGGAACCCTTTCTACATCATCGTCGCGTTGTTGAGCCTCTTTCACGGTCTGGTTCTGACGGTCCTGACCACGTTCGATCTGGTGCAGCGTCACTTCGAGGCCAATATGCGCGATGCACTGACCGGGGTCGGCAACCGGCGTGCATTGGGAAAACTCGCAAACCACGATATCGGCGCGGCATTGATGGTCGACCTCGACCATTTCAAGCGCGTGAACGATATGCATGGACGTTCTGCCGGCGATGCGGTGCTGCGCGCGATCGTCGGCAGGATGCAGCAGGCATGTATAGAATGCACGATCGTGCGGATGGGCGGGGAGGAGTTCGCCGTCATCACGCCGCCCGGGATTGACCCCGAAGCGCTGGGGGAGACGATCCGCAAGGATATTGCCGCGACACCGATACGATTGCGCGACGAACCGATCGCGATCACCGCCAGCATCGGTTTCGCTACACGATCGGCGGTCGAGAGAACCCCGACGGCCGGAGATACATGGTTGATCGACCGGTTGTTGCGCTGGGCCGACCGCGGACTTTACGAAGCCAAGCGTTCCGGGCGCAACCGGGTCGTCGAGGGTATGGGTTCCCCGGCTACGCCCCGGTCCGACACCGCGTTCTATTCGACCCGGCTGGTGCAGCGGTGACCGCTCACTCTCGCAAGGCTTCCATCCGTTTGAGGTAACGCGCGAGAACGTCGATCTCAAGATTGACCTCGCTTTTTGCCGTGAGTTCGCCGAGCGTGGTAACCATGCCCGTATGCGGGATGATATTGAGCGTGAAGCTGCAATCGCCCCGACCGGTTCCGTCCGGATGATCGGTAACCGCGTTCACCGTCAGGGAAGCCCCGTCGATGGTGATCGATCCCTTCGGCGCGATGAAAGGGGCAAGCGACCGGGGCGCGCGTATGGTAAGCGTTGTCGATCCGCCGGTCGCATCCGCGCTTTCCACCACGCCCACCGCATCGACATGGCCGGTAACGATATGACCGCCAAGCTCGTCCCCCAACCTCAGCGCCCTTTCGAGATTGAGCGGGGTTCCCACATTCCACATACCGGCGGCGGTCTTGGATAGGCTTTCGCCCGATACGTCGACGGCGAACCATCCGTCGCCTTTCGCGCCGCCGCGTTCGACTACGGTCATGCAGGCGCCCGAACAGGCGATGGAAGCGCCGATCGCCATGTCTGCCGGGTCGAACGGACAGGCAATACGAACCCGCCGGTCAGTCTGCGCGCCATGCAGAAGATCGTTTTCCAGAACAGTACCGATGGCCGTGACGATGCCGGTGAACATGAAACGTCTCGATCTATTGCGGAAGGACGGTTGGGTCGGTCGTACGGTCATACGCTTCGTAGCTGTCGTTGCCAAGGATCCGCCGTTCCGCCAACCGCCAGCGGCCATGCGCATCGGATAAGCGATCCAGTCCGTGATCGCGCAAGGCCGGAATGCCATTGCCGATCAGGATCGGCGCGCGATACCATTCGATGCGGTCGACCAGGTCGGCACTCAAGAACGATGCCGCGGTTTCTCCCCCGCCTTCGACGTATAGATATTGCACCCGTTCCAGCTCGTTTATTCGGGTTGGCGAGCGGATGGTTTCGATGCCATCCGAGACGTTGCGCGACAGGACCACGCGGCGCGGCTTGCGAAGTTCCAGTCCGGGAAGTCGCACGTCGAGCGCCGGAGTGTCGCGGCGCCAGGTGTTCCCGCCCACGAGAATGGCATCGGCCAGGGCGCGCCGGGAATGCACGTGTGCGCGCGCGGCTTCTCCGGTGATCCAGCGGCTTTCGCCGTCCGGCCGCGCAATGAACCCGTCCATACTCGTGGCGAGCTTCAGGGTGACGTACGGGCGGCCATAACGGCACTTGAAAAGATAACCGCACAAACTCTCCTCGCATGCTTCGCTGATCAGCCTCGTCACGGCGACGCCGCCGCGTTCCAGCATGGCGGCACCTTTGCCCAAAGTCCGTGGATCGGGATCGCGGACGCCATAAACCACGCGCGACAAACCGGCTTCGACGATGGAGGATGCGCATGCCGGTCCGCGCTGCGATACATGCGCGCACGGTTCCAATGTCGTATAGATCGTAGCGCCCTTCGCCGTGACCCCCGCCTGATCCAGCGCCATTCTCTCGCCATGCGGACGTCCGCCGGGCCCGGTCCATCCGCGCCCGATGACCCGGCCGTCCTTCACGATGATCGCGCCGACCGACGGGTTTGGCACGCTGGACGGGCGGCCGCGAAGGCCGAGACGGGCGGCGGCCGTCAGCCAGTCGGCATCAGCGGGGGGGCGGGGCATGGGTCTCCTCGCCCGCCGTTCTGGCTTCGCTCATCGCGCGGCGTTCCCGCGCGGCGTCATCCTGCACGCGGGCGGCGTCCTCGGCAGCTTCGCGTTCGATCTTCTCGACGTCCATCCCGGCGGCACGGCCCAAAGCGCGGTAAAGCTCCTTCTTGCGCTCTTCCCGTTCGGCAAGGATACGCGCCAACTCGTCCTTGCGCCGCTGGTTCGCTTCGTTTTCGGCCAGTATCTCCTGCTCGGTTCGCCCTTCCTCGAAACTGGTGATATAATCGACCTCGTAGGGAACCGGCGGTCCGACGACCTTGTCCTGCGTGATCCAGAGCATCAGCCCGCCGGTAATCATCATGGAAACGAACAGAATGGGCCAGCGATAAGGATTGGGCCGACGAAACTCGCTCCAGAAATCGGCGACGCCCTCCTTGGGATTCAATCTGCTGATGAAACTCATACACGCCAAGATAAGAACTTCGCGCACATCCTGCCAGACCCCATCGCACCATGGCGCAACGGCGCCGACTAGCCGAAATAGCGGTAGAGGTCGCGGCCTTTCGTTTTGAGCCAGCGATTGGCGGCGGGCAGATCGCTTTCGTAGATGTCGGCAAGCACCGCGTGGAATGCTGCGGAATGATTGAAATGTACGAGATGCGCGACCTCGTGCGCGACGACCGAACGGCGCACGAATTCGGGGGCCATTATCAGGCGCCAGTTCACGCGGACCGTTCCGCTGGTGGAACAGCTGCCCCAGCGCCGTTTCGCGCGCGACAGGGCCAGTCCGGGCGCGGCGACACCCGCCCGGTCGCAATAGGTGTGCAGATCGGCTTGCATATGCGTCAAAGCCGCCTCGCGCAGCCAGCGTTCGATCCGCGGGACGATCGATGCTTCCGGCCCCCCGAGCCGTAATCCGGTATCATGGAGCCTGGGCGCGCGCGGAAGCTGTGCGTCCCAGACGACGGTCAGCATGCGACCATTGAAAGGCACGTTGGAGCCGTTGCCCGGAGGGTCGGCGGTGCGGGCCGCTTTTAGCTGGGCTTCGATCCAGCAAAGACGCGCCGCGGCAAAGGCCGTTGCTTCGCGCGATTGTCCCCAGCGCGGCATCGTCACCCGGATCTCGCTGCCATCGGAGGCGACCCGCATGGTCAGCCTTTTCGCGGTGGGGTGGCGCCTGATGGCGATCGGCACGATGCGCCCATCGATAGTGACGCCCGGCTTTTCCTTGAAGGGATTGAGCCAGTCCATATCAGGCGGCGTCATCCCAGTCGACGACATGGTGTTCGAGCGGGCCGGCCTGCGTTTCGCTGATGACGCGCTTAGCAGCAGATACGCCTGCGCGTATGACATCTTCGCGATCGCCGGAAATCAGGTAATGCCAAGTTTTCAAAGGCTTGTTTTCCGCCCTCAAACGATAGGCGCAAGTCGATGGCAGCCAGCCGACCTCCTCCACCAGTTTTAGCGTGAGCCGCATGCAATTAGGCACGAACGCCTTGCGATTGCGATAGTCCCGGCATTGCGCGGTACGCGTATCCAACAGCTTGCAGGCGACATTGGTATCCTCGATCGCGCCGGTATCTTCATCCTCCATCTTGTGGAGGCAGCACCGCCCGCACCCGTCGCACAGCGCCTCCCACTCCGCGCGGTCGAGCGCTGCCAGCGGCAATTCCCAGAAACGGTCCCGCAGCTCGCCCATTCAGGCCACCCACTTGTCCAGTTCCGCCGCGACGGCTTCGGGTCCCAGATCGGTCGGCAGAGTCGCGATCGGCTGGCCATCGGGCGCAAACAGGTAGGTGACAGTGGAATGGTCCATCAGATAGGCGCCGTTTTCCTGTTCCTCGCCCTTGGCGAACTGCACGAAGAAATTCTTCGCCGCCGCCTCCAGCTGTTCCCGCGTGCCGGTCAGGCCGATGAGATCGGGGTCGAAGGCATCGGTGAACTCGCGCAGCCTTTCGGGCGTGTCGCGCGCGGGATCGACGCTGACGAACAGGGGCTGGATGTTCGCGGCGCGGTCGGGATGATCCGCTGCGAACAGGGCCAGGCCCTTGGAAAAGCGCGCGACGTCGGTCGGGCAGTAATCCGGGCAGTAGGCGTAGCCGAAATAGATGATGCGATACTGCCCGTCGAAATCGGTCCAGCGCGACGGTTTGCCATCCTCGTCCGTCAGTTCGAACCCGCCCTTGATAGCCGAACCGTAGAGCGGCGCCTGCGTGAGGTCGGGCGGCGTGCGCGCATCGCTGCACCCCGCCATCGCCAGCAGGCCGGCGACGATCGCGGGACAAGTCGTTACGGGTAAGTTCATGGCGGCTTGCTCATTGCGCTTTGACGGCGGGGCGAATAGGTTCGTGCATCTAGTCCCCTTTACGGAGAATGAGAATGCCCCGCGCCGTTTTTCGCGCAATTCCCGTCCTGACCGCGATTGGCGCGATTGGCGCGGCGGGCCTGATCGCCACGGCCGTGCCCGCCGCCGCGCAATACCAGTCGGAAGGCTACCGGTTTCTTGAATCGGTAAAGGACCGCGATGGTACCGTGGCGACCGATTTCTTGAAGGAACCGGGCAGCGTGGTGGTCAATACGCGCGATATCGTGTCGGGCGAAACCGCGCTGCATATAGTGGCCCGGCGGCGCGACACGATGTGGATCCGGTTCCTTGCGCAGAACGGGGCGAACCCCAATATCCGCGACGGCAAGGGGGAAACGCCGCTGCAGATCGCCACGGTCGTGGGACCGCTGGAATCGGTCGAGGCGCTGCTGCAGGCGGGCGCGCATGTGGACGATACCAATGCCGCGGGCGAAACGCCGCTGGTCGCGGCGGTCCACCGCCGCGACGTGCCCACGGTCCGCCTGCTCCTCGCGAAGGGCGCCAATCCCGATCGCAACGACAATTCGGGCCGGTCGGCGCGCGACTACGTGGCCCTGCAATCGAGCAACACCCTGCTGCTGAGCGAATTCGCGAAGGCGGACGAAGCCCGCGACAGCGCGAAGACAACGCAGACCTACGGCCCGACATTCCGATGAATGATCGGC
Source organism: Pontixanthobacter sp. (assembly GCA_965214445.1). Lineage (GTDB taxonomy): Bacteria > Pseudomonadota > Alphaproteobacteria > Sphingomonadales > Sphingomonadaceae > Pontixanthobacter. Next base: position 165,502 of record CBDCBU010000001.1, read on the forward strand.
TGAAGGAACAGGCGGATATCGACCTCGCCGATCTGACGCTCGACGAATTGCGCGTCGCGCTGGCGCCGGTGGTCGCGGATTCCGCGATCTTCGATGGCTGGAGCGATCTGGCGGTGACGACGGCGGCGGAAATGGAAGGCTTCGACGCGGACGTTGCGCGGCTGGCCTTTCCCGGCGGCGCGATCGACATGATCTCCGCCTGGATCGAAGCGGTCGATGCGCGCATGGCGCTGGACTGCCCCGCCGATACGCTCGCGCAGCTGCCGATCCGCGAACGGATACGCACGCTGGTGCAGTGCCGGCTGGATGCGATCGACGGACAGGAAGAGGCACTGAAACGCGCCACCGCCATCCTCGCCATGCCGCAGAATCTGACTACCGCCATGCGCCGATCGTGGAAAAGCGCCGATCTGATGTGGCGGCTGGCCGGAGACCGGGCGACCGACTACAACCATTATACCAAGCGCCTGACCCTGGGCGGTATCTACGCCGCGACGCTGGCGATCTTCGCCGAGGATACGAGTGAGGGGAAAGCCCGCACGCGCGAATTCCTGGATCGCCGTATCGAGGATGTGATGGCGTTCGAGAAGACCAAGGCCAAATGGCTCAATTCCGATCGCGAAAGTTTCAGCGTCACCCGGTTCCTTGGACGGTTGCGCTACCCGGCGCGGTAGAGACGCGCTTAATGATAATCAGTTGCAATTAGCGCCTGTCCTGCCTAATTCGGCGTGATGGATTCACCGGCAACCCTGGACCGCATGACGCGCGGTACGACGATGCGTATCGCGGCGGTCGACTGGGACGCGCTGGCGGTGGAAGAGGGTAAGCGGCTTCGCGCGCTGGGGATCGACACCGGGGCAGAGGTGACCCTGGCGCATCGCGGCGTGTTCGGCACCGCCGACCCGCTGGCGATCCGGATAGGCCGCATGACGATCGCCGTCCGCCGCGTTCACGGACGTGCGATGCAGGTCGAGCCGGTATGAACGCCGTGACCCCTATCGCCAAACCCGCGCCCGCGCAGACCCGGACGCGCATCGCGCTGGTCGGCAATCCCAATTCGGGCAAGAGCGCGCTGTTCAACGCGCTGACCGGCGCGCGGCAGAAGATCGCGAACTATGCCGGGGTCACGGTCGAGCGCAAGGCGGGGCGGCTGGCGCTGGGCGATGGCACGACCGCCGAACTGCTCGATCTGCCGGGCAGCTATTCCTTCGACACGACCAGCCCGGACGAGGAAGTCACCCGCCAGGTCGTGATGGGCGATTTCGGCGGGGAGCCGCAGCCCGACGTCGTGGTCATCGTGCTCGATGCCGCCAATCTCGAACAGCATCTCGTTTTCGCGCAGGAGGTCATCGAACTCGGCCTGCCGACCGTGGTCGCGCTGAACATGGTCGATCTGGCGAAGCGCGACGGGCTGATCCTCGATCCGGTCGCCTTGGAAGGCGCGTTGGGCGTGCCGGTCGTGCCGACGGTCGCCGTGCGAAGCCGTGGCCTGGACGCGCTCACCGATGCGATAGGCGGCGTGCTCGGCGGCGAACCCGCGCTGCGCCGAACGCATGGGCAGCATCTGTCGCAGCCCGAACGGCGGCTGGCGGCGAACAATATCGCGAAGGGCGCGATCCTGTCCGAGACCAGCGAACGGCGCATTCATTCGGGTCTAGATGCGGTGCTGCTCAATCCCTGGGTCGGCCCGGTGATCCTGTTCGCCCTGCTGTTCGTAGTGTTCCAGGCGGTGTTCGCGTGGGCCGATCCGTTCATCGGACTGCTGGAGGGGGCGACCGGGTGGCTGGCCGATACCGTCGAGGCGTCGCTGGGCGCAGGTTTCGCGCGCGACCTTTTGACGGAAGGGCTGATCGCGGGCGTCGGAGCGGTGATCGTGTTCCTGCCGCAGATCGTCATCCTGTTCGCCTTCATCCTGCTGATGGAAGCGACCGGTTACATGGCCCGCGCCGCTTTCGTCATGGACCGGATGATGGCGAGCGTCGGCCTGTCGGGGCGCAGCTTCATCCCCCTGCTGTCGAGCTTCGCGTGCGCCATCCCCGGCATCATGGCGACCCGCAGCATCGCCGATCCCAAGGACCGGCTGACCACCATCCTGATCGCGCCGCTGATGACCTGTTCGGCGCGGCTGCCGGTCTATGCGGTCATCATCGCGGCGGTCATTCCCGCGACCAGCGTGGGGCCGGGCATCGGGCTTCAGGGCCTGGTGCTGTTCTCGCTTTACGTGGCCGGAATTGTCGGCGCGATGGTCGTGGCGCTGGTGCTGCGCCGCACGGTCACGGCGGGCGCGGCGAGCGGGTTCATCATGGAACTGCCGCGTTACCAGCTGCCGCGACTTAAGGATCTCGCCATCGGACTATGGCAACGTGCCTGGGTGTTCCTGCGCCGCGCCGGCACGATCATCTTCGCCGCGACCGTCATCCTGTGGCTGCTGCTGACCTTTCCCCGGGCGGATGCGGGCGAAAGCCAGCTCGACGCGTCCTATGCCGGACAGATATCGTCGATCATGCAGCCGGTGTTCGAACCCGTCGGGTTCAGCCAGGAAATGACCCTGGCCCTCATCCCGGCCATGGCCGCGCGCGAAGTGGCGGTCGCCTCGCTGGCGACGACCTACGCGGTCGAAGGCGGGGACGAAGCGGAGACGGAAGACGCGCTGCGCGATCAGATAGCGGCCAGGTGGAGCATTCCGACCGCGCTCGCCTTCCTCGCCTGGTTCGTGTTCGCGCCGCAATGCATATCGACCATCGCGGTGGCGCGGCGGGAAACGAATGGGTGGAAATGGCCGCTGGTCATGCTGGCCTACCTGTTCGGCCTTGCCTATATCTTCGCGGGAATCACCTACTGGGCCGCGCTGGCCCTGGGATTGTAAGCGAAGGACGTACACAGATGGCCGGTTCCCTCAACAAAGTGATGATTATCGGCAATCTGGGCGCGGACCCGGAAGTGAAATCGTTCCAGAACGGCGGGAAGGTCTGCAATCTGCGAATCGCGACGTCCGAAAACTGGAAGGACAAGAACACCGGCGAACGGCAGGAACGCACCGAATGGCATACCGTCGCGATCTTTTCCGAAGGGCTGGTGAACGTCGCCGAACGCTTCCTTCGCAAGGGATCGAAAGTGTTCATCGAAGGCCAGCTGCAGACCCGCAAATGGCAGGACCAGTCGGGCAATGACCGCTACAGCACCGAAATCGTGCTACGCGGCTATGGCGGCACTCTGACCATGCTGGACGGCCGCGGCGAAGGCAGTGGCGGCGGTCAGGGGGGCGGCAGTCAGGGGGGCGGCTATGGCGGCGGTTCGGGCGGCGGTTCGGGGCCAGGCTCGAATGGCGGCTATGGCGGCTCGGGCAGTTCTTCGGGCGGCGCTTCAGGTGGGGGCGGAAGCTCCAATTACGACGATCTGGACGACGATATTCCGTTCTAGTTAGGGGTAGTAGGACTAGCGTAACTATGTCACGTTAACCTACTCAGAGATGGTAATAATCGTCTTTCTCACCTGTAACTATAACATCATCATCATCATTCATGAGCACGGGTTCCTCTAAAATGTAACTATCGAGATCCCATCGCACTCATGTCCTATACTGGGTCACTTCCCTCGATCGCTTGATTATCGACGGGAGGTGGCCCATTTCTATGGGAACATGGGGTGAACGAAAATGGCGACGAGCTACAGGACGAAAATCATCCGTCTCGAAAATGGCGAGCGCTTCCCTCTGCTTGTAGACCGCAAAACCGAAGTGCCAGTGCTCGATGTCATCGACTACGGCCTCTCCTACCATCGAACCATATCAACAAATTCCGGGAGATCCCGGGTCGGCGCTATCGGCCTCTTCCTTGAATGGGCGGAAGATTGCTTCATCGACATCGGAGAGCGGTTCGGCACCGGAGAACTGTTCACGCAGGCTGAAGTCGAGAGCCTCGCGTTCATACTCGGACTCAGCAAGAGGAACACGGTCGTCTTTGGAGGCAAGTCGGTGCCAGCCAACGTCCTCGGCGACACGCAGGCAAACCGCGTCGACTGGGTTCTCCAATACATACGTTGGCGTACAGCTGGCGTGGCGCAGTCAATGAAGCTCGATGACCCGCGCGCGCCCATCGTCAATGAGCGACTGAAACAAATCGAACGACAGTTGAAATCGCTCAAGCGGAAAGGCGGCGGGAAGAAGCGCCTCGGCCTTACAGAGGAGCAACAGGTCCGACTCTTCGAGATCGTCAGGCCCGACTCCCCCGAGAATCCGTTCCAACCTGAGACGCGCCTCCGCAACTTCATGCTGTTCCTGCTCTACTTCGAGCTCGGCATCCGGCGGGCGGAACCGCTCGTCCTGAAGGCGAACCACGTCCACCTGCACCAAAACAGCCGGATAGCGATCCAGCCCAATCCTCACGACCCATCAGATCCGCGCCGCGACCAGCCTTTGGTCAAAACTGCGGGCAGGACGCTACCGATCAGTGGCCTATTGAGTCGGACATTGCACGACTACATTACGATTCACAGGTCCAAAGCACCGGGAGCGAAAAAGACGCCGTTCATCGTCCTCGACACACGCAAGGGCAATCCTCTGTCACTGGATAGCGTCTATGATATGTTCGTGCTTGTCAGGGAAAGGTTCCCAGACGACTTCCCGTCCGACTTCTCCACCCATGTCCTACGACACACTTGGAACGACCGTTTCATGGCGGCGGCCAGGAAGGCGGGACTGAAGGACGCGCTGGCCCGCCAGATCAACAACTATATCATGGGCTGGACGAAGACCTCGCAGCAGTCCGCTCATTACTCGCAGCGCGAAATCGAAAGCCAAGCAACGCGAATCCTACTCGCCTTGCAGCAGCAGATTACGGGGATCGCAGAATGAATGCATTACCGTTCCCCCAGCAATTTTCGAGCGCCAACCAACATGGTCTGCCGTCCGTCGTCATCGACAGGCGCGGCATGCCCGTTGACATCACTGGTGACCAATGGGAACTCAACGAGCCCACTGCGAAACTGCAGCTCGATTGGTCCAAGCTGGAGATTATCGATCCGGACCTCAGAGTTAGCATACAGCGCTATTTCGTATGGCTGATCACAAGTTCATCGCCGATGAACGTCCACAACGCCTTCAGGTTCATCGATTTGCTGATTAGCACTTCGGCTTTCAATGAAGCTGATGCCCAGCGGACAGTGATTCCTTATCGCGCATTCAGCGAAGCACGCGCGTCCATTTCCAAAGAGCGCCAATGGCAGCTTCACTATTCCCGCCAGATGTATCGCTGGTGTGCTGCGCAGGGGTATTCCAACTTCTCCACCAAGGTTGCGGATCGATTGGCCGACATCGTCGTCGGGGGCAACGCCAAGGGGCAAGCGGTTCGATCAAAGGATCCCACGAAGGGCCCGCTCGATACACACGAAGTCGCCGCACTGACGTCCACCTTGCGCGCCTCGCGTGCCAATGGAAGCATTCCTCTGGCGGAGCAGGCCATCGTCTGGCTAGCGCTCACGACCGGCAGCAATGCGGGGCAATATGCCAGTCTGCGCGAAGAAGATATCAGAGAGGAAAAAATCGGCGACGAGGTCGTCGCCTACATCCTGCGTATTCCACGCCACAAAAAAGGGCATGTCCAGCATAGGGCTGAGTTCCGGGAGCGGCGGTTGACCCGGTTCGTCGGACAGGTAATCGCCGACCTGATTCAAGAGAACCGTGTCCTTTATCCCGACGATGATACCAATCAGGCAGCGAGGCCGCTTTTCCGAGGTGCTGAGCCAATGTTCGGGCACAATCACGCTCTCGCGGAATGGACATGGCACAAGACCCGAAGTCAGATTACCAGTCTTCTCCAACTCGCGGTGAAGCATCTCGGTGTCACGTCGCGAACCAACGAACCCCTTCGGGTGTCAATCCGGCGCTTCCGTTATACACTGGCCACTCGTGCAATCGACAACGGCGCCTCCGCTTACGAGGTCGCGGATCTTCTCGACCATTCCGATCTCCAGAACGTGGGCGTCTATTTCGATGTCCACTCAAACATCGTCGAGCACATTGATCGCGCCATGGCGATGGCCTTGGCGCCTCGGGCCCAAGCCTTCGCGAAGCTGGTCGAACGGGAAGATGAGGCGGTCCGCGGTGATATCGCCGGTAGCCGTGTCCATCACGGCGATCGGGAGAACGACATCCTCGAACCCGTCGGCACCTGCGGCAACCACAGCTTCTGCAACGTGAGTGCGGCACCGCTTGCCTGTTACACCTGCCCCATGTTCCAGCCTTGGATGGACGGTCCCCACGATCTGGTGCTGGACCATCTGCTTCGGGAAAGGGAGAGGAAAACCGAGATCGGGCTCAAGCCCAAGATGGTGGCAATCAACGACCATGTTATCGTCGAGGTCGCAGGTGTTATCCAGCGCATCGCCGAGCAGCGCGCAGGTTCCGATGGCTGAACGGCTCGTCACCCGTCCCGAGCGCAACGCCGATGAGCGTATGAACGCATTCATCGCCCACGCACAACACGATTGTGCGGCGTTCGGCGCGAACCTCGATTGGGCCCGCGCGGACTGGAACGTCACCGATCACTGTCCGCGTCCCGTAGGAAAGGCGGCGCAGAAAGGCGTCCTTTATTTCACGACGCACGAGAACGGGACCGCAAAGTCGATCAAGGGTCGGATGCCCATGGAGGAGCCTTTCGCAAGCTTCATCAAGGCCCTTATCCGACGCAGGCAGGACGAGAACCCCCAAGGTGACGGCCCGCTCAGCAGAATCATCAACGCATCGCGCGATCTCCACGACCTGCTCGCCAACCGGGGCTACAACCCAGTGCGACTTACGCATGCCGACTTCGCTGCTGCAGCTATCGCAGCAAATTCAAGGTCTTCCCATACCACCGCCTACCGTCTTGGCTGTTCTCTGCAGCTGATTGCGGACATGGTAGACCGTCACGGTCTAAGCGCATCGCGCATAGACTGGCGAAATCCACTCAAGAGGCAGACCAACGCACTCAGCAGGACGAGCAAACACGCCAAGGACGCGCGTGAAAGCAAAATGCCATCGTCCGAGGTTCTCGATGAACTCGCAAGGCTCTCGCATCTGGTGACCGAACCAAGTGATGTCGTGCGGATGGCCAGCATCAAATTACTGCATTGCGCACCGTGGCGGATCGGCGAGGAAATGGCGCTGCATGCCGATTGCGAGGTGGAAGAGCAGAAGACGGACGAGAGCGGGCCCGTCTATGACCAGCAAGGTAATCCAGAAATGCGCTACGGCCTGCGCTATTGGAAGGAGAAGTCGCGCGACGCGGACATCAAATGGATCCCAACCGTCATGGTCGATACTGCACGCCAAGCCGTGGCCGACATTCGTCATCATACCGCGTCTGCGAGAAAACTAGCACGCTGGTTGGAGGATAATCCGGGTCGCGCATGGCTACCCGGACCTGATCTCGGCCCATCGCAGACATATACGGTAGCAGAGGTTGCTGAAATGTTCGGCATGAAAGGGCGTTACGGTAGCGGCCGACAATGGCTGCTCACTCGCGGCATCGATGCGACAGGCAGAAACGTGCACGTCACCAGAGCCGAACTGGAAACCGCATTACTGGAGCACATGATTCAGGTTCCTGAAGATCGCCGCGGTATGAAGCTCAGTGACCATCTCTTCCTGGTTCACTTGAACTTCCACCACGATGCCAAGGCTACCAACCCCTGCCTACTGTAGCTTACGCGCGACCAGCACATCGGCGACTTCCTGAGCGGTCGCGGGTCCGCGCGAGGGCGCACCCTCTCTGTGTTCGAGAAGTTCGATAGTCCACCGGGTGCCAATGGTGCGCCCATGACCATGAACAGCCATCAGTTCCGTCATTGGCTGAACACCCTCGCGCATGCAGGGGGTCTGGACCAGGCGCTCGTTGCCCGCTGGTCCGGTCGCGACGACATCCAGCAGAACGCCGAATACGACCACCTGACCGGGACAGAACTTGCCGATAGGTTCCGAGACTTGATGGGTGAAGGCAAGGTCCAGGGTGCATTGGCGGACGTGCACAGCCGCAAGGAACCACTCGACCGCGCCACCTTCCGCGACACCGTGGTTGCGACTGCCCATGTGACTGACATTGGCCTGTGCGACCTAGACTGGATCAGCTCGACTTGCCCCGAGTTCCAAGCCTGCGAGACGTGCGAGTTCTGCTTCGTAGAGAAAGGCGACAAACAATCGCGAGATCGCACGCAGAGCCGCCTAGACGACAACAAATGGTTGCTCAAACGTGTCGAAATCGAGGTCGAGGAAGACACGATCGGAGCATCCAATCACGCTCAAGGTTTACGTCAGTCGATCGAGGGCTGCGAACGGATCCTCGCAATCCACGACGACCCGAATATATCGGACGGGACACTTGTCCAACCCACCGCGACCTCACCGGACCACTTCGCTGGCCCGGCATTGGATAACGACATATGACCGACACGCCCAAACAACGCAGACGCGTGGCCCTGACCACGAGTGTGCAAGACAAAATCGTCCTTCTCATCGAGGGCTGGAAGCCTGAATGGGGAAAGTTCTCCGGCTCTGCGCTCGAGCGTAAGGTCGCGTCCTGTCTGGGCATCCCATGCACAAGGCAGGGCTTGCTAAAGAAAGATCGCATCAAGGACGCATTCGACGAGCGCATGAAGCTGAAGGGGAAGCAGCCCAAAGCGAAGTCTGCCGAAGTGACCGTCATCGAGCAGCGCAATGAACGGCTCAAAAGCCAGTTGGACGAGAGGGACACTCAGGTCGAGCACCTGCAGGAACTGGTCACGCGCTTCCGCTTCAATGCTAAAAACATGGGCATTCCGGTGGAACGTCTCGAACAGCCTATCGCACCTCTCACTGGAAAGCGGGACAACGGATAGGAGATCATGTTAAGGTATGATAAGGAAGGAGATTGGAAAATGGTGAACTCACACAGCATCAATGAGCGTGCCAGTCTTCTGTCGCATCAGCTCTACGCAGAACGCATCCACGCGGAACGCGGTCACATCGAAAACGCCCGCAGGCTCATAGCAAACGAGATCGCGGCAACGGGTGGGACTATGGGGGAGCAGATGTGGTTGCGTCTCCTCTCGAAACCGTGGGATCGCATTCGTGCAGAAATGCTCGCGGACACCCCAAAAGGACGCCTCCTACGATCAAACAGTCCTTTTTCATTGATCATCGGTGTGAGCGACACAGAGAGACGGAGGCAGCTATGGCGCCAAGCCAAGCACGACCTATCGGTCGCGATGATCTAGAACGGGCCGTACGATCGGTCGCACGCCACTTCGACACTGACCGGGTTTTCGTCATTGGCAGTCAAGCGCTACTCGTCGGTAGAGCCGACATAGCACGCACTCTACGAATGAGCGCTGAAGTTGATGCCTATCCCGGAAATGCAGCTGATTGGGAGGCAAAAGACCCCAACGGCTCTGAAGCCTCCGAAGAGATCAACGCCATCTTCGGCGAAGGTAGCTCCTTCCACACGACCCACGGATTCTACATCGATGGCGTCGACGAGAACACCGCATCGCTGGGAAATACCTGGCAGGACCGCGCTCAGTCACTCCATGTCGAAATTGGCGACGGCAGGACCGTCGAGGCAATCGCACCACATCCGTCCGACCTCGTAGCTGCCAAACTGGTCCGTGGCGAACCCAAGGACCTGCGGTTCACAAGCCTATGTCTGCAACAGGGCCTGACCAAGCATAGCGAAGTCAAAAAACGACTGCAGGACATGTTGGATACGGAAGCGTTGACCATCGCTATCCGCCGCCTCAATCGCGCCACGCAGGCGCAAAGCGCTGTCACCCAGCAGCAAGGCTTCGGCTTCTAGCCAAACCACTAGACGGCCGGAACGCTACCGACCGCAACCGACCGCAACCTACCACCATCACAACAACGAAAGCGCTCTCAGCGCCAAAGGAGGAAGCATGCCCTCAACCTACACGCTTGCCCGCAAGAAACTGCTCGACGATCTCATGGATGTCGTCCCGAAAACGCTGGATTTCAACAATGACGAACACCTGAAAATGACTGGCGACGATGATGGTCTGGTTGTCCGGACACGGACGGCGCCGGACACCGGCCTGCCCTTCGTCTCGCTGCCTGAGAAGGACTACCGCCGTAAGGGGCCGGGATCTGCGATCGAACAGCTCCACAAAGGACTGCGGCTCCTCGTCAGGGACCGTATGTGGCGCGACAGCGGTTGGCCTTGGCCACATCCCGCTCTATTCAAGACGAACCGTCTCACGACCATGCTTCTGCATGCGACCAAGACACTGCCACAGGATCTCGTCGCTTCCGTGTGGCTGCCGGTCGACCTGCATGACGGTTGGGGCGAGGCACTGGAATGGCGATCCCACCTGCCTGTGCCAGATGTCATGAAGCATTCACCCGTCGCGTCGCGCAAAGATCGTCACACGCCCATGACGCTGCCTTGGATTTCCGGCGTCTGCCTGCACGACGAAATCTACCTCGACGGACTGCTGCTTCCTTCGTTGGCCGTCCTGCACCGGGAGACTCGGCACGGTCCAACGGAGTTGCGGTTACCTCCCAACACCAGCGAGTTCAAATTTCCGTCGAAGGGCGAACCAATCGGGGAAATGACATGGCGAGGCGTCCGTCTGCGGGATCTCGATCCCGTGCTTGTCAACGATCTGCGCCACTCAGGTGATCTCAACATCTATGCAAACAGCACCCGTGTGGTCACGGAGGGCGACTATCTGTGGGAGACGACCCATTTCGAGGGTCAAGAAAACGACGAGGTGCGCGCCATGTTCAACGAGAGCGTGCGTCGGCTCTTCCTCAAACGCGCTCGCATCGAAGCGATCATCGTCCGGCATCTCGAGCCGTTCGCCAATAAATAGAACATCGACCCTTTGAGGCGGCGGGGCCAGCGTGGAGCCCCTACACACAGCGCAGCGCTGGTCCCGCCGAGCACGATGGTCATGGTGAAGGCCATCGGACCCATCGCCTCGCGATGGGCACGCTCAACCCGATTCAACCGGAACAGTTACAGCAATACCCTCGGTCATGGCATTATCTTGACCGAACCACCGAGAGCGTGGTCCATAGTTACAAAATTAGTTACACCCACTGGCCCGTAATTACCGTTCTGATCGCCGGTCCGGCCTATCTCTTCAGGCCGGCCAGCAACTCCGCCAGTGGTCCGTCCTCGCTACCTTCGGCGCGTATGCCGGTTTGCGCTCTCGCTTTCTCGGCATCGGGACCGCAGGCATAGGGGTCGATCGCCAGTCCGAAACTCTGCGCGACCGCTTCGCCCAGATCGAAGGCGTCGCCCGAATATTCGATTTGGTCGAGCTCGTCTTCGGTAAGCTCGATTTCCTCGTCGGGCGCGTGCGTTGCGTTTTGCGGCACGAACAGGACCGAGAACGGTTCGTGGCATTCCTGTCCCAGTTGCTCCCCCGACACGGCGCAAAGCTGCGTCCAGCGCGCCTTCAGCACCCCTTGCGCAAGGATGTCGCGGCCATCGGGCAACAGCGTCACTTCGGCCGACAAATGGGCGACGGCGATCAGATCGAACCGCCGGGCCAGGCTCGCGCATTCCGCCGCGCTTGCCTCGATCGCATAGGGATCGTGCTGCACCGCGCGCAGCTTCACGATGCGCGACAGTTCGGATAGATCGGTCATGGCACGAATTGCCCGGCCAGCAGCTCATCCTGCGACAGCGTATGGAGGTGGCTTTCGAAATCCACCAGCCGTGCTGCCATCGGGCGCGGCTCGTGACCATCGCGCAGGTTCGAATTGCGCGCGACCACTTGCGCTGTGGCGCCGACGCCTTCGGGAATGGCCGTGCGATACGCGCCGATCCGCCCGTTCAGCGCCGCCATCATCGCGCTCATCTTCTTGCCGAGCGTCGGATCGCCCAGACCCGTTTCGCGCAGCTGCCCCTCCATATCCTCGGCGAACAGTTCGGTCAGCCGGGCGGAGATGGCGCCCATGTCCTCCCGCCCCTTGTCGAGCCGCAGCATGACCATGGCGGTTATGCTGGTAATCATGTCGAAGCGCCCCTCGATCGTGTCCGCCGCCCCGCAGGTCCGGTACCACACCGGCGCGCGGGCTTCCGCGACGATGGCATGCCATAGCGGGCGAACCGCCTCCTTGGGGTCGGGTCCGGTGCCGAACAGGCGGGCGAGGAAGGACATAATGGCCGGGTGCTCCAGTAAAATCGTTCAGCGGCAATTCAACGGGTGGCGATCAAGGCATCCGGCGGCCAACTTGCATGGCCGGAGGCATCGCCGTAAGGCGCATCGCACATGATGACCCGAGGTATTACACAGGACCTATGTAGGACGCCCTGTGCCCCATCCAAGGTTGAAAAGGCCGGCGTAGCATGGTGACATTGACGAAGAAAACGACATTCGCGGCCGGGTTGATGCTGGCGGCGCTGGCGGCGAGCGGTTGCTCCTCCATCCGGGAGAACCGCGGCTATATCGTGGACAATACGCTGATCGGGTCGGTTCAGCCCGGCGTGGACAACCAGACATCGGTCGCCGCCACTCTTGGCCGGCCGACCTTTACCAGCCAGTTCGGCGAACCGACCTGGTATTATGTGTCCAGCGTGACCGGGCGCAGACCCTTCGTCCGACCGAAGATCCAGCAGCATACCGTATTCGCCGTCCGCTTCGATGCGGCCGGCAATGTCGTCGCTGCCGATCGCAGCGGGCTGGAGCAGGTGGCCTTCATTTCCCCGGATGGCGCAGAAACGCCGACCGTCGGACGCGAACGCACGTTTTTCGAGGATCTGTTCGGCAATATCGGCGTGATCGGCGCGCCGGGCACGGGCGGCGGCGCTCCGGGCGGACCGGGCGGCTAGGCGCGGCTAGGACCGGCTGAAAGCGACTGGGCCGGCCTCAACGCGGATGCTTGACCCCATGGCGGTGCTCCCCATATCCGCTGCATGAGCGATAGCGACACTTCCCGCGGCCTTGTCCAATGGCATGGCACCACCATCATCGGCGTCAAGAAAAACGGCAAGACCGTTATCGCCGGCGACGGGCAGGTGTCGATGGGCAACACCGTCATGAAACCCAACGCCCGCAAGGTCCGCCGCATAGGGGAAGCGGGCCCGGACGGCGCGGCGAAGGTGGTCGCGGGTTTTGCGGGCGCGACTGCCGATGCCTTTACCCTGTTCGAACGGCTGGAAAAGAAGCTGGAGCAGTATCGCGGCCAGCTGATGCGCGCCGCTGTCGAGCTGACCAAGGACTGGCGGACCGACAAATATCTCCGCAATCTGGAGGCGCTGCTGATCGTGGCGGACAAGGACAATCTGCTGGTGCTGACCGGCAATGGCGATGTGCTGGAACCGGGCGAGAAGGACGGCGCGGTAATTGCTGCCATCGGTTCGGGCGGCAATTACGCGCTGGCCGCCGGGCGCGCGCTGTCGGAATATGAAGACGACGCCGAGATTGTCGCGCGCAAGGCGATGCAGGTCGCCGCCGATATCTGCGTGTTCACCAATGGCAATGTGACGCTCGAGACGCTTTAGCCTTTCTTCCCGTCCGGCGAGCGCGAGGGATTGGGAGCGGGCGAGCAGTCGCGCTCCCATTCGTAACAAACCCACCCCTAACCCCTCCCGCAAGCAGGAGGGGGATGAGAGAAAAATGACCCAACCATCCATCAAAGCCCTCACGCCCAAGGCTATCGTCGCCGCGCTGGACGAGCACATCATCGGACAGAAGGACGCGAAGCGCGCCGTCGCAGTGGCGCTGCGCAATCGTTGGCGGCGGCAGCAATTGGGTGCGGAACTGCGCGAAGAGGTGACGCCCAAGAACATCCTGATGATCGGCCCTACCGGCTGCGGCAAGACCGAGATCAGCCGCCGGCTGGCGAAGCTGGCCGAAGCGCCATTCGTCAAGGTGGAGGCAACCAAGTTCACCGAAGTCGGCTATGTCGGCCGCGACGTCGAACAGATCGCCCGCGACCTTGTCGAAGAAGCCATCCGGCTGGAAAAGGAACACCGGCGCGAAGCGGTGCGGGAAGCCGCGAGCAAGGCGGCGATGGACCGGTTGCTCGATGCGCTGGTGGGCGATAGCGCTTCCGAAGCAACCCGCGAGAGCTTCCGCCAGCGCATCGTCGACAATTCGATGAACGATACGGAAGTCGAGATCGAGGTTGCCGATACCGCCGGACCGGCAATGGACATCCCCAGCATGGGCGGCGGCATGGGCATGATCGATCTATCCGACATGATGAGCAAGGCGATGGGCAAGTCGAAGCCCAAGCGCCGCAAGCTGAAAGTGCCCGACGCGTGGGACAAGCTGGTCGAGGAAGAGGCCGAGAAGCGGATGGATCAGGACGACGTCGCCCGCGTCGCGCTGGAGAATGCGGAAACCAACGGCATCGTCTTTCTCGACGAGATCGACAAGATCGCCGTCTCGGACGTGAAGGGAGGATCGGTCAGCCGCGAAGGCGTGCAGCGCGATCTGCTGCCGCTGATCGAAGGAACCACGGTCGCCACCAAATACGGGCCGATGAAGACCGACCACATATTGTTCATCGCCAGCGGCGCATTCCACGTGTCCAAACCGTCCGACATGCTACCTGAATTGCAGGGCCGCCTGCCGATCCGTGTCGAGCTGCGTGCGCTGACGGAGGAGGATTTCGTTCGCATCCTGAGCGAGACGCGCGCCAATCTGGTCGCGCAATACCGCGCGCTCCTGGGCACCGAAGGCGTCACGGTGGAAATCGGCGAAGACGCCATCCGCGAAGTCGCCCGCATCGCCGCACAGGTCAATGAAAGCGTCGAAAACATTGGCGCGCGCCGCCTGCAGACGGTCATGGAAAAGATGCTGGAGGAACTGAGTTTCGAAGCCGAGGAGCTTGATGGCGAAACCATCGCGATCGATGCCGATTACGTGCAAAGTCGCCTGACCGAGCTCGCCCGTGATACGGATTTGAGTAAATATATCCTGTGACGTCCGATGCTGATCGAGGACCGGTTCCGGATCGATGACAGGCCGATCTTCACCAAACCGTCACACAAAATTCAAATTGTAAGAAATGTTTGTTCTTGATGCCTTCGACTGGGAGGTGCGCAATGACAAAGCTGAACTACACCGGGTCCGCCAAGGTCAAATCGAAAACCGACAAGCGCGTGGGTCCGTCCGGCGCGCCCAGGCGGGTCTATCGGGCGATCTTCATATCCGACGTGCATCTGGGAACGCGCGGCTGCGCGGACGAGATGCTGATCGATTTCCTCGACCATTGCGACAGCGAGTATCTCTATCTCGTCGGCGACATGATCGACGGCTGGCGAATGAAGCGGCGCTTCTACTGGCCCGAACGCCACAACGCGATCGTGCGGCGGATCATGAAGCGGGCCAAGCGCGGCACGCGCGTGATCTACATTCCCGGCAATCACGACGAAATGTTCCGCCAGTTCTCCGGGCTCGACTTCGGCGGTGTGGAGGTCCGGCGTTCGGCCCGGCATGAAACCGCCGACGGGCGCCGCCTGCTCGTCCTGCACGGGGATGAATTCGATGCCGTCGTGATGGGACACCGGTGGCTCGCCTTCCTGGGCGATGCGGCGTATAACTTTCTCCTGACGCTCAATGTCACGATCAACTGGGTGCGCCGGCGGATGAACCTGCCGTTCTGGTCGCTTTCCAAGCATGCCAAGCACAAGGTCAAGGACGCGGTCGCCTTCATCGGCCGGTTCGAGGAGACGGTCGCCACCGCCGCGCGCAAGCACGGTGTCGATGGCGTCGTCTGCGGCCATATCCACACCGCCGAAGAGCGCGACATCGACGGGATCGCCTATTACAACGACGGCGATTGGGTCGAAAGCTGCACTGCCTTGGTCGAGCATGACGACGGCACCATGGAAATTCTGCATTGGGGCGACGAGATCGCCGCCCGTTCGGTCGTGCCGATCAGGGAGGCGGCGTGATGCGTATCGCGATTGTCTCCGATGCATGGGAACCGCAGGTCAACGGGGTGGTGCGCACGCTGCAGGCGACCCGTGCGAAACTGGAAGAACGCGGACATGCCGTCGACATCATCGCTCCGGACCGGTTTCCGTCCATGCCATGTCCGACCTATCCGGAAATCCGCCTCGCGCTGGCGAGTACGATAAGGATCGCGTGCGCGATCGAAGCCTTCGCACCCGATGCACTGCATATCGCGACGGAAGGTCCGCTCGGCTGGGCGGCACGGCGCTGGGCAAGGCGAAACGGCTTGCCTTTTACCACCGCCTTCCACACGCATTTTCCCGAATATATCCGGCGACGCACCGGTCTCAGCCCGGCTTTCATCTGGAAGTTGATGCGCCGGTTCCATGCGCCTGCGAACAACGTCCTTTGCGCGACCGGCAGTTTGGGCAGTGAACTCGCGGCGCACGGAATTGCGCATACGCATCGATGGAGCCGGGGCGTGGACCTTGCCACGTTCTCCCCGGCCGGACCGCTCGACGATGCGATGATCGCATCGGCCGGGTTGCAGCGAAAACTTTTATATGTCGGACGTGTAGCCGTCGAAAAGAACCTCGAAGCCTTTTTGTCTCTCGAAACGCCGGGAGTGAAATACGTGGTTGGCGACGGTCCCCAGCGAGCCGAACTTCAGAAACGTTTCCCGACTACGCTTTTTTTGGGTTCGCGGACGGGCGCCGCACTGGCCGCAGCCTATCGCACGGCGGACGTGTTCGTATTTCCCAGCCTTACCGATACGTTCGGCCTCGTCATGATAGAGGCGCTGGCATCGGGCACCCCGGTCGCCGCGTTCGACGTCATGGGCCCGCGCGATGTGCTTTGCCCGTCCGTCGGCGCGATCGGTCATGACCTTTCCGCCAATATAGAGCGCGCCGCCACGCTCGATCCGGCCGCGTGCGCGCGTCATGCGCAACGTTTCACATGGGAGGCGGCCACGACCCAGTTCGAGAGCGGGTTGCAGCCATTTGATGCCGGTTCAGCCTATGCGGCTGCCCGGGCTATCTGACGCGCGACGGCTTTACCTTGGCGAACGCTATCAAACCGCCGCTTCCATATCGCTGGCTTGTCGGAACCACATTTCTGCATAGAGCCCATCGCGTTTGAGCAGCGCGCCATGCCTGCCGCGTTCGGCCAGCTTGCCCTGATCCAGCACCAATATCTCGTCCGCGTCGGCGATGGTCGACAGGCGATGCGCGATCGACAGGGTCGTGCGGTCGCGCGATATGCGGTCCAGCGTTTCGAGAATATCCTGTTCCGTCCGCGTATCCAGCGCACTGGTCGCTTCGTCCAGCATCAGGATCGGCGGGTCTTTCACCAGCGTGCGAGCGATCGCCACGCGCTGCTTCTCGCCGCCCGACAGTTTCAGGCCGCGTTCGCCGACCATGGTGTCGAAGCCGTCGGGCTGGCGGGTGATGAAGGGCAGGATCGCCGCATCCTGCGCCGCCTTCAGCACCGTGTCGCGATCCGCTCCGCCACGGCCATAGGCGATGTTGTAGCCGATCGTGTCATTGAACAATACGCTGTCCTGCGGGACGATACCGATGGCTTCGCGCACCGATGCCTGCGTGACGGCGGCGATATCCTGCCCGTCGATCAGGATGCGCCCCGACCAGGGATCGTAAAATCGGAACAACAACCGCGCGATCGTCGACTTGCCCGCGCCGGATGGGCCGACGATCGCGATGTTGTCGCCCGCCGGAACTTCGAAACTCAGCCCGTGCAGGATGGTACGCTCTTTCTCGTAGCCGAAGATCACGTCGTCGAACGCCACGGTAGGGCGTCGCACGACCAGCGCGGGGGCGCCGATTCGATCCTTCACCTCGACCTCGGTATCGATCAGCTTGAACATGTTGCCCATATCGACCAGCCCCTGCCTGATGGTGCGATAGACCCACCCCAGCATGTCGAGTGGACGGAACAGCTGCATCAGATAGGTGTTCACCAGCACCAGATCGCCGACGGTGAAACGCCCGGTGCTCCATCCCCAAACCGTGAACGCCATCGCCCCCGCCATCAGCGCATTGGTGATGAAGGCCTGCGTGATGTTGAGAAAGCCGAGCGAGTTCTCGCTTTTGAGCGCCGCCTTGGCATAGGCGTCGGTCGCGCGGGCGTAGCGTTCCTCTTCGCGCGATTCGGCGCCGAAATATTTGACCGTCTCGTAATTGAGCATCGCGTCGACCGCGCGGTCGAGCGCGTGGCCGTCGAGATCGTTCATCTCGCGCCGCAATTGCGTGCGCCATTCGGTGATCCAGCGAGTCACGGCGATGTAGACGACGACGGTCGTGGCGGTGGCCGCGACCAGTTCCCATCCGAAATTGATCCAGAAGATCACCCCCACCGCGATCAGTTCGATGATGGTCGGCGCGATGTTGAACAGGAGGAAATACAGCATCGAATCGATGCTTTTGGTCCCGCGTTCTATGACCTTGGTAACCTCGCCCGTGCGGCGCGACAGGTGGAAGCGTAGACTTAGGCGATGAAGGCGGTGAAACACGTCCTCCGCCAGCTGCCGCGTCGCATCCTGCCCCACCCGCTCGAACGTGATGTTGCGCAGATTGTCGAACGCGACGCTGGTGAAACGACCCAGCGCATAGACCACGACTAGCGCCATCGTGAGCAGGAACGCCTCGTTATCGGGCGTCGTCATGCGGTCGACCGCGCCCTTATAGGCAAACGGCAGGGCCAGGATCGTCGCCTTCGCCAGCAGGACGAAAACGAACGCACCGATGATCCGCCGCTTCAACGACCAGTCGCCCTTCGGCCACAGATAGGGGAGGAACCGCCGCAGCGTGCCCCAGCTGTCGTGATCGGCGGGCGTGGCGGTGGCGGGATCCGGCGGCATCGCGCCTATGTGGGTCCCGCAGCCTTCGTCGGCAATGGCGGCGCGTACGTCAGGCGGCGGCGGGCCTGCGCTCGCCGCGCACCATCGCCCAGCTTTCGCGCAGCAATTCAGGCCACAGCAGGCGCAGTGTTGCCGCATATGTCGCGCCGCCCGTCAGTCCGAAGATCGCCAGTTGCCAAACCGGCGCGAAAGCCTCGACCTGGTTTTGCACCACGATCACGGCGACCGCCATGATTCCGCACGCGAATACCGGCGGCCATAGCTCGCGGGCCAAATCCATCGCCTTCACTCCGATCGCGGGCAGGGTGAGCGCCAGCGTCACCAGCAATAGCGTCGGTGCTGCAAACCACCATGCATACACCAGACCCATCGGTCCGGCTGCGATCCCGAACAGGAACACGGTGGGAAAGATGATCGCCCCGAACGCGCTCGACATCACGTAGATACGCGGCCGCCCGATGGCATTCGTCGCCGGCGAACACACGATCTGCAACGCGAAGAACGGCATGGCCAAAGCCAACCCCGCAATGATCGGTATCATTTCAGCCCATTTGTCTCCCATGACGGCTAGTACCGTTGCCTCTGCCGTCAGCGATAGGCCGATATAGAGCGGCGCGGTGACCAGCGCGACGCTGCGCAGCACGGTGGTGAAGAACGGTCCGACGGGGCGCCCGGCCTTGGTCAGCTCGGCCATGGCGGGGAACGTGACCTCGTTGATCGAGGGTAGAAACTTGCC
>CBDCBU010000001.1:190000-2473864 GCA_965214445.1 Pontixanthobacter sp.
GAGCCCGAAGGGGGTAGTCGATGGGAACCACGTTAATATTCGTGGGCCTGAAGATGTGTGACGGATCGTGGAAGTTGTGTGTCCTTATTGGATTGAGCATGCAGCCAAGCGGTTCCAGGAAATAGCCTCTTCATATAGACCGTACCCTATAACCGACACAGGTGGTCAGGTAGAGTATACCAAGGCGCTTGAGAGAAGTATCCTGAAGGAACTCGGCAAATTGCCTCCGTACCTTCGGAAGAAGGAGGCCCTGTTGGAAGGCAACTTTCAGCAGGGGGCACAGGCCAGGGGGTAGCGACTGTTTATCAAAAACACAGGACTCTGCTAAGTCGGCTTCAAGACGACGTATAGGGTCTGACGCCTGCCCGGTGCTTGAAGGTTAAGAGGAGGAGTGCAAGCTCCGAATTGAAGCCCAAGTAAACGGCGGCCGTAACTATAACGGTCCTAAGGTAGCGAAATTCCTTGTCGGGTAAGTTCCGACCTGCACGAATGGCGTAACGACTTCCCCACTGTCTCCAGGATATGCTCAGCGAAATTGAATTCTCCGTGAAGATGCGGAGTACCCGCGGTTAGACGGAAAGACCCCGTGCACCTTTACTGCAGCTTTAGAGTGGCATTAGGAAAGAACTGTGTAGAATAGGTGGGAGGCTTTGAAACTTGGGCGCCAGTCCGAGTGGAGCCGACCTGTGAAATACCACCCTGTTCGTTTCTGATGTCTAACCTCGATCCGTTATCCGGATCAGGGACCCTCTATGGCGGGTAGTTTGACTGGGGCGGTCGCCTCCTAAAGAGTAACGGAGGCGCGCGATGGTAGGCTCAGGACGGTTGGAAACCGTCTGCGAGAGTGCAATGGCATAAGCCTGCCTGACTGCGAGACTGACGAGTCGAGCAGAGACGAAAGTCGGTCATAGTGATCCGGTGGTCCCTCGTGGAAGGGCCATCGCTCAACGGATAAAAGGTACGCCGGGGATAACAGGCTGATGATTCCCAAGAGCTCATATCGACGGAATCGTTTGGCACCTCGATGTCGGCTCATCACATCCTGGGGCTGGAGCAGGTCCCAAGGGTTTGGCTGTTCGCCAATTAAAGTGGTACGTGAGCTGGGTTCAGAACGTCGCGAGACAGTTTGGTCCCTATCTGCCGTGGGCGTCGATACTTGATAGGAGTTGCCCCTAGTACGAGAGGACCGGGGTGAACATACCTCTGGTGTACCAGTCATGCCGCCAGGCGTGCCGCTGGGTAGCTATGTATGGACGGGATAACCGCTGAAAGCATCTAAGCGGGAAGCCTCCCTAAAGATAAGGTATCTTCGAGTCGTGATAGACCATCACGTTGATAGGCCGGGTGTGGAAGCGCAGTAATGCGTGAAGCTAACCGGTCCTAATAACTCTGATCATGCTTGATGAATTCGCACCATCAACGACAGGCCTGCTACAGGCTCGTTGCTGATAGTCGGAAGACATTCAGCCAGATCGAACGCCTAGACAAGTTGCATCGATTAAACCCGCTTCCGCCGGCTTCATTGCTTGGTGATCATAGCGTCTGTGACCCACCCGATCCCATCTCGAACTCGGCCGTGAAACCAGACAGCGCCGATGGTACTAACGCTCAAGCGTTGGAAGAGTAGGTCGTCGCCAGGCATTGCAGCCGGCGGTTGCGCGGTAAAACCCATTCATAAGTCAAAGGGCTGATCCTAACAGGTTGGCCCTTTTTCGCGTCTTGGTGGCTGTGAGCCTCCAAGGAGGCAAAGCCACCGGGAACCGTAGGTTCTCGCAATGCCGACCGACCGCCGCGCGGTTGGTGCAAAAACTGAGGTTGCGAATGCGATCTGGTGTTGGAGGCTCTGGAATACGGTGACGCGGGGTGGAGCAGTCCGGTAGCTCGTCAGGCTCATAACCTGAAGGTCGTTGGTTCAAATCCAACCCCCGCAACCACCGTTATCGAACTTCTTTCCTCATCAACTTTCCGTCGAGACAATTGAATTGTTCGTCGTTGAAAATCGATGGACGGAATGGCTGTTTGAAATACGCACGGCAACTGGTTTCCAAAGGCAGTTTGGTTTTAGTCATGCGGCGACAGCCGCTCCGCACTGGTCTTCTGCTTCTGCGGGCAAGTTGTCGCCAGTGGGTTCAAGCCATGGGCAGTGATGGAACCAGCCCGCCCGTTTCAGCACGGCCTTTTCCGCGGCTTCAAAGGATTGGGATCGGCCCGGCCTTTGGATTGGTTCGCCTTTATCGGACTCGCCAAGCGTTCCAAGACGTATAACTTATCATTTGCGGGCGCATGAAACCGTCCGTGGGGGCTACCCGGCACGGCGCTGACCGATCGTTGAACGCGTTGCAAGGCGGCGTTCCATATTTTGTCTATTTTTCGAAAGGTTCAACAGTTTTATCCGGCACGCTGTTTCGGGAGCTTTGATCAGATAACCTTGACCATAGGTACAGCCCATTTGCATAAGCAGGTCACGCTGGCTTTGCAGCTCGATGCCCTCTGCAATGATGTCGATGTTCATGTTTTTCGCCATTGCGATCAAAGCCTGGACGATCATTCTGTCCTGATGGTTGGAACAGATGTTCCTCACGAAACTGCCATCGATCTTCACCTTGTCGATCGGAAATTCCCGAAGATGCGACAGCGAAGAGAAGCCCGTACCGAAGTCGTCCAACGCGATCTGCATGCCCGCAGCGCTTAACTCGTGCAGAACCGAACGCACCGTCTGCCGGTCGTTCACCATCAGCATCGTCTCGGTAACTTCGATAACTATATTCTGCGGTGCGACACTGTAATGCTGCAACGCGTTCAGGGCTTTTGAAGCGAACTGACGGGACAACAGATCGGCCTCGGTCGCGTTCAGGCTAACGAACCGCAGGTCTGGCTGAGCCGCGAGCAGTTCGCTCATATCTTCTCCGATGAACCGGGTCATTTCCCGGCCGATATCCCGGGAAGTGATCGGATCGGACAGCGCGGGCAGTACCTGCGTTGCAGTGACCTCCTGTCCGGCTGGCGATTGCAGCCGCATCAAGGCTTCCAAACCGATAAGGCGATTTGTCGAAAGCTCGACGATGGGTTGGTAGGCGGCGAAAAGGCGCTTCTGGTCTAGTGCCGAGCGAACTTCCGCAATAGCCTTCAGCCGCTGGTGATTCTTGGCTTCCATCTCCGGCAGGTAATAATGGCACCGCCCCGGTTCACGATCCTTCCCGAAATAGAGCGCAAGATCAGCTTGCCGCAATAACTCGTTTCCTGTAATGGCCCCATCGCTCGTTGCAATGCCGCATGTCGCACTGATATTGATCTTGCTGTCGCAGATCGCCAACTTCCGTTCGATTACGCCTAAAATACGCTCACCGAGAGCTATAGCATCGGCCTTGGACGCGTTCGGCGGCGCGATTGCGACAAACTCGTCCCCTCCCCATCGGGCAGCGACCGCGCCTTTAGGTATCACGTTGAGCAATCTGGAACTGACCTCTTCGAGGACGACATCGCCAACCAGGTGTCCGAACGTATCGTTCACGTCCTTGAACCCGTCCAGATCGAACAGCAGGACGAAGTCTTCGCGCTTTACGTTTTTCTTCTGGTCCTGAAGGCGATTGAGCAGCGCCCGGTCGAATGCGCTTCTGTTCAGAAGCCCCGTTAGACTGTCGTGATCCGCGGCCCGGCGCAGTGCAAGCTGCGAATTATGCGCATCTGATATGTCCTGAATAACGCCGACGAGGCGCTCGGATTTGGTTGAACCGTGATCGAGCAGTTCCCCCATGACCCTAATACGCTTCATCTGGTTATCATCGGAAACGAAATCGGTGTCGACACAGAACGCTTCGCCAGTAGCGATCGTATGGTTCATTGCACGCACAAGGTCGCTTCTCTCTTCTCCGACGTAGTAGCCGATCGCGTCCTTTACAGTGATACGCGTATCATGCGACCGCCCATGGATATTATAAACCTCCTTTGACCAGGTGAGGTTGTCGTTTGCGAGTTCGATCTGCCATGAGCCGACTTTCGCGATCTTCTCTGCCTGTTCGAAGATGTGGTTCGAATGTTTGAGCGCCGCAGTCTGCTGTTCGAGCCGCTCGTTGAGGGCGAACGTGCGGACTGCCTCGCTGCGATACTTGATCTGATCTTCGGTCAAACGAGCCAACCGTTTCAGCTTCGCAATATCGCTGTCAACGAAGCGGCCCGGGCGTTGGTCGGCAACACAAACGGTCCCGATGAACGCTCCATCCGGACTGCGAATCGGTTCCCCCAGATAGGATCGAACGCTGGGGTGGGAGGTGACCAGAGGGTTCGCCAAAAAACGCTGGTCTTTCGAAGCATCGGGAATGAGTAGGGCACATTCACTCGCGATCGCATGATTGCAGAATGAGATTTCGCGGGGTGTTTCTCTCACTTCGACACCGACGGATGACAAGAACCATTGCCGGTCGGAATCAACAAGCGAAATGAGGGCGATCGGGCAATCGAACAAATCGACGCAAAGCTGAGTGAATTGATCGAACGTGGCATCGTTCGGGCTATCCAGCAGGTTAAGTTTGCGCAGCGATGCGACCCTTGCCCGATCATTTTCTATTGTGATCATCCAGCTTCCAAGCTTCGAGTAACGTGAGGTCATGGTTCCTATTCGCTAGTTGCTAATAATTTGGTAAACGGATGACTAAGTGTTCTCTGCCGAACTCGAAATGGAACTTCCAATACGTTACTCCATTGAATGTAAAAAATCACGTCCAATCATTAGTTTAAATGAAGAACCTTGGGTTGGTCATGGACCGCCGACAAACATGGTGGGGCGGTCCGATGCCATAAGCTGGCTTAGCAGCTTGACTGCGCAATCAGCGATGATAGCACCGAACGATGTCGACAGATAACGAATCCGATCTTCAAGCCGCCAAGCATCTGGTCCGATCCTTTCACGAGGCTCTCGACCGGTCGACACCCGATGGCGCTTCAGAAGCCGCCTCGCGGTTTGTCGCACCCGAATGGCATTGGCGCGGCATGCATCCGTTCAATGAACAACGCGGACCCGAAGCAGTTGCGCGTGTGTTCTGGACCCCCCTGAAAAACGCGCTTAAATCGTTGCAGCGGCGCCCCGATATCTTCATTGCGGGCCGGAACGAAATGGACGGGTTCGAAGGCGTATGGGTCGTGGAAATGGGCCATCTGATGGGGGCCTTTGAACGTTCGTGGCTCAATATCCGGCACAATTTACGGATTGTCATGCTACGCTATTGCGAATTTAATCGTGTAGAAAATGGCAGGATCGTCGAAACGGCGATGTTCTGCGATATCCCCCATCTGATGATGCAGGCGGGCCAGAACCCGTTTCCCCCGCAAACCGGGACGATGCTGGTGCAACCCGGACCGCGAACGCATGATGGCCTGTGCTACGAAGTGCAGGATCCGCAAAAAGGTACGGCAACATTGGCGGCCATCAATGCGATGATCAATTCACCGGCTGCGAAGCCCCGAAACGAGGATGAGGCGGACCGGCTCGCCCAGACCTGGCACGACGATATGATCTGGTGGGGTCCAGCCGGTATCGGAGCCGTTTACACAATCGAGCGTTATGACCGCCAGCACAGCATGCCGTTCGACAATTCACTTTCGGCAGGATACAAGTTCAACGGTCATGTATGCCGGCTTGCCGAGAGTAGTTTCGGCGGCTTTTTCGGCTGGCCAAATCTTACTGTCCAAAATTCCGGTGGCTTCCTCGGAATGACCGCGAGCGCCAGCCCGGCGGATATGCGCGTTATCGATATGTACCGCGTCCACGATGGGAAGATTGCGGAAAACTGGGTATTGATCGATCTCCTTCATTTTCTATCGATGCAGGGGTTGGATGTGCTTGGGCGCATGGACGCGCTGCAATCCGGCGGTGGATGAGCGTTTGCCCGGCTTCGGTCCGACCCCGTACGCGCCGTTTCCAAACCACGATTGATAAATAACAAGGGTTCACCTGCGTCAAGAGTTGGTCCAGATTGATTTGATGCAAGATCAATCACCTCCGAAGGGCAAAAACCGTGGGCGGGTGCGCCCGACTTCCTATGATGTGGCGATGCGCGCCGGAGTATCCCAATCGGCCGTATCCCGTTGTTTTCGACCCGGTTCCAGTATCTCATCGAAAACCAAGTCAAAGGTTATGAAAGCGGCGGAAGAACTCGGATATCATCCCAATGCCATGGCATCAGGGCTGATGACGAAGCGAACCGGATTGATTGCAGTCATAATATCGAGCCTGACGAACCTGTATTACCCGGAAGTCCTTGCCGAGATCACGCAAAAGCTGTCCGACCGGAATGCCCGCGTCCTGCTCTTTGCGCTGCGGGCCGAAGGGGAAGTGGAGTCCATTCTCGAGCAGGTCTGGAGATACCGCGTAGACGGCGCGATCGTCGCCGCCAGTTTAACCAGAAGACAGATCCTCGAGTTCTCTCGCCATAAAATCCCTCTGGTCCTCTATAATCGGCGTAGCGAGGATTTGGCCGTGTCGAGTGTCAGTTGCGATTCGATGGTCGGGGAACGGTCGCTGGTCGATATGCTGGTGGAAGCGGGCCATCGCGAGTTTGGCATAATCTCCGGTCCCGACGATTCCACGGTGGGGCAGGAACGGGTCAGGGGCGCCATCGCGCGGCTCGGTCATCACGATCTGCAGGCCTGCGTTGTGCAGGGCGGTTTCGACTACGATAGCGGTCGCATCGGGTTCGACACTTTGTACGAACAGACCGGCAAGAAGCTGGACGCGATCGTATGTGCGAACGATTTGATGGCGATCGGCGCCATCGATGGCGCCCGCGCACAGGAGCTTACGCTTCGCGCAGATATTTCGGTGGTTGGCTTCGATGGTGTGGCGCCCGCCGCCTGGCATAGTTACCAACTTACCACTATCCGGCAACCGGTTCGCCGGATGGCCGAAGCGGCTGTTTCCATGGTGCTCGAAAGGACCGAGAAGCCTGATTTGCCACCCGAAATAAGAAGCTTCGCGGGATTTTTGATCGAGGGGGCGTCAGCGCGTATCCGATAGACTATCGAGACGGTAGAATCGTATTGCGTTCCGACCGAAAACACGCGCCCGCATGTTTTCCGGCACGAGCGTCCATAGAGTGTCGAACAGGCTGCGGTAGTCACGATACAATTTGTCTACCGGAAAGTTGGACCCCCACATCACCCGATCGGGGCCGAATACGCCAATGACCGTTTCGACGATGGGAGCCAACGTATCGCTGGTCCATTGGGGATCGAACATACCCAGACCCGAAAGTTTGCAGGTCGAGTTCGGGAGCGCGGCGAACTCTTCCAGGCCTCGGGTCCACAGCTTCACGGCGTCCCGGTTACGGTGCCAAGGCGACCCGGCGTGGCACAGCGCCACGGAAAGGCCGGGGACCTCGGCGAAAACCTCGGCGGCCAGTTCCAGGTGGGGCGGGGTCAATTGGAGATCGAAGGAAAGCCCGTTCTTTTCCATCATGCGCAAGCCGCCGGCGAATGCCGGATTGCCTAACAGGGTCGCTCCTTCTTCCGCCGTGTCCTCTTCCGGATGACGGCTGACGATCTGCCGAAAGCCGCGCAACCGGGTAGAAGCTTCCTTATGCTCTTCGAGCTTTCGGAAAAACCTTTCGGACGCAACATTGGCAAAGGCGACGATCGCCGTCGGCAAGCCGGTGGTTCGCGCCTGACGATCCAGCCAGCGGGTCTCGGCCACCGCCGCACCGGGGGCAGCCCCCACCTGAACATGCACGCTGCCGCCTATTGGTACGCCGTCCCAGTCCGCACGGAAATCTGTTGGAAGATAATCCTGCTGAATCGCTGTCGGATCGCCGAAGAAACGCCGGGTTCCCCGCGCTTCCAGCCATGGATATTGGACCTTCGACAGGTCCCAGAGATGATGGTGACAATCGACGATCATGCCTGCCATTCTATCCTGATGTTGCATGCGCATGCAATCGGTGGCAGTGCAAACCCATGCAGAAACCGGGCGCTCGTACTACGATGAAAGAGGATGTCCCGACCCTTTCGCCATCCGGTCCGACTTTGCGGGTGGCCAAGACCGACGACCTGGAAGCGTTGTATCAGCTCGCTCTTATCGGCGGTGACGGTCTGACCAACCTACCGCCCGATCGCAGGGCCCTGATGGCGAAGTTGGAAGCGAGCGAACAAGCTCTCGTCTCAGCCCAGGCGCGCGACCGTGGCGCCGCTATCCTCATGATCGTGGAACATGGCGGAAAGGTTGCGGGAACATGCTGCGTATTTCCGAAAGTCGGGGCGGATTGGCCATTCTACAGCTATCGGATCACTCGCCAGGTTTCCCATTCACGTGAACTTGGCAAGCGCAAGGCGCAGACCCTACTCAATCTCGTTAATGATTTCGATGGCGAGTGCGAAGTGGGTGGGTTGTTCGTCAATCCCGAATTTCGCGGCCATGCGGTAGGCAAACTTGCGGCGAAGTCGCGCTATCTCTTCATAGCGACACATCGTGACTGGTTCGGAAAGAAAGTCATTGCCGAACTTCGGGGGTTTCAGGACGACGACGGCAATTCGCCGGTTTGGGAAGCGATCGGCCGGCATTTCTACGAAATGAATTTCAGTGAGGCGGACCGGACCGGCGCTCTTGCCGGCAACCAGTTCATTGCCGATCTCGGTCCACGATACCCCCTTTACATTTCAATGCTTCCCCAATCCGCCTGCAATGCGCTGGGCAAACCCCATGAAGATGGCCGTCCAGCCTTGCAGATGTTGTTGGATGAGGGGTTCAACGCGGATGACTACGTCGACATATTCGATGGTGGACCAACCGTTACATGCGATATCGACAATGTACGCAGTGTGCGTGATTGTCGTAGCCTTGCCGTGACCTGCATCGATGATGATCCGGCCGAACCCGTAATATCACTGGTTGCATGCGGTTCGGGTCCAAGCTTTCAGGTCGCTCGCGGAGCGGTGAATAGCGCAGGATGCATCACCCCCCAACTTGCCGACAGTTTGACGCTTCGGCCTGGCGACACGTTCGTTCATATTCCATTTTGATCCGGAGCGCTTATGGGACTTCCATTCACCCTGCCTGACAGACCAGTCGTAACCAAGGTGCGCCGCCGCGATACTGCGGATATGCTGGAGCCGCCAGGCGAACGCACGCAGCCGATGGCGGGTTTCGAAGACCGTTTTTCGGATATCGTCGATTACATCGTCAGGATCACGGACGAGATCTGGATGGATCGCGCGGTCGGAAGCATCTACGATACCTACGATGCTGGCTGCACGATCTATTCGTCCTACGGCGTCGTGCGTTCGGTGGAGGAAGTAATTTCCGGCACGGTAGCTACGTTGAACGCGTTTCCCGATGGCGAGATACATCACCTGAACGTAGCGTGGTCGGGTAACGAGACGGACGGGTTCTATACTTCGCATCTTGGTCACAGTCGTTCGACCAATGTCGGCCGTACCAGCTTCGGTCCTGGAACCGGCCGCCGTTCCTCCATCAGGTTTGCCGCCGACTGCATCAGCCGCGACAACCGGATCCACACCGAATGGCTGGTGCGCGATGCGGGAGCGCAGGTTCGCCAGTTGGGTTACGACATGCAGAATACCGCCCGGCGACTGGCCGAAACAAGTCCGCCTGAAACCGCGATCGTGTCGCCGGAAACACGGCTCGAGGGACAGGCTCCGCGGAGGCCGCTCGATTGTTCCATGAACACGGTGGATGGCTGGGCGCGGAATGTGTTCCATAATCTGTGGAACCTGAAACGGTTCGATTGGCTCGAACGATATTACCATTCCGGCGCAGTGGTTCACGGCGGCGGCGGACGGGTCGCGCAGGGCGTGCGGAATATCGGCGCGCTCCTGTTGCATATCCAGACTGCTATCCCGGATGGAGTTCTTCGGGTCGAGAATGTTTGTCACAGCGAAGAGACGGACGGCGTCATCGTGGCGGTCCGCTGGGTTCTGGAAGGCACTACCGCCCCGGGCGGGGTTCTCGGCGAATGTCCACCGGCCAAGCCCGTTTTCATGATGGGCATAAGCCATCTGCGGTTCGAAGATGACAAGGTCGCCGAGGAATGGATGGTGTTCGACGAACTCGGTGTCCTGACGCAGGCCTATCGCTGATGCCGAGCTGGGACGACGATCGCCAGGTCCGGTCTCCCGTAGGCCGGAGCTTCGCAGATCTGATGGAGGAAGGGCCGCCCCGTCAGGAATTGGCAGGCTACGAACCGATCTATCGCGATTTCGTCGATTATATCATCCGTTGTACTCATCGGATTTGGGAAGAGAAAAATATCGGGCTTTGCCGAACGCATTATAGCGACGACTGCGTGATGCATACTCTTGCAGGCCCGCAGGTGGGATGCGAAGTCGTCGTTCAGAATACGATTGGCGCGCTCGCCATGTCGAGCGACCGTCAGGTAATCGGCGAAGACGTCATATGGTCCGACGAGGGGGATGGGCACCTCTACAGTTCGCACCGTATCGTCAGCAGTTCGACCCATCTTGGCGACGATGCCATGATCGGCCCCGCGACCCGCCGCGAAGCGGGCGTCATGACCATAGCCGACTGCCTTTGCCGGGAGAACCGGATCGTCGAAGAATGGCTCGTTCGCGACAATCTGCGTGCCGTCTGGCAGGTCGGCGGGAAGCCCTGGGACGTTGCGAAGGCGCAGGCGGTCGATGATCGCGCGGGCGATCAGGAACGTCATCGCTGGCGTTCAGAAGCTATAGACGCAGTTCGTAGCGCCGAAGATATCGATCTCGACGCAAATCATCCCGCCAGCATTCCATGCGCAATGCTCAAAACCGCTTTCGATGACGACATGTATGGTGAAGCGGCGAAAGCCTTTTCACCGGCAGCAGAGATACGCTGGCCGTCCAACAGACGCGGCTGGGGGCGAGGTCTCTGGATCGGTTGCCTGACGCAGATACGTGCGGTCCTCCACCAGCCATCATTTTCGATCGATCATGTAGCCGCCCGGCCGTTGCCCTATGAAGATAATGCTGTGGCCATTCGCTGGAGACTGGCCGGAAAGCACGCAGCAGCGGGGGTGTGGGGCGACGCATCCGGCCGGGAGTTGTTGATTATGGGTATCTCGCATTACCGCATCCGATCCGGAAAGATCATGGAAGACTTCACCGTTTTCGACGAACTGGCCGTGCTGCGGCAAGTTCTGGGGGGTCTCGGCGCATGAGTGCGATCCGGACGTTGGAGAACCTCGCGCGCGGCGATCGTGTTCGCGATGCGCTGCTGCCGCCTTGCCGTCTCGATGGCTGGGGCGGCGAAGCGTATGGCGAGGAAGCCATCGTCAATCGTTTCCGGCAAAATC
Organism: Pontixanthobacter sp.; assembly: GCA_965214445.1. GTDB lineage: Bacteria > Pseudomonadota > Alphaproteobacteria > Sphingomonadales > Sphingomonadaceae > Pontixanthobacter. The sequence continues at coordinate 201,292 of CBDCBU010000001.1, forward strand.
CGATGGACCTTTCCAACACGTCCACAACGGTGGTTTCAAGCCATCACGCAGCCATCTTCGCGGAAGATGTTGCCCTGATTGCCGACATTTACGAAGGCGGCATTCTGCGAATATGGCGGCTCGGCCCGGGAACGCCATGTCCGGTCGAACCTGCATTGGGCGTGCCCTTCGACACCGACCTGTATCAAGCGCGGCGCGATGTCGCATATCGTGCAGAAGACCATCCCGATCTGGCGACCGAGGCGATCGGTGGATTGGAACGCGCCGGGTACGGCATTGCGCATCTCTGGAGCCAGGATTCGCACGTCGCCAACTGGCGCATACGCCCGTTCGCGCTCCGCGCGTTTTCCGGTACCAGTGAGCATGCTGTGTTGTTCGCCGTCCATTGTGTCGGCGCCGGTCAACAGCGCAGCGTCGGCTTTTCCTTCGTCGCGTGCCGATTTCAGACTGGTTCGAAAGGCAACGCATCCGCCCAGATCGTTCGCGATCAGGCAGGAGAAAGAGCGGTAGAGCAGGCGGAATGGAGAACCGGCTTTCAATGAGAACTCCACCGCTCATCGTGGTTCTACAGGCACCATGGACGCCAACCGGGTTTGAAGCAGCACCTCCGCTAAGTGTGGAAGAATTGAAAGAGTAGCACGATGTCCCACCGCATTCTGACGACCCATGTCGGCTCGCTTCCGCGCAGCGCGGAGGTCACACAAATCATCTTCGCGCAGGAGCGGGAAGAACGCGTCGATCCGGTCCGCGCCGATGCCGTGCTTTCAAAAGCGGTCGGCGAATGCGTACGCAGTCAGCTCGACGCCGGTATCGATATCGTTTCCGACGGAGAGATGAGCAAGATAAGCTACGCGACTTATATAAAAGATCGGATCAGCGGCTTTGACGGCGATAGTCCACGCCGCGCGCCCGCCGATCTCGAACGGTATCCGAAATTTTTGGAGCGGCAGGCGAAGGGTGGCGGAACGCCAACGTTTCGCAGGCCGTGCTGCGTGAGCGCGGTTCGCCACGTGGACGATGAACCACTCAAGGTCGATCTTCGCCGCTTTGCGGAAGCCTGCAAAGCGCACGGAACGACGACCGGGTTCATGAATGCCGCTTCCCCGGGGGTCATAGCGTTGTTTCAGCCCAACGAACATTACGACGACGATCATGCCTATCTCGAAGCCGTCGGCGAGGCGATGAGGCATGAGTATGAAGCGATCGTCGAAGCCGGCTTCATTCTGCAGTTGGATAGTCCGGACCTCGGTCTGGGCCGCCATACCATGTACAAGGATCGCAGCGATGCCGAATATATAGGCTTGATAGAAAAGCATCTGGAAGTTCTGAACCACGCCCTGCGCAACATACCCGCGGACCGTATCCGAATGCATGTATGCTGGGGCAATTACGAAGGACCGCATGTCTGCGACATCGAGATGGAGCAGATCTTTCCAACACTTATGAAAGCGAAACCGGCGGGGTTGTTGTTCGAGACATCCAACCCGCGGCACCAGCATGACTTCCAGGTATTCGCCGATCATGCGCATCTTATTCCGGACGATAAAATCCTCATTCCCGGCTGCATCGACACCACAACCAATTTTGTCGAACATCCGCAGGTTGTCGCTAACCGGATATTGCAGTTCACGTCCATCGTCGGCGCGGAACGGGTCGTCGCCGGGACCGATTGCGGCTTCTCCACCTTTGCGGGATTTGGCGCGGTGGACGAAGATATCGTTTGGGCGAAGCTGGCTGCGTTGCGTCAAGGAGCGGACCTTGCCAGCGACCGCATCGCGGATGGGCGGGCGTGAGTTCGTTTCGGGAAAGACTGGCGAACGGGGAAACCCTTTCGGCTACCTGGATCAAGACGCCTCACCCACACGTGGTAGAGGTCCTCGCCCTGTCGCCGCTCGATGCATTGGTTCTAGACGCCGAACATGCTCCCTTCGGTCGCGAGGGGCTGGACTTGTGCATTCTCGCCGCGCGAAGTGGTGGCAAGCCAGTTCTGGTGCGCCCTTCGGCAAACAATCCTGCAGCGATCGTGCAGGCACTCGATGGTGGAAGCGACGGTGTCGTCATTCCGCATATTCGCAACGCGCAGGAAGCACGTTCGGCCGTTCTGGCCTGCCACTACCGGACGGGCGGCAGGGGTTTTGCGGGCAGTTCGCGAGCAGCTGCATATACGACGCTAGGGATGGCGGCCCATCGCCAGGCCGCAATGAATGTTACGGTCATCGGCCAGATCGAGGATGCAGAGGCTTTGGCCGAACTTGAGTATATCGTCCGCGTCCCCGGCCTCGACGCGCTGTTCATAGGACGCGCCGATCTAACCGTATCCCTGGGAGCCGAAAGTCCGGACGACCCCGAGGTGGTTGCCGCGGTTGAAAGGATTTGTGCAACCTGTGGAACTGCGGGGATGCCAGTCGGCATGTTCCTGTCCCGCTCTTCCGATATTGCGCACTGGAAGACGCGCGGAGCAACCTTGTTCATTCTGCAATCCGATCAGGATTTCCTACTGTCCGGTGCGCGGAATTTGCACGATAGCGTGCAGGGCTAGTTCGGCAGCATCGCTTTCTCCTCGATCTGCCGCGATTTCAGAATGGCCCGCGTGTCATCATAGGTCGCCTTCGTGACCCGCAGCATTCCGTAAAATATGGCCGCCACGAGGCCTGGTATCGTGCTTAGCACGAATGCAGCGGCCAGCGACATGAGGACCGTATCGGAAACTTCTCCCGGACGGGCCTGTTCGGGGAAAGCGATAATGGTAAGAACCCATCCGGCCAGGGCGGTCCCGATCGCCTGATCCACCCGGGCAAACAATGTTCGCGCGGCGTAGAGAATACCCTCCTGGCGCAAGCCGAATTTCACCTCGTTCTCATCCGCTATATCCGCGAGGGCCGAGTAAACCGTCGTCGTCATGACGCTGTATGGCGCGTGCTGCAGAACCGAGAACGCGATCAAGATCCATAACAACCCCGGCGTATCCGGTCGCAAGATACCAAACCAGCCAAGCGCCAGCGGGAGGGCCGGACCGATGCAATAGATGATGACTGCGAACATCCCCGTCCAGCGTTTGTCATACCGGTCATGCAGCTTTGTTACCGCGAACGCCCCGAACAGATACCCTGCAAAACTCCCAATGGCGAAGAAGCTGATCTGGGTGTTGTCGATCTGCCAGAAATAACTCGCAGTATAGAGCCACAGTCCACCCCGCACGCCGACCATGAGTGAAAGAAAGAACATGCCGATCAGCAGGACGACATAGTTCCGGTTGGACAGCGCCTTCACGAAATCTCGCCAGAATTCGATTGGACTGAATTTCGGCGTATCCGGCTTCGCTTGCGGCAGATAGGGAATGTAACGCTTCGTTGACCAGGCCGACATGGTGCAGAAAATGATAATCAGCAAAGCGAAGAAGCCGGCGAACACGGGGTAGCGCGTGGGATCGAGCGCACCGTTGGTAAACTCGGCGGTAGCGCGGAAAAACCATGCGAAGGAGAGGACCCAACCCAGCGTATCCCCAACCCACAGGAAGAATGTGTTGTACGCCATTATACTGGATCGGCCGAGGTAATCGTCCGAAAGCTCGCCGCCCATCGCCATATGGGGCGTGTGATAAAGCGACATGCATTGCAGGAGTGCGACATTGAAACAGGTGAGCCAGATCAACTCGCCGATCTCGGCCAAACCATCCGGTGGATTGAAAACCGCATAGAAGCAAATTGCCCCGGGCAGGATCGACGCGAACAGAAACGGGTGACGGCGACCGATCTTCGTCCGAACCCGATCGGACCACGAACCGACCAGAGGATCGAAGACCGCGTTGACCATCATTCCGATTGCCAGTGCCGTTCCGACATGGCCGGGCTCGATGCCGCGAACCTGATTGTAGAAGATGAGCAGGAAACTCGCCGTGGTCGTATACACGATCGCTTCGGCCGTACTGCCGAGCCCGTACATGGCCTTGTCCCAGGGTCGCAGGCGCGGCTTTCCGTTCGTAAGTGTTACCACCTATAGTCCTCCCCCAACTGCAATCGTCGGTCCAGTCCTGCAACTGCATCTTGCGCAAGATTGAATGCGCATGCAATTAAGACCTTGTCAATCGAAGCGACAGGCGGGGAACATGGCAGTGGTACTCAAGCAGAACGTCGCAAACTTTATCGATCGGATCGCTTCAGCCGATGGACCGGACCTGGAAGAGGTGCTGGATGGGGCCTGCCATTCGGAATGCGTTTGGCACATATTTCACCCATTCGAAACCATGGACGGGAATGGCGCTGCAGCGAGGTTGTTCTGGCAACCATTGAAGACCGCCTTCCCGGATTACGAACTCAGACCTGCGACGATGCTGGCCGGCAGTTACGAGGGGCGGCAGCATGTCAGCCTGCTAGGCCATCTCATGGGAACCCATGCCGGACCGTGGCTCGGCGTACCGCCAACTCACCAACTTACCTTTCTGCGTATTGCCATCAACTTCATATTCGAAGGCGAACGGGCCGTTCGCGCCTATGTGATGTTCGATCTCATCGACCTTTTGAGGCAGGCAGGGTTGTATCCCTTGCGTAAAATGCCCGGTAGCGCGGAACAATGGGCGTTTCCACCGGGAAATGCGGGATTTTCGCTTGCGAATCAAGAACCCGGAATGGGGTCGCGTTCGCTGACCATAGTAAGAGAGATGCAGCGTGGTTTGCCCGAGGCGGCCGCTATTGTAGACCGGGCAACGGCAGCTGCCGCGCATAGTCCCCACTGGGCCGAACACATGAACTGGTTCGGCCCGGCGGGCATCGGTTCAAGCCGCGGTATGCGCGGTTTCAGGGATTACCACGGGGCGTTGTTTCTCAAGGGTTTCCCGGATCGTAGCGGCATTCCGCGGGATGAAACCGGACCGTTGGATAGACCCGGACATTTCTGCGAGATCGGGGATGGACGATGGGCGATGACCGCGGGATGGCCCGCAATGCGCGGAACGCATCTCGGCGGTCAATGGCTTGGTCTACCGCCCACGGGCAGGGCAATCGAAATGCGGGTTGCCGACTGGTATCGGCTTACCAGCGACAACCGGATTGCCGACAATTGGGTGATGATCGACATCCCCCATATACTGGATCAGATGGGTTTGGACCTGCTCGACGATTTGCGGTTCTTTGCCGATCCCGCAATTCCTCGTCTGAACTGACCGGTCCAAGGAAATAGCGGGTGCGTATGCAAGGAAATTGCTGAAGTTTAAGCAAGTAACGCAATATATTGCGGTTTGTGACAGGGGGATTGCAATTTGACTGCGCGTGCAATAAACCTTCGGCGAGACACCCGGGGAGGTAACCAAATGAAAACTAATTTGCAGCTTTCGGTCGCATTGCTGAGTTCCGCCGCAACCCTTGCAATAGCAGCGCCCGTATCCGCCCAATCGAATGTCGAAGACCGGACCGAGGCTCAGACCGTCGATGACGGTATCGAGGTTATCGTCGTCACCGCGCAACGCCGTGAGGAAAACCTCCAGGATGTTCCGATATCGGTATCGGTCGTCGGGCGGGAGGAAATCCGGGACAAGGACATCAGCGATGTCAGCCGGCTCGAACAGGTCGTGCCCGGCCTTCGCCTCAATCAGACGGGTTCGGCCCAGCGCCCGGCTATCCGCGGCGTCTATACCGAGACGATCGGCGTCAACTCCGATCCGCGCATCGGTTTTTATATCGACGAGATCTACCAGTCCCGTCCGCAACAGGCGACGGCCGCGCTGGTCGATCTGGCTCGAATTGAAGTGCAGAAAGGGCCGCAAGGCACCCTGTTCGGCCGGAACAGTTTCGGCGGCAACATCGCCCTGACCACCGCGGAACCCGTGGATTTCGCAGAGGGCGGGTTCGACCTCACCGTGGGCAACTACAACCGCGTACGCGGCGAGGGTTTCGTCAACGTGCCCATGGGCGAAGGCATGGCGCTGCGCATAGCAGGGGCGATCGAACGACGGGACGGCTTTCTGGAAAGCGTCGTGACGTCCGATGCCGACTTGCAGGACAAGAAGGAAAATTACTTCCGGGGAACGCTCAAGATCGCCCCGGTCTCGCTCGACAACCGCTTGGAAGTGTTGCTGCGCGGCAGTTACTACTGGCGCGACGGTGCCGGTTTCAACGCGGCCAACGCCAAGGTGATCGGCGTGGCGGTCGATCCTTCTCTCGTCACCCCGCCCGGTGGCAGCCTCGTCTTCAACGGGGAAACCTATACCTTTACCGGAACGGCGCCCGGTCTCGGCGGCTTCAACGGCCTCAACCCCGGCACTGGAACGCTGTTCCCGTTCACGAACGCCTTCCGCGACAACATTCCGGACGTAAACGGGGCTGATGTGGGAGTGCCGGTAACGGGCCCTTACGAAAGCCCATACGACGCGACACCGTTCGAGGATCTTACGCAGCAGCAATATAGCGGCACGATCAACTTCGAGCTTTCGGATGACATCCTTTTGCGGTCGATCACCTCCTACACCAAGTTCGACACGGTCGCTGGCGGTGACGGCGACGGCGCGGCGATCCCGCTCAGATATTTCACGCAAGGGACGCGGTCCGAAACCTTTACGCAGGAATTCCAGATACAGTCTGCCGACCCGGCCAGCCGTTTGCAATACACGCTCGGCGCATTCTATCTCGACGAAAGCGCGCGGGACGGTACGTCCTTCTACTATCTCAACCGCGACTACACCACGGCGACGGCCGCGGCGCGCGGGCTGCCGGTCTATTATGGCGGTATCGGCGGGTTCGGTGCCTCGAATGGCTGCCAGTTCAGCTTCACCACGCCGCCCGCATCGTGCAGCTTGAACTTCACCACCGGAAACCTCTTCGATTCCCGCAGCGTGTCCGATGCGGAAACGCAATCCTATGCCCTCTACGGCCAGGGATCCTACGAGGTGACCGATCGCCTGACCCTGACCCTGGGTGCCCGCTACACGATCGATGACAAGAAATTCAAGACGATCGCCCAGACGGGATTCAGCGATCCGACCACCGTTTTCGCGTCGCAGTTCGCGGCGGCGCAGGGGTTCGAGAACCCGTTTAATTTCTACGCGGTCAATCCTTTCTTCAGTTTCGACTTCAACGAAACGTGCGGAGGAGTCACTTCGCAGGGCATCTCCACCAATCAGAGCGACCGGGCGGTGGCCACGGTGCCCAACTATTTCCTGACACTTTGCGGTGACCGGAAATTCGAGTTCCTGACTTATCGCGCCGCGATCGATTACGAGGTCACGCGCGACAATCTCGTCTATGCCAGCTACAGCAGGGGTGCCCATTCCGGCGGTTTCGGTGCGGGCCTTACAGCGGCGAACACGCCGGGCCTTATCACGACGTTCGACGAAGAGATCGTCGATGCGTTCGAAATCGGTTCGAAGAACACCTTCCTCGATGGGCGCATGCGCCTCAACGTCGCGGCCTTCTATTACGATTTCAAGGATTTGCAGGAACAGGGAACGCAGGCCGTGCAGGTCGAGCTGGCTCCGGCCCCGCCGACCAACGTGACGACCATTTTCAACGTTGCCGGGCAAGAAACCATCGGGGTCGAAGCGGATGCGGTCTTCGAGCCCTTGGAGGGGCTGACGCTCAATGCTGCGGTCGTCTATCAACGCGCCCGCTACGACGAATTCGCCCGGTTTGCGCCGGCCAACTTCATCTGCTTCTACATCTCGGAGCCTTCCTGCGGTAGCGGCGCGTTCCCGCCAACCGCTCCGCAGAATTACGGTATCGGCGGCGGATATTTTCCCAACGCGCAGACCAATCCCGAACTCTTCATCGAAACGGGCATCAACAATTTCAACTTCGCTTACGTGCCGACGGACAGGCGGGTCCAGAACACGCCCGACTGGTCCGGACAGTTCGGCGCGGCGTACGAGATCAATCTGGGTTCGGCCGGAACGCTTACGCCGCAGGTCAACACGCAGTGGACCGGCAGTTACCTGCTTTCGCCGTCGGCGCCGAATATCGAGCAGGAAAGCTTCTTCAAGACCGACGCCCGCATTACCTACGAAACGGAGGGTGGCCGTATCAGCGTTCAAGCCTTCGTCCACAACATCGAGGACGAGCCGACCCTTGGCCGGATTACCGTACGGGCAAATGGCGAGATACAGGGGACCTACGCCGACCCGCGAACCTACGGCTTACGGGTGGGGTATCGCTTCTAGTCCTTCGCGATAAGACCAAACCAGCCGGCATGCCTATGCGATGCACGTCGGCTGGTTCTCATTCGTATGAAGGTTGGAAACGTCGGTGCGAACGGACGTTCATCCGATCGCCATGCGAGGAGACCATTTTGATAATGCTTAAGGGTGTGGCCGCTCGTCGCTTTGACGGACCACGAAGAGTTCGGACTCGTCTTCGGCCGCAATGATGTGTTCGACACCGATAGGAATTGAGATCGTATCTCCCCGACGGAGCGACAGTTCGCAGTTTCCCCATTGAAGATCTGCACGGCCTTCATTGACGAACACGACCTTCGAACCCGTAGCCAGCTCATTTTCAGAGCAAGCTCCCGCTTGCAACGACAGCCGTTCTAGCGAGAAGCCATGTTCCCACGGAAACTGTGCGCCCCCGCCGATGATCCAGGTCGCAGATTCAGGCCCGGCATCGGCAGCCCGCCATACGAGCTTCTCAGCGTCGGCCTGTGTCGCCTTGCCCATAGCCGCCACCTCTTTCCGGGACGTGGGTTCCATGACCGGCTGATCTTCGGGAATGGCTTTCCCCTCTTTCGTATCGATGAGCTGGCCCGACTGAAGCAACACCAGCCCGTATTCGCGAGCCATTTCGAACACTTTGGGCGCCCAGGTTACCCGGCCGGGATCGTCCTGGCCAAGAACCGCCCATAAGAAGCCCATGCCGTCGCCAATATTCGTGAAGCCGCGAAAAATGTCGGTCGGGATGGAAATGACATCGCCGGGATGCAATTCGACTTGCGCATCTTCGCCGTGTTCGCCCAAATCGAAGCGCCATACGCCCTCATGCACGACGAAAACCTCCGCGGTCTTGTGACTGTGCTGCGAATTGACGCATCCAGGAGGCTGCCGGGCACCGCCGATATTGTAGCCATGCGGTTCCGCAATATGGACATGCTGTTCCGGATTTTCGGAAACGCCCGGTCCGATGATGGTAAAGTTTTCCTTGGCTTCCGAACCGGGCGTCCGTGTATCGATAAACGCGTTGTAGCAGGGGCGAAGATCGGCGTAGCGCACCAGCCGCTCGCGCATCCGGTCCACCGTCCATGCCGAATCTGTGACTGCCATGACAGTTACTCCTTCGCGAAAGCCGCTTTCCTCTTGAAGATTTTTGCATTCGCAGTCAATAACGTAGCGGAGGCATGCAGATCGCGCAGGGCCGTCTACAGTGAGGGAGCAGGACATGGCGAATTGGATCAAACGCGGGGCAACGGCGCAAGCGCGGGCCGATGCGAACAGCAAGGTTCGGCAGACCGTAGAAAAGGCGCTTCTGGACATCGAGACCCGCGGCGATGCCGCTCTGCGCGAAATGTCGAACACCTTCGATAAGTGGGACAGGGACGATTACCGGCTCAGCCAGGCTGAAATCGACGGGTGCATCAACTCGCTCAGCCCTCAGGAACGCAAGGACATCGAGTTCGCGCAGACCCAGGTTCGAAACTTCGCCGAAATTCAGCGCGACAGCATGAAGGACGTGGAAGTGGAAACGATGCCGGGCGTCGTGCTCGGGCATAAGCACATTCCGGTGAACGCCGCTGGCTGTTACGTTCCGGGCGGAAAGTACCCGTTGCTGGCTTCGGCGCATATGAGCGTCCTGACCGCCAAGGTTGCCGGTGTGCCGCGTGTCATAACCTGCGCACCGCCGTTTAATGGCAGGCCGGCCGATAAGATCGTCGCCGCGCAGGCGATGGCGGGTGCCGATGAAATCTATGCGCTCGGGGGCATTCAGGCCATCGGTGCCATGGCTCTGGGCACCGAAACCATCCAGCGCACCGACATGCTCGTCGGTCCCGGGAACGCCTTCGTTGCCGAAGCCAAGCGGCAATTGTTCGGGCGCGTGGGCATCGACCTGTTCGCGGGCCCGACCGAAACGATGGTGATCGCCGACGAAACCGTCGACGGGGAGATTTGCGCGACCGATCTGCTCGGCCAGGCCGAGCATGGGCCGGAAAGCCCCGCAATCCTGATTACCAACTCCGAAAAACTCGCTCGCGATACCATCGACCAGGTCGAGCGGCTGCTCGAAATACTTCCGACCGCCGATATCGCGCGCCCGGCCTGGGAGAATTTCGGCGAGGTCGTGGTCTGCGATAGCTACGAGGAAATGGTTCGGGTCGCCGACGACTATGCGAACGAGCATGTCCAGGTCATGACCGAAGAACCGGACTATTTCCTGAAGAACATGACCAATTACGGCGCCCTCTTTCTCGGCCCGCGCACCAATGTAAGCTACGGGGACAAGGTCATCGGCACGAACCACACATTGCCGACCGGGAAAGCCGCGCGCTACACAGGCGGTTTGTGGGTCGGCAAGTTTCTGAAGACCTGCACCTACCAACGGATAAACACCGACGAGGCCACCACGCTGATCGGCGAGTATTGCAGCCGGTTATGCGCCATGGAAGGGTTTGCGGGACATGGTGAGCAAGCGAACATCCGGGTCCGCCGCTACGGTGGGCGCAATGTGCCTTATGCCGCTGCTGTCGATCCGTCGCCCGAAACGGCAGCCTGATGGCAGGGTCCGTGCCGGTAACGCCGTCGTTCCGGCTGGATGGTCAGAATGCCGTTGTGACCGGGGCGGGCCGTGGAATCGGCTTGGCCGCGGCCGCCGCGCTGGCCGGGGCAGGAGCGAAGGTGACATTGGTTGCCCGCACGGCGACTGAGATCGAGGACGCCGCCGCGATGATCGGGAACAATGCGACGGCCGTAGCCCTCGACGTCTCGAACCTTCGCGCGGTTCGCGCGTTCTTCGAAGAGCGCGAGCCCTTCAACGTCCTGGTCAACAATGCGGGCACGAACCGGCCCAAACCTGTTTGGGAGGTAAGCGAAGAAGATTACGATACGGTCCTTGATCTCAATTTGAAAGCGTCCTTCTTCGTCGCTCAGGCATGTGCGGTGCGCTTGCGAGATGCGGGCATGCCTGGCAGCTTGATCCATATGGGCAGCCAGATGGGCCATGTCGGCGGGCCGGCGCGCACTTTGTATTGCGCAAGCAAATGGGCGCTCGAAGGCATGAACAAGGCGCTGGCATTGGACCTTGCGCCTGTCGGGATACGATCGAACACGATCGCACCGACATTCATCGAGACGCCGATGACGAAGCCTTTCTTTGAAGATGCCCAGTTCCTCGACGACGTGCTGCAAAAGATCAAGCTGGGCCGGCTGGGAACAATCGAGGATCTTATGGGTGCCGTCGTATTTCTCGCATCCGATGCGTCCGCGCTGATGACAGGAACCAGCCTGATAGTCGACGGCGGCTGGACAGCCGAATGAACGGCGGACCGGCATGCACCAAGCGTTCGTTCAACCCGACTGGTCGGCCCGGACCTGCATCAGAAAGCGTTCGACCTGCTCGTGCAGGCTGGTCGATTGACTGGCCAGTTCCGTCGCGGCGCCCAGGACATGCGTGGCTGCGTCGCCGGTTGCCAGCGACGCCTCATGCAGATCGGCCGCATTTCCTGAAACTTCGCTCGTGCTGCGTGCGGCCAGATCAATGCTGCGCGCGAGTTCCTGGCCGGCAATCGATTGCTGATCGACCGCCGTGGCTATCGCGGTCGCGGTAGCTTCCAGATCTTCGATTTGCCGATGGACATCGCGAAGGGCGGTGACGCTTTTATGGGTCGAGGTTTCCATCGCGCCGATGCGATCGGCAATATCCTGCGTCGCACGGGTCGTCTGGGCTGCGAGCTCCTTCACTTCTGACGCGACGACCGCGAAACCGCGACCTGCTTCGCCACCGCGCGCGGCTTCGATGGACGCGTTGAGGGCCAACAGGTCGGTCCGTTTGGCGATATTCTGGATCAGCGTCACGATCTTGCCGACTTCTTCGGCGGAGACGGACAGGTCGGTGATCGTGCTGTCGGCCTGTTGTGCGGATCCTGACGCATTGCGGGCGAGTTCGGCCGAAGAGGCGGCCTGGCGGCTGATTTCGCCGATCGACATCGCGAACTCGTCGCTGGCCGCCGCGGCCGCCGTTACGCCCGACGACGCTTCGTCGATATATCGGGCAACGGCATCGGACTGGCCAGTGGATTGTTCCGCCGTGGCAGCCATGCCGCCGGCCGTGTCCTTCATCTGCGACGCGGCCGAGGCCATACTGCTGACTATTTCGCCCACAGTCTGTTCGAAACGATTGGCGAGGCCTACGAGGAGGGCTCTTTTTTCGTTCTTTCGCGTTTCGATGCCGCGTTGCCGATCCGCTTCGAAATCACGCTCGGCCTGCATGCGCGCTTCGTTTGCTGCGGCCTCTCGGGCCAATTGCTCGTTCGCTTCGCGAAAGACATACAATGCCCGTACCATGTCCCCGATTTCGTCGGTACGTTCCCGGCCTTCCAGAACGATATCGTTCGATCCGGTAGCGAGCATTTTCAGGGCCGCCGTGATGTCGGTCATCCTGCAGCCCAGGTCCCGCGACAAATATCGCACGCCGCCCAGCAATACGGCGAACGCCAGAATGGAAAGCAGGATAACCGCGTAAACGAGGTTGAAGAAACGATCCATCGCCCAGTCTTCGTACCACCGTTGATGCGCCTCCAGATTGGTTTCGAAAGCGCGCGCTTCGGCATAGACCTGGTCCCCTGCGGCAGACAATTGTTCGGCCAGCCGGGTTCGCTCCGCATCGGATATGTCGGAGGTTTTGAAACTGTTGCGAAAAAGGTTGAACATGCGGGCGTAAGTGTCGACCTGCAGATCAACCCGTTCGAGCTGATTGGAGAATTCCGGCTTCACTTCGCTGACGCTGCGGTCGATTTGCGCCACTTGCTCGTGCGCCGATGCGAGCCCTTCGGTGACGCGACGCGCCGAGTTCGGTTTCTGGGCAAGGGCATAATTTGCGGCGTGATACCGGATTTCGCCCATCGAACTTCGCAGGTCGATCGATTGCGCCGTTGCGCGCGTCAGGTCCGAGAATACATTATACCGGACATAGATATCGCTCATGCCAATGGCGGCCGTGGCAACCGTGAGGATCATGAGGGACAGAAACAGGCCGAAAATCCCCCGCACCTTGGCCTTCACCGACAGGTTCTGCAGCTTTCGCGACCAATAGGTAACAGCGTCACGGGAAGCGAAGCGATTAAGCGTTGCATCGTCGTTCCCGTCGGCATCCCGAACGCCGTCGAACGGCCATGCAGGAGCCATACCGCCTGGTTGTGCGGACAGTTTCATCGGAGCATTCATCTAGGAACCTTTCGCAGGACGTTCACGGGCGGTTTGCGTTCGCTGGATGTCGTGGCAGGCATGGGATCGAGATGTTGCGCGATTTCATCGGCGGGCATCGCCTTGAAATACAGCCACCCCTGTATCTGATCGCAGCCTGCCGACCGAACCAGATCGGCTTGCGCCTGGGTTTCCACACCCTCCGCCGTGACTGCCATCTTAAGCGCCTGCGCCATCGAGATGCTCGACAGCATCATCGCGCGCGAGCCCGCATCCTGCGCGGATTCCACGACCAACGACCGGTCGATCTTCAGTTTTTCGAACCGGAACTGGCGCAGGAAACCGATGGAGGCGTAACCCGTCCCGAAATCGTCGAGAGCGATCGACACGCCGAATGTGCGGATGAGGTCGAGGCTCTTCTCAGCGACGACCGGGTCCAGTACCAGGCAGGTTTCGGTAATCTCCAGTTCCAGCCGAACGGGCGGGAAGCCGGTTTCCTCGAGAATCTGCCCGAGCTGGGTCGGAAATTCCGGGTTCCGCAATTGGGCGGCGGATATGTTGACCGATAGTTTGATATCCGGCCATGCGCACGCATCGAGACAGCTTTGGCGCAGGACGAACAGTCCGATCGGATTGATCAGGCCGGACTCCTCGGCGATGGGTATGAAAGTTTGGGGCCCGATGGTTGTCCCGTCGGAACGGGGCCACCGTAACAAGGATTCCACCGCGACGATCCGGCTCGAGCGGGCATCGACGAGTGGCTGATAATGCACTTCGAATTCCCCGTTCGCCAAGGCGGTGCGCAGATCGGTGTCCATATCGCGGATGGCACGCAGGTTCCGGTCGAACTCCGGTTTGAACCAGGTGCAGCGCATCCTGCCGCCGCGTTTCGATGCGTACATCGCAACATCGGAACGGCGAAGAAGTTCGGAGGAATCCGGCCTGTCCCCCTTATTCGCCAGCGCGAGGCCGATGCTGGCGCCGATTGCGATCCGCCGATCCTCCACGGATATGGGCTGCGCCATAAGATGCAGGAACTTGCGGCAGATGCCTTCCAGGATGGTGCCGGCGAGGGGGCCCCCCATGCTGATCGCGAATTCATCCCCGCCGAGGCGGTAAGCGATAGCCTCGTCTTCGCAGACGGAAACAAGAATGGCAGCGGTTTCCTTGATGACCTGGTCGCCGACCGCGTGGCCGTACAGATCGTTGACCATCTTGAACCCGTCGAGATCGATGAGCGCGACTGCCACATCCTGCCCATCATCGAGGAAGGACTGGATTTCGGGATGCACGGCACGGCGATTGGGCAGCATGCTGAGACTGTCGGTCATGCCGAGTTGCTGCAGAGCCGACATGTTGCGCAGCCCGATACGACAAGTGAGCGCCAGCGCAGCCGCATAGGCGGAAAACCCTCCTATCAGGAGCGATGTCGCCTGGGTGGACGACAGGTCGGCCCGGTTGGCCGCGACCACGATCAGGAAAAGGAAGATTGCCGACAGGATTACAAGCGGCGCGACAACCGCCAATTTAGGCGTCGATCGCACATGTTGCAAAGCCAAATTCATCGACGCTCCCCGATATGGCACCGACCCGGCGCCACCTGGCCCGGCTAAACAAACGCGCTTAATAATTGGTAAAACTGCCCGGTTTCGTATCGTTCAAAATACAGGATCTGATGGGGGTGAAGGCGTTCAGGCATGACGGCGCGCCAGAACGGAAGGCGTCGTCTTCTTCCCGCGTTCCACCGGTGCGGAAGGCGGGAAGGTAGCGGCGCGTGCAGTAGGTACGTACAACCGCGCATCCTGTTTTGCGGGTTGCAAACTGCCTTTGGCGACCGATGCGTCTTCCCCAGCGCCAAGCATCAGCCAGCCATCGGCGCGCAAACTGTTCGAGACTTGGGCTAAGGCCGCCCTGCGCTGGCGTGTATCGAAATATAGCAGGACATTGCGACACAGGATCAAATCGAACGGCCGGTGTGGCCGCGATCCATGAAGGAGGTTCGCCGTTTCGAACCGAGTCATCGCGCGCAATGGCGCGGCAGGCTCCCACCGGCCGTCATGTTCTTCAAAATGCGCCAGCATGCGTTCGATACCGAGCCCGCGCTGGATTTCGAACTGCGTATAACGCGCATCGCGTGCCTGCTTGATCGCACGTGCTGACACGTCCGTTCCCAGGATGTCGATCGTCCAGTCCTCCCACTCACGCGGATTATCACGGAACAGCATGGCGAGGGACAGCGCCTCCTGCCCGGTCGAACATCCAGCCGACCAGATGGATAGCCGTTTGGTACCGCGCCGCCTACCGGCCAGTTCGGGCAGAACCTCTGCCGCAAGCAGATCGAACATGGCGGCGTCGCGAAAGAAATAAGTCTCGTTGTTGAGCAGCGCCTCTACCGTTCGTTCGACCAAATCGCACCTCGCGGGATCGTTCAATCGCTCGGCCAGTGCATCGACGGTCGGCAATCCTTCGTCGCGCAGAATGATCGACAGGGCCGATACGATGCGCCATCGCCGACCTTGATCGAGGCGCTGCCCGGTTCGTCTTTCGAGCAGATCGGCGACAATGCGGAAGGCGCGGTCGCTTACGTCCATGGATCGGCATTCATGATTTCGCCGACCTTTCGGCCCAGTGCGTCGGGCGGCAGCAGGATGGTGGCAAGTCCCTGGCGGGCAAGGGCGCCGGGCATGCCCCACACTGCCGAACTGTCGCGGTCCTGGGCCAGAAGGATGCCGCCGGCCTCCGCCAATACGCTTGCACCGTGCGTCCCGTCCCTGCCCATGCCGGACAGGATAACGGCGACTGCAGCGCCCCCGGCGGCATCGGCGACAGACACCAGCATCGGATCGACCGACGGCATGCACATGGTCTGTGCGGGCCGTCGGCTGATTGCTATGATCAATGCGTCGTCACGGTTATGGACGGTCAAGTGGCCGTCTCCCGGTGCGATGTAGATCCGGCGGTCCCGCAACGGTTCGCCGTGCCGCGCGATCGAAGTCCCGCGTCCGGACGCCGCGGCGATCTGTTTTGCGAAAAGCGGCACGAACGACAGCGGCAGGTGCTGCGTTACCAGGATCGGCAGATCGACATGATCGGGAAGCGCTTTCAAAAACTCGCAGCTGGCGTGAATGCCCCCGGTCGATGCACCGATCGCGATAACCTTGGGCCGTCGGTGCAGGGCTTGCGCCGGGGAGGGGGCGTGGTTCGGCGGCGTTTCGGCCGCGCGCCATTCGCGATCCGGTTGCCCCAGAGCGCGTATCTTCGTCAGCAGGGCTGTGCGGTACGTGTCGTCGAACTGGCCCGGTGCCGGCTTGAGCATGGTGTCCGCCGCACCCATCGCCAGAGCACGGAGCGTATGCTCCGCGCCGTTGCCAGCCAGCGAAGAAACGACACAGACCTGCAATTTCGTCTGCGCGCCGAGTATCTCGGGAAGGGCCGCCAACCCACCGATCCCCGGCATTTCGAGATCGAGAAGGACGATGTCGACCGGCGTTTGCCGCAATTCCCGCAGCGCGAGCTCCGCGCTGCCGGTCTTGTGAACCACCGTCATGTCGGGTTCGGCGTCGATCAACCGCGACAGGACGGATCGCACGGTCACGCTGTCATCGACCAGCATGACGCGAATGGCGCTGCCGCCCGCCGGTTCGATCCAACTGCGATTTACCGCGTGTGCATCGCCGGCCGCCCCATTGATTGCCGCGTCGATCGCTGCGTCGTGTGTCATGATCGCGAAATCAGGCCATGCCGACCAATTGCAGTTTGATCTTCAGCGTTTCATGGTCGAACGGTTTCATGATGTATTCGTTCGCACCGGCACCGATCGCCTCGCGAATATGGGATACGTCGTTCTCAGTCGTGCAGAACACCACCTTAGGCGCGTCGCCGCCCGGTTGCTGGCGCAGAAGGACGATGAACTCGATGCCCGACATGACCGGCATGTTCCAATCTAGCAGGATGCAATCGGGCATGGCGCGCATGCAGGCGTCGAGCCCCTCCTGCCCGTTCTCCGCCTCTTCGACTTCGAACGCCAGCGTTTCGAGGATATGACGCGAGACCTTACGGATCACCCGCGAATCATCGACGATCAAACAGCTTTTCATGAAATGCCCTTCGTTGCGACCGTTCATTCTTATAGCCGCGGAACCTAAGCATTTGTTTAATTTGCGGCGTCGACGGGCATTTTGACGAGCCTGTCGATATCGAGGAGGAGGGCGGGGCCTTCCGGCGTTTCGATCATACGCCGCGCGAACCGTTCCCATGCCGCCCCGAAACCGCCCGGTATTGTCAACGTCTGACGCGGCACCTCGATCACTTCGTCGACCCCGTCGCAACGAAGCGCGTAGGCATGGCCATCCACCTCGACCACCGGCGCGCGATCGCCTTCGGGAATGTCGGTATCCAAGCCGATCGCCAGACGCATGTCGATCACGGTAAGCGTCTGGCTGCGCAAGGCGGCCAGACCCGCGACATGAATGGGGGCGCGGGGAACGGGATAAACAATACCCAATTCGATCACCGAACGTACCCGATGGGCGTCCACCGCGACCTGACAGCCCGCAACCTGTAGAATGAGGAACAGGCTGCTCATCGTCCTGCTTCGGCCACTGCTGGGACTCGGAGACCGTCACCGGTGTTCGCGAACAGCGCATGACCGGCAAGCAGCGATACGGGCCTTCCGTCGATGATGACGATCCCGAGCAGTTCCGGGTCGTCGTCCACTGCGCAAACCGCGTGCTCCTCGATTTCGGCTTCCTGCAAATCCGTGGCCGGTAGCACGGCCCGGCGACTGCCGTCGGCCAGGCGCAAGGCGCTGAACCGTTCCAGGCCCGGCTCGTCGGGCATAGCGCCGATCAGGGGCAGCATTCGTCCCTCGACCATGCACCGCGTCTGGCCGTTCGTTGGATGACAGGCATCGATATCGACCTGATCGATGCGGTCGACAATGGTCAAATCGACGGCGCGGCGCCGCCGGGCGGCATCGGTGAACAGCAACAGCCTGCGAAGGCTTCGCGGCACGGCGAGCCGCGCCGCATTATCGTGGGCCGGTGCCCACGGGTCCAGTTCGGATACGATCCCCGCCTCGTCCGCGATGGCCGGAACGTCGAGCATCAAGACGGGCCTGCCATTGTCCATCAGCGTGGTTCCGGCATAGATGCCCACGCCCATGATCGCGGGCGACAGCGGCTTTACCACCAGGTCTTCCTGATCGTGCACCCGGTCAACGGCGAGCGCGAACAATGCCCCGCCGCCATGGCGCAGGACGATGAACCGTTGGCCCCGAACCGGGCGCCGGTCATCCACCTTCAATAAGCGATTGAGGGCGAGACACACGATGCGCTGCCCGCGAAACGTGAGGAGGTCGCGCCCCCCGACCCGCGCCAGTTCAACGCCGGAGGATCGCGCAACCGCGATTTCCTCGAGGTAAGAATGGGGAATGGCGAACCGGTATTCGCCGATACTGACAATCAGGGCCGACACGATGCTGAGCGTGAGCGGCAGGCGCAGCGTGAATTGCGTGCCCTTTCCCGCTTCGCTGGCAACCGTGATGGTACCCCCAATCTTCTCGATATTCGAACGGACGACGTCCATCCCGACACCGCGGCCCGATACAGTGCTGATGGCCCGGGCAGTCGATATGCCGGGGAGGAAGATGAGGGACGAAAGCTCGTCCCGGCTGCGCGTTTCCGCATCGGCCCGGGTCAGTATCCCCGCGTCGACCGCGCGCTGTCCGATGGCGGCTATGTCCAGTCCGGCGCCATCGTCAGACAGCACCATGACGATCATGTTGCCCGATTGGCGCGACGTCAGGCGCAGCGTTCCTCGCGCGGGCTTCGCGCCGCGTTCGCGCCGGTCCGCTGTCTCGATGCCATGATCGACAGCGTTGCGGACAAGATGCATGACGGGGTCGCGGATCATTGCGATCATTTCGCGATCAAGTTCGACATCGCCCCCTTCGCAGACGAAGGCGACATCCTTACCCAGTTCGTCCGCCACGTCGCGCACGAGGCGGGGGAGGGGCGCATAGAGATGCTCGACCCGCTGCATGCGCATCCGGGTTACATCGCCGCGAAGGTCGCAGAGGATGGATGTCAGGCGATCGAACGGACCATCGAGTTCGGGGGTTGCGCCGCCATCGCGCAAGCGGCGTCCAAGGTCGTTGCGGGCGAGCACCATGTCGGACACGCTGTTCATCACCCGGTCGAGCAATTCGACGGGCAGCCGGATGGAACGGGGCGCCGCCGGTGACAGGCCGGAAGCGTTCGCGGAATTGGTCGGGTTGGGCGGCCCGGCGGGTAGTGTCGCCTCGGCGCGGTCTAAAGCGTCGATCAGTTCGTCGTCCTTGCGTTCCGCATACGAACCGGTGTCCTTGTCATCGTTGTTCTCGATGGCGTCGTTCAACGCGCCGATCCGATCGACGACGGCGAGAATGGCATCGACCAGTGCGCGATCGGCGACCCGTTTGTGGGCCCGCACCTCGGCCAGCGCGCTTTCGGCGGCATGGCTCAATCGCTCCAACCGCGGGAAGTGGAAGAAACCGCAATTGCCCTTCACGGTATGGACGAAGCGGAAGATCGTATCGAGGCGGGCCTGATCGGACGGATCGGTTTCCCACGCGATCAACTCGCCTTGCATGTCGCCCAGCATCTCGCGCGTCTCGGCGACGAATTCCGTCAGCAGATCATCCATAGCGGCCGAGCCCCCGTCAGCGTTCATGTCGAGCGGCTATGACGTATGATGGTTAACAAATAAGCATGAGGCGCCTTTGTGTCAGCTGGTTGCGGGGGCGGCCCGTTCGGTCGGCCGATGCCGCAGAACATGCCACGCGATCGCCAGCGCCACCACGCCCCCGACCAGGTTCGCGGCCAGTTCCGCGCTATAGATCGCGTCCGATCCCCATGCACCGCGCAACAGCCAGGCAACCGGCAACATGACCAGAAACACCCGCCCGAAACTCTGCATCAGTGCCCAGCCGGCCCTGTCGACGGCGTTCAGCGCACCGTTGCCGACGATCAGCAGGCCGTATCCGGCATAGCCCCAGGCGGCAATCGACAGATAGCGGGCGAATTGGGCGACCACCGTCTCGTCGTCGGAGAAGAAGGCGGCGAACCACTCTGCAGCGCTCGACAGGATGATGGCCACCACCAGTCCGTAAACGATGCAGAAGCCCGCCGCCCATATCATCGCCTGCCGCGCCCGGTCCGCGCGCCGGGCGCCCCAGTTCTGCCCGATGATACCGCCGATCGCGCCGGACAGCGCCAGCAGCGGAACGACCGCGAAGCTCTGCAACCGGCCCGCCGCGCCGAATCCCGCCACGGCGTCCTGCCCCTGCGCCGCGATCAGCGCGGTCAGGACGGACAGGCCAATCGGATTGATCGCGTTCGAAAATGCCGCCGGGCCCGCGACGCTGCCCAATCCACGGATCGATTGCGCGATGTCGCAGGTGCGAAGTTTTTCCAGCTGGAACGGCAGACCCGTCTGTCGCAGCAGCCAGAACGCAACCGCCGCACCGACCAGCCAGCCGATGATCGTGGCGTAGGCCGCACCCGCGATACCGAACCCTTCGAAGCCGAAAGCCCCGGTGATCAGGATCGGGTCGAGGATCCAGTTCGCCACGGCATAGGTGATCGACACGATGCTGGTCCGGTTCGCCTCCCCCTGACCGCGCAACACGCCGTTCACGCCCATGATGAGCAGCAGCAAGGGAAAACCGAAGGCGTATGGGACCATATAGATGCGGATGAGCGGTAGCAGCGTGTTGTCTGCCTGCATCAGTGTGAACAGCGGATCGAGCAGCGTCAGCAGCGCCGCCGCCATCGCTATGCCCATGGCCAGCGCGAACACGATGCCGAAGCTGGCTCGCCCTTCCGCCGTGCTCCGGTCGCCCGCTCCCAACGCCCGCGCGACGATGGAATTGATGCCGACCATGATGCCAACGCCCAGGCTGGACAGGGCGACGCCGATGGGGAAGATGAAGGATATCGCCGCCAGCTGGTCCGCCCCCAGCTGCCCGATGAAATAGCTGTCGACGAGGCCGATCGACATGATCGCGGCGACCCCGATGATCATCGGCGTGGTCTGTCTGACGAGGTGCCCGCGTATATCGCCGCGCGTGAGCTTGGCGTCGTTACTGGTGTCGGCCGCGCTCATCGCATACGCCCTAGCGACGGCGCGATGGCCGGGAAAGGGGCTTGTGGTACCGATGATCGATCGCTCCGCTTGAACCGCCGAACCGGTGTGCGATAGGGCGGTTTCGAACCGCTTCGGAAAGCCAGCCTATGTCCCGCATGATCGTGAACGAACAGCCGGTCGAATTCGACATGGACCCCGATACGCCGCTGCTATGGGCGCTGCGCGATGCGGCAAATCTTACCGGCACGAAATATGGCTGCGGCGTCGGCGACTGCGGCGCGTGCATGGTGCAGGTCGACGGGGCGGCGCTGCGGTCCTGCCTGATCACGATCGCGGAGGCGGAAGGGCGCTATGTCACCACGATCGAGGGATTGAGCCGCGACCGGTCCCATCCCGTGCAGCAGGCGATGGTCGCGCATCAGGCGATCCAGTGCGGGTTCTGTACGCCGGGCATCGTGATGGCGGGGGCCGCCCTGATCGCCCGCAACGCCGAGCCGACCAGGGCCGAGATCGAGGAGGCGATCCCGAACCTGTGCCGCTGCGGCGTCTATCCCCGCCTCGTCGCGGCGATCCAGCAGGCAGGACGCGTATCGCTGCGCCGCGAACGCATCAGCGCCGCGCCGGCGCCGGGCATCAGCGCGCGGGATGCCGCCAACGCCGTGCCCGCACTGACCGTACCGGAACCGCCGGCGCCTCGCGATTAAAGGGTCAGGCGAACGCCCAGCCGCGCATGGATCGGTTTGGCCGGCTGGATATTGTTGTCGCCATGCGCGCTGGGATAGTAATCCTCGTCGAACAGGTTCTCGATATTCAGCTGTAGCGCGAAGCGATCGCTTACTTCGTAATAGGCCGCCGCATCCACCCGCCAGTAACCGGGCAGGACCACGTTGTTGCTGAAGGATGCGAATTGTTCGTCTTGATGGATGACGCCAAGGCCGACGCTGAACGCGCGGGACAACTGGACATGGTTCCAGGCGGTGAACTGATGTTCGGGCAGCTGCTGCAACCGCGTGCCGGCATCGGCAAACTCGCTGTCGCTGGTTATTTCGCCGTCGAGATAAGTGTAGCCGATATTGGCCTGCCATCCCGGAACGATCTCGCCAACCAGATTGAGTTCTACCCCGCGCGTTTCGCTGGCACCGGTCAGCACGACCAAGTCGGAATTGTCGGGCGCGCTGGCACGCGTATTGCTGCGTTCCAGTTGGAAGATTGCCCCGGTCACGAACAGGTTGGGGCGCGCCGCCCATTTCACGCCCAGTTCGTAATTGGTGAATTTTTCCGGTTTGAACGCCGCATCGGTCGGCTCCAGTATCAGGAATTGGTCGCCCGCCTGCGGCAGAAAACTTTCGGTATAGCTGCCGTAGAAGGACAGGGTCTCGGTCGGCTTGACCACGACGCCGAAACGCGGGCTGAACTTCTCGTCGACGCGGTCGCCCGCAACGCCGTCCAGCACGTCCAGCGTGTCGAGATCGAAACGATCGAACCGTATGCCGCCGATCAGCTGCAGATGGTCGCCGATCGCGATCTGGTCCTGCAGATAGGCGGAAAAGACGGTGAGGTCGCTGTCGCGGGAACGGATTTCATCGGTCAGACCCAGCGGGGGGAAGGCGAACACGTCGGCAAGCGGCGCGTCGAAGCGGTCCGGCCGGCCGATACCATCGTCGAAGATGAGGTTCGCCCGCGCGTTTTGGGTGTCCTGGCGGCTGAACTCGATACCGCCCAATATCGTATGATCGAGCGTGCCGGTGCGCATGTCCCATACCAGGTTGGCCTGACCGATCAGGTTCTCGCGCGCCTGCGTATCGCGATAGCCAGAAAATTCGACATTGCCGCCATCGAGAAAGCCGCGTGGCACGACATTGGCGTAGGCCTTGTCGTAATTCGCATATTGCAACGCGACATTCGCGCGCAGATTATCGGAAAAGCTGTGGTCGATACGGGTACGCGCAATATGGACCTTCGACCGGCTGTCATTGAAATCGGGGTCGCCGAACAATGTCTCGTCGAAACCGCGCAAGGGGTCGCCATTGAGGGACGGCACGCCGCGATCGGTCAGCCGCCGGTCGTCGTCATAGGAATAATGCGCGGTCAGACGGGTGTCCGGCCCCACTTCGACAGTGGCGGTCGGCGCGATGCCGATGAAGCGCCCTTCGTAGAAATCGCGATGGCTGTCGAATTCCTCGTAGGTCGCATTAAGCCGGAGCGCGGCGTTGTCACCAACCGCACGACCGATATCCGCGCCGATTGCAAACGCCCCGAAACTGTCGACGGATGCGTGGGCGTCGGAAATGTCCCTGGACAGGTCCGCCGTCTTGCTGACCCGGTTGATCACTCCGCCGCCGCCGCCGCGCCCAAAGATGAGCGCGTTGGCGCCTTTCAGCACCTCAATCCGCGATACGTTATAGAGCGACCGGTAATATTGCGCGTCGTCGCGCAGTCCGTCGAGATAGAAATCGGCGGTGGTTTCCTGGCCGCGAATGAACACCTCGTCGCGGTGGCCTTCGCCGGTTTCCAGGCTGATGCCGGGCACATATCGCAAGGCCTCGCCCAATTGTCGGATCGATTGATCCTCCAGTTGGTCCTCGGTGATGACCTGCACCGTTTGCGGCACGTCGATCAGCGCGGTCGCCGTCTTGGTCGCGCTCGATCCGTCGATACTTGTATAGTCGCCATATTCGCCGACAACGACGATTTCGGTCGGCAGATAGTCGCGGTCTTCATCCGCGACATCCTCGGCCAGCACTGCATTTATGGGAAGCACGAAGGCGGCACCGGCGAGCAAGAGGGAACGGACTAGAAAAATAGACATGCATACCTTCGAGAAACTTGCGAATGAGTCGCATTGCTTTGGCGAGAAGGCTGCTATTGCGAATTACTCTCATTTGCAAGACGTTTCTCAGTCGATCCTGGTGTTCAGCCATGGCGGCCTCGAAAAGTACCATCGCCGCGCCGTATCAAGGGAATGGCGCTGGAAATCCTTTAGGCGGCAAATTGGCTGTCGTCGGTCGCGACCTCATCGCGGGTCAGGCCGGTCCAGCCGATAGCGAAAACGGCGATGCACAATGCGATGATGACGGCAAAACCGAACCATTCGGACCAGTTGTACAGCAGTACCCCCAATGCGGGCGCGAAGATGAAAGCCGCGCCCGTGACCGATGCGACCACGCCCGATGCCTCCCCCTGTTCCGCGCGCGATACGGCGAGCGAGGCGCCGGCATTGAAGCCGGGTCGGAACAGGCCGAAGCCGAGCGATGCGATAGCATAGCCGAGCGCGATCCCATGCAGATCCTGCGCCGCGCCGAACAGCAGCACTCCGCCGGCAGCCAACGCCACGCCGGACAGGATCGCCGCGCGCGGCCCCAGATTCATGCGCGGAATAACCCCCCATTGCGCGAGCAGCGTGGCGATCGCGCCGCTCATCAGAACCAGTCCGACGGGCCCGGCCCCTTCGGTCGGTGTATCGCGCAGCCCCAGTCGGTCGAGGACGAGAAAGCCGGAAATGCCCAGGACCATGGCATGGGCATGACCGCCAAGCAGCCCGGAAACGACCCAGGGCCGCAGACGCGGTTCTCGCCATCCCATGTTTCGCTGCTTGGCTGCAGGCGGATGGGTTGACGTCTCGCCGTCTTCCGCTTCCTCTTCGCCCTCATTCGAACTATCGGCGGGCGACGTGCCGTATGGCGCGCCATAGGCTCGGCCACGCGCGGGATATTGCGGCGTATCGGCGGGAAGGAAGACGCGCAGCGCGACGAGAGTGACGATCCCAAGGACGGTGAAGGCGATGAACGGCCCCGTCAGACCAAGGCCCGGCATGACCATCAGCGGCGCGACGGCCGGTCCGATCACCGTGCCCAGCCCGAAACTCGATGCGATCAGCGACAATGCCTGCGTTCTCTGAGTGCGATCGGTACGCGCCGCGACATAGGCCTGCACCGCGGGCGGGGCCGCCGAACCGAAGCCGCCATAAAGGCTCCGCGCGAGCGCGAATATCGCCAGCGTCCACATGGCGGGGACCAAGCCTGCCAGACCCAGCCATAGAACCAGTCCGCACAGCGCCATCGAGGTTATGAATCCGATTAGGCCCAACGCCATCATCGCCTTGCGTCCGCGCCGATCGGACCGCCTGGCCCAGATGGGCGCGCAGATCATCCACAGAAGCGCCGACCAGGTATAGGCGAGACTGATCCATACATCGTCCACTGCGAGCGCGGTGCCGATCGAGGGCATGACCGATTGCATCGCGGTGTTGCCCGCCGCCGTGACCAGCATCACCATGAACAACAACGCCATGCGCCTGCGCGATATGGGGCGGGGTGCCGAATACCGATCTGCCGGTGAGGAAGCCGCCGGAGGGGTTGCGGATGGGGGCGGGGCGGCCGTCATGCGCCGTCGGCTAATGCGGCTGAGCCGGACTGGCAATCGCAATATCTTGCAAAGCAAGCGCGAATTTGCGAACGGGTCGCCTTTGCGGCGCGACGATGCAGCTTCCGCGGCCATTCCACCTTCTATCGCAAGGCCTATTCGTGACAAACCTCGCCGGCCAATGGGCCGTGTTCTTCCGGGGCTTCCTGGAACATCCCAAGATGGTCGGGTCGATCATTCCATCGTCTCGGTTCACGATCGCGAAGATGCTGGCGCCGGTCAAATGGGCCGAATGCCGGCTGTTCGTGGAATACGGACCCGGCGTCGGCACTTTCTGCGGCCCGGTGCTGGAGCGGCTGCGGCAGGACGGCGCGCTGATCGTGATCGATACCAATCCGCTCTATATCGACTATCTCAATCGCACGATTGAGGATAATCGGTTCAAGGCGGTGCTGGGATCGGCGGCCGATGTCGCGGCGATCATTAGCGATTCCGGCCATACCCACGCGGATTACGTCCTGTCCGGCCTGCCGTTCTCGACCCTGCCGGACGGGGTCGGGCCTGCTATCGTGGCAGCCACGCACCATGTCCTGCGGCCCGGCGGCGCGTTTCTCGTCTATCAGTTCAGTGCCAAGGCGCGCGATTACATGGCGAAGTATTTCAAGCGGATCGACCGGGGGTTCGAAGCGCTGAACGTCCTGCCCTGCCAGCTGTTCTGGGGCTGGAAGGACTAGCCGCCGGTTATTCGAACACTTCGACCTCGTCGCGGCGGACGCTGCCCGAAAGCTGGCGGTAGATCGCGGTATAGGCCGCCAGCATGACGACGGTGGTCACCGCGCCCAGCAGGCTCGAAAGCACCCCTTTGACCCACAGACCGACCTGCGGTCCGGTCATCGCGGCAGTGAAATCGATGATCAGTCCGATCACCAAGGATACGACGATGACCGCGATGACGATCAGCAGGACGAACGCGAATACGCGGCGCGTATGGCCCTTGACCATGTCCCACGATCCCTTGAGCGCGGTGATTGGGTTGGTCACGCCCTCGATAGCGATGATGGGTCCGGCCAGAAGAACGCGAATGCTCACGATGATGAAGACCGCGAAAAGAACGACGAATGCCAATATACCCAGCAGCGCGATCCCGCTTGCCGCCGCGATTCCGCCGATCAACGCCGCCACGAGCACGATGACGAGGCCGACCAGCAGCGCGGACAGCAAGTAGGGCACGAACCCCTTGAACCCGACGCCGATCGCTTCACCAACGGTCGGTTTGGTATCGCGCCCGAACAGCGCGAACACCGCGAGCGTGCCGACGATCGTGACCAGCGCATAAAGCAGCATTATCCACCAGAATTTCGACGCGTACCCCGCCATGACATCCGCGAGCATGTCGGGGTTGCCCGCCGCCTGTTCCAGTTCCGTGGTCGGCGCGACGATCGACAGCACCAACGATGGCAGGAAGAAGAACACTGCCGCCACGATGCCCAGGATATCGGCGTTGCGGCGGAGCATCGCCACGGTTTCGCCCCAAGTCGCGTTCATATCGAATTTCATCGCGAAAACCCCGTCACCCATGTTCTTTCGCCTTGATAAGCGCGATGAACGCTTCCACGCAATCCCGATGCACGGATTATCGGATGACGGGTTCGAAATTGCGCGGGAAGCGACGCCGGTCGAATATCGCGCCGCGCTCATAAGGATGGATGCGCGCAACGCGGCGATCGCGGCGGGAACGGCACGGGAATGGCTCTGGCTGCTGGAACATCCGCCGGTATATACGGCGGGTACGAGCGCGGCGGAGGGCGAGCTGCTCGACCCGCGTTTCGATGTGGTGAAGGCGGGGCGCGGGGGGCGTTACACCTATCACGGACCGGGACAGCGGATCGGCTATGTCCTTGCCGATCTTGGAAGGCGGCGGAAGGACGTTCGCAATTTCGTATCGGCGCTGGAAGGTTGGGTGATCGCCGCGCTGGCCGGTCTCGGCGTAGAAAGCTGGCGTGCCGAGGGGCGTATCGGCATCTGGACCCGCGATGTGGATGGGCGGGAGGCGAAAATCGGCGCGATCGGCGTGCGGTTGCGCAAATGGGTCACGATGCACGGATTCTCGATAAACCTATCGCCGGACCTAACCCATTTTTCCGGGATAGTGCCCTGCGGCATCGACACGTTCGGCGTAACCAGCCTGGCCCGGCTCGGCATCGAAACCACGGCGGGGGAATGGGATGACGCGCTGCTTGCGCGGAGCGGCACATTCATCGAAGAGATAGGCCGATTGGAAGGAGCGCGCGCATGACATCACGGATCCTGATATCGTCATTGGCGGCGTTGCTGACCCTGGCGCTGGCCTCCTGCGGCGGCCAAACCGACCCTGCACCGCAGGAAAACACCACGACCGTAGATACGGGTGCGAAGGGTGACGTCCTGCCGGGTTCCATTTCCGATGCGATGCTGCCGCTCGATACGGTCACCTCGACCGCACCGCCGGCCGCCGATGTGACAGGGGATACCGAAGGGGATCGCCCGGACGATGCTCTGGACGACGGCCTTGACGATACGGCTGCCGACGGGACTACCGGGGACGATGGGCAGGTGCCAGTCGAAACGCCGCGCGATTAGCCGATCACTCGCATCCGCCGTGTTTCGGAAGCGGCATGCACAAACGGCTGGGCGGTGCCGGGGGTATCCCGTACCGCGACCGGTTCATCCGTTTCAGTCAGGGTTGGCCCTGTGCGTCCGATGAACGCTCTCTTCGCCGCGCGCAGTTCCGTCTCCGCCGCATCGCGTTCCGCGTTCGGCATGGCATAGGCGGCATTGATCGCGGCAATTTGGCGAGCGCTGGTGGCGAACATGCCGCCGAACCCATCCTGCCGCGCGGCATTGGCGTGGTCCACTATCGCTTCGTCATCAAGTGCGGCGTCCGCTGCGGTCTCCAGCGCCACGACACCCATCGCGCGTGCCAGCAGGATGGTGGTTGAACGCACCTGCGCCGGAACGCCGCACCATTGCCCCTGCGCGTCATGCGTTCGGCGCGCCCCGATCGCTTTTGCAAGGGCAACCGCATTCCAGGTAAAGGCGGTCAGCCGGGGCTGCGGATCGTCGCTCAGTCGCTCCAGCGACAGGACGGCTCGCGCCGTTTCGCCGATCCGTGGCATGATCTTGGTGCTGTTATGCTTCAGCCCCAGCGATTGTTCGATTTCATACAGTTCGGCCGCAAGCCGGCGCAGATCGTCGGGTCCGGTAACGCGCGGTACGACCACCCCGTCGGGCGCGCCCGCCATCACGGCGACCAGATCGTTCCGCCACAGGGGGGCGTCCATCGGCTTGACCTGTACCCAGCGCGCAAATGGCCGCTCGGCCGCCGCCGGGTCCGCAAATCGCGTAAGCCATGCGGCAATGCCGGAGCGCAGCGCTTCCGCCGACTCGTCCCCGGGTATGTTCGCCAGATCGACGACGATGGCATCGGCTCCGGTCTGGGGAGCCTTTGCCAGCCGGTCGCTTTCGTCTGCCGCGATGGAAAGCCACGATTGCATAGACCGTAGACATACCGATGACCGGTTAATCAATCATTTCCCGACGCTTCCGATCGCTGCGGGACGACCCGCGCAGACGGGGTCTCGATCGCGGCTATCCGGACGCCGCCGCATCCTCCATTGCGGGATAGTCGATATACCCTGCCGGGCCGGGCAGATACCAGCTTGCCGGCACGTTCACGTTTTCCGCCCAGTCGGCACCTGCCGCGATGCGCTCCGCCAGGTCGGGATTGGAGATATAGGGCCGCCCGAAGGCAACCGCGTCGCATCGGCCGTTGGCGAGATCGTCCGAAGCCTGCGAGGCATCATAATCCGAATTCAGGACCAGCGCGCCGTGATAGATGTCGCGGATGAGCGGGCTTTGCTTGGGCACATCGGTCGCGCCGAACGTGCCTTCCGGCCCGGGTTCGCGCAGTTCCAGGAAGGCGAGCCGCAACTCCTCGACAACCCGGGCCGCTTCGCCGAACACGGCGGCGGGATCGCCGTCATCCGCGCCCTGCGTTTCGCCATTGGGCGACAGGCGCACGCCGACGCGGTCCGCGCCCCAGACATCGATCAGCGCTTCCAGCACCTCGCGCAGGAAACGGGTACGGTTCCGCGGCGAACCGCCATATTCGTCCGTCCGCAGGTTTGTCGTCTCGCGCAGGAACTGGTCGACCAGATAGCCATTCGCGCCATGCAGCTGGACGCCGTCGAACCCCGCCTTCTTCGCGTTTTCGGCCGCGTGCCTGTAATCCGCGACGACGCGCCCGATTTCTTCCGCCGAAAGCGCGCGAGCGGGCGCATAATCCTTGCGCCCTTCATTCGTATGGGCGTGTCCGGGCGCGGTGGTGGCGCTGGCGGAGACGGGCGCTTCCCCTCCCAGGAAATCGGGATGCACCAGTCGGCCCATATGCCACATCTGCAGCACGATCCTGCCGCCCGCATCGTGCACGTCCTTCGTGACGGTTTTCCAGCCTTCGACCTGCTCGTCGCTCCAGATACCGGGCGCTGCGGGCCAGCCCAGACCTTCCACGCTGATGCCGGTCGCCTCGCTGATGATCAGGCCCGCGCCGGCGCGCTGGCGGTAATAGGTCGCCATCATGGCATTGGGCACCGAACCCGGCTGCGTGGCGCGTCCGCGCGTCAGCGGAGCCATGAAGATACGGTTCTTCGCCTGGATCGCGCCAAGAGCGATCGGCTCGAATAGATTGTCGTGCATGTCAAAATCCTCCGGCAGGGTTGGGAATGCGAGCGGGCGCTAAGCCGGGACCTGCTGCCGCGCAAGAGTGGTGGAAGAGTATCAGACCCCCATATCCTTCTCGAACCTGCGATAGCGGGCCTCGACCATTTCGAGATCGGGTCCGGACAGGTTCTCGCGCGCTTGACGCATCAGTTGCTTGCCCTCCTTCACCAGATCGCGATGCCGCGCCGAATCATCGATGGTGCCGGACGCCTTGACCAGCGTGTCGAAGAAAACCATCGCCGCCGTGGTGCTCGTCGAAACGGACGATCGCATCGCGCCGAAGCTGCGGCCGAGATAATGGGCGTAATCGTCGTCCAGCAGGATCAGGCAGTCGTCATCCGCGTCGTCCACCCCGCCGAAACTACGCGTGAGGTCGCGGTGGCCGAGTTCCGCGACCGCCGCGCCCAGCCAGTGAATTGCCGTTACCGCGGTGAACGGATCGTTGATACCCGGCGACAGCGCGCGCATTCCGATCTCGACGATCTCGTCGATCAGGAAATGCAGATCCTGTGTCGGCGTGCGCATCCCGCCCAGTGCGAAGCAATCGCGCACCGCGTCCGCAACGTCGGCGTCCGGGCGACCGCCGCGGCCTTCGTCTTCATGCGGCCAATAGGCGAGCGGGACGCGGCGATGGACGAAATGGCCCGGCCGCACCGCCATTTTCAACACCGTGTCATGCCGCTTGGCGATGGCGTTGAGCCCTTCGTAGTCGACGATCTGGATGTAACCGGTATGCTTTGCCAGCACCGGTTGCCCGTTCGGCGCGGTCATTTCCACTTTCCCGCTCGACGCTTTGGGAAACAGGTCCGCGATATCGCGCAACAGCCGGTTGCCGATCCCCTGCAGTACCGTGTTGATCCGGATCGAGGCGGGAATGTGGTTGAGGAAGAACACCAGCACGCCGACGGAAATACCCATCAATGCGTATGCGACGAGCAGCGATATCTGCGGCACGAAGCCGGCCGCGTCGCGCGCTCCACCGATCGCGCTTTCGATCCGGCCGAGGAGCGCCTGTTCGTCCGCCGTCCTTACCGTCCGCAGGACGGTCAGCGCATAGACGAACGTCCCCAGAAAGGTCGCCAGGCTGAGCTGGTTGCCGCGATCCTCCATGAAATTGTTGAGCAGACGGGGACCGTAGGTCCCGCTGGCATAGGCGACCGCCGCGATGGTGATCGAAAACACCGTCGCCGCCACGCTGATCATCACCGTCGCGATGACGGACAGCATGTTGCTGGCGCCTTCGGGCCGGGCCAGCTGGTAGGCGCCTGTATCGGCAAGCCACGATCCATGGCCGTTGCGATCGAGCCATATGGTCACGAAGGCCAGAACGAAGGCGGCAATGACGAAAATCGCTGGGAAGAACCAGTAGCTGGCATTGACGGCCTGGACTGCGGCCTTGAACCGGGAAAGCATATGCGTGTTATCCTGCCGCCGGGCCGTCGCCGTATCTCATGCGCGCACCGTCACTCCGCCCGGAAGGGGATCGCGCCAAGATCGCCCTTGCCGATCGTACCGCTGGCCATCTCCAGCATCCGGTCGAGGCTTTGCCTGGCCTTCATCCGCAGACCTTCCTCGATCTCGATGCGCGGTTCGAGCGTATCGAGGCAGCTATACAGTTTCTCCAGCGTATTGAGCGCCATGTACGGACAGATGTTGCAGTTGCAGTTGCCGTCCGCACCCGGCGCGCCGACGAAATTCTTGTCCGGCAGTGCCTTTTCCATCTGGTGGATGATATGCGGTTCGGTCGCCACGATCAGCGTGTCGCCGATGAATGTTTCCGCAAATTGCAGGATACCGCTGGTCGACCCGACATAATCCGCATGATCGACGATCGTCGGCGGGCATTCGGGATGGGCGGCAATAGGCGCGCCGGGATATTGCTCTTTCAGCTTGAGAAGCTCGGTCTCGCTGAACGCCTCGTGCACGATGCAGACCCCCGGCCAGAGCAGCATTTCGCGGTCGAACTTGCGACTGAGATAGCCGCCGAGATGGCGGTCGGGGCCGAAGATGATCTTCTGGTCCCGGGGTATCTGCTGCAGGATCGTCTCCGCGCTGGAACTGGTCACGATCACGTCGGACAGCGCCTTCACCTCGGTCGAACAGTTGATGTAGGTAAGCGCGATATGATCGGGACGGGCTTCGCGAAAAGCCCGGAACTTGTCCGGCGGGCAGCTGTCTTCCAGGCTGCAGCCGGCATCCATGTCGGGCAGGACGACGATCTTTTGCGGGCTCAGTATCTTGGCCGTGTCCGCCATGAACTTGACTCCGCAAAAGGCGATCACCTCCGCGTCGGTTTCCGCGGCCATCTGGCTTAGTTGCAGCGAGTCCCCCACATAATCCGCCAGATCCTGGATTTCGGGTTTCTGGTAATAATGCGCCAGGATAATTGCGTTCTTTTCCTTGCGCAGCCGGTCGATCTCGCCGAGCAGGTCGGCACCGGCCGGGGGTGTCCGATGAACGCTCATCATTCGGGTGTCCTTTCGCCGTCGAACCGCACGTCCACGGTAATACCGTCATAGCCGGCGACGGTCAGCGGGATGGTCAGGCTCTGTTCGACCGCCTGCTTCGCCGCCATGCGCGCTTGCGCGAGCACTTCATCATCCTTCGCGAATGCCGCGGCCCGGCGCTCGGCAAGCAGCCGGTTGTTGCTGGTAAGGCTGCGCGACGCGCCTTCGGTCACGAAGCGACCGTCGGTAAAGCTCTTCGTGCGTGCGGCGTCGAGATCGGGCGCCGAAATCTTGATCGGCGGCAAGGTTACTTCCAGGCTGTCGTCGCCATCGTTCCAGTCCATGCGGTCGCGCCCGACCGAGGCCAGGTTCACGCGATAATCCACGCGCACGGGAATGATGCTGCGTTGCTGCGACGAACCAATATCGATGGGGCCGAGTGAGGTTTCGTTCAAGCTCGACACGTCGACTTCGAACCGGCTGCTGTAGACGGTCATCTCGCCCTGCTTTTCGAACGCGGTGACGGCCAGGCCGACCGGATCGTCGTTTTCCTTGAAGATGAACGCCCGCCAGCCAAGCCAGGCGACCAGCGCCAGCAACAGGATCACGATCAGCCACGGCACGCCCTGAACGCGCGCGAGGTTTGGCTCCTTGTGCGCCTTCTCCGCAGTCGTCTCACCCGCTTGATCGGGCCGCTCCGTCTCGTGTGTGCCTAGTTTTTCGTCCATATGTCCCCTGAATGCCTGACTTTACCACGATGTTCCAGATCAAGCAGGTGCGCTTTCACCGACATCGCCGCAGCCCCGGTCAGGCGCGGGTCCAGCCCTTTATACATGATCGGCACCAGCTGTTCGATGGCGCGCGGCTCCTCACCGATCAGGCGCATGATCTGGTTTTCGCGCTGCCGCCGGTGGCCGATCATGCCGCGCACCAGCTGGCGCGGCTTGTCGATCGGCGCGCCATGGGCGGCGTAATAAACCCTGTCGCCGCGTGCCTGCAACCGGTCGAGGCTGGCCATATAGTCGCCCATATCGCCATCGGGCGGCACGACGACGCTGGTGGACCAGCCCATGACATGGTCGCCGGTGAACAGCGCGCCGCTTTCTTCGAGCGCGAAGCACAGATGGTTGGAAGTGTGGCCCGGCGTGTGCACGGCGGTCAGCGTCCAGCCGTCGCCTGCGACCTGTTCGCCGTCGGTCAGCACCCGGTCGGGCGCGTAATCCCGGTCGAACGCCTCGTCCGAACGGGGGCCATCCGTATCGAGCACCAGCGGCGCGCAGCCGACGATCGGGGCGCCGGTCGCTTGTGCCAGCGGTGCGGCGGCGGGTGAATGGTCGCGGTGGGTATGGGTACACAGGATCGCGGCCAGCGTTACGCCTTCGATGGCAGCCAGCACCGCCGCGACATGTTCCGGATCGTCGGGTCCGGGGTCGATGACCGCGACATCGCTTCTTGCGCCCACGATATAGGTCTGCGTGCCGGTATAGGTATAGGGCGAAGGATTGGGCGCCAACACGCGCCCAACCAACGGTTCGGGCCGCTCGACGCGGCCGGTCGGCCAGGGTTTGGTCGGCATTTCCATCGTCGGTGAATATGGGTTGCGAAGCGGGACTTGTCGAGCAAAAGCGGTTCGAGCCAAGGCAGGCAAGGGGGAGAGATCGAATGGACGAACATGCGATATTGGTGCTGGATGAAGGCACCACCTCGACGCGCGCAATGCTCTTTTCGCCGTCCGGCAAACCGCTGGGCAGCGCGCAACGGGACCTCACGCAGCACTACCCTGCGCCGGGCCATGTCGAACATGATGCAGCCGAAATTTGGGACCGGTCGCTCGCCTGCGCGCGTGCCATGGTTGAAAAAGCGGGCGGTGCGGATCGCATCGCCTGCATCGGCGTCACCAACCAGCGCGAAACCGTTGTGGCCTGGGACAGGAATACGGGCGAACCGCTGGCGCCCGCACTGGTCTGGCAGGATCGCCGCACCGCCGGTTTCTGTCAGGAACTCAGGGAGGCAGGACACGAAGGTGAAGTGCAGCGGCGCACCGGACTGCTGATCGACCCCTATTTTTCCGCCACGAAAATGCGCTGGCTGCTCGACCGCTCGCCTGCCGTTCGCGGCGCGGCGGATTCCGGAACGCTGGCGCTGGGGACGGTGGAAAGCTGGCTCGTCTTCAAGCTGACCAGCGGCGCGTTCGTTACCGATGCGAGCAACGCAAGCCGTACGTTGCTGCTGCCTCTCGACGCGTCCGGCTTCGATGCCGGCCTGTGCGACATGTTCGGCATACCGCGCGATGCCCTGGCGCAGGTGACCGACAATATGGGCGATCTGGGCAGGACGGACCCCGAACTGTTCGGTGGAGCAATCGCGATCACCGGGCTGATCGGCGACCAGCAAGGGGCCACGATCGGGCAGGGTTGTCTCACCGTCGGCGATGTAAAGGCGACCTACGGTACCGGCGCCTTCATCCTGGCCACCCAGGGAGCGACGCCGCCATCGTCCGACAACCGATTGCTGAGTACCGTGCTGTATCAGCAGGCCGGCACGCGGACCTACGCGCTGGAAGGTTCGATGTTCGTCGCGGGCAGTCTCATCCAGTGGTTGCGCGACTCTTTGGGCATGCTGGATACGGCAGCCGAAACCGAAGAACTGGCCCGGTCGCTCGACGACAGCGGCGGCGTGACGATCATTCCGGCCCTCGCCGGTCTGGGCGCGCCGCATTGGCAGCCGCAGGCGCGTGGGCTGATCGCGGGACTGAGCTTCGCCACTGATCGCGCGCATATCGCCCGCGCCGCGCTGGAGGCGATGGCGCATCAGACGCACGACCTCGCTGGCGCGTTCGCGGCGGACGGCGCGCAATGGAGATCGCTGAAGGTCGATGGCGGGATGAGCGCGAATGACTGGATGGTGCAGGACATCGCGAACATGCTCGATCTCAAAGTCGAACGTCCGCGCTTCGTCGAAACGACCGCATTGGGCACCGCGATGCTGGCAGCGACAGGAGCAAAGCTGTTCGCATCGCTGGACGATGCGGCGCGAACCATGCGCGGATCGGTGCGGCAATTCGCGCCCGGAATGGATGATGATTTGCGCCAGCTGCGGCTGGACCGATGGTCCCGGGCACTGCACGCGGTCTAGCGCAGCACGTGACCGAGCCGTTGCTGCAGGCGGTGAATTGCGGCGGGCTGCATTTCGAACCGGGCGCGCCATGCTTGGTCAAGCCGCGTGACCCGCGAATGCAGGCGGACGCTGGACGCGATCCGCGCACGCGTTTGAGGGCCGAGCCGTTCAAGATTGTCCGCCTCCGGCACGCGGTCCGGTGGCAGGCGGCTGTGCCGCCGAAGCTGGAATTCGGTCAGGTCGCCGGCAAAGAACGCGCGGTAGTTGAGAAGCCATGCGAGCACGTGCATCATCCGCGTGGTCGTGCGAAGCCCCTCCACCGACATCGCCAGTCGCGCCAGATCGGCGGCCTCCCCCGTGTCGCGCACGGGATGAAGATCGAACGCGGCACGCACTTCGTCGGCCAGCAGCAGCGCCTCTTCATACAGGGCCTGTATGATCGGCTGGTTGATATCGGTCGGCGTGCCCATGGCGGCGAATGCTATTCGAGCGAGCGGCGATGTTCCATAGCCAGCGGCCGGCTTTCCCAAACCGATTGCGCGCTGTTCCGATGTGGAACGCGGGGGTTCGCGCCCAAAAGGGCCATCATGCGATGATGTCGGGCAGCAGGGTGTCTTCCAAGAAGCCGATCTGATCCCGCAACGCGAGCTTGCGTTTCTTCAGCCGGGCGATCTGCAGCTGGTCGGTCGAACCCGACATGCGCAGCGCCTCGATCGCGGCGTCGAGATCGCGATGTTCGGTCTTCATCAGCGCGAGCTGCTTGCGCATGTCGGCTTCGTTCATAGGTAGGCATCCAGTTCGATTGTCGCTGCGCCGGTTCTCCATTCGTCGCATCGTTGGCGGTGTTGGCCGAATTACGCGAATACCGGTCCTTCGCAAGGCCGGTTCGGTATGATTGTATGCTTGGCGCGGCTTTCGTCCGGCGAGGGCGAGTCGCTCGTGCAATGGTCCGCACACCCGACCGAAGGAGACAATTATGGCATCGACCCCCGCAAAGTCATCCGCAAAGTCCCCCGCAGGCTCCCATATCGAGGCGCTGGCGAGCAAACATGCCGGTATCGACGCGAAACTGCGCGACGAAATGCGTCGTCCGGTGCCCGACGATGCCACGGTCCAATCCCTCAAGAAACAGAAGCTCCGTATCAAGGAAGCCATCGCGACGCAGTAGAGCTTCGCTTTAATGCCGCTTCGCCATCGAAGCGGCATTAACATCGAGCGCAGTATGGCCTAGCCTGCCCGGCATGACAGCCGCCGCCGACGCCGCCCGCCAGATCCTGACCCAGCTGCATGAGGTGATGGCATCGCGCATGCATGCGCAGGGCAAGCTCGACCGGGTGGTCGATATCATCGCGGAATGCCTGGATAGCGAGGTCGCCTCGATCTACCTCCTGCGCGAGGGAATGCTGGAGCTGTTCGCGACCCACGGGCTCAACAAGGAAGCCGTGCATGTCACGCGCCTGGCGATCGGCGAAGGTCTGACCGGTACGCTTGCCGACAAGATCGAAACGCTGAACCTGGCCGAAGCGAAGGCGCATCCCGATTTCCAGTATCGCCCGGAAACGGGGGAGGAGAAATTTCATTCCTTCGCCGGAGTGCCGATCGTCTACCGCGAACGTGCGGTTGGCGTCGTGTGCGTGCAGCATGTCGACCCGCGCCGTTACGAGGATGTGGAAGTGGAGGTGTTGCAAACCACCGCCATGGTCCTGTCCGAGCTTATCGCGAACAACGATTTGATCGACGAGCAGGAAGCGGCCGGCCAACGCCCGGAAACCACCGGCCCCGCCAATCTGATCGGACTGCCCCTGGTCAAGGGTCTGGCGAGCGGGGCGGCGGTGCTTCACCAGCCGCGGATCACCATCGACCAAGTCATGGCCGACGATATCGAGGTGGAGCGCCAACGGGTCTATCGCGCGTTCGACCGGATGCGCGAACAGATCGATACCATGACCAGCCAGGCGGAATTCCGCACCGGCGGCGAACATGACGACGTCCTGCAGACCTACAAGATGTTCGCCTATGACGAGGGGTGGGGGCGGCGCATCAACGAAGCGATCGATGCGGGACTGACGGCGGAGGCGGCGATCGAACGGGTACAGCAGCGCACGCGGATGCGGATGCGCGAGATCGACGATCCGCTGCTGGCGGACCGGATGCACGATCTGGAAGACCTGTCAAACCGTCTGCTGCGGATCGTGTCGGGTCAGCTTGGCACCGCGGCGACGCAAGGTTTGCGCGGCAATGCGATCCTGATCGCCAAGAATCTGGGCCCGGCGGAACTGCTCGAATATGACCGGCGGCGGCTGAAGGGTGTCATCCTGGAGGAAGGATCGCTGACCGCCCACGTCGTCATCGTCGCGCGCGCGATGGGCATTCCCGTGCTGGGCCGGGTGCGCGGCGTGCGCGGCATCTTGCGCGAAGGGGACGAGGTGCTGCTGGACGCCCATGCTGGCACCGCCACCATCCGCCCGTCCGGTTCGGTCGCGGAAGCCTTCGATACGAGGTTCGCCAAGACCCGCGAACGCCAGGCGCTCTATGCCGAACTGCGCGATGTCGAACCCTTTACCCGCTGCGGCACGCGTATCCAGGTCATGATGAATGCCGGGCTGCGCGACGATATCTCCAACCTCAACCTGGTCGGTGCGGATGGCATCGGCCTGTTCCGGACCGAGTTCCAGTTTCTGGTATCCGCCACCCTGCCGCAGCGCGAACGCCAGCTGCGGCTTTATCGCGATGTCCTGGATGCGGCAGGCGACCGGCCGGTCATATTCCGCACTGTCGATATCGGCGGGGACAAGGCCGTGCCCTATCTCAATTCCAGCGGAATGGAGAATGAGGAGAACCCGGCTTTGGGCTGGCGCGCGCTGCGGCTGGCGCTGGAACGCAAGGGGCTGATGAAGTCGCAGGCCCGGGCCTTGATCGAAGCCGCGTCGGGGCGGCAGTTGCGTGTCATGTTCCCGATGGTATCGGAACCGTGGGAATTCGATGCGGCGAAGGCGATGTTCGAAGAACAGCTGGCTTTCGTCAAGTCGCGCAAGAAGCAGCCACCCGAAGCCGTCCATTACGGCGCGATGCTGGAAGTACCGGCTTTGGCCGAAGTGCTCGACCTGCTGCTGCCGAAGCTTTCCTTTATTTCGGTCGGCACCAACGACCTTACGCAGTTCCTGTTCGCAGCCGACCGGGCGAACCCGAAACTGGCGGAACGGTACGACTGGCTCAGCCCGGCGATCCTGCGGTTCCTGCGGCGGATCGTGCAGTCGACCATCGGTTCGCCGGTCGATCTCGGCGTCTGCGGCGAGATGGGGGGACATCAGTTGGAGGCGCTGGCTCTCCTCGGCCTCGGCTACCGGCGCCTGTCCATCACGCCCGTATCGGTCGGCCCGATCAAGGAACTGGTCCGGCAGGTCGATCTGGCGGAAATTACCGACGCGATGAACGGCTGGTTGTCGAACCCGCCGCCCGACATGCGCGCCACGATCGCGCAATGGGCACTCGAACGCGGAGTAATTGCGGATTAGACGCCCGCCTACCCGCCGGACATGGCTCGGCGCCTGGCAAACACCGGCAATCGCATTCGGCGATCCGCAGCGCGACTCTTCGCTTGACTTGGAGGTGTCATATGCGTCTGCTGTGCCATCATGTAACGATGCGCGGGAACAGCGCCGGGTCGAGGAATATCGATGAACGACGAAGCGGGTCACGCGGTTCAGGAACCGATCGCTGCCGGTGCGGGGGAGCGGCTAATGCGCGCGCGCGAAAATGCGGGCATGACGATCGAACAGCTCGCCGCCGAGACCCGTATTCCGCAGCGCCATCTCGAAGTGATCGAATCCGGCCGGTTCGAGGACCTGCCGGCACGCACCTACGCCATCGGCTTTTCGCGGACCTACGCGCGCGCCGTGGGGCTGGATGAAAAAGCCATTGCGGATCAGGTGCGAGAGGAACTGGGAGCGAACCGATACGAGGAAATCCGCAAGGACAGCAAGTTCGAACCCGGCGACCCGGCCCGCGTCCCGTCGCGCAAGCTCGCATGGTTCAGCGCGTTTGCGGTATTACTTCTGGTAGCGGGCGGGCTGAGCTTCTTTCGCGGCTATTTCTTTCCCGGTTCCGGTCCGGGGCCGATCACGCAGGAACGACAGGTCGCGCAGAACGAACGCGTCGATGCGCCTGTTCGGGCGCGCGATGCCGCCCGTCCGACGGGCCAGGTCGTCTTCACTTCGCTGGAGGATGGCGTCTGGGTCAGGTTCTACGACGCGGCCGGCGACCGTTTGATGGAAAAGCAGATGAGCGAAGGGGAACGCTATTCCATTCCGCAGGACGTCGAAGGACCGCAATTATGGACGGGTCAACCCGAAGCGCTGGTCGTCAGCATAGGCGGCGACCGGATCGGAACGCTGTCGGAGGAAAGCGAGATCGTGCGGGATCTTCCGGCGACCGCAACCGCACTCATCGACCGGATCGAGGAGAACCGGGCGCAGGCCGCACGGGCGGGTGGCAATGGCTCGGAAGACGATACGCCCGCGGCCGGCTAGTGCGGCGGCCCGGTTCGCGCATGGACTTTCCCCGCAATAGGCGGCGCGCATGCTCGACAAGAGGGGCGGTCTGCGGCAATCCAGCCCGTCTATTCAGCCTGAGTGTCTGTTCAGCCTGGATTTGGGCCGGATGCGCCAGATGACGGGACAACCGGATACAGGAGTTTGTAAATGATCTTCAATCGTACGTCCCGCGCCATCATTCCCGTGGCCCTTGCCGCTCTGGTCGTGGCACCGTTGCCTGCCCTGGCGCAGGATAACGCCGACGAGGTTCGCATCCGCAAACTGGAAGCGGAGGTCCGCGCATTGCAGCGCAAGGTATTCCCGGGCGGCGACGGCCGGTTCTTCGAACCGCAGATCACCGGCGCGGCCCCGGCGACCGGCGGCACCAATCCGGCCTCGACCACGGCGGTGACGGACATACTCGTCAGGCTGGATGCGCTGGAAACCCAGATCGCGTCGCTGACTTCGCAGACGGAAGAAAACGGCAACGCGCTGGCGCAGCTAACGGCGCGCGTCTCCGCATTGGAAAGTTCGTCCGTCGAAGTCGCGCCGACGGGCAGTCCCAGCAGCGCGGTAAGCGTACCGATCCCGGCGACGGGATCGGCGTCCGCGGCCCGGCCCACGACCACGACCACCACCGTCACGACGACCACGCGGCCCGCAGAACCGACCGGACCCTCGGCTGCGCGCCTGGCCGCGGTAAGCCAGATCGCGAAACCGCAGACGGATGATGCGGGCGACGATGAATATTCCTACGGCTTTCGGTTGTGGGACGCAGGGTTCTTTCCAGAAGCGCAGCAGCAGCTGACCATGTTCGTCGAGCAATATCCCGACCATTCGCGGGCAACCTACGGCCGCAACCTGCTGGGCCGGGCCTATCTCGACGATGGGCGGCCGGGCGATGCGGCGCCTTGGTTCCTCAAAAATTACCAGGCCGACAAGCAAGCCCCGCGCGCGCCCGACAGCTTGCTCTATCTGGCGGAAACGATGATTGCGCTCGACGATACGAACCGCGCCTGCATTGCCCTGTCCGAATTCGGCGACAGCTATCCGGCGCTTGCATCGGGCCGATTGTCCGACCAGTATCGGCGCAACCTCGGCCGGGTCGAGTGCGAGTGATGGACGCGCCGATATGGACCCCGACGCACGCTTCGCGCAGGAACTGGACCGTCATTCGCTGAACGGCACTCTCGGTCTGGCCGTATCGGGCGGGCCGGACAGCATGGCGATGCTGGCGCTCGCCATGCAAAGCAAGCGGCCAATCGCCGTGGCGAGCGTCGATCATGGCCTGCGCGCCGAATCCGCCGATGAATGCGCGATGGTAGCCGATTTCTGCGAACGGAACGCCATCCCCTGCGCCGTTCTTTCCGTAACCCTCGAACGAGGGAACATACAATCTGCGGCGCGCAGGGCGCGATATGACGCCCTATACGATTGGTGCCGGGACGGAAGACACGGCGCGCTGCTGACCGCGCATCATGCCGACGACCAGGCGGAAACCCTGCTGATGCGGCTTAATCGCGGCAGCGGGCTGGGCGGCCTGGCGGGCATACGCGCCTTAAGCCGAACCGGCGCGGTCCCGCTGGTCCGGCCCCTGCTGTCCTTCCGCCGGCAGGAGCTGCGTGCGATCGTGGCGGACGCAGGCCTGCCATTCGTGGACGACCCGTCGAACACCGATACACGTTACGACCGCGTGCGTATCCGCGAAGCGATGGCGGGTGCCGGCTGGATCGACGCCGGCGCCTTCGCCCGATCGGCGGCGCTTCTGGCCGAATCGAATGCCTTGCTGGACGATATGGCGGGACGGTTGTGGGACGCTGAATCCAGCCTGCACGAAAACACGGCGAAGGTGCCGGTTTCTCGATACGATCCGATCAACGTCCGCAATCTTCTGCGCGCAGTAGCACGTTTCGGCGGATTGCCCGGGCATGGCGATATGCACAGATTGGTGGCGAAGCTGACCGCGATCGGCGGAAAGGCCAATATTGGCGGAGTTCTGATCGAGCGGCAGGAACACGCGTTCCTCTGCACGCCCGAACCACCACGCGGCGGCTAGGCGTTCAGATAATAGGGTCGCCCATGCCGATGCGCTTTCCGCGGGTGATGACGACCCTGTCGCCCTTCTCCGCGACGGCGAACACCTTGGCGGCGAAATCTTCCGGCGTGCCGATGCAACCGTGGCTGGCATAGCCGTTCTCCACTTCGGAACCGTGGATCGCAACGCCATCCGCAGTCAGGAACATCGAATAGGGCATGGGCGCGTTGTTGTATTTTTCGGAAACATTGTGCCGCATCTTGTAGCGGATGGGAAAGGTGCCGAGCGGGGTCGGATGATCGTCCGTTCCCAGAAGCACGGCGGCGGCACCAATTTCGTAACCGCCGCGGAACACCGACATGACCCGCGCCTCGAGATCGACGGTCATGACCAGCGGGCCATCCGGTATACCCTCGTCATCCCAGAACCATTCGCCATATCTAATCGGCCCGTTGATCGGCAGGACGCGCTTGATGACGAAGGGGCCGTCCGCCTGTTCGGGCTCGGCCATCCGTACGGTTGCCGCTGGTCCCGCGGCTGCGTTATCGGCGATGTCGTCCGGAATATCCATTTCAGCTGGGGCGATGTTCGGCGCAGAACTCTCCTTCTGCCGCGCGTCTTCCGCGAACACTTCACCGGCCAGCGATCCCCCGCCGATCGCGACCGCCGTCGCGATGACAATTCCGCCCATCCATTGCAAGACCGTATTCATTCCCAAACCCTTAGACCGGTAACCGTCGAATTTCCAACCATCACGAGCGCACGTCCCGTAGAGAGACGGGGGAAGTCGGCAAACCTAATCATGGCCTCCGAACTGGCTGGCGATGGCCGCGCCGATGCACAGGACTAGGCTGTAGGCGCGGATCCAGCGATGATGTTAGCTTTCCACATGGCGAACCGTTCCACAAGGTCGGCAGCGGCTTTCATCGCGCCAGCGACGCGGCTTCGCGCGCTTCCGCTTCGATTGCGGTCGCGTCGGGCCTGCCGCGTGGAGCGACCCAGCTTCCGCCCACACACGGCACGCAATCGAGAGACAGCCATTGGCGGGCATTGTCCGGTCCGATCCCGCCGGTCGGGCAGAAGCGGCATTGTCCGAACGGCGCGGCAAGCGCTTGCAATGCGGGAATGCCGCCCGCGGCCATGGCGGGGAAGAACTTGAAACGGGTAAGGCCGAGATCGAGGCCGCGCATGATATCGCCGGCGGTCGCGACGCCGGGAAGGAAGGGAACATCGTGGCGGATGGCGGCCCGGGCCAGCGTTTCGGAAAGGCCGGGCGAGACGATGAACTGGCTGCCTGCTGCCATCGCATTTTCC
This sequence comes from Pontixanthobacter sp., assembly GCA_965214445.1. GTDB lineage: Bacteria > Pseudomonadota > Alphaproteobacteria > Sphingomonadales > Sphingomonadaceae > Pontixanthobacter. The sequence goes on from CBDCBU010000001.1 coordinate 245,311, forward strand.
ATGTCCCGCTGGCCGACCACGGTTCCCGCGCCGACGATAGCGCCGGGCACTTCCTTCATGGCGGCGATGGCGGGCAGGGCCGCAGGCGTGCGCAGAGTGACCTCGAGACAGCGCAGACCGCCCGCAACCAGTGCCCGGGCGAGGGGGACGGCATGCTCCACGTCGTCGACGACGATGACCGGTATGACCGGCGCGGTTTGCATGATCTTGGCGATATCGGTCATTCGAACTTCCGTCCCTTGCGTTTGCGATCAGCCCATTCGTGCGGCGAAAGCAGCCGCCGCGCCGAGCAGTCCGGGTTGCGGATGCAGCATCAGCTTGACGGGGATGTCGCGCATCAACGAAGCAAAGCGTCCCTTGTCCATGAACCGTTCGGCAAAACCCGAACGTGGCAGGATGTCCTGCAGGCGCTGCGCCAGGCCGCCGGCGATGACCATGCCGCCAAAGCCGCCCTGAGCCAGGGCTATGTCGCCCGCAACGCTGCCCAGCGACAGGCAGAAGCGGGCGATCGCCGCCTCCGCCAGCGGATCGCTGCCGTCCAGTCCGTTCGTCCAGATGTCGATATCGGTTGGTCCGACCGGTCCGTCACCCCGCGCTTCGGCAAGGGCCGCGTGGATCGCCACGATACCGCCGCCCGAGATAACGCGTTCGGCCGAAACCCGGCTGAATTCGGCGCGTAGCCGCCTCAATATGGCATCATCCAGATCGTCGATCGGAGCGAAGCCGATATGGCCCGCTTCCGTAGCCGACACCGATGGCGTGCCATTCGCGTGAACCCGCAGATGTGCGGCACCCAGACCTGTCCCGACGCCCAGAACGGTGGTCCTGCGTGCTGCATCCAATGCACGGTCGGGACCGGCGATATGCGCAAAGTGTTCCGCGGACAGGCGGGGAACGGCATAGGCGACCGCTTCCAGATCGTTGACCACGACGATCGCGTTCAGATCGAGCGATCGCTGCAAATCGTCCCGGCGAAGCACCCAGTCGTTGTTGGTGAACCGGATCGCACCGTCCGGATCGGGGCCGGCGGCCACGGCGATGGCCAATGCGGGCGGGAGCATGTCGGCGGTATCGTCGCGAAATGCTGCCCACGCGCTTTCGAAGCCGACGTGGTCGCGGGTGGCCACGACGAAGGGATCGCTCAAACCGAAGCTGTTCCCAACGCCGGGCGTCGCGATGGCGAACCGGGCGTGGGTGCCGCCGATATCGCCGACCACGATGCGTTGCGCGTCAATCACGGACGGGCGATCACAGACAGGCGATCAAAGACCGGCCTGCGCCAGCATGGCGGAACCGCCGCGTTCCGCGCTGTCGGCGTGGGATCGCATCATGGCGAACAATTCGCGGCCGAAGCCGTCTTCCGCCGCGGGATCGGCTACCGGGGCGCGCGTATCGAGGTCGGCATCCGTCTCCAACGTGCCGGTTGTCGCACACAGCCGGATCGGATCCCCGTCCCGCAATCGCGCCAGCGGGCCGCCGCCCAGCGCCTCCGGCGTACAGTGGATGGCGGCGGGGACTTTCCCGCTGGCACCGGACATCCTGCCGTCGGTTACCAGGGCGACGCGGTATCCGCGATCCTGCAATACGCCCAGCGGCGGGGTCAGCGCATGGAGTTCGGGCATCCCGTTGGCACGCGGCCCCTGAAAGCGCACGACGACGACCACGTCGCGGTCGAGTTCGCCCGCCGTGAACGCGGCGGCGACGGCTTCCTGCGTCTCGAACACGTGCGCGGGGGCTTCGATAGTATGGCGATCGTGGGGAAGCGCGCTGGTCTTGAAGCAGGCGCGGCCGAGATTGCCCGTTACCAGCTTCATGCCGCCATCGGGCTGAAACGGCGCGGCGGCGGGGCGCAGCATGTTGTCGTCCCCGCTCGGTCCGACATCGCGCCAGGTCAGCGAGCCTCCGTCCAGCCCCGCCTCGCGCGCATAATCGGTGAGATCGCCGTCATGCACCGTCAATACGTCGCGATGGGCCAGGCCCGCTTCCAGCAATTCGCCGATCACGTAACCCATGCCGCCGGCATCGTGGAAATGGTTAACATCGCCCGATCCGTTGGGATAGACATGCGCGATTAGTGGTACGGCGGCGCTGAGTTCCGCCAGGTCGGTCCAGTCGAACTGCACGCCCGCCGCGCGTGCCATCGCGGGAATATGGATCGCATGGTTGGTCGATCCACCCGTGGCCAGAAGGCCGACCGCCGCGTTGACGATCGCTTTTTCATCGACGCAATGGCCGATCGGACGGTAATCGTCGCCGCCGATGCCGATGGCTGCAACCCGGTGGACCGCCGCCCGATCGAGCGCTTGGCGCAACTTCGTGCCCGGTTGCGGAAAGGCCGCGCCGGGGATGTGCAGCCCCATCATTTCCATCATCATCTGGTTGGAATTTGCGGTGCCGTAGAACGTGCAGGTGCCGGGCGAATGATAGCTGCCAAGCTCGCTTTCGAGGAGTTCGGTCCTCGTCGCCTTGCCTTCCGCGTAGAGCTGGCGGACGCGAACCTTTTCCTTGTTCGAGACGCCGCTGGGCATGGGGCCGCCGGGAACGAAAATCGTGGGCAGATGGCCGTATCGCAATGCGCCGATTAGCAGGCCGGGAACGATCTTGTCGCAAATACCCAGCATCAGGGCGCCGTCATGGACCGCATGGCTCAATGCCACGGCGGTGCTCATCGCGATCACGTCGCGGCTCAGCAGCGACAGTTCCATGCCGGTCTGGCCCTGCGTCACCCCGTCGCACATCGCCGGTGTGCCCCCGGCAACCTGCGCGGTGGCACCGACCTCGCGCGCATATATTTTCAGTCTTTCGGGATAACGGCCATAGGGCTGATGTGCGCTGAGCATATCGTTGTAGGCGGTAACGATGCCGAGATTGGGCCCGCGATGCGCCACCAAGGCGCGCTGGTCCTCCTCCGCCGCGGCATAGGCATGAGCCAGGTTGGAACAGCTCATGATCGTGCGGTCGGGCTGGCCTTGGCCTTCGCGCGCGATCAGGTCGAGATAGCGCGCACGGCTGTCACGGGAATTGCCGATAACCCGCTGCGTAACGCGATGAAGGGTGTCGTGAAGATTATTCGTCATGCCAGCTCACCCCGTCGCGTTCGGCCAAGGCGATGGCGGCGCTCGGCCCCCAGCTCCCGGCGGTGTAGGGCTTTGGACGGCGGCCGTCTTCTTCCCAGTTCGCGCGAATGGCGTCGATCCACTGCCACTGCGCCTCCACTTCGTCGCGGCGGACGAACAGCGTCTGGTCGCCTTCTATGAGATCGAGCAGCAACCGTTCATAGGCGATGCGGCGATGAGTGCCGGTAAAGGCGTCGGGCATGGCGATATCGAGCGGGACGGATCGCAGGCGGATACCTTCCCGATCCAGGCCCGGCATCTTCGCCATGACCGACAGGTTCAGGTTTTCTTCCGGCTGGATGCCGATCACAAGCCGGTTTGGTATCGTCTTCGCGCCCTTCCGGGCGAAGATCGAATGCGGCACATGCGCGAACTGGACGACGATTTCGGTAACCCGTTCGGGCAGCCGCTTGCCGGTCCTCAGATAGAAAGGCACGCCTTTCCAGCGCCAATTATCGACATGGGCGCGCAGGGCGACGAATGTTTCCGCGTCGCTATCTTCGTCCAGTTCCTCATCGTAGCCAGGCACGGCCTGGCCGCGGATCGCACCCGCACGATATTGTCCGGTCACCGTTTCGCCGTCGCCGACCGCGCGGAGCGATCGCAGCACCTTGACCTTTTCGTCGCGTATGGCGGTCGCGGTGAAATCGGACGGAGGCTCCATCGCGACCAGCGCCAGCAGTTGCAGCATGTGGTTCTGAACCATGTCGCGCAGCGCGCCGGTATCGTCGTAGAACGCCCCGCGCCCTTCCACTCCGACGGTTTCCGCGACCGTGATCTGCACGTGATCGATATGCGCTGCATTCCACAACGGTTCGAACAGGATGTTGGCGAAACGCAGGGCGAGCAGGTTCTGCACCGTTTCCTTGCCCAGGTAATGGTCGATCCTGAAGATGCGGTCTTCCGGAAAGGCGGCGGCCACCGCATCGTTGATCGCGCAGCTGCTGGCAAGATCGCTGCCGAGCGGCTTTTCGAGGCACATGCGGACGGTATCGCCGTCCAGCCCGGCATGCTGCAATCCCTCGATCGTGGGGCCGAACAGGCTGGGCGCGGTAGACAGGAAAATGGCCAGACCGTCATCCGCCGATCCGACCTTGGCCGCCAGATCGTCGAACCCCTCCAGCGTGGTCGCGTCCAGCGGCTGATAGGACAGGCGATTGAGGAAATCGGCCATACCCCCGCGCCGTTCGGCGGGGAGATATCGTTCGAGCGCTTCGCGCGCGAAGTCGCGATATCCCGCGTCGCTGAAATCGCTGCGCGCGGTGCCGATGATACGCACGCGCTCGTCCAGCAACTCATCCGCGCACAGGGCGCAAAGCGACGGCAGCAACATACGCTGCGCCAGATCGCCCGTCGCGCCGAACAGCAACAGCTTTCGCGCGGTAAAGCTCATGCGCGTTTCGTCGGCGGTTTGGGCATGGGGATCAATCCTGCGTAACCGTGACTTCGCTCGACAGGAAATTGGACATGCCGAAAGTGGTCATGAAGCTGACATCTGCGGCGTCGCGGCCGACGCCGATTTTTACGATATCCGTCCCGGTCGCCATGTTCGTCGCATCGATCAGATGCCATGCGCCGCCGCCGGCAATGGTCGTATCGGCCAGGAACACCTCCGCCACCGCGTGAAAATCGGGCGGCGTCACGCCGGGCGCGAAACAGCTTACGAAACGTGCGGGGATCGCGCTTGCCCGCGCGAAGGTGACCATGACATGGGCGTAATCGCGGCAGATGCCGCGCCGTTCGATGAAACTGTCGACCGCGGTGGTCGATGCATCGGAACTGCCCGGGGTATAGGTGAAGTTGGACGCGATCCAGTCATGCATCGCCATTATGCGCGCGCCGCCTTGCAATTCGCCGAATTCGTCCTGCACGAAACTTTGCATACGGTCCGCCTGGCAATAGCGGCTGTCGAATAGATATTGCACGGCTTCGGCAGGCAATCTGTGCGGATCAACCCGGTCAAGCGTTTCGATCTCGCTTATAAGACGGTCGAGTTCGACCCGCGCATTATATTCAACGTCGTAGCGGCCATCGACGCGGATCCAGATACGCTCCCCGATATCGTCGCCGGCGGAGACGCGCGCATTGTGCAGCGCATCGGGCATTTTTGTATCGGCGGAAAGGATGCGCTGTTCGGGGATCGCCGCCGCCTCGAACTGGAGCAGCAGGTCTGTCGGCGCAGTGGTTTCGAACGCGAATTTGGCGGAGATGTCGATGGGCATGGATCGGTAACGCGCGAGCCGACCGGTTGTTTCGCTTCTCCGCCAAAAGAAATGGGGCCGGACCATCGGTCCAGCCCCATCCTTCCGGTCCAGAGGAATTGCGCCAAAGGACTAATCGATAGGCAGTTTACCAGGCGATCTGGAAACCACCGCGTGCGCCAACTTCGCCGCTGTCGAAACCGACACCGACACCGGCGGAAAACGCCGCATTCTCACCGACCCGTGCCGTTGCCGCCACGGTGCCCGCGCCCTGATTGTCGAAATAGCCGACACCGCCCGAAAGCGCGAAGGTCGTTCCGGCGGGTAGCATCGGGGATTCCATGGCCAGCGCCATCGCGACACCTTCGTTCGCCCGGTCGATCGCCCGGGCGTTGATGTCGGAACGGTCGAACAGGTCGTCGATTCGCGCGCTCTGCGATGCGGTCAGGTTCTGCAGCGCCGCGATATTGCCGGAATTGGTTCCGATCGCCGTTGTATTGGCTGCGATGGAGGTGGTGTTGCGCCCGATGGCGGCGTTGCTCAACGCGACGGATTCGGCCGTGGCGATGTTCTGGCTCAGGCCCAGCGTTCCGTTCCCGTCCGAGGTCACGACCGAAATCGGACCCATCTGACTGACGGTGCTGTTGGCCAGGCCGGCAATGACGATCTGGCCGTCATTTTCCGCCGTGGCACCGTTACCGATCGCGATGGAGTTGGTTCCACCGGCTACCGCCTGGTTGCCCAGAGCGACCGCTCCGGCCGCATCAGCAGTCGCAGCTTCACCCACGGCGACCGAGCGGACGCCGTTCGCATTGGCGAGATGGCCGAGCGCGGTGGCACGTTCCGCATTGGCCTCCGCACGCCAGCCAAAGGCGGTGGCACCGGGTCCCGTGGCAATACTCTCGCCGCCGACCGACGTGGTCGATGGGCCGGTGGCCAGCGCCGTGTCGCCGATAGCCAGCGCGTCGATGCCGTTGGCGATGGCTTCGTTGCCGATGGCGGTCGAGTTGTCGCTCTGCGCATCGGCATTCTCACCGATGGCGAGGGAGCGAACGCCCTGTGCCGTGGCAAGGTGACCGAAGGCCTGCGCCCGTTCCGCCGTCGCCATGGCGCGCCAACCGAAGGCCGAAGCGCCCGGGCCCGTCGCGATGCTTTCACCGCCTACGGACGTGGTCGAGGGACCGGTGGCGAGTGACGTATCGCCGATCGCCAGCGCGTCGATGCCGTTGGCGATCGCTTCGTTGCCGATGGCGGTCGAGTTGTCGCTCTGCGCATCGGCATTCTCACCGATGGCGAGGGAGCGAACGCCCTGTGCCGTGGCAAGGTGACCGAAGGCCTGCGCCCGTTCCGCCGTCGCCATGGCACGCCAACCGAAGGCCGAAGCGCCCGGACCTTGCGCAATGGATTCGCCGCCTATTGCAGTGGTCGAATTGCCGGTCGCACGCGCGCCGGTACCGTTTCCGCTGCCACCGATCGCCAGCGCGTCGACACCACTTGCGAAGGCGTCATGGCCGACGGAGATTGAGAAATCCCCATCGGCGAAAGCGTCCTCGCCAATGGCGATCGAATCCTCGCCACTCGCCGTTGCCGCCGGACCGTCGCTGTTCACGTCGAAATAGGCGAGCTCCTGCGTACTGGCCGCGAACGAAGCGGTTGCCGCGTTCAACTGGCTGAGCGTGACCGCATCGCTCGCGGCGATACCGTTCGCGACATTGGTGATACGCCGCTGGTTCGTGTCCGATCCGACCGAGATCGTATTGTCCTCGTCCGCAACCGAACCCGCGCCGAGCGCCACGGAATTCTCGCCGACGGCGGAACTCCTGTCACCGATCGCGACGGAAGTATCGGCCAGCGCCTGTGCCGCTTCACCCACGGCAAGCGAGCGTACGCCACTTGCATTGGCAAGATGGCCGAAGGCCTGTGCGCGTTCGGCGGTCGCCGCCGCGCGCCAGCCCACAGCCGTCGCGCCCGGACCTTGCGCGACGCTTTCGCCGCCCAATGCGGAAGTCGAGGGGCCTTCGGCAAGCGCGGTGTCTCCCAACGCCAGGGCATCGGCGCCGTTGGCGATCGCCTCGTTGCCAATCGCGGTTGCATTGTCGCTCTGCGCATCGGCGTTTTCACCGACGGCAAGCGAGCGAACGCCTTGCGCCGTGGCGAGGTGGCCGAATGCCTGAGCGCGTTCGGCAGTCGCCATCGCGCGCCAGCCGAAAGCCGATGCTCCGGGGCCGGTCGCGATGCTTTCACCGCCGACCGCGCTGGTCGATGGCCCGGTTGCAAGGGCAGTGTCGCCGATTGCGAGGGCACGCGATCGCCTCATTGCCGATCGCGGTGGCATTGTCGCTCTGCGCGTCGGCGTTTTCACCGACGGCAAGCGAGCGAACGCCTTGCGCCGTGGCGAGGTGGCCGAATGCCTGAGCGCGGTATCGCCTATGGCGAGCGCATCGCGCTCCATCGGCGATGGACTCATTGCCGATCGCGGTGGCGTTGTCGCTCTGCGCGTCGGCGTTCTCACCGACGGCGAGGCTGCGCACGCCCTGAGCGGTAGCGAGGTGTCCGAATGCCTGCGCACGTTCTGCGGTGGCTTCCGCGCGCCAGCCAATGGCCGTGGCACCGGGGCCGGCAGCGGTCGCTTGGCCGCCTACTGCGGTCGTCGAAGGACCGGTGGCGGTAGTCGGATTGCCGGCACCTCCGTCGCGGTTGCCGCCGATGGCAATCGCGTCGCCGCCATCCGCCTGGGCAAACCTACCAATGGCAATAGCGTTATCGCCGGTCGCGTCGCTGTCGGTTCCAAGCGACATGGAACTGTCACCGGAAGCAGTCGCGTTGCGGCCATAAGCGGTCGAAAACGCCCCGGATGCTTCGGAAAACGCGCCGGTGGTGGTCGAGAAGTTTCCGCTGGCATCCGCACCCGCCCCAAGGCCCGTGGCAAGAATGCCGGTCGCTTCAGCAAAATTGCCAAGCGCTACGCTGCTGCTGGCCGACGATGTCGCGTTCGAACCGACCGCTACGGACCCCAGACCAGACGCATCGGCATTGCCGCCGATCGCGGTCGAGTTCGTCGATCCCGCATTGGCATTACCGCCCACCGCCGTCGCGTTCGGACCGGTTGCGTTCGTATCGACGCCGACGGCAACCGAATTGCTGAAGCCGGTCTGCGCGCGGGTTCCGATCGCGGTGTTGTCATCGAACGTGGCGCGTGCGCCTTCGCCGCAGGCCAGCGAATCTTCGCCCGTATCGGCCGCGCCGCCATCGGTATCGACGCCATCGGTCGCGACATCGTCATCATTGGTATCGAGCAGACATTCGTCGGCGGAGGCGGGAGCAGCGGTAAGCGCGAAGGCTGCGCTGCCGGCCAGCAGGGCCGCCGTCAGCGGGGTGGTGAAACGTAGTTTCATGGACAGTTTCCTAACTCAAAGACTTGGACCAGAATGCCGCGTCGGCGGGGCAATCGGTCGCAGCGGGTTCGGGTTGGAAATGTGCAATGATTTCCCCCTTACTCCGCCGCGATCCCTCACCGTCGCAGCACGTCGTTCGACCTGAACGATACACCCATAACGCATCAAAACCGGTTTCGGATGCAATCGACGACCGATTTGTTTCGATAAATCAAGGGGTAACGTCGTAAATCCTTGATTAATATCATAGATTTTCGAAGCAAAAATTCGGCTCGCGAGCCGGCGGCCCTTCAGACGGGCACACCGAACAGATCATGCGCATCGGCATCTTCCACCGCCACGTCGATGATCGCGCCGGGTTCGAGATCGGCACCGACGTTGCGCAGGAAGACATTGCCATCGATCTCCGGCGCGTCGGCCTGGGATCGCGCGGTGGCGCCGATATCGCCATCCTCGTCTGGCGTGCCGACTTCGTCCACGATGACGGGGATGGTTCGGCCAATCTTCGCCTGCAGCTTGGTCGCGCTGATACGTTCCGTCAGGTCCATCAGCCGGGCATAGCGGTCTTCCTTCACCGCTTCGGGCACCGGATCGGGCAGCGCGTTGGCCTGCGCGCCTTCCACCGGCTCGAACCGGAAAGCGCCTACACGGTCCAGCTGCGCTTCTTCCAGCCAGTCCATAAGATAGGTGAAATCGTCCTCCGTCTCGCCGGGGAAGCCCACGACGAAGCTGGACCGGATGGCGATATCCGGACAGATCGCGCGCCAGTCTCTCAGCCGGGCCAGCACCTTCGCCTCGTTCGCAGGGCGCTTCATCCGCTTCAATACCGAAGGGCTGGCATGCTGGAAGGGAATGTCGAGATAGGGGGTCAGCAGCCCTTCCGCCATCAGGGGAATGACCTGATCCACATGGGGGTAGGGGTAGACGTAATGCAGCCGGACCCAAGGCGGAGCGCCCATGGGCGTCCGCAGCCCACCCAGTTCGCGGGCGAGATCGGTCATGTGCGCCTGCACCTCGCGCCCGCTGCCGTCCTTCGGCCATTCCCGCGCCTCGTGCCGAATATCGATGCCATAGGCCGAGGTATCCTGACTGATGACCAGCAGTTCCCCGGTGCCTGCCGCGACCAGCTTTTCCGCCTCGCGCAGGACAGCGTCGATCCGCCGGCTGGCGAGTTTGCCGCGCAGATCGGGAATGATGCAGAAGGCGCAGGAATGGTTGCAGCCTTCGGAAATCTTGAGGTAGCTGTAATGGCGCGGCGTCAGTTTGATGTCAGGCTGCGGTACGAGATCGATGAACGGCCCTTGACCGGGCGGGGCATGCGTATGGACCGCGTCCACCACCTGTTCGTACTGATGCGCGCCGGTTACCGCCAGCACGCGGGGATGGGCGGCGCGGATGGCGTCGGCTTCCTCGCCCATGCAGCCGGTCACGATGACCCGGCCGTTCTGCGCGATCGCGTCCCCGATGGCGGACAGACTTTCCTCCTTGGCGCTGTCGAGGAAGCCGCAAGTATTGACCAGCACGACGTCGGCGCCGGCATAATCGGCACTCATCGCATAGCCATCGGCGCGCAGGCGGGTGAGGATACGCTCGCTATCGACCAACGCTTTGGGACAGCCGAGGCTGACCATGCCGATCTTCTTGGCGTCGGGTAAGGTCGAGGGCGGGATGGCGGTTGTGTGGGTCATGTTGCGCGCGTCCCCTTACACAAGCTGCGCGGCCTATGCCAGCGTTCGCACGCGGTCTGGGTGCGATGGACGGGGGTTCGTCCTCCTGTTGTGCCTAAGCATCGAAATCTGTTTGTTTCGGCACGCCGTAACCGTAAAGCGGTCCGTCGCCCTTGTTGGAGTCGCGTTGATGTATCGCATACATAATGCCCTGCTGGTTTCAGCTGGTTGTCTCGCCGCGGGATCGACCCCCGCATCCGCCAGCCCGAAACGCGTGGAAGCGCGCACCGCTGCACATGCCGCCTCGATGGAGGTTGAGGATCCCGATACCGAAATATGCGTGAAGAGGCCCGTGACCAACAGCCGGATCCGATCCACGCGCGACTGCCGGACTTCGAGCGCATGGAAAGCCTACCAGGACGAGATCGATGCCACTCAGCGGGCCATGAACAACAATCGCTGAGGGACTTGGGCTCCAATAACCGCCGTCAGGTTCATTCGCCCCGGCGACCGTGCCCGTCGCCGCGTTCCTCGCCGCTTTCGGTGGGCACGATCTCGACCACGATGTCGCCGGGCTGCAGGCTCTTGCATTCGTCTTCCCAGAACCCCAGGGCCACTCCGTCGCGATAGACGCGCAGACCCCGGCCACCGGTGCGCAATTCGCTGATCGCGCAGCCGCATTCCTCGATCGTGATCTCGCGTTCGACCAGCTGGACCCGGCCGGTCACGCTGGCGAGATCGGCAAGATAGTCCGCGATATGCGCGCCCTTGGCCGACCCTGCCAATAGCAGCCCGGTAAAGCGCACCGGATTGATGACGTTGTTGGCCCCGGCCTGACGCGCGAGGCGTTCGTTGTCGTCGGCGCGCACCACCACGCTGATCGGCACGTCGGGCGCCAGATGCCGCACGGTCAGCACGATGAGGATGGAGGTGTCGTCGCGCCCCGCGGAAACGAGCACGTTGCGCGCTTGGGCGATGCGCACGGCGTTCAGGGTTTCGTCACGCGTGGCGTCGGCCGCCATCACGTTGCAGCCCAGCTTTTCCGCTTCCGCCAACCGTTCCTCGGTCGGATCGATGACCACGATATCGCGCGCATCGGTGCCGCGTTCGATGAGTTCGTTGACCGATTCCGATCCCGACACACCGTAGCCCAGCACCACGATATGGCCGGAAAGCTGTTCCTGGATGCGAGTCATGCGAAACTTCTCCCAGCTGCGCTTCATGATGAAATTATAGGCGGTGCCGACGAAAATGAAGAATACGGCGAACCGGATCGGGGTCACGATGACCGCTTCCACCATCCGCGCCCGGTCGGTAATCGGGGCGATATCGCCGAATCCGGTGGTCGTCACCGAAATCATGGTGAAATAGACGACGTCGGAAAAGCTGACTTCCCCGTCAAGATTGTCGACCAGCCCGCCGCGATCCCACCAGTGGATGAGGATCACGATCCCCAGCAGCGCCAGCGCGATGCCCAGCCGGATCCCAAGATCGCCCCAGACGGGAATGCGCACCGCGCGTCGCAACGGCTGGAAGCTCGGACCCCGCACGCGCCGTCCGCTGCCCGGCGTTCCGATACGGTCCAGCTGATCACTCATATGTCGATCAGCGTGTAGGCAGCTTGGCTACCGGGTCAATCCGCTTGTTGTCCTTCATGATCTCGAAATGCAGTTCGGTCCGCGTCGCCTTGCCCGCGCTGCCGGCGATGCCGATGCGTTCGCCGGACTTGACGACATCGCCCAGCGACACGGTGATCCGGTCGAGGTGACCGTAGCGGGTGCGCCAGCCATCGCCGTGATCGAGCACGACCAGCCGCCCGAACCGCTTGGGCTCCACATCCGCGAAGACCACGGTGCCAGAAGCCGATGCGCGCACCATGTCGCCGCGATTGGCGGTGAAGTCGATGCCGTCATGGCCGGTTCCATCGGCGCGCAGGGAAAAACGGTGCAGCAACCGCCCATCATGCGGCCAGCGGAAATAGGGGTCGCGGCGGGTGATCGTTCGCGTAACCGGCGCAGCTTTCATCACCGCGGGAATGATAAGCCGCTGCCCCGGCCGGATGGCGTATGGTTCGTCCAGCCCGTTGGCGATCGCGATATTGCGGAAGGGCACGCCATATCGGTTGGAAATACCCAGCCCGGTATCACCCGCTTTCACGAAATGCACGCGCTGACGCGGGATCTGCAATGTCTGCCCGACCCGAACGCTGTAGGGTTCGGACAACCCGTTCGCCGCGGCAATCACGGCGGCGGGAACTTTCGCCCGGCTGGCGATACCGCTCAAGGTCTCGCCCGGTTCCACCACATGTTCGCTCTCCGTCGCGGGATTGCCGTTGGCGAGGAGGGCAGGGGTAAGGATCGTCAGCCACAGTTTCTTCATGCCCCATACCTTCGAGCGAGCGCGTCCATGGACGCATGATGCGTGAGATCGAGCTGCAGCGGGGTGACGGATACGAAGCCATCGTTCACCGCCTCCAGATCGGTGCCGTGATCGAGCGTATGCTCGATCGCATGGAGCCCGAACCAGTAATAAGGCAGGCCGCGCGGATCCCTCCCTTCGACGACGGAGCCGCGCGAATAATCGTGAAACCCCTGTCGCACGGCGCGCACGCCGTGCACGGCATCGGCGGCCATGGGCGGGAAGTTCACGTTGACGAGCGTCCGTGTCGGCAGGGGCGTGTCGAGCAGCGGGGCCAGTGCCTTCGCCCCCCAATGGCGCGCCGCGTCGAACGGTTCGTGGTCGGCGTCGCGGTTGAGAACCTGGCTGAAGGCGATGGACCGGATGCCCGCCAACGCGCCTTCGATCGCGGCGGAGACGGTGCCCGAATAGGTGATGTCGTCGCCCAGATTGGCCCCGCGATTGACGCCGGACAGGATGACGTCGGGCGGACTGTCCAGCACGGTTCGCAGCGCCAGCATGACCGAATCGGTCGGGGTTCCGGTGACGGAGAACCGCCGCTCCCCATGTTCGTGCAGACGGACCGGCGCGTTCAGGGACAGCGAATGCCCCGCGCCCGACTGCTCTTCATGCGGGGCGCAGACCCATACATCGTCGCTGAACTGCGCGGCGATTTCCTCCAGCACCCCAAGGCCGGGCGCGAAAATGCCGTCGTCGTTTGTGAGGAGTATCTTCATGCAGACCTCCTTATCCGCTCACCTTGAGGTTGTCGAAGGGTCGCTTTTGCCTGAACGCCCATTCCGCCAAGGCGAAGGACGATGCTTCGACAGGCTCAGCATGAACGGGGTTTTGGACATGCGGATATTCCAAGAAGCGTTCGACCTGAGCTTGTCGAAGGGCTGCCTATCATGAACTTTGCTCCGTTCGCCCTGAGCTTGTCGAAGGGCTGGGCTTTTCTTGCTGAAATGGGGAAGGACCGAGGGCAATCCTTCGACAGGCTCAGGATGAACGGGGCTTTGGGCATGCATATATTTCAAGAACCGTTCGCCCTGAGCTTGTCGAAGGGCTGCCCTTTTCTTTATTGCCTGCGTCACGAAGTAAAGGACAACCCTTCGACAAGCTCAGGGTGAACGGTATTATCGTGGTTCGAGCGTATCCACTCCACCCATATAAGGCGCCAGAACCTGCGGCACCCGCACGCTGCCATCGGCTTGCTGATAGTTTTCGAGTACCGCTACCAATGTCCGCCCAACGGCCAGCCCCGAACCATTCAGCGTATGCGGGAACACGGTCGCCTTCTCGCGCTCCGGCTTGAAGCGGGTGTTCATCCGCCGCGCCTGGAAATCGCCGGTGTTGGAGCACGAGGATATTTCGCGCCAGGCGTTCTGGCCCGGCAGCCAGACTTCCAGATCGTAGGTCTTGCGCGCGCCGAACCCGATATCGCCCGCGCAGAGCAGCATGGTGCGATAAGGCAGTTCGAGTGCCTCCAGGATTTCGGCGGCGCAGCGGGTCATGCGCTCATGCTCCGCCTCGCTGTCTTCGGGCCGAACGATGCTGACCAGCTCGCATTTTTCGAACTGGTGCTGGCGAATGAACCCGCGCGTATCCTTCCCCGCAGACCCCGCTTCGGAACGGAAACACTGGGTGAGCGCAGTCAGACGGATGGGAAAGGCGTCGGGGTCGAGGATCTGGTCCTGCACCGATGCGGTCAGGCTGACTTCGGCGGTGGGGATGAGCCAGCGATCATCGGTCGTGCGAAAACTGTCATCGGCAAACTTGGGTAGCTTGTCGGTGCCGTACATCGCCGCGTCGCGCACCAATACGGGAGGTACGCATTCAGTGTAGCCGTTTTCCGCCGTCTGCCGGTCGATCATGAACTGGCCGAGCGCGCGGTGGAGGCGGGCCATGTGTCCGCGCAGGAAAGTGAAGCGCGCGCCCGACAGCGCCGCGCCGGTTTCGAAATCCATGCCCAGCGGCGGGCCGATATCGGCATGTTCGGCGGGATCGAAATCGAACTGAGGCAAGTCGCCCCAGCGCGCGATCTCGATATTGTCGTCTTCGCTCGTGCCATCGGGCACGTCGTCGGCCAGTATGCTGGGCAGTCGGGCGAGGGCATCGCGCAGTGTTTCGGCGCTGTCCCGGTCCGCCTGTTCCAGGTCGGGCATGATCTGCTTCAGTTCGGCGACTTCGGCCTTCAGCGCCTCCGCCTTGTCCTTGTCGCCAGCGCCCATCGCCTGACCAATCGCCTTGGACGCGCCATTGCGCTTGGCCTGCGCGTCCTGCACCGCACCCGCCGCCTTGCGCCGCGCTTCGTCCAGCGCGACGATCGCTGCCGCGACGGGTCCGTGCCCGCGCCGTGCCAGCGCGCGATCGAAAGCTTGGCGGTCGTCCCGGATCATACGTATGTCATGCATGGGGCGGCGCTATGAACCGGAATTGCGCTGGCCTCAAGACGGCAGCGGGCTATCATGCGGCGTAATGCCCGCGCTCGTCCATTTCGTCGGCTTCCGCGACGACCGCTACTGGAATGCGGTGTGCGTGTTCGGCCCGCCGGACTACATCCACGAGGCTTGGGACACCTACGCCGCCAACGATGTCGCGCCTTGCGATACAGTGGTGTTTGCGCAAGGGGAGGCCGACCGCGAAGCGCGCAGCTTCACCATGGAAGCCGCGCGGTCGAAAGCCGACCGTCAGAAGCGCACTTCGCCGGTGACGAAGAACCGCCGCGGATCGCCGTAGAAACCGGTCAGCGTACCTTCCAGCCCCAGCGTCGGCGTAAACGGCTGCCCATTCACGCCCCCGGCCACGAAATTGTACCCCGACACGATGTAGCGTTCGTCGGTCAGATTCTTGCCGTGAACGCCGATGGAGAACCGGTCGTTTTCCGTCGTGTAGACGATGCTGGCATCGAGCAGAACGTAGCCATCCTGATCAAGGAAGGGGTTGGGCGTTTCGAACTGGCTGGCATCGGAACGCAGGCTGGCGGAACGCAGAAAATCGACGTAGCCACCCGCCATCGGCACGCCGACATCGAAGCCCATATTGGCGGTCACGTCCGGCGTGTTCTGGAACACGCGTTCACCCGCCACGTCATTTCCCAGCGCATCGATGAACCGGTTGTATGTCGCATCGATCACGCCCAGCGCCCAGTTGACGGTGAAGCGGCTGCCGACCCCCGCGAAATCGCGCCCGACCAGCGCGCGGCCTTCGAATTCGAACCCGTCGACATCCGCATCGCCCGCGTTGGAGGTGATGCCGATGAAGGTTTCGTTCACCCCGTCGCCATTGGCGTCCACCCCGATTGAGCCGGGGATCTGGATGTCGGTATAGTCGCCTTTGAAGATCGCGAAGCTCATGTTCAGGCGATTGTCGAGCAGCGAGGTCTTCCAGCCCAGCTCGTAACTGTCGACCGTTTCGGGGGCGAAGCGCAGGAATTCGAACTGGTCGTCGAAATCCACGTCGCCGTCGCCGTCCAGATCGGGCGTCTGGTTGGTCTGGCCGCGCGGATCGAAACCGCCGCCCTTGAACCCGCGCGAATAGATGAAATAGATGTTGTTGTCGCGGTTCGGCTTGAAGCTAATCGATGCGCGCGGCGTGAACTCCTCGAACGTCTCGCTGCCGTTGAAGTCGGACGTGACCGCGATCGGTGTCGCGCCGGTGGCGAACAGGTCGGAATAGCCGCCGATGAAAGTGGTGCGCAGAACCTGGCTGGTGCGCTTGTCGTTGGTGTAACGCCCGCCCAGCGACACGCTGAACTTGTCCGACAGATCGTAGGTGAAGTCGCCGAACACCGAATAGGTCTCGGTTCCGACATCACCCAGTGTCTGCGCTTTCAGACCCGGCAGACCGATCAGGTCGCCGGTGGTAAACAGCGCCACGTCGAAAGCGGTGAAAGCGTTCGCATCGAGGTAATAGGCGCCCAGCACGCCGGACAGTCGATCGCCTTCGTACAGAAGCTGCAGTTCCTGGTTGAACTGGTCGTTTTCGTAGATCGCAGGCACGTCGAGATCGGCGGCGGGCAGGCTGTCGAAATCGATCAGGCGTCAAAGCGTGGCTGCATGGATACAGCCGATCCAAACCACGAAGCCGACAATCAGCGGTACGGCTGCGTGCCGGACGGTAAACGCCCGCGCACCGAACGCGGCCGCAAATCCCTGCGCAAGCTGCTGGATGCCGCCACCATCGAGTTCGGCGAGAACGGCTTCCACGAGGCTTCCGTCAGCGGAATAACCCGTCGCGCGGGCATGGCGCTGGGAAGTTTCTACACCTATTTTGACAGCAAGGACGCGATCTTCCGCGCGCTGGTCGCGGATATGAGCGAGGCGGTTAAGACCGCCGCGCGCGATGCGATCGGCGATAGCCGAACGGCGCTCGAAATCGAACGCGCGGCGTTGCGGGGGTTCCTGGAATTCGCGGCCGAACACAAGGAGATCTACCGCATCATCGACGAAGCGGAATTCGTCGATCCGGCGAGCTACCAGCTCCATTACGAGACCATAGCCACGCGTATACTCGAACGGCTGGAAGCCGGCGCGCTCAACGGTGCCTATGTGCAGCGGCCTTCGGAAGTCGATGCCTGGGCCATCATGGGCATGAACGTGTTCCTGGGACTGCGCTACGTCATTTGGGCGAAGGATGGCGACGCGTCGCTGGTCGAAGTCGCTACGCGGGCGAACGCATTGCTGGCGGGCGGTATCGCGCGGTAGCCGCCGGCAACCGCGAACTTTATTCGCTTCCCGCGGAACAGATGGCATGGGTACGCCGTTGTTCTGTCGTAACTCATTCAACGCACAGGAAAACGATATGATTGGCAAGTTGATCGGCGCATTCGCTGGAAACCAGATTGCAAAACAGACACGCGGCGGCATCGGTGGTCCGGCCGGCGCGGCATTGGGTTTTGCGGCACCCATGTTGTTGCGGCGCATCTCCCTGCCAACCCTCGCGCTGCTCGGTGCGGGCGGTTATTTCGCCAAGAAATATCTCGACGATCAGAACGATACGAAGAAAGACCTGCCGACAACGAATACGACTTCGACGAAGACGACTACGCAGCCCGACCGTCCCGTCCTGACCGCGGATACAACCGGTATCAACTGACGTTCCACTGCTAAACGCGTGAAGGGGCATGGAAGCGATCGGTTTCCGTGCCCCTTTTTCGTGCTTTCTTTTTAGGCATGGAGCATGCGCGCGGTGTGTCTGATCGAGCCGTTGCGCCGACTAGCGCAACATCTTCGCGACTATCTGACCCAGCCATCCTGCGTCGTGACCGCCGGCACCGGCGCTTAGCGGCGCGGCGGGGCATTCCAGGCAGTAGGCCTGCATTGACCGGACGCCCATCAGCCGTTCGAAATCCATATGGGCCTGCATGATCTGCCGCTGCTGGCGAGCGGACACCATCGCGAACATGTCGCCATTGGCGTTGGTCGCGGCGTCGCCTGTGAACATGTCCTTCAGAAACGCATCGTAGGGATCGGCTGGATCGACAAGATAACGCGCATGCCAGTCGCCATCGCCGATACCGGCTTGCTGGGCGGCGAACGCCAGCGCGTCCACGATCCCGCCATAGCGATCGACCAGCCCGATCTGCCGGGCGGTGCCGCCGTCCCAGACGCGGCCCTGACCGATCGTATCGACCTGCGCCATGGTCATGTCGCGCGACGCGGCCACCCGACGAAGGAAGTCGCGATAGCCGTCCTCGACCGATGCCTGAAGGATGCCATCGACCTGCGGCGTGAATCCGCCGATGAAATCGGGCTGACCCGATAGGGGCGTGGTGGTCACTCCGTCCGAATTGACACCCCATTCCTGCGCCGCCCGTTCGAAGGTCGGGATCACGGCGAAGATGCCGATCGATCCGGTCACCGTCTCGGGTTCGGCGAAGATCGTATCCGCCGGAGTCGCGATCCAGTATCCGCCGCTGGCCGCGACATTGGCCATGGAAACGACAATCGGAATACCCTTCACCTTGTGGCGCAATATGGCCTGGCGGATTTCTTCCGATGCCAGCACCGATCCGCCGGGCGAATCCACGCGCACGACCAGAGCCTTCAGATCGTCGTCCAGCGCATCGTCGAGGAGAGCGGCGATCCGGTCGCCGCCCGCGACGCCCGGACCTTCGTCGCCATCCACGATTTCGCCCGCGATGGTCACCACCCCGATCGTATCGCCCAGCGCATCGACGGGATTTTCCGCCAGCCAGGCATCCAGCCCGGTATTGGCGAAAGTGCCGGGAAGATCGTCGAACGCGTCTTCGCCCGCGACTTCCGCCACCCGCGCGCCGAATTGTTCGCGCGTGCCGAGCTTGTCGACCAGCCCAGCTTCCAGTGCGGCCTTCGCCAGATCGCCCCGCGAGGCTTCGACCCATTCCGCCGGTGTTTCGGTAATGCGCGACAGGTCCGCGCCGGGCCGCGCCTTGCGGACATTGGCTTGCCATTCCTCCCACAATGCGCCGTACAGCGCCTGCGCGTTCTCGCGCGCTTCGGGCGACATGTCGCTGCGGGTGAAAGGCTCGACGGCGGATTTGTACGAGCCGACCTTGTAGACGCGCGCGTTCACGTCGAGATTTTCCAGCAGCTGCCCGAAATAGAGCCGCGAGCCGCCCGGGCCGGCCACGAATGCGCCTCCCAGCGGGTTGAGCCAGACCTCGCTGGCGTGCGAGGCCAGCATCAGCCCGTCATCCGCATATCCGATCGCATAGGCGAAAACGGGTTTGTCCGCCGCGCGCACCCGGTCCATCGCCTCGCCGATGGTCTGCAGATGGACCTGCCCCCCGCCCAGAAAGCTGGTGAGGTCGAGCACGACGGCATTGATGCGATCGTCCGCCGCCGCCGTTTCCAGCGCATGGACCACGTCGCGCGCGGTATATTCGCTGATGGGTGCCTGACCGCTCACCAGCACGGCGAACGGATCGACCGCCGATTTCTCCTCCACCACGATCCCGTCGAGATCGATCAGCAGTGCCCCGTCGCGCACCTGAGCGGGGTTGGGACGGGCGGACAGGATGCCGAACAATACGGAGAAGAACAGCAGCAGGAAGATCAGGCTCAATCCGTCCTTGATCCCTACCAGCAACCGCCAAACCTTGCCTGCAAACGCCATCGTCATCGCCTCGAACCCGATTGTCGCGCCTGCGATAAGGGGCAATCGCGCGATGTTCCAGCCGAATCCGCTTGAGCGGGTGACGTCCATCGACTAACGGCGTGTCTTTGATGACATCGCCCCCGAACACGCCGTCCGGCACGGCCGGACGCGCCGCCGGAACGCCGCGGGAATATCCGCCCGGCTCAGCGGCTTTCCCGCATCGCGACCTGCGCGGCATCGCGCATCTGCAACGGCATGAAATCCTCTATCTGCTGGATGAGGCGGAACAGTGGGTGACGTTGAACCGGCAAAGCGCGAAGCACAGCGACGCGCTGGCCGGGCTGACCATTATCAACGCCTTCTTCGAAAGCTCGACCCGCACGCTGTTGAGCTTCGAGATCGCGGGCAAGCGGCTTGGCGCGGATGTGGTCAACATGCACGTCGCGCAGTCGAGCGTGAAGAAGGGCGAAACGCTGATCGACACGGCGATCACCCTGAACGCCATGCGCGCCGACGGGATCGTGATCCGTCATGGCAGCAGCGGGGCAGTGGATCTGATCGCGGACAAGGTCGACTGCCCGGTGCTGAATGCGGGTGACGGCGCGCATGAACATCCCACGCAGGCATTGCTCGACGCACTGGCCCTGCGCGAGGCGTTGCGCGATCGGGGCGAGGCGGCGGACGATTTCACCGGGCAGACGATCGTCATCTGCGGCGATATCCTGCACAGCCGGGTCGCGCGGTCGAACATATTATGCCTGACCGCGCTGGGCGCGAATGTCAGGCTATGCGCGCCGCCCGCGCTCATGCCAGCGGCGATCGGCGCGATGGGCGCGGCGCCGTTCCACGATTTCGATACCGCTCTGGAAGGGGCGGACGTGGTCATGATGCTACGCCTTCAGACGGAGCGGATGGCGGGGCAGTTCATTCCGTCGGCCCGCGAATATCACCATCTGTTCGGGCTGACGCGCGAACGGCTGGTCCGCGCCGCGCCCGATGCGCTGGTCATGCATCCCGGCCCGATGAATCGCGGGGTGGAGATCGACAGCGAGGTCGCCGACATGCTGCACCGGTCGATCATCACCCGGCAGGTGGAAATGGGTGTCGCGATCCGCATGGCGGCGCTCGACATACTGACACGGCCGGCGCGCGGCGTGCCGGGTTGGGCGCCGGTTCCGGAACGCTGGGCATGAAGCAGGTGCGCCCGCTCATCGTCGTTAACGGACTGATCGTATATCGCGACAAGGTCGCGATGGGCTCGGTTCGCTGTGTCGACGGGGTGATCGCGGCGGCGGGCAATATTCCCCCCCGGGATGGCGATGAGGTGCTGGACGCGAAGGGCAGACTGATCACGCCAGGCCTCGTCGATTATGGCGTATTCTCCGTCGACAAGCCGGCGTTCCGGTTCGGCGGGATCACCCGCGCGGCGGTGATGCCGGATCAGAATCCGCCGCTCGACTATCCCTCCCGCATCCGCTTGGTCGCGCAAAGCGGCAAGCCCGATCTCTGGGTCCATCCAATGGCCGCCGCGACGCGCGGGTTGGCGGGGCGCGAGCTTGCCGAACTCGGCCTGATGCAGGCCGCCGGCGCGCGCGGCGTGGCCTGCGGGCGCGGCACGATCGGCGATAGCGGGGTGATGCTCCGCCTTCTCCAATATGCCGCGATGCTGGACATGGTGGTCGTCACCCACGCCGAGGATGCGGGGCTGGTCGGGGGCGCGGCGGCGACGCAGGGCGATATGGCGACGCGCCTGGGGCTACCTGCCGCCCCGCGGCAAGCCGAAGCGCTGGCGGTTGCGCGCGATCTGATGCTGGCCGAAATGGCCGGGGCGAAGCTGCATATCCGGCAGGTCACCACAGCCGCGGCGATCGACCTCGTCCGCCGCGCGAAGGCCCGCGGCGCATCCGTCACCGCCGGAGTTACCCCTGCGCATTTCATGCTGTCCGATCTGGCGACCGCGCGGTTTCGCACGTTCGCGCGGCTGTCACCCCCCCTGCGAAGCGAGGAGGACCGTCATGCCGTGCGCGCCGCCATCGCCGATGGCACCATCGACGTCATCGCATCGGGCCATGACCCGCGCGGCCCGGAAGACAAGCGCCTGCCCTTCGCCGATGCGGAACCGGGTATGGCGGGCGCGGAAACGCTGCTGGCGATGACGCTCAATCTGGTGCGGGACGAGCTAATCGATTTGCCCCGCGCCTTTGCCATGCTGGCGGGGACGCCCGCGACGCTGCTCGGCGCGAAGGCCGGTCGGATCGAGCCAGGCTACGAGGCCGATCTGTGCATCGTCGATGCCGATAGACCGTGGATCATTGACAGTGCGCGGATGGCGGCGACGGCCGGGAACACGCCGTTCGACGGGCAACCGACGCAGGGACGGGCGCTGACCGTCATGAAGGGCGGGGTGGTCAGCGCCTGATCGCGAACAGCCGGCCATAGGTCAGACAACGCCACAGCCATTCCAGCGGACCATGACGGAACCGCCGCAGCCACGGGGCACTCCACATAAGCATGACGGCGCATGCGGCCAGCGCCACGGCGTAAAGCTGCGGCCGATCGAGCTTGCCGAACAATCCGCCGCCCCATCCGTGGAACAATGCTACCATGACGACCGACGTGCCGATGTAATTGGTGAACGCCGCGCGCCCGGCGGCGGTGACCCGCGCGCCCCAC
Organism: Pontixanthobacter sp.; assembly: GCA_965214445.1. Taxonomy (GTDB): domain Bacteria; phylum Pseudomonadota; class Alphaproteobacteria; order Sphingomonadales; family Sphingomonadaceae; genus Pontixanthobacter. Next base: position 267,840 of record CBDCBU010000001.1, read on the forward strand.
CATCCAGACGCCGGCGGCGCATAATGGATCAGCAGCGCCAGCAGACCCAAGGTGGTCAGCAATTGCGGTATGGGCAGCAGTCCGACGATCGCGGCATAGGTGCCGTAGAACGTGAACCCGTCCGAGCGAACCCACAGGGCGACGGCCAGGGCCAGGCCGCCGCCGATCGCCACGCCAATCCACCCAAGGCGTCGCAGCCGGTCGGCGGCGATGCGTCCTTCGAACAGGCCCAACCGGTACAACGCCATGCCGATCAGCATCAGCGGCAGCGTTTCGAATATGAACAGCATCGTGTTGGTGAACGGTTCGAAACGATGTTCGCGCCAATTATTGGCCACATAGGCGGCGTGATCACCCGCTTCGATCAGCGCGATTTCCCGTCGGTCCTCGGCCATCGTTTGGGCTTTCTGCCGCAGGAGATCCTCGCGCATTTCGGACAATGCTGGGGTGCGAGCAGGATCGGTATCGGCAATCGACGCTGCAGGAACAGTGATGCTGGCAAACAGGAGAGCGCACGCACCGAAACCCAGCAGGCCGAGGATCAGCTGCCCTTGCGCGCGCATGGTCATGAACAGGCACGCCACCGCGCCCGAAAGCGCATATCCGACCAGGATGTCCCCCCGCCACAACAGGTAGAAATGGGCAAGCCCGAACGCCAGCAGGATGGCGAGCCGCCGCAATTGCAGCCACCGCGTGGCCCCGCGCGCCCATGCCTTTTCCATAAACAGCATCAATCCCGCGCCGAACAGCAGGGTGAACAATCCGCGAAACTTGCCGTCGATGGCCACGAACTGCGCGACCCACAGCCAGCCGCCCGGATCGCCATCGTCGCCGACGAACGCGCCGGGCCAGACATAGGCCGTCGTCGTCTGGCCGAAACCGATGACGTTGGCGAACACGATGCCCATGACGGCGATACCGCGCACGTAATCCAGGCTGTGCAGCCGGTCCGAATAGTTGGTCGGTGCGGCTGTTATGAGTGCGGCGGCGGGCACCGCGTCGGTTTCGGTCACATCCCGGCTACAGGTTCGCGCGAGTCATCTAACGACGATGCAGTCCTGCCCGCTTCGCTTCAAAGCGTCGCATGCCGATTGCGCGGCGCTGCGCGTGGCAAATCCGCCGAATTGCAGCCGGACGACCCGGCCGCTCTCGACATCGAAGCGTTCCTTGCCCGCGACCGCCGGCATGGCTTTCAGCTTCGCCCATAGACGGTCGGCGTTGCCGCGGACCGAGAACGCGCCGACCTGGACGCGCCATGGACCGGCATTCGCGCTCGCAGGCGCCGCTTCCAAGGTACCGGTCGCGACAGATGCACGCGTGGGTGCCGTAGGGGGGATCGGACGCACGGGAACGGTCGTCTCACGGCGTGGCGGCTCGCGGCCCGCATCGGCGCGGGGCGTATCGCGATTTGCGAAATCGGCTCCCGCCGAGGCGGGGCTCTGGCTGCCCGTAACCCGCGATGCCTCGTCGATCGCCGTCTGCGCCGCCGCCACCGAAGGGGGTACGGGCGCGCGGGGGAGGGGACGCGGAACAGGCTCGGCCCGCGAGGCGCGAACGGTCGGCTGCGCAGCGGAGTCGGCATAGGCAGTGGCATCCGGACTTCCGGTCACGATGCCGAGATCGTTCGCGGCCAACTGCGTTGTCAGATTGCCGTCGGCCTGCTGTTTCAATTGCCGCGCAACCAGCTGGGCCTGTTGCCGCTGCTCCAGGGGAATGAAATCGTCCATCTGCGCAATAGCCGCCCGCGCCGGTTCGAAGCCGGCATTGTTGGCAAGCGACACTAGCGCATAGGCGCGCAGCCAGTCCTTGGGCACCAGATCGCCGTTGAAATGTCCGATGCCCAGCAGATATTGCGCGCGCGGATTGCCGCGTTCGGCGGACGCGGTGATGTAAGGCATCGCCTGTTCGCGGCGTCCGTCCTGAAACAGCATCAGGCCGTAGACGTCGATCGCGCGCATGTGCCCCTGTGCCGCCGCCTTCGCCATCAGAATTTCCGCCTGCGCCATGTTCTGTTCGACCCCGCGCCCCAGCCGGTAGGCCTGCGCCATGTTGAACTGCGCATCGGCATTGCCACGGTTGGCAAGATCACGCCATTCCCCGATCGCCGCCGCGTAGTCGCCGCGTTCCCACGCTGCGGAGCCGCGCGCCAGATCGGCGAGGGCGGGGGCGGCGCAGGCCAGCATCAGGGCCGGGGCCGCCAGTCGGATAAATCGTGCGATAGTCATACGCTGGCAATCACCTCTTCCTGTCTTCCAGCAGACCCGCGGCCGCCTGGCGCGTTCAGCATGGACGCAATTCCCATAGTGAACAAGCCGTTAGGATTGTGTTGCCACCGTGCATATTCGAGATCCGCAACGCCGATGTCGCAGTGCGGCTGACGAAAGGAAGTGTCGGTTTGGCTGTCGATCCGGGCCCGGCTCTTAACCTTAAATTAGGGGTATCCTGCGATTTCGATCCCCGGACCGCATTGTAGCGGCTTCAGGGAAACGAATTCAAAGGGGACCAGACCTTGCGCGTACTGGCATTGGCATCGCAAAAAGGTGGTTCGGGCAAAACCACGCTTTCCGGACATCTTGCCGTCCAGGCCCAGCGCGCCGGCGCCGGTCCGGTGGTGCTGATCGACATAGATCCGCAAGGTTCGCTGGCCGATTGGTGGAACGAGCGGGAGGCGGAATATCCCGCTTTCGCGCAGACCACCGTATCGCGTCTCGCCAGCGATCTGCAGACCTTGCGCAGCCAAGGCTTCAAACTGGCCGTCATCGACACGCCGCCCGCCATCACCATGGCGATCCAGTCGGTCATCGGCGTCGCCGAACTGATCGTGGTTCCGACCCGCCCCAGCCCGCACGATCTTAGGGCCGTCGGCGCGACGGTCGATCTGTGCGAACGCGCCGGCAAGCCGCTGGTATTCGTCGTCAATGCCGCCACGCCCAAGGCCAAGATCACATCCGAGGCCGCCGTCGCCCTGTCGCAGCACGGCACGGTCGCGCCGATCACTCTGCACCACCGCACCGATTTCGCCGCATCGATGATCGACGGGCGCACGGTGATGGAAGTCAATCCCGACAGCCGCAGCGCCGCCGAGGTGACCGCGCTGTGGAACTACATGGCCGACAGGCTGGAAAAGAATTTCCGCCGAACGGTCTTCGCCGCGCCCGGTTCCGTATCGCAGGTTGCCCCCGCGCACCGTCCTTCCGGTGGCTTCGGCCGCCGAGTGGCCCAGTAGGCGGGCCGGGGATTTCGAGCGGAGAACGATATGATGAACAACACCAATTTCGCCTCCCTGAGTTCGGGTCTGCTTGCGCGCAAGGGCGGGGCCAAGCCCGCCATGCGTCCGCAGGTCGCGATCATGCCGGGCAAAGGAGGTGTGCCCAACCTGGACGATCTCGGTTGGAACGACATGGGCGAAGTTGCCGAACACGATCATCCGGTCAAGGACAACACCATCCTGCATCTGACGCCCGAACCGGCCAACCAGGATGCGCGCCGCGAAGCGCAGGATAATGACCGTGCCGCCGATGCGGAACTGACCGATCGCGCAGTGCAAAGCCCGCCGAAACCGGTAATCGTCGAACAGCAGGAAAGCCTGCCTGAAAAACTGACCGAATGGCGGAATGCCCGGTCCGATGCCGAAGTTGAACATGCCGGCGAAACCGAAGCACCGGCGGAGCCCGCAGCGCCGGCCGATCCCGTTACCACGCTTCATCGCCGATCCGCGCTCTCGCGCGGTAAACGTGCCGCCTTCACGCTGCGGCTGGATGCGGAACGGCACCTCAAATTGCGCCTTGCCTGCACGGTTCGCAATGTGAGCGCGCAGCAGATGGTGACCGACGCGCTCGATAGAATGCTGGGCACCATGCCCGAAATTACCACGCTCGCGCGACGGGCCGGCGGTGACGACGCCCCGCAGGACCGTGTCGGTGCGAACAGTTAAGGAACCGATCATGCAGAATATCGCCCACAACAACCGCGCCATCGTGCTCGCCGTGACGACCGCTCTTGCATCGACCATGCTGGCAGGGTGCACGACCACCGCCGCGCCGCCCGCCAACCTGTCCGCCGACAAGGCCCAGACGGCAATGGTGAAGGGCAAGACAAGCCAGGCGATCGCCCATGCGGAAGCCAGCGTCCTGGCCGAGCCCCGCAACGCTGCCTATCGCGCGATGCTGGGCGCTACCTATATGGAAGCCGGCCGGTTCCGGTCCGCCGCGCGCAGTTTCGCCGATGCCATGGAACTGGGCGACGGCAGCGGACGCACGGCCTTGAGCTATTCGCTGGCGGCCATCGCGGCGGGCGATCATCCATCCGCCGTATCGGTGCTGAACCAATATCGCAGCGCGATCGACGCATCGGACCTGGGCCTTGCCCTGTCGCTGGCGGGTTATCCCGAACAGGGCGTTCATATTCTGGGCAATGCGCTTCGCGGCGGGCAGACCACGCCGAAAATCCGTCAGAACCTCGCTTATTCCTACGCGCTGATGGGCAATTGGCGCGCCGCCCGGCTGATGGCGGCGGAAGACGTGCCCGCCGATGAGCTGGGTCAGCGTATGGCCGAATGGGCCGCGTTGACCGGGCCGGAAGCCCATCATGCGCGGGTCGCCGCCCTGCTGAACGTGCCCGTGATCGGCGATGCCGGACAGCCCGCGCGCCTGGCGCTGTCCAACACCGCAACCGTTCCGGAAATGGCCGGCGCCTTGGTCCAATCCGAAACCGCCAACCCCGCGACTGCCAACTCCGCGACCGTTCGCGAAACGGCGTTCGCCGCCGACACCGAACTGCCGCCCGTCAGCGTGCCGATGGTCAGCCAGGGCGTGCCTTCGAACAGCGACTATGCCGATGCGCCGATCCGGTCCGTGCCGGTGCCGGTCACGGTTCCGGCTGCGACGTCCATCACGCGAACCGCCGACGTGGAGCCTCGAACATTCGCAAAGGCGTTTTCGGCCGATGAGGTGCGTGCCACGCGAAGCGCGCCGAATTCCCGCGCTGCCGAGAGAACGGCGAAGCCGAAGCCGGCGGTGGCGGCCAAGAGCGGCGATCACCTCATCCAACTCGGCTCCTTCTTGACCGAGCAATCGGCGAAGCGCGCTTGGGGCATCTATGCCAAGCGCTACCCGCAGCTTAGTGAATACGAAATGGTCATCACCCAGGCCCGGGTGCGCGGCAAAACCTATTTCCGCGTATCCGCCGGCGGTTTCCAGCGCGCTTCGGCGGCGGCCATGTGCCGCACGGTCAAGGCGGACAGCCATGGCTGCATCGCGTGGGCGGCGAATGCGCCGCTACCCGGTGCGATCGACCGCGGCGTACGCATGGCCAGCCGCTGATCGGCGACACCTCTGGAATTACTGTTCGCGTTCGCGGATCGCGCGACTGCGTTTGCGGCGATCGCGGGCGGAGGCGGTGGCGAGCCGCGTTTCGAGCAGGAACATCGTCAGGGCGATGACCAGTTCCACCATGGTCACGATCCACAACACCGCGACCAGCGTGCCCATCTGCGGCCGGATGAAGGCGCTTACGAACAACAGGGCGATGACCAGGCATATCGTCAGGGCTGCCGCCGTGCTCAGATTGACTGCCAGTTCCGCGTAATTCTGCCGCTGCAGCAGCGCCGGGAGTTCTTCCGCCTGCCGCCCGTCCGTGCCTTCGTCGCGCGCCTGCTCGATGCCGTTGATACGATCGACGATCCAGATGAGCCGCGCGTTCATGACGTTCAGCACCGCGCCGATGGCGGCCAGCAGGAATACGGGTGCCAGGCTCAACTGCACGATTTCCTGCACCCGCACGGAGCTGGAAGTGCGTTCGATCAGTTCACCGGTCAGGGACAGGGTTTCGATCATCGTGTCGGCTCACGCGTAGGGGTTCTTGGGACTTTTCAGATTGACCCGCACGGGCACCGCATCGAAGCCCAGTTCGCGCCTTATGCCGTTCACCAGATAGCGTTCGTAACTGGTCGGCAGCGCGTCCAGCCGGGTGCCGAACACCACGAAACGCGGTGGGCGTGTGCCGACCTGCGTGATGTAGCGCAGCTTTATGCGGCGGCCCTTGGGCGCGGGCGGGGGGTTGGCAATGAGCGCATGGTCGAACCAGCGGTTGAGTGCGGCGGTGGGCACGCGTTTCGACCAGCTTGCCCTCAGTTCGAAGGCCGCCTTCAGCATGGCGTCCAGCCCCTTGCCCGTCTTTGCGGAAACCGCGAACAGCGGCAGTCCGCGCACCTGCGCCAGCCCCTCGTTCAATGCCTCGCGAATGCCGTTGAACAGGCTGCTGGCGTCTTCGGTCCCGTTATGACCCGCAACGTCCCATTTGTTGATCGCGATCATCAGCGCGCGCCCTTCCTGCAGGCACATGTCGGCGATTTTCAGATCCTGATGCTCAAGTCCCTGGGTCGCATCGAGCAGCAGGACGACGACTTCGGCGAAGTCTATGGCGTGGCGCGCATCGGATACGGCCATGCGTTCCAGCTTCTCGACGACTTTCGCCTTCTTGCGCATTCCCGCCGTGTCGATGAGCCGGATGTCGCGAATGTCGCCGCTGGCGGGGTCGCGCCATTGCCAGTCGACCGCGATGGAATCGCGCGTGATGCCCGCCTCCGGCCCGGTCAGCAGGCGTTCTTCCCCCAGCAGCCGATTGATGAGCGTGCTCTTGCCCGCATTGGGCCGGCCCACGATGGCGAGCTTCATCGGCCCTTCCATTTCTTCGTAGATCGGCTCGTCGAAATCCTCGCCCGCGGCTTCGGCGGCTTCGCGGGCGGCCTGCATGTCGGCGGCTTTCGCGTCGGCGGCGTCCTTCTCCTCCGCTTCGATGCGCGCTTCGCTGTCGCCGATGATCGGCCACAGCGCGCCGAACAGGTCGGCGATGCCTTCGCCATGTTCGGCCGAGACGGGCACGGGATCTCCGAAGCCCAGCGCGTAGCTTTCGTAGATGCCCGCTTCGGCGGCCTTGCCCTCCGCCTTGTTGCAGACCATCACGACCGGCACCTTTTGCGCGCGCAGCCATAGTGCGATCTCTTCGTCCAGCGTCGTCACGCCGGCGCGCGCATCGATCACCATCAGCGCGGCGTCCGCGCCGACCAGGCTGACTTCGGTCTGTTTGCGCATCCGGCCCGGCAGGCTTTGCGCGTCGTCATCTTCCCACCCGGCGGTGTCGACCACGATGAAGCGCAATCCCGCGATTTCCGCCTCGCCCGCGCGCCGATCGCGCGTCACGCCCGGCTGATCGTCGACCAGCGCCAGCTTCTTGCCGACGAGCCGGTTGAACAGCGTGGACTTGCCGACATTGGGGCGGCCGATAATGATGATCTGGGGCAGCATGATGGGGTAGCCAAGTGGGCGTTCGCATGCAACTTGGCAAGCGCAGTGTCGCGCAGGTTACCCGGCGTTAACCATGGCGGGCAAGGCGATGCTAACCCCGTTCGGCCATGGATCGGCGCGATGACGAGCTTGCAAACATGGATCGCCGCCGCGCTGTTGCTGGGCGGATCGGGCGCGGCGCTGGCGGACGATGCCGTCGTCGGCGGATATTCCGACACGGGGTCGCAGGCGGAGCTTGCGCCCTATCTTCAATGCGTGCCCTATGCGCGGCAGGTGTCCGGCGTAGAGATCTATGGCGACGCGCATACCTGGTGGGATCAGGCGCGCGGTAATTTCGCGCGTGGCAATCAACCCCGCGCGGGGGCGGTGATGGCGTTCCAGCCGCATCGCAACATGCGCCTCGGTCATGTCGCCGCGGTCAGCCGGGTGATCGACAGCCGCACGGTGCTGCTGCGCCACGCGAACTGGTCGCCGATCAACGGTCGACGCGGACAGATCGAGAACGACGTGCGGGCGGTGGACGTATCGCCGCAGAACGACTGGAGCGCGGTGCGCGTCTGGTATCAACCGATCAACGCGCTGGGCAAGACCGCCTGGCCCGTGCACGGCTTCATCTATTCGGGCAAGGGCGCGCCCACCGTGCCGGCACCGCGTCCCGCTTCGCCGGCATTCGCCAACGCGTTCGCCGATCTGGCGGCGGTGGACCGGACGATCGCACCGGCGAGCGCACCACCCGTTCGGCAGGAGGCAAAGCCACCAAGACGCCCGGCGCAACACCCTGTGCAGCGAACGGTCCGGGCACCGCGTCCCGTATCGAGCGATCCGCTGGTCGCCGCCGTCATGCGGTACGATTGACCGCTTTCGTCAGGCTTTCGCCACCGGCGGATCGTCGCCCAGATCTTCGAACCACGCTTCTACCGGACCGTTCAATTTCAATGTCAACGGGTTGCCCTTGCGGTCCATCGTCTTGCCCGCCTGAACCTTCACCCAGCCTTCGGAAATGCAATATTCCTCGACATTGGTGCGTTCGCTGCCCTTGAACCTGATGCCGACTCCGCGCTGGAGCAGATCCCCGTCGAACAGTTTGCTGCGCGGATTGACGGAAAGCCGATCGGGCGGAACATCGTTCGCGGTATCAACGGGCGCGGGCGTATCGGCTGTGTTGTCATCGGTCATGCCACGCCCGTAATCCGGGCATTCGCCACCCGCAACATCAAACCGTCTGCGTATTGGGGGGGCGGTGGCGTTTCGGCGGGGCTACGGTCGGGGTTGTCGATATCGGGCTGCGGAGGCATGATTTCGGGCGGCTGCGTGTTCGGCGTTTCCGTGGGAGCGGGCGTCGCGGGGATCTCCGGCGGTGTGGAGGGTTCGATGATGTCGGGTCCCGGCTGGGTTGCCATGAGAGCGTTCCTTTGCGTTACAATTCAGTCAGGCGGCAGCAGGGTCTCGGGCTGCATCGAATCCAGTTCCTGCTCGCCCGCGCCATCCTTTACCCCATGTTTCGCGTTGCCGCGCGAAATGGCGTGGTTGGCGGCTCGGATCTCCTCGGCCCTTTCGCTGGATTCGCCGTCCGCCGTCACGCTGCCCGAATGCGGGCTGTCACCAGCGGCATCGGCCTTGTCGCGCGCGTCCTTGGCGCTGGCTTCGCCGTCGATCACCGGAGGGGTCGCGGGCGGGACTTTCGGGGTTTCGTAATCGGTCATGTCGCAGGCATCCTTTCGCCACCCGCAACGCGCGGGGGGCATGTGCGTTCCGCCGGGAAGCGCCCCGTCAGCGCTTGCCCTTTGCAGCGCAGCCTTTTAAGGGCACCCCCTTGCTCGCGGGTGTAGCGCCCGCGCGGCGTCATTCGTGTTGCGGGCGTGGCGGAATTGGTAGACGCGCTGGTTTTAGGTACCAGTATCTTGCGATGTGGGGGTTCGAGTCCCTTCGCCCGCACCAGGTCACCGCCACACGGTCCGGCAACGAATGACCCGACACGGATTTCACACGGTTCTACGAAAAGGTTCAACGGCGCACCATGCAGATCAAAGAGACCACCAATGAAGGCCTCAAGCGCGGCTACACACTGACCATTCCTTCAAGCGATATTGCCGGCCGCATCGATGCGGAAGTCAAGAAGATCGCCCCCAAGGTCAAGATGCCGGGTTTCCGCCCCGGCAAGGTTCCGGCCAATCTGGTCCGCAAGATGCATGGCGAACAGCTGCACGCGCAGACGCTCAACGACACGATCCGGTCCAGCGTGGATGAACTGATGAAGGAAAAATCCCTTCGTCCCGCGATGCAGCCCTCCGTCAATCTGGAAGAGGGTTACGAAGAGGGCGGCGATGCCGTCGTCACCATCGATCTGGAAGTGCTGCCCACGATCGATACCCCGGACATCGACAATCTGAAGCTGGAGCGGCTGACCGTTCCGGTGTCCGATGATGCCGTGTCGGAATCGCTCGGCAATATCGCGGGCCAGCAAAAGAGCTACAAGGACGCGCCAAAGACCCGCAAGGCGAAGGACGGCGACCAGCTGATCATCGATTTCACCGGCTCGATCGACGGCGAGGAATTCGAAGGCGGCCATGCCGAAGACGCGCCGCTGGTCATCGGCGCGGGCCAGTTCATCCCCGGTTTCGAAGAACAGCTGACCGGCGCGAAGACGGGCGACGAGAAGACCATCACCGTCACCTTCCCCGAAGATTACCCGGCGGAAAATTTGAAGGGCAAGAACGCGCAGTTCGACATCGTCGTCAAGCAGGTGAAGGTCGAAGGCGAAACCAAGCTGGACGACGATTTCGCGACGTCGCTTGGTCTTGAAAGCCTGGACAAGCTGAAGGAATTGCTACGCGGGCAGCTGGAACAGGAAACCAACGGTCTCACGCGCACGCAGATGAAGCGGCAGCTGCTCGACCAGCTGGCCGGTTCCCACGATTTCGACGTGCCGCAGAAGATGGTCGATGCCGAGTTCGAACAGATCTGGGCGCAGCTCCAGCAGGAAGCGGAAAAGGACGACGATCCCGAAAACGCCAGGAAGGAAATCGAGGCGGAAAAGGACGAATATCGCCACATCGCCGAACGCCGCGTGCGTCTGGGCCTGCTCTTGAGCGAAATCGGCCAGAACAACGGCGTCGAGGTGACACAGCAGGAAATGTCGGCGCTCATCAACCAGGCAGCCCAGCAATATCGCGAGGAAGACCGCGAACGCTTCATGCAATATATCAGCCAGGAACCGATGGCCGCCGCGCAGCTTCGCGCGCCTCTCTACGAAGACAAGGTCGTCGATTTCCTGTTTGGAAAAGCGGACATCACGGAGCGGGAAGTGACGCGCGAGGAACTCGAAGCCGCGATTGAAGCCGACGAGCAGGCCGAAGAGGAAGCCGCGAAGAAAAGCACCGGGAAAGCCGGCCGGAAAGCGACGCCCAAGAAAGCCGCGGCCAAGAAGTCCTCCGCCTCGAAAGCCGATGCCGACGGGCCGGCCGGGGACGAGACCGCCAAGGGCGAGCCCGCGAAGGATAAGCCGGCCAAGACAAAGCCCGCCGCCAAACAGCCCGCCGCCAAAAAGCCCGCCGGCAAAAAGCCCGCCGTTAAGAAGGCTACCGCCGAAAAGCCCGCAGCGAAGGAAGCGGTCGCGAAGAAGGCCACGCCCAAAAAATAGCGCGCCGGTTTCGGGACAAGAGGATGGGGCGGCCCGTATGCACGGATCGCCCCATCTTCCTGTGCGGTCAGGACGCGGCCTTTTCCGGCGAATCGGACGACAATGATTTCGGTGACAGCCGGACCATTTCGGCATCCGCGCCCGAATGGATGTGCGCGTTGCGCCGTTCGATCAGTTCGATCAGCCGGCCTGCCGACGCCCCATGGATCACGATGGAGGCGAGGATGGTGAACGACAGGGTCGCCCACAGCAAGTCCATTTCCGGGAAAGTCCCGCTGTTCTGGCCGTAAGCCAGGTAGTAGACCGAGCCCATTCCGCGGATGCCCAGGAACGCCACGGCGAATTTGCCCGGCCATGGCAGCGGACTGATCCATTCGGCCAGCAACCCGCTTATCGGGCGGATAATGAATATCAGCGCCAATCCGACCAGTGCGGCGGGCCAGGTCAACGCGTTCAATACGCCGCTCGCCAGCATGCCGCCGAACGCCAGCAGGACGGCCACCAGCACGATGTTTTCGATCTGGTCGATGAAGTGGTGGCTGATCTTGTGATAGCGGCTGGCGTTTTCCCGCTGACGGGCCGTGACCGCGCTGACGAACACCGCGATGAAACCATATCCCTCGACGAGTTCGGCGGCCCCGTAGGATACCATCAAGGTTCCAAGGACGATCAGCCCTTCGCTGGTCGAATAGGCGGTTTGCGGGTCCGCTTCGTCCGCGTCGTCCGCGGAACCGTCCACCTGTCGTTCGAACACGTACCAGGCGCCCAATCGCCCGACGATCAGCCCCATCACGACGCCGGCGGCTATCCGCCATACGAAGTCGATGGCGAACCATTCCACCGTCCACATGCCCAGCGATCCCATGCCGATCGCGGCGATCGCGAGATAGGTGAAGGGGAAGGCCAGTCCATCGTTCAACCCCGCCTCCGCCGTCAGGCTGAAACGCACGTCGTGCCTCTGGCCTTCGCCCGGCGGGCCGACCTGCACGCTGCGGGCGAGCACGGGATCGGTCGGCGCGAGCGCGGCGCCCAGCAGGATCGCGCTGGCCGGGGCAAGCCCCATCGCCCACCAGCCGAGCAGCGCGACGCAGGCGATGGAAATCGGCATCGCGAACAGCAATAACGGCCAGATCTGGCGCCAGTTGCTCCAGGTCACCGGCCGGTCGATCGCGATACCCGCCGCCGCGAGCGAAGCGATGACGATGAATTCGGTGACATATTCGACCGACAACGCATCGACCGTGTCCGATACGGGATTGAGGCTGGGCAGGCCGAGCGGCAGCGAAAAGACGATGAAACCCACGCCGACATAAAGGATCGGCATCGGCAGGATGCTGCGCGCCAGTTTCTTTTCCAGCGCGACGGCAAGCATCAGGCCGAGGCCGAACAGGACGAACATGAATATGCGGGGTTCCATGCTGCCGACAATGCGCGCAATTCGAAATCGGGTCCAGCCAAACTCCCCAACAAACTGAAATGAAATGCCGAAAGTCGATCAACCGCCGGATCGTCATGCCGCGTTCGACAGAGCCGGGGAGCAGCCGAGGTCGCCGGTCGGACCGGAAACCCCGAACGGCCTAGAAATTGCCCGATACGCTGAGGCGGAGTATCGGGCCGATCCGCAGGTTCCGGTCTTCGATGAAAGCGATGTTGCCTTCGGTCCGCGGACCTTCGAACACGGTGCGCACGCCTCTCCCCCGGCCGCCGAGCAGGTTGGACGCGGTCGCGCGAACGGTCAGTCCGTACACGTCCTTGTGTTCGACGAAGGCGCTGAGGAAAGTCGGTCCTTCGAAATCGCGCGCGATCTCGCTGAGGCGGAAGCGGGGCAGGCGGCGATCGTAGCGCAGTTCCGCGCCATAGGCGAAATCCGTGCGCGGAATGTCGTGCCGGTAATCCAGTTCCAGCTCGCGGTCGCGCGCGCCGGAAAAAGGACGCAGCAACTGGTCGAGCGGATCGCGCACGCCGCTTTCGAACAGTTCGACCTCCGCATCCAGCTGGCCGCCGGGAATGCCCAGCGTATCGAGCCGCAAGGTGGTGGTCCATTCTATTTCGAGCTGGCGGGCGCTGTCGATATTGCCGCGCGATTCCCCGCCTCCGGCCAGGGGTATGACGTCGATGAAATCCTCGATCCAGCGGCGCTCGACGGTCAGCGTGGTGGACCCCAGCGCGCCCAATGTCTTGTTTATCTCCACGTCGACGCCCCAGCTCTGCGACGGGACCAGCTCGTTGTTGCCGGCATCCTCATTGCCTTCGTCGAGGAACACCTGCGCCAGGAAATCGCCGAACGAAAGCTGACCGACCTCGCGCAGCAGTTCGACCGATATGTCGAACCCGCTTCCCGGCTGCCAGCCCAAGGAAAGGCTGCCCTTGGGCCGCTGGAAGCTGCGCGTATTGGCCGCCGCGCCCGTTTGCCGCAACCGGGAATATTCCGCCCCCAGCGTGGCCTGCAGCGACAGATTGCCGGTAAGCGGACGGCTGAGGCTGACGGCGCCTTCGTACCGGTCTTCGGTCACCCCGCCGGTCCCGCCTGGAAAGTCGACCCTCTCGAATACCCCCTCGTCGTTCAGCACGAACAGCCTGGCCACCCGGTCGAGCCGGTTGAAGGCGGCCTCCCCTGAAACCTGCCAGCTTGCCCCCCACATCGGCCAGCTATATTCGGCGCGCCCGATCCGCTCGCCCGATCCGCCCGTCTGGGTGAACCGGCTGCCGGTCGCGCCGGTGCCCGACGCGGGCCGCTCGGTCAACGGGGCACGGGGGCGATCGACGACCTCGAAAGTCGACACATCGCCGTCATAGGCTTCCAGGGCGATCAGTTTGAGCCGCCCGGACCCCAGCGGGAGGGCGATGTCGGCGCCGATTTCATATTCGGGCGATCCGCCGGTTTCCAGATTGTCGCGAAACACACCCCCGCGGTCCGGGAAGCTGCGCGTTTCCGTTTCCAGCCGGCGCAGAAAGGTGCGTTCCAGGCTGAGATTGAGATTGGCGGCTATATCGTCCGTCAGGGCATAACCGAAATTGGCGCTGATGCGCGGCACGTCGAACGCGCCGGTAAAGACGACGTTCGTATCCTCGATGACCGCTCCATCGGCATCGGTGATGACGATCGGCCCGGTCGCACCGAAGCGGTTGTTGTCGTTGGCGAGGGCGATCGTGTAGTCGAGCCGTCCCGTGCTGCCGGATATGGATATTTCCCCACCATAGAGTTCGGGGTCGACCTCGGTCGTGCGAAACTCCGCGCGGTAGGTGAACTGACCGCTCAACCCCGCCTTGTTCACGACGATATTGGCAACCTGTCCGGTGAGCCCGGGCAGGTCGAGCGCGATGCCGTCCACGATTTCGATCCGGACGACCGTGTCGGCGGGGATGCGCCCCAGCTGGTCGCGCGCGCTTTCCGACTTGCTGGACAGGCGCGCGCCGTTGACCAGCACGTTCTCGCTCGCCTGTCCCAGACCGCGTCCGGCATCGCCCCCGGATATGGAGAAACCGGGCAGCCGCTCGACCATCTCCAATGCGTTGCGGGGGGAAAACTGCGCGAAGAAGGCGGGTTCGAATATGCGCCGGTTCGCGGCGTCCGTCTCCGTGTCCGCAACCTCGATCTCGATCGACTGCGCCGCGATGACCGCCGCGTCCTGCGCCGTCAGCGGCTGAGCGCCGGCGCACGCGCACGCACAAACGATCGCGCGGCGCGTGGCGGGCAGGAAATGGAAGGCGGCCATATTTATGACTGTCCGAACAATCGACTGTCGGCGCGCGATGGACGCCGACGCTGTATCCCTGCGCGTAACGCGGTGCGCCGACCGATGCCAGTATCAATCGCAACGATCGCATCGGCCTTCATTCCGGCGGGCGAGCAAGGCGCAAGATGGGACTTGAACATGATCGCTCCAGTCGCGACATAGGCCCTCGATTCCCCCGAACAATCCGATAAGGTGACTGGCCCCATGATCGATCTTTCCGCGCAACTTGGCGATACATACGCAACGCAGGGGCAGTTTGCGCGCGATCCGGTAACCGGCGCATTGGTGCCGGTGGTCGTCGAACAGACCAGCCGGGGCGAACGCAGCTTCGACATCTTCAGCCGCCTGCTGCGCGAACGCATCGTCTTCATCACCGGCCAGGTGGAAGACGGCATGGCATCGCTCATCACCGCGCAGCTGTTGTTTCTCGAAAGCGAGAATCCGTCGAAGCCCATCAGCATGTACATCAACTCGCCCGGCGGCGTGGTGACGGCCGGCATGGCGATCCACGACACGATGCAGTATATCAAGCCGCGCGTGTCGACCGTCTGCATGGGTCAGGCGGCGTCGATGGGCAGTTTCCTGCTGGCCGCAGGCGAACCCGGCATGCGGGTGGCGCTGCCCAATGCGCGGATCATGGTGCATCAGCCGTCGGGCGGCGCGCGCGGGATGGCATCCGATATCGAAATCCAGGCGCGCGAGATCCTGCGCATTCGCAAGCGGATGAACGATCTCTACGTCAAATACACCGGCAAGAGCCTGACCGATATCGAAAAAGCGATGGACCGCGATACCTTCCTGGAAGCGGAAGAGGCAATGAAGTTCGGCCTGGTCGACAAGGTCTTCGAGACCCGCCCCGAAGGGGAGGACGAGCCGACCGCCGATGCGGACAAGGAAACGCCGACGGTAGCGGACGCCGGTAAGAAGGATGGCGACGACGCGTAAGTGGCTGATGCGCCCGACGCTTCATGCCCGCGCAAGGGGTTTGTGGTAGGGCACACCGGTTGATTATCGAATATCCGGCCTTAAGGTCGGACGAATCGTATCGTTCCGCCCGTGCCGGGCGTACGGAACGCGCGATTCGGGAACATGGGATATGACGAAATTGAGCGGAACCGATTCCAAGAGCACGCTGTATTGCAGTTTCTGCGGTAAATCGCAGCACGAGGTGCGCAAGCTGATCGCCGGGCCAACCGTGTTCATCTGCGACGAATGCGTGGAACTGTGCAACGACATCATCCGCGAGGAAACGAAGGCCGGGATCGCCGGCAAGAGCGAAGGCGACGTGCCGACGCCGATGGACATCTTCACCACGCTCAACGATTACGTGATCGGGCAGGACCGGGCGAAGCGCGTCCTCTCCGTCGCGGTGCACAACCATTACAAGCGGCTGAAGCATGGCGGCAAGGCGGGCGAGGTCGAACTTGCCAAGTCCAACATCCTGCTGGTCGGCCCGACCGGCTGCGGCAAGACGCTGCTGGCGCAGACGCTGGCGCGCACCTTCGACGTGCCGTTCACCATGGCCGATGCGACCACGCTGACCGAAGCGGGCTATGTCGGCGAGGATGTCGAGAACATCATCTTGAAGCTGCTGCAGGCGAGCGACTACAATGTCGACAAGGCGCAGCACGGCATCGTCTATATCGACGAGATCGACAAGATCACCCGCAAGGCCGAAAATCCTTCGATCACGCGCGACGTTTCGGGCGAGGGGGTGCAGCAGGCGCTCCTGAAACTGATGGAAGGCACCACCGCCTCCGTCCCGCCGCAGGGCGGGCGCAAGCATCCGCAGCAGGAATTCCTGCAGGTCGACACCACGAACATCCTGTTCATCTGCGGCGGCGCGTTTGCGGGACTTGAGAAAGTGATCGCCGACCGTCTGCAGAAGCGCAGCATCGGCTTCGGCGCGCATGTCGCCGATCCGGACAAGCGGCGCATCGGCGAATTGCTGGAGAAATGCGAACCGGAGGATTTGCTCAAATTCGGGCTGATCCCCGAATTCGTCGGCCGTCTGCCGGTCATCGCGACTTTGCGCGATCTCGACATCGGTGCGCTCGTCGAAATCCTCAGCGAGCCCAAGAACGCGCTGGCCAAGCAATATGCCAAGCTGTTCGAGCTGGAGAACGTGGAACTGACGTTCCAGCAGGACGCGCTGGAAACGATCGCGCAGAAGGCCATCGAACGCAAGACCGGCGCCCGCGGGCTGCGCTCCATCGTGGAAGGGATCCTGCTCGATACGATGTTCGACCTGCCCGACATGAACGGCGTCACCGAAATCGTCGTCGACAAGGATGTCGTGGAGGGGCGCAAAGACCCGGTTCGCGTCGTCGGCGGCGATGCGGAAAAGGAAGAAGCGGCCTGACCGCGCGACCCTCGCTCGATACGGTCGCTTAAACGAAAGCCCCTCCCGATCCATCGACCGGGAGGGGCTTCTGCGTTAATCGTCGGCTGCGATCAGCGGGGCATCAGCACGTTGTCGACAACGTGGATAATGCCGTTCGACTGCCGAACGTCGGCCTGTGTCACGGTGGCGGTTCCACCCATTCCATCGGTCAGCACGACGTTGCCGTTCATCATCCGCGCCGTAAGCGTTCCGCCGGCGACGGTCGGCAGGGTGGCCGTGCCGCCACCGCTGCGGATACGCGCCATCAGGTCGGACGCGGTCACATTGCCCGATACGACGTGATATTTCAGCGCGTTCTGCAGCATCATCTTGTTGGCGGGCTGCAGCAGCGTGCCGACGGTTCCTTCGGGAAGTTTGGCAAATGCCTGATCCGTGGGCGCGAATACGGTGAACGGGCCGGGTCCGGACAGGGTCGGGACCAGATCGGCGGCCTTGACCGCGGCGACCAGCGTAGCGTGGATGCGCGAGTTGGACGCGTTTTCGATGATGTTGCGGGTGGGCAGCATCTCGGCCCCACCGACCATCACCGGCGTGTTCGCCATCGCCGTCGTGCTGGTCGACACGTTCATATCGTCCCGGTCGTCCATGTCGTCCATGTCGTCGTTCATGGTGGTACAACCGCCTGCGAGCGCGACGGCGGCGGTCATGGCGAGGGTGTTGCGAAGCATATTCCTTGGCATTGGTAATCTCCTACATTCGAACAGGATTGTCCTGCATCTGATATAGGTAACGCATGAAACGGCGATTTGGATGCGACAAACCTGAAACCCGCACCGGGAAACCGCCGCTTACGCCGTGCAATCGCCGCCGATCCGCGCGCAGTCGTCGCCCCGTTCGACCTGGATCGTCGCGTGGCCGATATGGTGATGCGCGGCCAGTTCGCGGCCGATATCGTGCAGGAAACCATCGCCGTCATGGCCGCGCGGCATGACCAGGTGCGCCGTCAACGCGGTTTCGGTGGTGCTCATCGGCCAGATATGCAGATCGTGCACCGCCGTCACCCCCGGCAGACCGGTCAGATAATCGCGAACGCCGGTTTCGGAGACGTTTTCCGGCACGGCCAGCAATCCCATCCGCACGCTGTCCTTGAGCAGCCCCCATGTGCTCCAGCCGATCACCGCCACGATCGCCAGGCTGACCGCGGGATCGATCCAGGCCGCGCCGGTCAGCAGGATCGCGATCCCCGCCAGTACCACGCCCAGCGATACCAGCGCATCCGCCGCCATGTGCAGATAGGCGCCGCGAATATTGAGATCGTGTGCCTGCCCGCGCATGAAGAGGAGCGCGGTTCCGGCGTTGATCGCGATGCCGATGCCGGCGACGATGATGACCGTCATGCCTTCCACCGGCGCGGGGTCGGCGAAACGATGCAGCGTCTCGAAGGCGATCGCGCCGATGGCGAAAATCAGCAGCGCGGCGTTGGCCAGTGCGGCGAGGATGGTCGAGCTCTTGTAGCCATAGGTGAACCGTTGCGTCGGAGCGCGCTTGGCGGCGATGCTGGCACCCCAGGCAAGCATGAGCGCCAGCACGTCCGACAGATTGTGCCCCGCATCCGCGACCAGCGCCATCGAGCCGGACAGGAAGCCGTAAGTCGCCTCCACGATGACGAAGCCGGTGTTGAGGACGATGCCGATGGCGAATGCGCGTCCGAAATCGGCCGGAGCATGGGAGTGCCCATGCCCCATGACCATGCCCGTCTTCATGCGAATGCGCGGCGGTCATCGCCTATTCGTAGACGCAGGCGTCCAGCCCGTCCCGCCGGACCACGCCCATCCGCGCGGCGATGGTGTTGCCGTATCGGCGCGTGAAACCGCCGGGGTTGGTCACCGACCGTTCCTTGGGTAAGGGCAGCGCGGCGGCCATACGCGCGGCTTCGTCCGGCGACAGGCGCGCGGCGGAATGATCGAAATAACGCTGCGCCCCGGCTTCGACCCCATAGGTGCCGATGCCGGTTTCCGCGACGTTGAGATATACCTCCATTATCCGGCGTTTTTCCCACAAATTCTCGATCAGGAAAGTGAACCACGCCTCCAGCCCCTTGCGGAAAAACCCGCCGCCCTGCCACAGGAAGACGTTCTTCGCCGTCTGCTGGCTGATGGTGGAACCGCCGCGGATGCGCCCGCCTTCGCGGTTGCGGCGCATGGCGTTCTGGATGGCTTCGGCATCGAAACCGTCATGGCTGCAGAACTTGCCGTCTTCGGCCGCGATCACGGCCGCGACCATGTTCCGGTCGATGTTGGACAGGCTTTCCCAGTCCTTGGTGATCCCGTTCGCGTCCATCAGCATCGTCGCGGTGACCGGTGGCGGCACGAAACGGAAGGCGATCACCAATATGAGGCTGAGGCCGATGAAATACACGGCGATTTTCGCGATCAATTTGAACAACCAGACCATCGCCCCGTCCTACGCCCCGCATCGCGTCGCTGCAATCGCACAAAGCAAAAGGGCCGGACCCACGGCCCGACCCTTTCGCGTCTCGATGATGCGCCGGATCAAGCCGCGACGGGCATGAACCTTTCGCCGGCGATCGTTTTCATCGCCTTCTGCAGCTTCTCGAAAGCGCGCACTTCGATCTGGCGAATGCGTTCGCGGCTGACGGAATAGACCTGGCTCAGTTCCTCCAGCGTCTGCGGATTGTCCGTCAGGCGGCGTTCGGTCAGGATGTGCTTCTCCCGATCGTTCAGCCCATCCATCGCTTCGAGCAGCATGTCGTGGCGAACCTCCGCTTCCTCGGCGTCGGCGACGGTCTCGTCCTGCAACGGGCCGTCGTCGACCAGCCAGTCCTGCCATTGGCCACCATCTTCCTCGTCCCCGCGCATCTTGGTGTTGAGCGAACCGTCGCCGCCCAGCATCATGCGCCGGTTCATGTTGACGACTTCCTGTTCGGCCACACCCAGATCGGTCGCGATCTTCGTCACATCGTCGGGGTGAAGGTCGCTGTCCTCATACGCTTCCAGCTCCTTCTTCATCCGGCGGAGGTTGAAGAACAGCTTCTTCTGCGCGGCGGTGGTGCCCATCTTTACGAGGCTCCAGCTGCGCAGGATGAATTCCTGCATGCTCGCCTTGATCCACCACATGGCATAGGTCGCGAGACGGAAACCGCGTTCGGGTTCGAATTTCTTGACGCCCTGCATCAGGCCGACATTCCCTTCGGAAATGAGGTCGCTGACGGGCAGGCCGTAGCCGCGATAGCCCATGGCGATCTTTGCCACGAGCCGCAGGTGGCTGGTCACCAGCTGCGCCGCCGCTTCGGGGTCTTCATGTTCGGCATAGCGCTTGGCGAGCATGTATTCCTGCTCCGCCGTCAATACCGGGAATTTCTTGATTTCGGCCAGATAGCGGTTGAGGCTCTGCTCGCCGCCGAGGGCCGGGACTCTTGCTGTCGTGCTCACGTCTTCCTTGCCTTTCATAGCCGGCCAATTGTCGCCGGACCCCGGATGGGCATCCGGCCTTTCGGGCCGCTGGATATCATCTACCAGATTTGCGACCGGAATTGCAGTGCATTTCATCGATTTCAACGAGCGGTTTCGTCGATCAGTTCCTGCATATCGTCCGGCAGTTCGGCGGTGAATTGCATATCCGCGCCGGTCACTGGATGAACGAAGCCGAGGGTTGCCGCGTGCAGTGCCTGCCGGGTGAAGCCCAGCCGCTGCAACACCGGCCGCAGGTTCGCCTGGGTTCGGCCATATGTCGGATCTCCTAATAAGGCATGACCGATTGATGCGCAGTGAACGCGTATCTGATGGGTCCGACCGGTTTCCAATTCGCACTCCAACACGCTGCAATGGTTGAGATTTCGTGTCGTTCGGTAATGGGTGACGGCAAGTTTCCCGCGCGTGACGTGATCGCCCAGCACGGCCATCTTCTTGCGGTTGGTGTCGGAGCGGCCGATCCTCCCGCTGACGGTACCTTTCGCGGGCACGAGATGGCCGTTGCAGATCGCGATATAGCGCCGGTCGATCGAATGATCGGCGAATTGGGTTGCAAGCCCTTCATGCGCGATTGCGGACTTCGCAACGACCAGCAGGCCCGACGTATCCTTGTCGATGCGATGCACGATACCGGGCCGGGCCACGCCGCCGATGCCGGACAGCGTGCCCCCGCCTTTTGCGCAATGATGCAGCAGGGCGTTGACCAGCGTGCCGTCCATGTTCCCCGCCGCCGGGTGGACGACCATGCCCGCCGGCTTGTCGACGACGATCAGATGGTCGTCCTCGAAGATGATGGTCAGGGGAATATCCTG
The DNA here is from genome assembly GCA_965214445.1 of Pontixanthobacter sp. Lineage (GTDB taxonomy): Bacteria > Pseudomonadota > Alphaproteobacteria > Sphingomonadales > Sphingomonadaceae > Pontixanthobacter. The sequence continues at coordinate 289,168 of CBDCBU010000001.1, forward strand.
CGGCTCCGCTTCCGCCGGTTCGACGGGGGGCAGGTGGATCGCGAAATGCGCACCCGCCTGCATTTTGGCGGATGGGTTCGTGGCGATGGTCTTGCCGATCGTAACGGCGCCCTGCGCGATGAGCTGCTTGATACGCTCGCGTGAAAGGTCGGTCGCATGCGCGAGGGACTTGTCTATCCGACCGGTCGCGGCGAGTGTCCCGGTGATGGGGGGCGGGGCGGGCATGGTGTCTGTTACTAGCGAGAACGACCCTTCGACAAGCTCAGGGTGAACGGAAGAAAGATAGGCCCCCAATCCGCTCACCCTGAGCTTGTCGAAGGGTCGCCCTTTTCTTATGCGCCGCGTATGCCGTTTTGGACCTACATTCTGCATTGCCGTGACGGTATATTCTACACTGGACATACGGACGATCTGGAGCGGCGCATCGGAGCGCATCAAAGCGGTTTAATCAAAGGCTGGACACAGGATCGTCTTCCCGTCGAATTGGTTTGGTCGCAAGAGTTTGGATCGCGTATCGAGGCGTTGGAAGCCGAACGCCAGATCAAGGGTTGGTCGCGGAAGAAGAAGCTCGCATTGATCCGTGGGGATTGGAAGGCGGTGTCGCGTCATTCGCGAAGCAAAAGCGGCCCTTCGACAGGCTCAGCCCGGACGGAGTTGCTGGTGGAAGCAAGCGTTTTGCGGTGCGTGCGTATCCAAACCCGCCACGCACACCCCAACGAATGCTGCGGCATCCTGTACGGTTCCCGCGATCATATCACCCACGCCGAACCGACCCGCAATGTCCATCCCACGCCGGACACCCATTTCGAAATCGACCCCGCCGCGCTGATCGCCGCGCATCGCATTGCGCGTGAGGGCGGGTCGGCGGTCGCCGGCTATTACCATTCCCACCCCTTGGGCCCCGCCGAACCGTCCGCCGCCGATGCGGCGATGGCGGCGGGGGACGGAGCGATCTGGGCGATCGTCGCGCGCGGTGACATCCGTTTCTGGCGCGACGGGGAAGCGGGCTTCGAACCGCTTTCCTACATCGAGCAAGGCGGCTAATCACACGCCCATGCATCATCTGCGAACCCCATCCGACCGGCGTTTCCCACACGGCGGCTGGCAAGAAAGCTAATTTCCTCTAGGACCGTGTAACACGTGGTCCATGTCTCCCCCACAATTCAGGATTGAACTCTTTACCATGAACAGCGACTCCCCCGTCGATCTCGCCGCGCTGCTGTGTTCGCGGCTGTGCCACGACATGCTCAGCCCGGTCGGCGCGCTCAGCAACGGGTTGGAGCTGCTGGCCGACGAAACCGACCTGCAGATGCGCGCGCAATGTATGGAGCTGCTGGAACAGAGCGCCAAGGCGAGCGCCGACAAGCTGAAGTTCTTCCGCCTCGCCTACGGGGCGGCGGGCGGTTTCGGCGAGATGGTCGATGTGGGCGACGCGAAAGACGTCATCGAAACGCTGGTCGCGAATGCTAAACGGGTGGAGGCGCACTGGGCGCTGGAAGAGACGAAACTGCCCAAGGATGCGGTCAAGGTGCTGCTCAACCTCGCGCATATCGCGCTGGATGCGCTGGTGCGGGGCGGTGCGCTGGATATCGGGGCGGAAATACGCGACGGGAACACGGAGATCGTCGTGCGCGCTTCGGGGCCCAAACTGGCGTTCGACGATACGATCGGACAGGCGCTGCAGAACGAACTGCCGCTGTCCGACATATCGAGCCGAACGGCGCCCGCCCATATGATCGCGCTGCTCGCCGAACGGATCGGCGGGGGGCTGCAATATCAGCTGACCGGAGACGCGCTGATCCTGGGCGCGGTCCTGCCGCAGCCCGGCGGACTGATCGGATGATGCCGGACGAGCTCGTCCATCACCGGCGCCCGTCGCCCAACCACGATGAACGCGACCTGCCGATCACGATGGTGGTCCTGCATTATACCGAGATGCGATCGGCCGAGGATGCGCTGACCCGGTTGTGCGACGCGCAGACCGGCGTCAGTGCGCATTACCTGATCAGCGAAGCGGGCGAAGTGACGCAGATGGTCGAGGAGGACCGGCGCGCCTGGCATGCGGGCGTATCCTATTGGCGCGGGCACAAGGACGTGAACTCCGCCAGTATCGGGATCGAACTGGACCATCCCGGGCATGTCTATGGCTATCGCCCCTTCGACGACCGGCAGATCGACGCGCTGGTTCCGCTGCTCCATCGGATCATGAAGGGGCACGACATACCGCGTGCCAACATCGTCGGCCATTCGGACGTCGCGCCCGCGCGCAAGACCGATCCGGGCGAGCTGTTCCCCTGGGACCGGCTGGCGGATTACGGGCTGGCGATTGCCAAGCCCGACATTTCGCTGGGCGATCCGTTCGACAATGACGGGGCGTTCTATCTCGCGCTGGAACGCTACGGCTACGACGTGACCGACGGGCACAAGGCGGTGGAAGCGTTCCAGCGGCGCTGGCGGCCGGGGCGGATCGACGGGCAGATCGACGGGGAGATCCGTGCGATCCTGTTCCAGCTTCTGCTCGACAGGGATCGCGGCGCTGCTAGATAGCGGGTCGCCAGGGGGCCGGGCAGCCGCGGGTGAGGGAGCGATCCCGAACGCGAGGAAAGTCCGGGCTCCACGAAACGAGGGTGGCGGGTAACGCCCGCCATGGGCGACCATAGGGAAAGTGCCACAGAGAGCAGACCGCTTCATTCAATGGAGCAAGGGTGAAAGGGTGCGGTAAGAGCGCACCGCGCGCATGGTGACATGGGCGGCATGGCAAACCCCACCCGGAGCAAGGCCGAATAGGGGCGGCGCGTCATCGGCTGAACCGCCGATGGCAGATGCGTTTCGCATCGACCGCCCGGGTTGGCTGCTTGAGCGGCGGAGCAATCCGTCGCCTAGAGGAATGGCTGCCCCCGCGGGGCCGGTGCGCGATGCGCAAACCGCCCGCGGGACAGAACCCGGCTTACAGGCCCCCTGGCATCATCGCGCGCGCTCGTTTGCGCCAGGCTCGTGAATATGCTGAAACGCCCGCCATGGTATGGGAGTTCGAGTACGATGCACCGTAAAGCCGCGAAACTGATGCTGGCCATCACGGCATCGATCATGGGCCTTGGCAATACGTCGCCGGAACCGGGGCGAGCCAGCGCCTCCACCGCCGCGCGGAATGCCGATATCGCCACCCGCCTGCCGCTCGGCGATCAGGGGGATTTCGCCGATGCGCGGCGTGGTCTGCTGGCGCGGCTCGATACGGACATCCTGAACGCGGATGGCAGCGTCGCCTGGGACGTCGACGAGTTCGCCTTTCTGGAAGGGGCCGCACCCGCTAGCGTCAATCCCTCGCTCTGGCGGCAGAGCCAGCTGGCCGCGATCCATGGGCTGTTCGAAGTGGTGCCCGGTATCTACCAGATACGCGGTTACGATCTGGCGGTGATGACCCTGATCGCGGGCGAGAGCGGCTGGATCGTCGTCGACCCGCTGCTGACCGAGGCCACGGCGAAGGCGGGGCTGGACCTTGCGAACCGCACGTTGGGCGAACGGCCGGTCAGCGGCGTCATCTACACCCACAGCCACGGCGACCATTTCGGCGGGGTGCGCGGAGTGCTTTCGCCGGAAACCCATGCGAAGGGCGATACGCCCGTGATCGCACCGCATGGATTCACGGCGGAAGTCGTCGGCGAGAACGTGCTGGCCGGAACGGCGATGACGCGCCGGGCCGGTTACCAGTTCGCCAGCGAGGTACCATCGGGCGCCGCGGGAGCGGTCGGCGTGGGGCTGGGCCCGAAGCTGGCGCAGGGCCGCGTCGGCCTGCTGCCGCCGACCCGCGAATTGTCCAAAGAAGGCGGCACGCTGACGATTGACGGCGTCGCCTTCGAATTCCTCGACGCGGGCGGCACCGAAGCGCCGTCGGAGTTCGTCTTCTACCTGCCGCAATTCCGCGCGCTGCACACGGCCGAAGTCGTCACGCGGACCTTCCACAACGTCCTGACGCCGCGCGGTGCACTGGTGCGCGACGCGCTGCAATGGAGCAAGCGGATCGACGAGATAATGACGCGTTTTGCCGCGCGTAGCGACGTCATCCTCGCCTCCCACCATTGGCCGGGCTGGGGCGGCGCGGTCGTTCGCGATCGCTTGCGGAACCAGCGCGACATCTATCGCTACGTCCACGACCAGACGCTACGCCTGGCCAATCAGGGGCTGACGATGGACGAGATCGCCGAGGTCATCGGGGAACCGGACTTCGTCCGTTCCGATTTCGGCGCGCGCGGCTATTACGGCACGTTCGAACACAATGCGAAAGCGGTGTATCAGCGCTATTTCGGCTGGTGGAACGCCGTGCCCGCCGACTACGATCCCCTGCCCAAGACGCAGGAGGCCGAACGCTGGATCGCCGCAGTTGGGGGACCTGCGGCCGCGCTGGCGGGGGGGCGCGACGCGTTCGATGGGGGCGATTATCGCTGGGCGGCCCGTCTGCTCCAGACACTGGTCTTCGCCGCCCCCGATCATGATGGCGCGAAACATTGGCTCGCTGCGACTTACGAACAGCTCGGCTATCGGGCCGAAGCGGGCACCTGGCGCAATATCTATCTGGCGGCGGCGCACGATCTGCGTCGCCCCTCGGCGGAACCGGCCCCGAACATGATATCGAACGAAGTGCTTGCCTCGATTCCGACCATCGATCTGTTCGACGCGCTGGCCAGCCGGTTCAACCCTGCAAAGATGCTAGGAGACGGCGGGGTCATCGCCTTCGATTTTGCCGATACCGGCGAAAGCGTTACGGTCGATCTGCGCCCGAGCGTCATGTTCCCCCGCCTGTCGCGAACGGCGCAATCGGATGCGGCACTGACCATCCCACGGGCGTCTCTCAACCGACTGTTGGCCCGCGAAGTGACGCTGCCCGCACTGCTCGGATCGGGCGAGGCGCGCTTATCAGGAGATGCCGCGCTGCTGGCGGCCATGTTCGCGGCGCTGGACGATGGCAGGCCCGGCTTCGCCATCGTGACGCCCTGAGGGATCTTTTCTGATGACCGTCGCTTGCGGCATGCTGTTTCAGCGCCTTGCCATCGAGGCTGCAGGACCGGGATCACCGCAATCGAACGCACCGGTTTGGCGGAATGTAGCTTCGGTCAAGCCGCGCTTCTGGTGACGATTTCGATGGAATTCTTCCCCTCGACCGCCTGGATATAACGCCGCGCATCGCCTTCCAGGACCAGCGCGGTCAGACAGCCGTTGCGATAGGCGCCCGTGTCTATCCCGATGCGGTTCGTCCGCTCGTCGATGTTCTCGCTGATCGTATGGCCGTGGACCACCACGTGCGAATGGCTTTCACGGTGATCCAGGAACGGTTCGCGGATCCAGCGAAGCGCGCTCGGCCGCTGATCCGACAGGGGGCGATCGGGATCGATCCCGGCATGGACGAAGAGGTAATCGCCCATGACGATCATATCTTCGAACGCGGCCAGGAAGTCGCGATGCTTGGGCGGCACCAGCTGGTTCATCAGCGCTTGCAACCGCTTGATGTCCGCATGGCCGAACTGTTCGGGGGAAACGCCGTAGCTGATCAGGGTTTCGCGTCCGCCATGTCTCAAGAAATGCCGCAGCACTTTCGTATCGTCGAACGATTCCAAGAACATTTCTTCGTGATTGCCCATCAGGCACCGCAGATCGGCACGCTTCATCACCTTCCTCGCCGTGCGGACGACACCGGCGCTGTCCGGCCCGCGATCGATGAGGTCGCCGAGCAGCACGATCGTGGTTCGTGCCTCTGGTGCGACCGCGTCGTCCGCCTCGATCGCCGAAATCAGCTGGACGAACAGATCGTTGCGGCCATGGATATCGCCGATCACATAGGCGCGCTCACCTGCCGGCATACGCGCGTGCGGCATATCCGGTTTGCCGGCGAACATTCTGCGTAACGGTTCGAACATGGTCTGGATGACTACTCAAATTGGCTGGCGAATGGATAGGCGCATGGCGAACCCGTATCAATCACAGTGGGAAAAGTGGGGGCTGACCTAGGGCACGCTCGTCCCGCAGGTAAGTGGCCCGAAACGCGCACCTTTGTACATGGCTCTTGTGCAATGCAACATTAACGGACATGATATCCGCATATCGACAAGAGATTCCGTTCCAAAAAAGGGCGGGCCGGCCGATATGCAGGTGGGACGAAGCAACAACACCAACCAAGGAGTTTGGTATGCTCACGTCCAAGCGCGGCCTATATGCCGCAACTTTCGCCCTATCGGCAACAATTCCGGTTATCCCCGCTTTTGCGCAGGACAAGCCGGCGGTACCCGATGCACCGGTCACGGTGTCCGCAAATGTCACGTTGGCCAGCGAATATCGCTTTCGCGGCGTCGACCTGTCCGGCGGAGACTTCGCCATACAGGGCGGCGTCGACGCGGCGCACGGATCCGGCTTCTACGTCGGCGCCTGGGCGTCGTCTCTCGATGAGGACACCGTCGGTTTCGGTTCGACGGAGCTCGATCTTTATGGCGGCTGGAGCGGCGACGTGGCAGAGGGGCTATCTGTCAATGTCGGCGGGATCGCTTATATCTATCCCGATGCCGGTCCGGGGGATTTCGACTATTACGAAGCCTATGGATCGCTGACCTTCGCGATCGGACCAGCAGAGGCAACCGCCGGCGTCGCCTATGCACCGGAACAGGACGGGCTGGGCGGTGACGACAATTTCTATGTCTATTCCGACATCAGTATCGGGATACCGGAGACGCCCCTGACGGTAACCGGTCATTTGGGTTATACCGATGGTTTTCTCACCTTTACCGATGATGGCGACGCGTTCGACTGGTCGATCGGGGCCGAGGCTGCGATCGCCAACACGCCGCTGACGATCGGGGCCGCTTATGTCGGAGTGGAAGGCGATATTCCCGCTGGCGCCTACGACTTTACGGACGATGCGTTCGTCGTGACCTTGGGCGCAAGCTTCTGATCGCAGCCCGCGGTTGGCGCCCCGGCATTCCAAGGTGGACGCCGGGGCGGCTGGTCCTCGCGCAAGACGCTTCAGGCCGGATCGGGTTTCCTGCGTCGGTCGTCGGGATGGTTGGTCGTCAGCCGCAGGATGACGTAGCCCAGGATTGCCGATATCACCGACCCGGCGAGGATGCCGATCTTCGCCTCCTCCTTGAACAGGGGATAGGCCGGGAAGGCCAGTTCGCCGATGAACAGGCTCATGGTGAAACCGATCCCGCACAGGACGGACACGCCCCAGATCTCAGGCCAGCTCGCACCGTCGGGTGGTTTGGCGAAGCCGATCTTCGCAGCCAGCACGATGCACGCGAAAATGCCGATCTGCTTGCCCAGCACCAGTCCGCCGGCAACGGCAATCGGCAGCGGGGCGAGGATCTCGTCGATCCCCATTCCGGCAAGGGAAACGCCGGCATTGGCGAAACCGAAAATCGGCACGATGGCATAAGCGCTCCAGGGGGCCAGGGCGTGTTCGATCTTTTCCAGCAGGCTGTTGCCGTCCTTCTTGTGCATCGGAATGGTCAGCGCCGCCGCCACCCCCGCGATCGTCGCATGGACGCCGGAATTGAGGACGCAGTACCAAAGGATCAGGGCCACCAGGATATAGGGTAACAGCCGGCTTACCTTGAACTTGTTCATTCCGATCATGACCGCCAGAACCGCCAGCGATATGGACAGCCACATCACGTCGACATCCGGCGTGTAGAACAGCGCGATGACCAGCACCGCGCCGATATCGTCGACGATCGCCACGGTCAGCAGGAACAGTCGAAGCGACGCGGGAACGCGGCTGCCGAGCAGACCCAGCACCCCCATGGCAAAGGCGATGTCGGTTGCCGCCGGGATGGCCCAGCCGGCAGCCAGCTTCGGATCGGCGCCGGATACGGCGAACATGTACACGGCCGCCGGGGCGGCCATGCCCGCGACCGCCGCCAATACGGGTAGCCGCCGCTGTTCTGGGGAAGCGAGCTGGCCGCAGATCAGTTCCCGCTTCACCTCCAGCCCGACGACGAAGAAAAACACCGCCATGAGCCCGTCATTGATTACATAATGCAGATTGCTCAGCTTGACATGCGGGTACCAGGCGAACTTGTCGTAGAACAACGCCTTGTATTCGCCCGCAAGTTCCGAATTGGCGGCCAGCATGGCGGCCGCGGCGACGATTATCAGCAGAATACCCGCCGACGCATCGCCGACGAACAGCGCGCGTACCGGCGCGAATACGGAACGGATGGGCAATCGCTTGGAGACCATGGTGGCGCCCCTGTTTAACATATCCAACATCGTTGCAAGGGGCAGCGTGGTTCGATACGCGTATTTGTGATGAGGCCGCTTGGGGTTAAGGGTCGCGAAAGTTGGGTGAGTTTTCGATGTGGCAATGGCTATGGCTGTTGCAGCACGAGCTGTTGCTGTTCGCAGGGGTATTCTTCCTGATCGGCGCGGTCGATGACTTCGCCGTCGACTGCGCGTATATCTGGTTCAAACTGACCGGCCGGGCAAAGACGGTCCGGCTTGCGAAGGATGATGCCGAGCCCGGGCCGTTGCGCGGCATTGCAGCGGTATTCATTCCTGCCTGGCGCGAAGATCGTGTTATCAGTGCGACCGTGTCCCATGCGCTCAGCGTTTGGCCGCAGGACGATCTTCGCGTCTATGTCGGTTGCTATCCCAACGATCCGGCGACCATGAACGCAGCCGCGGCGGCCGCCGGGTGCGACACGCGCCTGCGGTTGGTCGTGCATGACCGGGCAGGTCCGACAACCAAGGCCGATTGCCTCAACCGGCTGTATCGCGCCCTGCAGGACGACGAGCGTCGTCTCGGCGAGACGACGCATATGATCGTGCTTCACGATGCGGAAGATATGGTCGATCCCGCCGCGCTCGGCTTGCTGGACCAGGTGATCGGCGATGCGGATCTGGCACAGTTACCGGTCCTGCCTCTGCCGCAGGCGGTGTCCCCGTGGATCGCCGGACATTACTGCGAGGAATTCGCGGAATCCCATGGGAAGGCAATGGTCGTCCGCGACGCTCTGCGGACCGGGATGCCATTGGCCGGCGTCGGATGCGCGATCGCACGGCCGATGCTTGCGCGGTTGGCGGCCGGTCATGCCGACGGGCAGCCGTTCGCCGCGGAGTCCCTGACCGAAGATTACGAGATCGGCATCGGAGTGGGCGAGCTGGGCGGAACGGCCCGCTTCGTCAGGGCGCGTCGTGCCGACGGTTCGCTGATCGCGACGCGGGCGTATTTTCCGACCGATCTCGTCGCCGCGGTTCGTCAGAAGACGCGGTGGATACACGGCATCGCGTTCCAGGGCTGGGACCGGCTGGGCTGGAACGGTCGGCCGGCGGAAATATGGATGCGCCTGCGCGATCGGCGTGGACCGTTCACGGCGCTGGTCCTGGCGGCTGCCTATGCGCTGCTCGTCGTGTCCGCCCTGTCATGGGCGGCGGCCCTGGCTGCCGATGAGCAGCCGCCCCCGCTGTCCGACGCGCTCACGATCGTGATAATCGTGAATTTCGTCAGCCTCGCATGGCGGGCGATATGGCGGTTCGGTTTTACCGCGCGCGAATACGGGATCGGCGAAGGGCTTCATGCCGTTCTTCGCATCCCGGTCGCCAACATCATCGCGATCATGGCGGGCCGCCGGGCCGTGGTCGCCTATCTGCGCGCGCTAAACGGGAAACCGCTGATCTGGGACAAGACGGAGCATACCACGCATCCGCTGATGAAGAAGCCTGCGCGACGAAGTTAGGGGCTACCCGCGCATGGACGCGTCCAGTTTCTGCCCGGTCACCGGATATCCGGCATCCCCCCGGATCGACAGCCAGCGTTCGCCTTGCCTGTCTTCGACGAAAGGCGTTATCGTCTTCGCGCCGTAGCGGCGGCAGCTTGCCACGGCCTCCGTGAAATTGCCGAAGGTGGCGAGACGTTCCAGATTGCGGATGGTCGGGTAGATGAGCGTGAGGCGGCCGGCTGCGGCCTCGTCCAGCGCGTCCTGCGCCGTGATCCAGTAGAGTTTCGTGTTTTCCGTTTCATCGACCGCGATGTCGACCGCGCCGGTGCCAAGATCGGCGCAGTAGAAGCGCGTATCGAACACGCGGGATAAATTCTCGTTCCTGGGGAACCAGCGGCTGAACGGCACGATCGCGTCGAGGTCGATACCCATCGCCAGTTCGTCGAGCACGGGCGCAAGCGCGCATTCCTTCAGCAACAGGTCTCGCGCACGTTTCGCCAACGGGCCATCGATATTGCCGGTCAGCCCGATCGCGAGTCCCGTTTCCTCCAGCGTTTCGCGGATGGCCGCGATGCGATGCGCGATCTCGTCCACCGGCAGGTCGCTGACCTTGCGGTCCGCCAGGTCCTTCGCCCATTCGAAATCGGCCGGATCGACGCGGCCGCCGGGAAAGACCGCCGCGCCGCCGGCAAAGGACATGGTCCGCGAGCGGGTCACCATCAGCAGTTGCGGCGGTCCGCCCTGTGCGGCATTACGAAAGATCACGATGGTCGCGGCGGGTATGCCTTGCGGGGCTTGTTCGGTCATGGGAGGCAGTCCTGCCGGACGATCCAGGGCTTGCCAAGACGCATGCGCGCTTTTCGGCGATAAGGTTACTGTCGGAAAGGCTTACACATCGGCCGGCGTTAAATTGTTCTTAACCATCGAAGCGCTAGAAGCATGGCTGTTCCGCAAGTCTGGCACGGCTTCTGCAATGCCGGCAATACGTATCCTGGCCTTCGATCGTGATCGAAGGGACTTCGTAACAGGCGGGCCATTCCTGGTCCTTTGGTTCCGCCGACATGCAGAAAGCCCGGCTGCGAATAACGCGCAGCCGGGCTTTTTGTCTCTACAACTGAAGCGCGGCGGGTCAGCCAGCCTTGGCGACGTTCTTTTCATCCATCAATTGCTTCAGTTCGCCCGCTTCGAACATCTCCATCATGATGTCGCTGCCGCCGACGAATTCGCCCTTCACGTAAAGCTGCGGAATGGTCGGCCAGTCGGAATACGTCTTGATACCCTGCCTGATTTTCATGTCCTGCAGTACGTCGACGCTTTCGTAACCGACGCCGCAATGATCGAGGATCGCGACCGCCTTGCTGGAGAACCCGCATTGCGGAAACAGCGGCGTGCCCTTCATGAACAGGACCACATCGTTCTCGTTGACGGTCTTCGTAATGCGGTCGTTGGCATCGGACATAATGGCTTTCCCTCTCTGGTGAATATCAGGTCAGGATTTGGGAACGCCCGTCGTCAGTTGCAAGGCGTGCAGCACGCCCCCCATGCGCCCGCCAAGCGCCTCGTAGACCATTTTGTGCTGCTGGACGCGGCTCTTGCCGGCAAATTGCGGCGCGACGACCTTGGCCGCCCAGTGGTCCCCATCACCGGCGAGATCGGTCATGGTTACCTGCGCGCCGGGAAGCGCTTCGGTAATCATGCCAGCGATTTCATCGCCTGCCATCGGCATTGCGTCAGGCCTCGCCCATCAGCTGGCGGCGTGCTTCGATCGTCTTGGCTTCCAGCGCCGCGCGAACGCCGGCCTCGTCCACTTCGACATCGGCGGCGGTCAGATCGCCGAGCAGCTTGCGAACCACGTCCTCGTCGCCCGCTTCTTCGAAATCGGCCTGCATCACGGCCTTGGCATAGGCGTCGGTCTCTTCATCGGTAAGGTTCATCTTCTCCGCGGCCCAACGGCCCAGCAGGCGGTTGCGCCGCGCGGCAATGCGAAAGGCGGTGTCCTCGTCAAACGCATATTTCGCTTCCTCGCCCCGTTCGCGATCCTTGAAATTGGTCATGGCAGCGGCCTTTCGCAAATGGTGTGCATCGCCGCGACGATAGGCTTGTGCGGCCACTGCGGCAAGACGCGGTATCGATGGTCGTTCAATCCCGCATGGTCACGACAAGCTTGCCGATCGCGCCGCGGTTCTCCAGCTTGGCGATGGCTTCATGCGCGCGGGACAGGGGATATGTCTCGCTGATGAGGGGACTGATCTTGCCGTCCTTCCACAGGCGAAACAGTTCGGCGATGTTGGCTTCGTTGCGGCGCGGTTCGCGCGCGGTGAAGGCACCCCAGAACACGCCGCGAATGTCGCAGCTTTTGAGAAGCGTGAGATTGAGCGGCATCTTCGCGATACCGGCGGGAAAACCGATGACGAGGAAGCGGCCTTCCCAGGCAATGGAGCGCAAGGCGGGTTCGGAATAATCCCCCCCGACGATATCGTAGACAATGTCGGCGCCGTCCGGTCCGACCGCGTCCTTGAACGCCTTGGCCAGCGCCTTGGACGTGTCTTTGTCGAACGGGGCGCGGGGGTAGATCACTACATCGTCAGCCCCGGCATTGCGCGCCGCTTCGCCCTTTTCTTCGCTGGAAACTGCGGCAATCACCCGCGCGCCATAGGCTTTGCCAAGCTCTACCGCGGACAGCCCCACTCCGCCCGCCGCGCCCAGCACCAGCATCGTATCGCCCTTCGCGATGTCGCCGCGATCCTTCAAAGCATGAATGGTGGTACCATAGGTCATCAGCAGCGCGGAGGCTTCGGGCAGGTCGACGAAATCGGGCACGCTGAACAGCCTGGCGGCGGGCGCCACCACCTTCTCCTGCAGTCCCCCGTGACCCAGTCCCGACAGAACGCGATCGCCGACTTTCCAGCCGGTGACTCCTTCGCCCAGCGCCGCGATGGTGCCTGAAATCTCGCCCCCCGGCGCGAAGGGACGTTCGGGTTTGAACTGGTACATGTCGCGAATGATCAGCGTGTCCGGGAAGTTTATCGCGCAGGCGGCGACATCGATCAGCACCTCGCCCTTGCCGGGGCCGGGCTCCGCGATATCCTCGACCACCAGCGTTTCGGGGCCACCGGTTTCTTTCGACAGCAGGGCTTTCATGCGGCGTTCTCCGTAATTGTCGCCAGCCATGGCAGGTGGCGGGATTGGAAAGTTTCGTATTCGGCGATGGCCGCAATGCGTTCCAGCGTCAGGCCGATTTCATCGAGCCGTTCATCAGGCAGTGCTTGCGAAACGGATCGATGTCGAAGGCGAAGCGGTCCTGGAACGGGGTGGCGACGGTCTGGGTATCCAGGTCGATGGCAATGGCATCCGTTCGGGCGATCTCCATCAAACGGTCGATCCGGTCCTGCGGCAATTCGACAGCGAGGATGCCGTTCTTGAATGCATTACTCGCGAATATGTCGGAAAAGCTTGGAGCGATCACGGCCTGCACGCCCATGTCGAGCAAGGCCCAGGCAGCATGTTCGCGGCTCGATCCGCAGCCGAAATTGTCGCCTGCGATCAGGATGGGGGCGCCGGCAAAGGCCGGATCGTCGAACACGTTGCCGGGTATTTCGCGGATGGTCTCGAACGCGCCTTCGCCCAGTCCTTCCCGACTGATCGTCTTCAGCCAGCGCGCGGGAATGATGACGTCGGTATCGACGTTCTTCGCGCCGAAGGGGATGGCGCGTCCTTCCACATGGGCCACGGGGTTCATGAAAAGCCTTTCCGATCAATCGGTTTCAGGCGGTTCGCCCTGCGGCGTCCTGGTGTTGTCAACTTTGCGCGTCCGGCGCTTGCTCGCGTAGAGAATGGCGGCGGCGATCGCGGCGGACCCGATGGCGGTTCCAGCAGCTGCGGCTTTCCCACCGAAGGAGGAGGGCGGTTTTCTGGTCATGCCGGCAGTCATGCGGTTCATCGGAATGCGTGGCAAGAGGCAATCACCGGATGAGATCGCGCACATCGGTCAGCCGGCCGGTCACCGCGGCGGCGGCGGCCATGGCGGGGCTCATCAGATGGGTGCGCGCGCCCGGACCCTGCCGGCCGACGAAATTGCGGTTGCTGGTCGACGCGCAACGTTCGCCCGGCGGCACCTTGTCGGGGTTCATGCCGAGGCAGGCGGAACAGCCCGGTTCGCGCCATTCCAGCCCGGCGGCGGTGAATACCGCGTCCAGCCCTTCCTCTTCGGCCTGCGCCTTCACCAGGCCGGAACCGGGCACGACGATACCCCAGCGGACATTCGACGCCTTGTGCCGTCCGCGCAGGATATCGGCGGCAGCGCGCAGATCCTCGATCCGGCTGTTGGTGCAGCTGCCGATGAAGATGTTCTGCACTTCCACCTGCGACAGGCGCTGCCCGGCGGCCAGGCCCATATAATCGAGGCTCTTGCGGGCGGCGTCCTGCTTCGTCGGATCAGCGAAACTGTCGGGGTCGGGCACCGATCCGCCGATCGGGACGGTGTCCTCGGGACTGGTGCCCCAGGTGACGGTCGGTTCGACTTCGTCCGCGACGATCGCGACAGTCGCGTCGAACTGCGCGCCGGGATCGGTGGCGAGCGATCGCCACCATTCGACCGCCGCGTCCCACGCGTCGCCCTCGGGGGCGAGGGGGCGGTTCTTCAAATAGGCGAAAGTCGTATCGTCGGGCGCGATCAGCCCGGCGCGCGCGCCCGCTTCGATCGACATGTTGCACACCGTGAGGCGGCTCTCGACGCTCAACGCGTCGAACACCGCGCCGCGATATTCGATCACGTGGCCGGTGCCGCCAGCCGTACCGAGCAGGCCGACAATATGCAGGATCAGGTCTTTCGCCGTGACCCCGATGCCGAGCGTTCCGGACACCGCCACTTCCATCGTTTTCGATCGTTTCAGCAGCAGCGTCTGCGTCGCCAGCACATGCTCGACCTCGCTGGTGCCGATGCCGAATGCCAGCGCGCCCAGCCCGCCATGCGCCGCCGTGTGCGAATCGCCGCAGACGATGGTCGATCCCGGCAACGAAAAGCCCTGCTCCGGGCCGACCACATGGACGATGCCCTGTTCGCGCGCGCTCGCATCGATGTAGCGGATGCCGAATGCCGGCGCATTGGTTTCCAAGGCGGCAAGCTGCGCGGCGCTTTGCGGATCGGCGATGGGCAAGCGTTCGCCGCGCGCGTCCAGCCGGGGCGTCGTGGGCAGATTGTGGTCGGGCACGGCCAGCGTGAGGTCGGGCCGCCGCACCTGCCGCCCGGCCACGCGCAACGCCTCGAACGCCTGCGGACTGGTAACCTCATGGACCAGATGGCGATCGATGTAGACAAGCGCCGTGCCGTCGTCGCGGGTCTCCACCACATGCGCGTCCCAGATCTTTTCATACAGCGTGCGCGGTCTGCTGGCCATACGGGCGGGGTTAGCGGCCAATCGGCAACAGGTGCAAGCGTTTGGCCCGATATCAAAACTCAGTCATGGTATAGAAACGTTTGGACGACTAACTGACATGCATGTCAGCAGCCCCCTATACGTTTCCGATCAAGATCCTTCCGGCGGATATCGATTTCATGGGGCATGTGAACAATGCCCGCTATCTCGGCTGGGTGCAGGACGCGGTCCTGTCGCATTGGCGCAACATCGCACCGGCGGATGCCGTGGCGAGCCGCGCCTGGGTCGCGCTGAAGCATGAAATCACGTATCGCAAGCCCGCCTTCCTGGAAGACGATATTATTGCGCGCACCGTGCTCGAAAGCACGAAGGGCGCGCGCGCGTGCTACAACACCGTGATCGAACGCGGGGGCGAAGTGCTCGCCGAAATCCAATCCAGCTGGTGCTGCATCGACGCCGAAACCCTGCGCCCGGCGCGTATCGGCGAAGAGATCGCCAAGTTCTTCTTTTCCGGGCCGGACCGGAACGGTCGGGATTGAGCCTATCCGCTTTGCCCATGCGCGACTTGTGGGTTAAGGCCGTCGGATGATGCGGGCAACTACCATGACCCCCACGCGGGATATGCAGGCGGCTATCGGCCTGTCGCTTGCCACCGTGATCGTCGGCGCATGGTTGCTGCTCCACTTCTACGCGATGTTCGTGTTCGAGCTTACGGTGGCTAGCCTGCCCCTCGGGATCGGACTGGCGGCGTTGCTCTGCTGGCTGTCAGTCGGGCTGTTCATCGTCAGTCACGATGCCATGCACGGTTCGCTCATACCGGGCAGCAACGCGGGCGGGCGGCGCATCAACACCGCGATCGGGACAGCCCTGCTGTTTCTCTACGCCGGATTTTCCTATCGCAGGATGCGGGCTGCGCATTTCGATCACCACAGGCTTGCGGGCCACGTCGGCGACCCCGATTTCGACGAACGCCATCCCGACCGGTTCTGGCCGTGGTATGCGACGTTCCTCAAACGCTATTTCGGCTGGGGTTCGGCGCTGTTCGTCGGCGGTGTGGTGGCGATCTACGCCTTCGTCGTCGACGTGCCGATGGCGAAGATCGTCCTGCTATACGGATTGCCGGCGATCGCATCGTCGTTGCAGCTGTTCTATTTCGGCACCTATCGGCCCCACCGCCACGACGACGGCAGCTTTCCGGACCGGCACAATGCGCGCAGCGAGCGCTTCGGTCCGATCGCCAGCCTGTTCAGCTGCTTCCATTTCGGCTATCATCATGAGCATCACTGCCATCCGAACACGCCGTGGTGGGCATTGCCCGCCAAGCGCAGGCTGGCCTTGCAGGAGGCGGACCGATGAACGTTCCGGCCATCATCGCCATCGTCGCAGCCGCCGTTATCGGCATGGAACTGTTCGCGTGGTGGGCGCATAAATACATCATGCATGGCTGGGGCTGGGGCTGGCACCGCGATCATCACGAACCGCACGACGATGCCCTGGAAAAGAACGATCTGTACGCAGTGGTCTTCGGCGGGATCGTCTTCGCCATGTTCCTGGCCGGTTATTTCTGGTCGGAAGCGCTGTGGTGGGCGGCGTTCGGCATTACTCTGTACGGCATCATCTACACGCTGGTGCATGACGGGCTGGTGCATCGCCGGTTCTGGAACTGGACTCCGAAACGCGGCTACGCCAAGCGGCTGGTCCAGGCGCACCGGTTGCACCACGCGACAATCGGGCGCGAAGGCGGGGTCAGCTTCGGCTTCGTGTTCGCCCGCGATCCGGCGGTGCTGAAAGCCGAACTCAAGCGCCAGAAGGCGCGCGGGATCGCCCAAATACGGGAAAGCGCCGGAGCCTGACGGCGCCGACGCTTTCGGTTTTCGGTTTGCTCGATCTCAAGCGTAATTGACGTATAGCGCGTGGATTATGCCCGGAATGATACCCAGCAGTGTCAGCACGATGTTCAGCAACAACGTGCCGCCGACGCCGTGCTTCAACGCCACGCCCACTGGTGGAAGGAAGATGCTCGCAAGCAAGGTGATGATCGACATATGCTGATTTCTCCATGTGTGAACCGACCGGTCCGCTTATGATCAGTCAATGTCTGCCAGCGCCTTGCGTTCCGTTTCGATAGGCCGCGATCATTCGGCAGAATCATTCGGCGCGAGTTGCGATCCAGCCGCCGCAAAGCACCAATATCGCGATGGATATGTAGTAATAGGGTGCGCCCAGCACGTACCAAGTAAAGATCGCGCCCGCCGTCATCGCCAATATCGCCATCGTCTTCGCCCGGCGCGAGATGGCGCGGCGTTCGCGCCAGTCGCGGACTTGCGGACCCCAGGTCGGATGATCCAGGATGCGCGCCTCCCATTCAGGGTTGCTCCGTGCGAAACAGAACACCGCCAATAGGAGGAACGGCACGGTCGGCATGATCGGCAGAACCGCGCCGATCGCAGCCAGGACGACGGCGAATATGCCCCCGACGAGGAACAGGGGCCTCATGTCAGGCGGCGGCGATGCGTGCCGCGTGTTCCTTGACCAGCGCAATCATGTTGGGGATGCCCTGCGTCCGGTTGGAACTCAGCTGGTTGGACAGATCGAACGGGTTCAGCGCGTCGCGAATGTCCATATCGGCAACTTGCCGGGCGGGGCGATCCTGGACCGCGGCGATGACCAGCGCGACGATACCCTTGGTGATGGCGGCGTTGCTGTCGGCCAGGAAATGCAGCCGCCCGTCCTGATCGGTTGGATAAACCCATACGCTGGCGGAGCATCCGCGCACCAGCGTCGCGTCGGTCTTCAGCGCGCCGGGCATCTCGTCCAGTTCGCGGCCCAGCTCGATGAGCAGGCGGTAGCGTTCGTCCCCTTCGAGGAATTCATATTCTTCGCGGATATCGTCCAGGGTTCGCATGGAACGCCATGTAAGGCATGGGGTTCACAAATCCACCCCGCTGGCGATCGCTTCCAGATGGCGGATACGTTCCCTCAGGTCGGCGATCTCGATGCGGGCGGCACCATGGCGCGGTCCGCCGGCGCCACGCCGCACGATTTCGCATTCGTGCGATCTGAACGCGATCCAGTCCTGCCAGCCTTTCAGCATGGCGAGCGCCAGGATGGACAGCGCGATGATGGCAGCACAGGCAATGACGGTCGCGTCGGTCATGAGGGCATCCTTCCTGGCAAATCCGTGTTATTTGTCGCGCAGCTTGTCGATCTCGTCGGAGATGGACTGGATCTCGCGCGCTTCGGAGGTGTTGGCATCGGTCGCGATGCGTTCCAGCACCCGGATGCGTTCGCGCAATTCGCCGATCTCGCGTTCCGCCTCCTGCGCATCGGTCGCGCTTGTCTCGCCTTGCTCCGACAGGCTGCGCCGGTCGCGTGCCTTGGTCATCTGCACGATACCCCACACGATGATGGCGACCACCGCCACGAAAGCCCAGCCGCCCATCAATTCGCCTCCTGCCGCCCGCGCGACGTGTCTTTATCAACATCGCGCAGCGTGTTGATCTCATGCGTCAGCTGATAGCCGCTATCGGTGACGATCCGCTCGACATTGCCCAGCCGGTCTTTCATCGATCCCAGCTCCGCGCGCAGTTCGGCATTTTCCTGCGTCAGCAAGGCGACGCGTTGGGCCGTCTGACCATCGGTGCTGGGTTTGAGCGATTGACCCCACATGCCTTCCAGCGGATAGCCATTGGAAATCTTGAGCTTGGTCGTGTGAACCCAGCCCCATACGGTGGCCAGCCCGACCGCGGCCCCACCGCCGATGAGCAACGGGATGTAGGGTATCAGATCTGCGCTGTTCATCATGCACGCTCCTTGTTCGCGATGTCCAGCGGTATGCCGCTATCGACGGCTTCGACGTCGCGCTGGTCGCGCAGCGCCTCGATCTGGGTTGCCACGTCGTAACCGCGATCGGTGACGATGCGTTCGAGCACCTGTACACGATCTTCGAGGTGCGTGATCTGGCTGGCATATTGTGCCGCTTTTTCGGCGCTGCCTTCCGCCGTCGCTTTCAACCGCTTTTCTTCCAGCTTGGTACGCGACTGCGTCCAGATGATAAAGGCGACCATCAAAAACGGCGCGAGCGGCACGATAATCCATTCCATCTGTCGTTCTCCCCTGAAGCTCTAAGCTCAGCGCAGCCGTTCGATCTCGGCATTGAGGCGCGGATTGCTGGTGACGTAGAACGTCTCCACTTCGGCCAGCCGCCGGTCGACATCGCGCATCCGGCTGCGAATTTCGCGCGCGGTACGCTTCGGGTTCTGCCGCACGCTCTGCCAGTATTTCTGTTCGTTGTTGTCCGTGTAGAGATGTGCCGGCTTTTTCTGCAAAAACAGGCCTGCCAAGAAATACAAGGGCAGCACGACTGAACTCAATGCGCCGGTCAGCACCATGACAAGCGTGGCCAATCGGACCCACAGCACGTTGACGCCGGTATAGTCGGCGATCCCCGCGCAAACGCCCATCAGTTTGGCATTCTGCTTGTCACGATACAGGGTGGTGCGTTGGCTGCTCATCGTACGGCGTCCTTCTTTTCGGCGAGCAAGCGATCGAGCTCGCGCAGTTGCTGATTGTCGGCTTCCTGATTGTGACGAAGACGGGGTGTGTCGAATTCCGGATTGTCGCTGGCGACTAGGCGTTCGACGGTGTCCATGCGTTCATCCAGCCGTTTCGCAAGCTGATACAATTCCTCCAGCAGAACCTCGTCGTCATTGGTAATGGTGCCCGCGGTTTTCCATTTTGTGATGTAATGCAGGATCAACCAAGGAAGACCGATCAGGACGACGAGACCCAGCAGCGTGCCGACCAATATACCCATTATTTCGCCCATCATTCGTCTCCCTTCTTGTGAACGCCCGGTTTGCCGAGCGCGCGTTTCATTTCTTCCAGCTCCGCATCGACCTTGTCCGCGCCTTCCAGTGCGGCGATCTCGTCGGAGAGGCTGGGCGGGCCGCCCTGATTGATGTTCATGGCCTCGGCGCGGCCTTCGGCATGATCGACATGGCGTTCCAGTTGGTCGAACCGGGACAGCGCGTCGTCGACCCGCTCCGTGCTCATCAGCGTGCGCAGTTTCACGCGGTTCTCCGCGCTTTCCAGACGAGCCGCGATGGCGGTCTGGCGGCTGCGAGCCTCGCGCAGACGGTTCTGCAATTTGTCGATGTCTTTTTCATAGGCGCGCAGCGCGTCGTCCAGCACGGTGATTTCCGCGCGCAGCTGCTCCGACATGTCGGCGGCTTTTTTGCGTTCGACCAGCGCGGCACGCGCCAGATCCTCGCGATCCTTCGACAGGGCCAATTGCGCTTTCTCGCCCCAATCGGCCTGCAGCCTGTCCAGCTTCACGCTGTGGCGGTGCATTTCCTTCTGGTCGGCGATGGTGCGCGCGGCGCTGGCGCGGACTTCGACCAGCGTTTCCTCCATCTCGAGGATGATCATGCGGATCATCTTCGCGGGGTCGTCGGCATTGTCGAGCATGTCGTTGAAATTGGCGGCGATGATATCGCGGGTGCGGCTGAATATTCCCATGAAGGGTGCTCCGGTGCTGAAGAAGCCGGACGCGCGGTCGTTTCGGCGTTGCGCGTCGCGGCGGGGCGGTGTCGAACGGGTGCGGGTCGTCGAACTTGCGGGGCTCGTCGCCGGCGTCGCTGGCGGCCGGGGGCTCCGGCGCAGCCGTTCGACTTCGGTCTGGAGCCGCGACGGCGCATCGGCGGCGCTATCCCGTTCAGCTGTGGCCTTTTCGGGGGACAACTTTTCGGGAGTCAGGCCGTCGCCGGGTCCGGATATCGTCATGCCAGCTCCACAAGCAGGAAAATTCCGCCGATCCCGGTCGTCTCATGCGCCTGGACGGCATCGGCCGGCCCGACCTCGATCTGCGTGCTGATCGCGACGAACAGGCACATGGCGGCGACGCAGGCGCAGGAAGCCTTGCCGAGCGTGCTGGCGAGAAATTCGCGATCGAACATGGTTTTACGGTCCTTCCTGAAACGGTCTTTCCCAAGTCTTGCAGGAGCTGTGCCAAGTTAGGAGTTTCGCTTCATATCAACAAGTTATTCAACCACCTGATTTTCACCGGTGGGCCCTATTGCCAACAATCGGGAAATTTCACTATAGTTTGAAGCATGGAGCGGGAAAACCAGTTCATCGGCCAGTCCGGCGCCTTCCTCGACGCGGTCGAACGCGCCAGCAAGGCGGCACCCATGCGCCGTCCGGTCCTCATCGTCGGCGAACGCGGGACGGGCAAGGAGCTGATCGCCGAACGGCTGCACCGCCTGTCCGATCGCTGGGGGGAGCCGTTGGTCACGATGAACTGTGCGGCCCTTCCCGAAACCCTGATCGAGGCGGAGCTGTTCGGGCACGAAGCGGGCGCGTTCACGGGCGCGACCAAGACCCGCGCCGGCCGGTTCGAGGAAGCGGACAAGGGCACGCTGTTCCTCGATGAGCTGGGTACGCTGTCCATGGCCGCGCAGGAACGGCTGTTGCGGGCGGTCGAATATGGCGAGGTCACGCGCATCGGTTCTTCCCGCCCGATACGCGTGGACGTGCGGATCGTCGCCGCGACCAATGCCGATTTGCCCGGCGCGGCTGACGAGGGCTCGTTCCGGGCCGACCTGCTCGACCGGCTGAGTTTCGAAGTCATCACGTTGCCGCCGCTGCGGGTGCGCGAAGGGGATGTCGGCGTGCTCGCCGAATATTTCGGGCGGCGGATGGCGGCGGAGATCGGATGGGACGGTTGGCCCGGCTTCGCGCCGCATGTCGAACGGCAGTTGGAGGATTACGCGTGGCCCGGCAACGTCCGCGAATTGCGCAACGTGGTGGAACGCGCGATCTACCGCTGGGACGACGGGAACGAACCGATCGGCCACGCGCAGTTCGACCCCTTCGATTCGCCGTGGAAGCCGACGCGCGGCAAACGCGCTTCATCGCCGGACCGCGCTATCGAAGCATCCCCCACCGGAACGGCGACGAAGACCGCGCCGCTGGACGGGGTCGACGATCTGCGCGCGGCGGTGGACCATCACGAACGTGCGATCGTCGAACATGCGCTGGGCAGGCACCGCTGGAACCAGCGCCAGACCGCCAAGGCGCTGGGCCTGACCTACGACCAGCTGCGTCACTGTATCAAGAAGCACGGCTTGGCCGCCGAAGTTTGAAGAGGCTTACCTTCCCGTAATATATTTGTGCCCAATATTCGCGTATTGTTGCATAGACAGCAGCGTCGTGTTCATTAACGGCCCATCGGAAGGGGATCGAAATGCGGATAACCGGATTGTTCGTCGCGGCGATCCCGGTCGCGTTATTGTCGATCATGCCGGTCGCATCGGTTTCCGCGCAAACCGATCCGGTGGTTACCGATCCGTCATTATTAGCCGAAATCGCTTTGGCGGAAACGCTTGGAAAAGCGCTTCACGCTTATGACCAGGCGGCTTGGCATTCGACGGATGCGTTGTTCGAGGCGATCGACGTGTCATCGATCGACAATCCGAAGGGCTACGTTGTCGTTCCACGCGACGGCGACGATCTGTTAGATACGATTTTCATTGCCGAACAGGCGGGTGAATTGCGCGAATTCGCGCGGTTCACCGTAAAGGGCAGTACGGTCGTATCGGGCGGGCTGGTCAAAGGCGAACCGCCCCAATTATCCTTAATGGCGCGGCGTATGTTTGAGGCGCGCTTTCCGGCTTTCGAGGCATTCGCCGCAAAAGAATACAATATCTGCAGCGATACGCCGCCCAACTCGTTGACCCTTCCGCCCAATGAACAGGATGCCATAACGTTCTATATGCTGACCTCGACGATCGACACCAACTCCTATCCCCTCGGCGGACATTATCGCGCGGACGTATCGGTCGACGGGACCGTTGCCGATACGCGCCGATATATGAACAGCTGCTACGATCTGCCGCTCACGGTGCCCTCGCGACCCGATGCCGAGGATGGGCGGCCCGGAATCAGCTATCTTTTTGGAGATACTCCCAGCGAAATCCATGTCTTTGCCAGCTATCAGTTTCCCGGCGGCTTTTTCGTCATCACCGACCGGAACGACGCATTATGGCTGGTCGAACAGGGCGAAATCTCGCTCGCGCAAGAGAATTTCACCGTAGATAGCTTGGACGAATAGGTCGGATCGCCGGCTCGATACCGCTTCGGTATCAAACTCGCATGTTGCGTTTTGCGATTTAGCCCCCTATCTCTCCGCCAATCCCGACATTGTGACAAGCAAATTGGGGCTGGCGCCGGGAGGGGCCGGCACGAAACCGCTTTGCCGTGTCGCGATGCCTATTGTTGGAGACCGAATGGCCGATCTGGCACGCCTTGAAGAACTGATCGAACCCGAAGCGCGCGCCTTGGGTTTCGATCTGGTGCGCGTGAAGATGATGCCTTCGGAAGCCGGAGATGGCGGGCAGGCGCTGCAGATCATGGCGGAGGATCCGGCAACCGGGCAACTGGTGATCGAACAATGCGCCGCCCTGTCGCGCCGCGTGTCCGACCGGCTCGATGCGCTGGAGGAAAACGGCACCGTGCTGATCCCCGGCGCCTATCATCTGGAAGTGTCCAGCCCCGGCATAGATCGTCCGCTGACCCGTGCGAAGGACTTCACCGATTGGGCTGGCCACGAAGCCAAAATCGCGCTGACCGAGAAAGTGCACGGCCATCGCAATCTGCGTGGCCACATCATCGGGATCGACGATGCGGACATGGTGACGGTGGACGATAACAAGGCGGGCGAGGTTTCCTTTCCCCGCGCGCTCATTCATGCGGCGAGGCTTGTCCTGACCGACGCGCTGATCGCCGCGACCAAGCCGATCGACACCGCCGGTGCCGACGATATCGTAGAAGACACTGAAGAAGAAAAGGCTGACGACTGATGGCCAATCCCATTTCCGCCAACAAGGCTGAATTGCTTGCGATCGCGACATCGGTCGCTTCGGAGAAGATGATCGACAAGGCGATCGTCATCGAAGCGATGGAAGAGGCGATCCAGAAAAGCGCGCGCAACCGCTACGGCGCGGAGAACGACATCCGCGCGAAGCTCGATCCCCAGACCGGCGATCTGCGCCTGTGGCGCGTGGTCGAGGTGGTCGAAGAGGTCGAGGATTACTTCAAGCAGGTCGATCTCGCCGCCGCGCAGAAACTGGAAGAAGACGCCAAGCTGGGCGATTTCATCGTCGATCCGCTGCCTCCGGTCGACCTCGGCCGCATCGACGCGCAGAGCGCGAAGCAGGTGATCTTCCAGAAGGTGCGCGATGCCGAACGCGAACGCCAGTACGAGGAGTTCAAGGATCGCAACGACGAGGTCATCACCGGCGTCATCAAGTCGGTCGAATTCGGTCATGTCATCGTCAATCTCGGCCGCGCCGAGGGCGTCATCCGCCGCGACCAGCAAATCCCGCGCGAGGCTGTCCGCGTCGGCGAACGCATCCGGGCCTTGATCACCAAGGTGGAACGCAACAACCGCGGACCCCAGATCTACCTGTCCCGCGCACATCCCGATTTCATGCGCAAGCTGTTCGCGCAGGAAGTGCCCGAAATCTACGACGGCATCATCGAGATCAAGGCGGCGGCGCGCGATCCCGGCAGCCGGGCGAAGATAGGCGTCATCAGCCATGACAGTTCCATCGATCCCGTCGGTGCCTGTGTCGGCATGAAGGGCAGCCGCGTCCAGGCGGTCGTGCAGGAATTGCAGGGCGAAAAGATCGACATCATTCCGTGGTCCGAAGACACCGCGACCTTCGTGGTCAACGGCCTGCAGCCGGCCACCGTCGCGCGGGTCGTTCTCGACGAGGACGAAGGCCGCATCGAAGTCGTGGTGCCGGACGATCAGCTCAGCCTCGCCATCGGGCGGCGCGGGCAGAACGTCCGCCTCGCCAGCCAGCTGACCGGCCATCAGATCGACATCATGACCGAAGAGGAGGCGAGCGAGAAGCGGTCGAAGGAGTTCGCCGAACGCTCCAAGATGTTCGAGGAGGAACTGGACGTCGACGAGACGCTGTCCCAGCTGCTGGTCGCCGAAGGTTTCGCCGAGCTGGAAGAGGTCGCCTATGTCGAGCTCGACGAACTGGCCGCGATCGAGGGTTTCGACGAAGATCTCGCCGAGGAACTGCAGAGCCGCGCGACCGAGGCGCTGGAACGGCACGAGGATACCGCGCGCGAGGAACGCCGCGCAATGGGCGTCGAGGATGCGCTGGCGGACATCCCGCATCTGACCGAAGGCATGCTGGTCACGCTGGGCAAGGCGGATATCAAGACGCTGGACGATCTCGCCGACCTCGCCACCGACGAGCTGATCGCGAAGAAGCGCGAGGCCCCCAAGCGCCGCGCGCCCGCGGCGGCCGCCGAAGGTCCGCGCATGAAGGCCGACGTGCAGAGCAAGCGCACCGAGGACAAGGGCGGCGTGCTGGGCGATTACGGGCTTACCGAAGAACAGGGCAACGAGATCATCATGGCTGCCCGCGCGCACTGGTTCGAGGATGAGGATGCGCCCGACACGGCCGCATCCGATACCGAGGAGGCCGCCAATGCGGACTCCACAACATGAGCCTGTAAGCTCCGTCAGCCCGGAAACCGCGAAGGGGCAAGGCCGCCAGGCTTCCGCTCCCGAGCGGCGTTGCATCCTGTCCGGCGATCTTTCCTCGAGGAAAGATTTGATCCGGTTGGCCATATCGAGTGAAGGCGATGTGCTTCCCGATCCGCTGGCACGTGCGCCGGGGCGGGGCGCGTGGCTGGGTGTCGATCGCGGCACGCTCGAAGCGGCGATGGCCAAGGGCCGGTTCCGCGGCGCGCTGGCACGGGCGTTCAAGGGCGCGACGCTCAAGGTGCCCGACGATCTGCCCGAGAGGATCGAGCAGGCGCTGACCCGCCTGTTGCTGGACCGGCTCGGCCTCGAAATGCGGGCCGGGCATGTCGTACTGGGGTCGGACCGGATCGCGGAACGGGCGCGCATGGGGCGGGTCGCACGGCTGTTCCATGCGGCCGATGCCAGCGAAGATGGAGTGAAGAAGCTCGATCAGGCATGGCGCGTGGGCAGCGATGCCGAGGGCTCCGGCAGGCGCGGTGTCACCTTGCCACTGGACCGGGCCGCCCTGTCTGTGGCATTGGGCCGTGACAATGTCGTTCACATGGCGCTGACCGACGATGGATCGGCGCGACGGGTCGATGCGATCCTGGGGCGATTGATGCATTTCCTTGAGGCGGCGCAACCGCCGCAACATGACGGCGGGGCACCCCGGTTGCCCGCCGCCACGACGATTTGACAAGTTTGAAGGATTGAGACGAGCTTTATGGCCGATGACGACAACAAACCGACGCGTACCCGCAAGCCGCTTGGCCTGAAGCGTCCGGCCGAAGGGGGCGAGGTCAAGCAGACTTTCAGCCATGGTCGCACCAACAAGGTCGCGGTCGAGGTGAAACGCCGCCGCAAGCTCGTCAAACCGGGCGAGGAACCTGCGTCAACTCCGGCACCGGCCCCGGAACCCGCTCCGGCACCCGCCGCTGTTCCCGCCGCCGCTCCCATAGCGGCACCGGTCGCGAGGAAACCAGCGCCCAAACCGGCCGCCGCTTCGGACGAAACACCGCAGGAACGCGTCGCGCGCCTCCAGCGCGAGGCCGAGGAAGAGCGTCTGCGCATGGCCGAGGACGCTCGTCGCCGCGACGATCGGCAGAAGAAGGAAGCGGTCGAGCAGGAAAAGCAGAACCAGGAAGACAACAGGAAGGCCGAAGTCGAGGCGGAGGCCGCTGCCGATAAGAAGCAGGAAGACGAAGCGAACGCCGCCGAGGAAACCGCGCAAGCGGAAGCGAACGCCGCCGCCGATGCCTCTGCCGCTGCCGCCGCCGTTGGCTCCGCCGCCGCGAGCGAACCGGCCATGCCCGCCGCGCGCAAGTTCACGCCCGTCGCCCGGCCCGAGCCCAAGCGCCCGGCCAAGAAGGACGACAAGCGTTCCGACATGGACGGCGGCAAGGACAAGCGCCGTTCGGGCAAGCTGACCGTGACCAAGGCCCTGAACGAGGACGAGGGCCGCCGCGCCCGCAGCCTGGCCGCCCTCAAGCGCGCGCGCGAAAAGGAACGCCGCGAACAGGGTGGCGGATCGTCCAAGCCGCGCGAGAAACAGGTGCGCGACGTGGTCGTGCCCGAAGCGATCACCGTTCAGGAACTTGCCCAGCGGATGGCCGAGAAGGGCGCCGATCTGGTCAAGGAACTGTTCAATCTGGGCATGATGGTCACCGTCAACCAGACGATCGATCAGGACACCGCCGAACTGCTGGTCGAACAGTTCGGCCATACGATCAAGCGAGTGTCCGAAGCCGATGTCGACATTCAGGAAGAAGAGGACCTCGATCCCGAAGACACGCTGAAACCGCGTCCTCCGGTCGTTACCATCATGGGTCATGTCGATCACGGCAAGACCAGCCTGCTCGATGCTTTGCGCGGCACCAACGTCACCAAGGGCGAAGCCGGCGGCATCACGCAGCATATCGGCAGCTATCAGATCACGACGAAGGACAAGGCGAAGATCACTTTCCTCGACACGCCGGGTCACGCCGCCTTCACCGAAATGCGCCAGCGCGGCGCGAACGTCACCGATATCGTGGTGCTGGTGGTCGCGGCGGATGACGGCATCATGCCGCAGACGATCGAGGCGATCAAACATACAAAGGCCGCCGGCGTCCCGATGATCGTGGCGATCAACAAGATCGACAAGCCGGAAGCCAACGCGCAAAAGGTGCGCGAACGGCTGCTGGAGCACGAGGTCATCGTAGAGGCGATGTCGGGCGACGTGCAGGACGTCGAGGTTTCGGCGACCAAGGGCACCGGGCTCGACGATCTGCTCGACAAGATCGCGCTGCAGGCCGAACTGCTCGAACTCACGGCCAATCCCGACCGCGCGGCGGACGCGACCGTGATCGAGGCGCAGCTGGACAAGGGCCGCGGCCCCGTCGCGACCGTTCTGGTGACGCGCGGCACCCTGCGGCGCGGCGATACGTTCGTGGTCGGCACCGAAAGCGGCAAGGTCCGCGCGGTGGTCAACGATGCGGGCAAGCAGATCAAGGAAGCCGGACCATCGATGCCGGTCGAGGTCCTGGGGCTCGGCGGCGTGCCGGGTGCGGGCGAGAAGCTGACGGTGGTCGAAAACGAACAACGGGCCCGCGAAGTGGCGCAATATCGCCGCGAGAAGGCGACAGAAAAACGCACCGCGCTGGCCCCGACCAGTTTCGACACGATGTTCTCCAACCTGCAGAGCGACCTCGTCGAATTCCCCGTACTGGTGAAAGCCGACGTGCAGGGCAGCGTGGAGGCGATCAACACCGCGCTGCACAATCTCGGCAACGACCTCATCAAGGTCCGCGTACTGCACGCGGGCGTCGGGGCCATAACCGAAAGCGACGTGCAACTGGCGGCGGCATCGAAAGCGCCGATCATCGGTTTCAACGTGCGGCCCAATCCCAAGGCCCGCGAGCTGGTCAAGCGCGACGGCGTCGAAATGAAATATTTCGACGTGATCTATCATTTGACGGACGAGATCGCGAAGGAAATGGCCGGCGAACTCGGTCCCGAGAAAATCGAGAACGTCGTCGGCCGGGCCGAGGTCAAGGAAGTCTTCAAATCGGGCAAGCGCGACAAGGCGGCCGGCCTGCTGGTCACCGAAGGCGTCATTCGCAAGGGGCTGCATGCGCGGCTCACCCGCGACGACGTCATCGTGTCGGCGACCACCATCGCATCGCTGCGGCGGTTCAAGGACGATGTCGACGAAGTGCGCTCCGGCCTCGAATGCGGCGTCGTGCTGGAAGACACCAATGACGTTCAAGCGGGCGACAATCTCGAAGTCTTCGAAGTCGAGGAACGCGAACGGGTGCTGTAGCGTCCGCTGAACCTATCGGAGAACGCGCATGACACGGCCGCCCGAAGACCTGAGTGCCCCGCATGTCGATTTGATGCGCGTAGGGTTCGACAGTTTCGATGCGGAGCGTGAGGAGGTAACCTTGCGCTTCGTCGCGCCCGAAAGTTTCGTCACCTTGCGCGGCAGCGTTCAGGGCGGCCTCGTCGCCGGGTTCCTGGACGAGGCGATGGGCTGGGCCCTTGTCTGCGCGACCGACAACGCCGAGGCACCGCTCAATCTGGACATAGCGATGACGTTGTTGAGGCCGGTCATGGCGGGGCCGCTGATCGGCAAGGGGCGGGTGATTCGCCGGGGGCGCCGGGTGGTTTTCCTCGAAGGAGAATTGTTCGACGATAGCGGAACCCTGCTCGCTCGTTCAACCTCGACCGCCATTCCGACGAAGCGGCCTGACGGGCAGCCATAATGCGCTACGTCGCTTTCCTCGGCAGCATCAATGTCGGAGGCAACCGCTTGCTGATGGAGGATTTGCGCGCCGCCCTTCGCTATGGCGAGTTCACCGATGTCGAGACGGTCGTCGCCAGCGGGAATGTGCTGTTCAGCCACGACGACGCGCCTTCCGAAGGGCTGGCCGAGAAGATGGCGTGGATCATCCGCGACGAATTCGACATCGACGGCTTCGTGACCGTACGCACCCGAAACGAACTGGCCCAGGCGATCGCCGACAACCCCTTCGCCGACGATGGCGACGACAGCTACGTCCACACGCTGTTCCTGCCGAACGATCCGGGAGAGCATCAGGTCAGGTCGCTGCTCCTCGATCATGCGGGCCGCGGTGGGGAACGTATCGCCGCCGGGTGTGCATCACTGCATATCGATTATGCCGATGGCGTAGGGCACAGCAGGCTGACCAATGCTTTCATCGCCCGCCGCCTTGGCATGGAGGGGACGGCACGCAATATGCGCAGCTTGAAACGCATTCTTGCGAAGATGGACGAACTGGAGAATGCCGATGGCTAGGCAGCAATTCACCAAGGAACAGCAATCGGTCCGCGTCCTGAAAGTGGGCGAGCGGGTGCGCCACATCATTTCCGAATTGCTCGCACGGGGAGAAGCGCATGACGATGCGCTGCGCGCGACCTCGATCAGCGTTACCGAGGTGCGGATGACGCCGGACCTGCGCAACGCTGCCGTTTATGTGAAGCCTCTGCTGGGCGAAGACGAAGCGGAGGTGCTCACGGCGCTGCGGACCAATACCGCGTTCTTCCAGCGGGAAGTCGCCAAACGCCTCGGCCTGAAATTCGCGCCCAAACTCAACTTTCGGGAAGACGAAAGTTTCGACGAGGCGAGCCGGATCGACGCGCTGCTCAACGATCCCAAGGTCGCACGCGATCTGGACGGCTGATCGCGCTTACCGCGAAGCGGCTGATGTGGTCGGATCGATCATTGTCGGCGGTTCGATGAACACGCTGGCCCCGGGCCCCAGCGGCAGGTCGAGCACCACCCAGCCGATCGCCATCGCGATGCCCGCGATCAGCAGGCCGATCGAATAGGGCAGCATCGTCGCCGCCAGACTGCCCAGACCGAAATCCTTCTGCCACCGCTGGCAGAATATCAGGATCAGCGGGAAATAGACCATCAGCGGCGTGATGATGTTGGTCGCGCCGTCGCCCACGCGATAGGCCGCGGTCGCCATTTCGGGCGATATGCCCAGCAGCATCAGCATCGGCACCAGCACCGGCGACAGCAGCGCCCATTTGGCGCTGGCCGACCCGACGAAGATGTTGAGCAACGCGCTGATCAGGATGATCGCGGCCAGCAGCGCCCATGCGGGCAGACCCGAATTGCCGAGGAAGTCCGCCCCGTTCACCGCCAGGATCAGACCGAGATTGGAC
Source organism: Pontixanthobacter sp. (assembly GCA_965214445.1). Classification (GTDB taxonomy): domain Bacteria; phylum Pseudomonadota; class Alphaproteobacteria; order Sphingomonadales; family Sphingomonadaceae; genus Pontixanthobacter. The sequence continues at coordinate 319,965 of CBDCBU010000001.1, forward strand.
CAGGCGAACATGGCCACGAAATGCGCGGCGGCGAAGGCGAGCACGAGATAATAGGCGAGGTCCTCCATCGCGCCGGACATCATCTTGACGAGATCGCGGTGGTCCCCGATCGTGCCCGCCGCCTTGCCATAGGCCCATCCGGACAGGAGGAAGAGCAGGAAGAACCCGGCGACCAGGCTTTGATAGAACGGTGACAGGCGCGCTTCGGGCGTGGCCTCTTCGTCGATCAGCGGGGTGCCGGGACCGAAGGTGAAGAACAGCCATAGCGCGACGACGAGCAGCATCGCCAGCCCGGCCCAGCGCAGTCCCTTGCGTTCGCCATCCGTCAGCGTGGCACCGCCTTCGCCCGGGGCCGCTTCGCCCTCCTGTTCGGGCGACACCGCGTTGCCCGCCATCGCCGGGTTCCAGCGGCCGAGCCTCGGTTCGATGATCCGGTCGGTCACATACCAGATGACCGGCAGGAACACGAAGGTCATCGCGGCGATGAAATACCAGTTGCCCGCGATATTCGCGGTGAAATCGCCGAACACGGTCTCCACCGCCGCTTCGGTGATGCCGAACAGCAGCGCGTCGAGCTGGCCCGGCAGGAGATTGGCGGAGAACCCGCCCGAAACGCCGGCGAAAGCGGCGGCGATACCCGCCACCGGATGCCGTCCGGCCGCGTGGAAGATGATGCCGGCCAGGGGAATCAGCACGACATAGGCCGCATCCGCCGCCAGGTTGCCGAGCATTCCGACCAGTGTCACGATGGGGGTCAGCAGAACGGCCGGCGCATTCGAAACGCCGGCGCGCATCGCCGTGCCGAACAGTCCCGCCCGCTCCGCCACGCCCGCACCCAGCATGACGACCAGCACGTAGCCCAACGGATGGAAATGGGTGAAGGTCGTCGGCATTTCTACCCACAGACGCTGGATATTCTCGGCGTTGAGCAGGCTGGCCGCCGTGATGATGCGCGCGCTACCGGTGGCCTCGTCGATTTCCGCGGGATGCGCGGCGGACCAGCCGGCCAGGCTGGCGACGACGGAAATCAGCACCAGTATCGCGATCAGCCAGAAGAACAGGAACACCGGATCGGGCAATTTGTTGCCGCTGCGTTCGATCCAGGCAAGTAGGCCCTTCTGCTGCGCAGTCGCGGTCGCCGTCGTCATAGGTTTGTCCCCGATCCCTTTACCGATGCCGGGAATAGCATTGCGCCCACATCTTGTCGCGCGGCTGAACGGCCGTTTTCCACGACCGGACGATCCCGCGCGATTGTCCGCGACCAAATGGCGGCCTAGCGCCACGCGCCATGGCCAAGCTCTATTTCTATTATGCCAGCATGAATGCAGGAAAATCGACCACGCTGCTGCAGGCCGATTTCAACTATCGCGAACGCGGCATGCGCACCATGCTGTGGACCGCCCGGCTGGACGATCGTTCGGGCGGCCTCGCGATCGAGAGCCGGATCGGACTGGGCGCGGACGCCCGGCGGTTCGACGATGCCACCGACATCCACGGTGCCGTCATCGACGCACATGGCAGCGGGCCGCTGCATTGCGTCCTGATCGACGAAGCGCAGTTTCTTTGCCCGGATCAGGTGTGGCAATGCGCGCGGCTGGCGGACGAGGCGGGGATACCGGTCCTGTGCTACGGCCTGCGGACCGATTTTCGCGGGCAGCTGTTTCCCGGATCGGCGACGCTGCTGGCGATCGCCGACAGCCTCGTCGAACTGAAAGCCGTCTGCCATTGCGGGCGCAAGGCGAGCATGAACCTGCGTGTCGATGCGCAGGGTCGGGCCGTGAAAGCGGGGGCGCAGACACAGATCGGTGGGAACGACCGCTACGTCGCGCTGTGTCGCAGACATTTCACGCGGCAGCTGAAAGGATAGGCGGCCGCGGCCATGCGCCGATGGCTGGCAATGGCACGGCCGGCATCTTATGTCCCACGCCATGAACGACATGCTGATCTACGCCGCGATCCTGATCCCCGGCCTTGTCATCGCGATCGTGTTTCACGAAGTGGCGCATGGCTGGGTCGCGCTCGCCCTGGGCGATCCGACGGCCAAGGAACAGCGGCGGTTGAGCTTCAATCCGGTGCGTCACGTCGATCCCGTCGGCACGCTGCTGGTGCCCGGTCTGATGGCGGTGGCGCAGGGACCTGTGTTCGGCTGGGCGAAGCCGGTGCCGGTGATGAAGAACCGGTTGGATAATCCGCGCTACGGAATGATGGCGGTCGGCGCGGCGGGTCCGGCGATGAACTTCGTGCTGGCCTTCATCGGCGCAATCGTCTTCGGCCTGCTCGTCGGCGGACTGACGCAGACACCGACGGGGGGCTATGCGACCTTTCTCGAAGCGGTGCAGTATTTCATCCTCATCAATATCTTCCTGGCACTGTTCAACCTCTTACCGATCCCGCCCTTCGACGGGTCGCATATCGTGGAGGGTCTGCTGCCGCCATCGCTGGCCCGTAAATACGACGCGTTGCGCCCCTACGGCATGATCGGTCTGTTCGCGGTCGTCGCCCTGAGCTGGGTCGCGCCGGAACTGGGGATCATCGAGAATGTCGTCTATCCCCCCGTCATGTGGGCGATGGAGGGATATATGGGCGTTGCCGAATGGATCGCGGTCAAAGGGTAATCGCGTCCACGTACCAGGCCCGAGAGTGGCGGCGCAGCAGATCGCGCTGCCACGCTGCGCGTTGGGCGCGTTCGACGAGGGCGACGATGCACCCGCCGAACCCGCCGCCCGTCATCCGCGCGCCGAAAGCGGCGATCGCGCCGTTTTCAAGGGCATCGACGGCGGCAAGCACGCGGCGATGTTCGCCGGCGCAATGCAGGGCGCGGCGGCGGACGACGGCATCGATATCCTCCGCCCATTCTATGCGATCGGGTGGCCGGAGGCAGGGCGCGCCGGTATCGAAGGCCGACCTCACCGCGTCGTATTGCACTTTGCGCGCGGCGTAGCGCCCATCCGCCAGCGCGCGCTCATGCCCGCTGTGAATGACGACGATGTCGTGACCTGCGGGGAGGGCGAGCGTTCGGTAATCCAGCGTTCGGGTGTCCAGCGCCATCGCCTGTCCGGGGTCGGGAATGGCAACGGCCGCGGGCAGAATGCGGCCATCCTGTTTTCATGCGCGATGCCGTGGTCGGGAAGGCTTTCGGCGATTTCGGCCGCCAGGTCGTAGCCATCCGCAAATGCCTGCGCCTCCAGCCGCGCGACCTGCGGCGCTTTTTTAAAACCGTAGATCTGCCCATGGGGATGATGCAGCGTCGCGCCCGCTTCCGGTCCGCGATTTTCGAATGGCAGGGCATAGGCGCATCCTTGCCCGAACAGCGATTGCATGCGGTCGATCCAGGTCGAAACCAGCAGCCTGCGCCGGTCCTGTCCGATCGTATGCAGGCTGCCGGAGGATGCGGCGGTGTAGACGACGACTTCGCAGGCACCGCGCGCGGGTTCCGCCGCGATACCGGGCATCGGCGGGAAAGCGGGCGCAGCAGCCTGAAGCGCGGCGAACTTGTTGTCGAACACGGCGATTTCGAAATCGGCGAACGGGATTTCGGTCGCGGGATGCCCCGGTCTGCTCGGCGCCAAAGTATCTTCGGCCGCGATCGGTTTGGAAGTACGGTGTTGCCGGTGGGCGGCATAGATGTTCCATTCGCCGCGCAACGGTTGAAACCGCATCTGCGCGCCGGTCGCGATCGCGTCCGCCGTCTCGGCCGGGGGATCGAGCGTGTGGGGCGAACGGCCATAGAGATGCAGCATGCGTCCGTCGGTCTTGGCAAAGGTCCGCCGATGGACGGGCGCGTCGCTGCCATCGCCCTTCAGCATGCGGGCGATGTCCATTGGGTCAGTCCGTTCGGGAGTTCCAGCTGATCGATCCAGTCGCGCACGGCGTCCCGTTCGCTCTCGCTCATATGCAGCCCGAGCTTGCTGCGCCGCCACAGGACATCGTCCGACGTGCGTGCGAATTCGCGGGTCAGCAGATATCGGACCTCGCGTTCGGTCAGGCCGGCGCCGAAGTCGCGACCGAGATCCCGATGGGCTTTCGCATCGCCCAGCACGCGCACGACATCGCTGCCATAGGCCCGGCACAGACGGTTCATCCATACAGGATCGGCCCATGGATACGATGCGGACATGCGGGAAATGAAGGCCGGAACGTCCCGCGCGTCGAAATCGCCGCCCGGCAGGTCGGCGCCATCGGTCCAGGGTGCGTCCACCACGATGCCCAGCTTCGCAAACTTGCCCAGGACGTGTTCGGCGAGCTTGCGATAGGTGGTGATCTTGCCCCCGAAGACGGACAGCATCGGCGCCTGACCCTCCGCATCCTCCACCGCGAACATGTAGTCGCGCGTGACGGTCGAATTCTTCACCGAATGATCGTCATAGAGCGGGCGCACCCCGGCATAGCTGCCCACCGCATCGGCCGGGGCCACGTCATTCGCCAGATATTCGTTGACCGCGTCGCAGATATAGACGCTTTCCGCGTCTGATATGGCGATGTCGCCGGGTTCGCCCTCGAACGCGACGTCGGTCGTGCCAACCAGCGTGAAATGGTATTCATAGGGGATGGCGAACACGATCCGCCCATCGCCGTTCTGAAAGATATAGGCGTGCGCGCCTTCATACAGTTTCGGGAAGATCAGGTGGCTGCCCTTGACCAGCCGGAGGTTGCGATGCGTATCGCCTGGCATCGCCAGCGTCAGCACGTCGTCGACCCATGGACCGGCGGCGTTGACAAGCGCGCGCGCGTGCACCGTTTCGGTCGCGCCATCGGGGGATGCGAGATCGGCCCGCCATAAGTTGCCGGTCCGGTTCAGGCCCGTAACCCGAGTGCGCGTCCGGATGTCCGCCCCCCGATCGGCCGCGTCCACGGCATTGAGCACGACGAGCCGGGCATCCTCCACCCAGCAATCGGCATAGGCGAACCCCTTGGTCAGCCGGTTTTCCAGAATGCCGGCAAGCCCCGGTTGCCGCAGATCGACCGTACGGGTTGCCGGCAACAATCCGCGACCGCCGATATGGTCGTAGAGAAACAGTCCAAGACGCAGCAGCCAGGCCGGCCGAAGACCCCTGTCGTAAGGCAGGATGAACTGCATCGGCCAGATGATATGCGGTGCCATGCGGAGCAGGCGTTCGCGCTCGATCAGGCTTTCGCGCACCAGCCGGAAATCGTACTGTTCGAGATAGCGCAGCCCGCCATGTATGAGCTTGGTGCTGGCGGAAGAGGTGTGGCTGGCAAGATCGTCCTTCTCGACCAGCAGAACCTTCGCGCCGCGGCCCGCTGCATCGCGTGCAATGCCCGCGCCGTTGATGCCGCCGCCGATGACCAGCAGGTCGTAGGGATTGGCGCGCGTCAAGTTTCGGCTTCCGAATGACGGATGAGGGAAGTATCGGGCATGATGAGGGGGAGCTTTATGCCGTGCCGCATCAATACTCCACCCGTCGGAGACGTAGCTGGCGCGCATGCCCACCGCTCATTGTCGAGAACCGTGTCATTGCAAAGCCACGTCGCATGTCGGCCCGCGCGAGACCATTGGTAAAACGCCGCCAGTCCGCTAGTCGGCGTTCACGCATTCGAGGGGAGCATTGCGGGCGTGAACGCACCGATACAGATTACCGTGTTCATCGCGATCACCGCCCTGATCGCGCTCGCGACCTGGCTCCATTGCCGCAAGCGGGCGAAGGGTCCCGTAGCGAATGAGAAGGACCATTTCCTCGCCAGTGGCGGGCTCGCCTGGTATATCGTGGCCGGGTCGATCACGCTGACGAACCTGTCGACCGATCAGCTGATCGGCATGAACGGCAACCAGATGGTGCTGCTCGCCTGTTGGGAATTCGCGGCGGTGGCGGGGCTGCTCATTCTCGCCTTCGTGTTCCTGCCCGTCTACTACCGCGAAAACTGCACGACCACGACCGAACTGTTGCAGAAACGCTACGACGACAAGCACATCCGCGCGCTGATCCCGGTGCTGTTCCTCGCGGGCAACCTGTTCATTTTCCTGCCCGCGATCCTGTATGGCGGTTCGCTGTTCCTCCTGTCGATGAGCGGGATCGATACGAGTTTGGCCAATCTCCTCTATTGTTCGGTCGTGCTGGCGAGCGTCTGCGCGGCCTACGCCATCTTCGCCGGGCTGCGGGCGGTGGCGGTGTCGGACACCTATTCGGGCGCGCTGATATTGGGCTTGGCGCTGCTGCTGGTCTATCTGGCGATGGCGGCAATCGATTTCGATCTGAGCGGCGTTCCGGCGGAACGGCTGACGCTGATCGGCGACGACGCCTCGCCGATACCGTGGTATATGCTGCTGACGACGTTCGATTCCATCCTCAACGCATCGGCGGCGCTGTATGTGTGCGACATTCACGAAACCTACGTGGCGAAGGTCCGACGCGTCGCGAAATTGAGCGCGGTGGTGTCGATAACGTTGTCGGTGATGGCAATCGTGCTGGTGCCGTTCTTCGCCAGTCAGGAAAGCCTGATCAACACGGTACAGGAACTGTACGGGCAGCCAGCGCACTACATTCACGGCATGGCGGCGACACTGTTCGTGTCTATCGCTGTCGCGCTGTTGGCGAACCGCGTGCTGTTCGGGCGAACGGTCCAATTCGGGCGCGCCGTATGAGCAATACGCCCAAACCCGCGCCCCATGGCTGGATCATTCTCGACAAGCCGCACGGGCTGGGATCGACTCAGGCGGTTGCCGCGGTGAAGCGCAATCTGCGCGAGGGCGGTTATGCGAAAACGAAGGTCGGCCATGGCGGCACGCTCGACCCGCTGGCGCAAGGCGTGCTGCCGATTGCGTTAGGCGAAGCGACGAAGCTGGCCGGGCGGATGCTGGATGCGAGCAAGGTCTACGAGTTCACCGTGCAGTTCGGGGAAGAAACCAGCACGCTCGATAGCGAGGGGGAGGTCATCCGCACTTCCGACCGCCGCCCGCCGATGGCGGCCGTGCCCGGGATTTGCGAACATTTCGAAGGCGAGCAGGATCAGGTACCGCCGGCTTTTTCCGCAATCAAAACAGATGGCAAGCGTGCTTATGACCGTGCGCGAGCGGGGGAGGATGTAGAACTGAAGACGCGGCGGGTGACGATCTACTCTCTTACACACGGTCATCCCCGCGAACGCGGGGACCCAGAGTTGCAGGATACTGACCCGGAAGCTTCGGGTTCCCGCGTTCGCGGGAATGACGAGGTGTCATCTGCCTTCCAGACCACCACCGGCCGGCCCGACCCCTACGATCCCGGCGCACCGCTGGAACTGGCAGACGCCGTGACCCTGACCGCGCATGTCAGCAAGGGCACCTATATCCGCAGCCTCGCCCGCGATATCGCCTACGCGCTGGGCACCGTCGGCCACGTCACCTATCTGCGGCGAACGAAGGCCGGTCCGTTCGCCGAGGGCCAGGCGATTTCGCTGGACAGTTTGAACGAAATCGGCCACGGCGCGCGACTTGAAGACGTAATTCTGCCATTGGAGGCAGGGCTGGACGATATCCCGGCTCTATCCCTCACGTCCGAACAGGCAGCGGCGGTCCGCCAGGGCCGCGTCTTGACCGGACAGCCCCAGCCAGACGGGCTCCATTGCGCAACGTACCGGAGCGTTCCGGTCGCGCTGATGGAGTTGACGGACGGGACGGCGAAAGTCGTGCGGGGCTTCAACCTTCCCGATATCGCGGAGTAAGAATACATGACGATCAGTGCGAGCGAAAAGCAGGACGTAATCAAGGAATACGGCCAGAGCGACGGCGACACCGGTTCGCCCGAAGTCCAGGTCGCCATCCTGACGACCCGCATCCGCAACCTGACGGACCATTTCAAGTCCAACCACAAGGACAACCATTCGCGCCGCGGCCTGCTGACCATGGTCAACAAGCGCCGCAGCCTGCTGGCCTATCTCAAAAAGGTCGATGTGCAGCGTTACAACGACCTCATCCAGAAACTGGGTCTGCGTAAATAAGTAATTTGGAACGGCTCCCACACGGGGGCCGTTTCCTTATCGGGTGCCCGTCAGCATTTCGGCGGCGGGGCCTCAACGGAACCAGTGCGGTTCCACACCGGCCCGGGCCGGATCTCCCGGACACTAGAAGGCCCCGCCCACGCAATATGGCCGGCGGGTCAAAAGGAAAAACATACATGTTCGACAAGAAAACCGTATCGATCGAATGGGGCGGAAAAACCCTCACTCTCGAAACCGGACAGATCGCCCGTCAGGCAGACGGCGCCGTTCTGGCCACCTATGGCGAAACCGTGGTGCTGTGCGCCGTGACCGCCGCCCGCAGCGTGAAGGAAGGGCAGGATTTCTTCCCGCTCACCGTTCACTACCAGGAAAAATTCTCCGCAGCCGGGCGCATTCCCGGCGGCTTCTTCAAGCGGGAAGGCCGCGCGACCGAAAAGGAAACGCTGACCAGCCGCCTGATCGACCGCCCCGTGCGCCCGCTCTTCCCCGAAGGTTTCTACAACGAAATCAACGTGATCTGCCAGGTATTGTCCTATGACGGCGAAACCGAGCCGGATATCGTGGCCATGGTTGCTGCCTCCGCCGCGCTGACCATTTCGGGACTGCCCTTCATGGGACCGATCGGTGCCGCCCGCGTTGGTTTCAACAATGGCGAATACGTTCTCAACCCGAGCATCTCCGATGCCTTGGGCGAAGACGGCCGTCTCGATCTGGTCGTCGCCGCCACGCAGGACGCGGTCATGATGGTCGAATCCGAAGCGAAGGAATTGACCGAGGAGGAAATGCTCGGCGCCATCATGTTCGCGCATGACGAATCGAAGAAGGTCATCGGCGCGATCATCGATCTGGCCGAGCAGGCCGCGAAGGAGCCGTGGGAACTGGACGCCGTCGAAGACAAATCGGCGACGCTGAAAGAACTGCGCGGCGTCATCGGCGACGATCTGGCTGCGGCCTACAAGATCACCGACAAGGGCGATCGTCAGGACGCAGTGAACGCCGCCCGCACCAAGGCGCGCGAACATTACGCAGACATGGAAGCGAGCGATCCGGCCGAATATATGGGCCGCATCAAGCTCGTCAAGAAGCTGGAAAGCGACATCGTGCGCAAGGCGATCCTGAAGGACGGCCAGCGGATCGACGGACGCCGCACGGACGAGGTTCGCCCGATCGAGGCGATGGTCGGCCTGCTGCCCCGTACCCACGGGTCGGCGCTATTCACCCGTGGCGAGACGCAGGCGATCTGTACGGTCACGCTCGGCACCAAGGATTCCGAGCAGATGATCGACGGGCTGGAAGGCTTAAGCTATTCCAACTTCATGCTGCACTACAACTTCCCGCCCTATTCGGTCGGCGAAGTGGGCCGCTTCGGCTTCACCAGCCGGCGCGAAACCGGTCACGGCAAGCTCGCCTGGCGGGCGCTGCATCCGGTGCTGCCATCGGCGGAAGATTTCCCCTACACCATCCGCGTGTTGTCCGACATTACCGAGAGCAACGGCTCGTCATCCATGGCGACTGTCTGCGGCGGCTGTCTGTCGATGATGGATGCCGGCGTTCCCATCGAACGCCCGGTTTCCGGCATCGCCATGGGCCTGATCCTGGAAGGCGACGATTTCACCGTGCTGTCCGACATTTTGGGTGACGAAGATCACCTGGGCGACATGGACTTCAAGGTCGCCGGTTCGGAAAGCGGTATCACCAGCCTGCAGATGGACATCAAGGTCGCCGGCATCACCAAGGAAATCATGCAGACCGCGATGGAACAGGCGAAGGCCGGACGTTCGCACATCCTGGCTGAAATGACCAAGGCGCTGGGCAATGCCCGCGGCGAAGTCAGCCAGCATGCACCGCGTATCGAAACGATGCAGATCGACAAGGCGAAGATCCGCGACGTCATCGGCACCGGCGGAAAGGTCATCCGCGAAATCGTCGCGGAAACCGGCGCGAAGGTCGATATCGACGACGAGGGCGTCGATCAAGATTTCGTCTTCCGACGCGTCGCAGATCGACGCGGCGCGCAAGTGGATCGAAGGCATCACCGAAGAGGCCGAGGTCGGCAAAATCTACGACGGCAAGGTCGTCAATATCGTCGATTTCGGTGCGTTCGTGAACTTCATGGGCGGCAAGGACGGTCTGGTCCACGTCTCCGAAATGAAGGAAGAACGGGTCGAGAAGCCAAGCGACGTCGTGTCCGAAGGGCAGGAAGTCAAAGTGAAGGTTCTGGAAATCGACCAACGCGGCAAGGTCCGCCTGTCCATGCGGGTCGTCGATCAGGACACCGGCGAGGAACTGGAAGATTCACGCCCTCCGCGCGAGAGCAAGCCACGCGGTGGTGGTCGTGATGGGGGCGGCGATCGTCGTCCCCGTGGCGGTGGTCGTGATGGCGGTCGTGACGGCGGGGGCGGTCGCGGGCGTGGCGGCGATCGGGGCGGCGATCGGGGCGGCAATCGTGGTGGAAACCGTGATGGCGGCAACGACAATGTCGGTGGCGGCGACGCGCACGTTCCGGACTTTTTGAAGGACTAGGTCTCGGCCACCAAAGCCGAACGTGGGTAACGGAGGGGCCGCGAGACGATCGCGGCCCCTTCTGTTTGTCCGGCATGGGGGCAGGTACCTTTCCCTTGCCGGTTCGGCGGTCCATAAGGTCGCTTCCCCTCATTCCGACCGAGCTGCCCCTTGCCCAAAACCTTTGCCGCACCCCCCTTCGAACTCGCCGGACACGCGATCGCGCCCGGTACCAGCCAGACGATCGACATTCCGGTAAGCCGTCTCTCCACCCATACCGAAATCAACCTTTCCGTCCGCGTGATCCACGGTCGCAAACCCGGTCCGGTCCTGTTCGTCAGCGGCGGCGTGCACGGGGACGAGATCATCGGAGTGGAGATCATCCGCCGGCTGCTCAAGACCGTATCGCCCAAACGGATTGCCGGCACGTTGCTGTGCATTCCGATCGTCAATGCCTACGGCTTCATCGCGCGCGAACGCTATCTGCCCGACCGGCGCGATCTCAACCGCTGTTTTCCCGGAGCTGCGCAAGGGTCGCTCGCATCGCAGCTGGCGCATCACTTCACGCAGCAGATCATCAAGCGCAGCGATTTCGGCATCGACCTGCATTCCGCCGGGCTGCACCGTACGAACCTGCCGCAAATTCGCATCAGCGAGGGGCGTCCGCGCGCCGAACTGCTCGCCCAGCTGTTCGGTGCGCCCGCCATCATCGTGTCGCCCCTGCGCGAAGGATCGCTGCGCCAGACGGCCGCCGAACATGATTGCGACATATTGCTTCTGGAAGCGGGCGAGGCACTGCGGTTCGACGAGCTGGGCATCCGCGTCGGCGTGAAAGGCATCCTGCGCGTCATGGCGGACCTGGACATGAACGTGCCTTATCAGAAGGAGCCCGCCGCCCGTTCCATACAAAGCAAGCGTTCCAAATGGCTGCGTGCACCGGAAGGCGGCATTTTTAGGGCGGCCAAGAAGACCGGCGCCTTCGCGACCACGGGCGAGATCGTCGGTACGATCTCCGACCCCTTCGGCATGGACGACATCTATGTCCGCACGCCGATCCCCGGCTTGATCATCGGGATGAGCATGTTGCCGGTCGTCAACCAGGGCGACGCGCTGATCCATATCGCCGAGGTGCAGGTGCCGGGCACGGCGGAAGACCGCCTCAGCGCGATCGAGGATGCGGCGTTGAGCGATCCCCTGTTCGACGAGGACGAGATCGTCTAGCGCGGCCGACATGCTCGAACGCAAGCTGATCGATACGGCTATCGTGCCGAGCGGAACCGGAACGCCGGTCGAACTGCAGCTGATCGCGCACGGACGCGATCACATGATCGTGTGCGACCGCAACGAACTCATGTCCACCCGCATGCAGTTTTCCGAAGAACAACTGGCGCAGCTTACGATCGACCGACTGGACGAAGGGGCGCTGGCCCGCGGTGCACATCTGCTGATCGGCGGCTACGGCATGGGTTTCACCCTGCGCGCGGCACTGGCCCGACTGCCCGCGGATGCGCGTGTAGTGGTGGCCGAACTCGTGCCCGAAATCATCGACTGGGCGCGTGGACCGCTCGCGCATCTCACGGCCGATTGCCTGTCCGATCCCCGCCTGATCCTGGAAGTGACCGATGTCGCCGATCCGATCGGGGAGGCGGCGGACGGGATGCGCGCCCAATTCGATGCCATATTGCTGGATGTGGACAACGGGCCCGACGGTCTGGTGCGGGCGGAGAACGATGTTCTCTATTCGCCCAGGGCCCTGCGCCAGATGCGCGGGGCGATGGTGCCCGGCGGTATCCTGTCGATATGGTCGGCCGCGCCCGATCCGCGCTTTACCCGGCGACTGCAGAAGGCGGGTTTCGCCGTCGAGGTGCAGGAGGTCCGCGCGCGCCCGAACAACAAGGGGCCCCGCCATACGATCTGGTTCGCCGCGGCCTGAAAAGACCGGCCGGGCCCTTCTATTCCTTGACCGGCATGGCTCCCAAATAGTCGCGCTTGCCGATGTCCAGCCCCTTCATCCGCAGAATGTCGTAGGCCGTCGCCGCATGGAAGAAGAAATTGGGCGTGCTGAACCCGAGCAGGAAGTCCTTGACGGTGAACCGCATGCGCACCTTGCCGCCTAGAACGAAGTCGAGATTGTCGTCACCGGCTTTCGCCAGCGCGTCTGGATCGGCTGAAAGGCAACCACGCCGCGCCGCGTCCAGCTTTGCCCGGCAGGCGTCGAAACTGTCGGGAACGTTGCTGAAATCAGGCTCGAAAACACCGCCGGGTATGGCCGCCAGCGCATGGGCGCTGTGCATCCAAACCGAATTGACCTGCCAGTTGAAGGACCACATTCCGTCCGCCAGGCTAGCATCGAGTATGTCCGAAGGTGCGACGCCCTCCTCGCTACACCATCGTTCGGCCCGATCGACCAGCGTGCGAGTGGCACCGATCGTCTGTAACCGGACGGGTACGATGGCTTCGTGCAGAGTGATGGGCATCAACCTTACCTTTTCGCGTCGTTGCAGGTGCGGACAAGGTATCGGATACCCGCTGGCTGTCCAGCGCGATCACGGCAGGGCGAAGCCATGCTGTTTGAAAATTGCCCGCGCCCCGTCATCGGTGAGAGCCGCGAGGAAGGCATCGGCATCCGGGTGCGCGCTGCCGGGCAGTTTGATCGCGCGGTAGGCGATCGCCCGATGGCTCGATGCGGGGAAGCGGTAGATCGCCCCCAGATCGGGCCGACGCGCGACGTCGCTTGCGTATAGAAGGCCGATATCGGCATCCCCCAGCAGCAGCAGCTTGACCGCTTCGGCGGAGGAAGCGGCCTTGATCAGCCGTGGTCGTACGCTGTCCCACAACTCCATCTGTTCGATTGCTTCCCGGGCATAGCCGCCCAGCGGAACGGTATCGGGATCACCGGTTACTATCCTGTCTGCGTTCCGAAGGGCGGATATTCCGGCATCACGCCCCGTCTGGCCGAGCGGTCCCTTTCGCAGTGACCGGGCTACGACCAGACCGTTGGCTGCGACATCGGCAATGGCGGCCTCGGGAACGGTGCCGACGGCGACGATGTAGTCGGTCCATTGCCGATCGGCGGAAACGAAGATATCGGCCGGCGCGCCCTTCTCGATCCGGCTGGCCAGGGCGGCGGACGATGCGAAGGACAGGACCGGCGGATCGCCGCCTTGCGCAACCCACCGCGCGGCCAATGCCTCCAATGGCCGCTGCAGGCTGCTGGCGGCATAGACGACCGGTCCGCGCCGCTCGGTCGCCAGGCAGCCCGTCAGCAGGGCCGGCAGGAACGCGGCGACGATCAGGCGCAGGAGCGGCATGACGCTGCGTTGCTACAATCGGTGCGGGGACACAAGCTTGCGCGTGCAATCGCCCGCCAATGGCATCGCGCCCGCACTGGCGGTCCTAGGCGGCTCTATCGAACGCGGGGCCCGCCGAACGGCAGGGGGGGAGGGGGGCGGCGGGCACCGCGGGGCAGCTGTGCCTGGAACGCGCGCCCGCAATGTTCGACGCAATAGGGGAAGCCCGGATTGACGTCCGTGCCGCAGAAATGGAAATCCGGTTCGCCCGGATGACCCATGGGCCATCGGCATACCTTGTCCGACAGATCGAGCAGGCTGGTCTTTTCGGCGATATCGGCGCTCGGCTTAGCGGGAACCAGGCGTCGCGGCGGCGCCGGCGGAATGGGTGGCTGCTGATCACCCGGACCCTGACGCAGGAACCCACCGGGTCCGACGGAAACGACCTTTTGCATATCCCCGCTCTTGTTCGGCAATGGCTGCGAGGGGATGGTGGCCCCGGCGGCCCGCGCCGCCTGCTCCACGGCGTTGCTGGCCGGGCGCGGGGGTGCCGGCTTCGGCGTCGGGCGCACGGCAACGGTTCGGCGCGCGGCTGCCCTGGCTGCCGGTTTTGCCGCTGCGGCCCCCGCCTTACCCGCGTCCGTCTTCTTGTTGCCCGCTTTCCTGTCATTGACCTTGACCGGCGAAGGGCGGGATTTCAGCCCCAACCGGTGCGCCTTGCCGATGACGGCATTGCGGCTCACACCGCCAAGCTCTTCGGCAATCTGGCTCGCGGTCGATCCGCCTTCCCACATCTTCTGCAATGTGGCGATCCGTTCGTCAGTCCAGCTCATTATTTGTGCATTCCCGATATTCTGAAGGTTTTGGCAGCGATCGGCGCATCGGCCACCGTGCTTGCCTGTCAAAAGCAACCGTCCTAGGCGCGGCGCCATGTCCGATCAAGCAAACGATGCGACCAATTCACCCGCCCGCCGCGCGCATTTTCCGGAGCGCGGCCGACCGATCATCACCGGTATCAACCGCATCGGCTTATGGAGCCTTTATATTAAGGAGGTTCGGCGGTTTTTAAAGGTCCAGACGCAAACGGTCTGGGCACCGGCGGTGACGACTCTCCTTTTCCTGGTGATCTTCGACGTCGCGCTCGGACGGTCGGGACGCGAGGTGCTGGGCGTTGCTTTTTCCAGCTTCGTGGCCCCGGGCCTGATCGTGATGGGCATGATGCAGAACGCGTTTGCAAATTCCAGTTTCTCGCTGCTTGCCGGCAAAATCCAGGGAACGATCATCGACCTGCTGATGCCACCCTTATCGGAAGGGGAACTGATGGCGGGCATCGTCGCGGCGGCGGTCACCCGTGCGGTCATGGTCGGCGGCGCGGTGGCGCTTGCCATGGTCCTGTGGCCGGACGTGTCGCTACCGATTGCGCACCCCTGGGCGATCGTCTGGTTCGGCCTGATGGGGGCGGTGATGCTGGCGCTGTTCGGCTTGCTCACTTCGATCTGGGCTGAGAAGTTCGACCACAATGCCGCGGTCACCAATTTCATCGTGGCACCGCTGGCACTGCTTTCGGGCACGTTCTACGTCATCACCAATCTGGCCGACGCTTTCCAGACCATCAGCCGCCTCAACCCGTTTTTCTACGTCATATCGGGCTTTCGCTACGGTTTCCTCGGCCGCAGCGATATCGGGACGGGCAGCGAAGCGGTGATGCAGGCGGCAATCGGACTGGCTGTGTTGAATTTGGCGTTGGCGGTCGTCACCTACCGTGTTCTCAAATCCGGCTGGAAACTCAAGGACTGACGCGCCGCGTGCGCTCACGCAACTGCGTCAGTGGGTGAGCGTGGCACGCATCTTGTAACGGCCATCGGCAAACTGCTGGAACAGTTCGGCGACATTGGGGTGATCGACGGGTCCGGCATCGGCGTCGGGCAGCAGGTTCTGCTGGCTGACATAGGCGGTGTAGGACGAATCGTCGTTTTCGGCGAGCAGATGGTAATAGGGCTGCTCGCGCGCGGGCCGGATGTGTTCGGGGATGGATTCGTACCATTCCTCGCTATTGGCGAAAACCGGATCGATATCGAAGATCACGCCGCGAAATTCGAACATTTTGTGGCGCACGACATCGCCGATTCCGAAGCGCGCTTGGGTATGGCGGGGCACGTCGATCGTCCGACCGGCGGAGGGCGAGAAAAACTGAACGCGTTCCATGAGACGGTGAATATAGGGCGCCGCAGCAAACGCACAAGGCACGATCATGCCGCGCGTGCCAACGGCGGCATGCGACGGGGGCAAAACAGGACTTGGCAACATACAACCCATCGGCTAACCGCGCGGTCCCAGACCCGAAGGGGACGCAGCACGTGGCGTCCGTTTCCCCGCGGAGAGATGCCGGAGTGGTCGAACGGGGTAGTCTCGAAAACTACTGTGCGGGCAACCGTACCCAGGGTTCGAATCCCTGTCTCTCCGCCATTTTCACCGGCATTCGATGTCGTCTGGCACCGCCCGTTTGGTGGACGGCAAGGCAGTCATTCGATGCTGCCGAACCGGGCGAAATCGCCTTCCATCCAGCCGAGCGGCGCATCGGGCGAACCGGCGTCGACATTGACCGCGTCCACTTCCCCGATGAACAGCTCGTGCGTTCCGAAGATCTTGGTGTCGCGCACTTTGCAAAAGATGCTGGCGCATGCCTTGGGCAGCCATGGTATTCCATCGCGGGAAGACCAGTCGCCCGTCTCGAACCGTCTATCACGCAGCGCATGGGTGGAAAAAGGCCGAACGAAGCCGCGTTGCTCGATCGACAGCAGATTGATGCAGAATATTCCCGAACCGGTGATGATCGCGTGCATGCTGGCATCGCGATTGACCGATACCAGCATGCTGGGCGGTTCCATACTGACGGGGATGACGGCAGAAGCGACCATTCCGGCCGGCTCGCGGTTTTCGTCGCAGCTAGTTACCAGCGAAACCGGGCCGGGCAAACGGCGAAGCGCGAGTTTGAGATCGGCCGCGAACGAGTCGGGATCGGACCTGTCGGCCGTATGGATTGGGGCATCCGCCATGACGACGCGGCTGGTAACCCAAAGAGACGGTTCTTGTCGATAAAAGCCTCGTCCCGAGCCGTAGAAACAGGATCGATCGGGGCAGCCTGCCCTATTCGACCTCGTCTGGTTCAACGGGTTTGGTAAGGTCGCCGATGGGAATGACCGTTACCAGTCCTTCCAAATTGTTACGCTTCATCGCCTTGCGAATTTTGTCGCCCCGTTCGCCGAGCAAACGGGCGATATTCGCCGGAATGCGGAACGATCGCGCCCGGTCGCCTTCCATGATCATGCTGTAATTGGGGTCCTTCTCGCCAAGCGAGAGGTCGGCGATGTCGAATTCGTAGATATCCGCATCGACCTTGGCGGCGGTTTTCTCGATGAGGTCGGTGGTGGTCTTGTCGGAATAGGTGAGCAGATGGTCCTTGAGATCGGCCTCCCAGTTCGGGAAGAAGAACGGGCGCGCTTCTTCGTAGATCTGGGACACTTTCAACGTGTCGCCGCTCTTGGACGTACCACGCAGGGAGTTGATGAACTCATCGGCGGAATCCTCCAGCAGACGGGCGACATTGTTCGCCGAATAGGCGTCGGACTGGATCGAAGGTCCGCCGATCTCGCCTCGGAAGAACCCGTAGATGACCTTGGGATTGTTCCAGTTGGGATAGACGATCTTCGTGCGGATATCTTTGGGGCTCATGGCGACGCCCGCCACGGTGATGAACGGCGTCTCGTCCATCGGCAGGTCGCTGCCATCGAGACGGATCGAGGCGGGGCGGCTGAGCGGATAGTTCAGCGCGATCTGTTCGATCACCGCCACATTGTGGAGATTGATCCAATAGGCGAGCTGTTCGTTCCGGGCCAGGGTGGCGATATCGACGAGGCTGGCCGTGTTTTCCAGATCCTTGCGATAGTCGGTCAGCGACGCGACGACCTCGTCTTCGAGATAGGAGAACGCCACGCGGTTGCCTTCCAGCCGGAAACGCGATTCATGGCCATAGACGCGGCGCGTGCCGAGGCCGGGGGAGACGCTTGGCGCGCCTTCGCGGATCGAGCGTCCCATGCGGAACACGAAGAACTCCAGCGCCTCGTCCCATAAAGTGAAATCGATGCGGGTCGCGACCGGCGTTTCGGACGGGCGGAATTTTGCGAAAGCCGCATCGCGGGGAACGGCCCCGTCGGCGGCTTCTCTGCCACCATAGGCGACGTTCTGCTGCGCCTGCGCGACCGGAGGGGTGACGACGACGGCCAGCGCCGCGGTAATCAACAAGACGTGCTTCATAACGAAAGGTCCGCATCCATTGTCTGTTCGGTCGGTTACGTCTGACGATGCTTGTCCGTTTGCGCAACTGCTGTTCTGCCGACGTATGACAGGGCAGTGACGAACATCGTGCGGAGAGCCGTCAGATATCGTCCGCGCTCCGAAGTTCGCCCTTGTCGATTTCTTCGATCAGCGAAGCGGTCGCGACCGTTACCGCCGCGTCGCCGGTCACGTTGGTGGCGGTGCGCATCATGTCCATGATCCGGTCCACGCCCGCGACGAAGGCTATGGTCTCGAGCGGTACGCCGACCGCGCTGAACACCGCGCCCATCATGACCAGCCCGCCGCCTGGAATGCCGGCGGCGCCGATCGATCCGACCGTCGCCAGGAGCGCGATGATAAGATAATCTTCGAACCCCAGCGTCACCCCGAACAGTTGCGCGCCAAACAGCGTCGCAAGCCCGAGATACATGGCCGTGCCATCCATGTTAATCGTCGAACCCAAAGACACCACGAAGCTGGATGTCGGCTTGCTTACGCCGAGATTGCGCTGCGTGCAGCGCAGGGTGACGGGCAGGGTGGCACTGGAACTGGCAGTCGAATAGGCGACTGCGATCGCATCGACCATGCCGCGGAAGAAGCCGATGATCGAAACCCGCGCGATCAGGGCGAGCAGGCCGACATAGACGACCCCGATGATCAGGAGGCAGCCGAGATAGTTCATCGCGACCAGCTTCGCGAGCGCCGCGACCGCTTCCAGTCCCAATGTTCCCACGACCCAGGCGATCAGCGCGAACACGCCGAACGGCGTCAGCTCCATGATAATCGCCGTGACCTTGAGCATCACGGCCGCGCCGCCGTCGAAAATACGTGCGACCGAGGCGGCTTCGTCTCCCGCCAGCAGGATACCGATCCCGATGAGCAGCGAAAAGACGATCAGCGGCAGGACCTGCACCTCCGCCATGACGCCGACGGGGCTGACCGGGATCATCGACCGGACCATTTCGCGCCAGTCGAACGGGGCGGGGGCGGGGGTGTCGCCCAGTTGCAGCATCGATGTATCGACACCGATGCCCGGCTCGACCAGCCATCCCAGGGCAAGGCCGAGCCAGACGGCGATCTGTCCGGTGATCACGAACATCAGGATCGCGCGCCATCCGACACTGCCGAGCCGGCCGAGATCGCCGATCGCCGCGACGCCCGAAACGACGCTGAAGAAGATCAGTGGCACGATCAGCATCTTGATGAAGTCGATGAAGACGTCACCGACAATCTTGATGCTTTCCGCGTCCGGACCCATAAGATAGCCGGTGATGCCGCCTAGGATGAGCGCGCCGATGACGCGTTGCCAAAGGGGGATCGAAAACCAGTATTTGAACATCGACACCCCCTGCCTGACCCCTGCCTGGTTTTCCCGCCGGCCGCGCGACACTGCAATCAGCGGCGGGACGTGCGTGCCGCGCTCTTCATCGAAAAGCGCGTATCAGTCAAACCGCCATTGGTTGCGGTCCCCGGTTCCGGTCGCGGTTCCGCCCGCGCCGACCAGTTCGGGATCGCCCGACAGCAGCCGGGTCATGGTGCTATCGTCGGACGGCGGGACGGCGGCCAATGTCCGGGCGCCGTCTTCCAGGCGGACCACCACGATACCCATCTTGGGCGATCCGCCGCGTTCGAACTGCACCGTATAGGTTTCGAGCCGTCCGGCGCCGCCGCGCCTCAGATCCATGTCGGGAACAGCGCCGCGCCGCGCATCGGCATCGCGCTGAACGTCGAAATCCTGCGGGAACGTCCCTGCTTCCTGCGGCGATCGGGTCAGCAGGATGGTATGGTTGTGCGTCGCATAGCCGCCATTGGCGAAAAGCAAGGCGTTCGTGCCATCCTGGCGCAGGGTATCGACCATCGCGGCGGCGGCGTGGGTCATGTAGTTGCCGATTGGGCCGCCGCCGAATGTCAGTCCGCCGAACCGCGTGATCGGCGTATCGACGTCGAGACCGAGCACGCGGCGCGCCATCTTGGGCACGATGGGAAAACACGAGTAGAGTTCGAAATGGTCGATTTGGTCGGCGGTAAGACCGTTCCGCTCCAGCGCCTTTGTCAGCGACACTTCCATGCTGGCCGATCGGGCATAATCGGGCCGGTGCAGGGGATCTTCCGCTTCGTGCGCGGCGGCGCCCCTGCCGACATAGACCAGGCGCGTGTCCGGCACGCCGCATTCCCGCGCCACCGCGAGGCTGGTGACGATCAGCGCCGCGCCCTGGTTGACGGACGCGTTGGCGACCTGCAGCTTGGTATAGGGAAACGCGATCGGGCGGTTGTCGGCCGTGACCTCGATAATGGCATTGGCCGATCGTGCTTCGCGCAGCCAGGCGTCGGGATTGCCCGCGGCGATTTCGGACATGCCGGCCCACAAGAGACCGCTTTCCCGCTGCGCTTCGGCGAAGGTCTGTCCGAATACGGGGCGGGCAGCGTTTTCGAACAGGGGATAGACGTCGGTCGGCGTGTTGAGGCCATAGCGATGGCGCGGTTCCGGCTCGACAGGCATGCGTTTTGGGTAGGGGCCCCGCGCCCCGTTCGCAGCCGCTTCCTTCCGCCGCATTCCCGCGGTTCGCAACGCTTCCGCGCCGACAATCAGGGCGACCAAGGCAGCGCCGCTTCCGATCGCGTTGGCCGCTTCGTTCAGTAGCAGGATCGGACTGTCACCGGTGGGCGTGGGCGTTTCGCGTGCATGTGCGGGCGCGATACCGAACGCGTCGGACACGCCCGACACCAGCGTGCCGGCAAGTTCGGGAAAGCCGATCTGGTTGACGATTCCGACCCAGTCGATGCGTTCCAGCACGCCGTCCGCCGCGTCCTTACCCGCCTTGCGCGCGGCGGCAATCATCAGTTCCAGAGGATCCAACCCCTCCGCACCGGTGGCGGGACGGTCGTTGATCTGCCCGGTCCCGAGGATGACCGGAATGCGGTTCGGATCGCCGATCGACATCATGAAGACACTATCTCGCAGACACCATCACGCCTGCACGACTTCCTGTTCGATCGCGCCGAAGATCGTGTGACCTTCCTTGTCGCGCATTTGAATCCTGACCGTATCGCCGGGCTGCATGAAGCGGGTTTTCGCTTCGCCGTCGCGGATCGTCTCGATCATGCGGATTTCCGCGATGCAGCTATAGCCCGCGCCGCCTTCGCTGACCGGTTTGCCCGGATCGCCATCCGGTCCCTGATTGGAAATCGTCCCCGACCCGATGATGCAGCCCGCACCCAGATTGCGGGTCTTCGCCGCATGGGCGACCAGCTGCGCCATGTTGAAGGTCGCGTCCTTGCCAACTTCCGCCCGGCCGAACGGTTCGCGGTTGTAATCGACTTCCAGCGGCAGGTGGATAAGCGTGTCCTTCCATGCATCGCCCAGCTCGTCCGGCGTGACCGCGACGGGGGAGAATGCGCTGGACGGTTTGGATTGAAAGAAGCCGAACCCCTTGGCCAGTTCGCCAGGGATAAGGCCGCGCAAGGAAACGTCGTTCATGATCATGATCAGCTTGATGTGATCCGCCGCGTCCTCGGCCGACACGCCCATCGGCACATCGTCTGTGATGACCGCGACCTCGCCTTCCATGTCGCAACCCCATGCGGTGTCTTTCAATGGGATGTCGTCGCGCGGCGCCAGAAAGTCGTCGCTGCCGCCCTGATACATCAGCGGGTCGTGATAGAAACTGTCCGGAACCTCGGCACCCCGCGCTTTGCGGACAAGTTCCACATGGTTGATATACGCACTGCCATCGGCCCATTGATAGGCGCGGGGGAGGGGGCTTTCCGCCTCGCCTTCGTGAAACCGTTCGCAGGGCACGGACTGGTGTTCGACATCGCGGTAAAGCACTTCCAGATCGCCGCTGACCGCCGCCCAATTGTCGAGCGCGTATTGCATGGTCGGAGCTATCTTGCCCGCTTCGCAATAGCGGGTGATGTCCTTCGATACGACGACCAATTTACCGTCGCGCGTTCCGTCTTTCAGCGTTGCGAGTTTCATGGGTTCGATGCCTTTTCGGGATTGTCGGGTTGATTGTCGGGGTGCGCCCGCTTGAATTCATCCAATGCAAGACACGCTGTTTCTATCCGCGTGGTGTGGGGTTTGCCGGAAAAATCGAACCCGAACCGACGCGCATTGTAGATCTGCGGCAAAAGCACGATCTCGAAGATACCAGGCGTATCGAACAGGAAATCGCCACTACCGATCTGAGCCAGCCGTGCCTCGACCGGGTCGAGCGTCTTGGCGAGCCAATGGCGGTACCAGACATCGATCTCGTCCTGCGATTTGCCGTATTCGTCCTTGAGATATC
Source organism: Pontixanthobacter sp. (assembly GCA_965214445.1). GTDB lineage: Bacteria > Pseudomonadota > Alphaproteobacteria > Sphingomonadales > Sphingomonadaceae > Pontixanthobacter. The sequence continues at coordinate 342,316 of CBDCBU010000001.1, forward strand.
TCAAGACCGGGAGGTTGAGCGGCGCATGCAGCTCGGTCGCGATCGCATAGGCCAGTTCGCGCGCCGTATAGCGATCGTCCGCGTCGGCTGGCAGCAATGGGCGTTCGGGATAGGCTTCGTCCAGCCATTCGATGATCGCCATGCTTTGCGCCCGGTCGCGGCCATCCGCCTCCAGCATCGGTACGGTGGCGAAAGGGTTGCGACTGGCGAACGCTTCGCCGCGCTGTTCGCTGCTGAGCAGGTTGACGGGGATGTTCTCGAACGCCAGTCCCTTCAGCTCCAGCGCGATCCTCAGCCGATAGCTGGTGGAGCTGCGGTAATAGCCGTGCAATTTCATCAAAACGCAGCCAGTCCTGTGATCGCGCGGCCCAGGATCAGGGCATGCACGTCGTGCGTTCCCTCATAGGTGTTGACCGTCTCCAGATTAATCATGTGGCGCATGATCTGGTATTCGTCGCTGATGCCGTTGCCGCCATGCATGTCGCGGGCATGGCGCGCAATCTCCAGCGCCTTGCCGACATTGTTGCGTTTCACGATGCTGATCATTTCCGGTGCGAACTTGCCTTCGTCCATCAAACGCCCGACCTGCAGCGATGCCTGCAGGCCCAGACCGATGTCGGTCATCATGTCGGCCAGTTTCTTCTGGAACAGCTGCGTGTTCGCCAGCGGCCGGCCGAACTGCTTGCGATCGAGCCCGTATTGCCGCGCCGAATGGAAGCAGAACTCCGCCGATCCCATCGCGCCCCAGCTTATGCCGTAGCGGGCGCGGTTGAGGCAGCCGAACGGACCCTTCAAACCCTGGACATCGGGCAGCAGCGCCTCGGCCGGAAGCTTGACCTCGTCCATCACGATCATGCCGGTCGTGGAAGCGCGCAACGACAGCTTGCCGTCGATCTTTGGCGCGCTGAGCCCCTCCATGCCTTTCTCCAGCACGAAGCCGCGAATGGCATCGTCATGCGCCTCCGATTTGGCCCAGACCACGAACACGTCGGCGAAAGGCGAATTGCTGATCCAGGTCTTGGATCCCGGACAGCGAATAGCCGTCGCCGTCCTTCTTGGCATAGGTCGTCATGCCGCCGGGATCGGACCCGGCATCGGGCTCGGTCAGGCCGAAGCAGCCGATCAGTTCACCTTTGGCGAGGCCGGGCAGATATTTACGGCGCTGCTCCTCGCTGCCATAAGCTTGGATCGGATACATCACGAGGCTGGACTGGACCGACGCCATCGAACGGTACCCGCTATCCACCCGCTCGATCTCGCGCGCGATCAGGCCGTAGGCGACGTAGCTGGAGCCTGCCCCGCCATATTCCTCCGGCACTGTCGCGCCCAGCAGGCCGGCCTTGCCCATCAGCGGGAACAGCTCGGGCGCGGCCGTCTCGTTGCGATAGGCGTCCTGGACGCGGGGCTGCAATTCGCCTTGCGCAAAACCATGCGCGGCATCGCGGATCATGCGTTCTTCGTCGGAAAGCTGGGATTCCAGATCGAAGGGATCGTCCCATTTGAAAGGCACCATGCCGGTCATATACGCTCCTTTAAGTAGTCCCGTTCATCGCAGGCCGGATTGCATGGGGCAAGCGTGCAATGGCGTTACAGTTTGCCGAAACGTCCCTCATAGGCGGCGGTATCGCCTGCTTGCAGCATTTGGGCCTGCGTTACCCATGCATCGCGGCGGATGCGGCCCTGGAACTTGCCGAGCTTCACGTCGATCGCGTCGATATCGGCATCGTTCCAGGCGGCGATCTGATCGAAGCGTGTGACGCCGTGTTCGGCCAACAGCGCGCTCAGCTTCGGGCCGATACCCTTGATGAGCGTGATATCGTCTGAGCCGTCCGGCGCAGGGGTCTTAGCAACGGGGCGCACGGTGTTCGCCAGGACCGGATCGTCCGTCGGTGCGATCGGAGACACTTCGGTCGGAGTGACCATGACCGTGTCGGCGGCTGCGGGCTGTTCGTCCACGGTGGCCGGCGCAGATGGTCCGGCGGGAGGCGGTCCGGCGGAAGGCGGCATTGCTGCCGCAGGGGTGGGTCCGGCGGCTGGCGGCGCATCCATCAGCGCCTGATTGCGCGCCGCCGGACCCTTGCCGTCGTCCAGAACATCCGTGCGGTCGGTTTCGACGCCGGTGCGGCGCATCGCGATGAAAATCCACCAAGCCACCAACAGTCCGACGACCAGTACGATGACGAATAGAAGCCAGTTGGCTTCGACAAGTTCAATCATGATCCATCCTTCAATCTTCGGGGTCTTCCTGCGCGCCGCCCCACAGCAACCAGCCGATCCCCAAACCGATGACATAGGTAATCGTCAGCATGAAGACGAGTTCGAACCATATGGGCATCTATCGCGCCCCCGGCGTGTCGACGGGCGTCGGCAGGATCGGTTCGGTCGCGATGACCGAGAATTCGATCCGCCGATTGGCCGGGTCGCCTGGGGCCAGCCCTTCGACCGGTTCGCGCGATCCCACTCCGCGTGCGCGCAGGCCGTCGCGCGGAATACCGCGCTGCTGCAGGGCCAGCCGCACGGCTAGCGCCCGTTCCCGCGACAGGTCGATATTGCCGGGTTCCGGCCCTGACTTGTCGGTATGGCCGGTAACCGCGATGATACTGCCGAGACAAGGGCGCAGGGCATCGGCCACCTCGTCCAGCAATTCGCGGCTGGCGGCGTCGATCGCACTGCTCGATTCCTCGAACCGGATGGTCCGCGCGCGCAGCAACGCCTCGACGTCTTCCTGACAATGCAGCGGAGCCAGCGGTTGGGTCGATGGCGAACCCTGCGTCGCGACCATCGATCCGTCGATCCACCGAATTCCGCCGACACCGCGTATGGCGGCGACGATATCGGCGGCGCGCGCGCGATCCTGTTCGTCCAGTGCTTCGCCGCCCGACAGGACCGGATGCCGGCTCGGCCAGCCATTGGCGGTCGTGAAATCGGTCCGTATGATCGACAGGTCCGCCATTTCGAGCGCGGTGGTGGCCTGATCCGCCAGACGCCGGGCAAGGGCATCCCCGCTGATGGCGGCACCCAGCAGTCCCGCGACGATAGGCGCGATGGCACCTGCGAGGATCGCGATGGTCGGTCTGACGGGCATGGCGACGTCTTACCGTCGGGGGCCAGATTATGAAAGGGGCGTTGGCGGTCCAAGCGTCCGCAGCGTGCCGGTCAGCCCAGGGTCTTGCGGAACAGCACTCGATCGTCGTCGCGGAAACCGTGGTGCCAGATGATCCAGCAATAGACGCCGAGTATCGCGGGTATGCCCACGAGCAGTTCCAGCCATTCCGGCAGCAGCGTCGCGCAATAGCCCACGATGATGGCGGGTCCGCTCGCCCACAGGATTGCCATGCGCCAAATGTTGATCGGGTGGGCCAATATGCGCGACAGCAACATCGCCTTGACCAGCGAAGCGCCGCCAAGCGCGATCATCAGCGCGCCTGCCGCCGCCGCCGCCTTGAACGGTTCCGACAGGGCGTAGGCTTCGGCAAGCATGATAAGCCCGAATGTGAGCAGCGCCTGCACGGCGATGGTCGCGATCGAGATCCATAGATTTCGGACCCGAGCGACATAGACTAGAGCCGCTTCGGACACGACCGCCGTCGCTGCCACCACTTCTGCCGCCAGCAGGAAGGCGAGCGCGCCCGTCCCGCCGACGTAGCTCGGCCCGATCAGCCCCATCACCGCTTCGCCCGGAACACCCAGCGCCAGGGCGATGCCAGCCTGCGCGGCGATGACCCAGAAGCCAACCTGGCACACCTGCGCGGCGATCATCGTGTAATTCTTCGCTTTCAGGTTCTTGGTGATGACCGGGCCGAGGATGGGTTCGAAACTGGTTTTCAGTTTCTGCGGCAGGCTGGCGATCTGCTGTGCCATGTAATAGATACCGACCGCGGCCGGTGCGGCGAACAGGCCGAGAATGAAGATGTCGACCCGGCGCGTGCCCCATTCCACCACGTCCGCCGTCGCCAGTGGAAGCGCCCGCCACGTCTGCCGCAACATCGGCGTTAACTGCGGTCGCCAGTCTTTCGGCAGCCCATATCCGCGAAGAAACGGCCATAATGCGGTCGCCAACCCCAGGTAGATCGAAGCGAGATAGGCCATTTCCAGCCCGTTCTTCGGTATGACGAAAAACAGGACACCCGCGAGGATCGAGATCGACCAAGGTTCGACCACTGCGCGCGCGCGAACGGTGGTCGCAATGTCGTAGCGATAGGCCTGCGCGGCCAGCACGATTTCCGTCAGCGCGTAAGCCGGAATCGCCAGCACCAGCAGCTTGTCGATCCGGTCGAATTCGCCGGCGGGAAACATCGGCTGCGGCACGAACCAGAAGAAGGCGGCCGCGGTCGCGCTCAGCAGGAACGTCAGCAGCAGACCATCGAACACGACGTTGGCGGGGTGCGCCCTGCTTTCGCTCAACCGCTGAGCGAGGCCACGTTTCTCCCCGAGCGAACAGATGAGCGCCATCAGTTCGACGACGACGAGGGCGGACGCGAACCGGCCGACCGCATCGACATCGTAAAGCCGCCCGGCGATGAACAGGAACGGGATGCGCGCGGCCAGTCGCAGGACGAAGCCGAACACGTTGGTGCGACCTCCCTTGGCGAGTGCGGCCATGTCGTCGCGGTGTTCCGCGCTGGGTTCGCCCCCTTCCGGTAGTTCCGCGTTCGGCTGGCCCGTCTGGCTCATGGTGCGGCAAACGGGCGGCCCTCAGGCGGCGCCGGTTTCCGCGGTCAGGGGCCGGGACAGGAGGTCGGCGACGATCATGTCCGCCGGAGCGCCTTCGATGAGACGATTGACCGCATCGACGATCGGCATGGCCAGACCATGCTTCGTCGCCAGTTCCTGCAACACCGGCGCGGTATGCGCGCCTTCGGCCACGGTCGTGCGGTCCTGCATCAGCGCGCGCGCGCTCGCACCTTCGCCCAGCGCCTTGCCGAGCGAGAAATTGCGGCTGGACGCGGAGGAACAGGTCAGCACCAGATCGCCCAACCCGCACAGTCCCGCAAGGGTTTCGCGATGCGCCCCCATCGCCTCCCCGAACCGCAGCATCTCGGCATAGCCGCGCGCGATCAGGGCCGCCCGCGCGTTCTGCCCCAGGGCCAGCCCTTCGACCACCCCGCATGCGATCGCCAGCACGTTCTTGACTGCGCCGCCGATCTCCGCCCCGATGACATCGTCGCTGTAATAGGGCCGGAATTGCGGCCGGGCGATCAGGGGTTTCAGGCGGTTCCACTGCGCTTCCCCACCGCTGCAGGCGAGGGTTACGGCGGTGGGCAGTCCGGCGGCGACTTCATGCGCGAAGGTGGGGCCGGATAGTATCGCGATGGCGCTGCGCGGGGCGGCCTCCTGCGCGACATCGTTCATCAGCCGGCCGCTTTTTGCTTCGATCCCCTTGCTGCACAGGACCAGGTCGGCGGGGTGCGCCGTCATCGATCGAAGCACCGCGTCCAGATGCTGGGCGGGGGTCACGGCCAGAATGGTTCCGCATGTCGCCAGATCGGTCAGATCGCCGGTCGCAGTGATCGTTTCATGCAGCCGTGCATCGGGCAGGAACAGCGAATTGGTATGTCGTGCGTTGATTTCGTCCACAAGCTCGCTTTCGCGTGCCCAGATGCGCACGGCCGCCCCGTCGGAGGCAAGCATCTGCGCCAGCGCCGTGCCCCATGCGCCGCCCCCGACGACGCCGATGACCCCGGTTGCGCTCATGCCTTCCCCCCCGCACCGCGTACGGGTTCCGCCTGGCCGTCGAGGGGCCAACGCGGACGCGCGACGAAATCGAGCGGGTCGGACTGGCCGAGTTCCAGCCGCTCCGCCCCGGCCCATGCGATCATCGCGGCGTTGTCGGTACAAAGCGCCAGCGGGGGCGCGACGAACCGCATGCTGTGGTTCGCGGCAAACGCCTCCAGCGCGGTACGGACCGCGTTATTCGCCGCTACTCCGCCCGCGACCACCAGAGTGGGGGCGCTGCCGTGTTCCGCGACCGCGTGGCGCAATCGGTCAGCCAGGCAATCGATTGCCGCCTGCTGGAAACCCGCGGCGATATCAGCATCGCGATACGCGCCGCTTTCCTTCGCGCGCAGGACCGCGCTTTTGAGACCGGCGAAGGAGAAATGCGGTTCCCGGCTGCCCTTTAGCGGGCGGGGCAACGGTACCGCGTTTGCGTCTCCGTCCCGCGCCAGTCGCTCGACCGCCGGGCCACCGGGATAGCCGAGGCCCAGTATCTTGGCGGTCTTGTCGTAAGCCTCGCCCAGGGCGTCGTCGATCGTCGTGGAGAGACGGTGATATTCGCCGACGCCCTCGACGCGCAGGATCTGGCAGTGTCCCCCGGACACCAGCAGCAGAAGATACGGGAATTCAAGGGACGGATCGCTCAGCCGCGGAGACAGGGCATGGCCTTCCAGATGGTTGATGGCAATGAGCGGCACGTCGCTCGCCATCGCCAGCGCCTTGGCACTGACCAATCCGACCATGACGCCGCCGATCAGGCCCGGCCCCGCCGTCGCGGCGATGGCGGCGCAATCGGTCAGCGCGACGCCGCTTTCGTCCAGCACATCCGCGATCATCGGGGCAAGTTTTTCGGCATGGGCCCGCGCGGCTATTTCGGGAACCACGCCGCCATAGGGCGCATGGGCCTCGATCTGGGAAGCGATGCGTTGGGCAATGATCGTGCGGTCGCTCGATACCAGCGCGACGGCGGTTTCGTCGCAGCTCGATTCAATGCCCAGAACGATACCCATGGCGCTTTCCCTTAACGAGATGGGTGGCTAGGGCAAGCGCCCGATGTTCGATGCGACGCCTGCAAAGCTGCCGTGACGGCCCCCCGCCTTCGTCTGGGAACCCGGCAGTCGCCGCTCGCCCTGGCCCAGGCCGGGGAAGCGCGCGACCGGCTGTGCGCGGCGCATGGCTGGGCGCCGGACGATGTCGAGTTGGTCAAGGTGCGCGCGAGCGGCGACAAGATCCAGGACCGCCCGCTGGCCGATATTGGCGGCAAGGCGCTGTGGACGCGGGAACTGGACATCTGGCTTGCGGAAGGACGGATCGACGCCGCCGTCCATTCGATGAAGGATGTGGAAACGCAGCGACCCGAAAGCCTCGTGATCGCTGCGATATTGCCACGCGAGGACGTGCGCGACGTGCTGATCGGTGCGCCATCCATCCGTGCCATCCCGCAGGAAGCGCGGATCGGGACCAGCGCGCCGCGCCGCGCCGCCCAGATCCTTCATTACCGGCCCGATTGCACCATCGTGATGTTTCGCGGCAATTTGGCGACCCGGCTGGCGAAACTCGCTGCGGGGGAAGCGGACGTTACGCTGCTGGCCGCCGCCGGGCTGAACCGGTCGGGCCGTGCGGGGGTCGGTACGGTGCTTCAGCCGCAGGAATTCCTGCCCGCTCCGGCGCAGGGGGCGATCGGGCTGGAATGCAACCGTTCCGATACGAATGTCCGCGATCTGCTGCGTGCGATCGACCACCCGGCCAGTCGGCGCACCGTGATGGCGGAACGTGCCTTGCTGGAAGGTCTGGGCGGCAACTGCCACAGTCCGATCGCTGCGTTGAGCGCGTGGGAGGGCGACAAGCTGTGTCTTCAGGCCAGCATCTTCAGCAGCGATGGGGCCATCCGCATTGCCGATGCCGTAACCGGCCATCCCGATAATTTGGAGGCGTTCCGCGGGTTGGGTTGCCAATTGCTGGACCGCGCGCCCCGCCAGGTCGCACGCCTGTTCAGGTCTGCGGAGTGAGCGCGGACCGCATGCGTCCGATTATCGCGCTGCGACCCGAACCGGGATTGTCGGCAACGCTGGAGGCCGGCCGAAAGCTTGGCTTAAACATGCATGGATTTCCTTTGTCCCGCATCGTGCCTGTCGGCTGGTCACGGCCCGCAACAGCGGCCTTCGATGCGTTGCTGATCGGCAGCGCCAATGTCTTTCGTCACGGCGGCGAAGGGCTCGAAAGCATCCGTCACCTGCCCGTTTCCTGCGTCGGAGAAATCACGGCACGCGCCGCGAGGGATGCGGGCTTCGTCGTCGCGCATATCGGCACGGGCGGCTTGCAGAACGTCCTCGATGCCAATGCCCGCCAGGAATGCCGCTACCTTCGCCTCGGCGGGGAGGAGCGCATTGCCTTGTCGCCCCATCCCGGACAGAGCATACGCGACATCACGGTGTATCGCGCCCGATACAACGACATGCCTGTCAAAGCGGTGGAACTGCTGCGGGGGCAGCCGATCGTGATCCTGCATTCCGCGGCAACCGCAAGGTATTTTGCGCAACAAACGGTCGAGCACGCTGTCCTGCGCGATAAAATCGATCTGGCAGTTCTCGGTCCGAGGATTGCGCGGGCGGCGGGTTCCGGCTGGCGTTCGGTCCGGACGGCGTGCCGACCGGACGACGCGGCTTTGCTGGAATTGATCGCCGCCATGTGCAAAGCGGATAGGGAGGGGTGATCGGCCTTCTCAGCTGTAAATAGCCTGGCAAGGCATTATCGCCTACAGCCCGGTCGAAGATACGGGACACGATGGAAAACAGGATCGATACGACGATTGAAAAACCGCCCAGGAACGGCAGTTTCCAGGCGATACTGGGCGTCGGACTGTGCGCGTTCCTGCTGGGCGGGCTGATCGTCGGTTATGTCACGTGGGACGGCACGCCGCGGATCGCACGCGACGTGGAGGCGATGTTCGACAATGATGCGGGCAAGGCCGCGCAAGAAGCACCGAACGATGACGGAGGAACACCTGAACCGGCCCAAGCCATCCGGGGCCGGGCGGCACCGCCGCCCTCCGCGGCGACTCCGGCAACCCGTGCGGTCGCACGCGTGGCGGAACAGCAGGGCGGCCTCGACCAGCGGCTGGCGGCGGCGGAGCAGCGGCTCGCGCGGCTCGATCTGCAGGCGCAGGCGGCATCGGGCAACGCCGCCCGGGCGGAAGGGCTGCTGATCGCCTTTGCCGCCCGTCGCTCTCTCGAACGCGGGGCGGAACTTGGCTATCTTGCCGATCAACTGCGGTTGCGGTTCAGCGATGCGCTGCCCAATGCGGTCGATACGATCATCGAAACCTCGCGCGATCCGATCACGGTCGACGGCCTTATCGCGCGCCTGGACAGGCTCGCGCCGAAACTGGAAAACACCACCCAGGAACCGTCCTTCGATCGGTTTCGCCGGGAGCTGGGGCAACTGTTCGTCGTCCGCCGCGAAAGCGCGCCGTCCCCGCAGCCGCAGCGCCGGCTCGACCGCGCGAGGCTGTTTCTGCAAAGCGGCCGGGTGGCTTCGGCGATCGAGGAAGTGCGGCAGCTGCCCGGCGCGGCCAATGCGCGCGGCTGGATTGCCGATGCGGAACGCTATGCTGCGGCCCAGCGCGCGCTCGATCTTATCGAAACCTCCGCCGTGGTCGAACCGCAACGGCTGCGGGACGGGGAGGGGGCGCCCGTCCGCCAGCCTACGCCCGGCCGCGAGAACCTGATCCGGTAAGTCGCGCCGATCAGTAGGCCGTGTCGAGCAATGGCGGCAGATCGCCGGTTATCCCGCGCGCTTCGTCCATGAACCAGTTTTTCAAGACCGGTGTCCGCTCGACTCCGGTCATGCCCAGCCGGCGGAGCGCCGACGCGCCGTTCCCCGGAACGCCGAACAGGCGGGTGAGTCCATCGGTGGCCAAAGCGACCATGAACGCGTCGAGCCCGCGCCAGTTTTCGTAGCGTTGCAGCAACTGCGCATCGCCCGGCTCCAGCCCCAGGCGCATTCCTTCGCCAAGCACTTCCACCAGCGCGCCGACATCGCGCAGACCCAGATTGAGCCCCTGCCCGGCAATGGGGTGTATCCCGTGCGCCGCATCGCCGACGAGGGCAAGCCGCCGGCCGGTGATCTTGGCGGTGTGATGAAAGCCGAGCGGGTAGGACGAACGTGGCCCCACCTCTTCGATTTCGCCGAAGATCGCGCCCATCCGTTTGACCAGTTCGGCCACGAACGCACGGTCGCGCAACTTCAGAATTCCGTTCGCATCCGCTTCGTCCACCGTCCAAACGAGGGCGCTGCGATGGTGGCCATCGGGCAAGTCGAGCATGGGAAGCAATGCGAAAGGACCGTCGGGATAGAAGATTTCCCATGCGACCTGTTCGTGCGGTTCTGCATGCGTCAGACCGGCGATGATCGCGCGGTGGCGGTAATCCCATTTGGCAATGGCGATGCCGGCTTCCTCCCGCGTCGGCGAATGGCGACCCTCGGCCCCGACCATCAGTCGCGCTTCGAGCCTTCGCCCGTCTTTGAGGGTCACGGCCACGCCGTTGCCAGTCCGCTGGCGGGACGCGATGTCGGCCTTCGGATGCCACGCGATCAGCGGTTCTTCCCGCGCGGCCTCGAACAAGGTCCGGCGCAATGTCCGGTTGGCGAACATCCGGCCGAGCGACCCTTCATGCGGCTCGGGCGCGAAGCGGATTTCGCCGGGCTTGCGCTGGTCCGACACGGCGATGGCGGAGATGGGCGACCCGTGCGGTTCCAGCCTGTCCGCCAGTCCGATATTGATGAACAGGTTCCAGCTCGCGGTGGAAATCGCCGATGCCCGCCCGTCGAATCCCTCCGCCGTCAACTCCGCCGGGTCGGCGCGGTCGACGACCTGGCTCGCGATCCCCCTGCGCGCGGCGGTCAGTGCCAGGGTCATGCCGACCAGTCCGCCACCGACAATGAGGAGATCGGCGGAGTCGGCGATCTGCGGCGGCGTATCGTGCGATCTTTCGGACATGGTCTCGTATGTGTGCGCTGCGCCGCGACTTCGCAAGCGTGGACCAGCCTCCTGCGCCGTGAATTGCGCGTTCATGGCTGCGCCCCTACATGGCGGGGACCGCCGTTCCTTCGCATCGACTGTCCCCGGAAACAATGCGCCACCTGTTCACCCTACGCCTGCTCTTCTCGGCGCTCCTGCTGGCATGGGGGTCGCTCGGCCTGTCGGGGGCCTCGGCGCGGGGGGTTTTGGCGCAGGGAGCGGCGCAATCTACAAACAATCTTGCGGCGAGCCTGATCGCCGACGGAGAAGCGCGGGCGGGTTCGACATTCCATGTCGCCATTCGCTTCGAACCGGTGAGCGACGAATGGCACGGATATTGGCGTAACCCCGGCGATGCGGGTTACGGTATGGAGCTGGAATGGGCGTTGCCGCCGGGGTGGACGGTCGGCGAACCCCTTTATCCCGTTCCCCGGCGGCTGCTGATCGGCGGGTTGATGAACCATGTCTACGAAGGCGATTACGCGGTACTGGTTCCGGTCACGGTTCCCCGCGAGACTGCCGACGCGGGCAATGCGAGAGGCGGCGCCGACAGGGCGACGATCGGACTGATAGCGCAGTGGCTGGCCTGTACCGACGCGATCTGCGTACCCGAACAGGCGCGTCTGCAGACCAGCGTGACGCTGGGCGGCATGAACCGCAATGCTTCCTTCGGCGAATGGCTGGCGGCGATACCGCCGGTCCTCGACAAGGGCGCACGGTTCGCGGTGGCGGGCGATGTGCTGCGTCTGGCCATCCCCCTGCCCGCATCCGCGCCGCTTACCGAACCGCATGTCTATGTCGGGGAACGCGACATCGTGCGCTATGCCGCGATGCAGACGTTTACGCGCAAGGGCGATTGGTTGATCGCGACCATCCCGCTGGCCCCCGGGGCACAATCGAATGCGGCCGTCTCCGGCATTCTGGCGTTCGAGGATGGCCGGGGGGTGCGCTTTTCCGCCACTGCCGGCGCGGTGCCCGGTGACGGTGTTCCGATCGAGGCCGGTAGCGAAAATACGCCCGATCTGGCGTTGCTGATACTGGCGGCGCTGGCCGGGGGGTTGATCCTGAACATCATGCCCTGCGTCTTTCCCATCCTGAGCCTGAAGGCGTTGAGCCTGGCCCGGGCCGGAACCGACGAAGCGCAGGCGAGGCGCGAAGGCGTCGCCTATACGGCGGGCGTGGTGCTCGCCTGTGTAGCATTGGGCGTCCTCATGCTGGCGTTGCGTGCCGGCGGGGAGCAGATCGGCTGGGCGTTCCAGTTGCAGGAACCATGGGTGGTGGTGGCGCTGCTGTTGCTGGCGGCCATCATCACCGCCAATCTAGCCGGCCTGTTCGAATTGCCCGCCATCGCGCCGACCCGGCGGGGCGGACCTGCCGGCGCGTTCGCCACCGGCCTGCTGGCTGCGGTTGTGGCGACGCCCTGCACCGGTCCGTTCATGGCCGCCGCGCTGGGTGCGGCGCTGCTCCTGCCGACCGGGCCGGCGCTGTTGCTATTCGCATCTCTGGGTCTGGGTCTCGCACTGCCTTTTCTGGCTATCGGACTAATTCCCGCGCTGCGCCGCCGTCTGCCGCGGCCGGGCGCCTGGATGGAACGGTTTCGCCGGTTGCTCGCCATACCGATGGGACTGACGGCGCTGGCACTGGTATGGCTGACCGGTCAGCTCGGCGGCCGGACCTTCGCGACGATCGCGCTGGTGATGGTCGCGGGTGTCGTGGCGGGACTGTGGGTGACGGGCAAGCTGCAACACAACGGCAGGATGGCCTGGCCCGCATTCGGTCTGGTCGCGGTGCCGTTTCTGGTTCTGGGAGGGATCGCCTTGCCGAACACCTTCGACGCGGCTCATGGAACAGACGCGCGCTCGATCCTTTCGCCCATGCCCTACTCCGCTCATACATTGTCGCAGGCGCAGGCCCGGGCGCGGCGCGACGAGCGTCCCGTCTTCCTGTGGTTCACCGCCGACTGGTGCGTGACCTGCAAGGTCAATGAAAGCGTTGCGATCGAACGCGAGGCGACGCGTGCGGCATTCGCGGATGCGGGCGTCATAGCCATCCGGGGCGACTGGACTCGCCGCGATGCGGACATCACCCGCTATCTTGCGCAGCAGGGTGTGGCGGGCATCCCGCTTTACGTCTGGTACGATACGGATGGCCGCAAGACGGTCCTACCGCAGGTGCTGGCCCCCGACGCGCTGGTCAGGCGGGCGCGCGACACTCGGTAAGGAAGTCGCCCGGCTTGTCGCTGGCGTTCAGGATCAGGCTGCCGGCACCGGGGATCGTCACTTCGATCGGTCCGGAACTGGTCAGCACATCGAGTTCGCGGTTGTCGAGCCGGTATTGCCCCAACCACAGCGACGTTTCGCCATTCGTGACCGAATCGACGGGCAGTCTGGCATTTCCCTTTGCACCGAGCATCGCCATCAGCGCCTTGGCTCCCGCATCGGCGGGGGCGTGCCGCATGATATCGAGCCGTGCGCGCGAATGGCAGACCAAGCTCAGCAGCGGCGGTTCACCCGGTTTGCCGTAAAGAAGCGCGTCCCTCTCACCGCCCGCCCAGATCGCGCCTTTCGTGTCGGGGGACTCGATCGGGGCCGAAGGCCGGTCGCGCGTGGCTTGCATCACGCCGGGTTTCGCCGCCTCGCGGGGGGCGGGGGGATCACAGGAGGCGAGGGTAGCGGCAAGGACGAGGGCCACGCTGCCCGTCGCGATCGTCAGCCGCCCCATTTGCGCTGTTTTCTGCCATAGCGGGTCTTGCGCGTGCCCGGCCGCCCTTCGGTTGCGCGGCCGACGAGCGGCGCCTTCTTGTCGGCATCGGGCAGACCCAGCTCGTCGTTTTCCAGCTTGCGTATTTCATCGCGCAGACGCCCGGCTTCCTCGAATTCCAGATCGGCGGCGGCGTTGCGCATCCGCTTTTCCAGATCTTCGATATAACCGCGCAGATTGTGCCCGACGAGGTTGTTGACCTCGGCGTCGCCGGTGCCGATGGTCACGCCGTCCTGGCTCGCCGTGTGCGCGACGATGTCCTGAATGTTGCTGCGGATGGTGGTCGGCGTGATGCCGTGTTCGTCGTTGTAGGCCTGCTGCTTCTCCCGCCGGCGATCGGTCTCCGCCATCGCCCGTTCCATGCTGCCGGTAATGCGATCGGCGTAGAGAATGACGCGCCCGTCCACGTTGCGCGCTGCCCGGCCGATCGTCTGCACCAGCGAGGTTTCGCTGCGCAAGAACCCTTCTTTGTCCGCATCGAGAATGCACACCAGCCCGCATTCGGGAATGTCGAGCCCTTCGCGCAGCAGGTTGATGCCGACCAGAACGTCGTACACGCCCAGCCGCAGGTCGCGGATGAGCTCGATCCGTTCCAGCGTCTCGACATCGGAATGCATGTAGCGGACTCGCAGGCCGGCCTCGTGCATGAATTCGGTGAGGTCCTCCGCCATCCGCTTGGTCAGGGTAGTAACGAGCGTGCGATAGCCCTGCTGTGCTGTCTTGCGGCACTGGTCGATGCAATCCTGCACTTGATCCTCGACCGGACGGATTTCGACCGGCGGGTCGATCAGGCCGGTGGGCCGGATGATCTGTTCGGCGAAGACGCCGCCCGTCTGCTCCAGTTCCCACCCGCCGGGCGTCGCCGAGACGGCGAATGTCTGCGGGCGCATCGCGTCCCATTCGTTGAAGCGCAGCGGGCGGTTGTCGATGCAGCTGGGCAGCCGGAAGCCATATTGCGCCAGCGTGATCTTGCGGCGGTGATCGCCTTTCGCCATCGCGCCGATCTGCGGCACCGTCTGGTGACTTTCATCGACGAAGAGCAGCGCGTTCTCGGGCAGATATTCGAACAGGGTGGGCGGCGGCTCGCCGGGTAGCCGACCGGTCAGGAAACGGCTGTAATTCTCGATCCCCGCGCAGCTGCCGGTGGCGGCGATCATTTCGAGATCGAAATTGGTCCGCTGCTCCAGTCGCTGAGCCTCCAGCAGCAGACCTTCCTCGTTCAGTTCTTTCAAGCGTTCTTCCAACTCGAACTTGATGGCAGCGCTGGCCTGTTTCATCGTGGGGCCGGGCGTCACGTAGTGCGAATTGGCGTAGATCCGCACCGATTTCAGGCTTTCGCCCTTTTTGCCCGTCAGCGGGTCGAATTCGCTGATCGCCTCGATATCGTCGCCGAAGAAGCTGACGCGCCAGGCGGTGTCTTCCAGATGGCTAGGAAAGATTTCCAGACTGTCGCCGCGCACCCGGAAATTGCCGCGCGCGAAACCCGCATCGTTGCGTTTGTATTGCAGCGCGACCAACTTGCGGATGAGCTCGCGCTGATCGACCGACGTTTCGGTCTTGATGTCGAAGATCATCGCCGAATAGGTTTCGACCGAACCGATACCGTACAGGCACGAGACGGAGGCGACGATGATCACGTCGTCGCGTTCCAGCAGCGACCGCGTGGCCGAATGGCGCATCCGGTCGATCGCTTCGTTCACGCTCGATTCCTTCTCGATATAGGTATCGCTGCGCGGCACGTAGGCTTCGGGCTGGTAATAGTCGTAATAGCTGACGAAATATTCGACGGCATTGTTGGGAAAGAAGCTCTTGAATTCGCCGTAGAGCTGCGCGGCGAGGATCTTGTTCGGTGCCAGGATCAGGGCGGGGCGCTGCGTTTCCTCGATGACCTTGGCCATGGTGAAGGTCTTGCCGCTGCCGGTGACGCCGAGCAGGGTCTGCGTCTTTTCGTCTTCCTCCACGCCGGCGACCAGTTCCGCGATCGCGGTCGGCTGGTCGCCCGCCGGTTCGTAGTTCGAGACGAGTTCGAACCGTTTGCCGCCCATGCTCTTGTCCGGGCGGCTGGGTTTGTGGGGCACGAACTCCCCGGTCGTATCGGGTTCTTCCAGCCCGCGGCGTATGACGAGTTCACTCATGGCGGCGATATGGGGGCGATGCTACGGGGGAGCAAGACGGTTCATATTTGCGTCATCGGCGCGCGCCCGGCATAGCTGCGGGTGACAAGAACAAGGAAGCGCGACCGTGGCCTTCAACCGCAGCAAGAAAGCCGATATCGCAGCGCCGCCCGCGATCGCGCAAGTCGAGCTAACAAAGAGGCTGGAACTGGCGCGTCAGCCCAATCCCGATCCGGTCGAACGCCCGCGCCTGCGCGACTTTCTGGCGGAAGCGCGCGTCGTGCTGGAACCGGTGAAGCGCCTGTTCCGCGATTTCGACGTGGCCCGGGCGAACGATCCGCGCACGATCATGCTGCTACCCGGTTTTGCGACCCATCCCATCCGCATGCGTTACATGGCGCAGCAGCTTGAACGGGCGGGGCATACGGTCAAACGCTGGGGCATGGGCTTCAATCTCGGTCCGACGGATGAAAACGTCCTGTTCCTCGAACGGCGGCTTATCGAGGTTCATCAACGCTATGGGCGCGAGGTCGTGCTGATCGGCTGGAGCCTCGGCGGGTTGTTCGCGCGCGAACTGGCGAAGCGGCAGCCCGATCGGGTGGCCAAGGTCATCACCATGGGTTCCCCGTTCTCCGGCAATCCGCGCGCGAACAATGCCTGGCGCATCTATCAGTTCGTCGCCGGACACCCCGTCGACGCGCCGCCGATCGACGGCGACATGGCTGAGAAACCGCCGGTGGAGACGGTCGCTTTCTGGAGTGCGCGCGACGGTATCGTCAGCCCCGATACGACCAGGGGGCAGGACGGCGAACGCGACCGGGCGGTGGAGATCGACTGCAACCATCTCGGCTTTTCCTACTCCCCCAAATGCATCCGCGCGGTCATCGAGGAACTCTAAGCGGCCGCGTCGTTTAATAGGAGGGGCGTCGTTGTTGCATCGCCGGCAAAGACCACGTGCAATGGGGCGGCACATGTTATACCACCCGTCATAGCGGGACAGGCAGCGAGGGAAGGGTTCAGAATCGAAAAGCCGAAGAATTTCGACGAGATGCACGGGGCCGACGGCAGCGTCCGCCCGGCTTACGAAGGTTACTGCAACTGGTTCGAAAGCCAGGACAGCCGCTGGCTGAAGTCCAAGCATGCCGAAGCGGAAAGCAATTTTCGCAAGACCGGCATTACCTTCAACGTCTATGGCGAGGACGAGGCGGAGGAACGCCTCATTCCCTTCGACATGGTGCCGCGCGCGATCGGCGCGAATGAGTGGCGCAAGCTCACCCGCGGTATCGAACAGCGCGTGAGTGCATTGAACGCCTTCATGTACGATCTCTACCACCGGCAGGAGATCATCCGCGCGGGCCGTGTGCCCGAACGGCTGTTCCGCAACAACGCCGCCTGGTTGCAGCAGATGGTCGGCTTCACCCCGCCGGGCGGCGTCTACACCCATATCGTCGGTATCGATCTGGTGCGGACCGGCGCAAACGATTGGTTCGTCCTGGAAGACAATGCGCGCACCCCGTCGGGCGTATCCTACATGCTGGAAAATCGCGAAACGATGATGGCGATGTTCCCCGAAGTGTTCAGCGAAGTCGAAGTCGAGCCGGTGTCGCAATATCCGCGACGTCTGGCAAAAAGCCTTGCCGCCTGCGCACCGGAAGGCACGCTCGGCAAGCCCAACGTGGCAGTCCTGACGCCGGGCATCTACAATTCCGCCTATTTCGAACACGCCTTCCTCGCCGATCAGATGGGCGCGGAACTGGTAGAGGGCAGCGATCTGCGCGTCGTCGGCGGGCGGGTTCAGATGCGGACCACCTGCGGGTATGAACCGGTCGACGTGATCTACCGCCGGATCGACGACGAGTTTCTCGATCCGCTGACCTTCAATCCCGATTCCATGCTGGGCGTGCCGGGTATCATGGACGTCTATCGCGCGGGCGGCATCACGATCGCCAACGCTCCCGGCACCGGCGTTTGCGACGACAAGGCTGTCTACAGCTTCATGCCCGAAATCGTCGAGTTCTACACCGGCGAGAAACCGCTTCTGCCCAATGTCGACACCTGGCGTTGCGCGGACGAGGACAGCCTCGCCTATGTGCTCGACAATCTGGAAGAGCTGGTGGTGAAGGAAGTGCATGGTTCGGGTGGCTACGGCATGCTGATCGGCCCGACCTCCTCGCGCAGGGAAGTGGCGGAATTTCGCGACAAATTGCGGGCGACACCGGAAAACTACATCGCGCAGCCTACGCTCGCGCTTTCGACCACGCCGATCTTCACCAGAAGCGGGCTCGCGCCGCGTCACGTCGATCTTCGGCCCTATGTGCTCGTGTCGCCGGACGGTATCGACATCACGCCCGGCGGCCTCACCCGCGTGGCGCTCAAGAAAGGATCGCTGGTGGTCAATTCCAGCCAGGGGGGCGGCACGAAGGACACATGGGTGCTGAAGGATTGATGCGCATGACACGTAACATCTGGGGGCGCGCATGCTAGGCCGCACGGCGAACGGATTGTTCTGGATGTTCCGCTACCTTGAACGGGCGGAACATACGGCGCGCCTGCTCGATGCGGGGCTGCGGATGTCGATCACCCGCGACAATGAGAAGGCGGCGGATGAATGGCGTTCGGTCATCAAGACCAGCGGACAAAGCGCGGTCTTCCAGCAAAGCTACGACGAATTTTCCGGTGCCAACGCATGGAACTTCATTCTGCGCGATCCATCCAACAGCACCAATATCCGAAGCACCTTCGAACAGGTCCGCACCAATGCGCGCATGGTCCGCAACGCCATCAGCAGCGAGGTATGGGAAGCGATCAACGAAAGCTGGATGAAACTGAACGATGAACTCAAGCGGCCCGTTCCCCAAAGCAAGGTCGGCGGCGTCGTCGCCGATATCAGAAAGGCGGGCATGCTGGTGCATGGCGCGATGGCCGGATCGATGCTGCGCGACGAAGGGTTCCACTTCGCGCGCGCCGGTACTTTCGTCGAACGCGGGGACAGCATCGCGCGTATCCTGGACATCAAATATTATCTGCTACTCCCGTCCCTGTCGCATGTCGGGTCCAGTCTGGATACCGGGCAATGGGACAATGTCCTGCGTTCGGTATCGGGCGACCGGGCCTATCGCTGGCTCAACGCGGGCAATATCGATGCGCGCGGGATCGTGCAGTTCCTGGTGCTCGACGAACGGTTTCCGCGAAGCCTCGCCTACTGCCACTCCGCGCTGCGCACCAATCTGGCGGCGCTGGCGCGTATCCACGGCCGTGAAGGTGACAGTAACGAGATGATGCGCGCATCCGACATGCGGATGTCCGAAGTGACCATCGACCAGGTGTTCGAAATGGGCCTGCACGGGTTCCTGCAGAACTTCACCGAACGCAATTCGTCCATCAGCGCCGCGATCGCGGAAGATTACAGGTTCACCGCATGAGACTATCGATCCGCCATACGACGACCTACCGGTTCGAAGACCCGGTCGTGCATGCGTTGCAGCGTCTGCGACTGACCCCCAAGGCGACGCAGGGGCAGTCTATCGCGCAATGGACCATGAGCTACGAGAATGCGACGCGCGAACTGGAATACGAGGACCAGAACTACAACACCATCACCTTGATATCGGTCGATCCCGAAGCGCGCGAAGTCGTCGTGCGCTGCGAAGGGTTGGTCGACACCGAAGACCAGGCGGGTGTGATAGGCCAGCATTCCGGCCATCTGCCCCTCTGGAGTTTTCTTGGGCAGACATCTTTGACCAGGCCGGGCGAAAAGATGCGCGGTCTGATACGCCGGCTGCAATCCGACGAAGCCGAAGGGATCGACCGATTGCATGCGCTGTCGGCTATGATCCGCGAAATTGTCGAATACCGCACTGGAGAAACCGGGGTGACGACCACTGCCGAACAGTCGATCGGGCAGGGAAGCGGCGTGTGCCAGGATCACGCCCATATCTTCATCGGCGTCGCGCGGGCGATGGATATTCCGGCGCGCTATGTCAGCGGCTATCTGATGATGAACGACCGCATCGACCAGGATGCGACCCATGCATGGGCGGAGGCGCATGTCGCCGGGCTTGGCTGGGTCGGCTTCGATATCTCGAACGGCATCAGCCCCGATCCGCGTTACGTGCGCGTGGCGACCGGCCGCGATTACCGCGACGCGGCACCGATCACCGGCATCAGCTTCGGCACGACCAGCGACATTCTGGAAGTGAACGTATCGGTCGAACAGCAGCAGGTTCAACAGTAACGATCTTTTTCCGTTCGCAGGACTTGCGCCGCGCGCATCCTGTGCGATGCGCGCCGTTGCTGGTCGCCTGCAACCTCAAAAGGAGTTGAAACGATGACTTATTGCGTGGGAATGGTCCTTAACAAAGGGCTGGTCATGATGAGCGATACGCGGACCAATTCCGGCGTCGACAACATTTCCGTGTTCCGCAAGATGTTCCACTGGCAGGTGCCGGGCGAACGCATAATTTCGGTCATGACCGCCGGCAATCTGGCGACGACGCAAGCGGTGATCGGCCAGTTGGAGGAGCGTACCAAAGCGCCCGAGGACCGCGACAACGTCCTGATGAAAGCGCCCACGATGTTCCAGGTCGCATCGGAAATCGGCAAGTTACTGCGCGAAATCGTGCGCGAGACGCAGGAACGCAACGGGGTGCGCGGGAAAGGGCGGTTCACCGCATCGATCATCCTTGCCGGACAGATCGCGGGCATGGAGCCGCGCCTGTTCATGATCTATCCCGAAGGCAATTTCATCGAAGCCAGTTTCGACACGCCGTTCTTCCAGATCGGGGAAACCAAGTATGGCCGTCCGATCCTGATCCGCGCCTATGACGCCGATATGAGTTTCGAAGACGCGGTCAAACTGCTGATGGTCAGTTTCGATTCGACGTTGAAGGCCAATCTTTCGGTCGGCCTCCCGCTCGACATGATGGTGATCGAACGCGACATGTTCGAAGCGACCTACGAACGGCGCATCACCCACGAAAACGAATATTTCAATTCTATATCGGCGGATTGGGGGGCCGCCCTGCGCGCCGCTTTTCACTCCCTGCCCGACTATTCCTTCGTCAAGACGTCGCAATAGCGGATCGTGCATCAAAGCATTGCATCCGGATCGGATGTAATCCTACCTAGGCGAAGACCCCTAGGGATTGGCGGCTAGGCATTCCCGCTTAGGCTCCGAAACGGATGCGCCTTGCCATGCGTCCATGCGGCGGCTCCGCCATGATTGGCGGCATGGACACAAAACCTCCCATTCATTTCATCGACCCATGCAGCCGCAACCGTGCCGCGATGGCCAATCTGGCTTTCGCGATCGGCCATCATGCGGAGGTCTATTCCGATAATTCCGAATTGTCCGACCGGACCGCTGTCGTCGGTCTGATCGTCGCGCATGATATCGAGGAAAGCGGCGGTATCGCGTCGCTGATGCGGGCGCTGACCGAACGGAACGTCTGGCTGCCGGTCATCGCCGCGGCCGAGAACATGCAACCCGAACGGATCGTGGCCGCGATGAAGGCGGGGGCGCTGGACTATCTTTCCCTGCCGCTTCACCAGGCCACGTTCGCGCGCACGATTCGTGCGATTGCACCGGAGGCGGAAGCTTTTGCCGAAGCGCGCCGGACGATGTTCGCGGCGCGGAACCGCATCGCAGATCTTTCGCAGCGGGAACGAGAGGTGCTCGACCGGCTGAGCCGGGGAAGCAGCAACAAGGAAATCGCCCGCGATCTCGATATCAGTCCGCGAACCGTGGAAATCCACCGTTCCAACATGATGAACAAGCTGGGCGCGCAGCATTCGGCACAGGCGGTGCGTATGCGGATCGAAGCGGATATGAACTGAACCGAAGGGTATCAGACCAATTTGGAGCGGAGCCTGACTAGCGGCAGAAACCGCCGGCCGCGTTTCTAGCCAGGCCGCGGGCCAGACCCTGCTCCAGATGGAAATGATCGCGGTGCGCGCTGTTGTAGTCCGGCCCCAGAACGGTGCCGAAGCGGCGACAGGCACTGCGGTGAACCGCCCGTAGGAATTGCCGTTCCTGCGCGCCACCATCGGACCAGTCGGCCAGGACGCTGATCCGACGTCCGTCCTGCAGCACGAAGGCGGCCACGTCGACCGCCTCCGCCCGCGAATGCGCCGAACGGCGACCGGTGCCCGCGACGTCGCGGCAGGCATAGCTGCCCATGGTTTCGATGCGCGCCAGACCGCTGCCCAGCATCTGGCGTGCCGCGCGGTCGACGCCATATTGCGCCCATGCCGCCAGGCTGCTGGCGGTAGGACAGGCGACCGGTCCAAGATTGCTGACCCCGACCAACGCGTAATCGCCCGGAAGATCGGACAATCGCACCGAATTGAGCGTGGAGCATCCGGCCCCGAAATACTTGTCCGGCAGCGGGGTAAACCGCGAACCCGTCATTCCCAGCCGCGCGAGACATTGCTGCGCTTCGGGCGAAGGGCTGAGAACCGCCGCCGCCGATCCGCCGGGCCCGGGCATGTCGGCGTCGCGGTCCGGCAGGACGCTGCAGCCAGCCAGGAGGATTGCGGCTATCGCGACAAGGAAATACCGAACCATGCCCTCAAGAATGCAACGAACATGGTTAACCGATCGCTAATGGACGGCGCGTCGCCCCGAAACCCTGCTGACTAGGACGATGGCCAGCATTGCGGCGATGAACCCCGGTATGATTTCGTATACGCCGTCTCCACTAAGGAACGCGGCGTTCCAGTCGAGAGCGATCCACGCGACGACGGTCACCGCGCCGGTCACCAGCCCGATGAGCGCGCCGTCGGCTGTCATGCGCGGCCACGTAAGCGCCAGGATGATGAGCGGACCGAAGGCCGCACCGAACCCGGCCCAGGCGTTGCTGACCAGACCCAGAACCCGAGCTTCGGGATCGCCGGCGATGATTACGGCGACGATGGAAACCAGCAGCACGCAGAACCGGCCGACATTCACCGCTTCGCGCTCGCTCGCTCGCTTGCGAAGGAACAGGCGGTAGAAATCCTCGGTCAGCGAAGAGGACGCAACCAGCAATTGCGAACTGATCGTGCTCATGATGGCGGCGAGCAACGCGGCCAGCAGGAAGCCGGTGACGAGCGGATGGAACAGCAAATTGGCGAGCACGATGAAGATCGTTTCGGGGTCGTCCACGGCAATGCCGTTGGCTTGCGTAAAGGCGCGTCCCGCGATCCCGACACCGATCGCGCCAATCAGGGCCACCGCCATCCATGTCATACCGATCCAGCGCGCGGTGGCGATGTCCGCGACCGATCGCACCGCCATGAAGCGCACGATTATATGCGGCTGCCCGAAATATCCCAGGCCCCAGCTGACGGCGCTCAAGAACCCGATCGCGCTCAGCCCGCCGAACAGCGAAAGATAGGTATCGGGCGTATCCGACGCCGCGGTCGCAACAGCCAGATCGACGCCGTCCTGCAGGATGACCAGCGGCATCAGAACCAGCGCGACCACCATGATGCAGCCCTGCACGAAGTCGGTGAGGCTGACGGCCAGAAAACCGCCGACCATCGTATAGGCAAGCACGACGCCGGCGGTCAGATATATGCCCAGCATGTAGTCGGACAGACCGACGTCGCCGAACAGGCCGGCGAAGCTGGTTTCGAACAGCTTGCCGCCCCCGACCAGCCCCGCCGCGGTATAGACGGCGAAGAAGGCGACGATGATGACCGCCGACACGACCCGCAGGGCGACCGCGCGTTCGGGAAACCGATTGGCGAGGAATTGGGGGATCGTCAGCGCATTGCCCCGCT
The DNA here is from genome assembly GCA_965214445.1 of Pontixanthobacter sp. Classification (GTDB taxonomy): domain Bacteria; phylum Pseudomonadota; class Alphaproteobacteria; order Sphingomonadales; family Sphingomonadaceae; genus Pontixanthobacter. The sequence goes on from CBDCBU010000001.1 coordinate 365,689, forward strand.
CCTCGCTCTGCCGACGCAGGCGCGGGGCGACGATGACCCAGTTCGCGTAGGCGCCGACGAACAGGCCGATACCGATCCATGCCTCCACCAGTCCGGCGGCATATAGCGCGCCCGGCAGGCCCAGCAGCAGCCAGCCGGACATGTCCGATGCACCGGCGGAAAGCGCCGCGACCGCGGGATGAAGATTGCGTCCCGCCAGCAGGTAACCGGCGCTGTCCGCGCTCGACCGACGCCATGCGAAAAGGCCGATGGCGATCATCAGCAGGAAATAAGCGGCGAGCGAGACGAGGATGCCGGTTTGCATGGGACCGCGCCTTAACAGCGCATGGTGCGACTGAACACTATGGAGCGATACTGCCCGATCGGTCTCCGGCATTTCAGAAGTCGGGGATCGTCTCCCGGCGCAGCGCGGCTGCGTCCTCCGGTGCCGCAGGGCCACGATACGCGCGGCTGGTGCCGCCCGAATATGTTTGGATCACCGGCACCTCTACGGGTTCGACATCCGCGTCCGGTTCGCCATCACCGGCGTCACCGGTCCCGTAGAAATCGGCGAGCGACCCGCCGTCCGCCGTCCGCTCCGGGCGTGCCGTACGGCGAGGTATATCGGCTCGTGTCGAGGCGGTAAGCGCGGTTTCGCCGCGGGTCATCGCCGCCTGGAGTTCGGCATCGTCGGAAGAGGCGAGGGCGGCGATCGTCGAATCCTCCCCGAACAACTGCGATACGATCAGCAGGATCGCGCCGAGGATCAGGAGTGAATTGCGGGCATTCACGACGGGGTGCGGCCGGCGGTCATTCGGAATCGTATTTGTTGCAGGACCGGACCTGTGCCGGCGGGTTGGGATAGATTTTCGACAAGTCCCGCGTTCCGCGCACGTTGAAGGCGGATTGCGACAGGATGGTCTTGCCGGTCGTATATTCCACCGCGTAATCGTTGGTCAGCAATGGTTCGTAATCGTAGATGATCTCGACATAGATGATCGCCTGGTCCTCGACCGCCTTAAGCTCTTCGCCTGTCGGACCCATCCCGGCGAAGGACGTCCCGGTCGCGCCGGTGCCTTCCGGGCCATAAAAGCTGCCGACCTTTTTCTTCCCCATGCACCGCTGCCAGTGAATCCACTGACCGCCATCCTTGTTGCGTTCCAGGCTGCTGACGATGACCCGTCCGCGTTCGAACAGTTCGGCGTTCTCGCCCGCCTGGAGATCGACGCCCTTGAATATGTCGTCGATATCGCTTTCGTAGATCTTCTGTGCGACCAATGCGTCGCGGTCGCCGATGCGCGAGGCATTGTCGGCGATCTGCATCGCCGCCTGGCTGATCCGCATGTTGGTGATCGCGTAGTTGGCGATTTCGATGCCGCCCATCGACAGGATGCACAGGATGGGCAGGGAGTAAGCGAATTCGATCAGCGCGACACCGCTCCTGTCGCGTCGCAAACCGTTCAGGCATGAACGCAAACAGGGGCGCAGGATCGGGCGCGAACGGAGCTGCAGGCGTGTCATGTCAACCATCGTCGCAATTTTTCACTTCGGGAACCCGCGACGATTGTTCGTCATAGGGCTGGTTGCGAAGGACGGTCTGCCCGGTCACGGTAACGGTGTCCGACATTCCCTCGATAAAACCATGCAGCGGAAAGACGCGGGCATAGGTCGCGGTGGTTGTGTAGAGCACCGCGTCGCGCGCCCCGCCAAGCCCTTCCGCGCCGCGATCGGTATCCCAGTTGTCGTTGGCGTTGACGTCCCAGAACGGTTCGCCATTGTCGCATACATTGTTGCCATTGCCGTCGGTGAAGTCCTCCGGCTTTCCGACGTCGCCGAAGGTTGCGTAGTTCTTGCGGGTGAACGTCACATCGGCGCGCGGTATGACTCGGTGGATCGCGGCGCGCACGTCGCCGTCCAGTTCGCTGGTGGTGATAAGCGTGGGTTCGAGCGAGGACTTCCGCCCCGCTTCCTGCATCGCGCCCTTGATCGTGGTCTGCGCGTAACCCTGGAACCCGATATCGAACATCCCCGTCAGCATCAGGCACAGCACCGGTGCGACGATCCCGAATTCGATCGCGGTGATGCCGCTTTCGTCGCGCGACAATCGGCCGGGCATGATGCGGCGAAGGAGGGTGGCCATGCTCGCCATCAGTTGACCAGCCTGAGTTCCGCGATGCTGGTCGCGATCCGGCGGAAATTATCGATCAGCTTCTGCCGGTCGTTGGCCTGCATCGCCCGGCTTTCACCTGTCGCGCAACCGCGCGTATGGTTGTTGAGCGGCAAGGTGAAGCTCAGCGTCCAGATGGTGACGTTCTTGTTCTTGATGTTCCTGCAAACCGCATCCAGCCTGGCGTTGTGAATGACGGCAAGGGCACTCTCGCTCCATTTTCCGTTGTTGGCCCTTCCTGCGAAACGTTCGTCCATATCGTAATTGCCGTAAGCCGTCTGGAACGCGGGATTGCCGCCCATCTGGCCATCGGTCATGAAGATCAGATGCCGGGCGATCGGTTCGCCGTTCTCCGCTTCCGTATTGTCCGCCGAGAATATGCCGTCGGGCGAAATCAGCCGCCCGCCCCAGATCATCCCGATATCGTGCAGCGTTCCGCCATTGGGAACGAGGGAGTTGATCCGTTCCTCGAACGTGGAATTGCGTTCACCGCCCGAGAGATTGTAGGTCTGCAGCTTGTACGTCCGGATGGGGCAGGTGCCTTCCTTGACTCGGTAGAAGTGATTGTTGCTGCCGATGTTGTCTTTCTGAACGGTGCTATGGTCGTCCGCCGTCGTAACAGCCGCTTTCGTGATGCGGTCGAACGTGACTTCGTCCCATAGCGGACGCCATTGCGTATCGCTGTCTCCGGCCGATGGAATGTGGTCGATGTCGAGATCGAAGGCACCGTCGGGCACGGGGTTGAAATTTTTCGTCGCGACCGTCGTTGTTTCCTCGATGCAGTTCTTCCAGCGGCTGGTGACGTTGGATCCGCGGTTGCCGATCGGCAACGTGATCGCATCGCCGTCCTTGAATATCTTGCCGCCATGCATGCCGAGCGTCATGGGTTTGTAGGTATAGTTCTGGAACTGCTTTTCGTACCGCGGCGGGATCGGATCGGTCATGCGGTATTTGCGGACGCGTGCTTCGCATCCCCCCCGCGCCGATGGGTGCCGGTTGGGAAAATAATTGCTGTAGTAATCGTCTTCGGAAATAACCCAGCGTTCGCCATTGACCGTGTAGGTCCCGTCGTAAGCGTCGCAGGCGGCCCGGCCATAGGCCGAATGATCGGGATCGGACGCCCAGCTGTAATCGAACCAGCCGGTCGATCCGAGCCATGATTTTTCCCGGGTCACCGCTTCCCGCCGGTCGGAATAAAGTTCTTCCTCGCTCGGCTTGCCGGGGTCGACCATGACGTCCTGGAAATTGGCGACGCGCGACTGATAGGTGAATTCGTCCGCGACGTAATCGGGGTTCAGTTCCATCAACATCTGACCGGCATTGATGTTGGCGTTGTAGGGAACGATGCCGATACGCACGCGTGCGTTCGCCGGCTTCACTTCCATCAACTCGTCATAGAATGCGAAAACCGCGTCCTTCAATGCGGCCATGCGGGTAACGCCTCCAGTAGACGAAGACATCGATCCCGACATGTCGAGCACGAGGACCACGTCGATATTCGGCAGGTTGAGATCGGCGCTGCATTCGACATCGATGCCGACATCGTCGAAGCCGAATATGCTCATCAGCGTCGTGGGAACCTGCGTGCTGGCCGTGCCGTCCATCTGGGTGCCGGTCGCATAGGTCAGTTCGTAGCTCGTATCGGTGGTGCCATAGGTGCCGGGCTGAAAATTCGTGTCGAAGAAATTGTCCGCCGTGTCGTGCAGGTCTGCCGGGATGCCGCTATCCGCCAGTTCGCGGGCGCCCAGTTGCTTGCGCGCGGCCAGGGTGGCGCTGTCGCAGGCCTGCTGCAGGCGCGATTTCGCCAGATAGATGCGGCCCGTATCCACGCCGCCGCCGATCACGCCGATAAGGGGAATGACCGACGCCGCCGTGATCGCTAGCGTATTCGCCGCCGTATCCTTGAGCAATCTGCGGAAGATGCCTGCGGTCGTCTTCATCGTGCCAGGCTTTCGAGAATGGTCCATGGCCCGGCGATTACGGATAAAGGTTAAAGCATCGGTAAATGGCAAGGTAACGCCGCGCTAACCATGGATGGGCGGCGAGCCTCATGGTCGGGCACCGCCAGCCATTGCACGCATCCGGCGATCGATTACAATTACGATCCATGACCGGCGACATGCCCCTGTTCATCACTCTCGCCATGGCGATCGCCTTCGCCGGCGTGCATCTGTTCGTCGGCAGGCTGCGCTTTCTCGATGTCGAACCGCGCAGCGCCTGGCTGTCCTTCGCGGGCGGCGTGGCGGTCGGTTACGTGTTCCTGCACGTGCTTCCCGAACTGGGATCGCACAGCGGGATTTTCGCGCACGCCACCGGCCTGGCCGAACCGTTGGCGGAAGGGCTGGTCTATACCCTGTCGCTCGCCGGGCTCGCGCTGTTCTACGGGGTCGAGAAACTGATCCTGGCGAACCGGCAGAATGTCGCGGCCGCCCCCCGATCGGATCCACAATCGAAGGACGGTAAAGCAGGGGCGGCGCGCGCCCAACCGGAAAGCGGGACATTCTGGCTGCATATCGCCGCGACGTCCCTGCTGGTGATCGTCATCACCTATTTGCTAAATCACCGGGAGGACTACGGCGTTGCCGGACTGACCATCTATTTCGTAGCGATGCTGTTGCACTTCGTCTCGGCGGATTTCGGCAGCCGCGCGCATCATCCCGAGATATACGATGCCGCCGGACGCCATGTCCTGGCCGCCGCGACCATGGCGGGCTGGGCGCTCGGCCAGCTGGTCGAACTACCCGAACTGGCGATCGGTTGCCTGTTCGCCTTCGTCGCGGGGGCGATCGTGCTGGTCATCCTGAAAGAGGAACTGCCCGAAGAACGCGAAAGCCGGTTCGCCCCGTTCGTCGGCGGCGCGGTGCTCTATGCCGCGCTGGTGTTGGGGGAGGCCGCAATTCCCGGTTAGGAACGGGTGCGGGCCGCCCCCCTACGCTTCCATCTTGCGCTTGTGTTTCTTGCGCTCGTGAGGATCGAGCATGGCTTTACGCAGGCGGATGCTTTCCGGCGTCACCTCCACCATCTCGTCATCGTCGATATAGGCGATCGCCTGTTCCAGGCTCATCTTGCGCGGCGTGGTCAGGCGGATGGCGTCGTCCTTGCCGGTCGAACGAAAATTCGTGAGCTGCTTCGACTTCATCGGATTGACTTCGAGATCTTCGGGCTTCGCATTCTCGCCGATGATGATGCCTTCGTAGATTTTCGCGCCCCCGCCGATGAACAATTCGCCGCGTTCTTCCAGCATGTTGAGGGCGTAGGAGGCGGCTTCCCCCGAACAGTTGGAGATCATCACGCCGTTCTGCCGTCCCGCGATCGGGCCCTTGTAGACGTCGTATTTCTCGAACAATCGGTTCATGATCCCGGTACCGCGCGTGTCGGACAGGAACTCCCCGTGATAGCCGATCAGGCCGCGCGACGGGGCGGAGAAGGTGATCCGGGTCTTGCCCATGCCGGACGGACGCATCTCGGTGAGGTCCGCCTTGCGCCGCTGCATCTTTTCGACGACCGTGCCCGAATGCTCGTCATCGACGTCGATGACGACCTGTTCGTAAGGTTCCATCCGCTGGCCGTCCTCTTCCTTGAACAGGACCTTCGGCCGGCTGATGCCGAGTTCGAAACCTTCGCGGCGCATGGTTTCGATGAGCACGCCCAGCTGCAATTCGCCGCGCCCGGCGACTTCGAAACTGTCCTTGTCGGCGGCTTCGGTCACCCGGATGGCGACATTGCTTTCCGCCTCGCGCGCCAGACGGTCGCGGATCATCCGACTGGTGACCTTGCTGCCTTCGCGGCCGGCCAGGGGGCTGTCGTTTACCGAAAACCGCATGGCTAGCGTGGGCGGATCGATCGGCTGCGCTTCGATCGGTTCGGTCACCGACGGATCGCAGATGGTGTTGGACACGGTCGCTTTCTCCAGGCCCGCAATGGCGATGATGTCGCCGGCCTTCGCGCTGTCCACCGGCACGCGCTCCAGCCCGTTGAAGGCAAGAATCTTCGTCGCGCGTCCGGATTCAACCACCTTGCCGTCGCCGTCGATCGCATGGATCGGGTCGTTGACCGTCACGGTGCCAGATTGGACGCGCCCGGTCAGCACGCGGCCCATGAAATTGTCGCGGTCGAGCAGCGTAGCGAGGAAGGCGAACTTGCCGCCGGCGTCCAGTCCCGGCGCGGGCACATGCTCGACGATCTTCTTGAAGAGCGGGTCCAACGTGCCTTCGCGCGCATCGACATCCTCGCTCGCATAACCGTCGCGGCCCGACGCGTAGAGCACGGGGAAGTCCAGCTGTTCGTCATTCGCATCCAGCGACACGAACAGGTCGAACACCTCGTCCAGCACCTCGACCGCGCGCTGGTCGGGCCGGTCGATCTTGTTGACGACGACGATGGGCTTCAGCCCCAGCGCCAATGCCTTGCCGGTGACGAACTTGGTCTGCGGCATCGCGCCTTCCGCGCTGTCCACCAGCAGGATGACGCCGTCGACCATGCTCAGGATACGCTCCACCTCGGCGCCGAAATCCGCGTGGCCGGGCGTATCGACGATGTTGATGCGCCGCTTCTCCTCGCCTTCGCCATATTCCACGCTGGTGCATTTCGCGAGGATCGTGATCCCGCGTTCCTTTTCCAGATCGTTGGAATCCATCGCGCGTTCTTCCACCCGCTGGTTGTCGCGAAAGGTGCCGGACTGTCGGAAAAGCTGGTCGACGAGGGTGGTCTTGCCGTGATCGACGTGCGCGATGATCGCCACGTTGCGCTGGTTGGCGGACATACAGTGAGCTTTCGGTTCGAGTATCTACAAAGGCGCACGTCGTATGGTGCGGCGCAATATCGCGCGCGACCTAGCGGAGAGGGCGGCCATCGGCAAGCCCGGCGAAAGCCGGTCGGACGGACGCTGACGCGTAGAAGAAAATTAACAAACTGTAACCCTGTTGCAACAATGCCGCATGGCTGTTGCGTCCCCGCCGTTTTCGCTTGAGCGCCAACCGCCGGCTATATAGGTTTCGCGCCAGAAATGATCCGCGAAAGAACGGGTCATGATCACAAGGATGCCGTCTTGATGAAACTTACCGCTTTCGATTCCCGCAATCTGCGCGCCGCCCTGTTCGCAGGCGTTGCGGCTGCCGGGCTGATGAGCCCGTCCGCCGCCTTCGCGCAGCCCGAAGCGCAGGTTCCGCAAGAAGACGATGACGAAGATCAGACGGACGGTATCGCCGCCGGCAATCTGATCGTGGTGACCGCATCGAAGCGTGAGACGACGCTGCAGGAAACGCCGATTTCCGTAAGCGTGACTACCGGCGAAACGCTGGAGCGGGCGCAGATCCGCGACCTCAACGATCTGCAGACCGTCGCCCCGTCGCTGCGCGTCAACACGCTGCAAAGTTCCGCCAACACCAATTTCGTCATCCGCGGCTTCGGCAACGGCGCCAACAATGCCGGTATCGAACCATCGGTCGGCGTGTTCATCGACGGCGTCTACCGTTCGCGTTCCGCCGCGCAGATCGGCGACCTGGCGAATGTCCAGCGGATCGAGGTCCTGCGCGGACCCCAATCGACCCTGTTCGGCAAGAACGCCTCCGCGGGCGTCATTTCGGTCGTCACTCGCGAACCGCAATTCGAATTCGGCGGCTCGGTCGAGGCGACCTACGGCAATTTCAACCAGTACATCTTCAAGGGCGACGTCACCGGTCCGCTGACCGAAACGATCGCCCTGTCGCTCGATGGCAATTACAACAAGCGCGACGGTTACGTCGACGTGCCCAACCTCGGCATCGATATCAACAATCGCGACCGCTACTCCGTCCGCGCCCAGGCGTTGTTCGAACCCAGCAACGATTTCAAGATCCGCCTGATCGGCGATTACAACCGGATCGACGAGGAATGCTGCTATGCCGGCAATATCGTCGCCGGCCCGACGGTTCCCGCCCTGTTCGGCGTCGGCGGCGCGATCGTTGTCGAGGACCTGTTCGGCGACACGACCTTCCTCAACATTCCGCCGACCAACGAGATCGACAGCTATGGCGGGTCGGCTCAGATAGACTACGATATCGGCGCGCTGACGCTGACGTCCATCTCCGCCTATCGCGAACTCAAGTCCGACAATCTGCAAGATGTCGATTTCTCGAGCGCGGATATCGTCAACCAGGTGACCAACCAGGACATCCGGACCATCTCGCAGGAACTGCGGGTGGCCTCAGATTTCGACGGTCCCTTGAACTTCCTGCTCGGCGGGTTCTATTTCAAGGAAGACATCGAACAGGACAGCCAGCTGCTGCTTGGCCCCGGCGCGCGCCCTTTCTTTTCGCTGCTGACCGGCAACCCGCAGACTTTCAACGGCGTGGAAGCCGCCTTCGGCCTGCCGCAGGGCAGCATTTTCAGCGAAGGGCTGCTGACCGACGAGCGGTTCACGCTGGACAATGAAGCCTATTCGATCTTCGGCACGGTCGATTTCGAGCTGTTCGAAGGGCTGATCCTGACGGGCGGCCTCAATTACACGAACGACAAGAAGGATTTCACCGCGAACCTGACGGCGTTCGACGAGCTTGCCAACATCAATCTGGTCGATGCGGGCATCGTCGGGGGCCTTGCCCGGTTCGGCGTCGACGGGCGCGACCCGGCGGCGCTGGCTGCGTTTGCGGCTGCCAACCCCGCCGTTTTCGGTGCGATCGCCGCAGGCGCGCAGAACCCCGCGACGAACCCGTTGCTCGGTCTGCGGGCATTGCAGTTCCAGCCGCCGTTCCTCAATATTCCCAACGCTGTCGAGGATGGCCGCACGCGCGACGACAAGCTGACCTATACCGGCCGTGTCGCCTATGAAATCGACAACAATCTGAATGTCTATTTCACCTATGCGACCGGGTACAAGGCGTCGTCGGTGAACCTGTCGCGCGACAGCCGCCCGCTGCCCGGCGACTTCACCCCCGGACCGCTCGGCAGCACGATCCTCGCGCCGTCGTCGCCCGTCCGCGATGCGGGCCTCGCGGTCGCCAACCTCGGCACCGGCACCCGCTTCGCCGGGCCGGAAGAGGCGGAGGTTTACGAGATCGGCCTGAAGGCACAGTTCGAAGGTCTGGGCTTCAACATCGCCCTGTTCGACCAGACGCTGGAAGGGTTCCAGTCGAACATCTTCACCGGCACCGGCTTCGCGCTGGCCAATGCCGGCGCGCAATCGACCAAGGGTTTCGAGTTCGACGCCACGATCGTTCCGGTCGAGCCGCTCATCCTGACCTTCGCCATGACCTATCTCGATGCGGTGTACGACGATTTCCCCAATTCCGCTGTCGGCGATCTGACGGGACAGCGGCCGGCCAACATCCCCGAATATTCGATCGCCACTTCGGCGACCTATGCGCACGAATTCGGCGTATCGGGCAATTTCCTGATCGGACGCGTCGATTACACGCATGAAAGCAACGTCAATCTGACCAATGGCCTGCCCGCCTTCGGACCGGCGGCGGAAAACCGCTTCCGCAGCGAAGTGAACCTCGTCAACGGATCGCTGACTTTCGCGATGGAGAACGGGCTGGAACTGGTCGGCTATGTCCGCAATTTGCTGGACGACCGCTTCATCACCACCGTGTTCGACGGCGTGGCGCAGGCGGGCACGGTATCGGGCTACCCCAACCAGCCGCGCACCTATGGGGGCACGGTGCGCTTCAAGTTCTGATACGACTGATTTGCTGACCGGAAAGGGGCTGCCGTGGGGCGGCCCCTTTTTTTGTTGGTGCGGACTGCGTTCTGTGCTGGATACATGACGACATCAAACGAGGGGAAAAGTCGTGGAATGGATGTTGATGCCGCTGAAACGCTATGCCGATTTCAAAGGGCGGTCGCGGCGTAAGGAATACTGGATGTTCGCGCTGTTTATCGCGCTGGTATATTTGGCGCTTTTGATCATCGGTTTTGCTCTGGCGGGAGGCGGTGACGATGGTCTTATGGGCGGGGTGATGGGGATTCTCTTTCTCGTTTTCATCCTTGGCATATTCGTTCCGGCGATTGCGGTTCAGGTCCGCAGGTTCCACGATCAGGGAAAATCGGGATGGATGGTGCTGCTGGGATTCATCCCGTTGGTCGGCGGCATCATCGTGCTCGTGTTCATGTGCCTCGAAGGAGACAAAGGGCCGAATGAATACGGTCCGGACCCGAAGGGTAACGAAGCCGATGTCTTCACCTAGATACGAGAGGCGTTAAAGCGCCCGCAGCGCCTGCGCCGGTTTGGTCCGCAGGATGGGGAGCGATCCGGCCAGCGCGAAGATCAGGACGAAGGCCAGCCCCCCGCCCAGCACGCCCAGTATCTGCGACCAGTTCGGCAGCCAGTCGAATTCGAACAGCTGCGTGATGACGAGCCATGCGAGACCCGTTCCCAGTGCCAGCGCGACGCCCGCCAGGATCGCGGCGAGGAACCCGTATTCGGCCAGCTGCATCACCAGCACCTGTCGCCGACTCGCGCCCAATACGCGCATCACCGCCGTGTCGTAGGTGCGAACGGCGCGCGCGGCGGCGATCGCGCCGATCAGCACCGCCAGCCCGGCCAGCACCGCGACGGACGCCGCCGCGAAAGTCGCCAGTCCGACCTGGCCCAGGATCGTGCGCGCTTCGGCGAGCACCTGCCCGATCTCGACGACGGAACTCGACGGAAAGCTATCGACCATCGCGCGCAGCAACGGTCCGGTCGGCGCGCCCGGGGGAAGGTCGATCGTGGCGGTCAGATTGTGCGGGGCGTCGGCAATGGCGTTTTCGGAGAAGACGAGGACGAAGTTGAACCCCATGTTTTCCCACTCGATACGGCGGAAATTGGCGACCGTCGCGGTGCGCTCGACACCCAGGATGCCGACGGTCAGCCGGTCGCCGATCTCGAGGTCGATGGCTTCGGCGAATTCCTCGTCCACCGAGACCAGCGGTTCGCCGTCGTGCCCCGCATCCCACCATTCGCCCTGCGTGACGATATTACCCTGCGGCACGTCACCGGAATAGGTCAGCCCGCGTTCGCCGCGCAGCGGCCATGCGCCATCGGGTATTTCCTCCAGTTCGGAGACGCGGATCGGGGCATCGTCCGGCCCGTATGCGAGGATCGCGCCGCGCATCGCGGGGACGGTGCGAATGACCGCCTGCGGATGGTCGGCTTTGACCAGCGCGTCGAACTGTGCCGCGCGGTCGCGGGGTATGTCGAGGACGAAATAATCGGGCGCTTCGGCCGGCACCCGGCTTTCGATATTCCCGTTAATGCTGGACTGGATCGCCGCCAGCAGCACGAAGGCGCTGAGGCCGAAGCCCAGCGCGGTGACCAGCGCCCCGGTCGATGCGCCGGGCCGGTGCAGATTGGCGAGCGCGTTGCGCAGGAGCGGATTGGCGGGGCGGGGCAGCCGGGCGGCGAGTTTCTGGATGCCCCAGCCCAGCAGCGCGAGCAGGCCGAGAACGACGGCGGCACCGGCCAGAAACCCACCCGACAGCAGCGGCTGCCGCGCGGTGAGCAAGGCGAGGGCGACGATGCCGATGAGACCGCCGACGACGAAGGTCAGCGCGCGTCCGTCCTGCGCCAGATGAACGACCCGCGCGCGCATCAGCGCCATGGCCGGAAACCGCCGTGCGCGCAGGATCGGCGTTGCCGCGAACACCAGCGCGACCAGCAGGCCGTAAGCCGCCGCGATGAGCAGGGCGACAGGTTCGAACACGAAACCCGCCTCGACCGGCAGCAGGCCATCCAGCGCGTTGGCGAGGATCGGCACCACCAGCACCCCCGCGATCAGGCCCGCCAGGCTTCCCAGCAAAGCCGCCGCCCCGATCTGAAGCGCGTAGATGCGCGCGATGTCGCCGCCCGATGCGCCCAGCACCTTCAGCGTGGCGATGCTGTTGCGGCGCGCCTCCAGATAGGACGACACGCCGCCGCCGATCCCGATCCCGGCGATCACCAGCGCGGCGAGACCGACCAGCGTCAGGAATTCGCCCATCCGCGAGACGAACCGGTCCGCGCCGGGGCTGGCCCGGTCGCGCGTTCTGAAATCGAACCCGGCATTGGGGAAGCGGGCGGCAAGCGCCTCTTCCACGGCATCGGGCGCGTCGTCGCCGGTGAACGCGACCCGGTACTTGCTTTCATAGAGGCTGCCCGGCTGGACCAGCCCAGCCACCTTCGGCACATCATCCGCGACGATGATCGTCGGGCCGAGCTGAAATCCCTCGCTCAGCCGGTCGGGTTCGTTCGCGATGATACCGGCGGCGGTCAGCGTCGCCTGTCCGACGGTAAACGAGTCGCCCACCGCGATGCCGAGCCGGTCCATCGCGCCTTGCGCAAGGAATGCGGACATGCCGTGCGGCGCGCCGACAGTCCGTCCATCGGTCAAAGTGAGAGTGCCATAAAGCGGCCAGTTGCCGTCGACCGCCTTCAATCCGATCGGCGCGGCATTGTCGTTCGCGCTGGCCATCGCCTGCAGCCGGGTGCCGCCCGATATGGTGCCGTATTCGGACAGCGCGGCGCGTTCTTCCTCGGTCAGGTCGCGCTGCCACACTTCCACTTCCAGATCGCCGCCCAGCAGGATTTGGCCGCGTCCCTCGAGCTCGCTCGCGATCGCGCCGGTCAGCGTTCCAATGGCGGCGAGCGCGCCGGTTCCCAGGAACAGGCAAACCAGCAGCAACCGCAACCCGCGAAACCGCCCGTTGAGATCGCGCCGGGCAATCCGCCACGCCATGCGCCAGGGAAGGGCGTCGGTCACGCGGCCGCTTCCCGAGCGGTTTTGGGGTTGCGTGTATCGCTGGCGATGCGGCCATCGGCGATGGTCACGATCCGGCCGCAGCGTTTGGCCAGTTCGACATCATGAGTGATGACCACCAGGGTGGCGCCGCTGTCCTCCCGCCGCTGGAACAAAAGGTCGATGATATCCTGTCCGGTGGCGACGTCCAGATTGCCGGTCGGTTCGTCGGCGAAGATGATCTGCGGACCGGGCGCGATGGCGCGGGCTATGGCCACGCGCTGCTGCTCGCCGCCGGAAAGCTGGGTCGGGTAATGGTGGAGCCGGTGGCCGAGGCCGACCGCGGCCAGTTCCGTTTCCGCCCGCTTCGCCGCATCGTCCAGGCCGGCCAGTTCCATCGGCGTCGCGACATTTTCCAGCGCGGTCATGGTGGGCAGGAGGTGGAACGCCTGCAGCACGATGCCGATCTTGCCGCGGCGCGCGCGGGCCAGCGCATCCTCGTCCATTCCCATGAAATCCTGTCCGGCCACTATCATCGATCCGCCGCTGGCGCGTTCGAGGCCGGACAGCACCGTCATCAGCGAACTCTTGCCCGAACCCGAAGGGCCGAGCACGGCGACGACTTCGCCTTCGCCCACTTCGAGGTCGATGCCCCGCAATACCTCCACGGGTGTCGTGTCGGGATCGTAGGTCAGCGTCAGGTCGCGGGCGGAAATCGTGTTTGCACTTGTCACCTCGCGCCATTCGCATAGGGGAGGGGGCCGGGCAAGGGCCCCAAGCAGGAGGCTTGCAGATGCATCATCGTCCTTCGTCGATCCTCGGGCTGGCACTCGCACTGCCGCTGGCATTGGCCGCCTGCAAAAGCGAGGCACCGCGCACCGATCCGGGGCCGGGCCCGGCCCCGGCGGGGGAGGCGGCTGTCACACCCGTCATAGGTCCGGAACGGCGCATATTGGCATTCGGCAACAGCCTTTTCGCAGGTTACAACGTCGCCCGCGAAGACAGCTATCCGGCAAGGCTGGAAGCGGCGATGCGCGCGCGCGGGATCAACGCGGCGGTGACCAATGCCGGCGTATCGGGCGATACGACGGCGGCAGGGCGGCAGCGGCTGGCCTTCATCCTCGACTCCCAGGAAGTGAAGCCCGATCTGTTCATTCTAGAACTGGGCGGCAACGATTTGCTGCGCGGGATCGACCCCGCCGAAACGCGCGCCAACCTGGAGGCGATGCTGGAGGAACTCAAACGGCGGGAGATACCGGTCCTCCTGATGGGGATGCGCGCGCCGCCGAATTTCGCGCAGTTCCAAAGCGGCTTCGATGCGATCTACCCCGAATTGGCAAAGAAATATGATGCCGAACTGGTGCCGTTCTTTCTGGAATCGATCTACCGCGACTCTTCGCTGATCCAGTCGGATCGCATCCATCCGACCGAAGAGGGGATCGAAAAGCTGGTCGGCGCGACCATACAGGATGTCGTCGAGGCATTGCCGCCGGCCGAATGATGCGCGTTACATGCGCGTTACATGCGGGCAAGACGGCCATCGGCCACCCGCCAGATCGCCGCTTCGTCGGCAATCGCGGCGAAAGGCGGCAGTTCGGTGCCGGTCAGCCACAATTGCGCCCCGCTGTTCCGCAGCCGCTCGAACAGCGCCATTCGTCGTACGGGATCGAGATGGGCCGCGACCTCGTCCAGCAAGAGCAGGCCCGGGCGACCCCGCGCCGCCAGACCGGCATGCGCCACGATGATGGCGATCAGCATCGCCTTCTGCTCCCCGGTCGAGGCAAGGGCGGCCGGCGTATCCTTGCCCGACATGGTGACGACGATCTCATCCCGATGCGGTCCGATCAGGCTGCGCGATGCGGCGCGATCGCGCGACCGATTGCTGCGCAATGCCTCGGCCAGTTCCTCCCGCGTGGCGGGACCCCCCTGGACATAGGCGATGGCCGGCCTGGCGAAGGGTTCGGCGGGCACTGTCGCCAGTTCCGCCATGATCCGCGAAATTGTCGCCGCGCGACTGGCCGACAGCAAGGTGCCATGTTCCGCCATTTGCCGCTCCACCCCGTCGAGCCACGCGGGGTCGGGGGACAGATCGTCTCCAAGGAGGCGATTGCGTTCGCGCAGCGCCGCTTCGTACCGGGCGGCATGCCGAGCATGCAGCGGCGCGAAGGCCAGCGCCAGGCGGTCGATAAAACGCCGCCGCCCGCTTGCACTGTCGGTAAAGATGCGGTCCATCGCGGGTGTCAGCCATCCGATCGACAGCCATTCCGCGAGCGCCATGGCACTGCTGTCGCTGCCATTGATCTGCACCAGCCGGCGTCCGGGCTGCGCGGCACGCGTTCTGGAACCGAGACGTACGGGTTCGGCGTCGGTCCCGTCCGACAGGGAGGCGCCTATCGCGAAACCGCCCGGGCCATCATCGCCCGCCATGTCCGGCAAGGCGGCCCGGCGCAGGCCGCGCCCGGGCGCGAACAGCGACATCGCTTCCAGCACGTTGGTCTTTCCCGCCCCGTTTTCGCCGATAAGCAGATTGAACCGCCGCGTCCCGTCAAGCCGGGTTTCGGCATGATTGCGGAACCGGACGAGAGTGATGCGATCGAGTGCCATGGAAGCCCTTGGATGTAGAGCGAACGCCGCTTGCCTTCCACCAGAAAGCGGCAGCGCCAATCTTTGGCAAGATGCGCCAACATTCAGTTCATCTTAATAAAGTACTCCTGTCGGAACCGGTAAAACATCAGGTCTTCCGCGGCATTGCGTAATCTGGCACGCCCCCTGCAATACCCTTGGCATCGGTGGGATTGTCCCCCGATCACATCAAGGGAGACACCACATGCTCGATTTTCAAAACCTCAGCGGCCGTGCCGTTGCCGCCGTAAGCAGTTTCGCCTTTTCGATCGTTATCTTCGCGGTGGCCATCGTTCCCGCCAATCATGGCCATCTGCTTCCCGCCGGAATTGCCTGATCCTGCGCTTCCGTCGATCATTTCCGTCAAAGGACCAATGCCATGACCAGCTTTCATCCAATCGGCCACCGCCTCATCGCAGCCGGTGCCGCGCTGACAATATCAACCCTGTTCCTCGCCACCGCGATCGTGCCGGCGACCAACGACATCATGCTTGCAGGAGGCGTCGCATGGACGAACTGAAGCCCAACTCGCGCGAAACCCGGGCCGACCGCTTCCGGCTCGACCGGCCGAATGCCAAGATCTGGGGGGTATGCAGCGGCATCGCCTGTCATTTCGATCTGGATGTGACGGTGGTGCGGGTCGCGTTCGTGATCGCCACCCTCATTGGTTTCGGATGGCTGATCCCGGTCTATCTCGCCATCGGCCTGATCGCGGATTGAGTGCGCTTCACATCGCCGAGATGCCGCCATCCAGCTTAAGTTCCGCGCCGGTCATGAAGCGGCTTTCGTCGCTGGCGAGGTACAGGACGGCATGGGCGATATCGTCCGGATCGCCCACGAATTTGAGCGGGATCTGCCGCGCCAGCTTGTCGAGCAGCACCTGCCTGTCGATACCCGCATGTTCCGCTGTTCCATCCAGAATGGGCGTGTCCACGAAAGTGGGGTGAACCGAATTGCAGCGGATGCCCATGTTCTTTTTCGCGCAATGCAGCGCGATGGATTTGGTAAGCATCCACACCGCCGCTTTCGACGCGTTGTAGGCGGGCATCGTATCGCTGGCGATCAAACCGGCGATGGACGATATGTTCACGATCGACCCCGGCGCATGGTCGCGCATCAGGGGCAGCGCCTTCTGGCAGCCATGAAAGATCGAATCCACATTCACTGAAAAGCATCGCTGCCAATCGGCGAAATCGCAGCTCTCGATATTGCCCGCGACGCCGATCCCGGCATTGTTGACCAGCACGTTCAGCCCGCCCAGCTTCTCGCGCGCCATGTCCACCACGCTTTCCCAGTCGCCGGGGACGGTCACGTTATGGGCCGCGCCATAGGCGGCATCGGCGCCGTAAGTCTCGCAGATGATGGCGGCGGTGTCCTCTGCCCCGGCACCGTTGAGATCGGTGCACAGAACGCGCGCCCCTTCGCGCGCCAGCACCTCCGCATGCGCCGCGCCCAACCCCTGCGCCGCGCCGGTTACCAATGCCAGCTTGCCTTCGACCCGTCCCGCCATATCAGTTCTCCCGTATCAAATGCGCGCCCATCAACACCGCCATGCGCACATCGACCGCATGGCCTCGTGCGCGCCAGTCGGCAATGAACTGTGGCAATGTGTCGAGCGGTACGCGGTGGACGATGATGTCCTCGCTATCGGTCCCGCCGCCTTCGCCTATTTTCGTCAAACCATGCGCGCGCAGGAGGGTGAAACTTTCGCTGACCATGCCGGGGCTGGAATAGAATTCTCCGAGATTTTCCATGCGTTCGGCCGTGTAGCCGGTTTCCTCTTCCAGTTCGCGCATCGCGGCGGTTTCGGGCGTTTCGCCTGCCGCGCCGTCATCGTCGCCGATCAGTCCGGCGGGAATTTCCAGGCTGCGTTTGCCCAGCGGCACGCGATATTGTTCGACCAGCAGGACATGGCCTTCGTCGATCGCGATGATCGCGGCGGCGCGGATATTGCGCGCCCGGCCGACATATTCCCAGCGGCCGCGCGTTTTGGCAGTGATGAATCGGCCCTGCCATTCGATCTTCTCGGGCTCGTTCGCGTCGGGATCGGTGGGTCGCATTAATTTTTCGATCATAGGTGGGTCAGACCTCGATCAGTCGGTCGGGCAATTCGTTCTGGTCGTCTTCCGCGCGGGGGAAATGTTCGGACAGGATTTCCCCCACGTCGCGCACGCCCGCCGCCATGCCCTGCGCGATGCGTCCTTGTTTGATCTCGACCAGCATATCCGCCATCGCCTCGCCCCAGACCTCGGCGGAAACCTTGGTGGCGATCGGTTCGTCGGCGATGATTTCGGCGCGGTGTTCGCGCATCGAAAGGTAGATCAGCACGCCGGTCCGCCCATGTGTGCGGCGTTCGGCACCGACCTTGAACAGCGAAATCGCACGTTCGTGAACCCGATTGGTCTTGATGCGCCCCGGTATCATCGCGAAGCGCAGCGGCGACCAGAATTGCGCGAGCCACACGATCAGGAACCAGAATGTCGCCGCGCCGACCGCCATCGAAAATATCTCCGATGCCGACCACCGTGTGTTCCAGCCACCATGCAGGCCGGCGTAGCTGTCGAGCACGAAATCCGGGAATATCGCGCACAGTATCAACGCAAGAAATGCGGCGACGATACTCCAGGCAAAGGCGACATCGCTGTAACCGTCCGACCGGTCGGCCAGTACCGTTACTATTTCGCCGGAAGTCGTGCGTTCCGCCGCGGCGACGGCTTCGGTCACGATGTCGTGGTCGGTCCGGCTGAGATAGGCCATGCTACCAGCTGCCCCCTGCACCGCCGCCATTGAAGCCGCCGCCGCCCCCGCCGAAGCCGCCGAAACCGCCGCCCCCGAAGCCGCCCCCACCGCCGAAGCCGCCTCCGCCAAAATCGTTGTTGCCGCCCAGTCCGCGTGCAACGGCCTTGCCCGCTTCCCACAGAATGATGTCGCCGACGATGCCGGCGCCGGTCAGTCCGCCGCCCCGTCCACCACGCCCGCGATAGCGCCGGCGTTTACCGCCGCCCAGCATCGGAAGGACGAACATGCCCAGCAGCAGGATGAACCAGAAGATCGCGCTGATCGGGAAACCTTCCTCGCCGCGCATCTGCGCAGCCGCTGCGGCCTCCGCCTCCGCAATGGCTTCCGCCTGGGCGGGATCGACATCCAGCCGTTCGATGATGCGTTCGACACCGGCCGCGATACCGCCGGCATAATCGCCGGACCGGAATTGCGGAACGATCGTTTCGCGGATGATCCGCCCGGTCGATATGTCGGTCAGCGTGCCCTGAACGCCGCGCGCGGTGGTGATGAAAACCTCGCGATCGTTGGGCGCGACCAACATCAGGACGCCCTCTTCGGTTTCCGCCCCGCCGATCTGCCATTCTTCGGCCAGATTGCGCGTGAACAGGTCGATCGGCTGCCCATCCAGCGTGTCGACGGTCGCGACGATGATCGCCCGGCCGGTTTCCCGACTATAAGCGCGCAGCCGCTGATCGAGCTTGGCTTCGGCAGCGGGATCGATGATGTTCGCCGCATCGAGGATCGGGCCATCGGGCCGTTCGGGGAAGGTCTGCGCGAAGGAGGCATTGGCCGCTAACAGCGCCATGATACCGACCAGCAGCAGGCAAACCCTCCTCACGGCCGACCGCGGTTCAAGGGTGAAGGCGTTCAATTGGAATTGTTGGGATCGAGCCCGCCGAAATCGGCGTCAGGTGCGGTTTCCGCGCCCGTTTCCGCGGTGAAGGCTTCCATCCGTTCCGCGCCATGGATTATGTTCGCGCCGATGCTGGAGGGGAAAGTGCGGATTTCGGTGTTATAGTCGCGCACCGCCTCGTTATATTTGGTCCGCGCATTGTCGATCCGGTTCTCCGTACCTTCCAGCGCGACCATCAGGTCGGCGAAGCGCCCCTGGCTCTGCAATTGCGGATAGTTTTCCACCACGGTGCGCAGCTGCCCCAGGGCCTGGGTCAGCTGGTTCTGCGCGCCCTGGAACTTGGCGAATTCTTCGGGATCGGAAAGATCGTCCGTCGTGACGTTGATCGCGGTCGCCCGCGCGCGCGCTTCGGTTACGTTGGTCAGCACTTCGGTTTCCGCCGACGCGGCCGAACGCACGGTCGCGACGAGGTTGGGGACCAGATCGGCGCGCCGTTGATAGGCGCTCTGCACGTCGGCCCATTCGGCCTTCGCCGCCTCTTCTTTCGTCGGAACCGAATTGATGCCGCAGGCGCTGAGGCCGAACGCGGCCAACGTGACCAGGGCAAAACGTTTTACCGTCGTGAAAACCATGCTTGAAGTTCCTTCCCGTCACGCGGAACCGGCCGCGATCATCCGTGCAATGTTACCTAGCAAGCTGGCGCGCAAGTTCAAGCAAGGCGGCATTACAAATCGCCATTGAAGTGCGGTCTTGGCGGGGCTAACCCGCCGCCGGGCATGGAGGGATGTGAGGCGTGACGATTTTCGAAGAGTTCAAGAAGTTCATTGCCCGCGGCAATGTACTGCAACTGGCGGTCGGCGTCGTGATTGGCGCGGCATTCGGCAAGATCACCACGGCGCTGACCGAAAGCGTCATCATGCCGTTCATAGGCTGGGTTTTCGGCGCGGTCGATTTTTCCAACTGGTTCGTGCGGCTTGGGGCGATCCCGGACGGCTATAGCGGTTCGCGTGACAATTATGCACAGCTAAAGGAGGCGGGCGTGGCCATGATCGGCTATGGCGATCTCCTGACGCAGATCATCAATTTCCTGATCCTCGCCTTCGCGCTGTTCCTGCTCATCAAAATCGTCAACCGCGCATTGGACGCGGTCGAGGAAGACAAGAAGAACGCGCAGAACACTTCCGACGACGAGAAGGTGCCGACCGATCCGCAACTCGACATTCTGCGGGATATTTATGACGAACTGCAAAAGATGCGCGAATTTTCCGATCCCGTGAAGAGCTGAACGAATACGGACAAAGTCACTTTATATTCACGCAGGATGCCTTATATGGATCGTGCCGGTGCAAACCGGATATGGTGATAAATTGCAGTGTGCAATAGGCACAACGGACCCGGGGGCAGTACCCGGCGGCTCCACCATGATCGGCCTTTCAGGCTGGTTTTGACGGGGCCGAACCAGGATCGACGTGTGTTGAAAAGCATTGTTTTTGCCCGGGTTGAGAATCCCCGTAAAAAGCTCATTTTCATAAGTGCAAACGATAACGACGCACTCGCTCTCGCAGCGTAATTCGATGGCCTAACGGCCTGACGTTACAAAGCCTAAGCGCGGTTGGACCCACCGGGCAACAGAAGGGATACCGGGCGTCCGGAGGGTACGTAGCAACAGAAACCCTCCATTTCATTCCGCCGCAGACGACGCCGCCTCAAGCGCTTCACGCTGCGCGCGTTCCATCCGCAGGCAATCGAGTATCTTGGCGCCGGCCAGGAATACCGCGCCGGTCGTGGCGAGGAACAGCATACGCCCGGTCCAGCCGGGATATTGCACTAGGTAATGCGCGCCGCGCGCCGTGCAGCCCAGCGCCAGCGCGTAGATGATCAGATAAGCCTCGATTTTGGTCTTGATGACGAACAGACGGCCGATCTTTTGAAACATGCAAACCCTTTCGCGTTAACCGTTCGATACGCAAACACCGTGCCATGCGTGGAAACGCGCGGGCGGGGACGGTTAACGAAGGCACGAGTGTAACGGCGCCCGACGCAGGGTCCAGCGCGTTAACCCTGTCCCGGCAGCAATTCGGAAAGTTCGAGGGCCTCGATCAATATACGCCGCGCGGTCGATACCGTCTCGGCCAGCTCCTTATCGCCCACTTGCGCCGGTTCGATTCGTTCGGGCCAGTGTTCGGACACGACATTGCCGATGGTTTCCGCCGATCGGTCGGTCAGCAGGAAGCGCGGATCGACGGTGGCGGGATCGGCCACGACCCGCAGGCGCAGGCAGGCGGGTCCACCGCCATTGGCCATGCTCTGCCGCACATCGACCGGGATGACTTCGCGGATCGGTCCGTTCGCGGCAAGCATCGCATCCAGCCATGCCCGGACGCTTGCGCTCTTGCGGCATTCTTCCGGCACGATCAGCGCGGTCGTATCATCGGGCAGCGTCACCAGCTGCGCGTTGAACAGGTAGGTCGCGATGGCCTCTTCGAGCGATACGGCATCGGCCGGCACCTCCACCAGTTCCAGCATCGGAAAGGCTTCGCGGATCGTCGCATAGGCCGCCCGCGGATCGGCGAAGGCCTGTTCGTGCGCAAACAGGATGCGTTCGTTCGAAACCGCCACCACGTCGTTATGGAACGCGCCCGCCTCGATCGCGGCGGGGTTCTGTTCGATGAACACGGTACGGTCGGGAACCAGGCCGTGCAGGCGGGCGACCGCGCGGCTGGCCTGTTCGTGCTGGCGCGCCGGGAAAGCGCCGCCGGTCCGGCCATAGACGAATATCTCGACGCCCGTCTCTTCATGCGCTTGGCACAGCCGCATGTGATTGGCCGCACCCTCGTCGCCGAAACTGGGCGGTATGGCGTCGTGAACGGCGAACAGCGCGGGATCGGCGAAAGCGAGCCTCAGTTGCGCGGCCGTATCCCGCCATTCCTGCGCCCGGTGCAGCATCGTCGCGAGATTGGCCGGTGTGAAATGGCACCGCCCGTCCGCCGTGTCGGGTGCCGGGCTGACCGTGGCCGCATTGGCGGTCCACATCGAACTGGCCGACCATGCCGCGCGGGTCAGCGCCGGATCGGCGTCGCCATCGACAGCGAGGGCGCGAAGCAGTGCATGGTTAGGGCGGGGCAGCGGCAGGAAGAACCCCTGCGCCAGCCCGCGCGCCCGGTTGCCCTGCATCTTGGCCAGCCCCTGCAAGGCGGCCTCGCGCGGGAAGGACGTTTGGCCCTTGTGGTTGGCGGAGGCGATATTGCCCAGGCTCAGCCCGGCATAATTGTGGCTCGGCCCGACGATCCCGTCGAAATTGATTTCGCGCAAACCGGTCATCTGGCGACGCTCCAGACCGTCTCGCCCGGCACGATGTCGAGAATGTCAGCCGCCTGCGCGTCGATCGCGATGGTCCCGTCATCGTCCATCCTGCGGATACCGTAGCAGGTCCGGAACTCGGCGAGGCGACCGGTCGCCAGCAAGGCTTTTTCGCCTTGCGCCAGATCGCAGCTGCCGATGTCGCGCGCCTCCGCCTCGCGGATGGTTTTCACATTGTCGGTCCGGGCCAGCATGGAAGGGCCGCCATCGAATATGTCGACATAACCTTCTGCCGCGAAGCCTTCGTTTTCCAGCATCCGCATGGCGGCACGTCCGGTGGGGTGCGGCAGGCCGATGACGCTGCGCGCATCGTCGCTCAACATCGCGACATAGACAGGATGCTTGGGCATCAGGTCGGCGATGAACTGGTTGCCGTTGATCGCGTTGAAATCATCCGCTTCCTGAAACTTCATGCCGAAGAACCGCCCGGCGACCCCGTCCCAGAACGGCGACCCGCCGCGATCGTCGATAATGCCGCGCAGCTCTGCCAGAATACGATCGGCGAAGCGGGCGCGGTGCATGGCGATGAACAGGTACCGGCTGCGCGCGAGCAACAGGCCCAGCCCGCCCGCGCGTTCATTGGGGTGGAGAAACAGGCCGCCGACTTCGCTCGACCCTTCCAGATCGGTCACCAGGCTGAGCATTTCGGCGCGCACCGTGCGGTCCAGTTCCTGCGAATGCTGGGTCAGGGTGGTCAGGCGGTAGGAATAGAACGGCCATTGCTGCCCGACCTTGGTGAACAACTGGCAGGTGCCGCGCACGTCGCCGGTCTCGTGATTTTCCAGCACCAGCACCAGCTGATCGTCGTCCAGCTCGTCTTCGACCCGGGCGAAACCGGCGGCGGCGCGTTCCAGCTTCGTTTCCAAGGCCTTGCGATCGGGCGGCAGGTTGGTGAAGCCCCCGCCGGTCAGCTTGGCCATTTCGTACAGGGGTTCCAGATCGCCGGCGCGGGCGGCGCGCAGTCGGAAGCTCATGGGCGAAAACTCACGGGTGCAAACTCACAGATCGTCCCCGCTGGCGAGGCGATCGAGCACCAGCACGGACAGCGCCGCGCGTTCCGACAGGGAAGGCACGATCATGAATTCGTCCGCCGAATGAATGGCCCCGCCGCGCACGCCCATCGTATCGACGACCGGCACGCCCATGCTGGCGATGTTGTTGCCGTCGCACACGCCGCCGGTCGATTTCCAGCCGATCTCCTGCCCCAGCATCGCGCCGCAATCGCGCACCAGATCGAACAGCGCCTGCGCGCGCCGGTCGACCGGCTTGGGCGGACGCGAAATGCCGCCATGGCGGTGGATGTCGACTTCGTGCGCCTGCTGCGTATCGCGGATCATCGCGGCGAGGGCGCTTTCGAACGCCTCGGCCGCATCGGGGCTTTTTGGGCGGATATTGAAACGCAGCACGGCGTGGGCGGGCACGACATTGTTGGCCGCGCCGCCTTCGATCTTCGCGGGGTTGATCGGACACTCGTCCGTCTGCATCTGGCTGAGCTGCATCACCATATCGGCCGCCGCGACGATCGCATTGCGCCCGTCCTGCGGGTTGCGCCCCGCATGGGCGGATTTGCCCGCAATGGTCAGCGAATAATTCCCGCTGCCCCCGCGCGCATGGGCGAGCGTGCCGTCGGGCAGGGCGGAGGGTTCGTAGGTCAGCGCCGCGTATTTGCCCCGAGCGCACGCCTCGATCAGCGGGGCGGAGGCGAGCGATCCGGTTTCCTCATCGGAATTAATCACGATATCGTAGCCGACGCGGCAGGCATGCTCGCTGTGTTCGAAGGCTGCGAGCGCGTGGAGGAACACGGCGATGCCGCCTTTCATATCGGCCAGCCCCGGCCCGTTCAGCGTCGTATCGTCGAGCCAGACCTGATCGTCGAACCCGCCATCCTTGGGAAACACCGTATCCATGTGTCCGGTGAACAGAAGCCGCCGTTCCGCTTCCGGGCGCACCGACAGGGTCAGATGCTGTCCATGCGGCTTGTCGAATTCCCGCCCATCCGCGCCGATGGCAGTTACCGGGGCAGGATCGACCAGCGCGACCTCGCCCGGCAGCGTGGCGAAAGCGTCCGCCAGAATGCCGGCCATCGTCGCCAAGCCATCGAGATTGGCAGTGCCCGTATTGATCGCGCTCCATTCCTGCGCGTGCGCCAGCATCGCAGACTGATCGATCGGTGCGGTCAGTCGCCGGGTGTCGGTAATCTCCATGCCGCGTGTCTTAGCGGCAGGCGCCGAAACGGCCAACCCCGGCGCTGCCCCTTCGCTCCTTGCCCATCGGGCGTCCGTCGACCCCATTGCATTTGTGCCGCCCAATCGTCATGCCCCGCGCTTTGCCCTTGCGAGGATATGATGACCGACACGACGACACAGGCGCCAACGCGCAAGGCCGGGCTGATGGTCGACGGCGAGCTGGCGCAGTTCATGGACCGCGACGTGCTGCGGTCGCTGGGCCGCGACGCGGAGGCGTTCTGGGCAGGGTTCGCCAAGCTGTGTGCTCACTTCGCGCCGCGCAATCGGGAATTGCTGGCGACGCGCGAAAGCCTGCAGGCGCAGATCGACGAGTGGCATCGGGCACGGCGAGGCAAACCGCATGATGCCGACGCCTATCGCACCTTCCTGACCGAGCTCGGATATCTCGTGCCCGAACCCGGCAACTTTACGATTCTCACGCAAAACGTCGATCCCGAGATCGCGACCATGGCCGGGCCGCAGCTGGTGGTGCCGATCCTCAACGCACGGTTCCTGCTCAACGCCGCCAATGCGCGGTGGGGCAGCCTGTACGACGCGTTCTACGGCACGGATGCGCTGGACGCGCCACCCGCCAGGCCGGGCGGGTATGACGAGGATCGCGGCGCGGCGGTGGTGGCGCGGGTGCGAAAGTTCTTGAACGAAGCGGTGCCCGGTTGGGACGCGCATTGGGGGGATGCCAGCGCGTCCGACGCGATCGCCTATCGCGGAGATGCCAATGATCCCACGGCGCTGTTGTTCGAGCACAACGGCCTGCGCATCGAAGTGCAGATCGACCGCGAGCATCCCATCGGCAGGACCGACCCCCTGGGCATCAAGGACGTGGTGCTCGAATCCGCCCTCACCACCATCGCCGATTGCGAGGATTCGGTGGCGGCGGTGGATGCCGAGGACAAGCTGCTCGCCTACACCAATTGGCTGGGCATCATTCGCGGCGACTTGTCCGAAAGTTTCGAGAAAGGCGGAAAGACGGTCACCCGCGAACTGGCGGAGGATCGGCACTATACGACGGCGAATGGCGATACGCTGACGCTGCCCGGGCGCAGCGTGATGTTCGTGCGCAATGTCGGCCATCTGATGACCAATCCGGCAATCCGGCTGGCCGACGGTTCCGACATTCCCGAAGGCATCATGGATGCCGTCTTCACCAGCGCGATCGGTGCCCTGGATGTCGAAGGCCATGCGAAGTACGGCAATAGCCGGACCGGTTCGATCTACATCGTGAAGCCGAAGATGCACGGGCCGCAGGAATGCGGCTTCACCAACGATCTGTTCGACGCGGTCGAGGACCTGCTGGGGCTGGAGCGGTACACGATCAAGGTCGGCGTGATGGACGAGGAACGGCGCACATCCGCCAATCTCGCCGCCTGCATTCATGCGGTGAAGGACCGCATCGTATTCATCAACACCGGCTTCCTCGACCGGACGGGGGACGAAATCCATACCTCGATGCAGGCCGGGCCGATGGTGCGCAAGGCGGATATGAAGGGCAGTGCATGGCTAACCGCCTATGAGCGGCGCAATGTCGGTATCGGGCTGCGCCATGGCTTGTCCGGCCGCGCGCAGATCGGGAAGGGCATGTGGCCCGCTCCCGATCTCATGGACAGGATGATGATCGAGAAGATCGGGCATCTGGAGGCGGGCGCGAACACCGCCTGGGTCCCATCCCCGACCGCCGCGACGCTGCATGCGCTGCATTACCACCAGAAGGACGTGTTCGCGGTTCAAAAAGAATTGGGCGAAGTACCCGGACTGGAACCGCTGCTGACCATCCCGCTGGCAGCCGGGACCAACTGGTCGCAGGACGAGGTGCGCGAGGAGCTGGACAACAATGCGCAGGGCCTACTGGGTTATGTCGTGCGCTGGATCGATGCCGGCGTCGGCTGTTCCAAGGTGCCCGATTTGGGCGATGTCGGCCTGATGGAAGACCGCGCCACGCTGCGCATATCATCGCAGCATATGGCGAACTGGTTGCTGCACGGGGTCTGCACCCGCGATCAGGTGATGGACAGCCTGAAACGCATGGCGGCCAAGGTCGATGCGCAGAATGCGGGCGATCCGACCTACGAACCGATGACCGGCAACTGGGACGGCATCGCGTTCCAGGCGGCCAGCGACCTGGTCTTCAAGGGCACCGGGCAGCCGAGCGGCTATACCGAACCGCTGCTGCATGATTACCGGCAGCGCAAAAAGGCCAGCTAGGACGAAAGCACGCGCGCGATATCGACGAATTCCGCGACCGATAATGTTTCCGCCCGGCGGGTTTCGTCGATGCCCAGCTTCGCGAGTGCGTCGATTGCGCCGGGCACGCCTTTCACGCTCTGGCGCAGCATCTTGCGTCGCTGGCCGAAGGCGGCGGCGGTCAGGCGTTCCAGGATCGCCGAGGAGACACCATGCGGTGCTCCAGCCGGTTCGACATGGACGATCGCGCTCATGACCTTGGGCGGCGGGGTGAAGGCGCTGCGATGGACCTTCATCGCGAGGCGGGCGGTGCTGCGCCAGTTCGCCAGCACTGCCAAGCGGCCATAGGCCTTGCCGTCGGGCGCCGCGACGATCCTGTGGGCGACTTCGGCCTGGAACATCAGTGTCAGCGACATCCAGGGGGGCGGCCATGCTTCGCCGCCCAGCCAGCGGGTGAACAGGGCGGTCCCGACATTATAGGGCAGGTTGGCGACCACGGCGAAGGGTTCGCCCATGAGCGAGGCATGATCGATCGCCATCGCGTTGCCTTCGATCACGCGCAACCGGCGGGGAAAAGCATCGTGCAATTCGGTTAATGCGGGAAGGCAGCGCGCATCCATCTCGATCGCCGTGACCCGGGCCCCGGCGCGCAGCAGTGCACGCGTCAGCCCGCCGGGACCGGGACCGATTTCCAGCACGGCGCGGTTCTCAAGATCGCCGGGAATGGCCGC
This sequence comes from Pontixanthobacter sp., assembly GCA_965214445.1. Taxonomy (GTDB): domain Bacteria; phylum Pseudomonadota; class Alphaproteobacteria; order Sphingomonadales; family Sphingomonadaceae; genus Pontixanthobacter. The sequence goes on from CBDCBU010000001.1 coordinate 393,279, forward strand.
GATCCGGTCCAGCAATTGTTCGTCGAGCAGGAAGTTCTGGCCCAGCGCCTTCGACGCGGACAGGCTATGCGCCTTGATCGTCTCGCGGATGGGGGGGAGGTTCAGGTCACGCACGAACCACTCCTACCCGTTCACCCTGAGCCTGTCGAAGGGTCGTCCTTCATTTAGCATATCCGGCCATTAAAATGTGCAATGCTTCGACAGGCTCAGCATGTACGGGGTAAAGCTACAGTGTCATCGTCCTACGCCCCGCGCAGGTCGCCGCCATCCGCATCGCCGCCAGCATCGCGCCGGGATCGGCCACGCCCTTGCCCGCGATGTCGAAGGCGGTGCCGTGGTCGGGGCTGGTGCGGATGATCGGCAGTCCGAGAGTCACATTGACCCCCGCATCGAAATCGAGCGTCTTTACCGGGATCAGCGCCTGATCGTGATACATGCACAATGCGACGTCGTAGCGATCCCGCGCACGGGGCGCGAACAGCGCATCGGCGGGGTGCGGGCCGCTCGCGTCGATCCCCGCATCGCGCAAATCGGCAATCGCGGGCGCGATGATGTGTTCCTCCTCCGGGCCGAACCTGCCGCCTTCGCCCGCATGGGGGTTGAGGGCGGCAACGGCGATGCGCGGGCGTTCGATGCCGAAGTCGCGCTGCAACGCGGTGGCGGCAATGCGGGCTTTTCGCACGATGGTGTCCTTGCCCAGCCGCGCCGCGACTTCGGACAGGGCGCAATGGACGGTCACGGGAATGGTGCGAAGCCGCGGTCCCGCCAGCATCATCACCGCATTGTCCGGCGCGATGCCGCAGGCCGCACCCAGAAACTCGGTCTGACCGGGGAAATCGAAGCCGACCCTGGCAAGCTGTCCCTTCGCGACCGGCGCGGTGACAATGGCGGCGGCCTGTCCCAGCAACGCGAACCGCGTCGCCTCCGCCAGTGAATGCAGGGCAAGCGCGGCACCTTCGTCGTCCGGATGGCCCGGACTGTAGGCGCAGGGCATTGCGGGCACGACCGGCAGGTAATCGCCGAACACCGACGCTGCTTCGCAAGGATCGTCGATCGCGGCGATATAGGACCGCCCGGCCCCCGCGAGGGAAGCACAGACAGCTTCCAGGACGCCCTCGCCGCCGATTACGAAAAAGGGCGCAATGCGCGCGTCGCCACCGGCGCGTCGCAGCCATAGCCTGGCGATCAGTTCCGGACCGATGCCCGCCGGATCGCCCAGCGATAGGGCCAGAGGAACCGGTAGCGGTCGGTCGGCGGGGTTCGGCTCCAGCGCGGACATCCCGCGTATCAGCTATATTCGATGTAGGCGTCGTTCCTCAGATCGCGCAGGTAACGCTGGGCGCGTTTCTGGATACGTTCCTGTTCCTTCTGGTTCATTAGCTGGTCGAAATCGTCGAGGCTAACTTCCTCCGGATCGTCGCGGCCGCACAGGATCAGCACCCGCACGCCGTCCGTGACCGAACCGAACGGCGGTGTCGCTTGCCCGACCTGAATGCTCAGGAGCGAGTTCTGCAGCTGTTCGGGCAGCGAACGGGCGCGAATCTGATTTTCGACCACCTCCGCGCCGACACCCGCCGCGATCTCTTCCGCATTGCCGCAACCGCGAATGGACTGGACCGCCGCAGTGAACCGTTCCAGCCTGGCCCGCGCCTGCTGTTCGCTGGCGCCGGGTTCGAAATTGATCGACATCTGTTTCAGGTCCAGCATCGCGTCGCGCGGATCCGCCTGGCCGATGGTGCGCTTGTCGATGAGATACATGATCATCAACCCGCCGGGAATTTCGAAAGGTCCGTTGAGCTGACCCGGCTGCATCGCCTGCGCCTGCGCGGCCATGGCGGCGGGCAGGGTCGACAGTTTCAGGAAGCCGAGATCGCCGCCATTGACCGCGCTGGTCGATTCCGAAAATTGGCGCGCATAGGCGACGAAGCTGCCGCCCTGCTGCAATTGGGTGACGATCTGCTGCGCGTTCTGCAGAACGGCCGCCTGGTTTTCCGGCGTCGCGCTCAGGTAGATTTCGCCCAGGCGATATTCGTCCGTACCCTTTTCCGCATCGCGCCGCGCCATATCCTCGCGCACTTCCTCCTCCGACACGTTGACGAAGGGGGAGATGTTGCGCCGGATGACGTTGTTCCACGCCATCTCGCCGCGTATCTGACGCTTCAGAGAGGCGGGCGACGAACCGATCGACAGCAGATACGTGTCCATCTGGCCGGGGTCGGACGAGAAGTTCTGCCGCGCGAGTTCGGCGTAGCGCTGGTCGACCTGGGCATTCTCGACCGGAATTTCCTGATCGACAGCGGCCTGGATCTGCAGCGTTTCGTCGATGAGGTTGCGCAGCACCTGCATCTTGACGCGCTGCAGCTCCGCCTCCGGCAGTTCGCCCTGCGATGCGGACACCAGCAGCGCGACCCGGTGATCGACATCGGTGCCGGTGATGACGGTGCCGTTGACGACCGCGGTGGCGGAGCGGTTGTTGGGATCGTTGGTACCGAGGATCCTGACGTCGGCGGGAATGTTGAGCGCGCCAGTGGTCGTCTGTGCATATACCGCCGTCGGCACGGCAACCGGACCGATTGCCAAGGCCACCGCCGCCAGCATGGCTGCGGACCGTCCGATAGAGCGGGTAAAAGTCGTGTCGATCACATCAAAATCCGTATTGCGGCGCATGAGCCATGGGCCGGAGGGGTTCGTATATTCGGTGGAGCGGCGGATGCCTCCGCCCGGCTTAACCGTAGCTGAGTGTCGCCCCCCGATACCGTATCTGCCGATAGCGCATCCGCGCCCATCTGCCAATCTAGCGGAACCCCAGATTGCGCAGCGCGAAGAACAGCTGGAACGTGTCGCCCCGCTGCGCATCGCCCGCGGTCACGTAATCGCGCCGCCAGGTGAGACCGAGTTCCAGGCAATCGTCCTGATAGGCGAAGCCCAGCCGGGTACGGACCGCCTGGAACCCGTCGGACACGAAAGTCGGGTCTTCATCCGCATTGGTCAGGTTGAACACGCCCGACCCGAACACCGACCAGTATTGGGCGAAAGCGACGCGGGTGGCGAAACGCAGTTCCTCGCGGTCCTGCAGATCCTCGATACTTTCATCGATATTGCGATCGAGCCGGAGGTAGCCGATTTCGGCATAGGTGCGCGCACTGCCCACGGTCGCGTCGAATTCGTTGCGGCGGATATCCAGGCTGTCCTTGTCCAGCCGGTAGCGGTGCGTGACTTTTACGAAATCGCGATACCGCACTTCGGTACGGCCGACGATGTCGGACACGCGCTCGCTCAGGCCCGTACCGTCGATGAACAGGCCGTCATCGTCGTCGAGGCGGTAGGACTGGCCGATCGTCGCCTTCGCTCGCCAACCGGGACGCTGCAACGTCCAGTCGAGGCCGTAGGTGATGCGCGCGCCATCCTCCACCCGGTCGTAACCGGGAAAGCGATTGAGCGCGAACAGGTTGGAATCCTCCAGATCGATCGCGCGGGAATCCTCGTTCGGCACCGCCAGGTTGCGAATGGGCGGGCTGGCCACCAGCTGCACGCGCGGGGTGAGGACCTGCGTCCCGCCAAGCGCCTCCCCCACGAACGGCCATTGCATGTCGAGCGCGGCGACCGCGATCGCCCGCGCCTGCCAGCCCGGATCGCCGCGATAGATCCGGGTGGGCGTGAAGGCGTTCTCGTCGCTGTAATAGACATCGCCGCGCACCAGCCCGGTCAGCGTCACGATCTGTCCCCAGTCGGTCAGCCGCTTGAGATCGTAGCGCCCGCCCGCGAAGGCCCGCTGCGTGTCCTGCCCCTGATCGCGGTAGAGCGACAGGGTGTTGGCATGCAGTTCGACGATGCCGCCCAGCCCGGCGGGATCGGCGAAGCGTTTGCGGTAGTCGATCACCGGCGCGACCAGCGGCACCTGCCCCTGCGGTGCGCCCAGCCGCAGCGTCTGCGTCGCCCAGCCGGCCATTGAGAGATAGGACGTGTCCGACACCCGTTCCAGATTGACGGTCGAACGCAGGCGGTCGTCGCGGCTGATGTCGTAGCGGCGCAGGAACGTCCGGTCGCTTACCGCGCGGATCGATCCCGTGACGCTCCAGTTGGGATCGAACTGGAACGTGCCGTTGGCGAAGATATAGCCGCGCAGATCGCTGGCGGTGGTCGGTTCGCTGGTGAACCGGCGGATGCGGCGGCTGTGCGTGGCGTAACCGGTGATCTGGTAGGCGCCCCGATCGGTCAGGTGGCGGTATTGCGCGGACACCATCGGCGGTGCCTCGCTGAACAGATAGGCGCTGGCCGTCACGTCCTGATCGGGCGCGATGCTCCAGTAATAGCTGCCGCTGACCTCCACCCCGTTTGATTCCGACACCCGCAGATCGGGAATGAGAAAACCGGACACCGCCTTGCCGTCGGTGCGGATGGCAAGGCCGGGCAGAGGCAGCAGGCGCGCGCCGAACAGTTCGAGATAGGCGCCGGTAAAACGCACCCGGTTGTCGGTCGGATCGTAGACCACCCGGTCCGCGGTGATCCGCCAGCTCGGGTCCTTGTTGCAGTTTTCGGGATCGATCACCGCGCAGGCGCTGTAGGCAGCCTGCGTCAGCAGGATCGACCCGTCGGCCTGGCGAAGGCCGCCGCGCGCCGCCAGCCGTCCGCCCTCGGCCAGGGCCAGCAACAGGTCGTTCATCGCGCCGGTTTCGAATTCGTCGGTCAGTTCGATCCGTTCGGAATAGAGGCGGTTGCCCTCCGCATCGACGAAGCGCACGTCGCCGGTGGCGACGATTGCGCCCGAATTGCGGTCCCACACGACCTGGTCGGCAAGCACGGAACGATCCGCATTGCGCAGGATCACGCGGCCGCTGGCGGTGATGATCCCGGCTTGTGTATCGTAGGCGATGTCGTTCGCTTCGAAATCGATCGTTCGGTCTTCCGCAGGAACGGTCCCGGGCACGGTCAGGTCGATCTGCGGCACGCCGGGACGCTGTTCGCCCTCATAGACCGGATCGCGCGCATCCGGCAGTTCGACCGGCGGGTTCGCGGGCTCGATACCGGGCGGCGCGCCCTCCTGCGCCAGCAGGCCGGCCGGTATCATGAGCAGGCATACGCAGCCGACCGCGCGCAAGACGACGGGCGGAACCATTCGCATTTCGGGCTGTATCATGGGGGAACGATCGTGCGGCGCGGCCATGGCTTGCCTATCGCACCGCCGCCCCGTAATCGCAATTGGCATTCATCCCGGCGCGAGCGCGCGTCGGCACCTGCAAATATTCTGGAGCTTCCATGCATATCCGTTTTACCGATACGATCCCGTCCGACGCCGCGCTGGTCGCTTATGTGACCGACAAGGACGCGATGCCGTCCGAGCTGGAGGCGCCCGTGCGGGACGGCGCAAAGGCCGCGCGGTTCAAGGGCACGGCGGGTCAGTTGTTCGAAGGTTTCGTTGGCCGGGACGGGCGCACCGTCCGGGTCGCGATCGTCGGCGCCGGCAAGCGGCAAGCGAAGGACCGTGCGATCAATCTGGAGAAAGCGGGCGCGGCGCTGGCGGCCAAATATCTGACCTCGGGCGAAACCGCGATAACGCTCGACCTGACGACGGGCGATCTCGATGCGGCGGATGCGGCGTCCGTCCTGCTTGGCCTGCGGCTGAGAAGCTGGCGGCACGATCTCTACCGCACGAAGCTGAAGGACGAACAGAAGATCACCCTCGAAACGGTCCATGTCGTAAGCGGACCGGACGGCGTCGAGGCCGCGTGGGACGATGCCGCCGCCGTGGCCGACGGTGTCGAACTGACCCGCCATCTGGTCGCCGAACCGGCCAACAAGATCTATCCCGTAAGCTATGTCGAGAAATGCCGGGAGGTGTTCGCCGATACCGGCGCGGAACTGATCGTGCTGGACGTGCCGGCGATGGAAGAGCTCGGCATGGGTTCGTTGCTGGGCGTGGGGCAGGGCAGCGAACAGCCTTCGCGCATCCTCGCCATCAAGTGGATGGGCGGCAACGAAGGCGACGCGCCGACCGCTTTCGTGGGCAAGGGCGTCACCTTCGACACCGGCGGCATCTCATTGAAGCCCGGGCCCGGCATGGGCGACATGAAATGGGACATGGGCGGCAGCGCGGCGGTGGTCGGCGCGATGCTGACCCTGGTCAAGCGCCACGCGAAGGCGAACATCATCGGCGTGGTCGGCCTGGTCGAGAACATGCCCGACGGCAAGGCGCAGCGCCCCGGAGACGTCGTCACCTCGATGTCCGGCCAGACGATCGAAGTGCTGAACACCGATGCGGAAGGACGGCTGGTGCTGGCCGACGCGCTGACCTGGACGCAGCGGGAGTTCAAGCCGAAGCGGATCGTCGACCTCGCCACGCTGACCGGCGCGATGATCGTCTCGCTGGGCAACGAACATGGCGGGTTGTTCGCGACCGACGACGATCTGGCCGACAGCCTGCTGGCCGCTGGCAAGGCGGTCGGCGACAAGCTATGGCGGTTCCCGATGTCGCCCGCTTACGACAAGCTGATCGACAGCCCGATCGCCGACATGCAGAATATCGGCGGCAAGGGCGCGGGATCGATCACGGCGGCGCAATTCCTGAAACGCTTCATCGAAGACGACACGCCCTGGGCGCATCTCGACATCGCTGGCATGGTATGGGCGGACAAGCCCGGCCAGACCTGGGACAAGGGCGCGACCGGTTACGGCGCGCGCCTGCTCGACCGGTTCGTGCGCGACACCGAAGAGGGGTAAGTCGCCGCGATGGGCCGCATGCGCAGGAAAGCGGACTTGCCGTCCAAGGATTGCAGGGCGTGCGGCCTGCCCTTCACCTGGCGCAAGAAGTGGGAACGCGATTGGGACAACGTCCTTTATTGCTCCGAACGGTGCCGCCGCAACAAGCCGGACACGGCGGCGTGAAAGTCGATTTCTGGCAATTGAGCCGCGATCCGGTCGAAAAGGTCGTCGCGCTGATTGCGGTCAGGGTCCGTAGCGAAGGCGGGCGGTTGTTGGTCGTGTCGCAGGATGCCGCGCAGCGCGAGGCGATCGGCAAGGCCTTGTGGGCGCATGGCGGGGAAGCCTTCCTGGCCAACGGACGGGCGGACGAGCCGCATGCCGAACGCCAGCCAATCCTGCTCTCATCCGATTGCGCGGCGCCCAACGGTGCGGCGCATATCGTGTTCGCGGATGGCGAATGGCGGGGCGATGCCGCCGGGTTCGAACGCCGGTTCCTGCTGTTTCGCGAAGCCCGGGTCGAAGCGGCGCGCGCCTGCTGGCGGGGGCTCGACGGGACACAGGGGCTGGAACGCAGCTTCTTCAGGCAGGATGCCGGCAAGTGGACGAAGGTGGCGTGATCGCGACGAAACGGCAGCGCTTGCGGTAAACGCACGAACCCCTTACAGGCCCGCGCAACTTTGTTACCCAACACGCTTAGGAATTGCCCATGCCGGTCACCCGCACATTCTCGATCATCAAGCCCGACGCGACCCGCCGCAATCTGACCGGCGGCGTCACCAAGATGCTGGAAGATGCGGGCCTGCGGGTCGTCGCATCGAAGCGCATCGCGATGACGAAAGAGCAGGCGCAGGGTTTCTACGCGGTGCACAAAGAACGCCCCTTCTATGGCGAACTGGTCGATTTCATGATCAGCGGCCCGGTGGTGGTGCAGGTGCTGGAAGGCGAAGACGCCGTGAAGCGCAACCGCGACGTGATGGGGGCAACCAACCCCGCCGATGCGGATGAAGGCACGATCCGCAAGACCTATGCGGAATCGATCGAAGCCAATTCGGTCCATGGCAGCGACAGCGACGAAAACGCCGCCACCGAAATCGCCTTCTTCTTCGACGAGGATGAAATCGTCGGTTGAACGAGCGCAGCTTCGATTTCTATGGTTTCTGCCGCTTGATATAATCGCCAAGAACGCGCGGATAAAGCTGGTGTTCGGCGAAGCGGACCCGCGCGGCCAGATCGTCCGCATCATCGCCGGGGACGATCCGCACCGGCAGCTGGCCCAGCACCGCGCCCGCATCGAGTTCGGGCGTCACCAGGTGGACCGACACGCCGGTCGTCTCATCACCCGCCTCCAGCGCGCGGGCGTGGGTATCGAGCCCGCGATACCGCGGCAGCAGCGACGGGTGGATGTTGAGCATGCGCCCCTTCCAGCGCGTTACGAACGCATCCGACAGGACCCGCATATATCCCGCCAGCGCAATGTAATCGGCCCCCTCTTGGCGCACCGCCGCCTCCATCGCGGCGTCGTGGTCGGCGCGGTTCATGCCGACATGCGACCGCGCGAAGGTGGCGATCCCTTCCGCGCGGGCCAGCGCCAGCCCGGCGGCATCCGGGCGGTTGCTGGCGACCAGCACGATGTCGTAGGCGGCTTGCGGAAGGCGGCTGGCATAAAGGAGCGCCGCCATGTTGGTGCCCGCACCCGATATCCAGACGGCGACCCGCGCCTTACCGGCATCGCGTTCAGACACGATGCTCCGCCGTCCAATCTTCGTAAGTTTTCCAGCGCCCCGCCGATCCGGCGACGGTGCAGCCGCGCGCCCCTTCGCGCACCGTCCCGATGGCGAAGACGGTTTCGCCCGCAGCTTCCAGTTCGCCGGTCAGTGCGGCCACGTCCGCTTCGTCCGCCACCAGCACCATGCCGATACCGCAGTTGAAGGTGCGCGCCATTTCCGCGGGTTCGATGCGCCCTTCGCCCTGCAGGAACGCCATCAGCGGCGGTTGCGGCCAGCGGTCGGTGTCGACATGGGCGTGGGCGCCCGGCGGCAGGACGCGCGGTATGTTTTCGAGGAGACCGCCGCCCGTGATATGCGCCAGCGCGGCGATCCTGCCGCTCCTGACGAGGGGCAGCAGGCTGCGCACATAGATGCGGGTCGGCGCGATCAGCGCGTCCAGCAGCGTGCGGTCCGCATCGAACGGCGCAGCTTCGCCGAGCATCCAATCACGGTCCGACGCCAGCCGCCGCACGAGCGAGTAACCGTTGGAATGCACCCCCGAACTTGTGAGCCCGAGCAGTACCTGCCCCGGTCTTACGCCGTCGCCCGTCAGCTGCTGCCCGCGTTCCACCGCGCCGACGCAGAAGCCGGCGAGGTCGTAATCGCCCGGCGCGTACATGCCGGGCATCTCCGCCGTCTCCCCGCCGATCAGCGCGCAGCCCGCCTGCTTGCAACCCTCCGCGATGCCAGCGACGACCCGCTCCGCAATCCCGTTCTCCAGCCTGCCGGTCGCGAAATAATCGAGGAAGAACAGCGGTTCCGCCCCTTGCACGATCAGGTCGTTGACGCACATGGCGACCAGGTCGACGCCGACCGAATCGTGCCGGTCGTGATCGATCGCCAGTTTAAGCTTGGTGCCGACCCCGTCATTCGCCGCAACCAGCAGCGGGTCGGCGTAACCGGCGGCCTTTGGATCGAAGAACCCGCCGAACCCGCCCAGTTCCGATGTCGCGCCGGGGCGCGCGGTCGCCTTGACCAGCGGGCCGATAGCGCCGATCAGCGCGTTGCCCGCATCGATCGAGACGCCGGCCTCGGCGTAGGTATAGGGCGTGTTCCGGTCGCGCATTCGCCCCCTGTAGCGTTTGATGCTTGGATTTCCACGCGCGATTGGGCAAAAGGCGCGAAGTTTCCCCCAAAGACCTGTTCATTGCACCATTTCCTCTCCCCTCCATCGCCGCTGCGGCGCCCGACCGACCGGCGGTTCATGCGCCTGTTCGTCGTAGCTGCGGCCCTGATCGGTATCGCGGTCGCGGCCCGGCTGCTGGTGGCCCAGGTCGAGGGGGATCGGGGAATTCCCGCCATCGTCGCGAGCACCGACATCGAAGTGGGTGGGATCGAAGTCGACGTGCGCGGCGACAATGCGGCGGAAGCGCGCGAGGAAGGCTGGCGCGAAGCGCAGCGGCTGGCCTGGGCCAAGATCGACGGGCCGAAGATATCCGATTCGCAGCTCGACGGGATGGTCTCTTCCATCGTGATCGAACGGGAACGGGTCGGCCCCAGACGCTACATCGCGACGCTGGGCGTCATCTTCGACCGCGCACGCGCCGGGCAGTATCTCAGCGGGAACGGGCGCGCGGCCAAATCCGCGCCGATGATGCTGCTGCCGGTCACGATAACCGGCGGAGCGATGCAGATCTACGAGCAGCGCAGTCCGTGGCAGCGGGCGTGGGCGGAATACCAGGCGGGGGCCAGCCGCATTACCTATGTCCGGCCATCGGGCGCGGGCAGCGATTCGCTGCTGCTGACCTATGGCCAGACGAGCCGCCGCAGCCGGCTGTGGTGGCGCAACATCCTGGACGAATTCGGCGCGGCGGACGTGCTGATGGCGATCGCGCGGCTCGATTACCGCTATCCCGGCGGGCCGGTCGACGGCCGGTTCACCGCGCGCTACGGGCCGGACAACACCTATCTTGCCGGCTTCACCATGACCGCCAAGAACGATGCCGACCTGCCGCGCATGCTGAGCGACGCGGTGCGCCGGTTCGATGGCATCTATACGCGCGCCCTGCAGGACGGGCGGCTGACGCCCGATCCGTCGCTCGATTTCAATGCCGGCGGTATCGACCCGGCGCTGCAACGGCTGATCGACGCGGGCCGTGCCGCCGAAGCGCAGGAACGCGCCGACCGCGCGGAACGGGCCGCGCGCGAACGCGAAGCCCGCCGCGCCGCCGAACCCGCCGCCGAGCCGGAGGAACCGGAACCGACGGTCCCGGCCACTAGCTACACTGTCCAGTTCGCCAGTCCCAACGCCGGCGCGATCGACGCGACGCTGGCCGCGGTGCGGGCGACGCCGGGCGTGCGCGGCGCCTCGACCACCAGCCTCGCGATCGGCGGAACTTCCGTGCTGAGCGTGTCCTATACGGGATCGGTCGGCGAACTCGCCGCCGCGCTGAGGGGCCGCGGCTTCACCGTCAGCCAGGGGGGCGGGGCGCTGTCCATCTCGCGCTGATGGCCGTCCGGTGCCGCTTCGCATAACGTCCGATGTCGCAGATCGCCCTTCCGCTGGATCATCGCATGGACGTCGATCCGGTCCGTATCCTTCGCGGCGCCGCCAATGCCCGTGCGATCGACGCCTTGCGGCGGCCGGAGGACTGGCCCTACCGCACCGCCATCCTGCGCGGACCGCCGCGTTCGGGCAAATCGCTGCTCGCGCGATGGTTTGCCGATACGGGTTGTGCGGAAGCGATCGACGATGCGGATCGGTGCGTCGAAACCGACCTGTTCCACCGCTGGAACGCGGCGCAGGAACGGGGCCGCCCGCTGCTCCTGATCGCGGGATCGGCGGACTGGAACGTCGCCCTGCCGGATCTGGCATCGCGGCTCCATGCCGCCTTCAAACTCGACATCGCCGAACCGGACGACGCCCTGGCGGCCGATCTGATGCAGAGCATGGCGCGGCAGCGCGGACTGGCCCTGGGGGACGGGGCGTCCGCCTATTGCATCCCGCGCGCCACGCGCAGCTTCGCGGGGATCGAACGGCTGGTGGCCGAGATCGACCGGCTGACGCTGGAGCGCAAGGTGCCCGCGACCATGAGCATATGGCGCGATGCGCTCGACGCGCTGCATGGTCCCGAACAGTCGCTGCTGCTGTGACGAAGCGCGCGCACGCCCTCCGCGCGCCCCCTTGCAAATCGGGCGGGTTGATGTGACATTCATTCAGATGAGCGGACCTCACCCATGCTGAACGATCTGCGGCGCTATCTCGATGCCGTGCGCGCGCGCGATCCCGCGCCGCGTTCGCGGTGGGAGGTGCTGCTGTATCCCGGCGTCCTGGCGCTGGCGCTGCACCGCGTGGCCCATTGGCTGTTCGGGGCGCAGCTGTATTTCCTCGCCCGGCTGGTCAACCATTTCAGCCGGTTCCTGACCGCGATCGACATTCATCCCGGCGCGCAGATCGGGCGGAACTTCTTCATCGACCATGGCTTTACCGTGATCGGCGAAACGGCGGAGATCGGCGACAACGTCACGATCTATCAATGCGTGACGCTGGGCGGGACGAACCCGACCAACGGCGTTCCGGGCAAACGGCATCCGACGCTGCGCGACAACGTGATCGTCGGTTCCGGGGCGCAGATCATCGGCCCGATCGTAGTGAGCGAACGGGCGCGGATCGGCGCCAATGCGGTGGTGACCGACGATGTCCCCGAAGGCGCGACGATGATCGGCATGAAGGCGCGATCCACCCTGGTCCCGGCGGAGGAATGGCTGAAGGACTTCCTTCCCTATGGCACGCCCTGCGACGAACCGTGCGAGGAACTGATGCAGACCGGCGCGGGGCGGCTCGGCAAGCTGGAGTTGGAACTGAACAATGTGAAGGCGGAACTGGCGGCGTTGCGCAGCGCCGCCGGCGGGGAACCGGCCAAGCGAAGCGGGACCGGCGATTGATGGCAGGCGGGTCGCCGCCGGGCGGTTCCGGCAACATCCTTCCGTTCGCCCATCGTTCGTCAATTCCGCGCAAGCCGCAGCAGGTTCCGTTCGAACGCGCGGAACTGCAGCGCATCCTGGACCTCTATGGCCGCATGGTCGCGGCGGGGGAATGGCGCGATTACGCGATGGATTTCACGAAGGACGCCGCCGTCTTCTCCGCCTTCCGCCGCGCCGCCGAACGGCCGCAGGCGCGGATCGAGAAGCGCCCTTCGCTCCGCAGCAGGCAGGGCATGTGGGCGCTGTTCGGCGAACATGGGCAGGTGCTCAAACGCGGGCACGAACTGCCCGGCGTGCTCGCGCCGATGGAGCGGCGGCTGGTGAAGGCGGTGGACAAGTAGGATCAATCGGCAATCCCCGCTCGGGCTGAGCTTGTCGAAGACCTGCCCTTATTATTCCCGACGATTCAGTAGAAAGTGCAGCCCTTCGACAGGCTCAGGGCGAACGGATTTGGGCTGTTACGTCACCTAACTAAGCCGCAACCGGCAATCGCCCCTGCAAACCGCCCGGCAACAGCGACACGATCCGACCCCGGATCGGCGACCAGAATGCCGACAGGGTGAGCAGCGCCGAACCGATCACTAGCGCAGTCAGGGCGAAGGTGAGCTCGACCGCGCCGAACCGGTCGATCAGGAAACCCAGCGCGATGAGGACATAGGCGAGCGCCGACACGAGCAAGGCACGCCGGTCGACCGCCAGCGCCACCAAACCGAACAGCACGTAGATCGCGATCACCGCGATGGCTCCGGCGATACCCACCGCATCGCCGCCATCCATGATGCCGAGCGAATAGAACACCGGATGCGCGATCATCGGCGCGGCCAGCAGATGCAGCCAGAAGGCGACGTCGCTGCGCCGCGTGATGCGTTCGCGGTCCGCGATGTCCCAGCGCATGGCGAAGGCGAACACCGCCAGGCCCGCGATGAATGTCAGTACGAGCAGAAGATCGCCGATTTCATCCACTCCGCCCGCATCGAGCGTTCCGGCGATCAGTGCGATGATCGTGACGCAGATCGAAGCGACCCCCGCGGCGATGGTGATCGGTACGCCGAACCGCCGCCAATGCAACCACGCCGCACCGGCCGCCACCAGTCCCGCGACCGATGCGACGAACGCGCCAAGCATGTCCTGCGTACCGGCAATCGCCATGCCGCCTCCGCCGGTTGCGAAAAAAACCGCGCTTACGAACGCCACCAGTAATATGATGCTGGGAAACGCCATGCGCCGCCGTAGGGTGAAGAATTCGGCGAGCAGCCATGCGACCGCCGCGATCAGCACACCCCCGAACAGCCAGCCTAAACTTTGGGCGAGCTGGGTCGCTGCGAAATAAGCATCATACGCCCCTTCCGAAGCGCGTGCTTCCGGGTAGGTCGGGTTCCCGGCAAGGGCATCGGCGATCTGCAACCCGATCGCGCCCGCCGCCACCAGCATGATGACCGCGCCGATCGCCACGAAGATATCGTTGAACGAATTGATGAAACGGAAGTTCTCTTCCGCGCTACGCGGCGTTTCGCGGACATCCGTCATATGCGCACGGAAAGAGGCCGCCGCGTCGGCGCTCAGGGCACCGGCTGCGACGGCCGAATTGATATCTTCTTCCGAATACATCGGACGCGCCCCCCTGTTTCAGGAGGCCGGATTACGCCCGTGTCTTACCGCGTCAATGCAGGCGATTTAACCCCGCGCGCTGCCCGGTGCAGCGTCGGGGCCGAGGACTTCCTGCATGGCCTTGAGGATCGCGGCGCTCTGTTCCGCGCCCGATTGCGGGGCTTTCAGGTTGGTCATGGAATTGATCTTTTCCCAGTTCGCCGCGAAGCCTTCGACCGTGCGGTCTTCTTCCTTCAGCCAGACGGCGTCGTTCATGGTCACCCATGCGCTGTGGAAGCCGCCCGCACCCGCGCCGACGATCTGGTTGCTCGGCGCGTCCTCGCTGACGAGATAGAGCGCGGCGGGGGCGACGTTTTCCGGGGAGAACAGCTTGAACGCTTCTTCCGGGAAAAGGTCTTCGGTCATGCGCGTGCCCGCGACCGGCGACAGCGAATTGCATTTGATGTTGTACTTCGCCCCTTCCAGCGTCAGCGTCTTGGTCAGACCGGCCAGCCCGAGCTTGGCCGCGCCGTAATTCGCCTGGCCGAAATTGCCGAACAGGCCGGTGGAGCTGGCGGTCATCAGGATGCGGCCATAGGCCTGGTCGCGGAAGGTCTCCCAGCATGCCTTGGTGGCATAGGCGCTGCCCAGCAGGTGGACGCGCACGACGAATTCGAAATCCTCGGGGCTCATCTTGGCGAAGCTCTTGTCGCGCAGCACACCGGCATTGTTGATGAGGATATGGACGCCGCCCCATTTCTGCTTGGCGTCGGCGATCATTTTCTCCATCTGGTCGAATTCGGTGACGGAGGCGCCATTGGCGATCGCTTCGCCGCCGGCTTTCTCGATCTCCTCGACCACCTGGGCGGAGGCATCGGAAGTGCCGGTGCCGTCGCGCGAACCGCCCAGATCGTTGACCACCACCTTCGCCCCGCGCCGCGCCAGTTCAAGCGCATATTCGCGGCCGAGCCCGCCGCCCGCGCCGGTGACGATGGCGACGCGGTCTTTGAAGGAAATGGTCATATGGTCTTCTCCGTAATGTCGTGTACTGCTTTACGTTGCCGTAAACGTGAAGTCGATGTGCCAGCTTCGCGGCCGTGTTGCAACTGCGAAGGATTGTCCTAGCCGGAACGGTCGGACGCGGCGCGCGGTTCCAGCCGGGCAAGCGTAGGTATCAACTGGTCGAACCGGTCGATCACCGCATCCGCGCCCAGCCGATGCGGCGGCCTGTCGCAATAGCCATAGGCGGCCGCGATTACCGGCACGCCCGCCGCATGAGCCGCTACGACATCGTAGGTGCTGTCGCCGACGAAGATGAAACGATCCCCGCCGCCCGATGCGGCGCAGCGTCTGCGCGCCTCGATCACGGGATCGGGCTTCGGCTTGGCCCGCCTTTCACCGGTAGCGTCCTTGCCCATCGTGTCGCCGCCGATGATCGTCGCGAAGCGATCGGCGAGGTCGAGCTTCGTCAGGATATCCTTCGCGAAGGATTCGAACTTGTTGGTCACCACCGCCATGGTCACGCCGCGTTCGGCCAGCGCATCCAGCGTTTCGACCACGCCGGGATAGGGCCGCGAATGGACCGCGTTGTTGTCGGCGTAGAACGCCAGCATCACCTTGTAGAGCGCATGGAAATCCTCGCGCGCCATGCCGCCATGTTCCCCCATCTGCGCATCGACCGCGCGCGACAGCATGATCTTCGCCCCGCCGCCGATGAGGTCCTTCGACGATTCGACCGGCATCGGCTGCAGCCCGCCGGTGACCAGCGCGTGGTTCACCGCCTCGCCCAGATCGCGGAACGTGTCGAGCAGCGTGCCGTCGAGGTCGAAACCCACGGCGTCGAAAGGAATGGTCGGCGTAAGTTCGGTCATCGGGAACCCGCGTGTCCGATTGCGCTTCAACCTGCAAGCGTTTGCTGGCAAAGGGCGCCCCTATGGAACTCGCAACCATCATCCTCGCCGCGGGCAGGGGCACCCGCATGAAATCCGGCCTGCACAAGGTGCTGCATCCGATCGGGGGGCGGGCGATGCTGCTGCATTTGCTGGACAGTTTCGCCGAACTGGCACCGGCGCGCACCGTGGTGGTGGCGGGCGACCGGGCGGATCAGCTACGCGCGGCGGTGGCCGATAGAAATGAGGGGGATCGCCCGATCGAGGTCGCGTTGCAGGAACCGCAGCTGGGTACCGCCCACGCGGCGCTGATGGCGAAGGATGCGCTGGCCGATTTCGACGGGCTCGTGATGGTGTGCTTCGGCGACTGCCCGCTGGTGAAGGGCGCGACCGTGCGCCGCCTGTGCGAGGCGCTGTCCGGGGACGCGAAGGTCGCCGTCCTCGGCTTCCGCCCCGCCGACACGCGCGCCTATGGCCGCATCATTGCCGACGATGACGGCACGGTCCGCCGCATGGTCGAACACAAGGATGCGAGCGCACAGGAACGCGCATGCACCCTGTGCAATTCGGGCGTGATCGTCGCGCATAGCCGGGATATCTGGCGCCTCCTCGAAAGTGTCGGCAACGACAATGCGGCCGGCGAATACTACCTGCCCGACGTGGCGACCCATGCGATCGCGGAAGGCAGCCGCGTGGTCGCGGTGGAAGCCGCGGCGGAGGAAGTCGCCGGCATCAATTCGCGCGGCGAACTGGCGGCTGCGGAGGCGCAGTGGCAGAGCTTCAAGCGCGAAGAGGCGATGGCGAACGGCGTGTCGATGCGCGCGCCCGAAACCGTGTTCTTCAGCTGGGACACCGATCTGGCCGAGGACGTGACGGTCGAACCGCACGTGGTGTTCGGCCCCGGCGTGACCGCCGCGAAAGGCGCGGTGATCCGCGCGTTCAGCCATGTCGAGGGCGCGACGATCGGGGCGCATTGTTCCATCGGCCCCTATGCCCGGCTGCGGCCCGGCGCAGTGCTGGAGGAAGGCGCGTTCATCGGCAATTTCGTGGAGATGAAGGCGGCGACGCTGGGCAAGGGCGCGAAGGCGAGCCACCTCACCTATCTGGGCGATGCCACAGTGGGCGCGGGCGCGAATATCGGGGCGGGGACGATCACCTGCAATTACGACGGATATTTCAAGCACCGCACGACGATCGGCGAACGCGCCTTCATAGGCAGCAACTCCGCACTGGTCGCGCCTGTCAATATCGGCGCGGATGCGATCGTGGCGGCCGGCAGCACGGTCAGCCGCGACGTGGGCGACGGTGAGCTGCGCATGGTGCGCGCGGAACAGCTGGTGAAGCCCGGCTGGGCCGACCGCTTCCATGATGCGATGAAGAAGAAGGCGGCGAAGGACGACACGAAGAAGTGACGGCGTGAGCGAGGAACCGCCGACCTGCTGGCTATGCGACCGCCCGTTCGACACGCGCATCCAGTGGCATCACACCGTGCCCAAATCGAAGAAAGGCCGCGCGACCGTCCCCGTCCACCCGATCTGCCACAAGACCATCCACGCGCATTTTACCAACGCCGAACTCGCCCGCTTCGGCGAAGATCGCGCACGATTGATGGAGAACGAGGCAGTGGCAAAATTCGTGAGGTGGGTGAAGGGCAAACCGCCCGACTTTCACGCGCGGGTCGGGGTGAAGCGGTAGCCTTTCGAAAATAGCGAAAAATCGATCATGAATAGAGGTCACCCAACAAAATAGGGGCTTTATAGAAAGTTAAAACCGCGGAGCTTCAATAGGATAGGCCCAGTTCTGAATATCCGAAATACTTTTGTGAGGGCTTACTTGTGATTCGCAGTTCTTAAACACACGAATGCTAAGGTAACTACCATCATCTTGGCGAAATAACATACCAGAATGCGCATTATTTCCTTCTGCGCCAGATCGCTCGACAGCGACCGCGCGCGACTTATCAAGACGAAAGCTCTTTGCCATTTTGGTTGTCATCGGACTCCCAGCGTAGGAATTCTCAATAAATTGCAAGAGTTCACTATCGTTAAAACCATAGCAGGCCGTACTTGGGCTACATCCAACGGCTCCGAAGATTGCAGCAATCGATAATTTTAATTTCATCAAGCCAATTTGCACACACTGCGTACCTTCGCAACTTGGCGTATTTTGCACACACAAAAACATCCGGCGGCGAGCCCGGACTGTAACGCCTTTGGAAACCAGTGAATCGCGCGGCCGGCATCGGTGCCAGGGAAAGGCACGGATCGCTCGGGAGCGGTTCGGTGGTTGCCCCGGGTTTCGCATCCCGCGCCGTGGCGCGAATGGTCGATGAGGCGCCCCGCCGGGGCTGGAACCTGGGCCGTTTGGCCGCCGTTCCGCATCGACCGGACCTGTATCAAACGCATGGGTTGGGCGGTTTCGGCCGGTCGGGCTGGGTCGGGTCCGCTGGTGGTGCGCCCCTGCCGCGATCCGTGCGGGTGTATCCCCGCGCCACATCCGAAATCCTTGCCGCCTCCTGACGTGTTCGGCGTCCGAAACCGAAGGACTGGTTGGCAGTCCGCTCCGTCTCATGATCCGCGCGAGGCCACGCCGGCCGCGTCGTCCGGGTCCGCCGTGAGGGCGGCGAACCCTTTCGAAGGAGGTTGGCGGCACACTTGGCCTAAGCGCCCCGCGCCTCCCGATCCACTCCGGCCAATAACCAAATGGGTTATAAATGTCAAGCTGTTTCGATCGCCGGCAATTACCCGCTTCAGTGAACAACCTGAAAACCGTTCGGGCTGAGCCTGTCGAAGCCCCGTCTTTTCTTAGCGCATCCGTTCGAAAGTAAGGGCAGCGCTTCGGAATCGCAGATGGCGCACGGCGCCACCGGCTCAGCGCGAACGAGGAGGCGAGGTTGGACGAACAATTGTCGATTTACAAGTCCCCGCCCCCAACCCCCTCCCCTGAAGGGGAGGGGGCTTTCGTAGCGTTCGCTTACCCCCCGTCGCGGTCGTCCTTCAGGCGTTGCAGCAGGTAGACATATTGCAGCGCCTGCAATTTCGCGCGCTGTTCGTTGTCCACGCCGCCCGAATGGCCGCCGGTCATGTCCTCGAAATAATAATAGTCCTGCCCCAGCTCCTTCAGCCGCGCCGCGCCCTTGCGCGCATGGGCGGGATGGGTGCGGTCGTCGGCGGTCGAGGCCCACAGGAACGGGGCAGGGAAATCCACGCCCTCGACCAGTTTCTGGTAGGGCGAGTAGGCTTCGATCCAGGCCCGCTGTTCGGGGATACGCGGGTCGCCATATTCGCCGATCCACGATGCGCCGCGTCCGATCTCGTGATAGCGCAGCATGTCGAACAGCGGGATCTGCACGATCGCCGCGCCGAACAGGTCGGGGCGCTGGGTGAACGCCGTGCCGACCAGCAGGCCGCCCTGCGATCCGCCCTGGATGCCGAGATGCCGGGGCGAGGTGTAGTCGCGCGCGACCAAATCTTCCGCCACCGCGATGAAGTCGTCCCAGGTCCGCTGCTTGTTTTCGCGAATGGCGCTCTGGTGCCAGCCGGGGCCGAATTCGCCCCCGCCGCGCAGATTGGCGAGCACGTATGCGCCGCCGCGTTCCAGCCACAGCTTGCCCGTGCTGCCGAGATAGCCGGGCAGGCGCGCGACCTGGAACCCGCCATAGCCCGTCAGCAGCGTGGGGGTGTTCGCGGTCAGCTGCATCCCCGCCGGCTTGACGATGAAATAGGGGATGCGCGTGCCGTCCGCGGATGTGGCCTCGTGCTGCTCCACATCCATGCCCGCCGCTTCGAAATAGCTGGGGCTGGTTTTCAGCACTTCCGGCGTGACTTCTCCGTCCGCACCGTCGGCGTAATAGAGCGTCGAGGGGGTGAGGAAATCGGTGACGGAGAACATGATCTCGTCCGTATCGTCCGATGTCGCGGCCACGCCGACGGTGGCGTTGTCCGGCAGGTCGATCGTCGTTTGCTGCCACGCGCCGTCGACGTGATCGAATTTGAGCACCTGACCGCGCACATTGTCGAGGAGGTTGACATAGAGGCTGCTGGCGGTGGTGCCCGCGCCCTGCTTGGTCTGCCGGTCGCCGGGCGACCAGACCAGCGTTTTTGCGGCGCCGTTGGGGTCCGCCTTCCATGTCTCGAGATCGACCGAGATCAGCGCGTCTGCAGGGAAGGTCTGCCCGTCCACCTCCCAGTCCACGTCCGTGCTGAACAGCAGCTGGTCGTCGATGATACCGTAGGGATTGGCTTTCTTCGGCAAGTCGAGCGGGAGCCACTCGTCGCCCTGTTGCACGTAGTAGGCGCGTTCGTGGAAACTGAGCCCGCGATAGGCCATCCGGGCGTGGATCGTGCCTTCCCCGTCGCGCAGCAGATAGGCGCCGGCGGACACGTCGGTCGGTTCGCCGCGGAAGATTTCCGGCGCGTCTTCAATGGCGGTTCCGCGTTTCCAGATGCGGGCGGTGAAGGGATATTCGCTCGCCGTAAGCGTGCCTTCGCCGAAATCGCGGCCGACCAGCAGCGTGTCTTCGTCGATCCAGCTGACGCCGCCCTGGCTTTCGGGCAGATAGAAGCCGCTTTCCACGAATTCGCCCGTTTCCATGTCGAATTCGCGCAATTGCGTCGCGTCCTTGCCGCCATCGGACAGGGCGATCATGCACATCCTGCCCATCGGCGGCAGGCAGCTCGATCCCTTATAGACCCATTCGCGCCCCTCTGCAGCGGCCAGCGCGTCGACGTCGAGGATGGTTTCCCATTGCGGATCGTCGGTGCGGTAGCTTTCCCGCGTGGTGCGGCGCAGCAGCCCCTTGGGGTTCTGCTTGTCCTGCCAGAAATTGACGAGACCGTATCTGGAGAAGCCCACGTATGGTATGCGGTCCTCGCTGTCGTAGATCGCTAGCGCCTGCGCCTTCAATTCCTCGTAGCGGGGATCGGAGGCGAGCATGCCGGTGGTGCGCTCGTTTTCGCCGCGCACCCAATCGAGCGCGCGGTCGCTGCGCGCTTCCTCCAGCCAGATATGGGGGTCCTGTTCGGGCCCGGGGATGCCGGTATCCGGCGTCCAGTCCACCGGTTCGTCGCCATGGTGGCCGGGATGGGCGTCGGCGGAGGCGGTCACGAAGGCGACCGACAGGGCAAGCGTGGATACAAGTTTCAAAAATCCTCTCCGATCAAAACACTATGCCGCCCATCATGCCCGCAGAACGTGCTTTTGAAAAGGGTTTCGCGGACACGAAAATGGCGGCCCGCAAGCCGCCTCGTGTCGTTCGGTCTTCCCGATGACTGCTACGCGGCGGCGTCCACGACCCGCTCCGCCAGCACGGTCAGGCCGTTATCGCCGACTTCAGCGAAGCCGCCGCGAACCTCGATCGTTTCGGGCGCAACGCCTGGCGTCCGGTAGATCTGCACCGCCCCGTCGCGGATGGTGGACATGAACGGCGCATGGCCTTCCAGCACGCCGAATTCGCCATCGGTGCCGGGAACGACGACCATGTGGACGTCTTCCGACCGTTCCAGCTTGGCGGGGGTCACGAGTTCGAAATGAAGGGGCATGGCTATCCGTTCAAAGCTTGATGAGCGCGACGATCGGCGCACCGACCGCAACGGGCGTGCCGACGAACCAGGTGAGAAGCGACGCGCGCAGATTGCTGTTTTCCTTATCGATCTTCGCTTCCAGTTCGGTTTTGACCTGAAGCAAACCGGACTTGGTGGCTGCACGTTCGTCTATGGATACGCCGATGGCGGACGCGATCGCATCCGCCTGTTCGATCGGCAGGTTGGCCCGCTGCAGGGTCTTCGAGATCGCTAGCGTATCCACGGTCCCGACCTATATAAGGCGCATTCCAATATTGGGCAATCAGGCGTCCTCGGCCATCTTCTTGGCCTTGGCGACGACGTCGTCGATGCCGCCGACCATGTAGAACGCCTGTTCGGGCAGATGGTCGTATTCGCCTTCGACCACCGCCTTGAACGAACGGACCGTGTCGTCGACCTGCACGAACACGCCGCTGATGCCGGTGAAGACCTCCGCCACGTGGAACGGCTGGCTGAGGAATTTCTGGATCTTGCGGGCGCGGGCGACGGTCAGCTTGTCCTCTTCGGACAGTTCGTCCATCCCCAGAATGGCGATGATGTCCTGCAGCGATTTGTATTTCTGCAGCGTTTCCTGGACCTTGCGCGCGGTTTCGTAATGTTCCTGACCCACCACGGCGGCGGTCAGGACACGGCTGGTGCTGTCGAGCGGATCGACCGCGGGATAGATGCCGAGTTCGGAGATCGCACGGTTCAAGGTTGTGGTCGCGTCCAGATGGGCGAAGGAGGTCGCCGGCGCCGGGTCAGTCAAATCGTCCGCCGGCACGTAGATCGCCTGGACCGACGTGATCGACCCCTTGTTGGTCGAGGTGATGCGTTCCTGCAGATTGCCCATGTCGGTCGACAGGGTCGGTTGATAGCCCACGGCGGACGGGATACGGCCCAGAAGCGCGGACACTTCCGAACCGGCCTGCGTGAAGCGGAAGATATTGTCGACGAAGAACAATACGTCCTGCCCCTCCTCGTCGCGGAAATATTCGGCCATGGTCAGGCCGGACAGGGCGACGCGCGCGCGCGCACCGGGCGGTTCGTTCATCTGGCCGAACACCAGCGCCACCTTGCTGCCTTCCGAAATCGCCTCGCCCGCGTCGTTCTTGGCGATGACGCCGGCGTCGAGGAATTCGTGGTAAAGGTCGTTGCCCTCGCGGGTACGCTCGCCCACCCCGGCGAAGACGGACACGCCGCCATGGCCCTTGGCGATGTTGTTGATGAGTTCCTGGATCAGCACCGTCTTGCCGACGCCCGCACCGCCGAACAGGCCGATCTTGCCGCCTTTCGCATAGGGCGCGAGCAGGTCGATCACCTTGATGCCGGTGACCAGGATTGCCGCTTCGGTCGACTGGTCGACGAACAGTGGCGCGTCGGCGTGGATCGGGTTGGCTTTTTCGGCGCCCACGGGCCCGCGCATGTCGATGGGTTCGCCCACGACGTTCATGATCCGGCCGAGCGTCTTGGGCCCCACGGGCACGCTGATCTGCGCGCCGGTATTGATAACTTCCTGTCCGCGCGTCAGCCCCTCGGTCGCGTCCATCGCGATGGTGCGCACGGTATTCTCGCCCAGATGCTGCGCCACTTCGAGGACCAGCGTGCTGTCGCCGTTCTTCGTTTCCAGCGCGGTCAGGATGGCGGGCAGTTCGCCGGGAAAGGACACGTCGACGACGGCACCGATGATCTGGGCGATCGTGCCGTTGGCGGAGATGTTCGGTGCGGTACGGTCTAATGCGGGTGCGGTGGCCATGATATTATCCTGACATTGTGACTATAGGACGGGCGCGGAGGGTTACGCGTCGCCGGCGGCGCAGGCGGTTTCGGGGTTCTCGACGACCCAGGCGCCGTCCGTCTGGACCAGCGTCGCCTCCTCGCGACGGGCCTCGGTATCGCCGAGGCCGTATTCGCACACGAAGCTCTCGCCGCCGATGCCGGTGGCCTGACAGATCGAGGAGGCGACGGCTTCCGAGTCGGGACAGGCCTTGGCGTAGGCTTCGGCGAACACCGCCTCGTCCGGCGGGCCGAGCGCGTCTTCGTCGACCGCGATGTCGGTGGGGGCGGTGGCCATGTCGATCTCCGCGTCCTCGCCGGTTTCACCGCAGGCGGACAAGGCAAGGATGGCGAGGGGGGCGCAAAGGGCAATCAGCTTTTTCATGTTCGTTCGGGCTTTCATTTATCGTGAAGGTCGGGCGCGGTCGCGCCCCTGTTCGAATGGGCCTAGAGCGCTTCCGCGCCGGCGATGATTTCGATGAGCTCGGTGGTGATCGCGGCCTGGCGGCTGCGGTTGTACTGCACGGTCAGATCCTGGATGAGATCGCCCGCATTGCGCGTGGCGTTGTCCATCGCGGTCATCGAGGCGCCCTGTTCGGACGCCGCGATTTCCAGGAGCGCGCCGAAGATCTGCGTCTTCACATAGCGCGGCAGCAGGTCTTCCAGGATTTCTTCCTCGTTCGGTTCGTAATCCACGACCGCATCGGATGTCTCGGCGGTTTCGGGAGGGGGGACGGGAATGAGCTGATCGACCGTCGGGTCCTGCGCCAGCGCGGATTTGAACACCGGATAGACGAGATGCGCGACGTCGAATTCGCCCCGTTCGAATTTCGCCAGCAGATCGTCGGCGATGCCTTCCGCTTCCTCGAAGCCGGGATAGCGCACGGTGCTGGTGTCGAAATGCTTGTCGATCCGGCCTTCGAAATTGCGCTTGATCGGGGCGCGGCCTTTCTTGCCGACGAGGTAGAAGGTGACGTCCTTGCCCGCCGCCGTCAATTCGCGCGCTGTCCTGCCCGCCGCGCGCACGATGTTCGCGTTGAGCCCGCCGCACAGCCCCTTGTCGGTGTTGACGACCACCAGCAGGTGCCGCTTGTCGCTGCCGGTGCCGGCCAGCAGCCTGGGCGCGTTGTCGCCCGAAACCCTGGACGCGAGCGCCGCCATGACCGCCGCCAGCCGCTCCGAATAGGGGCGCGCTGCCTCGGCCGCCGCCTGCGCCTTGCGCAGCTTCGCGGCGGCGACCATCTGTTTGGCCTTGGTGATCTTCTGGGTCGATTTGACCGACCCGATCCGATCTTTCAGTTCCTTGAGACTTGCCAAAATTACTTCCTAAGTTCCGTTCGGGCTGAGCTTGTCGAAGCCCCGCCCTTCCTTTCTTCCAGCCGTCGAAAGTGAAGTACGGCCCTTCGACAGGCTCAGGGCGAACGGGTTTCTATAAGCTATTTCGTCCTAAGCAAACTGCTTCGCGAACGCATCCAATGCCTTGACCGTGGCGGCTTTCGTATCGTCCTCGAACTTCGTGCTGGTGCGGATCGTATCAAGCACATCGCCGTGTTCGGACCGCATGAAGCTCAGCATCGCTTCCTCGTATTCCGTCACGCGATCGACCGGCACATCGTCGAGATAGCCGTTGGTGCCCGCGAAGATCGACACGGTCTGTTCCTCGAACGGCATGGGCGAATATTGCGGCTGCTTCAGCAGTTCGGTCAACCGCGCGCCGCGATTGAGCAGCTTCTGCGTCGAGGGGTCGAGGTCCGATCCAAATTGCGCGAAAGCCGCCATTTCGCGATATTGCGCCAGCTCCAGCTTGATCGAGCCGGACACTTTCTTCATCGCCTTGGTCTGCGCGGCACCGCCCACCCGGCTGACCGACAGGCCGACATTGATGGCCGGGCGGATGCCCTGATAGAACAGGTCGGTTTCCAGGAAGATCTGCCCGTCGGTGATCGAGATCACGTTGGTGGGAATATAGGCGGATACGTCCCCGGCCTGCGTTTCGATGATCGGCAGGGCGGTCAGCGAACCACCGCCATTGTCGTCGTTCATCTTCGCCGCGCGTTCGAGCAGACGGCTGTGCAAATAGAACACGTCGCCGGGATAGGCTTCGCGGCCCGGAGGGCGACGCAGCAGCAGGCTCATCTGGCGATAGGCGACCGCCTGCTTCGACAGATCGTCATAGACGATGACCGCGTGCATGCCGTTGTCGCGGAAGAATTCGCCCATCGCGCAGCCGGTATAGGGCGCGAGGAACTGCAGCGGCGCGGGCTCGGATGCGGTCGCGGCGACCACGATGGAATATTCCATCGCGCCGTTTTCCTCCAGCACCTTCACGATCTGCGCGACGGTGGAGCGTTTCTGGCCGACCGCGACGTAGATGCAATAGAGCTTCTTCGTCTCGTCGTCGCCGGCATGGGCGTGCTTCTGATTGATGAAGGTGTCGATCGCCACCGCGCTCTTGCCGGTCTGGCGGTCGCCGATGATCAGTTCGCGCTGACCGCGGCCGACGGGAACGAGCGCGTCGATCGCCTTGAGGCCGGACTGCACCGGTTCGTCCACCGATTTGCGGGGGATGATGCCGGGGGCTTTGACCTCGACCCGGCTGCGCTGCGTCGTCTCGATCGGCCCCTTGCCGTCGATCGGATTGCCGAGCGCGTCGACCACCCGGCCGAGCAGCGCCTTGCCGACGGGAACGTCGACGATGGTGCCGGTCCGCTTGACCACGTCGCCTTCTTTGATCTCCGCGTCGGAGCCGAAGATGACCACGCCGACATTGTCGCTTTCCAGGTTCAGCGCCATGCCCTGCACGCCGCCGGGAAATTCGACCATCTCGCCGGCCTGCACATTGTCGAGGCCGTGGATGCGGGCGATCCCGTCACCGACCGACAGGACGGAACCGACTTCGCTGACTTCGGCCTGCGATCCGAAATTGGCGATCTGGTCCTTGATGACCTTCGAGATTTCTGCGGCGCGGATTTCCATGGATCAAGTCAGCCTTTCATGGCCTGTGCGAGGGAGTTGAGGCGGGTGCGGATCGATCCGTCGATGCGTTTCGATCCGATGGTCACGACGAGGCCGCCGAGAAGGTCCGGATCGACATCGGCGGACAGTTTGACGGTGCGCCCTTCGCGGGCGGTCAGGCGGTCCTTCAGCGTGGCGAGCTGCGCGTCCGACAGGGCGTGCGCGCTGGTGACGCTGGCGGTCACTTCGCCGCGTTGTGCGGCGGCGATGGCATGGAACGCGGCGATCATCCTGGGCAGATCGCGCAGCCGGCGGTTCTGCGCCAGCACGCCGAGGAAATTGCAGGTCAGCTGCGACAGCCCGAGCGAGGCGGCGACCGCGCCGATCGTCTGTTCGCCGTCGTGGCGGCTGACCTGCGGATTGGTGGTGAGATCGCGCAGCAGATCCGATTCGCGCAGCGCCCCGCGCATCGTATCGAGATCGGCTTCGACCGTGCTGACGCTGCCCGCCTCGACGGCCAGATCGAACAGGGCGGAGGCGTAGCGTCCCGCTAGGCTGGCCCGGATACCGGCGGAATTCTCCACGCGTCTGTTTCCTCTGGGATCGGCAAGTTCAACGGATGCGGGCGGCACGGCACATCAGTGCGACATACGGCCTCCACACGGGTTGGCGCGCCCCTATCACCGGCCATGCGGCGATGCAAGCGGTTGCCAATTTCGCGGACAGGCGCATAGTCCGTCCGGGCCACAGGAGAAACCGACATGCAAAGCGCCATCCGCACCCGATCGCTCGCACCCGGATGCGGGGTGGAGATACCCGACATCGCGCTGGCCGATATGGACGGCGCGGTGCTGGAGGCGGTGAAGCACGCGGTCTACACCCACGGCGTCGCGGTGTTCCGCGATCAGGCGTTTTCGCCGGAAGATCACATCGCCTTTGCGCGGCGGTGGGGCGGTATCGACCTCAACCAGTATTTCCCGCTGGACCCGGCCTATCCCGAAATCGCGATCGTGCGGAAGGGGGCGGAGCAGCAGACCAATATCGGCGGCGCGTGGCATACCGACCATTCCTACGATCGGGTGCCGGCGATGGGTTCGATCCTGGTGGCGCGCGCGTTGCCGCCCAGCGGCGGGGACACGCTGTTCGCGCATATGGGCGCGGCCTACGATGCGCTGGACGATGACACCAAGGCGGAGATCGAGGGGCTGGAGGCGTATCATTCCGCCGACCACGTCTATAAATCGGACGGGCTCTATGCACAGACCGACATGGCGGACGATCTGCGCGGTCAGGATGTGACGACGGGCGCGACCCATCCCGTCGTCATCCGCCATCCGCAGACGGGGCGGCGGCTTCTCTACGTGAACATGGCTTTCACCATCAATATCGTCGGCCGCACGCGGGAGGACAGCCTGCCGCTGTTGCAGCGTCTTTACGCGGCGGCGGTGGATGCGGACAATCAGGCGCGGGTCGTATGGGAACCCGGCACGGTCGCGATCTGGGACAATCGCACGACCTGGCACAATGCGCTGAACGATTACCAAGGCCATGCGCGCGAGATGCACCGTATCACGCTCAGCGGCGAGAAGCTGGCGGCGTAAGGAGTTTGTAAGAAGATGCGAAGTCAAACCATCCGATACGAAATCGTCGACACCACGCTAGGGCCGATGCTGCTGGCGGCGAGCGAGGCGGGGGTGTGCCGCCTGTCCTTCGGCGAGACGCGCGGCGACCTGCAAGCGCGCTTCCCGCAGGCGGAACTGGTCGAGGGTGGGGACGATTTCGCGCGTTTGCGCGACCGGGTTGTCGATGCGGTCGAGAATGGCGGACCGGTCGACGACATACCGCTCGACACCAACGGCACGCCTTTTCAGGAATCGGTGTGGAAAACCCTGCGCGCCATTCCGGCGGGCGAAACGCGCAGCTACCGCGATATCGCGCAATTCCTCGGCAACGCCAATGCGACTCGCGCGGTCGGCGGGGCGAACGGGGCGAACGGGATCGCGGTGCTGATCCCGTGCCACCGGGTCATCGCCGCCGATGGATCGCAGGGCGGTTATGCCTACGGCCCCGCGATCAAGGCGGAATTGCTGCGGCGGGAGCGGGCGACGGCGGGACGGGCGGGTTAGTAGAATCGATACCGTTCGCGGTCTAAGCGCGCGCTCGAAGCTCATAAAAGGCACCCCATGACCGCAGCGCAGAACCCGTCCACTCTTGCCAAGATCCGCGACTTTCCGCTGGTGGCGATGGTGCTGGCGCTGGCGGCACTCTTCGCCACTCTGGCCGCGACCGGCTGGCTGTTCAGCGTCCTGCCCGGTTTCGGCCGCGACTGGCTGGACCTGCTGTTCAGGACCGTAATCGGCGTCGGCGCGGTGGTGCTGGTCTACATGCTGGTGGTCCCGCGCATCGGATGGCAGCGCAAGGACGATCTGCCGCTGTCGGGCTCGGTCACCGATACGCTGATCGGGCTCGGCATCGGGGCGGGACTGATGACTGCGGTGGTCGGCATCGCGGCGGTGGCGGGCGCCTATCGCGTGCTGGGCTGGGGCAGTTTCGAGGATCTGCTGGAGATCGTGCTGCTGACCGGCGTGGTCGCGGGCGTGATCGAGGAAATCCTGATGCGCGGCATCCTGTTCCGCTTCGTCGAGGAATTCGCCGGCAGCGCCATCGCGCTTCTGTTGAGCGCGCTCGTCTTCGGCCTGCTCCATTGGCCCAACCCGAACGCGACGCTGTGGTCCAGCCTGTGCATCGCGGTGGAGGCGGGCATATTGCTGGGCGGGGCCTATATGCTCACGCGCAATCTGTGGCTGGCGATCGGGCTGCATGCGGGCTGGAACGTGACGCAGGGCTTCATCTGGAACGTGCCGGTATCGGGCAACAGCTTTATCGGCATGGTCGAGGCGGGACTGTACGGCCCGGACTGGCTATCGGGCGGCGCCTTCGGCCTGGAGGCAAGCGTCATCGCGCTGGTCGTGGCAGGAGGCGCGGGCGTGTGGATCGTGTGGCAGGCGAAGAAGGCGGGGCATTGGGTGAGGCCGAGTTGGGTGGGGTGAGGCTATGAGGCGAGCGGCGGGTAATAAGCGACTTGCGAGCGTTTGTAGTTCGCTGGTACGGATCGTATCATGAGCAAGTTCCCTCCGACCGACCTTAGAAATCTAAATGAACTGCAAGCTTATGATGCCATGATTGCGTTTTTAGAACATTATTGGGAGATACGTGAAAGATCGTCAGATGAGATTGCTATTTTATTGTCGGACATCTCCCGTGATGTTTGGGCAAATAGAATGCCTGGTGATCCTGCTTTATGGTCTGACTGGCAGCGCATCGTTTCTTCGGTTGTCAAAGAGGCTGGTGATTAATCATCTACAACCAGGCCGTTATCGGCTTCGCGCCCAACCATCCTTCGCCGGTTCCAACCCCTCCAAAAAAACCTCCGCGCTTTCGAGATATTCCGCTTGTCGTTCCTCCCCCATCCGGTCCCAGTTTGCGTAGATGCGCCCGATGCGGTGGTTCGATTCCAACCGGTCGCGGTGGCGGTGCATGAAATGCCAGTATAGCGGGTTGAAGGGGCAGGCGCCTGTCCCGGTTTTCTTCGATGGGGAGTAGACGCATTCCTTGCAGTAATCGGACATCTTGTTGATGTAATTGCCGCTCGCTGCGTAGGGCTTCGTCGCCAGCTTGCCGCCATCGGCATAGAGGATCATTGCCGCGACATTGGGCAATTCGACCCACTCATACGCATCGGCATAGACCACCAGATACCAGTCCTGCACTGCGCCCGGCTCGATCCCCGCCAGCAGCGCAAAATTGCCCAGCACCATCAGTCGCTGGATATGATGCGCATGGGCATTGTCGCGGGTCGATCGCACGCAATCCGACAGGCAGCGCATGTCGGTTTCGCCGGTCCAGTAGAATTCGGGCAGCGGGCGGTGGGCGTCCAGCGCGTTGGCCTCCTGCAATTGGGGCATGTGATACCAGTAAAAGCCGCGGATATATTCGCGCCAGCCGATGATCTGGCGGATGAACCCCTCCACCGAATTGATCGGTGCGCGCCCGTCCTTCAGCGATTGTTCGGCACGGCGGCACAGCTCCATCGGGTCCAGAAGGCCGAGATTGATGCTGGTCGAGAGCATGGAATGGTAGAGGTCGTCCTCCCCATACACCATCGCGTCCTGATAGGGGCCGAAGCGTTCGATCCGTTCGGCAAAGAAGGTATCAGCAGCCTCCAGCGCCTCTTCGCGGGTGACCGGCCAGCGAAACTTGTCGAGATCACCGAAATGGTCGCCGAACTTGTCCTCGACCAAGGCGATGCAGTCGCGCGTGATGTCGTCGGGGGTGAACTTCGCGCGTTCGGGCGGGTCCATGTCGTCATCCGGGCTTTCCCGGTTCAACTTGTCGTAATTCCATTCCCCGCCTTCGGGCTTGCCAGCCGCGTCCATCAGCAGGCCGGTCTTGCGGCGCATTTCGCGGTAGAACATCTCCATCGTCAGCGATTGGCGATCCTGCGCCCAATTGTGGAATTCGCGGATCGAGCAGATGTAGCGGTCGTCGGCCAGTATCTCGACCGGGCAATCGAACTTGTCGGGCCATTCTTCCATTGCCTGCTGGACCCGCCATTCGCCCGCTTCGGTGACCTGAATCTCGCGCGGGGCATGGCGCTCGACCGCGCGCGCGACTTCGCCGGTGAAGCTGTGCGCATTGTCGTCGTCGGTGAGGTAGGTGTAATCCACCGTCCACCCCGCATCGCGCAGCTCTTCGGCGAAATGGCGCATGGCGGAGAAGATCAGCGCGATCTTCTGCTTGTGATGTTTGACGTAGGTCGCCTCGTCCCAGACCTCCATCATCAGCACGACCGTATCCTCCTTCGTCCGCCCGCGCAGCGAGGGCAGCGAGCGGGTCAGCTGATCGCCAAGAATGGGGACGAGGATGGGGTTTTCGTTCATTGGGCTTATACGTTAATGGTATTGCACATTTGGAAGACTGAGCTTCGGGGTTTCCTACTTTCGTGGAATGCTTCACAGAGATGGAAATGCCAAACCAAAAGTTCAGACTTTATCAAGCGATTCGCTGGTACTGATAAAAATATCATTGCTTAATGGCGCTAAGGTAGCCATTTGAGCGTTGTGGAAACGAACGGAATTACCGGAAGGTTCTACGAAAGGATCATTATGCGAAAAATCCGCAAACCCGAAGGTCGCGGAACTCAGTTTTTCTCTCGGGCAATCAGGCAGCAACCTGATTATGGAACCGAAATTTCAGATGAGTATCTGGCAAAGCTGGGAAAAAAAGTCGACGACCAGAAACCAAAGAACTTTCGCCTAACTCCCATCTCTGAACCTGGTTGGTGAGTTACGATTATTTTCCCTTATCGACCGCCCCGGCTCCATACGACACTGTATGGAGCCGTTTTCCTTATGAAGAGAAACCTGACGAACCTGGGCCGAAACCACATCCTGCTTTGGTGAAGCAAGCTTTCGCAGATAACGACGGTAACGCTTGGGTCACAGTGGTATATGGAACTTCACGAGAGCCGTACCTCAATGACCTAGCTTCGTTTTCAATCGTAACACTTTCCGAAATGGATATGTGTGGCTTGAAGCAAGCGACGAGGTTTAATCTGCGAAGAGAAATGACTTTGCCGTGGTCGAGAGAATTCTTTGAGTGTCTTGCAGATAAACCGACCCCGATAATTGGGCATATGCCCGATTACGAGGTTAAAAAGTTGCAAACGCAAATTGCCTATTTGCAGCAATTAATTAGCGAAATGGATGAGGCAAAAAGTATTTCTGACAAATAGTTCGCCGCATTGTCATTAAATCAAACTTGGCTCCAGCCCCGGTTCGCATTTCGCCCAGGCGCGCTGATACGCATCGCGTGTCCCGATGCGCTTGAGATAGGCGGCGGTGTTGGGTTTGTCGTCCAGGGGGACGCCGCGCATCATCCGGCCGGTGGTGATGCAATAGACCATCATGATGTCCGCCAGCGTCAGCTGCCCGCCGCCGAAGAATTCCGCTTCACCAAGCCGCGCCTCGACCATGTTCCACGCCTTGGCCGTCCTGTCCGCGACGAAGCCTGCGGGCATGTCGTTCTGCGCGTCGGCCATCGACAGCATCAGCTGCATCATGCCGTTGGTCATGAAGGTGCCGTTGGCGAAGTGGAACCAGAACAGATGGTCGGCGAAATCGGGATGGGCGACATCGGGGCAATGGCGCGCATTGCCGTATGTCCGGTCGATATATTCGCAGATCGCCCCGCTTTCGCCCAGCAGCAGATCGTTGTCCTGAATGACCGGCGCCATGCCGGCGGGATGCAGCGCTTTGTATGCGTCGGGCGCCAGGCGGTTGTCGGCCCGCCGGTCGTAGCGTTTGAAAGTGTAATCGAGCTCCAATTCCTCGCACAGCCAGACGATGCGTTCGGATTGCGATATGCCGAGATGGTGGACTGTCAGTGTCATGCGCATGGTTCCCGTGTGGCTGCCGGGTTGACCGTAGCCACCGGTGGCGCGTACGCGCAACCCGCGTATGGCGCGACAGATTACCGAATTGCAGGATCGGGCACCAAGTCGGATTGCAGGCATTGTCCCTAAAGATACAACACAGCAGGGTAACCCGTTATGAACGTTGAACTTCTATCGCCATCGCAGCTCAGCCGGGAGTTGCGGCGCGGGTCCGGCCCCGATCTTCGCAAACGCCGGATCGGCATCGGCCTGTCCTTCGCCGGCGCAGTGATCGGCGGCGTCGTCGGCTCTTTCCAGACGGGCATCATCAAGCGTTTGCCCGATATTCTGCCGGGGCGGATCTTCGACGCGGAGAAGGTCGATGCTTCCGACTATGCCTATGACAATCTGCAATCGCCCGACGGGCCGATGATGGTGGTCAATTACGGGCTGACCGCCATGGCGATCGCGGCGGGGGGTAAGGACCGCGCCGAACAGAACCCAGCCCTGCCGGTGGTGGCGACCGGCAAGGCGGCGTTCGATCTCGCCTTGTGCGGCGCGTTGGCGGTGCAGGAATGGCGCGAGAACCGCAAACTGTGCAGCTGGTGCCAGGTCGCCACCGCCATTTCGGCGATCACGCTCGCCCTGACCCTGCCGGAAACGGTCAGAGCCCTGGCGGGCGGCGGGCGCGGGCGGTAGCGGGGACGCGTTACACGAAGCTGTACGGATCGATATCCACGCTCACCCGCACGCCGCGCGGTATGTCGAGGCCGCCGAGCCATTGGCGGATGATGTCCTGCACCTGCGCGCTGCGCCGCGCGTTGATGAGCAGGCGGTAGCGATAGCGCCCGCGCAGCAGCGCCATCGGTGCGGGCGCGGGGCCGAGGATCATGACGTCGGGCATGGACGGGCGGGTGCCGCCGATCGCGCGGGCGGCCTCCTTCGCCTCCGCTTCGTCTTCCGACGACACGATGATCGCGGCCCACCGGCCGAAGGGCGGGGCGCCGGCGCTACGCCGCGCTTCCGTTTCCGCCTCGTAGAAAGCGTCGCGGTCGCCCGCGACCAGCGCGGCGATGACGGCGGCTTTCGGATGGCGGGTCTGGATCAGCACTTCGCCCGGTTTCGCCCCGCGCCCGGCCCGCCCGGCGACCTGCGCGATTTGCTGGTAGGTCCGCTCCGCGGCCCGCAGATCGCCGCCTTCCAGACCAAGATCGGCATCGACCACGCCGACCAGGGTGAGTTCGGGGAAATGGAAACCCTTGGTCACCAGCTGCGTGCCGACGATCACGTCGATCGCCTTCGCCTCCGCCTCCGCTACGAAGGCCGCCGCCTTCTCGGGCGAATTGAGCGTGTCGGACGTCACCACCGCCACGCGGGCGTCCGGCAGGATCTCGCCGACCTCGTCCGCGATGCGTTCCACGCCGGGTCCGCAGGCGACCAGACATTCGGGCTCGGCGCATTCGGGGCAGGTATCGGGCGGGGTCGTCTCATGCCCGCAATGATGGCAGGCCAGGCGGCGGCTGAAACGATGCTCGACCAGCCAGGCGCTGCAATTGGGGCACTGGAACCGGAAACCGCAATTGCGGCACAGGGTCAGCGGTGCGTAGCCCCGGCGGTTGAGGAACAGGAGCGATTGCTCGCCCTTCTCCAGCCGGTCCTTCAGCGCATCGACCAGTTCGGGGGCCAGCCATCGGCCGCGTTCGGGCTTGTGTTCTGTGAGGTCGATGGTGGCGATATCGGGCAGGGTCGCCCCGCCGAAGCGGCTGGGCAGATCGAGCTTCTCGTACACGCCGCTATCGGCCATCTGCAGGCTTTCGAGCGCCGGTGTGGCGCTGGCGAGGACGACGGGTATCCGTTCGAACTGCGCGCGCATGACCGCCACGTCGCGGGCGTTGTATCGTACGCCCTCATCCTGTTTGAAACTGGTTTCATGCGCCTCGTCCACGACGATCAGGCCGAGGTTCCGGTAAGGCAGGAACAGGGCCGACCGCGCGCCGACGACGACCTGCGCGCGTCCTTCCGCGATCGCGCGCCAAGCCCGGCGGCGCTGCGTGCTCTTGAGGCTGGAATGCCACACGATCGGTTTCGCGCCGAAGCGATTCTCGAACCGGCGCAGGAACGCCTCGGTCAGGGCGATTTCGGGCAGCAGGACCAGCACCTGGCGATCCCCGCGCAACGCCGCCGCCATCGGTTCGAAATAGGTCTCGGTCTTGCCCGATCCGGTCACGCCATCCAGCAGGAAGGGGGCGAAGGCGCGCGTCTCCACCGCCTCCACCAGCCGGTCGGACACGGCGCGTTGTTCGTCGCTCAATTCCACGGTCGCGTGCCCCGCATCGGCGCGGGGGTAGGGGCGGTCGACATCCACCTGCACTGCCTCAAGCACCCCCTGCCCGACCAGCCCGCGCAGCACCCCGTCGCTGACGCCCGCCATCTCCGCCAGTTCGCGGATCGTCGCCTGTTCGTCGGCCAGCACGTCCATCGCGCGTTCGCGCTGCGGGGTCATGCGTTCCGGCATCGCGCTTGTCAGCCGGTATTCGGTCATCGTCGCGGGTCCGCGCATCGCGCCGCCCGATGCGAGCACCATGCGCGCCACCGATGCGAGCGAGGCGCAGTAATAATCCGCCGTCCATTCGATCAGCCGGCGCAGTTCGGCGCGCAGGGGCGGCACGGGCAGCACATCCAGGATCGGGCGCAGCTTGGCCGCGTCCACGTCGCCGCCGGGCAGCCGGTTTTCCTCCCACACGATGCCCACGATCTGGCGCGGCCCCAGCGGCGCGGCGACGACGGAGCCATACTCCACCTGCATGTCCGCGGGCACGCTGTAATCAAGCGGACCCAGCGCGGCGTTGAATATTATGAGACGGACGCGGTTCATGTTGCGGGGGTCATATGGACATGGCCCGCATGTGACCACAAGGTGCGTGGCGACATTTGAAGGATGATTGCCATGCTGCCCGAACATACGAACGACCGCCGCGCCTTTTTGCGGGGCCTGTCCGCCACCGGCATCATCGCTCTGAGCCTCGGCGCGACCGGATGCGCCAATTTGCCCGGCTTCACGCTGGAGGACGCGGTGCAGCGCCTGCTCCTGCGGTCGAGCGAGCGGGCCTTCGCCCGGCTGACCGACAATGGCGGCTTCTGGGATGAACAGGTGGAGGCGATCGGGCTGGGCACCATTCTGGGTGCGCGGGGCAATTTCCTTACCAACATTCTCACCTCTGCATTGGTGAAGGACCAGTTGCAGGATGCGTTCGTCGATCTGGCCATCGAAGGCAGCGAACGCGCCGCCCCGCTGGTGACCGACGCGGTGCGCGTCATCGGGTTCAACGCGGCGGAGCAGCTGGTGCGTGGCGGGCCGACGGCGGCAACGCAGTTCCTGCGTGGCCGTATGGGCGGCGCGCTGATCGAGGCGATGGTGCCCGAACTGGGGCAGGCCATTCGCCTCGCGCGCAATCCGATCGTCAACCAGACCATATCGCAGCTGACCGGCGTCGATCTGGCCGACGTCACCAACCGCCTGTCGGGCCGCATCGACGATGCGATCTGGCGCGAGATGGGGGCGGAGGAAGCCGCGATCCGCCGCGATCCGCGCAGTACCGACGATCCGCTGCTGATCGGGACGTTCGGGCTGGGTGGGCGGTAAGGGTCGTCTGCCTCAAGTCCGCCTAGAAGCTGTATTCGATCCCGATCAGCGGTGCGTGACCGATCTCGTCCGAACCGTCATCCTCGAAATCCTGTTGCCGCAGATAAGTCAGGCCGAGCGACAGATTGTCCGACACGTCGTAACCGACGCCCACCTGCGTGCGCAGCCCGGTGATCCCGGTGTCGCCGCCTTCGCTCGTGCCGCGCAGGGTCCAGAACAGTTCCGCATCGGTTTTCGCCGACCAGCGTCCATCCGCGGTGACCGGTACCGAGACGCCCAGCCGGGGGCGCAGGCGCAGCCCCATCCGGCCGCCGCGATCCTCGACGAAGCGTTCCTCCAGTCGCAGCCGGGTGCGCAGGATCCCGTGGCTGGTCGATAGCTGCTGATGCAGGCGCAGCTCGTCCGAACCGCCATCGTTCACCCGTTTTTCGAGCGCGCCGGCGAGCGTGACATCGTCCGCCAGCTTCTGTTTGAGCCAGAACCGCGCGAAATAGGTGTCGACCCGCCCGTCATCCGCATCGCGGAACCGCTGCGCCGTTTCCAGTTCGAAGGCGGTGTCGTCGTCGATATCGAACCCGACCGACGGGTTGAGCCACAATTCGAACGCCTCGTCCGACGCGGCGGCGGGTGCGGTGAGGGTAAGCAGGCAGAGCATGGGCGCCCAAAAAGCCGGGGCACGGGTCTTGATCAATCGGGTCATATCGCCAAAGACGATATCGCCGCCCGATCGTTCCAGCAAACCGAAAGCCTGCCCGATATGAAATTCTTCGCCGACACCGCCGCAATCGACGACATACGCGAACTGGCCGCCACGGGGCTGCTCGACGGAGTCACCACCAATCCCAGCCTGATCGCGAAATCGGGCCGCGACTTCATGGAAGTGACCAAGGAGATCTGCGGCATCGTGGACGGCCCGGTCAGTGCGGAGGTTGTCGCGCTGGATCACGACACGATGATGAAGGAAGCGCATACGTTGCGGAAGATCGCCGACAATGTCTGTATCAAGGTGCCGCTGACGATCGACGGGCTGAAGACCTGCAAGGCACTGACCGACGATGGCACGATGGTCAACGTCACCCTGTGCTTCTCCGCCAATCAGGCGCTGCTAGCGGCGAAGGCGGGCGCGACCTTCATCTCTCCCTTCGTCGGGCGGCACGACGATAACGGCTTCAACGGTATGGACCTCATCCGCGACATCCGCACGATCTACGACAATTACCTGTTCGACACCGAAATCCTGGTCGCCTCCGTCCGCCATTCGGGCCACGTGCTGGAAAGCGCGCTGATCGGCGCGGACGTGATGACCGCGCCGCCCAGGGTCATCAAGGGGCTGTTCAATCACGTGCTGACGGAGGCCGGGATCGAAGGTTTCCTGAAGGACTGGAAGACGACGGGGCAGACAATTGGCTGACGAAACCCCCCTCGACCGTTTCAAACAGGCGCTGACCGGCGCCAGCCGCGCCCTGTCGCGCGAAGCGGAAGTGGAAGTCGCGTGGAGCGCGGATGCGCCATCTTCCGCCGGCACTAACTTCCGCGTGCCGCTGCCGGGGCGCAACCTGCCGCCCGGCCAGGCCAGCGAGGCGCGCGGGTTCGCCGACAGCTTCGCTCTCAAGCTGCGGCACCACAGCACGACATCGCACGAACGCGCCGCGCCGTCCGAACCGCTGGCGCGCGCCGTCTACGACGCGGTGGAACAGGTCCGCTACGAAGCCTTGGGCGCGAACAATTTCAGCGGGATCGCCGATAATCTGGATGCGGCGACCGAACTGCGCACCGCGTCCGACCCGATCGCGCGGGCGCAGGATGCGGGCGAGGTGCCGATCCAGACCGCCCTGTCGCTGATGCTGCGCGAGAAGCTGACCGGCAGGGCCGTGCCGAAGCGCGCCGCCCCGGCGGTCGATATGGTGCGCGCCGATATCGAGGAACGGATCGGCGGCGATTTCGAAGGCTTGGCCCTGTCGCTGGACGATCAGAAGGCGTTCCAGTCGCTCGCCATCGACATGCTGCGTCATCTCGATCTCATCCGCGACCAGAAGGAGCCCGGATCCGACGACGAGGATGGCGAGGACGAGGACGGTCAGGACGACACCGATCAGGACGGCGAGGACGACGTTAGCGATGGTGCCGATCCGCAGGCTGCCGAAATGGCGGGCGAGGCAAGCGAGGGCGAAGACACCGGGGAGGGCGAGACCGAGGAAACCTCCGACGAGGAGATGGGCGACGGCGACCTTTCGGACGATGGCGAGGAAGGCATGATGCCCGTCCGCCCGAACCGCAGCTGGACCGATATTCCCGACGATTTCGACTATTCCTATTTCACCGACCGCTTCGACGAGGAGGTGGAAGCGCCCGAACTGTGCGATACCGAGGAACTGGATCGGCTGCGCGCCTATCTCGACAGCCAGCTGACCGGCTTGCAGGGGATCGTGACCAGACTGGCCAACCGGCTTCAGCGGCGCCTGATGGCGCAGCAGAACCGCGCGTGGGATTTCGATCAGGAAGAGGGGCTGCTCGACGCCGCGCGCCTCGCCCGCGTGGTGACGATGCCGGGCCATTC
The DNA here is from genome assembly GCA_965214445.1 of Pontixanthobacter sp. GTDB lineage: Bacteria > Pseudomonadota > Alphaproteobacteria > Sphingomonadales > Sphingomonadaceae > Pontixanthobacter. The sequence goes on from CBDCBU010000001.1 coordinate 432,069, forward strand.
GCTGAGCTACAAGGTCGAACGCGAACAGGAATTCAAGGACACCGTCGTCACCCTGCTGATCGACAATTCGGGTTCCATGCGCGGACGGCCGATCTCCATCGCCGCGATCAGCGCGGACATTTTGGCGCGCACGCTGGAACGCTGCGGCGTGAAGGTGGAGATATTGGGCTTCACCACCCGCGCCTGGAAGGGGGGGCAAAGCCGCGAGGCATGGCTGGCCGACGGCAAGCCGCCTCAGCCCGGCCGCCTCAACGATCTGCGGCACATCGTCTACAAGAAAGCCGACGAACCGTGGCGCCGCGCACGCCGCAATCTCGGCCTGATGATGCGCGAAGGGCTCTTGAAGGAGAACATCGATGGCGAGGCGCTGATGTGGGCGCATCAGCGCCTGCTCGGCCGCGCGGAGGATCGCCGCATCCTGATGGTCATATCCGACGGCGCGCCGGTCGATGATTCGACGCTGAGCGTGAACAGCGCCGGCTACCTCGAACAGCATCTGCGCCGCGTGATCGAATGGATCGAGAAAAGCAGCCCCGTCGAACTGGCCGCCATCGGCATCGGCCACGACGTTACCCGCTATTACAAGCGCGCCGTGACGATCATGGATGTGGAACAGCTTGGCGGCACAATCATCGAACAGCTGGCGGGTTTGTTCGAGGGGAAATGATGGTGATCGACACCGACATAGCATTGGACAAGGTAGTTGCTGAGAAGGCTGCGTTGTCGGAACGAGGGGTCGTCAGCTTATCATTGTTCGGTTCCCGCGCTCGCGGTGACAATACACCTGATTCGGATTTCGACTTCGCGGTTAAATTAGACAGGGACATGACGATAGGCGCCTTCGCGTTCGTTGGCATCGAGCAAGAACTTGCCCGCATCATAGGTGCACCGGTCGATCTGGTAGTCGAGCCCGCACGCAAACCCAGGATGCAGAGCGAAATTGATCAATGGAGGCGTCGTGTCTTCTAGAGATGAAAGCAAACGAGTTCTCGATATTATCGAAAATATCGAGGCGGTTTTCGAATATACGAAAGCTGTCGACTTGGACGCTTTTCGCGCGAATCGGCTCTTGGTCGATGGATGCGAAAGGTGTCTTTTACGCATTACGGAAGCTGCGATCAAAATTGGTCAGGAGCGTTTCGAACAGATCGCTCCAAATATCCGGTTCGTGGAATTGCGCGGAATGGGTAATATGTTGAGGCACGGCTACGATCAGATCAGCGATGGCGTTATCTACGCGACAATCCGGAATGATTTGCCGGCCTTGCTCAACCATTGCCGTCATCACCTGGAAACTGCTGGTTCCCCCACACAATGATCGTCACCGATGCCGTCCAGTCTCGTCGTTCCGTGCGGGCTTTTCTCGATACGCCGGTCGATCGCAAAATCCTCGAGCAGCTGCTGGAAAAGGCGCGGCGGTCTCCCTCGGGTGGCAATACGCAGCCTTGGCACGCCGAAATATTGACGGGCGAGCCGATGCAGGCGCTGTTCGCAAGCGTTGCGGAGGTGTTGCCGTTGGGGAAGGACGGTTTCTCGCCGGAATACGAAATTTATCCAAAGGACCTTTCCGGCGATTACGAAATCCGTCGCCGGGGCGTTGGCGAGGATATGTATGGCGCGCTCGCCATCGACCGCGACAACAAGATGGGCCGCCGCATGTGGTTCGCCAACAATTTCCGTGCCTTCGGTGCGCCGGTATTGATGCTGGTCCACACCAAGAAATATATGGGGCCGCCGCAATGGTCCGATATCGGCATGTGGCTGCAGACGATCATGCTGCTGCTGCGCGAGGAGGGGCTCGACAGCTGCGCGCAGGAGGCATGGGCGATGTATTCGAAACAAATCCGCGCGGCGGTGCCGATCCCGGACGATCATATCTTCTTCTGCGGCATGGCGATCGGTTATCGCGATCCGGATGCGGCGGTGAACCGCTTCGACGTCGCGCGCGCGCCACTGGACGAGGCGGTCGACTGGCATGGCTGGGAATAGGGGGTTGGGATTGACCCACCTACGGTCATCCGCAAAGCGTGACTCGCATGAATGATCACCCGCTCAAGCTCTTCAATAGTCTCACCCGCAGCGTCGAAACCTTCGAGCCCGTCCATGACGGCGAGGCGCGCGTCTATAGCTGCGGGCCGACGGTCTACAACTACCCCCATATCGGCAATATGCGCGCCTATGTCTTCGCCGATGTGCTGGGGCGGACCTTGCGCTGGAAGGGCTACGATCTCAAGCATGTCGTCAACATCACCGATGTCGGCCATCTGACGGACGACGCCGATGATGGCGAGGACAAGCTGGAGCGCGCGGCGGCGGGAACGAACCGCTCGATCTGGGACATCGCGGACCATTACACGCAGGCGTTCAAGGCCGATATGCGGGCGCTCAATATCAACGAACCCACTCTTTGGTCGGTGGCCACCGACTACATCGAACCGATGATCGATTTCGCCAAGAGCATCGCGGACCGGCATTGCTACGACCTCGATGGCGGGCTGTATTTCGATACGAGCACTGTCGCCGATTACGGGCGGCTGGCACGGGCAGCGTCGGACGGGGATGGCGAGGGCCGGATCGCGCCGGTCGAAGGCAAGCGCAACGCCGCCGACTTCGCGATCTGGCGCAGGACGCCGCCGGGCGAGACGCGGCAGATGGAATGGGACAGCCCGTGGGGGAAGGGCGCGCCGGGCTGGCACCTGGAATGCAGCGTAATGGGCGAGAAACTGCTCGGCTTCCCGTTCGACATCCATACCGGCGGGATCGACCATCGCGAGATCCACCACCCGAACGAGATCGCGCAGAACCAGGCGTTCTGCGGTTCGGATGCTTCAGGTGCGAAAATCTGGATGCACAACAACTTTCTCGTCGATCGGACGCAGGGTCGCCCGGGCAAGATGTCCAAATCGAGCGGCGAATTCCTGCGCCTCAAACTGCTGGTCGATCGCGGCTACCACCCGCTCGCTTTTCGCCTGATGTGCCTGCAGGCGCATTACCGCAGCGAGCTGGAGTTTACGTGGGAAGGCCTGCACGCCGCACTGACGCGGTTGAAGCGGATGGTGATGCTTGCTGAAAAACTTGAGAAGGAAGCGAAAGAAAGTCCGCATGATGCTGAAGGTGCAGCGAAAATCAGACCCACTCTAGAAATTTTCGAATCCTTCGTTGTGGACGATTTAAACACGGTAGGTGCCTTACTCGCTTTTGAAAGAGCCTTACCGTTCCAAGGTATAGGAGCGGCTTCGAAATATGCCGCTATTACGAAGATGGATGAGGTAATGGGTTTAAACCTTTTTGGAATAAGCCGCTCCGATCTTCGCATTCGTCCCGCCGACGCTACAATTACTGAAGCGGAAATCATTGAAGCGCTTGCCAAACGCAAGGCCGCCCGCGCCAAAAAGAATTTCGTCACTTCCGATTCCATTCGCGATGAACTCACCGCGAAGGGGGTGGAGATCATGGATGGCGATCCGCTCGAATGGGAATGGAAGCTCGCATGACAGACCGCATCACCGCCGTGCTCTCCGCAATGATCCGGCCGATGGTCGAACCGCATCTGCCGCCGGAAATCGAAGCGCGCTTTTTCAGCTCGATCGATGAAATGCTCGAACTTGCAACCGACGCACAGATCGGTTGGTTCGACATGGAGGATCAGGCCCCGATGATCGAGGCGGTGAAGCGGGCCGAGAAGCTCGAATGGCTCAACTCCATCTATGCGGGGCTGGATTTCCTGCCGCTCGATCTGTTGGCGCAGCGCGGCGTGCGGATCACCAACGGGGCGGGGATCAACGCGGTCGCGATCGCCGAATATGCGGTGATGGGAATGCTCGCCATCGCCAAGGATTACCGCAGCGTCGTACGTGCGCAGGACGCTCGCGAATGGCTGATGGATTCGCCGGGCAAGCTGGAACTGGCGGGCACGCGCGCGCTGCTCATTGGTTATGGCGCGATCGGCGGCGAGGTGAAGCCTCGATTGGAGGCGTTCGGGGTCGAGGTCGTGTCGGTGCGGCGCACGAAGGCGGACGATGCACTGTCGCCGGATGAGTGGCGCGGGCGGCTGGGCGAATTCGACTGGATCATCCTGGCCGTCCCAGCGACGGCGGAAACCAACCATATGATCGGCGCGGAAGAACTCGCGGCGATGAAGGACAGCGCCGTGCTGGTAAATGTCGCGCGCGGATCGGTGGTCGATCAGGATGCGCTTGTGACAGCCCTGCGGGACAAGGCGATCGGCGGTGCGATGCTCGACGTGACCACGCCCGAACCGCTGCCCGCCGATCACCCGCTATGGTCGATCGACACCGCACATATCACCATGCATCTGTCGGGCCGGTCGCAGACATCGATGTTCCGCCGGTCGGCCGAGCGGTTCGTGACCAATCTGAAAGCCTATGTCGCGGGCGAGCCGATCGCGCCCTTGTTCGATCCTGCGCGCGGCTATTGAAGCGCGCGTCACGCATCTGAAGCGCACGTCACGCATCCTCCAGCAGCAGCAATTCGCAATACACGTCCAGCCGCGGGGCGGGAAGAAGCCCATGATCGACCTGCGTGATTGCCGCATCGGCCATGATCTGACCCGGCAGCGTGAATTCATGATCGGGCAGGGCGGCGATGAAGGCCTCTCCGACAGCGACCGCTTCCGTGCCTTCGAACCGCAGATGCACGTCATGGCGCACTCCGGCAAAAGTGATGCTGGCCCAGGGCTTCTCCCGATGATGCAGGATTTTTCCCATTCCGTCCGTCATGGCGTCGAGCGCCCTGCGGAGCCGATGAGTCGGCCCGGTATGACGATCGGGGCGGCGGGGCGGGGCGAGGTCAGCCGACATGCGTGTTTCCTTCGTATTTGTTCATGAAATGTTCCACACGTCTTTCCGTGTAATCGCGCGGTATTCTGCCGTTTCGTAGGTCCTCGACGAAACGGGGATCATGGGTCGCGAGACGACCGAACTTGGTTGCGGACATTCCGGTCCGGCGCAGGAACTTCTCGATATTGCGGATCAACATGGGCCACTCTCCTATGCGTCGATTCGTTCGATGCAGCGAGTCGTCGCCGGTGAAATCCTACTTGTCTAGGAAAAATACTTGTCCTATGTAGGAAAGACTATCGGCGATGAGGACGCGATATGACAGATCCGCATATGAACAACTTTCGCGAGACGGACCCCCGCGAGAGGCTGCTCGAACTGTCGCGGCAGAAGGGCAGTCCATTGGCGAGGCTTTCGCAGTTGATCGGACGCAATCCGACCTATCTGCAACAATTTATCCGCAAGGGCAGCCCGCGCAAGCTGGAGGAAGCGGACCGGCGAATCCTGGCGGAATTCTTCGGCGTGTCGGAAACAGAACTGGGCGCGGCGCAGGATAGGCGCGCAGGCGCGGGAAAGCCGGCGCGCAAGGGGGACTGGATGGACGTGCCCCGCCTGCTGGTCAGCGCGTCGGCCGGTCCGGGCCGCGCCAACGATCAGGAACAGCCCTTCGACAGTTTCCGTTTCTCTACCCGCTGGCTGCGCGAACAGGGTCTGGAGGCGGCGCATCTGTCCGCGATCGCCGTGGAAGGCGATTCGATGGAGCCGTTGCTGAAGGCTGGGGACGAGGTGCTGGTCGACGGGTCGCCGCAGCCTTTTCGCGATGGCATTCACGTCGTCCGGCTGGAGGATACGCTGCTGGTGAAGCGCGTGGCCGCGCAGGGCGGCGGACGGTTGATGCTGCTTAGCAGCAATACGGCCTACCCGCCGGTCGAGGTTGCCGCCGAAGAGATCGAGATCGTCGGGCGCGTGGTCTGGAAAAGCGGGCGGCTGTAGGACCCATTCAGTCGGGCGGCGTTGCATTTCGCGGGGCAAGCGGCCACATTTCTCGTCATGGACCAGATACAACCCAAACCCGCCCCCAAAATGAAAGCCGCCATCATGCCGGTGACGCCGCTGCAGCAGAATTGCAGCCTGATCTGGTGCACCGAAACCATGAAAGGCGCGCTGATCGATCCCGGCGGCGATCTGGCGAAGCTGAAATCCGGCGTGGCCAAGGCGGGCGTGACGTTGGAGAAGATCCTGATCACCCATGGGCATATCGATCATTGCGGCGAAAGCGGTATCCTGGCGAAAGAGCTGGACCTGCCGATCGAGGGGCCGCACGAGGCCGACATATTCTGGATTTCGCGACTGGGTGAAGACGGCCGCAAATACGGCATTCGCGGCGAAGTGTTCGAACCGACGCGCTGGCTGGACGATGGCGACACGGTCACCGTGGGCAATCTGACGCTCGACGTGATCCACTGCCCCGGTCACACGCCGGGCCATGTCGTGTTCGTCCATCGGCCCAGCAAATTCGCGATCGTGGGCGACGTGTTGTTCCAGGGTTCGATCGGGCGGACGGACTTTCCGATGGGCAACCACCAGGATCTGATCGACGCGATCACGCAGAAGCTTTGGCCGCTGGGGAACGACATCACCTTCATCCCCGGACACGGTCCGACCAGCACCTTCGGCCAGGAACGCAGAACCAACCAGTTCGTCAGCGATTACGCGCTGGCGTAAAGGTCAATACAAGCCGGCAACGATCAGTACGGCGGCAATGGCCAGGCCGAGCAGGGTCAGCATCGTTATGATCGTGCCGATGAAGCGCCCCTTGGTAAAACCGCTTGGCTCCATGCCGAAGGCGTGAGCGATCCGGCCGATGATGAACAGCGCGGCGACGAATGGCAGCCATGCGACGCCCCTGTCCGCGATCTCGATCCCCGCCACCAGCGCCAGCGCGAAGGGCGTCGTTTCCACGAAGTTGGCGTGGGCGCGCATCCGCCGGATAACGCGGTCGTTCCCGCCGTCGCCCACGCTTACCTTTTGCGAGTTGCGGACTTGACCCACCCGGATCATCAGCCAGATGGCGGTAATGGCGGCTGCGGCGGCCATACACAGGGTGACGGGCAGGATCATGATCGGTCTTTCGCAAAAATCGGTTGGGCTGGACCACGCCGCGCTACGGCACGGCGATGTTCCTTGCAACGTTCACGAACATCGCTATAGCGCGCATCTTCCCGTGATGGTCCGGTAGCTCCCGCGCGCCCTTGTGCGACGGAATGCCCCGGCTTAGAACGGTTCGTAGAATTGCAGTCCCAATCTAAGGAACAGGTGCCGCCATGGCCGTCCCTAAAAGAAAAGTTTCGCCGCATCGCCGCGGCAATCGCCGCGCCCATGATTCGCTGAAGCCCGAAGCGTTTCACGAATGCAACAATTGCGGCGAACTCAAACGTCCGCACAATCTGTGCAATGCCTGCGGGCATTACAACGGACGCGAAGTCATCGCCGTCGGTCTTTAACACCGTCTGCCGGAGTATCCGCCCATGACCCTGCCGCGTATCGCGATCGATGCGATGGGCGGCGACGAGGGCGTGCGCGTCATGCTCGACGGCGCGGCGGAGGCACGCCGCCGCCGCGACCGTTTCAAGTTCCTGCTGGTGGGCGACGAACCGCGCATTGTTGCCGCCCTGGACAATCACCCCAATCTGCGCGGCGCATCCGAAATCCTGCATTGCGACGACGTGGTCGCTGGCGACGAAGTGCCGACGCAGGCACTACGCCGGGCGAAGACCACGTCCATGGGACTGGCTGTCGACGCCGTGAAAAAAGGCAATGCGGGCGCCGCCGTCAGCGCGGGGAACACGGGCGCGCTGATGGCGATGAGCAAGGTCGCGCTGCGTACGATGCCCGGGATCGACCGGCCCGCCCTGGCCGCGGTCATGCCGACGCTGGAAGACGACGACGTCATCATGCTGGACCTCGGCGCGAATACCGAAGCGGATGCGCGCAACCTGGTGCAGTTCGCGATCATGGGCGCCGCCTATTCGCGCATCATCCTGGGGCGCCAGCCGCGCGTGCGCCTCCTCAATATCGGCACGGAGGAGAACAAGGGTTTCGACCGGCTGCGCGACGCGGCGGCGCAGTTGCAGGCGGCCGAAGGGCTGAACATGCGGTTCGACGGTTACGTCGAAAGCGACAAGATCAATCGCGGCGAAGTGGACGTCGTGGTGACCGACGGATTTTCGGGCAATATCGCGCTGAAAGCCATCGAGGGGACGGCGCGGTTCGTGACCGACCTTCTCCGCAATGCGTTTACGAGTTCGCTGCGGTCCAAGATCGGGTTCCTGGTGTCGCGTCCGGCCACCGAATTGCTGCGCCATCATCTCGACCCGAACAACCACAACGGCGCGGTATTCCTGGGCCTCAACGGCGTCATAGTCAAAAGCCATGGCAGCGCCACGGCGGGCGGCGTCGCCCATGCCGTCACGGTGGCGGCGCGGTTGCTGGAAGACAATCTTACCAGCCGCATCGCCGACGATCTGGCCGCTTTGCAAGCGCGCAGCGGAACTGCGGCCCCGGCGTGAGCCCGCCTTCGGCCCGGCCGGCGATCCGCTCCGTCATACGCGGCAGCGGGTCGGCTCTGCCGGGCAACCCGGTAACCAACGCCGAACTGGCCAAACGCGTCGATACGAGCGACGAATGGATCGTCGAGCGCACCGGCATTCGCCAGCGTTATATCGCCGGGGACGGCGAAACCACGTCCACCCTGGCGACACAGGCTGCGCTCAAGGCCATCGACGCGGCCGGTTGCCGGGCGGAGGACATCGACCTCATCATCCTCGCCACCGCGACGCCCGACCAGACCTTCCCCGCCAGCGCGACCCGCGTGCAGCACGCGCTCGGCTGCAATGGCGGCATCGCGTTCGACGTGGCGGCGGTGTGTTCGGGTTTTCTCTACGCGCTGGGCACGGCGGATTCCATGCTGAAGACCGGCATGGCGAAGCGGGCGCTGGTCATCGGCGCGGAAACCTTCAGCCGCATTCTAGACTGGGAGGATCGCACGACCTGCGTGTTGTTCGGCGACGGCGCGGGCGCGATCGTGCTGGAGGCGCGGGAGGGCGGCGGCGATACGGGCATACTTGCAACGAAGCTGCATTCCGACGGGGCGCATGGCGACCTACTCTATGTCGATGGCGGCCCGTCATCCACCCGGACGGTCGGCAAGCTGCGGATGAAGGGGCGCGAGGTGTTCCGGCACGCGGTCGTCAATCTGGCGGAAGTTCTGCAGGAAACCTTGGGCGCGGCGGGGCTCACTGCTGATGATATCGACTGGGTCGTGCCGCATCAGGCCAATGCCCGCATTCTGGATGCGACCGCCCGCAAGCTCGGCCTGCCGCCCGACAAGATCATCGTCACGGTGGATCGCCATGCGAACACTTCGGCCGCGTCGGTGCCGCTCGCGTTCGATACGGCGATGCGCGACGGACGGATAAAGCCCGGCGATCTGGTCATGTTCGAAGCGATGGGGGGCGGCTTCACCTGGGGCGCTTCGCTCGTCCGCCTGTGAAAGGCGTGCCAACATTATAAACAACAATTGTTCATTTCATGCCGGCGAAACATTTGCGATGGCGCAGGCGATTTGATACGTGTTGCGAACCGGAATTCATTTAAAACGTATTGATTCAAGGGTCGCACCAGGAAGGAGTGTTCGAATGTCCCGTTCAGGTAGCACGCTCACACGGGCTGACCTTGCCGAAACGATCAACCGCAAGATGGGGCTTTCGCGTGCCGAATCCCTCGATCTGGTGGAGGAGATCGTCGACAAGATGTGCGGCGCGATGAGTTCCGGCGAAAACGTGAAGATTTCCGGCTTCGGCAGTTTCGTATTGCGCGACAAGAGCGAGCGGATCGGCCGTAATCCCAAAACCGGGGTGGAAGTGGCGATCACGCCGCGCCGCGTGATGACGTTCCGCGCCAGCCAGCTGCTCAAGGACCGGATCGCCAAGGGTTCCTGACGCTCGATCATGAATAGATAAGGGACAGCGTGATGGCCGCCGAATATGCAGACGGCAAGGACGACGGTGCCTTGCGCACGATCGGCGAAGTCAGTCGCGCCGTGGGCGTCAAGACGCATGTCCTGCGTTATTGGGAACAGCAGTTTCCCATGCTCCAGCCCTTGAAACGCAGCGGAAGCCGTCGCTATTACCGGCCGGAGGATGTCGCCCTCATAGAACGCATCGATGCGCTGGTGAACAGGCAGGGTTATACGCTGAAAGGCGCGCTTCAGGTGCTGGGGGGTGACGGAAACCGGGGCGAACCGTCGGGCGGCGAAGCCGATGACATACCGCCCGCGACGCCTGGCGATCCGTCGGAGCAGGGTGGAACGGATGTCTTTTTGAAACGGGATGACGACGCGGACGTGTCGGCGCCCGCTCCTTTTACGGATGAAGGCACCACGTTCCGGGCTGGCGATGGCCTGTCGCGCGCCGCAATACGCGAACGGTTGCAGGCCATGCGCGACCGGCTTGCCGCCGCGATCGCCGCGTAAACGCCGCCGACGCCGCAACCGCCGGACGCGCAGGCGCTACGCCGCGGCCAGTTCTTCCGCCGCGTTCAGATCGACGCTGACCAGTTTCGAGATGCCCCGTTCGATCATGGTCACGCCGAACAGGCGATGCATCCGGCTCATCGTGGCGGCGTTGTGCGTGACGATGAGATAGCGCGTGTCCGTATCCGCGGCCATCGTGTCCAGCAGGTCGCAGAAGCGGTCGATATTGGCATCGTCCAGCGGCGCGTCGACTTCGTCCAGCACGCAGATCGGCGCGGGATTGGTCAGGAACAGGGCGAAGATCAGTGCGGTCGCGGTCAACGCCTGTTCCCCGCCGGACAGCAAGGTCAGGGATTGCAAGCGTTTGCCCGGCGGCTGCGCGTAGATTTCAAGGCCCGCTTCCAGCGGATCGTCGCTGTCGATCAAGGCCAGATGCGCCTTGCCGCCTTCGAACAGCCGCGCGAACAATTGCTGAAAATGGGTATCGACCTCGTCGAACGCGGCGCGCAGACGGTCGCGCCCCTCGCGATTGAGGCGGCCGATCGAGCCGCGCAGCCGGTGAACCGCTTCCTGCAGCTCGGCCCGCTCCTGCGTGCCGGCGCCCTGATTCGTCTGCAGCGCCGCGAGCTCGTCCCGCGCCACGAGATTGACGGGGCCGATCCGTTCGCGCGACGCGGTGAGCCGGTCCAGTTCTTCGCTTTCGACGCCGGAATGGCGGATATCCGTGTCGGCGAAACCGAACCGTTCGGTCAGCAAGGGCGGCGGGCAAGCGAAGCGTTCGCCGCAGATGCGCGCGGTTTCGGCACGTCGCGCCTCCTCGCTTTCAGCCCGTGCGGCAAGCCCTGCACGCTTCTCGCGCGCGTCGGCCAGTCGTTCCTGCGCATCGGCGAGCGCCGTGTCGGCGTGTCCCAGCGCGGTCGTCGCTTCACCTTCGCGCACCCCGGCATCGGCAACCGCCTGTTGCAACCGTTCGCCGATCGCCGCGCCTTGCGCCAGTTCGCGCTCCAGCCCCGCCGGTTTCGCGGCGAACACGGCGCGTTCCTCCTCGATCGTGTCGAGCCGCGTGGCCATATCCGACAGCCGGCGGGCGGCGTCGCCCGACCGGCCGATCCAGCCCGCCCGGTCCGAACGCATCGCCGCCAGCCGCTCGCGCGCGACAGCCAGGGACTGGTCGGCTGCGGCGAGCGCGGCGGTCGCGCCCTGGACGGATGTGCGCGCGCCATCATGAACCTGCCGCGCCGCGGCAAAAGCATCGTCGGACGCGTCGGGCGACGGCAGGGCCGAACGGCGCGTTTCCGCTTCCGCCGATGCCCGCTCCGCTTCCTTCCGCCGATCCGTCATATCGGCGTCTGCCGCGTCCAGTTCCGCGTGGCGCGCGCGCGCGCGTTCGGCGGCCCCTTCCGCCTGATCGACGTCGCGCAAAGCGGCGCGGCGATCGTCCTCCGCCCGCAGCAGGGCCGCTTCGCTATTGTGCAGATTGTTCCGCAAAGCAGCGACATCGGCATCCGCCTTGTTCAGCGCCGCCGAACGCGCGTCGAGGGCGTCGCGCAGCAGGGGCAACTTCGCTTCGAGCGCGCGGATGCGGTTGTGCGCCGCCAACTGCGCCGCTCCCGCCGCGTTTTCGCCATCCGCGATCAGCCCGTCCCAGCGGCGCAGCCGGCCCGATATGGTGACCAGCCATTCACCCGGTTCGAGCGCGCGGCCATCGTCCGTATCCGCGACGTGGACAAGCGCCAGACGCGCGGCAAGTTCCGGCGGGCAGCGCGTGACGAAGGCGCGCAAGCTGTCGTCCACCATCCTGTCGGGCGCGATGTCCGCGCCGCTCCAGCTGCGGCCCGTATCGCTGTCCTTCATCGGTCCGGTGGGGGAGGCGGCGTCCCGGCCCAGAACCGCGGCGATCGCCCGTTCATATCCCGGCGCCGCCTCTATCGCGTCGATGATCGCGACGCCCGTCTTGTTCGTGCGGCCGGCCCGATCCGCGGCCAGGGCGCTATGCTCCCGTTCCGCGACCGCGAGGTCGGTCCTGGCGGCGGAATGGGCGTCGGATGCCGCGTCGTGCCGTGCACGCAGTTCGTCCCGGCACCCCGCGAGATCTTTGAGTTCCCCTTGCAGCCCGTCGACGGTTCGGGCGGCCCCGTCTGCGACCTGTCGCGCCGTATCGAGCGCGTCCTGCAGCGCCGCCCCTTCGCCCAGTTCCCCGCGCTGCCGGTCGATCCGTGCGCGTTCGTCAGCCAGCCGGTCGAGACGGGCGCGGGCTTGCGCGATTTCCGCATCGACCACGCGGCATTCGGCGACGATCCGGGCATGGTCGGCGGTCGCCTCCGCCAGCTTCAGCTCCGCCTTGCCCGCCGCCTGTTCGGCCCCATCGAGCCGGGCGGCCAGCGCAGGGCGCGCTTCCTCCTCGATTTGCAGCGCGGATACATGGTCGCCCAACGCCGCATCCAGCCTGGCCAGCGCATCCGCCGCATCGCGGGTGAGGCGGTCGGCATCTCCCCGATCCTCGACCAGGCGCGCCTTCTGCCGGTCGAGATCGGCGAGGCGCTGCTCCGCGCTGGCGAGCTGCGTTTGCAGGGTCGACACCCGATGCCGATGCGCGTTCCAATCGTCGCGCGCATCGGCATGGATGTCGCGCGCCTGCGTTATGCTGCGCGCAGCATCGTGCTGCATCGCCTGCGCATCCTGTGCGCGGGCCTTGGCCTGCGCCACGCGGTCGTCGGCCTCGTTCGCCTTGCCCTGCGCCTCCTTCGCGCTGTCCGACGCATCGCGCCAACGGGCGTAGAGCAGCCGCGCTTCGGCTTGTCCGATCGCATCGCTCAGTTCGCGATAGCGTTCCGCCTGCCGGGCCTGCCGCTGCAAGGCGGCTATCTGGCTGTCCATTCCGGCCATCAGGTCTTCCAGCCGTTCGAGGTTCCGGTCGGTCGAGCGCAGTTTGCTTTCCGCATCGCGCCGCCGGACATGCAGGCCGGCGATCCCCGCCGCCTCTTCCAGCATCTGGCGGCGTTCGGCGGGTTTGGCGGCGATGACCTGCGCGATCTTGCCTTGGCTGACGAGAGCGGGGCTGTGCGCGCCGGTGGCGGCGTCGGCGAAGATAAGGGCGACATCCTTCGCCCGCGCATCCGCGCCGTTCACACGATAGGCGCTGCCCGCACCGCGATCGATCCGGCGGACAATTTCCAGCTCGTCGCCGGCCGCATCCGTCCCGGAAAGCACGACTTCCGCGAAATCGCGCGGAGGGCGGCTGGCGGTGCCGGCGAAGATGATGTCGTCCATTCCCGCGGAGCGCACGGCCGTGGGCGCGTTTTCGCCCATGACCCAGCGGATCGCCTCCAGAAGGTTCGACTTGCCGCAGCCATTGGGGCCGACGATGCCCGTCAGACCGGGTTCGATGTGCAGGACGGCGGGTTCGACGAAACTTTTGAAGCCGCTCAGCCTGAGCCGTTTCAGCCGCATTCCCGCATCCGTCCCCCCATCCGGTGCCGCCTAGCGTGCGCCCGCCTGTTGCAGCAGCGGTTCGAGATCGGCCCAGCTGCGTTCATCGAGCACCCGGCCATTGAGGATGAAGGTCGGCGTGCTGTTGATGCCCAGCTCGTTCGATTGCGCGTCCGACCGGTCGGCGATGGCGGTGACCGCCTCGGTATCGGCAAGACAGGTCCTGGCCTGATCGCGGCTCAATCCCCGGGCGGCGAAGAAATCGAGGAAGCCCATGGCTTCCGCCGCCGCGCCGAACCGCTGGTCTTCGGGCAACTGCATCGCCGCTTCCAGCGCGGCGCCGTTTTCCTGCGCACCGCCAAGGACCGCGTTGAGATTGCCCCAGACCTGGTCGGCAAGTGGGTGGAAGCTTTCCGGCTGGCCGCAACGAACGAGCGTCGCGAGAATGAGGTCGGGCGCATTGTGGATCTGGTTACGAATTTCGTAGGATACCCGGCCGCTGGAAACATAGTCGTTCTTGAGCTGCTGTGCCCCGTCGGTCGCGAAGCTGGCGCAGGCCGCGCAGGTCAGGGAGGCATATTCCACCAGCTTGATCGGCGCGTCCGGATTGCCGAGAACGTAACCGTCGCTGTCCGAGACGGTAACCGTATCGACCCATTGCGCCCCCGCCGGCGCGGCGATCGGCGCGATCGGATCGCCCGATATGGCGCCGGTCGCCACGTCATCCGAACCGCAGGCGGCCAGTGCTAGAACGAGGGGCGATGCGATGGCGGCCAGGGTGAGAGAGCGCAGTGTGGTCATGAAATTTTCGTCCGGTCGATGGTTCTGTGATTGAAGGATCGAGCTTGGCCTATTGCGCCGCGCGGGCGGTCAGCGCCAGTTCCAGCGCCGGCCAATTATGCACATTTTCGAGCAATTCGCCATCCAGCACGAAACTGGGCGTGCCGCGAATACCGTAATCGGCATAGTCGGCGGTGGTGTTGGCGACCAGCGCATCGGCGCGCGCCTGGTCCGCCAGGCAGCGATCGATTTCGGGCCGTCCGTAGCCGCGCGTCGCCATCATGTCGTAGAAGCCCAGATATTGCGCCATGCTCTGCCGCGCCTGCCGGGGATTGGGCCCGGTCCACAGCGCCTGCTGCGCGGCCGTGGAATTGCGCGCCTTTTGGAGCCATTCGGGCTGTTTCAGCATGAACATCGTATGGTTCTGCAGATATTTGTTGGGCGCGCCGCATTGCACCATCATCGTGGCCGTCAGATCGACGACGTTGCGGATGACCGAATGCATTTTAAGCTTCAGCCCGCCCGACCCGATATAGGCGAGCTGCAGCGGCGCCTCCCCCTGGATCGTGAAGGTCGCACAATGGGGGCAGGTGTAGCTGACGAATTCCTGCAACGTCGTTTCGGCTTGCGGATTGCCGATCGCATGGGCGCGCGGGGTGACCTCGACGCTGGTGTTCCAGTTGCCCGCATCGGGGCCCGTATCGGCTAAAGCCCCTGTACCGGCTGTGAAAAGCGTGGCGGCCATGCCGAGGCCGATAATGCGTAGAAGCTGCTTCAACGTGATGGTTCCTCATCCTGATTGCCCAGACTGCGGGCGAGCGATTCGAGCACCGTCCGCAATTCGGGATCGCCCACATCGCGCAGGCTGTCACCCAGTTCCATCGGAATGGGCTTGAGCGATGGCGGCGCTGCGCCGCGGGTTTCAGCAGAAGGCGGCTTAACCTCGCCTTGCCGCATCTTCACCCGCGCGACCGCCCGATAGCCGAAGAAACGGTTCACCCGGTCGATGATTTCGGGGATCACATGCTGAATCAGTGGCGCATGAGCCGGCAGGACGACCAATTGCAGGATGCCGTCCTCCTTCTCCCCCGGGGGGAACCGGATCGCTTCGGGCAGGCACACCCTGGCATGATGCGCGCCGACGATTTCGGGCCAGCGGGTGACGACGGAGGACTGGACGAAGCCGAAACGGCGAAAGGCGGTGCGCCCGATCTGCGGCATGAGGTCCGCAATCGCCTTGGCAGGTCCGCCGCGCGGACGTTCCCACTGCCGGCCTGCGCGCGGCTTTGCCTTTGTGGTGCGTTTCACCGCCGGTTTGTCGCTGCCGCTTTCCATTGCGCTTGCCGCCATGCCATAGGCGCAGCGTGAGCGCCAATAGCGAAATCGCCGATATCCTGCTCGGCTGGTACGATATGCACGCGCGCGACCTGCCCTGGCGCGCTCCGCCGGGATCGCCCGCGCCGGACCCCTATCGCGTGTGGCTGTCCGAAGTGATGCTGCAGCAGACGACGGTCGCGGCAGTGAAGCCGTATTTCGCGAAGTTCCTGCGCGACTTTCCTACCGTGCACGATCTGGCTGCCGCGCCGGAGGATGCCGTCATGGCGGCGTGGGCGGGACTCGGTTATTATTCGCGGGCGCGCAATCTCGTAAAATGCGCGCGGATCGTCGCTGCGCAGGGCGGTTTTCCGCAGACGGAAGCGGAACTGCGGGCCCTGCCGGGGGTCGGCGCCTACACCGCCGCCGCGATCGCGGCGATCGCTTTCGGACAGCGCGCAGTGGTGGTCGATGCGAATGTCGAGCGCGTAATATCACGCCTGTTCGCGATTACCGAACCGCTTCCGAAATCGCGTCCGGCCATTCGCACCGCTACTGATGGAATTACGCCTGCCAGGCGCGCCGGTGATTTCGCGCAGGCGATGATGGATCTGGGATCGGTTATCTGCACCGTGCGCGCCCCCCGGTGCCTGCTTTGCCCGCTATCCGATCACTGTCTGGCGCGGAAGCATGGCGACCCCGAAACCCTGCCGCGCAGGCTGCCGAAGAAGGATAAACCGCTGCGGAAAGGAACGGCGTTCTGGATCGAACGAAAGGGTTCGGTATGGCTGACGAAGCGGCCGGGCACCGGTCTGCTGGGCGGTATGCGCGGCTTTCCGGACGATGACTGGACCGCGCGGCTGGATGGAACAGGTACATTGCCGATAATGGGCGAATGGCAGGAATGCGGCATCGTGCGCCACGTCTTTACCCATGTCGCGCTGGAACTGAGGGTAAAGCGCGTGGTGACACGGAGCAAGATTGGGCCGGGCAATGGACAATGGTGGCCGATCGTGGAGATCGCGGATGCCGGGCTGCCGACCCTGTTTGCAAAAGCCGCGCAAACGGTTGTGGCGCGACGCGTCAATTGACGGTTCACCCGGTTTCGCGCATCGCCAGACGGTATCCGTTTCATACAAGGACTTTATGATGGCCTATCGCGATTTCCCCGACTTTAGCGTTTCCCGCCGGTCCCTGCTCGCGGGCGGCGGCTGGGTCGGGGCGGGGGCGGCGCTCACGGCCCTGTCCGGAGCCATACCGGCCCATGCCCATCAGGTATCCGGCGACACCATGTGGACCGGTGTGCGCGCGGCGGTGGAGGAATACGTTTCCAGCGGCAAGGTTGCCAACATGATCGCTGCGATGGGCTGGGGGCAGGGCGATCTCGAACTGATCGCGCGCGGCACGTTGCAACTGGACGGCATGACCCCTGTCGACGGCGACAGCCTGTATCGCATCTATTCCATGACCAAGCCGATCACCGGCATGGCGACGATGATGCTTATCGAGGATGGCAAGCTCACGCTCGACACGCCGCTGGCCGATATCATCCCGGCCTATGCGAACATGCAGGTGCAGCGGGAATATGACGGCGCGATCACGGCGGACAATCTGGAACCGGCGAAGACGCCTATCACCATCCGCCATCTGCTGACCCATACGGCGGGGCTGGGCTACGGCATCGTGCAGAAGGGCCCGATATCAAAGGCGTATTCGACACGCGGGCTGGTGCCGGGACAGGTCACCCGCTTTCCCATTCCCGGTATCGGGCGGGCCAAAGCCGTCGGCAGCCTCGAACAATTCGCCAATGATCTGGCGGAACTGCCGCTGGTGCATCAGCCCGGCACGGTGTGGAGCTATTCGGTCAGCCTCGACCTGCTGGGCCGGGTGATCGAGGTTGTTTCGGGCATGCCGTTCGACGCGTTCCTGTCGCGGCGATTGTTCGAACCCGTGGGCATGAACAGCACCTATTTCCGTGTGCCCGATACGCAATTGGCGCGGCTGACCACGAATTATGCCGTGATGAACGGCACGCTGCTGCCGATCGATCCGGCGGCGGCGTCGATCTATTCCGACGAACCGCCATTCCCCTTCGGCGGGGCGGGACTGGTGTCGAGCCCCAATGATTACGACCGCTTCCTGCGCATGCTGGTGGGGCTCGGCACGATCGATCGCGTGCGGGTCATGGACGAAGCGACCGTGCGCACGGCCACGTCCAACATCCTGCCCGAAGGCGCGCGGACGCAGGGGACCTGGATCGCGGGCGAGCAGTTCGGCGCGGGCGGACGCGTAAGCGGCACCGCCTATGGCTGGGGCGGGGCGGCGGGTACGGCTGCCTTCGCCGATATCGCGAGTGGCCTTCGCGCGGCCCTGTTCACGCAATATATGCCGTCCGAAACCTACCCCATCCAGAACCAGTTTCCCGATCTGGTGCTGGCCGATCTCGAAGGGGCCGATCTGGCCGCAATGTCGCGCTGATGAAAGCCGCAGCACCGCCGCTCGCTTTTACCGGGTCGCGGCTGGACCGGGCGGACAATATCCGCGCCGATGCAGACGCGCTGGCCGGTCTTATGAACTGGCGGGCGCGGCTGCTGCGCATGGACGGGCTGATGCCGCAAATGGACGATACGGGCGCGCTTGCCTGGGGCACGCTGGCCGACGCGGCGCAGGATGCAGAGCTGGTGTTCCTCGGGCTGGACGACGACGCGCATGGCGGCAAACCGTGCTTCGCCGCCGTGCCGCCCGTAGGCGATGCAAGCCCGCGCATGGCGAACCCGGCGCTGTGGTCCGCTATGGCGTCCCTGTCGGCGGACGATCTCGCGATCTATGGCGGCGCGCGCAGCATCGCGGACTGGCACGCGCGCCACCGCTTCTGCGCGGCCTGCGGCGGCGCAACCGCTATCGGAAAAGGCGGTTGGCAGCGCAATTGCGGTAAATGCGATACCCAACATTTTCCGCGCACCGATCCGGTCACCATCATGCTGGTCGAGAAGGAGGGCGAGCTGCTATTGGGCCGTGGCCTCGGGTGGCCCGAGCGTGCCTATTCCGCATTGGCCGGGTTCGTCGAACCGGGTGAAAGCATCGAGGAAGGGGTCGCGCGCGAGGTGCTGGAGGAAACCGGTATCGCCGCGTGTGACGTGACCTATGTCGCGAGCCAGCCCTGGCCGTTCCCGTCGCAGCTGATGATCGGGTGCCATGCAATGGCGCGATCGAAGGACATCACCCTCGACACGACCGAACTTGCCGATGCGCGCTGGTTCACCCGTGCAGAAATCGCGGCGGCGATGCGCGGGGACGACGACGCGCCGATGCGGAAGCCCCCAGCCCAAGCGATAGCGCATCACCTGTTGAATTGGTGGCTGGAACGGTGAGCACCACTGCCCCGCGCCGAATGACAATCGACATCTATTCCGACATCATGTGCCCGTGGTGCCTGATCGGTTACGGCCAGTTGCAAAAGGCGCTGGCCGAACTGGAAGGAGAGATCGAAGCGGATATCCGATGGCTCCCGTTCGAACTCAACCCCGACATGCCGCCGCAAGGTGAAGAGCAGACCGCACACGTCGCACGCAAGTATGGCCGGCCACCGGCAGAAGCGCAGGCGGTTCGCGACCGGATGCGTGCAATCGCGCAAGAAGCGGGCGTTTCATTGGAATATGCAGGCGAAGGCGAACCCCCACCTGCAATGATGTGGAACACGTTCGATGCGCATAAGTTGCTCGCCTGGACCTTGGAGAGGCATGGAGCGGACAAGCAGAACGCGCTAAGGCAAGCGTTGTTCGCGGCGCATTTCCATTACCGCAGGCGGATAGGGGAGCGGTCGGTTCTGCTCGATATCGCGGAGGAAGTGGGTCTAAACCGTAACCAAGCGGAAGCGGTGTTTGACGACGAAACGTTGGCTGCGCGCATGCGCGCGGAACAAGCCGAAGCGATCGATCGCAACATTGCCGGTGTTCCGGCGATGATCGTCGAAGGCCGCCTGCTCATTCCCGGCGCGCAGTCGCCCGAAACCTACGTAAACGCATTGCGGCGGGTGGCGGAGAGATTTTCCGCCCGACCCGCCGCAAGTGATTGAACCGCGTTCAGTCGTTGCGTTCGTTCTGAATGGCTTCGCGCGTTTTCGGCCCCTTCTGCGCATCCTGCTTCGGATTGTCGGAGCCAATCTCCGGTTCGCGATTGTCGGGGTCGGTCGCGCGGTTTAGTTCCCCGCGCTTGCCGACATCGCGAGCGACCGCGCCGCCGGATGAGCTTTGCTGCGATGGCGTCGCGTTCTCGGACATCGAGGCGATGAGGTCGTTATCGGGGTGCATGGATTGGCGTTTGGGCATAAGTGTCTCCTTCACGCCATCAACGCAGTCACGCGCATCCGCGTTCCGACGAAGCGTCTAAACCAGCCCCAGCTTGCGCAGCTTGTTCTGTAATTTGCCCGGCAGAACGTCGCCCTGTTGCTCGTCCGCGCCGAGATCGCGGGGCGCCTTGTCCTCTTCCAGATAGCGCCAGCCCTGATGCGCCCGCTTGTACCGCGCTTCGACCAGGATCAGTTCGGGCGCGAGGATAATGTTCCAGCGGCCATCATCGCGTTGGCGAAACGCCTTAATCGGGCTGCGCGCGCAGATCGAATGGTCGTGTATCCAGTAAAGCGATCCGCCCGCCATCTCCTCGTGTCGCTTGGGCAGATAGCGGGTCGTCATAACCGCACCGTCCGGCTGGCCTTCGACCCAGCGGCGCAGCGTGTGGATACTCACGCTGCGATAGGCGATCTTGGTCATGTTGAGCGGCACGGCGTCGCAGCTAGCACTCAGTCGACCACATTGCTAATCGCCCCATCACCATTACTGCAAAACACATCGTCCGACGTGATGTAAGTTACCGCTACTGGCGGAAAATCTTTAGGTGATTGCTTCTCCAGTTTGACCTCCCGTGCGTCGCAGAGAATAACACGGACCTCCGTGTCGTTCAGCCACGATATCCGCACCGGCCATGCTCCGTCTGCTTCCAGAACATCGAACTCGCGGCCGGTCACATCTTCGCGCAGTTTGACCCGTAAGACCAGTGGACCGATTGCTCCTGAGTCCAGCAATTCGCCGATCGCGGTCCATTCCTTGGTTGGCGAAGGAAATTCGTGAGGAACGAACTCGCCGCAACTCGACAAAGCCAGTGCTAAGGGAAGGATGTATCTGCCACGCATCAGCCCGCCAGCCCCGCCGCGACCGCCAGTCCCAGGAACGCGAAGAAGCCCATCGAATCGGTGATCATCGTCACGAACACCGAACTGGCGACGGCGGGGTCCTGCTTCAACCGTTCGAAGATCACCGGCACCAGCACGCCCGCCAGCCCGGCGGTGATGACGTTGATGACCATCGCCACCGCGATCACCACGCCCAGCATCGGGGTGAAGAACGCCCCCGTTGCAAGCCCGACCAGCACCGCGATCGTGATGCCGTTCAGCATCGCCACGCGCGTTTCGCGCCACAGGATGCGGGCCGTGTTCGCCTCCGTCAGCTGGTTCATCGCGATCGCGCGGACGGCCACCGCCATGGTCTGCGTGCCCGCATTGCCGCCGATGCTGGCGACGATCGGCATCAGGATGGCGAGCGCCACCAGCTCCTCGATCGCCGCGCCGAAGAAGGCGATGATGAGCGACGCGATCAGCGCGGTGCCCAGATTGGCGATCAGCCAGCGGACGCGCGCAGCATAGGCGTCGCGGATGGGTTCGTTGATGTCGCCTTCGCCCGCGCCGGACATCAAGAGCGCGTCCTCGCTCGCTTCCTCGGCGATGATATGGACCACGTCGTCCACCGTCATCTGCCCGACCAGCCGCCCGCTTTCATCGACCACCGCGGCGGAGATCAGGGCGTATTTCTGGAACATCAGCGCGACCTCTTCCTGATCAAGATTGACCGGGATCAGCGTCTGGTCGCGCTTCATCACGTCGGCCAGCGCGATGGTGCGCGGCGTTCGTAATATCCAGCCGAGCATGCAGGTGCCGACCGGATGGTGTTTGTGATCGACGACGAACACTTCGTAGAAATCGTTCGGCAGATCGTCGCCCAGACGCAGGAAATCGATGAGATCGCCGACCCGCATATGTTCGGGCACAGCGACCACATCGCGGCTCATCAACCGACCGGCGGTTTCTTCGGGGTAGGAAAGCGCGCTTTCGATGGCGACACGGTCTTCATCGTCCAGCTCGGCCAGCACCGCCTGCTGGTCGGGTTCGTCCAGATCCTCGATCAGCTGGACGGCATCGTCGGTTTCCAGCTGTTCCGCGATCAGCGCGACGGCCTGCGCCGGCAGCGCCTCCATCATGTCCTCGCGGACGTAGTCGTTGAGTTCCGCGACGACATCCGACGTCATCAGATCGGTGATGGCGGTGGCCATCCGGGTGCGCTCGTTCCGATCCAGCAGTTCGAGCAGGTCGGCGATGTCGGCTGGATGCAGTGGTTCGACTAGATTATAGACGGCGTTCGTCTCGCCCGCTTCCAGTGCATCGCGGACCTGCCGGACGAACTCCGCCTTCAGCGTGTTGTCCTCGTCCATCCGATCGTCGTCGATCCGGTCGTCGGGACGCGCGCCTTCGTCCTGCGTCTCGTCCTGTCCCTTATCTCTAGGAGGATCGGCCAACATCAGTTCGGGATCGGAAGGATCGGGATCGCCAGCCATCGCGTTCGTCTAGGCGGGCGGGTCCGAAATGCAAGTATGTGCCGCGCGTATGGGTGAGCGGGTGACATTCGCGCAGCCCCGCCTATATCGGTGGCCTGTAGACAGGAGACGAAGCGAATATGGCCGATCAGACACTTACCCTCACGCTCGACACCGGCAACGGTACGGGCGACGTCGTCATCAAGCTGCGCCCCGATCTGGCACCCGGCCATGTCGAACGCATCACGCAGCTGGCGAATGAAGGCTTCTACAACGACGTCGTTTTCCACCGCGTGATCGAAGGCTTCATGGCGCAGGGCGGCGATCCCACCGGCACCGGCATGAGCGGCAGCGACAAGCCCGATTTGAAGGCGGAATTCAATTCGCAGCCGCATACCGAAGGCACCTGCTCGATGGCCCGCACGCAGGCGCCGGACAGCGCGAACAGCCAGTTCTTCATCTGCTTGGCCGACGCGCATTTTCTGGACGGTCAATACACCGTCTGGGGCGAGGTGAAGAGCGGGATGGAGCATGTCCATGCCCTCCCCAAAGGCGAACCGCCTGCGAAGCCCGGCAAGATCGTGAAGGCGGCAGTTGGAAACTAGTATTTCGAACCGTTACGCAATCGCCAGTCATTCTCAACTTGTGACTTGCGAATGATTGTCATTATAAATAGTTGGTTTTATTTGCTTTTCTGGAAACCTTTCGGCATATAAGGCGTATTCCGATTACGATCATTCGAGGGAGAGCGACATGGAATGCGCGCAATGCAAGTTTTTTCAGCACAGTCAGAACGAATGTCGGCGTTATGCGCCGTCACCGGCCGAAGGCGACAAGAGAGCCCATTGGCCCAACGTTTCCTCGGATGACTGGTGCGGAGAATTCGTCGTCGAAGGTGCGGATCAGCGCCAGGTGGCGTAAGCCGACGACACGCTTAAGACGGCTTCGGCGGTCTTTCTGATTAATAGAGGGGTGGCATCATTGCCGCCCCTTTTTTTGTAGTTCCATTGCTGTCATCGCGAATCCCGAACGCCAAGCTTGACATGCATGCTCTTGCGTATCATTCTCAATTAACCGAACGGCAGTTGGTCGAGGAAGGTTTCGAGAATGATCGTACAACTCCGTCAGGCTTGGCATGACCGGACTGTCGAGCCTGAAATCGGTAGAGCGGCCCGCCAGGTTACGGCATGGTCGATTCTCCGTAGCTGCGCCGTTTTGCGCGCATATTGCCGGGTAACGCCGCGTATCGCCGTCGAGGATGACGCGCCTGTTCAGCCGCACGAGGCCGGTCTTATCGCAATCGCACAAGCCATCGCGGCCGGCGATCGCGATTTGGCCGCTGCCAAGGCACAATGGCTCGTTCGCCGCGACGGGATTGACAGGCTGCTGCGCGCGCTGACACCCGCGGCATGTCACAACGAACGCGGGTTGTCGTTACGAGCGAATTAAAGGTCGGCGCGGACCAGCCAGTCGTGAAACAGGCGCACGGGGCGCGACTCCAGCGCCTGCGGCCTGCAGATGAACCAATAGCTGTAGGGGCTTTCCACCTCGGTGTCCCATAGATGCGCCAGCCGCTTGTCGTTCGTGCGGCGCATGTGATCGTCATGCATGATGGCGATGCCCAACCCTTGCGCGGCGGCTTCCAACATCAGTTGCCCTGAATCGTAATGGTCGATCGCGGCCGGCTCCATGTCCTCCAGCCCCAGCGCGTGTTTCCATGCTTCGAAACTGGCGGGATATTCGTTGTGGATGAGGAACGTCTGCTTCGCCAGCAGGTCGCGGTCCGGATCGGGACCGAGCGCCTTGGCGGTTTCCCGGCTGCAGATCGCGTGGACCATGTTGTAGTCGAGCCTTACGGCATGGAACGCCTTGTCCGGGCCGCGCGACAGGGTGATCGCCGCGTCCAACGTATCGCCGACCCGATCGTCCAGATGCGGGCCGGTGTCGATGTCGATATGGAGGAGCGGATGGCGTGCGCGCAATTCACCGAGCCTTGGGAACAATCGCTGTCCCCCGAACATCGGCAGCACGCCCAGCCGGAGCCGCAGCAGCGACATGTTTTCGGACTGGTTCTCGATCGCCTGCGCCAGCGCTTCCATATGCGGGGCGACCGCGTCGTTGAAAGCCTGCCCCTCGTCGGTCAGCTGCATCGACTGCTTGGCTCTCGTGAACAGCTTCTTCCCCGTGAACTCCTCCAGATTGGCGATCCGCCGCGACAGCGCCGACGGGCTGAGACTGAGTTCCTCGGCCGCCGCGCGGGCCGAGCCCAGACGCACGGTTCGCATGAACGCTTCGAGTGCGCGTAAGGGGGGCAGGCGGCGGGTCGGCATCTGGTTTCTCCTGTCCCCAACCAACGCACCGCCGATGGGAAGGTTGCAAAACAGGAAACCGCCGATCGCGCGACCCGCCGCGCCTTTGTGTTTTCACCCCCCGGCCATCAACAGCGGCGCCGTCGTGGGCGGATGCAGCCGGACTCGCTTAACATGGGTTTCATCCGCCGCGGTGATCTCCATGCGCCACCCGCTGGGATGGACGACAATGGCACCGACGGCGGGGATCTGTTCGGCCAGCACGAAGGCGAGACCGCCCAGCGTATCGACCGATTCCTCGACCTCCGCCAGCTGTGGATCGACCCGTTCGGCGACATCGTCCAGTTCGGCGCGGGCATCGCAATCCCACATGCCGTCGCCGATCGGGCTGATCAGTTCCTCGGGCAGATCGTCATGCTCGTCCTCGATCTCGCCAACGATCTCCTCGACCAGATCCTCGATCGTGATGATCCCGTCGGTGCCCGAGAATTCGTCGACCACGATCGCGAGATGCACCCGGCTGCTGCGCATGTCGGCCAGCACGTCCAGCGCGCCGCGCGATTGCGGCACGTAGAGCGGCTGGCGCATCAGCGTGGTCCAGTCCTTGGGCGGTTTCACCTTGGCGTTGGCGAGGAAGGGAAACACGTCTTTCAGATGGATCATGCCGATGACCGAATCCAGCTGTTCGCGATAGACGGGCATGCGCGAATGGCCGTTTTCGGCGAAGGTTTCGACCAGATCGGCCCATGTCGCATCGGCGGACACGGCCACGATCTGTCCGCGCGGTATCGCGACATCGTCCGCATCGTGTTCGCTGAAATGCAAGAGGTTGCGAAGCATCTGCCGCTCCACCCCCGACAGATCGCCATTGGTGAGGTTTTCCCCATCGCCGGAGGGGTGCTCCCCCTCATGTTCGTCGATCGCATCTTCCAGCTGCGCGCGCAGCGACCGGTCGCCATCGCCGGGCCGGAAGAGTTTGCGTAAAGCGGGCCACAGCCCGTTCCTACTGTCCGGCTCTCCGGCGGAATTGTCGATAGCATTATCGTGATGGGGCATGGCCCTGCGTGGGTACTCCTGCGTCGTGGGTTACGTGTGGAACGCACCATATGGGTCGGCCAGCCCCATGGTTGCAAGCGCCTTTATTTCCAGGGCTTCCATATGTTCGGCCTGCGTGCGCGAGGTTTCGTGATCGAAACCCGCCAGATGGAGCAAGCCGTGGACGATCAGATGCGCGGCGTGATCGGTCAGTGGCAAGCCCTTTTCCACCGCTTCGCGCGCGCAGGTCTCGTAAGCCAGCGCGATATCGCCCAGCATGACCGGCGGCCTTCCGGCGGGCAGGGCAAGCAGCTCGCCGCGTTCGATCGTGGGAAAGGACAGCACGTTGGTCGGCCGGTCCTTCCCCCGCCATTCGCGGTTGAGCGCGTGCACCTGCTCGTCCGAGGTGAACAGGATGCTGACGCGCAGCCGGGCGTTGACGAGGGCAGGTTCGACCGTCGCGGCTGCCTGTACGGCCCGTTCGGCGAGAGCGGCCCATTCCTGCGAATCCGGCCAGTGTTCGATATCGCAATCAAGCTGCATCGGCGCCCTCGATCCGTCGCCCGTCAGCGACACATGGACCGCCTGTTACACGGTCCTGACCAACAAAACGGTTGGCGGTATTGTGCCGGCGAGCAACAGTACGGCAAGGCGAGTTTCGAAGCGCGATCATGCGAACCCCCTAACCGAAACAGCATGAGTAGGAAAATGTTGCGAGGCGGCGCGTCGGGTTCATGGCCGCTTGCCTGCGCCGAATGGTCCGGCGGCTCGTCGCGCGAGTATTTCCATCGCCATCAAATTCAGGTTCGTTTGGAAAAGCGTGTCGGCAACAGCATGTGCGGCACGGTCAGTGCGGCCAGCCCGGCAATCAAAATGCCCCCGACCGAGTTCGTGAAGAAGAGCGTCAGCATAAGCACGGCCGCACCGCCGAGGCTGTAGGGCAGGAACCGCGCGCGATACTCGGCCGGCCGCAGCCCGAGCGTTCGGTAACGTCGTTTGAGTTGTCGGCGCGCGTGGACGAAGCAGAAATATAGCGCGAACCCCGGAACAGGCGGGAAAAGCAGGAGCACGACAAGGAGTGTCACGAGTTCGAGCGCGAGAGATGTCTCGCCGCGATGAAACCGCTGCAGGCAGGCCCAGACGAGGGCGAGCGTGGCCGGTATGCTGAGTATGGCCATCGCGCCGGCGAACTGGCTCGCGGTTCCGGGCTGCATGAGCAGACCCGTGAAGATCTCTTCGAGCTCGGTCCGATGCAGATACGCGGCCGCGGTCACCGGGAACAGCCCGCGACCAAGCATCTCCGGTAGGAACTGCGGGCGGAAGGGTTCCGGCAGATCGTCCAGTGCGAAGTGAACCGCCGCTAGGCACAGAAACCCGAACAGCGCGGCGGCGGGTGCGACGATCCAGATGGCGAATACGACCGATATCAACGCGACATAGGCTACCACGAAGACCGCGAGCCAATGCGACCCGAAGCGGCTTCGCCAACCGGCCCGCGCCATCAGATGGTCGCTGGCGCCATGGGAAATGCCGAATATGGCAACCAACAGGATGGCCAGCATCGCCTGGTGAAGGGATGGCAGGAACAGCAACGGCAATGCTGCGGCCGACGCGATCAGGATCGGTGGAACGCGCGCGATGTCTATCGCGGTGATGGCATCAGGGCGCACCTGCCGCCTGACTTCGGTCCAGACCATGCGCCACGGCGTAGGACGGACGCTTTTCGCCCAGCTTTCTCAGTTCCGAAAGATCGAACAGGCTGAAGCCGACCTTGGACAGGATGGGAAGGATGACGAACAGCGCAACCTCCGTCGTTCCGCCGAACAGGCCGATGCCGGACGGGCCCAGCGCCCAGATGGTCGGGTAACCCACCCACAGCACGCTGAGAAGGGTGGCGACCCGTTTGTAAGTGGCGGCGAGTTCGTGCCCCTGTTCCGCCGCGATCCTGCGGAACGGACCCCAGGCGACGTAGAATATGACGACCAGGCACGCGCAGCCGATGATGTACCACAGCCATTTCAGCGGCTCGTATGTCGTGAGATCGGCGAACAGTCCGGACAGGATCATGATGACGTCGGCGCCCATGATCGCGACGATCAGCGACACGTGCTTGCGGGTGTAGAACATCGCGGTCCAAGCGAGGCCCGCCAGCAGCAGCGGCGTGGTGACGACCCAGTCGGCATAGCGGGCGAGATAGACGGTGCGGCCGGCGACCTCGATCACGCCCTGATCGAACGCGCTGGCCATATAGGCGAGCCCCGACCAGATCGGGATAAAAGCGGCGGCGGCGTATTCGTAATGGGGCACGCCCTTGGGATTACGGCCGAGCGCGACGATGATCATCGCACCGATCGCCATGCAGGCCACGTAAATCCAGAGCCAGGTGGTGTGGGTCATCGACGCGATCCTCGAATGTCAGCTGCGAACGATAAACCGCCTATCATTCAGCCATTTGAGCGGCAAGGCGTTTCGAGCGGCGTTTTATTCGGGTGGCGGCCCCCATCGGAGCGAACAATCCTCAAGCATCCGGCCCCTCGTAAGCCTCGACGATCCGCCCGACGATCGGGTGTCGGACCACGTCGGCGGCGGTGAAGCGGGTGACCGCGATGCCTTCGACATCGTCCAGCCGGCCGACCGCGTCGGCCAGACCCGACATGCGATCGCCGCCGGGGATGTCGACCTGCTTCGGATCGCCGCACACGACCATGCGGCTGTTCTGGCCGAAGCGGGTCAGGAACATCTTCATCTGTTCCTTCGTCGTGTTCTGCGCCTCGTCCAGGATGATGAAACTGTCCGCCAATGTCCGTCCGCGCATGAAGGCGATGGGGGCGATCTCGATCTCTCCGCTGGCGAGCCGCCGTTCCACCTGTTCGGGCGGCATGCAATCGTACAGCGCGTCGTAGAGCGGGCGCAGATAGGGGTCGACCTTCTCCTTCATGTCGCCGGGCAGGAAGCCCAGCCGCTCCCCCGCCTCGACCGCCGGGCGCGACAGGATCAGACGCTGTACGCTGCCCGTGATAAGCTGGCTGACCGCCTGCGCCACCGCGACATAGGTCTTGCCCGTACCCGCCGGACCCAAAGCGAAGATCACGTCGTCGCGCGCCAGTTGCTGCATGTAGCCGACCTGGCTGGCGGAACGCGGCACGATGGTCTTGCGACGGGTGCGGATCATGATCGAAGGTGCGTTGCCATCGCGCATCCGCCGATCCGCGACGATCCCGTCCAGCGTCGGTTCGTTGGTCATCGCGATGACCGATTCGATGGCGCCGCTGTCCAGGTCCTGTCCCATGGCGAGTCTATCGTAGAGCGCCTGCAGCACATCGCGCGCACGTGCCACGCTATCCTCCGGCCCTTCTATATGCAGGCTGTCGCCGCGGGCGGAAATAAACACGCCCAGCCGGTTTTCGACCTGCACCAGATTGGCGTCGAACTGGCCGAACAACGGCACCAGCAGCGACTGGTCGTCGAAATTCATGTCGGCCCGTGCGCGGCGGATTTCACGCTGCGGGATCGGGGGGCGGGACAGGGCGGGGCCGCGCTGACCGCCGCCGCTGCCGGCCTTACGCGCCATAGGACGCAAACGTCTTGCGATTCTTCATGCGGCCAGATGTAGGCACAAACTGTTGGAGGGCAAGCGGAACGGGAAACTTACCCGCCGCATAAACGTCTTCCACAGATACCCCCCCCGCAATGTCGTTCTCAACCGGGATAACTCATTCATGCGCCGTTACGTTTTCCCAGCCGTCGCCCCGATCGTGGCCCTGACTTTATTGACCGCCGCGTGCGCCGAACGCGAGCCGGTCGACGAGACGCCGGATGTCGCGATCGACCCGATCGAGGTTCAAGACGATCCCGGGCGCACGGTCGAAACCTATCTGCGATCGCTATATCCCGATGCTGACGGTCTTGCCTACGCCTACGGCACGGCCGACTTGAATGACGACGAACGGGAGGAATATTTCGTGTATTTGAGCGGGCAATCCGTCTGCGGCACGGACGGCTGCAACCTGCTGGTGCTGGAGCCGGCGGGCGACGGGTTCCGAAAGATCGGCAGCCTCGCCGCCGTCAATCTGCCGGTCGGGACGCTGGCGACCTCTTCCCAGGGATATCGGGATATCGGCGTTACCGTGGGCGGGGGGCTGGAAACGGGCGTGGCGAAGATACCGTTTCAGGGCGGGGCCTATGCCGCCAATATGGGCGCATCGGCGGCCAATACCGTCGGCGCGCTCGATCTTGTTATCATTCCCGAAAGCGATCTGGCGCCGCTGCCCTGAAGTGGTCAGGCCAGCATCCTGCCGGCCAGCGAGTTTTGGCCGGCATCGACCAGTTCCACCCGGACCAGGTCGCCGATGGCGGCATCGCCGGTGAAATGTACCGATTGCAGCCAGGGCGACTTGCCGAGCCATTGCCCGTCCAGCTTGCCGCGCCGTTCGACCAGCACGTCGCAGGTCTTGCCGACGCTATCATCGTTGAAAGCCTGCTGATCGCGGCGCAGGGCGGATTGAAGGCGCTGCAACCGTTCGTCCATCATGGCCAGCGGGACCTGATCGTCCATCATCGCGGCGGGCGTTCCGGGGCGGGGCGAATATTTGAAGCTGTAGGCCTGCGCATAGCCGACCGTATCCACGATGCACAGCGTATCTTCGAATTCCGCATTTGTTTCCCCGGGGAAACCGACGATGAAGTCGCCCGAAAGCGCCAGATCGGGGCGGGCCGCGCGGAACCGTTCGATCAAACGCAGGTAACTGTCGGCGGTGTGGCTGCGGTTCATTGCCTTCAGGATGCGATCGTTGCCGCTTTGGACCGGCAAATGGAGATACGGCATCAGCTTGTCTATTTCGCCATGCGTTTCGATCAGGGCATCGTCCATATCGGCGGGGTGGCTGGTGGTGTAACGGATGCGGGCGAGATCGGGGATCGTCGCGATCGCGCGGATCAGCCCGGCCATGCCGATCGCCCGACCGCGCGCGTCTTCTCCCGTCCAGGCGCTGACATTCTGGCCCAGCAGCGTGATTTCGCGCGCGCCGCCATCGACCAGCTGGTTCGCCTCGTCGACCAGCGCGGCATAGGGGCGGGAGATTTCCGCCCCGCGCGTATAGGGCACCACGCAATAGGTGCAGAACTTGTCGCAGCCTTCCTGGATGGTGAGGAACGCGGACGGGGCGGATTTGCGCCGTTTCGGCAAGGCCGCGAACTTCGCATCCGCCGGCATGTCGGTGTCGGTCGAGCGCGCGCCTGCGACCGCGGCGTCGATCATGGCGGGCAGGCGGTGATAGGCCTGCGGACCCACGACCATGGACACGGCGGGGGCGCGGGCCATGATCTCCTCCCCCTCCGCCTGCGCGACGCATCCCGCCACCGCGATCATCGGCGGCCTTGTCTGCGTCTTGCCCTTGGTCAGGCGGCCGATGTCGGAATAGACCTTCTCCGCCGCCTTTTCGCGGATGTGGCAGGTGTTGAGGACGACCAGATCGGCATCCTCCCCGTCGGCTGCCGGGGCCATGCCCTGCTCGCCGAGCATTTCGGCCATGCGTTCGCCGTCATAGACGTTCATCTGGCAGCCGAAGCTCTTCACCCGGTAGGTTCTGGGATTTCCATATTTTGGCATGGTGGCCCTTTACGGGTTTCGCCGGCTTACGGCAATGGCGCGCCGCGCGCCTGCGCCAGGGCGGCCTCCATCGCGGACCGCGCCCGTGCACCGATGGCCTTGCGGCCCGGATGATCCGCGGGGCTGAACGGTTCGAGGAAATGCGCATCGACCGCGAAGCTGCCGCGGCGGGCCAGCACCCGCTTGCAATTCTGCAGTCCCGTCTCTTCCCCGACCCAGCCGATATCCTCGCCCACCACGCCGTAATCCAGCAGCACCGGCTGGACCATCACGCCGGGCGGCGGCGGGTCCAGCACGCCAAGCATCGAGGTCTTGAACCGCATCAGCGCGCGATTGTCGCCGGTCGTTCCCTCGGGAAAGATCGTCACCCGCCAGTTGCCGTCGAGCTGGCGGCGCAGGTCGTCGATCTGCCGCGCCAAATCGTGCCGGCTGTCGCGCCGGACATAGAGCGTCCTGTTGAGATCGCTGAGCCAGCCGACCAGCGGCGCCTCGCTCAACTCCTGCTTCGCGACGAAGGCTGTTCCGCTCGTCCCGGCCAGCAGCAATATGTCGAGCCAGGAAACGTGATTGGCGATGAAGAACACGTCGCGCCGGCGCGGCTCACCGATCGTCCGCAGCCGTGCCCCGCAAACCCATGCGCAATAGCGCAGGAACAGCATGGGGAAGGGCGAGGGCCGGTGAAACAGTCGCCACAGATGATGCAGCGGTACGAACAGCACGAGCAGAACGGTCAGGCCCGCGAGCCGGGCGATCAGCCGCAGCCATCCCGCCAGACCCAGTGGCACGTCGCGTCCTGCGCGTATCGCCTCACGCCGATCCATTTTCGCCGGACGCCCCGCGGCAGTCTTACCCAAGGATCAGGCGCTTTCGTCGGTCGGCGCCGTATCCCTGGATCGGCCCAGCTTTACCGCGTAAAGCTCCATCCGGTGGTCGACCAGACGGTAGCCGAGCTTTTGCGCGATGACTTTCTGCAGCGCTTCGAGTTCGGGATCGACGAATTCGACCACGTCGCCGCTTTCGACGTCGATCAGATGGTCGTGATGCGCTTCGGGCGCGGCTTCGTAACGCGCGCGGCCGTCGCCGAAATCGTGGCGGTCCAGTATTCCTGCGTCCTCGAACAGGCGGACCGTGCGATAGACCGTCGCGATCGAGATCCTGGGATCGATCGCGGCGGAGCGTTCATGCAGCGTCTCGACATCGGGATGATCGTCGCTTTCGGACAATACGCGGGCGATGACACGGCGCTGTTCGGTAATCCGCAGCCCGCGTTCGGCGCATAATTGTTCCAGATCGATCCGCTGCACCCGTTAATCCTCAAACCGAAAGCGGCACGGTGGACGGTGAAACGCCCCGAGCCTCCAGGACAAGGTTCCTAGAGCGCCCGAGCGTTCTTCTCAACCGTTCGATGGTTCACACCGTCAGTCGGTCTTCTTCTTGCGACCGCGCTGCTGGCCCGGCTTGCGGCCAAGACCGATCTTCTTGGCAAGTTCGCGCCGCGTCTCGGCGTAATTGGGCGCGACCATCGGGTAATCGGCGGGAAGATCCCAGCGCGCACGATATTCTTCCGGCGTCATGTCGTAATTGGTGCGAAGATAGCGTTTGAGCATCTTCAGCTTCTTGCCGTCTTCCAGGCAGACGATGTAATCCGGCTTGATCGAAGCGCGCACGGAAACGGCGGGCTCGGGCCGCTCCTCTTGCGTTTCCACGTTCTGACCCAGCCCGGCCAAGGCGCCATGGACGCTGGAGATCAGTTCGGGTACCTCACCGACTTCGACATTGTTGTTGCTGACATGCGCGGCGACGATGTCCGACGTCAATGTCAGCAGCGTTTCGGCCATATCGTCTTCGAAGTTATCCATATTCGTCTTTCCTCATCGGTTGACCGTGGTCATAGCACGGTCGGCTATATTTGCATATGACGACGATATGGACGCGGTTCCGCGATTTTGCAATGTCGCGGCGCGTGTATAGTTGGCGAGAATTGGATACGTTCTGCCGCGCCGCGTTCGACTATAGCAGCAATCGCAATGTAATCGCATCGATACGGGTATCTCCGGCCGTGCGGTAATACCCGACCCGGCGGCCGATCGGCTGGAAACCGAGCGCGCGATACAGGGCCGCCGCCGGATTGTTCGCCCGCATTTCCAGAAACAGCGCATCGGCCCCGCGGCCGCGCGCGTTTTCGGCGGCCTGCCGCACCAGATGGCTGGCGATCCCGGTGCGGCGCGCAGCGGGGTCGACGGCGACGAGCAGCAGTTCCTCTTCCCCCGGTGCCGCGCGGACAAGCGTGAAGCCGCCGCGAACGTCCAGCGAATGGTGAATGTTCGGCATAGCCAGCGAATCGGACACCTGCCGCCGGCTCCATGCCTCCCCCCAAGCGGGTTCGAAGGCGCGGTCCATGATTGCCATGATCCGGTCGAGATCGTCCTGCATATCGTCTATGCCGGCAGCTTCGCATCGGGCGCGCGCCCGTAGAACGGGGCGATCGTCGCGGTCAGGCAATGCGCGTCCAGCCGGCCGAACCCGCGCGCGTCGGGCAGGATGGTCACCGCCCGCGATGCGCCGCCCAGCTGTCGTGCCAGTTCCTCCGCACGGTCGCCGGCGACCAGGGAATGGCGGACCGCCGCCGCCGCCGCTTGCGGTGCAAGCGACGCGGCTTCGTCCTGCGGCATTCCGTCCGCTGCAAAATTCTGCAGGAAATATTCGCCGTGGCCGCCATTCATGCAGACGGTCAGCCCGGTAACCGGCCCTGCGCCGCGATGGTCGTCACGCGCCATCGCCGCGACCAGCGCCAGGGTCGGATATCCGCTTATGTCGGCATTCCATGCAATCGCGAGGGCCCGCGCGGCGGCGATGCCGATCCGCAGCCCCGTGAAACTGCCCGGACCCAGCGATACGCGGATGGCATCGGCCTTACCGCGATCCGGCAACTCCGCGATCATCGGCACGAGCCGTTCCGCATGGCCGCGTCCGATGATTTCGTGCCGGTGGTCAATCAGCGCTTGCGTCGAGCCGGCCTCATCGAACAGCGCCACCGAACAGGCCCGCGTTGCCGTTTCTATGACCAATATGCGCATGGCCGAGGCCGATGGACGATTGGACGCGGCGGTTCAAGCCGTCAGTCGGCGTCCGGCGGCGTCAGACGATCGTGTTGAACGTGGCAAATTCCGGGCGCGGGCTGCGATCGAACAGGCTTTCCGGATCGCCATAGCCGATGGAACAGATCCAGTCGGCCCTGACCCTGGGGCTATCGGCGAAATATTCCGCCGTCACCTTGTCGAGATCGACGCCGGACATGGGGCCGCAATCCAGCCCCACGGCGCGCGCCGCCATGATCAGATAGGCGCCCTGCAAAGCGGAATTGCGGGCAGCCCCTTCGCGGCGTCCGTCCTCGTCCCCTTCGAACCAGCTTTTCGCGTCGGCATGGGGGAACAGCCAGGGCAGTTCCTCGTGGAAATCGATATCGTAGCCGATGATGACCGTGACCGGCGCGGCCAGGATCTTGTCCCGATTGCCTTCGGAAGCCATCGCGGACAAATTCTTCTTTTCCGCTTCCGATTGCACCCAGACGAACCGGCCCGGCTGCATGTTGGCCGATGTCGGCGCCATTTTCATGAGGTCGTAAATGCGCACGATCTGTTCGCGGCTCACTGCCTTGTCGTGCCAGCCATTATAGGTCCGCGCCTCGTCGAACAGCTGGTCGATCGCGGCATCGGACAGGATGTGGTCGTGAAATTGGCGGGTCATGTAATATCCTCGAACCATTGAACGGCGCCGGTCCCGTCAGGCCGCGCGAACCTCGACCACTTCGGGTACGTAATGTTTCAGCAGCCCTTCGATACCATGTTTCAGCGTGGCGGAGGATGACGGACAGCCCGAACAGGCGCCTTGCATGGTCAGATAGACGATACCATCCTTGTAACCGCGATAGGCGATATCCCCGCCATCGCCGGCCACCGCCGGGCGGACCCGCGTTTCCAGAAGATCGTTGATCTGCGCGACGATCTCGGCGTCCGCCGGATCGTCCTCGACCGCCATCGTTTCTTCCGGGGGGACGGATATACCCGCCGCGCTGCCGCCTGCGAAAAGCGGCGCCTGCGACACGAAATGGTCGAGCAGGATGGACACGACCTGCGGTTTCAGTACCGACCAGTCGACTCCCGGCGCGGCGGTGACCGATATGAAATCGCTGCCGAAGAACACGTTCACGACTTCGCCAGTATCGAAGATCGCTTGCGCCAATGGCGATGCCTCGGCCGCTTCGGGAGACGCGAATTCGCGGGTCCCGTCGGGCATGACCTGTTGGCCGGGCAAGAATTTTAGGCTGGCGGGGTTGGGGGTGGTTTCGGTTTCTATGAACATACACCCGATGTAGGGTCTGCTCGGCTCAGCCGCAAGCGCGCCGGTATGCGACCATTCACTATCGCTTCATGGGGCGCGGGCCTATAGCGCCGCCCATGAACCCATATATCCGTCTTTTCGCCAGCACCGCGCTTGCGCTTCCCCTTCTTTTCGTCTCGCCGCAGATCGCGGCGCAGGACGCGCCGACGATCGTATCGGCGCCCGCGTCGATCCAGGCGGCCGGGGAAACGCCGTGGATCTACGAAGGCAGCGACGTTCCGCAGGACGCGGAATGGGTGTGGGGCCGGATGGATAACGGCCTGCGCTACGCCGTGCGCGAGAACGGCGTGCCGCCCGGACAGGTCAGCATCCGCATCCGCATCGATGCGGGATCGCTGCACGAGCGGGAAAGCGAGCTGGGCTTCGCGCATCTGCTCGAACATCTCAGTTTCCGCGAAAGCGCTTATTTGGAACAGGGCGCCGCCATCCCCACATGGCAGCGGCTGGGCGCGACTTTCGGCAGCGATACCAATGCCGAGACCAGCCCGACGCACACCGTCTACAAGCTGGATTTGCCGACCGCCTCGCCCGCCAATCTGGAAGAAAGCTTCAAACTGCTGTCCGGAATGATGCGCGCACCCGTCCTGTCGGCGGAAAACCTGGCGGCGGAAGTGCCGATCGTGCTGGCGGAGAAACGCGAACGCGGCGGTCCCGCGACGCGGGTCATGGAAACCACGCGCGCAACCCTGTTCGCGGGTCAGCGGCTGGCGGACCGCCTGCCGATCGGCACCGAAGCGACGCTGACCGGCGCGACGCCGGCGGCGATGCAGGCGTTCCATGCGCGCTGGTATCGGCCGGAAAATACCGTCATCAGCGTGGCGGGCGATTACGATCCGCTGGTCTTCGCGCAGTTGATCGAACGCTATTTCGGGGACTGGACGGTCGACGGTGCGGTGACCCCCGCGCCCGATTTCGGCGATCCGCTGGCACCGGCCGGATCGGCTGCGGCCGCGGGCGATGGAACGCCCGTAGGCGAGGTCGCGGTGATGGTCGAACCCGATCTGCCGCGCAGCCTCAACTATGCCATCATGCGCCCATGGCGGCAGGTCAAGGACACGATCGTCTACAATGAGGGGCGGCTGGCGGATGCGCTGGCGATCGCGATCATCCAGCGGCGGCTGGAAGCGCAGGCGCGCGCCGGTGCCTCGTTCCTCTATGCCGGGTTGCAGCAGGAACGCATCAGCCGCAGCGCCGACGCGACCATCGTCAGCTTCGCGCCGATCGGCACCGACTGGAAAGCCGCTCTCACCGATGTGCGCGCGATCATCGCCGATGCGCTGACGACGCCGCCGACGCAGGAAGAGATCGATCGGGAGGCGGCGCAATATGACAGCATCTTCGTCAGCCTGGTCGAACAGCGCAGCGTCATGCCCGGTTCCAGGCTGGCGGACGAGGTCGTGAACGCGGTGGATATCCGCGAAAGCGTCGCCGCGCCCGAAACATTCCTCCAGGTGTTTCGGGGCATGAAGGACAAAATCACGCCGGACGAGATCTTCGACCGGACGAAGGCACTGTTCTCCGGCAACGTCGTGCGCGCCACCTATATCACCCCCACGGCGGGCGATGCCGATGCGGCGCAGGTCCAGGCGGCGCTTTCCGCCGAGATCGCCGCGAACAGCGATTATCGCCTCGCCGCGAGCACGATCTCCTTCGACGAATTGCCGCCCGTGGGCGAACCGGGCACCATCGTATCGCGCGGCAATTACGGTTTGAACGGAGTGGAGCGCATCGAATTCGCCAATGGCACCACCGCGCTGATGTCCGCCAACACGTTCGAACCGGGCCGCATCGCGGTGCGGGTGCGGTTCGGGGCGGGCTACCGGGCGTTCGATGAAGGCGACGCGCCCTATATCGCGCTGGGTCAGGCGGCCCTGATCGGTGCCGGGCAGGGTGAATTGGGTCAGGAACAGCTCGACCGCATTTCCAACGGCCGGGTCATGGATTTCGATTTCGCCATCGCGGAAGGCACCTTCACCTTCGGCGCGACGACCCGTGCCGCCGATCTCGACGACCAGCTGTATCTGTTCGCCAACAAGCTGGCCGATCCGCGCTGGGACGAGAACCCGGTCATCCGCGCCAAGGCGGCGCAGCGCCTGAATTACGAATCATACGCGATCGCGCCGGCCAATGTGCTGTCCCGCGATCTCGACTTCTATATCACCGGCGAGGACGGGCGCTTCGCCACCCCCGCGCCGGAGGAACTCGCCGACGCCACGCCGGAAGGCTTCCGCGCCGTGTGGGAGCCCATTTTGACTCAAGGCGACGTCGAAGTGCTAATCTTCGGCGATTTCGAGATGGAAGAAGGGATCGAGAGCGTTCGCCGCACGCTGGGCGCTTTACCCAGACGTGCACCCATACCGGCGGATATCCTGGCAAAACCGCTGGGCTTCGCCACGCCGGACGCGACGATCGTGCGCACCCATCGCGGCGACGCGGACCAGGCGGCGGCGGTCATCGCCTGGCCGACCGGCGGCGGGCCGGAAGGGTTGCCGGAATCGCGTCAGCTCGAACTGCTCACCAGCCTGTTCACCAATCGCCTGATCGATGCGATGCGCGAACGCGCGGGCGCCAGCTATGCGCCCAGCGTGTCGACCAACTGGCCGGTCGATCTGGACAATGGCGGGCGGATCATGGCGATCGCGCAGCTGAAGCCCGAAGACGTGCCGACTTTCTTCGCCGCCGCGGAAACCATCGCCGCCGATCTGGCGACGAACCCGGCATCCGCGGACGAGCTGGCTCGCGCAACCGAACCGATGAAGCAGCTTATCCGCCGTGCGATGACCGGCAACACGTTCTGGCTGTATCAGATCGCCGGATCCAGTCGCGATCCACGCCGACTGTTCGCGCTCGACACTTTGCAAGCCGATTTCAGCGAGACAACGCCTGAAGCGATGCAGGCGCTGGCGGCCAAATATCTCGCCGCGACGGACGGCTGGCGCATGGCGGTTCTGCCGGAGGGGCAGACGCTGGACTGACGCATGGCTGGTTCGGCCGGGTCTGGTTCGGCCGGGTCTGGTTCGGCCGGGTCTGGTTCGGCCGGGTCTGGTTCGGTTCGCCGAACATCTGCGCAAACCACGCTTCATGCGCCGATCGATTTCCTTGGGCTTGCGGGGAAGGGCGCTTTGCTTTTGAGGCGGGGTCCGCGTAGCAGCGAGCCAGTCATTACGAAGGAAAGCTTATCACCGTGCCGCAACAATGGTCCCCCGAAAGCTGGAAATCGCACGAAGCGCGGCATCTTCCCAAATATGAGGATGCGGCCGCGCTGGCCGATGCGGAAGCGACGTTGGCGAATTATCCGCCGCTGGTCTTCGCGGGCGAAGCGCGGGCGCTGAAGGCCGATCTGGGCGATGTCGCGCAGGGGCGCGCCTTCCTGCTGCAGGGCGGCGATTGCGCGGAAAGCTTCGCGGAGTTTCACCCCAACAACATCCGCGATACGTTCCGGGTGCTGCTGCAGATGGCGGTCGTGCTGACCTATGCCGGCAAGGTTCCGGTAGTGAAGGTCGGGCGGATGGCAGGCCAGTTCGCCAAGCCGCGCAGCAGCGATACCGAGACGAAGGACGGCGTGACCCTGCCGAGTTATTTCGGCGACAACGTGAACGGCATCGAATTCGACGCCGCCGCCCGCGTCAACGATCCGCAGCGGATGGTGCGCGCCTATAGCCAGGCGGCGTCTACCCTCAATCTGCTGCGCGCCTTTGCCGGCGGCGGCTATGCCAATCTGCGGCAGGTGCATCGCTGGACACTGGACTTCATGGGCCGCAGCCCGTGGGCCGACAAATTCGCGCAGACCGCCGACCGCATCGGGGAAGCGCTGGATTTCATGGAAGCCTGCGGCGTCGATCCCGATACCGTGCCGCAATTGCAGCGCACCAGCTTCTACACCAGTCACGAGGCGCTGCTGCTGCCTTACGAACAGAGCATGACACGGCAGGATTCCCTGACCGGCGACTGGTACGACACCAGCGCGCATATGGTATGGATCGGCGACCGCACCCGCTTCGAAGGCAGCGCACATATCGAATTCGCCCGCGGTATCGGCAACCCGCTGGGCATGAAATGCGGGCCGAGCATGGAACCCGATGTCCTTATCCGCCTGCTCGACACGCTGAACCCCGCGCGCGAGGCCGGGCGCATCACGCTGATCAGCCGGTTCGGCCACGACAAGGTCGAGGCGGGGCTCCCGAAACTAATACGTGCCGTGAAGGCGGCGGGGCATCCCGCCGTGTGGAGCTGCGATCCGATGCATGGCAACGTTGTCAAATCCGAAAGCGGTTACAAGACGCGCCCCTTCGACCGCATCCTGCGCGAAGTGCGCGGTTTCTTCGCGGTCCACCGGGCGGAGGGCACCCATGCGGGCGGCATCCATATCGAGATGACCGGGCAGGACGTGACCGAATGCGTCGGCGGTGCAGTCGCGATCACGGACGCGGCGCTGGGTGACCGATACCATACCCATTGCGACCCTCGATTGAACGCCGCGCAATCGCTGGAACTGGCGTTTCTGCTGGCGGAGATGATGACCGAACAGGCGGGACTGGCGCAGGCCGACGCGGCCTGATCGCAGTCAGGCGTCGGTTGTCGCGGGAAAGAAAAGCGGCGTCGGGGGTTTGACTGATGGCGGGTTCTTGGCATGAGCTACGCGTCAAGGAAGAGCCGGTGGGAGATGCGTGATGCCGCAGCCGCAGATGAACAATGCCGCTGACCATCGCGGTGCGGAAACGGTTGCGCAGCGGTTCCGCCGGACGCGCGATCTCACCCGGGCGCTGATTGCCCCCCTGTCGGAAGCGGATGCGACGCTGCAATCGATGGAGGACGCCTCCCCCGCCAAATGGCATCTGGGGCATACCAACTGGTTCTTCGAAACCTTCCTGCTGCGCGACCGCAAGCCCGGCTACGCGCTGCACGACGAACGCTGGCCGTTCGTGTTCAATTCCTATTACGAGGCGGAAGGGAAGCGGATCGACCGGTTCGCGCGCGGAATGCTTTCGCGCCCGACGCTCACCCAGATCGCCGACTGGCGCGATGCGGTGGACGACGCGATCATCTCAATGCTGGACGATCCCCGCCATGCCGACCTCATCGAACTGGGTATCGCGCATGAGCAGCAGCATCAGGAATTGTTGCTGACCGATATCAAGCATGCCCTGTTCCAGAACCCGCTGGGTCCCGCGATGGTGGAGGAGCCCCCGTGCCCCCGCGCAGGCGGGGGCCTCAGCAACTTTAGCGGTTCGCAGGTATCAGGAGACCCCCGCCTGCGCGGGGAAACAGGCTGGCGCAACCACCCCGGCGGCATTGCCAGGATTGGTCACGATGTCAGCGATGGGGGCACCGGCTTCGCCTATGACAATGAAGGGCCGCGGCATCGCGTATTGCTGGAACCCTTCGCCCTGTCGAACCGGCTCGTCACCAATGGCGAATGGCAGCAATTCATCGACGATGGCGGCTACCGCGACGCCGCCCTGTGGCTGTCGGACGGCTGGAGCTGGGTGCAGGCCGAAGGCATCGCCGCGCCGCTTTACTGGCACGACGATGAGCAGTTCAGCCATTACGGCTGGGTACCGCGCGATCCGAATGCGCCGGTCACGCATATCGCCTATTACGAGGCGGACGCCTTCGCGACCTGGGCGGGCGCGCGTCTCCCGACCGAATGCGAATGGGAAGTTCTGGCGCAGTCCGACGATCCGTTGGCGGGCAACCAGCTCGACGGGCTCGACCATCTGCTGCCGACCGGCGGCGACAGCCTGTTCGGCGATTGCTGGCAATTCACCCGCAGCGCCTATCTGCCATATCCGCGTTTCCAACCGGCCGAGGGCGCGATCGGCGAATATAACGGCAAGTTCATGTCCGGGCAGTTCGTCCTTCGCGGGGCCAGCTGCGCCACCGCGCGTGGCCATTCGCGCGCCACCTACCGCAACTTCTTCTATCCGCATCAGCGGTGGCAATTTACCGGGCTCCGGCTCGCGAAGGATATCTGATGGGCGAGACCCAGGGGCTGGCGCTGGTCGACCGCGACGATGACGGCGTGGACCGCGCCTTTCGCGTAGACGTGCTGGCCGGGCTGTCGCAGGCCCAGAAAGCGGTTCCCGCGCGCTGGCTGTACGACGATGCCGGATCGCAATTGTTCGAGGATATCACGCAGGTCCCCGAATATTACCCGACCCGCGCCGAGACGGAAATCCTGCGCGACCGGTGCGACGAACTCGGGCGGGCGATCGGGCCGGGCCGGGCGGTGGTGGAATTCGGCTCCGGAAGTTCGGTGAAAACGCCGCTGCTGCTCGAATGCATCGATCCGGCCGCGTACGTTCCGCTCGATATCGCGGGCGACTTTCTGCGGGCGTCGGCGGCGGATCTGCAGGGGAAGTTCCCGGGCTTGCCGGTCCATCCGGTCGAAGCGGATTTCATGCGCCGCGTCGAATTGCCGGGGGCGGTGGAAACCATGCCGAAGCTGGGTTTCTTTCCCGGTTCCACCATCGGCAACATGGTGCCCTACACCGCCATCGACCTGCTTCGAACCATGCGCGAAACGCTGGGCGAAGGGTCCAAGCTGCTGATCGGCATGGACCTCATCAAGGATGCCGACATGCTCGAAGCCGCCTATGACGATGCGGCGGGCGTGACGGGGGCATTCAATCTCAACCTGGCACATCGCATCAATCGCGAGCTGGACGGCACGATCGACGTTGCAAACCTGCGCCATGTCGCCCGCTGGAACGATGGTTTCGCGCGGGTGGAAATGCATCTCGAAGCGCAGGAGGCGATGGAGTTCGCCGTATCGGGCCGTGATTTCGCGATGAAGGCGGGGGACACCATCCATACGGAAAACAGCCACAAGTTCAGCCGGCGCAGTTCCTACGCCCTGCTGCTGGCGGGTGGTTGGACGCCGGTGCATCGCTGGCGGGACAGGAAGAAGCGGTTCTCACTCATTCTCGCCGAAGCCAGCATCGCCCGCACCGCCCCGTGATTACCGCATGATCGGAATCATCGGGGCGGGCATGGCCGGGCTGACCTGCGCGACGGAACTGGTGCGGCGGGGCCATACGGTCCGCCTGTTCGACAAGGGGCGCGGAGCGGGCGGCCGGATGGCGACGCGGCGGGTATCCATTCACGGCGCCGATCTTCGGTTCGATCACGGCGCGCAATATTTCACCGCGCGCGGCGACGGGTTTCGCAAGGCCGTCTCGCAATGGGAAGCAGCGGGGATCGTCGCGCGCTGGCCCGCCGCCGGTGCCGATGCCCATGTCGGCACGTCCGGCATGAACGCCCCGCTCAAAGCGATGGCGGACGGGCTCGACGTCCGCTGGAACACTCGGGCCAATTCTTTACAATCAGCCGACGACGGTTGGGAAATCGGCTTCGAAGAGGGCGAACCACAGCGGTTCGATAGCGTTATAGTCGCCATTCCGGCCGAGCAGGCGGCGATACTCATGAACGATGCCCACCGGGCGTTCGCCGATATGGCGGGCGGTTCGCAGTCGCGGGCGTGCTGGGCGGTGATGGTGGCTTTCGAAGAGAAGCTGCCTTTGCCCGACGCGTATCGCGACGCGCACGGCCCCATTTCATGGGCGGCGCGCAATTCGGCGAAACCGGGGCGGGGCGGCATGGAACGCTGGGTGCTGCATGCATCGCCCGACTTTTCGCAGGAACTGCTCGACCATACGAAGGAAGACGCCGCCCGTCGCATTTTCGCCGGGTTTTCCGCGCAACATGCCCTGCCTAGGCTTGAGCCCGTGTACCTGACCGCCCATCGCTGGCTCTATGCGATGGCGGAACCACGCGGCGGACCGGAATGCCTGTGGGACGAGCCCACCCGCCTCGGCGTATGCGGCGACTGGCTGACGCATCCGCGGGTGGAGGGGGCGTGGCAGTCCGGCCATGCGCTGGCTGGCGTGATCGGGAACGGATAGAAATTCGTTCATGGAACTGTAGCGGGCATCCACCTATATGTGGCCGATGCAGGATCCCGGCCTCTTGGCGGACATCTTCGGTTCGATCGCGGATACGATCCGCGCGATCCCGCGTTCGGGCCTGCTGCTGCTCACCGTGGCCGCGCTGGCGCTGGGCTGGATCGGCGGGATGATGATCCGCGGCAACGTGCCGATGGGCCGGCTGGTGCGCGGCGTCAGCACGCTGGCGCTGGTCGGCATATTGATGACCGTGGTGCTGCAGCTGTCGCGTTTCGACCCCCGGCTCGACATGGCGATGCCCGATATCGGCCTGCCGCAACAGGTGGTGAAGGGCGGCGAAACCCGCATCCCCATCGCGCCGGACGGACATTTCTGGCTGACCGCGCAGGTCAATGGAGAACCCATCGATTTCATGATCGACACCGGCGCGACCCTGACCGCCGTATCGGGGAAGGCGGCGAACCGAGTAGGGCTGGAACCGCGTACCGGCGGCCTGCCGGTCATGCTTAACACCGCCAACGGTTCGATCATGGCGGAGATCACCGCGATCGAGGAACTGCGGTTCGGCAACGTCGCCGCCTTCGGACTGGACGCGGTAATCGCCCCCAATCTTGGCGATACGAGCGTGATCGGAATGAACCTCTTATCCCGCCTGAAGGGCTGGCGGGTGGAGGATAACGTGATGATCTTGACGCCCAACAATCCGCAGCCGGTCGTCGAAGCGGACGCGCGCGAGCGTTAGAGCGCGCTTGCCGCCAGCCGCGGCGTGGTGCATTGCTCGGGCTCTATGAAAGCTCTCCGTTTCCTGCCGCGCCTGCCGCGTTGGGCGCTGACCCTCGCCATGCTGCTCC
This sequence comes from Pontixanthobacter sp., assembly GCA_965214445.1. Classification (GTDB taxonomy): domain Bacteria; phylum Pseudomonadota; class Alphaproteobacteria; order Sphingomonadales; family Sphingomonadaceae; genus Pontixanthobacter. The sequence goes on from CBDCBU010000001.1 coordinate 476,674, forward strand.
TTATCTGGTTCGCGGTGGCGTTGTTCGGGGCCAATGTCGGCCTCATCGACCGGATGTACGCATTCGGCACGATGACGGCGGGCATCGGCGCGACGGCGGCGCTGGTCGTCGCCGGTATCGCCGCCATCGCCCTGATCGCGGCACTGGTGGTGAAGCCGCGCACCGGCTGGCTCGCGGCGCTTGTCGCCCTGCTGATCCCGGTCGCCGTCCTGGCCGGGTTCAACCAGCTGCGCAGCACGGCGGAAAGCGTTCCGTTCATCTACGACGTTACGACGAATACCAGCGACGCGCCGCAATATTCGACGCGGATGCAGCGTATCCGCGAGCAGGATGGTGCGAACCCGCTGATCGATTTCGGGCGTCCGCTGGGCGAATACGACAAATGGGCGCAGAATGCCGATGTCGCGGATGTCACTTCCGCGCAACTGATCGCAGGCGGCTATCCGGAGCTCCAGACATTGATCGTCGCCGCCGATCCCGCTGCCACCCTGCGCGCGGTCGAGGCGGCTATGCGCGACGAAGGATTCGACAACGTCGTGGCCGACCCGAAGGCCGGCATCGTGGAAGGCACCGCGATCGTCTTCTGGTACGGCTTCCGCGACGATGTGGTCGCGCGTGTGCGTCCGGCGGCGGATGGCGGCGCGTCGGTCGATTTCCGCTCCACATCGCGCATCGGCACCAGCGATCTGGGTGTGAATGCGGGACGGATCGTCGATCTTCGCGACTCGGTAGCCCAGCGACTGGAATAACCGGCTCGCGGTTTCCCTTGGCAGCGCGCGGACGGCTGCTATTGGCGGCGCATGCTACAGATCGACAATGTTTCCATCCGGCTGGGGGGGCGTCCCATCCTGCAGGGGGCCAGCGCGGCGATCCCGCATAATGCGCGCGTCGGCCTGATCGGGCGCAACGGGGCGGGCAAGTCCACCTTGATGAAGGCGATCATCGGCCAGATCGACCCCGATGACGGTGCGATCGGTACGCCGTCGCGTTCGCGGATCGGCTATATCGCTCAGGAAGCGCCGGACGGTGCCGTTACGCCGGAACAGGCGGTGCTGGCAGCCGATACCGAACGCACCGATCTCCTGGCGGAGGCGGATGCGGGAGGGGACACCGATCCGACCCGTCTTGCCGAGGTTCATGAAAGGCTGTTGGCGATCGACGCCTACAGCGCGCCCTCGCGTGCCGCCCGCATCCTGACCGGGCTGGGCTTCGACGAGGAGATGCAGGCCCGGCCGCTCAGCAGTTTTTCCGGGGGTTGGAAGATGCGCGTGGCGCTGGCCGCGCTCCTGTTCTCGCAGCCCGACGTCCTGCTGCTGGACGAACCGTCCAACCATCTCGACCTGGAAGCGACCTTGTGGCTGGAAAACTTCCTCAAGAAGTACCCCGCCACGATGCTGCTTATCAGCCATGAACGCGATCTTCTGAACAAGGTCGTCGATCACATCCTGCATCTTCAGGGCGGGGAACTCACGCTGTATAATGGCGGGTACGACGCGTTCGAGAAACAGCGGGCGGAACGCGCGTCGCAACTGGCGTCGGCCAGGGCCAGTCAGGATGCGCAGCGCGCCCGGCTGCAGGATTACGTCGCGCGCAACAGCGCCCGCGCATCGACCGCCAAGCAGGCGCAGTCGCGCGCCAAGATGCTTGCTCGGATGCAGCCGATCGCGGCGCTGATGGAAGACCCGTCCCTGAGTTTCGAATTTCCCGACCCGACCGAACTCGCCTCGCCCATGTTGACGACGGAGGGCGTGGCCGTGGGGTACGACGCCGCGAAGCCGGTGCTTCGGCGGCTCGACATGCGGATCGACGCGGACGACCGGATCGCGCTGCTGGGTCGCAACGGCAACGGCAAGACCACGCTGGCGCGGCTGCTGGCGGCGCAACTCGAACCGATGGAAGGCACGCTGAACGCGCCGGGCAAGCTCAAGGTCGGCTATTTCACGCAATATCAGGTGGAGGAGCTGGCGGGCGACGATACCCCGCTCGGCCTGATGACCCGCGTGATGGAGGGCAAGACGCCGTCCGCCATCCGCGCGCAGCTGGGCCGGTTCGGCTTTTCCGGCGAGCGCGCCACACAGCGGGTGGAAAAGCTGTCGGGCGGGGAACGCGCACGGCTGGCGCTGGCGCTGATCACCCGCGACGCGCCGCATCTGCTGATCCTGGACGAACCGACCAACCACCTCGACGTCGACGCGCGCGAGGCATTGATCCAGGCGATCAACGATTATGCCGGCGCCGTCATCATGATCAGCCATGACCGACATATGGTCGAACTGACCGCCGATCGGCTGGTGCTGGTCGATGGCGGGACCGCGCGGCGGTACGATGGCAGCATGGACGATTACATCGACTTTGTGCTCGGCCGTGATCAGGCGGCAACACCGGGAACCAAGGGCAAGGGCGGAAAGACGGGTGGCAAGAAATCGGGCAAATGGCGCGCGAAGGCGAAGGCGTTGAAATCGGCGCTCGCCAAGGCGGAGCGGATGACGGATTTGCTTGAACGTCAGATCGCGCAGGCCGACGCCGCCCTGGTCGACCCTGCGAATGCGTCCGCGCCCTTCGCGGGCATGGGCCACAATTCCCTGACCGCCAAACGCGCCGACCTCGCCGCCGAACTCGACGCCGCGGAAGCTGACTGGCTGTCGCTCGGCGAACAGCTCGAAGCCATGTAGTTTCGTGAACGGCGTTGATATTGAAGGGTTCGGTTCGAACGAACCTATGATCGTTGCCGATCAAACGCGCAATTGAGCGCATCCGCGTAGGACGCGATAGAATTCGACACGCCGTAATGCTCTTCGGCATGGGCGCGCGCACGATGGGCCAGACCCTGTCTATGGCGCGTATAATTCAACGCCCAAAGCGCGGCTTCGTCCGGCTCCTGCGCGCTGGCCGGATCGACACGGTAGGCAAACGGTCGATCGAACAGGGCCGCTTCGATGCACACGTCGGTACCGAGGACGCCAACGCCCGAAAGCAGAAACTCCCCCAGCTTGGTCGGCATGACGGCCTTGGTCGACAGGGTTTCCTTGATCAGGCATATTCCGACATCGCACGCGGATAGTATATCCGGAACGTCGGTAAACGAGACTTCGCGAACGATAATATTGGGTGGTACTTCGCCGAAATGGGAAACGACATATGTCCGCGCGACCTGCGGCGCGTTGGTCAGTATGAGAAATACCGCGCTCGCATCGCGTTCTGCCATCCTTTGAAAGATGTCGAGTTCGAGATTGGGCATGTATTTCTGCCCGAACGATCCATTGTGCACGATAAGGGGAGCCTCCCCTGCGATACCCATGGCTTTTCGGACAGCCAGGTTCTGTTCCTGCGTTCGCGGGTAGAAGACCCCGGGATCGCGGCCATTCGTGCTTTCGAAGAAGGTGTCCGGATCTTTGTTCACGATGCCGCGATAGATGTCGATGCCGCCTTGCGAGCGGGCAATGACCGAACCCGCCCGCTGGAGCATCCGGCGTTCGTACCGCTTCAGCAACCTGTAGACGAGCGAACTCCTGCTCAGGCCCGAAAAATCCACCCGTTCGTCGGCGGCGAGGCCGTCCGCGTCGAACACGAGGGCATTGCTGCGCCCGGCGCGGCTGTGCAGGACGGGTATCGAACCCATGATGGCGCGCGGCATGACGCAGTCGATGGACCAGTCGGCAACCGCGGCATCGACGGCGCTTCCGCCGGCAAGCGCGGACATGAACGGGCCGATCCCGCCTGGCCTACGCAGCGTCAGGACCTCGCGATAGGCGATACCGCGCGCGCGGCATGCCTGCGCCGTGTCGGTCTTGAACTTTCCCGAGCCATCCTCGTTGCGCCATGTGAACCGGAGCACGTGGAACTTGTATCCGTGGTCCTCCAATCCGGCGAAGATCGGCAGGAACAGCCCTTCGAGATAGCGCGATTCCGGGGCATCCCAAACGACATACAATATGTTCTTCATGTCCTGCCTCCCGGTTCGGGTGCAAGATCACCATACAGGCGCACGATGTCTTCGATATAGCGTTCGGCCGTGTACCGTTCCCGGGCCCTTGCAAAGGCGCGTTTTGCGAATTCCTCGGCCATGGCGGCATCATCCTTCATCCGCGCTATCGCCGCGGCAATTTCTTCCGGGCGCCTGGGTTCTATCAGATGCCCGCATCGTCCGTAATCGAGAATATCCGGCACGCCGCCGACCTTGCTGGCGATGATGGGACGCTTTGCAAGCATGGCTTCGACGACAACCAACCCGAACGCTTCATTGGCGGATGGCAGTACGAAGACATCCATGAGATAGTACAGGGTCCTGATGTCCGGGCGATGCCCGGTGAAGACCACGCGGTCCGCCACTCCCAAATAATGCGCGAGCGACTTCAAAGCATCTTCATCCGGCCCGTCCCCGACGATCAATACCGTTACGTCCGATCCCTGCATCTTGAGTAGCCGTGCGGCTTCGATCACATCGCTGAACCGCTTGTACCGATCGGTAAGCCTGCCGACGCATCCTATGATGTAGTCGCCGGCGGCCAGGCCCAGCTGGACCTTCAATTCCCGCGTTTTTGCGCGGTTTTCCGGTTCCGGCATTTCGACGCCGTTGGGGATACACAAGGTCCGCGCGGCCGGCGCAAGCAGTGTGTCCTTGAGATACCGCTCGACCGCGCTGGATACGCCGATGATCCGGTCCGATCTCTGGATCAAGGCGCGAAGAAGCAGATGGCCGGTCCATCTCCGATTGACGGGGTCTGAGGTCTCTTCGGAAATGACCCGCGCTTTTGGCAACCGCCAACCCAGGACGTTGGCCAGCGCGACGCCTTCATACACGGCACCATGTATTATCTCGGGCTGAAACGCGACGGCGATGTCGATCGCCCTCCTGTACCAGCCAAGGTCCAGGATCGACCTGGGTCTGCCGATAGCATGTACCTCCCACCCCGCCTCGGCGAACTGTTTCCGGAATGCTTCGCTCGCATAAGTGCAGATCATGCGGCATTCGAAGCGCGAGGGGAGCCGGCGCGCCATGATCAGCCGGCGCTGCTCCACGCCGCCGGTGTTCACATCCTCCAGGCAGTGCAGGACCCGGGTCACGTTCCGGTCTCTCCAAAGATGAATGGCATCGGGCTGGACACGGCGTCAGCTTCGTTCGGGGGATTTGATCCGCAGCCGAACCAGCAACAGCTCGACCGCTTCGACCAGGCGCAGATACCATATGATGAGAAAGACCCGCAGCTTGTCCGCAAATCCCAGTTCACGGATCGTTCTATCCTTCATTTGCCGGGTCGGTGGAATCGCCCGCTGCAACAGTGCGCGCGCAGTGTCGGGCAGGCCCAGATTTCGGCGGCCGCCAATGACCCGGCGACGCTTCGCCGCCAGCTGCGAAAGCGACCGGCGGGCGGGGTGGGCCACAAGCAGTTTCTGATCGTAAACCAGCGGAACCCCCGCATCCTTCGCCCGCCTGTTCCATTCCGTATCGCCGCCGCTGAAATGCCCGTCATCGAACCAGCCGATCGTGTTCATCACGGCGCGCGGCACGAACAGGTTGGCGGTGACCGCCATGCCGTCCCTGGCCGATTCCACGGTACGAAAGGCGAGAACCCTGTCGTGCAGATACGCGTTGTTCGATCCTCCCTCTTCACGGAACACCTCGATCGGTCCGGCAAGCCGAGGCTGGAAATCATGATCTTCGCTCAATGTCCATGCGCGATCCAGCCATTCTGCGTCGGGGATGCAATCACTGTCCGTAAAGGCCAGCACATTTCCGTTCGCACATGCCAGCCCCTTGTTGCGGGCGGCGTAGGAGCCGGGTTTGTCTTCGCGAAGCATACGCCAATGCGGCGGCAAATCCGCCGGATACCGCGCGGGCGCACCTTCGTTGTCGATGACCAGCACTTCGAACCGGTCGGCAGCGAAGGTCTGACGTTTCAGCGCATTTAGGCACAAGTCCAGTCTGGCCCAATCATTGAATATCGGAATGATGACGCTGATGTCGTAAGTTTTGGAAGAATGGCGCATCATTCGGCAAGCAATCTCTGACTGTATTTTGTTCTGCGCGATCCCGCAGCCTGTCCGAACGGCCCGCGATGCGATCCACCTCTATACGGAATTTTCATCCGATCATTGTGCCAGCAGCGGCATGATTTCATCCCACATCCGTTCGGCGCGCGCTTTTTCCTTTTCCGCGTGCTTCGCAATATGGTCGCGACGATCGGCATGCGCGCTCGATGCGATAAACCGCCCCACCATTTCGCTCGGATCTTCGCCTGATCCGATGTCGACGATCATGTCCGCGCAATCGTAGTCGGTCAGCAATTCCGCGTATTTGTGGCTCCACCCGCAGGCGAGCGCCGGGACACCCGCCGACAGGGCGCTCACCAACCCGTGAAAACGCGAAGAAATAACAAGGTCCGCGGCCCCGATCATCCCTTTCGTGACCAGCGGATCGGGTTCGTCGACGATGGAAAGCGGCACCGGCAGGCGATCGTTAACCTGCCTGGCCAACCGCATGTCGCGCACACCTTCGTGCAGGAGCAGCATCGTTCGTCGGCCGGAAGCTTCCAGTTCGGTGACGGCGTGGACGAGAAATGCGAGATAGCGTTCGTGGAACTCCGGCGGACGGCCGGCGACAATCTTCTCGTTCGGGATGACGAAGGAAGCGCCGCGCAGATGTTGCAGACGTTCCGGCAGGACCGGTTCGAGCAGATTGGTAAAGTCCGGTGCCCGGCGAACCTTGTCCGCGGTTTTGAGGATATCGCCTAGATAGTCCTGCGAGCGGGCATCGCGAACATATATGATATCGAGCCGGTCGGCGGCCTTGCGAAAGGCATCCGCCATGCCGGGCCGTTCGAACGGTCCCAGAGCCTGCGGCATGAGGATGGCCGTATTGTTGACCGTCTTCCAGCGATCGAGCCGATCGGTCAGCCGGCGACGCAGCTTTTCAACGCCCCAGAAATCCCCGTATCCAAAGCCCGATATGTCGAGAAGCGCGTCGATGTCACCGGGCCGCATGAAACCGGCGGTCCGGCGCATCCGCGCAGGCAGGGAACCAAAGGCGCGCGCCTGTATGCTCGCGCGATATTGGCCAGGCGTGCTCCAGACCCCGTGCGCCAGGCGATCTTCCACCGTCCAGTCCAGAGGAACCGCGAACACGCTGTTCGGCAAAACGTCCGCGAGCCTGTGCCGAACCGCCTCCATCATCAAGAGCGCGCCCCGATTTGCCGCCGATACGCCGGAAATCTCGATGTTCACCCGTAAGTCCTGATCTGGTCGTGAACGCGCTTCGCCGAGTAGGGAACCAGACCCGCCGGGTCGGGCCAGCCGTAGGCGATGAGCATGATGACCCGCTCGTCCGGCGCCAGACCGAGTTCCCGGCGCATGATCGATTCCTGCGGCTCCTTGTCGGGCCAGTTGATGGGGCACGAAGAAAGCCCCAGGGTTTCCAGCGCATACATGAATGCCATCGCCGACAGCGAGCCGTCGATATAGATCGCATGGCGATCGCGCGATTCCGGATATGCGCGCAGCCGTCCCACCACGATCGCCAGGCCCGTAAGCTGGTCGGAAAAACCCTTGGTTCCAAGCGGAATGGCGGCCAATCGCCGCGCATCGGCAGGATCGTCGAACACGCGATAGACGAAGGGCTGACGGTTGCACGCGCTGGGCGCTTCCTTGGCGACTCGCAGCGCCTGGTCGACCAGTTCGCGCGGCACGTGTTCCTGGCGAAACCAGCGGACGGATCGCCGGCGTTTGGACAGCGTCATGAGATCGTCGAACGGAACCGGCGGATCGCCCGTCAACATGCGGGCGTAAGGCACCTTCGCCCGGTCGTTCGTGGCAGGATCGCATCGTGCGCGGATGATGCGGTAGCGGTCCTTCTGCGCGCCGATCGTCGGATGGGTGCCGTCGACCTTCGCAAAATAGCTGTCGAGCACGTCGAACGCCCAGGCCTGTTCGTCGTCGTAGGACCCATGGCGTGTCGCACGCTCGAGCGCCGATATCGTCTCCTCGATATAGTCGAGCGCGAATATCGCCCTTAGCGGACGCATGATGAGCCCTTTTTCGAGGCGGTGAACGTTCCGCCGCAACAGGAAACTGCTCCCTTCATCGCTGGACACATCTGCCTGATAGCGGATGCGTCCGGCCAGAACCGCCGCCGCTTCGCGCGAAAGATCGCCGCTGAACAGAGCGAAATACAGGGCGGCCAGTCGCGGATGCCGCGCGGCATTGCGCATGATGGCCATATCGACGGTGCGCCATGCACGCCGCATTCGGGCTTTGAGGGGCCTGAGGGAAACGGGGATCATAATATCGGCGTTGTCGCGGCCTCATGCTGCACGATCCGCCAGTAACGGTAGCATCGCGCCCTGTACATGACCGGATCGGGGGAAACCAGCGATCCGGTATGGTCCGGTCCGAGCGTGGCTGCGAGATAAGCGCTCGCTTCCGCGCCGTCCACGGCTTTGTCCAGAACGACTGCGTCGAAATACTGCTTGTCTGCCAACCGCGTTTCCGTCCCCGACCTTTGCGGTACGCTCCAGCCCGGCCGTGCCAGAAGCCTGGCGATCGACCTGCCGTCGGCGAACGACGCGATGGAGCGCATGCGGTCTTCGCCGACGGAGCGTAGCACGGGCGCACCACCGGCAGTGAGCAGCGCGAATGCGTAGCAATTGTAAAGATGATAATCGCGTTCTTTCGCGGAAGGATCAGGCGATCGACCGATCCGCCGGCTGACCGCCCTGCGCAGTTTCAGTCCGGTGTCCTCCGGCTGCGAGATCGCATGGACCACCCGGCCGTCCTCGCGCAGGCCCATCGTGGCAGGGAGGTGTTCCAGAAAAAGTGCGATCCGCTCGTCCAGCGACGACGATTGGAACAGCAGGTTGGCGGCCGCCGCAAAGTAGAGCTGATGGTTGAATGTTCCATCCACCGGGCAAGCGCCACCCGACGGGTCCAATGTTTTCCATACATGCAATTGTTCGTCGAACGGTTGCAGCCTGTAACGGTCATGCGCGAGGGCCATAGCCTCGCTATCGTCCAGGACGACGCCGGCCGCATGCAGTGCCTCGATGATGAAGGCCGGCCCGAGAACGCCGTTCGCATGATCCTTCCCCGGCGCGTGCCGCATGACGACGCAGCCCGGCGAATGTTCGAGCGCGCCTTTGATATAGCCCGCCGCGCGCTTCGCGGCCTCCTTGAACCGTCGATCTCCGGTTACGCGATAGGCCTGGCACAGGGCAACCAGGTAATGCGAAGTCGTGCGCGCCGGGGTCTCGGGATCGCCATAGGCTCCGTTGCGACCCGCTGGGAAAGACCCGGCGGGCGATTGCACGGCGAGATCGCGTTCGAGTTCGCGCAGCAATAATTGCGCAAGTGCGTTTTGCGTCATCCGGTATCGCCCGCGCTTCGAGATATCGTCCGGCGGATTTTCGCCAGTCCTCCAGGAAATGCCTGCGGCAGTTCGATCGCCGCGTACACGCAAAGCCCGATAGCCGCGAACAGGACGTAAACCAACAGTGATGGCCGATCGAAGATCAGCTGCGCCGCGACGAACGACAATGCGATAGGTGCCTGTTTCAGCAGGAATTGCGCCGTCACTCCGATAACCTGCAGCGTCGTTGTGCCGATCAACCTGTGGACGAAGATTTGCCGAATTATCACCGACACCAGTTTTGCTGCCGCCGTGGCGATGGCGACGCCGGTAAGTCCAAGCAACGCCGCGCCCGCGATCATTCCCGGAAACAGGATCAGCAGCGTGGTCAACAGGAACAGGGCCATGTCGAGGCCCGGGCGCCCCATCGCCGTGAACAGGGTGGATGTGGTTCCGCCGGCCGCATGGATCATTACCGAAACGGACAGCCAGATCAGGACCGACTGCATATCCCCCCATGCATCGCCCAGCAGCGGCACGGTCAAAGCGGGTCCGAAGAAGATAATCAGCGTCATCGCCGGAAAGACGATGCGGCAGTTCCAGCGTATGGTCTCGATATATTTCCGGGCCAGACGCTCGAGATCGGTCTTGTTGGCCGAATAATGGACGAACATGACCCGGTTCAGGATCGACATGAGGATACGCCGCAGCGTGTCCGTTATGTAGACCGCCAGCGCGTAGAGACCCGCATCCGCGACCGAGACCGCACGGCCGAGGATGAACACCCCCGCATTGGCGCTGAGGCTTACCGCCATGTTGTTCACGAAGATCTTCCCCGAAAACGAAAATACCGCGCGCAGATGGCTCTTGTGCAGCCTCAGGCGGTAACGAAGTTTCGCCAGCCATTGCAGACCGACCGCGGATGCAGCCAAGGCCGCTGTCGCCTGCGCGATGATGACCCATGGACTCGGCTCCAGCATTAGCAGGACGATAGCCGTGACGAAGCCGATACAGTTTGCCGCGACCTTGACGATCGCGATACTCTTGAAATTTTGGCGACGGTACAGCATCGCGGAAGCGACCGTGGAAAATGGTGACGGAAGCAACGTCAGACCCAGCACCACGATTAACAGATGCAAGGATGGTTCTTCGTAGAACGCCGCACCCAGGGGTGCCACGATACCAACGGTAACGGCGGTCATGACGAGCGTCACGATAAGCGATGCCGTAAACGTCGTATCGACGAGATCGCGCGACATCTGGTCTCCGTCGCGCTGGATGAGGGCGGAAGTAAGTCCGAATTCATTGACCGCCTGGATGACGGTGATGATCGTGACCGCCAACATGGCGATCCCGAAATCGTCGGGTGCGAGAACGCGCGCGATTATAAGCCGCAGCACGAAGCCGATGCCAGCCGTCACGATCGTATCGGCGGCGGTCCAGTAAACATGGCGGCGGACGGACATGAGGGCGTCGGTATATCCTTTGACGGGCACTCGATATCAACCTGATTGCAATCGCGGGCGTTTTATGGACAGGTCCAACCCGCGAAAGACGCAAGGCATAAGCCGTTCAGGCAATAGTGGCTGGGGCGGCAGGGATCGAACCTGCGAATGCCGCTACCAAAAAGCGGTGCCTTACCACTTGGCGACGCCCCAGCAGCCCGGGCGGAACGCGCCGCCGGTGGATGCGCCCCCTATAGCGCGCCCGTCATTTAAGGAAAGGGGGCAATCGGGCCTTACCGGAAATCGTCCGGCGAATGGCGATTGGGCACCCGTGTTGCTTCATCGCCCCAGCTGCGGTTGACGCGTTTGGCGCGCTGCACGGCGGGGCGATCCATGATTGCCGCCGCCCATCGTCCGACCGCTTCGTATTCGTCGATCGCAAGAAAGGTTTTCGCGTCGTTGTAAATCTCGCCGGTGGTGAAGGGCGCCATCCATGCGACCGCGGCCATATCGGCGATCGTATAATTCTCGCCCGCAAGATAACGGTTGTCCTTCAGTCGGTTGTCGGCGACATCGAACAAACGTTTCGTTTCCATGGCATAGCGGTTGATCGAATATTCGTATTTTTCCGGCGCATAAGCGTAGAAATGGCCGAAGCCGCCGCCGATGAAAGGCGCGCTGCCGACCTGCCAGAACAGCCAGCTCAGCGTTTCGGCGCGGGCCGAACCGGAGGCCGGCAGGAACATGCCGAATTTTTCCGCCATGTGCATCAGGATCGCACCGCTTTCGAAAATGCGCATGGGCGTGTCCCCGGAATAGTCCATCAATGCGGGTATCTTGGAATTGGGGTTCACGCCGACGAAGCCGCTGGTGAACTGTTCGCCTTCGCCGATATCGACGATCCAGGCGTCGTATTCCGCGTGCTCATGTCCCGCCTCCAGCAATTCTTCGAAGATGATGTTCGCCTTCACCCCGTTGGGCGTCGCCAGCGAATAGAGCTGGTGCGGATGATCGCCGCGTGGCAGTTCCTTGTCTTCCCGCGCGCCGGCGGTGGGACGGTTGATATTGGCGAAGCGTCCGCCGTTCTCGGAATCGTGGGACCACACTTCGGGCGGGGTATAAATGGTATCGGGGGTGGGATCGGGCATGGGCAGTTCCTTGTGTCGCCCGTCCGGCATGCGGTGTTGGAAACGGAACCGCAAGACGCGATGCCGGTTTTGACGCCATGACGACTGAAAACCTGATCTATGTGGACGACACCCTGCCCGGCATTACACGCAAGGGTGCGGGCAAGGGCTGGGCCTATTACGATCCCAAAGGCCATCTGATCGGGGATCGGGCGGAGAAGAAACGTCTGAACGCCATCGCCCTGCCGCCCGCTTATGCCGACGCATGGTTCTGCCCCGCCCCCAACGGGCATATCCTGGCGACCGGCTACGATGACAAAGGCCGAAAGCAGTATCGCTACCACCCCGATTTTCGCGAAATGCGCGAGAACGAGAAATTCGACAGCTGTGTCGCGTTCGGCAAGCTGCTGCCGCTGGTGCGTCGCCGGGTAGAGCGCGATCTGGCAAGCAAGGGCATGAACCGCGAACGCGCGGTCGCTAGTGTCATACGCCTGCTCGATCTCGGGTTCCTGCGCGTGGGCAACGATCAATATGCCAAACGCAACAAGAGCTACGGCGCCACTACGCTGCGCCGCAAGCATGTCGAGATCGAGAAGGACGGCGTGCATCTCACCTATCGCGGAAAGTCGGGGAAAGATCAGGACATTACCGTCCATGACGACGAATTTCGTAAAGTGGTGCAGGATTTGCAGGAGCTGCCGGGGCAGGAACTGTTCCAGTTTCTCGACGATGACGGCACTCGCCATCAGGTCACGTCGTCGGACGTGAACGCCTATCTACGCGAAACGATGGGGGAGGATTTCACCGCCAAGAGTTTTCGCACATGGCACGCCACGGTCCTGGCGTTCGATGTGCTGGCTCGCGCCAAGGAAGACCTGACCATCAAGGCGGTGGTCGAAACCGTGGCGGAGGAACTGGGCAACACGGCCGCGGTCACGCGCAATTCCTACATTCATCCGGCCGTCATCGACTTGATCGAGCAGCAGGAGGATTGGCGCGCGAACCTCAAATTGCCGCGCACCGCGAAATTCCAGTCGCGCGAGGAACGCGGGCTTATCGAAATGCTGGAAGACCTGCCCGACCGCATGGACGTTGTCGCGGCCTGACACCCTTTCGCGATACGGGCTTTCGCGATACGGGTGCGTCCATGAAAACATCGGCCCCCGACAAGACCACGACGCATGACGAAGGGGGCGGATCGGACCATCCGTTCCACGCCGCGCACACGCATGGTTTCGTGCGCATCGCGACCAGCACTCCGCAGACGCGCACCGTCGATGTGCATTACAATCGCGACGGCATAGTGTCCGAAGCGAAGCGCGCACACGAAGCGCAGGTCGATCTGGTCGTCTATCCCGAACTGTGCCTGTCGTCCTACGCGATCGACGATCTGCATCTGCAAGGTGCTTTGCTGGATGCGGTGGAGACGGCCGTCAGCGATATTCTGGATGCGACCCGCGACCTTGACCCCGTGCTGCTGATCGGTGCGCCGCTGCGGCAGAACGGCAAGATCTACAATTGCGCGCTGGCGATCGCGGGCGGCGAGTTGCTTGGCGTCGTACCCAAGAGCTACCTGCCGAACTATCGCGAATTCTACGAGAAACGCTGGTTCGCGCATGGGCGCAAGGTGGTGGGGCGAACGATCGATGTCGCTGGCCAAACCGTCCCGTTCGGCGTCGACCTTATCTTCGCCGCGTCCAACCTGCCGGGTCTGCGCGTCTTCTGCGAAATCTGCGAGGATTTCTGGGCGCCCGATCCGCCCTCCAACGACGGCGCATTGGCGGGCGCGACGATCATCGCCAACCTGTCCGCTTCCAACGTGACCATCGGTAAGTCAGACGAACGCCATCTTCTCGCCCGCGCGCAGTCCAGCCGGACGATCACCGCCTACGCCTATTCCGCCAGCGGGCATGGCGAAAGCACCACCGATCTCGCCTGGGATGGGCAGGGCATGATCTACGAAATGGGCGATCTGCTCATAGAAAGCGTGCGCTTCGATCTTCATGCCGAACTGTGCATCGCGGATGTGGATACGGACCGCATCCTGCTCGAACGGATGCGCAACCAGACCTTTACCGACGCGGCGGAGGCTGCGGGTTCGCCTGAAACGCGATTCCGCACGGTCGCATTCGAACATCGGGGCGTCGGCCGACCGATCGGCCTGCGCCGCCCCATTCGCCGCTTCCCCTTCGTGCCCGGCCGCCCGCACAAGCTGGACGAGGATTGTTACGAGGCGTTCAACATCCAGGTCGACAGCCTGATGCGGCGGATGGCGGCGACGAAGGCCAAGAGCATCGTCATCGGCATTTCCGGCGGGCTCGACAGCACCCATGCGCTGATCGTGGCGGCGCGCGCCTGCGACCGGCTGGAGCGACCGCGCACCATGATCCGCGGCTATACGATGCCCGGCTTCGGCACGTCGGACCATACGAAGTCCAACGCCTGGAAGCTGATGAAGGCGATCGGTATCACGGGGCAAGAAATCGACATCAAACCCGCCGCGCGCCGGATGCTGGACGATATCGGACATGCCTTCGCAGATGGCGAACCGGTTTACGACACGACGTTCGAGAACGTCCAGGCGGGCCTGCGCACCGATTACCTGTTCCGGCTGGCGGGGCAGCATGACGGCTTCGTCCTGGGAACCGGCGACATGTCCGAAATGGCGCTGGGCTGGTGCACGTATGGCGTTGGCGACCAGATGAGCCATTACGGCGTCAATGCAGGCGTACCCAAGACGCTGATCCAATACCTCATCCGCTGGGCCGAACGCACCGACCAGTTCGATCCCGAAACCGACGCCGTTCTGGAAAGCATTGTCGAGACCGAAATCACGCCCGAACTGGTGCCTGCCGGCGAGGATGGCGAAATGCAGAGCACCGAAAGCGCGGTCGGGCCGTACGAGCTCAACGACTTTTTCCTCCATCATATTTTGCGTTACGGGCAGAAGCCGAGCAAGGTCGCGTTCCTCGCGTGGCATGCGTGGAAGGATATCGAACAGGGCGAATGGCCCGCCGCATTCCCGGACGATCGCAAGAACGCCTATGATCTGCCGACCATCGCGCATTGGCTGGAGAAATTCCTGTGGCGCTTCTTCCAGTTCAGCCAGTTCAAACGCAGCGCGATGCCCAACGGGCCGAAGGTCAGCAGCGGCGGCGCATTGAGTCCGCGCGGAGACTGGCGCGCGCCCAGCGATGCGGTGGCCGATCTGTGGCTGGATGAGTTGAAGCGCGGATTGCCGCCGATGTCGGAAGGTTTCGTGTAATCGGTCCAGCATCCCCTATATCGGATGCAATCCTACAGCCCCTATCGATCGTAACGCTTCCATGGCCGTAATCAACGCATTGGCGACCGCCCTGCCCGATCTGGATTTTCAGGAGGATTTCCGGCACTGGGTGCGTGGGCGGCTGGCGGGCACACGGCATGCAAAGCTGTATGAGCGGATGGATGCGCGATCCGGTATCGACCACCGCTGGTCGGTTCTTTCCGAAACCGACGCGCAGCTGCATCGCGGGCAGGGTTTCTACGGCGACGACGATGCGCCGCCGACCACTGCCGATCGGATGGCGCTTTACGCCGAACACGCGCCGGAGCTGGCATTGCAGGCCATCGGCAAACTGCCGTCGATCGAGGGGGTGACTCACATCGTCGTGGCCAGCTGCACCGGCTTCGTCGCGCCGGGCATCGACCAGATCATCGCGCGGCGGCTCGGCCTTTCGTCCGGACTGGAGCGGGTGCTGATCGGCTTCATGGGATGCTATGCCGCGATCACGGCGCTGCGGACCGCGCGCCACATCGTGCGCTCGGAACCCGACGCGCGCGTGCTGGTGGTCACGGTCGAGCTGAGTTCGCTGCATCACCAGAGCTACGACCGCATCGAACCGCTGATGGCTGTCAGCCAGTTCGGCGACGGCGCGGCTGCGGCAATCGTAACGGCGGAGGGGGCGGGGCTGGAACTGACCGAACCGCTGGCCTTAACACTGGCCGGTTCGCAGGACCTGATTTGCTGGGATATCGGCAATCATGGTTTCGAAATGCACCTTTCGGGCGAAGTTCCCGGACGGATTTCCACCGCGCTCGCCGACGCCGACACCCGCGCGGCGATCGGGGGTCCGTTCGAAGCCTACGCCGTGCATGCCGGCGGGCGATCGATCCTCGATGCGGTGGAGAAAGGCCTGTCGCTGGCGCCGGACACCCTCGATCATTCGCGCGAAATCCTGCGAAGCTGCGGCAATATGTCGTCCTCCACCTTGATGTTCGTGCTGGAACGGGTGATGCGCGACCGCCCGGCCAGCGGAGTGGCCCTGGCATTCGGTCCCGGCCTGGCGATGGAAGGGCTCAGGTTCGGCTGGCGCAATGCTTGAGCCCCATGCTTGAAGAACGCCTGATCGCCGAAGAGCTGATGGATTCAGCCGATCTTGACGAGGCGACCTATGTCGATGTCGTTCGCGATCTGGCGAAGGTCAACCGGCTGACCCGCGCCCATGCGCCCACCTTGCGCTTCATCGAACGAATGGCGGCGAAGCGGCCGATCAAGGTGCTGGATGTCGGGTTCGGCGACGGCGACATGCTGCGCGCGATCCGCAGCCATTTGAACCGCCGTCGGATGGATGCGGAACTGGTCGGGATCGATCTCAATATCCGCTCTCTCGCCGCGGCGCGGGCTTCGCCTTCGCAGGGCATCGATTACCGGATCGGCGACTATGCCGATTTGGCGGGCGAGGGGTGGGATTGCATCATATCCAGCCTCGTTGCCCATCATATGACGCATGCACAATTAGTGGCGTTCCTGCGATTCATGGACCGGGAAGCGTCGGAGGGATGGATGGTCAACGATCTGCACCGACATGGCTTCGCCCATATCGGCTACCCTATGCTGGCACGGTTGATGCGCTGGCATCCCATCGTGCGCCATGACGGGCGCATGTCGATCGCGCGGTCCTATCGTCCCCATGAATGGCCCCCCATACTGGCCGAAGCGAATATTCGCGATGCGCGCGTCTACCGCGCCTTCCCCTTCAGGCTCTGCGTCGAGAAGATCGCGTGACGCCCCCGCTGATCGTCGGCGCCGGTCCGGCGGGGAGCATGGCGGCGATATTGCTGGCGCAGGCGGGCGCGCGGCCCGTTCTGATAGATCGGGACGCGCAAATCGGCAATGCGCTGTGCGGCGGGTTCATGAGCTGGCGTACGGCGGAGCGATTGCGCGCAGTAGGACTCGACCTGACCGATCTGAATGCGCATCCGGTCACGCGGTTGGCGCTGTTCGCCGGACCGCACGAAGCGCATGCGAAACTTCCCGATACGGGTTACGGCCTGTCCCGTCACGCTCTCGACGGTGCAATGCGGGCCATGGCGGTCGATGCCGGCGCGCAGCTGACGATCGACCGGATCCGGACGATCGACGCGGGGCGCGTGACCGGTGAGCGGGACGGTTACGAAAGCGATGCTATCTTTCTTGCCAGTGGTAAATACGATGTGCGCGGCGTTGCCCGCCCGCGCGATGCGGACGATCCGACGCTGGGCATCCGCGTCCGTCTTCCCGCTGGCGATGCGCTAATGGCGATGCTTGCCCATACGATCGAACTGCACTTCTTCCCTGGCGGCTATGCCGGAATTGTCTTGCAGGAAGACGGCGCGGCGAATGTCTGCCTGGCGGTTCGCAAATCGCGGCTCGTTGAAGCGGGGGGCGGGCCGCGCGTCTTGCTGGACCAGCTGGCGGAAACGCACCCCGCTTTCGCAGCGCGTATGCGCCATGCCGGCAGCGATGCCCGCGTAGATAGCATCGCGTCGGTTCCCTATGGCTGGATCGCGCAGGAAACGCTGCCGGGTATGTTCCGGCTAGGCGATCAGGCGGCGGTTATCCCCTCGCTCGCGGGGGAGGGGATGGCCATCGCTCTCGCCAGCGCCGAAATGGCGGTGCGCCATTGGCGGAAGGATCACGGGGCAGCGGTCTATCAGCGTTCCTTTGCGCGGGCTGCCCGGCAACCGGTCATGACGGCGAAGGCGATCTGGAGCATTGCCGAGCGGCGTCATGGCGGCGGCCTGCTGACCCGGGTGGCACACATCGCCCCGTTCATCGCAACCCGCGCCATGCAGGCCAGCCGGATCGGCTGACAGTTCAGGCGGTATCGACGAGGATGATCTCGCTATCCTCCAGCGCAGTGATCGCGATGCCGTCTTCGTTCCTTATGGCAATGCCGTCGCGCGTATTCGCCTCGACATCGCCGATACGGATGCGGCCGGTCGACGCGACGCAATAGAGATGGCGCGCCTTGTCCGCATCGTAGCGGACGGTTTCACCCTTCGCGATGGTCGCGCCGGAAACCCGCGCATCGGCCCGGATCGGAAGGGCGCCTTCCTCGTCATGACCCGAAGCCAGCGTCACGAACTGGCCCGCCCGGTCGCCTTTCGGAAACGGCGCGGTGCCCCAGCTTGGCGTGCCACCGCGTTCATCGGGGACGATCCACAGCTGGAAGATACGCGTCACACCGTCCTCACGGTTGGATTCCGAATGCTGGATACCGCTGCCCGCGCTCATCACCTGGACGTCGCCCGCCTGCGTCCGGCCCTCATTGCCAAGATTGTCGCGGTGGCTGATCGCGCCTTCACGGACATAGGTGATGATTTCCATGTCGCTGTGCGAATGCGGCGGGAAGCCTTCACCGGCGGCAATCGTGTCGTCGTTCCAGACGCGCAGATTGCCCCAGTGCATGCGCGCGGGGTCGTGATAGCCGGCGAAGGAAAAATGGTGATGCGCGTCGAGCCAACCGTGATTGGCGGAACCGAGCGTGTCGAAGGGGCGCAGTTCGATCATGGAGAAGCGTTCCTTATGCTGAACGGCCCATATGGGTGGTCCTAACCCAATTTCATCATCCAGCCATGATCGTCGGCACGCGTGCCGCTCTGTATGCCAACCAGCGCTTCGCGCATGCGGGTGGCGATTTGCCCCGGCCCGCCGCTGCCGATAGTGAACGTGTCGTCTCCATCGGACACCGACCCGACCGGTGTGACCACGGCAGCGGTGCCGCAGGCGAGCGTTTCGACGAGTCGACCCGATATTGCGTCCTGCCGCCATTGTTCGATGGCATAGGGTTCCTCGCGCACGGTCAGGCCGTCTTCGCGCATCAGCGTAATGAGGCTGTCGCGGGTGATGCCGGGCAGAATCGTACCGGTCAGCGGCGGGGTGACCACGCTGCCATCGTCCATCACGAAGAACAGGTTCATGCCGCCCAGCTCCTCGACCCAGCGGCCTTCGACCGCATCGAGGAACACGACCTGATCGCATCCTTGGGCGATGGCTTCGGCCTGCGGCACCAGGCTGGCGGCGTAATTGCCGCCGGTCTTGGCCGCGCCGGTGCCGCCCTTCGCCGCGCGGACATAATCGCGCGCGACCCAAATCCTGACCGCCGGCACGCCCGATTTGAAATAGTTGCCGACCGGGCTGGCAATTACGATGAAACGGTATTCGCGCGCCGGACGGACGCCGAGAAACGCCTCGCTCGCGAACATGAAGGGCCGCAGGTACAGCGCGCCGCCCTTTACCGTCGGGAACCAGTCGCGATCGGTCGTGGCAAGCCGGCGGACGGCTTCTATGAACAGTTCCACGGGCATGTCCGGCATCGCCATGCGCTTCGCGCTGCGACTGAACCGGCGCGCGTTCTCTTCCGGGCGGAAAAGCGCCATCGCGCCATCGGCCTGCGCGTAGGCCTTCATGCCTTCGAAAATCTCCTGGGCGTAATGCAGCACGGCGCAGGCAGGATCGAGACTGATAGCTTCGCGCGGACCGATCGTCGCATCGTGCCAGCCGGTGCCCTGCGTGTAGCGGATCGACACCATGTGATCGGTGAAGACGGTTCCGAAACCGGGATCGGCGATCGCCTGTTCGCGGGTTTCACCAGGCACCGGGGCGGGATGGGGAAGGACGGTAAAGGGCATGACCCGCCGGTTAATCGCCAGCACAATCTTGGGCAAGTCCTGCAATCGCGGGATGGAAGCCCCTGAAACGTGAAAGGCGGCCCCGGCCAAGCCGGGCACCGCCTTTCGCATGGTCAGCGGCCAGTAGAACCGCTCACGGAAACTCTGTTACGGATTAACCGCGACAATTCCCCGTGTGGAACTTTACCGACCCCTTATCTGAACCATGAGACATCGGATCACCTCCTTTCGCGCTTGAAAGCCAGAACCCCGCGTTCACCGGAGGGTCCAAGACCGCGTTCGCCGCCGATCTTGGTTCGCAACCTGATTCCTCTAGCGTCATATTGCAAGGGCTGATTGCGGATTTTCTTCGAACGACCGCAATGTGCGGTGTCAGCGGCAGTCTTCGATCACGCGCGTGACTTCGGGCCAGGCAGGCAGATACAGCGTGTCGAAACCGGTTGCCTGAATGGCAAAGCGCCCCCGGCTCAGCGCCATCGCGTCCAGCAGCGGATCGCGCGCGGGCAGCTGCGCGACCAAACGCGGCGGGGCGCCCGGTTGCGGAATGGCGGATTCGGTTCGCTGCGCCGTTTCGGTCAGGATACGCAACGGCACCGGCTGATTGCCGATCGCGGAACCGGCGGCATCGCGCACCAGCCCGATCATGCGCGTCGCCCTGCGACAGACGATCGCGAACTGCGTATCGGTCGCAGACATGCCGAACGCGGCCAGCGTCTCGTTCGGTTCCTGAATGTAGCGCCAGTCGCCGGGCGTCTGCGGTGCGTCCAGCCAATTGTCGTAACTCGGCGCGGCGACCGCGACGGGTGGCGGCGCGGCCTGCACGGGCGGCGTCGGTGCCGGAACCGGCCTGGGCGCGGGGGCACAGCAGGCCAGCGCGAAGGTGGGCAGGATGGCGAGAATGCGCGGGATGTTCACGGCGTCTCCAGACAGCGAAATTCGGCAGGGGCCAGGTGTTTGATTGTGCCGACAATGGCGGCTATCGCCGCTACGGTCCATGGCAAATGCTTACCCCAAATGAGAAATACGACGCGCCTCGATACGATGCTGGTCGAACGGGGGCTGGTCGAAAGCCGTACCCGCGCACAGGCGCTGATCATGGCGGGGCTGGTCTTTACGGGCGACATGAAACTGACGAAGCCGGGTCAGCAAGTCGCCGACGACGCGCCGTTGGAAGTTCGCGGGCGCGACCATCCATGGGTCGGTCGCGGCGGTATCAAGCTGGCCCATGCGCTGGACCATTTCGCGCTCGATCCGACGGGGGTCACCGCGATGGATGTCGGCAGTTCGACCGGCGGATTTACCGACGTGCTGCTGCAGAAAGGCGCCGCACATGTCATCGCGGTGGATTCGGGCACCAATCAGCTGGCATGGAAATTGCGGCAGGATCATCGCGTGACCGTGCGCGAACAGACGAACGCGCGGGTGCTGACCCGCGACATCGTCGGCCGCGACTACGCCTGGGTGGTGTGCGATGCGTCTTTCATCGCTTTGCGCAAAGTGCTGGAGGTGCCGCTGGCGCTGGCCGACCCCGTTTGCCGGCTGGTCGCGCTGATCAAGCCGCAATTCGAAGTCGAGCGCGGCGAAGTGGGCAAAGGCGGCGTCGTGCGTGATCCCGTGCTTCATACACGCGTCTGCGATGAAACGCGGCGTTGGCTGGACGGCGATGGCTGGCACGTCGACGGCATCACGCGCAGCCCGATCACCGGACCGGAAGGCAATGTGGAATTTCTGATTTCCGCACGGCGCCATTCTGGTGCATAGGCCAGTTCCATGACGGAAGCGACATCACGGGAGACGGCATGAACACGCTCGCTTCGAAGGGCCAGCTGCGCGCCAGTTTCCTGCGCTGGGCGCTGTTCGCCGTCCCCGCCTGCGTCCTGCTGGGCTATCTGTCCGGCACGTTCGGGGGCGATACGCAAAGCCTGTGGTTCCAGACTTTGGAGAAGCCCGGCATCTTTCCCGATCCCATGTGGTTTAGCATCGTATGGACGGTCCTTTACGTGATGATGGGCATTGCCCTGGCGCTGGTCTGCGCGGCATGGGGCGCGCGCGGACGGATCGCGGCGTTCGTGGCATTCGCGGTGCAATTCGCGCTCAACCTGTCGTGGACGCCGATCTTCTTCGCCTTGCATGAGATGACCGTGGCGCTGGTCGTCATCATCCTGCTGGGAATCGCGCTTGTCGTCACGATCGTCCTGTTCTGGCGGGTGCGCAAGCTGGCGGGCATCCTGCTGCTGCCCTATCTCGCATGGGTGGTCTTCGCGGGGGTGCTCAACTACCGGTTCCTGGCACTCAACCCGCAGGCGGACGGGGTGGACGACCCGACCCGTGCGGTGCAGCGGATCGCGATCTGATCCCCGCGCCAAGAATTGCGGTGGACAAACGCGCGCGCGAAACCCATCTCCTGTATCATGCAGAGCCAAAACCCCCGCATCGCCGATTTCGTCAAACTCGCCAACAGCGCGGCCGGCACTTTTGCCGGCATGACCCGCGAAGCGCGTGAAAGCGCGCGTGACCGGTTGAAGGAAGCCATGGGCGGCATGGACTTCGTCAGCCGCGAAGAGTTCGACGCGGTAAAAGACATGGCCGCCAAGGCGCGCGAAGAAAACGAAAAACTGTCCGAACGTCTGACGCGGCTGGAGGCGGCGACGGGGTCCACGTCGATCTAGGCGAAGTTTTTTGGGGCGGAGCATCGCCAAATAGAGGGTGCCCCCGTAATCCTTTCCACATGGCGTCGGTAACGCTACGCGCTTGACCCATGCATCTGCGCGCGCCCGCCATCATGCTGAACGCCCGCCACCACGGCGAGACGGCAGTCATCGCGCGACTGCTGACTGAGGATTACGGGATGGTCGCGGGTTACGTCGCGGGCGGGCGGGGTAGGCAGCTGCGTCCGGTCGTAATTCCGGGCAATATCGTCGCGCTCGATCTGCGGGCGAAATCCGACAGTCAGCTGCCTTTTGCGAAGCTGGAGCTGGTGATTAGTCGCGGGCCGTGGCTGAACGAACCACTGCCCGCCGCGGCGATCGGCTGGGTCACGGCGCTCTGCGCGAGCACTCTCCCGGAACGCAACGCCTATCCCGGTATCCATTCCGCCCTGTCCGGCTTGCTCGATGCGATCTGCAGCGCCCCCTCGGCGCGCGGCTGGCTAAGCGGCCTGTTGCGGTTCGAAGCGCTGATGCTGCGCGAGTTGGGCTATGGCGATGGGTCCGTGGTCCTTTCTGATGACGCAGGCACGACCGACGCGCTGCTCTGCCGGTTCGATGCGATGTCCAGACCGATAGAGAAACACCTGCTTGCCGGCACTTATGGCGACGTCATGTCCGCTCGCACCCTGCTGCGTTCCCGTCTGGCGCGGATTGCAGGCACGAAAGGCACGGGAACGGAGGCGCTTCCATGAAAATCGCGATATTGCCCGGAGACGGCATCGGACCGGAAGTGACGCGCGAAGCTGTACGGGTGCTGGAGGCGGTGGACCTTCCCGGCCTGACCCTGTTCGAAGGCGACGTGGGGGCAACCGCCTTTCGACGGCAAGGCCACCCGCTTCCGCCCGAAACGCTGGACATGGCGCACCGGTGCGATGCGGTGCTGTTCGGCGCTGTCGGCGATCCGTCCTGCGACGACCTGCCCCGGCATCTGCGGCCCGAACAGGCGGTGCTCGGTCTGCGCGCAGAGTTGGGCCTGTTCGCCAATCTGCGTCCGGCGACCATGTTCGCCGGACTGGAAGCGATGAGCGGCCTTCGCCCCGAACTCGCCCGCGCGATCGACCTCGTGATCGTGCGCGAACTGAATGGCGATGTGTATTTCGGTGACAAAGGCATGCGCAAGACGGCGGATGGGCAGCGCGAGGGATGGGACATGATGTCCTATTGCGAAGGCGAAGTGCGCCGTATCGCCCACACCGCCTTTCGCGCGACGTTGGCGCGGGGCAAACGGGTATGCAGTGTGGACAAGGCCAATGTGCTGGAAACCAGTCAGCTATGGCGCGATGTAATATGCGAGGTGGCGCGAGAGTATCCCGACGTCGCGTTGACCCATATGTATGTGGATAATGCCGCGATGCAGCTGGTGAAAGACCCCGGCCAGTTCGACGTCATCGTCACCGGCAATCTGTTCGGCGATATCCTGTCCGATCTCGCCAGCATGTGCGTGGGATCGATCGGCCTGCTGGCGAGCGCAGCGCTGGGCGAGCGGCGGACGGATCACGGCACCTTCGGCCTCTACGAACCGATCCACGGCAGTGCGCCGGATATTGCGGGGCAGGGCATTGCCAATCCCATGGCGACGATCCTGTCCGCTGCGATGATGCTGCGCCATTCGTTCCGGCGGGAAAAAGAAGCGGTGCGGATCGAGGGGGCCGTCGCGCGCGCGCTCGCGGAAGGTATCTACGGCCGCGATCTGGGCGGCGAAGCGGGCACCGTGTCCATCGGCGATGCGGTGCTGGCACTGCTTTGATCCGCAGCCGCCTTCGCATTCTCCAGCCAGAACAATCGCGCCGCCATCGCCAGCAGGCCGATGCTGGCGAGAAGGCCGACGGGAATGGCCCACACCCAGACATCCATACCCACCGCCCGGGCACGCGGCACGATGAAGAACAGCGCGATGATGACACTCGCAAGCAAATCCCACCACACCTGCACACCTGTCAGATTGGCGGTGTGGTTGGTGTAGAACATCATCACGCCTTCGCTGTAGATCTGAACAGCGGTGTAGGCGGCAAAGCCAGCGGCAAGCATTGCGGCTAGGATGGCATTTCCCTGTTCGGGTTTGGCGATCAGAACGTACAGGAATGCTGCGAACACGCTCAAGTAGCCCGCGATAAACAGAATGCCATAATCGTCGATCATGCCCATCATTCCCTAACATTGGGGTCATCCGCTTGCCCCATTCCCACCTGCCGCCTATCGAACTTCCATGAAAAAGACCACCGGAACCGACCGCGCCATCACTCGGAACTGGCGCCCCGCGACGCAGGCCATTCGCGGCGGCACCTGGCGCAGCGAGCACGGGGAAACGAGCGAGGCGCTGTTCCTCACCAGCGGCTATACCTACGACGATGCCGCCACCGTCGCCGCGCGTTTTGCGGGCGAGGATGCGGGCATGACCTATTCCCGGTTGCAGAACCCGACCGTAGCCATGTTGGAAGAACGCATCGCGCTGATGGAGGGGGCACAGGCATGCCGGGCGCAGGCGAGCGGCATGGCGGCGATGACGGCGGCGCTCTTGTGTCAGCTATCCGCCGGCGACCATTGCGTCGCGGCAAGGGCGGCGTTCGGATCGTGCCGATGGCTGGTCGATCATCTGCTGCCCCGCTTCGGGATCGAAACGACGGTCGTGAACAGCGCCGACAACGATGCGTGGGAAGCGGCGATCCGTCATAATACCAAGGTTTTTTTCTTCGAAAGCCCCGCCAATCCCACGCTGGATATCGTGGATATGCGCCATGTCTGCGGTCTGGCGAAGGCTCATGGCATCGTCAGCGTAGTCGACAACGCCTTCTGTTCGCCGGCGCTCCAGCGCCCGATGGAGTTCGGCGCGGATGTGGTGGCCTATTCCGCCACGAAGCTGATGGACGGGCAGGGCCGCGTGCTGGCGGGCGCCGTGTGCGGAACGGAGGAATTTATCACCGATACGTTGCTGCCGTTCCAGCGTAACACCGGTCCCAACTGCGCGCCGTTCAATGCCTGGGTGGTGCTCAAAGGCCTGGAAACGCTTTCACTGCGCGCGCACCAACAGAGCGAGAATGCGTTGGCGCTGGGCCAATTCATGGAAGAACGGATTGCTAAAGCCGGCGGTACCATGCTGCATCCCGGCCTGCCAAGCCATCCGTCCTACGATCTGGCGCAGAGGCAGATGGACGCCTGCGGTCCGATCTTCAGTTTTATCATCGACGGGCGCGTCCGGGCCCACGCCCTACTGGACGCGCTGGAGCTGATCGATATCAGCAACAATATCGGCGACGCGCGCAGCCTGATGTGCCACCCCGCCAGCACCACCCACGCGGGACTGAGCGAGGCAGACCGCGCCGCGATGGGCGTGCATGAGGGCCTACTGCGAATCAATGTCGGCCTGGAGGATGTTGCCGATCTGATCGAGGATATGGACCGGGCGTTGCAAGCTGCGGATTTATAGGCGGGGCCGTCAATTGCCTATACGCGCCGTCAGTTCGATGCCGTAGAAGCGCGGTTCCGCCGGAATGAAGGTGGGAATGCCAAACGCTCCTCCGGTATTGCCCGCATCGAGCAAATAGTCCTCGTCACTCGCATTGCGGATGAAGCCGGCCACTTCGAAGCGGTCGTCCGCGAAACTCACTCCGGCGCGCGCATTGAACAGCGTTACCTTCGGTTGCGAAATCGCCAGATTGTTCGGTACTTCGAAGAATATACGGCTGCGATGCGTGACGCTGGGCGTCGCGAAGAACCGCGCGCTTTCACCGATCGGAGCATCCACCGTAAACCCGGCGGCGGCCTGCCATTCGGGCTGCAGCCGGAACCGTGCACCGGAGAACTGGGGAGCGAAGCTGTTGTCTTCGTCGATGCCACCGTCGATATAGCCGACATTGCCGAAAATATTGAGCCAGTCGGTGGGGCGCAGGGAGGCTTCGGCTTCGACGCCCAGATTGCTGGCCGTGCCCGCGCTCTGCGTCAGGCTGGTCCCGTCATCCTGCAGCACGCTGACCTGAAACCCGTCATATTTCTGGTAATACACGCCAAGCGATCCAGACAGGATACCGCTCACGCCTTTCACGCCCGCTTCGTAGTTCCACACGGTTTCTTCCGGCACCAGTTGAAGATTCGGCGCGGAACTCCCGTTGGCCAAACGGCGGGCGGTCAGCTGAACCACCGGCGAGCGGCGACCTTTCGATACGGTCGCGAAGACGTTCACATCATCGGTTATGCGGTACAGCGCATTTACCCGCGGCAGGACTGCGAAATAGCTGCGATCGGCTTCGAACGTCTCGCCGAACGTGCTGACCTGTCCCGGTATCAGCGACGGGCCGCCGCTGAGCGCGGAGCGCGGAATATCGGAGATGTAACCCGAGCGGCGCTGTTCGATCAAGAGCCGCACGCCGGCGGTCAGTTCCAGCGCCGGGACAGGTATCCAGGTCGCATCGGCGAATACGGAATAGCTTTGGTTGTCGCCCTGGTTCTCGAAAACGGAACGGTAGGGTATCCGGCTTGCCGCACCCCGTGTGGCCAATGCCGTGACGCCCAGCGCCGGTACGCTGCCATCGGGTGCGACGCAGGGTATGCCGGGAATGAGCGGCGCGCCGAACAGGCCTGTCAGACATTGCAGGAACAGGCCTTCCTCGGTCGAGAACGGGACGTTCTGGTTGCCGTTTTCAGTGAGATAATTCCAGCCGAACGCGGCGCGCCAGCTGGGATCGATGTAATTAAAACGGCCTTCATGGCTGAACTGCCAGCCTTCGGCGATCTCGGCGAATTCCAGGAACGGCGCTGCGCTGCCATCCGCATCGAACACTTCGGCGCTGTCGAATTCGCGGTAGCCGTTGACGGTGGTGAAGGTCCAGCCTTCGTCGAACGCGTATTGCGCGCTCAGATTGAGGTCGTAAACATCCCGATTCAGGCCGAGCTGATCATCGCCGAGCGCCTCGGCGGAAAAGGGCGAACCGCCCAGATTTGCGACGCCGAAGGGATCGGGCGGGCCGGCCTGCGTCGGAAATCTTCCCGATATGAACGGCGTGCCGCCATTGCGCTGCCGATCGTAAGTGCCGATGAGATCGACGGTCAGATCGGTCGTGGGCGTGTAGCGAAGCGAAGCGCGCAAGCCCAATTGGTCCTGCGCATACAGTTCCTCGTCCTGCCGTTCCGACAGGTTCTCGACATAACCGTCACGGGTACGCCATTCGCCGGCGATGCGGCCAGCCAGAACGTCGGACCCGGCATTGACGAAGCCCGACACCAGAGTCTGGTCGAAATTGCCGTAGCCGCCGGTCAGTTCCGCCGAGAAACCTTCGCGCGGTCGGGCCGAGACCAGGCTGATCGCGCCCACCGCGCTCGCCGTTCCGAACAAGGTCGCTTGCGGCCCCTTGACCACCTCGACACGGTCCAGGTCGTAGATCGCCTGATAGCTGCCCCGGCTGCGTGAAATATCGACGCCGTTGTAATACAGGGTCACGCGCGGGCCCTGCTGCGAGGAACCGCTGTCCGACGTGATCCCGCGAATGACGACGCCCGGATTGTTGGCGCTTTGTTCCTGAATGTTGAGGCCGGGGATGTAATTGGACAATTCGTCGAGATCGCTTACGCCCAGTTCCTCGATCCGGTCGCCCGTCACGGCGGAAATGGTGATCGGCACGTCCACCGCACGCTGTTCGATCTTTTGCGCGGTCACGATGATGACGTTCGCATCGGACGTATCTTCCACGCCCGGCCGTTCGCGCTGCCCGGCGGCGTCGCTGTCATCGGCGGCGGATTGCGCGCGGGCATCGACGGTCGGCATGGCGATGCCGATCATCGCCGTGGCGGTAAGCAACAGCATGGGTCGTTCGGTAAGTCTGGTCATGTATGGGCTCCAGCGAAGTTGGGTTCGCCTTAGCCTTTCGGTCATGACCGCTTCGCGTCGTGCGCGTGACGGTCAAAAGACTTTGATGGCAGTTTTATGGCGCTGCGGGAGACGCGGCAGGACGAACGCCTAGTCGTAGCGTCCTTGCGCGATGCCCTGTCCGCCATCCTCGATGAACGCGTCGATCCGCTCTTCGAGCACCGGCAACGGAACCGATCCCAGCGACAATATGACATCGTGGAACTTGCGAATGTCGAAGGCGTCGCCCAGCGCCTCCTCCGCCTCTTTGCGCAACCGCCGGATCTGGATTTCGCCCAGCTTGTAGGACAGGGCCTGGCCGGGCCAGCTGATGTAACGATCAATCTCGGTTCCCACCTCGTGCCGCGACAGGGCGGTCCGATCGCCGAGATAGGCCAGCGCCTCGTCCCGATCCCACCCTTTCGAATGGATGCCGGTGTCGATCACCAGCCGCGCAGCGCGCCACATTTCGTAGGACAGTCGGCCGAAGCGTTCGTAGGGTGTGCGATAGATGCCCATCTCCTCGCCCAGATATTCGACATACAGGCCCCAGCCTTCGCCCATGCCGGAAAAATAGACGTTGCGGCGGAACTGCGGCACATCCTCATCGCCGTGCTCGCGTTGAAACGCCGCCTGGAAGGAATGGCCGGGCGCGCATTCGTGCAGGGTGAGGGCCGGGATATTGTAGAGCGGGCGCGAGGGGAGGTCGTGCGTATTCATCTGGCAATATTCGTAACCCCCGCGTCCGGCGGTGTAGAACGGCGCGATCTCCGGCGCGACCGGGCGGATGGAGAAACGATGGCGCGGCAGGAAACCGAAATAGTCGCCCAATTCGCCGTCAACCCGCTTGGCGACATAGGACGATACGCCCATCAATTCGTCGGGCGTGCGCGCGATGAATTGCGGGTCGGTGCGTAGCTTCTCGTTGAACTGCGCGATGGTGCCGGTGAAGCCGACTTCCGCCATGATCGCCCGCATCGCATCCTCGATCCGCGCGACTTCACCCAGACCGACGGAGTGAATCTCGTCGGCGGTCAGGTCGAGCGTCGTATATTGCCGAATTTGCTGCGCGTAATAGGCGGGGCCATCGGGCATGTCATATGCGGCTTGGGTTTGCCGGGTATTGGGTAGGTATTCGTCTCGAAAGAACGCTAGCAATTTGTCGTAAGCGGGAATGACATGGCCGCGAATGGCGGCGCGCGCTTCGTCGGCAATCCGCTTTCGATCGGCCTGCGCGAACCGATCCGGCATCTGCGCGATGGGTCCGAAGAACGGGTTCGCATCCCCCGCCTCGGTATAGGGGACGAGCGACGCGTCGCGTCTCTGCAACGTCACCTGCGGCACCGAAAAACCGCGCTTTAGTCCGGTGCGGGCATTGGCGATCTGTTCATCGAAATAGCGCGGAATGTCTTGCATTCGCGCGATATAGGCGTCGTATTGCGCGACTGTCTGAAAGCCCGAAGGCGGGACCAGATAGCCCCAGAAATTGCTGTCGCTGTCGAACGGCATTTCCCATTCGCGAAAGCGGGCATCGCCGATCTGCTCGTTCAACACCGTATCGAACACCTGCGCGTGAACGCGATCCTCATAGGAAAGATCGGCGCGGTTGATCGCATTCGATGCATTGAAGAACTGCTGCAATCGAGCCGCCCGCCGTGCCTGCGCTTGCGGGTTCACGGACGGATGAGCCGGGCCGGATGTCCACCGACCGTCGTCCTTGCGAACGGAGCCGGCCTCCTCCATGCGCCAATCGTGATATTCGTCATACAAGGCGCGCAGATCGGCGGCAGCCTGCTGTGCATGGGCCGGGGCCGCGAAAGACAGGAGAGTCGCGAATACGATGTGAAACGGTTTCATGGGCACGAAACCTAATGCGCTTTGCCTCTTGGCGAAAGTGCGATCGGACCGGCGTTGGTTGTGCGTTGCAGCAATCGGCGTTAGGGCCGCGCTTTCCCATACCGACCGAGAGACATTATGGCCGCCACCGCCGCGCACGCGACCGCCAGCACGCGATCGACGACCTGGAACGAATGGTTCGGCAATATCCGCGCCGACATCCTGGCGGGTATCGTGGTGGCGCTGGCCCTGATTCCCGAAGCGATCGGTTTCTCCCTGATCGCCGGCGTCGATCCCAGCGTCGGCCTGTATGCCAGCGTCGCGATCGCCATGGTGATCGCGCTGGTCGGCGGACGGCCTGGCATGATCTCGGCGGCGACGGCGGCGGTCGCAGTCGTGGTCATTCCGCTGGTTGCAGATTACGGCGTCGACTACCTGTTCGCGGCGACGATCCTGATGGGCGTGTTCCAGGGTATCGCGGCGCTGCTGCGGCTGGACCTGTTGATGCAGTTCGTGTCGCGATCGGTCATTACCGGCTTCGTCAACGCGCTGGCGATCCTGATCTTCATGGCCCAGATACCGCAGCTCGATCCCCGTACCGACGGGGTGACGTGGGTGACATATGCGATGGTCGCGGGCGGGTTGTTCATGATCTACGCCCTGCCGCGTCTGACGAAGGTCGTCCCCAGCCCGCTGGTCGCGATCGTCGTGCTGACCGGTATCGCAGTGTTCTGGAACACTCCTGTCATCTCCGTCGGCCAGATGGGCGAATTGCCGGACGGTCTGCCGACATTCGGCTTGCCCGACGTGCCGCTGACATGGGAAACCTTCCAGATCATCGCACCCTATTCGCTGACCATGGCAGCTGTCGGTCTGCTTGAAAGTCTGCTGACCGCGCAGATCGTCGACGACATGACGCATACGGACAGCAACAAGCGCCGCGAAACCTGGGGGCAGGGCGTCGCCAACACGGTGGCGGCCTGTTTCGGCGGGATGGGCGGCTGCGCGATGATCGGGCAATCGGTCATCAACGTGGCATCCGGCGGGCGCGGGCGCCTGTCGACCTTCGCCGCCGGCGCGTTCCTGCTGTTCCTGCTGACCGTGCTCGGCCCTTATGTGGGCAGCGTTCCGATGCCCGCGCTGGTCGCGGTGATGATCATGGTCAGCATCGGGACCTTCAGCTGGAACTCGATCCCCAATCTGCGGCGTCACCCCGCGACGTCGTCGGCCGTGATGCTGGCGACCGTGGTCGTCGTAGTCTGGACTCACGATCTGGCGCTGGGCGTGCTGGCGGGCGTGCTGCTCAGCGGTATCTTCTTCGCCGGCAAGGTGCGCACCATGTCGCAGGTGAAGCGCATCCGCCGCCCGCACAGCGCGGTGTACAAGGTCACGGGGCAGATATTCTTCGCCAGCGTCGACCGCATGAAGGCCGCGATCGGTCCCGAAAGCCAGTATGACGACGCCGCCCATCATGTCGTCATCGACGTATCCGGCGCGCATTTCTGGGACATTTCCGCGATCGAGGCGCTGGAGAAGGTCGTCGACCGGATGCGGCGCAACGGCCGGCATACGCGGATCGTGGGGCTCAACACCGCCAGCGCCGACCTGTTCGACCGGTTCGCGCTGGAAGACCGCACCGGGCTCGAAATCGGGCTCGCTCCGCACTGACGGACGCCGAACGCGATAGCGCTTGTCTTTGCAAAATCGCACGGTAGGGTTCCCTTCGTTCACATCGGGGGTGAACGGGCCGGGGGTTTCTATCGCTTCGAAATGGGTGTGTTTCGTTCTGGGGTGCGTCGCTGCTCCCGCCGCATTCGCGCAGGATGTCGTCCCGCGTGATGGCACCTCGGCGTCGATTGCGGCGGACAATACCGCCGACGACTGGCCGCCCGTCATCCCGACCAGTGCCTTTGCCAAACGGAGCATGCTGCGCGATGCGGTACTTTCGCCCGATGGCGACCGCCTGGCCATCAAGACGACCATTCGCGGACGCGACGTGATCGCGGTGTTCGATGCCGCGACGAAAGAGATGACCCATACGCTCGATACGAGCGCGGCCGGTTGGCTGAACTGGATCCAGTGGGCCGGGAACGACCGCATCCTCTACAGCGTCTTGGGCAACAGTCATTCCAAGCCACAGAAATTCCTGTTGACCGGACGATGGGCGACCAGCCTGATGGGGTACGACCTGCCCACGCGCACGACGCGGTTCGTCGGGTTCGAGAAGCAGGGGTTCGAAGGCGACGATATCCTGTATACCGACCCCGCTGGTGCGTATGTCATCCTCTCGATGGCGCATGATGTGGGGGACGATCCCCACGTCTATCGCTATCCCCTGGACGGGCGCGGGGCGGCAGGTGTCGAGCGCGTTCAGGAACGGCGCAAGGGTATCGACGAATGGTGGGCCGACGATGCGGGCGTGGTCCGGCTGGGCGCACGGTGGCGCAACAAGACGGACTACGCGTTCTTCTATCGTGGTTCGGCGCAGGAAGACTGGGCGGAAGTGACCAAGGTCCACCGGGATGCGTCGGACGAGCTCGACAACTGGGATATGCTCAGCCTGCGTGCGGGATCGGATATGGGCTATGCGCTCGTGCGCAACGCGGAAGGCCGCAAGGTTCTGCGCCAGTTCGACTACCGCTCCGGTGCGCCCGGCGATGTGGTGTTCGCTCACCCCACGCGCGAGGTCACGGGCGTCGAACTGGCGCAGGACGGCACGCTGATGGCGGCGCACTATGTCGATGGCGCGCCCGGGACCCATTGGTTCGACGCCGGTCTGCGCGATTTGGAACGGCAGCTGACCGGCGCGCTGGGCACGGGGCGCGTTCGTCTGACGTCCTTCGACAATGGCCGCCGGCTGCTGGTCTGGCACGGGGACGCCGACGATCCGGGCGCGATCTATATCTACACCCCCGCCACAAAGGCACTCGACCTGTTCGATGAATTCAGGCCGGAAATCGATTTCGCGCAGCTTGCCGGGATGCAAGCGGTGACGTTCACCGCGCGTGACGGGACGCCGATCGAAAGCTTTCTGACTTTGCCGAAAGGCGGACCAAAGACCGACCTGCCGCTTATTCTCCTGCCGCATGGCGGGCCCTACGGTATCCAGGACATGCAGGTGTATAATGACGAGGTGCAGTTGCTTGCCAATCGTGGTTACGCGGTCCTGCAACCCAATTTTCGGGGATCCGGCGGCTATGGCGACCGGTTCGAAAAGCTGGGCGAAGGGCAGATCGGCCGCAAGATGCAGGATGATCTCGACGACGCCATGGACTGGGCGGTGGCGCAAGGGTTCGCGAATCCCGAACGGGTGTGCGTCGTCGGCGGAAGCTATGGCGGGTTCGCCGCGCTGTGGTCGGTAATCCGCAACCCCGAACGCTATCGCTGCGCCGCCAGCTGGGCGGGCGTCACCGATTTCGACGCGCAGCTGAAATACGATCGCGACTTTCTGGAACGCCGCGTCCGCAAACGCTGGCAAGCGCAGGTGGAAGGCGACCTGTCGACGATGCGGCTGTCGGAAATTTCGCCGACGAAGCAAATCGCGCGCCTTACCCGTCCGGTCCTGCTCGCTCATGGCACACGGGATGCCCGCGTACCTTTCGACCAGTTCGAACTGTTCCGCGACGCGGCGAAGAAGCATGGCAAGCCGATCGACACCCTCGTACTGGAGGGGCAGGGACATTCCTTCGACAATGCCGGCAGCGAACAGGCATGGTATGATGCGCTGCTGGCATTTCTGCAGAAGAACAATCCGGCCGACCGTCCGGCGGAAGAACCGGCGCCCCGGTCAGCACCGGAGACATCCGACGAACCTGGGGTCATCCGCCGGCGCACGCAATAGGAGTTTGCCCCCGGCACCAAACCCGATTGCCCGCCGCGTGGGGCTTCGCTAGGCTGTGCGCGTCATGATCGATCTGTTCCAGCACGCCGCCCATACCGATGGAATCACCGTCCGCGTGGGCGTGAACTTCCTGCCCGAACAATCGCGTCCCGGGGCGGGCAAATGGTTCTGGATGTACCATATCCGGATCGAGAACGGTTCGGACCAGCAAGTCCGCCTGCGCACGCGGCATTGGCGCATCACCGACGGGCGTGGAATGGTCAACCATGTCGATGGCGAAGGCGTGGTGGGTGAGACGCCGATGCTCAAACCCGGTGCCAGCCACGATTACGTGTCCGGCTGCCCGCTCAATACGCCGAGCGGTTCGATGGAAGGGTTCTACACCTTCACCGACGAAGGCGGCGAACCGATGGAGGTCCGCATACCTTTCTTTCCCCTGTCCGCCCCCGCGACCGCGAACTGACAAGCCGGGGCGTTGAAACGAACCCACCTCCCGCTGAATGCGCTGCGCGTCTACGATGCGGCGGCGCGGCATCTGAGCTTCACCCGCGCGGCGGACGAACTGGCCGTGACGCCCGCCGCCGTCGGTCAGCAGATACGCGCGCTGGAAGATCACCTCGGCACCGTCCTGTTCCGCCGGACCAGCCGGGGACTGGAACTGACGGCCGAAGGCGGCGCCGGGCTCGACATGCTGCGCGAAGGTTTCCTCAAATTCGAAGAAAGCGTCGCCGCAATGCAGGCGGGCCAGGCCAGCGACAATTACACCATCGCCGCCCCGCGCGAATTCTACGCGCAGTGGCTGGCCCCGCGCCTAGCCGCGTTTCGCCATCGCAATCCCGCCATCCGCTACCATCTGGTGGAGGATGAGAACGCCGATTTCACCGAGGCCAATCTGGACGTGGCGATCCGGCTGGTCGATGGGCCGGGCGATCTCAACGGCGTGGAACTCGCCCCCGCGCAGAGGGTCGTGGTGTCGATTGCAGGCGCGCCGGACGAATGGATCGACTGGCCCGGCGCCCCCCTGCCCGAAGGGGCGGCCGCGACGGTCCAGGTCGGCAATGCGGGCCAGGCGCTCAGTTCGGCGATGGCGGGTATGGGCAAGGCGATCCTGCCCTATCTTCTCGTATCCGAAGCGGTCGATGCCGGGCGGCTGGACATTCTGGAGGGGCCGGACGACGGCCGCCGCGCCTATTGGCTGGTCGCGCCCGCCCCGCAATGGCGGCAGGCGAAAGTGAAGGCGCTGGTCGCGTTTCTGTCGCAAGACCAGGCCGGCGTCCAACGACCGTCCTGAAGAACGGCGCCCTAATTCTCGCCGTTGACCAGGTCGCGCGCGCGGTCCTCCTCGAATTCCTCGACCACCTTGTCCGCGTCCCGCCGGTCTTCCGCCGTCGCATCCTCGGCTTCCGCGTTCAGCGGGCGGGCGAGATCGGGGTTCAGGCACAGCTCGGCCAGCACGGGGCGATGATCCGACCCGACCTTGTCCAGCACTTCCATTCGCGAGAACAGGAAGTGGTCCGTGACGAACACATGGTCCAATGGCCAGCCCAGCCAGGTCATGTCGGCGGGGAAGGTCGCATAGGTGCCGCGGCCGACGCGCGGATCGATCAGCTGGCCCGTCTGCCGGAACAGCCGCGTCGTATCGGACCAGGCGACGTCGTTGAAATCGCCGATCGCGATGGCGGGCATCGTGCGTTTGCGCAGGATCTTCGCCGCGACGATCAGTTCCGCGTCGCGCTCTTCGGTGTCCTGCCCCGGCACCGGCGGGCGGGGGTGCAGCCCGACCAGGCTGAAGTTGCGGCCATCCGCCACCAGCGTCGCCAGAACGGACGGCGTGTCCTTCTGCGCCAGGTCGCGGATGGTCCCGTCGCGCATCGGCAGGCGGGTCGCGAAGATCAGCCCATACGTATTGTCGAGCGGCCGGCTGAGCACATGGGGATAGCGATCGATGAAGGGCCGCACCGCCTCCGCCCAGCCGGCATCCGTTTCCATCAACAGGACGATGTCGGGATCGACCTCCTCCAGCATCGCCAGAGTGCGGTCATATTGCCGGTTGTCCTGCAGCACGTTCAGGGACAGCACCGAGAAGCACGACGCGTCGTTGGTGTTGGTCGCGATCTTCTCAACATCGAGCGGGGCGGCGGGGGTATAGGGAAAGATGCGGTAGAACTGCCACGCCGACAGGCCGAGCAGGACGATCGGAAGCCATGGCCGCGCCTTTCGTTCAGCATTCCTGTCCATCATCCACAGCGCCGCGGCCAGCCCCAGCATCGCGAACAGCAGCTGGGCGCGCGGGAAATCCCAGGCACGGATCCACCACTGGTTGGAATCGGTCGCGCTCAACCCGATGCCCACGATCAGCACGATGGCGAGAATACGCATCAGCCATATGACGATCGAGCGCCCTGTTCCATCGCCGATAGCCGTCATGTCGTATTCCCCCGATTGCCTGGGCGCCGACTACAAGATTGTCGCGGCAGGTCAAATGTCGCAAGCGTCCGGTACGGTGGAAGCGTAGGACGCAACCGGAGACATGGACCGCTTGGACCACAGTCCAGGGACAAAAAAGTGCAGAGCGGCCGGATCGCATGCTGCAGGTCGGGTCTTGTCCCGAAACAGGTCGCGCGACCGGGGATGGATAAGCGCGGGTGGGTTGCCGAAACGCATGGTACGATTTTTCCGTTCTCGGGTCCGCCCGGTCGCCAAAATGGAAAGCCGGGGCGAAGGGGGTGGGGCGCAGGGGTGTGGAGGCCGAGCACGCGCCGCTGGTCGCGAATAATACGCAAACGACAGAACCAGAAAACAACGATGTAGGAAACGTCTTTGCGAGATCGCGGTCGCTCCCCGATTGACACGGCGCTTTCCCCCGCTCAGCATCGCGGCGCATGTGCAACCTCTACAAGATGACCAACTCCGCCACGGAAATCGCCAAACTGTTCGATGCGACCGACAAGACCGGCGGCGCGAACCGGGCGGATCGCGTCTATCCCGGTCAGCCCGGACTTGTCGTGACGGAGGAGGAGGACGGGGACGGCTCGATCGAGCGCGAGCTGCGCCAGATGATCTGGGGCTTCCCGCTGGTGCTGAAAAGCAAACGCACGGGCGAGCCGCTGAAACCCAAACCGGTCAACAATGCGCGGGAGGACAAGCTCGACAGCTTCTTCTGGCGCGACAGCTGGCAGAAGCGCCGCTGCCTGATCCCGCTGAATGCGTTTGCCGAATTCGAAGGACCGAAGGGCGCGAAGACCCACGTCTGGTTCGGCATGCCCGACGGGGAGGTCTTCGCCTGCGCGG
Organism: Pontixanthobacter sp.; assembly: GCA_965214445.1. GTDB lineage: Bacteria > Pseudomonadota > Alphaproteobacteria > Sphingomonadales > Sphingomonadaceae > Pontixanthobacter. The sequence continues at coordinate 514,030 of CBDCBU010000001.1, forward strand.
GCGTATGGCGCGTGAGCGAGGAATGGGGCCCGGTCTATTCGATGATCATGACGGACGCGGACGAGGTCGTCGCGCCGGTGCATGATCGGATGCCGGTGGTGGTGGGGGATCCTGATTGCTCTTTAATTAACAAATGCAATATTTGATAAAGTAATGAAATCTAGCTCACTTTTGAATAACACAACACGATTATGCGTAGGCCCATTTTTAAAAAATATGAACTAACCCTTAGATATCAAATTATAAATCTTATCTTTTTTGGATGATTAATGTATTAAGGAATGACATAGGATGCGCTATCAAAAGTTTATAGTAAAAAATTTTAAGGGGATACAAGAGACTTCGGTCGACCTTCGATCTATGACTGACGCTAATGTGTTTGCATTCGTTGGTTTGAATGAAAGCGGAAAAACAACGTTACTTGAAGCGATACACAGCTTTGCACCAGATTACCTATCAAAGCGAGTAACTAAAGCTGTTGATGGAAACGACCGCGAAATTGCTCAAGCGCGATGTCCCGCGTCATAAGCTAGCCAATTTTACCGGCGACGTCTTAGTCGAAGCAATGATAGAGGTTGAAGAAAGCGACGAAGACTGGGTGCGAAATTTCGCTCTTGAAGAATACGATCTTACTTTAGACGATAAGCAGTTTCCCAAAGAAATTTCGATGGGACGTGTACATCGTTTCAATAGAGGAGATTTTGTCGGAAACTTCCGGACAATCGATTTTGAGCCAACTGTAAAGACGAAGGGGCAACGCAAGTTTAGGCCACTTGAAAGCGAGTCGTCAGATCAAATTTGGGATAGCTTTTATGAGATTGTTCCTTCCATTGCGTTCTATCCAACTTTTATTTTTGATTTTCCTAAGAAGATTTATCTTACTTTTCGTCAAGGTGCTTACGATTCTTTTTACAGATCGGTATTTCAAGACATTCTGAATTACGACGGACAGGGATATAAAATATCTGATATTGTTAGACGGGTCCAATCGGAGGAACTGATAGTTCCGTGGGCGCGTTTCTTTTCACTGTTTTCGAGTTCCGATGCAAAAGGAAAGGTTCAACAGATTATTGATCGTGCTTCTAAATCGGTAACAGAAGTGGTATTAGGTAAGTGGAACGAGATTTTTGGCGAAGATGCGAGTGGAAAAGAGGTTGTAGTAGAATTTGGACTTGATGAAGGAAGGATTTTGAACAAAGAAACAGGAAGTTATGAGTCACGGGATAAGCACGACATTTATGTTTGGTTCGAGATTAAAGATGGTGCTAGAAGGTTCAAAGTTAATGATCGTTCATTAGGATTTCGCTGGTTCTTTGCCTTCCTGCTATTTACTCAGTTTCGAGCATCAGGAAATGCTCGACGGCCCATCCTGTTTGTTTTCGATGAACCGGCTTCTAATCTTCATGCGGCAGCACAGCAGAAGTTGATAGATAGTTTTCCTGAAATTGCCCGTGGTCGCAACATGCTGCTATACAGCACGCATAGTCATTATATGATTGATCCTGCATGGTTAGAGCAGACATTCATCATTACGAACCGTTCCGATACTCCTGAAGGGACGCCCGGTGCTGGAGTTCTAAAAAATGCGCTTCTCGATGATGAGTCGCTCGATATAAAAGCAACGCGATACCGTAAGTTTACTAATGAGAATCCAAATGAAACAAGTTACTTCCAACCTATTATAGATCGGTTAGACGTAGTTCCCTCTCGGTTTGACCATAACATTCCCAGCGTGGTATTAGAGGGTAAGTCGGACTACTACATCTTGGAATATATTAGGCGAAAGCATGGACCTAACGACCTGCATTTCATCCCGGGGACGGGCTCGGGAACCTTTGGTGCTTTGATATCTCTTAGCGTTGGTTGGGGGATAAAATTCCTCTTTCTTTTGGATTCCGATAAGGCTGGTGAAAAGGAGCGTAAACGATATGCTCTTGAACATGGCGCTCAAAGGTCAACATTGGTCGCGATCGATGACTTAGTACCCGGTATGCCGAAATTGAGGATTTGCTCGATAATGCCGCCCGCCAAAAGATTCAGCTAGAGCTTGGGCTATCTAAAAAACCGAATAAGAAACAAATACAACGCTTTTTTCGAGGAGAAGCTAGCCCAAGGTCAATACGTAACCTTAAGCCCGATGTTTACAAAGAAGGAGCAGCTTGTCGCAGGGTTGGATAATTCCTTGCAGAGGTTATAGCCTTGACCCCACCCCAAATCCAACATAAAGGCCCTCTCATCCAACGCTGGCCTCTCGCTCGCTGCGGATAGATAGAGCTGAACATTGCCGGCCCGGTCTCGGGAGCCTTTGCGTGGAAGCGCCGGGGCTCTTTTCTATTGAGCGGTGTCCTCCATGCGGGGGCTCGTTCGGGGCAGCCGTCAGAGTAACCCGGTGTCCGTGCGGGCGTGGGTGGAGTGGTTTCAGGCTCGTGCGAATGGTGCCGGTTCCGGCTGCGGGGGTTCGCCCTTCGACAGGCTCGGGACGAACGGTTGTCTGTTCGTGCGAACGTGAACTCCCCCCATATTCCGCCAGTTTGCACCACCCAAACGGTGAAGAGAAAGATATCCATGCCGACGATCAACCAGCTGGTCCGCAAGGGCCGCGAACCGCAGAAGGCCAAGTCCAAGGTTCCTGCGATGGAAGCCAACCCGCAGAAACGCGGCGTGTGCACCCGCGTCTATACCACGACGCCGAAAAAGCCGAACTCCGCCCTGCGCAAGGTCGCCAAGGTGCGCCTGACCAACCAGCGCGAGGTGATCTCCTACATCCCCGGCGAAGGGCACAATCTGCAGGAACACAGCGTCGTGCTGATCCGCGGCGGCCGTGTGCGCGATCTGCCCGGCGTGCGTTACCACGTGCTGCGCGGCGTGCTCGACACGCAAGGAGTCAAGGACCGCAAGCAGTCGCGTTCCAAGTATGGTGCCAAGCGGCCGAAATAAACCCCATTCCCGTCATCCCGGGCTCGACCCGGGATCCCGCTTTGTTTGTTCAACCGAGAAAACGAGCGGGGCCCCGGATCAGGTCCGGGGCGACGTAGCAGAATCATTGGAGACAATTCCATGTCACGTCGTCGTCGTCCCGAAAAGCGGGTCATCCTGCCCGATCCCAAGTTCAAGGATCTGGTGCTGTCGAAATTCATGAACAATCTGATGCTCGACGGGAAGAAGTCCACCGCCGAACGCATCGTTTATGGCGCGTTGGAAACGGTCGAGGCGAAAGCCAAGTCCGATCCCATCCAGATGTTCCATGACGCATTGAACAACATCAAGCCGCAGGTCGAGGTGCGCAGCCGCCGCGTCGGTGGTGCGACCTATCAGGTGCCCGTGGAAGTGCGCCCCGAACGCGCGCAAGCGCTCGCCATCCGCTGGCTGATCGGGGCCGCGCGCGGTCGCCCGGAAACCACCATGTCGGCCCGCCTGTCGGGCGAGCTGATGGACGCGTCCAACAACCGCGGCAACGCGGTGAAGAAGCGCGAGGACACGCACCGCATGGCGGACGCGAACCGGGCGTTCAGCCACTACCGCTGGTGATCGTTCGCCGCCCTCTCTTCCGTTCGTCCTGAGATTGTCGAAAGGCCGCCCTTTTCTACAAGAGGGATACGACCCTTCGACAGGCTCAGGGTGAACGGAAGTATGGCGCGAAGACCGGCCCGTCTTTAACCGGTCACACATGCTATTATATGGGGCAGGCACGCAACGCCCCGCATTCGAGGAAACACACATGGCCCGCGACTATCCGCTGGAACGCTATCGCAATATCGGAATCATGGCGCATATCGACGCCGGCAAGACGACCACGACCGAACGTATCCTGTATTACACCGGCAAGAGCTACAAGATCGGCGAAGTGCACGATGGCGCGGCGACGATGGACTGGATGGAGCAGGAGCAGGAGCGCGGCATCACGATCACTTCCGCCGCCACCACGACCTTCTGGGCGAACGAGGACGGCAAGGGCGAAAAGCACCGGATCAACATCATCGACACGCCGGGCCATGTCGACTTCACCATCGAAGTCGAACGCTCCCTGCGCGTGCTGGATGGCGCGGTCGCCGTGTTCGATGGTGTCGCGGGCGTTGAACCGCAGTCGGAGACCGTCTGGCGCCAGGCCGACAAATACGGCGTGCCGCGCATGTGCTTCATCAACAAGCTCGACCGGACGGGCGCGGATTTCTATTATTGCGTGCAGTCGATCATCGACCGCCTGGGTGCGAAGCCGCTGGTGCTTTATCTCCCCATCGGCGCGGAAGGCGATCTTTCGGGCGTGGTCGACCTCGTCAACGATCGCGGCATCGTGTGGGAGAACGACGGGCTGGGTGCGGACTTCAATTACATCGAAATCCCCGCCGACATGGCCGACAAGGCGGCGGACTATCGCGAACAGCTGATCGAGACCGTCGTCGAACAGGACGACGATGTGATGGAGCAGTATCTGGAAGGCAACGTGCCCGACGCGGCGACGCTCAAGAGGCTCATCCGCAAGGGCACCATGGCGCGCGATTTCGTGCCGGTGCTGTGCGGCAGCGCGTTCAAGAACAAGGGCGTGCAGCCCCTGCTCGACGCGGTGGTCGATTACATGCCGTCGCCGCTGGACGTGCCCCCGATCAAGGGCGTGCTGCCCGACAGCGACAAGGAAGAAACGCGGGCTTCCAGCGACGACGCGCCGTTCAGCGCCCTGGCGTTCAAGATCATGAACGATCCGTTCGTCGGTTCGCTCACCTTCACGCGCATCTATTCGGGCCAGTTGTCGAAGGGCATGGTGCTCAATTCCGTCAAGGAGAAGAAGGAAAAGATCGGCCGGATGCTGCTGATGCATTCCAACAACCGGGAAGACATCGAAGAGGCGTTCGCCGGCGATATCGTCGCGATCGCGGGCATGAAGGACACGACCACCGGCGACACGCTGTGCGATCCGGCCAAGCCGATCATCCTCGAACGCATGGAGTTCCCCGACCCGGTCATCGAACTGAGCGTGGAGCCCAAGACCAAGGCCGACCAGGAAAAGATGGGCGTCGCGCTCAACCGCCTGGCCGCCGAGGATCCCAGCTTCCGCGTCACCACCGACCATGAAAGCGGCCAGACGATCATCAAGGGCATGGGCGAATTGCACCTCGACATCCTGGTCGACCGGATGAAGCGCGAATTCAAGGTCGAGGCCAATGTCGGCGCACCGCAGGTGGCCTACCGCGAATCGCTGGGCCGCGAGATCGAGGTCGATTACACGCACAAGAAACAGTCCGGCGGTTCCGGCCAGTTCGCGCGTGCCAAGGCGACCTTCATCCCCGGCGAGCGCGGTCAGGGCATCGTGTTCGAAGACAGCATCAAGGGCGGCAATATTCCGCGCGAATATATCCCCAGCCTGGAAAAGGGCATGCGCGAGCAGGCCGAAAGCGGCTATCTCATCGGCTTCCCGATCATCGATTTCACCATCCAGGTGACCGATGGCGCGTATCACGATGTCGACAGCTCGACCGTGGCGTTCGAGATCTGCGGTCGCGGAGCCATGCGCGAGGCGGCGGATCGCGGCGGCATCAAGCTGCTCGAACCGGTCATGAAGGTCGAGGTCGTCACGCCTGAGGATTACCTCGGCGACGTGATCGGCGATCTCAACAGCCGTCGCGGCCAGATCCAGGGCACCGACAGCCGCGGCAACGCCCAGGCGGTCGAGGCCATGGTGCCGCTCGCCAACATGTTCGGCTACGTCAACGAATTGCGTTCGTTCAGCCAGGGCCGGGCGAACTACTCGATGCAGTTCTCCCACTACGAGGAAGTGCCCGCCAGCGTGGCGCTCGAAGTGAAGGAGAAGCTTGCCTAAGCGCAAGCGAGAGTATAGGGGCGGCGCCTGCATTGGCAATCGCCGCCCACACCCCATCTTATTATCAGTCAAAGACTTAGAGGTTACACGAAAATGGCTAAGGAAAAATTCGAGCGGAACAAGCCGCATTGCAACATCGGCACCATCGGTCACGTCGACCATGGTAAAACGACGCTGACCGCGGCAATCACCAAAGTCCTGGGTTCGGCCGTCGATTTCGCTAATATCGACAAGGCACCCGAAGAGCGCGAGCGCGGCATCACCATTTCGACCGCGCATGTCGAATACGAAACCGATGCGCGCCACTACGCGCATGTCGATTGCCCGGGTCACGCCGATTACGTGAAGAACATGATCACCGGCGCCGCGCAGATGGACGGCGCGATCCTGGTGGTGAACGCGGCCGACGGACCCATGCCGCAGACCCGCGAGCACATCCTGCTGGCCCGCCAGGTCGGCGTGCCGGCGCTGGTCGTGTATCTGAACAAGGTCGATCAGGTCGATGACGAGGAAATCCTCGAACTGGTCGAGCTGGAAGTTCGCGAATTGCTGAGCGAGTATGGCTTCGACGGTGACAATATCGCGCTGGTCAAGGGTTCGGCTCTGGCCGCGCTCGAAGATCGCGACGAGGAAATCGGCGAGAAGTCGATCAAGGAACTGATGGACGCCGTGGACGAGCACATCCCGCAGCCCGATCGTCCGGTCGACAAGGACTTCCTGATGCCGATCGAGGATGTGTTCTCGATCTCCGGTCGCGGCACGGTCGTTACCGGCCGTATCGAGACGGGCATCGTCAATGTCGGCGACGAAGTCGAGATCGTGGGTATCAAGGATACCGCGAAGACCACCGTCACCGGCGTCGAAATGTTCCGCAAGCTGCTCGATCGCGGTGAGGCCGGGGACAATGTCGGCGCGCTGATCCGCGGTATCGCCCGCGAGGAAGTGGAGCGCGGTCAGGTTCTGGCCAAGCCCGGTTCGGTCAATCCGCATACGGAATTCTCCGCCGAAGTCTACGTCCTGTCGAAGGACGAAGGCGGCCGTCACACGCCGTTCTTCGCCAATTACCGTCCGCAGTTCTATTTCCGCACGACGGACGTAACCGGCGAAGTGATCCTTCCCGAAGGAACCGAGATGGTCATGCCGGGCGACAACGTCACGATCGACGTGAAGCTGATCGCACCGATCGCCATGGACCCGGGTCTGCGCTTCGCCATCCGCGAAGGCGGCCGCACGGTCGGTTCCGGCGTGGTCGGAACGATCAAGAAGTAAGGTCGAACGCCTGACTTAGAAGACGCCCGGTATCCTTCGCGGATGCCGGGCGTCTTCGTTTGCGCGCCCGGCAAATAAACCTGCCTGCGCGACAGGACTGGGGTTGCCAGCCAACCGCGTTGCCCATATAGCGCGCATCAACGAACGGGATTCGTCCCGGTGTCGCCTTCAGTTTCGATCAGCGGCCCCGCTCTCCTTGTGAAAAGACAGGAGGGGGCGGGCCGCTGGTTCTTGTTTGCTCTTTCTCATTGGTAGTTGGACATGGAAGCCCAGAATATCCGCATTCGCCTCAAGGCGTTCGATCATCGCGTTCTCGACCAGGCCACTGGCGAAATCGCGGATACCGCCCGCCGCACCGGCGCGCTTATTCGCGGCCCCATTCCTATGCCGACGAGAATTGAGAAGTTCACCGTGAACCGCGGCCCGCACATCGACAAGAAGTCGCGGGAGCAGTTCGAGGTGCGCACCTACAAGCGGCTGCTCGACATCGTGCAGCCCAACGCCCAGACCGTGGACGCGCTGATGAAGCTCGACCTCGCGGCGGGCGTGAATGTGGAAATTAAGCTGGCTTAGTTCCGCAGCTCCGGTATGTGCCGGGGCGATGACATATAGGGATACCGCCGAACCTACGGGTTCGGGCCTGCGTCCCCCGTCTCGCAAACTCATGGGTCATGAGGATGCATTCAGCCCGGACGGGGCGACGCTTCTTGCAACGGGTTGGCACGCACGCGGAATATCCCGTGTGCCTCTGTGTTAAGGAGTTCAGACGATGCGCACTGGCGTTATCGCAAAGAAGGTCGGGATGACCCGCCTGTTTCAGGAAGACGGACGGCACGTTCCCGTGACCGTCCTGTCGCTTGAAAATTGCCAGGTGGTTTCGCACCGCACCGCCGACCGCGATGGCTATGTCGCGCTGCAGGTCGGTGCCGGTCTGGCGAAACAGAAGAACGTGGCGAAGCCGCAGCGCGAACATTTCGCGAAGGCGGAAGTCGAATTGAAGCAGCGCGTTGCCGAATTCCGCCTTGCGGACGAAGACGGCCTGTTGCCGGTCGGCGCGCGCATCTCGGCGGAACATTTCATCGCCGGCCAGAAGGTCGACGTTACCGGACACACGCAGGGCAAGGGCTTCGCCGGCGCCATGAAGCGTTGGGGCTTCGGCGGCCTGCGCGCGACGCACGGCGTGTCGCTCTCGCACCGGTCGCACGGTTCGACGGGTAACCGCCAGGATCCCGGCCGCGTGTTCAAGAACAAGAAGATGGCCGGTCACATGGGCGACCGCCAGCGGACCCAGCAGAACCTGGAAATCGTTCGTACGGATGCCGATCGCGGTCTGCTTTTCGTGAAGGGTTCCGTACCCGGGCACAAGAACAGCTGGCTGGTCGTGCGCGATTCCGTCAAGCTCAAGATGCCCGACGATCTGCCGTTCCCCGGCGTGATGCGCCGGAACGAAGCCGAATTCGAATCGCAGGATGCGACGCCCGGCCTGGTCGAAGATGCCGCATCCCACCGCGTTCGTCAGGAAGTATCGGCCGCCCAGCAGGCGAAGCTTCTGGAAGAACAGGAGGCCGGCGCCGCGTCCGAAGTTGCCCCCGCCGGAGAGCCCGGTGAAAGCCCGGACCCGGTCAACAATCCCGAAACCGCCGAGACCCACTCGGACAAATCTGAAGGGGAGGGCTGAACCATGAAGGTGAAGGTCCAGAAAATCGACGGCGGAACCGGTTCCGGCGAAGTCGATCTGAACGATGCCGTATTCGGTGTCGAACCGCGTGCGGACATCCTGCACCGGGTCGTCACCTGGCAGCTGGAAAACCGCCGCGCCACGGCGCGTCCGACGCGGGAGCGTTCCGACGTCAACCGCACCGGTGCGAAACATGGCAAGCAGAAGGGTGGCGGCGTGGCCCGTCACGGTGACCGTGGTGCCCCGATCTTCATCGGCGGCGGCAAGGCGCACGGCGCCCGCAAGCGTGATTTCAATCCGCAGCTGAACAAGAAGATCCGCGCATTGGGCCTCAAAATGGCGCTGTCGAGCAAGGCGAATAACGGCCTGGTGGTCGTGGACAGCCTTACCTTGAAGGATGCCAAGACGCAGGCGCTCAAGGGTCATCTCGCCAGTCACGGTTTTACCGGCAAGGTGCTGGTGATCGGCGGCGACAGTGTCGACGACGGCTTCCGCAAGGCGGCCGGCAATCTGCCCGGCGTCAACGTGCTGCCGGCGCGGGGCGCGAATGTGTACGACATATTGAACCACGAAACGCTGATCCTGACGCAGGATGCGATCGAAAAGCTGGAGGCGCGCTTCAATGGCTAAAAAACAGGAAGTCGACGCCCGTCATTACGACGTCGTGCTGTCGCCGCACATTACCGAGAAATCGACCCTGCTGTCGGAGAATGACGCGGTCGTGTTCAAGGTCGCCAACACGTCGACCAAGCCGCAGATCAAGGAAGCGGTCGAGGCGTTGTTCGATGTGAAGGTGAAGAAGGTCAACACCGTCGTCCAGAAGGGCAAGGTCAAGCGCTGGAAGGGCCGGCCCTACAAGCGCAGCGATTTCAAGAAAGCCATCGTAACCCTGGCAGACGGGGCGTCGATCGACGTCACCAGCGGTCTGTAAGGGGGGCTTAGGACACAATCATGGCACTCAAGAATTACAAACCGACAAGCCCCGCCCGGCGCGGTCTTATCCTGGTCGACAAGTCCGGCCTGTATAAGGGCAGGCCGGTCAAGGCTCTGACCGAAGGCAAGCGCAAGACCGGCGGCCGCAACAACAAGGGTCACGTCACTTCGCGCGGGATCGGCGGCGGTCACAAGCAGAAATACCGCTTCATCGATTTCAAGCGGCGCAAGTTCGATATGGATGCGACGGTGGAGCGGATCGAATACGATCCCAACCGCACGGCGTTCATCGCGCTCATTAAATATACCGATGGCGAACAGGCCTACATCCTGTGTCCGCAGCGGCTTGCCGTCGGGGACACGGTCGTCGCCGGTGAGAAGGTCGATACGAAGCCGGGCAATGCGATGCTTCTGGGTCAGATGCCGGTCGGCACGATCATTCACAATGTCGAGATGAAGCCCGGCAAGGGCGGGCAGCTGGCACGGTCCGCCGGTGCTTACGCGCAGCTGGTCGGTCGCGATCGCGGCATGGTCATGGTGCGCCTCAATTCGGGCGAGCAGCGCTACATTCGTAGCGATTGCATGGGCACGGTCGGCGCGGTGTCGAACCCCGACAATCAGAACCAGAATTTGGGCAAGGCGGGCCGCAAGCGTTGGATGGGTGTGAAGCCCCTGACCCGCGGCGTTGCCAAGAACCCGGTCGATCACCCGCATGGTGGTGGTGAAGGCCGCACCAGCGGTGGTCGCCATCCGGTAACCCCCTGGGGCAAGCCGACCAAGGGCGCCCGTACCCGCAAGAACAAGCAGACGGATAAAATGATCATCCGTTCGCGTCACGCCAAGAAGAAGAGGTAAGTCCGATGGCTCGTTCCGTCTGGAAAGGTCCGTTCGTAGACCTCCATCTGCTGAAAAAGGCAGAAGATGCACAGGAAGCTGGCAACAACAAGCCGATCAAGACCTGGTCGCGCCGTTCCACTGTCCTGCCGCAATTCGTCGGCCTGACGTTCAGCGTTTACAATGGCCACAAGTTCATTCCGGTGTCCGTGAATGAAGACATGGTGGGGCATAAGCTCGGTGAATTTTCGCCGACACGGACCTTCCCCGGCCATGCTTCGGACAAGAAGGGCAAGCGCTGATGGGCAAGTCCAAATCCCCCCGCCGCGTTGGCGAGAACGAGGCACTGGCCGTCGGCACCACTATTCGTGGTTCGGCGCAGAAGCTCAATCTCGTGGCGCAGCTCATTCGCGGCAAGAAGGTCGAGGACGCGCTGAACATCCTGAGCTTCTCCAAGAAAGCTATGGCGCGCGATGCCTCCAAGGTGCTGGCATCCGCGGTCGCCAATGCAGAAAACAACCACGATCTCGACGTCGACGCATTGGTCGTCGCCGAAGCGAGCGTCGGCAAGGCGATCACGATGAAGCGTTTTCACACGCGCGGTCGCGGCAAGAGCACGCGTATCCTGAAACCGTTCAGCCGCCTGCGGATCGTCGTGCGCGAACATGAAGAAGAGGAGGCGTAAGCCATGGGTCAGAAGAGCAATCCGATCGGCCTGCGCCTGCAGATCAACCGCACTTGGGACAGCCGCTGGTACGCCGAAGGGCGCGACTATGCACAGCTGCTTAAGGAAGACATCGAAATCCGCAAATACATCATGGACACGGTGCCGCAGGCGGCGATTTCCAAGGTGGTGATCGAACGTCCGGCGAAACTCTGCCGTATCTCGATCTATGCCGCGCGACCCGGCGTCATCATCGGCAAGAAAGGCGCGGATATCGAAAAGCTGCGCACGAAACTGGCCACGATGACCGAGAGCGAAGTGAAGCTTAACATCGTCGAAATCCGCAAGCCGGAAATCGACGCCAAGCTCGTCGCGCAGGGTATCGCCGATCAGCTCATTCGCCGCGTCGCTTTCCGCCGCGCGATGAAGCGCGCCATGCAGTCCGCCATGCGCCTGGGTGCCGAAGGCATCAAGATCGTTTGCGGCGGCCGTTTGGGCGGTGCCGAAATCGCCCGTGTCGAGCAATATCGCGAAGGCCGCGTGCCGCTGCATACGCTGCGCGCCAATGTCGATTATGCCGAGGCCGAGGCACTGACCGCTTACGGTATCATCGGCATCAAGGTCTGGGTCTTCAAAGGCGAAATCCTCGGCCATGATCCGACCGCGCAGGATCGCCTCATGATGGAAGCCCAGACGTCCGGCGTCCGGCCTGCACGCTAAGGTTTAGGTACATACAATGCTGCAACCCAAGAAACACAAGTTCCGCAAGGCCTTCAAGGGCCGTATCCATGGCGATGCGAAGGGCGGAACCACGCTGAACTTCGGTTCCTACGGCCTGAAGGCTCTGGAACCCGAGCGCATTACCGCGCGTCAGATCGAAGCCGCGCGTCGCGCGATCACGCGTCACATGCGTCGTCAGGGCCGTTTGTGGATCCGCGTGTTCCCCGATGTGCCCGTATCCAAGAAGCCTGCGGAAGTCCGCCAGGGCAAGGGCAAGGGTTCGGTCGAATATTGGGCCGCCCGCGTAAAGCCCGGCCGTATCCTGTTCGAACTGGACGGCATTCCCGGCCCTCTGGCCGCTGCCGCCTTCGAACGCGCCGCCATGAAACTGCCTATTAAAACGAAGGTCGTCGCCCGTCTCGGCGACACCTCGCATCTGGAGGGTTGATCCGTGAGCAAGATCGAAGATCTCCGCACCAAATCCGACGATCAGCTGTCCGCCGATCTCACGGAATTGAAGCGCGAACAGTTCAATCTGCGGTTCCAGGCCGCGACCAATCAGTTGGAACGCCCGGCGCGGATCAAGGAAGTCCGCCGCCAGCTCGCACGTATCAAGACCTTGCAGACCGAACGCGCCACCGCGTCGGCGACCGCAAAGTCGAAGACCGCACAGGTTTAGGGAGCATATCATGCCCAAACGTATTCTGACCGGAACCGTCACTTCCGACAAGACCGACAAGACCGTGACCGTGAAGGTCGAACGCAAGGTGAAGCACCCGCTTTACGGCAAGATCATGCGGCGATCGAAGAAGTATCACGCGCATGACGAAGACAATGCCTACAAGGCCGGCGACACCGTGCGGATCGAAGAGACCAGACCAATTTCCAAGACCAAATCCTGGCGCGTGCTGGATACGGTCCAGGCCGGCAAGGGCATGGCCGTCGAAGCCGATATCGAGGTTGAAGCCGCCGCGGGTAGCATTACGTGATCGCATTCCGGCCCTTCGAGGTCGGGACGCATTTTTATGGAACTGCGGGACTTATGTTTCCGCAAGCCGAATGAGAAGGAACTGAATCCATGATTCAGATGCAGTCCAATCTGGACGTGGCCGACAATAGCGGCGCCAAACGGGTCCAGTGCATCAAGGTACTGGGCGGGTCCAAGCGCCGCACGGCCAGCGTAGGCGACGTCATCGTCGTATCCGTCAAGGAGGCGCAGCCGCGTGCCAAGGTCAAGAAAGGCGACGTTCACCGCGCGGTGATCGTGCGTACCCGCAAGGATGTGCGCCGCCCCGACGGCAGCGTCATCCGCTTCGACGGAAATGCCGCCGTTCTGGTCAACAAGAGCGAGGAGCCGATCGGTACCCGCATCTTCGGCCCCGTGGTTCGCGAGCTTCGCGGTCGCGGCTTCATGAAGATCATCAGCCTGGCGCCGGAGGTTCTGTAATGGCATCCGCTAGAATCAAGAAAGGCGACAACGTCGTCGTGTTATCGGGTAAGGACAAGGGCCGCACCGGAACCGTGCGTTCGGTCATGCTGAAAGAGGGCAAGGTGATCGTGGAAGGCATCAACATGGCTGCCCGCCACCGCAAGCCGAGCCAGGAAAACCCGCAGGGCGGCATCGATCGCTTCGAAGCGAAGATGCACATCGCAAAGGTTGCCGTGGCCGATCCCAAGGATGGCAAGCCGACCCGTGTCCGCTTCGAAGAGCAGGACGGCAAGAAGGTCCGCGTCGCGGTAAAGTCCGGAGAAACGATCGATGGCTGATTATACCCCCCGTATGAAGCAGCGCTTCGACGACGAAATCGTCAAGGCGATGACCGAGAAATTCGGTTACAAGAACCGTCTGGAAGTCCCGAAGCTGACGAAGATCACCCTCAATATGGGTGTCGGCGAAGCCAGCCAGGACAAGAAGAAGGTTACGACCGCGGCCGAGGAAATGGCGCTTATCGCCGGGCAGAAGCCGGTCATCACGAAGGCGAAGAAGTCGATCGCCCAGTTCAAGCTGCGCGAAGGCATGCCGATCGGGTGCAAGGTGACGCTGCGCAAGGAACGCATGTATGAATTCCTCGACCGTCTCGTGACCGTCGCCATGCCCCGCATCCGCGACTTTCGCGGGCTGAACGCCAAATCCTTCGATGGACGCGGCAATTACGCGATGGGCCTGAAGGAACAGATCGTCTTTCCCGAAATCAGTTACGACAAGATCGAAACGGTTCGGGGCATGGATATCATCGTGACGACCACCGCGAAGACCGATGAGGAGGCGCGTGAATTGCTGCGTCTGTTCGGTTTCCCGTTCCCGGCTGAAAAGCAGGAAGAAGAAAAACAGGCTGCGTAAGCGGCGAAGTCATCGCGAAGGCGGCGACCCAAAGGAAAAGAAGGAAGAGAGCTTAAGTCCATGGCGAAACTGAGTTCCATCAACAAGAACGAGCGGCGCAAGAAGCTGGTCAAGAAGTATGCAGCGAAATACGCGAAGCTGAAAGCGATCGCAGACGACAGGTCGCTCGACGAGAGCGAGCGGATGATCGCGCGCCTGCAGATGGCCGAAATCCCGCGCAATGCGAACCCCACGCGGGTCCGCAACCGCTGTACCACCACCGGCCGCCCGCGCGGCTATTACCGGAAATTCGGGCTCAATCGTATCGAACTGCGCAATCTTGCCAATCGCGGCATGATTCCCGGCGTCACGAAGTCCAGCTGGTAAGGATCCGATAGATGGCCATGACCGATCCCCTGGGTGACATGCTCACCCGCATCCGCAACGGACAGCGCGCGAAGAAGGATTCCGTTCTTTCGCCCGCGTCGAAGCTGCGCGCCAACGTCCTCGAAGTGCTTCAGCGCGAAGGCTATATTCGCGGCTATGTCGAGGATGACAGCGCGAAGCATCCCGCGCTGCGCATCGAACTGAAATATTTCGAAGGCGAACCTGCGATCAAGCACGTCGCCCGCGTATCCAAGCCGGGCCGCCGCGTCTATTCGGGTTCGAAGGAACTGCCGATCACGCGCAACGGCCTTGGAATCACCATCGTTTCGACCCCGCGCGGCGTTCTTTCGGACAACGAAGCCCGCAACGAAAATGTCGGCGGCGAAGTTCTGGCGGAGGTCTTCTGATGAGCCGCATCGGTAAGAAGGCGGTCGCGATGCCGGGCGGCGTGTCCGCCAACATCGAAGGCGACACGCTGAGCGTGAAGGGGCCGAAAGGCACCCTGTCCATGGGCATGTCCGACCAGATCAGCTACACGATCGACGGCGACGAAATCCAGGTCACTCCGGCCAACGACACCAAGATTGCACGCTCTTATTGGGGCATGCACCGTACGCTGGTGTCGAACCTGGTTGAGGGTGTCACCGACGGGTTCAGCAAGACGCTGGAAATATCCGGAGTCGGCTATCGTGCGCAGGCGCAGGGGCAGAAGCTGAAGCTGCAGCTGGGATTCAGCCACGATGTCGATATCGACATCCCGCAGGGCCTCGATGTAAAGACGCCCGACCAGACCACCGTGATCATTTCCGGCATGGACAAGCAGGCCGTGGGTCAGCTCGCCGCCGAAATCCGCCGCTGGCGCAAACCCGAACCCTACAAGGGCAAGGGCATCAAGTATCAGGGCGAATACGTCTTCCGCAAGGAAGGGAAGAAGAAGTAAGATGGCCAAACTCTCTCTATTCGAACGCCGTCGCCGCCGTGTGCGAACCGCGCTTCGCAGCCGTTCGGGCGACCGTCCGCGCCTGTCCGTCCATCGCACCGGCCGGCATATCTATGCCCAGGTGATCGACGACAAGGATGGCCGTACGGTCGCCGCCGCCTCGACCCTGGGCGCCGACAATTCGGGCGCGAATGTCGATGCCGCCGCCACCGTCGGCAGGAATATCGCGGAAGCCGCCCAGAAGGCGGGCATTACCACTGTCGTGTTCGATCGCGGCGGTTTCCTTTTCCATGGCCGCGTCAAGGCGCTGGCCGATGCCGCCCGCGAAGGCGGGCTGGAGTTCTGATTATGGCTGACGAAACCAACAAGTCCGACACGACGGGCACCGATACCGGCGCTGCCGATGTCAAGAAGGTCGAAGACGCTTCGGTAACGCAGGCGCCCAGGACCGATGCCGACAAGCAGCCGGAACTCGCCAGCGAAGGGTCGACACCCACGCCGACCACTGCCGATACCGAAGCGGGTGTCAACCAGTCCGCAGCCAGCGGGGAGCCGGTCCAGCCGCGCACCCCGCAGGATGCCCGCAACGTAGGCGGCAATCCGGGCGGCAACGATCGTGGTCGCGCTGGACCCGGCGGCAACGACCGTGGACGCGGCGGACCCGGCGGCAATCGCGGCGGAGGCGGCGGCCCCAACAATCGCGGGGGCCGCGGTGGACGCGACAATCGTCGTGGCGGCCGCGACGAGCCCGATGACGGCATCATCGAGAAACTCGTTCACATCAACCGCGTGTCCAAGACCGTGAAGGGCGGCAAGCGGTTCGGCTTCGCCGCGCTGGTCGTCTGCGGCGATGGTTCCGGCCGGGTCGGTTTTGGCCACGGCAAGGCGCGCGAAGTGCCCGAAGCCATTACCAAGGCGACGGCGGCCGCGCGCAAGAAAATGATCCGTGTCGCCCTGAAGGAAGGACGCACGCTGCATCACGATGGCAACGGCCGGTTCGGCGCGGGCAAGGTTACCCTGCGCACGGCGCCAGCGGGCACCGGCATCATCGCCGGTGGGCCAATGCGGGCGATCTTCGAAAGTCTGGGCGTATCCGACGTGGTGACCAAATCGGTCGGTACGTCCAACCCCTACAACATGATCCGCGCGACTTTCGATGCGCTGGCCGAACAGACGTCGCCGAAATCGGTCGCGCAGCGGCGCGGCAAGAAGGTCGCCGATCTTCTCGGACGCGGCGGCGCCAGCGAGGCCGAGGCGGAAGCCGACGCCGCAGCGGTAGCGGAGTAAGTACCATGGCCGACAACAAAACCATTACCATCAAGCAGATCGGATCGCCGATCCGCCGCCCCAAGGACCAGCGCCAGACGCTGATCGGTCTGGGCCTCAACAAGATGCACAAGGTCGTCACGCTTCAGGATACCGCCGAGGTGCGCGGCGCATTGGCGAAGCTGCCGCATCTGGTTGCCGTCGTGGATTGATCATTCGCGCCGGGTTCGATTTCCGGCGCGCCCCCCCCCCAACAGCGCGAACAAAAGCGAAAGCGAGTGCAAGCCCATGAAACTGAACGATCTTAGAGACAATCCCGGTGCCCGCAAGGACCGTACCCGCGTCGGACGCGGCATCGGTTCGGGCAAGGGCAAGACCGCCGGTCGCGGTCAGAAGGGTCAGAAGGCCCGTTCCGGCGTCGCCATCAAGGGGTTCGAAGGTGGCCAGATGCCTCTGCATATGCGGATCCCGAAGCGCGGCTTCAACAATCCGTTCGGCAAGGACTACGCCGAGGTGAATATCGGCATGATCCAGAAGTTCATCGACGACGGCAAGCTCGATGTTTCCCAGACTGTCGATCATGCCGCGCTGAAGGCGGCCGGTCTTGCCAAGGGTGGCAAGGACGGCGTCCGCCTGCTCGGCAAGGGCGAAGATGACGGCCAAGGCGAGCTTCATCGTCAACGGCGTGTCGAAGGGCGCGCGCGAGGCGGTGGAGAAGGCTGGCGGATCGATCGAAGTGCTGCCGGCGCCCAAGCATGACGGCGGACAAGGCGACAAGCCGCCCAAGGGCAAAGCGTTCGAGCGCGCGAAAGCGGCGAAAGCCGACCAGGGCGGCGCCGGAAAGTCGTCGAACTAGGCCGCCGATAGGGGTAAATCGGCTGGGGGGGTTCGACATCGGACCCCCATGTCCCTATGTGTCGCCGAACAGACGAACATTGTCTTCCGGATGACGATCCGGCGACCGGTCACTGATCAGGAATTGCGTTTCCCATGGCATCACGCGCCGACAATATGGCGAGCAATCTCAGCCTCGCCAATTTTTCCAAAGCGACGGAGCTGAAAAGCCGCATCTGGTTCACGCTGGGTGCGCTGATCGTCTTCCGTTTCCTGAGTTTCGTTCCGCTACCCGGCATCAATCCCCAGGCACTGTCGCAGCTGGCCGAACTGACGCAGGGCGGGGTCACCGATCTGTTGAACGCGTTCACCGGCGGCAGCCTGGAACGCATGAGCCTGATCGCGCTTGGCGTGATGCCCTACATCACCGCGTCGATCGTGGTGCAGATGGCATCCTCGCTTCATCCGACCCTGGCCGCGATGAAGAAGGAAGGGCAATCGGGCCGGCAGAAGCTTAACCAGTATACGCGCTACGGCACGGTTGGCCTGTGCGCCGTCCAGGGCTGGTTCCTGGCCGCCGGGCTGGAAGCGTTCGGCGCGCAGAGCGGCATCGCGGCGGTGGTGGAACCGGGATACATGTTCCGGATCGGCGCGGTTATCAGCCTCGTCGGCGGGACCATGTTCCTGTTGTGGCTGGGCGAACAGATCACCTCGCGCGGGATCGGCAACGGCGTATCGTTGATCATCATGGCCGGGATCGTCGCGCAGTTCCCGACATTCGCGTCGAACCTGTTCGAAGGCGGCCGTTCGGGCAGCATCAGCGCCGCCCTGATCGTCGGATTCCTGGCGATGATCGTGGTGCTGATCCTCATCATCTGCTTCATGGAACGCGCGCAGCGGCGGCTGCTGATCCAGTATCCGAAACGTGCGAGCGCGCGCGGGATGATGCAGGCGGATCGCTCGCACCTGCCGCTGAAGCTGAACACCGCGGGCGTCATTCCGCCGATCTTCGCCAGCTCGCTGCTGCTGCTGCCGCTCACGATCACGCAGTTCGCGGGCAATTCGCTGGATACCTCGACCGGCACCGGCGGGTTCCTGCAGCAGGTCCTCCAATATCTGCAGCACGGGCAACCGCTCTACATGACGCTCTATGCGGCGGGGATCATCTTCTTCTGCTTCTTCTACACCGCGGTCGTGTTCAATCCGGAGGAGACGGCGGACAATCTGAAGAAGAACGGCGGCTTCATTCCCGGCATCCGGCCCGGCAAGCGGACGGCGGACTATCTCGATTACGTCCTCACGCGCATCACCGTCGTGGGGGCGCTGTATCTGACTCTGGTCTGCGTGCTCCCGGAATATGTCATCGCCCAGACGGGCATTCCGCTGTTTCTGGGCGGGACCAGCCTGCTGATCGTCGTCAATGTTACTGTGGACACGATCAGCCAGGTCCAGTCGCATCTCTTGGCACATCAATATGGCGACCTTATCAAGAAGGCGAAGCTGAAAGGCCGGATGCGCTAGAACTGCCGTACGCATCGCTGCTTTTACAGGAAATCTGGGCCAAGGGGATCTGGGCGTGAACATCATTCTTCTGGGACCGCCCGGCGCAGGCAAGGGGACGCAGGCGACCAATCTGGAAGCGCGGCATTCCATGGTTCAACTGTCGACCGGGGACATGCTGCGCGAAACGCGCAAGGCGGATACCGCGCTGGGCCGGCAGGTCGCCGAAGTGATGGATTCCGGCGCGCTGGTATCGGACGATATCGTCTCGGCGATGATCGATGCGAAACTGGCCGCGACGGCGCCCGATGTCGGCGCGATCTTCGACGGCTATCCCCGGACGGAGGCGCAGGCGCATTCGCTGGACGGGATACTCGCCCGCAACGGACGATCGCTCGACCACGTCATCGAATTGTCGGTCAATGAGGAGGCGCTGGTCGATCGCGTCACCGGGCGATTCACCTGCGCCAATTGCGGCGAAGGCTATCACCAGCGGCACAAGCTGCCTGCGGTCGAAGGCGTCTGCGATCGCTGCGGCGCGCATGAATTCAAGCGGCGGCCCGACGATACGGAGGAAACCGTGCGCAAGCGGATGGAGGAATACCGCGCCAAGACCGCGCCGATCCTTCCCATCTATGAGGAACGAGGCATCGTCAGCCGTATCGACGGCATGGCCAGCATCGACGATGTATCTGCCTCGCTCGACGCCATCCTGACGCCGGACCGCTGAGATGGCCGCGCGGCGCAATATCATGATGCGCGCGGGCTGCATGTTCGCCGCAGCGTTCGGGGCGATGGCGACGCCAGCCCATGCCGAACTGACCGATAGCGACGCGAACTCCTTCGTTTCGCGCAACACCGCCGTGGTCGCCGCGGATAAGCGGGCGGTGTGGCTCGCGCTGATCTCTCCCGCCGATTGGTGGAACGCGGCGCATACGTTTTCCGGCGATTCCGCCAATCTGACTCTGATGCCCAGCCCCGGCGGCTGTTTTTGCGAACGCATGCCGGAACGGGATACGGGCAGCAGCGTGGGGCTGGAAGGCGGAGTGGAGCACATGCGCGTGATCCTGGCCATTCCGGACCAGGCGCTGCGCATGCAGGGCAATCTGGGTCCGTTGCAGAGCGAGCCGGTCGACGGCGTGCTCACCGTTACCCTCGCCGATGTCGACGGGCGTCCGGAAGCGACGCGGATCATTTTCGAATATGCGGTGGGCGGTTACATGCGGTTCGAAACGCCGGTGATCGCGAAAGCGGTCGACAATGTGATGGCGCAGCAGATACGCGGTCTGGCGGCGATACTCGGCGCGGAAGGCCCGGGCGGGAACGCAGGCGGCGAAAGCGGCGATGACGCCGGCGCTGCCGAACCGGCGGACGGATCGGATGCCGACCGGTCCCCCCGGTCCCCCCGGTCCGTGGACGACGCCTTTGGCAATCTAACCGGAGACTGAACCGCCGGAAACCGAACCGCCGAACCGCCGCTTTTCCGATCCAATCCGCGCAGGAACCCCGATGGCTGTATCCGACCACGTCGATCTCGAAACCTTCATGGAAGGGGTGGAGAAACGCAATCCCGGCCAGACCGAATTCGTCCAGGCGGTGCGCGAAGTGGCGCAGGACATCTTCGGCTTCATCGCGGACAAGGAAGAATATCATTCCGCCCAGATCCTGCGCCGGATCGCGGAACCGGACAGGGTCGTCAGCTTCCGCGTGTGCTGGGAAGACGACAACCACAATATCCGGGTTCAGCGGGGCTGGCGCGTGCAGAACAACAATGCGATCGGCCCTTACAAGGGCGGGATCCGGTTCCATGAGAGCGTCAATGAGAGCGTTCTCAAATTTTTGGCCTTCGAACAGACGTTCAAGAATTCGCTGACCGGCCTGCCGATGGGCGGGGGCAAGGGCGGATCGAACTTCAATCCCAAGGGCAAAAGCGACAGCGAGGTCATGCGGTTCTGCCAGAGCTTCATGACCGAACTCTACCGCCATATCGGCCCGCACACCGATGTCCCCGCCGGCGATATCGGCGTGGGCGCGCGCGAGATCGGCTACATGTTCGGGCAGTATAAACGCATCACCGGACGCTTCGAAGGGGTGCTGACGGGCAAGGCGCTGGAATATGGCGGATCGCAGATGCGGCCGGAAGCGACGGGTTATGGTGCGGTCTATTTCCTGCGCAACATGCTCCGGCATCGCGACCAGGATATCGAAGGCAAGACGGCGGCCATTTCCGGCGCCGGCAACGTCGCGCTTCATGCCGCCGAAAAGCTCGCCGAACTGGGTGCCAAGGTGCTGACGCTGTCCGATTCCGATGGCTTCGTTCACGACCCCGACGGTTTCGATAAGGACAAGATCGAATGGGTGAAGGCGCTGAAGACGGAGCGTCGCGGGCGCATGAGCGAATATGTCGATGAATATTCGGATGCGACCTATCACGAAGGCGAGCGGCCGTGGAACGTGGCATGCGATCTTGCGCTGCCCTGCGCGACGCAGAACGAACTGAACGAGGACGAAGCGCGCGCGCTGGTCGACAATGGCGTGATCGCGGTGGCGGAAGGCGCGAACATGCCGACCACGCTGGACGGGGTGCACGTCTTTCAGGAGGCGGGCATCCTGTACGGGCCGGGCAAGGCCGCGAATGCAGGCGGCGTTGCGGTGTCGGGCCTCGAAATGAGCCAGAACGCCGAACGGATCAGCTGGAACAGGCAGAGGCTCGACGACATGCTGACCGATCTGATGGGGGATATCCACGACAAATGCGTCGAATATGGCGCGGTTGGGGATGGCCGCGTCGATTATGTGAAGGGCGCGAACATCGCGGGCTTCAAGAAGGTGGCCGATGCGATGCTGGCGTTCGGCGTGGTCTGACCGCTTACCCGTTTGCGGCTTCCGTTCGCGGCGAAGTCGCCCATGGTTGACGCGCGCCGCGAATCGCTATAAGCGCGCCAATTATTCGATGATATCGGTATGGGACGTCGGGCGGTAGCCATCGTGCGCGCCCATTGGGCGCGTCCATCCTTTTCGGGTGTGCCAGTCCGCCACCACCGGTTCATGGAATATCGAACGCTATGAGATAAGGGCGCGCGCCTTCCGGCAAGCGGACGGTACGCAGAGCCCTTGTGGAGCATGGAGAACTAAGTGGCTCGTATTGCCGGGGTAAATCTCCCCACCAACAAACGCGTGATTATCGCGCTCACCTATATTCATGGTATCGGCCGCACGAAAGCGGTGGAAATCGCCGACAAGCTCGGCATCGACCAGAGCCGCCGTGTGCAGGACCTGTCCGACGGCGAAGTCCTGCAGATCCGGGAGACGATCGATGCGGAACATCAGGTCGAAGGCGATCTGCGCCGCGAAACCGCGATGAACATCAAGCGGCTGATGGATCTGCGGTCCTATCGCGGATTGCGCCATCGCAACGGCTTGCCCGTTCGCGGCCAGCGCACCCACACCAACGCCCGCACCCGCAAGGGCAAGGCGAAACCGATCGCCGGCAAGAAGAAGTAAGCGCGGCATACAACGCAGCTTACTGTCCTTTCCGTATCGAATATAGGATTACCATATCATGGCACGCGAACCAGGTCGGGTTAGAAAACGCGACAAGAAGAACATTTCCAGCGGCGTTGCGCATATCAACGCCAGCTTCAACAACACGATGATCACCATCACCGATGCGCAGGGCAATGCGATCAGCTGGTCCAGCGCCGGAACGATGGGTTTCAAGGGCAGCCGCAAGTCGACGCCCTACGCGGCGCAGGTGGCGGCCGACGATGCCGGCAAGAAAGCCGCCGATCATGGCGTCCGCACGCTGGAAGTCGAAGTGAAGGGCCCGGGATCGGGCCGCGAAAGCGCGCTGCGCGGTCTTGCCGCGGTCGGTTTCACCATTACCTCCATCCGCGACGTGACGCCCATTCCGCATAATGGCGTCCGCCCATCGAAACGGCGCCGCGTCTAGTCCGATCCTGCCTGGCGGCCCCTCATCCGGTCGCCACATCCTTTTCGGACTGGACGCGCCGACATAGGCAATCGGCGTTCCGGTCCATCCCGCATCCGAACCCAGGGGAAATTCATGTCCGTCAACACCAAGAACTGGCAGGAACTCAAGAAACCCACGTCCCTCGAAACCAAGGAAGGCGGCGACAAGTCCCGCAAGGCGACCTTCGTCGCGGAGCCGCTCGAACGCGGTTTCGGTCTCACCCTCGGCAACGCATTGCGCCGCGTGCTGCTGTCCAGCCTGCAAGGCGCGGCCATCACCTCGATCAAGATCGAGAATGTGCTGCATGAATTCAGCAGCCTTGCCGGCGTGCGCGAAGACGTGACCGACATCGTGCTCAACGTGAAACAGATCGCGTTAAAAATGGAAGGCGAAGGGCCCAAGCGGCTGCAGCTTTCCGCCACCGGCCCTGCCGAAATCAAGGCCGGCGATATTGCCGTGACCGGCGATATCGAGGTGATGAACAGGGATCTCGTCATCTGCCACCTGGACGAAGGCGCCAGCTTCAACATGGAACTGACCGCCGATATCGGCAGCGGTTACGTCCCCGCCGTTCAGAACCGCCCGGCCGACGCGCCGATCGGCCTGATCCCCGTGGACTCGCTCTATTCGCCCGTCCGCCAGGTTAGCTACAAGGTCGAAAAGGCCCGTGTGGGTCAGGAACTCGATTTCGACAAGTTGAGCCTGAACGTCGAAACCGACGGAACGGTCGCTCCCGACGATGCGGTGGCCTATGCTGCGCGTATTCTGCAGGACCAGCTGACCCTGTTCGTGCATTTCGAAGACGGCGTGCCGCAACCGCAGAGCACGATGATCGGCCATGCCGCCGCCCCGCAGGAAGACGATGCGAACCAGCTGAACCGCTATCTGTTGAAGAAGGTCGACGAGCTCGAATTGTCGGTCCGTTCGGCGAACTGCCTCAAGAACGACAACATCATCTATATTGGCGATCTGGTCCAGAAGACCGAAGCGGAAATGCTGCGCACCCCCAATTTCGGGCGCAAGAGTTTGAACGAGATCAAGGAAGTGCTGTCCAGCATGGGTCTTCGCCTGGGCATGGACATTCCGGGCTGGCCGCCCGAAAATATCGAGGAAATGGCCAAGAAGCTGGAGCAGGAACTGCTCGGCTGACGCCACACTAACGGGTCGGGGCGGCGCACCCTTAAGCGCCGCCGGCTACAGGCTACCAGAGGGCACCCATGAAAGTATTACTTCCATGGTGCCCGCTATACGGGCCTATAACGAACGAAGGAAATACACATGCGCCACGGTATCTCGCAGCGTAAGCTGAGCCGCAAGTCGGGCCATCGCAAGGCCCTGTTCCGCAACATGTCCGCCGCGCTGATCAAGCATGAGCAGATCATGACCACCGCGGCCAAGGCGAAGGAACTACGCCCCTATGTCGAAAAGCTGATCACGCTGGCGAAGCGCGGCGGTCTGTCGAACCGGCGTCTGGCGCAAAGCCGCCTGCTCGACGAAACGCAGCTGAAGAAGCTGTTCGACGTTCTGGCCGCCCGCTACGCCGACCGCGAAGGCGGTTACACCCGCGTCATCAAGGCCGGCTATCGCGGCAGCGACCGTGCACCCATGGCCGTCATCGAATTCGTCGATCGCGATGTCGATGCCAAGGGTCTCGATAGCGGCCCGGTTATGACGCATGACGATGAAGAATTCGAAAACGCGTAATCCTGGTAGACGAACCAATCGATAAGGGCCGCGGGGACAAGACCCCTTGGCCCTTTTTTGTGTGCGGACGGGACCGTGGGTCAGTTTGCATACAGGTGCGGATCGCTTAAACCGGCGGCATAGAATGACGAATATCGGAGATATTGCATGAACTTTCGCACCGCATTGATGGTCGCTTCCGCCGCGATTGCCTCGGTTGCCATGCCGGCCCTAGCGCATGATCCCGGCGCGTATCCCGAAACGCGCGCGGGTGAGGTTGTCGAGGTTAAGTTCGGGCAGCAGGTGGCCGACCCCTATCGCTGGCTGGAAGCCGACGTGCGCGAGGATGCGGAGGTCGCCGCCTGGGTTACCGCGCAAAGCGAATTTACCGCCAACTACCTTGCCGACCTTCCCGGGCGCGACGCCTATGCCGCGCGCATCCAGGAATTGTACGATTACGAACGCTTCGGCCTGCCGGTGGAGAAGGGCGGGCGTTACTTCTACACGCGCAACGACGGGTTGCAGAACCAGTCCGTCCTCTACGTGCGCGACAGCCTGGATGGCGAGGGCCGCATCCTGATCGACCCCAACGAATGGGCTGCCGACGGCGCGACCGCATTGGCGGACTGGGTGCCGAGCAAGGACGGGTCCAAGGTGCTTTACGGTATTCAGGACGGCGGCAGCGACTGGCGCACGGCCAGAGTGCTCGATGTTACAACCGGTCGCGTGCTGGAGGACGAGGTCGAATGGATCAAGTTTTCCGCGCTGGAATGGGACGCCGGGGGCGAAGGCTTCTTCTACAGCCGCTTCCCCGTCACCGACGATGGCACGACGTTCCAGGCGCTGAATACCGATCAGAAGGTTTATTACCATCGGCTTGGCACGCCCCAATCCGCCGATGTGGTAGTGTTCGCGACCCCCGACCGCCCCGAATTGAACAACACCGGCGTGGTGAGCGACGATGGCCGTTACCTGATCACCTATTCCTCCAGCGGAACCGACGATCGTTACGAGGTCTCGTTGATCGACCTGCAATCGCCGGACCGGCAGGCGACCACGCTGATCCCGGGTTTCGACAGCAATTTCAGCTATGTCGGCAACGAAGGCACGCGGTTCTTCTTCCTCACCAATGAAGGTGCGCCGCTGCAGAAGGTGGTCGCGATCGACATTGCCGACCCCGACTATAAACGCGAAACCGTCATCGCGCAGCGCGACCGGAAGCTCGACGGCGTGTCGATGGCCGGCGGCATGCTGATCGCGGAATATCTCGCCGATGCGCGCAGCGAAATCGCGGTCCATGCGCTCGACGGGACGGCGATCCGCGAAGTCGCCCTGCCGGGTATCGGCAGCGCAAACGGTTTCGACGGGGACGCGGAAGACACCCGGGTGTTCTACGCATATTCCAGCTTCAATCGGCCGACCACCATTTACGCTTACGATCTGGCAACGGGCGAAAGTCGCCCCTGGGCGGAACCCGAGGTCGATTTCAATCCCGACGATTACGTCGTCGAACAGCAATTCTATACTTCGAAGGACGGCACGCGCGTGCCGATGTTCATCGTCCGCCGCGCGGATATCGCGGCGTCGGGGCGGGCGGTGCCGACCCTGCTCTATGGCTATGGCGGGTTCAACATCTCGGTCACGCCGGGCTTCAGCCCGTCGCGCATCGCCTGGATGGATGCGGGCGGGGCCTATGCGCTGGCCAACATTCGCGGCGGGGGCGAATATGGGAAGGCCTGGCACGATGGCGGGCGGCGCGCGAACAAGCAGAACGTGTTCGACGATTTCGCCGCCGCCGGCGAGTATCTGAAGGCGAACGGCATCACCACGCCGGACGGACTGGCGATCGAGGGGCGCTCGAACGGCGGCCTGCTGGTCGGCGCGGTCGTCAACCAGAGGCCCGATCTGATCGACGCGGCGCATGGCGCGGTCGGGGTGATGGACATGCTGCGTTTCGACCAGTTCACCGCCGGACGGTACTGGGTGGACGATTACGGCTATCCCGACCGGGCCGAGGATTTCGCGCTTCTGCGCAGCTATTCCCCCTATCACAACATCCAGGACGGGGTGGACTATCCCGCCGTGCTGGTGACCACTGCCGATACGGACGACCGCGTGGTTCCGGGCCACAGCTTCAAATATGCAGCGGCGATGCAGGCGGCGGATATCGGCGACAAGCCGCATCTCATCCGCATCGAAACCCGCGCGGGCCATGGTTCGGGAAAACCGACGGACAAGGCGATCGCGGAGGCTGCCGATATCGGCGCGTTCCTGGCGCACTGGACCGGATTGGATCTGAGTACGTTCGGGAATAGCGTTCGTTCATACTGAAAACGTTTTATATGAACGAAACCTGCCAGCGCAATTCAGCCTGAGATCAAGGCGGGCACGCTAGAACCATGATCGTTAGCCGAGGCAATGCCGCCCCGGCGTATGATCGAGGAACCAGCCCATGAAGTTCATTTCCGGAGCTCTTGCCACCGCAGCCGCAGGCGCGCTGGCAGTGACGTCAGCCGCCCCCGCAGCCGCGCGGGATCGCGACGGCATCGACGCAGGCGAGATCATCGCCGGCGCCGTCGTGCTGGGCGGCCTGGCCGCGATCCTTTCATCCGGCAGCGACCGCGACCGCTATCGCGACGATTACCGCTATCGCGACCGCAACTACCGTTCCAACCACTACCGCCAGCGTCGCGGCAACGGTCAGCGCGCCATCGAACGATGCGTCCGCGCGGTCGAGAACGACGCCCGGCGCGCAGGCTTCCGTTATGCCGACGTGACCCAGATCACCGATGTCGACCGCGAACGGCGCGGCTGGGAAATCGAAGGACGGTTGGTCGTGGATGGGCAGCGTGGCTATCGCGGCGGACGATACAACAATCGCTACGGCAACCGGTACGACAACCGGCGCGGCTATGCCCGCGGCGGAGATCGCGGGCGTTTCAGCTGCGACATCCGACGAGGCCGGATCGTCGATATCGACTATAGCGGTATTCGCGGCCTGTAATTCAAACCGTTCCGGGCGGTTCAGCTTTCGACAAGGCTGGACCGTCCAGATGCGTCTTACGTTCACTTTTTCTGCGGGATCGATTCCATGAAAATCATTCGCCTGGCCTCCGTCGCCTTTCCGGTCGCCGCGTGCATCGGTCTGGCCGCTCAGCCTGCCATGGCAGCCGAATTGCCGGGGCCCGGCATCGGCCCCGGTATTGGCGTTGCGCCCGCTTTCGGCCATGCAGGCTTCGACAAGCATGAAGCCAACGCCGAACGGCACCGGCGCTATCGCCATCGCGGTTACCGTGGCTATCGTAATTATCGGAACCGCGGCATCGATGCCGGCGATGTGCTGGCCGGGGTGTTGATCCTGGGCGGCATCGCGGCGGTGATCGATGCGGCGACGGACGATGATCGCGACGATCGTTATCGCGACCGGCGCTACCGCGACCCCCGCTATCGCAACGACACGCGCAACGATCGCCAAACCACCAACGGACTGGAACGCGCCGCCGAGATATGCCGCAGCGCGATCGAGCGCGATCGGCGGGTATCGGATGTCGACAGCGTGCGCCGGACTGGTGCTGGCTGGAGCGTATCGGGCACGCTTTACGACGGACAGGGCTTCCAATGCTATCTCGACAATCGCGGCGACGTCACGCGGATTACCTATGGTGACGGTTTCGCCGCGCTCGAAGACCGGCAATGGGACGACGCCCGCTATCGCGCGGCGCGGCTGCAGGTCGAACAGGGCGGTGCCTATGGCGGTTCGTTAACAGGCGCAGCGGATGACAATGACGATGACGCCTTGCCGGATTATCCCGGCGGACCGGTGAATGGCGAAATCGTCTATGCGGATGACGATTTCGGCGGCTAGCTCTCGTCGATCGCCATGCCCTTCCGTCCCTCGCGATAGGATGGCAGGGCGAGATTGAACCGGATGGCCGCACTTCGCAGTATCAGTCCAGCCAGCGTCGCCACCGGCCAGGTGAGGTAATCGGGCAGATCGACAGTCATGCCGATGACGCACAGCGCCGCCGACAGCGCAGCCGCAGTGACGTATAGTTCAGGACGCATGATGATCGACGGGCGGCCCGCCACCACATCGCGAATGATCCCGCCGACGCATCCCGTGACGATCCCCATCAAGACGGATGGGACGGGTGGAATGCCGTAGGATATCGCCTTGGCCGATCCGAGCACCGCATAGGCGGTCAGCCCGATGCCATCGGCGTAGTCGAGCAGCTTGCCTTCCCACCAGCGCGTCGGCGTCAGCCAGGCGATGAGCGCGGTGGCCATGCAGATCGCCGCGACCCAGGCATCCTTGACCCAGAACACCGGCGCATCGATCAACAGGTCGCGAACCGTGCCGCCGCCCACGCCCGTGACCAGGGCGAAGAACGCCATCGTCACGAATGTCTGCCGCTCCTTCGCCGCCAGCAACGCGCCCGATAGCGCGAAGATCGCGACGCCTAATAGATCCAGCACGTTGATGACCGGCGTCAATATGGTTTGGTCAACCGGCATAGGCGGGCTTTCGGAGTGCGCGAAATTGCCGGGACGGCGGGATACCGCCGATTGTGCCATCGCGCCGGCCGAACATGCTCGCGTTGCTACGCGTGGATCGGCTTACCCTGAACGGCCATCGCGGCTTCCTTCAGCGCCTCCGCATGGGTCGGATGCGCGTGGCAGGTGTACGCGATATCTTCCGACGTCGCGCCGAACTCCATCGCCTGCGCCGCCTGCGCGATCATCGTTCCGGCCAGGCTGGAGACGATGTGCACGCCCAGCACGCGATCCGTATCCGCATCGGCCACGACCTTCACGAACCCTTCCGTATCGCGGTTCGCCTTGGATCGGCTGTTGGCGGCCATCGGGAACTTGCCGATCTTGACCTGGTGCCCCTTTTCCTTCGCCTCTTCCTCGCTCAAACCGACATCGGCGAATTCGGGCATGGTGTAGACGACGCCGGGGATGATTGCGTGGTTGATGATGCCGGTCTGCCCCGCGATGTTCTCCGCGCAGGCGATGCCTTCGTCTTCGGCCTTGTGGGCGAGCATCGGGCCAGGCACGCAGTCGCCGATGGCCCAGACGCTGTCGACCTTCGTGCGAAAGTCATGCTCGACTTCGATCTGCCCGCGCTTGTTCAATTCCAGCCCGATCGCGTCGAGATTGAGCCCGTCGGTATGCGGGCGGCGGCCGATGGACACGAGCACATGGCTCGCTTCGAGAGTCTGTTCGTCCCCACCATCCGCGGGTTCCAGCGTCAGGGTGACGCCCTTTGTCTTGACCTCGGCGCAGGTCACCTTGGTCTTCAGTTTAAGGTCCATGCCCTGTTTCTTGAAGATCTTGCCCGCTTCCTTGCGCACGTCCTTGTCGTAACCGGGCAGCAGCATGTCGAGATATTCGACCACCGTGACCTTCGCGCCAAGACGCCGCCAGACGGAGCCGAGTTCCATGCCGATCACCCCCCCGCCGATGACGACCAGATGTTCGGGCACTTCGTCCAGCTTGAGCGCGCCGGTGGAATCGACGATGCGTTCATCGTCGACCTCGACTCCGGGCAGGGGGGAGGCGTCGGAACCGGTCGCGATGACGATGTCCTTGGCGGTGACCGTCTCGTCGCCGACCTTGACCGTATGCGCATCCTCGAACGCGGCATGGCCCTTGATCCAGGTGACCTTGTTCTTCTTGAACAGGAATTCGATGCCGCCCGTCAGTTCGCCGACCGCCTTGTCCTTTTCCGCCATCATGGCATCCAGATCGAGCGTGGCTTCCGCCTTGATGCCCCAGATCGCCATGTGACCGCCCGCGGCTTCCTGGAACAGTTCGGACCCATGCAGCAGCGCCTTCGATGGAATGCACCCGACGTTGAGGCATGTCCCGCCCAAAGTCTCGCGGCTCTCGACGCAGGCGGTCTTCAACCCCAACTGCGCCGCACGGATCGCCGCGACGTAACCGCCGGGCCCGGCGCCGATGACAAGGACGTCGTAATCGTAATTCTGGTCAGCCATAATATTTCCCGTTCACCCTGAGCCTGCCGAAGGGTTGCACTTCTTTCTCTAAGGTCCGTCGCTCGAAAAGGAAGAGCAGGGCTTCGACAGGCTCAGCCCGAACGGGGTGTCGTGAGAAATTTACAGATCGATCAGCATCCGCGTGGGATCCTCGATCGCTTCCTTGATGATCTTCAATGCGGTCACCGCTTCGCGCCCGTCGATCAGGCGGTGATCGTAACTGAGCGCGATATACATCATCGGGCGCACGACCACTTCGCCATCCACCACGACCGCGCGATCCTCGATCCGGTGGAGGCCCAGAACCGCGCTTTGCGGGGGATTGATGATCGGGGTGGACATCAGGCTGCCGAAAACGCCGCCATTGGAAATGGTGAAGGTGCCGCCGGACATGTCCTCCATCGTCAGCGTACCCTCTTTCGCCCGCGCACCGAAATCGGCGATGTCCTTCTCGATCTGCGCGAAGCCTTTCTTGTCGACATCGCGCACCACCGGCACGACCAGCCCGTTGGGCGCGCTGACCGCGACCGAAATATCGACGTAATCGTGATAGACGATCTCGTCCCCGTCGATCTGCGCGTTGACGGATGGCACGTCCTTGAGCGCCAGATGCGCGGCCTTGGCGAAAAAGCCCATGAAGCCCAGTTTTATGTCGTGTTTCCTGGCAAACAGTTCCTTGTACTTCGTGCGCGCTTCGATCACGGCGGTCATGTCGACATCGTTGAACGTCGTGAGCAGCGCGGCGGTGTCCTGCGCCGATTTCAACCGCTTGGCGATGGTCTGCCGCATGCGGGTCATCTTGACCCGTTCGGTGTTGCGGGCGGGCTTGGGTGCATCCGTTGCATCCGCCTTGTCCGGGGCGGTGTCTTGCGCCGGCGTGTCGCCCTTCGCCTTGGCGGCGGCGAGCACGTCTTCCTTGGTCAGACGGCCGTCGCGGCCCGTGCCCTTGACTATGGAAGGGTCGATGCCGTGTTCCAGCACGGCGCGGCGAACTGCGGGGGACAGTGTCTGCGACGCGTCGGACGCGGCGCTGATGGGGGCGGGGTCCTGCCGTACCTCGTCCTCGCCCTTCTTGTAGCTATGCTTGTCGCCCTGCTCGTCGTCCTCTTTATCATCGGCGGCCCGCCGCGCCTTGCCGTCCTCGGCATCCTCCGCTGCGCGCCCGGCTTCGTCGCCCTTGGCCGCTGGCGTACCGCCCGCTTCGACCGTGGCGATGACCGCGCCGACTTCGACCGTATCGCCGACTTCGGCCTTCAGTTCCTGAATGACGCCCGCAATGGGGGAGGGCACGTCGACCGCGACCTTGTCCGTTTCCAGGCTGACGATCGGCTCATCCACCGCGACCGCGTCGCCGGGCTTCTTGAGCCATTCGCCGATCGTGCCTTCGGTGACGGATTCGCCAAGGGCGGGGACTTCGATTTCAGTGGCCATGATGGGTGTTCCTTAGCCGTCTGCCCGGGGGTTTTTCGCGGGAGGGCGTTCGATGGTGACTTTGGCGGTCTTGCCGCTGTTCGACAGGTCGAGGGCGAGGCTGACCAGCGCCTCCTGCTGCGCCTTGTGGCGTTTCGCAAGACCGGTGGCGGGCGATGCCGCATCCTCGCGGCCGGCATAGATCGGGCGCAGGGACTTGCCCGCTGCCAGTGCCGCTTCCTCGATCAGGCGATCGACGAAGGTCCAGGCGCCGTTGTTCTTCGGTTCTTCCTGGCACCAGACGATTTCCTGCAGATTGTCCATTCGCCCGATGCGTTTGGCCAGCGGTTCGCCGGGGAAGGGGTAGAGCTGTTCGAGCCGGACGATCGACACGTCGCCGATATCGTGTTCGTCGCGCTTCTCGATCAGATCGTAGGCGACCTTGCCCGAACACAGGACCAGCCGCCGCACGTCCTTGTCGGCCATATCCTTCGTGTCCGATTTGATCCGCATGAACTGATGGTCGCCCATAAATTCGGCCGCATCGCTGCGCGCCATGGGATGGCGCAGCAGGCTCTTGGGCGTCATGATGACCAGCGGCTTGCGGAACGGGCGCAGCATCTGGCGGCGCAGCACGTGGAAGTAGTTCGCTGGCGTGGTGATGTTGCACACCTGGATATTGTCGTTCGCGCAAAGTTGCAGGAAGCGTTCCAGACGGGCGCTGGAATGCTCCGGCCCCTGCCCCTCGTAACCATGCGGCAGCAGCAGGACGAGGCCGTTGGCGCGCAGCCACTTGACCTCTCCGCTGGCGATGAACTGGTCGATCATGATCTGCGCGCCATTGGCGAAATCGCCGAACTGCGCCTCCCACAACACCAGCGTCTTGGGATCGGCCATCGCGAAGCCGTATTCGAAGCCGAGCACGCCATATTCGGACAGCGGGCTGTCATAGACTTCGAACTTGCCGTGCGGCAGCTGCGTGAGCGGAATATACTTGTCTTCGCTGGTCTGGTCGATCCAGACGGCGTGACGCTGGCTGAACGTGCCGCGCCCGCTGTCCTGGCCGGACAGGCGCACGCCGTAACCCTCGGTCACCAGGCTGCCGAAGGCGAGCGCTTCCCCGGTGGCCCAGTCGAACCCCTCGCCGGTTTCGAACATGTCCGCCTTGGCCTTGAGCACCCGGCCGAGCGTCTTGTGAATGTCGTGATCGTCCGGGACCGAGGTCAGCGTGCGCCCCAGGCTGTCGAACAGTTTCCTGTCGATCGCGGTATCGACGTTGCGGCGCGCGTTCTCCGCATCGGCCGGACGGCTGAGGCCCGACCACCGTCCGCCGAACCAGTCCGCCTTGTTGGGTTCGTAATCCTTCGCCGCGTCGAATTCGCCCTGCAGCAGATCGTCGAATTCGTCGCGCAGCTGGGGTGCGGTACCTTCTTCGATCACCCCTTCGGCCAGCAGCTTGTCGGAATAGAGGAAGCTGACCTTCGGGTGTTCGCGAATGGCGTCGTACATCAGCGGCTGGGTGAATTTGGGCTCGTCGCCTTCATTGTGGCCGAACCGGCGATAGCACCACATGTCGATCACGATATCGCGCTTGAACGTCTGGCGATACTCGACCGCCAGCTTGCAGGCGAAGGTCACCGCTTCGGGATCGTCGCCGTTCACATGCAGGATGGGTGCCTGCACGCCTTTCGCCACGTCGGAGGGGTAAGGGCTGGAACGCGCAAATTGCGGGCTGGTGGTGAAGCCGATCTGGTTGTTGATGACGAAGTGGATGCAGCCGCCGGTATTGTATCCGTTGACGCCCGAAAAGCCGAGGCATTCCCACACGATGCCCTGGCCAGCGAACGCCGCGTCGCCATGGATGAGGACGGGCAGCACCTGTTCGTGATCGTCCAGATCGTCGCGCACCGCCTGCTGCGCGCGCGCCTTGCCCAGCACGACCGGATTGACCGCTTCCAGATGGGAGGGGTTGGGGACCAGCGACATGTGCACCGAGATACCGTCGAATTCCCGGTCGGTGCTGGTGCCTAGGTGGTATTTTACATCGCCCGATCCGCCGACATCTTCCGGATTGGCGCTGCCGCCGGAAAATTCGTGGAAGATCACCTTGTACGGTTTGCCCATGACGTTGGCGAGCACGTTCAGCCGGCCGCGATGCGCCATCCCGTAGATGATCTCGCGCACGCCCGCCTGGCCGCCATGCTTGATGACGGCTTCCAGCGCGGGAATCATGCTTTCCCCGCCATCCAAACCGAACCGCTTCGTGCCAACATATTTCTTGCCGAGGAAGTTCTCGTATCCTTCGCCGCGAATGACGGAAGCGAGGATCGCCTTCTTGCCTTCGGGCGTGAACTGGATCGTGTCTTCGGGGGATTCGAACTTGTCCTGCAAAAACCGGCGTTCTTCCGTGTCGGCGATGTGCATGTATTCGAGTCCGACATTGCCGCAATAGGTGCGCTGCAGCACGTCGAACAGCTCGCCCACGCGCACCCATTCGTAACCGAACACGCCGCCGACATAGACTTCGCGGTCCCGCTGCCCTTCGAAACCGTGCCAGGCGAGTGTCAGGTCTTCGGGCGTTTCGCGACTGGCGAGATCGAGCGGATCGAGATTGGCCGCGAGATGCCCGCGCACCCGGTAGAGCCGCACCAAGAGCATGGCGCGGATGCTGTCGCCCGCCGCTTCCTCGATCGCGGCGGGATCGAGCGATTTGCCCGCCTTCTTCGCACCGGCCTTCACCGCCGCGCGCATCTGCGTGGGATCGAGCGCTCGCGTTAGGTCCGCATCGCTGTCGACAACTTCCGCCAGCCAGCGGGGGTTCGCCCAGCTGGGGCCGGGCTGCGGCCCGTCCTGATCGGTCATCTCGGGGAGGAAATTCTGCTTTTCATTACCCATTGCTATTCCTCATTCAGCCCCCGCGAAGGCGGGGGCCTCAGGGTTAACGCGCTATTTCACAACTCGCGTGCCAAATCCAACCATCGCGGGTTTCGCTCGACAATACGCGTTACCTTCCAAGCCCGGTTCCACTTCTTCACCCTAAGTTCGAATGCGCGCGCATCCTCAATATTTTCGAAACGCTCGAACCATACGAGTTCGAAGCAATTGAACCTCTTTGTGAAACTCGAAACTGCTTTGGCCCTATGCTGTTCGATGCGTTTCGGCAGATCATTGGTGACGCCAATATACAGAGTGCCCATTGGCTTGTTCGTAAGTATATAGACATAGCCGGGATTTGCCATCGCTTCGAATTGCCTGAGGTCCCCGCCTCCGCGGGGACACGCATTAGGACGCTAGGCCATTTCCTTCAGCATCGCGTCCAGCGTGGTGCCGAGCTCGCTGGGGGAGGGCGATACGCGGATGCCGGCGTCTTCCATCGCGGCGATCTTGTCGTCCGCGCCGCCTTTGCCGCCCGAGACGATCGCCCCGGCATGGCCCATGCGCCGTCCGGGAGGGGCGGTGCGGCCCGCGATGAAACCGACGGTCGGCTTGCTGCGGCCTTTGGCGGCTTCGTCCTTCAGGAATTGCGCGGCTTCTTCTTCCGCGCTGCCGCCGATTTCGCCGATCATGATGATCGACTTGGTTTCCTCGTCATCCAGGAACAGGTCCAGCACGTCGATGAAATTGGTGCCGTTGACCGGATCGCCCCCGATGCCGACCGCCGTGGTCTGGCCCAGCCCGACCATGGTGGTCTGATGCACCGCTTCGTAGGTCAGCGTGCCGGAGCGCGAGACGACGCCGACGCTGCCTTTCTTGAAGATCTTGCCCGGCATGATGCCGATCTTGCATTCTTCCGGCGTCAGCACCCCGGGGCAATTGGGCCCGATCAGGCGCGAATTGGTGCCCTCCAGCGCCGCTTTCGCGCGGACCATGTCGAGCACCGGAATGCCTTCGGTGATGCAGATGATGAGTTCGATTTCCGCATCGATCGCCTCGCAGATCGCATCGGCTGCGAAGGGCGGCGGGACATAGATGCACGACGCGGTTGCGCCCGTTTCCGCCTTCGCTTCGCGCACGGTGTTGAAATTGGGCAGGCCGATATGCGTGGTGCCGCCTTTGCCCGGCGTCACGCCCGCGACCATCTGCGTGCCGTAATCGAGCGCCTGCTGCGTGTGGAACGTGCCGGTATCGCCGGTCATTCCCTGGGTAATGACCTTGGTATCTTTGTTTACGAGGATCGACATGTAAGTTTCCCTGAAATTATGGCGTATCTATCGGACGCGGCGATCTTCGCTCTTGTCGTCGAAACTGAGAGTGATGGCCCCGGCATCGGCGATGTTGGAGCTGACGGCGCACCGTTCGAAACCGACGCGGGCATCCGCCAGCAGCAGGTCGGCGCCGCGCGCTTCGGTCTGCGCCCGCGCGGCGGCGCGGTTGAGGCATGCCTCCACCAGCCGCCGCTGATCCTTGGGCAGCTTGTCGGCGGCATCGGCCACCAGGAAGCGGCGGGTCATCGTGTAGGAAAGTTCATGCCGCCACTTGGTGCACAGCTTCAGTTTCTCGACCTGGCCGGCGGGGATCGTCTTTTCGTCCTGACAGGAGGATTTGGGCACGACCCGCTCGGAAGGATCGACCAGCTGGACGATCTCGATCCGATCGATCTCGCGCGCCGAAGCCGGGGTGGCGATCGCCATGATGGCGGCGCAGCCGGCGAGTATCGTTTTGTTGCAGCTATTCATCATTATCCTTTGAAATCTCTATCCAGCTTTCGCTTCAATTCCCTGTCGAACCCGCTTCGTCTTGCGTAGGCGCGACCACAATGAGCATGCGCGAAGGCCAATAGATGCGCGTGCTTAGGCAAGGCTGCTATCCAGCCCCTTGCACGCTTCCAGCAGTTCCTCGACCGCGTCTACGCTGACCTGGAAGCCTTTCTTCGCTTCGTCGTTCAGTTCGATTTCCACGATCCGTTCGACGCCGTTCGCGCCAATCACGATGGGGACGCCGACATAGAGGCCGTCCACGCCATATTGGCCGTCGAGATAGGCCGCGCAGGGGAGGACGCGTTTCTTGTCCTTCAGATAGCTTTCGGCCATCTGGATCGCGGCGGTCGCGGGGGCGTAATAGGCGCTGCCATTGCCAAGCAGTCCGACGATCTCGCCGCCGCCCTTGCGGGTGCGGTCGACGATCGCGTCCATCTTCTCCTGCGTGGACCAGCCCATCTGTGATGAGGTCGGGTACGGGAATGCCCGCGACCGTCGAATATTCGAGGACCGGGACCATCGTGTCGCCATGGCCGCCCAGCACGAAGGCGGTCACGTCTTCCATCGACACGTCGAATTCTTCAGCCAGGAAGTGGCGGAACCGCGCGCTGTCGAGCACGCCGGCCATGCCCACGACCTTGCCATGCGGCAAGCCGGAAAACTCGCGCAGGGCCCACACCATCGCGTCGAGCGGATTGGTGATGCAGATGACGAAAGCGTCGGGGCAGTTGGCGCGGATCCCTTCGCCCACCGCCTTCATCACCTTGAGATTGATGCCGAGCAGATCGTCGCGGCTCATGCCTGGCTTGCGCGGCACGCCGGCGGTCACGATCACGACGTCGCTATCCGCGATGTCCGCGTAGTCGCTGGTGCCTTTGAGGTTCGCGTCGAACCCTTCGACGGGGCCCGCCTGGCTGAGGTCGAGCGCCTTGCCCGCCGGCATGCCTTCCGCGATATCGAACAGGACGATGTCGCCCAGTTCCTTCACCGCGGCGAGGTGCGCCAGCGTGCCGCCGATCATGCCGGAACCGACGAGGGCGATCTTGTTGCGAGTTTTCGAAGCGGAGGGGGGGGCCATATAGACTGCGCGTCCTTTGAAGCTGCGGAACCGGTGAACGAACCGAAGCCCGCCGGCGCGCCTTCGCATCCCGCAAGAAGGCCGCGCCGGACCCGTTCGGGCCGGTGACATCGGATTAGGCGGAGGGCCGGGGCTTTGCAACCGCAATCCCGGCCGATTTGCAACTATCCCGCGCAAATGGTTCGCATTCGCAAATGTCTTGTCTACCGTTGGACTATTGCCGAATGGGCGCGCGTCGCCGGGGATCGGCATCGCCTAAGCGTGGCGACACGTCGTCTCCCCGTCTTCCTGCGCGAGCAGCATGGCCGCCATGTAATCCGGCACCGCACGGCTGAAATAGAAGCCTTGGCCAAGGGTGCATCCCGCCGCGCGGACCTTGTGCACCTGGTCGATCGTTTCCAGTCCTTCGGCGA
Organism: Pontixanthobacter sp.; assembly: GCA_965214445.1. Lineage (GTDB taxonomy): Bacteria > Pseudomonadota > Alphaproteobacteria > Sphingomonadales > Sphingomonadaceae > Pontixanthobacter. The sequence goes on from CBDCBU010000001.1 coordinate 552,443, forward strand.
CGATATCCATGTTCAGCTTCGATCCCAGTTCGGCCACCGCGTGGATGATCGCATCGGTCTTGCGCCCGACATCAGGACCGGACACGAAACTGCGATCGACCTTGATCTTGCCGAACGGATAACGCTGGATATAGCCGAGAGAGGAATAACCCGTGCCGAAATCGTCGAGCGCGAAACGCACGCCGATCTGCGACAGTTCCTCCATGAAGGCTTCGGTCGCGGCGTTGTCTTCCACGAACAGGTTCTCGGTCACTTCCAGCTCCAGCCGGGACGGGTCCAGCCCCGCTTCGCGCAAGGCGTTGCGGATGCCCAGCGCGGCGCCCGGCGCCTTGATCTGCAGAGGCGACAGGTTGACGGCGACCGTCACGTCTGCGGGCCATTGCGAAGCGACCTTGGCGGCCTGCGCGGTGATCCAGTTGCCCAGCGTGATGATGACGCCGGTTTCCTCCGCCACCGGAATGAATTCGTCGGGCCGCAATTCGCCCTTCTGCGGATGGAACCAACGCACCAGCGCCTCGAACGAACGGATGCGGCCCGATGCGAGATCGACGATCGGCTGGAAATAGATCGACAGTTCGTCGCGCTGGATGGCGGCGCGCAGTTCGGATTCGATTTCCCGCCGGCGGGCGAGATCGCGGCTCATCGTCGGATCGTAGAAACAGGTCTGCTTCCGCCCGTTCGCCTTGGCGTGATACAGCGCCAGATCGGCATTCTGCATCAGCGTGTCGGCGTCCGTCCCGTCATCGGGCAATACCGCGATCCCGATGGAGGCGTTCACTTCCAGCCGTTCGCGATCGATCCGGATGGGGCGCATGATCTCGGCATGGAGTTCGCTCGCCAGCATTTCGCTTTGCTTGCGGTCGGCGACTTCGCACAGCAGGATGAATTCGTCGCCGCCGAAACGGGAGATGTTCGAATTGTCCGGCGCGACATCGGACAGGCGTTCGGCGATTTCGCGCAGCACCCGATCGCCGACCGGATGGCCGAGCAGGTCGTTCACTTCCTTGAACCGGTCGAGGTCGAGCCAGAACAGCGCCAGCATCCGCCCTTCGCCAAGGTGCATCAGCCGGGCGACCAGATCCTGGTTGTGACCCGCACGGTTGGACAGGCCGGTCACCACGTCGGTCCGGGCCAGGCGACGCATGCGTTCGGCAAGCCGGGCGTTCGTTTCCGCCGATCCGATGGAATCGCGCAGGACCTTGAAAACATTGTAGGTGATCGACGACATGGCCGGGACCAGCAATATTATGGTCGCGGCGAGCGCATAGAGCGGCAACGTGCCGATCATGAGGCAGGCGACCAGTATCGGCGCGAAGGTCAGGCACAGCTGGCCCATCGCCGTGGCCGGCCGTCCGGCATTGCGCGCGCAGATGCCCACGCCGTAACAGGCGGCGTTGGCCACCGTCAGCAATTGCAGCGATGTCTCGACCGCCAGCACCATGGTCATGGCGGCAACCAGGCCGAGCACGAAGGAATAGCTGAACGCGCCGACTTCGTAAAAGACCCGCAACCGCCGCGCGGACCATCCGCGGTTGCGGGGCGACAGGCTGACCGCGCCGATGATCCGGAAGATGGCGATTATGCTCAGGACGAAGCTGGCATAGACCAGCAGCGCTTCGCCGCTGACCAGCGCGGCAACCGCGGTACAGCCGATCCCGTTGATCGCGCCGATCGCCAGGCTGGCCGGCTGCGCATAGAGCGTATTGACAAGGGTGCGCTGCACGCGTTCGGACAGCGTATCGTCGCGGCGGCTGCCGCGCCATCTGTCCCAAGTTCCATGATAGCGGGCCACCCAGTTCATGGGTTTGCCCTAGGGAGCAGACGCTACCGATTGGTTAACACGAGCCTATCAGGGTTACTACGTATCATGAAAAGCATTTAATCGGATGGAATTATAGTATCCACCGCGCCGTACTGGCCGGTTACTGCCCCGTTATCGTCCCGTTATCGGGCACAGCGAAAGCGCGGCGGTCTAGCGCCGTTCCATCTGCTCCGCCATGCGCCGGTCCAGCGTCCGGCACACCCCGAGCCACCATAGATACGCGTCGCGGTTGCCGGCGAAGAATGCCCGTTCCGCTTCCTGGCGCGCTTCAATCGCGGCGCGCAGGCCATGCTGCGCGAAATGGCGCAATGCGGCGCTCAACAGCGTATCGTCGCCCATCTTGGCGTAATTGTCGTTCGCCGCGCCCCGCACCCGGCCACACGCCCAGCCCCGCGTCAATACCCGGGCGACGGGCGAAGCGGATGCGGTTCGGGCGGCGGCGAAATGGACGGTCATCGATAAACACCTGATAAGAAAGAACAGCTTGCATCGTAATCGGAGGTTCGGCCGGGCCTGTTCGATGTAGGACCGACTGGCTAAACTTTCGTTCCAAGTTAGGGTTGCGCGCACGTTAAGCATGTCGCCGCCATTGCGGGTGGCCTAGTTCGGCTCGGCTATCCAGCGCCCGCTATTGGCGTATTCCGGTCTGACCGTGCTTCCGGTCGGAAGGTTTTCTGCCCTGTAGAGCGCGTCCCCGCCGCGCTGTTCGACGGGCGCGGAATAGCGGGGTGCCGGTCCGCGTACGGGGGGCGTGCGCGTGGCGGGAGCGACCGGCGCGCCGTCCGTTTCCAGCGCTTTCAACCGGCCCGTCTCATACGCTTTTGCCAATGCGATCGGGTCGGCGCGGCCCAGCGGGTCGATGCCCGCGCGTTCCCCGTCCATCCCGGCAAGCCGCGTGTTACGGGCGGCGGAAGGTTCCAGTCCGGCATAGCGCGCGCGGAAGGCGGCGGGCTTCCCGGCCTTGCCCTTCCACCGGTAGAACCGATGCGCGCCGATCGTGCCGATATGATCGAGGCTGGGCGCCCAATAGGGATAGATCCACACCGTGTGGTAATGGGTGGCGAGACCGACGGGCTCGAACACCGATCCCGTGAGCGCGCGCCGTGCATGTTGCTGCGCACGCGCCCAGGCACCGGCCGAGGGTGTGCGCCGCATCGAGCCGTCGCAGGTGAAGCTGAACTGACACCCGGTGCGCCGCTGCGACCCCTGGAACACCACGCCGCATACGCTGTTGGGATAGCTGGGGTGGGATACGCGGTTCAGCACGACCTGCGCGACTGCGCGCTGGCCGCCATCCGCCTCGCTTGCGGCTTCGTAATAGATCGCCTGGGTCATGCATTGCAGCGCGCGGGCCTGGTCCATGCCGCCTCCCGTCAGGGAGAATCCGCGCGCCGCCGGACCGGCGCGTTCGGGCACGACCAGCGCGGCTTGCGGCGGCCCGTCCGCGCCGCCGGTTCCGGACATGTCGAACAGGGCGAATTCGCGGTCTTCCGCCACCGGCACCATGCCGGGCGACTGTTCGATGTAGTAGAAGGCGGAGCCGGGGAAGCTGAAACCGGCCGTCTCGAACGGCATCGGCGTTGGCGCGGGCGCGGTCTGCGGATCGGCCTCGCGCCCGGTCAGCGTGCGCCACCCTTCGGGCGCGGCCATCGCGGGAACGCCGATCGCCAGAGCCAGCGCCGCCAGCCGCCGTCCGCGATGCTTCGCCGTCAGCCTGCGCCAGACCTGTCTGTGGACGGGCACGGGGCGATCCCGCCTTGCGCGCAGACGCGTCTGCAGCGCGGCGGTGCGCTGTTCGTCGTTGGAGAATGCGGGGTGGGTCAGGCGAAACTCTTTTCGATGGAGCGGGCGGTAGGTCAGGGCGCGCTGCGGCGCGTATCGGGCGCGGCAGTTCGACGCCATGCGGGAATGGCGAGCGTCCCTTAGCGGAACAGATCGACCGATGCGGTTAAGCATGGTGGTGAAGTTTGCGTGAATTGCTTGCGGCTCGATAACGGCGCGCCTATTGCGCACCCCACGTCACCGGTTGTCCGCGCGTTCCGGCACGCGGACCTAAGAGGGAAGGGTGTGAGGGGTCAGGTCCCCGATCCATCCGCTGCCCCCGCAACTGTGACCGGGGAGCATGCTGCCCCACATGCCACTGCGAATAGCGGGAAGGCGGGCGGCGCGCATCGATCCGGGAGCCAGGAGACCTGCCGGCGGCCGTCGTTCATGTCGCGGGCGGGGTGTACCGACGGCAGATGGCAGGGCCGCGAATGCGTGCGGCCGCTTTCCGTCATGGGCGACTTCGCTCAAGATGGGAATTATTATGCGTAAATATCTGTTTTTGCTGATTTGTGCGGTTGCATACCCCGTCGCGGCGCAGGATGATCCTCTACCCGTGTACGACGTTGTTGCCGAAACGGAGATCACCGTTACCGCCACCGGTACCCGGTCCGAAGTCGAGGATACCGGCCAGGCGGTCACCGTCATCGGGCGCGACGAGATCGAGAGCGTGCAGGGGCCGGACCTCACCCGCGTGCTGGAACGTGCGCCGGGCGTCGCCATTACCCGCAATGGCGGGCTGGGCGCGTTCACCGGCGTTCGCGTTCGCGGGGCGGAGGCGGAGCAGCTGCTGGTGCTGATCGACGGGGTGCGCGTCGCCGATCCCGCTTCGCCCGCCGGCGGTTACGATTTCGGCAATCTGCTCGCGGGCAATCTCGACAAGATCGACCTGCTGCGCGGATCCAATTCCACCATCTGGGGATCCGACGCGGTCGGCGGCGTCCTGATCGCGTCGACCCGCGACGATACGGGCCTGTCCGTCAGCGGCGAATATGGCGCGCGCGACACGGTCTACGCCGCCGCCCATGGCGGCGTGGCGACTAACGACATCTATCTCGGACTGTCGGGCGGCTATGTCACGACCGACGGCTTTTCCGCCGCCGATGCGGGCACGGAAGCCGACGGGTTCGAACAATATGCGCTGGCGGCGCGCGGCAGCCTGTACCTGTCCGACCGCCTCTCCCTGTTCGCGCGCGGACGCTACGCCGAAGGGTCGCTGGAGATCGACGGCCTCGCCGATGAATTCCCCTTCGGCCTGATCGACACCGACGAGTTTCAAGAAACCACGCAATATTCGGGTGCGGCGGGCGTGCGCTACGACACCGGGCCGTTGTTCCTCATCGGCTCCTATTCCTTCGCCGATACCGCGCGCGACAATTTCAATCCGGCGTTCGGAACCGGGCCGGGCTTCGCCAGCGAAGGGCAGTCGGACCGGGTTGAGCTGCGCGGCGAATGGCGACCGATCGGCCCCCTGATCGTCAATTTCGGTGCCGAGGGGGAACGGACCGCTTTCGAAACCAGTTTCGCGGCGCGGCGGGACACGCACATCATCGGCGCCTACACGCAGGCGGGCATCGAATTCGGCCCCCTGTCGGGCCATGTCGGCATACGGCACGACGATCACGCGGATTTCGGCGGGGCGACCAGTTTCGGCGCGGATGTCAGCTACGAAATCGCGCGCGATATCCGCCTGCGCGCCAGTGTGGGGGAGGGGTTCAAGGCGCCCAGCCTGTTCCAGCTATTGAGCGATTTCGGCAATGACGCGCTGCAGCCCGAAACCAGCACCAGCTACGATCTGGGCATCGCTTGGAACGACCGCAGCCAACCGTTCTACGCTGCCGCGACCGCCTTCCGCCGCGATAGCGAGAACCAGATCGAATTCGTGTCCTGCTTCGCGATCGAGACCGAAATATGCGACGATCGCCCCTTCGGCACCTACGACAATGTGGGGCGGGTGCGGGCCGAGGGCGTGGAACTGGAATTCGGTTCGAACCCGTCGGACCGGTTCGGAATGCGCGCTGCCTATGCCTATATGGACGCCGAAAACCGTAGCGAAGGCGAGGCCAATGCGGGCAACGATCTGGCGCGGCGGCCGAACCATGCGCTGACGCTGTCGGCCGAATGGATCACGCCGCTGGCCGACCTTGCCCTGGGCGGCGATATCCGCATGGTGAGCGACAGTTTCGACGATCCCGGAAACTTCACGCGGCTGGATGGCTATCAGGTGGTGACGCTGCGCGCTTCGTTGCCGGTGGCGGACACGTTCGAACTGTTCGGGCGGGTCGAGAACCTGTTCGATCATGATTACCAGACCGCGGCGGGCTTCGGCACGCCGGGGCGCGGCGCGTTTGCAGGAGCGCGGGCGCGGTTCTGATGCGAACCGTATCGTCATCCCCGCGAAAGCGGGGACCCAGAGCAATCTGGCGCGTCATGAAACTCTGGGTTCCCGCGTTCGCGGGAATGACGGTGATGGGGTGTAGCGCTCCCATCGAACCCGCGGCACTTCCCCCGCACCCCACGATCGTCAGCCTCAACCCCTGCACCGACGCCATACTGGCGGAAGTGACCGAACCGGGGCAACTGCTGGCGATATCGCATTACAGCCACGATCCCGCCTCCACATCGATGGAGTTGGACCTCGCCCGCCGCTATCCCGCGACCGGCGGTACGGTGGAGGAGGTGCTGGCGCTGCGACCCGATATCGTCGTCGCCAGCGATTTCATCGCCCCCGCGACCCGCAACGCGCTGATGGATCTGGGGATCAGGGTCGAAACGGTCGGCATCGCATCGACCCTCGCGCAAAGCCAAACACAGGTCACGCGGCTGGCCCGGACCAGCGGACAGCCGGCGAAGGGCGGGGCGCTCAACGCCCGCATCGCGCGAAGCGTGGCAAAAGCCGCACCGCGCAATAAGGAACCTATCGCCACCGTGCTGTGGCAGCCCGCCGGGATCGTCGCGGGGGAAGGGGCACTCGTCAACGCGCTGCTCCGCCACGCGGGGTTCGCCAGCCATAGCGCGTCGATGGGTTTGGGGCAGGCTGACTACCTGCCCCTGGAACGGCTGCTGGCGGACCCGGCCGATCTTCTCCTGATCGCGGGTCAGGAACGCGGGCAACACCATCCCGCCCTGGCGCGGCTTCGGACGGCCGGCGATATGGCCGTCATGCCGTTCGATCCCGCGCTGCTTTATTGCGGCGGGCCGACGATCATCCGCGCGATGGACCGGCTGCGCGCCATCCGGGAAGCCATATGACGTCGCGGCTGAACATCGCATTGGCGGTCCTGCTGGCGATCGCCTGCGCCGCATCGCTGCTGGCCGGGCGCGTGTGGCTGGAAGCGGCGACGCCGAACGCCTCGGTCATCCTCGCCGAACTGCGCCTGCCGCGTGCGTTGCTGGCGGTGACGATCGGCGCGGGGCTGGGCGCGGCGGGGGCGGCGATGCAGGGCTATCTGCGCAATCCGCTGGCCGATCCCGGACTGTTCGGCATCGCGCCGGGCGCGGCGCTGGGCGCGGTGGCGAGTTTCTGGGTCGGACCCATCCTGGGGTTGTTCGGCGGATTGGCGGGGGTGAACGCCTGGTTGCTCCCCGCTTTCGCCCTCATCGGCGCGGGCGGCGCGATGGCGCTGCTGGCGCTGATCGCGGGGCGCACCGGCGGCATTGCGCTGTTCACGCTGGCCGGCATGATGATCGCCAGCCTCGCGGGCGCACTGACCAGCCTGGCGATCAGCTTCGCGCCCAACGCCTTCGCCATGAGCGAGATCGTCACCTGGCTGATGGGCGCGCTGACCGATCGCAGCTGGCGCGACGTGTGGATGGCTGCGCCTTTGACCCTGGCCGGATTGGCCTGCTTCATGATGGCGCGCCGCGATCTCGACGCGATGATGCTGGGGGAGGATGCCGCGCGCTCGCTCGGCATGCGGCCCGGCGTGCTGCAGGCCTGGCTGATCGCGGGCGTCGGACTTACGGTGGGCAGCGGCGTCGCGGTGGCGGGCATAATCGGTTTCGTCGGGCTGATCGTGCCGCATCTGGTCCGCCCGCTGACGGACCGCAAGCCGTCATCGCTGATCGTGCCGAGCGCGCTGGCAGGCGCCCTGCTGGTCCTGATTGCGGACAGCGCGGTCCGCATCCTGCCGACCGTCACCGAATTGCGGCTGGGTATTGCCTTGAGCCTGATCGGCGCGCCGTTCTTCCTGTGGCTGCTCCTGAAGATGCGGCGCGGCGGCGCGACGGGCACAAGCGGGGTGTGGGCGTGAGCATCGTCGCAACCGATATTGCGCTGGCAACCCGGCTGCGCGGCGTCACGGCTGCCTTCGAACCCGGGCAGGTGACGGCGATCTGTGGCCCGAACGGCGCGGGCAAATCGACGCTGCTGTCGATCATGGCGGGGCTGCTGCGACCGGATAGCGGCGGCGCTGCGCTGAATGGGGCGGACGTTCACGCGATGCCGCATCGGACGCGCGCGCGCGCGATTGGCTATCTGCCGCAAAACGGGCCGGTGGCGTGGGACGTGTCGGTCCGCAACCTGGTCGGGCTGGGGCGGCTGCCGTTCGGCGATACGGACAGCGATGCGGTCGCGGCGGCTCTCGCGGCGATGGAACTGCATGCGCTCGCCGATCGCCCGGTATCGCGACTGTCGGGCGGGGAGCGGGCGCGGGCGCTGCTGGCGCGGGTGCTGGCAGGCGAACCGCGCTGGCTGCTGGTCGACGAACCGCTGGCCGCGCTCGACATCGCGCATCGGCGCGGCCTGCTTACGCATCTGCGGCGGATCGCAGACACAGGCGTCGGCGTGATCGTGGTGATGCACGATCTGGCGGCGGCCATGAACCATGCGGACCGGGCGCTGGTGCTGGACGATGGCGCATGCGCCGCATTCGGCGAACCGTGGGACGCCTTGGACGAAGCGACGATCGCCCGGGTTTGGAACGCGCCCGTGCGCTGGATCGGCGAAGGCCGCGCGCGGGCACTCATCGACCGTTAGGCGATTGGTCCCACATGGCCGCGCAGGATATCGTCGATGTATGGAACGAACTGACCCGGCGGACCATGCCCGGGCTTGCGAGAAGCCGCGACTGGCCGGTGCATCTCGACCACTGTTTCCAGCGCATCCTGCTGGACCACGCGGTCGGCGGTTACTGGAAGGACGCGATTGCCAGCCCCGCCTATCGCCACGCCTCCGATCGCCAGCTTCGCGATGCGATCGCGCTGGGGCGGGCGGTGATCAACGGGGCGCGCGATCTGCACGCGATGAACCGGCAATCGCTGATCTGGCGGGGCAAGCTGTAAGCTGGCCCCGCCTCCCATCAACGCGTCGGCGTGGTGCCGACCGTGCGTGGCGGTAGCGGACCGTCCGAGATATCCTCCGCATCCGCATCGCCCGCGATCAGGCCGCGTGCCTCCAGCATCGGGGTAACGTCCGGCTGGCGACCGGCGAAATTCTGGAACATGTCGAAATAGTCCATCGTCCCGCCGCGGCTGAGCACGGTTGCACGATAATGATCGCCATTCGCCCGCGTCAGCCCGCCATTGTCGCGGAACCATTTGCGGCTGTCGCGATCCAGCATCTCGGTCCACAGATAGCTGTAATAGCCCGACGAATAGCCGGCCGGATTGCTGAAGATGTGGTTGAAATAGGTGCTGCGATAGCGCGGCGGGACCAGTTCGATCTCCAGCCCCAGCTCCTTCAGCGCGTTGCGTTCGAACGCATCGACCTTTTCGGGCGTATCGATCGCGGCGGCTTCCTCCGTGCTCAGCGCATGCCACTTCATGTCGAGCAGCGCCGCTTCCACGACTTCCCCGAAATCGTAGCCCTGATTGAAGGTCGCCGCCCGTTCGATCTTCTCGATCAGTTCCATCGGGATCGTTTCGCCCGTTTCGTAATGCTTCGCGTAATTTTGCAGGATCGCGGGATCGGTTGCCCACATTTCGTTGACCTGGCTCGGATATTCCACGAAGTCCCGCGCGGTCGCGGTGCCGGAAATGCTGGCATATTGCTGGTCGGCGAAGAAGCCGTGCAGCGCGTGGCCGAATTCGTGGAACAGCGTGTTCACATTGTCGAAGCTGACCAGCTGCACTTCCCCTTCCGCCGCCTTGGGAATGTTGAGCACGTTGTAGATCACTGGCTTCGTGCCTTCGAGATAGCTTTGATCGACGAAATTGCTCATCCACGCGCCGCCGCGTTTGGACGGACGCTGGAACGGGTCGAAATAGAACACGCCCAGTTCGCTGCCGTCCCGGTCGAACACGTTGTAGGTCGTCACGTCCGGATGGTAGACCGGCAGGTCGGTCCGTTTTGCGAAATTCAGACCGTAAAGCTGGTTGGCGGCGTAGAAGATGCCGTCTTCCAGCACACGGTCCAGTTGGAAATAGGGTTCGACCGCGCTTTCATCGAAGGCATAGCGTTCCGCCTTCACCTTTTCGGCATAGCGATACCAGTCCCACGGCTGCACTTCGAACGTGCCGCCTTCCTGCGCGATCTTGGTGTTGAGCAGGGCCGCCTCGCGCCGCTGCGTCGCAGCGAGGGCGGGAACCATCTGTTCCATGAAATCGAGCGCGGTTTTCGGGTTCTTCGCCATCCGGTCGTACATGACGTAGCTGGCCCAGTCGGGCTGCCCGAACAGCGCCGCCTTCTGAGCGCGCAGGCTGGCAATCTCGGCGACCAGCATACGGGTGTCGAATTCGCCCGGCTGGTCGTTGCGGTGGACCGACAGCTTGAACAGCTTTTCGCGGGTGGCGCGGTCGGTCAGATTGGGCAGCGATGGCTGCTGCGTGGTGTTCTGCAGCGCGATGGCGAACTTGCCCGCCATGCCCTTTTCCGCCGCCAGCTTCGCCGCCGCGTCGATCGCACTGTCGGACAGGCCGGCCAGCTCTTCGCGCGTGTCGACGATCAGCGCGTTGGCGACCGTGCCTTCGCGGACCAACCGGCCGAATTCGTTGGTGGTTTCGGAAAGCCTGGTGTTGAGACGCCGGACCTCGTCCTTCTGCGCTTCGGTCAAGAGGGCACCCGCATGCACCATGCCTTCGTAGGTGTCTTCCAGAAGCGCGTTCTGTTCCAGCGTCAGCCCGGCATTCGCGCGGCCGTCATACACCGCCTTCACCCGCGCGAACAGCTGCGGGTCGAGCGTGATGGCATCGCTATGCGCGCTCAGCTTCGGGCCGATCTCGGCCTGGACCGCGTCGAGCGTGTCGTTGGTATTCGCGCCGGTCAGCGCGAAGAACACCGTCGCCACCCGGCCCAGCATGTCGCCCGACTGTTCCAGCGCGACGATGGTGTTGTCGAATGTCGGCGCGGCCGGATTGCTCTTGATGCGGGCGATCTCGGCCGTGTGCAGCGCCATGCCCTGTTCGAAAGCGGGCATGTAATCCGCGTCCGATATCCTCGTGAAGTCGGGTGCCCGGAACGGCAGCGTGCTTTCCTGCGCGAAATAGCCGGTCGCCTGGGGGATTGCGGTGTCTATGCTCGTGTCGGTCGTCATCGATGGTTCCGTGCCGGTTGTCGTACAGGCGGAGGTGAGGATGAGCGCCATGGCGCTAGCGGTGACTGTGTGCAATTTCATTATATTGTCGACCCCGTTCAGGATTTTGCGAATGACGATAGCGTTAACCGGCGAACCTTGAACCCAAGATTGCCGGTCGATGCAAGATTATCCGTGGGAACGCTCAGGCGCGGGGATTGTCATAGGACGCATCGACGAAGATCGCGACCCGCCTTTCGCTGCGATAGAGCAGGCCCGCGGCCACCGCATTGCCGGCGCGGATATAATCGAGTTCGGCGGCGATCGCCTCGTGATCCCGTTCGGCGATGGCGCGGTTGAGATTGGGGCTGTTCGCCTGTGACAGCGACCCTTCGCCGACATTGAAGGCGAGATCGACCAGCGCGTCGAATTCATGCTGATAGAGCGGAGTGTCGCCGGCCAGCCTGGCAACCACGCGTTCGGCATGTTCGAGGTCGGCTTCCAGCAAATCCAGCGCCCGGTCCTTCGCGATCGTATCGCCGATGGAGAGGCCGTCCCGCGCGGTCACGAGGTGCCCGACGCCGACCGTCGGATTGCCCGCGCTGTCGGCATAGACGGTATAGCGCACGCCCTCTTCCTCGATCAGCGCCTCCTTCATGGCGGCGCTCGTGGTCAGCTTCGCCGCAGGCAGCCGGATGGCGGCCGGCAATTCGACTGCGGAAACGCCGATATCGCCCATGGCGGGCGCGATGACGGAGCCGGCGGCCATGACGCTGGCGGAGACCGCCAGGGCGGTCTTGCGTTTTAGCCTCCGCGTCCCGTGCGGGCGGCGCGCCATGCCGTTGCGGCGGCGCATCCGCCGCTCGCGCAGCCGCTGGATAAGCTGGCGGCGGCGTGGCTGGTTGATGGTATCGGGTGATAGTGGGCGGCGTTGTATCGGGCGGGGAAGGGGGCGGGTGCCATGCATTCGGCAATTCTCGTTCGGTCTGCCAGATCGCGGCGGCGTTCATGTGGCGCCCCGGACGGGCGGATGGTGGCGATCTGTCGTTTCCTGGTGGCCCATCAACGGGTGAACGGTTCAAAAGGTCCGAAATCGCCGCGTGCCGATCCCCTTTGCGAGCGTGACGCGGACCGCTAGACCCGCCGCATGGACGAGCGAACCCAAGTACTGACCGACCCCCTGTGGCTGCCTCACCGGTGGCTGCGCGACCGGGACAGCGTTTCGTTCCTCAAACTGGATGCCCGGGCCTTCGCGCAGCCCGCCTTCCTGGCCGATCGCGTGGCGGAGCGGGCGTCGGACAGGCTATCCCTGCCCATCGCCGCGCTCGGCGAGGCGCCGCCGCATGACGGACAGCTGCATTTCATCTTCCACACCGCCTTCTGCCGGTCGACCCTGCTTGCGCGCGCGCTCAACATTCGCGGTCACAGCGTCGGGATGAGCGAACCCGCGATCCTCGCCGATTGCGCGGGCGGGGCGGGTGCCGCGCCGTCCCTCATCGCCGATGTGACCCGGCTGCTGGCGCGCCCGCATCCGGGTTCCCAAGGCGATGTCCGCACCATTTTCGTAAAGCCGACCAATCTGGCGAACCGCCTCATCCCCGCGCTGATGGAGGCGGCGCCGAACGCGAAGGCGATCCTGATCAGCCACGATCTGCCGTCCTTCCTGTCGGCCATCAACCGGCGCGGATTGATGGGGCGGCACTGGGTGCGCAATCTCTATCTGCAGGTGCAGGGCTACGCGCCGCTCGATCTGGGGCTGGAACGGCTGGCGCTGTTCGCCCTCACCGACATGCAGGTCGCGGGTCTGGCATGGTTGCTGCAGCGGCGCTGGTTCGCGCAGAACATGGCGCGCTTCGGATTGGAACGGATGGGCAGCGTGGACAGCGACGCTTTCAATGCGGACCGATTGGGAACGCTCGAGGCGGTCTGCCGCTTCGTCAGCGCGCCGGTCGATCGCGCCACGCTGGCGCAGGCGATGCCCGACGGCCTGTTCGACCACCACAGCAAGCTGGGCGGCGATTACGCGGCACGCGACCGGAACGACCGGGCCCGGTCCGCCAGCGCGGTGTTCGAAGAGGAGGCGGCGATGGTCGGCGAATGGATCGCCAACATCATGGGGCAGGCCGGGCTTGGCGAGCGGCTTGGCAATCCGATCGCGCCATAGCGCGCTCCTTCGTCCCCCCGTCTTCCATCCTTCCGTCCTTCGTCCCCCCGTCCTTCGTCCCGTCCGTCCTCTGGTCCGTCGTCCTCCGGTCCATCTCGTTCGCCATCACGACACGGTCCCGTCCGCGGTCCTTCGCGCGGTACATGGCGAGATCGGAGCGGCGCAGTGCGTCGTCGATCCCATCGCCGCCGCCGATGCGGGCCACTCCGATGGAAGCGGATACGTCCAGCGTTCCGGCCATTCCCAGGATGTCGGGTATGCGCCGCAGGTCGCGCCGCAGCGTCTCGGCATTGCGATAGACGCTGATCTCGTCCAGCCCTTCGGTAAGGATGACGAATTCCTCCCCGCCGAAACGGCAGGCGCGATGGCCGTCGCCCGGCATGTCATCGAGCAGGGCATGGATCTGCTTCGCGCCGGCGACCAGCACTCGGTCGCCGATCTCGTGCCCGTGCGTATCGTTGATCCGCTTGAAATGATCGAGGTCCAGCGTCATCAGGTAACGCTGCACCCCGTCCTGCGCGAACGCCTGCGTGCCGTCGAAGAACGCGCGGCGGTTGAACAGGCCCGTCAGCGGATCGCGCGTCGCCAGGAACTGCGCTTCCGCCAGCGACTGGCTGAGTTTCTCCTCCAGCCGCCGGTTCAGCACCAGCGTGCGTGCCGTGGTGATCTTCTGACGCGCGTTGGAATGCGAATAGGCAACCAGGCAACCGCCCATGGCCATCACGCCGGCCAGCGCCATCAGCGCGAATATCGGATCGTCCCACGGCACCGCCATCGCGAACCCTATAAGGAACCCCGACGCCAGGCTGAACGCGACCGAACGCATATGGGCCAGCATGCTGTAGATGATCGCGATCCCCATGATGACGGTGCCCCCCACCGCGACCCGCGCCGGGTGGACCAGCGTCTGCGCGAGCAGCGGATAGAGCAGTATCGCCCAGGTGATCCCCGCCGCGAACAGGCACAGGCGCAGATACCGGAACGAGGGAACCCGTCCCGGATCGGCGGCCAGCCGACGGCGCAGGTCGGCCCATCCGCGCCGGTTCAGCATCATCGCCCAGATGCGTAACAGCAATGGCACCACGAATGCATGCGCATTGGGGAGAAAACTCGATGCGATCGCGATCACCGCCCACGCGCCGATATTGGCGCCCATCGCGTGCTTTTCGATATCGCAGACCATCTTCAGCGTCTCGATCCGCGTTTCCGTATCGAATAACGGATCGCGCCGCGCGATGCTGTCGCCCAGGGTTTCGCCGCCATTGCCGGTACGGGGCGCGGACGTATTTGTCCGGGTCGCCTTGAACGTTTTGTCGGGGAATGCGGACAGCGCACCGTTCGTCTGCCGCACCGATCCCCGGGCGGACATCCGCGTGGATGCGCGCACCGAAATGCGTGTGGTTCCGTTCGTCAGCCCCGCCTCGATTGCCATACACCCGCCTTTCTGATCTCCTCCGACATAGAGGCGGGCTTTTGCCAGGCGGTTGTGTACGGCATCGGTATTGCTACCTAGCGGCGGCGGCGGGGACAACGGCGGCGGGGACGGGGACAGCCAGGCGTTACTACCCCGCTTGTAGGCCCGCCCCCTTTGACCCGCCCCCCTGACCCGCCCCCTCGACCCGCCCCCTTGACCTTGGCCGAACATTCGCAGAACACGCCCGTTGCATTCTCCGGTCTGCGCCACCCCGCCCCGAGTGGGCGCTGGAACATGCCCCAACGCTTACCCATCTGTGAGGCCATGGCTTTAACCCAAATCAAGGTGCGCGGTGCGCGCGAACATAATCTCAAAGGCGTGGACATCGATCTGCCCCGCGATGCCCTGATTGTGATCACGGGCCTGTCGGGGTCGGGCAAGTCGTCCCTGGCGTTCGATACGATCTATGCGGAGGGGCAGCGGCGTTATGTCGAATCGCTGTCCGCCTATGCACGCCAGTTCCTCGAAATGATGCAGAAGCCCGATGTCGAACATATCGACGGGCTTTCCCCCGCCATCTCGATCGAGCAGAAGACCACGTCGCGCAATCCGCGATCGACCGTGGCGACGGTCACCGAGATTTACGATTACATGCGCCTGCTATGGGCGCGGGTCGGCGTGCCTTATTCCCCCGCGACCGGCGAACCGATCGAGGCGCAGACCGTCAGCACCATGGTCGACCGCGTCATGGCTTTGCCCGAAGGGACGCGCATCTATCTGCTCGCGCCGGTCGTGCGCGCGCGCAAGGGCGAATATCGCCGCGAACTGGCCGAATGGCAGAAAGCCGGCTTCACCCGCGTGCGGATCGACGGCGAGTTGTACCCAATCGAGGAAGCGCCCGCGCTCGACAAGAAGCTGAAGCACGACATCGAAGTCGTGGTCGACCGGCTGGCGGTAAAACAGGGCCTGGAAACGCGGCTGGCGGACAGTTTCGAGACGGCGCTGAAACTGGCCGATGGGCTGGCCTATGTCGATCTGGCGGATGGCACGGTGGCGGAGGTTTTGGCAAAAGGGTCCAAATCCGTTCGCCCTGAGCCTGTCGAAGGGCTGCCTTTACTTTCAGATGAAAAGGGCAGGGCTTCGACAAGCTCAGCCCGAACGGAAAAAGGGGGAAACCTCAAGGGCGCGGGGGTTCCGGAAAACCGCATCGTGTTTTCCGAACGCTTCTCATGCCCGGTCAGTGGGTTCACCATCGAGGAGGTGGAACCGCGCCTGTTCTCCTTCAACTCCCCGCAAGGCGCGTGCCCGACCTGCGACGGCATCGGCGAAAAGCTGCTGTTCGATCCGCAGCTGGTCGTGCCGAACGAGGAATTGTCGTTGAAGAGGGGCGCGGTGGTGCCGTGGGCGAAATCGAACCCGCCGTCGCCGTATTACATGCAGGTGCTGGGGTCGCTGGCGAAGGCTTACGATTTCGATCTTGCCACGCCATGGAACGCCCTGTCGCCCGAACAGCGCGACGTGATCCTGCACGGTACCAAGGGCAAGCGCGTGCCGCTAACCTTCAAGGATGGGCGCAAGCAATATACCGTGCAAAAGGCGTTCGAGGGGGTGATCGGCAATTTGAACCGCCGCCTGATGCAGACCGAGAGCGCCTGGATGCGTGAGGAACTGTCCAAATTCCAGACCGCGCAGCCCTGCGAGACCTGCGGCGGGGCGCGCCTCAATCCGAAAGCGCTGGCGGTGAAGGTCGGCCCGCGCGACGCGCCGATCGACATCAGCGTGCCCACGCGCATGTCGGTGTCGGACGCGAAGGACTGGTTCCTGTCGCTGGACGACAAGCTGAACCCCACCCAGAGCCAGATCGCCAGAGCCATCCTGAAAGAGATCAACGAGCGGCTGGGCTTCCTCGACAATGTCGGGCTCGACTACCTCAATCTCGACCGGACGTCGGGCACTTTGTCGGGCGGGGAGAGCCAGCGCATCCGCCTCGCCAGCCAGATCGGCAGCGGGCTGTCGGGCGTGCTCTACGTACTCGACGAACCCAGCATCGGCCTGCACCAGCGCGACAACGACCGCCTGCTGGAGACGCTCAAACGCCTGCGCGATCTTGGCAACACGGTGATCGTGGTCGAGCATGACGAGGACGCCATCCGCCAGGCGGACCACGTGGTCGATATCGGCCCCGGCGCGGGCGTGCGCGGGGGCGAGATCGTGGCGCAGGGCACGCTGAAACAGGTGCTTAAATCGAAGAAGTCGCTGACCGCCGACTACCTCACCGGGCGGCGCGAAATCGCTGTGCCGACCACGCGGCGCAAGGGCAACGGCAAGAAACTGACCGTCCACGGCGCGCGGGCGAACAACCTCCAGAACGTCACCGCCTCCATCCCGCTCGGCACCTTCACCTGCGTCACCGGCGTATCAGGGTCGGGCAAGTCGAGCTTCACCATCGACACGCTCTACGCCGCCGCGGCCCGGCATCTCAATGGCGCGCGGGTGATCGCGGGCGCGCATGACAAGGTCACCGGCCTCGACCATTGCGACAAGGTGATCGAGATCGACCAGTCCCCCATCGGCCGCACCCCGCGCAGCAACCCCGCGACCTACACCGGCGCCTTCACCCAGATCCGCGACTGGTTCGCCGGCCTGCCCGAAAGCCAGGCCCGCGGATACAAGCCCGGGCGCTTCTCCTTCAACGTCAAAGGCGGCCGGTGCGAGGCGTGCCAGGGCGACGGCCTCATCAAGATCGAGATGCACTTCCTGCCCGACGTGTACGTGACGTGCGAGGAATGCGGCGGCAAACGGTACAACCGCGAAACGCTGGAGGTTCGCCACAAGGGGCATTCCATCGCCGATGTGCTGGACATGACGGTGGAGGATGCGGAGCACTTCTTCAAGGCGGTGCCGAGCATCCAGGGCAAGATGGCGATGCTGAACGAGGTGGGGCTGGGTTATGTCAAGGTCGGCCAGCAGGCAACGACCCTGTCGGGCGGCGAGGCGCAGCGCGTGAAACTCGCCAAGGAACTGAGCAAACGCAGCACCGGCCAGACGCTGTATATTCTGGACGAACCGACCACCGGCCTGCATTTCGAGGATGTGCGCAAACTGCTGGAAGTGTTGCATCGCCTGGTGGAGCAGGGGAACTCGGTTATCGTCATTGAACATAATTTGGATGTGATCAAGACGGCTGATTGGGTGCTGGATCTGGGACCGGGCGGCGGCGTGCGGGGTGGCGAGATCGTTGCGGAGGGCACGCCGGAGAAGGTCGCTCGCGATGACAAGAGCTACACGGGGCAATATCTAAAGGCTATGCTAATAGCGTAATCGGGAACGAGCTTGCCCCGGACTCGATCCGGGGCAGGAGAAGGTGGCGTAGGTAAAGGGGAGTTATACGGGGGGGGAATTTGGTTCCGATGCTGGCCAAAGCGACTCAGAAAGTGCAGCGAGCGGGGCGTAATGCATTATCCTTGAATTGAGCCGCATTTCATTAGAAGACGTTTTACCAGTGAAAAATGCTGAGGGAGGATGAGTTTGGGGCAAACTGCAATTATGAGAAGTGGAATACTCAATGTGAGGTCGCATCCTCACAATGAGGAAACGTACGGTAACTTAATGCAGGTACTTTTTGGCCTTCGGCGAGCTACAAAAGTTCGAGGTGATCGATACGGTGTCATCTCGTTGCTGGAGCGATCTGCTGATAACGATGGAATGCTCCGCGGCATTCTCACGACCTTCACCAAGATCGACGAAAACTCGGAGTGGTTCGATCTCGAGAATCTAAAGGAAGCGACAGGTGAAAAGGTCTCTGAAATTTCAATCCCAAAGAACCTGTACCCCAATCCGCGAGCATTCTATTTTTATTTCAATCTAAAGCAGCATCGGCTGTATCTTCAAACTTATTCAAAGGGCGATAGGCTTTCTATCCGGGATGCTGAGCGATTTTTTCAGTCACTGGCTAAATCCAAAAAGATTCGGAACGAGTTTGGCGATATCAAGATCACCATGGTCCAAAGCCACCAGTCGCTAAAGACCATTTTCAGCATGGCAAAAATCACTAGCATTCGTATCCAAATTGAGAGGCCAAATTCGGATATCTTCGATGATAATTTTGAGAAAAATATAGAAAAACATCTAGAGGAAACGAACAGTCGTCAGGTGGAACTGAATTATTCGTCTGAAAAAGGTGAGTCGATTGTGGTCACTGACGATATTCGAAAAATTAGCGAGCCAGCGCTCGATAATGGATTCGTCGAAGTGACCGGTCAATCCGCGACTGGACAAGAAAGGCGTTCGTCCAAAAATCATCCTAAGATTATTCAGGAAGAATACGACACGGGTGCCCAAACGGAGGCGCAGGCATTGCGCTCATTGGCCGCGAAGCAATGAGCGAGGAACACAAAAATAAATGGGAAGTATTTACTTCACGACTGCGGAAGTATCTTTATTACTATGGTGGATGGTCAGAGGTTTTTATTTCGCCATTTTTTATCTTGGCTTTCCTACTTTCATTGCTGAACTATCAACTTTGGCAGAAAGAGTGGATAGATTTATCTCAAACTCTCATACCGTCAATGCTTGGGTTTAGCTTAGGTACTTATGCTATTCTTTTCAGTTTAATTAGCGTTAAGCTAAAAAGAGCGTTGAAAGAGGTGAGGAATGTTCGTGGAATTTCATACCTTCATGAAATGAATGCGACCTTTTTTCATTTCATATTTGTCCAAGTTCTGTGCGTGATGATTAGCTTTATGCATAGTGGCACTGGTTTGTATGCAGTGCTTAAATTGGTTTTCGGCCCTAGCGAATTTTTAGGCGATGCGTTTTGGTGGGGTCGTACCTTTTCTGGATTACTAGGGACAATCCTCGTTTTTTATTCTCTTCTTCTCGCAGTTGCTGCAGCGCTGATTGTCTATCGCCTCGCTACGATCATCGAACCAGACCCGAAAAAATAACGCGTTAAGCAGCGCGGAACTCAGCCAGCAGTGTTCGCCAGTCGGCGACCATCTTTGCGTATCGTTCGACAAAGATTAAGCCTTCGTTTCCTATCAGAGATTGATCTTGAATACTGTACGCTTCGCCTCTCAGCACATCAAGAATGCGCATTTCTCGTACTTCATACTGTTGTAAAGCTTGCTGCATCAGCCAAAGCCCTAAGCGCGCAACCTCGGAATTGAGAGGCGGCGCTTCCGAAAAATAGGGGTAGATAAATCTTCGGCCATTCTCGCCAACTTTAAGCGCGAGGACGTTTTCGACTTTGATCCTGCCACCAAGATCAACAAAATCATGAGGTGCACCGATGGTGTCAGGTAATGCTGTGATTTCCTCGTTGATCCACCTCCGTTTCTCATTCCACCACCGAAGGAAGCCATCTTGCAGCATGGGGTACAGTCGTTTTCTCTGCCAACTGACTTCGATCCGATCTTCGGTCTGCGTTCGAAGGTCTAAATCGCCAGAGGCGAAGGCTTTTGCATCCGCCCAGAAGCACGAATGGAAATCGCCACCTCTGCTCCTCTTAGGTGCTCGTTCGTTCCTAACGACTGCGCGTGCATCCGCGCGAATTGCCGAAGCGCGTTTCTTGGGTTCCATAGCAAGGTATTGCATTACCTTGCGGAGATGAATTTTATCAAGTGCCATCGCGTGATGGTCAGTCGGACTAACTCTTGTGTCAATGAAGTCTGCTTAAGGTTTCCCCGCATTATTCTCTATTGCGCAATAGCCTCTCTTTCCTACACGCGCCTCCCTCTATAACTGGTCCGGTTCCCTGAACACCAAACACAGGTGAACCTATGACCAGACGTACTGCCAACCATGATGAGACCCCAGCCTTCGCTGGGGATCGGCTTCTTCCCCCCATATTCCCCTCCAACCATCCCGACCCCATCGAGCATGAGGCGCGGTGGCTGGCGCATGTGCGGGGCGGGCGGATCGGGGTGGGGCCCTCGACCAGTGCGGCGCAATTGACGCGGCATTTTCGTAATGAACGCATCGTGTTGGGAGGGCGGTCGATGAGCGGCGCGGTGGATGGCGTGACGCCCACCCTGACGCCCAGCCCGACGCATGGGGCTCACAACGAAACGCTGGACGGGCGCGAGCGGTTGGTGGGGGTCTTGCGCGCGCGGGGGGATGGGGGTGCCTCCGGAGCCGCCGCGCCGGGCGATGTGTCCGCGTCCGGACTGCCCGCTCTGATCGCCGACCTTCCCGGCGACGACAGCCGCGCGCCGCAGACGCAGTTCACGCTCGACCTGCGGATCGCCTTCCTCGAATCGCTGGCCGTCACCGGCAGCGTGCGGTCCGCGGCCAAGCGCACGCGTGTCTCGCACCAAACCGTCTATCGCGCGCGCCGGTCGAGCGCGGCGTTCGGGCGGGCGTGGGATGCGGCGCTGGTGGTGGCCCGCGCGCAGGCCGAGGCGCGGCTCGCCGATTGCGCGATGGAGGGGTACGAGGAGGAGGTGTGGTATCACGGCGAGATGGTCGGCACGCGCACCCGTTTCTCGCAGCGGCTGCTCCTCGCCCATCTCGGCCGGCTGGACCGCATCCGTTCCGACGACCGGATCGATGCGCTGGCCGAGGATTTCGATGCGATGATCGCCCGGATGCGCGCCGGCGACGCGATCGACGTGGCCCCCGAAAGTGCCTCGCACGGCGTGAATATTCCTTCGCCAGGACAGTGTAACAGGCGGTCCATGTCCCGCGAAACGGAAGGCGGCGAAACGGATGGCGGCGAAACGGGTGGCGGCGAAACGGATGGCGGCGAAACGGGTGACGGGGGGCCGGCGGCCGCCAATGACAGCTGCGGCGATGGGCCGGATTGCATGCCGATCGAACGGCTGCTCACGGCGATGGACGCGGCGCGGCCCGCCGATGCGCCTGTCCTGCAGACGCTGGGCGATCCGGCCGAGGTCGAGAGCTGCCAGATGGAAGCCTTTGCCGTCGGCGATCCCCGCTGGTGGCGCTACGGCGCGCGGTTCACGGCGTTCGTCCGCGATGCGGACGGGGAATGGGTCGCCGATACGGCGCAGGACCCGTCCGTCGCGGCGGAGTAGCGCGCGCCCGATCCGCGCCCGCCGGTCGCGGCCTATTTGAGCAGCGCGAGTTCCACCTTGCCGTGGCCGCGCTGGACGATGCCGATGCTCTGCGCGGCGGCGCGGCTCAGATCGATGGTGCGGCCATGGGCGTAGGGGCCGCGATCGTTGATCCGCACGGTCACGGTCTTGCCGTTGCGCGGGTTGGTCACTTCGACCTTCGTGCCGAAGGGCAGCGTCTTGTGCGCCGCGGTGAGCGCGTGCATGTCGAACCGTTCGCCATTGGCGGTGCGGCGGCCGTGGAACCGGGCGCCGTAATAGGAAGCGATGCCGGTGCCGATGGTGCGGGTGGCGGCAGGCTCCGGTACGATTTCGACCGGGGGCGTGAACTCCGCGATGTCGACGACGTTGCCCTTCGCCTGCGGCATGGGGGGCAGGTCGTCAAACCGTTCGAAGCTGTTGTCGAAGGCGACCTCGCCGACATGCTCGCCCGCGATATCGCTGGCATCGTCGGCCGCGGCGTAGGTCGCGATCGGTGCGGAAGCGAGGCCGAGCAGCGCGAACGGCACGGCGAAACGGCGGGTGCGCGAACGGCGGACCGGCGCGCGCGCCGGGTTGGGGCCGGCGTGGAAGGCGGCGTTGTGGGCGGGCGAAACCATGCCGTTGCCGGCTGCGATGTGATTGATTGTCTGCATGGCCGGGTCATTACAGGCACGGTCCTAACGGTTCCAAATCGCGCAAACGACTGGTCGATGCGGTGAAACCGCTCACCGCGAAAATGCGGCTAAAATGCGATGACCTGCATGGTTTCGGATGAAACCAGTTTGGGCATTTCAGCCGAATCGCCGCAAAAAGGCCGCAATTCGCGACCCCGAATCGGCTTCAGGAACCCGGCGCACCGTCCCGCTGGGCCAGCAGGCGCAGGCGCAGGGCGTTCAGCTTGATGAACCCTTCGGCGTCCCGCTGGTCATAGGCGCCGGCATCGTCCTCGAAGGTGACGTGTCGCTCGGAATAGAGGGAATGCGGGGATTTTCGGCCGACGACATCGGCATTGCCCTTGTACAGTTTCAGCCGGACCGTCCCGCCGACCTTGGCTTGGGAATGGTCGATCGCCGCCTGCATCATGGCGCGTTCGGGGCTGAACCACAGGCCGTTGTAGATGAGCTCGGCATAGCGGGGCATCAGCTCGTCCTTGAGATGCGCGGCCCCCCGGTCGAGCGTTATCTGTTCGATCCCGCGATGGGCGCGTGCGTAGATCTCGCCGCCGGGGGTTTCGTACATGCCGCGCGATTTCATGCCGACGAAGCGGTTCTCGACGAGGTCCAGCCGGCCGATACCGTGCCTGCGGCCAAGATCGTTCAAGGCGGCAAACAAGGTCGCGGGGCTCATCGCCTCGCCGTTGAGGGCGGTGCCGTCGCCACCTTCGAAATCGATGGTGATGTATTCGGGCGTATCGGGTGCGTCTTCGGGATCGACGGTGCGGGAATAGACGTAGCCGGGCGTCTCGTCCCACGGGTCCTCCAGCACCTTTCCTTCGGACGAGGTGTGAAGGATATTGGCGTCGGTGGAGAACGGGCTCTCGCCGCGCTTGTCCCTGGGCACGTCGATCCGGTGCCGCTCTGCCCAGGCGATCAGCGCGCTGCGGCTGGTCAGGTTCCATTCCCGCCAAGGGGCGATAATGGCGATATCGGGATCGAGGGCATAGGCGCTGAGTTCGAAGCGGACCTGGTCGTTGCCCTTGCCCGTCGCGCCGTGGGCGATGGCATCCGCGCCGGTTTCGCGCGCGATCTCGACCAGCCGTTTGGAAATGAGCGGGCGCGCGATGGACGTGCCGAGCAGATAATCGCCTTCGTAGCGGGCATTGGCGCGCATCATCGGGAAGATGAAATCGCGCACGAACTCCTCGCGCAGATCCTCGATGAAGATGTTTTCATCGGGAATGCCCATGGCGCGGGCCTTGGTCCGGGCGGGCTCGATCTCCTCCCCTTGACCGAGATCGGCGGTGAAGGTGACGACCTCGCAGCCGCGTTCCACGCTCAGCCATTTGGCGATGACGCTGGTGTCCAGCCCGCCGGAATAGGCGAGGACGACTTTGGTGATATCGGACATGAAAGGACTTTCGACTTGGGGGCGTTAGATACCCGCATACCATTGGTAGCCCGACCGGTCTTCCCAATAGCCGCCTTCGCCTTCGCCGATATGGGCGAGCGTGTCCACCAGCTCGATCGCGGTCAGGTACTTCGCGTGTTTGTAGCCCAGCTGCCGCTCGATCCGCATGCGGAGCGGGGCGCCGTTCTTTTCCGGCACCGGTTCGCCGTTGAGCATGTGGGCGACGATGGTCTGCGGGTGATAGGCATCGACCATGTCGACGCTTTCGTAATAGGTCGCGCCGTTGAGATCGTCGGCGCAGCGGAACACGACGAAGCGGGCACCGTCCCGCACGCCGGCGGCGTCGAGCAGGATGGACAGCTGCGGCCCGGTCCATTGGCCGATCGCGCTCCAGCCCTCTACGCAATCGTGGCGGGTGATCTGCGTGCGCTGCGGCAGGCGGCGGATATTGTCGAGGCTGAGGGAAAGCGGCGTGTCGACCATGCCGCGCACTTCCAGCCGCCAGTCGGAGAAACCCGTGGCCAGCGCGCGGCGATAGGCAGGCGTATCGACGGTGCGCGAGCCATTGCCGCGAAAGCTGAGCGAGATGTCGGCGGGCGCGTATTCCCGGGCCAGCGCCATGCGGTCGGCCAGCGAACGGTGGACCGCGTAGTGCCAGCTGCTCGCGCGCTTCAGCAGGTCGCCGCCGATCCTGGTATCCGCGACCTTCGAACAGGCGCCGAGGAACAGCGTGCCGATCCCGGCTAGCACACCGCGGCGGGCGAGGGGGACATTCATGCGCCCATCTCGCCCTCCGTGCGCCCCCCGGTGACCATGTCGCGCATCTGCCGCCATGGTCCGGACAGGAGCACGAGCAGGACGTGCACGACGAAGAACGCCGCCAGCGCCCAGGTGAGGATGAAATGAATGGACCGCGCGCTCTGCCGGCCGAAGAAGATGTCGACCAGCCAAGGGGCGAACCCTTCGACGCCGGGGCTGATCGCCATGCCGGTCAGCACCATGCCCGGCAGCGCGATGCCCAGCACGAAGCCATAGGCGACGCGTTGCAGAAAATTGTACTTGCCGTCGGCGTGATCGAAATTGAGCTTCAGATGTTCGACCACATCGCGCCAGATCGCGGCGGGCCGCCATTCGCGGGGTCGCGTGCGAAGATCGCGCCAGAAATGCCGGTTCGCCAGCATGGCGATCCACATGACCAGCAGCCCGACGGCGAACGGCCAGGCAAACAGGATGTGCCAGTCCCGCGCCAGGGCGAGCGAGTAGTAATCGGGGATCGTCGACCAGCCCGGAAAGCGCACGACCGACAACCACGCATCGGCGGGATTGTATCCGTCATTGCCCCAATAGAGGTAGCGATGGGCGTTGGAGATATTGAGGCCGGACATGAACAGGATGACGACGCACACGACATTGAGCCAATGCCACAGCCGCGTGACGAGGCCGTGGCGCTTGCGTGGCTTGGGAGTGAACGGAGCGCCTTCCATCACGCTGCGCCATTCGCAGTCCGGGTACCTTGTTCACGGGCCAGGAAGATGACGTCGCGCGGCTGGTCCAGCAGGTGCTGCCCGCTATCGACGAAGATCGTCTCTCCGCTCGCCAGGTGTCCGTCGGCCAGGAACAGCATCGCGTCGGCGATCTCGCGCGCGTCGGTCTTGCGATGAAGGAGGTTCATCACATGCGATCGCTCCACCTCGGCCTCCGACTGGTCGTGGCTCGCCAGGATGGCGCCGGGGGCGAGGCCATAGACGCGATCCTGCCGGCGGGGGGCGACCTGCGCCAGCATGGCGATGGTGGATGCCAGCGCATGCTTGCTCATGGTGTAGCTGAAGAAATCGGGATTGGGATTGGCGATCTTCTGGTCGATCACGTGGATCACCCGCCGTCCGCCATCAGCTACCGCATGGCGGAGATAGGCCTGCGCCAGCCGTGCGGGAGCGCGTGCGTTGATCGCCATCGACCGGTCGAATACCGCGCGGTCGAGCCGCAGGGCATCGTCGTTGCGGAAGATCGCCGCGCAGTTCACCAACGCCCTCCAGTCGCCGAGCCGCTTCGCCAGCCGCGCGACCATCGCCGCCGCCGCATCGCTGTCGGCAAGGTCGCAATGCACGGTTTCCGCCGAAGGCAGCCGGGCGGCCAGCGCTTCGGCCGCCTGCGCCGAACTGCCGTAATGGATGACGACATGCCACCCGGCCTGTCCGAAAGCCTCCGCCACCACCGCGCCGATGCGCCTGGCAGCACCGGTTACCAGAACGGCAGGGAGGGCGATGGACGAGGACATGGGTACTTATGGAGCATAGGACGCCGCCTAGGTAAAGGCGCAGGACGGTTTTGCGACCATCCCCGCCGTCCCGGACTTGTTCCGGGTTCCCGCTTTCTATGGCAGATCGAGAAGCTTCCAGCGCTTCGGATCAGGTCCGGAACGACGCGTGTTTGGAGACGCGGCCGCGAAGCTTTTCAGCGATTTTAGGAGTCAAGGCGGGGCATTCGCTCAGGGAGCGGATTGCCGCCGCGTCGAACGCCTTGGCCCTGGCCCAGATCGCGTCGAAGGCGTGGGCGATGGTCCATTCGGTATCGCCGCGTTCGTCACGCGTCAGAAGATCACCGGCCTGCGCTGCCCCTTCTTCGATAACCCGGAAATACCAGCCGCAGCGCCCGGTTTCGATGATCGCGTCGACCATGCCAGGCCGATCGAACCGGCTGTCGATCTTCCAGCATGGCTTGCGCGGCTGGCTGATTTCAAGCTGCGCGGTCCCCAACCGGAAGCGGTCGCCGATATGCACGTCGCGCTCCGTCAGACCGTCGACTGCGACGTTGCTGCCGAATGCGCCGGGATCGTCCAGCAGCGGATGCGCGCCGATCGCGCCGCGCCAATAATCGTGATGCGCCAGCGGATAGAGATGGACCGCCATATGCGGCCCGCCATGCGCGTCCTCGACCTGCTCGTCCCCGGCAAGGCCCAGCCGTCCGATCGCCACCGGTCCCGCGACCGGCCGCTTCGCGATGGCGCTGCGTGTTCGCTCACCGAATTCGCGCGCCTTGCCTGTCATCAGGGCGGTTATACGATAATGTCGATCCTGCATCATGCGCCCCTATCACATATCGATTGGATCGCGCGCGGCACAAAACGGTTCGTAAACGCGGATTGCTGCCTTATCGTCCAGCCCGTACGGGGTGAAACAATATATACGAATTACGGGGGAACGATGTCGATGAAATGGGTTCGCGGTTCAGCTTTGGCAGTCGGCATGGCGCTGGCGTGTCCGGCATCGGCGATCGGCGAGGTTCAGGAGCCGGAGCCCCGGTCACGATCCGAGCGTGCCGAACGCCCTGTCGCTGCTGTTGCGCCGCCCCCGATGTCCGATCGAAAGGCGTTTGAGCGACTGCAAAAGCGGGCCATGGCCGCGATGCGGGAAGCCGATCCGGTCCGGCGTTTGTCCCTGCTGTCGGCCGTGCTGGACGACGCGCCGAAACCATCGCCGCCCCATGCTTTCCTGTCCATGGCCTACGCCGAGACGTTGAGCGAGGCGGGGCGGGAGGACGCAGCCCTCGATTTGCTCGATGGTCTGCTGATCCAATATCCGGACAATCCCGCGATCCGGATGCAGGCGATTTACAGGCTCGCCTATACCAGCCAGGCCGAACGAGCAGGGCGGATGTGGATCGAACTGGCCGCCAGCGACCCCCGGGCGGCGCGTGAATTGGACGGCTACACGCTGGATGCCCTCACTGGCAATCTTCAAGTGCAGGGCAAGACGGCGGCGATCGACGCGCTGTACCTGGCGCTCGACCGGATCGGTTACGATCCCGGTTCGCAGGAACGCCGGTCGCGCATGTATCATACCCTGTTCGACAATGCGGCGCGGGACGACGGGCGGGCGGACCAGGCGCGCGCCGCGCTGGCCAAGATCGACAGTCCGGAGATATTGCGCTCGATCCTCGCCAATCGGTTCCTCCGAAAATACTGGCCGTTCCTCCCGTCGGACGAGGCGGCGTGGCGGCAGAAGGCGATCGCGACGATGGATGCCATGATCCGCGATGCCGACGCGAGCGACGAGGGCCTTTTGACGCTGGCATTGCTGACCAATGCCCGCCACTTCGTGTCGCCGCGGGCGGTGATCGACGCCTACCAGCCAGAACTCGATGCAGTCCTGTCATCCAACGCGGACCCCGATACGAAGACCGACTACGCGTTCTGGGTGTCGCCGCTTGCCTTCGCGCACTGGACGAACGGGGAACCCAACCGGGCCGAACGGCTCTATCGCGCGGCGTTGAGGTTCTACGACACGTCCGGGGAGACGAACCGGATCAATGTATCGGCGAATTACGCGCGCTTCCTCGTCGCGCAGGGGCGCCCGGAAGAGGCGCTGGCGCTGGCCGAACCGGCGCTCATCGAACTGACGGCGAAGGATACCGCCTTGGGCGCCTTACTGAAGATCCATTCCGTGCGGCTGGTGGCGCTGCACGCGCTGGGACGTGACGCCCAGGCGCGCGAGTCCCGGATGGCGCTGGAGCAGTCGCGAACGACGTCGCCGGCGGTCTATGTCGACGCAATGCTGAAGATCGGCGAATTCGAGGCAGCCCGCGATGCACTGGTCGATGCGTTGAATTCGGCCGACGCGCAGGACGCGGTGGAGCACCTGCAGCGTCCGATGGGTGCCTATCTGTCGCCTTACGAATTGAAGGGCGAAGCGGCGCTGGATACGCTGCGCGGCGATCCGAAGGTGCGGGCGGCCCTGCGCCGGGTCGGACGGATCGTCGAGCTGGAGCCGATCGTCGTTCCGGTTCCGCCATCGTTCGAGCGACGAATTGCGCACGCGGCGCGGCAGTAAAGTCAGTTTCGGTTTTGCTCAGACCCGGCGAACCGTGACGGCGGCCCAGTCCCGCGCGACACCGTCGAAGCCGCCGCCTTCATAGCGGTCGAAAGCGGCGACGCTCAGCCTGGGTTCCGCGCGGTACATGTCCACCAGCCAGTCGGCATGGGGGAAGCTGTAGAATCTGCCCAGATCGTCCCGTCCTTCGCCTTCGCCAAGCTTGAAATTGGCGAAATGAAAGCCGCCGGGGCGCAGGGCGGTGGCGATGCGGCGGACGATATCGGCAAGCCCGGCGCGCGGAACATGCAGCAGGGACGCGTGCGCCCAGACGGCATCGTAATGCGCTTCCGACGTCAATTCGTCGAAGCGCATCACGCGCACATCGAGTCCGGTCCGTTCCCGTGCCTTCTTCGCCATGGCCGGAGTGCCGTCGGTCGCGTCGACACGGAAACCGCGGGCGGCCATATGCGCGGCGTCCCGCCCGCCGCCGCAGCCCAGTTCGAGGATGTAAGCCTGCGGCGCCAGCCGATCGAGAAACGGATCGAGGTGACGGCTTGGCGCCTGCGCCGCGCTGGCGGCGTAGGACGGGGCTTCGCGTTGGTAGAAGGCGAGGGTGGCGGAGTCCGCCATCAGGCGGCAGCCGCCGCACCCTCCCGGTCGCGCTCGGCCCGGCTTTTCTTCTGCGCCGTCGTCTTGAGCTGGCCGCAGGCGGCGTCGATGTCGCGTCCGCGGGGCGTGCGGATGGGGGCGCTGATCCCGCATTCGAAGATAATGTTGCTGAAACTGCGGATGCGGTCGGGCGCGCTGCATTCATAAGGCGCGCCGGGCCACGGGTTGAAGGGGATGAGATTGACCTTCGCCGGCAGGTCGTAACGCTTCAGCAGCCGCACCAGTTCGCGCGCATCGGCATCGCTGTCGTTCCTGTCCTTCAGCATGACATATTCAAAGGTGATCCGCCGCGCGTTGGAAGCGCCGGGATAATCGGCGCACGCCTGCAGCAGTTCCTCGATCCCGTATTTCCTGTTGATCGGCACGATCTCGTCGCGCACCTCCTTGGTCACGGCGTGCAGCGATACGGCGAGATTGACGCCGATCTCCTCGCCGCATCTGTACATGGCGGGAACCACTCCGCTGGTCGACAGGGTGATCCGCCGCTTTGACAGGGCCAGCCCTTCCCCATCCATCACCAGCCTGAGCGCATCGCGGACATGGTCGAAATTATACAGCGGTTCGCCCATGCCCATCATGACGATATTGGTGAGCAGGCGGCCATCGGCACGATATTCGCCGGCATTCTCCGCCTCGTCGTGATCGACAGGCGAGACGTCCATCCGCCCTTTCGGCCATTCGCCCAGCGCGTCCCGGGCCAGCATAACCTGCCCGACGATCTCGCCCGGAGTCAGGTTGCGCACCAGTCGCATGGTTCCGGTATGGCAGAACCGGCAGTTGAGCGTGCAGCCGACCTGGCTGGACACGCACAGGGTGCCGCGCGCCTCGTCCGGGATGAACACCATTTCGTAATCGTGCCCGTCATCGGTCCGCAGCAGCCATTTGCGCGTGCCGTCGCTGGAATGCTGCGCCTCGACCACGTCCGGACGGCCGACGACGAAACGCTGGTTAAGCCACGGGCGCATGGTCTTGGCGATGTCGGTCATGTCCGTGAAATCGGTCGCGCCGCGATGATAGAGCCAGTGATAGACCTGCTTCGCGCGCAGCCTCGCCTGGCGCGCATCCAGCCCGGCATCGGCGAACAGCTCCGCGATGCGCGCGCGGGGCAGGCCGAGCAGATCGACGCGGCCATCGGCGCGCGGCGTAATATCGCGCGCGACGGGCACCGGATCGACCTGTCCGGGGATGGGCATGAGTGCGGTGTCGGCCATGGGATGCGCGATATAGGCGGAGTCGCGCCGTTTTACCAGCTACCGGCTGGCGCAGGCCACGGTCGCCGCATCCATCGCCGTGGCCGCGCCATCAAGGCTGTAGCGATCGGTGAAGACCCGGCCCCGCCGGTCGCGCGAGCGCAGGCTCATGCCTGTCGCGGAGCGCATCGCGGCGACGATCGCGGCATCGCTTCGCGGCCCCTTCGCCCAGCCATTCGCAGCGGAACCTGTAAGATCGAACCGGCGGCCGTCGATGGTTAGCCGAATTTCCGCGTCTTGCGCCAGAGTGCGCGACAGGCGGAAATGCACTTGCCCGCGCAAGTCCCGCCGGGGCCAGGTGCCGATGGTGGCATAGGGCGTGCGCTGGCGCGTCGCGGAACTAGGCCGCGCCCTGGCAATCGCGTAGCAGCGCGGCACCTGCCCATCGCGAAAAGCGCCCCAATCGCCGAAGATGCCGAGGCTGTCGCGCGGCTCGGCTGGAACGGCTATTCCCGCCAGCACCAGTCCGGCGGTCCACAGACAGATTGCGCGCATCGTCATCGGTTGCCGCCTTAAAATAAGGGGGTGGGCATGGGCAAGCGCAATCCCTAGTCTCACGCCTTCATACCGATGAAGCGAGGGGACAAGACGATGCGCATGGCAATGGTTTCGATGCTGGCACTGGGCCTGGCGGCGTGCAGCCCGGCCGGTGACGGAGCAGTGGACGGCGGCGGGACGCGCGCCGACGGCGAGGTTCAGATGAACGCCGGCAAATGGACGCAGACCATGGTGGTCGAGAAGTTCGAACTGCCCGGCGCCCCGCCCGAAGTCGCGCAGGTGCTGCAGCAGATGGTCGGCAACGAACAGACCAGCGAAAGCTGCATGACCGAGAACGAGGTCGCCAAGGGGTTCGAGGAATCGGCCAAGAAAGCGATGGCCGGCCAATCCTGCAAGTCGCAGAATTTCAGCGCGGCGGGCGGCAATCTTACGGGCCGCGTCGTATGCGAGGAACCGGATGGCGCGGGCGCGACCATGACGATCGACGGTGAATACACCGCCGACGCCCTCGACATGCAGATGACCGCCGATATCACCGATCCCGACATGCCCGGCGGCAAGGGTCAGATGGTAATGCGGATCACCGGCAAACGCATCGGCGAATGCGATGCGTAAGCCGGTCTGCCCCCGCCGGTCCTAACGCAGATAGCTGCTGAGGACGCGGGGCGTCCCGAAGCGCGCCTTTCGTGGATGAAGGTGTTCGTAGACGACCGCGTTTTCGAGCACCCGCTGCACGTAATTCTTGGTTTCGTAGATCGGGATGCGTTCGCCCCAGGTGACCCAGTCGATCGCGCCGGTGCGCGGGTCGCCATTGGCGCGCAGCCATTTGTTCACGTTGCCCGGCCCCGCATTATACGCCGCCACCGCCAGCGGGTAGGCGCCGTCATAATAGGAAAGCATCCGCGCAAAATACGCATCGCCCAGCCGGATATTATATTGCGGATCGGCAATCAGATTGTCCCGCGAATATCCCAGGCCGAGCTTGCCCGCCTGTTCGCGCGCCGTGGCCGGCATCAATTGGAGCAGCCCGCGCGCGCCCGCATGGCTGATCGCGTTCTCGGCGAACTGGCTTTCCTGCCGCGCGATCGCATGGACGATAGTCCAGTTGGTTCCGGCGGGCACGTCCAGCGTCGGATGGCCAAAATCCGTGAAGCTGCGGATACCGTCCGACCCGGCGGCGTCATGTACGTTCACCGCCAGATCGCGCCGCCCGATATCGCGCGCCAGGGCAGCGACCATCGCATGTTCGGCGGGCGTTTCGGCGTTCTGGGCGATCGCCCGGTAGAACTGGATGCCCGTGCGCCAGGGCGCGTTGCGCGATACCTCCCGCACCGCCTGCGTCAGCGGCGCGTTCAGGAAATCGCGATCATAGGCCGATGCGCCGGCGGCCACGGCGACCGGGGCGTCCAGCTTGCGCAGGTCGGGCATGGTCCGGCCAAGCTCGTCCATCGCAAGCATCCCGTAAAAACGGTCGGGGTAGTTCGCCGCCATCTCGAAATAATGCCGCGCCCCGGAAGCATTGCCCGCCTGTTTCTCCGCGCGACCAGCCCAGTAGAAACCCTTCGACCGGGTCTGCGGCGTCTGCGCCGCGGCGCCGTAGCGATAGAACAGCGGCGCGGCGGATGCGGCATCGCCCAGCTTCCAAAGCGCCTCCGTCCCGCCAAGCCACATGAGCGAGGTATAGTCGTCGCGGATACGGTAGGATTTCGTACGGATATCGGCGTTCTGTTCGAACAGATCGTCGGCCTTCGCCGCGATAGACAGCGCCTGGCGCGCGGACCCGCTGCGCGCCAGTTGCAGCATGTTCGTAAGGAAGCTCTCCGCGTCGAACGCGGTTTGGGTAAATTCCGGCCGGTTCGCCAGCATGTCGACCGCCGTCGAAGTCTGCCCCGTCTTCCGCAGATAGCGCATCTGATTGTACGCATAGCCCGGATCGCGTGACGCCTCCACCGGCACCGGCAGCCCGGCGCCCTGCGGCGATCGGTCCTGCAGATAAGCGAAGCGGGCCATGAACAAAGGCTGCTTGCCCGGCGTCACCTTCGCGATCTGTCGGCGCGCGCCCTCCGCGTCGCCCTGCCACAGCAGCGCGTCCATCCGCGCATCGTGATCGGCCTGCGTGAACTGCGATCCGAACAGCCCTTCGAGATAGGCGCTCGACGGCCCGCTCATTTCGCCGCCGCGCCACGCCTCGCGCGCGACCTGGGCCGCTTCGGGCCGGTTCTGGTCGGCCAGCGCCAATGCGTAACGCGCCCGCGCGGAATTGGTCAGCGGCTCGAAATCGTCGAAGAACGCGACCAGCCGCGCGCTCGACACGGGCTCCGTATCGAGCGCGTTCTCCGCCCGTTCGCGCAGCGTGTCCTCGCGAGGGAAACCCCGATTGCTCAGCAGGAAACCGGCATATCGGTCGAACCCCAGATCGCGGTTCTCGGCCAGATATTCCCAGCGGCTGATGACCTGCGCGGACGGCGTCATCGCGCTGGCGGCCATCTGCTGGCGCGCACGGTCCCATTCCTGCGGCGTCTGCGCGCCGGCGGGAACGGTAAAGGTCAGCGCCGATGTGGCGAGAAGAGCGAAAAGGGCGGCGGTGAGGGGGCGGCGTTTCGCCTGCGGGTAATATATGTGGTCCATGCTGGACATGATGGGGGAAGGCTCCTTATCACGCGCTGAACGCGCAGGCTCGATCGCAGTCGATATTGCGCGAAGCCTATAGCTTGAAGACAAGGATAACCAAAATGTTCTCGGGCTCCATTCCCGCTCTGGTGACGCCTTTTCGCGACGGATCGCTGGACGAGGGGGCGTTTCGCCGGTTGGTCGACTGGCAGATCGAAGCGGGAAGCACGGCGCTCGTCCCCTGCGGCACCACGGGGGAGGCATCGACCCTGTCTAATGCCGAACACCACCGGGTCATCGAACTGTGCGTCGAACAGACGGCGGGGCGCGTGCCGGTCATCGCCGGATGCGGCAGCAACGATACGCAGAACGCATCGCTGCACATGCAGTTTTCGAAGAAGGCGGGGGCAGCGGCGGCATTGTGCGTCGCGCCCTATTACAACAAACCGAGCCAGGCGGGGTTGATTGCGCATTTCAGTTTTCTGGCGGAGAACTGCGACCTGCCGATCGTACTCTACAACGTCCCGGGGCGGACGGTCACGGACATCGCGCCGGAAACCACGATCGAACTGGTTACCCGCTTCCCTGAACGGATCGTGGCGATCAAGGATGCGAGCGAAGATCTCTCCCGCGTGGCCGATCATCGGATGGGCATCGCCAAACGGAACGGAGGCCGTGAATTCTGCCAACTATCGGGCAATGACGAACTGGCGTTGCCGTTCATGGCGGCGGGCGGCGCTGGTTGCATATCCGTCACCGCGAATGTCGCACCGCAGCTGTGCGCGCAGTTTCAAAAGGCGTGCGCCGACAATGACCTGGTCCAAGCGCGCAAGCTCAACGACCGGCTCTATCCCTTGCATTACGCGATGTTCGAAGACAGCAGCCCCGCACCGGTCAAATACGCGCTGAGCCGGATGCGGGACTGGATAACCGAAGAAGTCCGCCTGCCCATCATCGCCGCCAGCGACCATGCGCGGCGGTGCGTGGACGATGCGCTGGAGCATGCCGGGCTGGTCTAGCTATACCGTTCCGGCTCTTTCGTCGCTCTCCCCTGCTTACGTGAGCCAACGGTTTCGCTTTAATTCACGGGTATGTTTGCCTACATCGCCGAACCATGCCCCGTCCCAAACCCGAAACCTTCGACAAGCAGAATGTCGTCGCCGAGAACCGGCGCGCGCGCTTCGACTATGCGATCGAGGACAAGTATGAAGCGGGCCTGATGCTGCAGGGCACCGAAGTGAAGGCGCTTCGGGCCGGGCAGGCGAGTATCGCGGAATCCTATGCCGAGGCCAAGGGCGGAGAAATCTGGCTGATCAACGCGAACATCCCCGAATACAGTCACGGCAACCGCCTCAATCACGAACCCAAGCGCCCGCGCAAGCTGCTGTTGAGCATGCGCGAGATCGCTCGGATGATCGGCGCGGTCGAACGCAAGGGCATGACGCTGGTGCCGATGTCGGTCTATTTCAACAGGACCGGGCGCGCGAAGGTAGAACTGGCCCTGGCCAAGGGGCGCAAGGCGCAGGACAAGCGCGAATACGTGAAGGACCGCGATTGGCAGCGGGACAAGGCGCGGATCATGCGCGAGAAGAACTGATCCTGCCGGTTTGCGCGGGCGCGATGACGGCATGGCGTCGGATGGCGTCCGGTGGCGGCGGCGCCCCCACCATGCTACGCTGCTCCTACCATGAACGGATTGTCGCAAATTGCGTCCGGACCCGTATCGCCGGGGTTGCGAAGCGCAGGTTTGCCGCGCAAGGCGTTCGCGCCGTCATGACCCAATCGCGCCGCAAGACATTCCTCTCGGACCTTATCCGCAAATATACGCCGACGCGCGAACAACTCGCGCGCAACCGCTATCTTGCGCCTTTCGCGCATCGGTTCCTGCTACCCGAACTTTGGCGGTTCACCCGCCGCTCCGTACCGCGCGGGGTCGCGCTGGGCATTTTCGCCGGGTTCATCGTGCCGCTCGGCCAGGTATTCCTCGCCGCCTTCATGGCGCTTCCGGCGCGCGCTAACGTGCCGTTGGCGGTGCTGGTCACCTTCATCACCAACCCCTTCACCTTACCGTTCTGGGCGGTCGGGGCGAACCGGGTCGGCGATTTCATCCTGAGGCTCGACCGGGCGGGAACAGGGGGCGCGGCGAGCGAGGAAATGAGCAGCGGCCGCTATTCCTGGTTCCTCGAACTGTTCGAAGGGGTCGGGGTCACGGTGCTGGAAACCGTGTTCGGCTTCGTCGTGCTGGCGGTGGTAGGCGCGGCGCTCGGATACGTCCTGTCCAGCTTCGTCTGGCGTTACATGGTCGGGCGCAAGCGCCGCAAGCGTTTGAGGCGCATGACTGCGCGGCTCGACCGTCGGCTGGAGGCGGGGGATCGATGACGGCATCGCTGGCGCCGGAGGGATGCGACGATGCTGCCGCCGGGGCCGGGGCCGGGGCAGGGGATCGGGCCAGGTCGAAGCTGCTTATCGCGATCGCGGCAGCCGTCCTCCTCAGCGGCGGTCTTATCGCCGCTGCCACCGGCTCGATCCTGACGGGGGTGGCTTTCCTCGCCGGGATCGCCGTGCTCGCGCCGTGCGTCCTGCTGGCTGGCAGGCTCGCCGGTCGATCGTTGCCGGACCAGCTGGCCCCTCCGGACTGGTCGGTCACCGTCGCCGCCATCGCGCAGCCCGATCTGTCCCCTGTTCTATCCCCCGATCTGTCCATAGCCATCACCGATCGCGCCAACCGTCTCACCTGCGCGAACGATACCTATCGCGACTGGTTCGGCGATAGCAGCGGCCCCAATGCGTTGCCGCTCGACCATGCCTCGCGCGAGGTCATCAGCTGCCTGGCGCGCGAGGCATGGCGCGACGGCCGCAGCAATGGGGGGCACATCGCCCGCGCCGATGACGGAGCGAGGTTCGCCGTCACGGCCGAACGCGCCGGTCGCGGCGACGATTACCTGGTCTGGCGGTTCATCCGCGAGCAGGACGTCGATCATGTGTCCGCCGTGTCCGAATGGATCACCGGCCCGTTCGGCGCTCTTCTTTCCGCGGCCGGTATAGAAGCCGCCTGCGTCGACCCCCGCGGTTACATGCGTGCCGTATCCCCCGGTTTCGCCGCGCGCGCTTCGGGTGATGCGGATGCCACGCTGGCGGGACAGGAGTTCGTAAGGCAGTTGCGCACCGACGATGCGGAACACGTCTATTTCGCGCGCGAGGGGCGCGAGGGTCCATCGCGATCATTGATTCAAGTGCCGCTCGAACCTGATGTCGAAACGGGCGATGGCAGTTCGCTGATGCTCCTTCTGGAAAGCGGCATTGCCATTGGCGGCATGAAGGACACCGCGAAATCCGCGGCCACCCCGCAACTGGAAGCGTTGCTGGGGGCTTTGCCGCTAGG
Source organism: Pontixanthobacter sp. (assembly GCA_965214445.1). Classification (GTDB taxonomy): domain Bacteria; phylum Pseudomonadota; class Alphaproteobacteria; order Sphingomonadales; family Sphingomonadaceae; genus Pontixanthobacter. The sequence continues at coordinate 589,463 of CBDCBU010000001.1, forward strand.
TCTGGCGATGGCGGATCGCGACGGGCGATTCCTGTTCGCCAATCCTGCTTTCCTGCGTGCGATCGATGCCGGGCACGGCGAAGTTCCGCAATATCCTTCCGACATGGTGGTGAAGGAAGACAAGGGCGCGCTGGCGGATGCCGTGCGCCGTTTCGGCAAGGGCACGACCAGCAACGGAGATATGGCGGTGCGCCTGCGCCATCAGCCGGATGAGCCGGTATCGCTCAGCTTGGCCGGCGTGCGCGGCCTCGGCGAAGCGGCGGTGCTGCTGAGTCTGAGCGATTCGACCGAGGAAACCAGACTGAAGCGGCAACTGGCGCAGAAGACCAAGATGCAGGCGGTCGGGAAACTGGCTGGCGGCGTCGCGCATGATTTCAACAATGTCCTGACTGCCATCATCGGTTATTGCGACCTAATGCTCCTGCGTCACACGCCGGGCGACAGCGACTATGACGATATCCAGCAGATCAGGGCCAATTCCAATCGCGCCGCCAGCCTGACGCGGCAATTGCTCGCCTTCTCGCGGCAGCAGACCTTGCGGCCGGAAATATTGCAGCTGCCCGATGTCATCAGCGAGGTCAGCCAGCTTCTGAAACGATTGCTGGGCGCCAAAATCGTCTTCACCGTACGGCATGACCGCGATCTTGGACCGGTGCGCGCCGATCCCCAGCAATTGGAGCAGGTCATCGTGAACCTCGCCGTGAACGCGCGCGATGCGATCCAAGCACGCGGCGATGGCAGCGGCCATTTGTCGATGACGACTCGTCGTGTCTCGGCCGGCGATGTGCGGCGCATGGAATCCGACATTATACCCGTCGGCGACTACACGGTTCTGACGGTCGAGGACGATGGCGGCGGCATACCGACCGGTACGCTGGGAAAAATCTTCGAACCGTTTTTCACGACCAAGGAAATGGGCAAGGGCACGGGGCTGGGCCTGTCGACCGTGTACGGTATCGTAAAGCAGTCCGGCGGTTTCATCTTCGCCGAGAATGTCGGGCAGGACGGCGGCGAACGTGGCGCGCGGTTCACCATCTATCTGCCGATCTATGTGGGCGAAATCGCCAATGCTAAATCCGGCCCCAAACAGGAAGAAGCGAAACCGACCAGCAACTGGTCCGGGGGCGGACGCATTCTTCTGGTCGAGGACGAGGATGGTCCGCACCGTCGGCGAACGGGCGCTCGCACGATCCGGCTTTACCGTCACGACCGCCGCCGATGGGGAGGAAGGGCTGGCTGCCATCGCGAATAGTGGCCCATTCGATCTTGTCGTTTCGGATGTGGTCATGCCGGTCATGGATGGGCCGACCATGGTGCGCGCCGTGCGCAGGCTGAAGCCGGACATGCCGGTGCTGTTCATGTCCGGCTACGCCGAAGAGAACCTGCGCGAACAGATCGATCTGCCCGACATCCACTTCCTGCCCAAACCTTTCAGCGTGCAGCAGATCGCCGGGGAAGTCGCTAATATCCTTCAATCGACCGCAGCCGGCGTTGATCGGGAAAAATAGTTTGTTCCGCACTTGTTCTTCTAGAACAAAAGGCGTACACAACCGAACAGTTGATGGATGCAACGCCGATCTAGGCAAGCGATGGAGCCCGTGTCATGGCAGCAAGTCTCAAGCTGGTTGAAAATAAGGAAAAGAACGTGGACCGTCAGAAGGCACTGGACGCCGCCCTTGCGCAGATCGATCGCGCTTTTGGCAAAGGCTCTGCGATGAAGCTGGGGTCGAAGGAGGCGATGAATGTCGAATCCATCTCGACCGGATCGCTGGGGCTGGACATCGCGCTGGGTATTGGGGGTCTTCCAAAAGGCCGGGTGATCGAGATCTACGGCCCTGAAAGTTCAGGCAAGACGACGCTGGCGCTGCACGTTCTGGCAGAAGCGCAGAAAGCCGGAGGCAGCGTGGCCTTCGTCGATGCGGAGCATGCGCTTGACCCCGTATACGCTCGCAAGCTCGGCGTCGATATCGACGAGCTGATCATATCGCAGCCGGATACCGGCGAACAGGCGCTGGAAATTACCGATACGCTCGTACGGTCGAACGCGATCGACGTGCTCGTGGTTGATTCGGTTGCGGCTTTGGTCCCCCGGGCGGAAATCGAAGGCGAGATGGGCGACAGCCATGTCGGCCTGCAGGCCCGGTTGATGTCGCAAAGCCTGCGCAAGCTGACCGGATCGATCAACCGGTCCAAATGCATGGTGATCTTCATCAACCAACTACGGATGAAGATCGGCGTGATGTACGGCAATCCTGAAACGACGACGGGCGGCAATGCGCTCAAATTCTATGCATCCGTGCGGCTCGACATTCGCCGCACCGGCCAGATTAAGGACCGCGACGAGGTCATCGGCAACTCAACGCGGGTCAAAGTCGTCAAAAACAAGGTGGCACCGCCGTTCAAGCAGGTCGAATTCGATATCATGTACGGCAAGGGAATATCCAAGACCGGCGAGATCCTGGATCTGGGCGTGAAGGCCGGTATTGTAGAAAAATCCGGTTCATGGTTCTCCTATGATTCCGTGCGCATCGGGCAGGGTCGTGAGAATTCGAAGACGTATCTCGACGAAAACATCGAAATGCGCGACAAGTTGGAAGCCGCCATCCGTGGTCGGACCGATGAAGTTGCCGAAGAGATGATGGCTGGTCCGGACGAAGAACCCGACGAAAACGATTGATGTTCGTCTTTTCAGGAGGGTGAACATGGCGCCGGTTTTGCGCGTAATTTCGGAGAAAGCGTGAACCGGAGCCGCTTCCTATAGAAAGCGCCGATCTTTTCGCGCACCTTTGTCGTTTCCTTGATAGTTGCATAGGTATTGCGGCTTGGGCCGCTGCACAATCGGGGATGCCGCATGACAGGATCGAAGGACTGGATCGGGAGGGCCGGGGATAGCTGGGCGGAGGAATGGCGCAGAACCGATCGAAGTTTCGGCGCACTGACGGAAGCGTTGATCTCCAAAGCACGCGAACGGCGCTTCCACTGCGTTCTCGACCTGGGCTGTGGCGCCGGGGAGCTTTCGCTTGCATTGGCGCGCGGACAGGGCGGGGCTGAAATACGCGGCATCGATATCAGTCAGCCGCTTGTTGAAATGGCCCGGTCGCGCAGCAAGAACCTTTCCAACATCGCGTTCGAAACGGCTGATATTGCTAGCTGGTCGTCCGACGAATTCCGCGCGGATCTCTTGATTTCGCGCCATGGCCTCATGTTTTTCGACGATCCCATGACGACGTTCGCGCATCTGCGCCGGATCGGCGAACCGGACGCTCGGCTGATCTTTTCCGCTTTTCGCGATCGCGAGGAAAATCCGTGGGCATCGTGCGTCGCGGAACTTCTTCCAAGCAGCCATCAAACGGGTGAGGCCGGGGCGTCCGCCGACGTTTCGCTCGAGCCTGGTCCGTTCGCCTTTGCCGACCGAAACCGTGTCACTCGCCTGCTTCAGGACGCCGGTTGGCGGGACATCGAAGTGGCGCCATTCGATTACGCATATGTCGCGGGGATGGGCGAAGCTCCGGTAGATGACGCCTTGTCCTTTTTTCAGAAGATCGGTCCAGCGGCGGCGGCCTGTGCAGAGCTTTCGGATGCCGACAGAACCTTGTTCGGCAACAGATTGCAGCGTTTTCTGGCGCAGCACGAAAGGAAGGGGGTCGTGGCGCTCAAGGCGTCCGCATGGATCGTTACCGCCAATGCCGGTGATGCAACCGTGCGATAGGCCACGGCTACGCGCTGCTGCATGGTTTCGGGCCCAAGCCTTACCGCTTGTCGCTGATCGTGCGAGTGCCTAATCAACAGCCATGCAATCGACCAACGATATACGCGGCTCCTTCCTGGAATTTTTCGCCGAACACGACCATGCGCGCGTACCGAGCGCGCCGCTCGTTCCGTACAACGATCCCAGCCTGATGTTCGTCAACGCCGGCATGGTGCCGTTCAAGAATGTCTTTATAGGCGTCGAAGGCCCACCATCGCCGCGCGTCACGTCTTCGCAAAAATGCGTGCGCGCCGGGGGCAAGCACAACGATCTCGACAATGTCGGCTACACCGCGCGCCACCACACCTTTTTCGAAATGCTCGGCAATTTCTCGTTCGGGGATTATTTCAAGGAGCAGGCGATCCTGCACGCCTGGACGCTGCTGACCCGCGAATGGGGCCTGCCCGCGGATCGGCTGGTGGTCACCATCTACCATACGGACGACGAGGCGTTCGACCTCTGGCGCAAAATCTCCGGCCTGCCCGATGATCGGATCATCCGGATCGCCACCAGCGATAATTTCTGGTCGATGGGCGAAACGGGTCCGTGCGGCCCGTGCAGCGAAATCTTCTACGACCACGGCCCGGACATACCGGGTGGCCCGCCCGGTTCGGCACAGGAAGATGGCGACCGCTTCATCGAGATATGGAATTTGGTCTTCATGCAGTTCAATCAGGACGCTTCGGGCGCGCGTTCCGATCTGCCCAAACCCTCGATCGACACCGGCATGGGGCTCGAACGGATCGCCGCCGTTATGCAGGGGGTCCACGACAATTACGACATCGACGTGTTCAAGGCACTAATCGCCGCTTCCGAAGAACTGACCGGAAAACCGGCACACGGGGCGGACCGTGCCAGCCATCGCGTCATTGCCGATCATCTGCGATCCACGGGCTTCCTGCTTGCCGATGGCGTGCTGCCGTCCAATGAGGGGCGCGGATATGTCCTGCGCCGGATAATGCGGCGGGCCATGCGTCATGCCCATTTGCTCGGCGCGAAGGAACCGATGATGCACCGGCTGGTGCCGGAACTGGTAACCGAGATGGGACAGGCGTTTCCCGAATTGCTGCGTGGTCAGACATTGATCGAGGAAGTTCTGGAGCGGGAGGAAACACGGTTTCGCCAGACGCTCGAAACGGGCTTGCGCCTGCTTGACGATGCAACACAAGACATGACCGCGGGGGATCGGCTCGATGGTGCGACGGCTTTCAAGCTCTACGATACTTACGGTTTTCCCTTCGATCTGACCGAAGATGCCTTGCGCGTTCGCGATATCGGCGTCGATCAGGCCGGTTTCGATGCCGCCATGGCCCAGCAGAAAGCTGCCGCGCGCGCGGCCTGGAAGGGTTCGGGCGATACCGGTTCGGAGGAATTGTGGTTCGACATCGCCGAACGCGAAGGCGCGACGGAGTTTACCGGTTACACGGCGTCGAGTGGGGAGGGGCGCGTCGTGGCAATCGTGAAGGACGGTTCCGAAGTGACGCTTGCCAAGGCGGGCGATCAGGTTCTCGTTATTGCCAATCAGACGCCCTTTTACGGGGAAAGCGGCGGCCAGGCGGGCGATGCCGGAACCATGACGACGACCAGAAGTCTGCTGGCGGAAGTTACCGATACGGGCAGACCGCTGGGCAAGCTGCATACGCACCAGACCCGAATAGTCGAAGGTTCGGTCGAACTGGGCGACGTCATACAACTGGCCATCGACGTCGATCGGCGGGATCGCATTCGCGCGAACCATTCGGCCACGCATCTCGTGCATGCCGCATTGCGCGAACGGCTGGGCGCGCATGTGACGCAGAAGGGTTCCCTGGTCGATGCAAACCGGCTGCGCTTCGACTTTGCGCATCCCAAACCCCTTACCGCAGACGACATTGCCGCCGTCGAAGCGGAAGTGAATGCGGAAATACGCGCCAACGAAACCGTATCTACGCGGCTGATGAGCCCGGACGATGCCGTGGAAGCGGGCGCGCTCGCCCTGTTCGGGGAAAAATACGCCGACGAGGTACGCGTCCTGTCGATAGGCCGCAATCGCGATGGAACGCGCAATTTCTCGGTCGAGTTATGTGGCGGCACGCATGTCGATGCCACCGGCGACATCGCCTTGTTCCGCATCATATCGGAAAGCGCGGTATCTTCCGGCGTACGACGGATCGAGGCGTTGACGAGCGAGGCTGCGCGTCGATGGCTGGTCGCGCGCGATGAGTTGGTGAGAGATATCGCGGCTAAGCTCAAGACCGGTCCGGATGAACTCGCCGAACGCGTTACCACGCTGGTTCAGGACCGCAGGACGCTGGAGAAGGAGCTTGCGGATCTAAGAAGGCAGATCGCCCTGGGGCAGGTCGGTTCGAGTTCGCCGGACATCGGGGCCGAGACGATCATGGGCGTCGCGTTCGAAGGCTCTGTCCTACCGGGTATCGACGCGAAGGAACTGCGCGGTATTCTCGACGAAACAAAACGCAAACTCGGGTCCGGAATTGCAGCGGCCGTGGCGGTCAATGGAGGTCGTGCCGCGCTCGCGGTGGCGGTTACTGGGGATCTGACCGATAAATACAATGCCGTCGACCTCGTGCGCGTTGGAGTCGGCGTTCTGGGCGGCAAGGGCGGTGGCGGACGACCGGATATGGCACAGGGCGGCGGGCCGGACGGATCGAGCGCCGAAAAAGCGCTCGATGCCATCCGGGACGCCATCAGTAGCTGATCAACCACCTTGCTTCTTGGTTTCGGGTTCGCTGCCACGCGCGACATCGTGCTCCATGTTGCGCGCCTTGCGGCCGCCGGTTTCCACGCTGCCATGGCTTTCGTCGGCGACGTTCTGAGGCTTGAATTTCTCGTCGTTGCTACGCGGTTTGCTCGGATCGTTCTTGTCCATCATGTGGTCCTTTCGAATGATTAACGGGCCGAACCGTCATTTTGTGCCGAAGAACTATTCCGCCGCGGTGGAGGTCCGCAATTTGGGAGTGTAATCGAGCGCGCCGTCCTCCTCGATCCGATGGCGGAACTCGTCGCGCTTTTCGTGAATGGACGCGATGACCGGACCCATGGCGACGCCGATATCGACCAGCACCGCTTCCGACAATTGGAGCGAGCTTTCGAGATTTTCGGGAACCGCATGGCTGGCCCCGGCGCGGTAAAGTTCCGCAGCGTGCGCCGCGTCCCGCGCGCGGGCCACGATCAGAAGATCGGGATGCTCTTTGCGCATCTTGCGCGTCAAGCGTTCGGCCAGCACCGGTTCGTCCATGGTCAGCACGACGGCAGGCGCACGCTCGACGCCCAACCGGCTCAGCGCATCGCCGCGCGCCGCATCGCCGAAGATCGCACGATATCCCTTGCGCTTGGCGGATTCGATCAGGTCGGCGTTGCTGTCCATCGCGACATAGGGTTTGTCGTGCGTATGCAGCATATCGGCAATCAATCGTCCGACACGGCCCGCGCCGATGATGATGACGGGCGGAATGCCGCTGTCATCCTCGTCCAGTTCCGGGGCCGGTTCGACCCTACGCGCGATGATCCGTCCGAGGCGCGCGAGCAGGGGTGTGATTGTTAGTCCGATGGCGGTCACGATCTGCCAGAATTGAGCGGTGCCCGGCTGTATCAGCAGGGCGGCACTGGCGGCGGACAGTACGATCAAGGTCGTTTCGGACGGGCTCGCCATCAGGATGCCGGTTTCGGCGGCGGTGCTGCGCCGTGCACCCATCAACCGCAGCAGGATCCCGGTTACGAACGCCTTGAAACTCAGCACGCCCACGACCGCGATCAGGATCGGCCAGAGATTGGTCCAGATCGTGGACAGATCGATCGACATGCCGACGGTGATCAGGAAGATACCCAGCGCCAGACCCTTGAAGGGTTCGATGATACCCTCGACTTCCCCATGATATTCCGTCTCGGCGATGAGCAGGCCTGCGATCAGCGCACCCACGATTGGAGACAGACCGACCACTGCCGTCGCCAAGCTGGCACCGATCACCACCAGCAAGCTGGCCGCCAGGAAAAGTTCGGGGCTTTTCGTGCGCGCTGCCTGCGCGAACAGGCGGGGGAGGGCGATCCTGCCGAATATGAGCAGCGCCGCGACCACCGCGCCCCCTTGCCACAGGGTCGTGACCAGACCTTCCCAGCCATCCTCCTGCGCTGCCGGACCCATCGCACCCAACAGGAATATGATGGGTACGATCATGATGTCTTCGAACAACAGCATCGCCAACGCGGCCCGCCCCACCGGCGACTGCGTGCCGGAAATCGGCAGCACGATGGCCGTGGAGGAGAATGCGAGCGCCAATCCCAACGCCAGCGCCCCGGTCCAGTATTGGCCCATCATCGCGAGCACGACGCCCATGATGGCCGCACCTATGAGCACTTCCAGCGCGCCGAGGCCGAAGACCAGTTTGCGCATTTGCCACAATCGCTTGAAGGACAGTTCCAGCCCGATGGTGAACAGCAGCAGGATGATGCCGAATTCGGCATAGGGTTCCAGCGCCTCGGGATCGGAGATGGTCACATATTGCAGCCAAGGGGTGTCGAACACCAGCTTGCCCAGACCGAAGGGTCCGACTGCAACGCCGATCAGGATGAACCCGATCACCGGGGTGACGCGAAACCGCGAAAATATCGGGATGACCAGACCGGCCGCGCCGAGGATGACCAGCGCATCGCCCATCGATGATGTGTCAAGTTCCGCCGCCATGCACGCGGCTTACCGAACGCCCATCGCAATGTCACCGCAAACCTTGGACGGGTGGCAGCGGTTCACCCGCCGCCGGGCGAATGCGGACCGACCGGCGCGCGGCGCGGCCGCGTCTTGCCCGGATGGTCGCCGGTCTCGTCCCATTCGATACGGTAAAGGTCGAACCGGCGATCAGCCAGATTGCGAACCGTACCTTCGGCACGTGCCCAGCTGAGATCGGCGAGATTAATGTCGCTGATCGTCAGTGTTTCGACGTTCTCGCTCGCTTCGGCCGCGATCCCGTCGCGGGCGAAAGGAAAGTCGCATGGCGTCAGAATGCAACTTTGCGCGTATTGGATATCCATGTTGGCGACGTTGGGCAGATTGCCGACATTGCCCGAAAGCACGACGAAGCACTGGTTTTCGATCGCGCGCGCCTGTCCGCAATACCGCACGCGCAGATAGCCCTGCCGGCTGTCCGTGCAGAAAGGCACGAAGATGATGCGCGCGCCTTCGTCGGCCAGGCGGCGGGACATTTCGGGAAATTCGCTGTCATAGCAAATCTGTACTCCGATCGGGCCGCAATCGGTCGGAATGACGTCCACCGAATCCCCGCCCTTGATATTCCACCAATAGCGTTCGTTGGGCGTGGGATGGATCTTTTCCTGTTCGTGAACCGAGCCGTCGCGCAAGCAGACATAGGCAATGTTGTGGATGTCACCATCGTCCATCCGCGTGGGATGGGAACCGGCGATGATGTTGATGTTGTAGCGCATGGCGAAGTCGGAAATATCCGCCTTCAGGCGCGGCGTGTATTCGCTCAATCGTTCGATCGCCTCGACCGGGGACAGTTCCTTTTCCTCGAAACTTAGGAGCATCAGCGTGAACAATTCGGGAAACACGATGAAGTCCGCCTCGTAATCGCTTGCAACGTCGACGAAATATCGGATGGCGCGCATGAATTCGTCGTAATCGGCAACGGCGCGTGCCTGCAACTGGCAGGTCGCGACGCGCACCGATTCAACACCGCGCGGCAGGCGTTTCTTCACCGGCTGGTCGCGATCGACATAGGGGTTGCGCCAGACCATCAGGACGGCGTTGGTGTCCGACCGCTTGTCTTCCGGCAGGTAGCCGGAAAGAATACGGTCCGGTTCGAAACCATTGGCCAGTTGGAAACGCAGGACCTGATCGTGGATCTTTCCCGCGACCACCTTGTCGAGATAGTCCTGCGGGCTGTCCGCCCCATTGGTCTTGCGGCGTTTGGCCCGCGAATAGCCAGGCATTCGACCACCGAAAATGATGCCGGTCAGGTCCCTGTCCTCGGCCAAGGCGCGGCGTTCTTCATACAGCCGCCGCCCGATGCGCACGCCGCGCACCTTGGGGTCGACGCACATCTCGTAGCCGTAGAGCCAGTCGCCCGTCGGATCGTGCCGACTGCCATAGCCATTGCCGGTGATCTCGTCCCAATTATGGTCGGCAAACACGACCGGCTGGGGCAACTGCATCGACGCGCAGTAACCGACGATCTCGTCATCCAGCAGCGCGACGAAGCAACCTTCGGGAAAATTGTTGATCTGCCCACGTATCTCGCCCTGCGTGTAAGGCGGCAGTTCGGTATAGACGCGTCGGATGAGCGCCGCGATCCCGCGCACATCCTTCATTCGGCCATTACGGATTTCGAGGCGTTTTCTACCAAATTTTTCAGTAGCGGGTTTCCGGGCGTCGCCGGTGCGTTTCGTTGGTTTGGCCATGATTGCTCAACGATAGGTGAGGCGCAGGCGTGCGTCGTTGGACAGCGTCCCGTCGTACCAAGGTACGAAATAGGTTTTGGAAGTTCCCTCTCGCAACAACTGCCCCTCGAACCCGCCGAGTGTAGCATCGGTGATCGCGCGGTCGGACCTTGCATACATCGCGACCTTACCATTGTCGCAGGGATCGCCCATGCTCGCCAGCAGCCGCAGTGGTTCGGCAAGACGTGCGAAAGCGATCGAGACACGGCATTGAAGGCGATAATTGCCCAGCCGCCGGTCGGCAATCGAGCTTTCCGGCGACAGAATCAGGGGCGCGAGCTGAAGGCTCTTATTACGCTGGTTCGACCGCAACTCCCAATCCGCGCTAACCGCCAGTTCGGTAGGAATGACGATCCGGCCCTGATTGTCGATCGGAAGGTCGATCGACATTTGCGATGATTTCCTACGGCGCGGCTCCAAATACAGTTCGAGCCCATCGAACGACCGTTCGGAGAAGTCGACCAACTTGAAATACATAACCCCGTCGGGGGCGTATTCCGGGCGGTGCTTGCGAAATGCCTTGGCGGCATCGCGCAGCGAATCCGCAGTCAGGCGATAGGTCGACCCATTATCGCCAACGATCACGATTTCCGTCGAACCTTCCTCTGCGACGGGTTCCTGCGCGTAGCCCGGTTGGACATGCACACCGAGCGATGCGATCATCGCCAGTGCCGTTGCCCGACCGAACCGCGCGAATTTCATGCCGCCATCTCTTTTTCCAGATTGGTCACGATCGCTTCGAAGAACTGTTCGGTGGTCAGCCAGTTCTGCTTGGGACCGATCAGCAAAGCGAGATCCTTCGTCATCTGACCGTTCTCGACCGTTTCGATGCACACCCGCTCCAGCGTTTCGGCGAACTGCACCACTTCAGGCGTATCGTCGAACTTGCCGCGATACATGAGACCGCGGGTCCACGCGAAGATCGACGCGATCGGGTTGGTGGAAGTCGCCTTGCCTTCCTGATGCTGACGATAATGGCGGGTCACGGTGCCGTGCGCGGCTTCCGCTTCAACCGTCTTGCCATCGGGCGTCATCAGGACGGAGGTCATCAGGCCGAGCGAGCCGAAGCCCTGCGCGACAATGTCCGACTGCACGTCGCCGTCGTAATTTTTGCAGGCCCACACGAACTTGCCGTTCCATTTGAGGGCGGAAGCGACCATGTCGTCGATCAGGCGATGCTCATAAGTGATCTTCGCTTCCTCGAACTTGCCCCTGAATTCATTGTCGAACACCTCTTCGAACAGGTCCTTGAACCGGCCGTCATATTTCTTCAGAATGGTATTCTTGGTCGAAAGATAGACGGGCCATTTGCGATCCAAGCCGTAGGCGAAGCTGGCGCGCGCGAAGTCGCGGATGGAATCATCCAGATTGTACATCGCCATGGCGACGCCGCTGGACTGGAATTCGTAAACGTCGAGATCGATGTTCTCGCCATTCGCGCCTTCATAGACCAGGCGCAGCTTGCCGGGTCCGGGGATCAGCGTGTCCTTCGCGCGATACTGGTCGCCGAATGCATGGCGGCCGACCACGATCGGATCGGTCCAGCCGGGAACCAGGCGCGGCACGTTGTCGATCACGATCGGTTCGCGAAAGACCACGCCGCCCAGGATGTTGCGGATGGTGCCGTTGGGCGAGACCCACATTTTCTTGAGGTTGAATTCCTCGACCCGCGCCTCGTCCGGCGTGATCGTCGCGCATTTGACGCCAACGCCGTGCTCCTTGATCGCATTGGCCGCATCGATGGTAATCTGATCGTCGGTTTCGTCGCGCTTCTCGATCGACAAGTCGTAATATTTGAGGTCAATATCGAGATAGGGCAGGATCAGCCGTTCGCGGATCCACTGCCAAATGATTTTGGTCATTTCGTCGCCATCGAGTTCGACGACGGGATTCGCGACTTTGATCTTCGCCATAGGGATTTGTGCCTCTGTCTGGTGTTCCCCAGCGCTTTAGCAGAGGGTTAGAGAGAGGCAAGATGGTGGGCGTAGGAAGAGTTGAACTTCCGACCCCTGCAATGTCAATACAGTGCTCTACCACTGAGCTATACGCCCGCACCATCTGGTGCGCGCTCTAGCTGCGGGGGGGACGCCGCGCAAGAGGGCGTTTGGTGTTTCGAACTTGCCGGAACGGATAGCCGCGTCAGAGGCTCAACTGCGCGCGATCTTCGAATATGCGTTCCACTTCCAGCACGAGATCGCGCAGGTGGAACGGTTTGGACAGCACCTTCGCCGCCGGCTGTTCCCGATTGGCTTTCAGCGTAACGGCGGCGAAACCGGTGATGAACATGACCTTGGTCGCGGGACTGACCTCGTTGCAGAATTGCGCCAGTTCGATTCCGTCCATTTCCGGCATGACAATGTCAGACAGGAGCAGGTCGTAGTGGGATTTTTCCAGCAGCGGCACGGCATCCGTCCCGCGATCGACGGACATCACATCGTAACCCTGTTTTTCGAGTGCGCGTACGAGATAAGCGCGCATGGCATCGTCATCCTCGGCGAGGAGGATACGCAAGGGAAATGTCTGATCCATCGGCGTCGCTGTAGCTGCCGGGACTTAAGAAATCTTTGGCAGTCTGGGCATTGGCCAGCTTTGGCACAAGATGCCAATGTTGCGTTTGTTTTGACATGCCCCACGGGTTCGCTCAGCAGGATCGGCCCATGCCATCCTATCCCCATACAGAACATTCCCGGCCAGACATGACGCCCGGCGGGTGGATCCCCGGCACGCGTCTGCCTGCGTTCTCAATGCTCATGTTAGCGGACGCACCGTTGCCGGTGTTGATCGCCGTTCCGCATGCCGGACAAGAGTATCCGGACGCCTTGCGGGCCGCCATGCGAAATCCCGCCCGCGATACGGTTCGGCTGGAAGACCGGCATGTCGACCGGATCGCAGCAGCGGTCACCCGGGAAACCGGCGCCGCCCTGCTGGTGGCCCATGCACCGCGCGCGCTTATCGATCTGAACCGGTCTGCGGACGATGTGGACTGGAGCATGATCCGTCATGCTCCGCCTGGAATGGCACGCCATTCCTTTGCCAATCGCAGGGCCAGGCATGGCCTAGGTCTGGTGCCCCAGCGACTGCCGAAATCGGGTGAGATATGGAACCGCCCGCTCGCGTTCGATGCGCTCCAATCACGTATCGGCCAGGTCCATGCGCCCTATCACTTGACGCTATCGAAAGCGCTCGGCCAGATTGCGGACCGTTGGGGCGCGGCGCTGCTGCTCGATTTGCATTCCATGCCGCCGCTACCGGTCGGGAAGAAGGGCGGCGGTCCGGCGCGCTATGTCGTCGGCGATCGTTTCGGTGCCAGTGCGGACGATCGGCTCGTGGCCGCCGCACTTCGCCATTTTGCCCGGGATGGGGCGCACGTGGCGCATAACCGCCCCTATGCCGGCGGTTATGTCCTGGATCGGCATGCGATGCCCCGTCGCAATATCCACGGTCTGCAGTTGGAAATCTGCCGCAGCCTCTATCTGGATGCGGCTCATGACGAAGTGACGCCCGATATCGAGGCGGTCGTCGGATCGGTGACCGAACTGGTGCGGCTGCTGGGCGGGATGATAGCGGATATGGGCGATACCCAACGGCATCTACTTGCCGCCGAATAAGTTGAGGCCGGCGCCACTACAAAAAAACCACCCCATGCGGTGCACGGGGTGGCCAGGTTCAGGGGATTTGCATCCGAGGATGCAGGTCCGATACCGGCAGGGAGGGGGATTTGCCGTCCGGACCACGTCTTATCTGGGGACGCCGCGCAGGTCGTTCAAGATAGCATTCGAACCCGCCTGCGCGGTGATTCCAATCAGGTTGCCGCGTCGGTCGCCACCTGCGCATCGGGTTTTGGCGCGGTGCCCTGCTGGACCTGGCGCGAGAAGATCGTCCGCATCAGGTCGAGCGACATGATCTGAGAGTAGATCAGAGCCAGCATCCCGGTCTTGTTCCATTCGCGCAATACGTCCCCGCGCACGTCCTGCAGCTTTTCCTGGTTGATCATCTGGAAACCGCGATAGACGAAAGGCTTGTCGGGATTGTCCTGCTGCGAGATCGCGATCTCGCCATCCATCAGCAATTCGTGCTTCTTCAACTGTTCGATGAAGTTTTTCGTGCGCTGGCCGGCCCCTTCGAACTGTTCGCAGAAATTGAGCACGTTCTGGGTCGTCGCGCTGGCCTTGCCCTCGTCGTCGAACAGGGGTTCGCCATCGTCGAACGCGCCGACCGACCCGGCGGTTGGATCGAAGCAGAGCGACAGATCGTCGCCTTCCTGCGTCAGCTTGGCGAGCATGAACGGGTAGCGGCGGATATAGGCGGGAAGATAGACCGGCTCCTCGATCTTGCCGTCTTCGTTCACGAAGGTGTTGACCCCTTCATTGAGGCCCATCAGCGCCAGTGGAAGCGGGTTTTCACCCGACGAGAAGACGATGGGATAATTCCGCTGGGTCTGCACGAATTCATCGACCGTGACCGGGATGGCATGCTGCCCCTTCATCCATTTGGCCGATTCCAGCGGCTTGGTCTTCCAGTCCGAATGATCGCGGCTGTTGAGCGGCATCAGGTCGTTGTAGAAAAGGGGCAGTTGAGGCTGCGGCGCGCTGGCCATGCGGGTTCTCCATCAATCCGGTATGAAAATGGGCGAAGGCGCGAAAGGCCGGGGCCGCCGCGTCAAACGCGCGCTTTACGGGGTCGCCAGCGCAGGCGCAAGCCTAGCTCCGATAGCAGAGGACGCGGTTTTGAGACGTAGTCACGGGGACTATCCAGGCGGCGGCACCAATTTGCCGGGATTCATCAGATCGTCCGGGTCCAATGCCCGCTTGACCGCCCTCATGATCGACAGCGCGACCGGATCGCCCAACCTTTGGAGCTCCGAAAGCTTCATCTGTCCGATGCCGTGTTCGGCACTGATCGAACCGTTCCAGCGGGTGACTTCGTCATGCACGAACCGGCTTATCACGGCGCCGTCGCCGGTCTCCCAATCGCCGGGTACCGCTCCTTCTGGCGCAAGCACGTGGAAATGGACGTTGCCGTCGCCAAGGTGGCCGAAAGCCGCGGCAACCGTCCCGGGAAAGCGCCGCTCGACCAGCGGTATCGTCTCTTCGATAAACTCCGCCATCCGTTCGACGGGTACGGATATGTCATGCTGCATCGCGGGTCCGACCGCCCGTTCTGCAGCGGATATGGCATCGCGCAGGCGCCAGAAATCTTCGGCCTGCGCTTCGCTGGTCGAATAGGTCCCGTCCTCGATCCATCCCCGGTCGAACGCATGGGCCAGGATCGCTTCCGCATCGGATGAAAGGCGCAGCGCATCCGCCGGCCCGGCGACCAGTTCGACGAGCGCGTTCCATTCATGGCGGGACGCGAGCGGCGCGCGTGCATCCGGGAGATGCGCCATGACGGCGTCCAGACAATGACGGGGGATGATCTCGAATCCTTCCAGCGCCTCGCCATGGCGTTCGATGCAGGCGGTCAAAAGCAGCCGCGCATCGGCGACGGACCGCATCCCGACCCACAGGACGACACGATCCGCGATGGGATCGGCCAGCGCCAGCGTCGCCGCCGTGACGATGCCCAGCGTTCCTTCCGAACCGATGAGCAGTTGCTTGACATCGAAACCGCGATTGTCCTTTTTAAGCGATGTCAGCACGTCCAGTATACCGCCATCGGGCATGACCGCTTCCAGCCCCAATACGGAATCGCGCATCGTGCCATGCCGCAGGACCTGCGTGCCGCCGGCATTGGTCGACACCAGGCCACCGATCGTCGCTGAACCCTTTCCCCCCAGGGTCAAGGGGAAGCGCAACCCGGCATGCGCCGCCGCGTCATGCAGGTTCTGCAGAATGACGCCGGCATCGCAAATCGCGCGCCGGGCCGACTTATCCAGAGCGCGCACCCTGTTCATGCGCCGGAGTGACAGCAATATCGCCGATCCCGTTCCATCGGGGGTCGCGCCGCCGGACATGCCGCTGTTGCCGCCCTGCGGGACGATGGCGACCCGATGTTCCGCACACAGCCGAACGAGTTTAGAAACCTCGTCCGTATCCGCCGGGGAGGCGAGGGCGATGGCCGCTCCATGATACCGTCCCCGCCAGTCGCTGAGCCACGGGGCCATCTCCGCCGGATCGCAGGTGAACCCCCTGGGGCCGAGCAGCGTTCTCGCTGCGAACAAAAACGGGCTTTCATCGGTCATGCTTGGCAAGTCCTGCGGGTATAAGCGCGTGCGGCCTTATACACCACCAACGCCTGCCGATTAAGGGGGCGTTCAATTGCGCTTGCTACGGCGCGAAGCCTCACATGTTCCATGCCGCCACCATGTTCGCGCCGCTTGCGCTGTTGATTCCGGTCCTTCCGCTAGCGGAGGATGCGACCGCGTTGACCGCCGACCCGGCGGAAAGCCATGTCGGCTTTCCCGAGGGCTGGTCGGACTGGCCAGCGTATTGGATCGGCCTGGACCGGCAGACGACAGAGCCTGTCCAGCACCAGATACGCATCGAGCGCCGCGTTATCATACGTATTTCTCCCTATCGGCCGAATGCCCGGTCGGCCCGCAGCAATCTTGCCGTCGATGCGCCTGCCCCGCGCGGCAACCCGCCGCGCAGGATGGTGGAGCGCAAGATCGGCAAATGCCTGCCGACAGGCGATATCGGTGCGGTCCGCACGACACGCGACAATCGCCTGCTGTTCTACATGAAGGACCAGCGGATGATGGCGGTCAATCTGGAGAAGGCGTGTTCGGCGCGCGATTTCTATCAGGGGTTCTACGTCGAACCGAGCAAGGACGGCAAGCTGTGCGTCGACAGGGAGCGCCTGCAGTCCCGAACCGGTGTCAAATGCAAGATGCAGCGCATCCGCCAGCTGGTACCTGAGGGTATCTGACGCCTTCTTGCATTCCGCATCGCCGGCCGGGAATGCCCGAAATCTTGACAAGCGACGATGCCGGCCGCAAAGGGCGCGTCGGTCTTTCCGTCCGGTCATCCGTCCGGGCGTATTCGGGCGCATAGCCCCCTAATCCGGATACTCTATGTCATTTGCCGATCTCGGTCTTTCCGATAAGCTGCTGAAAGCGGTCGAAGAGGCTGGTTACACGACGCCGACGCCCATTCAGGCGCAGGCTATCCCCGCAATCCTCATGATGAAGGATCTGATCGGGATTGCCCAGACGGGTACCGGCAAGACTGCCAGCTTCGTGTTGCCGATGATCGACGTTATGGCCAGTGGACGTCGCCGGGCGCTGATGCCGCGATCGCTCATCCTCGAACCGACCCGCGAACTGGCCGCGCAGGTGGCGGAGAATTTCGAAAAATACGGGGCGAACCACGACCTGAAGATGGCGTTGCTGATCGGCGGCGTGCAGATGGGCGACCAGTTGAAGGCGCTGGACGAAGGCGTCGATGTCCTGATTGCAACGCCCGGTCGGCTGATGGATTTGTTCGAACGCGGCAAGATCCTGCTCAGCGGCTGCGAATTGCTGGTCATCGACGAAGCGGACCGGATGCTCGACATGGGCTTCATCCCCGACATCGAATTCATCTGCGACAAGTTGCCCGAAACGCGGCAGACCATGCTGTTTTCCGCGACCATGCCGCCGCCGATCAAGAAACTGGCGGACAAGTTCCTGACCAGTCCGAAACAGATCGAGGTCAGCCGCGCGGCCAGCACCAATGAGAACATTACCGCGTTCAAGGTGCATGTGAAACCGCGCCAGAAGCGCGAGACGCTGGAATGGATGCTGCGCAACGATCACGTCGATACCGCCATCGTCTTCTCCAACAAGAAGACGACCGTGCGCGAACTGAACAAGCATCTGCAGCGCAGCGGTTTCAGATCGGGTGAGATTCACGGCGATATCGACCAGTCAACCCGGCAGAAGGAACTGGAACGGTTCAAGACCGGCGACATCAATATATTGGTCGCCAGCGACGTCGCCGCGCGGGGGCTCGATATCAAGGGCGTCAGCCACATCTTCAATTACGACACTCCGTGGCATCCCGACGACTACGTTCACCGTATCGGGCGGACGGGCAGGGCCGGGGCGAAGGGGCGCGCTTTCACCTTCGTGACCGAAGCCGACGCCGAAGCGATCGAGAACGTGGAGAAGCTGACCGGCGCGAAGATCGATCTCTTCGGCAAGGACGATGTCCGGGTCGAGATGA
The DNA here is from genome assembly GCA_965214445.1 of Pontixanthobacter sp. Taxonomy (GTDB): domain Bacteria; phylum Pseudomonadota; class Alphaproteobacteria; order Sphingomonadales; family Sphingomonadaceae; genus Pontixanthobacter. Next base: position 607,805 of record CBDCBU010000001.1, read on the forward strand.
AGGGCGCGTCGAAGGACGACAAACCAAGGACGCGATCTTCACAGGCAGAACCGAGACCGGAACCGAAGTCGGACTCCAAATCGGATCAGGCGGAAAAGCCGAAACGGTCGCGCAAGGCACACGGCGATGTGTCCGATGGAGAGGGCCGGTCGGCAAAACCCCGCAAGGAAACGACTGCGAAGTTCGTGAAAACGGATACGCGCGGCAGTCGTCGTGGCGACGAATCCGAAGCGGTCCCTGCCGGAGAATGGAACGGGCCGAAGCCCGACTTTCTGGATTTTAGCGCGATGTGATCGTCGCGATCCTCGTCAATCCAACAGTTTCACGAAGCTGTCGATCACGCGTTTCGTGCCCGCGTTATCGAAGTTGATCTCCAGCTTGTTGCCTTCCTGGCTGATTACCGTCCCCTGGCCGAACTTCTGGTGCGTCACCTCCGCACCAAGTGCGATGTCACCGCGCGGTTTGGCGGCGAAACTGGCGGCGCTGCGGCGGCTTTCCTTCACCACGACCTGGTTCGTTTCGTAACCGGTGGCAAGCGCGCGCTGCCAGCCGGGGCCGCGCGCGCTGCTGTGATCGGGTCGCGCGGCGCTGACATGGGCGAAGGGATCGTCGCTCTCGCTCCAATTCGCCTGCCATAGCGACTTGCCGCCCGTCATGGTGGTTTCGGCTTCCACATGTTCGTCCGGCAATTCCTCGACGAACCGGCTCGGTATGGAGCTGGTCCATTGGCCGTAGATGCGCCGGTTCGCCGCGTGCAGGATAGTGCAGCGCCGTTTGGCGCGGGTGATCGCGACGTAAGCGAGGCGGCGTTCCTCCTCCAGGCTGGCCAGACCACCCTCGTCGATGGACCGCTGTGATGGGAATACGCCCTCTTCCCAGCCGGGAAGGAACACATTGTTGAATTCCAGCCCCTTCGCCCCGTGCATGGTCATGATCGTGACCTTCTCGTCATCCGATGCGGCTTCGTTGTCCATCACCAGGCTGACATGTTCGAGGAAATCGCCGAGCGATTCATATTCCTCCATCGCGCGGGCAAGTTCGGACAGGTTCTCGATCCGGCCCGCCGCCTCGGGCGAACGTTCGGCTTCCAGCATCGCGGTATAGCCGCTTTCGTCGATCACCGTACGCAGCAGTTCGGCGGGGGTGACCGTCGGCTCCATCTCGCGCCAACGCAGGAAGTCGCGCATCAGCGCGCCGATGGTATTGGCAGCGCGTTTGGGTAGTTCGTCACTATCCGCCAGCTGGAGCGAGGCAGCGGCCAAGGGCAGATTCGCGGCACGCCCATATTGGTGCATCTTTTCGAGCGTTTTCGCACCAAGCCCGCGCTTGGGCTGATTGTAGATGCGTTCGAACGCGAGATCGTCCGCCGGTTGCGCGATGACCCGCAAATAGGCGAGCGCATCACGGATTTCCGCTCGCTCGTAAAAGCGGAAGCCACCGATGATTCGGTAATTCAGGCCGATCTGGATAAACCGGTCCTCGAACTCGCGCGTCTGATATTGCGCGCGCACGAGAATGGCTATTTCTTCGAGCGGCGCGCCTTCACGTTCGAGATGTTCGATCTCTTCCCCGACCCGCCGCGCTTCCTCCGGTCCGTCCCAGACGCCGATCACACGGACCTTGTCTCCGGCGGGCAGGTCGGTCCACAAGGTTTTGCCGAGCCGCTGGCTGTTGCTGCCGATCAAGCCCGATGCCGCTGCCAGAATCTGGGGGGTGGAGCGGTAATTCTGTTCCAGCTTGACGACTTTCGCACCGGGAAAATCCTTGTCGAAGCGCAGGATATTGGCGACCTCCGCGCCGCGCCAGCTGTAGATCGATTGATCGTCGTCGCCGACGACGCAGATGTTCTTGCGCTCCTGCGCAAGCAGACGGAGCCATAGATACTGAACCGCGTTGGTATCCTGATATTCGTCCACCAGGATATATTTGAAGCGAGTGCGATACTGGTCGAGCACGTCGCGATGATTGCGCAATATGTTGAGCATATGCAGCAACAGATCGCCGAAATCGCAGGCATTCAGCGCTTTGAGTCGATCCTGATACAGCTGGTAGAACTTCTGCCCCTGACCGTTGGCATAGGCCTCATTGTCGACCGCATCGAGATCGCCCGGATTGAGACCGCGGTTCTTCCAGCCGTCGATCAGTCCCGCCAGCTGGCGCGGAGGCCAGCGTTTCTCGTCCACGTCGTTGTCGCGGATGAGCTGCTTCAGGACCCGTAGCTGGTCGTCGGTGTCGATAATGGTGTAATTGCTTTGCAGGCCGACCAATTCGGCATGGCGGCGCAGCATCTTGGCGGCGATGGCGTGGAACGTGCCGAGCCATGGCATCCCCTCCACCGCCGAGCCGATATGTCCGCCGACCCGTTCGCGCATCTCGCGCGCGGCCTTGTTGGTAAAGGTGACGCAAAGGATTTCGCTGGGCCAAGCCTTGTGCATGGCAACCAGATGGGCGAGCCGGGCGGTAAGCGCCGCGGTCTTGCCCGTGCCCGCACCGGCCAGCATCAGGACCGGGCCTTCCGTCGTCAGCACCGCTTCTTTCTGCGGATCGTTCAACCGCGCGGCGTATTGCGGAATGGATTGTGAAACGCTTGCGTTTTCGGCGGTGGGGAGGGGCGGGGTCTTATCCATCGTACCCTAGGGCAGCTAGGGCACAGGCACGGCCCATGCAAGACCCGCCGGGAACCGCCGCGAATGCAAAGCGTTGTAATTGCACGATACTATAGCAAAAGGAGATAAAGATATGCGACAAGCTATTCTGATGGGCACCACGGCTGCGGCCTTGATCGCCATTCCCCAGACGGCGCCCGCCGTCGCACAGGACGATCGAATGATGGATCACAGCAACATGGAACGCACTTCCGACGCGTTCCCGATGAACGCGCAGCAGCAAGGCATGTATACGAGATGGCCCGACGATCGGCGGATGGCCTACGAAGATCTGGATAGGGATTCCCAGGAATATTACTGGTCTCTCGACCAGGATGATCAGGATGCCTATTGGCGCCTCGACGATCGGCAGCGGTCGATGCTTATGAGAGCCACTCCGCAGCAGCGCATGACGATTATGAACTCGGCGCGGACTGCGATGGGGGGCGGAATGAACGATGCGCGTACCACCATGTCGCGGCAATCGTCGATGCCGGCCGGTCAGCAGATCCGGTTCGTCAGCAATGCCGTGGTGCAGAACATTCCACCGCCCCATCAGGGCGAATATCCCGCATGCACCAGCGATCAGGACAACAACTGCATTCAACGCGGCGGACGCTGATACGTCACAGTAGCTGGTTACAATGTTGCTCGATAACGGTCCGGCCTTGGAATTTCTTTGACGAAGCCTTTTCCATGCCGGACCGTTTTACGTTCGATGCCGCTAAGTGCCCCATGTCATACCGTGTCCGATGGAGCGAGATGAAGCAGGGTTAGTTTGGCCTTACCGACGATCCGATCGGCGACCGGTTCGAAACCTGGTATCGCCACGTCCTTCGTACGGGTCGTTTCCAGCACGCATAGGGTAGCGGGAGCGACCCAGCCCAACCGGTTGAGTTTGTCGAGAGCGACCATTCCCGCGTCGGTGTCGTACGGGGGATCGAGCAGTATAAGGTCGAGCGGCGCTTTGGCCGGACCCAGTTGCATCACCGATCCGGTCCGCACGTCGCAGCGTTCGCGGATATTCAGCGCCTCTATATTCACGCGCAGCGTCTTTTGCGCATGGTCGTCATTTTCCACGAACATGCAATGCGCCGCGCCTCGCGAAAGCGCCTCGATACCCAACGCGCCCGACCCGGCGAAGAGGTCCGCCACAAGCAGCCCTTCGAAGGTTCCCAACCGGCTGGTCAGCATGTTGAACAGCGTCTCTCGCGTACGATCGGCGGTGGGCCGCGTCGTGACACCCTTCGGCGCGGCGATCCTGCGTCCGCGCCATTCGCCGGCGATTATCCTCATTTCGGTTTGGTGTGCTTCGCCAATTGCTTGCGGTATCGTTCGACGTCCACTTGGCGGACTTCCGACACCGCTCCGCGTGCCAGATCGCCCAGCGCGAACTCGCCATAGGCGGTGCGCATCAGGCGGCTGACCTGCAGGCCGAGATATTCCAGCACATTGCGCACTTCGCGGTTCTTGCCTTCGGTGATGGTCATCTCGATCCATTGGTTGCGGCCCGTGCGCCGTTCCAGATTGGCGTCGATCGGGCCGTAGCGCACGCCTTCGATCGTGACGCCGTCCATCAGCTCCTCCAATTGCGCCTGCGAAACATCGCCGAACGCACGTGCACGATAGGTGCGCGGAATGCCGGAACTGGGCAGTTCCATCGCGCGTTTCAGTTCGCCATCATTGGTCAGCAGCAGCAGCCCTTCGGTGTTGATGTCCAGCCGCCCGATCGGCATGACGCGCGACGTATTTTTGGGCAAGGCGTTGCGTAGGGCGGTGTAGATCGTCGGGCGGCCGGAGAAATCACGCTCCGCCGTCAACAAGCCGGATGGCTTGTTGAAGCAGAACAGGCGTGCGGGTTCCGGCTTGCCGACGCGTTTTCCGTCGACGGTGACGCCGTTGAGATCGGGAATGATGGTCGCCGGCGTTTCCAGCACTTCGCCGTCGATCGCCACGCGTCCATCGTCGATCATGCGCTCGACCTCGCGGCGGCTGGCAATACCCGCGCGGGCAAGCAGCTTGGCGATGCGATGCCCCTCGGGGCGCTGGGTGTCGGGCGGTTGCTGCATGGCTGACCGGTAGGGGTTCAGTGGAAACCGTGCAACGCCGCCTGCACCGTTTCGTGGAAGCGCCGGATGCCCGTTTCCAGTTCGCCCAGGGTCAACTGGTCGATTGCCCCGCTTTCTAGGCCCTGCTGCCCTAGTTCCGCAGCGCGAAAATCCTCCGCCGCGAACACGCCGCCATCGAGCAAGGCCCAGCTGCGTTCCCAATGGTCGCGCGCCTTTTCCGTCTTCGGATCTTCGGGTATCAGCATGAAATCCTCGACCAGCGTATGGCGTTCGGATTGCGGCATCAGCACCATGATGTTGATGTAATCGGGGCTGGGCACGATGACGGTCGCGGGGAACAGCTGGTAAGCGAACGTGATGACCCGGCGCAAAGCGGCCATGTCGGTGAGATCGACATTTTCGAGCTCTTCCATCCGCCCCACGGCGGAGCGCATATGCGGACCGATCGTGTCGCCTGCCGTGATCCCGTCCTTGAAGAACGGTCCGATCGTCTTGGAATGCAGGCGCGTGACATGGTAGCTTTCGAGGAACGCGTCCATGATCAGCTTCCAATTGCCGGCGACCGAATGGGTCTTGCGCCGAAACAGATGCAGATCGGCCATACCGAATGCGTCGAAATCGTCGCCCAGCCGCTCTGCGTCCCCAAAATCGGCGTTTTCCATCGGTGCGAACCAGATCAGTCCTCCAGCCTCTCGGCTCGGCAATTCGACGAGGCCATTGTCATCCTTGTCGAGACCGGGAAAGGTTTCCGGACGCGGCAGCGCCAGCAGCTTGCCGTCGAGCTTGTAGGTCCAGGCATGGTAGGGGCAGACGAGCCGTTTCGCGCATTGCACTTCGTCCCCTTCCACCAACCGCGTACCCCGGTGGCGGCATACGTTGAGGAAGACATGCGCGGTGCCATCCGCGTCGCGCGTCAACAACAGGGGGCGTCCCGTCTGGTCGTGCGGCACCGCCATGCCGGGGTCGGGCAGCAATGTGGACGGCGCGATGACCTGCGGCCGCCGGTCGAACAGCGCTGCTTTCTCGCGCCGCCAATGGTCGGGATCGGTATAGACGGACGCAGGGACATGGGTGACGCCCGCGCCTTCGCGGATCGTTTCGTTCGCGATGTCGTCGGCCAGAGCAGCCTGTCCGGCAGTGGGTCGAAGTGGCTCGGTCATGGTTCCGGTATCGTTCATCGCGCAATGTCCCTAGACGGTTCTATACAGAATGACGGTGCCGCGGATAATGCAGCATTCGGCGGGCAAACGATAGGGACTGCTTGAATATGGCGAAATCGGCGGACAAGCCCGGCTGGCGCACGGTCATGCGCGCGATGCGTCATCGCAAGACCGGCTTCATGGCCCTGTTCGGCTTCGCCAGCGGATTGCCCTTCGCACTGTTCCTGGGCACGCTCTATGCCTGGCTGACGGAGGCGGAGGTCGAGCTGGAAACGATGGGCGTCTTTTCGCTGATCGGGCTCGCCTACGCCTTCCAGTTCCTGTGGTCGCCCTTGATCGACAAGGTCAACATTCCCGGTTTCGCGAAGCTGGGCAAGCGCAAGCAGTGGATGGTTCCCGCGCAGATATTACTTGGCGCAATCCTGATCGGGCTTAGTCTGTCCAACCCCACCGACAGCAATATGGGCTGGTTCAGCCTGCTTGCCGGGATCGGCGCATTGGCCAGCGCGACGCAGGATATCGCCATCAACGCCTGGCGCATCGACGTGGCGGACGAGGAGGCGACGCTGGATATCCTGTCCACCGTCTACCAGATGGGCTACCGGTTGGCGGCGCTGGTCGGCGGCGCGCTGGGCCTGATCATCGCGGCGCGGATCGGCTGGCCACAGACCTATCTACTGATGGGCGGCATCCTGCTGGGCATCGGTATCATCGGCCTGTTCGCGCCCGATACGAAAGTCGGCGATGCAGTTGCGGGTGACGCGGAAGATACGCTGATGCGGTCCCTGCGCGAGGCGGGAGAACTCGAACCGCGCATCCGGGCACGCGCTTTGGCAGTGGTCGCGATCCTGTGGGCGGGCGCGATCGGCGTCGTGCTGACATTCATGATCATGTCGCTGACCTACGCGCCGGACGACCGGCCGAACCCGACCGATTTCACCCTGTATTGGGGACCGTGGATAATCGTGGCGACGGTGGTCATTCCCGCTTCGATCGCGGGATGGCTGCATGGGCAGAAGGCCCGGGGGCGGCATGTCCTAACACAGGATGCGCCGAAGGATGGCGGAGGCAGCTTCGTGCTCGATCACCTCTATCGCGCGCTTCTGCTGCCGCTGGTCGAATTCGTAGGCCGGATCGGCTGGTCGCTGGTGCTCATCCTCGCGCTGGTGCTGACCTACCGTATCTGCGATGCGATCTGGGGCACCTTCGCCTATCCGTTCTATCTCGGCGAACTCGAATATACGAATGACGAGGTCGCTTTCGCGTCGAAATTCTTCGGTGTCGGCGCGATCATCGCCGGGCTGGCGCTGGGCGGCTACATGCTGACCGTGCTGGGCCGGATGATGACCCTGACCATCGGCGCGCTGCTCGCCGCATTGACCAATCTGCTCTACGCCGATCTCGCGGTTGGCGGCGCGAATATGCAGGCGTTCAGCGATGCGACCGGCTTCACCTGGGCGATCATGCAACTGCCCGGCGGCAGCGATGCGCTGGCCAAGCTGACCCTGACCATCGCGTTCGAGAACCTGGCAATCGGCATCGCGGGCGCCGCCTATGTCGCATGGCTTTCCAGCATCGTTTCCAAGCAATACAGCGCGGTTCAGTATGCGCTTCTGTCCTCGCTCACCTTGTTGGTCGGCACGCTCGGGCGCGGGGCGCTGGGCGAAATGATCGAGGATCGCGGCTATTACGACGTGTTCATTTTGACCACGCTGATCGGCTTCGTCGCCGTCGCGCTGTGCATTGCCGAGTGGGTTCGCGTATCGCGGCGTGGGCGTGGACATGGGCATGGGCGCGGTGACGAGGAGGAGGATTTGGCAACCGGCCATGCCTGACCTCGAAACCAGCCTTTTGATCTTGGTCGTCCTCGCAGCGTTGGCGGGCGGCCTGTTCCTTAAGACGAAGCCCGGGCTGATCGTGCTGATGGCGGCGTTCATCTATTTCATCGTAGCGTTTTTCCTTTTCGACAAGTCGGAAACGCTTTGGTTCGTTACGCTGATGATGGGTTTCTGCCTCGCCGCGGTCGGTGCGATGGTGGGCGCGTTTTCGGGGCGGGCGCTGTCGAAGCTGTTCGTCAAACGCCGCTAATCCAGGGTTTCGCCATTGGCGCGCAAAACCTCGGCGGCGAGGTAGAGCGAACCGGCAATCAGCACGGGCAGGCCGTCATCGGGCAGGGCGGCCAACGCTTCCGCCACGGACCCGGCGGCCTGCGTATCCGGGAAAGCGCGGGGCGGATGATGGTCCTGACCCGGAACCGGAACGATGGTCACGCTTCGTGCGAGGGGGGCGAGGGGGCCCATAAGAGCGGCGGGATCCTTGCTGGCGATCATGCCCGCGATCAGATGCAGCCGCCGACCTTCGAAGAAGCGTGCGACCGCATCGGCGGCATCGCGATTATGCGCGCCATCCAGCCAAACCGTCCGCGCCTTCGCCAGGGAACCCTCGGTCAGCGGACCGCGCGCCAGCCGCTGCAGACGGGCGGGCCAGCTGGCTGCGCGCATCCCCTGCGCCATGGCGGCGAGCGACGCCGAAACGATGTCCTGATGCCGCAGCATCGCTACGGCCAGCGCGGCGTTCCGGCTTTGGTGGGTACCGGAAAGGCTCGGCAACGGCAGGGCGAGCTCCCCATGCCGGTCGCGATATTGCAGGGTGTCCTCTTCGGAGGCGAACCAATCGCGCCCTTCCACCGACAGCGGCGCGCCGTTGCGCATTGCCGCCCGCTCGATCTCCAGGGTTGCCGCTTCGGGATAGGCGAAGGTCGTCAGCGGCACGCCCGGCTTCGCTATCCCGGCTTTCTCGAACGCGATGCGGGCAGCCGGATCGGCGGGCGTCCCGGCTTCCGGAGCCAGCAGGAAGCGTTCGTGATCCAGCCCCAAAGAAGCGATGCCGCAGATCGCCGGTTTGGGAACGATGTTCGTCGCATCGAACCGTCCGCCCAGGCCGACTTCCAATATGCAGGCATCGGCGGGGTGCCGAGCGAACGCGACCAGGCTGGCCGCGATGGTAACTTCGAAGAAACTGGGCGACAGCCCCCCGGCAGCATCCAGCACCTCTTCCAGCAACGCCGCCAGTTCCCGATCGCCGACCAGTTCGCCCGCGATGCGTATACGTTCGTTGTAGCGCAGCAGATGGGGGCTGGTCGCGACATGCACGCGGTGCCCGTCCGCTTCCAGCATCGCGCGCAGGAACGCGCAGACCGAACCCTTGCCGTTGGTCCCCGCGACATGGAGCACGGGCGGCAAGCGGTCCTGCGGATCGCCGAGCCGCGCACACAAGGCGCGGATCGTATCCAGACCCAACCGCCCTTGCGGCAACGAAAGCGCCGCCAGCCGGTCGAGCTGCGCCTGGACCGCCGGATTGTCCGACCGGCCGAAATCCTTCACGCGGCCCGTTCGCCGGTCGTCTCGTCGCCCTGCATGTAGCCGAGCAGACTGGCGAGCGTCGCGCGCAATTCGTGCCGGTGCACCACCATGTCGACCATCCCGTGGTCCTTTAGATATTCCGCCCGCTGGAACCCTTCGGGCAGCTTTTCACGGATCGTGTCTTCAATGACCCGCTGGCCCGCGAAGCCGATCAGGCTGCCCGGTTCGGCGATGTGGATGTCGCCCAGCATGGCGTAGCTGGCGGTTACGCCGCCGGTGGTCGGATCGGTCAGCAGCACGATGTAGGGCAGGCCCGCCTGTTTGAGGCGGCGGGTCATCACGGTGGCCTTGGGCATCTGCATCAGGCTCAATATGCCCTCCTGCATTCGCGCGCCGCCAGCTGCCGTGACCACGATATAGGCGCAACGCCGCTCGATCGCGCGCTGCGCCCCGTCGCAGAAGGCCTGGCCCACGGCCATGCCCATCGATCCACCCATGAAGTGGAAATCCTGTACGCCTACGACCGCGTCATGCCCCTCGATCTGCCCCGAACCGACGCTGAAGGCGTCGCGATGCGGATTGCTGGCGCGCGCGGCCTTCAGGCGGTCCGTGTATCGCTTGGAATCTTTGAACTTCAGCGGGTCTTCCGCGACCTCCGGCTGGTCGAGCATTTCGAAGCCCAGATCGAGCAGTCCGCGCAACCGCTCGTCCGCGCCGATCCGGCCATGATGGTCGCAGGTCGGGCAGACCTTCTGGTTCTCCTCGTAATCCTTGGTGAACAGCATTTCCTGGCAGCCGGGGCATTTGATCCACAGCGTGTCGGCGGTTTCGCGCTTCCCGCCGAAGGGGAGCGAATTGCGGACCTTGGTAAGCCAGTTCATGCGTTCGATCCTTGTAAGCCTGCGGTGCGGGTGCGCGCGGAATGGACCGCGTTAGCGAGTGCCCGGGTCAGTTCCCTTAACGCCTCAGGCGCGCCCGCGCCATGCCTGGCGACCAGCTCGACCAGCGCGGAGCCGACGACGACGCCATCGGCATGGTGGGCGATCGCACTGGCCTGTTCCGGCGTGCGAACGCCGAAGCCGACCGCGACGGGGAGATCGGTCTTGCCCTTGATTCGCGCCACCGCCTCTTCGATGGAGGCGGTCTGCGCCTGTTGCTTGCCGGTAATCCCGGCTACGGAGACGTAATAGACGAAGCCGTCCGACCCTTCGAGCACCTGCGGCAGACGCTTCGCATCGGTCGTGGGCGTCGCGAGGCGGATGGGCGCGATGCCTCGCGCGCGCAGCGCGGGGCCGAGCGCGTCGTCCTCCTCCGGCGGGATGTCTACGCAGATCACCCCATCGACGCCCGCTTTCGCGCATTCCTCCGCAAACCATTCCGGTCCGCGCCGCACCATCGGATTGGCATAGCCCATCAGGACGAGCGGCACGTTCGCATGACGCTGGCGAAAGGCGGTGGCGATCGCGAACACGTCGGCAGTGGTGGTGCCATTGCCGAGCGATCGGATGTTGGCGTCCTGGATCGCGGGCCCGTCCGCCATCGGATCGGTGAAGGGCATCCCCAGCTCGACCACATCCGCACCGCCCGCGACCAGCGCATCGAGATTGGCGGCGGTGTCGCCGTCACCAGCCGTGATGAAGGTCACGAGGGCGGGGGAAGCGAATGCGGCGCGAAGGCGTGATTCGCGCTGCTCAGCGTTCATTTTCGCGCTTTCAACACTGAAGACATGGACCGCATGTTACACGGTTCAGAGAGATAAGACTGGGCGCAATTTTGCACCGGTGAAAGGAGGTAGAAGGAGGGCGACCGGCATAATGTGATCATAGGACAATATCCAATAGGTAGGAAAGGGTAGGTAACCTAATCTACAAATGCGGCCCCTCTCCGCTGCGACTAAATTCGCTCCGCTCATTAAGTCTCGCTCCTCTCCCCTCGAGGGGAGCGGGTGGTTCTCTTTCTAAAGCCCCCTCACCTTCAGGGGAGGGGGTTGGGGGAGGGGGTTGCGTTTGCAATTTTGCGACCACCTCAACAAGTCGTGTCAAAACCCCATCCATATTTGCCATCACATCGGCGTTGGTAAATCGCACCACGCAATACCCCTCACCCTCGAGAAACGCCGTCCGCGCCGCATCATAACCCTCCCGCCCTGCATGCGTATGACCATCCAGCTCGATAACCAGCTTCGGATCGTTCGAAGCGAAATCCGCGATAAAGTTACCGATTACCTTCTGACGGCGAAACTTGACCCCGCAAAACCGCGCCGCGCGCAGTTTCATCCACAATCGGCGTTCCGGTTCCGTCATTTCGCGGCGCATCTTACGCGCATAGCTCAACAGCTTGGCGTCACGCACAGCCCCTCTCTCAACCCTCTCCCCTGAAGGGGAGAAGGCTTTAGATTTCCACCCCGAGCTTCTCCGCAACCGTGAAAATGTCCTTGTCCCCGCGCCCGCACAGATTGGCCAGCACGATCGCATCGCGGTTCATGCCCTTCGCCCGTTGCGATACCGCGAAAATCGCGTGGCTCGGCTCCAGCGCGGGGATGATGCCCTCGGTCCGGCAAAGCAGCTGGAAGCCCTCCAGCGCCTCGTCATCCGTCACGCTGGTATATTCGACGCGACCGCTGTCTTTAAGCCAGGCGTGTTCGGGACCGATGCCGGGATAATCGAGGCCGGCGCTGATCGAGTGGCCTTCGGTGATCTGGCCGTCTTCGTCCTGCAGAAGGTAGGTCTTGTTGCCGTGCAGCACGCCGGGCGCGCCGCCGAGCAAGGACGCTGCGTGTTCATCGCCATCCAGCCCGTGACCACCCGCTTCCACGCCGAGCATCTTTACATCCGCATCATCCAGAAACGGATGGAACAACCCCAGCGCGTTCGATCCGCCGCCGATGCAGGCGACCAGCAAGTCGGGCAAACGTCCCGTCCGCGTCCAGCATCTGCGCGCGCGCTTCCATGCCGATGACGCTTTGGAAATCGCGGACCATTTCGGGGTAGGGATGCGGCCCTGCGGCGGTGCCGATGATGTAGAACGTGTCGTGGACATTGGCGACCCAGTCGCGCAGCCCCTCGTTCATCGCGTCCTTCAGCGTGCCGCGCCCGCTGGTGACCGGCACGACTTCGGCGCCCAGCAATTTCATGCGGAACACGTTGGGCGATTGGCGGCGCACATCCTCCGCGCCCATATAGATGACGCAGGGCAGGCCGAAGCGCGCGCAGACGGTGGCGGTGGCGACGCCGTGCTGGCCCGCGCCGGTTTCCGCGATAATGCGAGTCTTGCCCATGCGGATCGCTAGCAGGATCTGCCCGATGCAATTGTTGATCTTGTGCGCGCCGGTGTGATTGAGTTCGTCGCGTTTGAACCATATCTGCGCGCCGTGGTCGGGCGAGGCGGCGTCCACGCGAAGCGCTTCGGTCAGACGCTCCGCATGATAGAGCGGGCTGGGGCGGCCGACATAATGTTCGAGCAGGTCGTCGAACTGCGCCTTGAATGCCGGATCGGCCTGAGCCGTGCGATATTCCCGCTCCAGATCGAGCACCAGCGGCATCAGCGTTTCGGCGACGTAGCGCCCGCCATAATCGCCGAAATGGCCACGCTCGTCGGGCTGGTTGCGGAAGGAATTGGGTGCGAGTGAAGCGCTGGCCATGACGATCCGTTCGTGCTGAGCCTGTCGAAGCACCGCTCTTACTTCTGGCGCAGCAATGAGAGAAAGGCGACCCTTCGACAGGCTCAGGGTGAACGGGATTTGATGGTTAGTAAGTAGCCCGAGCTGCTTTGCAAAATTGGCGGATCAAGTCCACATCCTTGACGCCCGGTGCGCTCTCCACGCCGCTGGAAGTGTCGACCAGTTCCGCCCCCGTCTGCGCGATGGCGTCGCCGACATTGTCGGGCGTCAATCCCCCTGCCAGTCCCCAAGGGGTGCGATGGTCGAACCGGGTCAGCAACGACCAATCGAAACTGGTACCGTTGCCCCCGGGAAGTGCCTTGGCCGGAGCATCGAACAAAAGACGGTCGACGTAACCCTGATAACGGCGCGACTTCTCCAGCGTCGGCACGTCGCGCACGCCCAGCGCTTTCCACACCTCCAGCCGCATCTTGTCGCGGACCAGCCCGACCCATTCGGGCGTTTCGCCGCCATGGAACTGGATGATATCGGGCTTCACGGCGTCCAGCGCTTGCGCGGTCAGCTCGATCGGCGCGTTCACCAGCAGCAGTACCGTCTTCGCGCGGCCGCGCGCCATCGCCCGGAGGCGCGATGCTTCCGCCAACGAGACGTGGCGCGGGCTGGGCTCGTAATGGACCAGCCCGATATGCGTCGCGCCCGCATCCAGCGCGACATCCATCGCCGCGCCCGAATTGATCCCGCAGATCTTGACCTGTGTGCGTGTCATGATCGGGTCATCTGGCGCAGCCGCCACGCTTGTGCAAGGGCGCGCCGGGACAATCCTATTCGCGTAGTTGTTCCGCCAGTTTCAGCGTGCGCGCGATCGCCTTGCGGCTGTCGGGTCCGGAATGGCTCATCGCGATGAGCCGCGCTTCGGGGAAGGCGGCGGCGAAGCGGCGCACGCTGTCGGCATAGCGCGCGGTATCGGCGTCCAGCAGATTGCCGAGCGATGTCGCATCCGATCCCTTGATCAGGCACCCGCCGAATGCGAGGGACGCGCTTCTCACCCCGACGGCGATGTTGTCGTGCGTATGCCCCGGACCGGGATAGACGATGGTGAGCGGGCGCAATGCAGGTATCGCCGGACCCGTCAGCTGCCCGTCGTCGCCGAATGTCAGATCGTTGCGCGCCGGCAGCAGGTCGTTTTCCGGTGCCATCCGGTTGGTCATCGCATGGGCATAGGTCGCAATTCCCGCATCGTGCAGCGCGGCCATGCCGCCCATCTTGTCGCCATGCGCATGGGTGACCACGGCGGCGCGGATCGGCCTGCCGAGTTCCCCCGCCGCCCACGCGACCAGCGCGCGGGTCTGGTCGGAGGTCCACGCGGTATCGACCAGCACCGTCTCGTCGCCATCGACCACCAGCAGCCCGTTGGACGGCACCGCGCCGAAGCCCGGCATGTCGAGAAAGCTGGTATGCTGCCACACGCCGGGCGCAATCTCGCGAAAACGCATCGGGCCGAATTGCCGCGCGTCGGCCATATCGGCGGTCTGCTGCGCGGCGGTCGGGCGGATTTCGCTGTAGCTGCAATTTGGCGCCGCCAGGAGGATCGGCATGGTCAGCCACGCAAATCTCACAGGGTCGCCTCGATCGCGCGGGCCGCCTGTACGGGATCGTCGGCGCGGCTGATCGGGCGGCCGATCACCAGCACGCTCGCGCCATCGTCGCGGGCCTGTCGGGGGGTAACGGTGCGTTTCTGGTCGCCCGCATTCCCGCCAGCAGGGCGCAGGCCGGGGACGACGAAGAAGCCGTCTTTCCACTGGCGATGCGCAGCGCCGACTTCCTGCCCCGAACACACGATGCCGTCGAGGCCCGCGGAATGAGCCAGTTCGGTCAGCCGCATGACATGGTCGTGGGGAGTGCCGCCGATGCCCTGCTTGGCGAGGTCGCGTTCGTCCAGGCTGGTCAGCATCGTGACAGCCACGACTTTCGTGCCTTCCCCCGCCGCCGCCTTCGCATCTTCCAGCATGGCGCGCCCGCCGCTGGCGTGGACGGTGACGATCGCGGGTTCCAGCACGTGGATCGCCTGCATCGCGCCGGCGACCGTGTTGGGAATATCGTGGAGCTTGAGGTCGAGGAAAATGGGCAGGCCCAGCTTCGCGATGTCATGCACCCCGTGCGATCCATGCGCGCAGAAGAATTCCAGCCCGAGCTTCAGCCCGCCGACATGGCCCCTCACCTTTTTCGCCAGCGCCTTCGCCGCGTCCAGCTGCGGCAGGTCGAGCGCGAGATAGACGGGATTGCTCATCGTTGGACCGTAACAGGAGGAATGCCCGCGGCGTCGTCGCGCAAGGTCGTTTCACCACCTTGCGGCGGCGTATCCCCGGGCGAAAGACTGCCGTGCCCCGCCTGCGATATGGCGGCGGCGCGCGCGGCGTTCTCCAGGTTCCTGATCCGCCGTTCCAGGCGCCAGGTGATCGCACGGTGATACAGCCATGTCGGCAGGAAACCGACGATCATGAAAATCAGCGCGATGAAGCCTACCGGCCAGTCGAACAATATGCTGTTCTGCGGTCCGCCCGGCCATATCCGGACCGGATAGCTTTCACCCCAGTTTATCGCGACGAAGCCGAACACCGCCAGCGCCAGCAGAATCCAGGCTACCTTACGAACGATCTGCACCAACCTCTCCCTTCGTTGACCAACCGCAGGCTAGGCGTTTTCGCGGCTCATGAAAAGGCCGCGCCGCGCCGGTGCGGCACGGACCGGCCGCCCCTAATCGCCGAAGACCCGTTCGAAGATCGTGTCCACCGCCTTGAAATGATAGTCGAGATCGAAGCGGCTTTCGATTTCAGCCTCGCTCAGCGCGGCGGTGACGTCGGCATCCTGTTTGAGCAGTTGCATGAGGGACAGCGCGCCATCCGATTCCCACACCTTCATCGCGTTGCGCTGGACCAGCCGGTAGGCATCGTCGCGGGTGACGCCGTTCTGGGTCAGCGCCAGCAGCACGCGCTGCGAATGGATGAGGCCGCCCATCCGGTCCATGTTCGCCCGCATCCGTTCGGGATAGATGAGCAGCTTGTCGATTACGCCGGTCAGCCGGGCAAGCGCGAAATCCAGCGTGATGGTCGCGTCGGGGCCGATGAAGCGTTCGACGCTGGAATGCGAGATATCGCGTTCGTGCCACAGCGCCACGTTTTCGAGCGCGGGCAGGGCATAGGCGCGGATCATCCGCGCCTGCCCAGTGAGGTTCTCCGTCAGGATCGGGTTGCGTTTATGCGGCATCGCGCTCGATCCCTTCTGGCCGGGCGCAAAATACTCCTCCGCCTCCAGCACTTCGGTGCGCTGGAGGTGGCGGATCTCGACCGCCAGCCGCTCGACCGAACTGGCGATGACGGCCAGCGTGGTGAAATACATCGCATGCCGGTCGCGCGGGATGACCTGGGTGGAGACGGGTTCCGGCGTCAGGCCGAGTTTTCCGGCGACGTATTCCTCCACCGCCGGGTCGATATTCGCGAAAGTGCCGACCGCGCCCGATATGGCGCAGGTCGCGATTTCCTCCCGCGCGGCGATCAGCCGTTTGCGGCATCGGGCGAATTCGGCATGGGCCTGCGCCAGCTTCAATCCGAAGGTCATCGGTTCCGCGTGGATACCGTGGCTGCGGCCGATGGTCGGCGTGTATTTGTGTTCCCGCGCCCGCCGCTCTAGCGCCGCCAGCAGCGCATCCAGATCGTCCAGCAATATGTCGGAGGCGCGCGTCAGCTGCACCGCCAGCGTGGTATCGAGCACGTCGGAACTGGTCATGCCCTGATGCATGAAGCGCGCCTCCGGTCCGACCTGGTCCGCCACCCAGTCGAGGAAAGCGATCACGTCGTGCTTCAGCACCGCTTCCTTCGCGTCGATCGCGGCCACGTCGATCGTCGGATCGGTCACCCACCAGTCCCACAGCGCCTTCGGGCCGCTTTCCGGCACCACGCCCAGCTCGCCCAGTTTCTGCGTCGCATGCGCCTCGATCTCGAACCAGATGCGATAGCGCGCCTCCGGCTCCCAGATGGCGGACATTGCGGGGCGGGCGTAACGGGGGACCATGGCGTTTTCTCGCATGAGTGACTGGATAAGTGGCGCGGTTGCCCGGCGGCTAACCCCCGCGACGATCACTGACAAGCGGCCAGGCGTTTCTTCTGAGGACGGCGCAGTCCACGTCCGGGCATATTATCGATTGCAATAGCGGTCCGATCGCGGGACAGTCGCTTCAAACAAAATCATAAACCCGGGGGAAAAATCGATGTCGCATGTGAAATCGCTGCTTTTGGCCGGCACGATCCTGGCTGCCGTCTGGGCGGCACCGGTTCTGGCCGGCGAGGATATCATCTATGAACGTGCGCCAGGATGGGTCGTGCCGGCGCAGGTGCCCGATACGGACGATGAACCGGGCAAGCCGCTGCGCTATATCTCCGCGCAGGTGCGCCTCGAAAACGGGCAGACATGGCAATATCACGAAATGGTCTTCGCGCTGACCACGCCCGAATATCTCACCGCCTTCGGCACCGTCGCGCCGCAATGGATCCCGGACAAGGGCGATCTGCGCGTGCATCAGGTTGCGCTGGAACGCGATGGCGAGACGATCGACATCCTGGCGAACGGCGCGACTTTCGATGTGCTGCGCCGCGAACAGCAACTGGAACGCAGAAGCCTCGACGGGTTGCGGACCGCGACGATGACCATTCCCGGTGCGCGGGTGGGCGATCAGCTGCGCGTGGCCTATTCCGTAACCACGAAGGATCAGGCGCTGGGCGATGAATACGAATTCTCGCAATTCCTGATCGCGGACCCGGCGCCGCTGATGACCGGCAATGTTCAGGCGAGCTGGCCCGAAAGCGAGGGCGTGCAATTCCAGGCGATCCATTTCGACAAGACGCTGACACCGCAGCTGATCGATGGCGACTACCGATTGTCGGTCGCGCTGCCGATCGCCAAACGCGATGACATGCCGCAGGACGCACCGTCACGCTTCCACTTTCCGCCGATGTTGCAATTGACCAGTTTCGATGATTGGCGGGATATCTCTGCCACGCTGGCTCCGCATTTCGCGACATCCGGTCTGCCCTCGTCCGATGCGGGTTTGATGAAGCGGGTCGCCGCCATTCGCGATGGGAATGCGGGCGAACTGGCAAGGGCGGCTGCTGCGCTCCAGCTCGTGCAGGATGAAATCAGCTATCTTCATAACGGCCTCGACGGCGGCAATTACCTGCCCCAATCGCCGGCGGAAACGTGGGAGAAGCGGTTCGGCGATTGCAAGGCGAAATCGCTGCTCCTGCTCGCCATGCTGCGCGAATTGGGGATCACGGGGCAGGTCGCGCTGGTGCGCGCGCAGGGCGGCGACGTCATCCCCGATCTGCTGCCCGCGCCGGGTAATTTCGATCACATGATCGTGCGCGCGGTGATCGGCGGCGAAACCTACTGGCTGGACGGAACGGCGACGGGATCGCGTCTTGCCAACATCGCCGATGTCCCGCGGTTCGCATGGGCGTTGCCGTTGATGGCGGAAGGTAGCGACCTCGTCGCGATGGATGCGCGCCCGCTGGCCCAGCCGCACCAGGACCTGACCATCGTTCTCGACCACAGCGGCGGCGTGAAGCTGCCGGTGATGTTCGATATTACGGTACGCAGCTATGGCCAGGCGGCGGCGCCCTTGCGCGTATTGGCGGATTTCGAGGAAGGGGCGCAGAAGAACGATGCCATCTCCGGCATTTTGAGCGGCATTCTGGGATCGCATCAACATTACGACAGCAGCATCGCGTATGACGATACGCTGGGCGTAGCGACGGTCCGGGCGAAGGGGATCATGACCTCGCCCTGGGAAAAGGAAGACGGGCGGTATCGACTGTCCATCCCGTACCAGCCGGCGGCGGATTTCGCCTTCGACAATGATCGGGCCCGGGCACAATGGCGCGACCTGCCGGTGTCGATCAACGCCCCGTTCTACGCCCGCGCGAAGGTCGCGATCGTGTTGCCGCAGGAGAACGCAGGCGAGTATCGGGTCGTCGGCAACGCCGATTTCGACAGGGTGATCGGCGGCAATCGCCTGCAATCGCAAGGTACGATGGAAGGCCATGTGTTTACCCTGACGCAGGAGGTCGCCAGCCAGGCATGGGAATTGTCCGCGGACGAATTGCCCCAGGTAAAGCGCGAAAGCGTCCAGCTCACCCGCAGCCTGCCTAAGATCGTCGCGCCGCGCGGCAGCCGGGAATTGTGGGAATATCGCGGTAAGGCGGCGGCGCTGCTGGAACCTGCCGAGCAAGTCTATACGCGGCTCATCGCGGAGGCCGAGGCGGATGACGACGATGCCGTCGTCAGGGCGCATTGGAACCGCGCGGCGTTCCGGGCGGGTGTCTCCGATTTCGCAGGTGCCCTGCGCGATGTCGACAAGGCGATCGGACGACAGCCATCGGCCGTATTGTATGCGTGGCGCGCCGACCTCAGGCGGGAACTGGGCGATACCGATGGCATGCTCGCCGATCTCGAAGAGGCGGAGGAACAGGAACCCGACGGTTCGACCTATGCCGACCGGATCGCGCAGCTGGGGGAAATGGGACGCGGCGCGCAAGCGGTGGCGCTCGCCCGCGAATATAGCGGGTTTGCCGACAATCTCGACGATGCGGACCGGCTCCTCGCCGAAGCGCATGGGCTGGCTGGCGATACGGGCGAGGGGTTCGCCATTCTGGAACGCCTCGTTGCCGAATCGCCGAACGATGGCGGCCTGCGCAATTCGCTGTGCTGGTATTCCGCTACGTGGGACCACCGGGTAGCCGGGTCGTTCGAACATTGCGAACGGGCGGTGCAGATCGGTGCGGATTCAAGCGCGGCTCTGGACAGCCGGGCGCTGGCGCATTTCCGGATGGGCGCCGCCGACCGTGCGATCGCGGACCTCGACAATGTTCTCGCATCCGCCTCTCACCAGCATAGCTCGCGGTATCTACGCGGGATCATCCGCCTCGAAAACGGCGATCCGGGCGGGCGCGAGGATATCGACGCCGCGCTGTTCGCCAGCCCCTCGCTGGAACGCCGCTATCGTATATGGGGATTGCAGCCGGCACGCTAAGCCGGATCAGATCAGTCCTTTCGCGCGCAGCGATACATGCCCCTGCCGGCCCACGATCACGTGGTCGTGGACGGTGATGCCCAGCAGCCGGCCGGCTTCCGCGATGCGATTGGTGATCTGGATGTCGGCGCGGCTGGGTTCGGGATTGCCGCTGGGGTGGTTGTGGACGAGGATCAGCGCGGTGGCCCCGATGTCGAGGCCGCGGCGGATCACTTCGCGCGGATGGATCGCCGCCTCGTCGATCGATCCGTCGCCGACGTGATGGTCTTGGATGAGGCGGTTGCGGGTGTCGAGATAGAGGACGCGGACCCGCTCCACCGTCAGATGCGCCATGTCGATCGCGAGATAGTCGAGCAGGGCCTGCCAGCTGCCGAGAATAGGTTTCTCCGCGATCTCGCTGCGGGCCATGCGGCGGGCGGCCAGCGCGACGGATTTAAGCGCGGCGGCGCTGGTTTCGCCCACGCCCTTCACCTGCCGCAGCGCGTCCGCATCCGCATTGAGGACCGCGGCGAGCGATCCGAACCGCGTTATCAACGCTTTCGCCACCGGCTTGGTATCGCCCTGCTTGATCGCGGCGAACAGGAGGTATTCCAGCACCTCGTAATCGGCCAGCGCCTCCGCCCCGCCGGTCAGCAGGCGCTGGCGCAGGCGGACGCGGTGGCCGGCGCTGTCGTGCGTTTGCGGTTTTTGTCTGCTGCTTTCGCGAGGCGTCATGGCCTGTTCCCCCGCGCCGTCCATTGCCTTTGCAATCGCCTGCGCGCAAGTGGCTTTGCATGGCGCCGGCACCTGTGACTTCACCCGACGAAACTGCTTTCGCGCCGACTCCGGATCCCCGCCGGGGACGGCGTTTCGCGGCCGGGCGGGTGGCCGTGTTGCTGGCAGTAACGCTGCTGGCGGCGCTGGTCATCGGCTGGTTCGAGCGGGAGCGGATCGCGCGCGACCTCATCGGGCAGGAACTGGCGAAGCTGGGCATTCCCGCGACCTACGAGGTGGAACGCCTCGACACCGGCGGACAGATCGTCACCGATGTCGTGATCGGCGATGCGGGCGCGCCGGACCTTACCATCGAACGCGTCGCCATAAGGCTCGATTTCGGTTTCGGCGTGCCGCAGATCGCCGGCGTTACCGTGACCCGCCCGCGGCTATACGGCACCTATCGCGACGGCGAACTGAGCTTCGGTACGCTCGACACGGTCCTGTTCGGGGAAGGGGACGGAGCACTGCCCGGTTTCGAACTGAGTGTGCGCGACGGACGGGCGCGGATCGACAGCGCGTTCGGCGATATCGGCGTGAAGATCGACGGGGAAGGGCGGCTGGACCGGTCCTTCGCCGGAACGCTTGCGGCGGTCGCGCCGGATTTGACGCTGGGCGAATGCGACGCGAACGGAGCAAGCGCCTATGGTGCGTTCACCTTCGCGCCCGACCGCTTCGCGCTCGATGGTCCGCTGCGGCTGGCGCGCCTGTCCTGCGGCGGGTCGGGCTTCGCGGCGAACCGTCTGGCGTGGCAGGCGCGCAGCAGCGTCGACCTCGATAACACCGCCATCCGCATGCGCGGGCGGATGGAAGGCGGGCGGCTGGAGGGCGCCGGGGTGTCAGCGCGCAGCTTCGCCGGGCCGGTCACGCTGGGTTTCGCGAAGGACCGGCTGACCGCGGATGTCGATCTGACCGCGACCGATCCCCGCTCCGATATCGCCCGCGCGGCGACCGTCGATCTGACAGGTGTCCTGCGGGCCGACGCCGATTTCGTGCAGGTGCAGTCCGATATCGAATTCGCGGCGGCGGGAATCGTCCCTACACGCTCGCTCGCCGAAGCGATCCGGCCCGGTGCGGAAGCGGCCAAAGGCACACTGGCCGCGCCCTTGCTGGCCCGCCTGTCGCGGGGGCTGGCACGCGCGGTCCCGGGAAGCCGCCTGCGCGCATCGGCCAGTATCAACCGCGCCGCGAATGGCCTGACCATGGTCATTCCCGATGCCGTCCTGCGCGATGCGACGGGCGCGACGCTGCTGTCGTTCTCGCGCGTGCGCTATTCGCAGAGTCGTGCGGGCAGCCCCGACATCGCGGGCAATTTCCGCCTGACGGGCCGCGACCTGCCGCAGATGGTCGGGCGGATGGAACAGGACGCGCGCGGCGACATCGCCTTCCGCCTGAAAATGCGCGAATATGCCGCGGACGACAGTCGCCTCGCCATACCCGAACTGCGGGTGCGCCGGACTGCGGGCGGATATTCGTTCGACGGAACCACGATTGCCAGCGGCCCGCTGCCCGGCGGATCGGCCCGTAATCTTCGCCTGCCGATCACCGGAATCTATCGCGACGGCGGCGCGCTGGAACTGTGGAGCCGTTGCGCCGATGTGTCGTTCGATACCCTGTCCTACGCCAACCTCCGGCTGGATCGCCGCGCCGTGACCCTGTGCCCGGCGCCGGGCCGGCCCATAGTGCGCTATGCCGACGGTCGTCTGTCGATCGCGGCGGGCGCGCCGTCTCTCGCGCTGGCGGGGACGCTGGGTGGAACGCGGATCGCGGTCAGGAGCGGCCCCGTTGGTTTCGCTTATCCCGGGCAGGCGTCCGCGCGCGACCTGACCGTGACCCTCGGTCCCGGGGATGGCGCTGCGCGTTTCCAGATCGCCGGATTGCGGGCGGATTTCAGGAACGGGGTGCGCGGCACCTTCGAGAACGCCGATATCGGCATCGCCGCCGTGCCGCTGGCGCTGGGCGAAACGCAGGGGCGCTGGCGTTACGAAGGGGGCGCGCTGTCGATTGGGGGTGCGAGCTTCACACTGTCCGACACCGACGAAAACGCCCGCTTCGTGCCCCTGCCCGCTACCGGGGGGCAGTTGCGGCTGGCGAACGATGTCATCACCGCCTCCGCCAGCCTGCTCGCCCCGACCGACCGGCGTGCGCTGACCGATGTCGACATCGTTCACAACCTTGCGACCGGCACCGGATATGCCGATCTCGACGTGCCGGGCCTGCGGTTCGACAAATCGCTCCAGCCCGACATGATCACGCCGCTGCTGCTGGGCGTGGTCGCCAATGTCGATGGCACGGTGACCGGCACCGGGCGGATCGACTGGAACCCGGCGGGCGTCACCAGTTCCGGACAATTCGCATCGAATTCGCTCGATCTGGCGGCGGCGTTCGGCCCGGTGAAGGGCGCATCGGGCACGGTCCGCTTCACCGACCTGCTCAGCCTGACGACCGCGCCTGACCAGCGCATCGCCGTCGCCAGCATCAATCCCGGCATCGAGGTCGAGAACGGGTCGGTCGCCTTCAGCCTGCGCGATGGGCAGTTCCTGGGCGTGACCGGCGGCACCTGGCCGTTCATGGGCGGCACGCTGTATCTGCGGCCGGTCGAGCTCAATCTGGGGATCGCGGAACGCCGCCGCTATCTGCTGGAAGTGGAGGGGCTGGACGCGGCGCTGTTCGTCGAAGACCTCGAACTTGGCAATATCGCCGCGACCGGCGTGTTCGACGGCGCGATGCCGCTGGTGTTCGACGAGCGGGGCTTCGGCAGGATCGAAGGCGGACGACTGGTGTCGCGGGCGCCCGGGGGCAACGTCTCCTATGTCGGCGAACTGACCTATGAAGACCTGTCGCCGATCGCCAATTATGCATTCCAAACCTTGCGGAGCCTGGATTACGACCGGATGCAGATCACGGTCGACGGGCCGCTGACCGGCGATATCCTGACCCGCCTGCAATTCGATGGCGTCACCCAGGGTCCGGGCACGAGCAGCAATTTCATCACCCGCCAGATCGCCAGGCTGCCGATCCGTTTCAACGTCAACATACGTGCGCCGTTCTACAAGCTGATGGGCAGCCTGCGCTCGATCTACGATCCCGCCGCCGTGCGCGATCCGCGCGAGCTCGGTCTGCTGGGCGACGACGGCACGCGGTTCGTTCCCGTAACGCCGGAAATGAGCGACCCCGATGTTCAATTACCGCGCGACCCGCGCGAACCCGTTCAGACCCCAGAAAGCGAGGAAATGCGATGACATTACCCAAATCGGAACGTGCGGCCGCGCCGCGGCGGCTCTATCAGCGGCACTATCGCCGGTTGGGCATGGCGGGGATGGTGATGGCGGGATCGCTATCGACGGCCGGTTGCGTGACCGTGAACGCGCCATCGGAACCGATCGTGATCGAACTCAATATTAATATCACGCAGGAAGTTATCTACCGGCTGGCGGCGGATGCGGGTAATACGATCGAAGAAAATGCGGATATTTTCTGATGAAAACACATCGCAGGGACAGCAACATGAAAAAGTCTACCACTATTGGCATCGCTGCCGCTCTCGCCCTCACCGGCTTCGCGGGCACGGCTCATGCGCAGCGTGATCCCGGCTATGCGCAGGCGCGCGCAGCGGGGCAGGTGGGCGAGAAGATGGACGGCTATCTCGGCATCGTCGGCCCTGAAACGGCGGACTTGCAACGCGTCGTGCGCGATATCAATATCAAGCGGCGGGCGGTCTATGCCGACCGGGCCAAGGCCGCCAATTCCACGCTGGAGGAATATGCCTTTACCGCCGGCTGTCTTGCCATCGCGCGCACTGCGCCGGGCGAGAAATACCAGGCCCCCAGCGGCGCATGGGCCACGCGGACCAGCGCACGCCCGCAACGCGACGCGCGCTGCGTGGGCATCTGATAGCGCGGTTCCGCCAATCGGAGCCACCCCGGGCCTACGGCGGTTGACTTGGGCAGACCCCGGCCCTAATGGGTCCACGCCCTCGGCGGGCGGCTTGTCTGCCCGTGCCGCGACCCTCTTACAGGAGCCATGGCATGAGCGACGAGAAGCCCGCACGGGAACCCATCGCCGAGGATGCGCGTCTCGACACGCTCGACGCACGGCTTGCCGCTGCGAAAGAGCGTGAAGTGACACGCAACCGTCCGCGGGGAACCGGTGCCGACGCGAACCATCGCGCGGGCAACCGGGTTCTCGCAGATTTGCTTGGCGGGGTGCTCGGCGGTCTGGTTATCGGCGGAACGATCGATTATTTCGCCGGTACCGCGCCCTGGGGCCTGTTGGTGATGCTGTTCCTCGGGATCGGCGTGGCTTTCAGGAACATATTTCGAATGGCGAACACGCGCGTCGACGAACCGCCCCGGGGCTGATGGCCGGGGGCGGGTACAGGCGACATCCGCGATTGTTCCGATACGCGTAGGGGCGTTTGAGACGTGGCAGCCGAACCTGGCAAAGTCGATCCGATGCATCAGTTCCACATCGAGCCCCTGATGGGTTCGCAGGGGTGGGAACTGGCCGGATACAACATCGCCTTTACAAACAGCGCGCTGTGGATGGCGATCACGACCGTGCTTCTGACCGTGTTCGTCGCAGGCGGGATGAAGCGCGAGCTGGTGCCCGGCCGCTGGCAGATGATGGTGGAAAGTTTCACCGGGTTCATCGACGACATGCTGGATGCGAATGTCGGGCGGAACGGGCGCAAATACGTGCCTTACATCTTTTCGCTGTTCATGTTCATCCTGTTTGCGAACATTCTGGGATTGCTTCCCCTGGGTGTCATCGGGTTGCATCCGTTCACCTTCACCAGCCATTTCACCGTGACCGGCGTGCTCGCGATCCTTAGCTTTTCGATCGTGCTGATCGTGGGCTTCGTAAAACACGGCTTCAGGTTCTTCAGCCTGTTCGTACCTCATGGAACCCCGTGGCCGATGGTGCCGGTGCTGTTTCCGATCGAGCTCATTTCCTTCATGGTACGCCCGTTCAGCCTTGCGCTGCGGCTGTTCGTTGCGATGATGGCGGGTCACATCCTGTTGAAGGTGCTGTCCAGTTTCGTCATTTCCGGATCGAACGCAGGCATCGGTTTCGCCGCGTTGGTGGGGCTTCCATCCTTCATCCTGATGGTCGGGATCAGCGCGCTGGAAATCCTGGTCGCCGGTATCCAGGCCTATGTTTTCGCCCTGTTATCGTCGCTTTACATCAACGACGCCGAAAATCTTCACTAACCCATCTATTTGAAATCTAGGAGTAATTGACATGGACGCAGAAGCAGCAAAGCTACTTGGAGCCGGAATCGCAGCCATCGGCGCGGGTCTCGCCGCCCTTGGCGTGGGCAACGTGTTCGGATCCTTCCTCGACGGTGCCCTGCGCAATCCCGGCGCCGCCGACGCGCAGCAGGGCCGCCTGTTCATCGGTTTTGCCGGCGCGGAGCTTCTCGGCCTCCTGTCCTTCGTCATCGCCGTTCTCCTGATCTTCGCCTGATCGTTACGGCCGGGCTGCGCGGGTTTTCCCTTGCGCAGCCGATCTGCGCTCACGACATTTTAGCGGGAACCGCGATGCCTCAAATCGAACAGATCATGGACACCTATTCCAGCCAGATATTTTGGTTGCTGGTGACTTTCGGCTTCGTATATTTCGTGGTCGGACGCGGCATGGTGCCCCGTGTGTTGGAGACCGTTTCCCATCGCGACGACCAGATCGCCGCCAACCTTCGCGCAGCGGACGACGCCCGGACGAAAGCGGACGAGGAAGAGGAAGCCTGGCGCAAGCGCGAGAATGAAAACCGCGCCGGTGCGCAGGCCGTGATCGCCGCGGCAAAGGAGCGGGCCGCGAACGATAACGCGGACAAGATGGCGGAGGCGCAGGGACGGCTCGACTCCCGGCTTGCCACGGCCGAAGCGGAGATTTCCGCCGCCCGCCGTTCGGCCCTGACGGAGATCGAAGCGGTGGCGGCGGAGGCCGCGCAGGATATCGTGCGGCAGATTGCCGGCGTGAAAGTCACCGATGCCGACGCGAAATCCGCCGTAAGGAAGGCTCTGGCCGATGCGTGACCATGCAGCCCTTGTGGTCGCCGCGGTCGAAGCCGAATACAATCCCGGCCCCACCCTGTTCGGCCTCGACACGACATTCTGGGTTTCCCTGTCGATGCTCGTTCTCATCGGCATCATGCTGTGGAAAAAAGTGCCCGGCATGATAACCGGCGGGCTCGACAACCGTATCGCCGCGATCCGCATGCAGCTGGACGATGCGAGGAAACTTCGCGCAGAAGCCGAAGATCTGCGGAACGAGTATGCCGCCAAGATCGCGAATGCCGAAAAAGATGCGGAAGCGATGAAGATCGGCGCTCGCAAGGAAGCGGATGCGATCCTGGCCAAGGCCGAGGACGACAGCCGCGATATGATCGATCGCCGGACGCGCATGGCGGAAGACAAGATCGCCGCTGCAGAACGCGATGCGGTGGACGATGTCCGCCGCCGGGTCGCGCTGGCCGCAACGCGCGCTTCGAAGGAACTCATCGCGGCAAGGCATACCGGTGCCGCCGATGCGCGCCTGGCGGACGAAATCATTTCCGGCCTGTGACCATGCACCACCCGCGCTAGTCGCCCGGCGTAAAGACAAGCTTTCCGACCAGCTCCCGGTTCGCCATAGCGGTGAATCCATCACGCCATCGCGACAGTGGCAGGATACGGTCGATGGTCGGATCGATGACACCGGCGCTTGCCAGCCGGCCGACCTCTTCCGCGATTGCGCGCCCGCGCGCGGGAAACCGCCTGGCATATTCGCCCGCGCGGACGCCGACGATCGAGAATCCCTTGATGAGGGGGATGTTCGTGGAAACCGCGGCAATCCGCCCGCCCGCGAAACCGACGACCAGCAGCTTTCCACCGAAGGCCACACAGCGGGTGCTCTCGTCGAACACATCGCCGCCGACCGGGTCGAACACGATATCGCACAATCCGCCGCCAGTCAGTTCGGCGATCGTTTCGCGGAACCGGCCGGTCGCCGATATGACCGCTTCGGGCGCCACCGCCTGTTCTATACGGTCGCGCTTTTCCGCGATACCCGTAGCGGCGATCACTCGAGCGCCCAGCGCCTTCGCCAGATCGCAGGCGGCAAGGCCGACGCCGCCGCTGGACCCATGGATCAAGACCGACTGACCGGCAACCAGACCGCCCAACTCCACAAGTCCGGTACAGGCGGTGGTATAGGCCGCGCCCAATGCGGCGGCCTTTTCGAAAGACAGACCAGCCGGAACAGGACGAAGTCGGGTTGCCTCGATACAGGCAAATTCGGCCATCGCGCCCGTTTTGGAGCCGCCCATGACACCGGCGCCGGGTGCGAATGGGCTGTCGCGATCGGCTTCCAGCACCTCGCCTGCGAGTTCCATGCCGGCGGTGAAGGGCGGTTCGGGTTTGTACTGGTATTCGCCGCGCGTCATCAGGAGATCGGGAAAATTCAGCGACGCGGCACGGATGCGGACGAGGACTTCGCCGGGTCCGCGTTTCGGAATGTCGATGGCACTCAACCTGCAACCCGACAGGTCAGAACTGAGGTCGTGAACCTGCAGCGCCTGCATCACCGTACGGCGAACCATAAGCGTTACTGATCGCCCTGCGCGGGCTGGGGTCTCACGCGATATTATGCCGGCATCGAGGCGACCCCGACCTTTGCTGGTGAACAAACCTGTAGAAGAAGGGCTAGAAATCGTCCTTCCCCGCGCGCAGGGCGGCAAAGGTTTCGGCAGGCGTATCGCCGCCCCATTTCATGGCGAGAACCGGGTCGTCCGCCCGCAGGAACGGGTTCGTCGCCAGTTCACGTCGTAGCTGCGTCGGGACGGTCGCCTCGTCCTTCGCGCGTTTTCGCGATATTTCGTCGATATAATCGGCCAGAGCCGCATTTTCGGGATCGGCGTGAATTGCGAATTTCGCATTCCCCTCGGTATATTCATGCGCACAATAGAGCATGGTTTCGGGGGGCAGTGCCTTGATCCGCTGGAGGCTGTTCCAGAACTGGTCCGGCTCCCCTTCGAACATCCGTCCGCAACCCAGCGCGAACACCGCGTCGCCGACGAATGCCACGCCGGCTTCGGGTAGATGATAGGCGATATGGCCGTTCGTATGGCCGCTAACGTCGATCACGGTAGCGGTGTAACCGCCCAATGCAACACTATCGCCATGCGCCACGACTCTATCGGGTCTGGCAATACGCTCCACTTCGGCCGGCGCGATGACTTCGCAATCCGTCGCCGCCTCGATCGCGTTATTGCCGCCCGCATGATCGGGATGCCAATGGGTGTTCCAGATGTGGCTTATGGTCCAGCCTCTGGCGTCGGCCTGTTTCAGATATTCGGCGCCGTCGGGCGTGTCGATACAGGCTGTCTGACCGCTTTCGGGATCGTGAACCAGGAAACCGTAATTGTCGGACAGGCAGGGGAATTGGTGAATCTGTAGCATTGGCACAATCTATGCGCAGGCGCGTCAATAGGGAAGGCCCGCCTTTCCTCGAGGAAAGACGGGCCTTTTTGATCCCGAAACGTTGAAGCAGACTTACTCGCCCTTTTTCAGCGCCTCGCCCAGGATATCTCCGAGCGATGCACCGGAATCGGACGAACCGAACTGTTCCACCGCTTCCTTTTCCTCGGAAATCTGACGCGCCTTGATCGAGAAGTTGGGCTTCTTCGAGCGGTCGAAACCGGTGACCATCGCATCGAACTTGTTGCCCGTCTGGAAACGGTCGGGGCGCTGTTCGTCGCGGTCGCGGCCGAGGTCGGAACGCTTGATGAAGCCGGTCGCGCCATCGTCGCCCGCCTGCACCTCCAGCCCGCCATCGCGCACTTCGAGCACGGTCACGGTGACGACATCGCCGCGCTTCAGTCCGCCGCCGGCGGCGCCGTCCGCGGACGGAGCACCCTTCTCCAGCTGCTTCATGCCCAGGCTGATGCGTTCCTTGTCGGTATCGACATCCAGAACGACCGCTTCGACTTCCTCGCCCTTGCGATGCAGCGCCAGCGCGTCTTCTCCCGAAATGCCCCAGGCGATGTCGGACATGTGAACCATCCCGTCCACGTCGCCTTCCAGTCCGATGAACAGACCGAATTCGGTGGCGTTCTTGACTTCGCCGGTAACCGTGGTGCCGACGGGGTTCTTGTCCGCGAAGTCTTCCCACGGATTGCCCATCGCCTGCTTGAGGCCGAGCGAAATACGGCGCTTCTCGCTGTCGACTTCCAGCACGACAACGTCGACTTCCTGCGAAGTCGAAACGATCTTGCCGGGATGGACGTTCTTCTTCGTCCAGCTCATTTCAGAAACGTGGACCAGTCCCTCGATGCCGGGCTCCAGTTCCACGAAGGCGCCATATTCGGTGATGTTGGTGACGGTGCCCGTCATTTTCGCGCCGACCGGATATTTCTGGCTGACACCATCCCACGGATCGCTTTCCAGCTGCTTCATGCCAAGCGAGATGCGCTGCGTTTCCTGATTGATGCGCACGATCTGCACGGTCGCGGTCTGGCCGATCTCGATGATCTCGCTGGGGTGGTTGACCCGCTTGTAGCTCATGTCGGTGACGTGCAGCAGACCGTCGATACCGCCGAGATCGACGAAGGCGCCGTAATCGGTGATGTTCTTGACCACGCCGTCGATGACCTGGCCTTCGGACAGCTTGTCGATCAGTTCGCTGCGCTGTTCGGCGCGCGTTTCTTCGAGGATGGCGCGGCGCGAGACGACGATATTGCCGCGGCGGCGATCCATCTTGAGGATCTGGAACGGCTGTTCGATGTCCATCAGCGGGGTGATGTCGCGCACGGGGCGGATATCGACCTGGCTGCCGGGCAGGAAGGCGACGGCACCATCGAGATCGACCGTGAAGCCGCCCTTTACGCGGCCGAAGATGCGACCTTCGACGCGGGCTTCTTCGCCGAATTCGCTTTCTAGCTTGTCCCAGGCGGCTTCGCGGCGGGCGCGGTCGCGGCTGAGCATCGCTTCGCCGTCGGCGTTCTCGACGCGGTCGACATACACTTCGACCTCGTCGCCGACCGACAGGCCGTGATCGTCTTCGCCGCGGCTGAATTCCTTGAGGTCGATGCGCCCTTCGGATTTGAGGCCGACATCGACGACGGCCTTGCCGTTTTCGATCACGGTGACCGTGCCTTTGACGACGCGGCCTTCGAAGCCGCCATCTTCGGCGCCGCCGAGCTGTTCATTGAGCATCGCTTCGAAATCGGAGCGGGTGGGGTTGGCTGAAGTTGCCATAGATTCGGGGTTTCCCAGTTCGTTGATTTTACCGGCCGCCGGGTTGGTTCCCGGGGTCTTTTCTCCGCAAACGGCGGAATTGCCGCGTGCGGGCCAAGAGGCCGAAAGGCTCCACCGGGCCGAATGCCCCAGAGTGAAGGTCGACGGAACTTTCATGTCCGCAAACGCTGGCGCGCCTAGGCCAAGGGACACGCAATAGCAAGCGGATTGGGACGGCGGTCGGTTGGCCGATGGAAATTACCGATGCCACGCCGAACCGGGTCGGAAGAGCGATGCGGCGAACTTCTGCAAGCCATGCTGGCGGCGGGATTGCGGCGCATTTCCGGGTGGGGCGGTGTAACCTTCCAAATGCGAACTTCGGATCGGGCAGTTCGGGGTCCCGCTACTCCCGGAATCGATCCCTTTTAATGGAAGAGCGAGGTGTAGGAAAGTCAGGCTACGCGTTGTTTCTCGATGACAGCCAGCGCCGCCGTGAACGCTTCGTCGATGCCCATCGCCGACGTATCGATGACGGCCGCATCCGGCGCGGCTTTCAACGGCGCGTCCTTGCGTCCGCTGTCGCGCGCATCGCGGCGGCGCAGATCGTCGGCCAGTTCGTCCAGGGTCCTGGTCGATCCCCGCGCCTGCATTTCCTTGAACCGCCGCTGCGCGCGTGCTTCGACGCTGGCGGTGACGAACAGTTTGACGTCCGCTTCCGGGGCGATGACGGTGCCGATATCGCGCCCGTCGAGCACCGCGCCGCCGGGCTGCCGTGCGAAGGCCCGCTGACGATCGAACAAGGCCTCGCGCACGGCGGGATGGATGGAAGCCCGGCTGGCCAATCCGCCGGTGCCTTCGTCGCGCAGGGCGGGGTCGGCCAGCAGCGCGTCGGGAAAGGCGGTTGCCGCAAGCGCGTCCTCCGACCTGTCGGGGTCGCCGCCATCGAGCGCGACCTGATAGCCGACCGCGCGGTAAAGCAGGCCGGTGTCGAGCAGGGGCAGCCCGTAATTCGCGGCGATGCGGCGGGCCAGCGTGCCTTTACCCGATGCGGTGGGGCCGTCGATGGCGATGATCATAGCGATATCCTTATCATATGCCGCTCCTCCGATCCGCTCACCCAGAGCCTGTCGAAGGGTCGCATTCTTCTATGGCATTGGCGTCTGAAAGTAAGGGCGAAGCTTCGACAGGCTCAGCATGAACGGGTATGAGGAGTAGGGTCCCTATTGGGCTGCTATGTTCAACAAATCCTCGAACGTAGGAAAACTCGTCGCGATGGCGCTGGTATCGTCTACCGTCACCCCCTTGTCGCTCACCAGTCCGGCCACGCCCATGCTCATCGCGATGCGGTGGTCCAGATGCGTGGCGACAGGATCGTCGCCGGTTCCGCGCAGCCTGTCGCCTCCGGTGCCGTGAACGATCAGCCCGTCATCCTGCTCCTCCACCTTCGCGCCCGCCGCCGTCAGTGCCGTGGCCATGACCGCGAGCCGGTCGCATTCCTTCACCCGCAATTCCGCAAGGCCGCTTGTTCGCGTGGCGCCCGTGGCCAAGGCCGCCGCGACGAACAGGACCGGAAATTCGTCGATCATCGAAGGGGCGAGGGCGGGGTCCACGTCGATCCCCGTGAGGGGCGAATGGCGCACGCGCAGATCGGCGACCGGCTCCCCCCCCACTTCGCGCGCGTCCAGCATTGCGATGCTGCCGCCCATCGCCCGCAGCACGTCGATCAGGCCGGCGCGGGTCGGGTTCATTCCGACATTCGCAATGGTCAGGTCGCTGCCCTCGACCAGCAACGCCGCGACGATGAAGAACGCGGCGGAGGACGGATCGCCGGGAACGACGATGTCGCGTGGCGTCAGGTCGACTTCGCCGCGTATCGCGATATGGCGTTCGTCGCCAATTTCCTCGAGCGTCAGTTCCGCGCCGAAACCCTGCAGCATCCGTTCGGTATGGTCGCGCGTTCGCACCGGTTCGATCACGGTCGTGATGCCCGGCGTGTTCAATCCGGCAAGCAGCACTGCGCTTTTCACCTGCGCGGAGGCGACCGGCAGGCGGTAGGTGATCGGCACGGCAGGCAGGCTTCCGCGCAGCATCAGCGGCAAAGTGCCGCCGGGGCTCGATTCGATAGCGGCGCCCATCTGCGACAGGGGTTGCATCACGCGTCCCATCGGACGGCCCGACAGGCTGGCATCGCCGGTGAATGTCGCGGTGATCGCGTGGCTGGCGACCAGGCCCATCAGCAGGCGGGTGGACGTACCGCTGTTCCCCATCTCCAGCGCGCCCGCAGGCTGCATCAATCCGCCGACGCCGACGCCGTGGACCGACCAGGCGCCGTCGTCCATCCGCTTCACGGTTGCCCCCATGGCCCGCAGGGCGGTGGCGGTGGCGATCACGTCGTGCCCTTCGAGCAGGCCGGTGATATGCGTCTCGCCGATCGCCAATGCGCCGAACATCAGCGCGCGGTGGCTGATGGATTTGTCGCCCGGCACGCGGATCGTCCCGCGCAGGGGACCGCCCGCGCGGAAAGTTCTCGCAATCGGAGGTGCCGGTCCGTCCATGGGCGGGGCTTTGACACCGGCAATCCCCTATGGCAATGGGCGCGCGAACGAGGTTCGGCGCTTGTCCGCGACAGGCGACGTTCCCACCTTTCCGCCAGCTTTTACCGCTCCGTGTATGAAGATCGGGGCCGACAACAAGGATTACCGATGGTCAAGCCAGAATGGGGCACGAAACGCAGCTGCCCGAAATGCGGCACGCGCTTCTACGATCTGAACAAGGAAGACCCCGTCACCTGCATCGAATGCGGCGAGGAATGGACGCCCGAACCGGTTCTCAAGACGAAGCAACCGATCCCGTTCGAGGAAGACACGAAGAAGAAGAGCGCCGAGGCGGATAGCGATCTGGCCGATGACGACGATCTGTCCGATGTCGACGAGGACGAGAACCGCCCCGACAGCGATGTCGATCTGGGCGACGACAATGAGGACATGGCCGTCTCCAAGGGCAAGGGCGACGACGAGGAACCGGAAAGCTGAGACGGTTCGATCGTGATTCCTTCTTGCCCTTTTGATCGTTTGTTTTTAGGGGGCGGCAAGATTTCGGGGCCTTAGCTCAGCTGGGAGAGCGCAACACTGGCAGTGTTGAGGTCAGCGGTTCGATCCCGCTAGGCTCCACCATTTCACCGTCTTTTGCTTTTGGACGGGCTGCAAATCGCGCTTTGCTGCGCTTCCGGTGCTCACGGACTGAATGTCCGCTGCGCGCCGGTTCTCGCAAAACACGCTTTTCGCCTCCGACCAAAAGCAAAATGCGGCAAAATGGATGGTATTGATAAAGTCGGTTTCTGTTTGATTCCGCACGCTGGCCGACGAGGTTTCGTTCGCCGGCGTTTTTGGCATTTGCGGTTTGTGCCCTATGTAACGGGTCGTAGATCAACGGAGTAAACGCGTATGTTCGACAGTCTGTCCGATCGCCTTTCCGGTGTGTTCGATGGGCTGCGCGGTCGCGGGGCGCTCAGGGAACAGGACGTTCGCGACGCCATGCGCGAAGTGCGCATTGCGCTTCTCGAAGCGGATGTGGCGCTACCCGTGGTGCGCCGCTTCATCGATGCGGTGACGGAACGCGCGATCGGCGCGGACGTCCTCAAATCGGTGACGCCGGGCCAGCAGGTCGTCAAGATCGTCAGCGACGAACTCGTCGAAATGCTCGGAGGGGACGCGACCGAAGGACTGACGCTGGACGCCAAGCCGCCGGTCGTGATCATGATGGTCGGCCTGCAGGGATCGGGCAAGACGACCTCCACCGCCAAGCTCGCCAAGTTCATCCGGGAGAAGCACGGCAAGAAGGCGCTGATGGCCTCGCTCGACGTCAACCGCCCCGCCGCGCAGGAGCAGCTGGCGGTGCTGGGCGAACAGGTCGATTGCGCCACCCTGCCGATCGTGGCGGGGCAGCAGCCGGTCGACATCGCCCGCCGCGCGTTGGAAGCGGCCAAGTTGCAGGCGAGCGACGTTCTGTTGCTCGATACCGCGGGCCGCCTGCATGTCGATGAAGCATTGATGGCGGAAATGAAGGCGGTCTCCGCCACCGCGTCCCCCACCGAAGTGCTGCTGGTGGTCGACAGCCTGACCGGGCAGGACGCGGTCAATGTCGCCAAGAGCTTTACTGACGAGGTGCCGCTGACCGGCGTGATCCTGACCCGGATGGACGGCGATGCGCGCGGCGGCGCAGCGCTCAGCATGCGGCACGTCACCGGCAAGCCGATCAAGTTCGCCGGCACGGGCGAGAAGCTCGACGCGCTGGAGCCGTTTCACCCCAAACGCGTCGCCGACCGTATCCTGGGCATGGGCGATGTCGTGTCGCTGGTGGAGAGAGCCGCTGCGACGATCGACGAGGCGGATGCGGAGGCAATGGCCGCGCGCATGGCGAAGGGGCAATTCGACCTCAACGACCTGCGCACGCAACTGAAACAGATGAACCAGATGGGCGGACTGGGAATGCTTGCGGGCATGCTGCCCGGCATGAAGAAAGCCAAGGCCGCGCTTGCGAATAGCGGCATGGACGACAAGGTGCTGGTCCATATGGACGCGCTGATCGGTTCGATGACGCCCAAAGAACGCGCGAACCCCGCCTTGCTCAACGCCAAGCGCAAACGCCGGATCGCGGCGGGTGCGGGTCGCAACGTGCAGGAACTGAACAAGGTGCTGAAGATGCATCAGGAAATGGGCCGCGCGATGAAACAGATCAAGAAGATGGGCGGGCTGAAAGGTCTCGCATCCATGTTCGGGGGCAAGGGTGGCCTGGGCGGTCCGGGCGGCCCGGGTGGTATGCCCGATCTCGATGGTTTGGTCGGACCGGGCGGGGTGAACCTCCCCAAGGGTCTGCCCGGTCTCGGCGGCCCGAAGAAATAACCCGCCAATTCAATAGATTACATTCGAAAGGTATTACACAATGGCAATTGCACTCCGACTATCCCGTGGCGGCGCGAAGAAGCGCCCCTATTACCGCATCGTCGCCGCCGACAGCCGCCGCGCGCGCGATGGCAAATATCTTGAACAGATCGGCACCTACAACCCGCTGCTCGCCAAGGATGACGAGAAGCGCGTTTCGCTGAACGAGGACCGTGCCCGCTACTGGCTTGGCGTCGGCGCGCAGCCTTCGGACCGCGTCGCCCGCTTCCTCGACAAGGCCGGTATTCGCGAGCGCGATGCGCGCAACAATCCGAACAAGGCGAAGCCGGGCGAGAAGGCGACCGAACGTGCCGAGGAAAAGGCTGAAAAAGCCAACGCCGCCAGGGAAGCCGAGGAAGAAGCGAAGGCAGCTGCCGCCGAAGACGCGAAGACCGCGGCTGAGGCAAAGGACGCGGCCGATAGCGGCGGCGGCGACAAGTCCAACGAGAATACCGCGACCGGCTCCGTCAAGACCGAAGAAACCGCCGAAGCCGTGGCCGATGCCGTGTCCGACGTGGTTTCCGACGATGCGACCGCGCAGGATGCGGCTGCGGTCGCCGAACTGATGAACGAAGCCGGACCCGCCCCCGGAATCGCCGCCGATCAGGACGAGATGGAAAAGCAGCCCAAGGACATAAAGGGCGCTGACGAGAAAGACGACGACAAGAAAGACGACGACAAGAAGGACGCCTGACCCTTGTCCAGCGACAAGCCCGTCACCCTGGCTGCGATCAGCGGCGCGCACGGGGTGGCGGGCGATGTTCGCCTGAAACTGTTCGGCGAAGGGATCGCGCAGCTAAGGCAGTATCAAGCATTCAACGATAACACGCTGACTTTGAAGTCCATTCGCGACGACAAGAAGGGCGGCGCGATCGCGCGTTTCGCCGAATGCATCGACCGGAACGCGGCGGAAGCCCTGCGCGGAACGTTGCTGACCATCCCGGTTTCCGCTCTGCCGGAACTGGATGAGGGCGAATATTACCATTCCGACCTGCTCGGGCTGAACGCCGTCTCCGAAAGCGGCGACATGCTGGGTAAGGTGGTCGCGGTCGAAAATTACGGCGCGCAGGACGTGATCGAGATCGAGCGGCCGGACGGCAAGCGCTTTTTGATCCCCATGACCGAGCAGGCGGTGATCGAGTGGGACGATGAGCGTCTTGTGATCAATCACGATTTCGTGGACGGTTAGGTTATGTTGGCGCTCCTACTGGCAGCGGGTCTGGTCGTTGCGATAACAAGCGTCGCGATTTGGTTGTTCAACTACAACAAGGTCAGGCCTCTCCTGGCTGCTTTCGTTCTCCCCGGACTAGTCGTTCTTCATTGGCTTCTGAAACTGGTCTATATAAATTCGCAATGGTGCGATGATGAGACCGTATGCGACAATGGTGGAATGTTGGCGACAAGCGCAAGCTCGTTAGTGTTACTGATAACGGTAGCACTCGCGAGCAGTCTCACGGTAGGGCTCTACAAAGCGTATGACGTCGGATGATTGACCGGAAATTACGCGTCGCCGTCCGCTAAGCGATCATCGAAAGGGACGATACCCGACTTGCGGTAAGCGGGGAATATTGCCGACGGTTAGCGTATCGTTTGCCGAATTCGATAAAACCAATACATTTCATCTCATGACCTTCGCCGCCACCATCCTCACCCTTTTCCCCGAAATGTTTCCCGGACCGCTTGGCCTATCGCTCGCCGGGCGGGCGTTGGAGGAGGGGCTCTGGTCGCTCGATTGCGTGCAGATCCGCGACTTCGCGACGGACAGGCATCGCAATGTGGACGATACGCCGGCAGGCGGCGGGGCGGGGATGGTGATGAAGGCGGATGTACTGGCGCGGGCGTTGGACAGCGTGACCGGTCGAAAATCCGTTCATGCTGAGCCTGTCGAAGCATCGTCCTTTCCATCCGATACAGTTACAGAAAAACAGAACGGCCCTTCGACAGGCTCAGGGCGAACGGGGTCTCGAACCATTCCAATTCTCGCCATGACGCCGCGGGGGGCGCCGATCGCGCAGGCGCGCATTCGCGAACTGTCCGAAGGGCCGGGCGTCACCATCATGTGCGGCCGGTTCGAGGGGTTCGACGAGCGTATATTCGATGCGCGCGAGATCGAGCAGGTCAGCGTCGGCGACATCGTGTTGTCAGGCGGGGAACCGGCGGCGCTGATGATACTGGATGCTTGCATTCGCCTGCTGCCCGGCGTAATGGGCGCGGCCAATAGCGGTGTCGAGGAATCCTTCGAGGAAGGTCTGCTCGAATATCCGCAATACACCCGACCACAATCATGGGAAGGGCGCACGATCCCTGAGGTGCTGCGATCGGGGGATCATGCGAAGATCGCGGCATGGCGCAAGCAGATGTCGCAGGATCACACACGGTTACGCAGGCCGGACCTTTGGGAGCGTTACAGTGACGCTCGGGACCGATCTGCCTCTGGCGCGCGGCATGAAAAGAAGGAATGAGGGCGCATGAACCTGATTCAGACATTGGAAGCCGAAGCCATCGACGCTTTGGGCAAGGACATTCCCGAATTCCGCGCGGGCGACACCGTCCGCGTCGGCGTCAAGGTGAAGGAAGGCGCGCGCGAGCGTGTGCAGAACTTCGAAGGCGTCGTCATCGCCCGCTCCAACCGGGGCATGGGCAGCAATTTCACCGTCCGCAAGATGAGCTTCGGCGAAGGGGTGGAGCGTGTGTTCCCGCTCTATTCCCCGATCGTCGACAGCCTGACCGTCGTGCGCCACGGCATCGTGCGCCGCGCGAAGCTGTATTATTTGCGCGGCCGCACCGGCAAGAGCGCGCGTATCGCGGAACGCCGGATGAACGCGCCGAAGTCGTAACTTCGTCGCAATAGTATCACCGAGGGGGCGTTCCGAGCGATCGGGGCGCCCTTTTTTTATGGTCGCTGCGTATGAGGTTTCGCGCGGAGGCGCAGGGGGAAGAGGAGGCGCGGAGAAGAGGTGGGGGTGTCACACGAAGACACGAAGATGTCGTGTTGGCGGCATAGCCGCAGCTCCAATTCCACATGTCGATATGGACGATACGGTGAAATACCTGCCTGCGGCGCTTCGCAGACCCGACATCTTCGTGTCTTCGTGTGAACAAACGAACCGGGCGGCTTGGCAATTCACGACCGCGCGCGGTAGGCATCGGACACACCTCATGAGAAAGCCATCACCTTGCGCACCATCGCCCTTGCAGCCACTCTCACCGCCCTTCTATCGGTTACCGCACCCGCTTTCGCGCAGGACGATATGACCGTGCCGCCGGAACTGACCTTCGAACGCGT
Source organism: Pontixanthobacter sp. (assembly GCA_965214445.1). GTDB lineage: Bacteria > Pseudomonadota > Alphaproteobacteria > Sphingomonadales > Sphingomonadaceae > Pontixanthobacter. The sequence continues at coordinate 646,937 of CBDCBU010000001.1, forward strand.
CTTTGCCTCCCCTTCTCTCGACGGCGCGAGCCCCCGTCAGGCCAAGCTGTCGCCCGATGGCCGCTATCTCACGCTGCTGCGCAATCGCGAGGACGAGCGGGAACGCTACGATCTGTGGGGTTACGACCGCGAAAGCGGGGCGTGGACGATGCTGGTCGACAGCGAACGGCTGGGCACCGGGCGCGCCCTGTCCGAAGATGAAAAGATGCAGCGCGAACGCGCGCGGGTCGGCAATCTGAAAGGCATCATCGATTACCAGTGGACGCCGGACGGGTCGGGCGTGCTGGTTCCCCTCGACGGCGATCTGTATCTCGCGCGGCTCGATGGCGGGATCACCCGCCTCACCGATACGGAGGAAAGCGAACTCAACCCGGCGTTGAGCCGGACCGGCCGATACGTCTCCTTCGTCCGCGACCGGCGGCTGTGGGTCGGCGAGGTCGGGCAGGTGGCGAATCCGATCACTCCGAAGGAAGCGGACACGATCCGCTGGGGTGAAGCGGAATTCGTGGCGCAGGAGGAAATGGCCCGCGACGACGGCTATTGGTGGAGCCCGGACGACACCCGTCTGGTGGTCCAACGCACCGACGAAGCGCGCGTCGGGGTGGTCACCCGCGCGGCCATCGGTGCGACCGGCACGCAGGTGTTCGATCAACGCTACCCCGTAGCGGGCAGCGACAACGCCGTGGTCGAGTTGTTCGTCATGGATCCCGATGGCGGCGACCGTGTGGCGATCGACCTGACCGGCAATCAGGACCTGGCATTCTACAATGCAGACGATCCCACCGATTTCTATGTCGCGCGCGTCGATTGGGCACCGGACGGATCGCTCTATGTCCAGCGCCAGAACCGGCAGCAGGACCGGATGGATGTATTGAAGATCGACCCCGCCACCGGAGCGAGCGAAGTCGTGCTGCAGGAACAGGACGCCATGGCGTCCAAAGGTGGGCGCGGGCAGTACTGGATCAATCTAAGCGACGATTACCGTTTCCTGGAAGACGGATCGTTGATCTGGTGGAGCGAGCGGGACGGGTACGGCCATTTGTACCATGTCGATGGCGACGACGAGTTGGGCAGCTACCAGCGCATTACCGAGGGGCAGCGTGTCGTCACCAAGCTGGTCGGCGTCGACGACGAAGCGAAGCGCGTCTATTACACCGCCACCAGCGAGGATGACGTTCTGGAGCAGCATATTTATTCGATGCCATATGAAAGCGGCTCTCCGACCGTCGAAACGCGCCTGACGCAGCCCGGCTTCACCCACGGCGCCAGCATGGACGATGCCGGCAAGACCCTGCTCATCACGCGTTCCGCAAAAGACCAGCCGCCCCAGACCTATCTCGCCGATACGCAAGGCAACCGCCTGGCCTGGATCGAGGCGAACGCGGTCGAGGGCGACCATCCCTACGCGCCCTATCTGCCCGGCCACGTCATGCCCGAATACGGCACCGTTCCGGCGGAAGATGGCACACCGCTCCATTGGATGATGCTGAAACCCGATATGGAGCCGGGCAAGCGATACCCCGTGTTCTATTATCACTATAGCGGCCCCGGCCCGCAGGTGGTCGATCGCGGCTGGGACGGCGCGCTGGCGCAGGCGATCGTCGACAAGGGCTACATCTGGTTCGCGCTCGACAATCGGGGCAGCGGCAATCGCGGGGTCGCGTTCGAACAGCCGCTCTATCGTGCGATGGGCGGGGTCGAGGTGCGCGACCAGAAGGTCGGCGCGGAATATCTCAAGAGCCTGCCTTTCGTCGATGCCGACAAGATCGCGCTCTATGGCTGGTCCTATGGCGGCTACATGACGTTGAAGCAGATGCAGGCCGATCCCGGTTTTTACGCGGCGGGCATATCGGGCGCACCGGTGACGAAGTGGGAATTGTACGACACCCATTACACCGAACGCTTCATGGGCGACCCGCGCGAGGTGCCGGAGGCCTACGAAGCGGCCAGCGCCATTCCCGATGCTGCGAAAATCGCCGATCCGCTGCTGCTCATCCACGGCATGGCCGACGACAATGTCGTGTTCGAAAACTCCACCGCGCTGATTTCGGCGCTGCAGGAGGCCAATATGCCGTTCGAAATGATGCTCTATCCCGGCTATACCCACCGCGTATCGGGCGAGAACATCAGCCCGCATATGTGGAACACGATTTTTCGCTTTCTCGAACGCAACGGGGTCGTGCCGCCCGAATAGGCGCCCGTCAGCCCAGCCATTCCAGGATCAGCTGCGACACTTTCTTCGGTGCCTCGGCCTGGGGGTAGTGCCCGATATCGGGCAGCAGATACGCGTTCGCTTGCGGCAGATATTCGACCCATCGGTTGAAGGCATGCTCGCCCGATACCGGATCTGCAGCGCCGTTGATAAGGCCGATGCGCGCGCGCGCCTGTCGCAGAACGGTGACCCAGCGTTCCTCGTTCGCGCGTCGATCGGCGATGTAATGCAGCAGTTCGTGGGTGATGCGATGCCCGTCCTTTTCCTGCATCAGTTCCCAGTAGCCGTCGATCTCCTGCGGTGTCGGTTGCGTATAGGGTCCGAAGGCCCTGGAGAAACTGCGCGCGAAGCGATCCCGCGTCATCATCCGGCCGACCAGTGGGCCCAATGGCGAAACGCCCAGCTTCTGTATCGTCAACGGACGGTGCAGGGCCGGGAAGATGCCGCCGTTGAGGAAGACCACGCGATCGAGCCCCGCCGCGCCGCTGCCCTCCATCTGCCGCGCCAGCAATTCCTGCGCGACGGAAACGCCGTAATCATGCACCACCGCGCTGAAATCCGTGACGCCCAGATGATCCAGAAAGGCCAGCTGCAGATCGGCCTGACGCATGATCGAATAACCGGATCGCGGTTTGTCCGACAGGCCGAAGCCGAGCATGTCGGCGGCGATCAGGCGATGTTCGGCGCCATCGATCCTGTGCCAGATCGGGGTCCAGTCCCATGACGATGTCGGGAAGCCGTGCACCATCAGCAGGGGCCGGCCATGGCCGATGCTCCAATAGGCGATCCGATGACCATCGAAATCGAAATAGGACGCTTCTTCGCGCCATTGCCGTACCGAGATGTTCATGGCCGATCCCTTTCCACCGATGGCGACCCGATGCCGCCTTTCGCATAGCACGATCGATGGTAAAGGGGGAATGAAGGTTCGGCTTTGAGGAGAATGGCGTTGGGTTATCGGGTGGCGGTCGTCGGTGCGACGGGAAATGTCGGGCGCGAGATAATGGCGGTCCTGGCGGAACGCGAATTCCCGATCGAGGAGGTGGCGGCGGTCGCCAGCTCGCGCTCGCATGGCAGCGAGGTGGAGTTCGGCGAATCCGGCCGGATGCTCAAATGCCGCAACATCGAACATTTCGGCTGGGACGGCTGGGACATCGCCCTGTTTGCCGCCGGTAGCGCGGTGGCGAAGGAATACGCGCCCAAGGCCGCGGCGGCGGGATGCGTGGTGATCGACAACAGCTCGCTCTACCGCATGGACCCTGACGTGCCGCTGATCGTGCCGGAAGTGAACCCGGAGGCGATCGACGGGTATAGAAAGCGCAACATCATCGCCAACCCCAACTGTTCGACCGCGCAGATGGTGGTCGCGCTGAAACCGCTGCATGATGCCGCCACGATCCGCCGCGTCGTGGTGTCGACTTATCAATCCGTGTCCGGGGCGGGCAAGGCGGGCATGGACGAACTGTTCGAACAGAGCCGCGCGATCTTCGTGGGCGACAAGCCGGAACCTGCGACCTTTACCAAACAGATCGCGTTCAACGTGATCCCGCATATCGACGTGTTCCTGGACGATGGATCGACCAAGGAAGAATGGAAGATGGTCGCGGAAACCAAGAAAATCCTCGACCCCAAGGTGAAGGTCAGCGCCACCTGCGTACGGGTGCCGGTCTTCGTCGGGCATTCCGAGGCGATCCACCTGGAACTGGAACGGGAACTGTCGGCGAAAGACGCGCAGGACATTCTGCGCGAGGCACCGGGCATCATGCTGATCGATAAGCGCGAGGATGGCGGATACGTCACCCCGGTCGAGTGCGCGGGCGACAGCGCGACCTATGTGAGCCGCGTGCGCGAAGACCCGACGGTCGATAACGGCCTCATACTGTGGTGCGTCAGCGACAATCTGCGCAAGGGCGCGGCATTGAACGCGGTGCAGATCGCCGAATTGCTCGGCCGCGAACATCTGAAGAAGGGGTGATTCAGTGACCCTGACGGCCGATCTTTACTTCTCGTTTCGCTCGCCTTACAGCTATCTCGCGGTGGGTCGTTATCGGCGGCTGACGCAAACCCACGATGTCGATATCGCGCTGCGCACCGTCCTGCCGATCGCGATCCGCGATCCGGATTTGCTGTTCACCGGCAACCCCGCCGCGCCGCGATACATTTTTCGCGATTCCGCGCGGGCCGCCGAGATGCTGGACATACCGTTTCGCTGGCCGAGGCCGGACCCGGTCGTGCAGGATCTGTCGACCGGCGCAATCGCGGGCGAGCAACCGCACATATGGCCGGTGGTCCGCATGGCGCAGGCGGCGGCCCGGCGCGATGCGGGACTGGCTTTCGCGGACGAGGTGACCCGGATCATCTGGTCGGGCGACGTGGATGGCTGGAACGAAGGCGACCATCTACGCCACGCGACCGAACGCGCCGGACTCGACTACGATAACATTCGCGCCGAGGCGGAGAACGATGCGAATGCGCTCGATACGCAAATCCGCGCCAATCAAGATGCGCTGGAAAAGGCGGGCCATTGGGGTGTGCCGACGCTGGTGTTCGACGGCGAACCCTTCTTCGGGCAGGACCGCATCGACATGGCGGTCTGGCGCATGAAGCAGAAAGGGTTGGCCGAACGGTGAGCGACGAAGCCACCGGGGGGTGCGAATGCGGAGCCGTGCGCTACCGCGTCGCCGGCGATGTGGCGGCTGCCTACGCCTGCCACTGCCGCGAATGCCAGCTTCAATCGGCCAGCGCCTTCGGCATATCGGTTCCGGTCTGGGCGAACAATCTCGAACTGAAAGGCGCTTTGCATAGCTGGAGCCGGTCGACCGATAGCGGTGGCACGACCGAATGCTTTTTCTGCCCGACATGCGGCTGCCGCATCTATCACGCCAACCCGGACCTCCCCGGAATGATCACGGTAAAAGGCGGCACGCTGGACGATGCGATCGATCTGCGCCTTGTCGCGCATATCTGGGTCGACAGCAGGCAGGGCTGGCTGGACCTTCCCGGCAACGTTCCGCAATGGCCGCAGCAGCCCCGTGATATGGCGGGCTGGGCGAAACTTCTGACGGGCACACCGACTGATGACTGAAACGATCACCCAAACCATCACTTCCTTCGACGGGACCGAGCTGGCCGTGCATCGCATGGGGGAGGGCAGGCCGGTGCTGCTGCTGCATGGCCTGTTTTCCAATGCGCGGACCAACTGGATCAAGTTCGGCCATGCGGCGAAGCTGGCAGAGGCGGGGTTCGCGGCGATCATGCCCGATCTGCGCGCGCATGGGGACAGCGGTTCGCCGCATGATGCCGCGGCTTACCCGGACGATGTGCTGGCGAAGGATGTCCATGCCCTGGTCGATGCGCTGGGGCTCGACGCGTTCGATCTGGTCGGCTTCTCGCTCGGCGCGCGGACGGCGGCGCGGGCGGTCATTACCGGCGCCACCCCGCGCCGACTGGTGCTGACGGGCATGGGGCTGGAAGGGCTGGCCGGCTGGGACAAGCGCGCGGACTTCTTCATCGATGCGATCGACCGCTTCGACACGATCAAGCGCGGCGATCCCGCCTTCATGGCGCGCAGTTTCATGAAAACGATGGATGTCGATCGCGTCGCCGCACGGCTGCTGCTGCAATCGGTGGCCGATGCGACGCCAGAGCAAGTCGCGGGCATCGGCGTGCCCACCATGGTTCTGTGCGGCGCGAAGGACGACGATAACGGGTCCGCGCAAAAGCTCGCGGAAACGTTGCCCGACGCGACCCATATCGAAATACCGGGCACGCATATGAGCTCCGTGACCGAAGGCGCGTTGGGCGACGAACTGGTCCGCTTCCTGTCCGACTAGGCCCGTTCACCCTCTCGAAAGCCCGAACGCTTGATTAGCCGTGCCGCCCGGTTCACACACGCCGCTATATCTTAACGAAGGATCGACCCTTTATGAACATCGCCACCAAACTCCTGTCCGCTTCGCTTACGGCGATGGCCCTGTCGCTCGCTCCCCCGGCCTTGGCGCATAGCGAAGGGCGCGCCGATATGGCGGAGGCATCGGCATTCCCGATGACGCCGCAGGGCGCGGCCGACTGGGTCGCCATGGTCGAACGCGACCTGTTCGACTTTTCGGTGGAAGCGGCGCGGGTCTATTGGGTGAACTCCACCTATCTCAATGTCGACACCAATGCGATGGCGGCGGAGATCGGCGCCGAGGGCACGGAGAAATCGGTCGATTACGCGCTCGAAGCCGCAAAATACACGACCGTCCCCGGACTGGACGCCGAAGTCGCGCGCAAGCTCGACATGCTGCGCAACGGCATCGTCCTGCCCGCGCCGACCGCCGATGGTGCGGCGACTGAACTCAATCAAATCGCGACCGACCTCAACAGCCAGTACGGCAAGGGGATGGGCACGCTGAACGGTCAGCCGATCAACGGCAGCGATATCGAGGCGGAGATGGGCAATCTGGATCGCACGCCCGCGCAGCTCGCCGAGATGTGGGCCAGCTGGCACACGCAGGTGGGTGCCCCGATGAAGGACGATTACGCACGCATGGTCGCGATCGCCAATGAAGGCGCGGCGGAGCTGGGCTTCGCCGATGTGGGCGCGATGTGGCGTTCGGGCTACGACATGCCCGCCGACCGGTTCGCCGCCGAAACCGAACGCATGTGGGCCGAAGTAAAGCCGCTCTACGACAGCCTGCACACCTATGTCCGGCGCAAGCTGCACGAGCATCACGGCGCTGAAATACAGCCCGCAACCGGCCCGATCCGTGCCGATCTGCTGGGCAATATGTGGGCGCAGGAATGGGGCAACATCTATCCGCTCGTCGCGCCTGAGGGGGCGGGCGACATCGGCTACGACGTCACCGATCTGATCACGGCGAAGGGTTATGACGAGGTCGAGATGGTCCGGGTGGGCGAACAGTTCTTCTCGTCCCTGGGCTTCGATCCGCTGCCCGACACGTTCTACGAGCGCAGCCAGTTCGTGAAACCGGCGGACCGCGATGTGGTGTGCCATGCCAGCGCGTGGGATATCGACAACAAGGACGATATCCGCATCAAGATGTGCATCAAGAAGAATGCCGACGATTTCGTCACCATCCACCACGAGCTGGGCCACAATTACTATCAGCGCGCCTATAAGGAGCAGGACTATCTCCATCTGAACGGCGCGAATGACGGGTTCCACGAGGCGATCGGCGACATGATCGCGCTGTCGATCACGCCGGAATATCTGGTGCAGATCGACATGCTCGACCGCGAACAGGTGCCGGGCGCGGACAAGGATATCGGCCTGCTGTTGCGCCAGGCGATGGACAAGGTCGCCTTCCTGCCTTTCGGCCTGCTGGTCGACAAATGGCGCTGGGGCGTGTTCGACGGTTCGATCACGCCGACCACCTACAACAGCGCCTGGCACGATCTGAAGCGCGAATATCAGGGCATCACCCCGCCGGTGGACCGCCCCGCCGACGCCTTCGATCCCGGAGCGAAATATCACATCCCCGGCAACACGCCCTATTCGCGATATTTCCTCGCGCGGATCCTGCAGTTCCAGTTCTACAAGGCGGCGTGCGACCAAGCGGGTTGGGAGGGGCCGCTGCACCGCTGTTCGTTCTACGGCAACGAGGAGGTCGGGCGCAATCTGAACGCCATGCTGGAGCTGGGTGCGAGCAAGCCCTGGCCCGACGCACTGGAAGCCTTCACCGGCACCCGCGAAATGAGCGGCACCGCCATGCTTGAATATTTCGCGCCGTTGAAGGCTTGGCTGGACGAACAGAATGCGGGCCAGCCGGTGGGGTGGTGAATGCCCGACCGGCTGGACATACCGTCATCCAGGCCCCCCGCGCCGGAGTCTCGTTGAACCCTGATGGTTGGAAGGAGCGCGCCCCCGGATCTGGTCCGGGGCGACGGAGGTGGAAATAATGAATAAAGGAATTCTGGCATTGGCGGCTGCCCTCGCAGCCTGCACCCCTCAATCGCCCGTCAGTAGCAACATTGCACCTACCTCCGGCACACTGTTCGTCGCCAACAAGTTCGGCGATACCCTGTCGCGCATCGACCTTGCGACCGGCGAAAAGATGCAGCGTGTGCCCGCCTGCACCAGTCCGCACGAGCTGGCGACGTCCCCCGATGGCCGCCATGTCGCTTTGGCGTGCTATGGCGGGCAGACCCTGGACATATTCGACACGGCCGATCTGTCTCGCGTGGCCCGTATCGATCTGGGCGAAAACGCCCGTCCGCATGGCATCGTGTGGCATTCCAACGGTGATCTGTATGCCACGGCCGAAGGGCGCCGATCGGTGTTCTGGATACGCAACCCGCTCGGCCCCGACCCGCTGACGCTGGAATATGGCACGCGTCAGGACGGCAGCCACATGCTGGCGGTTTCGCCCGATGGCAACCACGCATGGACAACCGATCTTGGATCGAAAACCGTCACGCTGGTCGATCTGAAAACCCGCCGCGCACCGCAATCGGTCGAGATCGGGATCGAGCCCGAAGGTATCGACCTGTCGCCCGATGGCAAGGCGTTGTGGGTATCCGCGCGCGGTTCCGACATGGCGTTCGAACTCGATCCGATGACGCTGGCGATCCGGCGCGAAGTCGCGACCGGCGAATTCCCGCTGCGCCTCGCCATCCGCCCGCAGGGGGATGTGGCCGTGACCTCCAACCTGGCGGACGGATCGCTTTCGGTCATCGATCTTGCGACCGCGAAGGTTACCCGAACGATCGCGGTGTCGGACCCGGCCTCGGCGCAGGAACGGTTCCAGGTCACCATCCTGTGGTCCGACAATGGTGAGCGCATCTACGTGGCCGAAACCGGGACCGATACCGTGGCCGAGCTGGACTATGCCAGCGGAACGCTCCTGCGGCGTCTGAACGCCGGCGATGGCGGGGATGGTTTGGCGATACTGGGCGCGCGATGAGCGACCAGCAGGCCGATCAGCACCGCAAATCCGCCGCCCGTCCGATCGTCGGCTGGCGCGAAGTCGTGGCGCTGCCCGAACTGGGCATTGCCGGCATCCCGGCAAAGATCGACACCGGCGCGCGCACATCGTCGCTTCATGCCGTGAATGTCGACCTGTTCGATCGCGACGGGGGGGAAGTCGCGCGCTTCGATCTCGATTTCGGAGGCGGGAGGCCGTTCCGCCATTGCGAGGCGGTGCGCGTGGCGCATCGCACCATCACCAGTTCCAACGGATCGGCGGAGGAGCGGCTGATCGTGAAGACGATGCTGGCCATGGGCGGCGTGGAGCACCGCGTGGAATTTTCGCTTGCCGACCGGTCCGACATGGTATTTCCCATGCTCATCGGACGCACGGCGCTTCGCAAAAGGTTTCTCGTCAATCCCGGACGATCATTCCTCGTTTCGAATCGGGATGATGCAAAGGACCAGTTCTTATGAAAATCGCCATGCTCGCCCGCAATCCGCGCCTCTATTCGCACAAGCGGCTGGTGGAGGCGGCGGAACAGCGCGGTCATAGCTGCGACATCCTCAACACCACGCGTTGCACGGTCAACATCGCCAGCCATCGCCCCACGGTCATGTATCAGGGCGAAACCCTGTCCGGATACGAAGCGGTCATTCCGCGCATCGGCGCCTCGATCACCAATTACGGGCTTGCCGTGCTGCGCCAGTTCGAAATGAGCGGGGTGTGGTCATTGAACGAAAGCGTCGCCATCGGGCGCAGCCGCGACAAGCTGCGTTCGACGCAGATCATGGCGAAATACGGGCTCGGCCTGCCGCTCACGGCCTATGCCAACGATCCCAAACAGGCGGAATCCATCATCAAGGCGGTGAACGGTCCGCCGGTGGTCATCAAGCTGCTGGAAGGCACGCAGGGCATCGGCGTGGTGCTCGCCGAAACGCTGAAAGGCGGGGCTTCGATCATCGAGGCGTTTCGCGGGGCCAACGTCAACATCATGGTGCAGGAATTCATCAAGGAGGCGGGCGGCAGCGACATCCGCTGCCTGGTCGTGGGCGGCAAGGTCGTCGCCGCGATGAAACGGCAGGGCGCGGAAGGGGAGTTCCGCTCCAACCTCCATCGTGGCGGCAGTGCGCAGCTCATCAAGATCACGCCGGAAGAACGCAGCACCGCCGTGCGCGCGGCCAAGCATATGGGCCTGAACGTATGCGGCGTGGACCTGCTGCGGTCGAACCACGGCCCGGTCATCATGGAAGTCAATTCCTCACCCGGCCTTGAGGGGATCGAGAACGCGACGGGCAAGGATATCGCCGGTCAGATCATCGATTTCATGGTGGCGAATGCGAAGCCGGGCAAGACGAAGACGAAGGGGGCGGGGTGATGGCCCCACCTCGCTTCATGGGGTTTATTATAGCGTTGGCCGCCATGTCGAATACCCCAATCGCTTATGCCCAGACTGAACGCGCACAACCGGTGGTTCTACCGAACGAGACAATCGTTCGGGTCAACGGGGAAGCGACGGTTCGCTATCGACCAGAGGTAATGGAAGTCAGCATCGGTGTGGTTACTACGGGATCGACGGCGGCAGATGCTCTCGCCCAAAACAACACACAAAGTTCGCAACTCATCGAGGCAATATACGAAGCGGGTATCAAGCCTGATGATGTCAAAACAACCGATTTAAGTGTGGAGCCACAATACGCCGAAAATGGAGATATCGACCGTATTATCGGTTGGCGAACAAGAAACGAATTTTCCATCAAGACGGAAAGAATTTTGGAAGCTGGAACGATACTTAACCGTTTGATAGAAATAGGCGGTAATACTTTGGGTGGACCAGTTTTCGATCTGACCGCACTGACGAGACTACGCGCGACACGCGAAGCGGAAGCGGCTGCTCTGACCGAAGCGCGTGACCAGGCAGACGCTACGGCGAAGGTCATGGGAATGCGTGTTAAGCGTGTCTTATTGGTATCCGATAGCCGCGTCGCGTTCGATCGCAGTGGTGGCTATATCGTGGTGACGGGTAGCCGCGTAAACCGGACGTCTATTCCGATCGAACCCGGAGACGTAGCGGTCGAAGCAACCTACAGCGTAGAATATGCACTCGTGCCCATGTGAGTTGGTAACGATACGGAAAACTAAAGCGCGCTAATCCGACCGCCCCCTCGCTAGCGCACTAAGTACGCCGCCGACCGCCACTACGCTAACCCCGACCGCCAACGCAGCCAAAGGCCGCATCTGCGCTTCCAGAGCGAGGCTCGACTTACGGACGTTCAGGTCCTGGTTCGACCGGATACGGCCGTCGCTGCGCGCTTCGAACAGATTGTCCGCCGCGCCGTCTTCGGGCGGGGTGTCGCTCTGCTGCGCGGGTTCGAGGAAGAAGTTTTCCATGACGATGTCGAACACGCCGGGGAACAGATTGCCCAGCTTCGTGATCGCGTAACCCTGCCCACCGACCAGCAATTCGCGCTTCTCGTTCTCGCACGCGAAGCAGATCGCCTTGGCGACCAGTTCGGGGTCGTACACGACGGGCGGGATGGATGCGGGCTTGTCCATCTTGTTGCGAGCATGTTCGGGGTAAGGAGTGTTGATGCCGTTGGGCTTGATCAGCGTCACGGAAATGCCGCTGTCCTCAACGGCCAGTTCCATCCGCAGCGCTTCGGTAAAGCCCAGCACGGCGTGCTTCATGGCGCTGTAGGTTCCCTGCACGGGAACCGCGCGTTCGGACAGGACCGAACCCACGTTTATCAGCGCCCCGCCGCCGCGCGATTTCAGATGTTTTGCGGCATAGAGCGACCCGGCGACCGTACCGAAATAGCCGGTGTCGAAGACTTGGCGATGCTCTTCTTCGGTCACGTCTTCGAGCCGCGCGTAGAGCGAGGAAGCCGCGTCGTTGACCCATGTGTCGAACCCGCCGAATTTGTCGATCGCGACTTGCCCGACCTTTTCGGCATAATTGTATTCGGACACGTCCGCCGCGCAATAGGCCGCCTTGCCGCCCAGCTTCTCGATATCCTCGACCGCTTTCTTGAGCGCGTCTTCATTGCGCGCGACCAGCACGACCTTTGCACCCTTGCGCGCGGCGCGCCGGGCGGTGGCGAGCCCGATCCCGGACGATGCGCCGGTGATGACGATGGTTTGCATGGCGAGAGGTTTGAGAGTGATAGACATGGGATTCTCCTGTTTGCCTCTCCTAACTGCCGAACCAGGCGTTTGGTGCCGACGCCGGTTTCGTCGACGTCTTTCGGCAAGCGGAAAGTTTTCCGGAACCGGTCATTAACCTATGCATTTCAATAGTATAGCGTGTCAATGCGCTGATAGAGAAATACAAGGAGAACATTATGACGACAACCAAGGAAACCGATCGACTGATCCCTTCCGACAAGGTCGAAGGCACCAATGTATATAATCGCCAGGGCGAAAAGCTTGGTACCGTTTCGAAAGTGATGCTGGATAAACGGTCCGGCAAGGCGGATTACGCGATCATGTCCTTCGGCGGGTTCCTCGGCATGGGCGAAGATCACCATCCGCTGCCGTGGGACAAGCTGGATTACGACACCGGCAAGGGCGGATATGTCGTCGATCTCGACAAGCAGACGCTCGAAGGGGCGCCGCGTTACAGCGCCAACCAGGAACCGACATTCGACCGGACGTATGACCAAAAGGTTCACGATTATTACGGTTCGCCTTACGCCTACTGATCGGGTCGCTCGACCAAAACGCGAAAGGCTGCCGGGACTGAGTTTCCGGCAGCCTTTCATATGCGCGATCGTTTCAGCGGGTATTAGCGGAAGGGCGGCTCGTTAAACGCGCGTAATTTGCGCGAATGCAGACGGTTGCCCTCCCGCCGCAGCCGCTCGCATGCCGTCACGCCGATCATCAAATGCGCGGCGATCGCCTCTTCGTAGAATGTGTTCGCCTGACCCGGCATCTTGATCTCGCCATGCAGGGGCTTGTCGCTCACGCATAGGAGCGTGCCGTAAGGGACGCGGAAACGATAACCCTGCGCCGCGATGGTGGCGCTTTCCATGTCGATCCCGACCGCGCGGGACAGTGACAGGCGACGCGCGCTGCTGGTGTAGCGCAATTCCCAATTGCGATCGTCGGTGGTAACGACGGTGCCGGTGCGCATGCGTTTCTTCAAATCAGCTCCGTGTTCGCCGCTGACCTGCTCCGCCGCGCCGGCGAGGGCCTGCTGGACCTCGGCGATTGCGGGCAGGGGGATTTCCGGCGGCAGCACGGGGTCGAGGACGTGATCGTCGCGCAGATAGGCGTGGGCGAGGACGTAATCGCCAATCTTCTGCGTCGGGCGCAAACCGCCGCAATGGCCGATCATCAGCCACACTTCGGGTCGCAACACAGCAAGGTGATCGCAGATCGTCTTGGCATTGGACGGACCGACGCCGATATTGACGAGCGTGATGCCGCCGCGATCCTCGCCCACAAGATGATAGGCCGGCATCTGATGCTTGCGCCAGGCTGTGTCGTTCAGCTGGCTTGCGGCATTGTCGGTCGCCTGCTCAAGATACAGCCCACCTGCGCCCGCCAGCGCGGTGTACCCGTTCCGGCCGAGCTGCCCGCCAGCCCAATCGACGAATTCATCGACATAGCGGTGATAATTGGTGAACAGCACGAAACGCTGGAAATGCTCGATATCGGTGCCGGTATAATGGGCGAGGCGAGCAAGCGAGAAATCGGTGCGCAACCCGTCGAACAGCGACAGCGGGATCGTTTCGCCCGGGTCGTCGATCTCGATCCCATCGGCCAGTTCATCGCCGATATCAGCCAGTTCGGTGGTGGGGAAATGGCGTGCGATCTCCTGCGGGCTAATGCCTGCAAGTTCCGCCGCAGTTTCGCCATCGAGCACGTAGGGGAAAGGGATTTCCTGCGTGGACAGCCGCGCCTCCAGCTCGATCTCGTAATCGCTGCCGATCAGTTCGAGCTGCTCGGTCAGATAGGGCGCGAACATCGCGGGCCGCGTCACGGTGGTGGCGTAGGTGCCGGGCGCGTTCAGGCGGCCGAAAGCCCGGCTGCGGTCGGTGGGCTGGTCCCCGCCCATGAAGCGCATGACGAGTTCGGGGTAGGCGTAACTGCCATCCTTGCGCCGCGCTTCGGCAGGCAGGGTCCCTTCGCGGGCGAAGGCGATGACATCGTTGCGCAAACGCTCGACGGAGGATGTGTAAAGACGTTCGAGTTCGGCGAGAATGGTGTCGGAGGATTGCATGGGTTTGGGCTTAGCGCGTCGTGGGAATGAGCGAAAGTTCAGGTAGTCGAGCAAGTATGATTTACGCAGAAAATCCGTTCGCCCTGAGCTTGTCGAAGGGCCGTTCTTCTCTCTGACGCAATCGCCAAAGGGAAAGGCGATCCTTCGACAGGCTCAGGATGAACGGAAAGAAGGTATAGGGTCGGCATAGAAAAGGCGCGGGTTCCGCAGAACCCGCGCCTTTCTGTCAATCGGATGCGAATCTCAGCCTTCGTCCGTTTCCGGATCGGTCGCTTCGATCAAGGCTTCGCCCGTCGTCATGTCGTCCGGCTTGGAAACACCGTCTTCCAACATGTCGGCGGGGATTTCGCCCGGCTCCAGGCTTGGGTCGCGGGTCGTCTGCGCGGCGGCGGCTTCTTCCATCTCACGCTGCTCTTCTTCGAACATCTGCGCGAGTACGTCGATGCCTTCGCTCTGCAGCTGGGCCTCGTCGTCGCTGCGGGCGACATTCGCCTTCACGGTAACTTCGACTTCCGGGTGCAGGCGGACGGTCACGTCGAACATGCCGATGGTCTTGATCGGCGCGCCCAGGATGATCTGCTTCTTGTCCACCTCGTGGCCCTTGTCGGCCAACCCCAAATGGATGTCGCGGACCGTGACCGAACCGTAGAGCTGGCCGGAATTGGACGACGCGCGAATGAGCACGATCTCGGTGCCGTCCACGTCCTTGCCCGATCCTTCCGCTTCGGTGCGGCGATCGGCGTTTTCCTGCTCCAGCCGTTCCCGGTTCGCTTCGAACACCTTCTTGTTGGCGTCGTTGGCGCGCAGGGCCTTCTTGTTGGGCAGCAGGAAATTGCGGGCGTAGCCATCCTTGACGCTCACGACATCGCCGATGGAACCCAGATTGGCCACGCGTTCGAGGAGAATGATATCCATGTGTCGTTCTCCCTTATTTCACGAGGTAGGGCAGCAGGCCGATATGGCGTGCGCGCTTGATCGCCTTGGCCAGCTCGCGCTGCTTCTTGGCGGATACGGCGGTGATGCGACTGGGCACGATCTTGCCGCGTTCGGACATGAAGCCCTGCAGCAGGCGCACATCCTTGTAGTCGATCTGGGGCGCGTCCTTGCCGGAAAAGGGGCAGGATTTGCGGCGGCGGAAAAATGGGCGTGCCATCAGTTACGGTCCTCCCGATCGGAACGGCGCTTCTTGTCGCGGTCGTTCTTGCGCATCATCACGGACGGGCCGTCTTCGTGTTCGTCCACGCGGATGGTCATGTAGCGGATGACGTCCTCGTTGATGCGGGTCTGGCGTTCCAGTTCGCTGACGACGGCGCCGGGGCCGTCGATATGCAGCATCACGAAATGCGCCTTGCGGTTGCGGTCGATCTTGTAGGCCAGATTCTTGAGGCCCCAGGTTTCGGTCTTCACGACCTTGCCGTCGTTTGCTTCGATGATCTCGGTGGCGGTGGTCGCCAGGGCATCGATCTGGGACTGGCTCAGATCCTGCCGCGCGAGAAAGATATGCTCGTATAGAGCCATCTCGCTATTCCTTCATACTGTAATGCCGATCGCTGGCCGATCCGCAGTATTGCGGGGCCCCTCCGGCTTTCTTCTTTTTCCGGTGCTGGCCGGAAGGGGCGCACATAGCGAGATTGGCGCCGAACGCAAGAACTCTTCGGGTTTCAAAGGCGCTAATCGTGCCTTGCCATGCGGATGCCGCCGACGCTAAGCGCCGCGTGCTGAAGGAGATTTGCGAATGCCCACCGGCCTGGTCGCCCTGCTGGACGACGTTTCCATAATCGCGCGCACCGCGGCCGCATCGATCGACGATATCGGTGTCGCGGCCAGCCGGGCGGGCACCAAGACGGCGGGCGTGGTGATCGACGATGCGGCGGTCACGCCGTCCTACGTCACCGGTCTCAGCCCCGCACGCGAATTGCCGATCATCTGGAGCATCACGAAAGGCAGCTTCAAGAACAAGCTGCTGCTGCTTCTGCCCGGTGCGATCCTGTTGAGCGAGTTTCTGCCCGCCGCGATCGTGTTCATCCTGATGCTGGGCGGCCTTTACCTGTCCTATGAAGGCGCGGAAAAGGTGCTGGAAAAGCTGGGCGGCGCGAAGCACGGCAAGACGGTGGAGGATGTGATCGAGGACCCGGTCGCGTTCGAGAAGGAACGCATTGCCGGGGCGATCCGAACCGATTTGATCCTGTCGGCGGAGATCATGGCCATTACCTTGAACGAACTCACTGATCTTGCGACATGGTGGGAACGTGCGATCGCGCTGGCGATGGTGATGATCGCGGTGACGGTGGTCGTGTACGGCGCCGTGGCGCTGATCGTGAAGATGGACGATGTGGGGCTGCATCTGACGAAGAAACCGTCCGACCTCGCGCAGAAGGTCGGGCGGATGATGTTGAAGGGGATGCCGTTGCTGCTGACCGCGCTGTCCTTCATCGGAACCATCGCCATGCTGTGGGTGGGCGGGGGCATTCTCATTCATGGACTACACGAAGTGGGGCTGCACGATCTGTCGGATTTCAGCCACGGGCTTCAGCACGGGGTCGAGGAACTGACCGGCGGGCTGGGCGGCATTCTGGGCTGGCTGACCTATGCGACGATATCCGCGCTTGTAGGCCTGATCGTGGGTGCGGTGCTGGTGTTCGTCCTGCACAAGGTGCTGCGGATCGGACATGGTGCAGAGGCGCATTGATAGGTTTCGCGCCTGGGCAGGCGTATTTGTTTCGCGCAGAGGGCGCAGGGGAAGCAGAGGCGCAGAGGAAGAAAACCGCGCGAAGAGGATATGGCTGCGCCGCAGGCTCAAGAACTTTAACGTTGCCGATCGCACCCGCGTGATGGTTGTAGACGGCTTCGCCGAAAGAAAAGCCTCTCTGCGCCTCTGCTTCCCCTGCGTTCTCTGCGCGAAATCCTTTACTTCACTTGTTCGAAAACGCCTTCGGCAAACTCGCTCAAAGTATCGTCCCGCGCGCCCATGACGACGATCCGGTCGCCGGGTTTCGCCATCGACACGATCAGCCGCCCGCAATCGTCACGGTCCGCCACATGTTCGGCCAACCCGCCCGCTTCCTGTATAAGCGATACGATCCGTTCGCTCCCCACACTGCGATCGACGGTGCCGCCGAAATAGACGGGGTCGCACAGGATCGTCACATCCTCCGGCCCCAATTCGCGCGCGAAGGTTTCCGCCAGTTCGTGCCCCATCTGTTTCAGCGGACCGAAGCCGTGCGGCTGGAAGAACGCGATAACCCGCCCGGGATGCGCCTTCAGCGTCCGCAGCGTCGCACCGCATTTTTCTGGATTGTGCCCGAAATCGTCGATCACCGTGATGCCGTTGTCGCTGGTCCCGATGATGTCGAACCGCCGGGCCAGCCCCGCGAACCCCGCCATCGCGGCAACAGCTTTGCCGATGGGAACGCCCGCCGCCACCGCGCCCGCGATGGCCGCCAGGGCGTTCGACAGATTGTGCCGCCCGGGCAGGTTCAGTACGAGCGGATGTTCGCTGCCACCATGGCGGTCCACTACCGTCGCCGCCTGGCGCACCGGCCCGTCCGCGATGCTATTGGGAACCACGCCGATCTGCGCCTTGTCCTGGTCGATCCCGAATGTCAGCGCCTGCTTCGCATGGGGAAGCAGCGCCAGCGCTTCCGCATCGTCCGCATTGACGACGGCAACACTGCTACGGCTCAGAAAATCGCCGAACAGGCCGCGCAATTCTGCCATGCTCTTGTGATCGAGACTGACATTGAGCAGTACGCCGACCGCCGGACGATACAGCGCGATCGACCCGTCGCTCTCGTCGACCTCGCTGACGAACGGGCCCGGACCCCCAACCACCGCGCTGGCATAAGGGCGCTCCTCCGATACAAAGTTTTTCATCACCGCGCCGTTCATGATCGTCGGGTCGCGCCCTGTGCGATGCATTATCCAGCCGAGCATTCCCGTGACGGTGGATTTGCCGCTGGTGCCGCCGATGGCGATGCCGGCGCCGCTGGTGTTGAACAGGATAGACAGTAGTTCCGCCCGGCTCGTCCGCAGGCACCCAAGCTCTTTCGCGCGGCCGACCTCCGGCACGCTGTCTTCCACCGCGGCCGACGCGACGAGGATCTGGTCCGCGTGCTCGATCCCGCTGCCGTCTTGCGGATGGAGCGCGAAACCCTGCCGTTCCAGCGCCGCGAATTTGTCGGGGCTGCGGCCCTGGTCGAAACTGCGGTCCGATCCGGCCACGGTCGCGCCGCGCCCTTTCAGGATCTGCGCGAGCGGCAGCATGCCCGAACCGCCGATGCCGCAGAAGAAGAAGGGGCGGGCCAGCAATGCGTCATAGGTCGGAAATTCGCTCATGCAGCGCGCGGTATGCAGTTGTGCGCGGCGGCGCAAGACGGCTAGATGCCGCGCATGGTGAGAATAGCAATCTGCGCGCCCGGCAAGCGATTGGAACGCAGTCGCGCCGAAGCGGTGCGCGCCCTCGTCGCCGATGATCTCGATGTCGAACTGCATTTTCACGAACAATGTTTGCGCGCCATGGCCATTTCGCGGGGCATGACGACGACCGGCTGGCCGCCCTGCTCGAATGCGCGAACGATCCCAATTCGACGCGGTGTGGTTCGCGATGGGCGGTTATGGCGCGAACCGGATTGCCGCGCGCGCGATCGCGGGATGGGCGACGCGGCGCGCGGCAAGACATTCATCGGCTATTCCGACAATGGCTATCTTCTCGCCGCCCTCTACAAGGCGGGCATCGGGCGACCCCGTCCACGGCCCGCTGGTCGGGGACATTCGCCGGGCGGGGGGCGCGGAGGCGATACGGCGCGTGGTTGCCTTCCTGCGCGACGGCACGAGCGGGCTGGAGCCTTCGCTGGACGACCGCCCCACCGTCGCCTTCAATCTTACGACTCTGGCAATGCTGGTCGGGACCGATCTGATGCCGGACCTGTCGGGCCACGTCGTCATGGTCGAAGAGGTGGCGGAGCATCTCTACGCGATCGACCGGTTGTTCTTCCACATCACGCAGCATCTGACCGACATCGCCGGTCTCCGCCTTGGAAGGGTTACCGCCGTGCCGGACAACGATCGCCCGTTCGGCATGACGGCGGAAGAGATCGCGTCCTATTGGTGCGAGGCGTCGGGCATACCCTGGCTCGGCAGGGCCGACATCGGCCACGACGCGGATAATCGCATCGTCCCCTTCGGACTTGCGGCGGCGGGACCGCGCGCATAGGCGCAACGCGAACTATCGAAAAGGTTAATGCATGAGAGCGTTCGTTTTTCCGGGACAGGGCAGCCAGAAAAGGGGCATGGGCGCCGCGCTCGCCGAAGCCAGCGCCACCGCGCGCGCGGTGTTCGAAGAGGTTGACGATGCTCTGTCGCAGAACCTGTCGAGCCTGATGCGCGACGGGCCGGGGGACGAGCTGACCCTGACCCGCAATGCGCAACCGGCGATCATGGCCAACTCCATCGCCGTGTTGCGCGTGCTGGAGCGTGACTTTGGCGTTACGTTAACCGATAAGGGCCATTGCGTGGCCGGTCATTCACTGGGCGAATATACGGCGCTGTGCGCGGTGGGCGCGTTCTCGCTGTCCGATACGGCGCGGCTGCTGCGCCTGCGCGGCACGGCGATGCAGGACGCGGTCCCCGTGGGGCAGGGCACGATGTGCGCATTGCTGGGCGCGAATGTCGAACAGGCGCAGGCGCTTGCCGAAGCGTGCGCGCAGGGGCAGGTGTGCGAAGTGGCGAACGACAACGATCCCACGCAAGTCGTCCTTTCGGGCCATGCCGGTGCCATCGAACGCGCGATCGCGCAGGTGAAGGATTTCGGGATCAAGCGCGGCGTGCCCCTGCCGGTATCCGCCCCGTTCCACTGTTCGCTGATGCAGCCCGCCGCCGATGCGATGGACGCGGCGCTGACCGAGACGCCGCCGGGGCCGATGGCCCTGCCGCTTTACGCCAATGTCACCGCGGCGCGAGTTGACGACCCCGCCGAAGCGAAGCGTCTGCTGGTCGAACAGGTGACCGGCCGTGTCCGCTGGCGCGAAAGCATGGCTGCGATGCGCGAAGCCGGGGTCGAACGCTTCGTGGAACTGGGCGGCAAGGTTCTTGGCCCGATGATCGGGCGGACGGTTCGCGACGCCGAAACAATCAGTTTGGTGGAAATGGCCGATATCGAAGCTTTCGCAAAGGATGCCGCATGAACCGCCTGCTCTCCATCGTCATGGCGGCGTTGTTCGCACTAAGCGGCAACAGCGCCGCGGCTGCCGACAATATCGGCTGTATGGACTTTACGGCGGACAGCGAGGAGTTCGCGCTCGTCGAACGGTTCGTCGACGACTTTACCATGGCGGAGTTCGATTCCGACGGTCCGCCGGACGCGCTGATGCAGGTGTTGCTGGATCGCGCAATGTCCTGCCTCGACGACCATGCCTGGACCGAGGATGCGGCGGGGCACGCGACATTATGGAAACTGGCGCAGATCGGAGAGCGGGCCATTCGCACCAACTATCCCGATATCGGGACCACGGTGGATCGGATCGACACCCGGCTGGACGCCGCCGAGCAGGCAAGGCTGTGGTCGATCATCGACAGCATCGCCGGTATCGATGAAACCATGAATGAGCCGAGCGATGCCGAGCATTTCTTCCTTGGAACGATGGCGAAGAAGCTGGACCCGGACATATCGGAAGAAGAAAGCGAACAGGTCGGCAGCCTGCTGGCGATGATGGCGATGAAACGCATAAGCCGCGAACAGTTCGAAGCACAATAAAGGAACGCCCCATGTTCGATCTTTCGGGAAAAACCGCACTCATCACCGGTGCCAGCGGTGGCATCGGTTCCGCGATTGCGATGGCACTGGCGAAGCAGGGCGCGCGCCTCGCATTGTCGGGATCGAACGGGGACAAGCTGCGCATCTTTCGCGAACAGTTGAACGACGAGGCGCCCTCGCGGGTCGGCGGCGACCATGTCGAGATCACCTGCAACCTGTCGGACGCGGGCGATGTCGAACGGCTGGTGCCCGCCACGATCGACACGTTGGGCGGCATGGATATCCTCGTCAACAATGCCGGCATCACGCGCGACAATCTGGCGATGCGGATGAAGGATGAGGAATGGGATGCGGTCATGCGCGTCAATCTGGAGGCCGCCTTCCGCCTGATGCGCGCCGCCGCCCGCCCGATGATGAAGGCGCGGTACGGCCGCATAATCAGCATCACGAGCGTGGTCGGCAGCACCGGCAATCCGGGCCAGATGAACTACGCGGCGGCAAAGGCGGGTCTGGTCGGCATGTCCAAGAGCCTGGCGCTGGAGCTGGCCACGCGCGGCATCACGGTGAACTGCATCGCACCCGGTTTTATCCGCACGGCCATGACGGATGCCTTGCCCGATACGCAGAAAGACGACTTGAACGCGCGCATTCCGATGGCTCGGATGGGTGAAGGCAGCGACATCGGTGCCGCCGCGGCTTTCCTCGCATCGCGGGAAGCGGGCTACATGACCGGGCAGACGCTGCATGTGAACGGCGGCATGGCGATGCTCGGCTAGGCACGCTGGAGAACATTGCGGGAACCCGGGCGATCCTTCCCATTTTATCCCCAAAGAATCGCGCGATCTATTGCAGGCAAGCTCCCGCAGCCTTGCCCCATGTCCTTCCTCCGTTAAGGGTAAGGCGACTTTACCGGCGCTGGCTGGCGATAGCAGTCAGCAGCGCGCAACAGGGATACGACACGCGATGAAGGCCACGATCGAACGCGCGAAGCTGCTGCGGTGCCTGTCCCATGTCCAGTCCGTCGTCGAACGGCGCAACACCATTCCCATTCTGTCCAACGTCCTGATCGAGGCGGACAGTTCGGGTTCGGTAAAAGTCATGGCGACCGACCTCGATCTGCAGGTGGTGGAAAACATGACCGCCGCTTCGGTCGAAGGTGACGGCGCTGTCACGGTATCTGCGCATTTGCTGTTCGACATTGCGCGCAAGCTGCCCGAAGGCAGCCAGGTCGCCCTCGAAACCGCGGAAAACCGCATGGCGATCAAGGCCGGTCGCAGCCGCTTCTCGCTTCCCACTCTGCCACGCGACGATTTCCCGACGATCGTGGAAGGCGATTTGCCGACCAGTTTCGAACTGCCTGCCAAGACGCTGGCGGAACTGATCGACCGGACGCGCTTTGCGATCTCGACCGAAGAAACGCGCTATTATCTCAACGGCATTTTCCTCCATGTCGCGGAAGAGGGCGGCGGCAGCGCGGGACCGGTATTGAAAGCAGCGGCGACCGACGGGCACCGGCTGGCCCGCTATACGTTGCCGCAGCCCGATGGCGCCGAAGGAATGCCGGACGTCATCGTTCCGCGCAAGGCGGTGGCCGAATTGCGCAAGCTCTTGGAAGAGGCGCTGGACGGCAACGTCCAGATCGACCTGTCCGCCAGCAAGGTGCGCTTCACCCTGGGCGGGGAGGGCGGCGTGGTGCTGACTTCCAAACTGATCGACGGCACCTTCCCGGATTACAGCCGGGTCATCCCGACCGGCAACGACAAGCTGTTGAAGATCGACCCGCGCAGCTTCTATGCCGGTGTCGACCGCGTCGCGACCATCGCCACCGAGAAGACGCGCGCGGTCAAGATGACGCTGGAAAACGACAAGGTCGTCCTGTCGGTGACCAGCCCGGACAATGGCACGGCGACCGAGGAAGTCGCCGCGGAATATTCGGCGGACGGGTTCGAGATCGGCTTCAACGCCAATTATCTCAAGGACATACTGGGCCAGATCGACAGCGACGAGGTCGAACTGCATCTGGCCGATGCCGGCGCGCCGACCCTGATCCGCAAGGACGACAAGAGTCCTGCGCTTTATGTGCTGATGCCGATGCGGGTGTAGCGGCGTGCAAGCCTTACCAGTGCGATCGGCACGGAATAAGGAGCAAAAATTGACGCAAGCTGTCCACGTAAATCGCGGCGAGCTTTCAAAAGCAAAGATCGTCGCGCAGGATTGGCATCCTCTTCCTGAAGGAGCAGTGCGGCTTCGCGTGGAAAGCTTCGCTGTGACGGCCAACAACATTACCTACGCTGTGATCGGCGACCAATTCGGCTATTGGAACTTCTTTCCGGCGGAAGAGGGCATGGGGATCGTGCCCGTATGGGGGCATGCGGTGGTCGAGGAGTCCGCGCATGACGAAATCGCGGTGGGGGAGCGGGTTTATGGCTACCTGCCCATGGCGACGCATCTGACCGTCATGCCCGGCAAGGTTGGGAAGCACGGCTTTATGGACACCGCGCCGCATCGGCAGCCGATGAGCCCGATCTACAACCAGTATACGCGTCTCGCCGCCGACCCGGAGCATGATCCGGCCAAGGAAGCGGAGCGGATGATCTTCGGGCCGCTGTTCAAGACTGGCTTCCTGATCGAGAATTTCTTCCGGCGGAACGACTGGTTCGGAGCCGAGGGAATGATCGTTACCAGCGCTTCGTCCAAAACCGCGATGGCTCTAGCCAGCGTCACGCGACACCGGTCGCCGCAGATCACAAAAATCGGCCTGACTTCGCCAGGCAACATCGATTTCCTGCTCGATGCGGACATGGTCGACGAATTCGTGTCCTATCGCGCAATCGGCGATATTACGGAAATGCCGTTCGTGCTGGTCGATTTCGCGGGCAACGCCGATATCGTCCGACGGCTTCATACCGAGCGCACCGGCACTCTGCGCTATTCCTGCCTCGTCGGCATGACCCATGTGCCGGCGCAGGGGGACGCGCAGGAAGAGGATTCGGCTGTGCTGCCCGGTCCGGAACCGATACTGTTCTTCGCCCCCGACCATGCCGTGGCCGCGGCGAAGGAATTGGGGCCGGAAGCGTTCGGCGATCAGGTCGCTTCCAGCTGGCGACAATTTCTGAAGGACGTGACGGGGACGGTCGAAATCGAGCGGCGCGACGGGATCGAAGCCGCGCGGGACACCTATCTCGCGATGCTTGGCGGCGCGGTCGATCCGGCGAAGGGCGTCGTCATCCGGCCCTGATACGGGTCAGATGTCTACGACGATCTTGCCGAAATGCCGGTTCGCTTCCTGATGACGGAAGGCGTCGGCAAGTTCGGCCAGGGGGAAGCGATCGGAGATGACCGGCTCCAGCGCAACGCCGCTATCATAGGCGGCATTTATCGCCGCGATCATGTCGTTCTGGTGCTTGCGGCTGCCCACGGTGAGGCCGCGCACGGTCAGGTTCTTCGAAAAGAGCAGGGCGGTCTGCACGGGTCCTGCAACGCCGGTCAGCACTCCGATCAGCGCGACATGCCCGCCGATCCGGGCGGCCTGCATGGACTGGTTCAGCGTGCCGGGGCCGCCGACTTCGATTACGCAGTCGACACCGCGGCCGTCCGCCAGTTCGAAAGCGGTCCTGCCCCAGTTCTCGTCCTGCCGGTAATTGATGACGTGATCGGCGCCCAGTGCCGTCACCTTTTTCAGCTTGGCGTCGGAAGAACTGGTGGCGATGACCCGCGCACCCGCCATCTTGGCGAATTGCAGCGCGAATATCGAAACGCCTCCGGTGCCCTGCACCAGGACGGTGTCGCCGGGTTTCAGGGCGTAATCGACGAACAGCGCGCGCCACGCCGTCAATCCGGCGCAGGTTAGGGTGGCCGCCTGCGCCGCGTTGTAGCCCCTGGGCGCATGGGTGAACGCCGTGGCGGGCGCGTTGACGCGGGCGCGGGCATAACCGTCGATCCCGTCGCCCGGAACCTGCGTGAAGGCGGATACCGGAGGCTCCCCGTCCAGCCATTCGGGGAAGAACGTGGATACGACCAGATCGCCTTCGTCGAAGCCGATCACCCCGTCGCCGATCGAAGTGATCGTACCGGCCCCATCGGACAGCGGAATGCGGCCCTTTTCAGCCGGGATCATGCCTGAAACGACGGCGTAATCGTGGAAGTTGAGAGAGCTGGCTTTTACGGCGACCTGTATCTCACCCGGCGCGGGCGGAGCCGGATCGTCCAGTACGACCATGGTCAGAGCGTCCAACGCGGAAGGCGCGCTACCTGTACGGATCGCGTGGTTGGTCATGTTGCCTTGTTCCCTACTCTACTGCCGCTCCAGCCGACGCAAGTCATTCCGCTGCTTCGGCCATTGCGAGGCGTTGCGGTCCGCGAACGAGGCCACCGGGCGTCGCGCCGGTCCACGCGCCACCGCGAAAGGTCACGACGCCGTTCTTGATCGTGGCGACATAGCCATCCGCCTTTTGCAGCAGGCGCTTGCCCCCGGCGGGCAAATCGAAAGCGAGCCACGGTTTACCCAGCTTGATCGCATCGAAATCGATGATGTTGAGATCGGCGAGATAGCCCGGTGCGACAACTCCGCGATCCTCCAGCCCGTACAGCATGGCGGTATCGCGGCACTGACGCTTAATCGCATTCTGCAAGGTGATGCGATCGCCCCGGCGACGGTCGCGGACCCAATGTTCCAGCATGAACGTCGGGCTGGCCGCGTCGCAGATGGTGCCGCAATGCGCACCGCCATCGGACAGCGAATTGACCGTATCGTCCGTGTGCTGGAGCGGGTGAAGGAAATTGAGATTGCCGTCCGCGTAATTCAGGATCGGCAGGTAGATGAAGCCGCTGGCATCGTCGGCGCACAGCATGTCGTACGCGTATTCCTGCGGATCGACGCCTTTCGCCTTTGCCCGGGCGGCGACGCTCGCACTCTCGTCCGGTTCGTAATCGAAGTCTGGGTCCATCTCGTATTGCATGGCCCAACCCTGCGTGACGACCATGACGACTTCCAGAATGTCTTTCGGCGCTTGCGAATAATCGTTTTCTTCCGACAAGAGCTGTGCCTTGAACCCGGGATCGAGCAGCTTCGCCTTCTGCCGATCCCACGACATTTCCGCGATGGTCTGCCAACTGGGGCGGTAGACGAATGGGTTCACGCTGCCCTGCCACGCCATGATGATGCCGTTGCCGCGCAGCGCGATCTGCGCGACGATGTTCGCGCCATTGTCGTTTTCGCCGCGCATGGCGGCGATCTGTTCCTTGAGCGGCATGTCCTTGGCAATGGATTCCAGTGCGGCGAAAGTCACGGGCAGGCCGGTTTCGCGGCTGAGATCGCCCATCCATTGAAATTCGTTCCAGTCGCGCTGAAGATCGCTCGCCATTTCGAACACGCCGTGGCCCACCCGGCCCATGGCGCGCCCGATAGCGACCAACTCTTCCGCCGTGGCAGTGGTGCCGGGTACCAGTTCGCCGTCCACCGATTTGTGCAGGACGGTCCGCGACGTGGAGAAGCCCAGCGCGCCGGCGCGCACACCCTCTTCGACGATCCGCGACATGTGCGCGATATCGTCATCGGTCGGAACCGCGCCCGGCTGTTCGCGGTCTTCCAGCACGTAGGCCCGCACCGCGCCATGCGGCACATGGGTGCCGATATCGACCGTGCGGGGCAGTTTTTCGAGCGCGTCCAGATATTCGGGGAAGGTTTCCCAGTCCCAGCTGATCCCTTCGGCAAGCGCGGTGCCGGGAATATCCTCGACACCTTCCATCAGGCTGATGAGCCATTCGTGCCGGTCCGGCCGCGCGGGCGCGAAGCCGACGCCGCAATTGCCCATGATGACCGTCGTGACACCGTGCCAGCTGGATGGCGCCATCTCCTGATCCCAGGTCGCCTGCCCGTCATAATGCGTATGGATGTCGACGAAACCGGGCGTGACGAGCATTCCGGAGGCATCGATTTCTTGCCCCGCATCGCCATTCACCGTGCCGACCTGCGCGATCAGCCCGTCCTTGATCGCGACATCGCCGGTAAACGGCGTTCCGCCGAGACCGTCGACGATGGTTCCGCCGCGAATGATGCAATCGAATTGGGACATCCGTTCTCTCCTGTGTTCATTTTTGTCTCGGCATTACCATATTCGGGGGGTTGGCACTATAGCGTCGCCATGGCCGACCGCCCCAGCTGGATACCCGCACCCGATAGCGGCATCACCATCGACTTCGTCGAAGCCAACGGCATTCGGTTCGAGATCGCCAAAGCGGGTGAACGGGCCGATGACGGGGCCGGGAACGGGGCCAGGAACGGGGCCAGGAACGGGGTTGGGGCGGACGCCCCGCTCGCTCTGTGTCTGCATGGCTTTCCCGAACTGCACTACAGCTGGCGGCACCAGATGCCGATGCTGGCGGATATGGGATATCGCGTGTGGGCGCCGAACATGCGCGGCTATGGCGCAACGTCGCGACCGCACGGTGTCGGGAACTACCGCCTCCATACGCTCGCGCAGGATGTCGCCGCGCTGATCGATGCAAGCGGCGCGCGCGACGTCACGCTGATCGCGCATGACTGGGGGGCGATCGTGGCCTGGCATTTCGCGATCCTGGAACTGCGGCCGCTGACCCGGCTCGTCATCATGAACGTGCCGCATCCGCTATGCGCGCAGCGGGAACTGCGCCGCTGGCGGCAGATGCGCAAAAGCTGGTATATCGCGTTCTTCCAGCTGCCGCGCATTCCCGAACGGATTCTCGGCCGGAACGCCGCCGCGCCCATTGTCGACATCTTTCGCAATTCCGCCGTCGACAAGGCGCGGTTCGACGCGGCGACGCTGGAACCCTATCGTGCGGCGGCGGCCCGACCGGGCGCGCTCACGGCGATGCTGAACTATTACCGGGCTCTGCTGCGTCTGCCGGATGCGGGCGAGATCGGGACCGGCAAAGTGGACGTGCCGACGCTGATCCTGTGGGGCGAACAGGACGTTGCGATCGACATACACTGCCTCGATGGGACCCAAGCCCATGTATCCGACCTGACGGTCGAGCGTTTCCGGCACGCATCGCATTGGGTGCAGCAGGACGCACCCGATGCGGTGAATGCCGCGCTGCGCCGCTGGCTCATGCGATAGGCGGGCCGGACTATTGCGAAGCTGCGATCATCGCTTCCAGATCGACGAATTTTTCGCGCGGCGAACCGTCACGCGCGGCGGCGCGTTCCGCATCCTCGATCTTCTTCCAGTTCGCGAACGTGACCACTTTCAGCCCGCGCTCCCTAGCGATCCTGTCGAAACCGTTCCGGCCCCGCTTTCCCGGAGCATCGGTCGCCACGCCCGCAGAATCATGCGCGATCCTTTCGATGAGGGCGTAGCCGTCGGGTCGGTTGGTTCCGATGGTACCGGTCGGCCCCCGCCGCGCCCATCCCACGCAATAGAGACCCGGTGCGATACGGCCATCCTCGTTCGCGAAGCGTCCGGCGCGTTCATCATAGGGAACGCCTGGAATGGCGGACGTCCGATAACCGATGCAGGCGACGACAAGGTCCGCTGCAATGTCGCGGGTTTCACCGCTGCCTAAGGCTTTTCCGTCGATGAGTTCGGTTCGTTCCAAAGTTATCTTCCCGCTTGCGATCCGAACGGGACTGGCGAAGAAATCGAAAATGATGCGCGCCGATTTACTTTCATCGGGCGGTGCGGCGGCAAATTGCCGGATCAGGGCGACCGATTTGCGAACGCCGGGATCCAGCATGGCATCGCTGCCCTCGTCCGGAAGGTCCGCAACATCGACCTGCGGCGCCGCCCGTTCGAGCTTCGCCAGTTCGCCAAGCTCCTTGGGCGTCATCGCGATCTGATGCGGTCCGCGTCGGCCCACGATGGTAATGGTTTCGAACGCCGCTTCCCGCAACCGGTCGAGCGCATGGCCGACGATATCGCTACCTTCGAATTCGGCTTCGGTTTTCGTCAGGATACGCGCCACATCGAGGGCCACGTTCCCCATGCCGATAATGACCGCATGCCTGCCGGACAGGTCGGGGTCGAGCCCGGCAAATTTGGGATGCCCGTTGTACCAGCCGACGAACGCCGCGCTGCCGAACACGTTTGCGCAGGCTTCCCCCTCTATGCCGAGCGTGCGGTCGTCGGGCGCACCTGTCGCCAGGATGACCGCATCATACAGCGACTGCAATTCCTCGATCGCTATGTCCCGGCCGATCGCGACATTGCCGACGAACCGGACACGGTTGGTCAGGGCCGTCCTTTCGTAACGAAGGGCGACTTTCTTGATCGATTGATGATCCGGCGCGACCCCGGTGCGGATGAGGCCGTACGGCACGGGGAG
Organism: Pontixanthobacter sp.; assembly: GCA_965214445.1. Taxonomy (GTDB): domain Bacteria; phylum Pseudomonadota; class Alphaproteobacteria; order Sphingomonadales; family Sphingomonadaceae; genus Pontixanthobacter. The sequence continues at coordinate 676,336 of CBDCBU010000001.1, forward strand.
GGTATCGAAAATATCGACATGCACATCCTCGCCCCATTGCTTCTGCGCGGCTTCCGCCGTGTAATATCCGGCCGGACCCGACCCTACGATGGCAATATGTCGCATTGGCTGCCCCCCCGGCTAAACCCTCCACAGGCGTTCGATCGTTCTATGCGGCTTTCGCATGCTCCCGCCGGTCGGGCGCGTTCAGGAATTCGGTGATGGCTGTCACGCTTTGATCCCTGTGGCTGAGCAGGAACAGATGGCCGCCGCCTTTCACGACCAAAAGTTCGCTGTTGGGGATGAGCTTGTTCAGGAACCTGCCGTTGATGACCGGCACGATCTGGTCGTCGTCGCCCATCATGATGAGCGTGTCCTTTTTCATGAAAGGCAGGCCCGGCGCGCTGGTCCAGCCGACCATCGCTAGAAGCTGGTACATGTAACCGCGCGGGCTGGGCGGGGTCAGCCGTCCGATGTGATCCCCCTTGTCGTTACCCTCGCTATCGCTCTTGCCGTTTCCCTTGCCGGCTGCCAGTTCGTTCGGCGCCGCTTCGCCATCGAGCGCACCGCCGTAAAGCGTGCGGAAATGCCTCGCCATATAGTCCGCATCCACGTAGCGGCGGGGATTGGCCATCTTGGTGAGAGCGGCCGGGTTGCCGGGCACCATCAACGCGCCCGCACTGGTCGCCAGCAGCACCAGCCGACGCGTGCGTCCGCCATGCTGCATCGCGAAATGCTGCGCCATCGCGCCGCCCCAGCTGATGCCCATCACGTCCACCTGTTCGATGCCGAACCGGTCGAGCAGGCGGGCGGCGGTCCATGCCATCGTCACGGTGTTGTAGGGCACGACCGGATCGGGCGACTTGCCGGTTCCGGGCATGTCGAACATGATGAAGGGACGCTCCGGCATGGCGGCGGCGAGCGGGGCGACCGCTTCGATATTGGCGCCGATGCCGTTGAAGAAGAGGACCGGGGGATGGTCGGCCGGCCTCTCGAAGTTCCAGCGGGCGACGCGGAGCCGGCGACGGCCGACGCTTTCCATCGTGACTTTCGCCGAGGCCATGGGATCGTTCAAAATCAATTCCTTAGGGGTCTAAATCGCAGATCTGTCAGACTTCCTCGCTGACATAGGGGCCGGGTGCGGGGTCTAGGGGTTTGTAGCCGGCACCGCCGAGCTTCTTCGGTGCCGCCTTCCTGGTGCCGGACCGCTTGGTCAGCCACTCCATCCAGTAGGGCCACCAACTCCCCGCGACCTCCTCGGTTCCCTGCAGCCACGCATCCGCGGTTTCGGGCAGCGCGCCGTCCTTCTTCTGGACGTAGAATTTCGCCTTCGGGTTGCCCGGCGGGTTGAGAATCGCCTGCATGTGACCCGACTGGCTGAGAACGTAGGTCACGTCGGTCGACCCGAACAATTGCGTGGATCGGTAAGTCGCCTTCCACGGCGTGATGTGATCGGTCACGCCGCCCAGGATGAACAGGTCGCTCTTCACTTTCGACAGGTCGATCTTGTGATCGGCCATCGCGACCTCGCCCTTCTTCGTGAAAGCGAGCGTCTCGAACAGGGTCAGGAAATCCCCCATCAGGCTGCCCGAAAGGTTGGTCGCATCCGCGTTCCAGAACAATACGTCGAATGCCGGCGGATCGTCGCCCAGCAGATAGTTGTTGATGACGTAGTTCCAGATGAGGTCGTTCGGCCTCAGCCAGGCGAAACCGCGCGCCAGATCATCGCCCTTGATGATGCCTTTCTTGGACGCGCGACGCCGGGCCAGCGCCATGCCGTTTTCGCTCACCAGCGATCCCGCCTCGATATCGTTCCGCTTGGGGTGCAGGACGCATACCATCAGCGTGAGGGCGCCGAGAAGATCGGACCCGCCTTCCTTCCCATCCGCCGCCAGCTTGCTCGCCACCATTGCCGCCGTCTGACCGCCCGAACAGCCGGCCGACACGTTGACCTTCTTCGCGCCGGTGATCGCGGCCGCGGCTTCCATCGCCTCTCGGCAGGCGGCGACGTAATCGGCCATGTCCCAATGGCCCTGTTCCCTGCTCGGATTGCGCCAGGATATGACGAAAGTCTGGATGCCATGGTCGACCTGCCATTTCACGACCGATTTTTCGGGACTCAGATCGTTGATATACATCTTGTTGATCTGCGGCGGGATGGTCAGCTGCGGGATTTCATGCACGTCATCCGTCGTCGGCGCATAGTGGATCAACTCCATGATTTCCGTCCGCAGCACGACCGAACCCTTGGAATTCGCGATATTCTCGCCCAGCTTGAAGGGGCGCTTGTCGACCTGGCTGACCATGCCCTTGTTGTGGACCATGTCGCCATAGGCGTTCCTCAGACCCTTTATCAGGCTGAGCCCGCCGCTATCGACCAACCGTTTCTGCGCGGTGGGGTTACCGGCCAGCGTGTTGGTGGGGGCAAGCCCGTCGATGATGATGTTGCTGATGAAATTGGCGCGGTCGCGTTCCAGATCGTCCAGTTCCAGATCGTCCAGCCAGTTTCGCATGCCCTTCTGCACGGCCAGGTAATATTGCGCGCCGGCGCGGAAGAACGGATTATATTGCCAGGCGGGGTCCAGGAAACGCTTGTCCTTGGGATCGGGCGCGAGATCGGACTTTCCGGTCATGATGCGGACCACGTCCTGCCCCAGTTCCTGCGCATGCTTCATGGATCGTATCGGATCGGCTGCCGTTTCGCGCAGCAGCAGGGCGACCGCTCCGACGAAATCCTCCCGCGCCAGCCCGATCATGGGGCCGAGTGCCGTCGTGCTTTGCGCCGCCTCGTGTTCAAGCCTGGTGCCCTGGACCATGGTCTCTCCTGCAAGCCCCTTACGTCATGCGCGCTACCCTGCACCTTTAACGGCCGCTTTGGCAAGCGGACGTATGGCGGGTTATTGAAGGACGAGTACGAGCGCGCGCGTTTAACCCTTTTTCAAAGTCATTTTGGCAAGGCTTCGCCATGGCGCACGCGCAACCACAGCATCCCGGGCATGCGTCATCCCATGGCCATAAACAGCCGGCCGAGAGACAGTCCGTGCAGGCCGATGAAATTGCCGCGCCGCAGACCGGCGATGCACCTTCCGTGCCGGAGGAACGACGGTCCCTGCTACCGCGCCGACAGCAAATCGCCCGCAAGAAGAAGATGCCTCAGCCCGATATTCGCAAGGACCGCCATATCGTCGCAGGGTCATGGTGGTTCCTGATCGTGGCCATCGGTATATCGACGTTCATAAGCGGCTTTCTGTCGCGTTCGTTACCGACCTTCAAGATCGCGTTAGCCACCCTTGTCGCGATGATCGCCGCCTGGTGTTCGCACAAGGTCGGGAAGGTCGAACGGGGCGATCCGGAAGCTTCGCGCTGGTGGAAGATTGCCGCCTGGCTGACGATCGTGTTGCCGATCGGCGCCTACGCATATTCGCAGGTGCTGTGGCACCGGGAAACGGGGCTGAGCCTACCCTGGCTGGTGTGTTCGCTCGTGCTCATCAATCTGCTCGTCCACAACCTTCTGGTCGAGCGTCCCTTGCAGGAAATGGTCTGTTTTACCCTCAGCTGGGGCATCGTCGCCTTCGCCATAGGCGACATGGATGCGATCGGGGCGTTCATCGCCATGATCTGTTTTGCCGCCGCGATCGGTCGCTTTCGCGCAGGAGTCAGCGCATCACGGTTCGAAGCTTCCCAGGCGCGCGAACGGGAACGCAACCGGGCCGAAGACATCCTGCGCGATTACGAGGAAACGGGGCAGGGCTGGTTCTGGGAAACCGACCGGCGCGGCCTGGTAACCTATCTATCGCCGTCCATCGTCGCTCTGCTGGAACGCCCCGAAGAGGAGATTCTGGGCAAGCCGTTCCTCGAACTGTTCGATCTGGGCGACGCCAATCAGGAAGGCGAGCGAACCTTGTCCTTCCATCTGTCCGCGCGGTCGTCGTTCCAGGAACTGGGCGTGCGCGCCGCGACCAGCGGAGAGGAAAGATGGTGGTCCATCAACGGTCGGCCTGCCTATGACAGCTTTCACAATTTCGTGGGTTTTCGCGGATCGGGCACGGACCTTACCGAAAAACGCAAAAGCGAGGCGAGCGTGACGCGGCTGGCGCAGTACGATTCGCTCACCGGTCTCGCCAACCGGTTCCAGATGCAGCAGACGCTGGAAAAAATCCTCCATGCCCCGCAATTGCATCAGCGGGAATGCACCGTGTTCCTGCTCGATCTGGACCGTTTCAAGCATGTGAACGATACCTTTGGCCATCCCGCCGGAGATGCCTTGCTCAAGCAGGTTTCGCAGCGGCTCCAGCTTGCATTGGCATCGGATGGCCGCGTCGGGCGACTGGGCGGGGACGAATTCGAGGTCATCATCGCCGGGCGTACCGAACGCGAACAGCTGGCCGATCTGGCGAAGCGGATCATCCATTCCCTTTCGCAGCCTTATTCGATCGACGGACAGCGGGTCGTGATCGGCGCGTCGATCGGCATAGCCGCCGCGCCGGAACACGGCGTTACGGGCGAAGCGATCATCCGCAATGCCGACCTGGCGCTCTACGCGGCAAAGGATGGCGGAAGGGGCCGCTATCATTTCTATTCGAGCGACCTGCACACCGCCGCCGAAGAACGCAGCAAGATGGAACAGGATCTGCGCGACGCCATCGCACAGGGCGATCTGCAGATGTTCTACCAGCCCGTGATCCATGCGCAGGGCGATCGCATCGCCGGCTTCGAGGCGCTGTTGCGCTGGAACCATCCGACGAAAGGCTGGATTTCGCCCGCGAAGTTCATACCCATAGCCGAAGATACCGGACTGATCGCCGCGATCGGCGAATGGGCGATCCGGCAGACCTGCGACGATCTTGCCAGCTGGCCCGGCCATATCCGCTGCGCCGTGAACGTCTCGCCGCTGCAATTCGCCAATCCGCAGCTGCCCGCAATCATCACGAACGCCGTCGCGCGCACGGGGATCGACCCCTCGCGGCTCGAATTGGAAATCACCGAAAGCGTATTCCTGAACGACGACGCGGGCACCGATGCCATGTTCGTCGCCCTGAAACGCGTCGGCGTCCGGCTGGCACTCGACGATTTCGGAACCGGCTATTCATCGCTCGGCTATCTTAAGAAGGCACCTTTCGACAAGATCAAGATCGATCAGTCGTTCGTGCGCGGCGCGACGCGGCCGGGAAGCCGCAATGGCGCGATCATTACCTCTATCACCAGCCTCGCCAAATCGCTGGGAATGGATACGACGGCGGAAGGGGTCGAAACGCTGGACGAGCTGGAACTGGTGCGATCGCTCGGCTGCAGTCATGTCCAAGGTTACATCTATTCCAAGGCGGTCGACGTGGAACGCGCAACCGAAATCGTCTGGGCCGGTGCGACGCTGGCCGCGCTGGGGCCGCGTTCCGCCCGGGTCAGACGGCACACCATCCTGCGCAAGGTCGTGCTGGAAACCGGCGGCGAAAGCTACGAAGCGACCCTGCGCAACATCTCGATGGGCGGCGCGGTGGTCGAAGGGTTGTGGAACGTGCCGGTTGGAACGCCTTTCGCGATCGCGATAAGCGAAAGCCTGGTCGTGCACGCGACATCCGTCTGGAGCGATGAAGATCGCATGGGGGTTCAGTTTGACCAGCCGGTCGATCTGAACAGCATCAAGGCTGTCAATACCGCCTCACCCGGTCCGGAAGTGCGGCGGCGCGCCTGAAACATGGCACAAGCTTCGTCGATGGATGCACGACATTTGCCACTGGCGGCGCATGTAAACTAGCTGACATCGATCTGCGCAACGGCTATCGCCGCGCGCAATGACCGATCTTTCCAAAATCCGCAATTTCTCCATCATCGCGCATATCGACCACGGCAAGAGCACGCTGGCCGATCGGCTGATTCAGCATACCGGCGGCCTGACCGAACGCGAGATGTCGGAACAGGTGCTCGACAACATGGATATCGAGAAGGAGCGGGGCATCACCATCAAGGCGCAGACCGTGCGCCTCAACTACGTAGCGCAGGATGGCGAGACGTATGAGCTCAACCTGATGGACACGCCCGGCCATGTCGATTTCGCCTATGAAGTCAGCCGCAGCCTGGCCGCGTGCGAAGGCGCGCTGCTGATCGTCGACGCGGCGCAGGGGGTGGAGGCGCAGACGCTGGCCAATGTCTACCAGTCGATCGAACACGACCACGAAATCGTCCCCGTCATCAACAAGATCGACCTGCCCGCCGCCGAGCCCGAGCAGGTTCGTGCCGAGATCGAGGATGTGATCGGCATCGATGCATCCGAGGCCGTCCTCGCCAGCGCGAAATCCGGCATCGGGATCGAACAAATCCTCGAACAGATCGTCGTCAAGATCCCCCCGCCCAAGGGGGACCGCGCTGCGCCGCTCACCGCAAGCCTGATCGACAGCTGGTACGATCCCTATCTCGGCGTGGTCATCCTCGTGCGCGTGATCGACGGCTTCCTGCACAAGGGGCTGAATATCAAGTTCATGCAAGGGGAGACCGAGCACCTGATCGACCGGGTCGGTTGCTTCACCCCCAAGCGCACCGATCTGGACGAGCTCGGTCCCGGCGAGATCGGCTTCATCACCGCGCAGATCAAGGAGGTGGAGCAGGCCCGCGTCGGTGACACCATCACCACGGTGAAGAACGGCGCGACGCAGGCGCTGCCCGGCTACAAGGAGGTGCAATCGGTTGTCTTCTGCGGTCTGTTCCCAGTCGACGCCGCCGATTTCGAGAAGCTACGCGAAAGCATCGGCAAGCTGCGGCTGAACGATGCGAGCTTCACCTTCGAGATGGAATCCTCCGCCGCGCTGGGCTTCGGCTTTCGCGCAGGCTTCCTCGGCCTGCTGCATCTGGAGATCATCCAAGAACGGCTGAGCCGCGAATACGATCTGGACCTCATCACCACCGCGCCATCCGTGGTCTATCGCATCCAGCTCAATAAATCGAGATCGGACGACGCGCGCACGATCGAGCTGCACAATCCCGCCGATTATCCCGATCCCAGCCGGATCGAGACGATCGAGGAACCGTGGATCAAGGCCACGATCTACACGCCCGACGAGCATCTCGGCGCGATCCTGAAACTGTGCCAGGACCGGCGCGGTATCCAGACGAACCTGACCTATATCGGCGGGCGGGCTCAGGTGACCTACGAGTTGCCATTGAACGAGGTGGTGTTCGATTTCTACGACCGGCTGAAAAGCATCTCGCGCGGCTATGCCAGCTTCGACTACGAACAGATCGGCCTGCGCGAAGGCGATCTGGTCAAGATGAATATCCTGGTCAACAACGAGCCGGTCGACGCCCTGTCGATGATTGTTCACCGCAACGTGGCCGAGGCGCGGGGGCGGGGCATGTGCGAGCGACTCAAAGACCTGATCCCACGGCATTTATTCAAGGTGCCGATCCAGGCCGCGATCGGCGGCAAGGTCATAGCCCGCGAAACCATCAGCGCCATGCGCAAGGACGTGACGGCAAAGTGCTACGGCGGCGACATCAGCCGCAAGAAGAAGCTGCTGGAAAAGCAGAAAAAGGGCAAGGCGAAGATGCGCGAATACGGTAATGTCAGCATCCCGCAGGAGGCGTTCATCGCGGCGCTCAGGATGGGGGAAGAATAAGGCGCCCCATGATCGAAAGGGGCGGACCGATTGTTCGATCCGCCCCTTTCACTCCATTGGGAACAATCAGTCCTTTTTCTTGTCGGACTTCTTCGCGTCCTTGGATGACGCTTCCCTGTTCTTCTTGTCGTCATCCTTCTTTTGACCGTCCTTCTCGCCATCGCGACCGATGCGCGCTTGCCGGTTCTGGTCGTCCGACCGCTCCGAAGCGCCGTTCAGCGTGATCTTGCGGGCGGTGGACTTCTCCTCCACTTTCGGCAGCGTCACGGTCAGCACGCCGTCTTCGAAATCCGCTTCCGCCGCTTCCAGGTCGAGGTTCGCCGGCACGCTGACATGGCGTTCGAACCGGCCATAGGTGCGTTCGGTGTAACCATCGTCGTTCTTGGAAACGCGGTTCTTTTCGCCCGCAATCACCAGCATGCCGTCGTCCATAGCGATCTCGATATCGTCGCGCGATACGCCGGCGAGTTCGGCGGAGATGTGGATCGCATTGTCGTCCTGCGCGATTTCCAGGCTCGGCCAGCTGGTCGCGCCGCCGCCCTTGCCCTTGCCGTCCTTGCCCTTGCCGCCCTGGTCCTCGGGCGCGAGCAGGTCGTCGAACATGCGGTTCATCTGCTTGTGCAGGTCGAACAGCGACCCGCCGCCGCGCCGATAGGGGGTGAGATATGCGTAAGCCATTGTCATGCTCCTTTGTGTTCAATGCGTAAACCAGCGGAGCGACCGGGGTAGCCGCCCCATCTGATTGTTTTACGCAGATTAAAGCATGCGGTTCCGGAATTGGGGGATGTTAGTCATGGTGGGCACGGGGATGGGGGCAGTTACGCCCCTGTATCGAGCGGCAGCTCGATCCCGCGCCTGATTTAGTCCGTTTCGATCAGGATTTTGGCGATCTGATCGTGCCCGATGTCATCGTAGGACAGAGTGCGGCCCTTGCGGGACAGGGTTGTCCTCGTTTCCCCCCTCCCGCTTGCGGGAGGGGTTGGGGGTGGGCGTATCACGCGCCGCACCCTCGGACGCGAACGTCGCCGTCTCCATGGTAAGCGAAGGGCGCATCGCCGATCGCGGGGGCTTCCATCGGCAAAAGTCGCGGGGTGATCGGGCGAATGCAGCACGCCGTAGATCTGTCGAACACCTTCACCTCGCTCGGCCGCGCATCGCCGGTCGCGGTGCGGAAATCCGGTAACTCCGATCGCCCCCGAGCCTGTCGAAGGGCCTTGGCGCCAAGCGTGCTTCGACAGGCTCAGCACGAACGGTGTTCTTTTGCCGCGCCATATCCGTATAAATATATGTGCGAGCGGCTTAAAGACTTGATCCCCCGGCACTTGTTCAAGGTCCCCATCCAGGCCGGGATCGGCGGCAAGGTCATCGCCCGCGAAACCATCAGCGCCATGCGCAAGGACGTGACTGCCAAATGCTACGGCGGCGACATCAGCCGCAAGAAGAAGCTGCTGGAAAAGTAGAAAAAGGGCTAGGTGAAAATGCGGGAATACGGCAATGTGCGCATCCCGCAGGAGGCGTTCATCGCGGCGCTGAGGATGGGGGAGGAGTAGCTTTGACCGCCGCCGACCTTGCACGCGCCTATCATCAGGGCGTTCATGCCGCATCGCGCGCATCGGTGGATGCGGAAGAGGAAGCGCAGCTTACAACCCCGGTCAGCAATCTTTTGTGCGGGTTGGCCAGCGAAGCAAATCTAGGCAGTCTGTCCTTAATTCGGGAAACGCGCACGGATTCGACGCGCCCTGACTTCGCGGCCTTGCTGACGGTCGGGCAACGAACCCAGCAGAAAGGCTATATCGAATTGAAGGCGCCGTCGGTTTCAGTCGATACCGCAATCTGGCGAGGCCGCAACGCACGTCAATGGACAAAGATGAGCGAAGAGGCAGACATCCTCATCGTATGCAATGGAGAACAGGCACAGCTGTACCGGTCTGGCATCGCTAACGGTCCGCCAGCGGCATTACCGTATGATGATCCCGACAACTGGGATGGCGAGGCGCTGACCCAGTTGCTTTCCCGTTTCATCGACCTGCGCCCCGCGCCGATCACCAGTATCGCCGACCTTACGCGGCGTCTTGCCATCCGGACACGCGACCTGCGCGACCGCATCGAATGGCTCCTTGGACAAGCGGGCGCCGAGCAACAACAAGCAGCCCGTGGCAGCTTCGTCGCGTGGCGCACGCATATCTATCCCGATGCAAGCACGCGAGATTTCGCGGATGGTGTGGCGCAAGTCATCGCCTACGGAATGGTCATGGCGGCGCTCACGCCCGGCAATCCAGACAGCGATGGTGACGGTTACGTAAATGTTACCGAAGCCCGCGATGCGATCCGCGACATGAGCCCGGTTCTGGCTGCTGCCTTCGCACCGCTGATCGACAAGCCCGTGCTTCGGGAAGCGACCAGAGTTGAGGTAGGTGGCTTGGAAACGCTAATCAGCGCGATTGATCGGCAGCGCGTTGCAGCAACGCCGGATACGCGCGGCGACGCCTGGCTGCGTTTCTACGAAGATTTTCTGCAGGTTTACGATCCAAACGAACGGCGTGAAGCAGGGGTTTATTACACCCCTGTCGATGCCGTATCGGCAATGACCGCCATGACCGGGCATTTGCTGGTCGAACGCCTTGGCATGCGCATGGGGTTCGGCGATGCCAATGTCGTCACGCTCGATCCGGCGTGCGGTACCGGAACTTTTCCGCTCGCGGCAATCGAACACGCGATCCAGCGTGCACCGGGCGTTCGCGGAGAAGGCGGAGTGCAGCAGGCGGCGCGCAATCTAGCGCGTAATATGTTTGCCTTCGAATTGCTTCCCGGGCCGTATGCGGTCGCGCATTTGCGCCTATCGCAGGAATTGACGCGGCTTGCGGGGGAGCGCACCCACGCGCAGGTCGTGCTGACCGACACGCTAGAGGGACCGGACGAACGCCCGATTTCATCGACCGATCTGTTCGGCGATCCGCAGATTCTGGCTGAGGAGCAGGAACGCGCCAATCGGATCAAGCGCGATCAGAACGTGACCGTGGTGATTGGCAACCCGCCCTATCGCCGCGTCGCTCGCGATCTGCGCGGGCGCGGTTCGGGCGGCTGGGTTCTCGACGGGATGGTTGACGGCCGCGGAACCGAAAACAGCCTGTTCGACGATATTTTGGACGTAGCAAAAGCGAATACGATCTTCAGTCACCAGGCAAGCCTTTACAATCTCTACATCTATTTCTGGCGCTGGTCGTTGTGGAAGGCATTTGAGGCACGCGGCGAAGGACCGGGGATCATAAGCCTGATTACCGGCAGTTCCTGGTTGCATGGCCCCGGTTTTGTCGGTCTGCGCCAATTGGTGCGGGAACTGGCGGACGAGGTATGGGTGCTTGATCTGGGCGGAGACAACAAGGGTGCCAATCCGGAAGAGAACATCTTTGCGATCGAAACGCCCGTGGCGATCGTGACGTTGGTTCGCGACGGCGCGAGTGATCGCAAGACCCAGGCTACAGTCAATTACCAGCGTATTCGCGGGACTGAAGAAGCCAAACTGGAAACCCTGCGCGAGATCGGGCGCAATGATGACCCGTTTAACGGCGAGTGGACGGAAGCGCCGAACGGCTGGCTCGATCCGATGGTGCCTCCAACCGGCGATGCGGCGTGGGGGGATATGCCGCTCATCACCGATCTGTTTCCGTGGCAACAGCCGGGATGTAAATTTAATAGGACTTGGCCAATCGCGCCAAGTTCGTGATCTTCTTGAGCAGCGTTGGAGCTATTTTGTGGCCGCCGAAGAGCGGTCGGAACGTAAAAAAACCAGCTTTGGTCGAAATATTTCCAGCGAAGACTGGCAGATCAATCGATACTGTCGTTCGGGGTGCACAACGCCTGGTCGAACTTGGGAAAGGCGACGAATCAAAACAAATCGTAACCTATGCCTTTCGCAGTTTTGATCGACAGGTTACGTTTGAAGGATGCCCGTCTTGCGAACTTAGAGCGACCCTCGCTTTGGCAATCTTTATCCGATCGCCAGCTATTTCTTTCATCCTTGTTAACTGCCAAAGTCGGAATCGGTCCATCACTTACTGCTGAGCGTTGGAGTTCCCGACTTACACCATTTTCGCGGTCGTATGGCGGTAAAGACATCATCCCGCTCTACCGCGATGCGGCGGCTTCCGAGCCGAATATCACCGCCGGTCTGTCCGCATCCCTTGCAACCTTGCTCGGCATCGATGCGCCATCTGTCGAAGAGCTGGCGTGTTATACGTACGCCCTGTTATCGCCGATCGCTTATCAGCAGCGCTTCGCCACCGCCCTTCAAACGCCCGGTCTGCGCGTTCCGATCACCGCCGATGCCGGGCTGTGGAATGAAGCCGTCATCGCCGGGCGCGAATTGCTGTGGCTCCACACCTATGCCGAACGCTTCGTCGATCCTGCCTCAGGCCGCCCCCCGCGCGTGCCCGATGTCGAAGGGATTGGCTGGACGCGCGCCGTGTCCAACATTCCCGCCGACACTTCCGAAATTACATATGATGAGGAAAGCGGAACCATCAGTGTTGGCGATGGGCAGGTGGGCGGGGTGCGGCCGGAAGTCTGGCAGTTTTCGGTCAGCGGGATGCAGATCATCCCCAAATGGCTTGGCTATCGCACGCGCAAAGGTACGGGCCGGGCAACCAGCTCGACCAGCGTGCTCGACCATATCAGGCCAACAGAATGGCACGATGACTGGAATGATGAATTGCTCGACCTCATTCGCATTCTGACGATCACGATGGACAAGCAGGATGATCTGGCCGACCTGCTGGGCAGGGTGTGCGACGGCGAACTGATTTCGGCGGACGATCTGCCGCAACCGACTGCTGATCAGCGCAAACCCCCGCCCACACTCTGATTACATAATACGGGGTCATTCCACAGCTTTTCCCCGTACTACATCTCTCCACTCTTGAAACGTTTGCGACGTCATTTAATCTCCGGCTAATGAGCAGCCAGCCCGATCTCTTTCCGTCCGCACCCCAACAAGAAATAGTAAATCCAGAGGATGTGCGCACCCAGATGATCGACTTATTGTCAAAAGCACGGGCCGCGCGCGATGAAGCGCCTTGGACACCTCGTCGACAGCGGTTTTGGCGGAAGGTTTATCCACAAATGTCCAATCATTTGATCGATCGCGAGGAAGCAGCGCAATTGTGCCTGGATTTCGAAAACGAACTCGATCGTATCGATCTTCTTCTCGCAGCCTGAAACCCCACCTCATTGTTCACTTCCTGAGCACCTGCGCTCGATCGCTATGAGTCCGCAGGTACTTTCCTACTCAAAGCTTCTCCGCCATACATGCAATGCCTATGATCCGCTTTGTTTTATCTCTTCCTGTCCGCATCCTGCCCCCGGCGCGGCGGGGCGTTGTCTTGCGCGGCGGGCAGGGGGTACGGGTCGGCGGAAAACCTTGCCGCGCGGGAGGGTGCGTTTTTATGGCCTGGATAGTGTAACAGGCGGTCCATGTCTCGTGCGCGGTGGGGATGGGCGCGCCCTTTCACTTGGCGTTCAGCCGGGGCGGGGTTATAAGCGCAGGCATGACGATCACGCGCTCCGCTGCCGCCCTGGGTCTCGCTTCCATGATGCTGGGCGGCTGCGCCTCGCTCGGCGGCGGGGGCGGGGGGACGGACGACACCGCCTATGTCGCGCGCGATGTGGAATCGCTGTATTTCTCCGCCAAGGAGAAGCTCGACCGCGGCAACACCCCGCTCGCCGCCGCCCTGTTCGACGAGGTGGAGCGCCAGCATCCCTACAGCCCCTGGGCCCGGCGCGCGCAGTTGATGAGCGCGTTCAGCTACTACACCGGCCGCGATTACAACAAGGCGGTGGCCAGCGCGCAGCGGTTCCTGTCGATCCATCCGGGCAACAAGGACGCGCCCTACGCCTATTACCTCATCGCGCTGTCCTATTACGAACAGATCAGCGACGTGCAGCGCGACCAGAAGATCACCGAACAGGCGCGCATCGCATTGAACGAGGTGAACCGTCGGTTCCCGACCACCGAATACGCCGCCGATGCGCGGTTGAAGCTGGACCTGGTCAACGATCACCTCGCGGGCAAGGAGATGGAGATCGGGCGGTATTACCAGCGTTCGGGCCACTGGCTTGCCAGCCAAATCCGGTTCCAGAACGTGGTCGACAATTTCCAGACCACCAGTCACGCGCCCGAGGCGCTGTATCGTCTGACCGAATCGAGCCTGGCGCTCGGCATTCCGGCGGAAGCGAAGAAATACGCCGCCGTGCTGGGCGCGAACTATCCCGGCAGCCGCTGGTACGACAAGGCGTATGAGCTGATCGGGGACGAGGCGCCCGCCCTGGTCGGGGGCTGATCGACCCCCCCTTGCGGACGATCCTCGTGGTCGCGGCGCGCATCTGCGGCGTGACCTTCGCGCCGTGAGCGGTTATGGCCTGGGGTAAGCCATGCTGACCCATCTTTCCATCCGCAACATCGTGCTGATCGACGCGCTCGACCTCGACTTCACGGGCGGGTTGGGCGTGCTGACGGGGGAGACGGGGGCGGGCAAGTCCATCCTGCTCGACGCGTTGGGGCTGGTGCTCGGCAACCGCGCCGATAGCGGACTGGTCCGCGCGGGCGAAGGGCAGGGCAGCGTCACCGCGACGTTCGAATTCGAGCGCGTGCCCGAAGCGCTTACTCGCGTGCTGGACGATGCCGACGTCGACATGGATCCGGGCGAACCGCTGATCCTGCGCCGCCGGGTGAAGGCGGATGGCGGGTCCAAGGCGTTCGTCAACGACCAGCCGGTCGGCGTGGCCCTGCTGCGCGACATGGCCGCCATACTGGTCGAACTGCACGGGCAGCATGACGATCGCGGGCTGGTCAATCCTCGCGGCCATCGCCGCCTGCTCGACCGCTATGCCGGGGCCGACACCACCCGCACGGCGAAGGCATGGGTTGCTTGGCGGGACGCCTGCGAACGTCTGGATGCCGCGCGCGCGCAAATCGAACAGGCCGCGCTCGACCAGGATCTGCTGATCGCCCACCTCGCCGAACTGACCGCGCTCGAACCCACGGTGGGCGAGGAGGCGACGCTGGCCGCGACCCGCAGCGACATGCAGAAAGGCGAGAAGCTGGCCGGCGATCTCGAGGAATTGCGCCATGTCTGGGAAGGATCGGACTCCCCGCTTGCGTCGCTGCGGGGCGCCGCGCGGCGGCTGGACCGGATCGCGGGCGAACACGCGCTGCTGAAGGAAGCGCTGGAGGCGCTGGATCGGGCGGTCATCGAGGCGGGCGAGGCGGAGGACAGCCTGCGCGCCGCGGGCGAGGCGCTGGTGCACGATCCCGCCGCCCTGGACGCCGCCGAGACCCGCCTGTTCGAACTGCGCGCGCTGGCCCGCAAGCATCGCTGCGAGGTCGATGCGCTGCCCGAACTGATGCGCGACATGCGTGCGCGGCTGGACGCGATCGAAGGGGGCGCGGCGGAGCTGGGATCGCTGGAGAAAGCGGCGGAGGAGGCAGGCGAGGTGTATCATGCACAGGCCCGCAAGCTGCACGATGCGCGGGTGACGGCGGGCGCAAAGCTGGACCAGGCGGTCGCAGCCGAACTCGCCCCGCTCAAACTGGACGCCGCCCGTTTCCGCACCGATATCGTCGAACTGCCCGAAGACCGCTGGGGCGCGCAGGGTATGGACAGCGCCGAATATCTCATCGCGACCAACCCGGGTGCCGATTTCGCGCCTCTGGGCAAGATCGCCAGCGGCGGGGAATTGTCGCGCTTCATCCTGGCGTTGAAAGTGGCGCTGGCGGAGAAGGGCGGCGCGGCCACCGTCATCTTCGACGAGATCGATCGCGGCGTGGGCGGTGCCGTCGCCAGCGCGATCGGCGACCGGTTGGCCAAGCTGGCGAAGGGCGGGCAGCTGCTGGCGGTCACGCACAGCCCGCAAGTCGCGGCACGGGGCACGCAGCACTACATGATCGCGAAATCGAGCGAAGGCACGGTCACGCGCACGTCGGTCGGACTGCTGGATGCCGCCGCGCGCAAGGAAGAGATCGCGCGAATGCTTTCCGGCGCCGAAGTGACCGACGAGGCCCGCGCGCAGGCGGACCGGTTGCTGGAAGGGGCATGAACTTTCGACCGAAACTCCGCTGTGCCGCGATTGCCGTCCTGTGTGTCGCGGCGGCGGGCTGCGCGGGCATTCGATACCCGGTGCTCAACACCGCCCAGTCCGGTGCGCCCGTCCTGGCGAAGGGACAACCGGAACTCGCGCTGCTGGATTACGTCATCAACCACCGTTTCGCGGACCGTTTCGCGCCGTTCGATACCATCTGCGTCGGACGGAAAATCAATTCGGGTCAGCACGCGCCGTATGAGGAACTGGAGCCAGCGGAGCTATCCATTCTGCGCGCCCGTAACCCCAGGCTCGCGAATGCCGACCGATGCGACTGGACGTCCGACGGCGCGTTTTCGGGCGGTGAGCCCGCCGTCATGGCCGACGTTCATTCGTTCGAATGTTCCACGTCGGTTCGATGCGAGGCATGGGCCGGGTTCAGGATCGACGGCCAGCAGAATGGCTGGTCCTTCTACGACCTTCGTTACAAAGGACGCTGGATCATCCGCCGCAAGGATTTGGGCATCGTGCTGACAGGCGGTCGCACACCATGACCGATATTTCAGAAGCCGAAGCCGCCAACGAACTGATGCGCTTGGCGAAGCAGATCGCGCGGCATGACGAGCTGTATCACGCGCAGGATGCGCCCGAGATCAGCGACGCGGAGTATGACGCGCTGCTGCGGCGCAACCGCGAGCTGGAAGAAGCGTTTCCTCAGCTGATCCGGGCGGACTCGCCGTCCAGCAGGGTGGGGCATGGGGTGGCGGCGTCGCCTTTGAGCAAGGTGCGGCACGAGGTTCGCATGATGAGCCTCGACAATGCGTTTACCGATGCGGAAGTCGTGGAGTTCGTCGCGCGGATACGACGGTTTCTCAGTCTGACCGATAACGAGCCGGTGACGATCACGGCGGAGGACAAGATCGACGGCCTGTCCTGTTCGCTGCGTTACGAAAGCCGCAAACTCGTCCGGGCTGCCACACGGGGCGACGGCCAGGTGGGCGAGGACGTGACCGCCA
This sequence comes from Pontixanthobacter sp., assembly GCA_965214445.1. GTDB lineage: Bacteria > Pseudomonadota > Alphaproteobacteria > Sphingomonadales > Sphingomonadaceae > Pontixanthobacter. The sequence goes on from CBDCBU010000001.1 coordinate 693,011, forward strand.
ACGTCGCGCAAATCGGCGATATTCCGCAATCGCTCCCTGCCGATGCGCCCGACATCTTTGAAATTCGCGGCGAGGTGTATATGGCGCGCGACGACTTTGCGGCGTTGAATGGAGCGCAGGAGGCAGCGGGCGAAAAACTGTTCGCGAATCCGCGCAATGCGGCGGCGGGGTCGTTGCGGCAAAAGGATGCGAACGTCACGGCCAAACGTCCGCTCAGATTCTGGGCGCATGGTTGGGGCGATTCGTCGGACGTGCCGGCCCAAACGCAGAGCGCCGTTGTAGCGTCGATGCGAGATTGGGGCTTGCCTGTTTCGCCCGAATTGCGGATTTGCGAAACGCTGGACGACATGCTTGCCGCCTATCGGGCGATCAACGCCGCCCGGCCCGATCTGCCCTACGAGATCGACGGGGTCGTCTACAAGGTCGATCGGCTGGACTGGCAGGCGCGGCTGGGTACCGTGACCAGATTTCCGCGCTGGGCCATCGCGCGCAAGTTTCCCGCCGAACGCGCTGAGACCTTGCTGGAAGCTATCGACATTCAGGTGGGGCGGACGGGCAAGCTAACGCCCGTCGGTCGTCTCGCCCCGGTGCTGGTCGGCGGCGTCACGGTAACCAACGTGACCCTGCACAATAAGGACGAGATCGCGCGGTTGGGCGTGCGGCCCGGCGACCGGTTGCAGGTGCAGCGCGCGGGCGATGTCATTCCGCAGGTCGTGGCCAATCTTACTCCCGATGCCGAACGGGCCCCATGGCATTTTCCGCAAAACTGTCCCGAATGCGGGAGCGAAGCCGTCGCGGAAGAAGGCGAAGTCGACATACGCTGCACCGGCGGGCTGATCTGTCCGGCACAGCGGACCGAGCGACTCAAGCATTTCGTCAGTCGCGGCGCGCTCGACATCGACGGGCTGGGCGAACGGACGATCGCGCAGTTCTTCGCGCTTGGCTGGCTCGACAGCCCGGCGGATATCTTCCGGCTGAAAGAACGGCAGGACGATATCCTCGCGCTCGACGGATGGCGGGAAAGGTCTGTGGAAAAGCTGTTGGCTTCGGTGGAGAACCGTCGTCGGCCCGATGCCGCGAGGCTGCTGTTCGGGCTGGGCATCCGCCATGTCGGCGCGGTGACATCGCGCGATCTCATGAGGAACTTTCACGATCTTGCATCCGTGCGCGAGGCGGCGGAGACTGCGCCGTCGCGAATCACCGCGATCGACGGGGTCGGGACTTCGGTGGCGGATGCCCTGGCGGCCTTTTTCCACGAACCGCACAATGTCGCCGTGTGGGACGATCTGCTGCGCGAAGTCGATCCGCCGCGCTACGATGTCGCCGCGGTGGACAGTCCGGTCGCGGGTAAGACGATTGTGTTCACCGGCAAGCTCGAAACGATGAGCCGGGACGAGGCCAAGGCGCAGGCCGAACGGCTGGGCGCGAAAACGTCGGGTGCGGTGAGCGCGAAGACCGACCTGCTGGTGGCGGGGCCGGGTGCGGGCGGCAAGCTCAAGAAAGCGGCGGAACTCGGGATAGAAACGCTGGACGAGGCGGGCTGGGCCGCGATCGTCGAGGCGGCGGGTTGAATATGGCGGCTTGGGTTCGGGGATGGATTGCGGCCGTCCTGGCCATGCTGCTTTCCGGATGCTTTCCCGACGAGATCGCGCAGGACACGGCCGTCGAAACGCTCGAAGATGCCGCCACGGCTGAACCGACCGCGCCCGCAACGCCGCAGCTGCGGGCGCTGTCCGACCGGATCGCCAGGCTGGGCGCGCAATTTCCCGGCGATGTCGCGATCGCGGTGCAGCCGATCGGTGGCAATCGGCCTGCCGTCGCCTTCAACGGCGAGCGGCTGATGCCGCAGCAAAGCGTGAGCAAGCTATGGGTCGCGCTGACGGCGTTTCAGCAGGTCGCGGACGGTTCGCTCGACCTGCGGGAACGCGTGCGCATCGGACCAGGCGATCTCACGCTGTTCTATCAGCCGATCGAACGGATCGTCGGGCGCGACGGGGCGTTCGACAGCACCTTCGGCGACCTGATGATGCGCGCCCTCGCCAGCAGCGACAATACCGCGAACGACCGCCTGCTCGGCCGCGTAGGCGGGCCGGCGGCGGTGCGCGCGACCTTGAGGGCAAAGGGGCTGACCGGCATCCGCTTCGGTCCCGGCGAGCGCGCGATGCAAAGCGGGATCGCGGGTCTCACCTGGGACCAGTCCCTGTCCCGCGGCCGCGCCTTTTATGACGTGCGCGAACGCGTTCCGGCCGAAACCCGGCGCGCGGCGCTGGAGGCCTATCTGGCCGATCCGGTGGATGGCGCCAGCGCGCGGGCCATGGTCGCCGCGCTGACGGCGCTGGCGCAGGGGCATCTGCTGCCAGGCCGGGAAACCGCCGCGTTTCTGGCGATACTGCAGACCACGAAAAGCGGGCCGAACCGGCTGAAAGGCGGGTTGCCGCCGGGCTGGAAGATCGCGCACAAGACGGGCACCGGGCAGGTTCACGAAGCGACGCATACCGGCTACAACGACGTCGGCATCCTGACCGCGCCGGATGGGGAACGCTACGCCGTGGCGGTGTTGATCGGGCGGACCGCCGCGTCCGTGCCGGACCGGATGGCACTGATGCACGAAGTGGTGCGCGAGGTGGCGCAATATGATGCGGCGAAGGGCACCTGAATTCTGCGGGACGTGCATCCGTCGGCGTTGGGGATCGCGGACCTGCTTTGCCCACGCCGCCCTCGACCATTTCGAAAGGGTGCTGCGCGGTCAGGGCTAATCGTTGGGCATCAGATGGATTTCGCGAATGGCGCTGGTCTTGCGCTGCTCAATCGCGAAGAGGACGGCGTCCGCCACGTCTTCGGGCTGGAGCTTGTCGGGCTTGGCTTCGTCGAAGAATTCGGTGTCGACCATGCCGGGCGAGACGACGGTGCAGCGGCCGCCCCATTCGCGCATCTCCTCCGCCAGATTGCCCGCGAAGCCATGGACGAACCATTTCGTCGCGCCGTAGATCGAGCCCTTCATATGATCGCGTCCGGCCTTCGATCCGGTGACGACGAAATCGCCTTTCGTCTCGCGCAGATGGGGCAGGGTGGCGTGCGCGGTATAAAGCACGGCCGTGATGTTGAGACGGACCATATCGCGCCATTCATCGGGATCGCCATTTTCCGTACCCGGCTTGTTCACGCCCTTGCCAGCATTGGCGAACACCGCGTTCAAGCCATCGAACGTCTCGATTGCCCGATCGATGGCGGTTTTGAGATCGTCGCGGTTCGTCACATCGCATTCGATGGCGAGAGCGCCCTTTCCCAGTTCCGAAGCGAGATCATCCAGCTTGCCCTTGGACCGGGCCAACATGGCGACGTTCCAGCCGGCACTGGCGGCGGCGCGCGCAGTTGCCGCACCGATCCCGGTGGATGCGCCGGTAATGAGGAGAGTCTTGGCCATGCCGGGTCTCGCTTCGATAACGGGAATGTGCCTTTGCAAAACGTCAGCGAGTCAAATGTTCCGCCGCTCCCCAATCCGCTTTCGCAGCCACAGGATCGACCAGTCCCCGCGCAACGACCGCTTCGCCAAACGGAAGCCTGCCCGGCGATAGGCGGCGCGGACCGCAGCTTCCTGCGGTTCGAGCAAGCCCGCCAGCAGCAGATGCCCGCCCGGCGCGACGGCATTCATGAAATCGGGTGCGAGTTCGGCCAGCGGACTTGCCAGTATGTTGGCGATCAGCAGATCGTAGGGCGCGCGCGCCTGCAGAAGCGGATCGTCCATGCCGTCCGCGATCACCATCGCCAATGCGCCGCGCCGCGTTCCGATCGCGATGCCGTTGGCCGCTGCGTTGCCGCGCACCGCCCCGTCGCACACCGGGTCGATATCGCTGGCGGTTATGTATGCCCGGGGCCACAGATGCAGCGCGGCGAACGCTAAGAGGCCCGTGCCGGTGCCGATATCGGCGACGGCATCCGCCCGCACGCCCGTTCGTCTCATCAGGCTCAACATGGCGAGGCAGCCGGCCGTGGTCGCGTGATGGCCGGTGCCGAATGCCTGGCTGGCCGGGATGGCCAGGTTGCGGATGCCGGGCGCATCGCATGGTGGGAAATCGGGCGTATGGACATGGAACCGACCGGCCATGATCGGTGCGACATTTTGCTGGCTTTCGGTCAGCCAGTCGCGCGCCTCCAGCTTCTCGATCGCGAGATGCAAGGAATTGTCGCCGAACAGGCTTGCTATCGCGGCCTCGTCCGAAGGGCTGGGTTTGCGGGGAAGGTAGGCGACCAGATGCCAGTCCTGCGGATGCCGTTCGTCGATCTCGCTTCCCGCAAGGACGATATCCGCGTCCCAATCCCACGCCGCCTCATGCGCTATCAGCGCCGCCTGGACCACCTGCTTGTCAGCATGGGCGGTGACGGTCCAGCTGGCGGACCCGTCACCGGCGAAGCTATTCGACCCAACCTTATCGAACATAGCTTGCGCCATTGGCGTCGATCGTCGTGCCGGTCATGCTGGCGGGCGCATCCAGCGCGCAGAAGACGACGATGCGCGCGATCTCTTCCGGCTGTGCCACCCGGCCCAGCGGCATGTCGGCAAGCAGGCCCGGCCCGCCACGGCTTTCGAGATAATCGCCGGCCATCGCGGTATCGACGAAGCCGGGCGCAATCGCGAAGCTGAGAATGTCGTCGGCGGCATAGGCGCGCGCAATGGTCTTGTGCATTGCCAGCATTCCACCCTTCGCGGCGGCATAGTGCCAATGCGCCGGGCTGTCCCCGCGATGCCCCGCGCGGCTGGCGATATGGACGATGCGTCCGGGCCGACCCGCATCCTGCCAATGCAGGACGGCCAGCCGCGACAATTCGGCGGCGGCGGTGAGGTTGATCTGCAGGGTGCGATGCCAGGAGGCGGACCAATCCGCATCACCGGCGTCCAGCGCGACGCCATCGAACAGTCCGGCATTGTTGATCAGAACGTCCACCTGCCCGCCCATGCGTTCCATCGCCGCACCCCACAGTTCCGCGCCCGCGCCGTCTCCGGCAAGGTCGACGCCGAACGTATCGCCGTCATGGGCGCGGCTCGCATGGCCCAGCACATGCGCGCCCCGTTCCTGCAAACCGGCCATGATCGACGCACCGATACCCCGGCTGGAACCGGTCAGGAGAATGTTGGTCATCGGCCGGCCCCGCGAATGCCAGTTTGAAGGAATGCAGCCCCTATCCCCAAATTTGCAAGTGGAGTCGAGCCCGCCCCGGCTTGTGCGGACGCCGCATTGCGGTAAGAGGCGATGGTTCATGAACGAAGACCGAAGCCGAGGCCGATGCCCAAACAAAGCGTAACCGTACCGCAAAGGGGTCGCCCCCTGTCGCCGCATCTGTCGATCTGGAAATGGGGCCCGCACATGCTGGTGTCCATTCTCCACCGGATCAGCGGGAACGGCATGGCGTTCGTCGGGCTGGGCGTATTCCTGTGGTGGCTGGGTGCGCTTGCCGCCGGACCAGAGGCGTATGAGACGTTCCACGGCCTCGCTTCATCGCCGATCGGTTACATCGTGCTGGTCGGATTGAGCTGGGCGTTCTTCAACCATCTGAGTTCGGGACTGCGCCATTTCGTGCTCGATGTCGGTGCGGGTTACGAAATACAGACCAACAAGATGTGGTCGATCGCCAGTGTCACCAGCGGCATCGTCCTGACAATCGTCTTCTGGGCGCTCGTGATCCTGGTTTGAAGAGAGGCTGACGCCATGTCCACCGAAACGCCCCCCGTCACGACCGAAGCGGTCATCCATCCGCGCACGCACGGCACCGAGCTCGGGCGCGTGCGCGGCCTTGGTTCCGCCCATGCCGGCGCGCATCACTGGCTGCTGCAGCGGTTCACCGCGATCGGCAACGTCGTGCTGATGATCTGGCTGATGGCGACGTTCATCCTGCTGCCCGACATGTCCTACGCGACGGTCAGCGCCTATCTCGCCAAGCCACTGCCCGCGACGGCGACGGTGCTGCTGATCGTAAGCGTGTTCTGGCACGCGCGCCTCGGCACGCAGGTCATGGTCGAAGATTACGTCGACACGCCCGGCAACAAGTTCGCCGCGATCGCGCTGCTCAATCTAGCCGCGATCGGCGGCGCCGCGTTCGGTATATTCTGCGTCCTTCGTCTCGCCCTTGGAGGGGCTCTTTGAACCATGGCTGACACTTCGGCTTACAAGATTATCGACCATCTATACGACGTGATCGTCGTCGGCGCGGGCGGCTCTGGCCTGCGCGCGACCATGGGTAGCGCGGAAGCCGGGCTGAAAACCGCCAATATCTCGAAAGTCTTTCCTACCCGTTCGCATACGGTCGCGGCGCAGGGCGGTATCGCGGCGTCGCTCGGCAACAACACGCCGGACCATTGGTCGTGGCACATGTACGATACGGTAAAGGGCGCGGACTGGCTGGGCGATCAGGATGCGATCGAATATCTCGCGCGTGAAGCCCCTGCCGCCGTGTACGAGCTGGAACATGCGGGCGTGCCGTTTTCGCGCAATGACGATGGCACGATCTATCAGCGGCCCTTCGGCGGTCACATGCAGAACATGGGCGAGGGGCCGCCGGTCCAGCGCACCTGCGCCGCCGCCGACCGGACCGGCCATGCGATGCTGCACGCGCTGTATCAGCAAAGCCTGAAATACGACGCGGATTTCTTCATCGAATATTTCGCGCTCGACCTCATCATGAACAATGGTCGCTGCGTCGGCGTGATCGCCATGTGCCTGGACGATGGGGCCATCCACCGCTTCCGCGCGCAGAGCGTGGTGCTGGCGACGGGCGGTTACGGCCGCTGTTATTTCACCGCCACATCGGCGCATACCTGCACCGGCGATGGCGGCGGCATGGTGCTGCGTGCCGGATTGCCGTTGCAGGACATGGAATTCGTGCAGTTCCATCCGACCGGTATATACGGCGCGGGCGTGCTCATTACCGAAGGCGCGCGGGGCGAGGGCGGGTATCTCACCAATTCCGAAGGCGAGCGGTTCATGGAACGCTACGCCCCCTCGGCGAAAGATCTGGCATCGCGCGACGTCGTCAGCCGTTCGATGGCGCTCGAGATGCGCGAAGGACGCGGCGTGGGCGACGATGGCGACTTTATCAATCTCCATCTCGACCATATCGATCCCGGCGTGCTGGCCGAGCGGCTGCCCGGCATTACCGAAAGCGGCAAGATCTTCGCGGGCGTCGACCTGACGCGCGCGCCGCTACCGGTGACGCCGACGGTGCATTACAACATGGGCGGCATCCCGTGTAACTATCACGGCGAGGTCGTGACGGTCGGTGAAGACGGCCCCGATACGGTCGTACCCGGCCTGTTCGCCGTGGGCGAGGCGGCATGCGTATCCGTGCATGGCGCCAATCGCCTGGGCTCCAACTCGCTGATCGATCTCGTCGTGTTCGGACGGGCCACGGGGCACCGCCTGAAGGAAATCACTGCCGCCGGCGCGGCGCAGGCCGAACTGCCGAAGGACAGCGCCGACATGGCACTGGGCCGGCTCGATCACTTCCGTTACGCGAAGGGCGGTTCGCCGACCGCCGCGATCCGGTCCGACATGCAGAAGACGATGCAGAAACACGCCGCCGTCTTCCGCGACAGCAAGCTGTTGTCCGAAGGGGTGGCCGCGCTCGGCAAGACCTACGACCGGATGCAGGACGTCAGCGTTACCGACCGCTCGCTGATCTGGAACAGCGATCTCATGGAAACGCTGGAACTCGACAATCTGATCGCGCAGGCCAGCGTGACCATGCATTCGGCGGAGAACCGCAAGGAAAGTCGCGGCGCGCACAGCCATGAAGATTATCCCGACCGCAACGATGCGGAATGGATGAAGCACAGCTGCGCCTGGTTCGATGGCTGGGGCGGAAAAGGTGGCGACGTGAAGATCGACTACCGACCGGTGCACGAATACACGTTGTCCGACGATATCGATTACATCGAGCCCAAGAAGCGCGTCTATTGATACGCGTCTATTGATCCAGCGCGTCGGGATCGACGGGGATCGTGATTTCACCCTTCAGCGGCGCGTCGCGGGACATGTCGGCCCAGTCGCTGCGCAACTCGCTCTCGACGCTGTCCGCTTCGCCTATGCTGACCCGCGTTGCGGCGGGACTGGCGGGGTAGGGGCACGAACGGGCCTGGCCCAGACCCTTTAGATAGCCGCGCCGCACCGCGCCTGCGAATATCGCTTCCTCGAAATCGCGCTGATGGTCCGCCGCGCCGCTTACTTCGCGGATGATGCCGCGAAACGGGATGAACGAACTCACCGCGCTTTTCGCGACCTTGCCGACGGTGATGTCGCGCCGTTCACCGGTCGCGATGTCGAGATCGGCGCCCAGAACCGCATCGAGCCGGGCGACTTCGCGCGCGATGTCCTCGCAATCCGCCATGCGTTCGCTGGCGTAGGGCGCGACGACCGCGTCGGTCAGCGCTTCGGGTATCTCGTCTTTCGACAGGTTGAGATCATTGAGCGGCGTGCTTGCCACATCCATCGCATCGGGGCTGCGCCCTCGCACGACTTCCTCGCCGCTATCCTGCGCCAGCGCGGTCGTACCGACCCCCATCAGCAACGCGGCAACCCATACCCTACCGCAGTTCGACGATCGAATCGCATTGCGTATCATCACCGCTCTCCATTCCCAGTTTGAGGGCCTGCATACGCTGGCGACTTGAACCATGCGTGAAGCTTTCGGGATTGACCCGCCGGCCGGCGTTGCGCTGCAGCGTATCGTCGCCGATCGCGCTGGCGGCCCGCAACCCTTCCTCCATGTCGCCCGGCTCGATCAGGTTGCGGTTCCGGCCCGCCCATACGCCGGCATAGCAATCGGCCTGCAGCTCCATCAGCACCTGCAGCCGGTTCGACCGGCCCGGGTCCTGCTGTTGCGCGCTGCGGATGGCGGCGGCCACGCCGGTCAGCTTCTGGATATGATGCCCGTATTCATGCGCGACGACGTAATAGCGCGCGAAGTCGCCGCCCGCGCCCATCTGGCGCTCCATCTGATCATAAAACGCGGTGTCGATATACATGGTGTCGTCCGCGGGGCAGTAGAACGGCCCCATGCCCACGCTGCCGGGGCCGCAACCGGTGCTGAACCGCTCCCGCACCGGAAAGTCCAGCGTCGGCTGTTCGAAGGGAACGCCCGCGCGCTGGAATATCGGCTCCCACGTCTGGTTGAGCGATGAGAGCGCGTTGCAGGTTTCCAGCGCATAGGGGTTGGAGTTGCACAATTCCTCGGCCGACCGTGTGCCCTCGATCCGCGTGGACGATCCCGTTTCCTGTTGCCCATTCTGCTGCAAGCCGCCGACCGTTCCGATGGTCTGCATCGGATCGGCGCCGAACACGAAATAGGCGATGATCGCGATCAGGATCGTGCCGCATCCGACCTTGCCGCCGCCCCCGCCGGGAAAGCGTCCGCCGCCGCCGCCGGCCGTGCCGACGCGGATATTGCTGGGGTCAAACCGGTTGAGACGCATGAGATTCCCTTATATTTGCGCTGGACTCGGCCCCTGATGGACGCAAAAGTGCCGGACCGCAAAGTCTGGCGGTATAATCGACGGGTGAAATCTTCCATGTTCCTTTCCGGCAAGCGCGCAGTAGTCACCGGTTCCACTTCCGGCATTGGCCTCGCCATCGCGCGGGCTCTGGCGGGCGAGGGAGCGGAAGTGGTCCTCACCGGCTTCGGCGAAGCGGACGATATTACGAAGCTGTGCGAGGAAATGGGCACGCGCCATGTCGATGCCGATCTGCTGACGCAGGAAGGCTGCGAACATCTGATGGCGGAAGCCGGCGCGGTCGATATCCTCGTCAACAATGCCGGGATGCAGCATGTCGCGCCGGTGGACGAGTTGCCCGTCGATCGGTGGAACGCGATCATCGCCCTCAATCTGACCGCCGCGTTCCACACGACGCGGCTGGCCGTGCCGCATATGAAGGAGCACGGCTGGGGCCGGATCGTCAACACCGCCAGCGCGCATTCCAAAACCGCGTCGCCTTTCAAGAGCGCCTACAACGCATCGAAGCACGGGATCGACGGGTTTACGAAGACCGTCGCGCTGGAACTGGCGCAGACGGGCGTGACCGCGAACTGCATCAGCCCCGGCTATGTCTGGACGCCTCTGATAGAAGGGCAGATCCCCGACACGATGAAATCGCGAGGGTTGAGCCGGGAAGAAGTGATCGAGGACGTCCTTCTCGCCAAACAGCCGACCAAACGGTTCGTACAGGTGGATGAGGTGGGCGCACTCGCCCTGTTCTTGTGCCGCGAGGAAGCGGCGAACGTGACGGGCGCCAACTGGAGCATCGACGGCGGCTGGACGGCGGAGTAGGCCCCATACGTCGCCCCGGACTTGAACCGGGGCCCGGCTTAGCTTGAAAGCAGCCGACGGAACTACACTAGCTATCGCCACGTCACCCGCTTACACGGACCGCCAAGAATCCCAACACAGGACCCGACCGCAAGTGGCGCAGCACGACATCCCCCTCGGCCTTACTTTCGACGATGTGCTGCTGCGCCCCGGTGCGAGCGATATCCTGCCCAGCATGGCCGACACGCGCACGCAGCTGACGCGGGATATCGCGCTCAATATTCCCGTGCTTTCCGCTGCGATGGATACGGTGACGGAGGCCGACATGGCGATCGTCATGGCGCAGATGGGCGGGATCGGCGTGCTGCATCGCAATCTCGATATCGACGAGCAGGCGGCGGCGGTGCGCGCCGTCAAACGCTTCGAAAGCGGCATGGTCGTCAACCCGATCACCATCCATCCTGAAGCGACGCTGGGCGATGCGCAGGCATTGATGACGCAGCACCGGATCAGCGGCATTCCGGTGGCCGATCGCGACGGCAGGCTGGTCGGTATTCTCACAAACCGCGACGTGCGCTTTGCCGAGAACCCGCAGCAGCCGGTGCGCGAATTGATGACCACCGACAATCTCGCCACGGTGCCGCTCGGCACGGGCGAGGAGGATGCGCGCCGCCTGCTGCACCAACGCCGGATCGAGAAGCTGATCGTGGTCGACGACGATTACAAATGCATCGGCCTGATCACGGTCAAGGATATCGAGAAGGCGGTCAATTATCCGCGTGCGACCAAGGATGGCGGCGGGCGGCTGCGCGTGGCGGCGGCGACCACGGTGGGCGACAAGGGGTTCGAGCGGACGCAGGCGCTGATCGAGGCGGAATGCGACGTCGTCGTCATCGACACCGCGCATGGCCACAACCGCGACGTCGCACGGGCCGTCGAACGCGCGAAGACGCTGTCCGGTTCGGTGCAGGTCATCGCCGGCAACGTGGCCACGGCGGAAGCGACGCGCGCGCTGATCGATGCGGGCGCGGATGCGGTGAAAGTCGGCATCGGTCCGGGCTCCATCTGCACCACGCGCATCGTCGCCGGCGTCGGCGTGCCGCAGCTGACCGCGATCATGGACAGCGCGGGCGAGGCGGCGAAGTCCGGCGTGCCCGTCATTGCCGATGGCGGCCTGCGCACGTCGGGCGATGCGGCGAAGGCGATCGCGGCGGGCGCGTCCACCGTGATGGTCGGTTCGATGCTGGCCGGCACAGCCGAGGCGCCGGGCGAGACGTTCCTGTATCAGGGCCGCAGCTACAAGAGCTATCGCGGCATGGGCAGCGTCGGGGCGATGGCCCGGGGCAGCGCAGATCGCTATTTCCAGGCGGACGTGTCGGCCCTCAAACTGGTGCCCGAAGGGATCGAGGGGCAGGTGCCGTTCAAGGGGCCGGCGAAGGACATCGTCCACCAGCTGGTCGGCGGGATCAAGGCGGCGATGGGCTATACCGGCGCGGCGACCATTCCCGATCTGCGCGAGCGGGCGCAGTTCGTGCGGATCACCGGGGCGGGCCTCAATGAAAGCCATGTCCACGACGTCGCGATCACCCGCGAAGCCCCGAATTACCCGACGCGATGAACAGTCATGTTTGAGACTTTTGCATATATGCTGCTTATCCTGAAGGTGTTCGATGCTTCGTCGGTGCAAGTATCGCTGGATCGGCATCCGGTTCTCTATGAAACCGAAGACGAATGTTATACCGCAGCGGGAGCGGTGATTGATGACGTCGCCCGGCAAGCCGGCGAGGAACGCGATAGCTTTCGACATTGGTGTCTGCGCGTGCCTGCTGCACAAGAGTACGATCGCATGTTCGAGCGCCGATCCGAAAGGGTCCTTGTCGAGCCATGACCCCCGCCGCCCGCGTGCAATCCGCTATTCTCATTCTCGACGCCGTCATCGAAGCTGCCCGGAACAACGGGGCCCCCGCCGACAGGATCGTGAAGGACTGGGCGCGCGACAACCGCTATGCCGGGTCGAAGGACCGCCGCGCCGTGCGCGAATTGGTCTATGGCGCGATCCGCGCGTGCGGGGCGGTACCGCATTCGGGCCGCGCCGCCATGCTGCGCCTTGCCGAAACCGACTTGTCGATAGCGCCGCTGTTCGACGGATCGCACTATGGTCCCCCCGCGATCGGCGACGCTGAACAGGCGGCGGCGGGGGGCGTGGCCCCGCCCTGGGTCGTGCGCCACCTGGCGAAATCGGACATTGCGGGGCCGGAAGCGGAGGCGCTGCTGGACCGCGCTCCCCTCGATCTGCGGGTGAATACGTTAAAGGCTGCGCGCGATGCGATCGACCTGCCGGAACCGGGCGAAAGACTGCTCGCGCCCGACGCGCTGCGCTACCCCGCCGGCACGCAGGTCGAGCAATGGCACGCCTATCGCGACGGGCTGGTCGAAGTGCAGGACCATGGCAGTCAATGGGCGCTCCAAGCGGTCGGCGCGCGGCCGGGCGAGACGGTCATCGATCTGTGCGCCGGGGCGGGGGGCAAGACCCTGGGGCTGGCGGCGAAGATGCGAAATACCGGCACTCTGATCGCCGGCGACACGGATCGCGGACGGTTGCAGCGGCTGGCCCCGCGCGCCGAGAAGGCGGGTGCCACGATCGTCGAAAGCGTCCTCCTCAATCCGGGCGGGGAACTGGAAATGCTGTCCGCCCATCACGGTGCAGCGGATGCGGTCATGGTCGACGCGCCCTGTTCGGGAACCGGCACCTGGCGCCGCAATCCCGAAGCGCGCTGGCGGCTGGGCAAGGCGGAACTCATACGCTTCGCCGAGACGCAAGATCGGCTCCTGTCCATCGCCGCGCAGCTGACGAAGCCGGGCGGGCGGATCGTCTACGTCACCTGTTCCCTGCTGGACGAGGAGGGCGCGGACCGGATCGCCGCATTCCTCAATGCCAATTCCGGCTGGCGCGCCGACCCGCTGGACCTACCCATCGGTCGGACGTGGGGCGGCGGCACACGGCTGACCCCGTATCACGATGGCACGGACGGTTTTTTCATCGCGCGGATCGGGCGGGGAACCGCTTCCCCCGGCCGGTAGGAGATGATAGCCCCTTTCGATATGGCAGCGCGTGACTATCTCCACCATCCTGCTATCAAGGAATTCTGCATGCGCCTCGCTTCCATCGCCATCGCCTTTTCGCTCGGCCTGGCCGTCACGTCGAGCATCGGCAGGGCGCAGGATCCCGAACCCAGCGCGCGCGCGGCCGCGCTGATCGCCGAAGGCCGCGCCGCCCTGGCCGCGGGCGACCCGCAAGGTGCAGTGGACTATTTCGAAGCCGCGCTGGTGGTCGATCCCGCCTACACGCCGTTGCTGTTGGAATTGGGCGCGGCGGCCCGGCAGAATCTGCTTCAGGGCAAGGCGATCGCCTATTATCGCGAGGCTTTGCGCCGCGACCCGGACAACTGGGCTGCATTGTCGGGAGAGGGCGCTGCCCTGCTTGAAAAGGGCGCGGTGGAAAAGGCGCGCGCGAAACTGGCGGAATTGGGCGACAAATGCGGCCGCGGCTGTCCGGAGACGGAGGAACTGGCGGGCATCATCGCCGCCGGCCCCAAAACGCCGACCCTGCGCGCCGAAGCCGTGCTGCCCAATGCGACGGTGACGCAGAACTAGGATTTCAGATCAGCGGGCGGAATTCCTTCAGCACCGCCCGATAGACATCGCGCTTGAACGGCACGATCAAGCCGGGGAGATCATCCGGCTCCACCCATTTCCAGCTTGCGAATTCCGGCGGGTCGTGCGCTTCCAGGTCGATGTTGGTATCTTCGCCCATGAAGCGGCCGAGGAACCAGTGCTGTTCCTGCCCGCGATATTGTCCGCCCCATAATTTGCCGACCAGTTCGTCGGGCAGATCGTAGCGTACCGGATAGGGCATCCGGCCGATGATCTCGACCAGATCGTGAGTGACGCCCGTCTCTTCCCGCAACTCGCGCAAGGCCGCCTCGCGCTGATCCTCGCCGGGATCGATGCCTCCCTGCGGCATTTGCCAAGCGCCCAGGTTTTTCCCGTCGATCCGCTGGCCGACGAATATCCGGCCGCTGCGATCGGCCAGCATGAAGCCCGCGCACGCACGATAGGCAAGTTCGCCGTTCATCCGCGTAACCCCGGCATTCCGGTGAAGCCGAACATCTGTGTCATCTGTTGAAATACCCTGTTATTTCGGATCGAACTGTAGCGGGATCGTGTTCCGATTCCATGCCTCTTTTGCATTGCGCGCAGAAAAACTTCATTGCGGGGCCGCAACACGGCGCATAGGTGCGGGGGCATACACGGATGGCGCGCTGTCGTGCCGGAAAAGGAATCGTCATGGCTACCCAGGCCAACAACATCGCCGCGAAAGATGCTGCCGATGGCGCGCGCAATACGGCGTCCGATGCGGTGCCCGATGCCGTGGTGGTGCGCTTCGCCGGCGACAGCGGCGACGGGATGCAACTGACCGGCGGGCAATTCACCCTGTCCACCGCGCTCGCCGGCAACGATCTGGCGACCTTCCCCGATTTCCCCGCCGAAATCCGCGCGCCTCAGGGCACGCTGTTCGGCGTTTCCGCGTTCCAGATCAATTTCGGCAGCCGGCAGATCAACACGGCGGGCGACGCGCCGGACGTGCTGGTCGCGATGAACCCGGCGGCGTTGAAGGTGAACCTCGCCGCGCTGAAGCCGGGCGGATTGGTGATCATCGACACCGGCGAGTTCACGAAGCGCAATCTCGACAAGGCGAAATACGACGTTTCGCCCCTGGACGACGACACGCTGGCGAAGCACGACGTGCTTGCCTTCGATATATCGGAACTCACGATCCAGGCGGTCGAACCGTTCGGGCTGGGCAAGAAGGATGCGCTGCGGTCCAAGAATATGTGGACCCTCGGCCTCGCGCTGTGGATGTTCGATCGCAGCCGCACCCCGATCGAGGATTGGCTGCGCGCGAAGTTCAAATCGAAGCCCGAGATCGCGGACGCCAACATTGCCGCGCTGAATGCGGGCCATGCCTATGGCGAAACGGCGGAACTCAGCGGTCCGATCAAGCAGGTCACGATGCCCCCGGTGAAGAGCGCCCCCGGCCTCTATCGCACGATCACCGGGGCCGAGGCGGTGTCGCTGGGCCTCGTCGCGGGCGCGCAATTGGCCGAATTGCCGATGTTTTTCGGCGGCTATCCCATCACTCCGGCCAGCGCGATCCTGCATCATCTGGCGCGGCTGAAGGAATTCGGCGTCACGACGTTTCAGGCGGAGGACGAGATCGCGGCGATCTGCGCGGCGATCGGTGCGTCCTATGCCGGGCAGCTCGGCGTCACCTCGTCGAGCGGACCGGGCATCGCGTTGAAGACCGAGGCGATGGGGCTGGCGATCATGACCGAACTGCCGCTGGTCATCGTCAATTCGCAGCGCGGCGGCCCCTCGACCGGTCTGCCGACCAAGACCGAGCAGAGCGATCTCTATCAGGCGATCTACGGCCGCAACGGGGATGCGCCGATGCCGGTCATCGCCGCGCGCAGCCCCGGCGATGCGTTCGAATGCGCGATCGAGGCGTGCCGGATCGCGACCCAATATATGGTCCCGGTGATGCTGCTGACTGATGGCTATATCGCCAATGCGGCGGAGCCTTGGAAAGTACCCGATCCCGCTGCCTTCGAACCGTTTCCCGCGAAGTTCGCCGAACCCGGCCCCGGCGACCCTGCGGGAATGGGCGAGATCGACGCGGGCGGGGCCGGTCCGCGCGGAGATGCGGCGCAGTCCGTGATCCAGCCCTACGCCCGCGATGCGAAAGGCGCGCGGCCATGGATCAAGCCGGGAACGCCCGGGCTGATGCACCGGATCGGCGGGATCGAGAAATCGGCCGGCAGCGGCCATATCGACTATTCGCCGGACAACCACCAGGCGATGACCGATGCGCGCGTGAACAAGGTTCTGGGTGTGACCGTGCCCGATCAGGACGTCGCTGCGGGCGAAACGAGCGGCAAGCTGGCGGTGGTCGGCTGGGGTTCGACCTACGGCCCGATCCATCAGGCCGTGAACCGCAGCCGCGCCAAGGGCATGGACGCCAGCCATATCCATGTCCGCCACATCTGGCCGCTTCCCGCCAATCTGGGCGAGCTGCTGCGCGGGTACGAGCGCGTGTTGGTGCCGGAAATGAACACCGGCCAGTTCAAGACCGTTTTGCGTGACCAGTATCTGGTCGATGCGGAGCCGCTTACGAAAACGAGCGGCCAACCGTTCCAGATCGCGGAACTGGAAGTGGCGATCGGGAAGTATTTCGACGGGATAGACGACAATGAAGGCGGGCAGGTTGCTGCAAACGACCAACAATTGCCGAGTGTCGAGCAATGATCTGCCTTCCCCCCCACGTTCGCCCTGAGCCTGTCGAAGGGCTGCACTTCTCTTTGCCAGCACGCTTGGAAGTAGGGCAGGGCTTCGACAAGCTCAGTCCGAACGGATATTGAGGTTTCCGCTATGAATGCACCCGTAAAAATCGAAACCACGCTCAAGGACTGGGAAACCGACCAGGAGGTTCGCTGGTGTCCCGGTTGCGGGGATTATGCGATCCTGAAGGCGGTGCAGCGCACGCTGCCGCAGCTCGGCGCGGACCCCTCCAACACCGTGTTCATCAGCGGTATCGGCTGCTCCAGCCGCTTCCCCTATTACATGGAAACATACGGGTTCCACACGATCCACGGCCGCGCGCCGGCGGTGGCGACGGGCGTGAAGCTGGCCAATCCCGCTCTCGATATCTGGCTGGTCACCGGCGATGGCGATGGACTGAGCATCGGGGGCAACCACATGATGCATGTGCTGCGGCGCAATGTGAACATGCAGATCATGCTGTTCAACAACGAGATTTACGGCCTGACCAAGGGGCAATCCTCCCCCACCAGCCGTGAAGGGACCAAGACTCCTTCCACGCCCATCGGGTCGTTCGATCATCCGGTCAATCCATGCGCCTTCGCCTTGGGATCGGGCGCGCGTTTCGTCGGGCGGGGGTTCGACATTTCGAAGAACCTGCCCGATGTAATGAAAGCCGCGCACGCGCATGAAGGCGCGGCGTTTATCGAGATATTCCAGAACTGTATCGTCTATAATAAAGACGTGTTCGAGGATTTCGCCGCGCCCAAGGGGGCGGGCGACCGGCAGCTCTGGCTCGAGCATGGCAAACCGATGCTGTTCGGCGACGAGAAGGCGGGCTTCGACAAAGGCATCGCACTCGACCGCGACACAATGGCGATGACCGTGGTCGATGTCGTCGATGGCGACCACGAAGCGGCGGGTGTGCTGGTCCATGACGCGACCAACCGCACGCTGGCGCATCTGTTGATCGAAATGCCCTTCGGCCCGTTCCCCATGGCGCTGGGCGTGATCTACGACGATCCGGCCCCCACATTCGAGGCCGCCGTGGTCGAGGAACGCGCCCGCGCCGCATCGGGCAAGGATGCGAACCTCGCGAAGTTGCTGGCCAAGGGGCAGACATGGACCGTGGACGGCACCGCGCAGGATCCGGTCTGAACATCCTTTCCTACATCCGCCAAAGCTGCCAATCGAACGGCATGGCGGACAGGCGGAAATCGGGCGGACGGGGAACTTTGGACCGGCTCGCGGGAGCCCCGATCTTTATCTCCAGGACCGTGTAACATGCGGTCCATGTCTCGGTTTGCTGCGGGGGTGAGAGCGCATGGATAACCTCACCCATTCGCTGGTCGGCGCGCTGATCGGGCAGACCGGCCTGAAGCGCAAGACGGGGCTCGCGATGCCGGCGCTGATCATCGGTGCGAACCTGCCGGATGTCGACGCGGCCTGCTTCTTCTGGCTCGACGGAGTGCAGCATCTCGCCTTCCGCCGCGGCATCACGCACGGCCCGCCGGCGCTGGTGCTGCTGCCGCTGATACTGGCGGGCCTGCTCTATGGCTTCGATCGCTGGCAGGCGAAGCGAGGAAAGCGACCGGAAACGCGCCTGCCGGTGAGCTTCAAATGGCTGTATCTGTTGAGCTTCGTCGGTTGCCTGACGCATCCGGCGCTGGACTGGCTGAATGTCTACGGCATCCGGCTGCTCGAGCCGTTCTCGAGCGAATGGTTCTACGGCGATACGCTGTTCATTATCGACATCTGGCTATGGGGCCTGATGGGCTTCGCCACATGGTGGTCGCTGCGTCAGGAGAAGCGGGGCGGGACATGGCGGAAAACCGGGCGGCAGGCGTTGTCGATTGCGCTGGCGTATATCGGGGTGAATGCGGGGATAACGGGGGTCGCGGAACATCAGGTCGCAAATAGCGCTGCCCAACCTGTGGTGACGATAGCCAACCCTCCTCCGGTCGAGTTCTGGCGAAGGGAAGTGATTTATCTCGATCCTTCGCCAAGGGCGTGGATGCAGCAGAGTTTCAGCCTTCCTTCCAGTTTGGCGAGACCGAAACCTGTCGCGGCGGAACAATGCCTGACGTATATTGGCGGCATGAGTTCGACGGAACGGGCCCAGTTCGAACCGTACTGGTTCTGGTCGCGCGCGCCCTTCTTCGAACGGGATGGTGAAAACGGTCTGCTTCTTCGCGATTCGCGCTTCTACGATCCGCGCGCCCGCGATAGATTTTCCGTCGCGTTACCCGATTTGCAATGCTTGGAACCCGGCACCGAATGAACGCATTGCCCAACAAACCCGTTCGCCCTGAGCCTGTCGAAGGGCCGCCCTTTCTTGGGCGACGAAGAACCAGGATAAAGCGACCCTTCGACAGGCTCAGGGTGAACGGAGATGTAGAGTGAGTTCCCCCCAAATCGTCTGGCTCCGCCGCGACCTTAGAATGCGCGATCAACCCGCGCTGCATGCCGCCGCCGAAGCCGGCCCCGTGGTGCCGGTCTATGTGCTGGACGACGATCGCCCCGGCGACCGAAAGTTCGGCGGCGCGCATCGCTGGTGGCTGCATCATTCTCTAGAGAGTCTCGCCGACCGCTTTGCCCGGCGCAACGGCTCGATAGTACTGCGGCGCGGGGACAGTGTCTCGATCCTGGCCGCGATGGCTGAGGAAACGGGGGCCACCGCCATCTACGCCAATCGCCATTACGAACATTGGTGGCGCGAGGTGGAGGAAGAGCTGAAGGACGCGCTGCCCGATGGATGCGAACTGATCCTGCATGACGGCAATTACCTCTTGCCGCCCGGCACGGCGAAGACCGGTAGCGGCACGCCCTACAAGGTCTACACCCCGTTTTCCAGGGCGGCGCTGGAACTGTTCCCGCCGCGCGACGAACTGCCCGAGCCGGACACGATATCGCAACCCTCGGCCATGCCGGACAGCGACGATCTGGCGGATTGGGACCTGCTGCCGACCAACCCCGATTGGGCGGGCGGTTTCCGAGCGTTCTGGAAAGTCGGCGAGGACTCGGCGTGGAAACGGCTGGAATGGTGGAAGGATCACGTCGACGATTACGACGACGACCGCAACCTGCCTTCGCAGGACGGTTCCTCCCGCATGAGCCCGCATCTGCATTGGGGCGAGATAAGCCCGGTCAGCATCTGGCATGCCTTCAAGGACATGCGTAGCCGGGGTTGGAAGGTGTATGAGAAGGAGCTTCTGTGGCGCGATTATGCGCAGAACGTCATCAAGCAGTTTCCGCATTATGCCGATGAGACCTATCGCGACAGCTTCGACGAAACGCTCTGGCGCGACCCCTCCGACGAAAGCGTCGGGAACGAATTGAAAGCCTGGCAGCAGGGCCGCACCGGTTATCCGATCGTCGATGCCGGAATGCGGCAACTCTGGCAGGTCGGCTGGATGCACAACCGCGTCCGGATGATCGCGGCGAGTTTCCTGGTAAAGCATCTGCTGATCGACTGGCATCTCGGCGAACGCTGGTACTGGGACTGCTTGGTCGATGGCGATTACGCCAATAACGGCGTCAACTGGCAATGGATTTCCGGCACCGGCGTCGACGCCAACATGTTCAGCCGCATCATGGCGCCATTGAGCCAGTCGGACAAGTTCGACGCGTCCTGTTACATCCGCGAATATGTGCCCGAACTGGCCGATCTGCCGGATGATGCGATCCATGATCCGGAAGAGGCGGGTTGCAGACCGGAGGCGTATCCGCCCAAGATCATCGGTCATCGCGAAGCGCGGGAACGCGCACTCACCGCCTATCGCGAGATGAAGGCTGATTGATCCCTTGCCGGTCCTTCCACAGCCCGCCATAGGGCGGGAATGAATGCGGAAAGCGGGCAGAGGGGGCGGGCGCTGTTTGAGGGCGCGCAGCGTTTCGAGCGTCGACCCGGGTGGATAGCACGCACCGTCGCGCCCGCATTCAACCGCATGGTCGACCGGATCGATGCCGGGCTGGAAACCGGCTCCATCCTCGCGCATCTCCCGGACGGAACGACGCGCATGCTCGGCGGACGCGCGCCGGGCTTCGCTGCGGAGATCACCATTGCGGACTGGCGCGCGCTGATGCGGCTGGCGACGAACGGGTCGATCGGCTGGTACCAGGCATGGGCGGCCGGCGAATGGTCCAGCCCCGATCCCGTGCCGATCTTCGCCAATTTCAACGCGAATGCAAAAAGCCTGGGCGCAACCGGCCGCGCGAAGGGTCCGTTCCGCTGGGCGGTGGCGTTTGCCCACTGGCTCAATCGCAACAACCGTTCCGGCGCCACCCGCAATATCCACGCGCATTACGATCTTGGCAACGATTTCTATGCGCAATGGCTCGATTGCACCATGAGCTATTCCAGCGCGATCTTCGCCGATGAAGACGATCTGGAGGCGGCGCAAAGGCGCAAGTGGCAAGCCCTTTCGGACCGGATCGCCGGCGCTCAGTCCGTGCTGGAGATTGGTTGCGGCTGGGGTTCGCTCGCCGATCACCTGGCGAAGGGCGGCGCGGATGTGACCGCCATCAGCCTGTCGGACGAGCAGCTGGATTGGGCACGCGATCATTCCGATCCGGCCATCGACTTCCGCAGGCAGGATTACCGCGACGTTGCCATGCAGGTCGATGCCATCGTCAGCGTGGAGATGGTCGAGGCGGTCGGCCGCGCCTATTGGCCAAGCTTCCTCGACTGCATCGCCCGCAACCTCAAACCCGGCGGACGAGCCGCGTTGCAATATATTACCTTCGACGACGATCTGTTCGACGCCTATGCCGACAGCGCCGATTTCATCCAGGCCTACATTTTTCCCGGCGGCCTGCTCGTTCGTGAAAGCGAGTTCCGCCGACTGGCCGAACAGCGCGGACTGGCATGGACCGCGCCCCATGATTTCGCGCCGGATTATGCCAGAACGCTGGAACTGTGGCGCGCCAATTTCGATGCGGCGGTGGAAGAGGGACGGCTGCCATCGGGCTTCGATGCGCGTTTCGTGGCGCTGTGGCGCTATTACCTGATGTATTGCGAAGGCGGGTTTCGCGGGGGCGGTATCGGGGTTAGTCAGGTGACCTTGATGAAAGAAGGGCGAGGGTTATGAAACGCACGATGACGGCGCTGATAGGCGCGACCATGCTAGCGGGATGTGCGGGTTCCGGCGGGGCGGATGTTTTTACGCGCACCTATATGATGGAACCGCCGCGCAAGGATGCGGTCCGGCTCAGCACGCCGCCCACCAGCGTGACCCCTGCCGATCTCGATGTGCTGTTCTGGACCGACGATCAACGCGCCGCGCGCTTCCGCGACATGGAAAGCTGGTTTCCCGGTTTTGAAGCTCAGCCAGCGGCCGATCCACGCGTGCTTCCGCGGGGCGAACCGCTATCCCCCGCATTGCAGGAACGGGTTGCGCGGTTCATCGCGGATACAAATTCCGCCGGGGTCCTGGTGTTGAAGGACGGCATGGTCCGGCATGCGGCCTATGGTCTTGGCATGGGGGCGGGGGATCGCTGGACCAGTTTTTCGGTAGCGAAATCCTTTACCTCGACCTTGCTGGGCGCGGCGCTGAAGGACGGTTCGATCGAAAGCCTCGACGATTCGGTGGCGCGGTATATTCCCGAAATGGCCGGTTCCGCCTATGCAGACGTGACCGTGCGCCAGCTGGCGACGATGACTTCGGGTGTCCGTTGGAACGAAAGCTACACCGATTTCGACAGCGACGTGGGTCGGATGGGCAGCATCGTAGCGGCACCGGGCGAGAACGCGATCGTTACCCAGCTGAAGGCATTGCCGAGAGAAGCGCCGGCGGGCGAGAAGTTCGTCTACAAGACCGGCGAAACCAATCTGCTGGGCGTTCTGGTCGAACGGGCGACGGGACGAAGCCTGGCCGCCTATGCCAAGGACAAGATCGTCGATCCGGCGGGCTTCGCATCGCCGATGTTCTGGATGATCGACCCGTCGGGCGCCAATATCGGCGGATGTTGCCTGTCGCTGACGCTGGCGGATTACGCCCGCATGGGACAGTTCGCGCTGGAAGGCGGCGACGAAGTCGTGCCCGACGGATGGTTCGCCGAAGCGGGGGGCGAACAGGTATCGTTCGGGGCCGGTTCGGGGCAGGACGGCTTTGGCTATGGCTACCAGTGGTGGACCTATCCCGGCACTGCCTATGGCGCACAGGGCATATTCGGTCAGGCGATCACGATCGTGCCGGATGAGAATATGGTTGTGGCCGCCATCGGCAACTGGCCAACTGCGACCAGCGACGAAAACCGCCGCGCATGGCAGCGGCTCGTTACGGAAATCGCTGCGGCGGAATAGGAATGGTCAGCAGACGCTGCGGTAAATGACGGTAGGACTGTATTTCTGCAGGATATTGTCGTGCACGATGGGGCTCATCAATTCCATGAAGGCGCAACCGGCCACGGAATTTTCCCACCAAACGACTTCGGCATGAAGCGATTCCAGCCCGGGCAGGGTAATCCAGCACGTCTGGCCCGGCCGCACCCGGCTGATGGCGGACGCGGAGAAGCCGGAAATCGACAGATCGTGTACCACCGTCTGAAACGCGCGGCCGCCCGACATGCGCAATTGCGCCGGTATCGCCAGCTTCGTGCGATGCGAACAGCGGTCTTCCTGCGCCGCGTGTTCATAGCTTTGCGTTTTGTCGAGCAGCATGGCGCACCTTCAGGCCGAATGATTGATCGTCGCGCTTACCCGCGTCTTTGCGAGTACGCTTTCCAACTCATGCTCCATCGCGCCTACCCGCGCTTTACCAAGGCTGGTTAACCGGAATTTACGACCCGCTCGCGGTGCCGCGTTGCAAATCCCTGTTCGCACAGCGAGACGATCCGGTCGGCGACGACCGACGGTGGCTTGACGGTCGCGGGATCTTCACCGGGATAGGCTTTGGCGCGCATGGCCGTGCGGGTCGCACCGGGATCGATGATGGCGATACGGATGTTGCCGATCTTCTCGACCTCCTGCGCGTAACTGTCGAGCAAGGATTCAAAGGCGGCTTTCGTCGATCCGTAGGCCGCCCAATAGGCTCGCGCATCGCCGCCGACGCTGCTGGTCAGGCCGATCACCCGCCCATTGTCGGATCGTTTCAGCATCGGATCGAACGCGGCGAGCAGCGCCTGCGTCGCAAGCAAATTGACCGTCAATGCCTGGCTTAGCTGCTTTTGATCGATTTGCGTGACCGGAGTCAGGCTGGGAAGATAAGCGGCCGATAGAACAAGAATGTCGAGCGTGTCCCAGCGACCCGCGATTGCCTGCGCCAGCCGGACGATGCTGTCCGCCTCGGTCAGGTCTAGCGGGGCGATGGTCGCCTGTCCGCCGGCCGCGTGGATCGCATCTTCCACGCCTTCCAGTGCCCTTACGTCGCGTCCCGTCAGGATCACACGGGCACCCGCCGCCGCCAGCGCCTGCGCCGTGGCGGCCCCGATACCCCGGCTGGACCCGGTGACGAGGGCCAGTCGGCCATCGAGCGCTCCGGTTTCGCTCATGCGTCGACCTTTTCGAAAGAAAGCTGCGCGTCGCGATCTTCATGTCGGACCAGATCGGTCAGCCTTGTCGGGTAATCGCCCGTAAAGCAGGCATCGCAATATTGCGGGCAGGCATCGTTGCGCGGTTCCTGTCCGACCGCGCGATAGAGGCCGTCGATGGTAATGAATGCCAGACTGTCCGCCTTGATGAACTCGCGCATCGGTTCGACATCCATCTGCGCCGCGAGCAGCTTGGAGCGCTCGGGCGTGTCGACCCCGTAATAGCAGCTATGCGCGGTCGGCGGGCTGGCGACACGGAAATGCACTTCGCGTGCTCCGGCGTCGCGCATCATCTGCACGATCTTCAACGACGTGGTGCCGCGCACGATGGAATCGTCGATAAGGACGATGCGCTTGCCTTCAACCAGCCCGCGATTGGCATTGTGTTTGCGCCGCACCCCGGAAAGCCGCGCGCCGTCCGATGGCTGGATGAAGGTTCGACCGACGTAATGCGACCGGATGATGCCAAGTTCGAAAGGTATTCCCGATTGCTGGGCGTAGCCGATCGCCGCCGGCACGCCGCTGTCGGGCACCGGCACGACCAGATCGACATCGACCGGGTTCTCTTTCGCCAGCTGCGCGCCGATCGCCTTGCGCGCAGTATAGACCGATTGCCCGTCGAAGATGGAATCGGGGCGGCTGAAATAGACATGCTCGAAAATGCACGGGCGGGCGGCATGCATCCCGAAGGGACGCAGCGATTCCACTTGACCGTTGAAATCGACCCGGATCAGTTCGCCCGGTTCGACCTGCCTGA
This sequence comes from Pontixanthobacter sp., assembly GCA_965214445.1. Lineage (GTDB taxonomy): Bacteria > Pseudomonadota > Alphaproteobacteria > Sphingomonadales > Sphingomonadaceae > Pontixanthobacter. Next base: position 717,970 of record CBDCBU010000001.1, read on the forward strand.
CGAATTGCGCCCCGACGACGTCGAATGCAACGGTCTCGCTGGCGAACAATACGCTGTCGCCCATGCGCCCCATGACAAGCGGGCGGATGCCCAGCGGGTCGCGGCATGCCATCATCCCTTCGGGCGTCATGACGATCAGTGAATAGGCGCCTTCGACCATTCGCAACGCATCGACCAACCGATCGACCATGGTCGGATAACGGCTGGTCGCGACCAGATGGATGATAACCTCGGTATCGGATGTCGACTGAAAGATCGCGCCGCGCCGGACGAGGTCGTCGCGCAGGCTCTGCGCGTTCGAGATGTTGCCGTTATGCGCGACCGCGAAACCCCCGCTCGCCAGATCGGCATAGAGCGGCTGCACGTTGCGAAGGCCCGACCCCCCGGTCGTGGAATAGCGGACATGCCCGGCCGCCATCGGCCCCGGCAATTCGCCCAGCGCTTCGGTGGAGGTGAAGTTTTCAGCAACGTGGCCGGTGCCGCGAACGGTATAGAACTGCGACCCGTCGAAGCTGGTGATACCGGCGGCTTCTTGCCCGCGGTGCTGAAGCGCATGCAGGCCCAGCGCCGTCACGGCCGAAGCATCCACCGCGTTGATCGCGCCGAACACGCCGCATTCCTCGCGCAGTGTGTCGCCGTCTTCATCGTGAAACGGATGCGTAAGGTTCATGCCGTGAAACCGCCCGAATGATGTGCCGGAAAGCCGCGAAATCACCCGTCCGCGACCCGCCATGCTCAATGGCGATGTTACAGGCCGATTACAAGGGTGGCGGCACCCGCGCTCAATTGATTGCAGCGGGAGCTTTCCTGCTCTACAGGCGCGGCTTACCCGTATTCTTGAGCGCATTGTCCGGCGCCTTTCTCGAAAGCCCCGATCCCTTGATTCTCACGCCTTTCGAATGGATGGTGACGAAACGCTACATGCTTCCCGGCAGGGGGGAGCGGTTCATCGCCCTGGTCGCCGGGATCAGCGTGGGCGTGGTGATGCTGAGCGTCGCGTTGCTGATCGTGGTGATGAGCGTGATGAACGGGTTTCGCGGCGAACTGCTCGACCGGTTCGTCAATCTCAATGGCCATGCGATCATCCAGGGTTTCGGCGGGCGTCTGGACGATTGGGAAGGCATTATCGAAGACGTGCGCGCGACGCCGGGCGTCGTGGACGCATCGCCGCTGATCGAGCAGCCATTGCTGGTCACCTTCAACGGCCGGGCGGAGCCGATACAGCTGCGCGGCAACACGCAGCAGGATATCGGCAAGCTGTCCGAAAACCTGGTGCAGGGCAGTCTGTCGCAGCTGGAACCGACGGCGGGGCGCATCGCGATCGGATCGCGGCTGGCGATGAAGCTGGGCGCGCGGGTCGGCGACGTGGTTACCATCATCAATCCTCAGGGACGCCCGACTCCCTTCGGGACCGTACCCCGCCAGATCGGCTACGAGGTCGCGGCGCTTATCGAAACGGGCGTCTACGAATTCGATCAGCTGTTCGTCGTCATGCCGATCAAGGACGCGCAGACGCTGCTGCTGGCCGGCGACACGATCGGTCTCATAGAGGTCACGACGGAAGATGCGGAGGAAGTCGGTCCGATCCTTGCGCCATTGCAGAACCGGCTTCAGGGCCGCGCGCAGATCAACGATTGGCGCACGATCAATTCGAGCATCTTCGAAGCGCTGGAAGTGGAGCGTGCGGCCATGTTCTTCGCCTTGTCGCTGATCGTGGTGGTGGCGGCGTTCAACATCCTGTCGTCGCTGGTGATGCTGGTCCGCGCCAAGACGCGGGACATCGCGATCATCCGCACGATGGGCGCGACGCGGCGCAATGTGCTGAAGATATTCGTGACGACCGGAACGGTAATCGGCGCGGTTGGGACGGTGAGCGGTCTGGTTCTCGGTTTCCTCATCCTGTATTTCCGGCAGGGTATCGTCGGCTTTTTCGAAACGATTACGGGGCAGGCGCTGTGGGATCCTTCCGTTCGTTTCCTGACCGAACTGCCCGCGCGGGTCGATCCGGCGGAAGTCATCGGCATCTGCGTGCTGGCGCTGGTGCTGAGCTTCCTCGCGACGCTCTACCCCGCTTACAAGGCTGCCAATACCGACCCCGTGCAGGTGCTGCGTTATGAGTAATCTATCGGTCAGGGACCCGGTCGTGGAACTTAAAGGCCTGACCCGGTCCTTCGTTCAGGGCGACGTGCAGATCGACGTTCTGCGCGGGGTCGATCTGACCGTCCATTCCGGAGAGATCGTCGCATTGCTTGGACCGTCCGGTTCGGGCAAGTCGACGATGCTACAGGCAGTCGGCCTCTTGGAAGGCGGGTTCGGCGGACATATCGCGATCGGCGGGATCGATGCCAGCACGCTGCCGTCGGACGGCCGCACCGAATTGCGGCGCAACAATCTGGGGTTCGTCTACCAATTCCACCATCTGTTGCCCGATTTCAACGCGACGGAGAACGTCGTGATGCCGCAGATGGTGGTGGGCAAGGATCGCCGGCAGGCCGATACGCGCGCGGTGGAACTTCTTTCGGCGCTTGGTCTGGAACACCGGCTCGAACACCGGCCGAGCCAGCTTTCGGGCGGCGAGCAGCAACGGGTCGCCGTGGCGCGCGCGCTGGCCAACCGTCCCGCACTGGTGCTGGCCGACGAACCGACGGGCAATCTCGACGAGATAACCGCCGACCGCGTGTTCGAGGAATTCCTGGAGTTGGTTCGCGGCGAAGGAAGCGCGGCATTGGTCGCGACACATAACGAACGGCTGGCATCGCGGATGGACCGCGTCGTCCGCCTGCATGAAGGTGTGCTGCACTGATGCCGCTACCCGCGCGCCAGACCGTCCATGAACCGATAGCTTCGATTTGGAGAACATGATGACCGACCATCCCTCGACCTACAAGGGCGATCCCAGCAATACCGGCGCGATCCAGTGGAACGACCGCGCCTCGCTCCACCGGAAGGACGACCCCGACGGTTTGCTCGACGGATCGAGCGGCCTTAAGCGAGGCACTTTCGCCGAACTTATCCGGCACATGATGCTGCTGCCCGACGAAGACCGGGCCAAATACCAGCTCGAAAAGGCGGGCGACCGGGAATACAGCGCGGACGAAGTCGCCGAACTGTATGCGCGCAACGATTTTCCCAAGGCGGACACGCTGTCGTGAGCGAAACCACGACGGTCGGCGAATTCGCAGTCGCCGCACCCGACGGATCGCAGCACAATCTTTCGCAATATGCGGGCAAGGTTCTCCTGATCGTCAACACCGCCAGCAAATGCGGGTTCACGCCGCAATATGAGGGGCTGGAGGCGCTGCATCGCAAACTGGGCGATCAGGGTTTCGAAGTCATAGGCTTTCCATGCAATCAGTTCGGGGCGCAGGAACCCGGCGATGCGGAAGAGATCGCCAGCTTCTGCAAGCTGTCCTACGACGTGACGTTTCCGATAATGCAGAAAATCGATGTAAATGGCGGCGATGCCAGCCCGCTGTTCGACTGGATGAAGGGTGAAGCGCCGGGCCTGATGGGCAGCAAGGCGATCAAATGGAACTTCACCAAGTTCCTGATCGATCGCGAAGGCAAGGTCGTGCGCCGTTTCGCCCCGCAGGACAAACCCGAACGGATCGAGGCGGATATCACGAAGCTGTTGTAACGGTTCCGGCACGCAAGACGATGCCGGGACGATGGAGAACGCGATGCTTGCCGATGTCAACGCCTGGTTCCTGTCGCTCGGTGCGCAATATGGCGTGAACCCTTACATCTTCGGCGCGATCTACGTGGGGGCGATCCCGTTCTTTCTCGCATCGATCGCCTGGTTGGTCCGCAACGCGCGGACGGGCCGCTCGACCGTCGCGCCGACCATCGCGGCCGGGTTTTTCTTTGTATCCGCCTATCTATATCTGGCGATCGTTGGGAACAACATACCGGTATGGGTGTGGATTTTCCTCGTCATACTGATTGCCTACGGGGCATGGTCCGCCGTTCGAGACACACGGCGCAAGGTCGCCGAAGCGCGCGCTGGAGATGGGGAATAACGCGTCGCGCGATCTTTTCATAAGGGCGCGCGATACGCATATTGCGCCTATGCCCTTTGCCCCCTTCGTTCCCTTCCGCGTCATGTCGTCCTACTCCATGCTGGAGGCGGCGATCGATCCCAAGCAGATCGCGAAGCTGGCCAAGGAACGCGGCTTTCCGGCCATCGCAATCTGCGACCGTAACGGACTTTACGGCGTGGTCATGTTCGCGAATGCCTGTTTCGACGAAGGCGTGCAGCCGATTATCGGTACGCTGCTGGGTATTGCGCGCGACGAGGAAGGGCGGCAAGTCGATTACCTGCCGCTCTATGCGCAGGATGTGGCTGGTTACGACAATCTGTGCCATCTGGTCAGCCACGCGCATCTCGGCCGGCCGCTGGAGTTCGAACCGCATGTGCGCCTGCGCGATCTGGAAGGTCATACCGATGGGCTGATCGCGCTGACCGGTGCCGGCGACGGCGCGCTGTCGCGCCTGCTGGCGGAAGGACAAGCGGATCATGCGAAGACGCTGCTCGACCGGTTGCAGCGGCTGTTTCCCGATCGTCTCTACATCGAACTCGCCCGCAATGGAGACGTGGCGCAGGATATGGCCGAAACCGCATTGATCGATCTCGCTTTTGCGCGCGATCTGCCGCTGGTCGCAACCAACCCCGCCTGCTTCGCCGAGCCGCATATGTTCGGCGCGCATGACGCGATGCTGTGTATTGCCAACTCGACTCACATCGAGGCGGATGAGCGGCCACGATCCAACCGGCAGTCCTTCGTGAAGTCCGCCCCGATGATGCAGGAAATCTTCGCCGACCTGCCCGAAGCGACCGCCAATACGCTGACCATCGCGCGCAGATGCGCCTATGCGCCGCCCTTGCGCGATCCGATCCTGCCCAGCCTGGCGGGCGATCTGGCTGGCGAAGCGAAAGCGTTGGCGCAGGATGCGCGTGCGGGCTTGATCGCGCGCATCAAGTCCTATTATCCCGAATCCGTTCACGCTGAGCTTGTCGAAGCCCTGTCCTTTACTTCGATGTCCGAACTTCAAGAAACAGAGCAGTCTTTCGACAAGCTCAGGGCGAATGGCGTTTGGGAGGAGGTGTTCGCATATAAGAAGCGCCTCGAATTCGAAGTCGGCATCATCGTCGGCATGGGGTTTCCCGGCTATTTCCTGATCGTCGCGGATTTCATCAAGTGGGCGAAGGACAATGGTATTCCGGTGGGGCCGGGGCGTGGTTCGGGCGCGGGTTCGCTGGTGGCCTGGGCGCTGACGATCACCGATCTCGATCCGATCCGGCTGGGTCTGCTGTTCGAACGGTTCCTCAACCCCGAACGCGTGTCCATGCCCGATTTCGATATCGACTTCTGCGAAACGCGGCGGGGCGAGGTCATCCGCTACGTTCAGCAGAAATATGGCGCGGACCACGTCGCGCAGATCATTACTTTCGGCAAGCTGAAAGCGCGCGCCGTGCTGCGCGATTGCGGGCGTATCCTGCAGATGAGCTACGGCCACGTCGATCGGTTGTGCAAGATGGTACCGAACCATCCGACCGATCCGTGGACCCTGTCACGCGCGCTCAACGGCACGGCGGAATTCAAGCGCGAATACGACAATGACAACAATGTCCGGCAGCTGATCGATCTGGCAATGCAGTTGGAGGGGTTTCCGCGCAACAGCTCGACCCATGCAGCGGGGGTGGTTATCGGCGACCGGCCCCTTGCGAGGCTGGTTCCGCTTTACCGCGACCCCCGATCGGACATGCCGGTCACGCAGTTCGACATGAAGCATGTCGAAACGAGCGGGCTCGTAAAGTTCGATTTTCTCGGCCTTAAGACCTTGTCGGTCCTCCGCAAGGCAACCGATCTGCTGGAGCGGCGCGGCATTACCGTCGATCTGGGCGCCTTGGCGTGGGACGATCCGGCGGTGTTCGAATTGCTGAAATCCGGCAGCACGGTGGGCGTGTTCCAGTTGGAATCCGAAGGAATGCGCCGCACCCTGACTGCGGTCAAACCGACCAGGTTCGAAGATATCATCGCGCTCGTATCGCTCTACAGGCCCGGTCCGATGGACAACATTCCGCTGTTCGGGAAACGCAAATCGGGTGAGGTGCCGATCGAGTATCCGCACCCGAAACTGGAAGGCATTCTGGCCGAGACATACGGCATCTTCGTCTATCAGGAACAGGTGATGCAGGCCGCGCAGATCCTTGCCGGATACTCGCTGGGCGACGCCGATCTGCTGCGCCGGGCGATGGGCAAGAAGGTGCAGGCGGAAATGGATGCCCAGCGGCAGCGCTTCGTCGATGGCTGCGCGCAAATTTCCGGCATCGAAAAGGGCAAGGCGAACGAGCTGTTCGACTTGATCGACAAATTCGCGGGCTACGGCTTCAACAAATCCCACGCCGCCGCCTATGCGCTTCTCGCCTATCAGACCGCTTGGCTGAAAGCGCATTATCCGGAAGAATTCTATGCCGCGTCCATGTGTTTCGACATGCATCAATCGGAAAAGCTTGCCCTGTTCGTCGACGACGCACGGCGTCACGACGTCGAGATCGCGCCGCCATGCATCAACCGTTCGGTCGCCGAATTCACGGTCGAGCGGACCGACGATGGCTACGCCGTCCGCTATGCGTTGGCGGGGATCCGCAATGTGGGTGAAAAGGCGATGGAGGCGATCGTCGCCGAACGTGACGCCAGTGGTTGGTTCGAAAGCCTCAACGATCTTTTCGAACGCCTGCCGCCCGGATCGATGAGCCGCCGTCAGTTGGAAGGGTTGATCGGTGCCGGCGCGCTGGACCGGCTCGCCCCCGACCGCGGGATATTGTTCGGCAATGTCGAACTGCTGCTCGCCACCGCCGACGCCGCATCGCGTGAACGCGAAAGCGGTCAGGTCGGGCTGTTCGCGGGCGAGGATAACGGGAACGATGCGATCCGCCTCAAACCTGCAGAACCGTGGTCCCGCCCCGAACGCATGGCGAAGGAGCGCGAAAATTTCGGGTTCTATTTTTCCGCGCATCCCGTGCAGCAATATTGGACCATCGCATCGGCCAATGGCGCGCGCACCTATCAGAGCCTGATGGAAGCGGGCGCACCCCCGGGTGGGCGGCAGCAGGCCGTCATGGCCGCCATGGTCGAAGGGGTGAATATCGGCAAGACCCGCCGCGGCATGGATTTCATCCGCGCGGATTTCTCCGACACCACCGGGCAGTTCACGGCGGCCTGTTTCGAAGAATCGCTGGTCGAACGCTTTCGCAACTGGGCTGCCGACGGCGATTGCGTGCTGCTGAATGTCGAACTGGATTCGCCCAATCCCGACGAAGCCCCCCGCATCACGGTGCGTGGTGGGCGGCCGCTGGAGGAGATCAAGGGCGGATCGCGCATGCTGCTGACGCTGGATCTGCGCGACGCGGCGGCACTCGACGGCCTCAAGGAAGCCCTGCCCGCCGGCACGCCGGGCCATGGCGAAGTTCTCGTCACGCTGAAAACCGGCGGGCCTGCCGATCCGCTCGTGCGCCTCGGCCGTGACTTCGGGCTCGACGGCGATCTGGCGGAACGGATCGCGGCTATCGATGGCATCGACAAGGTGTCGTTGACGACGCGGCGCGGGGTATCTCATCTGCAACTGGTCGCCTGACCGCCATGCAATGCGATTGCCTTAAAGTCGAACCGGCGGCATGATGCTGGCCTACTAGATACGACAGGGAGAACGGCGGATGTCGGCAGCAGCTTTAGGCGCAATGCAGGATTGGACGATGCGGGTTACCCATGTCATCGACCACGCGGCGCGAGAGGCGGGGACGCGCGAGATCGTCACCCGTTGGGCGGACGGCAGCGAGACGCGTACCAACTGGTCGGGAATTCGCGCCGATGCGCTGAAGATGGCGCAGGCGTTGCAGGCACTTGGCATCGAAAAGGGTGACCGGGTCGCCAGCCTCGCCATGAACCATTCGCGCCATCTGGTCAGCTGGTACGGCGTCGCGGGCATGGGCGGCGTCCTGCATACGATCAACCCGCGCCTGTTCGAAGACCAGCTGGAATATGTCGCCAACCATGCCGGCGACCGGGTGTTGATCTACGATGCGGCATTCCAGCCCATCGTCGACACAATGCGCGACAGATGGACTACGATCGAACATTATATCTGCTACGACCCCCCGGCAGGCCATGCGGGCATCGGTTTCGAAAACTGGATCGGGGCGCAGGATGGTGACTTTCAATGGGTCGAGGGGGCCGAAACCGACCCGTGCATGATCTGCTACACGAGCGGCACCACCGGACATCCCAAAGGCGTGCAGTACGAACACCGCTCCACCGTGCTGCATGCGATTTCGGGACTTCAGCCTGCCGCTTTCAATTTCGGCGCGGCCAGCGTGATGCTGCCCGTAGTGCCCATGTTCCATGCAGCCAGCTGGGGCCTCCCTTATGCGGGCGCGATGGCGGGCATCAAGTTCGTGTTCTCCGCCGTCAACGACCCTTCGGTCCTGCACGAACTGATGGACCGGGAAGGCGTGACCGACAGCGCTGGCGTGCCCACGGTATGGCTCGCCCACTTCCAGTATTGCGACGCGGAAGGGATCGATCTGCCCAAGCTGAACGCAGCCACCATCGGCGGGTCGGCCGCGCCCAAATCCATGATCGAACGGCTGATGAAGAACGGCACGCGGGTGCAGCATGCCTGGGGCATGACGGAAACCAGCCCGATCGGCACCGTCGGCGGGCCGACGTCGGACTGGGACGATCTTTCCTTCGAACAGAAGGTCGACAAGACCGCGATGCAGGGGCGCCCGGTTTTCGGCGTGGAACTGCGCACCGTCGATCTGGACGATATGCACACCGAACTGCCGCGCGACGGCAAGGCATCGGGCGCGTTGCAGATACGCGGGCCCTGGGTCATCAAGCGCTACTACCGTGCGGACGAGGATGCAGCCAGTGCCGATGGCTGGTTCGACACGGGCGATGTCGGCATATTGCATCCCGACGGCACCCTGCAACTGACCGACCGGACGAAAGACGTCATCAAATCGGGTGGCGAATGGATCAGCTCGGTAGAATTGGAGAATGCTGCCGTAGGCCATGACGGCGTAGCGGAGGCCGCGGCCATCGGCATGTATCATCCCAAATGGGACGAACGCCCGGTGCTCTTCGTGGTCAGGAAGCCGGGCAGCGATATCACGGAAGGCGATGTCAAAGCGTATCTTGCCCCCAGAATTGCCAAGTGGTGGATGCCCGATGCAATCGAATTCGTGGAAGACATTCCCCACACCGCGACCGGCAAGATCAGCAAGAAGGATTTGCGCGACCGGTTCAAGGATTACAAGCTGGCCGATGCGTAGCCTGGGCGCGGGGCGGGCGTGAGCCGGCTGATCCTGCTCAACAAGCCATTCGGCGTCCTGTCGCAATTTACCGGCGGCAAGGATGGGGCGGAGGATACTCTGGCGCACCTGATCGATGCGCCGAATGTCTACCCCGCCGGACGCTTGGACAAGGACAGCGAAGGGCTGCTGCTGCTGACCGATGACGGGCGTCTCCAGGCGCGGATCGCGGAGCCGCGCCATCGAACCGAGAAAACCTATTTCGTGCAGGTGGAGGGGACGGCGGACGATGCGGCGCTGGAGGCTTTGCGGGGCGGTGTACGGCTGAGGGACGGAATGACGGCACCGGCGAAAGTCGAACCGATCGAACCGCCGGCATTGTGGGACCGCGATCCGCCTATTCGCTTCCGCAGGACCGTGTCAGACAGCTGGCTGTCGATCACGATCAGCGAAGGTCGCAATCGTCAGGTCCGCCGAATGACCGCGGCGGCCGGCCTCCCCGCATTACGGCTTGTGCGATGGCGAGTGCGAAGATGGACCGTGGAAGGGTTGGCCCCCGGCGTATGGCGCGAACTGACCGTATAAGGAAAAAGACGATGACCACCTATATCGATCCCAGTCCCGCGAATTTTCAGGCATTCAAGGATCTGCCCCGCGACGAGCCCATTCAGATGCTCAACCTCCTGCTCTATCGCGACACGGCAAGTTATCCCGACAGCCACGAGCATGCGGACAAGGGCTGGACTGGGCGTGAAGCCTATCGTGAATATGGCAAGACCAGCGGCCCCATCTTCCAGCGTGTCGGCGGCAGCATCGTGTGGCGCGGCGCGTTCCAGACCATGGTTACCGGGCCGGACGACCGCCAATAGCATGACGGGTTCGTAGCCCGATACCCCGACAGCGGCGCGTTTTTCGAAATGATCAAGGATGCGGACTATCAGGTGGCCGTCGTCAATCGAACGGCGGCACTGCTGGACAGTCGGCTGATCCGGTTCAAGCCGGGGGAGGGCGGCGACGGCTTCGGCTAATCGCCCGGATCGGCGCCCTTGCGGCGGATGCGCGACCCGTCGGCCATGCCCGCCTGATTGTCGCAGCGGGTGCCTTTCCCGTCCAATGATCGGCGGGTGAGGCGGCGGCGCAGATCGGGATCGGTCTTTCCGATGGCTTCGCAATCGTCTGCCGCGTCGATGATCTTCGCGATATCCTCGATCAAATCGTCCGCCTCGTCGAGGTTGCTATATTGCGCGCTGCGGCGGTCGAGTTCGTCTTTCACCGCCTCGACCATGCGTTTCGCGGTATGTAATTCTTCAGCCAGCCGTTGGTCGATCGTGTCGCTGGTCCTTTCAACCGGTTCCGGCGCGATGTAGCGTCCGCGGACCGCTTCAAGCTCTTCCTGAGGGATGCGGCGCAGCTCTTCGGGCGACAGCTCGCGGCCGCCGAATATCGATTTTCCGAATTCGAATGTCATGTCGCTAAGTTATCGCAAAAGGGTTAGCGTCGCGTTAAATACGATGCCGTTGGCGTCACAGCAATCGCAGCTGGCCGCCCGTCTCCGGCCTGCGGAATTGCGAATTGTCGAGTTCCAGTCGCCGGCGTCCGATCCCCGCCTTGCGGCAGGCGATTTGAAAGCGCGACCGGAACAGATCGGCCCAGACCCCCGTCGGTTTGAGTCGGGTGAAGAAGTCGGGATCGTTGTCCTTCCCATCGCGAATGGACTGAACGATGCCCATCACTTTTTCCGCGCGGGCGGGGTAATGCACGGCCAGCCATTCGCGGAACAGCGGCGCGACCTCGTGCGGCAGGCGCAGCGGTATCCATCCTGCATTATCAACGCCGAGAGCGCCGGCCCGATCGACGATCTCTTCCAAGTATCGATCGGTAATGGCGGGAATGACCGGGCTGATCGAACAATGGGTCGGGATGCCAGCCTCTGCCAGCGTCCCCAACGCCGCCAGCCGCCTAGCGGGCGCTGCGGCACGCGGTTCCAGCAAGCCCGACAGACGCGGATCGAGGCTGGTAACCGAAATCGACACCGCGACCAGCCGATGCTTCGCCAGCCCGGCCAGCAGATCGATATCGCGCAGCACCCGATCGGACTTGGTCGTGATCGTCACGGGATGGCGCGCGTCGAGGCAGATTTCCAGAATACGCCGGGTTATTTCGTAATCCCGCTCGATCGGTTGATAGGGATCGGTATTCGTGCCCATGGCTATGAATTGCGGCGCGTATTTCGGGCGCGCCAGCGTTTCCAGCAACAAAGCGGGCGCATCCGGTTTGGCAAACAGCTTCGTTTCGAAATCCAGCCCGGGCGACAGATCGTGAAAAGCGTGGGTCGGTCGCGCAAAACAATAGACGCAGCCATGCTCGCATCCACGATAGGCGTTAATCGAACGATCAAAAGGAATGTCGGGCGACTGGTTGAAGCTGAGAATGCTTTTGGGAAACTCTTGCGTCACAGTGGTCCGCAGCTTCACCGGCGGCCCGTCCAGCGCGACCATCGCATCGCGCCAGTCGCCGTCCAGTTCGCGCGAAGCCAGTCCGAAGCGCTGCGGCACCGCCGCCGATTGTGCTCCTCTGCCGTGAACGATATCCGGTCCCATGGTGCGAACATATATAGAACAAGAAGCGCTGGCGAAAGACCTATGTTTCGCAGAGGCGGGGCATCAGATCGACGAAGTTGCACGGGCGGTTTCGGCTGTCTAGCTGCTCTTTCAGGATGCCGTCCCAGCCATCTTTCACTGCGCCGTTCGATCCAGGCAAGGCGAAGATGTAGGTGCCGCGCGACAGCACCGCGCAGGCACGGCTCTGTATCGTGCTGGTCCCGATTGATTTCACGCTGAGGAAGCGAAACAGTTCGCCGAAACCCGGAATGTCCTTTTCCTTCACCCGGTCGAGCGCTTCCGGGGTGACGTCGCGCCCCGTTAGCCCGGTGCCCCCGGTGCAGACGATCGCGTCGATCCCGGCATAGTCAATCCATTTGTTGAGGCGGTCGGTCAGCGCTGCAATATCGTCCCGCTCGATCGTGCGAGCCGCAACGGAATGACCGGCACCGGTAATCCGCGCCGCCAGAATATCGCCCGAACTGTCATCTGCCGCCGTCCGCGTATCCGAAACGGTCAGCACCGCGATGCGGATTGGTTTGAATGTCAGGCGTTCATCGATCGGCATCGAGATACGGACCTAATCCGCTGCCGTCATCCGAATGCCGCGGCTGCCGTCGAGGTCGGGGAAGCCCGGCCATTGGTTCTGCGCGAGAATAAGGCGGCTGGTAGAGGTTCCGCCCGCCTGCCGTTCATACATCCAGTAGTTGCGCATGACGATCGCGACATAGCCACGCGTTTCCCAATAGGGGATGCTCTCCATGTAAAGCAGTGCGTCGCCCTGATCGCGGATCTCGCTGTTCCAGCGGGTCACCGGCGTAAGCCCGGCATTATACGCGGCCATGATCTTCGGCAGCAGTCCCTGCGTCGCGGCGCTGGTCCGCAGCATGTTGAGGTGTTCCTGCCCGAAGGCGAGATTGATCGCCGGCTTGGAAAGATCGCGCGCATCGCCCCGGACGCCCAGCCTGCCGCGATGATCGATGGCCGCCGCCGGCATGATCTGCATCAACCCGCGCGCACCGGCGGGGCTGACGACCTTGGGTCGGAAATTGGATTCCTGCAACGTATGCGCGAAGGCGAGGGCGGGGTCGACCTTCCATCCGTTGATCGGCTGCCACCGTGTGGTGGGAAAACGAAGCGCAGGTTCGGCCTGCGCGCCACGAGGGGCGTTATGCGCCATCCACAATTGCGTGGAAGGCACGCCCAGCTCGCGCGCCAGCCGCGACAGTTCGTCATATTGCGACGCGTCGCCGATCCGTGCCTGATGGCGCAGCACCTCGTCAGCCAGCGCGTCCTCGCCGATTTCCGAAAGGGCTATGGCGATCCGAACATTCGGCACACCCGACACTTTTGCCCAGTCCTCGTCGTCGAAATCGGCGGAAGCATGCGTCTGCGGCAGATCCTGCCCCAGCTGTTCGCGCGCCAGCATGCCATACAGCGTTTCATCGAGGCGAGCGGCAGCGCGCAGCTGCTCCGTTACCTTTTCGGGCGCGCGGCAGCGTGTATAGGATCGGGCGGCCCAGTATCGGGCGGCGGCGGTCAGTTCCGCGTTGGTCGATCGCCCGGCCGCCTGTTCGAAATAGGCACCCGCACTGCCGCAGTCGCCCATCCGCCAGGCAGCGAGCCCGGCGACCCAGTTGCCTTCGGCAACCCAGGCGCCCGACCCGTCATTGACGGTGCGGGCCAGGGCGAAAGCGGCGGGATCGTTGTTCTCGATATAATAGCTGAAGGCGACCCGCTGCCGCCATTCCGCGCGTGCGGCCGGGCTGAGCGTCGCGTCGATGCCGTCGAGCAACTGGCGCGCGCCATCGGGATCGTCATTCTTGATCCGGTCCAGTATCGCGTCGCTGATTGTCCCGGGCATCGTCCCGTCATTGACTGCGGACGGCCGCACCCGCTTGGTCGTGGATGCCTGCCGGTAGAATGCTTGCTCGTCCGGCAGCGAATATTGCGCGTCCAGTCCACGGCGTTCACCCAGCCGGTTCATTTGCTCCGCCTGTGGCAGGTTACGTCCGGAAGCCATCCAGTCCATGATCTGACCGGCCTCGACCCGCGGGGAATTGGCGTGGAGGTAATATTCAGCACGTGCGACGACATGCAGCGGGCCGTCGTTTCGCTGGGCGAACAGCATATCGACGCGCGACCAGTTCTCCTCGTCGATCGCGCCGAACAATGTGCGGTAATATTCGCGATCCGCGTGGGACAGGACGGAAGGAACGTTCGGCGTGGCCGCGCGGTCGCGGAAATATCGCGCGGTTTCACTTTGCGCGAAGCCGGCGGTCGGGAGCGTTCCGGCGAGCGCGCCGATAACACCCAAAGCGATCGCCGAAGCGTTCCAGAACCGTTTCGTCGGGCGTTCGTTTCGTTTCAAGTCGTCGTCCATTCGAGCCATTGCGCCCAGAACCGTTGCCGCCGCGTCGCGGAACGCAGCAACTCGGACAGGGAACCCGCGCACATTGCGGGGATAGCTTTGTCCCCTGCCAAATGTTGAAACGTCGTGGCACTGCCTTGCGCCATGTCGTGGCCAAGCAACGGCGGAATGCATCGTCCCAGCGCAAGAATGCGCTTCGGCCGGACGACGGCGATATGATGCGTGAGGATCGCACCCAGTCCGGCGATCTTCAAGGCATCCCAATCCGGCATCGGCGTGTGCCGGCGGAGGGCGGCGGCGATGTATCTTTGATCGCCGTCAATCCCCATGGCCGCCAGAATGTTTCGAATCAGCCGGCCCTGCGGACCTGACAGGAGGGAAGCGGTGTCGCCCTCTTCCGGTTCGGGAACGAGAACCATGAGTTGGGGGTGGGCCCCTCCTAGCGGAGGTAGGATCGGATAAGAGCCGGCATCGTCCAGGGTTCCCTTCGCGGTCCACCACCCGTGAAACGCTTCGAGCGTTTCGGGCCAGGTCTCCTGGTTGCCCCCCAATTTTTTGTTCGATGGCACAGCCGGCGAACGGGGCGGCGTCCGACGTGCTTTCGTCGCCTGCTGTTCCTGCCTATCGGCGGCCTTGGCCGGTGCCAGCCACGCCGTAGCGTCATCGGCGTAGTCGCAATCGACGCCGGCCAGGGTCCACCAATCGAGCAGCCCGCCGATTTCGACCGCCATATCGGTCGCCCCGGATCCGGATGTATGGGCGTGCGTCACCTGCTAGCACTTGACCTTAAGCACCGCAGTAATCAAGTGTTTTGGCAAGGTTTACCATCAATCAAATATCGCGGCCCTGCGAAGAAGGAAAACATCATAATGAGCGAACGGGAATCGATGCCATGCGATGTCGTGATCGTCGGCGGCGGGGTCGCGGGCCTTGCGTCTGCAATCAGGCTGAAACAGATCGACGACGCGCTCGAAGTAATCGTACTGGAAAAGGGGTCCGAGATCGGGGCGCATGTCCTGTCCGGCGCGGTCGTCGATCCGATCGCGCTGGACGAATTGCTACCCGACTGGCGCGACCTGGACTGCCCGCTGGCCGAAGTGCCCGTCACGGAAAACCATCACTGGATCCTGTCCAAGGGCAAGAAATACGAAATGCCACATATGGCGCTGCCCCCATTCATGTCGAACAATGGCTGCTACACCGTCTCGCTCGCCAATCTCAGTCGCTGGATGAGCGAGCAGGCGGAGGCGCTGGGCGTAATGGTCTTCCCTGGCTTCCCTGCATCGGAGGTCATGTTCGATGATGACGGCGCGGTGCGCGGCGTCGTGACGCAGGACATGGGCATTGCAGCGGATGGATCGCACAAGGACGACTACCAGCCGGGTATGGAAATCGAGGCGAAATATACGTTCTTCGCGGAGGGCGTGCGCGGCAATCTGACAGAGCGGATGAAAGCCAAGTTCGATCTGGAAGCCGAGTGCCAGCCACAGGTTTATGGCCTCGGTATCAAGGAATTGTGGGACGTCGATCCCGTCCACCATGTGCCGGGCAAGGTCGTCCATACGCAGGGCTGGCCCCTGTCGGAAAGCGACAGCTGGGGCGGCGGGTTCCTTTACCATCAGGCAAACGGTCAGGTGGCTCTGGGCTTCGTTACGGCGCTCGATTACAAGAACCCCTACGTCTCGCCGTTCCAGGAATTCCAGCGATGGAAAACCCATTCGTCGATCCGCGATATGCTGAAGGGCGGCAAACGGGTTGCCTATGGCGCACGTGCAATCAACGAAGGCGGCTGGCAGTCCGTACCGAAACTCGCCTTTCCGGGCGGCGCGCTGATCGGATGCGCGGCCGGCTTCGTGAACGTACCCCGGATCAAGGGCAGCCATACCGCGATGAAAAGCGGTATGCTCGCTGCGGAAGCGGCGGCCGAGGCCATCGCGGCCGGGCACGAAAAGACCGAACTGACGGATTACGATGCCAATCTGCGTGGCAGCTGGATCGCGACCGAGCTCAAGAAGGTACAGAACGCGCAGCCAGCCGTGGCGAAATTCGGCGGCGACGTCGGCACGGTCCTTGCCGGGATCGACATGTGGATGCGGCAGCTGAAGATCGGCCTGCCGGTATCGATGAAGCACGAACCCGACTACACCAAGACCGGCCGCGCCGATCTGTACAAACCGATCGCCTACCCCAAACCCGATGGCGAAATTACCTTCGATCGCCTGACATCGGTGGCGTTCAGCTACACCAACCATGCCGAGGATCAGCCGAACCATTTGAAGGTCAAGGACTGGGAACTGCAGAAACAGAGCGAGCTGAAGATCTACGGGGGCCCCTCCACGCGATACTGCCCGGCCGGTGTCTACGAATGGCTGGAAGACGAGGACGCCCAAGGTTCCGGGGGCGAGATGAAGTTCCAGATCAATTCCCAGAACTGCGTTCACTGCAAGACATGCGACATCAAGGATCCCAACCAGAACATCAACTGGACGACGCCCGAAGGGGGTGGGGGGCCCAATTATCCGAACATGTGACGCGCCGCCAACATGGCGGTCCGCCCGATGACTGTAATCGAAACCGCGTATGCGAAGATCAATCTCGCGCTGCACGTACGCGGCCGGCGCGAGGACGGTTATCACGACATCGAAACGCTTTTCGCCTTCGTCGATTGCGGGGACACGCTGACGGCCCGCCCCGCGAACCGCGATGCGGTGACAACTCATGGCGAATTCGCCGACCAACTGGCTGATCCGATAGCGAATATCGTTGCCAAGACGTTGAACGTCCTGCCTCGGAGCGACGCTTTGGCCATTGTGCTGGAGAAGAATCTTCCGGTAGCGGCAGGTTTGGGCGGTGGTTCGGCCGATGCGGGGGCGGTATTCCGTATCGTTCGCGACGTCGCGGGTTTGCCGGATGACTGGATGGGACGCGCGACGCGTCTGGGTGCCGATGTTCTCGCCTGTGTGGAAAGCCGGACCTGCATCGGACGCGGTATCGGTGCCGAACTGGAACCGGTCGAGAACGATCTTGCCGGTACGCCCTGCCTGCTGATCAATCCGCGCGTACCGCTATCGACGGCGGATGTCTTTGCGAACTGGGACGGCCGGAATCGTGGTGCCATGCCGCCAGGGACGGTATCGCAGATAGCCGAACAGGGCGCTAACCATCTGGAAAATGCAGCGGTCAAGCTGTGCGCCCCGATCGATGACGTCATGGCGGCGCTTCGCAATTCCGGCGCGTTCGTGACGCGCATGTCGGGGTCTGGCGCGACATGCTTTGCGCTGTATCATCGGCATGACGCCATGGTCGCCGCCGCCAGTCGCATCGCTCAGCAATACCCGAACTGGTGGCAACTTGCCGGCCGTCTGAAATAGGAACACTTTACGATGACAGACGGCCTTCCGTACCGCCAGGTGGGAATAGCCCGAAAGCGCGGGCTAATTTGTGTGGCCGACCACGCATCCGCCCATGTGCCGGCTGACGTGACGCTGGGCATTCCCGAAGCGCTTCTGGCGTCGCATATCTCCGTTGGTATCGGCGTCGAAGGGGTGGTGCAGCGGCTGGCGCGCCGCCACGCCATCGCCGCGCATGTGGCGACAATCAGCCGCCTCGTCTGTGATTTCCATCGCGAGGAAAGTGCAGCCGCGGTTGTCCCGACGACAAGCGATGGGCACCTGATCCCGGGCAATATCGGTGCCGATCGCGAAGCACGACTGCGGCGCTTTCATCGCCCCTATCATGCGGCTCTCGGTCGATGGATAGCGGATGTGGAACCGGAACTAATTCTCGCAATACACAGCTTTACGCCGCAACTAGAAAGCCGCATCGAGGATCGACCGTGGGATGTCGCTTTGCTTTATAATAAGGACGACAGGGCGGCCCGCCACGCCGTCCGCCTGTTTGGCGAGGAAGGTTTAACGGTTGGCGATAACCAGCCTTATTCCGGTAAACAGTTGAACGCGACGATGGACCGCCACGCGGAGGCACATGGGCACCCCTACCTTACCATCGAGATACGACAGGACCTGATTGGCAATCGTGCGCAGCAGTCCCGCTGGGCCGCGACCATTACCGATGTGGCCAATCGCGTAGCGCTCGCATTGAAAGGCGAACGCTGACGGCGGTCCGGCATACGCCGCGAAGCCGGTTTCACTTGCGGCTGCCATCGAGTAAGCTATTCCCCGCGCCGTAGGTTTACCCGGCGCTATCGGAGAACGCCATGCCCGCCTATCGATCCCGCACGACGACCCATGGCCGCAATATGGCGGGCGCACGCGGGTTGTGGCGCGCGACCGGGATGAAGGATGGCGATTTCGGCAAGCCGATTATCGCGGTCGTGAACAGCTTCACCCAATTCGTGCCCGGGCATGTTCACCTCAAGGACCTGGGACAACTGGTCGCGCGCGAAATCGAGGATGCGGGCGGCGTTGCCAAGGAATTCAATACCATAGCGGTCGATGATGGCATTGCGATGGGGCATGACGGAATGCTTTATTCGCTGCCGAGCCGCGATCTGATCGCCGACAGCGTGGAATACATGGTCAACGCCCATTGCGCCGATGCGATGGTCTGCATCTCCAACTGCGACAAGATTACCCCGGGGATGCTGAACGCAGCCATGCGGCTTGATATTCCGGTCGTGTTCGTATCCGGCGGCCCGATGGAAGCGGGCAAGGTCGTGCTGAACGGCGTGACCAAGGCGCTCGATCTGGTGGATGCCATGGTCGCCGCCGCCGACGACAGCGTTAGCGATGAACAGGTGGCCGAAATCGAACGTTCCGCATGCCCGACCTGCGGATCGTGTTCGGGCATGTTCACTGCCAATTCGATGAACTGTCTGACGGAGGCTTTGGGCCTTTCGCTGCCGGGCAACGGGTCCACCCTCGCAACCCATGTCGACCGCAGGAAGCTGTTCCTTCGCGCCGGGCGACTGATCGTCACGCTGGCCAAACGCTACTACGAGGAAGACGACGAAAGCGTGCTTCCGCGCTCGATCGCCAGCTTTTCGGCCTTCGAGAACGCCATGTCGCTCGACATCGCGATGGGCGGTTCGACCAACACAGTGCTGCATTTGCTTGCCGCCGCACATGAGGCGGAAGTCGATTTCGCGATGGACGATATCGACCGGCTCAGCCGCCGCGTCCCGTGCCTTACCAAGGTCGCACCTGCCAAGGACGATGTGCATATGGAAGACGTGCACCGCGCAGGCGGGGTCATGTCCATTCTGGGCGAACTGGAGAAGGCCGGCCTGCTCAACACCGCGCTGCCGACCGTGCACAGCCCGACATTGGCCGATGCGCTGGACGATTGGGATATCGGACGCACGCGGAACAGCGCGGTGCACGATTTCTTTGCCGCAGCGCCGGGCGGAGTGCCCACGCAGATCGCCTTTAGCCAGAACAACCGATGGCCCGAACTCGATCTCGACCGGCGACATGGCGTCATCCGCAGCGCGGAACATGCGTTCAGTCAGGATGGTGGGCTGGCGGTGCTGTCGGGCAATATCGCGCGAGATGGATGTATCGTGAAGACCGCCGGTGTCGATGACAGCATCCTTACGTTTACCGGCCCGGCAAAGGTCTATGAAAGCCAGGACGACGCAGTGACCGCGATCCTGACCGATCAGGTGGTCGCGGGCGACGTGGTGGTGATCCGGTATGAAGGACCGCGCGGCGGACCGGGTATGCAGGAAATGCTGTATCCCACCAGCTATCTCAAATCGAAAGGATTGGGCGCTTCGTGCGCCCTGCTGACGGATGGGCGTTTTTCGGGCGGCACGTCGGGCCTGTCGATCGGTCACGTCTCCCCCGAAGCGGCGGAGGGCGGCTTGATCGCGCTGGTGCGAACGGGCGATACGATCGCGATCGACATTCCGAACCGAACGATCCGGCTGATGGTCGATGATGACGACATCGAGGCTCGTCATGCGACGATGCTCGCAAAAGGCGATAACGCCTGGCAGCCATCCACCACGCGAAAACGCGCGGTCTCGCCCGCATTGCAGGCCTACGCGGCCATGACGACCAGTGCCTCGCGCGGTGCGATCCGCGATGTTTCGCAGCTTGTCCGCAAATGACGATACGCCTTCGCCTCGCCAGTCTGCTGGCTATCTTGCCGATCGCCTGCACTCCGGCGGTCGACCAACCGCAAGCCGAAGAGGGTGCCACGCCGATCGCATGCGCGCTGGATGGTGCGACGCAATTCGAGAAGGATTGCCTTGCCGAACGCTCCGTGGTCGACGGGATACGGGTGGTCACGGTTCGCCATCCCGACGGCGGCTTTCGCCGGTTCGAACAGACCGATGACGGGCTCGGCCTGATCGCGTTCGACGGCGCCGAACCGGCAAGCCGGGAACTGCTCGAAGGCTTCATGGAAGTCCGCGTCGCCGAAGACCGATACCGGTTTCCGGTCAAGGTAGGCATGGCCGGCGATGGATCATGACAACCAGGTACTGACGGTCGCACAGATGCAGGCAGCCGAAGATTGCCTGCGCGCGGCCGGCATGACGTCCGCCGAACTCATGCAGGAGGCCGGCCGGGGGGCAGCCGACTGGGTCTGGCGCGTTGCCGCCGGAAGAGCGGTCACCGTTTTATGCGGACCTGGCAACAATGGCGGCGATGGCTTTGTTATCGCACATGAATTGCATAATCGCGGTCTGGCTGTTTGCGTCATCGAACCCGAACCCTCCCGCAGCCGAACCGCACGGCAGATGCGGGAGGCGTTGCCACATCGCGTGTTCATCGAACCCGCCGACCATCGCGGTGAAATCCTTGTTGACAGCCTGTTCGGCGTGGGATTGAAGCCACCCTTGTCGAGCAATCACAGGGACCTGCTGAACGTTCTTGCCAGCCAGCATAGCTATCGTATCGCAATCGATCTGCCATCGGGCCTGCATGGTGATGGCGAACCGGACGCAGTGGGCCCGCTTCCCATATTCGATCTCACTCTGGCTATCGGTGCTTGGAAACATGTCCATTGGACGATGCCGAACATCATGCATATGGGCCGGCGCGAACGCGTGCCGATCGGTATCGGCAAGGTCGCGAGGTCGGCCAGCGTATTACGCAAACCGGCTTTTGAGCCACCGACGATGGACGCGCACAAATATACCCGCGGCTTCTGCGTTATCGTACATGGATCGATGCATGGTGCCGCGCTGCTTGCAGCGTCAGCCGCGGCGCAGGCCGGCGCCGGTTATGTGAAGTTGCACGGCGACCTTGCCGGCAGCGTTGTTCCCCATGATCTGGCGGTCGCGTCCGATGCGATGGCGGATGACCGGGTCGATGCTCTTTGCATCGGCCCGGGTCTCGGTCGGGGACCGGTCGCGATGGCCTTGTTGGGGGAAGCTCTCGAACGCCAGGTCCCGACCGTTCTCGACGCCGACGCTTTACATTTGCTCGAACCCAAAGACGCTTGCAAGAACAAGCAGTTGGTAGCGACACCGCATGAAGGAGAGCTGGCAGGACTGTGCGATCGGTTCGATATTGCGGGCGGCAGCAAGCGACAGCGTGTTCGGTCCTTAGCGAACCGCAGCGGCATGGTCGTTCTTGCCAAAGGGGCGGACACGATGATAGCCGCGCCCGACGGCAATCTGGTGTTTGCCGGAAAGGCGTCGAGCTGGCTGTCGGTGGCAGGCTCGGGCGATGTTCTGGCCGGTATCGTCGCCAGCCGCCTCGCCACGGGCTCCGGTCCGATGGCCGCCGCATGCGAAGCGGTCTGGCTGCATGGAGAAGCGGCGCGCACGGCGGGGGGACCGTTTACACCTTCGCAGCTTGCGCATCATGTCGGTCCGGCGGTGCGGGCCTGCCTGTGATCGAACCGGGTGACATCGTCCGTATCGCTGCGAAGGGCGACGGCGTGACGGTCGACGGGCGTCACGTCTCGCGGGCGGCGCCGGGTGACCGCGTCGACCAGGACGGAACGCTTCGACGAGGGCCGCATCATGCGGTTCCGCCATGCCGCCATTTCGACCGTTGCGGCGGATGTCAGCTTCAGCATTGCGACGACGACACACTCGCCGAATTCGTCCAGTCCCGGGTGAGCAACGCGGCCGAAGGGCAGGGGATCACGATCGAGGAAGTGCTGCCCGTCCACCTTTCCCCGCCGCTCAGCCGCCGCCGTGCCACCTTGCATGCGACAAGTCGGGGAGGGCGGATCACGATCGGCTTCCACGAGGCGGGAAGCCATCGCATCGTGAACATGCGCGAATGTCATATCCTGCGCCCCGAACTCTTCGCGTGCGTCACGGCGTTGCGCATTCTGCTTTCGAAGCGAAAGGAACGGTTCGCCGGCGATATCGAACTGACGCTGACGGATCAGGGGGTCGACTGCGTCATTCGCAATCTCCCGGTGGAAGGATTGACGCAGACCGAAGCGCTGCTCGATTTCGCGCGCGAACAGGGTCTCGCGCGGCTGATGCTTGACCAGGGTTACGGTCCGGAAGCGATGTGGGAGCCGGAGCCTGTCACGATCACCCTGTCGGGCACGCCGGTCGGGTTTCCGAGCGGCGGCTTCCTGCAGGCGACCGGCGATGGCGAGGACCGCCTGGTCCGCGATGCGCAGGTCTGGATGAAAGGGCGGACATGTATCGCCGACCTGTTTGCCGGTCTGGGAACATTCGCTTTCGCCTTGGCGCAGGACCGGACCGTCTGCGCGGTGGAGGCGGCGCGCGATGCGCATCTGGCATGTCGGACGGCGGCACGGGCGCATGGTCTAAGTATCGAAGCCCTGCATCGCGATCTGTTTCGAAACCCGCTCACGGCAAGCGAACTTGCGCGATTCGATGCGGTTCTGCTGGATCCGCCGCGGGCAGGTGCGCGTGACCAGATCGCCGCATTGGCGAATGCGGATGTCGAACGGATCGTCTATGTCAGCTGCAACCCGTCCAGCTGGGCGCGTGATGCAAAACGTCTTATTGATGGCGGATACAGGTTGCGGCAGGCGCGACCGGTGGCCCAGTTTCGCTGGTCGATCCATACCGAACTGACCAGCGTCTTTACCCGTTAGGCGCGCAGCCGTTCGAGTATCCGTTCGACGAGCCATTCCTGCGCATGCGGTTCGGCGTAGGAATGCCCGGCACCCACACACCGCTGGATATTCGCATTATCATTCCAGCGCGACGCGAAAACCTGTGCTGTCCTGTCGTTTCCGGCAAGCAGGATCGATGCCGTGCGATTGGATTCATCGAGCGCGGTCGCCATCCTGTCAGCGAGGCTGGATGGTTCGGATACCGTACGAACTGCCGAACGCAAACCTCTGAACAGTTTGCGAAAATCGACTTTGCCTGTCAGCAAACGCAGGATTTCCAAAGGGTTCCGCAGCTTTTGTGCATAGCGTGCGCGCGCCGTTTCAGGCGTCGGAGCATCGCCAACGCCATCGTCCTCATCCATCGTCCACGGATTGGAAAGGATCAAACCGTCCAAAGGCAGATCGTGATGGAGCGCCAGAGCAGACGCCGCATCGCAGTTTCCGAACGCGATGACGCTGTCCATGTGAGGCACCGTTGTTCGAAATGCGTCAATGGCCGCGGCAATATCATCCCGCGAATCAAGGAAACCGTGGTTTTCCCCATCGCTGTCACCGGTTCCCCGGCGGTCGAACCGGAACACGGGGAAGCCAGCCGCGGCTATTCGCTTCGCCAGTCGCGCTTGCCC
Organism: Pontixanthobacter sp.; assembly: GCA_965214445.1. GTDB lineage: Bacteria > Pseudomonadota > Alphaproteobacteria > Sphingomonadales > Sphingomonadaceae > Pontixanthobacter. The sequence continues at coordinate 741,907 of CBDCBU010000001.1, forward strand.
GTTGAATGCGCCAGCGCGTATCTCGTTACCGCCCGAGACGATCAGCAACCCTGTGTGCCCCTCCGCAAGATCCAATGTACCGGTCAGCACGCAATCGCGGCATTCGAAGGTCAGGGGCAGCCGTTTCACGGTTCGAGCATCCCCATGGCGAGGATCGCGGCAAGCGCGTCGGCCTGCACCGGATCCTCGGCAGGTTCGGCCCGAAGCCATAGGCCGGGACCCCCGATGGTCGCCTGAGCGATGTCTGTGAGATCGTCGTTTTCAGGACAAGGCGCTTCGCCGAGTTCGCAAAACAGGGCTTTTCCGATAGTCCATCCCGCCAGCGTGATACCGCCGCTGCGTCCGGCGTCCTCGATTGCGTCGAGTGTTTCCGGGGCACCCGCCTCTTTGGATGCAATCGCCCGCGCCCGTATCATCGCACGCAGACAGGTCTCGCCGCCTATCGGTGCGTATCGCCAGCCAACCGATTGCGGCGGCGCGAGCAACGCGCCGGCGCGCAGCGTCAGGACATGGGAGGCTCCGAAATGTGCAAGAACCACGCGCGATTCCTTGCGCCAGTTCGCCAGGGTCTGGTTTTCGAGCGGTTGGAGACTTTCGTTCATTCCCGGCCAGTCGGGCAGGAAACTGTCGATGCCGGCCAGGTTCAGACGGCGCATGACTTCGACGATCTGACGCCGCAATTTGTTGGCTTCATCGAACAGGGGGGGAATGACGAGCAGCCGGGCGTCGCGCCCCTGATCGAACACCAGCGCGTTTTCCTGCGATACACCGCCATCCGGCAGCGGGGCGGCCCATGCGGCGTAGCGGCGCATGCCTATGTCGAGACGGCCTTCGCTTCGGCAAAGGAGAGCAGGCCGCCATAGGTTTCCAGCATCCCGGCATCGACGTCGTCATCGTCGATCACGAAATCCAGCCGGTCCTCCATTTCGGTCAGCAGACCTGCCACCGCCATGGAATCGAGTTCGGGCAGATGGCCGAACAGCCCGGAATCAGCGTCGAAGGCGTCGACCCGGCCCGCATCCAGTCCGAGGATGTCGCTCAGGATCCCGCGCAGTTTCGTATCGATGGTTTCGCGGCTCGGGGCCAGCCCGCTCGCTTCCGCAATATCCCGTCTGGCTACCGGTTCGCCGCTCATTCGTCCGTAATCCCCGTGATGCGCCGCCGGAACACGGCCAAGAGACAAACCATGCAGTTCCGCGCCATAATGCCGGCCCGCCTTTAGCTTTCAGCGGGAACGAGTGCAACCCGGCGGAATGCGCGCTTAGCCAGCAAGGGCCAGCTTCGGGGTTGACGCCCATCGATGCAATCCAGACGATAGCGTGCGCGATCCTGTTCCATCCAGTCGCGCTTGTACGGATCGTCGCCGGTTCCGAAATCGATGAGAGAAACGCGGTCGACGTCGATGACCTGTTCGAACAGGGCCGCCGTCAGTACGGTTCCCGCGGACAGGTGGTCGTGGTCGGGAAGGTGGGCGAGCTTGTGAATATAGGCGATGCCGTTTTCGACCGTCCAGAATTGCGCGGCGATGGCCGTGCCCCGCCGGGCCGCTATCGCCAGCCGGATGCGTCCGGCGCGCCCTTCCTGCTCCGCGAACGCACGCAGCAGCTTCGGATCGCCTTCCGCCGGTTTCCAGCTTTGCCGATAGATCGCCTCGTAATCGCGCCACGTTCGTTCGTCGAACCGGTTCAGGATGGTGATGTCCACCTTGGCAGCCTTGCGCTTCAATGTCGTCCTAAGGCGTCCGGGCCGTTTCGCCCAATATTGCGCGAAGCTGCGCCCTGCCGGAAGGAGGATATGGTTGTAATCATGAAATTCGCGCGCGACGCGCCAACCGGACGTCGCGAAAGCCGCATGCAGCATCGACGCCGTAGCTTCATCGCATGGAGCGAGCACCACGCGATACGTGCGATCGCGCAAGGCTCTTGCCAGTCGCGCCAGTCGAACCGGGTCCTGACCGACCGGGTGCCAAGTAAAATTGTACCAGTTGGCCAGCGACGTCAGGTACGATCCATTGTGCATCAGGGGAAGCGCCGTCAGGCCGTCATCGCCGTCAATCGCGACGATCACGGGTCGCGCGGTATGGCGGGCCAGCAGGTCCAGCCACTCGGCGCGGGCGAAAGGCGCTGGCGGAATACCGATGCGCCCTTGCAGAAAGTTAACCGTGTCGTGATAGCGGACTTCGTTCAAACCGGAATTCTCCATCCTTCACGGAATCCGAATGTCGAATTCGCGCGCCATATCCGACCCTCCATCGGTCTTTCCGCTCGACCATCTGACGGAACGGGGGGCGGATGGCGATCCGGCATTGATCCTTCGTAGCCATGCCGTTAACTACAAGGAATTAAGGGACCGTGTGGCTCGGCTTAGCGGATGGTTAAGCTCTGTCTGCCCCGCCAAGGGCAGCCGTGTCGCGACCTGGTGCGCCAAGACGGAGCTGGCCTGCCTCATGCCGCTGGCCGCCGCGCGGGCGGGTTTGGTGCATGTGCCCGTCAATCCGCTCCTCAAAAGCGCGCAGGTGGCGCATATATTGAGCGATAGCGGCGCATCGCTGCTGATTGGTACCGACGCGCGGCTTTCGACCTTGGAAGATGGCGATGTCCCCGGCGTTTGTGCGACGGTCGCGGAAGATGATGTTCAGGCTCGTGTGTCTGAACTGGACCGGAGGCTGCCCCCTTCCTGCGCCGATACGGATGACCTGTGTGCCGTTCTGTATACGAGCGGCTCGACCGGACGGCCCAAGGGCGTCATGCTCAGCCATGCCAATCTCTGGCTGGGCGCGCAAAGCGTAGCCCGATATCTTGGCCTGCGGAGCGACGACGTCACTCTCGCCGTTCTGCCGCTCTCCTTCGACTATGGACAGAACCAGCTGTTCAGCAGCTGGTACGCCGGCGGTGGCGTCGTGCCGTTCGATTATCTCTTCGCCAAGGACGTCGTGAAAGCGTGCGCGAAACACGCGGTTACCACTCTTGCGGCAGTGCCGCCCCTGTGGCTGCAACTGATGGAGCCTGCATGGCCGCACGAGGCGGCTTCGCCCATCCGACGCCTCACCAACAGCGGCGGAGCCTTGACCGAACCACTGGTGCGCAAATTGCGGCGGACATTCCCGGACGCCGACCTGTTCGCCATGTATGGCCTGACCGAAGCGTTCCGTTCGACCTTTCTCGATCCCCGTCTGATCGATGCGAACCCGACGTCGATGGGCACGGCCATCCCCCATGCGGAGATACTGGTGGTAACCGATGACGGACGGATCGCCGGACCGGAAGAGGAAGGCGAACTGGTGCATTGCGGGCCGCTGGTCGCGTCGGGTTACTGGCAGGACCGTGCCCGCACCGCCGAACGCTTCCGACCCGCACCTGCGCAATCGCGATATGGCGGAATCGCGGTATGGTCCGGCGATCGCGTACACCGCGACGCAAAAGGACTGCTGTATTTCGCCGGCCGGCGCGATGCGATGATCAAGAGCGCAGGCAACCGTATCAGCCCGCAGGAAATCGAGGACGCCGCGCTGGCGACGGGATTGGTGAAGGAGGCGGTCGCAGTCGGCGTGCCGGACCAGGCGCTGGGGCAGGTCATCCATCTCTACGTCGGTTCGGACAGAAGCGGGTGTAGGGACAGCGATACATTGTTGCGGCAACTCAACAGGCGATTGCCGAACTTCATGCAGCCGAAACGGATACACTGGCGCGCATCGCTTCCCGTCAACGCGAATGGCAAGGTCGACCGATCCCGTCTGGCGAACGAGGCGGCGCCGTGAAACCCATAGGTCCGATACCCGCTGGCTATGAAAGTCTGAACGGCGAACTGTCGATCGGCGGAATGACCGCGACCCGGCTGGTCGAGAAGGGCGGACGCACGCCGATCTTCATCTATTCACGCGCACATTGCGACGCCCGGATCGCCGAACTTCGCGCTGCCATGCCGGACCGGCTCGGCATCAATTTCGCGATCAAGGCCAATCCTTTCGGACCGCTTCTTCGGCATATGAAGCCGTTGGTCGATGGGTTCGACATCGCATCGGGTGGGGAACTGGCCATCGCGCTTGCCGCCGGTATGCCCGCATCCCGCATCAGTTTCGCAGGGCCCGGAAAGCGCGACGAGGAACTGCGCGCCGCCATTGAAGCGGGTGCGACGCTCAATCTGGAATCGCGGAACGAGGCTACGCGTGCCTTGCGGATCGCGGATGAAGCGGGGCACGTCCCCAAGCTCGCTATCCGGGTGAATCCGGCGTTCGAACTGCGCGGTTCCGGAATGAAAATGGGCGGCGGAGCCAAACCGTTCGGCATCGATGAGGAACATGTGGCGCCCCTTGCGAGGGAGATCATTGCCGCAGGCGCCGAATGGCGCGGTTTGCATGTCTTCACCGGAAGCCAGACATTGAACGCCGATGCGCTGATCGAAACGCAGGGCAATGTCCTCGATCTGGCTACGCGCCTTTCGCGGCAGATAGATCGGGCTTTACCGAAGCTGAATATGGGCGGCGGCATCGGCATACCCTATTTCGCGGGTGATGAACCGGTCGATATTGTCTCGATCGGCGAAGCGCTCCATGCGCGCTTCGCCGATTTGCCCGATGTGTTGGCGAACACCGATCTGTGCATCGAACTTGGCCGGTATCTCGTGGGCGAAGCGGGCGTGTACCTCACCCGGATCCTCGACCGTAAGGAAAGCCACGGGGTCACCTACCTGATCTGTGACGGCGGCCTCCATCACCAGCTGGCGGCGTCCGGCAATTTCGGTACGGTGGTGCGCCGCAACTATCCCGTCGCGATCGCCACGCGTTACGATACGCCGCCGACCGAAGAAGCGAACATCGTCGGGTGCCTCTGCACGCCGCTCGACCGGCTGGCCGACAAGGCGTTCATGCCGCGCGCACAAGTGGGTGATATCGTCGCCGTGTTCTGCGCCGGAGCCTATGGCGCAAGTGCGTCGCCATCGGCGTTTCTGGGTCAGGGGCCGGCCGCCGAAATGCTAGTGTAAAGAACCCCCGGCTGGGCTGTCCCGTTTCGGGACCGGACTGCAATCGACACGCCGTAACCGTCTAAAGCTAACGGTATATTCACCCTTTTTCGGCAGCACGGGATCGTGAAGCCGCCGGTGCGAACGGATGGGGCCCTGAGGTTCCCCCGTTTCGGTTATCCGCGCGAATGCCCGTTCGGAACCCTCCCGGATGGCGAGAAGGGAAAGCGTGTCGATGCTGCGAATACACTCAGGTTTTTTTCGAATCGCGGGCGCGCTCGTCGCATTGGGGGTCGCTGGGTGCGCGTCTACCGGCGGGCGGACCTTGCCGCCGGCATCCTTCGTATCGCTTCAGGAAGGGCCGAGCGAAGAATACATCATCGGCCCGATGGACACGCTGACGGTCCATGTCTGGCGCAATCCGGAACTTGGCGCGGAAAAGATCACCGTGCGTCCCGATGGCCGCATCACCACGCCGCTGGTGACCGACATGCCGGCCGTGGGCAAGACGCCGGCGATGCTGGCGCAGGACATCCGGCTCCAACTGTCCGAATATATCGAAGACCCGCTGGTTTCGATCATCATCAACGAATCCAAAAGCGTTTTCAGCCAGCAGATCCGCATCATCGGCGCGACCGAGCAGCCCGCATCGCTTTCCTACAGCGCGAACATGACCGTGCTCGACGCGATGATCGCGGTCGGCGGTCTGTCCGAATTCGCGGCGGGCAATCGCGCGAAACTGGTGCGGTTCAACAAGCAGAGCGGCAAGCAGGAGGAATATTCCCTTCGCCTCAACGATCTTTTGAAGAAGGGCGACACCACTGCGAACGTCCTTCTGAAAGGCGGCGACGTAATCATCATTCCCGAAAGCATGTTCTAACCCGATCGGCCGCATTTCATGAACGAAGTTTTCGAAGATTTCCGCGCAGCGGTCTTTTCCGTTTGGCAACGCCGATGGCTCGCGCTTGCGGTCGCCTACATGGTCTGCGTGCTCGGCTGGCTGGTTGTCGCACTGGTTCCCAATTCGTATGAATCGGAAGCGCGCATCTATGTCCAGCTGGACGATGTGCTGGCCGAACAGCTGGAGATCGCCGGTGGGACCGAACGCGAAATCCGCCGTATCCGCAGCACGCTGGTGAGCTCGGTCAACCTTGCGAAAGTCATCCGCTCGACCCGGCTGGGCGAAGGCCTGGAATCGCAGAAGGACCTCGAAACCGCTATCGCCGATCTGACCGAAACGCTGACGATCCGCAGCGAAGAAGACAATCTGTTCGAACTCAAGGCCGAAATCGGCCGCAGCGATTTTTCCGATGCCGAGAACGCCGAACTGGCCCAGGATGTCGTCCAGAAACTGATCGACATCTTTCGTGAGGAAAACCTCGCTGGCAACCGTGGCGATGTGGCCGAAACCATCGTTTTTCTCGATCGGCAGCTCGACGAACGGAAGCTGGAACTGGAGGCGGCGGAACAGCGCCGCCTGAACTTCGAAGCGGAAAATCCGGACCTCGTCGGTGGCACCGCCACGCTTTCGGGCAAGCGCCAGTTGCTGCGATCCGACCTGCGCGACGTCGATGCCGATCTGGCTGCCGCGCAAAGCGCGCTGGCGGCGATCAACGGCCAGCTTTCCAGCACGCCGCGTTCCATCGCGGGCGCGGCAACCAACGGCGGCGGCGCGCGGCAGGCCCTGGCCGAAGCGCGCGGCCAGATGGCTTCGCTCCAGGCGCGCGGCCTCACCGGCAGCCATCCCGATATCGTCGCGTTGAACAAACAGATCGCGCTGCTTGCGCGGCAGGCTGCGCGCGAGAACCCCAGCGCTTCGGGTTCGCCGAACCCGGCATACAGTTCGCTCGTCTCGATCAAGGCGGAACGGCAGGCGAATGTGCAGGCGCTGGCGTCGCGCCGGGCGGCGCTGCAGTCCGAACTGGCGGCGCTCACCGCGAGCCAGGCAAACGAACCGGCCGCCGCCGCCGAAGCGACGCGCATCAGCCGCGATTACGAAGTGTTGAAGGAAAATTACGACGAGCTTCTGCAGAACCGCGAGGAAATGAAACTGCGCGGACAGGTCGAGAACGAGCGTAGTTCCTTCAAGTTCGAAGTCATCGATCCGCCGACCGCGCCGCAAACCCCATCGGCTCCGAACCGTCCACTGCTGCTTATCGGCGTGCTGGTGGCCGGCCTTGCGGCGGGGATCGGGGCAGCTTTCGCGGTTGGCCAGTTGCGATCGACATTCGCGACGACGGTCAAGCTCGAACGCGCGCTCGATCTGCCGGTGCTGGGCGCGATCTCGCATTCCATGACCGATGCGGCGCGCCAGCTTCGCGATCGGCGGATGCGCTATTTCGCCGCCGGGACCGCATCGCTCGGCGGATTGTGCCTGATCCTGCTCGCAGCCGAATTCTTTCAGCGCGGCACGGTGGCCTGAGGTAATGCGATGACCGAACATACGAACATACCCCTGCCGCCCGAGGACGAACCGTCGAGCGAGAGCCCGGGCGAACATTCCCTGTTCGAGCGGGCGAGCGGTGCGTTCGGCTTCGATCCGTTCAAGGCCGCGCCGATCAAGGGCAAGCTGCCCGAACCGGCGATGAAGCGCGCGAAGGTCCGCACACCGGATCCGGCGCCACCCCCTGGTCCGACAACTGTTTCGCAGCAATCCGCCAAACCCGCGCACGCCCCGTCCGAGGCCCTGCCCGTTCCGAGCGTCCGTACAAACCTGATAGTCCAGCAGGATGTCGGCGCGGTTTCGCTGACGGGTCAGCGTCATGCGATCGATCGCGATCACCTGCGCGAACAGGGACTGATCGTGCCCGAAGGTATCACGACGGCGTTGCTCGAAGAATTCCGCATCGTAAAGCGCCGTATTCTCAAAGCGGCGCGCGAACGGGGTACGGCGCTGTCGCGGCGCATTCTGGTATGTTCCCCGCATCCGGCGGAAGGCAAGACCTTTTGCGCATCCAATCTCGCCATCGCGATGGCGGCGGAACGCGATAGCGAAGTCCTGCTGATCGACGGCGATTTTGCGAAACCGTCTATCCTGTCGACCTTCGGCCTGCCGAGCGGTCCGGGATTCATGGACTGTCTGGCGGACGATGCGATCCTGCCGGAAGAACTTGCGATAGGGACCGACATTCCCGGCCTGTGGGTACTGCCTTGCGGAAATCAGACTTATTCCGACAGCGAATATCTTTCGAGCAGTCGCACCGGCGAAGTGCTCGACCGGCTGACCAGGGGATCGCCGAACAGGATCGTCATCTTCGATTCTCCCCCGGCGCTTTCCGCATCCCCCGCGGCCGAACTCGCCAAGCATGTCGGACAGGCGCTGCTCGTCGCGCGGGCCGACCGGACCGGACAGAGCGCGCTGGAGGATGCCTGTCAGCTTCTGTCCGCCTGTCCCGACATCAAACTGCTTTTGAACGCCGTGCAATTCAGCCCCAGTGGGCGAAATTTCGGTTCCTATTACGGATATGGGGAATAACCCGTGAAGACACGCCGCATCCCAAGCCTGATTGTACTGGGCATCGGCCTTGCCGCCGCCGTTCCGGTCGCGGGGCAAGACGGTCTCGGCAACCGCGATAGCGGCGCCCGCGCCGCCGGCGATGGCCGGGTGCAGCTCGATCCTTATATCGAAGTTTCGCAGATCGTCGTCGCCGAACTGGAGCCGGACGACGATGTCGTTACCTTCACCCAGCTTGCCGCCGGGGTCGACGCCAGCGTGACCGGCCGCCGCAATGGCGGATCGGTGTCGCTTCGGGTCGAACAGAATATCGGTTACGGCGACGATACCCGCGACAGCACCACGATCAGCGGTGTCGCGCGCGGTTATGCGACGATCATTCCGCAAACGCTCACGCTGGAAGCGGGCGGCCTCGCTGCGACGACACGGGTGGACGGGTCCGGGGCGTCCACCCTCAACCCGTTGATCGGCGAGGACGCAGAGAGCCAGATCTATTCCGTCTATGCCGGGCCGAGCTTTCAGGGACGTTCGGGCGACATCACGGCGGCTGGCAATTACCGCATCGGCTATACTCGCGTCGATGCGCCCGATGCGGTCACGCTACGTCCCGGTGCCGAACCCGCCGACATTTTCGATGAATCCGTATCGCAGAGTGCAGCGGTAGCGATCGGCACTCGCCCGGGCGAACCATTACCCGTCGGGCTGGGGCTTGGTGCCGGATGGAACCAGGAAGACGTGGCGAACCTCGATCAGCGGGTGCGCGACCTGTATGCGCGGGCCGACGTGCAGCTTCCCGTCGGGCCCGATCTGGCGCTGGTTGCCGGCGTGGGTTACGAAGATGTCGAAGTGTCCGCCCGCGACGCGTTGCGCGATGCGGAAGGCAATCCCGTCATCGGGGACGATGGACGCTTCGTGACCGACGACAGCCGGCCGCGCCGGCTGGCCTACGATGTATCCGGTCTCATATACGATGCCGGGATCATCTGGCGGCCCAGTACGCGCACCGCGCTGGAGGCGCATATCGGTCGCCGTTACGATTCCACCACCTATTACGGCAGCTTCGCCTGGGCCCCAAGCAGCCGCGAAGCGGTCAACATCTCCGTCTACGATACGGTTTCGGGCTTCGGCAACCGCCTGAACGGCGCGCTCGCCGATCTCCCTGCAGGATTCACGGCGGGGCGCAATGCGCTGACCGGCGATCTCAGCGGATGCGTCGGCGGTTCGGAGGGCGGCGAGTGTCTCGGCGATGCATTGAGTTCCGTACGTTCGTCGATCTTCCGGTCGCGCGGCGTATCGGGCAGCTATACCGTCGCTGCCGGCCGGTTGAACGCGGGCGTCGGTGTCGGCTACGACCGCCGCCGCTTCATCGCGCCACGGGGCGGCGTGCTTGGCGTAGCGGACGGCGTGACCGATGAAATATATACCATGTCGCTGTTTCTGTCGGGCGAGATCGACGCGCGGTCCGGCTTCGCCACCAATGTCTATCTCAATCATCTCGAAAGCGGTTTCGAAGCGGCGGGCGATGTCACAACGCTGGGCGGATCGGCCGCCTACAACCGCAGTCTGACCCGCCGCGTTTCCGCCCGCGCCGCCGTGGCGCTGGACCACATCGACAGCGACACGTCGCCCGAAGATTTCACCGCCGCATCCGCGCTGGTCGGTCTGCGCGTCGGCTTTTAGTTTCAAGGGGACAAACGCATGTTCGACCATTTCTACAGGCTGACCGGGCGACCGTTTCAGCTTACACCGGACCCGAACTTCTATTTCGAAAGCGCCACGCACCGCAAGGCGCTGTCCTATCTCGGCTACGGCATGGCCCAGAACGAAGGCTTCATCGTCATTACGGGCGAGGTCGGTTCCGGCAAGTCGACGCTGGTCGCGCATCTGATGCAGAAGATCGATCGCGAACAGATGACGGTAGGCCAGATCGTCACCAGCAATCTGGACGGGGATGAGCTGGTCCATGTCGCCGCGCAGAGTTTCGGGCTGGAGGTCGAGGGGCACGACAAGGCGCGGGCCCTGGGGGCGATCGAGAGCTTCCTGCATGACGAGGCGCGCGCAGGCCGCCGTTGCCTGCTGATCGTGGATGAGTCGCAGAATCTTTCGGTCGAGGCGCTGGAAGAATTACGGATGCTGTCCAACTTCCAACTGGGTTCCCACCCGCTGCTCCAGCTGCTTTTGCTGGGACAGCCGGAATTCAAGCAGGTGCTGGCCGAACATGATGCGCTGGAGCAGCTGCGTCAGCGGGTGATCGCCGCGCATCATCTGAAGGCCATGGAACCGTCCGAAATCGAACCCTATATCCGGCACCGGCTGGAATGTGTCGGCTGGGATGGCAATCCCGAATTCGATCAACGCGTGTTCAAGCAGCTTTACGAGGCGACCGACGGTATCCCGCGCCGCGTGAACCAGGTCGCGACGCGGTTGCTCCTGCTGGGTGCGGTCGAACAGCGCACCTGCATCGACAATGCCATGCTGCAGTCGGTGCTTGCCGAAATGAAAGGCGACAACGCCTTCCCCGAAACGGCCGCCAAACCCCTCGACAAGATCGGAGCCGCGCCGGCACCCGGACCGGTCAAGCATATCGCGAACAAACCTGCGGCCACGCAAGCTGCCGTCGATACGACGATCGATGTCGAAAGCTTGCTGGAGGAACGCGACGCGCAGATTCGCGAATTGCAGCAGGCGGTGGTCGAGCTATCCGCCGGCGCCCCCGTGTCCACGGACGCCTGCGACGAGGATATGCGGGCACGGATCGACGTACTGGAAAACAAGCTGGTCGATCAGGATGCGGCAGTGCGCCACGTGCTCACCATGCTGATCGAATGGATTGAAACGGGCCACGCCGCGCGCGAGGCGGCCTGACGCCGGATCCCCATCGCGTTGGAACACTCCCCCATCATTCCCTCCCGCATCGTCAACGGACTGTCGGTCGACGTCGAAGACTGGTTTCAGGTCGGCGCGTTCGAAAACGTGATCGGGCGCGACGATTGGGACGGGCTATCGCTGCGTGTCGAAGACAATGTCCTGCGCATATTGGACATGTTCGCCGAAGCGGATGTGACCGCGACATTCTTCACGCTGGGTTGGGTCGCCAGGCGCAACGGACCCCTGATGCGCACGATCGTAGAAGCGGGGCACGAATTGGCCAGCCACGGTTACGACCATACGCGCGTATTCACCATGACGCGCGCCGAATTCGCGGACGACATCCGCAAGGCGCGAACGATCCTGGAGGATGCGTCGGGTATCCGGATCGCGGGATACAGGGCGCCCAGCTTCTCGATCGACCAGCGCACGCCATGGGCGTATCTGGAACTGGTCGAACAGGATTACCTCTATTCCAGCAGCGTCGCGCCGGTCGCGCATGACCATTATGGGTGGCGCGACGCACCGCGTTTCTCGTTCAAGCCGCTGCCCTGGGCGGACCTGATCGAAATACCGGTGACCACCGCGATCCTGGGCGGGCGCCGGGTGGCCGCCGGTGGGGGCGGGTTCTTTCGCGTGCTGCCTTATGCCTTCTCGCGCTGGGCCATCCGGCAGGTCAATCGCGAAGAGCAACGTCCGGCCATCTTCTATTTCCACCCGTGGGAAATCGATCCGGACCAACCGCGCGTGGACGGCGCACCGATAAAGTCGCGGTTTCGCCACTATACCAACCTTGCAAAAATGGCACCGAAATTGCAGGAACTTGTCGGCGAATTCGCATGGGGCCGCATGGATGTCCTGGCTTATCGGGAGGGATCGCGTGCCGCGCAATTGGCGAGCGAACCCGCTTCCGCGTTCCGGTCCGACCTTTCGCCCGAGCGTGCGCCGTGAATGCCCCGTTTCCCGTCAACGAGCCGTTTCCCGTCAACGCCACGTTTCCGGTCGACGCCCCGTGTCTGACGATAGCGGACTTCGGCGATCAGCAGGAGATCGCCGAGATCGAGGCGTTCGTTGCGGAGCAGGGCGGGTCCTTGTTTCATCGCCCCTTGTGGTTGCGATCGGTCGCCGCCGGCACGGGACATGAGGCCGCCGGCATCGTCGCGCGTTCGTGCGGTCGACTTACGGGGTGGTTGCCACTGACGATCGTGCATTCCCCGCTGTTCGGGCGAGCCCTGATATCGAGCGGCTTTGCCGTCGACGGGGGGCCGTTGGCCGATAGCGGAGCGATCGCACGCGAACTATGCTCGACGGCACAGGCGTACGCGGCGCGGTTTTCGTGCCGGACGATAGAGGTGCGGGGCGGATGCGTTCCATCCGACTGGGCGCAGACATCGTCGAGCCATTGCGGGTTCGTGCGCCCGCTGGCGGACACGGCCGATGCGCAATTGCTGGACATCCCCCGCAAACAGCGCGCGGAGATCCGCAAAAGCCTGAAGCAGATATTCGAAGTTACCGTCGGGTCGGCGGCGGAGGACCGCGAGGCGCATTATGCGGTCTATACGCGCAGCGTCCACAATCTGGGAACGCCGGTATTCCCGCGCTCCCTGTTCGACGCCGTGCTCGACGGTTTTGCCGGCGAGGCGGATATCCTTACCGTCCGCCACGATGGCGAACCGGTTGCCAGCGTGATGTCCTTCTATCACGACGGGACCGTCCTTCCTTATTGGGGTGGAGGCGTCTTTGCGGCGCGTAAGCTGCGCGCGAACGAGCGAATGTATTACGAACTGATGTGTCATGCACGTCGGCGCGGGATGAGCCGGTTCGACTTCGGCCGATCCAAAACCGGTAGCGGGCCCTATCATTACAAGAGGAACTGGGGCTTCGATCCGTTACCGCTGACCTATGGCAGCTGGACGGCACCGCACGCAAAACCACGCGATCTCAGCCCCGCGAATGAAAGCTACGCCGCGAAGATCGCGCTGTGGAAGAAGTTGCCGCTGGCGGTTGCGAACCGTCTGGGGCCGTTCATCGCCCGGGATCTGGCGTGAAGGGCGACATCCTGTTCCTCGCGCATCGTCTGCCTTTTCCGCCGGACCGGGGCGACCGCATACGGTCCTATCATCTGCTGAAGGCCCTGTGCAAACTGGCGCCGGTGCATGTCGGATGCCTGTCGGACGGGCATGCGGATCCCGCCAATGTCGCAGTCGTAGCCGACATGGCCCGCAGTCTTCGTGTCGCGCGCCGCCGTAAATCCCTGGCAATCGCCGGGATCGAGGCATTGGCGACAGGCAAGCCGGCCAGCCTGACCGCCTTCGGCAATCGTGATCTCAAACGATGGGTCGAGCGGACCTGCGCCGATAACGGCGTCGCGACCATCGTCGTTTTCTCCGGGCAGATGGGACAGTATGTTCCGGCGGGCTTCGAGGGGCGCGTCGTCGTCGATCTGTGCGATGTGGATTCCGCCAAGTTCGATGCTTACGCGGGCCAGGGGCGGGGCCCCCGGACCTGGATCGATGCACGCGAGGGGCGTTTGCTGGCTTGCGAGGAAGCGCGGCTGGCCAAACGTGCGGATGCGACGCTGCTCATCAGCGAGGCGGAACGCGACTTGTTTCTTTCGCGTATAGGTCCGGCGTACCATCGCACCATACACGTCGTTAGAAACGGGATCGACGCCGCCTTTTTCGATCCGGCGGCAACCCGTCCCCACGCCGCTTTGAGCGACGTGGGCGGTCCCCGTTTCGTGTTCACCGGCCAGATGGACTATCCGCCGAATATAGCGGCGGCGATCCGCTTCATCGATCGGCTTTTCCCCGCATTCCAGCGGCTATATCCGGAGGCGGAGTTTCATTGCGTCGGCCGGGCGCCCCCTCGCGCATTGCGCGATCGTAGCGCCGACAAAGGCGTGCGCATTTGGGGAGAAGTGCCTGACATGCGCCCGTTTCTGGCGGGGGCGACGATCGTGGTCGCTCCCCTGGAAATCGCACGGGGCATTCAGAACAAGGTCCTGGAAGCGATGGCGATGGCGCGGCCGGTGCTGCTTTCCTCGGAAGCCGCCACCGGGATCGAGGCGAAGGATGGCCACGATTTTGCCATCGGCGCTTCGGATGACGCCCTTGTCGAACGGGGGTTGGCGCTCCTCGCCGATCCGCAATCGGCAATCCGGATGGGCCGGTCGGCGCGCGAATATGTTCGTTCGCAGCAGAGCTGGGATCGGATGCTGGAGCCACTTGGTACACTTAGTAAACCAGGTGACGAACATGGCGTCGCGCAGGTTGTTTCCGATGCCGCTTGAAAATATTTCAAAGCCACCGTTTTCGGCATGGCAAACCGCGGTTCCGCTGTCCTGGCGCAAACCGCTTTTCGGCCTGTCCGTCGCCTGGGCCGCTATGTTCACGCTCACCTGGAACGACTGGCAGGCGATGTTCGACCAGTGGTGGAACATTTCGACCTACAACCACATCCTGTTCGTTCCGCTTATCATCGGCTGGCTGGTCCATACACGCTGGGCAAGCATCTCCGGTATCGAACCACGCGCCTGGTGGCCGGGTGTCGCGGTGCTGGCGGTCACATTGCTGGGATGGTTGCTCGGTACGCTTGCGGGGATCAACTCGGTGAGCCAGCTGGGTGCGGTTGCGGCGCTGCAGGCATCGTTACTGGCGCTGCTCGGGCCGCGTGTATTCGCCGCCAACCTGTTCCCGATCTGCTACGCGCTGTTTCTCGTGCCCTTCGGCGACGAGCTGGTTCCGGCATTGCAGATGCTCACGGCGGAGATGGTGATCGCGCTGACGCGGCTGAGCGGGATACCAGCCATCGTTGACGGGGTGTTCATCGAGACACCGGTCGGCCTGTTCGAAGTTGCCGAAGCGTGTTCGGGCGTGAAGTTCCTCGTCGCGATGATCGCATTGGGCACTCTGGTCGCCTATGCCTGCTTCGAAGGCTGGCGCCGGCGGCTGGTTTTCATGGCGGCCGCGATTGCCCTGCCGGTTCTCGCAAATGGCGTGCGCGCATGGGGCACGATCTATATCGCGCAATCCGAAGGCATCGCCTTTGCCGAGGGGTTCGACCATATCTTCTATGGCTGGGTGTTCTTCGCGCTCGTGGTCGGCGCGCTGCTGGCGGCGGCCTGGCCGTGGTTCGATCGCCATCCGGAAGACCTGGCAACCGGTGCCGCCCTGCTGCGGATACCCCATTGGCTGGAGCCTTACATCTCCTTCGGTCGGAGCCGACGAACCGCGACGATGACGGCTGCGATCCTCGCATGTGTCGTATCGTTCGCTTTGTGGAACGATGCTGCGACGGGCACCCGCGCAGCGTTGGGGGACACTATCGAATTCGCATCCGTTCCGGGCTGGACCCAGACGGATTATACACCGACTTACGATTGGCAACCGCGCGCCACCGGCGCCGATCATCGACTGATCGGGCGCTTTATCGGCCCGAAGGGTCAGCAGATCGACGCGTTCGTCGCGCTCTATGCGGACCAGGGCGAAGGGCGGGAGGCTACGGCTTTCGGGGAGGGCGCACTGGTGCCGGACAGCGACTGGCGCTGGATGCGGCCCGGCCCGGACACGCCGAACGCGCAGAGCGATTGGCTGCTTGTCCATGGACAGCATAAACGATTGGCGCAGACCAGCTTTCGCACCGGCGATTTGCTGACCGGCAGTGCTTTCGAACTGAAACTGGCCGCCATGCGGAATCGCCTGCTGCTTCGAGACGAAGCAACCGCAATGCTGATCCTGTCGAGCGAATTGCAGGCGGACGGCGCGGCGCAGGATGCCATTGCCGATTTCCGCCAGGCGATCGGCGACGAGCGCGAATGGTTGGACCGAATGCTGCACGATCGCTAGGGGTCGTAGCATGTGCGGTATCGCCGGTATATTCCATTGCGGAACGCCCAAGCCGGTCGATCCGGCCCGCATCGAACGGATGTGCGAAGTCATGGCCCATCGCGGCCCCGATGGTGCCGGTGTGTGGACGGGTGCGGGGGTCGGTTTGGGGCACAGGCGACTGTCGATCATCGACATTGCCGGTTCGCCGCAGCCGATGCATTCGGCGGACGGAAACGCCGTCCTCACGTTCAACGGAGAAATCTACAATTATCGCGAATTGCGCCGCGAACTGGAACAGGGCGGTGCCCGTTTCAGGACCGATGGCGACAGCGAAGTCATCCTCGCCGCCTATCAGAAATGGGGCGTTGAGTGCCTGTCCCGGCTCAACGGCATGTTCGCGTTCGCCATTTACGACATTCAGCGCAGGCAATTGCTGCTGGCCCGCGACAGGCTTGGCGTGAAGCCGCTATTTCTAACGCATCTGAGCGATGGCAGCGTGGCTTTTGCGTCCGAACTCAAGGGCCTGCTGGCGCATCCCTTGCTGAAACGGCGCATCGATCCCCTGGCGGTCGAGGATTATATGACCTGGGGCTACGTTCCCGATCATCGCAGTATCCTCCGAAATGTCCGGAAACTGGCCGCCGGTCATTTCCAGCTGCTGCGCCATGACGAGGCGCCGCAGCCGTCCCGCCAATGGTGGGATGTCGATTTCAGCCGCCGGAACAACGGCCGGGCGGCGGATAATAGCGTCGAATTGCTGCACCATCTGCGCGAAGGCGTATCCTCGCGCATGGCAGCCGACGTGCCGTTGGGCGCATTTCTTTCCGGCGGGGTGGATTCCTCCAGCGTCGTCGCCCTGATGTCCGAAACAAGCCGGACCCCGGTGACGACCTGTTCGATAGGTTTCGATGTCGCCGCCCTCGATGAAACCTCCCATGCGGAGGAGGTGGCGCAGCGATATGGGACCGATCACCACAGCCGGACGATAGCACCCGGCGATTTTCAGCACGTCGATGCGATAGGCGCGATGTTCGACGAACCCTTCGCGGATGCCTCGGCCCTGCCGACCTGGAGCGTTTGCAAGCTCGCCCGGCAACATGTGACCGTCGCGTTGTCGGGCGACGGGGCCGACGAGGCTTTCGCCGGATATCGTCGGCACCTCTTCCATGCCCGCGAGGAACAGTTCCGGTCGATCATGCCATCGGCCATACGCGGTCCGCTGTTCGGCGGTTTGGGACGGATCTGGCCCAAAGCCGACTGGGCACCGCGATATCTGCGCGCCAAATCGACCTTCCAGTCGCTCGCCCGCGATGGCGACACCGGATATGCCCATGCGCTGTCGGTCATTCCCACCGCGCTGCGCCAATCGCTGTACACCGAACGGTTCCGGCGGGAATTGCAGGGGTATGAAGGGGAACGACCGCTGATCGAATTGATGCGGCACGCGCCGGCGCGCACCGGGCTCGACCGGGCACAATATGCCGATCTCAAATTCTGGCTGCCGGGCGATATCCTGACGAAGATCGATCGGACCAGCATGTCGGTCGGCCTGGAAGCGCGCGAACCGCTGCTCGATCATCGGCTGATCGAATTCGCCGTGCAGTTGCCGATCCGCCAGCGCATCCGCGGCGGCCATGGCAAATGGCTGCTGAAGCACACGATGGAACGATACCTTCCGGACCACATCCTCTATCGGCCGAAACAAGGCTTCGTAACGCCCATCTCCCAATGGTTCCGCGGGCCTCTGGCGAAAGAAGCGCGCGGCATCGCCGCCAATCCCGGACTGGCGGACATGGACTGGTTCGATGGCGACGCGCTTCGCAAGATGGCGGAAGCGCATATTTCGGGGCGATCCGATCACGGACGGATATTGTGGCAGTTGCTGATGCTGCAAAAATCGGTGCAGCGGCTTGCTCCGACCGCGTGAGCAAGCGTTGCCTTGGCCTAGTAACGGGCATGCTGCCGGACAATTCATGTAAAACTGTCGATAATTACCGTTTGCCAATGAAGTCGTCGCTCCTGTAGCCCACGGACGATGAGGGCATCCATTTCACCATGACGGGGTTGCGGCGATGGACGGGACGAAGACGGCGGGGGCGGATCCAGCCGCCGGAAACGATACAGATGCGGGCATCGTCCCGCTGACTTCGGCGACGGAACCGCTGGCGGCGCCGCCGGACATGGCGGCCATCCCCGATGTCTTGCTCGCGCTCGACGAGATCGACGTTCTGTACCAGGCAGATACGCAGATCCTGTGGAACTACATGCGGCCTGCCGGACGGCCGAGCTTCACCCCGTCGCTACTGACTGATTTCGAACATTGGCAAAAATCAATCGCTGCCGGTTTCGGCCGGGGCGGGCTGCCGCTGAAATATCTTGTCCTGGGCAGCCGTGCGCCGGGGGTCTTCTGTTTCGGCGGCGATCTTCAACTGTTTCGCAAGCTGATCGCGCAAGGGGACCGTCGCGGACTGGAAGCATACGGGCACCGCTGCTGCAACATCCTGCACCGCAATATGAACAGTCTCGATCTTCCTATTCTTACCGTCGGGCTGGTGCAGGGTGCCGCGTTGGGCGGGGGATTCGAAGCGTTGTTGTCATTCGACTATATCGTCGCCGAACGGGGCGCGACGTTCGGTCTGCCTGAGATCATGTTCGGACTGTTCCCCGGCATGGGCGCGCACGCGTTCCTGTCGCGCAAACTGGGCAGTGCGGCGGCGGAGCGCCTGATCAATTCCAATGCCACCTATTCGGCCGAAGAAATGTTCGAGATGGGTCTGGTCCATCATCTCGCCGAAAAAGGCGAAGGCGTGCGAGCGACCAGGGACTTCGTTGCCAGGATCGACCGTCGTCATGCCGGATTGGTCAATGCGCGGCGTGCGATGAAAGTATCCTGGGCGCTGGAATTGGCCGAACTGACGAAGATCACCGAACTATGGGCGGATGCCGCGTTGCAGGTGAGCGAGCGCGATCTGAAGGTCATGTTCCGGCTCGCTTCCGCGCAACAGAAACTTTCGGACGCGGCATGAGCGCCTTGTAAGGCGCGGTGGACGATGCGTCAGGCTTCCGTTGGCTCCGACGATCCGTGGCCCAGCGCCATATATTGATCGCTTTGCATTTCCATCAGCCGGCTGACCGTCCGTTCGAATTCGAAACTGCCGTCGCCCGCCTCGTATAGTTCGGCGGGTGCCGCATCGGCCGTTGCGAACAGCTTGACCCGCTGTTCGTATAAAGCGTCGATCAACGTGGTGAAGCGGGCGGCTTCGTTCCGGTCGTCCGGTCCCATCACGGGAATGCCGACGATGATGATGGTATGATAGGCGCGGGCGAGGGCAAGGTAGTCGCTGGCACCGCGCGGCGTGACGCACAGCCTTTTGAAACTGAGAACGCCCACGCCCTTCAGGGACCGCGGAACGTGCAGCACCCGTCCACCGCCCAGTTCGATATCGCTGGACGGCACATGCGCATTGTCGTCGGGATCGTAGTCGGTAAGCCGGAAGAACGCCTCCCGCACCTGCGCGGTCGCGGCGTCGCCCAGGGGCGTATGCCAAGTGTCCAGCCCGCCGATCCGGTCCAGACGGTAATCCACCGGTCCGTTGAGCGGCACGATGTCGAGCCGATCTTCGATCAGCGCGATGAAAGGCAGGAAATGCTCGCGGTTGAGCCCGTTTTTATAAAGATCGGACGGCGGCCTGTTGGAAGTGGTCACGATCGTCACGTTCTCATCAACGATCAGGGCGCGAAACAGCCGGCTCATGATCATGGCGTCCGCGCTGTTGTTGACGACCATCTCGTCGAAACACAGGCAGCGCGCGTTCTGGGCGATATCCTTGGCGACGAGCGGGATCGGATCGCCCGGGTCGGATTGCCTGAACCGGCGCATTCTCGCATGAACGTCCTGCATGAAGGCGTGGAAATGCACGCGCCGCTTGGCGTCGATCGCCAGTTTTTCATGAAACAGGTCCATCAGCATGGACTTGCCACGTCCGACGCCGCCCCACATGTAGATGCCGCGGGGCGGGGCGTGCGTGCGGCCGAACAATTTGTCGAGGAACCCCGGCGCACTGCTTGTATTGAGCTCGTTGCGTAGCGCAGCCAGACGCTGCGCCGCACGCTTCTGCTCTTCGTCCGGGCGCAGTTCGCCGGCTTCGACAAGCTGTTCATACCGCGATATCGGAGTAGCGTTCATTTGCGGTCGGACGCCTTGCGGATCAGACCGGAGAAGGCGGCCACCAGATGTTCGCCCTGCACGACCTCGCCGCGCAGGAACATCAGGCGTTTCGTTTCGCGCATGATTTCCACGACTGCATCGAGCGGTTCGGAGACACGGCCCGCCCCGATGAACTGGGTGGACAGTTCCAGGGTGACCGCCATGCCCGCCTGGACCCGTCCCAGAACATGCATCGCCGAAAAGAGCGATATGTCGATCAGGGCCAAGGTAGTTGCGCCGTGGATCATATCCTGAAGGTTGGTATGCTTGCGTTCGGGCGTCATCCGCAGGCGGCATTTCTTGCCTTCGCGCCGGACCATCAGGGGGCCAAGAACCTGGGAATTGAACCGGCTGTCATCGACCATGTCCCAGCTGTACCAGCCGGGCTTGCCGTCCACAGGTTCGTGAACGAAGAATTGCGGAGGGTTTGCCATGTCCGGCGAACAGCCGAAGGAACGAAAATCAGATGGCGCGTTCGACCATCATCTTCTTGGTTTCCGCAATCGCCTTTGCGGGATTGAGACCCTTCGGGCAGACATTCGCGCAGTTCATGATGGTATGGCAGCGGTACAGGCGGAAGGGGTCTTCCAGTTGATCCAGCCGTTCCCCGGTCATCTCGTCCCGGCTGTCGGCAAGCCAGCGATAGGCCTGCAGCAGAATGGCCGGCCCCAGAAACTTGTCGCTGTTCCACCAATAGGACGGGCAAGCGGCTGAACAGCAGGCGCACAGGATGCATTCGTACAGCCCGTCGAGCTGTTCGCGCTGTTCCGGCGATTGCAGCCGCTCCTTCCCGCTGGGAGTCGGCGTCACCGCCTGGAGCCAGGGGCGGATCGAGGCATATTGCGCATAGAAATGCGTGAAATCCGGCACCAGATCCTTGACCACATCCATATGCGGCAGCGGGGTGATCTGGATCTCGCCTTTCAGATCCTCGATCGCGGAGGTGCAGGCCAGCCCGTTCTTGCCATTCATGTTCATCGAACACGAACCGCAGATCCCTTCCCGGCAGGACCGGCGGAAGGTGAGGGTGGGGTCGATCTCGTTCTTGATCTTGAACAATGCGTCGAGAACCATCGGTCCGCAATCGTCCAGATCGATTTCGAACGTATCGTAACGCGGATTTTCGCCGGTGTCGGGATCGTAGCGGTAGATCTTGAACGATTTCAGCCGACCGTTGGCCGCTTGATCGGCTGGCACCCGGTGCAACTGCCCCTTGCGGTTGATCCGCGAATTTTTCGGAAGAGTGAAAGTCGCCATGGGATGTACGTTCCTGATCAGTATCTGCTATCGGCCTGCTGCCGTGTTCTATCGAATGATACGGTCAATTCAAGCGAAGGTGCCTTTCAATAGCCCAGCTCTTGTTCCAAAACACGCCGGAAGTTTACAACCGGGCATGCAAATCGCGCAAACGCGCGATACCATTCGAGCCGGGGAGAACCGGATGACCGACCGCGACGTTTCGCGACCCTTTCGGACGGCTGCGATCTTCGGATCGTCCGGCGCGATCGGGGGCGCGGTCAGTCGTGCCCTGATCGGTACCGGCACGCGTGTCTACGCAGGTTCGCGTAGCGGCGAAGGAATAACGGGAGTGGCAGGGGATGCGCTACACACGCCCTTCGCCTTCGATCTGCGCGATGAAGACGGCATTGCCGCCGCAGCGAAGCGGATGAAGGACGATCCGCCCGATCTGATTCTCGTCGCGACGGGCGTCCTGACGCTGCCGGACGGCGACGGGCCGGAACGCACCTACAAACGGATCGATCCATCGGTCATGGCCGATAATTTCGCGCTGAATGTCATCGGCCCTGCACTGGTCGCGAAACATATGCTGCCGATCATGCCGCGGGGGCGTCGCGGCGTCTTCGCGGCGCTTTCGGCCCGGGTCGGCTCGATCGGCGACAACCGGCTGGGCGGCTGGCATTCCTACCGGGCATCGAAGGCGGCCCTCAACATGCTGATCCGCAACTTCGCCATCGAGATGAAACGCTCGCATGATCAGGCGATCGTCGTGGGGCTGCATCCCGGAACGGTCGACAGCGCCCTGTCCCGGCCGTTCCAGACCAACCTGCCCGACGGCCAACTGACCGATCCGGACGAGGCCGGCGAGAACCTGCTGCGTGTCATCGGCGCGCTATCCATATCGGATAGCGGCAAGGTCTTCGATTGGAAGGGTTCGGCCATTATTCCCTGATGCGCGTTATCGCGCCTCTCAGGAAATCAGCGCGTTTCTCCGCCAACTTTCGGCGAGCAACGTTTCGAGAAGGTCGGCGTGGCTGAAGCCGGCCCTTGCAGCCGCTTTCGCCATGACCTTTTCCGACCAGAGGTTGCAGTTGAGGTTGATTTCGATGAAATTGATATCTCCGGTATCGAAATTCAGCCGGAATTCGATCCTGCCGTAATCGAAAGGCCGCATCTGATCGGCGTAGCGCGTGGCGAACCCTTCGATCTTGTTCGCCAGCACCTTGTCGTCGAACAGTTTCAAGGCGGATTTTTCATTGTTCTGAACGAGATCGCGCTTCTCGTAATAGGTCCACAAGCGCTGCGTATCCTCGCGTTCGTACCACAGCATCGGCAGTGCCACCGGCGAACCGTTGATGGTAATAAAGGCGCATTGGATATCATATCCGTCGAGATAGGGTTCGACGATCGCGTCGTGGCCCTGCCCATGGATATTGGCCACGGCGTCTGCGACGCCGAACCAGTCGCTGGCGTCCGATATGCCCCAGCTTGCCGACGACGCGTTCGGTTTGATGACCCAACGACCATCGGGGGTCGAGGGCAGGGCGCTGTCCAGAACCGGCGCGCCGCGGCGATAGCAGGCCCAATCGGCCGTCGGTACGCCGCAGGAGCGCGCGACCAGCTTGGATACGGACTTGTCATCCCCAAGTCCGCGTATGAACGGGATGGCGCCGAGATACGGAATGCGATGCATGTTGCACAGCAGCGGGATCAGCATCTCCGAATTGAGGAACCCACCGCGATTGAGCAGGGGAAGCACGAAATCAACGGGCGGCGGATCGAACAGGACAGCGTAATTGTCGGCGAAGCTCAGGTTCAGGCCGAGGCTTTCGAGCGTGGTGCGGACCTCGTGATGGTAGATCGCGTGATTGCCGTCTTCGGGATGCATGCCGCCACCGAATTCGGCGTGCTTCGCCATGTAGAGCAGCCGAACAGTTTCCTTTGCTTCGGAAGGAATGCGAAGCGGTTCGAGATTGGTCATCCATTGCGTCCGATCGTAAGTGATGTCTGCCGGTCGAACTCAGGCCGGCGCCAGGCCCGCGTGCTTCGCGGTTTCCAGGATCGCTTCTACGAACCCTTCGGGATCGTCTTCCTGAATGAAATGGCCTCCGCTCAAGGTGCGGTGCAGATCGTGCCGGGCGCCGGGCACCCGTTCCATGAACGGCTTGGCGCCCCCTTTCGTGATCGGATCGGCGTCGCTGAAGCAGCAGGTGAAAGGCTTTTCGAACTTTTCGAGTACCGCCCAGGCCGCTTGCTGATCGGGGGTCGCGATGTTTTTGCCCAGCGGAACGAGCGATGGGAAGATCCGGGCGGCCGCCTTGCTCGCTTCGGTGTCGAACGGTGCGTCGTAAGCCGCGACGACCGCGTCCGGCAGCGTCCCGACGGTGGCATTCTGAATGATCGATCCGACCGGAAATACCGGGCTGACTTTTGAAAATTCGCGCCATTTGGCGAACGCTTCGGGCGGTTCCTGACCGGCAGGCAGCCCGCCATTCGACAGAACGACGGCGGCGAAATTTTCGGGCATGGCAGCGACCAGCCGCAGTCCGATCAGCGATCCCCAATCCTGGCAGGCAAGGATGACCGGTTCAAGGTCAAGCGCCTCGAACCATTCGCGCATCCAGGCGACATGCCCCAAATAGCTGAAAGTCGCCCGGTCCGTCGGTTTGTCCGATTTACCGAAACCGACGAGATCGGGCGCGAGGACGCGATAGCCGGCATCGACGACAGGACCAATCATCTTGCGGTAGAGGAAGCTCCAGGTCGGTTCTCCATGCATCATCAGAACCGGTACACCGTCGCGCGGTCCTTCATCGATGAAATGGACGCGCAGACCATCCGACAGTTCGAAGTAATGCGGTTCGAAGGAATAGTCGGGTATTCCGGCGAAACGCGGATCCGGGGTACGGTGAATTTCATCCATCATCATTCGCTTTCATGCTTGCGGTCGAACGTATCCACCAACGTGAAAGAACCGGGTTGCGAAGCGCTCGATCCGCCGCCGCAACCCGGTCGGATCGCCTATTCGCCGAAAGTGCGTTGCCACCAGCCGCGGCGCGGTTTGCCGTCGGACGGTTTCGTCTCCGCCGTCTTCGCGCGATCGGCGGACGAATCACTGGCTTCCGCCTTCTGCGGAGAGTCCGCCGGGTCCGCCACTACGGCAATATCGTCCGTCAGTTGCTCGGAAACACCGTCCTTGGCGGTGGCCGCCGTCTTTCTGGCCGGAGCCCGTTTGCGCTTCGGTGCTTCCGCTATCGGCGCCCCGCTTTCGGACGGCATGCTGTCGGACGGCGTGTCGTCCGCCTTGGCCATCGGCTTGCGCCGCGCGGAGCGCTTGCGGGCGGGTTTTCCCTCGCTTACGTCCTTCGTTTCCTCATCCTGGCCGCCGGGGCCGCCAGGGTTACCAGCATCGCCATCGTCGCCGCTTTTCGGTTCGGCTTTCTTGCGCGGTTTGCGTTTCGCCTTCGGCTTTTCGCCGGCCGCGGCTGCCTCGGCGGTTTCAGGCGTATCGGACGGCCCGGCCACGACGGCCATGTCGTCCTTCACGTGCTCCGACACCTGCTCCAGATTGGCCGCATCCTCTTTGGTGATGACGGTCTCATCCATGTCGGAACGTCCTTGCGTGTCGGCGCTGCTGGCCTGGTCCCCGCCATTGCGGCTCTTCCCGCCGCGACGGCCGCGACCACCGCGCCGCCGCCGCTTCTTTTTGGGCGATCCATCGTCGTCGTCGTCGTCCCGGCCACCCCGTTCACGACCGCCGTTTCGTGATCGGTCAACCTCGCTATCGGTATCGCCGTCATTGCGATCCGCCCGGTCGCGGCCGCGTCCACCACGGCGCCGCTGGTTCTGACGGGGACGATCGTCCTGGTCCTCGTCATCGCCGCCATCGTCGAGTTCCGCTTCGTCGTCGTCGTCGTCATCGTCGACGATCGGTTCGAACCTCGGGGCTTCGGATGGTCGCGGACCGGAGCTGGCGACGGTCATCTTCGCGCCTTCGTCCTCTCCTTCCGGGATGACTTCGACGGCCACGTTGTAGCGTTCCTCGATTTCAGCAAGGTCGCCGCGCTTGCTGTTCAGAAGATACACTGCGGCCTCGGTGCTGGCCGACAGGGAGATGGTCGTCCCCTTGCCCTTGGCCGCTTCGTCCTCGATCAGGCGCAGCGCGGACAGGCCCGCGCTCGACGCGGTGCGAACCAGGCCGGTCCCGTCGCAATGCGGACATTCGCGTGTCGTCGCTTCGAGAACGCCGGTTCTGAGGCGTTGACGGCTCATCTCCATCAGCCCGAAGCTCGAGATACGACCGATCTGGATGCGCGCGCGATCGGTCTTCAGCGAATCCTTCATCGCACGCTCGACCTTGCGGACGTTGGACGTGTAATCCATGTCGATGAAGTCGATCACGACCAGCCCGGCCATGTCGCGCAGCCGCAGCTGGCGGGCGATTTCCCGCGCGGCTTCCATATTGGTTGCCGTCGCCGTCTGTTCGATCCCGTGCTCCTTGGTGGAGCGGCCGGAATTGATGTCGATCGACACCAGCGCTTCGGTCGGATTGATGACCAGATAGCCGCCCGATTTCAACTGCACGACCGGGTCGTACATCGCCCGAAGCTGATCTTCCGCGCCGTACCGCTGGAACAGCGGGACGGGATCGGAATAGGCCTTCACCCGCCGCGCATGGCTGGGCATCAGCATCTTCATGAACGCCTTGGCGGATTTGTAACCTTCCTCCCCTTCGACGATGACTTCCTCGATATCGCGATTGTAGATGTCGCGAATGGCGCGCTTGATAAGATCGCTGTCCGAATGAATGAGTGCGGGGGCGCTGGAGCCAAGGGTGTTGCTGCGGATTTCGTCCCACAGCCGCGCGAGGTAATCGAAATCGCGCTTGATCTCCGTCTTGGTCCGGCTGAGGCCCGCGGTCCGCACGATCAGGCCCATGCTCTTGGGCAGGCTCAGATCGCCGACGATCTGCTTCAGACGCTTGCGGTCGTTGGCGCTGGAAATCTTGCGCGAGATACCGCCGCCATGGCTGCTGTTCGGCATCAGAACCGTGTAACGACCGGCCAGGCTGAGATAGGTCGTCAGCGCCGCGCCCTTGTTGCCGCGCTCTTCCTTGACGACCTGGACGAGCAGCACCTGCCGGCGCTGGATAACGTCCTGGATCTTGTAACGGCGGCGCAGTTCCTGCCGTCTCGCGCGGACTTCGTCGACCTCTTTCGCCCGGCTCTGACCGCCCTTGCCGCCTTTCTTGCGGCCCGAGCGATCGTTGCGGCCCCGACGTCCGCGGCCGCGACGACCCCGGGATTTATTGTCGTCGCCGTCCTGGTCCCCGTCGCCATCGTCGTCGCCATCGTCGTCGCCGTCATCGTCGTCGCCGTCATCGTCGTCGTCGGCATCGGAATCGTCGTCATCGACCCGGCCTTCCTCGATGGTCGCGATGCGGTCCTTCTCTGAAGTGTCGATTTCTTCCATCCCGTCTTCCGACAGGTCTTCTGCGAGTGCTTCGGAGGATTCGTCGTCGGCGTCATATTCGTCGCCCGGCAAATTGCCGTCATCCTCGTCTTCGGACCGCAGCCGCGCCTCTTCGGCGGCAGCTTCGGCATCTTCGGCGAGAAGAGCTTCGCGATCTTCCTTCGGGATCTGGTAATAGTCGGGATGGATTTCGTTGAAGGCGAGGAAACCGTGCCGGTTGCCGCCGAAATCCACGAACGCCGCCTGGAGCGACGGTTCGACCCGCGTCACTTTCGCGAGGTATATGTTGCCTTTTATCTGCTTGTGTTCGGCAGATTCGAAATCGAATTCCTCAATCCGGTTGCCTTTGAGTACCGCCACACGCGTTTCTTCCGTGTGGCGCGCATCGATCAACATGCGCGTTGCCATTAGTCGTTCTCCGAGCGCGACCGGGCGGAGACCAGCAGCGGATCGTTCCGCCGCCGGCATCCTTTGGTAAGACGCGCCATGTTAAGTGGAAGCCCCTGAGAACGCGGATGAAACCGGATGTTTTCAAGAAAGCTGAGTTTGACCGGCGGGCGCGAACTTCCATTCCCGTATCCGCATCGCGCCGGAGTGATGTGTCTGCCGACCCGAATTCGCGCTTGTCGCGCGCGGCTTCCCCCGTTGCCAGCGCAATACGGCCGCTGTGCCGTATCGCTGGATCGGGGTGGGGGCCATTCATGTCTGCATCAACCTGTTGTATGGTCTATCGGGACTTGCCCGTAACCGGAAAGTGAGGCCGAACTCCTCGATGGTCCAATCTTTCCTCGAGGAAAGATTTTTCATCGAAGCGGTTCGCACGCTCCATCTATCACGCCGGCGGGCTAGCACCCGCGCTTTCTTTCCGCAACCATATTGCACAAGGCGGCGGCGAGCGCCTAACGGTTCGGCCAATGCCGCTTCGCCTGCAAATCTGGTTGCTGTTCCTTGCGCCGATCGCATTGCTGGCGACGCTTTACGCGATCGGCGCGACTCTGCCGGTGCCCCATCTCGGGCGAGAATACGTGATCAGGCTGCTCATGCCCGATGCGAATGCTCCGGTCGATCTACCTGCGATAGCAGGGCCCCGCGACAACACCCGGCCGCTGGTCGTGATCGACGCCGGCCACGGCGGGCGCGATCCCGGGGCAAGCGGCAATGGTTATGTCGAGAAGTTCATCGTCATGCGCTTGGCGAATGCCTTGCGGGATGAACTTATCGGGGGCGGCGGCATTCGCGTTGCCATGACGCGGGACGATGACAGCTACGTTCCCCTGATCGACCGTCCGGAGATCGCGCGGCGCCTGAACGCCGACCTGTTCATTTCCATCCACGCGGATTCGTCCGGTACCAGAACCGGCGTGAGCGGCGCGAGCATCTACACGCTGTCGAGGGATGCATCGAGCGAGGCTGCCGCCCGCTTCGCCGAGCGCGAAAACCGCGCGAACGCCCTGAACGGCGTGGTCGTCGAAGGCGATAACCAACAGGTGAACGACATCTTGGTCGAGCTGTCGCAGCGCCGTGTGCAGGAAAATTCGGCCGAGCTCGCCGGGCTGATCATTCGCGAAGGGCAGGGTACCTTGAAGTTCCATCCGCAGGGGCGCCGTTCTGCGGCTCTCGCCGTCCTTCGTGCGCCCGACGTGCCGGCGGTGCTGTTCGAATCCGGCTATATCACCAATGTCGAAGACGCCGAACGGCTTAATTCCGATGCCGGCCGCGACCAGTTCGCCCGGACCATGGACCGCGCGATCCGCATCTACTTCGCACGTCAATCGACACGTTGAAAGTCGTGCGCGGCCGCGTCTACAATTGAGGCACCGATAACAGGGTGTCGACAAGATATGCAGTTCCGGCAATCGTTCTGGTGCGCGACAGAATTCCCATGCTAAGGGCCATCGCTGACTATGGCGCAGAATTCGACATTTGAGGCGATAAGCTACCGCATCCGGCGCGATGCCGGCGGCCTATGGAAGTGGTTCCGGCGTGGCTGGACCGAACGCAAATGGTTCCGCAGGGGCGCGCTTGCGTTGGGTATCGGGCTGATCCTAACGCTGATCGCGTGGGTTCTTTTAGCACGAAGTCTGCCGGACGCCGAAACCCTGCTCGATTACGAACCACCGCTGCCGACCGTGGTACGCGGAATCGATGGAGGGATTGTTCATTCCTATGCCCGCGAACGCCGGGTGCAGCTCCAATACCCGGATTTTCCCGAAACCCTGATCGAGGCGTATCTGGCGGCGGAGGACAAGACTTTCTTCAGCCATGGCGGGATCGATGCCGGCGGCCTGTTCGGTGCAGTCGTCGATTATGTCAGCAAGCTGGGGTCCGACGAACGGGCGGTCGGCGGATCGACGATTACGCAGCAGGTGGCAAAGAACATCCTGTTGACGAATGAATATTCGATCACCCGCAAGATCAAGGAAATGATGCTTGCCCGCCGGATCGAAGGCGTGCTGACGAAACAGCAGATCCTCGAACTGTATCTGAACGAAATTCCGCTGGGACGTCGAAGCTACGGGGTGCAGGCGGCGGCGCGCGCCTATTTCGACAAGGATGTCGGCAAGCTCGATCTCCATGAAATGGCATTCCTGGCGATCTTGCCGAAGGCGCCGGAAATCTACGGCCGCGCACGCAACGCCAACCGGGCCATTCAACGGCGCAATTTCGTTCTGGATCAGATGGCGGCGAACGGTTTCGTGACAACCGGAGAGGCAAACGCGGCGAAGACGCAACCGCTGGGCCTGGTTACGCAACGTTCGGAAGCGTCGGCCGATGCCGGGTATTTTCTCGAGGAAGTGCGCCGCCAGCTCATCGAACAGTTCGGCGAAACCAGCGAAGACGGCGCGAACAGCGTCTATGCCGGCGGCCTGTGGGTGCGCACCTCGCTCGATGTCGAGATGCAGGATGCGGCGCGCGACGCCCTGCGCGGCGGCATGCTGCGTTACCAGTCGGGCCGCAGCTGGCCCGGACCGATTGCGACGCTCGATACGGGCGAAGGCAATCTGACCGGCCAGTTGAACAGCTCAAATCTGGACGTCAACTACAAGGACTGGCGGATCGGCGTGGTGACCGCGCGTAGCGGCGATGCGACGCGCATCGGCTTCGCCGACGGCGAAGAAGGGCCCTTGTCGAACGCGCCGGGTACTCTGAAAGTCGGCGACATCATCGCCGCGTCGCCAGCGGGCGTCGGTTCCTACCGCGTGGAAACCGTGCCTGAAGTGTCGGGCGGCTTCGTCGCGCAGAACCCGCAGACGGGCAGGGTCGTCGCGATGCAGGGCGGGTTCGACAGCAGGCTGGGCTCTTTCAACCGGGCGACACAGGCCGAAAGGCAACCCGGCTCGACGATCAAGCCGTTCGTCTATGCCGCGGGCCTCGATGCGGGAATGACGCCGTCGACCATGGTGGCGGACAAGGTCTTCTGCGTGTACCAGGGCGCCGCTCTTGGAGAGAAATGTTTCCGCAATTTCGGCGGCGGCGGCGGGGGAACCCACACGATGCGTTGGGGGCTCGAGCAATCGCGCAACAACATGACCATCCAGATCGCGAACGACACCGGCATGCCCCAGGTCGTCAAGGCGTTCGATCGCGTCGGTATCGGTAGCTACGAACCGTTCCTGTCGATGGCGCTGGGGGCCGGCGACACTACGGTCCTCAAGATGGTCAACGCCTATTCCGCGCTTGCCAATCATGGGCGCCAATACGACCCGAGCGTCATCGATTACGTGCAGAACCGCCGGGGCAAGGTCATCTATCGTGCGGACGATCGCCCATGCGAGGGCTGCAACATGCCGGAATGGGATGGCCAGCCGATGCCGCGCCTGCCGGTTGCCGGAAAGCAGGTGATCGACGCGCGCACCGCTTTCCAGACCGTCCATATGCTCGAAGGCGTGGTGCAGCGCGGCACGGCCACGCGGCTGCGCGACCTCGAAGTGCCGCTTTTCGGCAAGACCGGGACCACCACCGGACCGACCAATGCCTGGTTCGTCGGCGGTTCGATGGACTACGTCGCGGGCATGTATCTCGGTTTCGACCAGCCGCGCGATATGGGCGGCTACGTCCAGGGGGGAAATACCGCCGCGCCGATAATGAAACAGTTCGTCGAAGCGACCCGGCCGCGATGGAGCAGCGAACCGTTCATCGCGCCGCCCGGGGTGCGCATGGTCAAGATCGATCGGCGTTCCGGCAAGAAGGTGTTCAACGCTTCGGCCGGCGACGACCCGAAAGCCAGCATTATCTGGGAAGCCTTCAAGCCCGACACCGAACCGCCGCGTATCACCCGCCGTGACGAGATCGAGAGCCGCCGCAGGGAAATTCTCGCCCTGATCCGCGAAGGTGTTCGCGCACCGGTGGTCCGTCAACGCAGCCGCCAAACGCAGGAAACGTCCGAGGATTTCGTGGAAGAGCAGGGCGGGCTCTATTAGATCGGCGCGGCGTTACCCGCTTCCCGCGCCGACTTTACAAATGCCGACCGCCCGTTAAGCGGGCCGTTTCACAGGCGGAGACTGCAGATGCGTGCCGAAGGGCAGGCCCATATCGATCGTATCGAAGCCGCATTGCAGCTGGTGCGCCAGTCCCTCGATTGGGAACAGGCGCTGAGGCGGCTGGACGAACTGAGCGCGCGGGTGGAAGATCCGACCCTGTGGGACGATCCCAAACAGGCGCAGGCGATCATGCGCGAACAAAAGCAGCTCGAAAGTGCTATTGGAACGGTGCGCCAAATCTCGTCCGAGATGAAGGATGCGATCGAGTTCGTCGAGCTGGGCGAAGCGGAAGGCGACGACGACGTTACGAATGAAGGGCTGGACAGCCTCGAACGGCTTGCCGACCGGGCTGATGCCGACAAGGTCCAGGCGTTGCTGGCCGGCGAAGTCGACGCGAACGATACCTACATCGAAATCCACGCCGGGGCCGGTGGTACCGAAAGCCAGGACTGGGCGGAAATGCTCCAGCGCATGTATACCCGCTGGGCCGAACGCAGGGGCTACAAGGTCGAACTGGTCGACTACCATGCCGGCGAGCAGGCGGGCATCAAGTCGGCGACGCTGCTGGTCAAGGGTGAAAACGCGTTCGGTTACGGCAAGACGGAAAGCGGGGTTCACCGGCTCGTCCGCATCAGCCCTTATGACAGCAGCGCGCGGCGGCACACCTCGTTCAGTTCGGTCTGGGTCTATCCGGTGATCGACGACGATTTCGAAGTGGATATCAACGAAAGCGATCTAAAAATCGATACCTACCGCGCATCGGGCGCCGGCGGACAGCATGTCAACACGACCGACAGTGCAGTGCGTATAACCCACCAGCCAACCGGTATCGTCGTCGCCAGCCAGAACGACCGCAGCCAGCACAAGAACCGCGCCACCGCGATCAACATGCTGAAAGCCCGGCTGTTCGAACGTGAGATGGCCGAACGCGAAGCGGCTGCGGGCAGCGAATACGAAGCGAAGACCGAAATCGGCTGGGGACATCAGATCCGGTCCTATGTTCTGCAACCCTATCAGATGGTGAAGGACATGCGCACCGGCGTGACATCGACCGCCCCCGATGACGTTCTGGACGGCGGCCTCGATGCGTTCATCTCCGCGGCGCTCGCGCAGCGGGTGACGGGCGAAACCGTGGACGTGGAAGACGTGGAATAAGAATGCGCGGATCGCAGGCGGTTGGCGGGCGCGCTCATCCGCCTTATACGAGATGATGTGATGCGGATTTCGATTTCGGCAGTTTCCTTGTGTGCGGCGTTCGGCCTGTTTGCCGCGTGCAGCCCGGTCGATTCCGGTCGACCCGACAGCGCTGCCGAATTTCCCAAGCCCGACCGTCCGGTATCCGATCTGGGATCGAACCGCTTTTCGACCGAAACCGCACGGGACAGTCGCGGGGAAGCACAGAAAGTCATGGATCTGGCCGCGATCGAGCCGGGCATGACCGTGGCGGATATCGGGGCGGGCGAGGGTTACTACACCGTCCGCCTGTCCGAACGTGTCGGCGTCAATGGGCGCGTATTGGCGCAGGACATCGACGAGGAGGCGCTCCAGCGGCTTGGCAATCGCGTCGAACGCGAACGCCTCGACAATGTCTCGATCAAGCTGGGCGCGGGGGATGATCCACGCCTCCCGCCCGACAGCTTCGATCGCATCTTCCTGGTTCACATGTATCACGAGGTACAGGAACCCTACGCCTTCCTGTGGCGGCTATGGCCGGCCTTGACCAAAGACGGGCAGGTGATCGTGGTCGACGTCGACCGCCCGACCGATCAGCATGGCATCGATCCGCTGTTGTTATCGTGCGAATTCAGCCGGGTCGGCTTCGAACTCGTCGCGTTCAAGGATTCGCCGGAACTGGCCGGGTACTATGCACAGTTCAAAGCAGCCGCTACGAGACCGGAACCGGGCAGCATAACGCCATGCCGCGGATCGCAATCCCAGGCGCAGGCGCAAAAGAAGGCGGGCAGGAAATCGGGCTGAGTGCATCGTTGCACCCGCCCCTTCAAGGGTATGACAAGAATATGGCTTTCAAGGGGTTGAGCCCGATATTATATGGCGGCCGGGAAGTCTGGCCGATCATCGAAGGCGGCAAGGGCGTTTCCGCGACCAACCATGCAAGTTCCGGAGCCTGGGCGGCGGCCGGTGGTATCGGTACGGTAAGCGCGGTCAACGCCGACAGCACCGACGCGAATGGCGATGTCATCGAACAGGTCTATCCGCAAAAGACCCGCAAGGAGCGGCACGAACAGCTCATCCGCTATGCGATCGACGGTGGCACCGAACAGGTCCGCAAGGCGCATGACATCGCCGGCGGCAACGGTGCCATCAATATCAACGTCCTATGGGAAATGGGCGGCGCGCAACCTGTGCTGGAGGGGATCCTGGAGAACACCAGGGGTCTGGTCGATGGCGTAACCTGCGGCGCGGGAATGCCATACAAGCTCGCCGAAATCGCGGCACGGCATAATGTCTACTACCTTCCTATCATCAGTTCGGCGAGGGCGTTCCGGGCCTTGTGGAAACGCAGCTACAGCAAGGTGCCCGACCTGATGGCGGCCGTCGTTTACGAAGACCCATGGCTGGCGGGCGGACATAACGGCCTGTCCAACGCGGAAAACCCCCGCGAACCGCAGGACCCCTACCCGCGGGTCAAGGAACTGCGCGAAACCATGCGGAAGGAAGGCGTGTCGGAAGATTGCGCCATCGTTATGGCCGGAGGTGTCTGGGCGCTTGCGGAATGGGACGACTGGATCGACAACCCGGAACTGGGGCAGGTCGTGTTCCAGTTCGGCACGCGGCCCCTGCTGACCCGGGAAAGCCCCATATCCCAGGAGTGGAAGGACATGCTGCGCCGGGTCGAGCCGGGCGATGTCCTGTTGCACAAGTTCTCGCCTACGGGGTTCTACTCGTCCGCGGTCAAGAACCCGTTCCTTTACGATCTCATCCATCGCAGCGAACGGCAGATCCCCTTTGCCAAGGACCAAGGCGGCGAATGTGGCGTACAGCTTGGTTTCGGGGGAAAAGGCAAGAAGCTGTTCGTGTCCGGTTCCGATCAGGAACGCGCGCGCGTATGGGCCGGGGAAGGCCATACGGAAGCTCTCAAAACACCCGATAACACGCTGGTGTTCGTGACGCCGGAAACGCGCGACATGATCCGCAAGGATCAGACCGATTGCATGGGCTGCCTGTCGCATTGCCAGTTTTCGTCGTGGAAAGACCATGACGATTACACCACCGGGCGTCTCGCCGATCCCCGCAGCTTCTGCATTCAGAAGAACCTGCAGAACATCGCGCATGGCGCGCCGGTGGATGAAAATCTGGCCTTCGCCGGTCACGCTGCCTACCGGTTCAAGCAGGACCCGTTCTATTCCAACAATTTCACGCCGACGGTCGGGGAACTGGTCGAGCGTATCCTGACCGGGGCATAGTCCGCACGATCTACCGTTCGAAAGCGTCGAGAACCTGATCGGGGGGCCGGTGACCGTCGATCCAGAAACGGATATTGGCGATGATTTTCTCGCCCGATCGCTCCCGCCCTTCCGCCGTCGCGCTGCCGATATGGGGCAGGGTCATGACATTGGGATGCGCAAGCAGGCGCGGATCGACATGCGGTTCTTCGGGATAGACATCCAGTCCCGCACCGATCAGCCGACCGCTTTGAAGCGCCGCGACAAGCGCCTCCTGATCGACCAGATCGCCCCGCGCCGTATTGATGAACGCCGATCCCTCGCGCATTCTTGCGAAACAGGCGGCGTCGAAGAACCCGATGGTCTGCGGGGTCGCCGGACAATGCAGCGTGACGATGTCCGACGCCGCGATCAACGCATTGCGATCTTCCAAAAATGTCGCGTTGAACATCGTTTCGACCGAAGCGGGCAGCCGGTGGCGGTTGTGGTAGATCACCTTCAGACCGAACGCCCGCGCCCGATGCGCGACAGCCTGGCCGATCCGTCCCATACCGATAATGCCCAGCGTCTTGCCGCCCAGTTGCCGGCCCAACAGGGCCGACGGCGCCCAACCGGTCCATTCGCCGCGCCGAACCAGTCCGATGCCTTCCCGCACCCGGCGGGGCACACCGATGATCAGCTGCATGGCGAGATCGGCGGTATCGTCGGTAAAAACGCCCGGCGTATTGGTGACGATGATGCGGCGTTCGCGCGCCGTTTTCAGGTCGATATGATCGGTCCCCGCGCCGAAATTCGCAATCAGGCCGAGACGCTCGCCGGCGGCTTCGATGATATCCCGATCGATCCTGTCGGTCACGGTCGGAAGCAGGACATCGCAGTCCTGCACCGCTCCGATCAACTGGTCCTTCGTGAACGGGCTGTCCGTATCGTTCAGCCTCGTATCGTACAGTTCGGCAAGACGGGCCTCGACGGACGGCATCAACTGCCGGGTTACGATGACGCGCGGCTTACCTTCGATCCGCTTACGACCGGCATTTTTGTCTGGCATGCGACCGGCGCTAGGACCGGGACCGCGCGGGCGTCAAGCCGGATGGGATAATTCTATGCGATCGGTGGCTTGTCGATCCGCGTCCGGGCGCGGTAGAGGCGGATCATGCGAAGCCTGTATATCCTGATTGTATCGCTGGTTGCCTTTCTGCTTGCCGATCCGGCTGCAGCGCAAAAGCGTGAGGTACCCTATTGGGCGACGATCAAGACGGATCGCCTGAACATGCGAGTCGGGCCAAGTCGTCGATACGCCATAGCATGGGTCTACCGGCGCGAAGGGCTTCCATTGAAAGTCATCCGCGTGGTCGAGGCATGGCGGCTGGTGGAAGACATGGACGGTACGCGCGGCTGGGTATCGGCCAATCTCCTCAGCCCCGACTTGGGGGCGGTCGTCACCGGCGACGCTCCGGCGCCGATGCGTTCCGAACCCAATTCCGCATCGCGCCTGAAATGGAAGCTGGAAGTCGGGGTGGTCGGGCGCTTGGGGGAATGCGCAGCGGGCTGGTGCGAATTCGAAGTCGAAGGACACAGCGGATGGGTCCCGCAGGACCGTCTGTGGGGCCCGTCGGCGCCGTAGGACGCACGGTCAGGTCATCTCGATGGCGATGGCCGTCGCCTCTCCGCCGCCGATACACAGGCTGGCTATGCCGCGTTTCTTGCCCTGCTGCTGCAGTGCGTTAAGCAGGGTCACAACGATGCGCGTTCCGCTCGCGCCGATGGGATGACCCAGCGCGGTCCCGCCGCCGTTCACGTTGATCCGGTCGTGCGGAATGCCGATGTCGCGCATGGCGAACATCGCGACGCAGGCAAACGCCTCGTTGATTTCCCACAATTCGACATCGTCGGCCGACCAGCCGGTCTGCTCCAGCACATTCCTGATGGCTCCGATCGGCGCGACGGTGAACTGCGACGGTTCCTGAGCATGGGCAGCCATCGCAACGATAGTCGCGACCGGTGTGTGACTGTTTTGGCGCGCAACGCTTTCGCGCGTAAGGACAACAGCCGCCGCGCCGTCCGATATCGAGCTCGAAGTGGCGGCGGTAATCGTTCCGTCCTTTGCGAAGGCGGGCCGGAGCGTCGGTATCTTGTCCGGTTTGCCGCGCCCGGGCGCCTCGTCGGTATCAACGATATGTTCGCCCTTGCGGGTCCGGACGGTCACCGGCGCGATCTCTTCGGCGAAGGCGCCGCTATCGATGGCGGCGGTGGCACGGCGAAGCGATTCGATCGAATATGCGTCCATCGCCTGCCGGGTGAGCTGGTATTCATCGGCGGTATCCTGCGCGAAAGTGCCCATCGCGCGGCCTTCCTCATAGGCGTCTTCCAGCCCGTCGAGGAACATGTGATCATACGCCGTATCGTGACCCAGCCGCGCGCCGGTGCGATGCTTTTTCAACAGGTAGGGCGCGTTGGTCATGCTTTCCATGCCGCCCGCGATCACCGTATCGACGGTCCTCGCGGCGAGAGCCTCGGCGCCCATGATGATCGTCTGCATGCCCGACCCGCAGACCTTGTTGACGGTGGTCGCCTGCACGGATTTCGGCAGGCCCGCCCGGATCGCCGCCTGCCGTGCGGGGGCCTGGCCGAGGCCGGCGGGGAGGACGCAGCCCATATAAATCCGATCGACGCTATCGGCCGATAAGGCTGCGCGTGTAACGGCCGCCTTTACCGCGACAGCCCCCAATTCCGTCGCGGAAACCTCCGCCAAAGCGCCCTGCATGCTGCCCATGGGCGTGCGCGCGTAGGATAGGATGACGATGGGATCGTTCGAAAAAAACCGGGTCATGGGCGGGATTGAAACCTCGTGGCTGATTACGCTGGACGCCCGCTCTAATGCTGCACCGCGTCAAAAGCAATTCGCCCGGCGCGCGCCCCGCACCGCCTCGCCCCGCCTCGCCCTGCCTCGCCCCGCCTCGAAACGCATCGCCCCTTGCCAAGACCGTGCCGCTCATGGACAATGCCATCGAGACAGCGACATATCTTGGAGTTACCCATGGCAGACGACCGCATGCACGAGATGGAAACCATTCTGGAGCGGCAGCGCACGGCCTTCACCGCCGCGCGGCCGGAACCGATCGCGAAACGCCGCGACCGGATCGAGCGTGCGATCGCCCTGCTGGTCGATCACGCCGACGAATTGTGCGAGGCCATGAACGAGGATTTCGGCAATCGCAGCCGCGACCAGTCGATGATGACCGACATCGTCGGAACGATCAACTTCGGCAAATACTGCCTCAAGAACCTCGATGGCTGGGCGAAGCCGGACAAGCGCAAGCTGCAATTCCCGCTGAGTCTGCTGGGTGCGAAGGGCGAAGTGCGCTACGAGCCCAAGGGCGTGATCGGCATATTGAGCCCATGGAACTTCCCCGTGAACCTGTCCTTCGGCCCGCTGATGCAGGTGCTGGCCGCGGGCAACCGGGCCATGATAAAGCCTTCCGAATTCACCGAGAGAACCTCCGACCTGACCGCCAAACTGGTCCCCGATTACTTCGCGCAGGACGAGGTCGCAATCGTCACCGGCAGCCCCGAAGTCGCCAAGGCGTTCTCGTCCCTGAAATTTGATCACCTGGTCTTCACCGGATCGACCGAGACGGGCCGCAAAGTGATGGAAGCCGCCGCGAAGAACCTCGTGCCCGTTACCCTGGAACTTGGCGGAAAATCCCCGGTCATCCTCGGCCGCAGCGCCGATCTGGAAAAGGCCGGCGACCGGATCGCGATGGGCAAGATGATGAATGCCGGGCAGATCTGCCTTGCGCCCGATTACATGATGGTCCCCGAAGACAAGGAGGAGGCCGCCATCGCCGCCGTGCAGCTGGGGGTTCACAACCAATATCCCACTCTGCTCGACAATGACGATTACGCTTCCGTCGTGACCGACAAGCATTTCGACCGCCTGCAAGGCATGGTCGAGGATGCGCGCGGCAAGGGCGCGGAAGTGATCGAGGTCAATCCCGGCGAGGAGGATTTCACCAGCACCAACAGCCGCAAGATGCCGCTTACCATATTGCGCAACGTGACCGACGACATGGAAGCGATGCAGGAAGAGATCTTCGGTCCCGTCCTGCCGGTGAAGACCTATTCCAACGTGTCGGAAGCGATCGATTACGTGAACGGGAAGGACCGTCCGCTCGGCCTGTATTATTTCGGCGGCGACCGCGACGAACGCGAACAGGTTTTGAACCGCACGATCTCGGGCGGGGTCACGGTGAACGACGTTATCATGCACGTATCGATGGACGATCTGCCGTTCGGCGGCGTGGGTCCGTCCGGCATCGGATCGTATCACGGGCCGGAAGGCTTCCGCGAATTCAGCCATGCGCGATCCGTCTATACGCAGCCCAAGGTCGATATCGCGGCCATCGCGGGCTTCAAGCCGCCCTATGGCGCGAAAACGAAAAAGGCGATCGCCGGGCAGGTCAAGAAATAGCGCTTCGCGCGCTTACGCGACAATCGATGTTCGTTCGCCGCCGCCCGCGCACGGCGGCATGACGCGTGGCGGGCAAGGGTTTTCGCCAATTTTGCAACCCGCCCGCCCTTGCATGGGCGCATGGGCGGGAGTAGAGCGGACGGAGTTTCCCCAACGCTATCAGAGTCATCCTTTTGGTCGCTACCAGCCACTATCTCGGGCAATATCTCCCGATCCTGATTTTCCTGTTCATCGCGCTGGGCATATCGGCGCTGTTCGTGTTCCTGCCGATGGGCGTGTCGCGGCTGACCGGCACGCACAATCCGGACGAGCAGAAATTGAGCGAATACGAATGTGGCTTTCCCGCGTTCGAGGATCCGCGCAGCCCGTTCGACATCCGGTTCTACCTCGTCGCCATTTCGTTCATCATCTTCGATCTGGAGGCGGCGTTCCTGTTCCCCTGGGCCGTCAGCCTCGAACAGACGCAGTGGCAGGGCTGGGCCGGGATGATGGTCTTCCTGGGCATCCTGGCCGTGGGGCTGGCCTATGAATGGAAGAAGGGGGCCCTCGATTGGGAATGAGGTTGCGGGCATGAGCAATGTGATCAACGAGAATACCAGACTGCCCCACGCGGCGGCCGGTGTGGCTTCGGGCAGGGTGGTTCCCGCGGCGAAAGGCGGCGACGTCCTCAATCCCGATGCCGATTATTTCCGCGCGATGCAGACGGAAGTGAACGACAAGGGATTCCTGGTCACCAGTACCGAAGACCTGTTCAACTGGGCCCGCACCGGATCGCTGTGGTGGATGACCTTCGGCCTCGCCTGCTGCGCCGTGGAGATGATCCACGTCAACATGCCGCGCTACGACATGGAACGGTTCGGCGTGACTCCGCGCGCGTCGCCACGCCAGTCCGACGTGATGATCGTCGCGGGCACGCTGTGCAACAAGATGGCCCCGGCGCTGCGCAAGGTCTACGATCAGATGTCGGACCCGAAATACGTGATTTCGATGGGCAGCTGCGCCAATGGCGGGGGTTATTACCATTACAGCTATTCCGTGGTGCGCGGCTGCGACCGGGTGGTGCCGGTCGATATCTACATACCCGGCTGCCCCCCGACGGCGGAAGCGTTGCTCTATGGCGTGATGCAGCTGCAACGCAAGATTCGCCGTGAAGGCACGATCGAACGATGAGAAAAGCGTTCTGCCTGGCTGTACTGCTGGCTGCGGGTTCTCCTGGGATGGCGCAGGATAGCGACGCTTATGTCGTCGAACTGGCCGACGCCTTTTCTGTCGCCCTGCCGTGTTCTGCGAAAGAACTGCGAACGTTCCCGTTTGACGGGATCAGCTGTCAGGAAGGCGATGTGGCATTCGCCGTACTCGAACAGGCGGGAGCCGCCGCGTTTCTCGGCCTATCGGACGATCGCGATCACATCCTGCCGAAATTCGATAGAATGGTCGATGAAGCGCTTAGCGAAAATTCGGCTATGCCACCTCGCATGTTCGAGATCGCCGGTTTGAGGGTCATCGATGCGACCGGACGCGAGGGGGATGGTTACATGCGGCTACGGATTGTCGAACTCGATGACGGCGATCTCGTTTTGCTGGCCGGGTTCGGCCCCGTTTCCGCATTGCGTGGTTCTTCCGCCAAAGCTTTCTTCGATTCGTTCGCACGGCCGGTCCGCCCATGACGGTCCTGCATTCCGCCCCGCGTTTCGCCGCG
This sequence comes from Pontixanthobacter sp., assembly GCA_965214445.1. Classification (GTDB taxonomy): domain Bacteria; phylum Pseudomonadota; class Alphaproteobacteria; order Sphingomonadales; family Sphingomonadaceae; genus Pontixanthobacter. The sequence goes on from CBDCBU010000001.1 coordinate 782,990, forward strand.
AATGACGGCGTTGCCGATATGCTGTCGGCGGCGTTCGGTGACGCGTTGCTCGATATGAAGGAGCAGCATGGCGAGCTGTTCTTCACCGTGAAGCGCGAGGCGATCGAGGATTGCCTGCGAACCCTGCGCGACGATCACCAATATCAGCAGCTGATGGAGATTGCCGGGGTCGATTATCCCGGTCGGGCCGAACGGTTCGAAATCGTCTACATGCTGCTGTCGGTCACGAAGAACCATCGCCTGATGGTCAAGCTTTCGACGTCCGAAAGCCAGCCGGTGCCGACGGTCACGACGTTGTGGCCCAATGCCGGATGGCTGGAGCGGGAGGTGTTCGACCTGTTCGGCGTGCTGTTCGACGGCAATACCGATCTGCGGCGCATCCTGACCGATTACGGTTTCGAAGGGCATCCTTTCCGCAAGGATTTCCCGCTAACCGGCTATACCGAAGTGCGCTATTCCGAAGAAGAGAAGCGGGTCGTCTACGAACCCGTCGAGCTAGCGCAGGACCTGCGGCAATTCGATTTCATGAGCCCTTGGGAAGGCGCGGATTACGTGCTTCCCGGCGACGAGAAGGCTGCCGAGCATCCGGAGGTTCCGCCGGTCGACGAACCCAAGGTGACGGACTCGCCCAGGGAAACGGGTGCCGGTCTCAAGACGGACGCGAAGGCGGCGGAAACGGTCAGCGCCGGCTCGCCCGCCGAAAAGGATAGCGGCGAGGATCGCACGCCGCCGCCCGAACCGACCGAGGACCGTGCGGACAAGCGCGCGCGAAAGGGCGAGACGACCGATACGAAAGCCGCGACCGAACCGGACGCTTCGGACAGGACGGACAGGACATGAGCATGCTACTCGAGCAATCGCCGACCACCGAAGGCGAAGTCGTTTCCAACTATACGATCAATTTCGGGCCCCAGCATCCCGCCGCCCATGGCGTGCTGCGCATGGTGATGGAACTGGACGGGGAGATCATCGAACGGGTCGATCCGCATGTCGGCCTCCTCCATCGCGGCACCGAGAAGCTGATCGAGCACAAGACCTATCTGCAGGCGCTCCCTTATTTCGACCGGCTCGATTATTGTTCGCCGCTGTGCCAGGAATACAGTTACGTCCTGGCGATCGAGAAATTGCTGAACATCGAAGTGCCCGAACGCGCGCAATATCTGCGTGTCCTGTTCGCGGAGCTGACGCGAATTTCCAACCACATGCTCAATATCGGGGCGCATGTGATGGATGTCGGCGCGATGACGCCCAACCTGTGGGTGTTCGAGCTTCGCGAAGACTGCATGAATTTTTTCGAGCGGGCATCTGGCGCGCGGATGCACATGGCCTGGTTCCGGCCCGGCGGCGTGCATCAGGACGTGACTCTTAAATTGCTGGCCGATATCGGCGATTGGGTCGACAACCGCCTGCCCGAACTGTTCGGCGACGCGATGAGCCTCGTCACCGACAACCGCATCTTCAAGCAGCGCAACGTCGATATCGCGCATGTGGGCAAGGACGATGCGCTCGCCTGGGGCTTCTCCGGCCCGATGATCCGCGCGGCGGGCATTCCGTGGGACATTCGCAAGTCGCAGCCTTACGATGTCTACGACCGGATGGATTTCGAGATACCGGTCGGCACCAATTCGGACTGCTACGACCGATTCATGGTGCGCGTTAACGAGGTCTATCAGAGCGCGAAGATCATCAAGCAGTGTATCGCGCAAATGCCGGACGGCCCCGTGGCGAGCGACGATCGCAAGGTCGTGCCGCCCAAGCGTGGGGAGATGAAGCAGTCGATGGAGGCGCTGATCCATCACTTCAAGCTGTATACCGAGGGTTTCCACGTTCCCGCGGGCGAAGTTTACGTGGCGACTGAAAGCCCCAAGGGTGAATTCGGCGTCTATCTGGTGAGCGACGGATCGAACAAACCCTACCGCTGCAAGATCCGCCCGACTGCGTTCAGCCATCTCCAGGCAATGGACTTCATGTGCAGGGGCCACATGCTGCCCGACGCGACCGCTATCTTGGGCGCGATCGACGTGGTGTTCGGGGAGTGCGACCGGTGATGTTCGGTCATATGGTCTTGATGAATTCGAAGCGGACAACCAATGCCTGACGAAGTTACGAACGAGCTGATTTATACGGTCTTGCAAAAGATTCAGGGGCAGTTGTCGACTATCCAGATCAAGCTGGGCGATGTGGAAGGTCGGTTGTCGTTGTTGGAAGAAGCCAGTTCGAGCATGTCCGGCCGCATCGCTTCGGTCGAGGCAACGGTATCCGGCACGCACAAGCGGATCGACCGCATCGAACATCGGCTCGATCGGATTGAAACGCAAATGGGCTTGGTGGGAGTGTAAAATGGCCGATCGCGCGCCTTCTCCCGATACGCCCGAACTGCGCGAGCGGTGGGGGGCGTTTGCGTGGACTGGCGACAACAAGGCGGCGGCGGACCGGCACATTGCCAAATATCCCGATGGCCGCAAGAAATCGGCGGTCATGCCGCTTCTCGATCTGGCGCAGCGGCAGGTCGGGGCGGAGACCGATACGCAAGGCTGGCTGCCTTTGCCGGTAATCGAATATGTGGCGGACTATCTCGACATGCCCGCGATCCGCGTGCTGGAGGTCGCGAGCTTCTACATGATGTACAACCTCGCGCCGGTCGGGAAGTATCACGTGCAGGTCTGCGGCACGACCCCGTGCATGTTGCGCGGATCGGATGCGATCTTGGCGGCCTGTACCGCGCGCGGGATGGCGAGGGGCGCGGTTTCGCCGGACGGGCTGTGGACGCTGACCGAGGTCGAATGCATGGGCAATTGCGCCACTGCGCCGATGGCGCAAATCAACGACGACAATTACGAGGATCTGACACCCGAACGGCTCGACGCGGTGCTGGACGCGCTGGCTGCGGGCGAGCGGCCCGAACCCGGTACGCAGGAGCCTGGGCGGCACACTTCCGAACCACTGGGCGGACCGACGACGCTTAAGCAAATGGTCGACGCCAATCACGATTATCGGAGCGAATGGTAATGGAAATCGTCACGATCATCATCGCGCTGATCCTCATCTTCATCGCTTGGAAAGTGCTGATGGGTTTCCTCAAGTTCGGAGTGATCGCCATCGTCGTCATCGCCGCGATCTACTTCCTATCGACCGGAGCGCTCGGCTGATGCTTGCAGATAAGGACCGCATCTTCACCAACCTTTACGGTTTTCAGGATTGGGGCCTCGAGGCCGCGCAGCAGCGGGGCGACTGGGACAATACCAAGGAACTCGTCGCGATGGGGCAGGATTCCATCATCGGCGAAATTAAGGAATCCGGCCTGCGCGGGCGGGGCGGGGCGGGTTTTCCTACGGGGCTCAAATGGTCGTTCATGCCCAAGGAAGCGAAAGACGGCCGCCCGTCCTTCCTGGTCATCAATGCCGACGAGTCCGAACCCGGCAGCTGCAAGGATCGCGAAATCCTGCGCCACGATCCGCACAAGCTCCTCGAAGGGGCGCTGATCGCCGGCTTCGCAATGCGCGCCCGTGCCGCCTATATCTACATTCGCGGCGAGTACATCCGCGAGGCGGAAGTTCTTCAGAAGGCGATCGACGAGGCCTACACCGCCGGTTTGATCGGCAAGAACGCGTCGAAGTCCGGCTACGATTTCGACGTGTTCTTGCACCGCGGCGCGGGCGCGTATATCTGCGGTGAGGAAACCGCCATGATCGAAAGCCTGGAAGGCAAGAAAGGCCAACCGCGCCTGAAGCCGCCATTCCCTGCCGGCGCAGGGCTTTATGGTTGTCCTACAACCGTCAACAATGTCGAGAGTATCGCGGTCGTGCCCACGATCCTGCGGCGCGGGGCAGCCTGGTTCAAAAGCTTCGGCAACGAAGGTAATCACGGCACCAAGCTGTTCCAGATCAGCGGCCACGTAGAAAAACCTTGCGTGGTCGAGGAAGAAATGAGCATTCCGTTCCGCGACCTAATCGAGCGGCATTGCGGCGGGATCACCGGCGGATGGGACAATCTGCTCGCGGTAATCCCGGGCGGATCGTCCGTGCCGCTGGTTCCGGCGGATCAGATCATGGACTGCCCGATGGATTTCGATGGGTTGAAGGCGCAAGGTTCCGGCCTTGGCACCGCGGCGGTGATCGTGATGGACAAGAGCACCGATATCGTACGGGCAATCAGCCGGATCAGCTATTTCTACAAGCACGAGAGTTGCGGCCAATGCACGCCCTGCCGCGAGGGGACCGGCTGGATGTGGCGCATGATGGAACGCCTGCGCACCGGCGACGCCGCGATCGAGGACATCGACATGTTGCATCAGGTGACGAAACAGGTCGAAGGGCACACCATCTGCGCGCTGGGCGATGCCGCGGCGTGGCCGATCCAGGGGCTTATCAAGCACTTCCGGCCAGAACTGGAACGACGGATAGCGGACCACAACGCTCAGTTCGATGCGACGTTGCAGGAGGCGGCGGAATGATTCGCATGCCGATTTTCGCGCTGGCCCTCGGTCTAGCGGCGCCCGGCCTTGCGCAATCCGCGATGATCGACGCGCCGGATATCGACACCGGCACACGGTTCAAGAAGGAAGTCGTTACCCCGCAAAGGACCGAGGCGCGCGACATGCAGAAGCGGGTCGCGCGCTGCGCGGCCTATCGCAATAAGGAATTGGCGCGCAGCTTCGTCGAAAACAGCGACCCCGTTGGTATTGCGTTCGATGCGATCGTTTTCAAGGGTGACAATCTCGCCGACGCGCTCAAGGTCGCCGAATGCATTTCGCGCGCGATGAAACATTCGACCTACCGGATGCAGATGCACTTCCAATATACGACCTTGCGGGCGCTGATGGCGGAAGAGGTCTATCTGATGGACAATGCTGCGCCGATCGCGCTGGCGGCGAACGCGGAAAAATTGGTGACCGGTCGCAACTACGACAGCCTCTCGCCGCGCGCCTATGGCATGTCGCAGCTGGCGGACTGTCTGGTGTTCGAGAACGTGAGCGCGTCCGATGCGCTGCTTCGCTCGACCATCGGATCGGATGCGGAAGAGGCGGCGCTGGAATCGCTGTACCCCGCGCTGCAGACCTGCGGGCTCGACCCCAAAAGCGGCATGACCCTGGATTATTCGATGATTCGCCAGGTCGTGGCAGATGGCCTATGGGCGCGCAGCCATTATGATGGTGCGGATGCACCCGGACAGGATGATGACGATGCGTAATCACATTTCGTCAGGCGGCGGGCGCGTTGTCGCGCGGGTCATGATGGCGTTCTCGGCCGCCTGCGGAATGGCATTCTTCGCGCTGCCCGTCCAGGCGCAGCTGTCGGCCGGAAGCTCCTGCTTTTCATCGGCACCTACATCCGCGAGCGAAGCGGAGTATTGGACCATGGTCCGCAGGCTTGGCCTGTGCCTGGCGGATTCGAAGAGGGACAAGTCGATCGCATTTCTGGATACGGTTCCAGGGTCGAAAGAAGAAGGGGGCGCGTTTCGCGAATTGTTTCACCGCAATTCCAATCGCTGCATGGGTAATTTCATCAGTGCGCAGATCGTTCGCGGTCATATCCGCGGTTCGGTGGCGGAGGGGTTCGTTACCATGATGGATGGCGACGCGAAGCAAGCCCGCCTTGCGACGCCCGTCGTGGCGCCGGAGAACATTCGATCCATCGGCGATTTTGCGCAATGCTATCTGGCTGGCAATCCGGCGACGGCTTTGGAGTTCCTCGAGCAAACCAACGTTGGAACAGCGGGAGAGATCGATGCGCTTAGGCAAATGTCCTCGAAATTCGGCGTTTGCCTGCCGGAGGGATTCAAATCCGAACTGGACCCGGTGAATGTGCGAATGGCGATAGCGGAAGCGGTGTATCACGCCGTCGATCCGCGAAGGAAAACCGCTAGCGAAAGGCAACCCGATGCCTAAAGTGACCGTGGACGGTACCGAACTGGACGTTCCCGATGGCGCGACTGTCCTCCAGGCGTGCGAGCTGGCGGGGAAGGAAATACCGCGCTTCTGCTATCACGAACGGCTGAGCATAGCCGGCAATTGCCGTATGTGCCTGGTCGAAGTGAAACCGGGACCGCCCAAGCCGCAGGCATCCTGCGCGCTGCCGGCGACCGACGGGCAGGAAATCCGCACCGACAGCCAGATGGTCAAGACCGCGCGCGAGGGCGTGATGGAATTCCTGCTCATCAACCATCCGCTCGACTGTCCGATCTGCGACCAGGGCGGCGAGTGCGACCTGCAGGACCAGGCGATGATGTATGGCCGGGGCGGCAGCCGCTACGGCATGAACAAGCGTGCCGTGACCGAGAAGTACATGGGCCCGCTGATCAAGACGATCATGACGCGCTGCATCCATTGCACGCGCTGCGTCCGGTTTTCGGAAGAGATCGCCGGGGTGGACGAGATCGGCGCGCTGTATCGCGGCGAGGACATGCAGATCACCACCTATCTCGAACAGGCGGCGAGCCACGAATTGAGCGCCAATGTGATCGATCTGTGCCCGGTCGGTGCGCTTACCTCGCGCCCCTATGCGTTCGAAGCGCGGCCGTGGGAACTGAAGAAAACACTGAGTATCGACGTGTCCGATGCGGTGGGCGCCAACATCATGCTTTATTCGCGCGGCCGCGAAGTCATGCGCGCACTGCCCCGGATCAACGATGCGGTGAACGAGGAATGGCTGTCGGACAAGGGCCGCTATCAGATCGACGGGCTGATGCGCCGACGGCTCGACAAGGTCTATCTTCGCAGGGACGGGACCATGACCGGCGCGAGTTGGGAAGAAGCATTCGGCGCGATCGCCGAAACCCGTCCGGGCGGCAGCATCGCGGCGATCGCCGGCGATATGGTCGATTGCGAAACCATGTTCGCGGCCAAGGCGCTGCTCGGTGCGCTGGGCAGCACGATGCTCGAAGGCCGCCAGACCGGCATGGCCTACGACGTGTCGAACATGGCAGCGGTCGCTTTCAATTCCGGGTTCGCGGGCATCGAAGAAGCCGATGCAATCCTGATCGTCGGCAGTCACATCCGCGACGAAGCGGCGCTGGTCAATGTGCGCCTTCGCAAGGCGGTCAAACGCGGGTGCCGGGTGTTCATCGTCGGACCGCATTGGGATCCGACCTACCCGGCCGAGTTTCTGGGCGACGATATGGCCGTGCTAAGCGATCTGCCCGAGGCGGTCACGGACGCCTTCAAGGCCGCGGAACGGCCCGCGATCATCGTCGGCGCGGCAGGCCTCGCAGGCAACGGCCTGCAGGCGGCGCTGCGGTTCGCCGAGACCTTCGATCTGGTCCGCGATGACTGGAACGGGTTCAACGTGCTCCACATGGCGGCCAGCCGGATGGGCGGGCTGATGCTTGGCTATGGACAGAAGGGCGGGCTGGAGGACATCGTCGATGCCGCGCCGAAAGTCGTGCTGGCGCTGGGCGCGGACGAAGTAGACTGGACCAGGTTCGACGGCAGCCTGAAGGTCTATATCGGGCATCATGGCGATAAGGGTGCCCATGCGGCGGACATCATCCTGCCGGCCGCGTCCTACGCGGAGAAGGATGGCACCTACGTCAACACCGAAGGGCGTGTGCAGTTCGCGGAGAAAGCCGTGTTCGCGCCCGGAGACGCGCGGGAAGACTGGACGATACTTCGCGCGATGGCCGATGCGCTGGGCGTGAATGTCGGCTTCGACAGCTTCGCCGAATTGCAGGTTGCGATGATCGCAGCCGTCCCCGCCCTGGGCGAAGAAGGGCTGGCGACTTTCGGCGATCTGCCGAAACCCGCCGGGGACATAACGGTTTCCGGTGCCCTGTCCTACCCGATCGAAGACTTCTATCTCACCAATCCGATCGCCCGCGCCAGCGCGACGATGCAGCAATGCTCGGCCGAATTGCTGCATGGCGACGACCTGGCGGAGGCGGCGGAATGACCGATTTCTATGGTTCGCTCGGCATGGATGCGGGCTGGGCGTGGTTCTTCGCCACCATCAGCGGCATCCTGCTGATCGCCTTGCCGCTGATGCTGGCGGTGGCGATGGTCATCTATGTCGATCGCAAGGTGCTGGGTGCGGTCATGATGCGGCGCGGGCCCAATGTCGTGGGGCCGTTCGGATTGCTGCAGAGCTTTGCCGATGGGCTGAAGGTGTTTCTGCAGGAAACGATCATTCCCTCGGCCGCGAACAAGGGGCTGTTCCTGATCGCGCCGATCATCACCTTTACGGTGGCGCTGGCGGCATGGGCGGTCATCCCGTTCAATTCGGGCGCGGTGCTGGCGGACATCAATGTCGGGCTGCTTTACGTCCTGGCGATCAGTTCGCTGGGCGTTTACGGAGTGGTCATCGCTGGCTGGGCGTCCAATTCGAAGTACCCGTTCTTCTCTGCGATGCGGGCGGCGGCGCAGATGATATCCTACGAGGTCTCGATCGGCTTCATCCTCGTCTGCGTGGTGCTGTGGGCGGGATCGTTCAACCTGCAGGACATCATCATCGCGCAGAAGGGCCACGGGCTCGGTTTCGTGAACGCGTTCGCGTTCAACCCGCTGCTGTTTCCGCTGTTCGTGATGTTCCTCATCTCCGCCATGGCCGAAACCGCTCGCGCGCCGTTCGATCTGACGGAGGCGGAATCCGAACTCGTCGCCGGCTATCAGACCGAATACAGCTCGATGAGCTTCGCCCTGTTCTGGCTCGGCGAATATGCCAACATCCTGCTGATGTGCGCGCTGATGACGATCCTGTTTTGGGGTGGTTGGCTGCCGCCCTTCGACTGGGAACCACTCTACGTCGTGCCCGGATGGATCTGGTTCCTCAGCAAAACCTTCATGTTCTTCCTGGTCTTCAGCTGGACCTGGGCGACGGTACCGCGATACCGCTACGACCAGCTGATGCGGTTGGGGTGGAAGGTGTTCCTGCCGCTGAGCCTGTTCTTCGTGGTCGTCATCAGCGGCTATCTGATGTTGACGAGATACAGCTAATGAACACGCTCACCCACCTCATCAAATCCTTCACCCTTTGGGAAATCGTCAAGGCGCACATGCTGACCTTGAAATATTTCTTCAAGCCCAAGGTCACGATCAACTACCCGTTCGAGAAGAACCCGCTGTCCCCCCGGTTTCGCGGTGAACACGTGCTGCGCCGCTACCCGAATGGGGAGGAACGCTGCATTGCGTGCAAGCTCTGCGAGGCCGTGTGCCCCGCGCAGGCCATAACGATCGAAAGCGAGCCGCGCGACGACGGCAGCCGCCGGACGACCCGCTACGACATCGACATGACCAAATGCATCTATTGCGGGTTCTGCCAGGAAGCGTGCCCGGTCGACGCGGTGGTCGAGGGGCCGAACTTCGAATATGCGACCGAGACGCGCGAGGAACTGCTGTACGACAAGGCGAAATTGCTGGCGAACGGGGACAAGTGGGAACGCGCGATCGCCGCTAACCTTGAAGCCGACGCGCCCTACCGCTAACGGGCGCGGTCAGTAACGCCAAGCAGGGGCCATGATCCAGACATTCGCCTTCTACCTATTCGCCGTGCTCGTGATCGCCGCGGGAACGCTGACGATCCTGGCGCGCAACCCCGTGCATTCGGTGCTGTGGCTGATCGTTGCGTTCTTCAACGGGGCCGGCTTGATGGTGCTGGTCGGCGCGGAGTTCGTCGCGATGTTGCTGGTCATCGTCTATGTCGGCGCGGTCGCGGTGCTGTTCCTGTTCGTGGTCATGATGCTGGACATCGATTTTGCCGAAATGCGCGCGGGGTTCGTCAAGAACTTCCCTCTCGGCCTGGCGATCGCCGCCGTGCTGCTGGCCGAACTGATCCTGGGGATCGGTGCCTATCGCGCGGGCGCGCTGGAACTGGGCGTGGCTAGCGGCGCGGCCGTTCCCCTGCTGGGTGAAAGCAACATCACCAGCATCGGCGCACTGCTTTACGGCAGATATATCTTCCTGTTCGAAGCGGCGGGCATCATCCTGCTGGTCGCAATGATCGGGGCCATCGTCTTGACCCACCGCGAACGTCCCGAGGGCGCGCGCGGCCATCAGGACATCGGCCGCCAGAACCGCCGCCGACCGGAAGAGGCGACCGACCTGGTCCGTCCCGATATCGGCAAGGGCATCCAGCTATGACCGGGGTCGGTATCGAACATTACCTGGTCGTTGGCGCGATCCTGTTCGTGCTGGGCGTGCTTGGCATCTTCCTCAATCGCAAGAATGTTATCGTGATCCTGATGGCGATCGAGCTCATTCTCCTGTCGGTGAATATTCAGCTGGTGGCGTTCAGCGCGTTTCTCAATGATCTGGTCGGGCAGATCTTCGCGATGTTCGTGCTGACCGTCGCGGCAGGCGAAGCTGCGATCGGCCTCGCCATACTGGTCATCTATTTCCGCGGGCGCGGCACCATCGCGGTGGACGACGTCAACCGGATGAAGGGCTGACGCACGCGTGCATAGCTGGATCATCCTCATCGTCTTTCTGCCCCTGCTCGCGGCTGTAATCGGCGGGCTGGGCAACCGCGCGCTTGGCAATACGGCCGTCAAGATCATCACGACCGGGGCCCTGTTCATCTCCTGCGCACTGAGCTGGCCGATCTTCCTCGCGTTCCTGACTGGCGGCATGACGGCGGACGTGGTGCCCGTGCTGCAATGGGTGCAGTCGGGCGACCTTCGGTTCGACTGGGAACTGCGGGTCGATACGCTGACGGCGGTCATGCTGGTGGTCGTCACCAGCGTTTCCGCGCTCGTCCACCTCTACAGCTGGGGCTATATGGAGGAAGACCCGGACCAGCCGCGTTTCTTCGCCTATCTCAGCCTGTTCACCTTCGCCATGCTGATGCTGGTGACGGCGGACAATCTGGTGCAGATGTTCTTCGGTTGGGAAGGGGTCGGGCTGGCATCCTATCTGCTGATCGGGTTCTGGTTCAAGAAACCCAGTGCCAATGCCGCAGCGATCAAGGCGTTCGTGGTCAATCGCGTGGGCGATCTGGGCTTCATGCTGGGTATTTTCGGCACGTTCCTGGTATTTGGCACGACCTCCATTCCCGAAATCCTCGCCGCGGCACCGGCGATGAGCGGGGCCAGCATCACTTTCCTCGGGCTTCGGCTGATGACGATGGACATATTGTGCATCCTCCTGTTCATCGGTGCGATGGGCAAGTCGGCGCAGTTGGGACTGCATACGTGGTTGCCCGATGCGATGGAGGGACCGACGCCGGTTTCCGCGCTCATTCACGCGGCGACCATGGTAACCGCCGGGGTCTTCATGGTCTGCCGCCTGTCGCCCATGTTCGAAACCGCGCCGACCGCGCTGGCGGTGGTGACCTTCATCGGCGCGGCGACCTGCTTCTTCGCGGCGACCATCGGCACGACGCAATGGGACATCAAGCGGGTCATCGCCTATTCCACCTGCTCGCAGCTTGGCTACATGTTCTTCGCCGCGGGCGTCGGTGCCTATGGCGCGGCGATGTTCCACCTGTTCACCCACGCTTTCTTCAAGGCGTTGCTGTTCCTCGGTGCGGGCAGCGTGATCCACGCCATGCATCACGAACAGGACATGCGGTTCTACGGGGGCCTGCGAAAGAAAATACCGTTCACATTCTTCGCGATGCTGGCCGGCACGCTTGCGATCACGGGGGTCGGCGTCCTCTACGTGTTCGGTTTCGCGGGTTTCTATTCCAAAGATGCCATTCTGGAAGCGGCCTTTGCGCGCGGGACGGGCCTGTCGCTGTTCGCTTTCTGGATGGGCGCAGTCGCGGCGCTGCTGACGAGTTTCTACAGCTGGCGCCTGATGTTCCTGACATTCTGGGGCAAGCCGCGCTGGATCGAAAGTGAACATATCCGGCATGCGGTCGGCCATGATCACGATACGCCGGAGGAGCATAATCCGCCGATCCGGGAACATGCCGGCGATAATGCCATCCACGCCGTTCCCGACCCTGCGCTGCGCGAAGGCACCGGCGGTTATCATCCGCATGAAAGCCCGATCGCCATGCTCGTGCCGCTGGGCATACTAACTCTGGGCGCGATCTTCGCAGGGTTCCTTTTTACCGATGCCTTCATCGACAGCGAGGCGTTCTGGGGCGGATCGATCTACTACAATGAGGGGCTGATCCACGCGCTGCACGCCGTGCCCTATTGGGTGAAGCTGACCGCGACCTTCGTCATGGCTCTGGGACTGCTGGGGGCCTGGCTGGCGTATATCCGCTACACCTCGATACCGGGCAAGTTCGTCAACACGTTTGGCCACCTGCACCGGTTCGTGTTCAACAAATGGTATTTCGACGAGCTCTATAATCTGATCTTCATTCGCCCCGCTTTCTGGCTTGGGCGGAAACTCTGGACGGTGGGCGATCAGGGAATCATCGACCGGTTCGGCCCGAACGGCGCGGCTTGGGTGGTTTCGAGGGGGTCGGTCGCTGCGAAGAGGGTGCAGTCCGGCTATCTGTACAGTTACGCGCTGATCATGCTGCTCGGCCTGGTCGCCGCCGTGACCTGGATACTGCTATGACGGCCGGGTTTCCGATCCTTTCGATCATGCTGCTCGTGCCATTGATCGCGGCGTTCGTGTGCCTGTTCGTGTCGGCGCACGCGGCACGCGTCACGGCATTGGCGGCGACGCTCGTCAATCTGGCGCTGGGTGTCGTGCTATGGGCGGCATACGATATCGGCGGGGCGCAATGGCAGTTCGTCGAACGCGCCGAATTGTTCGCCGGTTTCGCCTATGCCCTGGGAATCGACGGCATCGCGCTCATGCTGATCGTTTTATCGGTATTTCTCATGCCGATCTGCATTCTCGCCAGCTGGAACGCGATTGGCCACCGCGTAGGCGAGTACATGGCGGCTTTCCTGTTCATGGAATTGCTGATGATCGGCGTGTTCGCCGCGCAGGATCTGTTCCTGTTCTACATCTTCTTCGAAGCGGGCCTTATCCCGATGTATCTGATCATCGGTATCTGGGGTGGGGATAACCGCATCTATGCGAGCTACAAGTTCTTCCTCTACACGTTGCTGGGATCGGTCCTGATGCTGATCGCGATGCTGTGGATGGTCAATGCGGCCGGCACGACGGACATTCCGACGCTGATGAATTTCGATTTTCCGGCCGGGGCGCAGACGTGGTTGTGGCTCGCTTTCTTCGCCAGCTTCGCAGTCAAGATGCCGATGTGGCCGGTCCATACCTGGTTGCCGGACGCGCATGTTCAGGCGCCGACGGCGGGTTCGGTCATATTGGCGGGCGTGCTGCTCAAAATGGGCGGCTACGGGTTCATCCGGTTCAGCCTGCCGATGTTCCCCGATGCGAGCGCGCAGTTCGTATGGCTGATCCTCGGCCTGTCGATGGTCGCCGTGGTGGTGACCAGCCTCATCGCACTGGTGCAGAGCGACATGAAGAAGCTCATCGCCTACTCCTCCGTCGCGCATATGGGAATCGTGACGGCGGGGTTGTTCGCGTTCAACGTCCAGGGGCTGGAAGGCGCGATGATCATGATGCTTAGTCACGGTCTGGTATCGGGCGCGCTGTTCCTATGCGTCGGGATCATCTACGACCAGCTGCATACGCGCGAGATCGCCCGCTATGGCGGCCTGGCGATCAACATGCCCAAATACGCGATCTTTTTCCTGCTGTTCACCATGGCCAGCATCGGCCTTCCGGGCACGAGCGGGTTCGTGGCCGAATTCCTTGTGCTGGCGGGGGTTTACGAAATATCGAGCTGGGCGACATTCGTGCTGACCACCGGGATCATTCTTGGCGCGGGCTACATGCTGTACCTGTATCGGCGCGTCGTGTTCGGTGTTCAGAAGAACGCCGATGCGGCGGCGATGAGGGATCTGTCCTTGCGCGAATGGCTGATGCTGGGGCCGATTGCCGCGGCGGTTCTGTGGATGGGCGTGTATCCCGAAAGCTTCCTTGCGCCCATGCGCAGCGACATTGCGGCCTTGGACGCGCGTCTGGCTCGGACGGCTCCTGCCGGTGACGCCGATCCGCAGCTGGGCGAACCGCGCGGCGAGGCGGCGAATGCACTGCATGGGGCCGACCACGCCGGCGAAGGCGAACATTGATGGAACTAGCGTCATCCTTCTACTTTTCGGCCGCCGAGATCGGGCTGAGCCTGTCGGGGCTCGTCCTGCTGATGGTTTGTGCGTTCGGCGGCAATGCCAAGGCGCGGCTCGTTACGATCCTGGCCGTAGCGGCGCTGTTCGGCGCGATGATCTTCACGATCGACCTGTTCAATATCGGCGGCGTCGAACGCGCATGGGGCGGCGTTTTCGTGCAGGACCGCTTTGCATCATTTGCGAAGGTTCTGATCTATCTCGCCTGTATCGCGTGCCTGATCGTCACTCCGCAATTTTTCGACCGGGCGCAAGAATACCGGCCCGAATACCCGGTCCTGATCCTTTTCAGCTCGGTCGGCATGGGACTGATGGTGTCGGCCGCCGATCTGATGCAACTGTATATCGGCCTCGAACTGACGAGCCTTGCTTCCTACGTCCTGGCGAGCTTCAGCCGCAGCGACGACCGATCGGCCGAAGCGGGCCTGAAATATTTCGTTCTTGGCGCGCTCGCTTCGGGCATCCTTCTTTACGGCATGAGCCTCATCTACGGGTTCACCGGATCGACCGACTATCTCGGCATTCGTGTCGCGCTGGAACTCGGCATGAATACCGGCGTCCTGTTCGGGGTGGTCTTCGTCCTCGCCGGACTGGCGTTCAAGATCGCGGCGGTTCCGTTCCACATGTGGACCCCGGACGTCTACGAAGGCGCACCGACGCCGGTGACCACCTTCTTCGCGACCGCGCCCAAGGTGGCGGCGATCGCCATTCTCATGCGGATGGCGCTGTTCCCCTTCGGCGCGCAGGTCGATGCATGGCAGCAGATCGTCATATTCGCCGCATTGGCTTCCATCGTGGTCGGGGCGCTGGGCGCGATCGGGCAGGACAATATCAAGCGCGTTCTCGCCTACAGTTCGATCAACAATGTCGGTTTCATCCTGATCGGTCTGGCCCTGGGTACTGCGGAAGGCGCGGCGGCCATGCTCATCTACCTTGCCATCTACGTCGTCATGACTCTGGGAAGTTTCGTGGCGGTGCTGATGATGCAGGATGCCGACGGGCGGCAGGTCGAAAATATCGCGGATATCGCCGGCCTGTCCCGCGCGCAGCCGATGCTCGCCCTGTGTCTCGCCGTGATGATGCTGGCGCTCGCGGGCATTCCGCCGCTGTTCGGTTTCTGGGGTAAGTTCGTCGTCTTCCAGGCGGCAGTACAGGCCGATATGATCCTCCTCGCCGCGGTCGGGATTGCCGCCAGCGTCATCGGTGCGTTCTATTATCTCAAGATCGTCAAGATCATGTATTTCGACGATCCGGCGGGTATCATCGCCCATCGCGGCGGCACGGCCCGCTGGATCGTCCTGGGCGTCACCGCGGTGCTCATCTCGCCGCTCGGTTTTCTGCTGACGCCGTGGCTGAACGACGTGGCGGCGCACGCGGCGATCGTTTTGCTGTTTACGGTCTAGTCGTAGCGGGCCGCGCGATTGCCGATGATCGAGTACTTGGTTGAAACCGGATCCACGAACACCGATCTCATGGACCGGATAAGGGCGGGGCAACACGTTTCGGAAGGAAACTGGATCGTCGCCGATCGGCAGATCGCGGGGAGGGGCCGGCAAGGCCGCTCCTGGCTCGACGGCGCCGGCAATTTCATGGGTTCCACCGTGACGCGCGTGGGTCCCGCCGACCCGGCAGCCAATACGCTGGCGTTCGTCGCCGGACTGGCAGTGTACGAAACCTGTCATGCCTACGCGCCTGAAGCGTGTCTCGCGCTCAAATGGCCCAACGATCTGCTGCTGGATCAGGCCAAGCTGGCCGGCATCCTGCTTGAAAAGCACGACGATATCGTGGTGGTGGGCATCGGCGTCAATCTGACCGCCGCACCGAAGCTGCCGGGCCGCCGGACGACCGCGTTATTGCGGGTCGCGCAAGCACCAGAGCGCGACGTATTCGCCGAAACGCTTTCCCAATGTTTCGCGCGTGAACTGCAGCGTTGGCGCATATACGGGGTGGAGCCGATCCTGCGCCGCTGGCAATCGGTCGCTCACCCGCGCGGCACGCGGTTGCGAGTTCACGGCGCGGCCTCCGCCGTCGTTTCCGGCCGGTTCGATGGGCTTGGACCTGACGGCAGCTTGTTGCTAAGGATGGACGATGGCGCGTGCCGGGCCATTCATTCCGGCGATATCGACCTTCACTGAAAGACGCGCGATGCTGCTGGCTGCCGATGTTGGAAATACGAATGTCGTCTTCGCAATGATCGATGATGCGGGGGAGGTTCGCGCGCGCTGGCGCATCGCCACGGATCCGCGACGGACGGGCGACGAATATGCGGTCTGGCTCCTGCAGCTCATAACGATCGAAGGCTTCGCGCGCGAGGATATCACGGCGATCATCTACGCATCGGTCGTACCGCGTGCCGATCACAATCTAACGGTGCTGGCGCAGAAATATTTCGGCATCACGCCGCTGATGGCGGGGCGGGGCGATGCCGCCTGGGGCTTCGCGATCGACGTCGACCGGCCGGAAACGCTGGGGGCGGACCGCGCGCTCAACTGCCTTGCCGCGCATTCGAAATATGACGGCGATTTGATCGTCGTCGATTTCGGCACCGCGACGAAGTTCGAAGCGGTCGATTTCAGCGGCGCTTACAAGGGCGGCATAATCGCGCCTGGCATCAACCTGTCGCTCGACGCGCTGGTCGGGAAGACCGCCAAGCTGCCCCGCATCGCCATACGCGCGCCGGACACCGCCAGCGTGATCGGGCGCAACACGGAAGACCAGATGTTGATCGGCGTATTCTGGGGCTATGTCGCGATGATGGAGGGGCTCATCGAGAAGATGCGCGCTGAAATCGGTCGCCCGGCGAAGGTCGTGGCGACCGGCGGCCTTGCCATCCTGTTCGACGAACATACCGATATCTTCGACGTGGTCGATAACGACCTCACCATTCAGGGCCTGGCGCTTCTGGCGCAGCGGGCCGCCAACAAGGCGAATATGTGAAAAAGAACTTCAAACCCGAAAGCGAACTGCTGTTCCTGGCCCTTGGCGGGTCGGGAGAAATCGGCATGAACGTCAACCTCTACGGGTGCGACGGTAAATGGCTGATGGTCGATCTCGGCATGACGTTTTCCGGCAACGAATATCCCGGTGTCGATCTGGTTTTCGCCGATCTCGAATTCATCGAGGACCGGACGAAGGATCTGCTGGGAATCGTCCTGACCCACGCGCATGAGGATCATATCGGCGCGGTCCCCTATTTCGCCGCCGATCTTGGCGTTCCGCTCTACGCGACGCCGTTCACTGCCGAACTGGTCCGGCGCAAGTTGCAGGAGGCGGGGTTGGCAGGCGAAGTGAAGCTCCATGTCATCGACGGGCCGGAGCCGTTCGATATTGGACCGTTCGGCATCGAATATGTGCCGCTCGCCCATTCTATCGCGGAAGGAAACGCGCTGCTGATCGACACGCCCTATGGCCGGGTATTTCACTCGGGTGACTGGAAGCTGGACGAGGATCCCATCATCGGCGAACCGGCGACGCAAGCCGAACTGACGCAATTGGGCGATGACGGCATTCTCGCGCTGATCTGCGATTCCACCAATGTCTTCAATCCCGAACCCAGCGGATCGGAAGGCATGGTCTATCATGCACTGTTGGAAGAGGTGGGGAAGCACGATGGACGTCGCCTGCTGATCACGACTTTCGCATCCAATGTCGCGCGGCTTCACACGCTGGGCGAGATCGCGAAGGAAACCGGACGGCAGGTGTGCGTTGCCGGCCGCTCGCTCGATCGCATCATCGAGGTGTCGCAAGCGCACGGTTATCTCGCTGATTTTCCGGATACGGTGGATTTCGGCACGGCCATGCGGCTGCCGCGCGGGGATGTGATGATCGTCGCCACGGGCGGGCAGGGCGAACCGCGCGCCGCGCTTTCAAGGATTGCGGACGAGAGTCATCCCATCGAACTGGTGAAGGGCGATGTGGTGCTTTTTTCCAGCCGGCAGATACCTGGCAACGAAATCGCGATCGGCAAGATCCAGAACCGGCTGGCCGAACGTGGGATCGTGATGGTGACCGACCGGCAGAGCGATATCCATGTGTCCGGCCATCCCTGCCGTCCCGAACTCGAAGCCATGTATGGATGGCTGCGGCCCGATATCCTCGTGCCCGTGCATGGAGAAATCCGGCACATGCGCGAACAGGTCCGGGTCGGGCAGGCGGCAGGCATCGCAACCAGCATATTCCAGCAGAACGGCGACATCCTTCGGCTCGCCCCGGGAAAGCCGTCGCGCCTCGCGCGGGTTCATACCGGGCGGCTCGTGCTGGACGGCGATCTAATCGTTCCAGCCGACGGTGAAAGCGTGACGATGCGCCGGCGCATGGCCTTCAACGGCGTGGTGATGGTGGCGATCGCGCCGGATGGCCGCACGGTCGTCGATGCGCTCGGCCTGCCGCTGGACGAGGATTTCGACGATTTCGTTTCCGAAACCGAGGGCGATATCGCGCAGGCGCTGAACAAGCTTAAAGGTTCGGCCCGCAGCGATCCAGCCGCCATCGTGGAAGCGGCGCGATTGGCGACGAGGCGCGCGGCCCAGCGGTGGAGCGGCAAGAAGCCGCAGGTCAAGGTGATGCTGCTGGGACAGGAATAATACGGTGCAGGTAACGTCGATCATCGCGATCTACGCGCTGTTCTGGACCATTACCGCCTTCGTCATGTTGCCGTTCGGCATTCGCACCCATGACGAGGCAGGGTTACCGAAAGTTCCGGGACAAGCCGATAGCGCTCCGGCCAATTTCCGGCCTGGTCGACTGGTCCTGCGCGCGACCATCGTCGCGGCGGTGCTGACCGGGCTGTATGTTCTCAATTATGTGAATGGCTGGGTAGGCGCGGATACGTTGAACCTGTTTGAACGGACGCTCGCCGAACCTTCCTGACCCCTAGCTTCGCAGCCTTTCGATAGCCTGCGCCAGCGCGACGTACAGCTTGCCCATATCGGAACTGAGGATCGTGACTCCCAAAGCATGCCCGTCGCGGGTGGACAGAATGCTGCGCAGCATGGCTTCGAAATCATGTATGTAGCGGCTCACATTCTCGCGGAAACCCTGGTCGCCATCATATAGATCGGCAATTTCGCGCGCCTGCGTGTTGTCGAGCAGCCGGATGGCGCGACGTGTGAACACGCTGCGATCGCCCTTCAGATAGGCTGCCCATGCCGTGTCGGACACGTCGGCCGAAAGCGATTTCGCGATATCGATCGAATGCGAATTCAGGCTTTCCGTCAGCAGCGCCATGCGCCGCGCAAAATCATTGTCGACCTGTTCCTGGGCTTGGTCGCGGGCGCGCGCCACGCGGCTCTCCAGATTTGCGGCGAGATCGTCGACCTTGGCAAGCTGGTCGCGCAGGAGCGCGGCCGTATCCTGCCCGCTCCTGTTCGCTTCCGCCAGGCTGGTTTCATATTCGTCGATGGTGGCCTGGGCGCCGTCCCGAAGGCTTTTCTCCAGGGCCGCACCCGTCCGATCCGCCATATCATTTGCCAGTATTCCGATCTTTTCCTGCAGCTCTGCCGCAATGGCGGCCGGAGTGGATCTGGCGGCATTTTCAAGCCGCGCGATGTCCGATGCCAGCCGGTCCTCGATCATAAGCGCGACCCGATCGCTTTCGTCGTGTATTTCGGCAAGCCCGTTTTTAAGCGCCGTTATCGCCTCGCTGTTGCGCGTTTGGGTTCCATCAAGAGCAACCTGGAGGTCGTCGATCTGGGCAATCAGTCTGCGTTCGTCATTATTTGCTTCGCCCAGCTTGTTGCGGACCGCATCAGCCTGTTCGACGGCGGACCGCACGGCTGCATCCAGGCCCCCCGCGATGGCGTGGATGCCGGTCAGCCGCTCCTCGGCATCCGTCAGCGCGTCGGGCAGTTCGGACCGTATATGCCGCGCGCTGGCTTGCACCAGTTCGAGCAGGCGGACGCACGCATCGGTAAGCGCCTGAACCGCTTCGTCGGTTCGGGAAAGCGATTGCTGCCCATCGGACAGGGCGGCACCGATCTGTTCGGCGTTACCGGCGATATCGGCCTGCGTGAGATCCGCGGTTTTCGCGGCCCGTTCCAGCGCATCGTTCAACGCCGCTATTTCTTCGGCCAGCGAAAGGCTTCGTTGTGAGAGCCATTCCGTGTGTTCGATCTGTGCGGCGCGGCTGTTTTCGATCGCTTCGTTCAGCGATGCGAAGCGCCCGGCGATAAGCGCAAGGGCTTCCTCCTCGCTCTGTGCCAGCGCCTTCCTTCGCTCTTCGATCCGTCGGGCGAAGATCGCATCGCGCTGCGCGATACCGGCATCGACCGTCTCCGCTTCCTCACGCAGCGAGTCGAGCTTCGCATTGGCCGCATCGAGCGCGCGCTCGTCCAGCGACTGGATCTCGGCAATCGCATCGGTCAGTTGCGACTTCAGAACCTCGACGCGTTCATTCCACACCGCAAGCGCCGTATCTTCGCCCTCGCGCAGCGAATGCGACGCCGCTTCGGCTCCTTCGGTCAGTGTGCCAAGGCGGGCGGTCAGCCTGCTCAACGCGTCGTCCGCGGCACTGTCCAGCTCCAGATGCTTACGGGCGATATCCTCGCCCAGCGTATCGGCCCGGCGTCCCATTGCCGCCAGCGCCTCGATCTCGCGCGTGTCGAGATCCGTCCGCAAGGCGTCGCTGCGCGCCGCGAGGGCGCCCAGCCGTTCCTCGGCATGGGTCTCCAGCTCGTGCATGCGTGCCTCGAACGCGGCCAGCGTCACGTCGATCCGGGCCTGTATGGCCGTTACCTGATCCTCGCTCGCCTTGCCGAAATCGTTGAGCCGCTGAAACCCCCCAATCAGTTCCGCGATGTGGGTATGGGCGGTCATACCTGCCGTACCGATCTGATTGGACACGTCCTTTGCCGAATTGGCGATGACCGGCAAATCGTCCCGCAAACGTCCCATATTGTCGAGCGCGGCCGCACTGACGGTTGCAATTGAACTGATCCGGTCGCCATTGGCGATAATCAACGCATCGAGTTCAGCGGCACGTTCGGAAAGGCGTTCACCTGCGACCCGGCCCAGACTGTCCAGTTCGCGCGACTGTGCGCCGAGAAATTCGCGCGCCAGGCTTAATTCGCGGTTGATAACCGTAAGGCGTGTCTCGAGCCGCTCCGATTCGCTGGAAAGGGTGGCTGCGATCGCACCGAACCGTTCGGCTTCGCGGCTGCTGTTGCGCATAGATATCAGCCAAACGGTAACGATCAGCAGAACCGGCACCGCCCATGCGGTGATCCAACCGGTCCACTGTGCCAACGTGGCACCCGCCAGCATGTCCGCGTGATAGGTCCAGCCGAAGAAACCCGTCCATCCCGCGATTGCGAGAAGGACCAGACTAAGCCACAACCAGCGAAACGAACGCGGCGCGGCCAAACCGTCCTCGCGTTCCGGATCGTCCCATTCGGCGTCGATCCACTGGCCGCTATCCTGATCTTCTAGATCGATCTCTCTGTCTTCGACCGCTTCTGGTGCGACAACATCGCTTTCGCCGTCGCCGATGGCCCTGATGTTTGATCCCCCGCTCATGCGCTGGAATTAACCACAGTTCGCCCGGCTAATAAACCCTATCTTAACGATGCGGTACGTAGAGGCCTGAACGATGTTGCATGAAAACGGCACTATGGAGGCGACCCTCGCTGCTGCGGCAGGTTCCGATCCGGCGCTAATGGCCGAACTGCGCGTCGCCTTCAGCGATAGTCTGGCCGGACATATCGATCTGCTGAAACGCGCACGCTGCGATGGGAACTGGGAAATGGCCGCGCTTCGCCTGAAGGGGCTGGCCGCCGGTTTTCACGCCGACGGCCTTATCGAACTCGCGGATTTGGCGCGCGACGGACCTCCCGGAGAACCTACCGTCATTCGCCGTTTGGAAGCCTTTCTGGCGGAGTGCATCCTGCCGGTCGATTGATCGCACACGCAAACGCCGCGCTTCGCTTGGCTTGCGACTGGCATCCGACTATCGCGTCTATTTTGCCGGAGTGGCGAATGCGCGTGGCCCTGCTGACTGTCCAACGGCAACTCGCCGACGAACCGGGCGAGAGGGCCGGCCTGTCCCTCATTGCCGGACGCTCGGTCCTGGCCCGGCAGATCGACTGCGTGCGCGATGCGGGCTGCGAGCGCGTCATCTGCCTGGTCGAACGCATGACACCGCGACTGACCGCGATCCAGCGTGAAACGGAACGGGACGGAACCCGGTTCATACCCATAACGGATATAGGGGCGCTGGCTGGACTTGTCGATGAGACCGACATTGTTCTCGTTCTTGCCGACGGGCTGGTGCCGATCGGCGGATTGCCCCGCGACTGCATGGTTGCGCGGAACACCATTCTTACCCTGCCGGAAAGAACGGGCGTCGCCGCCGGGTTCGAACGCATTGATCGCGATGACAGCTGGGGCGGCGTAATGACGGTCGAGGGGGGCGTGCTGAACGGGCTGGCGCGCCTTCCACCCGATATCGACATGGCTTCGAGTATCCTGCGGCTGGCTCTTCAGACCGGAGCCCGGCGAGTCCGGTATGCGGGGTCGGCGGACGCTATCCTCGCCGCGCCGATCTATTTTGCAATCGATCGCAGGGGTCTTCGCGACATCACCGATGCCTATCTGCTCGCCGACATCCGGGATCGGCAGTTCCGCCCTGGACTGGCTGCGGTTGCCGATCGTGCGGCCAATGGGATAATTCGCCATGTTGCGCGGCCGAGCCGCGTTTTTCGGATCGTGAACTCCTTCGTTGTTGCGGCAGTCTGCTTGGCGATCGTCACAGCAGCCATGGTGCAGATCGCTGCCGCGTTGGCCATTCTGATCATTGCCATGTTCGGTGCAGGGCTTAGCCGGAACATGGCGCGGATCGGGCGTTACCGCTACCCGGTCGATTGGCTGCCGAAGCCTTTCGACAGATCACTAGACTTCCTTTTCGACGCTGTCGTCTTCGCGGTCATCGTCGTGAACGGGCAGGGGCAGGTCGCCCATGCTTTCGCGGCGTTCATGCTGCTTGGTCTGGCAGCCGTTGTTCGACACCAGGTCCATGCCAGAACCCTGTGGATTATTCCCGAAGTACTCTGCGATCGGGCAAACATCGCAGGCACGCTTCTGGTAGCTGCGATTTTCGCGGCCGTTATTGCTGTGGTCCACGTGCTTGCGGCTATCCTCCTCGCGGTGTTGATCTATCAGACCTGGCGGACGAGGGATAACGTAGGTTTAACCATGCGCGCCTAAATGCGTGTCATGGACCCGACTGCGATGACCGAAGCGCCAGACGCATCGATCGAGGAACTGCTTCTTCACGAGCTGGAGCGTAGCGACGCGGCCGCAGAGACGATTGTGCCCATTCTCCGGCATCTGGTATTGGGTGGACCCAGCACGCTGTTCAGCGATGAGATCGTCGCGCATGTTCGTGGAATGGTCGCAAGCGTCGCGGCACAATGCCGGGCGATGCGCGACACGAATGTTGTGAAACCGAACACTCGGAATGACGAATATCTGACGAACCTTCTTCTGGGTTGCGAACAGCTTGTCCAGTTCTGCCACCATCTGATTATCGAACGCAAGCTGGCGGAACGGCTCGACGCGTGCTTCGGTATAGATCCCGTCCTTACCCCGATGTTGCAGGCGCTGATCGCATCGGATGACAGCGATACGCAATCGGTCGCCATGCGCGTTCTTGCCGCGCAGGCGCGGTTCCTCCAACACCAGAAGCGCATGGAACTTTCGATCGCCGAACTGTCGGAACAGGTTTTCGAAGATGTGCTGGCTACCTTGTCGCGCGAAAAGGACGCCGATACCGATAAGGCGAACATCGAACGATTGCGCGGCGTCTTCAATGACGGGCAGGGCAGGCTGACCCTGCTCGATCGCCTGATCGCGAGCCTGGGAAAAGGCGCGCGCGCGGCGCTGTCGATCGATCACGCGGGCGCGGCGCTGTTCCTTTCGGCGCTGTCATGCCAGGCCCGGCTGGATCGCGGCCTGGCCGTGCTTTCGACGACCGATCGCCAGTCGGGTCGACTGATCCTGGCGCTTCGTGCTTGTGGCCTCAAATCAGAGGAAGTCACGCGGCAGTTCGGGTTCCTCGTTCCCGATCGCGAATTGCCTGAAACCCTCGGCCAACTCCGCGTAGACAGGGCGCAAACCCTTTTGCACATGGCGGATGCGCGTTTGGGCGGCCGATCCTGATGGGCGTTCTGACCGGTAGTTTCCTGGCACATGCGCGTATCGATGCTTCGGGCGATCTGATCGAAGCGCAGGAGCCGCTGCTCGGCCTCCAGAACCGATGCGGCGGCAGCGTACCCGGACCGATCGCCATTCCCGAACTGCGCGAACTTGTCGCCCGTGTTCGCGACACCGGCCTGAAGGCCGCGCGTACGATTACCGCCTTCGATGGCGAGAAAGAGATTTCTGCATGGGTCGAAGCGGTACCTTCCGGAACGCCCGAAGGTGCATGCGTGATCGGCATCGCAAACTGGCACAGCCACGACCTGCTCGAACCGTCGGAACGCGAAGAATGGCAACGACGCCGCGCGATCGACCAGGCAGCGAGCGAACTCGCGGCGAGGCTGGATTCCCGTCAGAACATCCTGATCGTCGAAAGCGAAGCGCGCGACCTCGCCGACGTGACGGCGCGCATGCGGCAGGACCGTGGTTCGCCGTGGACTCGATTCATGACGCTGGCCGACGGGACGGCCTTGCAACCGGTGCACTGGCGCCTGCTCGATGGCGTGCATTGCCGTATCGAGGGGTCGCAGCGCAACTGGCGGACAAGTCTCATTCCGCTCGGTCAGCCGGTGCCGGGATCGGGCGGTTTCGATCTCCTGCTCATTGCCGACCACCCCCTAACGGAGCGACGTATGTCGGACCGCCCCGCCGTTGCCGAGACCATGCAATCGATCGGACGTGACCTTTCGCCGGTATTACGACAGCCGATCGCCAGGATTATCGCCAACGCGGAAACGATCCGATCGAAGATGGCGGGTCCGTTATCGAAGGAATACAGCGATTACGCCGGCGACATCGCGGCGGCTGGACAGCATCTCATGTCGCTGATCGAAGATCTGGCCGATCTGGAAATCGTCGAGGCCGACGGCTTCACGACCGCACCCGATCGGATCGACGCGATCGACGTCGCCCGGCGTGCAGCCGGCATCCTGGCCGTCCGGGCCAGGGACAGGAACATTGCGATCACAATGCCGGACGACTGCGATGCGGCACCGGCCACGGCGGAATTCCGGCGGGTATTGCAAATCATGCTGAACCTCCTGTCCAACGCGATCAGTTACGGCCCCAAGGGTTCAAATGTGCATATCGAAGCGATAAGTTCCAACGACAAAGTTCGCGTAATCGTTGCCGATGAAGGACCCGGTCTGAACACCAATCAGCAGGCCGTCATCTTCGAAAAGTTTGAGCGTCTGGGCCGAAGCGGCGACGGCGGGTCCGGCCTTGGCCTGTATATCTCGCGCCGTATCGCGCGCGCGATGGGTGGCGACCTGACGGTAGAAAGCGCACCAGGCGAAGGGGCGCGCTTTCTCCTGGATTTGCCTGCAGCCGAACCTGCCGGAGATTGAAGCGCCGCGTTCAGCGTTTATCGACTGGCACGTAATCGCGCTGCGTCGGGCCGGTGTACAGCTGACGCGGACGACCGATTACCTGGCCGGGATCGGATATCATTTCGTTCCACTGCGCGACCCAACCGACCGTGCGTGCCAAAGCGAACAGGGCGGTGAACATCGTGGTCGGGAAGCCGATCGCCGAAAGGATGACTCCCGAATAGAAATCGACATTCGGGAACAGTTTCTTTTCCATGAAGTAATCGTCGTTCAGCGCCATCTCTTCCAGCTTCAGAGCGGTTTCGAATACCGGATCGCTCACTTTCAGGGCATCGAAAACCTCGCGCACGGTCTTTTGCATGACGGTCGCGCGCGGATCGTAATTCTTGTACACGCGGTGGCCGAAACCCATCAGGCGGAACGGATCGTTCTTGTCCTTCGCCCGCTCGATGTAATGCGGGATCTTGTCCGGCGTGCCAATCTCGCGCAGCATGTTGAGCGCCGCCTCGTTCGCGCCGCCATGCGCCGGTCCCCATAGACAGGCGATCCCCGCCGCCGTGCAAGCGAACGGATTGGCGCCAGACGATCCGGCCAGCCGCACGGTCGACGTCGACGCGTTCTGTTCGTGATCCGCATGGAGGATGAAAATCCGGTCCATCGCCTTTTCCACGGCGGGGACGACCTCATATTCCTCGGCCGGCACACCGAAGGTCATGCGAAGGAAGTTGCCCGTGTAGCTCAAGGAATTGTCGGGCTGGAGGAACGGCTGACCGATCGAGTATTTATAAGCCCAAGCCGCGATCGTCGGCATCTTGGCGATCAGGCGGTGGCTGGAAATCTTCCGATGTTCCGGATCGGATATGTCGGTGCTGTCGTGGTAGAACGCCGACAGGGCGCCGACCACGCCGCACATGATAGCCATGGGATGCGCATCGCGGCGGAAGCCCTGGTAGAACTGCCGCAGCTGATCGTGCAGCATGGTGTGACGGGTGATCGTATCGTCGAAATCATGCAGTGCGTCCGCGCTCGGCAATTCGCCGTTCAGCAGGAGATACGCGACTTCCATGAAACTGGACTGTTCGGCGAGCTGGCCGATCGGATAGCCGCGATGAAGCAGGACGCCTTCATTGCCATCGATATAGGTAAGCGCACTTTCGCAGCTCGCGGTGGATTTGTATCCCGGGTCGAATGTGAACGCGCCGGTCTGCGCGTACAGCTTGCGAATATCAATGACGTCCGGTCCGACGCTGCCTTGGAGTACGGGATAGCCATATGTCTGACCGTCGAAATCGAGCTGTGCCTGTTTGTCGGCCAAATCATGTCTCCTTAAGCTGTTCCATCATAGTCCGGCACCGCGCGCCTGCGCATCGATCCGGGCCAGCGATTCTTCCCGTCCCAGGAGGACCAGAACATCGAAAATTCCGGGAGACATCGTCGTTCCGGTCAGTGCCGCGCGCATCGGCTGCGCCAGTTTGCTCAACCCCAATTCGAGCCTATCGGCAAGCGCCTTCGTAGTGGCTTCCAGGGATGCGATTGTCCAGTCCTTTTGGTCGCGCAATGCGCTGGATAGCTGCGCCAGATAGCCCCGTGCCGTGTCATCAAGCAGCCCGGCAGCCTTCTCGGTCATTTCAAGCGGCCGCCGCGCGAACAAAAACCGTGCCTGTTCCGCCAGTTCGTTCGTATTTTTCGCCCTGGTCTTGAGCACCGGCATCGCCCGTTCGAGCAGCGCCGTGTCGGCATCGCGTCCGAATTCGGGTGCGATCAGGTTCATCAGGTAATCATCCGGCGCCTCGCGGAGATAATGGCCGTTCAAGTTCTCCAGCTTCTTGATATCGAAACGCGACGGGCTTTTGCCAACGCCGTCAATGTCGAAGAGGGCCACGGCTTCGTCCCGCGTTATCTCCTCGCGGTCGCCATGCCCCCAGCCGAGCCGGAGGAGATAATTGACCAGCGCCTCGGGCAGGATACCCAACTCGTCACGATAGACTTCGACACCCAACGCCCCGTGCCGCTTCGAAAGTTTCGCCCCGTCGCTGCCGTGAATGAGGGGGATATGGGCATAGGTTGGCTGGTCCCAACCGCCTTCAAGCGCCTGCATCGCATGGTAGATCGGCAATTGGCGAAACGCGTTGTTGAGATGGTCGTCCCCGCGAATGATATGGGTACAGCCCATATCGTGGTCGTCGACAACAACCGCGAGCATATAGGTCGGCGTTCCGTCGGCGCGCAAAATGACGTAGTCGTCGATCTCGCGGTTTTGCACCGAAACACGGCCCTGCACCAGGTCATCGATCGTGGTTTCGCCGTCCTCGGGCGTCTTTAGACGAATGGTGAACGGCGCATTTGCGGGCCTGTCCGACTCGCTTCGATCCCGCCAGCGTCCGTCATAGCGCATAGGCAGTTTCGCGGCGCGCTGCTGCGCACGCATCTCTTCCAGTTCCTGCGATGTCGCATAGCATTGATAGGCGTGGCCGCCATCCAGCAACGCCTGCGCGACCGCCCTGTGCCGATCGGCGCGTTCGGACTGGAACACCGGTGGTTCGTCGTAATCGAGACCGAGCCAGTCCAGCCCGTCGATAATGGCGTCGATCGCCGCCCGGGTGGAGCGTTTGGCGTCGGTATCTTCGATGCGCAGCAGGGCCTTTCCGCCATGGTGCCGGGCGAACAGCCAATTGAACAGTGCCGTGCGTGCGCCCCCGATATGAAGAAAGCCGGTAGGCGAGGGAGCGAAACGTGTGACGATCCGGCCGCTATTACTTGCCATACGATGCTGTTTCCTTTCCTGCTTCTGTCATGGCGGCGAGACCCCCGTATGATCCGTTCGACGAAGGAACGCCCTTCGATGGCACCGAAGAGCCGTTTCGACAAAGCGGACGCAGGACCAATGGTGCGTTGCAGCACCTTTGGCTCACGCCTTCCATTCTGTCCAGCAGGGCAACGTATCTTCTGAACCGTTGCGAGACGTTTTTAGGGCATGCCGGGTTCGACAAGGGACCATGGCTGGTCGTCGCATTCGGTAGCGGGATCGCCGCCTGGTTCGTGCTCGATCATGCATGGCAGTGGCTTCTTGCGATCGGCGCTGCCCTGCTTTGTGCGGCAATCGCGGTGCGTGCATGGCGCGCCAGCGCGGAACGGGTCGACCTGCGCGGGGCCATCGTCGGTGTGGCCACCATGTTCGTGCTCGGCCTGTCGCTCATCTGGATGCGATCGGAAATCGTGGGCGCTGAAGCTATTGCCAGGCCAAGCGTCACGACATTCGATGCCCGCATATTGACGCGCGACGAGCAGCCCGCACGCGATCGGGTAAGGTTGGTGCTGGCGATGCGCGACCAGAAAACCGGAGAAGCGCGGAAGGTGCGGGTAAACGTGCCGTTCGAACATGCCTCCGGCGATTTCGTCGAAGGCGCGACGATCCGCCTGCGCGCGCGCCTGATGCCGCCCGCCCCGCCCATGCTGCCGGGCAGCTACGACTTCGCGCGTACCGCGTGGTTCGAAGGCTACGCCGCGACCGGCTCGGTGCTGGGGCCAATAGGGGTCCTGCGGACCTCCCCGTCGACCGGATTGCTTGCCGACACGCAGCGCAGCCTTTCAGCGCATGTCCGATCGCAAGTCGACGGTTCGGCCGGAGCAATCGCGGCTGCGCTCGCGAGCGGGGATCGGGGAGGGATCAGCGATGCCGATGAAGAGGCTATGCGCGATTCCGGTCTGACACATCTGCTTTCGATCAGCGGCCTGCATGTCAGCGCCGTCATTGCAGCCGCATACATGCTGTCGATGACCATGCTTGCGCTGTCGCCGTGGCTGACCCTGCGGGTCCGGCTGCCTCTGGTCGCGGCCGGGATAGCGGCAGCGGCAGGTATCGGATATACGCTGCTCACGGGGGCGGAGGTACCGACGGTCCGCAGCTGCGTCGGTGCCGTTCTGGTCCTGATTGCGCTTGCCTTGGGGCGCGAGGCGCTGTCCATGCGAATGGTGTCGGTCGCGGCGCTGTTCGTGTTGGTTCTATGGCCGGAATCACTTGTCGGACCGAGTTTTCAGATGAGCTTCGCGGCTGTTCTGGCCATCATTGCGTTGCATAATTCGGCGCCCGTGCGCGCATTTCTTGCGCCGCGCGAGGAACCGTGGGTGAACCGCTTCGCCCGGAATGCGGGGATGCTTCTTCTGACCGGCCTGATCATCGAGGTCGCGCTCATGCCGATCGTTCTGTTCCATTTTCACCGGGCGGGCGTGTATGGCGCTTTCGCCAATATGATCGGTATTCCTCTCACGACGTTCGTGTGCATGCCGATGATCGCGCTCGCACTCTTTCTCGACCTTTTCGGTTTGGGGGCACCTGCTTGGTACATGGCTGGCAAGTCACTCGATCTGTTGATCGGAATTGCACATTTCACGGCCAATCAGCCGGGCGCGGTCAAGCTGATGCCTGAAATGGGGGGCGGCCTGTTTCTGCTGTTCGTAATGGGCGGCCTGTGGCTTGCCTTGTGGCGTGGGCCGGTTCGTGCAGCCGGTTTGGTCCTGTCGCTATTTGCCGCCGTGCTTTTCGTCGGCAAGCCTTCGCCCGACGTCCTGGTATCCACCGACGGGCGTCATGTCGGGATTGCCGGCGAAAGCGAACAGCTTTTGACCCTGCGCGAAAGCCGGAGCGATTATGCGAAGGACAATCTGCTCGAACTGGCGGCGTTGGACGGCGAACCCATTCCGCTATCCGAATGGCCGGATGCGCGGTGCAGCCGCGACTTCTGCGTGGCGAACCTCGAACGCGATGCCCGGACCTGGAGCGTCATGATGGCGCGCAATCGCGAACGCATAGACGAGCGCGCATTGGCAGCCGCATGCGAGCGGTCCGACATCGTGATTGCCGATCGGTATCTGCCCTATTCCTGCAGGCCGAGATGGATCAAGGCCGATCGCAGGATGCTGGACCGTACTGGCGGATTGACCATTTACCTCGAAGCGGAACGTTACGACGCGGTCGTCGATGCCCAGGGTGAACATGGCTGGTGGCGGGGCCGCAACGACTAGTTCCAAAGCGCGCTAACGCTCTATTCCTGAATCAATTATAGCGACGCAGCAATCCGGCCAGCTTGCCCTGCACCTGGACCTGCCCGGAAGCGTACACCTGCGCGCGGTAGTTCGCATTGGCCGGATCCAGACGGACATGTCCTCCATCCCGGTGCATGTATTTCAAAGTTGCTTCTTCGTTATCGACCAGCGCGACGACGATCTCACCATCGCGCGCCGTCTCCGTGCGCTTGATCAGCGCGTAGTCCCCATCGAAAATCCCGGCCTCAATCATTGAATCGCCCGATACTTCGAGCGCGTAATGATCGCCGGGACCAAGCAGGGCGGCCGGAACCGGCAAACTGCTATGTTCCTCGAACGCTTCGATCGGTGCACCCGCCGCGATCCGGCCATGCAGCGGTAATTCCACGATATCATTGGCAATCTGTGCGGGCAAGTTCGGCTTCGCCATCGCCCTGTCCACCGCTGCATTGCCGAGATCGTTCGCGGCGCGAACGGTTCCGGCACCGACGGGAAGCGCATCTTCGGGATTTCTCAGCACTTCCAAAGCCCGCGCGCGATTGGGAAGCCGCCGGATGAAGCCACGTTCCTCAAGCGCCGATATCAGCCGGTGCACGCCCGACTTGCTCTTCAGATCGAGCGCCGCCTTCATTTCCTCGAATGAAGGAGAAATCCCGGTTTCTTCCAGACGCTGCTGAATGAAGCGAATGAGTTCGTGCTGCTTGGCGGTCAGCATTGGGTGTTGCTCCTGTCATCAACGCGTTCGAATAGTGAACGAATAAAGAACAATTAGGCAACTTATTCACGATGGTCAAGAGGGTCGCCAAGTTCCGCTTGCCAGTGCCTAGCGCGTCCAGTCGCCACTTCTGCCGCCGGTCTTTTCCTCCAGCCGAACCGCTCCGATCTCCATGGTCCTGTCGATTGCCTTGGTCATGTCATAGATGGTGAGAAGTGCGCCGGTCGCCGCGACGAGCGCTTCCATCTCGACGCCGGTTCTACCATGTACGGACGCGGTGGCCGCTACCGCTATCCCGTCGCTGGAGACGTCGAATGATACGTCGACAAGGCTCAGCCCGACGTCATGGCACAGCGGTATCAACCCGGCAGTGCGCTTCGCCGCCATGATGCCCGCCACACGCGCGATGCCCAGCACGTCGCCCTTGGCTATGGCGTTGTCGGAAACGGCAGTGACCGTCGCGGGAGCCATACGGATGAAGCCGGATGCAGTCGCTGTTCGTGCTGTTACGGGTTTTTCCCCGATATCGACCATTCGCGCTTTCCCATCGCCGCCGATGTGCGTGAGGTCGCTCATCCTATCAGCGCGCGCGTGGCGGCTTCGATATCGTGCTCGCGCATCAGGCTTTCGCCGACGAGGAACGCACGCACGTCCATGTCCGCCAGACGCTCACAATCGGTCCGACCGGCAATGCCGCTTTCGGAGATCAGGAATGCGCTGGCGGGGGCGAGGGGGGCCAGACGCTGCGTAACCGAAAGATCGGTCGTGAAGCTGCGAAGATCGCGATTGTTTATACCGATGAGGTTTGCCCCAAGATCGGTCGCGCGCTCCAACTCGGTCTCATCATGCACTTCGACCAGAACGTCCATGCCGCAGGATACCGCCGCGTCTGCGATTTCCCGCATCTGATCGCGCGACAGCGCCGCGACGATGATCAGGATGGCATCTGCGCCGATCGCGCGGCTTTCCGTCACCTGCCAAGGGTCGATCATAAAATCTTTGCGCAGCACCGGCAGGCCGCTGGCTGCTCTCGCCGCAACAAGGAAATCCTCGTGCCCTTGGAAATAGCTATGGTCGGTCAGCACGGACAGGCACGCCGCGCCGCCTTTCTCGTAGGCGCGTGCATGGTCCGCAGGGTCGAATTCCGACCTGATCAGCCCTTTCGACGGAGAAGCCTTCTTGATCTCCGCGATCAGGGCGAAGCCGGTTTCCGCCCTATCGACCAGAGCGGCGCGGAACGGGCGGGGCGGGGGGTGCAGGCCCGCGCGTTCTTCCAGTTCGCGAACCGTGCTGTGCGTCTTGCGCTCCGCGACCTCACCGCGTTTGGTCGCGCATATTTCATCGAGCCTGCTCATTGCGCCATCTCTATCCAATCGAGCAGCAGTCGCGCGGCGCGTCCGCTGTCGATAGCCTCCGCCGCAATCGAAACCCCGTCCCGCCAATCCGCGCAGACTCCCGCGACGAGATAGGCGCCCGCCGCGTTGAACAGAACGGCATTGCGATAGGCGTTGCGTTCGCCATCGAGCAGTAACTTCAATGCTCGCGCGTTCTTGGTAGCATCGCCGCCTCTGATGGCGGAGACGGGTGCATGATCGAGCCCGGCCATGTCGGCGTCGACACGCTGCATTTCAAACGTGCCGTCCGCTACGTCCGCAACCTCGTTTCCGCTATCCAGACTGAGCTCGTCCAGTCCTTCATCGCCGGAAACGATCAAGGTGCGGCGCGTTCCCAGGGCAGCCTTCGCCGCCGCATAGATCGGAACATAGGCCGGGCGGGCGATGCCGATCAATTGCGACTGCACGCCGGCCGGATTGCACAGCGGGCCCATCAGATTGAATATGGTCCGCCGGCCCAGACGTTGCCGGATGGGTTGTATCCGCCCGAGGGAAGGATGATGGTTCTTTGCGAACAGAAAGCAGATGCCGAGCTTTTCCAGCGTCGCCTCCGCCGTCCGTCCGGCGGCGACCATATCCAGTCCCAGCTTCTCCAGCGTATCGGCCGCTCCCGATTTGGAAGACGCCGCGCGGTTGCCGTGCTTGGCGACCGGAATGCCGGACGCTGCGATGACCAGCGAAACGGCGGTCGACACGTTCAGCGTATGGTGCCCGTCGCCCCCGGTGCCGCATACGTCGATGGCATCGTCAGGCGCGTCTATCGGGATCAGGCGGTCGCGCAGCGCACGTGCGGCACCGGTGATTTCCGCCGCCTTCTCGCCACGATCGGACAGGTCGGACAGGAACCGGGCGATTTCCTCCTCCGACGTCTCTCCATCGAGCAGATGACCGAA
Organism: Pontixanthobacter sp.; assembly: GCA_965214445.1. Lineage (GTDB taxonomy): Bacteria > Pseudomonadota > Alphaproteobacteria > Sphingomonadales > Sphingomonadaceae > Pontixanthobacter. Next base: position 816,600 of record CBDCBU010000001.1, read on the forward strand.
CACCTCTTCCGCTTCCGCTTCCGAAAGGTGGCTTTCGGCCGATGGCAGCGACCTCACGACCTTTCCTTCGGTGCAAGACCGCAAATCTTCATGAAATTCGCGAGCAGCGCGTGTCCGTGTTCCGTGGCGATGCTTTCGGGATGGAACTGAACCCCATGGATAGGTGCGGTGCGGTGCCTGAAACCCATGACGCAGGTTCCATCAAGTCCCGGCGTTTCGCTGGTCGCATTGACCTGCAGGACGTCCGGTATGTCCGTGACGACAAGCGAATGATACCGGGTTGCGGTGTATGGCGAAGGCAGGCCTGAGAAAACGCCGGTTCCGTCATGCCGGATCGCGCTCGTCTTCCCATGCATCAACCCGCCGCGCACGACCTTTCCGCCGAAATGTTGACCGATGGCCTGATGACCCAGGCAAACGCCCAGCAGGGGTATGTTCCGCCGCGCGCATTCCGCCACCAGTTCAAGACTGATCCCAGCGTCGTCCGGCGTACACGGGCCCGGCGATATGAGGATTCCCTGCGCGCCACTCTCGGCAGCGTCGACGACCGAGATCGCGTCGTTCCGGATCACTTCGACGTCCGCACCCAGTTCCATGAGATAATGGACGAGATTGAACGTGAAACTGTCGTAATTGTCGACGACCAGGATCATGGCGTCGCCCGTTCGCGGTTTTCGACGACGATCATGGGACCAATGGGCGCGCCCAAATCCAGCCTGTCGCCACCCGGGTCCCACAAGGCGGATATATTGCCGTCGAGGAACAACGCGTTCTCCACTTTCAGCTCATCGCGGTAGAAGCGCGCCAAACGTCCGAAGGACAGTGGGGTATTCGCAATCACGAAATGCGCACGCCCATCCCGGTCGACGCCGACCGCGTTGCGAAGCGCCTTCGACGGCCCGTCACTGGTAATTTCGGGATGCAGCTTTCCCTCGATGACCAGCATCGGGCCGGATTGCGTCCCAAACTCCGGTCTGTCGCCGACATCGCTGTAGAACTGTGTTGCGGTACGGACGTGCCAGCTTTTCCCGCTGCCATAAAAGACGCCGTTGGGCTTCAGGTGGAAATTGCCCGGCCCTTCGGCCAGGCTCAGCTCCTTCGTGCGCGTGCCATCCTCGACGTAATAGCCGATCGGACGGCCGCCGCCATCGAACATGCCGCCATTCATCGCAAAGGCTACCGGCGGCGCGTCGGCGGGGCGGCCCCCGGCGAGATTGGCAAGTGAGCGATAGGGTGTATCGTCCTTTCCGCCGTCGCCGGAACCCAGGTCCATGCGGATTTGGTGAAGCGCAGGATCGGCGATGCAATGGGTCAAGGACGTTCCTTCGAACGCCTTCACCTCGCATGCGGAACCTGTTGTCGACCCATCGGTACCGGACCGGGCGATCTCTTCGGCCACCCCGCTGCCGATTTCTGTTCGGAGCACGGGCTGCCCTTCCGGTTCGCTGCCGCAACTCGTCAAAAACGCTGCGCTCGCCAACATGATCGTGACAGTTCTCATGCGTCGTAGTCCGCTTCTCGGGAAAGCCGTACCGCTTCCTTGGCGGCGGCGATGAGGGCACCGGCCTTCGCCACGCATTCGCGTTGTTCGCAAGCCGGGTCGCTATCTGCCACGATGCCTGCACCGGCCTGGACATGCAGCATACCGTCCTTCACCACCCCGGTGCGCAGCACGATACAGCTGTCGATCGAACCGTCCGGTGCGAAATATCCGACACCGCCGGCATACGCACCGCGCCTTTCCGGTTCGAGTTCCGCGATGATCTGGCAGGCCCGGACTTTCGGCGCACCGCTGACCGTACCGGCGGGAAACCCGGCGAACAGCGCATCGATCGCATCGTAGCCTTTCGCCAGCCTGCCGGTCACGTGGCTGACAATGTGCATGACATGGCTATACCGCTCGACATCGAAGCTGTCCGTGACCGTCACACTGTCGCGATCACTGACGCGTCCGACGTCGTTGCGCCCAAGGTCGAGCAGCATCAGATGTTCGGCCTGCTCCTTGGGATCGGCAAGCAGATCGGCCTCCGCGGCATTGTCCGCTTCGGCGTCGACACCTCTCGACCGGGTGCCGGCTATGGGACGAATGGTCACGGTGTCGTCCCGAACGCGCACGAGAATTTCCGGACTGGAACCGACGATTGCGAAACCGGGGAGATCTAGGAAGTACAGGAAAGGGGAAGGGTTTATCCGCCGGAGCGCACGGTACAGCGCCAAGGGCGGCAAGGCGAAAGGCGTAACGAAGCGCTGCGCCAGCACGACCTGGAATATGTCGCCCGCTTCGATGTATTCCTTGGCCCTTAGTACCATCGTTTCGTAATCGCGCGCTGCCATTACCGTCGTAAGTTTGGGTTCCGCCTGAACTGATCGTGTGGTCGCAGGCATATTGCCGTTCAGCCGTTGAAAAGCGGCTTCGATACGATCCGCAGCCTCGGTCAGGGACCCGGCAACGCCTTCTTCCGAAGGCCAGATCGGCGCGATGGCGAACAATTCCTCCGTCAGCTTGTCGAAGATAAGGATGATCGTCGGCCGGACGAACAGCATGTCCGGTATGTCATCGGGCTGCGCGACCCGATCGGGCAGCTTCTCGATCTGCCCGATCGTCTCATACCCGAAATAACCCACCAGGCAGGAAAGCGCCGGTGGTAGCTCCTTGGGCACGTCGATACGACATTCTGCGACCAGCGCGCGCAGGGCTTCGATGGACGAGCCCTCGCAACGACCGAACGCCTCGCGGTCCGTTCGCCACACACGATTGATGGACGCGTTCGGTCCTTCGGCTCGAAAGATGAGATCGGGGTCGAGGCCGAGCAGGCTGTAGCGGCCGCGCACTTCCCCGCCTTCGACGGATTCCAGAAGAAAATCGCCCCGTCCATCCCGCATCAGCTTGATCGCCGCGCCGACCGGCGTTTCGGTGTCCGCCACGATCTTGCGCCATACCAACGCAGGGTTTCCCGCTCTCAGCGAAGCAGACGCTGCGTCCCGATTGGCGACAGGTGACTTCACTGCGGCGAACATCTGGTAGGCTCGAACCGCCCTCAATCGATGCCGGCAAGCTGCTTACGTACGGCGTCGATGGCCGGCGCGTTGCGTTCCACGCCGATGGCAGCCTGGATCGCGCGACGCAGCTGATCGCTATATTCCCGTGCCATGGTACGGCTCAACTCGCTCCTAGCCTGTGCGAATTGGGGATCGTTCTTGGCAAGTGTTCCGGCTTCGATATCGTCGAGGTCGACAACGAACCAGCCTGCGTTCCGGGGCGCTTCGAGCCGTTTCGTGGTGCCTTCCGCCATGCTGAACAAGAGGGCCAGCGGGGCGGGCACCTGTTCAGCCTGACCCAACTGTTCGCGGGTCAGGTCAATCGCATCCGGGACCGGTAGCGATGGGTTCACCGCGCGCATGGCCGTGGCCAGGCTTTCGCCCTTCGCGACCCGCGCCATGATGCGGTCGCTGGCGCTCTTTGCGCGCTTCGACCCTTCAAACAGTTTCCACGCCGCGACCACTTGCGCGCGAACGTCCGCAAGGGGCGCAGCCGCCGAAGGAATTATCTCGGTCACTTCGTAGACCAAAAACGTCTTGCCCGGATCGACCTCCGCCAGTTGCGGCTCGCCTTCTTCCATTTGAAACGCGGATTGCAGCGCCGGGGCCAGCGTTTCGTCGACGCGAGCCTCCTCGCCGTAGATCTGGCCGGCCCCCGTAACCGGTCTGGTCAGCTTCGGCGTCGCCCGAAGCTCTGCCGCAATGTCGCGCAGCGAAGTGCCCGTTTCGACCTGCTCTTCTACGCGTTCGGCAAGATCGGCCCGGGCGGCGCGCCGGCGCTCTTCGGTTAGGGTGGCCGCGATTTCGTCACGGGCCTGTGCGAGAGTGCGACCGGCGGTTCTCTCGATATCGTCGATCCGCACAACGTGAAAACCCAGTCCGCTTCGCGCAGGGGTGGCGATCGCGCCTTCGCTTGCGGCGAAGACAGCCTGCGCGACGGCGGTGCTGCTTTGGGAAGCGAGTTCGCTACGTGAGGCAGGACCGACGGACACGGTCTGCAGGCCGGCTTCGCCCGCCGCACTTTCGAGCGATCCACCAGACTGCACGCGCTGACGAATGGACTGAGCGGCCTGCTGCGTGGGAACGATCAACTGCGTGATGGTACGGGTTTCGCTCGCCGCATATCGGGCGCGATCCTGGCGATAGCGAGCGGCGATCTGGCCCTCGGTAGGCGGAGCAAGATTTCCGAGCGCATCGTTCCCGAAAGTGAAATAGCGGATGCGCCGCCGTTCCGGGCGGATATAGTCGCCCCGGTTTTCGCGATAGAATTGCGAAAGCTGCGCGTTTGTCGGATCGCCTCCCGGTGCGAAAGCGGATGATGGCACTACGCCGATCGCGCCTTCCCGTCGTTCCTTGAACAAGGCGGCATATTGGGCTGTAATCTTGTCCGGCACACGCGCGCCGAATGCTGCCGGTACGAGCAACTGCCGCGCAAAAAGCCCGGCACGCAGATCGTCGCGCACCATCTCGTCCGTCAGGCTCTGGCGGGTGATCGCCTGACGATAGACATCCTCGCTGAAATTGCCATCGGCACCGCGAAAGGCCGGGATCGCGATAATCTCGCTGTTCACCAGATTGGTCCCGGCGCGCAGACCGAACCGTTCGCCGAATACGGTGAGCGAAACGCGCTCGATCAACTGGTCGAGCACCTGCTCCAATCCGCCCTGTTCGACGAAAGCCGGCATCGAGATGGTTGGGTCATCGCGCCGAAGATTCTGCACGGCTGAATTAGCCGATGAAGACAATTCGGACGTGCTGACCTTCTGTCCGCCGACCACTGCAACCCTGTCCCCGCCTGAGACACCGCCAAAGGTTCCGGTATTCGCGACGTCGCTGCTGGCGAAAGCGAACGCGATCAGAGCGAGAAACGCCAGCGTGACGGCGATGCCGAACTTCGACTGGAAGAAGGAGCGAAAGAAAGTGATCATGACGCTGGAACATCCGTGCTTCGCGGTTGACGAAGCCCCCTGACTTCGATCGGCCTGCCCTTATCCCCCCTGCGACAAGGCCGCAACAGGCGGATAAGACTTTTGACCTTCGGCGCAATGGCGACTAGCGGTTCCGGTCGATACACGGCATAGGGCGTTGTTACGCCGCCATAACGGCCGAACAAACATTCGTAAATTCAGGGATAAAGCATGGTCCATCGGCCTTATATAGTCGGGAACTGGAAGATGAATGGCACCCGTGCCATGCTTTCCGAAGCACGCGCGATCGACCGCTCGTCGCAGCGGCTGATGAAGGTGGAGGTGGCGTTGGCGCCGCCCTTTACGTTGATCCACGCCGTGCATCGGGAAGTGAAGCAGATCGGTGTCGGGGCACAGGATTGCCACGCATCGAAAGAAGGCGCGAACACCGGCGATATTTCGGCTTCCATGATCATGGATGCCGGTGCCAAGTTCGTGATCCTGGGCCATAGCGAACGGCGGCAGGATCATGGCGAAACGCCCGGAATAGTGGCTGCCAAGGTCGCCGCCGCTCTGGAGGCCGGCTTGCGGGTCATCCTATGCTGCGGTGAAACGGAAGAGACGCGCGACGCCGGCTCGGCGGAACGTTTCATCGCCGATCAGCTCACCGCCTCTTTGCCCGAAAATCTGGACAATGTCGGCGACGTACTGACGATCGCGTACGAACCTGTCTGGGCGATTGGGACCGGGCGTACCGCGGATGTCGAGGATATCGCCGACATGCATCGGATGATCAGACAGGTTTTGAATGATCGCTACGGAGCGGAAGCCGCATCCGAAGCACGTATTTTGTACGGAGGTTCGGTGAAGCCGGATAATGCGCGGGAACTGCTATCGGCGGATGAGGTCGGCGGGGCGTTGGTCGGCGGCGCCAGCCTGACCGCCGAAAACTTCCTGGGCATCGTGTTGGCGGCGGCGGAAGTGCAGGATGCTTAAAGCTCCCGCCGTTCTTCCCAGCTAGGCTGTCGGACTTGCTCCAGGCCTTTAGCGGCCCTACATGCACGCGGTAGCCGCTTTTACGCGTCGCGCCTTTTTTCCCCATCAAATAGAGATCGTTCGCATGTCCGTGTTCCTTTTTGTCACCGTACTTCAGGCTCTTGTCGCGGCGGCGCTGGTTATCGTCATACTTATGCAGCGATCGGAAGGCGGCGGGCTGGGTATCGGCGGAAGCCCGAACGGCATGATGAGTGCACGCGGCGCTGCGGACTTCCTGACCCGCGCGACGAAGTGGCTGGCCATCAGCTTCGTGGTCCTTTCGATCGTTCTTGCCGCACTTGCGGTAGAAACCACCACCGGCGGGGCGATCACGTCGACAGTGGAACGCGGCGCGGGCGATCCCCTGACGCAAGGTTTGCCCGCTTCGGAGCCTTCACCGGCATTGGATAGCGCGCCGGAAGCGGATGATCCCCTGGCGGATGTGGCCAACTGACACTCTGCCGGTCGATCCGGGTATGACGTAGCGCAGTTCAAGCGGCTGTGCAGCCGGGCGCTCCGCGATCTGTGGACGGGTTCGGCATTAAGGAGGTAACCGGCTTGCCCCGACTCTCCCTTTCCCCTTAAGGGCCGTCACCCATGGCGCGGTATATTTTCATCACCGGCGGTGTGGTCTCATCCCTCGGCAAAGGTCTCATGGCAGCGAGTTTGGCAGCGTTGCTTCAGGCGCGGGGCTATGCGGTTCGCATACGCAAGTTCGACCCCTATCTCAACGTCGACCCGGGCACCATGAGCCCGTACCAGCATGGCGAAGTATACGTAACGGACGACGGCGCCGAAACCGATCTGGACCTCGGACATTACGAACGCTTCACCGGCGTATCCGCCCGGCAAAGCGACAATGTGACCAGTGGACGGATTTACCGCGACATTATCACCCGCGAACGGCGCGGCGATTACCTCGGGGCGACCGTGCAGGTCATTCCGCATGTTACCGACGCCATCAAGGCGTTCGCAACGAAAGATACCGACGACCTCGATTTCGTTCTGTGCGAAATCGGCGGTACCGTCGGCGATATCGAATCGCTTCCATTCATGGAAGCGATCCGTCAGTTGCGTAACGAACTCGATCCGTTCCAGACATTGAGCGTGCATGTTACGCTGGTGCCCTACATCGCGGCCGCCGGGGAGCTGAAGACCAAGCCGACGCAGCATTCCGTGAGAGAACTGGCGTCGCTGGGGATCAAGCCCGACATACTTCTGTGCCGCAGCGAACATCCCATTCCGATAAGCGACCGGCACAAGATCGCGCAATTCTGCAATGTCCGGCGAGACGCGGTGATTCCCGCGCTGGATGCGCCGTCCATCTACTCCGTGCCGATGCAATATCACCGCGAAGGTCTCGACGGCGAAGTCCTGCGCGGGTTCGGAATCACGGACGCGCCGGAGCCCGATCTGGCGCGCTGGAACGATGTGACCGACCGTTTCTTCAATCCCGAAGGCGCGGTTACCATCGGCGTCGTGGGAAAATATGTCGGGCTGCAGGACGCCTACAAGTCGTTGAACGAAGCATTGGTGCATGGCGGACTGGCGAACCGGGTGACAGTCGATATCCGCTGGATAGACGCCGAAATCTTCGCGCAGGACGACGCGTGCGTCGTCCACCAGCTGGAGCCGTTGCACGGTATTCTGGTTCCAGGAGGCTTCGGCGAACGCGGGTCGGAAGGCAAGATCGCCAGTGTGCGTTTTGCGCGCGAACGCGAAGTGCCGTTCTTCGGTATCTGTCTCGGTATGCAAATGGCCTGTGTGGAAGCGGCGCGTATGGCTGGGTTCGATGATGCATCCTCGACGGAATTCGGCGAAACGAAGGAGCCGGTCGTGGGAATCATTACCGAATGGATGGGTAAGCAGGGCTTGCAGACAAGACGGGAAGGGGGCGACCTAGGCGGCACGATGCGGCTCGGTGCCTATCCCGCCGTGCTCGAGAAGGGCAGCAAGGTAAGCGCCATCTACGGCGGCGCGACCGAAATTTCCGAACGGCATCGCCATCGTTACGAGGTCAATGGAAAATATCGCGAAACGCTCGAACAAAGCGGCCTCCGGCTATCGGGAATGTCGCCGGATGGCCTTCTTCCGGAAATCGTGGAGCGTTCCGATCACCCATGGTTCGTGGGCGTGCAGTTTCATCCGGAATTGAAATCCCGCCCGTACGAACCGCATCCGCTGTTTGCCGGATTTATCGCAGCTGCCTTGCGCCAGTCGCGTCTGGTTTGACTTACGAAGCTATCCCCCAAAACGCGGCGCTTAACCTATTACAGACTATCTGGTCATTCACCCTAAAAAATGTTAGTTCTATATAATAAGGTCGTTTTGTAAGCGATTTGCGATACGATGATTTCACGCACTTGCTCCGGATTTGATCGTCTCTTGCGACCCAGGCGGTGAAATCCGGAGAAGGCGGCGCTAGCGTCGCGGGGGCAGGCTTTCGGGTCTGCCCCTAACCTATGAAAGGTTCGATCAAGCCGACCGTGCAGTGCCTTCATCGTCGGCCGTATCGTCCTTACCGCTATCGACGATCTCAAGATTGGCCTGGCCGTTCACCGAAATCTTTTTCGGTTTCATCGCTTCGGGAACTTCCCGCACCAGATCAATCGTTAGCAAGCCATTGACGAGATCTGCATTTTCTACCCGAACATGATCGGCCAACTCGAAACGCCGTTCGAAACCGCGATTGGCGATGCCGACATGAATCATATCGGCGGCTTCGGGACCATCGTCGTGTTTCTTTCCTGCAATTGTCAGGAGGTTCTGTTGAGCCGTGATATCGAGGTCCTCGGGTCGAAAGCCCGCTAGGGCCAACGTTATCCTATACTCGTCTTCGCTGCGCCGTTCGATATTGAACGGGGGGTAATTATCGTTACCCTGATTGCGACCCTGTCTTTCCAGCAATTCGAACAGATGTTCGAAGCCGACCGTGCTGCGACGGTAAGGTGTGAAATCGAAACGTGACATGATAAAAATTCTCTTGTTTGAGCAACCTCACATGCGGGGCCCCGACCATCCGGCGGCCTCAAATTTATGCCAGCGACCCGTTGCGGCGTCGCGGCCTTCATGTATCTATGTCGCGATTTGCGGGTTTCAATATCACGTATCAGCCCCCGTCGTGCCGCAGCCCGTTTAACCGAAGGATTGCTTCGATGTCCCAACCCAAAGTCGATATCTATACCAAGTTCACTTGCGGTTTCTGCCATCGCGCAAAGAACCTGCTCGATGCAAAGGACGTGGACTATACCGAGTACGACATTTCCATGGGCGGCCCGGACAAGACCGAAATGCTGCGCCGGGCCCCCGATGCGCGTACGGTTCCCCAGATATTTATCGGCGATACACATATCGGCGGCTCGGACGACCTGGCGGCGTTGGAGCAGTCCGGGAAACTGGACGCATTGCTTCGGGGTTAGCGTACAATGCCTCGTATCGCCGTCCTGCAGATGAATTCGGGCATCGATCCCGGAGTCAATGGCAGCGCTATCTGTTCCGCTTTGGCGGACGCGCGGGCCGGGGGCGCGGTAATGCTTTTTACCCCGGAAATGTGCGGACTTCTCGATCGGAACCGTAAGCGGGCGGCGACGCATATCGTGCCGGAGGAACGGAACCCGGTACTCGATCAGGCCCGAAACCTCTGTGCGAAAGTTGGTATCTGGTGCGCGCTCGGATCGGTCCCGGTGCTTGTCGATAGTGGATTGTTCGCCAATCGTTCACTGGTCATCGACGATACCGGCTCAATCACCGCCCGTTACGACAAGATACACATGTTCGATGTCGATCTGGCCGATGGTGAAAGCTGGCGGGAGTCCGCCTCCTACACCGCAGGCGATATAGCGGTTGCGACGCAAACGCCGATCGGTCTTCTCGGTTTGACTGTTTGCTACGATCTTCGGTTTCCTGCATTGTTCGAAGAACTTGGCCGTTTGCGGTGCGATGCCATCGCCATCCCGGCAGCCTTCACCCAGCCGACGGGCCGCGATCATTGGCATGTCATGCAGCGTGCCCGCGCCATCGAAGGTAGTGCCTATTGCATTGCTGCTGCCCAGTCCGGTCTTCATGAGGATGGACGGACGACTTACGGCCATAGTCTGGTCGTCGATCCATGGGGACGTATTACGCTGGATATGGGGGAGGGGCCCGGTATCGCTTTTGCCCAAATCGATTGCGAACGTATTCTGGACGTGCGCGCACAGTTGCCCAGCCTCGCAAACCGCCGGTCTATTGCAAAAGTCCAAGTCCAATGATCGTGTTCGATCTCAAATGCGACGCTAATCATCGGTTCGAAAGCTGGTTCGCCAGTTCGGCGGGATTTGAGGAGCAACGCGCCGGGGGGCTTATCCTTTGTCCCGTATGCAGTTCCGATAAGATCGAAAAAGCGCCCATGGCCCCGTCCGTCCCGGCGAAAGGCAACGCAATACCAGCCGAACCGATGGAACGTTCGGTGTCGTCGGCCCAAAGAACACGAGATGATGCCAATGCCTCTGCGAATACGCCGCAGATGGCTCCGGCGGTGGCGAGGGCTTTGAAGACGATCGAGAAGCTGCAGACCGAACAATTGAAACAAAGCGAATGGGTCGGCAGCAATTTTGCGGAATGCAGTCGCATGATGCATTACGGGGAAAGCAATGCGAAGCCCATCCATGGCCAGGCTTCTATCGAAGACGCCAGGGATCTGGCGGAAGAAGGCATTGCCGTCATGCCCCTGCTGATCCCGGTGGTTCCTCCGGACGACGTCAACTGATTGCGCCCCTCTTATGCAAGCTGTAAGACCCCCCGCGGCGCGCCCGTAGCTCAGTCGGATAGAGCATCAGATTCCTAATCTGGGGGCCACAGGTTCGAATCCTGTCGGGCGCACCATCACTTTTTCAGCAACCGGCAAACAGTAACGGTTCAGCCGGCCCTGGTCGCATTCGCGCGCCGTCGCCCGTGCGAACTATACCAAGCCATCAGACTGAACCGAACGCTAAACCGGGGAACGCAGCACAATACGGGTCGCCCGCCAGGAAAGCAGGACGCAAGCGACGGACATGGCGCTGACCAAGGCCACGGTTCCCGGCCATCCCGCCCAATCATAGGCGATCGTGCCGCCCCAACTCGCGCAGCCAGCGCCGAGGAACATCAGGACAATGTAACCGGTCATCAAGCGCGTCCGAATTTCGGGAGCTACCGATAGGGAAGTCATTCGCCCGCTTACATCGATACCGGGTCCGACCGCATTCATGATCATGATGGGTATCAGCAGCAACCACAGCGATTGGGAAAAGGGAAACAGCAGTGATATTCCCGCCATCTGCACGAGCGCCAGTTTTAACCGCGCTTTTTCCGGCCCGATACTATCCGCCCAAGCCCCGACGCGCGGTGTTACCAGGATGGAGATGACAGCGAACCCTGCAAGATAGCCAACGACATCCACCCCGTATCCCATTGTATCGCTGGTAAGGTACAGCGCCAGACCGAGCCATATGGCCAAGAAAATACCGAAATTAAGCGCCTGGATAACGCCGGACATGAACACTTTCGGATGTCCGCGCATCAATGCGAAAGTGGAGACGACGAGGGTCAGATACCGCTCATCCGTCGCGGTCCGCCTAAGCGGACGTCTGCGCTCCAATACGATGGGCAGCAGGGCAGTCGTCGCGATCATGAGGACCGCGGCGATGACGTAGACCCAACGCCAGTCGAAATATTGTGCGATCACCCCAGCGCCGACCCGCGCCATTAGGATGCCGAAAATCGTTCCCGCGGTCAGGGTTGCGGTTACATTGCCGAGGCGGCGGGGTGCGACGCGCTTCGATGCGTAAGCGGGAAGCAGATACGGTGCGATTGTGAAAAATCCAAGGACGGTCGAACCCAGCACGAACAGCACGTAGCTGCCAGCGAACACCATCAGGGCCAGCGATGCCGTTTGTCCAATCGCGAAAATGATCGCAAGATTGCGGTTGCTGTACCGATCTCCCAATGGAAGCAGAAGGCAGATGCCGAACGCAAGAGCGATCTGGTTGAGGGCGGGAACCAACCCGATCATTGCGGGCCCGACACTGAATTCCGCCGCGACTTCCGCGATGATCGAATGAATGTAATAGGCGTTCGCTACCAGTATCCCGCCGACAATCGCCAACATAATCTCGTTCGTGCGCGTAAGAAAATCGCCGTTTTCGGTGTCCGGCGATGGGGTCATGGCCATCGCTCAAGCCGAACCCGTTTCGTCCCCCCTGCCCGCCAATGGAACGGGTTCCTTGAAAGTGTGCGTGACATAGGGGAACGGGATTTCGATACCGGCATCGTCCAGTGCCCGCTTGATGGCGCGCACGACCGCATCGCGGCTTTCATGCATGTCGCGGGGTGACGAACCCGCCCACCAACGCACGTTGAAATCGACGGAACTGGAATTGAACGTCGTTGCGAAGACGTCGATCGATTTATCCTTGTCGACCGCTTCGATGCTTTCGACTGCCTTGCGAATGACGGTGGCAGCCTCGTCGAGATCTGTGTCGTAGGACACGCCGGCGACGACTTCGTGACGGCGTATCTTTTCGTCCGTCAGGATCTCGACGGGGTTCTTGAACAATAGCGAATTGGGCACAAGAGTCACTTCGCCCGACAGTTTGCGCACATAGGTTTCGCGCAAGGTGATGTGTTCGACCTTGCCGGTGATCCCTTCGCATTCGATGACATCGCCGATGCGCATCTTTTCGCGGAGCATGATGAGAATGCCGGCGAAGAAATTCTCGAAGATATCCTGAAACGCAAAACCAATGGCGACCGCTCCGATGCCGAGACCCGCGAACAGGCTGGCCGGAGTGAGACCGGGCATGACGACGACCATCGCGATCATCAGGCCCGCCAGCCAGATCGCAAGCTTCACCATTGTATCGAACAGGCTCTTGAGACTGGGTCGCATTTCCGTCTTGCCGATCAACCTATCGGCAATCCGGACCGCATACTTCGCAATGAGCCAAGTTATGAGAAGGATTACGATCGCGATGGCGAAATTAGGAAGCGCACGTAGGAAACCGTCTGCCATATCGGTCAGCTGGTTCTGTATCGTGGCGATGGGGTTCTGCGTCGGTTCAGCGACCCGCCCGGCTTCGGTCATGGTAACATCGTTCCGCGACGCTGCGGCTGGATCGGCTTGCATGGAAAGTCCCGTTCAGTCTGTTGGTCACCCGGCTCCCATATCAAGTGTCCGCCGCGCGGTTAGCCCTTAGCGCCATTCTGCGCACGCGCAACTTCGTGCAGCCAATCCGCATGTCGCGGTGCTTTCTTGGTGGCGCTCCATTCTTCCAGCATCGGCATGGCGACTTTCTTCAGTTCCGCATAATGGTGGGCGGTGCCGATATCCGCGGCAAGTTCCACACGGTGACCATTCGGGTCGAAGAAATATATCGACTTGAATATCCCGTGATGGGTCGGACCCAAAACGTCGATCCCCAAGCCTTCGATATGGCGTTTAGCGGTGACCAGTGCCTCTTCAGACGCGACGCGAAAGGCGAGATGCTGCACCCATTCGGGCGTATTTTCGTCGCGCCCCATATCCTTTTGGTTGGGCAGTTCGAAGAAAGCGAGAATATTGTCGTTTCCCGCGTCCAGAAATACATGCATGTAGGGATCGTAGGCCCCGGTCGATGGAACGTGGTCTTCGGAGAACGCGCTGGTATATTCCATGCCCAGGACCCGCTCGTACCATTCGACCGTTTCCATCGCATCCCTGCAGCGGTAAGCCACATGATGGACCCCGCCGAGTTTCACTGGATGGACGTTTGCAGCCTCCCTCATTGCACCGGCTCCGCTTCGACCTTCAACGCGCCGCGGCTGATCTGGTCGCGCTCCATGCTTTCGAACAGGGCCTTGAAATTGCCTTCGCCGAAGCCGTCATCACCTTTGCGCTGAATGAACTCAAAGAACACCGGGCCGACCTGCGCCTCTGCGAAAATTTGCAAAAGCAGCCGAGGTTCGCCGTCTTGTATCGTGCCATCGAGCAGGATACCGCGCATCTTCAACGCTTCGACATCCTCGCCATGGTCCGGCAATCTTTCGCTGAGCATGTCGTAATAGGCTTCGGGCGGGGCGGTCATCAAAGGTACGCCGAACTCCTTCAGCCTGTCCCAGCATCGAACGAGATCGTCGCAGATCAGTGCAATATGCTGAATGCCCTCGCCATTGAACTGCTTCAGGAATTCCTCGATCTGCCCTTTTCCTCCTTCGCCTTCCTCGTTGAGAGGGATACGAATCTTTCCATCGGGCGCGGTCAGCGCCTTGGACGTCAGCCCGGTATATTCGCCCTTGATATCGAAAAACCGTATTTCCCTGAAATTGAACAATCGTTCGTAATAGTCGGCCCAATAGGACATCCGACCATTGTAAACATTGTGAGTCAGGTGATCGATATATTTGAATCCCGCCCCTTCGGGATGACGTTCGGCGCCGGGCAGATATTCAAAATCGATGTCGTAGATCGTCAGGTCATCGCTGGCTTCGTCTGCATAGCGATCGATAAGATACAGGATCGCGCCGCCGATCCCGCGAATGGCAGGAATGCGCAATTCCATAGGACCCGGTTCGTTGGCGACGGGTTCCGCGCCCTGTTCGATGAGATGGTCGTAAGCCTCCTTGGCGTCACGAACGCGAAAGGCCATGCCGCACGCGCTAGGCCCGTGTTCGCGCGCAAAAAACCAGGCGGCGGAACGTGGCTCGTAATTCGCGATCAGGTTTATCCCCCCCTGACGCCACAAATGAACGTCTTTGCTTCGGTGCTTTGCGATCCGGGTGAAGCCCATGACTTCGAACACGGGTTCCAGCTGCCCCTTTCCCGGCGCGCAGAATTCGACGAACTCGAAACCATCAAGGCCGGCGGGGTTATCAAACAAATCGGTCATTGGTGTCTCCACTAATATGGTTTCACTTGTAACCAGATATGCATCTGGACGCAAGAGTGGACAGAGTGGCTCGATCGCGGCAGTCGGTTTTGAGGCAAGTTGAGATGACAATCATGCAAGACCAGGAAGAACTGGATGAAATCCGCCGCGCCGTGCGCGCCCTATGCGAACGCTTCCCCGGCGAATACTGGCGGCAGAAAGACCGCCATCGCGACTACCCGTCCGAGTTTGTCGATGCGTTGACGAAAGCTGGTTTCCTCGCTGCGCTGATCCCGGTTGATTATGGTGGCAGCGGACTTTCACTCCTGGCCGCCGCGGTAATTATGGAGGAGATTCAGGCATCCGGCTGCAACGGGGCGGCGGCGCATGCGCAGATGTATGTGATGAATACGCTGCTACGCTACGGAAATGATGATCAGAAGCTGACGTATCTTCCAAAAATTGCATGCGGCGAGCTACGATTGCAGGCTTTCGGCGTATCCGAACCTGCCAGCGGCACCGACACGTTGAGCCTCCGGACTTTCGCCAGACGCGACGAAGGATCGGATGGCTACGTCATCGACGGGCAGAAAATATGGACCAGCCGCGCCGAGCATTCCGATCTCATGATGCTTCTTGCCCGCACGACGCCGCGTGCACAGGTCGAAAAGAAGACGGACGGTCTGTCCCTGTTCGTCGTCGACATGCGCGATGTCGTGGGCAATGGCATGACGATCAAGCCGATCCGAACGATGATGAACCACTCATCGACGGAAGTCTTTTTCGACGGCATGCGCGTGCCTGCCTCCGCGCTGATCGGCGAGGAGGGGAAGGGATTCCGCTATATCTTGTCCGGCATGAATGCCGAACGCGTACTGATCGGCGCAGAATGCATCGGCGATGCCAAATGGTTTATCGATCGCGCGTGCGAATATGCATCGGGTCGCGAAGTGTTCGGCCGCGCCATCGGTGCCAATCAGGGCGTGCAATTTCCAATCGCGCGATGTTATGCGCAGATGCGGGCGGCGGAACTGATGGTCCGCGATGCTGCCATCGCATTCGACACGGGCGAAAATGCCGGTGCCGAAGCGAACATGGCCAAACTGCTGGCGTCCGAAGCCAGCTGGGCGGCGGCCGATATGTGTGTCCAGACACATGGCGGGTTCGGTTTCGCCGAAGAATACGATGTCGAACGCAAGTTTCGCGAAGCACGGCTTTATACCGTGGCGCCGATATCGACCAACCTTATCCTGAGTTATCTGGGTGAGCATGTGCTGGGGCTTCCGCGGTCCTATTGATCTTGTCTTTCCCGTAGATAAAACTTGAATGGGCCGGACATCTGTGATTCAACGGGTGGCATGACAGAGGGCAGGCACACGATCAGATTGCCGCGCGAACAGGCGACGCAAGGTCTGGCGCTTGTCGTGTTGCTGCTGCTCACCGGGTTGGCCATCGCGGGGCCAAGCGGCCTGCTATCATGGGGCGAGAACAGCAAGCTGCTGAAGCAGAGGCATCAACAGGTCGCGGAGCTTACCGAAGAGCGGGATGCATTGAAGAACCGCGTCGATCTGCTCGATCCCAACAAAGCCGATCCCGATCTGGTCGGGGAGGAGCTTCGCCGAAATCTCAATGTGGTGCACCCTGACGAAATCGTTCTGACTCTTCCGGATGCCAAGGACTGAGACCGCAGCGTTCCCCTCGTCGATTAGGAATACTTGGCCTTTAGCAGCGTTGCACGAAGCTTGCGTAAGCGCTTATGATCCGCTCATTCCGGACGATACCGAAATGCATCGTCGATGCTCACGAGGATAACTTATCTTGGCGAAGCCTGCGCGAACCCGCAAAACGACATCGAAGACCAAAGCGCAAAAGGATGAGGGGTCGTCTCTCGATCACCTGCAAAAGGCGTTCGAGCAATTGGGGCGGTTCGATGCGGATGACGATCAGCTGATCGCGTTCTACGAACAGATGCTGCTTATCCGACGGTTCGAGGAAAAGGCCGGGCAGTTATACGGGCTTGGCCTGATCGGGGGTTTCTGCCACCTTTACATCGGACAGGAAGCCGTCGCCATTGGTTTGCAAAGTGCGCTCGACAAGGATCGCGACAGCGTCATCACCGGGTATCGCGATCACGGTCATATGCTGGCTTATGGTATCGAGCCCAAAGTCATCATGGCCGAACTGACCGGTCGCGCCGCCGGCATTTCGAAAGGCAAGGGCGGCTCCATGCACATGTTCTCCACCGAACATAAGTTCTATGGCGGGCATGGCATCGTCGGCGCGCAGGTCGCGCTCGGTGGCGGTCTGGCGCTGGCGCATCAATATAACGAGGATGGCGGCCTGTGCCTTGCCTATTTCGGCGATGGCGCGGCCAATCAGGGCCAGGTTTATGAAACCTTCAACATGGCGCAGTTGTGGAACCTGCCGATCGTGTTCGTGATCGAGAACAACGGCTATGCGATGGGCACTGCCGTGAAGCGTAGTTCTGCGGAAACCGAATTTCACCGGCGCGGTGCGGCTTTCCGGATTCCAGGGATGGACGTGAACGGTATGGACGTGCTGGAAGTTCGCAGCGCGGCAGAAATCGCATTCGAGCATGTGCGCGGCGGGAACGGACCCGTTCTGATGGAGCTCAACACCTATCGCTATCGCGGTCATTCCATGTCCGATCCTGCCAAATATCGTAGCCGCGAGGAGGTGAAGGACGTTCGCGATCACAAGGATCCTATCGAGGCGATCAAGAAAGTTCTGGTCGAACGTGGCAGGACCGAAGACGATCTGAAGTCCATTGACAAGACCATACGGGCACGCATCGGCGAGGCGGCGGATTTCGCGGAAAGTTCGCCTGAACCGAAACCGGCCGAGCTTTATACCGATGTGCTGGTCGGGGAGTATTGATCGGTGGCCGTCGAACTGAAAATGCCGGCCCTGTCCCCGACGATGGAAGAGGGCACGCTGGCCAAATGGCTGGTCGCCGAAGGCGATAGCGTCGCACCGGGCGACATCATCGCGGAAATCGAGACCGACAAGGCCACCATGGAATTCGAAGCGATCGACGAAGGCGTAATCGGCGAGCTCCTGATCGAAGAAGGCACGGAGAATGTCGCCGTCGGCACGGTCATTGCCACGCTGACATCCGAAGATAACGAAGCGGGACGCGACGCCCCCGAACCGGAACCGCCGGTGGAGGTAGCCGGTGAGGGGAAGAAGATCGGACGCGAACCGAGTGAGGCGGAAATTACCAAACCGGGTCCGATTAAACCCAAAAGCGATCCCGAAATACCGCATGGCACGAATATGGCGACCGTCACCGTCCGGGAGGCGTTGCGCGATGGTATGGCCGAAGAGATGCGGCGGGACGAGCGGGTGTTCGTCATGGGCGAGGAAGTCGCCGAATATCAGGGCGCCTACAAGGTGACGCAGGGTCTGCTCGACGAGTTCGGGCCCAAGCGCGTCATCGACACGCCGATCACCGAATATGGGTTTGCCGGCATCGGTACGGGTGCGGCGATGGGCGGTCTCAGGCCGATCGTCGAATTCATGACGTTCAATTTCGCCATGCAGGCAATCGATCACATCGTGAATTCGGCGGCCAAGACGAGTTACATGTCCGGCGGTCAGATGCGTTGTCCCGTCGTCTTTCGCGGTCCCAACGGAGCCGCGAGCCGTGTTGGTGCACAGCACAGCCAGAACTTCGCGCCATGGTATGCAAGCGTTCCCGGCTTGATCGTCATCGCACCCTATGATTCTTCGGACGCGAAGGGGCTGATGAAAGCGGCGATCCGCTGCGAAGACCCAGTCGTGTTCCTCGAGAACGAGCTGGTATACGGCCGTAGTTTCGAACTGCCCGAACTGGACGATCACGTCCTTCCCATCGGTAAGGCGCGGATCATGCGCGAAGGCGGCGACGTGACCATCGTCAGCTATTCGATCGGCGTCGGCCTCGCTCTCGAAGCTGCCGAGAAACTGGCGGATGACGGCATCGAGGCCGAGGTCATCGATTTGCGCACCTTGCGCCCGCTTGACCGACAGGCCGTCCTGGACAGCCTGAAGAAAACCAATCGTGTCGTGATAGCCGAAGAAGGCTGGCCCACCTGCTCGATCGCATCGGAAATCGTTGCGATATGCATGGAAGATGGCTTCGACGATCTCGATGCCCCCGTCCTGCGCGTCTGCAATGAAAACGTGCCGCTGCCCTATGCCGCCAATCTCGAGAGCCTGGCGTTGATCGATACGCCGCGCATCATCGAAGCGGTCAAGAAAGTCTGCTATCGAGCCTGATCAGCCCCGTCCATGCGGCCGTTCTCAAAGGCTTGCTTTTCCTTTAGCATTTGCCTTGACTAACTAGGCTACATGCCAATTCATGCCTGAATGCCTTCCACGCAATCACCCGACATGCTCATCGAACAGACGATTGCCTTATCCTACGCGGGGGCGAAGGTTCGGCCGCTGCTGTCGGCGTTCCTCGCGCTCGATCGCAGGCTTGGCCAGTTTGTGAGCCAGTCGAAAGAGGGAATGCTGACGCAGATGCGGATCGCCTGGTGGCGCGACCAGTTCGCCAAACACCCGAAGGATCGACCGAACGGTGATCCAATCCTCGACGCCCTGAACCGAGATTGGGTCGGGGAAGAAAGCGCGCTGACCACACTGGCCGACGGATGGGAGGCCCTGCTCTCCGAACCGCCCATACCCGAAGAGGCAGGACTGGAATTTGCCAGCGGCCGGTCGGCTTGTTTTGCCGCGATCGCGCGTATGGCGGGTGGAGACGCCCGACGGGCTACTCATTGCGGCATGCTGTGGGCGTTCGCCGACCTCACATCGCGCATGGAGGACGAGGACGAGCGCGCCACCATCTATGCTTTGGCCGAAGATCAGTGCGAACGGCTCGTACCTCTATCGTTCCAATTGCGATCGCTGACGATACTCGGCTTTTTGGGAAAGCGGTCTCTGCGACGCCGGGACGGCAAACTCATCAGTGGGCGAGGGGACCTCGCGCATGTCTTGCGGATTGGCACGATCGGACGATAAAGGGCAGCAGCCGTAACGCCGGCGAATTCGTGGAACAGGGACTCAAATGAACAAGGTGTTGCTTGGTGCTGTTGGAATGGTGGTCCTTCTCGCGATCGGTCTGTTCTGGTGGCAGGGCAGGGCGCAGGTGGAGGAAGCCGCGCCGCCTCCGCTGATCGACGTCGATGCGCCGGACGGGAGCGAACTTCCAATGATCGATCCCGGCGACATGACTGGTCCGGCGCCGCCGGAAGCGACCGAATTGTCCCGCGAGGAAAAGCGGTTTTTCCGGTACGATCGCGATCGGGACCGTATCATATCTCGCAACGAGATGCTGTCGAGCAGGACCAATGCCTTCCGCAAGCTCGACAAGGATGGAAACAATCTGCTGACATTCGAAGAATGGGCCGTCGCCACGGTCGACAAGTTCGAAAACGCCGATGCGAACCGCGATGAAAAGCTGACTGCGCGCGAATTTGCGACCACCCGCCCCAAACCACGTGCTAGAAAGCCGGGCTGCCGCTGTTGATGAAGTTTGGGGTTCAGGCGGGCACCGCAGACATTTGCTGCTTCCAATCGGCGAAATCGGTCTTGGCGCGATCGGTATAGGCTTCTTTGCGTTGCTTCTTTCCGACGTCGTGCAAGGGAGGAAACAGACCGAAATTCACGTTCATCGGCTGATAGGTTTCGGCGGCTGCATCGCCTGTGATATGCGCCAGCAACGCACCCATCGCCGTCGTGCGGGGTGGGGCCATCCAGTGATCGCCCTGTAGTTCCAGCGCGGTCATGATTCCAACCAAAAGTCCGATCGTCGCGCTTTCGACATATCCTTCGCAGCCGGTAATCTGGCCGGCAAAACGAATGTGCGGCGCATTCGTGAGACGCATCTGACGGTCCAGCACGGTCGGGGCATTCAGGAACGTATTGCGATGGAGGCCGCCCAGGCGTGCGAATTCCGCATTCTGAAGACCGGGAATGGTCCGGAACAGTTCGACCTGTGCGCCATGTTTCATCTTCGTCTGAAAGCCGACCATATTCCACAGGGTGCCGAGCGCATTGTCCTGCCTCAACTGCACGACCGCATAGGGCCACCGACCTTGCGGATATTCGAGACAGGCCGTGCGGGGATTATCCAGGCCGACCGGTTTCATGGGGCCGTATCGCAAGGTGTCGACACCACGTTCCGCCATGATTTCGATCGGCATACAGCCTTCGAAATAGGGTGTGTCCTGTTCCCATTCCTTGAACTCAGTTTTTTCGGCTTCGATCAATGCAGCGTGAAACCCTAGATATTCTTGCCTGGTCATCGGACAGTTGATGTAATCGCTTCCGTCGCCGCCACCCGCGGAGGGCTTGTTCCAGCGCGACTGCATCCAGCAAACGTCCATATCGACGCTGTCACGATATACGATTGGCGCAATGGCATCGAAAAATGCGAGCCGATCTTCTCCCGTCGCTTCTACGATACTCGTGGCAAGGCTGGTCGCGGTAAGAGGACCGGTAGCCACGATCGTAAGACCGGATGAAGGAAGAGCGTCGATCCGTTCGCGCACGATTTCGATATGAGGATGCGCTTCCAGACGTTTCTGGACTTCGGTTGCGAAAGCGTCCCTGTCGACGGCCATGGCCGACCCGGCCGGAACTTGAGCCGTCGTACCGGCCGACATGATGATGGAATGCAATCCGCGCATTTCTTCATGCAGTAGACCGACCGCGTTCTTTCGATGGTCGTCCGATCGGAAGCTGTTCGAACAGACGAGTTCCGCCAGCGTATCGGTTTGATGTGCCGGAGTCATGTCGCCGCCACCGCGCATCTCGGACAGCCGCACCCGAACGCCACGTTCGGCCAGTTGCCAAGCGGCTTCGCTCCCGGCAAGACCGCCGCCGATAATGTGAACCTGATGTTTCATGTTTCGTATCTAGGGTTAGGATACCGCTTGCATCAAGCCTTCGCGGCAGATGGGACTGAAACGTGAGACGAAACGCGCTGATCGAACACCGACCCTGGCTCGTTGCGGCTATCGGGTTTGCAATGGCGTACTACTTTTCGCGTTCGCAAATTTTGCCCGGCCTTCCGTTAATGGCTGTCAAGGCCGGCGCCTGCGCCTGTCTCGCCGCTTACGCATGGCGGCGGAGTGTCGGTAGCGACGGAACGATCATTGCCATCGTATTTGCATTGTCCGCAATAGCTGATGCCCTGATCGAACGAAGCCTGATGGAGGGCGGGGCGGCATTCGCGCTGTCGCATATCGCGGCGCTCATTCTATACGTTCGAAACCGGCGGGAGATTATACAAGCTAGTCAAAAGGCAGCTTCCATCGCCGTGCTGGTGCTCGGCCCGCTCGCCGTCTGGCTACTGACAGAGAATATTGTTTATACGGGATATGGCTTGCTGGTCGGATTGATGGCGTCGCTGGCATGGATCAGCGCGTTCTCGCGATACCGGGTCGGGGCAGGAACAGTTCTTCTTATTGCGTCGAACCTGCTACTGTTCTGGGGGTTGCGTTCCGATGCGAACGATCATCTGGCTTCCTATCTCGCTTGGCCGATCTATTTCCTCGGCCAGTTCATGATAGCGACCGGGGTTGTGCAGCACTTGCGAAGACAGTCGGACCAAACTTGCGATGACTGAAACCTAGTTTTCCGGTTCGCTTCCGGCATTATCGTCTCTATCAAGCGTGGTATGCGGCGCTGTCTCGGCACTGCCGCGCGCGACCATTTCCTCGACGACCAGTTCTTCCGCCTCGTTCTCGGGGGTTTCATCGTCATCCAGCTTCGCGACGCTGACGATCTTTTCCCTGTCATCCACGTTGAACAGCCGAACGCCGGCACTCGCCCGTCCGATGACCCGCAGCGTATCAAGTCCTATGCGAATGAGCTTACCCTGATCGGTGACCAGCATCAGCTGATCGGACTTGGTCGCGGAAAAACTCGCTACTACGGGGCCGTTGCGGGCGATATTATCGATATTGGTGATGCCCTGACCACCTCGGCCGGCGCGGCGATATTCGTAAGCGGAGGAGAGCTTGCCATAACCGTTGGCGCATACGGTCAGGATGAATTGTTCCGTATCGGCCATCTCGGAATTGTCGTCCGACAAACCGTGCGCATCATCGTCGGCTTTCCATGGTGCGACTTTGAGATAGGCGTCGCGTTCTTCGGGCGTTGCTTTTCCTCCATCGAGAATCGAAAGAGACACCACTTCATCGTCAGGCTTCAGCCTCATGCCCCTGACGCCGGTCGACGTACGGCTCTGGAATTCACGTACGTCGTCGCCCGCGAAACGGATCGCACGGCCCAGTTTTGTCGCCAGCAACACGTCATCGCCACCCTCCAGCAGGGCGACGCCGATCAGCTTGTCCTTCGATTCATCGTCGAACCGCATGGCCAGCTTGCCATTGGAAGGGATGTTGGCGAAGGAATCCATGCTATTCCGGCGCACGCCGCCCATCCTGGTGGCGAACAGGACGTTGAGCGCGCCCCAGCTTGCCTCATCCTCGGGCAGGGGCAGGACTGTGCGTATCGTTTCGTCGCTGTCGAGCGCCGGCAACAGGTTCACGATGGGTCGCCCGCGCGTAGTCGGTCCTCCTTCGGGTAATTTCCAGACCTTCAACCGATAGACCTTGCCCGATGTGGAGAAGAACAGGACGGGATTGTGCGTGCTGGTGACGAACATCTCGCTGATGGCGTCTGCTTCCTTGGTCGCCATCCCCGCACGGCCCTTGCCGCCCCGGTTCTGCGCACGAAAGGTCGATAGGGGCGTGCGCTTGATGTAACCATCCAGGGTGACCGTCACGACCATCTCGTCGCGCTCGATAAGATCCTCATCATCCAACCCGTCCCAGGCAGGTGCGATTTCGGAGAGGCGGGGTGTCGCATAGGTATCACGAATTTTTGTTAATTCATCACGCAACACGCCGTAGAGTTTCGCCCGATCGCCAAGGATGGAAAGATATTCCTCGATATCGGCAGCCAATATCCTCAACTCGTCGCCGATCTCGTCCCGTCCGAGCGCAGTGAGCCGATGGAGGCGGAGTTCGAGGATCGCCTTCACCTGCCGTTCGGACAGCTGGTAGGTACCACCGTCCTGATCGGCGGTCGGTTCGATCGCCTCGATAAGCTGGATATACTGGGCAATGTCGCCGATTGGCCACCGCCTGTCCCGCAATGTCCTGCGGGCGGCAGCGGGATTGGGGGCGCTGCGGATCATCGCCACGACCTCGTCCAGATTGGACACCGCGACTACCAGCCCCAGCAGGATGTGCGCCCTGTCGCGTGCCTTGTTGAGTTCGAATTTCGTGCGGCGGGTAATGACCTCTTCTCGAAAGGCGATGAATGCCTGAATGATGTCGCGCAGCACGAGGGTCTCGGGCCGACCACCGCGGATGGCGAGCATATTGGCCGGAAACGACGACTGAGCGGGCGTGTGCCGCCAGATCTGGTTGAGCACCACTTCCGCCGTCGCATCGCGTTTGAGGTCGATGGCCACCCGCATGCCCAACCGGTTCGATTCATCGCGAATGTCGGATACTCCCTCGATCCGTTTTTCCTTCGCGGCCTCGGCGAGCTTTTCGACCAGGCTGGACTTGCCGACCTGAAAGGGGATGGATGTTAGAACGATGCTTTCGCGATCGCCGCGCTTCGTCTCGATTTCGTGTCGGCACCGCATCAGTATCGACCCGCGGCCGGTCGTGTAGGCGGATCGCGCACCCGATTGACCCAGAATGATCGGTGCCGTCGGAAAATCGGGACCGGGGATGATCTCGTGCAGTTCTTCGGACGTGATCGCCGGATCGTCTATGAACGCAAAGCATGCATCGATCACTTCGCCGAGATTGTGCGGCGGAACGTTGGTGGCCATCCCCACCGCAATGCCGCCGGCCCCGTTGACCAGGAGGTTGGGAAAACGCGCTGGGAGGACCTGCGGCTCCTGCCGCGATCCGTCGTAATTTTCGGCGAAGTCGACCGTATCCTTGTCGAGATCGTCCAGCAGGGCGCTGGCGACTTTAGCCAAGCGCGCCTCGGTATAGCGCATGGAGGCGGGCGGATCGGGGTCCATCGACCCAAAATTGCCCTGGCCATCGACCAACGGTACGCGAAGCGACCAGTCCTGCGTCATGCGGGCGAGCGCGTCGTAGATCGCGCTATCGCCATGGGGGTGGTAATTGCCCATCACATCGCCGACGATCTTCGCCGATTTGCGATAGGGCCGACCGGCAACGAAGCCGCCTTCCTGGCTCGCGAACAATATGCGGCGATGGACAGGTTTCAAACCGTCTCGAATGTCGGGGAGCGCGCGGCTGACGATCACGCTCATCGCATAATCGAGATAGCTGGTCTTCATCTCATCGACGATGTCGATCCGTCCGACGTCGGGGGCGGGAGTGTCGAGAGTTCCGGTATCGTCGGTCAAGGCGTGTCTTTCGATTGTCACATCGGCAGGTGTTCGATGATGATCTACGCTATACCACACCGGCACCTACGGCCACTCGAAGTGCATCACGGACGGTGGAAGAGGCCGCTTTTTCCACATCTGGTTCCGCGCTCGCCATCGCCTGGGACCACCGGCGTGTTCAAAAGCGGTTCAGCCGCCTAATCCCATGGATGGACGAAGCGTGGAACCGGTATCCTACGCGCCGCGTTTGCAACACGATGTCCTCCGACCGGGCGACCATATTACTCAGGAGTTAACCTTCATGACCGCACGTCAATCTGATCGTAAATTCACCCGGGCAGGATCGCATCTCGCGATGGCCATCGCGCTGCTTTGCGGCACCGCCTTCACCGCCGCTATTGTAGAAGCACCGGCGGCGGCTCAGAAGAAGCCGAAAGAGGAAAAGAAGGATTACTCGAAGGATTTCGTGAAGGCCTACACGGTGGCGAACGATCTCTTCACCGCCGAACCGTCCGACGTGAACGGCGCGAAAGCCGCCATTCCGGGCGTGATCGCGGCAATCGGAACGCAGGATGATCGAATGGCGACCGGCCAGTTTCTGGTCAATGTCGGCCAGGCGTCCTCGGACCCGTCACTGACCCGCCAGGGTCTCGAATTGATGCTCGAAAGTGGCAGGGTTCCGGCGGAAAACCGTGCGGCCTATCTGGTCAATGCCGGCGACCTGGCGCGGCAGGCCGGTGACATGGAGAGCGCGCGGAGGCACTTCATCGATGCGCATGCCGCCGGGCACGTGAAAGACGATCTGCCACCAATCATCGCCAGCACCTATTTCGACGAGGATCGTTTTGGCGAAGGCATCGGCTATCTGCGCGGCTTGATCGACGCGCAGGTCGAAGCGGGCCAGACCCCCAATCCCATGTGGATCGACGTGGCGTTCAGTTCCGCTTATCGCAATGACATGGTTGCGGAAGCTAACCAGCTGGCCGAACTCGCCGTGCGGCATCATCCCACTGAGAAGAACTGGCGCAACGCCATTTCGTTGCAGCGTAACCTGATGGATATGTCGGACGACACGCTGCTCGATCTCCTCCGGCTCGCCAAGCGTACCGATACGCTCGAGGACGGTCGCGATTACGCCGATTACATCGACGCGGCCGATGCCCGGCGGCTTCCGGGCGAAGTCGACGTCATATTGAAGCAGGCTATAGCCGCCGGAGCGCTCACGGCCAGCGACCCGTTCGTTGTCGAAGCGAGGCAGACGGCCGATGCGCGGCTGGCGGCGGACCGCGGCGAACTGCCGGCCCTGGAACGGGACGCATTGGCGTCGGGGGCGTCCGCCGTCACAGCGAACGCAGCGGGTGACGTATTCCTGAGCTACAATGAAAGCGCGAAAGCCGAAGCGATCTACAACGCCGCTTTGACCAAGAGCGGGGTTGATCGGGATCGCGTGCTGACCCGCCTCGCAATCGCGCAGGCCGATCAGGGCAAATACGCGGAAGCCGATGCCACTTTCGCCAAGGTCGGCGGGCAGCGCGCGAATGTTGCCGCACTATGGCGCGCCTATATCGCGGAAAAAATGTCGGGTGCGACTAATACCGCGTCGATGTAACGCGTTTATGCTGGCATGATCGGGGGAGGGCGCGACGTCGCAACCGCGCCCTTCCCGCTATCGCAACCGCTTGACGACGACCTGGCCATTCTCGCTACGGCCGGTCGCGAAATTCGGGATCGATTCAATGAGATCGATCAGGCGCGAAAAGCCATAATTGCGGGTATCGAAACTGGATCGGTTGCCTGCACGCTGGCCGACCTCGGAAAGTTTGGCATAGCCTTGGGCATCGCGTTTGCTGGCGTTGTATGCGTCGAAGAGCAGGTTCAGCAGATCGTTATCCAACGCACCGCTGGCTTCGGTTTCCCGTTCGGTCTCTTCTGCTTTCGTCAATGCGTTCACATCGATGAAGCGCGAACACGACTGCCGGAACGCTTCGGGCGTTTTCGCGCTGCCGAAACCGTAAACGGGATAACCGTCCTGCCGGATACGCATGGCGAGCGGCATGAAATCGCTGTCCGAACTCATGATGCCGAACCCCTGAACCCGCCCGCGATACAGCATGTCCATCGCATCGATGGTCATCTTCATGTCGGTGGCGTTCTTGCCCTTGGTCATGTCGAACTGCTGAGACGGTTCGATGCCGTACCGGTGCATCCGGTCGATCCAGCCTTTCAACGCGGTTTTGCGCCAATTACCATAAGCACGTCGAATGTTCACTTGGCCCAGTTCGGCAAGAACGGTCAGCACCGGATCGATCCCGCTCGGGCTTGCATTGTCCGCGTCGATCAGCAGCGCGATGTTGAGATTGTGTTCGTCGGCCATGGAAATCTTTCGGAGAGCGACAGCTTCGAGCCATCAGGATTGCGGAACGAACTGATCCTGTGCGCGATCCAGGACATGAAGGATACCGTCCGATATGGCGAAGAACGCACCGTGCAATTGCAGGTCCCCACTTCCCACTCGCTCGCATAGGTTCGGAAACGTCATGAGGTTTGCCAGGCTGACCCGAACCGCCGCGAGTTCCATCGCACGTTCCGCCTCACGCCCTTCGGTTCCGTAGTTCTGCACAACCGGAGCGCGCGCTTCATCGAGCATTGCGATCCAGTTTGCGATGAATCCGCCTCGCCCGGGCTTCGAACCTTGCATCTGCCGCGTCAATGCGGCTTTGCAACCGCTGCATTTACCATGCCCCATGACCACGATATGGCGGACTTTCAGAATGTTGACCGCGAATTCCAGCGCAGCCGATACACCATGTAGTCCAGGCGTGGTCTCGAAAGGCGGGACCAGCGCCGCGACGTTGCGGACAACGAAAATTTCGCCCGGATCGACATCGAAAATCTGCGCAGGATCCACGCGGCTGTCGGAACAGCCGATGATCATCAATTTGGGAAATTGCCCCTCTAACGTCAGCTTTTCGTAGCGCGCGCGCTGCGCAATATAGGAGTTGTGCCGAAAGCGGCGATACCCGTTCAGCAATTCGGCAAATTCGGGCATTAGAAACGATCACCGCGGATGACTTCAACATCCCACATGGTCAGCAACAGGCCATGGGTGGAAAGGATCGGAGCAAGGGCTTCACCAAGTGCCATCGCCTTGTCCTTCGGCGCGATTGTCAGGACGAGGACCTTGTCGGTACCGGTTACGCGCTCTTCACGCCACGGACCATCCCGCCCCTTTCCCGATCGTACCGGCGTAACCGTCCAGCCGCCGATATCCGCGCCGTCGATCGCATCGGTGACCCGTTTCAGAAGCGCGGCATCGGTCAATATCTCGATACGTCTGCGGATCGTCATGGACACCATCCGTCAACCTCCTTGCGTCAAAGTGGATGCGAGCGTCGCTATCAGTCCGATATTTATCAGGATATTGAACGGAAAGGTGATGCTAAGCGACATGGTAAGATACAGGCCCGGATCGGCTTCCGGCAGGGCAAGCCGCATGGCGGCGGGAACCGCGATGTAACTGGCACTGGCACAAAGGACGCCGAACGCCGCCGTGGTGCCGACATCGACTCCGACCAGCGAGATCGCGACAACCCCCAGGGCACCGTTGAACAACGGCAGCCCGATGGCAATCGCGGCAAGGCGCCAGGTCATGGTTCTTGACGATAATAGACGGCGCGCGGCGATCAGACCCATATCGAGAAGGAACAGGCACAGGACGCCTTTGAAACCCGCTTCGAAGAACGGCGCGACTTCTCCGAAGCCGGAAGGTCCGGCAATTATACCGATGCAAAACGCACCCAGCAACAGAACGACGGAAGCGTTCAGAAAAACCTCGTGCAACAGTTCGCTCGTGCGGTGCGCATCCTTTTGCGTACCCGCGCGTGCCAGCATCAATCCGGCCAGGATCGCGGGTGTCTCCATGGCCGCCAGGACCGCTACCATATAGCCTTCAGGCGGGGTTCCGCGCGCGCCGAGAATTTCGACCGCCGTGACGTAGGTTACCACGCTGACCGATCCGTAATGCGCGGCGACGGCGCCGGCGTTGATCCGATCGAGCCGACCAAACCCACGCAGCAGCGCGTTGGCGATGAAGGGAAATCCGAAACTGGCCGCCACGCCGGCGGCAAGAACGATCAGCATATCGGCGCTCAATCCCGACTGGGCCACTGCGACGCCGCCTTTCAGTCCGATGGCAGCCATCAGATAAAGGGACAGACCCTTCGCTATCGCTTCCGGAATGGCGAGATCCGACCGTGCCAGACCCGCTCCGATCCCCAGCAGGAAGAACAATACCACCGGGGAAGTGAAGGTCTGGACGATTGCAGGATCCATGACCGCTGCGCTACCCAAGCGGCGGCAAAGCGGCAAGTCCGATACTTGGCCTTGCCCGCGAAGTTTGGATGGTGCGCGCATTGCGCCGGTTCGTTCGGGCTCCTAGATACGCAACCATGAACGAACTGTCGCCGCAATCGACCCTGGTCACCGAACCGGCACCACGCCCGCGCAAGCCGGACTGGATTCGGGTAAAGGCGCCGGTTAGCAAGGGGTATCACGAGACACGCAGGCTGATGCGTGACCTTGGGCTAAACACCGTTTGCGAAGAAGCCGCGTGCCCGAATATCGGCGAATGCTGGACCAAGAAGCATGCGACCGTGATGATCCTTGGCGATGTTTGCACCCGGGCTTGTGCGTTCTGCAACGTGAAGACCGGCATGCCGCGCATGGTCGATCCGATGGAGCCTGAAAACACCGCGATCGCCGCCGCCAGGATGGGGTTGAACCACATCGTCGTCACGTCGGTCGATCGTGACGATCTGCCCGATGGCGGGGCCGGGCAGTTCGTAAAGGTCATCGAAGCCCTGCGGCGCGAGACACCGGATACGACGATCGAGATCCTCACGCCGGATTTTCGCGGGAAAATGCGTCCAGCGGTGGAAGCGATCTGCGAAGCGGGACCGGATGTGTACAACCACAACCTGGAAACCGTGCCGCGCCTTTATCCGACCATTCGTCCGGGCGCGCGCTACTATGCGTCCTTGCGCCTCCTGGAAGAGGTTAAATCGCATGACCCGATGATCTTCACGAAGTCGGGCGTCATGCTGGGTCTGGGCGAACAGAGGCTGGAAGTGCATCAGGTCATGGATGACATGCGAAGCGCGGATATCGATTTCATGACGATGGGACAGTATCTGCAACCAACGCCGAAGCATGCGAAGGTCGAAGATTTCGTAACGCCGAAACAGTTCGATGCGTTTGGAGCGATCGCCCGCGCGAAAGGTTTCCTTCAGGTAGCTTCCACGCCGTTGACGCGTTCCAGCTACCACGCGGGCGACGATTTTACGAAAATGCGCCGTGCCCGTGAGGCAAAACTGGCGAAAGCCGCCGCCAAATCAGGTGTCTGATGCCCGGTAGTCGCGAACAACGCAGGCTCCCCTATAGCTGCGAACAAATGTTCGACCTTGTCGCGGATGTGGGGCGGTACCGGGAGTTTCTGCCGTGGGTGATCGCGACCCGTGTCCGGTCGAATACGGAAACGGAAATGACCGCTGACATGGTCGTCGGATTCAAGGCGTTGCGCGAAAGTTTCACGTCACGCGTCATCAAGGATCGCCCGCACCGTATCGAAGTCCATTACATCGATGGACCGCTGCGCGATCTGGATAATCGCTGGGTATTCACCCCCGCCGCGAATGGCGGGTGCGACATCGATTTCTGCGTTGACTTCGCATTCAAGAACCGCATGTTCGAACGTATTGCCGGGCAGTATTTCGATCGCGCCTTTCGCAAAATGGTTGCCGCATTCGAACAGCGGGCGAACGAACTTTACGGAAGCAACAGTTCCAGCGCGCAGATCGTCGCCTGACGGCGTACCTCGCCGCGGCCGATGTCGCCGAAACTTTTGAGTTCTCCCTGCGGTTCGCCCTCCTGACCGCGGACCACTCGCGCAAAGACAACGGTGCCTACCGGTTTGAGCGCGGTGCCGCCGCCCGGACCTGCCACGCCACTGATCGCAACGGCAATGTCGGCATCGCTTTTTGCCAGCGCCCCCTGCGCCATCGCCCAGGCGCAGGCAACGGACACCGCGCCGAAAGTCTCGATGATATCTTCAGCTACATCGAGGCATTGCATCTTCGCCTCGTTGGAATAGGTCACATACCCGCGATCGAGAACGGATGACGAACCGGCAACTTCAGTGAGCGCAGCCGCCACGAGTCCCCCGGTGCAGCTTTCCGCCAAGACGATGGAACGGCCCAGGTCGGTGTTCTGCTCCACCACGCTGCGCGCCAGTTCGACGATATCTGGAGGGAGAAGTGTATCGTCCCATGATGCGTTCGACTTATCCATTACGTATGACCGATGCGACCGCCTGTGCGGCGATACCTTCCGCGCGACCGGTAAATCCAAGCCGCTCGGTCGTCGTTGCCTTGACGCTGACATGGCTGTGTTCGACACCCAGGATGTCGGCGATACGTTCACGCATGGCCTTGCGATAGGGTCCGATCTTCGGAGCTTCGCAAATGATGGTCAAGTCGATGTTATTCACCCGATATCCCTTGGCTTCAACACGGGTGACGGCATGTCGCACGAACGTGTCCGACCGTGCGCCTTTCCATTGCGGATCGTCCGGCGGAAAGTGATCGCCGATGTCGCCATCGCCGATTGCGCCCAATAAGGCATCGACAATCGCATGAAGCGCCACATCCGCATCGCTGTGTCCTGCGAGCCCCTTTTCATGCGGAACCGGGATGCCGCCCAGCCACAATTCTTCACCTTCGATCAGCCGGTGGACGTCGTATCCCATCCCGACGCGAAAAGCGGGGGGTTCGAAAGCTCCGCTACTCTCCACGAAATCCTGCGCGTAGGTAAGTTTCTTCAAATCGGCATGTCCGTCGACCAGCGCCACCGAACCGCCGGACTTCCAAAGCAGCTGCGCATCATCGCCGGCATCCTGTGTTCCCAATTGATCCCTATGCGCGGCCAGTATCGAGGGATATCGAAATGCTTGCGGCGTCTGTACTTTACGAAGCGCGCTGCGTTCCGCAGTTCCGGTCATCATGCCGTTATCTTCAAGCGCCAGACTGTCCGTGGTGGGAAGCACTGGAATGGCGCCCTCATGGTGGTGCAAAGCTTCGGCAAGGCGGTGTAGCACGGTATCGGGTATGACCGGGCGCGCTGCGTCGTGGATGAATACGCGCGAAACGTCGTCGCCCTCGATTGCGTCCAGAGCGGCCTTGACCGATGCCTGACGGGTGGCGCCTCCATACACGAACCGCACATTGGCAATTTCGGCGAGGGATCGCCTGGCCATGGTCTCATACTTTTTTGGAATAGCAACGACAACGGGGTCAAACCCCTCCGCTGCAAACGACGCGACGCTATGTCGCAAAACCGGCACACCGCGCCAAGTTGCGAATTGTTTCGGCACGGCCTGGCCGGCCCGCAAACCCTGCCCTGCGGCCACGATGATAGCGGCGGTTTTCGGCGTGTCCGTCACATTCGATCCAGCATCCGACATCGCGGTCAACGCTACCGCCTTGCGGGTCATGCTGCAATGCACTAAGTCCTGCTTAATTGTTAGGCATGCCTGAAAATTATGAGCGAACTTCCCACACCTCCCAAGCTATCGCCGATTGCGGTAGGCGATGTGGTCATAGCCGATCCCGTCATACTTGCACCCATGACCGGCGTGACCGATCTTCCGTTTCGGACGCTGGTCAAACGCTACGGTTCGGGCCTCAATGTGACCGAGATGATCGCGAGCCAGGCTGCGATACGCGAGACGCGGCAATCCATCCAGAAGGCGGCGTGGCACGAAACGGAAGACCCCGTGTCGATGCAGCTCGTCGGATGTGATCCCGCTGCCATGGCGGAAGCGGCGAAACTCAATTGCGATCGGGGGGCGGCGATCATCGACATCAATTTTGGATGTCCGGTGCGCAAGGTCACGAACGGTTTCGCCGGTTCGGCGCTGATGCGCGAAGTGCCATTGGCGACCAGACTGATGGAAGCGACCGTCAAATCGGTCGAGGTGCCGGTAACCGTCAAGATGCGCATGGGTTGGGATCACACCAGCCTGAACGCGCCGGAACTTGCGCGCATTGCCGAAGATATCGGAGTGAAGGCCATTACCGTCCATGGTCGCACGCGAAACCAGATGTACAAGGGCAGCGCCGACTGGGCCTTCATCCGCAAGGTCAAAAATGCGGTTGGGATCCCGGTCATCGTGAATGGCGACATCTGTACGATCGACGACGCTGCCGAGGCGCTCGACCAATCGGGCGCGGACGGTGTCATGATCGGCCGCGGGGCATATGGCAAACCCTGGCTTCTGGCGCAAATCATGCACTGGCTGCGGACGGGCGAGTATCAGGCGAGCCCCCATTTTGCCGAACAATATTCCGTGCTGATCGAACATTACCGCGGAATGCTGGGGCATTACGGTGAGGTCGTCGGCACCAAGGTCGCGCGCAAGCATCTGGGTTGGTATACCAAGGGCATGCACGGTTCGGCGGAATTTCGAAATCGGGTGAATTTTATCGACGATCCTGAACAGGTCATGGGAGAGCTTGAGCGTTTCTATGAACCGTTCATCTATCGCTGCGCTGCATGAGCGGCCCTTGCGGTCCGCCGGCCGACCTGCAGATCGCAAACCTGCTGTTCGCCGTCCTGCTGCTGGATAATGAACTCACGATCCGGCAGGCGAACCACGCTGCTGAAGACCTGCTGGGTCGCAGTCAGGCTCGGTTGATCGGGATGCACGTAGCAAGGGCATGCGGCATCGCGCCTGAAATCGCGGAGCGGATCGCGCGGGACAATTCTCCCCTGGTAGCGCGTTGCGTGTCAATTACACCGAATGGCCGGTATAAATCCGTCGATCTTACCATATCCCCGATGGCCGCTTGGGATGGCTGGCGCATGGTGACATTTTTGGAAGCTGGACAGAACAGCATGCCGTCGGAAAGGCAATCGTCGCCCGGGATCCAGGGACCGAGCATCCTTGCGCACGAGATCAAGAACCCGCTCGCTGCCATTCGGGGTGCCGGACAACTTCTTGCACGCAAACCGAATGGTAGAAATGACGAACTGACAACAATCATCGCAACGGAAGTCGCCCGCATTTCCGATCTGCTCGACCGGATGCAGGTTCTGGGACGCGAAACCGTCGAACCGGTCCGGGGGCTTAACCCGCATCACCATATCAGGCAAGCTGTCGCCAGTGTGGAAACCGCCCAATCGCTACGCGGCCTTATCGCCGAACAGTTCGATCCTTCCATACCGCCGGTTCGCGCCAGTCCGGGCGGGCTTCAGCAGGTGCTGATAAACCTTTTGTCCAATGCGGTCGATGCCTGCGCCGACGCGAACATGCCGGCAATCTGCATCCGGACCCGCTTCGTAAGCGGTCTCACCGTGCGGCCGGGCACGGGAGAGGCATCGCGCGCGCTTCCGGTGGAAATCGCCGTTTGCGATAACGGCCCCGGTATAGCCGAAACCGTAGCGCAGACCTTGTTCGATCCTTTCGTCACGCACAAACCCAATGGGCAGGGGTTGGGCCTGGCGCTGGTCGTCAAGCTGATGCGGGATATGGGGGGGCGGATCGATCATGTGAGAGCAAACGGAATGACCGAATTTCGTCTTCATCTGGCTTTGGCCGACGAGGAGGCTTGATTGAAGAAAATTCTGGTGGTCGAGGATGATCATTCGGTTTCCGCGGTCATTCGCGCAGCTTTGCTGGATGACGGGTTCGCCGTCACGAACTGCGAGACGATAGCGGAGCGCGATCGGCTTCTGGGCTCAAAGCAGCACGACGTCATGCTGACCGACATTATGTTGGGCGACGGGGACGGGCTTGTCGACTTGCCTGACCTGCGAACCGACTACCCCGATATGCCCATCATCATCCTGTCGGCCCAGAACACGCTGGATACCGCCATTCGCGCCACCGATAGCGGTGCGTTCGAATATTTTCCCAAGCCGTTCGATATCGATGCGCTGTTACGCGCCGTGCACCAGGCGGTCGATGTGCGAGTCCCGACCGAGGCCCCGGCGGACATGTCCGGTGGCGAGCTGCCGCTCGTCGGGCGAAGCGCCGCGATGCAGGACGTGTACCGCATGATAACCCGTGTCCTGCGAAACGATTTGACGGTGCTCGTTCTGGGTGAATCCGGTACCGGGAAGGAACTGGTGGCGGATGCGATCCATCATCGCGGGCACCGGAGCGGCGGGCCATTCGTGGCAGTCAATACGGCCGCGATTCCCGCTGAACTTATCGAAAGCGAATTGTTCGGGCACGAACGGGGCGCATTCACCGGTGCCGTCAAGCAGTCGATCGGCAAATTCGAACAGGCCAATGGCGGCACACTGTTTCTGGATGAGATCGGCGACATGCCGGTCGAGGCGCAGACACGGCTTTTGCGAACGCTGCAATCCGGCACCATCAGGAGGGTTGGCGGCCAGAGCGATATCGCCATCGACGTAAGGATCATCGCCGCAACGAACCGCGATCTGCAACCGTTGATCGCAGCGGGACAGTTTCGCGAAGACCTGTATTATCGTTTGAACGTCGTGCCTATATCTCTCCCGCCACTGCGCGATCGTGCCGAAGATATACCGGCACTGTGCGAGCATTTCTTGCGCATGGCGACGCGCGAAGGTCTCGATCGCTGCAGTATCGAACCCGATGCCGTCAAAAAACTGGCGACGCGTTCCTGGCCGGGGAACGTGCGCGAACTTCGTAACACCATGTATCG
Source organism: Pontixanthobacter sp. (assembly GCA_965214445.1). Classification (GTDB taxonomy): domain Bacteria; phylum Pseudomonadota; class Alphaproteobacteria; order Sphingomonadales; family Sphingomonadaceae; genus Pontixanthobacter. Next base: position 852,592 of record CBDCBU010000001.1, read on the forward strand.
GTTGATCCTGATGACGCGCGACAATCGCATCGATCAGGCGCTGGTCGCAGAGATATGCAAGGTCGCGCGCGATGAACCGGCCGGTTCGGGGGAAGGGGGTTGGGATGACGCATTCGCATCCTGGCTGCGATCGAACGACTTTCATGACGGCAGCATCTATCATGCCGCCCTGGCGGCTTTCGAAAGGCCTATGTTCCACTGGGCGCTCGCGGAAACGGGCGGCAACCAGCTAAAAGCGGCGGCGAAGCTGGGGCTTAACCGCAATACGCTTCGCAAGCGTTTGCAAAACCTGTCGATCGATCCCCGGCGGTTCGGCGGCGCCGATAGTTGACCGGGCCTTTTTTCGCACCGTTCCGGCGTGAAGGGGCTTGCCTAACGGCAACACCGGCGTTGTAACGCAGCCACTATGGCAAGCTCGACAGGAAGGCTGGTAAACAGAACGCCGCGGCTCTGGCGCCAAATCCTGGTGTCCGCGCGGCGTTCGAACTTTTTCGGTCTTGTCGAGATTGCTGCCACCGTCGCCACGCTGGCAATGATGGCGGCAACCTATCTCGCTTTTTCGAACGCTCCGCCCGACGGGGAGTTGCTGCCGGCGACACAGGTCGCAACCTTGTTGATTGCCACGCTGGTTCCGTCACTTGCATTGCTGGTGCTGTTTGGCCGGCGGATGGCGATACGGCGGGCGGCAGGCAGCACGGCGCGGCTTCATACGCGTCTGGTGTTCTTCTTTTCTATGGTTGCAGCGGTGCCGACTCTCCTTGTTGCGGGTTTCGCCGCGTTTCTTTTCCAGTCCGGGGTCGATTTCTGGTTCTCCGATAATTCACGTGGTCTGATGAAAAACGCCAATGAACTGGCGCAAGGTTATTACGAACAGAACCAGCTGCAGGTCGGCACGCAGACGATCACGATGGCGGACGATCTGCGCGCATATCTTCAATCCGCCAGCATAACGGACGATGCGTTCATCGACTGGTACAATTATCAGATGCAGGGACGTGAGCTCAATGAAACGGCGATCTTGCAGCGTGTGGAAGACGGCAGTTTCCGTACCGCTATCGTCCTCAATCTAAGCGGCGACAATGTGCCGGTGAATTACGCGCAAGAAGCGGTCCCCCAGCTCGATGCGGGGGAAGGCGTCGCCATATCCGCAGATGGTACCCGGATAGAGGCGCTGGCGGCGATCGATCAGGCAAGCGGCATATACCTCTACAATGCACGCAATTCGGACTCCGGACCGTTCAGTCAATGGGAACGCGCCAAGTCGATCTCATCCGCCTACGAGGTACTGACCACGCGCGCCCGGGCGCTGCAGCTGCGGTTCAACCTCGCGCTTTATTTCGTGTCGCTTGCGCTGGTCGGCGCGGCGGTCTGGTTCGCGCTGCGCTTTGCCGACCGGCAGGTGGAGCCGCTAACCGATCTGGTCGCCGCCGCGCACAAGGTAGGGGCCGGCAATTTCGCTCTACGAGTGGAAGGGCGGACGGGTGCGGACGAGATCGGCATGCTTAATCGCGCATTCAACCGCATGACCTCTCAGATCGAAGCGCAGACGTCCGATCTTCTGAATGCCAACAGGCAGCTCGACCAGCGCCGCGTGTTCATGGAAACCCTGTTGGAAGCGACGTCGGCCGGAATCATCTCGATCGATACCGAAGGTACGGTGAAACTTATGAATAGCACGGCGCAGCGGCTGGTGCTGGGGGTCGATGCGGCACAACCGGCGGGGGTTCGCCTGGAAGCCATCGCGCCGCAGATCGCCGGTATGGTCGACTCGAACATCACCAGCGGGGTCGTCAACCATACGAAGGACGGCGATCTGTTGACCCTGGCGGTCAAGATTGCAGATACGCCCAATGGCAAGGTTATCACTTTCGAGGATATCACGCGTCAGCTTATCGATCAGCGGCAAGCCGCATGGTCCGACGTCGCGCGGCGTATAGCGCACGAAATCAAGAACCCGCTGACTCCCATTCAGCTGGCGACCGAGCGACTGAAACGACGGTATCGCAAGCAGATAGAACTGGATGGCGAACTGTTCGACGACCTTACCGATACGATCGTGCGGCAGGTCGGCGACCTGCGCAAGATGGTCGACGAGTTTTCCAGCTTTGCGCGCTTGCCCAAACCTGTGTTCCGATCCGAGGACGCCATCGATCTCGTACGTCAAGCGATTTTCCTCCAGGAAATCGCGCATTCCGATATCGAATTCACCTTCCGGGCTGACGCGCCACACCCCCTGACGATCGCCTGCGACAGGCACCAGATCGGACAGGCCCTTACCAATGTCCTGAAAAACGCGATCGAGGCGATCGAGGCGAAATCGCAGGGGCAGGAAGCACCGCATGACGGAGCGATCGGCGTACTACTCGAAGCCAATGACACGCACGCCGTCATCTGTGTATCCGACAATGGCGTCGGCTTGCCCCACGGCGGCGTGAAGTTCTCCGAACCCTATGTCACGACACGGGCCAAGGGTACCGGACTCGGCCTCGCGATCGTGAACAAGATCGTTGAGGAGCATTCCGGAGACATCGCGTTCGCACCGATCGAAACAGGTGGGACACGCGTGACATTACGTCTCGCGCGCGATCCTATCGCAGGGGGCGACGGACCATCGCAATGAGCCAACTGCAATCGAACAGAGCAAGAAGGGGCGCGACGTCATGGCGTTAGATATCCTGGTAGTGGATGATGAACGCGATATCCGCGAACTGGTGTCGGGCGTATTGTCGGATGAAGGTTATGCCTGCCGGACCGCGGGGGATAGCACCAGCGCGCTCAAAGCCGTCGATGAACGGCGACCCAGCCTGGTCCTGCTGGATGTCTGGTTGCACGGCAGCGATATGGACGGCCTGGAAGTGCTGGATGCGATCAAGCAGCGCGAACCGGAATTGCCGGTCATCATATTTTCCGGCCACGGCAACATCGACACTGCCGTCTCCGCCGTAAGCCGCGGCGCCATGGACTTCATTGAGAAGCCTTTCGAGTCCGAGCGCCTCCTGCATCTGGTGGAACGGGCAACCGAAACGGAACGTTTGCGCCGCGAGAACGACAGGCTGCGCCGCGGTTTCGGTTCGGGTGAGGAATTCAACGGCAATTCCATCGTCATCAATAATGTGCGTGCGACGCTGAAACGCGTCGCCGCAACTGGCAGTCGCGTGCTCATCACCGGTCCCGCCGGTGCCGGCAAGGAAGTGGCCGCCCGTCTCCTGCATAATTGGAGCCTGCGGTCGCAGAATGCCTTCGTCATCGTCAATTCGGCAAGGATCACGCCCGAGCGGTTCGAGCAGGAACTGTTCGGCGAGGAAGCGAACGGCAAGCTGGTTCGTCCCGGCTTGCTCGAACTGGCCGATGGCGGAACGCTGTATCTCGATGAGATTGCCGACATGCCGTTGTCGACACAGGCCCGCATCTTGCGCGTGCTGACCGAACAGAGTTTCGTGCGGGTAGGGGGCGCGCGTCAAATCGGAGTGGACGTTCGCGTCGTATCGTCGACCGCCCGAGATCTTCAGGCGGAGATGGAAGAGAAGCGATTTCGCGAAGACCTGTTTTACCGGCTCAATGTCGTCCCGGTGGCGGTGCCTTCCCTGTCCGACCGGCGCGACGATATTCCGGCGCTGGCCGAACATTTCTTCACGCGCCATGCGGCCGAGCAGGGAATAGCTCCACCGGACATATCCGAAGAGGCCATGGCCGCGCTGCAGGCTTATGATTGGCCGGGAAATGTACGGCAACTGCGCAACGTGGTGGAGCGCACGATCATCCTGACCCCGCGGGACGATATCGAAACGATCGAGGCGTCGATGCTGCCGGGCGAAGTAACGGGCGGCAAATTGGGCGGCGGGGGCGGGATTACCGCGCTTATGGCGGCCCCCTTGCGAGAAGCACGCGAAACTTTCGAACGCGAATATCTTGGCATACAAATTCGCCGGTTCTCTGGAAACATATCGAAAACCGCCAGTTTCATCGGTATGGAGCGGTCGGCTCTTCATCGGAAACTCAAGCTGCTTGGTATGGGGGAAAGAAAAAAGGACGACGACGAGCAGTAGTTCAGCCGAAAGGGGCGGCGCTTCGAAAGCGTCACGCCTATGTCAGCCCTCGCCAACATCGGCCGATGGAAAACAATATTCAGGCCAGATAGCGGATCGCATTGATGTGGTTTGTCAAAAACAGGAGAACGATCATGTCCGAAGGACGTACGCTGTCAGCCCGACCGAAAGCGCAAACTTCGAAGAACGAGCAACCTGTCAAATCGTCCGGCAAATCGGGAAACCTGCAGGATGCTTTTCTGAACCTGCTGCGCAAGGAAAAAATTTCCGTGACCATGTTTCTGGTCAAGGGCGTCAAACTGCAGGGGATCGTTACCTGGTTCGACAATTTCTCAGTATTGCTGCGCCGCGACGGGCAAACCCAGCTGGTCTACAAGCATGCCATCTCGACGATCATGCCCGGCCAGCCAATGGACGCGCATCAATTCGAAAGCACCGATACCAGCCAGAAGCAGCGCCTTTTGCAGGATGTCTTCCTCAACGGTGTCCGGGAAGCGCAGGTGCCCGTGACGATGTTTCTCGTCAACGGGGTGATGCTGCAGGGAACAATCGCCGCGTACGATCTATTCTGCATGCTGCTGGAACGCGACGGGTTCGTTCAGCTGGCCTACAAGCATGCCGTTTCCACCATTCAACCCGATCGACCGGTCGATTTGTACGATGATGAGGAAGGGGACGACCGCTGAGTTTCGACGACGACCTGATGGGCGAAGTGTCCCGCGGGGCACGCGCCATCGTGATCTGCCCCGACATTCGCGGACAGTCCTACGATCTGGACGTCGATGCCCGTCTCGAAGAGGCGAGGGGGCTCGCATTGGCGATTGGAATCGTCGTTGCCGATGCGTTGATCGTGCCAGTGCGCGATATCAGGCCGAACACGCTGTTCGGCGCAGGGCAGGTCGATAATATCGACGTTGCCTGTACGCAGGAGGATGCGGACCTGGTCATTGTCGACGGGACACTTTCCCCGATTCAACAGCGCAACCTGGAAGAGAAGCTACAGCGCAAGATCATCGATCGGACCGGCCTTATCCTTGAAATATTCGGGGAGCGGGCGGCCACGGCAGAAGGGCGGTTGCAGGTCGAACTGGCGCATCTCGACTATCAGCAAAGCCGTCTGGTGCGCAGCTGGACCCATCTAGAACGGCAGCGCGGCGGTTTCGGTTTTCTGGGAGGTCCGGGCGAAACCCAGATCGAGGCCGATCGGCGCATGATCCGTAACCGGATGGCTCGTCTGCGCAAGGAACTGGAACAGGTTCGTAAAACCCGTGCGTTGCATCGATCACGTCGGGATCGCGCCCCGTGGCCGGTTATTGCGTTGGTGGGCTACACGAATGCGGGAAAATCCACCCTGTTCAACCGCCTGACTGGCGCCGATGTACTGGCCGAGGACCTGCTGTTCGCAACGCTCGATCCGACCATGCGTGCGATCCGTCTTCCCGGCGTCGAAAAAGCGATCGCCTCGGATACGGTCGGATTTATTTCCGATCTGCCGACGCAACTCGTCGCAGCTTTCAGGGCTACTCTGGAAGAGGTGACGGCTGCCGATATCATCGTCCATGTCAGGGACATGTCCAACCATTCGGCAAAATCACAGAAGTCGCAGGTTCTGGAAATCCTTGCTGAACTTGGGGTGTTGGACGCAGAGGATGGAACATCCGTGATGCCCATTGTGGAAGCATGGAACAAGATCGATTTGTTGGAGACGGGAACGCGCGAAAAAGTGTTGTCGAACGCCCCTGAACAGGACGATGTGTTCCCCCTTTCAGCCGCCACGGGGGAGGGGGTCGATCATCTCCTGTCGCACCTCGGCACGCTGTTGACCGGCGACGCGATCGCACATCGTTTCGTGTTGCCGGCCTCCAGCGGTCAGCATATCGCATGGTTGCACGCGCACGGCGAGGTCCTGAACGAAGAAGATGCCGGTTTGAATAGCGACGGCAAACCGCAGGTTGCCATAGCCGTAAAACTTACGCCGAAAGAATTGGGAAGGTTCGAATCCCTTTCTTAGACGGCCGACTTTTCAGCCTCTTTGACCTGCGACCACAGGCGTTCCTGTTCATCGATGTCGAGGTCGGCGAACTTCCCGTCGGACAGCTTCTCCATTGCTCTGAACCTTCGTTCGAATTTGGCGTTCGCTCGTGCCAGTGCGTGCTCGGCACTAAGCCCGTAATGCCGGACCAGGTTAACGGCGGCAAATAGGAGATCGCCGGCTTCTTCCGAACGGTTTGCTTCTGCTGCTTCTTCAAGTTCCAACAGTTCCTCACCGATCTTGGCTTTTGGTCCTGTCGTATCCGGCCAGTCAAATCCCGTTCGCGCCGCGCGCTTTTGAAGTTTTTCAGCACGCAACAGAGCCGGAAACGCGGTCGCAACGCCGTCCATGGCGCTTCTGGACCCCTTCGAGGTTCGCTCACGTTCCTTTAAGTCTTCCCACCGTCGCGTATCCATCGAACCGCCGTCTTCGGCGAAAATATGCGGGTGGCGTGTCAGCATCTTGTCCGCAATGCCGGTCGCGACATCGTCGAAGTCGAATAAGCCTTGATCCTCAGCGATACGGGCGTGGAACACGACCTGTAGCAGCAGATCGCCCAGTTCCTCCTTCAAGGATACAGTATCCTCGCGCTGAATAGCATCGGCAACTTCGTATGCCTCTTCGATCGTGTAAGGCGCTATCGTCGAAAACGTCTGCGCCTTGTCCCATTCGCACCCGGAATGGGGATCGCGAAGCGCAATCATGATGGAACGCAATCGATCGATGGGGGACAATACCAGACCTCGCTTAGAATGATAATAATTATTATGTTAAATTATATGGCGTTATGGTTGGTCTAATAGCCGCCGATCGCTTCGACTAGCAGCGTCGTTCCCGCAAACAAAGAGCCCCATATCATCACGTAGACGAGACCCTTACGCCAGTGCATCCGGTACCCGGTCAACGCCGCGCCTGCCAGTATCAAGGCTCCGAGAGCCCAGACGGCGTACATCCAGCCATTCACGCAGTCAGTTCCAGTCCATCATAACCTACGATGACATCCCTCGGGACTTCGGCTTTCAGCGCGGCATAATCCATGGTCTTGTCGAGATGGGTCAGAACGGTCCGGCGTGCGCCGCTTCTGCGATGCAGTTCCAGCGCCATGTCAAGATTCGCATGGGTCGGATGTTTCTCGCGCTTCAGGCAGTCAGATACCAGAATGTCGGCACGATCGAACAGTTCGACCATTTGCGATGTGATTTCGCTGAAGTCCGTTGCATAACATACTGCCTTTCCATCACATTCGAACCGGAAAGCGGTGCTTTGTGCTGGCCCGTGCGGCATTTGGCACCAGCTTACGCCGAACCCGGCGCACATGCGCACGGACTCGAGCGTGTTGAGATCGCAAATGGTGGGATAGCCGTGCTGCCCCGCGAAGACGTAGTCGAACCGCTGGCGCAAGCGGCGAACCGTGGCTTGCGAACCGAAGCCGGGTATCGGACCCTGTCGATCGAACCGCAATGATCGCAGATCGTCGATACCATGGCAATGATCGGCATGGTCATGCGTCCAAAAGACCCCGTCGATCGTGTCGATCCCGTTGTCGAGAAACTGGTTGCGAAGATCGGTCGAGGTGTCGACCAGTAGTCGCTTTCCAACACTGCTTTCGACGATGATTGAAACCCGGCTTCGACGGTTACGCGGTTCCGCGGGATCGCACGCACCCCAATCACCGCCGATCCGGGGTACACCGGTACTCGTGCCGCTACCAAGCATGACCAGTTTCACGCGGGAACCTTACGAAACAGGCGATGAAAATTGGCGGTCGTGCGCTGGGCAAGATCTTCGAATTGTTCGTCACGCAATTCGGCAAGGAACTTAGCCGTGTCGCGGACGTATCCGGGTTCGCAGGGCTTCCCGCGGTGCGGAACGGGCGCGAGGAACGGACTGTCGGTTTCTACAAGCAGACGGTCGGCCGGGATACTCTTGGCAAACCGCTGGAGATCCTGGGCATTCTTGAATGTTACGATTCCTGAAATAGAAATCAAAAGCCCCAGATCGAGAACCGCCCGTCCGAACTCGGCGCTCGCCGTGAAGCAGTGAATAAGCGCAGGAAACGATCCCGCCGTCATTTCCGCTTCCAAAATTTCGAGCGTATCGTCCTCCGCATCGCGCGTATGTATGATGATCGGTAAACGAAATTCCCGGCCGATCGCGATGTGGCGGCGAAACAGTTTTTTTTGAGTCTTGCGATCGGATTTGTCGTAATGATAATCGAGCCCTGTTTCTCCGATCGCGACAACTTTCGGGTGGGCCGCAGCGGCGCGGAGGGTCTTATTGGTGAGGTCCGCATGTTCGTCGGCAAGGTGCGGATGGACGCCTACACTTGCCCAGACGTCGAACTCGCGTTCCGCGGTGGCTATTACCTGATCCCATTCGTTCTGCCGGGTCGAGATGTTGAGGAACTTTCCGATCCCGTTCGCACGCGCGCGATCTAGAACAGCGGATTGATGTTCGACGACACCTTCATATTCCAGATGACAATGGCTATCGATCAACATCAGGACGCTTCCTGTCCATGCATGTCCAGCCGGGGGAACACGCCTTCGGGTTTCGCCAGAACGAAGTCGGAACCGGTCAGCCGGGCAAACCACTCATCGTCTGACAGTGCGGCAAAGTCGCGTTCGTTGGAAGGTATTCCCATTTGATCGAGCAGCGCGTCGATGGAATCCGGCACGACCGGACGGACAACGATAGCAAGAGCGCGAATTTGCTTGAACAGAACTGTCAGAACTTGCCGCATACGAGGTTCGTCGGTTTTCCGAAGCGTCCATGGCGCCTGTTCATCGATGTACTGATTACACGCGAATACCGCCTGCATCCAGCTTTCCAGGCCCTCGCTGAATGCGAAATCGGCGAACCCATCTCGCAAGAACTGGTTTCTTTGCTGCACGATATCCGCCAGTTCGCGATCATCCGGAAGTTCGACCAATTCCCGCTCAAGCCGACCGCCCATATTCTTGTGAACCATCGAAAGGGTTCTTTGAGCCAGATTGCCGAAGCTGTTAGCCAGTTCGGCATTGCAGCGGGTCACGATCGCTTCTTCCGAATAAGATCCGTCATGACCGAAAGCGACTTCCCGCATCAGGAAGTACCTTAGCGGGTCGACGCCATATCGCCTTGCCAAAGCGACCGGATCGGTCACGTTCCCGACACTTTTGGATTCCTTGATCCCGCGATTGAGCAGGAACCCGTGGCCATACACTTGTCTTGGCAGAGGCAGACCTGCGCTCATCAGAAAGGCGGGCCAGTAGACGGCGTGAAACCGGACGATATCCTTGCCGATCAGATGGACGTCGGCCGGCCAGAACTTCGCGAAGTTTCCGGACGTATCCGGATATCCCAAACCCGTAAGATAATTGGTGAGCGCGTCCACCCAAACATACATAACATGCTTCTCGCTGCCGGGTACCGGGACGCCCCAATCGAAGCTGCTGCGGGAAATCGAAAGGTCGCGCAGTCCACCCGATACGAAAGCAATCATCTCGTTTCGGCGACTGGAGGGTCGGATGAATTGCGGAAGGTTACGATAAAGTTCCAGCAGGGGTTCCTGATACTTCGAAAGCTTGAAGAACCAGCTTTCCTCTACCGTCCATTCAACCGGTGTTCCCTGGGGGGACAGCTTCTCCCCCCCTTCCCCGGGTGTCAATTCCTTCTCATCGTAATAGGCTTCATCGCGGACGGAATACCATCCTTCGTAACGATCGAGATAGAGATCACCGGCCGCTTCCATGGCGCGCCATAACGCCTGGCTTGCACGGCGATGATCTTCCTCGACAGTCCGGATGAACCGGTCATACTGGATATTGAGAACCTTGCACATATCCTGAAAGTATAATGACATTTCATCGGCGAGCGCGCGAACGGTCCTGCCCTCCTCCGCCGCCTTGCGTGCCATTTTCAGTCCGTGTTCGTCCGTTCCCGTCTGAAAGCGCACGTCTCTGCCTTGCGCACGTTGAAACCGGGCGATTACATCCGCCGCGATGGCTTCATAGGCATGACCTATATGCGGGCGTCCATTGGCGTAATTGATTGCGGTGGTTATATAATAAGGCTCAGCCATTGCGGTTTCCCGTATAGCCGCGAACGCCGGCGAGCAAGGTTCCGGTTTCAGCGACGACTGAGCCGGCATCGAAATTATAGATCGGAAGCTGTCCGGCCAGTCTGACCAGATCGTCGTGCGCATTCGCGAAATTAGGCAGGTCCTGCACGTCCGCCGAAGACGCTGCATGCGTCAAGATTGATTGCGCGAGATCGAGCAGGTCGGCGAGCGCATCGCGGCTTGGACGTGGTCCAACCATATTCGCAAGCTGACTACGCAAGCTGAAAGCCGGGTCGCCGCTACTGGCAATCTCGTCAAGGACGGCATGGACCGGGCCCAGGTCGCGCTCGATGAATTCGAAAGCCCGGCCGGGTGCTCCATTCGCGACGGTGGCTGCCGCCAAGCGCACATCGAGCGACACCCCGGGGTGCTCCCGTTCGATCAGCTTCATGATCTGCGCTCGAGCGAGGGCGGGAAACCGTAAGACTCGGCATCGCGACCGAATAGTAGGAAGCAGGCGTGCCGAGTGATGGGCAATGAGAATAAAGCAGGTTCCACGCGGTGGTTCCTCAAGGCTTTTTAGCAAGGCATTCGACGCCCCGGGTTCCATGACGTCCGCCGGATCGATGATGATCGCACGCCGTGATCCGGCAGTCGGACGGGTTTCCAGCCTGCGCTGCATTGTGCGAACCTGTCCGACGGTGATGTTCCGCTTGCGCTCGAACGGTTTACCCTCATCCCGCTTTGCGGCTTCCTTGTCATCCTTCGGCTGCCGCTCAAGGATCAGCAGATCGGGATGATAGCCGCCGTTCGCTCCAGAGTTGCCAATATATTCCCGTGCGGCCTTTCTCGCGAACGCATGTTTGCCCAGTCCCTGTTTGCCGGCGAACAACCACGCGTGATGCATACGATCCTCCGAGATCGCCTGTCGCCATTGGGTCCAGGCATCGTTCTGATCCTGTTCGGTCATCTCACTGGACCCAAACGGGCTTCGACTGCGGCCACGATGTCGCCATGCACTTTTTCGATCGTTTGCGATCCATCGACAATGGTGAAGCGTTTTGGTTCATCTTTTGCGAAGGAACGGAAACTTCGCGCCACATTCGCATGATAGGCGGCGCTGCGACCGCCGATAGCATCGTGAAACCCGCCATCGCGTAGAGCCAGACGCTCGGCAGCCATCCCGTCTGGAATCGTCAATAATATGGTCAAATCCGGGCGTAATCCTCCGCTTCCTATCGAATGGAGGTTCAGGATCGTCGTATCGTCCATCGTTCCGGCCCCGCCCTGATAGGCACGGCTCGAATCGATGAAGCGATCGCAGACGACCCACCGACCTTCAGCGAGCGCCGGTCCGATAAGGCGGGCAACATGATCGGATCGCGCGGCGGCGAACAACAACGCCTCCGACTCCACATGCCAGCCGTCGCCCGGCGGTTCGAGCAGAAGTCTGCGAATGGCTTCCGCACCCGGTGTACCCCCCGGTTCCCGCGTCGCGATTGCCGACTGACCGGCCTCAAGTAGATAGTCGTTAAGCAATCGCGCCTGCGTGCTCTTTCCGCAGCCTTCGCCCCCTTCGAAAGCGATGAGTTTGCCAGGCGTCATGACACCCAGCTTTCGATCGCGTTGACGATCCGCCTTAACATTCCGGCCTCCGCGACATTATCCGCCGCCACAAGCGGGATAGAGGCCACGCTACCGTCGTCGTTCGCGATGTCGAGACGGGCGATAACTGCGCCCTTGCCGATCGGGGCTTGCAATGGGCCGATGTAGCGAACGGTCGCATCAACGCGACGGCCCCGTGCCGCCCGGGTCAGGCTGAAGTCCTGCGGCACCGTCATATCGACGCGGTCCGACGCACCGTCCTGCACCAGCGCGGATCCCACTACTTGGCCTTTTGTAAAGACCAGGTCGCGTTCGAACGCATCGAACCCCCACTCCATCAGATCCCGACTGACGGTTGTCCGCACCTCGGCACGGTCGATCCCCGCTACGACCAAGATCAGGCGCCGACCATCGCGCATTGCGCTTCCAACGAACCCGTACCCGGCCTGCCGTGTGAAACCCGTCTTGATACCGTCCGCCCCATCGACGACGCCGGTGATAGGATCGTGGTTGGCTTGGGCAAAACCGTTATACCGCATACCCTTGGTGCCGAAATACTCGCGGTAGAGTACCGGGTGAGTGCGCGTGAGCGCACGAGCCAGGATGGCGAGATCGGCAGCTGTCGTGAATGTGCGCCCATTATCCGGCCAACCGTTGGGCGTGGCGAAATGACTGTCCCGCAGACCAAGGGTACTTGCCGTCCGGTTCATGCGCGCCGTCCATCCGGCAATGGACCCATCGACCCCTACGGCCAGAACAACACTGGCGTCATTGGCGGATACGGACGTAATGCCGCGCAACAGGTCGCCAACCTTGACAAGCTCACCCGGTTCGAGAAACATCGTGGAGCCTTTGCGATACCAGTCTTTCGCGATCTCTTCGGACATGGCGAACCTTTGGTCTACGTCCAGGTCGCCGTGTTTTAATAAATCGAAGGCCACGTACGCTGTCATGATTTTTGTAATAGAAGCCGGTATGAAACGCCGGTTTTCGGCTTCGCGATAAAGGATCTGACCGGTATCCGCTTCCATAAGCAGAGTGATTGGTGCGCCTTTCGCCACGGCAGGAGGTATGGCTTGGGAGGATGCGGTCCCGCTTGTAGTCGCGACCGCACCCGATACGATCATAAGCAAAAGACGGTTCAATTGTAAAAACCCCTGCCGCCGACAGGGGTCGGCCTGTCAGTCCACGGTTTGCACCATGGCGTCCCTGTAGCCCGCCGCGCGTATTTTTGCGAGAGCCGTGTCGGCCTCCTTCCTGGTGTCGAACGGTCCGACGCGCACGCGATGATAGCGACCTGCATTCTCGACACTGCCGTCGATCTTGGCAGCAAGCCGATCGGCATTCGCTCTGGAGGCGAACGCTGCTGCCTGGATCATGAACCTTCCTGGTCCCGCTCGTTCGGAGAGGCGGTTCGCGACCGCGCTGGATACTGGGGACGTATCTGTTTCGACGTTCAGCCCAAGATTATCGGGCGAGCGGTCCGTCCCACCATCGTTCGGCGGTTCGATCGGTATTTCTGTAAGGGGGTCTGGTGTGTACTCGCCCTTCCTTTCCAGTTTGCGTTTGAGGACGCGCAGAAGGGTTTGCGGTGTTGCCATGCGCTGCGTTGCCGTTTCTCCGCGGCGAAGCTTTGCGCGTTCGGATTCGGGCGGATTGACGCGTCGTATGCGCACTGGGGTTGCGGAGGCGATACCGAGCGCGGCCATGGCATCCTTGGACAGCGCAGCGATCGCTTGACCCTTCACTTGCGCCGTAACCTGTTTCGTCATCGGCCCGCGCCGTTCGGTCCGCGCCAAAATGGTCGTTCCGGTGTCAAGCGCCGTAATTTCAACGTAGCTGGGCAAGGGAAGCGTGCGATGCGAAATGGTTACTCCGTCCATTTCGGCAAACCCGGCATCGTGTTCGGCCACGGCGTAACCAACCTCGTCGTAATTCAGCGTATCGGCGGGGGTAAAGACGGTCCCATCGATCGCGAACGGTTCGCCGATGACAACCGGATAGTCACCTGCCGGGCCGTTCGGATCGTTGCTGGCAGCCATTGGAGCTGTCGAACCGGCGAAGGGGTTTATATCGGCGAAACCCTGACCGCATCCTGTAAGGGATATCGACAGCGCAAGAGCACCAAACCTTCGTATCGTCCTATCTGCCAATTTCATCCGCAAGCAACCCCACACTCATCGCGTAGTAATTCGAACAATTGTATTCAAGGATAACCCTATAATTTGCGGTTAAAAGCCAGGCCGGCCGCCCCGGCCCGTCGGGCTGAAAAACTGAAACCATTACGTCATCCGCAAGGTATTGTTGCGGCTGCACACCCAACGCACGCCATTCGCCTACGGTTTTCCATTGGCTATGGCGTTCGTGGACGCGTGGACAGACCGGGGACAGGATTTCATTGTCAAAGGCATCGGAATCGAAACCGGCGGGAACGAAAGCACGTACGCCCCAGGGCTGGCCGCGCCGCCAACCCGAATCCTGAAAATACCGCGCGATGGACGCAAGCGTGTCGGCGCGGTTGTCGAATATGTCCGCGCGCGCGTCGCCATCGCCATCGGTGGCAAGACGCAGATAGACACTCGGCAAGAATTGGGGGTTGCCGAATGCGCCGGCCCAGCTGCCGACAAGATTGTCGCGGGAATATCCCTTGTCCGCGACTTTCATCAGCGCCAGCCATTCCCCCTCGAAAAGATCGCGCCGGCGCCCTTCCCAAGCCAGGGTCGCCAGCGATCGCGAAAGATCGAAGTTGCCCTTGTAGCCGCCATAGTTGGTTTCATGGCCCCAGATTGCCATCAGAATTTCGGATGGTACGCCATATTTGGCTTCAACCCTTTGCCGGATTGCGCGGGTTGCGTCGAACATGTCGCGACCGCGCGCGATGCGCGTAGGGTTCACATGCGTGTCGATATAAGGGGCGAGCGCCGGATATCCCCTTCGCGTGGGACTGCCCGGCTGACCCCTATCCAGTTCGATTACGCGCTGGTTCGGTGTCAGCCCCGCAGTCATTCGGCGCAGCGTGGCTTCGCTTACGCCTTCAGCGCGCGACTTCGCGATAAGCAGTTGGACATATGCATCGAACGACAAGGTCTGTGCCGAAGCGGGCATGTTTGCGGAAGACAGCGCAAGTGCGGCAATGGCAGCCAGCATGATTCGTGATTTCATGAATCCTCCCGTGTCAGATTACGACTGAACCGCAAGTTGATATTGAAACTGCCGCGTCGGAACGGCTGATCAAAATCGCGCTGATGCAACCCAGTCAAGCCAGGTGACAATCTGGCCGATCGCGGCTAGCAGCGTTGGCCAGCGGACAGGTGGCAGAGTGGTCGAATGCACCGGTCTTGAAAACCGGCGTGCGTGCAAGCGTACCGTGGGTTCGAATCCCACCCTGTCCGCCAGGCCTGCGATTATGCCCTGTAGTAGGAATGCGAGGCGATCATGAATCTACATCTCAACAGGATTGTCATCGCGATCAGATGTGCAAAGCCTCGTCGTATGCGGCAAGGACGCTTTCATGCATCATCTCGCTCAGGGTGGGGTGAGGGAAGACGGTCTGCATCAATTCCGCTTCGGTCGTTTCAAGCGTCTTGCCAACGGTATAGCCGTGGATGAGTTCGGTAACCTCGGCACCGATCATATGCGCGCCGAGCAATTCGCCTGTCGCTGCATCGAACACCGTTTTGATGAACCCATCCGTTTCTCCCAGGGCGATCGCTTTCCCGTTTCCGGAAAACGGGAAGTTGCCGATCCTTAACTCATGGCCCGCCTCCCGTGCCGTCGCTTCGGTCATGCCGACACTGGCTATTTGCGGGTGACAATATGTGCAGCCCGGAATTGCATTACGGTCCAGCGGATGTGGGTGGACATCGTCATTGCCCAGTTCCCGCGCAATTGCTTCGGCGGCGGCGACGCCCTCGTGGCTGGCCTTGTGGGCGAGCCAAGGGCCGGGCGTACAATCGCCGATCGCCCATAGCCCCTCGGTTTTCGTGCGGCCAAACGAATCGATCTGAATGAACCCACGATCCATATCTACCAGATCGTCAATTCCCATATCTTCGGTATTAGGGACGATACCGATCGCGACGATTGCGTGGGTAAACTCATGGGTGGCAGTGTTGCCGGCCGCGTCCTTGATCTTTGCGGTAATTCCGTTCCGCTGAACTGTTAGTGCTTCTACCCCCGCATCGGTCAGAATTTCGATCCCCTGTTTTTTCAGCGATTTTAGAAGAAAGGCGGATATGTCGTCGTCTTCTACCGGAACGATACGATCCAGCATTTCCACGATCGTAACATCGCTGCCCAGATCGTTGTAGAAACTCGCGAATTCAATACCGATGGCACCAGAGCCAATGATTAGCAGCCGCTCCGGAAGTTCCGGTGGCGTCATGGCCGTCCGGTAGGTCCAAATGCGTTTTCCATCGGCCGGTGCGAAGGGAAGATCGCGCGCGTGTGCGCCTGTTGCGACTATGATGTGCTTCGCTTCGAATGTCGCCTCGCCCGAATCTTTGGATACGCTGATCGTCGATGCGCCGGTCAGTTTGCCTTCGCCGCGATGGATCGTGATACCGTTCTTCTTCATCAGATGCGCCACGCCCTGGTTGAGCCTTTTCGCGACACCGCGGCTGCGTTCGACGATCGCTTCGAGATCGGCTTCGATGTTTTGAGCTTTGAGACCGTAATCGCCGGCGTTCTGCATGTAGTGGAACACTTCGGCCGAGCGCAGCAGGGCCTTGGTCGGGATGCAGCCCCAGTTGAGGCAGATGCCGCCCAGTTCTTCGCGTTCGACGATCGCTACGGACAGATCGAGCTGCGCGCAGCGGATAGCGGCGACATAGCCGCCCGGCCCCGATCCCAACACAATAACATCAAACTTTTGAGACATTTATTCCAATATCCTAAAAATTCAGGCAACTACGCCCAGCGGGTTTTCGACCAGGGTGCGGAATGCGTCCATAAGCTTTGCCCCCTCCACCCCGTCGATGGCACGATGATCGAAGCTGCCGGTCGCGCTCATGACGGTGGCTACCGACAGGACGTCGTCGACCACATGGGGCCTTTTCTCGCCCGCCCCGACGGCCAGGATCATCGCCTGGGGCGGATTGATGACCGCGTCGAACTGCTTGACGTTGAACATGCCGAGATTGGACAGGCTTGCCGTGCCGCCCTGATATTCTTCCGGCCGCAGCTTGCCGTCGCGCGCCTTGCCGGCCAGTTCCTTCATTTCCTGCGAAATCTGCGAGACGCTCTTCGCGCCTGCGTCCACGACGATAGGCGTGATCAGTCCAGTCGGTGCGGCGACGGCGACCGAGATATCCTGCCGGCCATATTCGCGAAGCACGGTTCCCCCGAAGCTGACATTGCATTGCGGCACCTGCGCCAGCGCCCTCGCCAGTGCCTTGATCAACAGGTCGTTGACCGACAGCTTCACTCCCTGCGCTTCCAGTGCCGCATTCATCTGCCCGCGCAGTTCGAGCAGCGCATCGAGCCTTATGTCCACGGTCAGATAGATATGCGGTATGGCCCGCTTCGCCTCAGTCAGGCGGCGCGCGATGACCTTGCGGACATTGCCGAGCTTCGTGTCTTCGTAGGGGATGCCGAAATCGGGCAGCCGTTCCGGTTCGCCGCCCGCTTCAGGGGCTGCGAGTTCGGTTGAGCGCCTGTCGGTGTCTTTATCGGCGACGTGCTGTCCGGCCGTGGTGGCTTCCACATCCGCCTTGACGATACGCCCGCGAGGGCCCGATCCTTCGACGGCGGACAGATCGAGACCCGCTTGCCCGGCGATGCGACGGGCCAGGGGGGAAGCGATGATCCGATCGCCCTGGCTGTCGGTCGCACTCTCCGACTTCTTGCTTGGCGGGTCGCCGTCACTACGCGCAGGTGGTCCGCGCGAGCCTTCAGAACCCGGTTCCTCTGCGCCCAATTCCTCGGCCCGTTCCTCTTCGACCGCTCCTTCCTTCGACCGATCGCCCTCATGAACGCTGGCACCAGCTCCGGCATCGGCCCCGTCATCGGACTTATCATCGACCCCTTCATCGGTCTCGGCAGCGGCTTGGGCCGCAATCAAATCTTCCCCTTCTTCGGCGAGCATGGCGATTACGGTCCCGACCTCGACGCCTTCACTACCTTCCGCCACCATGATCGCGGCGATGGTGCCTTCATCCACCGCCTCGAACTCCATCGTCGCCTTGTCGGTTTCGATTTCTGCCATGATGTCGCCCGAACTTACCGTATCGCCTTCCGTCACCAACCATTTGGCCAGGGTCCCTTCTTCCATGGTGGGCGACAGAGCGGGCATCTTGATCGGTATCGGCATGGTGCAATCTATCCTGATTGGCGCTTCGCCCCTATGTGACGAATTCGCCTGTGCCGGGCAAGGTTCTTGCATGCCTGTGCCTTTGATCCGATAAGCCGTTCCGGAAGACAAGAAAAGCGGACGGCACCAAGGCGCATGAGAAGGGCTGATGCGGGTTTACCTGGTTATCATGGACGATACGGAAGAAGCGCGAAAGGCACTGCGCTTCGCCTCGCGGCGAGCCCTTGCGACGGGCGGCGGCGTGCATATTCTCGCGCTGGTCGCGAAACAGAACTTCAACGCGTTCGGCGCGGTCCAGGCGACCATCGAACAGGAAGCGCGCGACCGTGCCGAGGTTATCGCCAGCAGCGCGACGGGCAATTTGTTCTCCGAAAGCGGCAAGATGCCCACGATCACCGTCAAGATCGGCGATGGGCATAGCGTCATCAAGGAATATCTGCACGATCATCCGGAAGTGGCGGCGCTGGTGCTCGGTGCGTCGGCGGAAGGCGCACCGGGTCCGCTCATCACCCATTTTTCCGCCCATTCGGGAACCCTGCCGTGCCCGCTATACATCGTGCCGGGGACTTTTTCCGCCGAACAGATCGATCGCCTGACGGGCTGATCTATCGTTTCTTGCCCTGATGCCGGATATTGCCGGGCCGCCCGCGCTTGTTCGGTGCAGGCTTCGGCTGCGTCTCGGATCGGACTTCGGGCTTGCCTTTACTCTTGCTCCGGCTCCTGCTCTTGACACCGTTCGCACCGCCGCGCGACTTGCCGGACGCGGTGCCCTTCGCTTTCCGCTTGCCATCGGTTCTGTCGCGACTATGCTGACCTTTGCCGCCAGCACGCCGGTGCTGCGGGCGGCCGCCGCGCGCCTCGATCGGATTGCCGTCGGAATCGAGGGGCACGAATTTAAGTGCGCCGGTCAGCGGGTTCGCTTCGCCCAGCTGCAGTTTCAGCGTATCGCCCGGCGCGTAGGTCTGGCCGGTCCGCTCGCCCGTCAACGTCTGGGCGGATTCGTCGTAGCGGAAATAATCGGAACCCAGGGTCGATACCGGCACCAGGCCGTCGCCTCCCAGCCCCACGATCGTCGCGAAGAAGCCGAAAGATTGCACCCCGGTTATGCGGGTGTCGAAGGTTTCGCCAACCCGGCCCGACAGCCACGCGGCGACGTAGCGGTCGACCGTATCACGCTCCGCCTCCATCGCGCGGCGTTCGGTCTTGCTGATCGCGTCGGCGATCGTTTCCATATTGCCGCGGTCGGTGTCGGACAGGCCGGACTTCGCCGGCAGATCGGCTTTCGGCTTTGGCTGTTCCAGCTTGTAGGCATCGACGAGAGAGCGGTGAACCAACAGGTCGGCATAGCGGCGGATCGGCGACGTGAAATGCGCGTAGGATGCCAGCGATAGGCCGAAATGACCCATATTCGCGGGTCCGTAATAGGCCTGGGTCTGCGTCCGCAGCACAGCTTCCATGACCTGCGCCTTCTCGCTATCGTCGGTCACCTCGGCCAGCATGCGGTTGAACAGCCCCGGCGTTATGACCTGCCCCAGGGCGAATTTCCGTCCGAATGAATCGAGATATTCGCGCAAGGCGACCAGCTTCTCGCGGCTCGGCGTCTCGTGGATGCGATAGACGACGGGGGCGTTCTGCTTCTCCAGTGCCTGCGCCGCCGCGACATTGGCGACGATCATGAAATCCTCGACCACGCGATGCGCGTCCAGACGTTCGCGAATGGCGATCTCTTCGATCTTTCCCTCATCGTTCAAAACCACCCTGCGCTCCGGCAGATCCAGAGCGAGCGGGTCGCGCGCGTCGCGCGCTTTTACCAGTACTTTCCAGCAATCCCAAAGGTTCGTGAGGTTTTCGCCGGCCTCGCCATCGTCGATCCGCTGCTGCGCGTCTTCGTAAGCGATGACTTCGTCGATCTTCACGATCGCGCGGGTGAAGCGTGCGGCGGTGATCTTCCCTTCGTGCGAAATATCGACATGGCAGGCCATGGCCGCGCGCCCTTCCCCTTCGCGCAGGGAACAGACGTCCGCGCTCAGGATTTCGGGCAGCATCGGTACGACGCGGTCGGGAAAATAGACGGAATTGCCGCGTTTGCGCGCCTCCTTGTCCAGCGCGCCGCCGGGCCGGACGTAATAGCTGACATCGGCGATGGCGATGACGGCGCGAAAACCGCCCTTGCCGTCGGGCTCGGCCCAGATCGCGTCGTCGTGATCGCGCGCATCCGCCGGGTCGATCGCCACGATCGGCAGGTGGCGCAGATCGTCGCGCGTGTCGCGGTTCAATGGCAGGTCCGCCGCGCGCTCCGCCTCCTCGAGCGTTTCCTTGCCGAACACGTTGGGAATGCCGTGCTTCGAGATGGCGATCAGGCTAAACGCCTTGGGCGCCAGCGGATCGCCCAGTACCTCGACCACGTTCACGCCCGCTTTGGGTCCGCGACCGGCGGGTTCGCACAAGACCAGCTGGCCCGGCTCCGCCCCGCCCAGGTCGGCGATGGCGGAGGAACTGCGGACTTTCTTGTCGGTCGGTGCCAGCCATGCCTTGCCCGCATCGTCCAGCTCGACCACGCCCAGCATGCCTTCGGTGCGTGCGGGCAGCTTTTTTATTACATGCGCGGTCCAACCATTACCGGCCTCTTCCGTGCGGGCGAGGACGCGGTCGCCGGTTTTCAGCGCGGCGTGGCGGTTCTTGCCCTTCTTCGCTTCGACGACTCGCAGACGCGTGGGTGTGCCGCCGTCGTCCGCCTGCCAATTGTCGGGAATAGCGATCGGTTCGCCATCCTCGATATCAACGACGCGCAGGACAGTGACTTTCGGGATCCCGCCCATCGCGTGATAGGCGGTGCGCTTGCCGTCGATCAGCCCTTCTTCGGCCATGTCCTTGAGCAGGCGTTTGAGCGCGATTTTCTCCTGGCCCTTCAGCCCGAATGCCTTGCCGATTTCGCGCTTGCCGACAATGCCGTCCGCCGACTGGATATATTCCAGGATCTGCTCGCGCGAGGGGAGGCTGGCGGCGGCGCCGGAGGGTTTTGTGTTCATTCGCCGCCTATGGACGTTCGGCTATGGGCTGTCACCCTCTTGCCCGTCATCCATCCGTGCGATCGGACGGAAGGCGCCCGCCGGAACCGCGCTGGCGACCGGGCTGCAATCGCCCGCCGCGGTGCAGGATGACACGCCGAATATCCAGTCGTCGCCCCGCACGCCGTCCAGCCGCGCGCTGGTCGCCGCGACCTGTTCGATGACGGGTTCGTCGCGCCAATAGGATTCGTCCGGCCGCCGCTGCCAGATGGTATAGGCGAACGCGCCCGCCACTAACTTCCAGGCGAGTTCGGTAAAGGTTCGCACGGCGGCCTGCGCGGTGGGCGCGGGCGGCATGGGCGTCACCGCCAGCTGCGCCGCCGCACGCACGTTGAGGCGGGTGGCCTTGGTCAGGTAGTCGAAATCCATTTCGTCCGCCGTGTCGCCGTAGACGATGCCGTCTTCGGTCCGAAGATCCTGATGCTGATGCTCGTAATCCTCGACCGCGACGGAGAAGCGGATGGCGGGATAGCCTTTTTCGAGGAACGGGATCTGGTCGCCGCCCCGGCCCATCCGGTCGGTCCGCCAGATCTGCCGGATGTTCAGCCCGTCCGTGTTTTCGCCGGCAAGATCGTCCAGCCAACGGGACAGGTTGCGGCTCGGGCTGTCGTTCTCGCCCCCGTCGCGGCGCTGCTCGGCACGGATATCGTCGGTCAGATCGGCGCGCGGCCCCTCGGAGAAGACGCGGATATGGTCGGCGTCGCAATAACCGTCGGACCCGCAGCTTCCGCCGACGATATCGTTGTTGAGCACCGCCTTCACGTCCCACCCCTGTTGTTCGGCGTAATCGGCCATCAGGTGTCCGCCATACAAGCCCTGCTCTTCACCGGAGAGGAGCGCGTAGACGATGGTCGTCGGGTATCGATGTCGCGACAGGACGCGGGCCGCTTCGACGGTGAGGGCGGTGCCGGACCCGTCATCATTGGCGCCCGGCGCGTCGCTCGTGAAATCCGAGACATCGCTGACCCGGCTGTCGATATGGCCCTGAATGATCGTGACCTCGTTCGGGCGTTCTGTGCCGCGCTGGATGGCGACGACATTGACGAGACGGGTGGGCACGGGAATGCGCCGCCCCTCCACCATGCGTTCGGGCAGGACGATTTCGAGGCAACCCCCACATGCCGCCGACGCTTCCCGGAACTGTTCTTCGCCCCATGCCCGCGCGGCGCCGATACCGCGGTCGGGATCGTCCTGGACCGACATGGTATGGCGGGTGCCGAACCCGACCAGATCGTCGATATCCTCGATAAGACGTTCCTGCGAAACGGCATCGGCGGGATGCGCCATATCGGCGTGATGGTCGGCGAAGGCAGGTGCCGCCGCGATCGCAGCGGAACATAGAGCGAGGGTCTTCAATTTCTTCATGACCGCAACCTTGCCCAAGCCGAACGCCATGGCAAGCGGGATCAATAGGCTTTCGCGACGTAAATCCGCTCGACCGCCTTGTCTCCTGTAAAAATGCACGGGCCATCGACCCGATCGCCATCCATCGGCACGTTGCGGATGGTCAGTTTCAGCGCTTTCAGCTGTTCGATCACGGCATCCAGCGCCCCGCCGGTCGGGCGCGACCAGGACACTTCCGCCCATCCGGGATTGACGGCATCATCTGCAAAATGGGCGGCGAGCCCCGCCATGGTGTCGATATCGCCACGAATATTTGCGTCGCGCCGGGTGGCCGCCTGCGCGAACAGGTTATTCTGGATTTCCTCCAGCAGGCCGGCGACGAGATTGGCGGTGTCCGCCTTGGCCGGGGTTGCGAAATCCGGCTTGCCATTATCGGCCCACAAGGCGTCGCGGCGCAGCAGGCTGACGACGCCGTTGTCGCGGTCGCGGCCGCCGATTTCTATGATGACCGGCGCGCCCTTGCGAACATAATCCCACCGCTTCGCCGCGGCCTTCCCCGGCCTCACGTCCAGCAAAACGCGCAGCTTCTCCCCGAACGCCCGCCGGGTGGCGAGATCGGCGCGCAGTTCTTCGCAATAGCCGACCAGCGCCGCGTCCTCCGCCTCGTCCTTCCCGCGCAGCATAGGCAGGAGCACCACCTGTTTCGGCGCGATCGCGGGCGGTACGCGCAGACCGTCATCGTCGCCATGGGTCATGATGACCCCGCCAATCATCCGGGTGGACAGTCCCCAGCTGGTGGTGTGACACAGTTCCTGTTCGCCGTCGCGGTTCTGGAACCGGATGCCGGCCGCTTGCGAGAAATTTGTGCCGAGATAATGCGACGTACCGGCCTGCAAAGCCTTTCCGTCCTGCATCATCGCCTCGATCGACCAGGTCGCGACCGCGCCGGGGAATCGTTCGTTCTCCGGCTTTTCGCCCGCGATCACCGGCATGGCGCAATCCTGTTCGGCGCAGGCGCGATAGACTTCGAGCATCCGCAGCGTATGCTCTTTCGCCTCGTCGGCAGTCTCATGCGCGGTATGCCCTTCCTGCCACAGGAATTCGCTGGTGCGCAGGAACATGCGGGTCCGCATTTCCCAGCGCACGACATTGGCCCACTGGTTCAGTTTCAATGGCAGGTCGCGCCAGCTCTGCACCCAACGCGCCATCGCATCGCCGAAAATCGTTTCCGAAGTCGGGCGCACGATCAGCGGTTCCTCCAGTTTGGCATCGGGATCGGGGACGAGCGCGCCGGACCCGTCGGCGATCAGGCGGTGATGGGTGACGACCGCCATTTCCTTCGCGAAGCCGTCCACATGTGACGCCTCGCGTTCGAAGTTCGCGAGCGGAATGAAGATCGGGAAATAGCAATTGTCGTGTCCCGCATCCTTGATCCGGTCGTCCAGCAGACGCTGGAGCCGTTCCCATATTCCGTAACCCCAGGGCTTGATGACCATGCAGCCGCGCACACCCGATTCCTCGGCGAGGTCGGCGGCGGCAATGACCTCCTGATACCAGGCGGCGAAATCGTCTTCGCGTTTGACGGTAAGGGCATGGCGGATGTTGGACACGGGGGCGGGTTTCCTGCAGGCGGGCGATGGATGGGCGGCTGTGAAGGAGAGCTAACGGCTTAGTTCATCCAGCTTCTTCTGCATATCCGCCATCTGCTGCCGCAGCGCGGCGATTTCGTGCCGACTGCTGGCTGATGCGGAGGGGGTTTCGGCTTCAGGCTTCGCCGATCCCCGTGTACCCGGCAGGATTGCTTCGCCCATGGCGCGCATCACGGCCATGTTGGTTTCGTGGATCTTCGCGATCGGATTGTTGTCCATTCCTTCGCGCAGGGCATTCTGGATCTTGGCCTGGTTGGCGCGGAAGTTCGCCATCGACTCTTCGAGATATTGCGGCATCATCGATTGCATCGAATTGCCGTACATCGCGATGAGATCGCGCAGAAAACTGACGGGTAGCATCGATTTACCGCTGGTTTCCTCGTCCATGATGATCTGGGTCAAGATGGAATGGGTGATGTCGTCGCCGCTCTTGGCGTCGAGCACTTTGAAATCGATGTTCTCGCGAGTCATCCTCGCCAGATCGTCCAGCGTGATGTAGCTTGAGGAACCGGTGTTGTAGAGCCGCCGGTTGGCGTATTTCTTGATGGTGATCGTGTCGCCATCCTTCATCCGTTTCGCCATATCGGACGCCCCTTTTTCCTATTGCGCTTATGCTGCAGTAGCAGGTGCAGCAAGTGCGGTGCAACATGATTGGCACCGACGGCGCAACATTCAGCGGCTCAATCGGTCCAGACCCGGTCGAGACGGTTGCCAAGGCCGGTCAACAGCTCATAGGGCGAGACTCCCGATTGCTGCGCGAGCTTGGGCAGGTCCCAGGGCAACGTCACGATATCTCCTTCGGCCAGTTCCGGCGCTGCGGTTATGTCGACCGTCACCAAATCCATGGATACCCGGCCGATCACGGGCAGCGCGCGCGTGCCGGCGTAGAATATGCCCGTATTCGAGAACGCACGTCGATAGCCATCCGCGTAACCGATCGCGAGCGTCGCCGTCCGCATGGGTTGCGCGGCAATGTAGGTCGCGTTGTAACCCACCGCATCGCCGGGCGACAGGTTGCGTATCTGGAGGATGCGAACCTCGATCGTGGCGACAGCATCGATGTCGCCGGTAAGCTCGGCGCGCGCCACGCCTCCGTAGAGCGACAGGCCGGGCCGGCTCAGGTCGAAGGCGTATTCCCCGTTCAGAGCGATGCCCGCGCTGTTAGCGAGGCTCGTGCGCATATGGGGGATGAGCGGAATGAGCGTGGCAAAGGCTTCGCGCTGCAAGCGGTTCTGGACCACATCCTCATCGGCGCAGGCAAGGTGGCTGGCGAGGATATCGACGTGCAATCCCCGCCAGTCGATCGCCCCCGCCTCCATCACGTCGATACCGAGCCTGTTCATGCCGGAATTGATCATCACGTCGCACGGCAGGCCTGTACCGCGCCAGCGTTCGATCTGCATGACGGAATTGAGCATGGGTTTGGCGGTCGAGGCGGTCGCCGCTGCCATGTCGCCATCCAGCACGCCGTTCAGCACGCTGATATTCGCATCATTGGCGCAGTCGGCGATCTGCGCCGCTTCGGCCCAGGTTGCCACGAAGAAATCGCGGCAGCCTGCGGCGTATAACCGGGTCACGCTTTCCACCGCGCCGAGCCCGTAGGCATTGGCCTTTACCGCGGCGCCGCAGCTGGCCGCCGGGCCTGCGCGCAGGCGCAACGCCCGCCAGTTGCGGACCAACGCGGCACCGTCGATCCGCAGGACAAGCGGCGCGTGATCGGCGTCCGACATCGCGGGACTAGCTGTGATTGTCGGCAAAATCGCGCGGCGGCCCGGCGGGCAGACCCCACCAGGCGACGATCAATGCAATCGCGGTGAAGACCCAAGTGTACCACAGCCCGGCATAGGCATCGCCTGATTTCGCCACGATATATCCGGCAATCAATGGCAGGAACCCGCCGAAATAGCCGGCACCCAGATGATAGGGAATCGACATCGAACTGTACCGGATTCGCGCGGGGAACATTTCCGAAAGCAGCGCCGCGACCGAACCATAGGTGAGCGCGGACAGCGAAGCCAGAACCAACAGAACTACGATAATGCCGATGATGTTCGCGGTGGGCGGACGCTGCGCCGCGAAGTCGTAGCCATAGGTTTTCAGCGCCTGTTCGAGCCCGCCCCGCCGTGCCGCCGGATCGTCCCACGCGTAACTGGCCATGGGCACGTCCGATGCGCCTACGCGCAGGCGCAGCACATCCCCTTCGACCAGCGTGTAGGGTACGCCTGCATCGGTCAGGTCCTCCAGCAGTTTTCCGCATTGCGCAGGCTGGCTTTCGGAAAACGGATCGTAGCTGCAATCGGGTCCGCTCACCACGATCGGCGCGCTCTGCGATGCTGCCCCGATGCCCGGATTGGCGAGATGGCCCAGAGCCCAGAAACAGGGGAACAGCAGGACCAGCGTCAACGCGTTCCCGATGAGAATGGGCTTGCGCCGCCCCACCCTGTCCGACCAGCGCCCGACGATCACGAACAGACCCATCGCCAGCAGGCCGGCGGTGAAGATGATTATCTCCACCAGTTGCGGATCGACGCGCATCGGTCCCTTGAGGAAGGACAGCGTCGAGAAGAACGCGGTGTACCAGATCACCGTCAGCCCGACCGCGACTCCGAACAGCGCGACGAATATGCGCTTCCTGTTGCCGGGATAGGTGAAGCTTTCGACGAACGGATTGGACGCCATCTGTCCCGATGCCTTCATCGCCTTGAACACGGGACTTTCCGACAGCTTGAGCCGCATCCACAGCGATATCAGCAACAGGATGATCGACAGCAGGAACGGCACGCGCCAGCCCCAAGCCGCGAATTCCTCCTGCGGAATGAGCGCGCGACAAGCCAGCACCACGGCGATGGACAATACGAACCCGCCGACCACGCTCGCCTGGATGAAGCTGGTGTAGAAGCCGCGCTTTTCCGGCGGGGCGTGTTCGGCGACGTAGATGGCGGCGCCGCCATATTCCCCGCCCAGCGCGAGTCCCTGAAGAATGCGCAGTCCGATGACTATGATGGGCGCGGCGATGCCGATGGTTGCCGCTTCCGGTGTCAGACCGACACCGGCGGTGGCGATCCCCATCAGCGTGACCGTGACGAGGAACGTGTATTTGCGTCCCAGCCTGTCGCCCAGAAAACCGAACAGCACCGCACCCAATGGGCGAAATCCGAACCCGACGGCGAAGCCCGCCCATACCAGCAGCACCTGCAGCGTTGCGTTATCGGATGGGAAGAACGCCGCCCCGATCAGCGCCGCCAGCGTGCCGTAGATGAAGAAATCGTACCATTCGAAGATCGTCCCGGCCGACGATGCCGCGATGACCAGCTTGATTTCCCTTTCGGTCGGCTGATGATCCTGAAGCGCCTGTGCTTCGCTCATGTCGGATGGCCCCCTGCCCGCGTTCGCGTCGAAGACAGTGTTATCGCGATGCGGCGGTATTGGAAAGCGCGTGCTGCGCGGCTCTCCACGGCAGCATGATTGCACCGTAACGGGCGGGGTGCGCACGGGCCGGCTCCAGCAGTTCGAGGCCGGGCCAACGGGGCATCGAAGCGCTCTCTTTTAGCCAATCTTCAACGGCTACGGCGGTCTTCGCAATAGCGGACGGCGAGTGTCCGGCGGCATGTTTGGCGAACAGCGCCGCCGACGCCTGGCCGATCGCGCAGGCGGTCACGTCCAGCCCGATCGCGGAAATCCGAAGATCGTCGTCCAGGCGCATTCCCAACCGCAGCGTCGCGCCGCAGGTCGGCGATCGGGCCGAGCCAAAGACGGGCCAGGCAGGCGCGTATGGATAATCGGCCAGCGTCGTCGCCAGCGCCAGGATCTGCGGCGTATAAAGCTTCGCGGATGGCACCGATTGTGCGGTCACTCCGCCTCGTCACTCCGCAAACGGGCGCGGCGCTGGTCGATCATCGGCACGATCGACGTAGCGCTGGCGTTGATGACGGGATAGGTGCGCGCGGTGGTGATCCAGCCCGGCCGTCCCGCAATGCCCCAGGACGGATCGTAGCCCAGGACCAGCAGGGCGAAGGCCAGAACCACGATCAGCGCCCCCTTGATCGCGCCGAAGCCGAAGCCCAGCACACGGTCGATCGGACCGAGGATCGCGGATTTGGGGGTATCGTCGCCCCGCCCCGCGATGAGCTTCATGGCCGCATAGGGGATCAGCAGCAGCAGCGCGAAGGCCAGTACCGCTACGGACGTCCTAGCGCCGAGATACGGTACCATCGCGCCGTAAAGCAGCAGATGCAGATAATGGATCGCGAAGATCGCCAATATCCATGCCGCAAGCGAGAGAACCTCTTGCACTAATCCGCGCAGGAACCCGCCCACGGCAGCCACCCCGACAATGACCAGGACGATGATGTCGAAGCTGCTCATCATGGGTCGTGCATTATGGCGATGCCATTATCCGGTCAACGAGATTGGCCAGCTGTTTGAGGCCGTGGTAGTTAAGACCGGGTGAATCCTCCACGTCGGCGGGTCCGCTCCCGCTCGCAAAGCCCAGCTTCGCCGCTTCGCGCAGGCGTAGTCCCGCGTGGGCGACCGGGCGTATCTCGCCTGCCAGCGACACTTCCCCGAACCACACGCTTCGCTGCGGCAGGGCCTTGTCGGACAGGGCGGAGACCAGCGCCGCGGCGACCGCCAGATCGGCCGCGGGATCGGACAGGCGGTATCCACCCGCGACGTTGAGATAAACCTCGGCCGAACTGAAATTCAGCCCGCAGCGCGATTCCAGTACCGCCAGCAGCATGGCCAGCCGGCCATTATCCCAGCCGACCACCGCCCGGCGCGGGGTCGCGCCCGATTGCAGCCGGACGATAAGCGCCTGCACTTCGATCAGCACGGGACGTGTTCCCTCCAGCGCCGGAAACACCGCACTGCCCGCGAGCGGGATGTCGCGGCCGGACAGGAACAGCATGGACGGGTTCGCGACCTCTTCCAGCCCTGCGCCGGCCATCGCGAAGACGCCGATCTCGTCCACTGCGCCGAAGCGGTTCTTCAGCGCGCGCAGGATACGGTACTGATGGCTGCGCTCCCCTTCGAAGCTCATCACCACGTCGACCATATGTTCCAGTACGCGCGGGCCGGCGATGCTGCCGTCCTTCGTCACATGGCCGACCAGCACCAGCGCGACCCCGTTCTGTTTGGCATAGCGGATGAGTTCGAAAGCGCAGCCGCGCACCTGGCTGACCGTGCCCGGCGCCCCCTCGATCGTGTCGGAATGCATGGTCTGTATGGAATCGATGACCAGGAATGCGGGCGTTTCCATGCCGTGCAGGCTGGTCAGTATATCGCGCACGGAGGTGGCCGCCGCCAGCTTGATCGGCGCGTCCGCCAGTCCCAAACGCACCGCGCGCATCCTGACCTGCGCCGATGCTTCCTCTCCGCTGACATAAACGACCGACCGCCCGTTCTTCGCGATGCGTGCCGCGGCCTGCAACAACAGGGTCGACTTGCCGATCCCCGGATCGCCGCCCATCAATATGGCGGAACCGGGCACCAGCCCGCCGCCCAGCGCACGATCGAATTCATCCATTCCGGTCGCCTGCCGGACCAGCGGTTCGCTCGGCGCGTCGAGATCGACGAACTCCACCGCCCGCCCCCCGCTCGACAGATCGTGCTTCTGGGCGAACACGGTGGCGGGCGTATCTTCCTGCATGGTGTTCCATTCCGCGCAGTCGGGGCATTGCCCCTGCCAACGATGCGACACCGATCCGCATGCCTGACAGATGTATCGTTTCTTGGGTTTGGCCATCGTCCGGCGGTAGTAGGAACATAGGTGGAACGCAATTGCCAAAGCGGATGGCAGCCGTCACAGTCCGCCGATGAGGCAGAAGGAATTACGCATCGCGCTCGTCTGCTATGGCGGGGTCAGCCTGGCGGTATATATGCACGGCGTCACCAAGGAAGTGTGGAAGCTGGCCCGCGCGAGCCGCGACTTTCACGCAGCGCAAGACATGGCGCCGCCCGGTTTCGGCGGTGTCGAGATCGTTTATCGCGACCTGCTTGCCGACATCGAGAATACCCATGACCTCAAATTGTGCGTGCTGCCCGATATATTGACCGGTGCCAGCGCGGGAGGGATTAACGCCGTATTCCTGGCGCAGGCCATCCATTCGGGCCAGTCGCTGGAGCCGCTGACCGACATGTGGCTGCGATATGCCGATGTGGACAGGCTGGTCGATCCCGATGCGCGGCCGGTCTGGCGGTTTGCCAAGATCTGGGCGCAGCCGGTCGCGCGGTGGCTGTTGAAACGACCGGGCAACGCCGTGTCGGAAACCGTCGCGGCCGAAACACGCCAGGAGGTGCGGCGCAAGGTTTCGGCGCTGGTCCGGGGGCGATGGTTCCAGCCGCCCTTTTCCGGTGACGGCTTTGCGCAGCTTCTCCACAGCGCTTTTCAATTCATGGCCGCCGCGCCCGCCGGCGCGCCGTTGCTGCCCGCAAATCATCCGATCGACCTGCTGGTAACGGCAACCGATTTCCACGGCCACACCGAATTGCTGCGCCTCAACAGTCCGGCGATCGTGGAAGAAAGCGAGCACCGCCTACCAATCGGATTCCGCACGCCGGTACCGCAGACCGGACAACACGATCTCGCCGACCCGCTGGAACTGACCTATGCCGCGCGCGCGACCGCCAGCTTTCCCGGCGCATTTCCACCCATGCAGATTGCGGAGATCGATCGCCTGTCCGCATCGCGCCTGGCAGCGGGCGGTGCGCCATGGCGCACGCGCGATACGTTCCTGCAGCGGATCATGCCGGCGCATGTGCGCGCCGGCAATGTCGCGGAGGTGTCGCTGATCGATGGATCGGTGCTCGTCAACGCCCCGTTCGGCGCTGCCGCGCGCGCGTTGAAAGGCAGACCGGCGCAGCGTGAAGTGGACCGGCGCTTCGTCTATATCGATCCGCGCCCGGACAAGTTCGAATTGAAGCAGGAACGCGTGCGCGGCGGCAAGGTGGGTTTTTTCGGCGCGATCTTCGGTTCGATATCGACCATCCCGCGCGAACAGCCGATCCGGGACAATCTGGAACAGCTGGAAGCGCAGTCGCGCGAAGCGAAGGCGCTGCAGCGCATGGTCAACAGCCTGCGTCCGGAAGTGGAAGACGCGGTCGAAAAACTTTTCGGACGCACCCTGTTCTTCAACAAGCCCACACCGCGCCGCCTGTTCGGATGGCGCAAGCGCGCACAGCACGAAGCGGCAGCGTCCGCTGGCTTTGCCTATAGTTCCTATGCGCAGGCCAAATATTCGGCGATCGTGGAAGACCTGGCCAGACTGACGCTGGCCTTCGCACCGGAACTGGAACTACCCGGACACGGTCCGATCGCCTCCGCCTTTCATAGAACGATACGCGATCGCGGGATGACGGGCCTGAGCACGTCGGCGGGCGGAGCAAACGAGGATGCCATTGCGTTCTTCCGCACCCACGATTTGGGCTTTCGTATCCGCCGGCTGCGGCTGCTCGCGCGAAGGCTGGCGCGCGACTGGGAAGCCGATCCAGACATTTCCGACGATGCGCTGGAGACGGCGCGCAGGGCGATCTACGCTGTTCTTGCCTTGTATTTCGAACAGGAGGGCGGCGCGAACCTGCCAGGCGAATTCGCGGAACTTGCCCAAGACGTGTTAAGCGATCCGGGCGCCGTTCTGGATCACCTGGCGCGACATCGCCTGCTTCCTGAAACCGATGCGCTTGCCGAAACGATGCTGGCTGATGCGCTGCAGGCAATGCCCGAAAATTTGCGTCGCCGAATGCTGCTGACCTATCTTGGCTTTCCCTATTACGATATTTCCACGCTGACCCTGATGCGCGACCGCAGCCTGACCGAATTCAATCCGGTCAAGGTCGACCGCATATCCCCGGAAGACGCGACATCGATCCGCGGCGGCGGGACGGCGGCGACGTTGAGAGGAACGGAATTCTACAATTTCGGGGCGTTCTTCAGCCGTGCCTACCGCGAGAACGATTATCTATGGGGCCGGTTGCATGGCGCGGAACGGATGATCGACCTCATCTGTTCGACCACCGATGATGCGATGATGCCGGCGACGGTAGCCGGTTTCAAGCACCGGGCATTCCTGGCGATCCTGGATGAAGAGCAGATGCGGCTGACGGTCGATCCATCGCTGGTGCCGACCATTCGGCGCGAAGTCATGAAAAAGATGGCGAAGCGATAGGCGCGGCCATCCATACCCGCATCAACCGAATGCGTTCTTCACCCGATCGAAGAAGCCGCGGCTTTCGGGGCATTCCTCACCCGTCTCCGTTTCGCGGAACTGTCTGAGCAGATCCTTCTGATCGCGCGACAGCCCGGTCGGCGTCTCGACCGAAATCTCGACCACCAGATCGCCGCGCCCGCGCCCCTGCAGCACGGGCATTCCGGCGCCGCGTACGCGAAGCTGCTTGCCCGACTGGATACCTGCGGGAATATCGACGCTGTTGGTTTCGCCATCCAGATCGGGGATGTCGACGGATCCACCCAATGCAGCGGTCGTGAAACTGATGGGCACGCGCGACATGAGCGTGGTTCCTTCGCGCAGGAACACGGAATGTTCCTGCACGTGAACGAAGATATAAAGATCGCCGGCGGGGGCGCCATGCGGTCCGGCTTCACCCTTGCCGGACAGGCGGATGCGCGTCCCGGTATCGACGCCCGGAGGTATCTCGACGTCGATGGATTGCGGCAGGTCGACAACCCCCGCGCCGCGGCATTCGCGGCAGGGGCTTTCGATGATCTCACCTTGCCCGTCGCATTTCGGACATGGCCGTTCGACGACGAACAAACCCTGTTTTGCCCGCACCTTTCCATGACCACGACACAGATCGCAGCCCCGCGTCCCGGTGCCGGGTTCGGCGCCGGTGCCCGCGCAGGTTTCACAGCCTTGCGATACCTCGATCTCTATCTGCGTCGTCTTGCCATGGAAGGCGTCTTCGAGACCGATCTGCATATCGTAACGCAAGTCCGCCCCACGCCTCGCCCGTCCGCGTCCGGCCTGCGCGCCACCGCCACCAAAGGCGCTGCCGAAGATGGTTTCGAAGATATCGCCGATATCCCCGAAATCCTGCTGACCCGGACCACCACCGAAGCCACCGCCATTCATCCCCTGCTCGAACGCGGCATGTCCGAACCGGTCATAGGCCGCGCGCTTTTGAGGGTCCTTCAGGCATTCATAAGCGGTGCCGACAGCCTTGAACCGTGCTTCCGCAGCGGCATCGCCCGGATTGCGGTCCGGATGGAATTTCATTGCCAGCTTGCGATAGGCGGATTTCAGAGTGCCCGCATCGGCATCGCGCGATACCTCCAGCAATTCATAGAAATCGGTCTGGGTCGAAGACATCATGGATTCCAAACTCCGTCCGCCATCGATGCGCCGGGATAGGGCGGCATCGATGGCTTTACGGGTTTACCTGTAACGGGCTCAGCCCTTTTTCTCGTCTTCGTTCACCTCGGAAAACTCGGCATCGACCACGTCGTCGTCCTGCGCGGAGGAGGCGTCCGACGCCCCGTCGGCATCGCCCGCTTCCGGTCCGGCGCTCGCCTGTTCCTGCTGATAGATTTCCTGACCCATCTTCATCGCGACTTCGGTAAGCGCCTTCACCTTGGCTTCGATCGCGTCGAGATCGTCGCCTTCGAGCGCCGTCCTGGTTTCCGCCAGCGCGCCTTCGACTTCGGTCTTGAGGTCGGCACTGATCTTGTCGCCATGTTCCTCGATCTGCTTTTCGGTCGAATGCACGAGGCTGTCCGCCTGGTTGCGGGTTTCGGCCTGCGCACGGCGCTTCTTGTCTTCCTCCGCGAACTTCTCCGCATCCTGCACCATCTGTTCGATGTCGGATTCGTTGAGCCCGCCCGACGCCTGGATGCGGATCTGCTGTTCCTTGCCCGTACCCTTGTCCTTGGCGGACACGTTGACGATGCCGTTCGCATCGATGTCGAAGGTGACTTCCACCTGCGGCACGCCGCGCGGCGCGGCGGGAATGCCGACGAGGTCGAACTGGCCCAGCATCTTGTTGTCCGCCGCCATCTCGCGTTCGCCCTGGAACACGCGGATGGTCACGGCCTGTTGGTTGTCTTCCGCGGTCGAATAGGTCTGCGATTTCTTCGTCGGGATCGTCGTGTTACGGTCGATCATGCGGGTGAAGACGCCGCCCAGCGTCTCGATGCCGAGCGAAAGAGGCGTCACGTCCAGCAACAGTACGTCCTTGACATCACCCTGCAGGACGCCCGCCTGGATGGCCGCACCCATGGCGACGACTTCATCGGGGTTGACGCCGGTATGCGGCTTCTTGCCGAAGAACTCCTCAACGACTTCGCGAACCTTGGGCATGCGGGTCATGCCGCCGACCAAAATCACCTCGTCGATGCCGCCCTTGTCCATGCCTGCGTCGGCCAGCGCCTTCTTGCACGGGTCCAGCGTCCGCTTGATAAGATCGCCGACCATCTTTTCAAGGTCGGAGCGGCTGATCGTTTCGACCAGATGCAATGGGGTGGACGAGCCGCCTTCCATGCGCGCGGTGATGAAGGGCAGGTTGACTTCCGTCGTCTGGCTGCTCGACAGTTCGATCTTCGCCTTCTCGGCCGCCTCCTTCAGACGCTGCAACGCCAGCTTGTCGTTTCGAAGGTCCATGCTTTCCTTCTTGTTGAAGGCATCGGCGAGATATTCGACGATCGCATTGTCGAAATCCTCACCGCCCAGGAACGTGTCGCCATTGGTCGACTTCACCTCGAACACGCCGTCGCCGATCTCCAGGATGGACACGTCGAACGTGCCGCCGCCGAGGTCGTAGACCGCGATGGTCTTGCCGTCGTTCTTGTCCATGCCATAGGCAAGCGCGGCCGCCGTCGGCTCGTTGATGATCCGCAGCACTTCCAGACCGGCGATCTGGCCGGCATCCTTGGTCGCCTGACGCTGGGCATCGTTGAAATAGGCGGGAACGGTAATGACCGCCTGCGACACGGTTTCGCCGAGATAGCTTTCCGCGGTTTCCTTCATTTTCTGCAAAATGAAGGCGGAAACCTGCGATGGGCTGTAATCCTCGTTGCCGGCCTTGACCCAGGCATCGCCGTTCTTGCCCTTGACGATCTGGTAGGGAACGAGATCCATGTCCTTCTTGGTCATCGGATCGTCGAACCGGCGGCCGATCAGGCGCTTGATCGCGAACAGGGTGTTGTCGGGATTGGTCACCGCCTGGCGCTTGGCCGGCTGACCGATCAGGCGTTCGTTATCCTTCGTGAATGCGACGATCGACGGCGTCGTGCGCGCGCCTTCCGCGTTTTCGACGACCTTCGGTTTTCCGCCATCCATCACCGCGACACAGGAATTCGTCGTGCCCAGATCGATACCAATTACTTTAGCCATGGTTTCCCCACTTCGTAGTCAAATGTTGGACGCCGCATGTGCTCGTTTTCTTAAGTCCAAAGCAAAACGGGTCTGCGGCTCGAATGATGGGCGCGATATAGGTGTGGTTTCGATTGGCACAAGGGACGCGCGCGGCTAGTTCCCCGCTCATATCGATTCAGGAGAACACGAGATGACGACCATGTCGGCGATGCGCGGTGCCTATGGCGGGCTTGTGCTATGTCTGGGTGCCCTTGCGCTCTCGTCCTGCGGGGAAACAACCGATCCGGTCGAGCAAGCGCCGGAAGGCGCGCCGGGCCTCGCGATAACGAACGCCCGCATGGTCTTGCCGGCAGTTTCGGGCAATCCGGCGGCCGTTTATTTCGACCTTGCCTATGACGGGGAAGTCGCCGCGACACTGAGCGCCGTTTCCGTGGACGGCGCGCGGGAAACGATGATGCACCAATATGGCGAAAAGGATTTGAAGGTGCAGATGATCCCCCTCGATCCCGTGCCGCTCACCGCCGGCTCCACTGTCGCGTTCGAGCCGGGCGGCAAGCACGTGATGGCGATTGGCGTATCGGACGAGCTGATGGCCGGCGGCACCACGCAGGTGACCTTCATCCTCGACAATGGCGACAAGACGACTGTCGACGCAGACATCCGGAGCGCCGGGGACGAACGCTGAACGAAGTCTCGACACCGCCCTGCCCCGCCGGCGGCGAACGATTGCTGACGCCCGGCGAAATCGCCCTCGCGCGCACGGTGTTCGGTACGGCGATCGACTATGCAGCCGTGCGGATGCGGCGGCGCAAATGGTTTCCGTTCCAGCCGAAAAACGTCACCATGGCCCCGCGCGGTCACATGCACTTTCACCCGGAAGGCGGCAATTACTGCGACGATTTCTCGAAGGAGCCGTTACATCGACAGGGGCATTTCATCCATGAAATGACTCATGTATGGCAAGCTCAGGACAAGGGAAGCTGGTGGCTGGTGCTGAACCGCATGCCGTGGGCACGGTACGATTACGCGATCCGCCCCGGATTGCCGCTGCACAGATACGGCATTGAACAGCAGGCGGAGATCGTTCGCCATGCCTTCATCACTCGCCGGGGCGTCAGGATCGCTGGCATCGCGAATGCCGCCACCTTCGACCGCCTCGTTCGTTTTCCCGGTGCCGAACACCTGCCGCGCGGTTAATCCGGCTTCTTCGCGACCGCGACCATGGCGGGGCGCAGCAACCGGTCCTTGATCATGTAACCGGCCTGCATTTCCTGTACGATCGTACCGGCCTCTTCCTTGTCGGTCGGCACTTCCATCATCGCCTGGTGCTGGTTGGGGTCGAGCGGCAGGCCCATCGCGGCGATGCGGGTAATTCCGTGCTGCGCAAACACCTTGTCCAGTTCGCGCTGGGTCGCTTGAATGCCCGCCACCAGACCTTTGAACTTGCTGTCTTCGCGCAAATCTTCAGGAATGGCGTCGATGCCGCGCGAAAGGTTGTCGGCGACCGACAGGATATCGCGGGCAAAGCCGGTGGCGGCATAGGCGCGCGCATCGCCCACATCCTTTTCCATCCGGCGGCGGACATTCTGCGTCTCGGCCCGGGCGTAGAGCGTTTCCTGCCTGGACGCCTCCAGATCGCTGCGCAGCTGTTCCAGCGCGTCGGGTCCGGACGATGCTGCCTCCTCATTTTCGTCGGGACCACCATCGTCGCGAAACTGTTCGGGCACTCCCTCCAGCTCTTTGTCTTCCAGTTCTTGTTCCTGCGGCTTGGCGGAGGCATCGGGCGTGCGCCCGGCCTGATCCTTGTCGTTCATACGATACAATCCAATAATTTGCGCTCGTCTACCCGATCAGCTTTTCAAGCGATCGTGCCGTGAAATCGATCATGGGGACAACCCGCGCGTAATTCAACCGCGTGGGGCCGATCACTCCCAATACACCCACCACCTTGCCGGACTCGTCGCGATAGGGGGAGGCAATGACCGACGATCCGGACAGCGAGAACAGCCGGTTCTCCGATCCTATGAAGATACGCGTCGCATCCGCGATACGCGCACCGTCGAGCAGTTCCGCGACCGATTGCTTGCTTTCCAGATCGTTCAGCAGCGATCGGACGCGCTCCAGATCCTGCATTGCCGCGTCATCCAGCAGATTGGCCTGACCGCGGACGATCAGGACCGGCCGCTTTGCCAGATCCTCGCTCCAGACCGCCAGTCCGCGTTCGATCAGATTGCGGCTGGCGACCGTCAGCGCATCGCGTTCGGCATCGATCTCACGGTCCATCGCTGCGGCCGCTTCCGCAAGGGTCCGGCCCGCCATCGTCTCGGTAATGAAATTAGCCGCCTGTTCCAGAGCGCTGCGATCGGCGGGTTCGGTCAATTGCAGAACGCGGTTCTCCACTTGGCCATCCTCGCCGACCATCACGGCCAGTGCCTGATCGCTGGACAGTGGTATCATGCTCATCTGGCGCAACCTGATTTCGCGCTGGGGCACCGTGACCATACCGGCCGCGCCAGACAGGTCCGACAGCAACGCGCTGGTCGCCTCCAGCGCCTGTTCGATCGGCCCGCCATCCTGCAACCGCCTTTCGATGGCCGCGCGTTCCTCGGCAGTCGGTTCGTTCATCTGCATCATGCCATCGACGAACAGCCGCAGACCGCTGGTCGTCGGCAAACGGCCCGCACTGGTATGTGGCGCGGCAAGCAGACCCATCCGTTCCAGATCGGCCAGCACCGTTCGAATGGAGGCAGGCGACAAATCGATCCGCCCGTGGCTCGCCAGAAGCTTGGAACCAACCGGCTGGCCGTCCGCCAGGTAACCCTCCACCACCAGCTGGAAGATGGTGCGGGCGCGGGTCGACAGTTCGGTCAGAGGCAAGTCGCTCATGCACCGCATTCTAACCGCCGCCCTTGCAGCCTCAAGCCCCCTTCGCCTATCGCCGCCGGCAAGCCGTATCCTCGCGGCATGGAAAAAGGATGATTCATGCGACCTTCCGGCAGAGCGCCCGACGAAATGCGCGCGATAACGATGGAAACGGGCTTTACCAAACATGCCGAAGGATCATGCCTGATTAGCTGCGGCGATACCCGCGTCCTGTGCACCGCCAGCGTGGAAGAACGCATCCCGCCATGGCTGCGCGGCAAGGGCGAAGGCTGGGTCACCGGCGAATATTCGATGCTTCCGCGTGCAACGCATACCCGCGGATCGCGCGAAGCGGCACGCGGCAAGCAGAGCGGACGGACGCAGGAAATTCAGCGCCTTATCGGACGAAGCCTGCGTGCGGTGGTCGATCTGAAAAGGCTAGGCGAACGGCAGATCACGCTCGATTGCGATGTCATCCAGGCGGATGGCGGCACGCGTACGGCGAGCATCTCCGGCGCTTGGGTAGCATTGCGCCTTGCCGTCAATTCGCTGATGGAAGCAGGGGCGATCAAGGACGATCCCATCACCGCGCAGGTCGCGGCGATCAGCTGCGGTATCCACAAGGGAACGCCGGTTCTGGACCTTGACTACGATGAAGACAGCAGCGCGGACGCGGACGCCAATTTCGTACTGATCGAAGGCGGCCGGATCGCGGAGGTTCAGGCGACCGCGGAAGGCGCGACCTACGACGAAGAGGGGTTGCTGCGCCTCCTGCGCCTCGCCAAGATCGGTTGCGATGGTATCTTCGCGGCTCAGCGCGATGCGGTGACATAGGCGCGGCCCATGACCCGCAAACTGGGTACCGGATCGCTCGTCATCGCGACGCACAATACGGGCAAGCTGAAGGAGATATCCGCCCTTCTCGAACCTTACGGGCCGGCCTGCCTGTCCGCAGGATCGCTGGGTTTGCCGGAACCGGCTGAGACCGGCGTCACTTTCGTCGAAAACGCGCTTATCAAGGCACATGCCGCAGCCGAGGCATCGGGCATAGTCGCACTGGCGGACGATAGCGGGCTGTCGGTCGCAGCATTGGACGGCCGGCCGGGCGTCTACACCGCCGATTGGGCGGAACG
Source organism: Pontixanthobacter sp. (assembly GCA_965214445.1). GTDB lineage: Bacteria > Pseudomonadota > Alphaproteobacteria > Sphingomonadales > Sphingomonadaceae > Pontixanthobacter. The sequence continues at coordinate 892,007 of CBDCBU010000001.1, forward strand.
ACAATGGTTCGAAGGCGAAGCGGGCCGCGACTGGTATCTGGCGATGGGCAAGGTCGAGGGAATGCTCGCCGAGCGCGGCGTCGAAGCTCCGCGCGATGCATGGTTTTCTTGCGTTCTCGCCATCGCCTGGCCCGATGGCGAGCATGCTGTGTATGAAGGACGCATCGACGGTGCGCTGACCTGGCCCCCACGCGGCGATCTGGGCTTCGGCTATGATCCGGTATTCGTACCCGAAGGTTCGACCCGAACATTCGCGGAAATCGAACCGGAACAAAAGCATGCGATCAGCCATCGGGCCGATGCGTTTGCGAAGCTGGTCGTGGACCAATTCGGCGGCTAGGACCGGCGGCATGGCCCGCGCGCTCTACATCCACTGGCCTTTCTGCCTCAAGAAATGCCCCTACTGCGATTTCAACAGCCATGTCCGCGCGACCGTTAATTTCGACCTGTGGCGGCGCGCGCTGATCAGCGATATGCAGCATGAGGCGCGCTGGGCGAACGACGGCCCGCTCGGTTCCGTCTTTTTCGGTGGCGGCACACCGTCGCTCATGCCACCCGCGCTGGTATCGGCGCTCCTGTCGCAGGCGGAGTGGCTCTGGGGCTTCGCCTCCGATATCGAGATCACGCTGGAGGCGAACCCGTCATCCGTCGAAGCTGCCAATTTTGCCGATCTTGCCGCAGCGGGCGTCAACCGGGTATCTCTGGGCTTGCAGGCGCTGCAGAACGACGATCTGCGTTTTCTCGGCCGCCTTCACGACGTTGCCGAAAGCCTCGCCGCGCTCGACATCGCGCAGGCGGCATTCGAGCGGGTGAATATCGATCTCATCTATGCGCGCCCGCAACAAACCGCCGCAGATTGGCGCGAGGAACTGGGCCGGGCAATAGGTTTCGGAACGGGGCATCTCGCGCTCTATCAACTGACGATCGAAGCCAATACCCGCTTCGCGACCGATGTGAGGCGCGGCGTATTCGCGCCGCTGGACGACGACCCCGCCGCGGATCTGTTCGATCTGACGCGCGACATGACCGGTGCCGCGGGACTGCCCGCCTATGAAGTCAGCAATCACGCCCGGCCCGGCGAAGAAAGTCGGCACAACCTGACCTATTGGAAATACCGCGATTATTGCGGTGTCGGGCCGGGGGCGCATGGCAGGCGCGGAGGACATGCGACCCTGCGCCATCGCAAACCGGAAAACTGGCTCGAAGCGGTCGCGACCGCCGGCAACGGCATACGCGACCATGCGCCGATCCCTGTCCGCGAGCGCGCGGCGGAAGCCCTGCTGATGGGCCTGCGCCTAGCGGAAGGCATCGATGTCATGGAACTGGAAAAGCGGTTCGCCTTACCTGCCGCGACACTGATCGAACAGGCGCGGATAAAACCGCTCGAACGGATCGGTCTCGTTTGGCAGGACGGAGGAAGGCTCGGAGTAACCCCCGAAGGAATGCGGGTTCTGGACGCCATTCTGACCGAACTGGTTCACGACGATCTCGTCGCGGCATGATGATCGCCGCCGACCTGTTGCTGGAATGGCGCAATTACCTGGAACACACCCGGCGTCGTTCGCCGCACACCGTGCGTGCCTATGCTGCGGCAGGTGCGAGATTTCTGCAATCGACAACCGCGTGCGACTGGCGTCAGGTGGCGGAGGTAGAGGCGGTCGCGATACGCCGATATCTGGCCGATCGCCGCGAGGATGGTCTGGTCAACGCATCCGTCGCGCGCGAACTGTCCGCCATCCGCGCGCTGATGAAATTCGCGCGCGAGCGCGCCGGTCTCGATGGTCAGACAGCACCGCATATCCGTGGGCCGCGATTGAAGAGGGGATTGCCTCGCCCCGTCACGCCGGATGAGGCCATCAATCTCGCCGACATGGTGCAGGATATGTCTTCGGACAGCTGGATCGGTGCGCGCGACCGCGCGGTCCTGTTGCTGCTCTACGGGTCCGGCCTTCGTATCGCGGAGGCACTGTCCCTGACCGGTGCGGACGTTCCGCTGGGGGGCAGCCTTCGCGTGGTTGGCAAGGGGAGAAAGGAACGGGTCGTGCCGATCCTGCCCGTCGTCCGCGACCATGTTCAAGCCTATGTCGATCAGTGTCCCTGGCCGATCGGAGCAGACGATGTTCTGTTCAAAGGCGCGCGAGGCGGCGCGCTCAATGCGAATATGGTGCAAAAGGCCGTAGCCCGGGCGCGCGTCCCGCTCGAACTACCGGCCACCGCCACGCCGCACGCATTGCGTCACAGCTTCGCAACGCACTTGCTTGGTGCCGGGGCCGACTTGCGAAGTCTGCAGGAACTTCTCGGCCATACGAGCCTGGGCAGTACGCAGATCTATACGAAAGTGGATGCGGCGAGGATGCTGGACACCTACCGCAACGCTCACCCGCGCGAACGTGGCGACGACTGACAGGCTACAGACGCGCTTCGATCGCGTCCCAGATCCGCCCCGGCGTGTCCGTCCCATTGAACCGGTCGATGGCGACGATCCCGGTTGGCGACGTCACGTTGATCTCGGTCAACCATTTACCGCCGATCACGTCGATCCCGACGAACAACAGGCCACGCCGCTTCAATTCCGGACCCATGGCGGCACAAATCTCTTCTTCGCGCGCCGTAAGATCGGCGGCTTCGGCAAAGCCGCCCTGCGCCAGGTTGGACCGGAATTCGCCCTTCCCCGGCTTGCGATTGATGGCGCCCGCGAATTCTCCGTCGACGAGCACGATGCGCTTGTCCCCCTCGCTGACTTCGGGAAGGAAAGGCTGCACCATGTGAGGTTCCGGCCAGGTCTGGTTGAACAGTTCGAACAGCGCCGAAATGTTCGTCGCATCCTCTCCGAGCCGGAAAATCGCCTTGCCGCCATTGCCATGCAGGGGTTTGACGACGACGCTGCCATGCTTGTTTTGAAAAGCGCGCACGTCCCCGATATCGCGGGCGATGAGTGTGGGCGGCATGAACCGCGCATAATCAAGCACGAACATTTTTTCCGGCGCGTTGACGACCTCGCGCGGATCGTTCGTCACCAGCGTAATGCCCTTCAGCCGGTCGAGCATGAAGGCGGCGCTGATGTAGCCGAGATCGAACGGCGGATCCTGCCGCATCAGGATGACGTCGATATCGGTCGCCAGATCGATCTGCCGATGCTCGCCAAAGGTGAAGTGACTGCCTTTTTGCGCCCGGACGGTCACCGGGGCGGCGTGCGCGGTCAATCTTCCGCCCACCGGCCCCGTTTCGTAAGCCAGCGTACCGACATCGTAATGCCACAACTTCATTCCGCGGTCCTGCGCGCGCAGCATCAGGGCGAAACTGGAGTCGCCGCCGATATTTATGCTGTTCATCGGATCCATCTGAAAGGCGGCATTGATCGTCATGTTGTCTTTCCGGTACTGATCGGCTTCTATGGCTGCCACGCGTTCACGAGGTGGCGTGGCTCCGCCCCCGGCGCAAGCAAGAGGACATCGATGCGGATATCCTGGCCGTCGGACGCGTAATCATGCGCGACGCATTCCGCCGCTGCGGCGACGCGCTGCAGACGATGCTCGTCGATGGCGTGATCCAGTTCGGCTGCGTGCCTACGCCATTTGACCTCGACGAAAGCAACGGTCGTCTCGCGTCGGACGATCAGGTCGATTTCGCCCCTCTTGGTCTTTACCCGTTCCGCAACCAATTCCCATCCCCGCTCGCTCAGCCAGCGCGCGGCCCGCATCTCGGCATCGCGCCCGCTCTGTTCCGCAATCTGGCGCTTCATGTGTTTTGCAGCTCCAGCGCCCGTGCGTACAACGCCTTCCGGTCGTGCCCCGTTTCCCGGGCGACATAGGCGGCGGCCTGCGATGTCTTGAGCGTTTGCAACGCCTTGATAAGCAGCGCCTCTACGTCCGCCTCGGTGCTTTCGACCGGGGGCGGCGGACCGACCATCAGGACGATCTCCCCTTTTGGCGGGTGTTCCGTATAATGCGCGGCGAGGTGCGATGCGGTGCCGGTCCGACATTCTTCGTGCAGCTTGGTCAGTTCCCGGGCGACCGACACCGTTCGGCCGGGCATTGAGCTATCGATGGTCCGCAGTGATTTGACCAGTCGCGGTCCGGTTTCGTAAAATATCACCGTCGCGTCGATGGCGGCAACCGATCCCAGTATCTGCGTCCGGGCATGTTCCCTGACCGGCAGGAATCCCGCGAAGTGGAACCGGTCGTTCGGCAGTCCGGACAAGGTTAGCCCGGCGATTGCCGCGCACGGTCCGGGCAGGCTGGTGACCATCACGCCCGCCTCCTTCGCCTCGCGCACCAGCCGATATCCTGGATCGGAGATCAACGGCGTGCCCGCATCGCTTGCCAGAACCACGGCCTGCCCCGCCATTGCAGCGACCAGCGAGGCCCGGTCGTCGGCATCGCTATGGTCGTTGTAGCGCCGAAGCGGCTTACGAATATCCAGCGCCTTCAGCAGCTTTCCGGTAACCCGCGTATCCTCGCAGGCGACCATGTCGCACCGTTCCAGCACATCGACCGCGCGCCGGGTTATGTCGCCAAGATTGCCAATCGGCGTCGCCACGATATAGAGACCGGCGGAAAGTTGGTCGAATGGGTCGGAGCGTGTCACGCGGGGGGTCTTGGCCACGTAAATTCGGGTTCGCAAGGAAGATCGCATGAATTTGGCCAATATGGTTTTCAATCGCCGTAACTGGATGGTTGCCGGCGCATCGCTGTTGATTGCCGGGTGCAAGGTTATTCCGGACGCGCCGCCCCCGGTAACGCAGGCCCCCGCCCCCGCCCCCGCGCCGGTGGAAGCACCTGATTTTACGTCTTTGCCGACCGATGAGACGCGTCATCTGGTCGCCCTGCTCGTGCCGTTGTCAGGTGAGAACGGCGCGGTCGGCAAATCGATCGCCAACGCTACCACCATGGCGTTGCTGGATACGAACGCCGATAATCTGCGCATCACGACCTATGACACCGCCACAGGCGCACGAGCGGCGGCCCGGCGGGCGGTGAACGACGGCAACAGCCTGATCCTGGGACCGTTGATGGCCGACAACGTGTCGGCCGTGCTGGCAGAGGCGCGGCCGGCTGACGTTCCGCTCATATCCTATTCGAACGATGTCAGCGTGTCCGGTCCGGACGTGTTCATCATGGGCCATGTTCCAGCCCAGTCCATCGCGCGCACAATCGCCTTTGCGCGATCCCGGGGGGCCGATCGTTTCGCCATCATCGCGCCGTCCGGCGATTATGGACGACAGGCGGAATCGGCCGTTGCCGACGCGCTAAACCGTTCCGGGGGGAGCCTGGTCGCAACGGAGAACTATGCGCGCGGCAACACATCCGTCATCAGTGCAGCCCAGCGATTGCGGCAGCGCGGCGGCTTCGATGCCGTCCTCATCGCCGACAGCTCGCGGCTGGTCAGCCTGGCTGCTGCGGAACTCAAACCCGCGGGCCGGGGCGGCATGCAACTGATCGGCACAGAACTGTTGAGCGGCGAAGCCGGTATTACGCGCGATTCAGCCGTTCAAGGCACTGTTTTCTCCGCCGTTTCCGATGCGCGCTTCAAACAGTTTTCGGACAGCTACCGTTCGCGTTTCGGTACGCAGCCGTTCCGCATTTCCACGCTGGGCTATGACAGCGTTCTTCTTACCTTAAGGGTTGCCCAGGATTGGCGTGTAGGACAGACCTTCCCCACCACGCAATTGCGCGATCAGGGCGGATTTCTGGGGCTGGACGGAATTTTCCGCTTCATGCCAAATGGCGTGATCCAACGCGCAATGGAGGTGCGGCAGATTGATAATGGGCGCGTGTCGATTATCGATCCGGCGCCCACCGCGTTTTAGATTGCGCGTCGTCTGCCGGTGTATCGCGATAAACCGGGCCGCTTGCTTGTAAGCGCGGCCGAATGCCGGCTATAGTCGCGGGACATGGCGAACGATCTCTTCGATGGAACCCCGCCCTCCAGCGGTGATTACGATGCGTCCTCGATCGAGGTTCTGGAAGGGTTGGAACCCGTCCGCCGCCGTCCGGGAATGTATATCGGCGGCACGGACGATCGCGCGCTGCATCATCTTGCGGCCGAAGTTCTCGACAATGCCATGGACGAAGCGGTCGCGGGCCATGCCACGCGCATCGAAATGTCCTTGGAAGAAGGCAACCGGCTGACCGTCTCCGACAATGGGCGCGGCATTCCGGTGGACGAGCATCCCAAGTTTCCGGGCAAGTCCACGCTGGAAGTTATCCTGTCTACGCTGCATTCCGGTGGCAAGTTCTCCGGCAAGGCCTATGCGACCTCGGGCGGCCTTCATGGAGTGGGGGTCAGTGTGGTGAACGCCCTGTCCAGCGACACGCGGGTCGAGGTGGCGCGCGAACGGCAGCTTTATGTGCAGAGTTTCGCGAAAGGCGAAACGCTGGGGCCGATCGAGTCGCTCGGGGCGACACCCAACCGGCGGGGCACCACTGTCAGCTTCACGCCTGATACCGAGATTTTCGGCGAACGGCAGTTCAAACCGGCGCGCCTTTTCCGGCTTGCCCGTTCGAAAGCCTATCTGTTCGCGGGCGTCGAGATACGCTGGAAATGCGCGGCAAGCCTGCTTGTCGAAGGGGTGCCTTCCGAAGCGAGTTTCAAGTTTCCCGGCGGGTTGGCCGATCATCTGGCGGAACAGATCGGGGAGCGCGAATGCGTGACCTCTGTTCCATTCGCGGGGACTCAGGATTTCGCCGACGATCAGGGACGGGTCGAATGGGCCTGCGCCTGGCCGCTCTATTCCGAAGGATCGACCGGCTGGTACTGCAACACGGTGCCTACCCCTGATGGCGGCACGCATGAGCAGGGGTTACGCGCGGCGCTCGTCAAGGGGTTGCGGGCATTCGGCGAACTGACCGGCGCGAAAAAAGCAAGGGATCTCACAGCGGACGATGTGATGACCGGCGGTGAGGTCATGCTGTCCGTCTTCGTCCGCGATCCGCAGTTCCAAAGCCAGACCAAGGATCGGCTGACTTCGCCCGATGCGGCGAGACTGGTCGAAAATGCCGTGCGCGACCATTTCGACCATTTCCTCACCGACAACATGGAACGTGGCAAGGCACTGCTCGGTCAGGTGATGGAACGCATGGACGAGCGTCTGCGGCGCAAGCAGGAACGTGAAATCAAGCGCAAGACTGCGACCAACGCGAAGAAGCTGCGTCTGCCCGGCAAGCTCACCGACTGTTCGGGCGAAACCGATCATGAAACGGAACTGTTCATCGTCGAAGGCGATTCAGCCGGGGGCAGTGCTAAACAGGCGCGCAACCGCAAGACGCAGGCGATTTTGCCCATTCGCGGCAAGATCTTGAACGTTGCATCCGCCAGCCTCGAAAAGATCGGCGCCAATCAGGAAATCGCCGACCTCATGCTGGCAATGGGTTGCGGCATTCGCAAGGACTGCGATCCCGGACAGCTACGTTACGACCGTATCATCATCATGACGGATGCCGATGTCGACGGCGCGCATATCGCGACGTTGCTGATGACGTTCTTTTTCCAAGAAATGTCCGCCATCGTCCGGGAAGGCCATCTGTTCCTCGCTCAACCCCCCTTGTATAAGCTTACTGCAGGCAAAGAGAGCCGCTATGCCCGTGACGATACCCATCGGGCCGAACTGGAAGCAACGGTGTTCAAGGGCAAGAAGGTCGATGTCGCGCGGTTCAAGGGTCTGGGCGAGATGAACCCGGGACAGTTACGTGAAACGACCATGGATCCCGGTTCGCGCAGCCTCGTACGCATTACGTTGCCCCCTGAATTCGAACAGCGCGCGGCGGTCACGGAACTGGTCGATCAGCTGATGGGCCGCAATCCCGAACACCGGTTCAATTTCATACAGAACAATGCCGGTGAAATGGATCGCGACCTGATCGACGCGTGATAATCGAGGCAGGATCCGAATAGTTGACCGTTGCGATATATCGAGTACCTGCCTGAAATTATGGAGAAGACCTATCATGGGCGATGACCCGGATGCGAAGGACGACCCGCAGGAAGCGAGGCGCGAGGAACGACATCCGGTTGCCATCGCAGGAAAATACCGGCGCGGTGCCGGTCGACCGACTGCCGTCCAGCTGCTCGACCTGTCGCGATCGGGCTGTCGTTTCTTCGACAAATTCGGCAGTCTGAAGGTGGGTTCGGAAATTACGATCAGGGTCGGAGAGTTCGGCCCGATAGTCTCGTCCATCCGGTGGCGCGAAGATTCCTATGTCGGGGTTGCTTTCGAACCGCCGCTGCATGACGCGATACTGGAACATATCACGGCGCAAAAAAACGGCTGAATTCCAGCGGAAAGGATCGCTGTCATGCGTCGCTATCTCGTCTTCCTCGCTCTTCTGATACCCGTTTCAGCCAGTGCGCAACCCCTTGAAACGGTAGACATTGAAGCCAACGCGGAAGATCTACGAAATATCATCGAAAGTCGGACGCTGGACGTCGCCGCAGTGTTTCAGGACCGCAAACGAATTGAGGATGTCTTCGCGCCATCCTTCCTCGCGGCCATTCCCCCGGCCCGGCTCGAAGCCATCATGGCGCAGGTAACGCAGGAATATGGTGCAATCGAAGGGATCGAGCGAGTCACGATGAAGGGGGAGGATCGTGCCGAAGTAGTGCTGCTTTTTGAAAACGCGACGGGAATCGCCGGTTTAGCCGTCGATAGGGCAGCGCCCCATCTGGTCACCGAACTGCTGCTGCAAAGCTTTACTGCGAAAGACGACAGCATCGCCAAAATCGCGGCGGATATCCGCGCCCTTCCCGGAGAAGTCAGCGTCCTGTTTCGCCCGCTGGACCCCACGGCGGAACCGGCTCTTTCGATCTCACCGGGGCGTCAGGCTGCCATCGGCTCGACCTTCAAGCTCTACGTGCTGTCGGCTCTTGCCCGTTCGATCGAAGCGGGTGAACGAAGCTGGTCGGACGTGGTGAGACTGGACCGCAAGTCTTTTCCAAGCGGCATGATGCAGGACTGGCCGACCAGCGCGCCAGTGACCCTGCAGACATTGGCGACCATGATGATCGCGATCAGCGACAATACCGCTACCGATACGCTTATGCTGGTGTTGGGGCGTGATGCCGTAGAAAGCGAACTGGTTTTCCTAGGACATTCGGAACTTCAAAAGACGCTACCGTTCCTGACCACGTTCGAAATGTTCGCGCTCAAGGGGAACGGCGCGCATCTGACGCGCTATATTGCCGCGGACGCGCCCGAAAAACGGCGCATATTGTCCGATCTGGAAGCTTATACGGACGGCGATCCAGCCCGTATCGAACCGCCTTACTTCACCGCCCCCACGGCCATCGATACGGTCGAATGGTTCGCCAGCGCAGAGGATATCTACCGCCTTGCGACCCATTTGTCCCGACTAGACGACCCTACCGTGCGTTCCATCATGGCGGTCCGCACGGCCCTCCCACCCGCAGTCGAGGACCGCTGGTCCTATATCGGTTACAAGGGGGGGTCGGAGCCCGGCGTACTCAACCTGACATGGCTTTTGAAGGACGATCGCGCGCGGTACCATGTCTTGACGATGTGCTGGAACGATACGGCAAGTCCGGTCGAGGCATCGAAACTTACCGCATTGGCCGAGCGGCTGCTCTTGCTCGACCTGACAGCCGGATAGGCGGCAGTCGTTCACACAGAACCGAGACTTGCCCTTTGCGGGAGCGTTGCTTAGGCAGCGCGTCGAACATAGTTGCACAGGAACTCCGATGACCGACCAGCCCCTGAACCGGTTCGATGGAACGCAGGACTACATCGCCACGGACGATCTTAAAGTAGCGGTCGATGCGGCTGTCACGCTACGACGGCCGCTTCTGGTCAAGGGCGAACCGGGCACGGGCAAAACCGTTCTCGCTCATGAAATCGCCAAAGCTGTCGAAGCCCCTTTAATCGAATGGAACATCAAATCGACAACCAAGGCGCAGCAGGGTCTTTATGAATATGATGCAGTTGCGCGTCTGCGAGACGGTCAATTGGGCGAAGAGCGAGTCCATGATATCCGCAACTACATCAAGAAGGGCAAATTGTGGGAGGCGTTCACGTCCGAACGGCTACCCGTCCTCCTGATCGACGAGATAGACAAAGCCGATATCGAGTTTCCGAACGATCTTCTGCAGGAACTCGATCGCATGAGTTTCGACGTCTACGAAACGCAGGACCGGATCGAGGCGAAGGAACGGCCGGTGGTCGTCATTACGTCGAACAATGAAAAGGAACTGCCGGACGCTTTCCTGCGCCGTTGTTTCTTTCATTACATCAAGTTCCCCGATCGCGATACGATGCGGTCGATCATCGACGTGCATTACCCCGACATACAGAAAACGCTCGTGTCGAAGGCGATGGACGTGTTCTACGATATCCGCGAGGTTCCCGGTCTCAAGAAGAAACCGAGCACATCGGAGCTGCTCGATTGGCTGAAGCTGCTGATGAACGAAGACATGCCGTTGGAGGTCCTGCAGAACCAGGACCCCACCAAGGCGATCCCCCCGCTGCACGGCGCTCTGCTCAAGAACGAACAGGACATCATGCTTTTTGAAAGACTGGCGTTCATGTCGCGGCGTAACGGCTGACCGTACCGGTTCATTCGTCGAAACTGTAAGCAAGTTCGAAATCGCCCCAACGGCGCCCATCGATGAAAAGCGGCACGAAGACGTTGCGCACGATCCGATGCTGGCGTCCGTCGCCTTCCTGCCGATAGACGGCCATGGTATAGGGTCCGTCGTTCGATTTCGCTTTTCGATCCTGATTGTCGAACAGGATGCGGCCGTTGCGACAATATTGGGTATCGTGCGCCAGATCGCCTGTCGGTTCACGCGAATGCGCGGTGACATGCGTCGGAAGGAAACCGTTGGTGTCCGATTGCGAAACCATTACGATCGAACTGTCACTATTCACTACGCGATCCGCTATCGGTCGCCAGTGAATATCAGCCCACCGGTTGAGCGTGGTCGTGTATTGCGGCGGCTTGGTGCCCTCTATCCATCGATAGTCACGATCGAATAGCTGCTCGAAAGTGAGACCGCCCTGCTTCAACGCGGTTTCTGCAACCGTTTGGATTTCTGCGGTCAACTCGCGCGCGCGATCGACCATCACGTCGTCTGCCGGCGAAAGGCCCGCCTTGACGATCGTATCGAACATGTCGCTGGCCGTCAGCTCCAGATCGGTCATCCGGCTATTCGCCTTCTTCAGCCGGCCCTCATTGTCGCGGGCAGCCTGGTCGAAGCTGGTGAGAACACTCTGCACGGCGCCGACGTGACCGGAAATGGTGCCGGTCGATCGGGCAATCTTGTCGTTCTGGCGATCCACTTCCTCGACCAGTTCCACTACGCCGAAGATCGTATGTTCGATCTGCGCTACGGACGATTTCGCGCTTTTGCTGGCCTGTGCGCCTGTCTCGATCCGCTCGATCACCTGTTCCGCCTCGCGGCCCAGCGTGTCGATCGTACGCGCTATTTCCTCGGTAGCGCGACGGGTGTCCCCGGCCAGGCTTTTGACTTCGCCGGCAACGACTGCGAATGTTCGGCCCGCATCGCCCGCCCGCATCGCCTCGATCGTGGCGTTGAGCGCGAGGATATTCGTCGTTTCGGCAATCTGCCCGATATCCTGCGAACTGCGGCGCACCTGCTGCATCGCGCCTGCGAAACCGGTAATGTGCTGCGTCAGGGTTTCGACCAGTTCGAGAAGTTCCGTGATCTGCCCGAGCGAGGACTGAATGAGATCCGTGCCCTGCCCCAACCGTTCGATCGCGCGTTCGGACAACAGGCGGGCCTCGTCGCTCGCCTGCGAAACCTGTTTCTGATCTTCCTCCATCCTGGAAACGGTGTCGGCCAAAGCGCCGTGTTCCTCGCGCAGGCGCGCCGATGAATCGATGACCGCCTGAACGATACCGGCGACATCCGCGCAGCCGATCGTGACGGCACCGCAGCTTTGGGGAATGCGATCGATCGCCCGCGCATCGATCCCGGCAAGTTTCAGATTTTCCATTGGTCATCGGGTCCGTTGTACATGGTGCCGCTTCCCTGGCACGCCATGGTAACCATCGGGTTAAGCAAGCGCGTCCATGCCCCTCGCGTGTGCTTTTCAAGCGTGGCGATATGCCGTAAGGCCGCACCCATGTTTTTCGATTTTCTCGACGAGTTGCGTGCCGCGGGCATTCCGGCTTCCTTCAAAGAGCATCTCACTCTGCTTGAGGCCCTGGATCGGGACGTGATCGAACAGACGCCCGAAGCGTTCTATTATTTGAGCCGCGCGACATTCGTGAAGGATGAAGGGCTGCTGGACCGGTTCGATCAGGTGTTCAACAAGACTTTCAAAGGAATCGTTTCCGATTATGGCCAGAACCCGGTCGATATTCCCGAAGACTGGCTGAAGGCGGTTGCGGAGAAGATGCTTACGCCGGAAGAAATGGCGGAAATTGAAGCGCTTGGCGACTGGGACGAGATCATGGATACGCTGAAGAAGCGGTTGGAAGAACAGCAGGAACGCCACGAAGGCGGCAGCAAATGGATCGGCACCGGCGGAACCAGCCCGTTCGGACATTCCGGCTACAATCCCGAAGGCGTCCGCATCGGTGGCGAAAGCAAGCATAAGCGTGCCGTAAAGGTTTGGGAAAAGCGGGAATTCAAGAATCTCGACAATACCAAGGAACTGGGCACGCGGAACATCAAGATGGCGTTGCGCCGGCTCCGACGTTTTGCGCGAGAGGGAAATCCCGATCAGCTCGATTTGGATGCAACGATAGAAGGCACGGCGAAGCAGGGTTGGCTCGACATTCACATGCGACCCGAACGGCGGAACGCTGTGAAACTGCTGCTGTTTCTTGACGTAGGCGGGTCGATGGATCCGTTCGTCAAGCTGGTCGAAGAATTGTTCAGTGCCGCGAATACCGAATTCAAGAACCTGGAATTCTATTATTTTCACAATTGCCTTTACGAAGGGGTGTGGAAGGACAACCGCCGGCGGTGGCAGGAACGCACGAAAGTTTGGGATATCCTTCACAAGTTCGGGCATGATTACAAGGTGATCTTCGTGGGCGATGCCGCGATGAGCCCCTATGAAGTGACTCATCCGGGCGGCAGCGTCGAACATATGAATGAAGAGGCGGGTGCCGTCTGGATGCAACGGGTTACTAATACCTATCCCGCGACCGTGTGGATCAACCCCGTTCCCGAAAAACAATGGAATTATTCGCAAAGCACGAAGATGCTGAAGCAGCTGGTGAACGACCGGATGTATCCGCTGACCCTAGCGGGGCTCGATGATGCCATGCGCGAACTTAGCCGCAAATCCGGATCCTGATCCGGTTCAATACAAAAGATACTTCGCCGTATCGTCTTTCCAACGGGTTTCGTCGGCGTTTGCCCAGGCGTCCAGAGAGGCGGCTTCCGAATGGCTGTCATCGACCCATTCGCGCAGTTTCGGCCCCCCGTTGATGACGTCGATCGCCAATCGCTCCAGCTCGTATTCGTAGGGGAAATCACGCCACAGGTCGTAATCGGCATGGAGATTGCGAATGGCCTTGAACGCGAGCGCCTGCAATCGCCACGGTCGAAAGCGCGCGTGACCGTAGAACGGACCTTCGGCATGCACCATCAGGCCGTTGCATAGCTTACCCGCATGTTTGTGAAACGTGGGTTCGAAATGACATTCCCGCACGGCGCATCCGGACAGCCAGTCCGGTGCGACCCGCTGCATTTCCGCATGAATCGACGCGGCATCGAGACCAGGCGCGCCGAACAGCACCTCGAGCGGGCGCGTGGTGCCCCGGCCTTCGCTCAGATTGGTGCCTTCCAGCATCACGGTGCCGGCATAGGCGCGGGCCATGTTGAGCGTCGCGGCATTGGGGCTGGGATTGATCCAGATGCGGTCTTCGGGCCATCCGAAGCCAGGCCCGGCATCCGCTTCCCACCCGGACATCGCGACAACATGATAATCGACATCCAGGCCGAAATGATCGACGAACCAATGTCCCATCTCGCCCATGGTCAGGCCATGGCGCATCGGCATCGGACCCGCGCCGACAAAACTTTCCTGTCCCGGTTCGAGCAACGTGCCTTCTACCGGCCTGCCGGCGGGATTTGGCCGATCGCATACCCACACGGCCTTCCGGTGTTCAGCCGCCGCTTCGAGAAGGTAGAGGAGCGTCGTGACGAAAGTGTAGATGCGGCAACCCAGATCCTGAAGATCGAACAGGAACACGTCCGCTTCGGCCATCATTTCGCGCGTCGGACGCCGGACTTCGCCGTAAAGGCTGTAGACGGGTATCGCGTAACGCGGATCGATCGAATCTTCGGTCTCAACCATGTTGTCCTGCTTGTCGCCCCGCAACCCATGCTGCGGACCGAACGCGCAGGTGACCTTGACGTTCGCTTCCACCAATGCGTCGAGCGAATGGACAAGATCATGCGTTACGGATGCCGGATGGGCGACGAGGCAGACGCGTTTGCCTTCGAGAGGCTTGCGAAGTGACGCGTCGCTCAGCAGCCGATCCATGCCGAACATCACGCTCACGAAGACGTTTCCAGTTTAAGCGCGCGGCAGGCTGGACTGTGAAAGTTCGCCGGGCCATCCGCGAATGCCAGAGCCCAGAACTGAATGTTACCGGCCGTATCCTCGACGACCGCGTTGAGCGCGATGCGGGCCGGCATGTCGAGGTCGGCGGCAACGTCGCATTCCAACGTAAGACCGGTCTCAAAGCCGACGCAGGCGATCGTGATGGCTTCGACCGGTGCGCGGCATATGTTTGTGCGGACGTCGTCGAAATCGTAGGCGGCCCAGTCTCCGGACGGCGACAGATTGAATTCGCGGTAGGAACTCTTCCCTTCGCGCTGCCAGAAGATTTCTAGACAGGTCGTCTTCCAAAGATCGTCCAACCGCCTCCCGGCCGATGGCGGGGGAACGACCACTGCGGTCATGTCGCCTTCCAACCGGAACCGCGCTCGGCAACCCAGATCGGTTTTGGCGATCTTGGCATCGACGGTCTGGACCGGGCCGGGCAAACTATCACAGTGGCGACGTAGCGATGGCATGGACCGTCCTATTGCCGTGCCGTCCGGCGACTGCAACCCGATAAAACGAACGACCACTTTTGCAACGCGATGCTGCCCGCTATGGCGCACATCATGAATGCATTCACCTCCAGCCTGCTCCGCACGCTCGATCAGCGCGGCTATATCCATCAGGCAACCGATGCCGCCGCGCTGGACGCTCTGGCTGCGAAATCCATCATACGCGCCTATATCGGGTTCGACGCGACCGCGCCTTCGCTTCACATCGGCAGTCTGGTGCAGATCATGATGCTTCGCCGTTTGCAGCAGGCCGGCCACAAACCGATCGTGCTGATGGGCGGAGGTACCACGCGCATCGGCGATCCAAGCGGGCGTGATAGCAGCCGCACGATGCTATCGAACGATGCGATTTCAAAAAACATCGCTTCTATCAAGACGGTCTTTGAAAGGCTGCTGACCTTTGGCGATGGTCCGACGGATGCGGTGCTGGTTAACAATCATGACTGGCTCGGCGGTCTTGGTTATGTCGAAATGCTGCAGGAAGTAGGCGCGCATTTCACCGTCAACCGGATGCTGACATTCGATTCGGTCAAGCTGCGGCTCGAACGCGAACAGCCGATGACCTTTCTCGAATTCAACTACATGATCCTGCAAGCGTATGATTTCCGCCACCTTGCGCGGGAAAGAAACGTGCGGTTACAGATGGGCGGCAGCGATCAATGGGGCAATATTGTCAATGGGATCGAACTCGGTCGCAGGATGGACGGGACCGAACTTTTCGGCATCACTACGCCATTGCTGACCACCGCGGATGGCAGGAAGATGGGCAAGACCGCGGACGGCGCCGTATGGCTCAACGAAGATAGCCTGCCCGCCTATGATTTCTGGCAATATTGGCGCAATGTCGACGACCGCGACGTAACCCGCTTCTTGAAGCTGTTCACCGATCTGCCATTGGACGACATCAATCGTCTTAATGCGCTCGAAGGCAGCGCCGTAAACGAAGCGAAGATCGTTCTCGCCAACGAGGTTACGGCGCTTGTCCGAGGAACGGATGCTTCCCGATCCGCTGCGCAAACGGCATCGCAAACGTTTACAGGCGGTGCCGGAGACGATTTGCCGCGCCTACAGACTGGAGCCGAGGGGATGCGGATGTTCGCATTGCTGACTGAACTGGGCTTTACCGCTTCGAACAAGGACGCCAAACGCAAGATTGCCGAAGGCGCCGTCCGCCTTGACGATACCGTGATCGACGATCCGGGCATGTTGGTGCAACCCGCTATCGATGGTGAACATCGGCTGAGCTTGGGGAAAAAGAAACACGCGATGATCTCGCGGTAGATCCGTCGATAAAACCGTGGTTTAGTCCCGATCTGACACGTTTACGTTTACGGGATATCAGGCTTTCGATGGCATTAGGGGTGTTCCCATGCAGCGGAAGGACGATACGGGCATGAGTGTTGGAGCACGGCTTTCAGTAACCGATCTAAGACGCGCTGCACGGCATCCTGTGGATTTTCCGGTCATCGCGGAACACCATGATCGCGGCGATGTGCAGATCCATATCAGCAATATATCGGCGCACGGGTTCATGATCGACAATTGCGAAAGGTTGACCCGCGGGGAGCGGGTGATCGTGCGGCTTCCCATAGTCGGGCGTATCGAAGCCTATGTAATCTGGACCCGCGACGAACGCGCCGGTTTTCAGTTCGAACGTATCATTCGGCTCGACGAGTTCATGAATGTGATCGACACGCTGCAACCCAATCCGCGCCTTCGCAAGGATCGCTGAACGCCGCTTGGATTTGACGGCAACCCCTGTCAATAGCGGCCGGTGGACAGCAATACGCACCCCTTTCGTATAGCCAATTTCCGCGCATACTGGGTGTCGCGTCTGTCCATGACGCTGGCCCAATATGCCATGCTGCTGATCATCGCGTGGCAGACCTACAATATCGCACGCGACAGCGGCTTGAACGAAATGCAGGCTTCCTGGCAACTTGCGCTGATCGGCCTGTTGCAATTTGGGCCGTTGTTCCTGCTGACGCCGTTTTCCGGCCTTGCCGCCGACCGGTTCGACCGGCGCACCGTCGCGCGGCTGACCGTCGCGTTGCAAATGGTTTGTGCCGGAATATTGGCGTGGCTGAGCTGGACCGAGGCCATGACCCTGACCGGTCTGTTCGCAATCGCCGTGCTTTTGGGCATTGCGCGCGCTTTCGCCGGGCCGGCGCTGTCCGCACTTGCCCCCAACCTGGTGCCCAAGGCGATCCTGCCCAATGCCATCGCACTGTCGTCCATCGCCTGGCAGGTCGGAATGATTGTCGGCCCGGCCATAGGCGGCTATCTATACGCCGTGGCCCCGGCTGCACCTTATATCGTCAGTTTCGCTCTGTTCGTCGTTTCGATCGTCGCACTATCGTTGATCGGGAACGTCCCGCGAAGTGCCATTCCGGGTTCGAAGCGGCCGATCGGGCAGATCGTCGACGGGCTGCAATACGTCGTCCGCAACAAAATGGTGTTGGGCGCCATAACGCTGGACCTGTTCGCCGTATTCCTGGCCGGCGCGACCGCACTTTTTCCGGTCTATGCGCGTGACATATTGGAGGTTGGCGAAACCGGTCTGGCGCAATTGGCGGCGGCCCCCGCGATCGGCGCGGCGCTGACTGCCCTTTTCTTCTCCTTTCGGCCGCTCAGGAACCAGGTCGGACCCAAGATGCTGGGCGCCGTCGCCCTGTTCGGGCTCGCCACGATCGTATTTGGTATCTCCCGCTCCATGCCGCTGTCGCTGGCGATGCTCTTCATCATCGGCGCAGCCGACATGTTCTCCGTCTATATCAGGCAATCCCTCATCCAACTGCACACGCCCGACGACAAGCGGGGCCGCGTGTCGGCGGTTTCGCTGCTGACCATATCCGCGTCCAACGAAGGCGGCGATTTTTTTTCGGGAGCGCTCGCGTCGGTGATCGGTCCGGCTATGGCCGTGGTGGTCGGCGGCGCCGGTGCGCTGTTCACCGTCGCCATGTGGAGTCAGATTTTTCCGGTCCTGCGCACGACCCGGACCTTTGATCCTCCGGATGAGTTGAAAGACCAGACACCCTGAACCGATACGCAATGGGAGACCTATCGTGAAAGCCAGTTCCGTCCTTCAAACCATCGGCCATACGCCGCATATCCGCCTTTCGCGAATGTTCCCCGATCATGAGGTATGGATCAAGTCCGAACGTGCCAATCCGGGCGGGTCGATCAAGGATCGCATCGCCATGTCCATGGTCGAGGCGGCGGAGAACTCCGGCGAATTGAAGCCCGGAGGCACGATCATCGAACCGACCAGCGGCAACACCGGGATCGGGCTGGCCATGGTGGCCGCGGTGAAGGGATACAAGCTGATCCTCGTGATGCCTGAAAGCATGTCGATCGAACGGCGCCGCCTGATGCTGGCCTTCGGCGCCAGCTTCGACCTTACCGACAAGTCGAAGGGTATTCCCGGTGCCATCGAACGTGCAACCGAACTGGTGACGCAGACCGAGGGTGCATGGATGCCTTCCCAGTTCGACAATCCCGCCAATGTGGAAGTGCATGTTCGCACGACTTCGCAGGAAATTCTTCAGGATTTCGCGGACGAACCGATCGACGTTATGATAACCAGCGTGGGCACGGGCGGCCATTTGACCGGCTGCGCAGAAGAATTGAAGAAAACCTGGCCGAATCTCAGATCCTATGCTGTCGAGCCGGAACTTTCGCCGGTCATCAGCGGCGGTCAGGCCGGACCCCATCCTATCCAAGGTATCGGTGCGGGCTTTATTCCGGACAACCTTCATACGCAGGCGATCGATGGCGCGATTCAGGTCGATGCCGAAAAGGCGAAGGAGATGGCGCGCCAATCGGCAACGGAAGAAGGACTGCTCGTCGGTATATCCAGCGGCGCGACACTTGCGGCGATCTCAAAGAAGCTGCCGGAGCTCGATAAGGGCACAAGGGTGCTGGGCTTCAATTACGACACGGGCGAACGATACCTGTCAGTACCCGAGTTTCTGCCGAACGAATAAAGGGCAAACGTTAAGAAGGGCGCGTTCCGGCTATGTGGAGCGCGCCCTTCCTTCGTGCGTATCGAATCTGCTCAGGCGGCGGTCCGGAAGGCTTCCTCGCCGAGCAGCATCATCGAACCGGAGCCCGCTTCCAGCTTGCGCCGCAACGCGCCGGCGTCCGGCATGAACCGGTCGGCGAAGTAGTTCGCCGTCGCGATCTTGGCTTCGTAGAAAGCATTGTCGTCGGTACCCTCGGACAGCTTCTTCTGCGCGGCGGATGCCATACGAAGCCACATGAGGCCAAGCGATACGATGCCCATGATATGCATGTAATGATGCGCCCCGGCGCCCAGATCGTCCGGGTTCTGCATGGCGTTCTGCATGAACCACATGGTCGCCGCCTTCTGTTCGCCCAGCGCTTTTTCAAGCTTGCCGGCGAAATCCTCCAGTTCGAAAACCTGGTTCGCCTCGGCAATCTCCGCGTCGACGGTCGCGAAGAAAGTCTGGATCGCGGCGCCGCCGTTCTGCGCCAGCTTGCGACCGCATAGGTCCATCGCCTGTACGCCGTTGGTACCTTCGTAGATCATGGCGATGCGGCTATCGCGGACATATTGTTCCATGCCCCATTCCTGGATGTAGCCATGCCCACCGAACACCTGCTGCATATTGACCGCGATGTCGAAACCCTTATCGGTGCCGTAACCCTTGATGACCGGGGTCAACAGGCTGAGTATCTGATCCGCTTTCCGCTTGTCTTCATCGGTAGCTCCCCGATGGGTCAGATCGACCTGAAGGGCCCCCCAAAGCGCCAAAGCGCGCATGCCTTCGGTATAGGCCTTCGCATCCATCAGCATACGGCGCACATCGGCATGGACGAAGATCGGGTCGGCCGGCGCCTCCGGCTCGGCCGGACCGGTCAGGGCGCGTCCCTGACGCCGGTCGAGCGCATAGGTGACGGCGTTCTGATAGGCGACTTCCGCCTGGGCATATCCTTGGATGCCGACGCCGAGACGCGCCGCATTCATCATGATGAACATGGCGGCCAGCCCCCTGTTCTCCTCGCCGACCATGTAGCCGGTCGCCCCGTCGTAATTCATGACGCAGGTCGAATTGCCGTGGATGCCCATCTTTTCCTCGATCGCACCGCATTTCACGCCGTTGCGGTCGCCTAGGGAGCCATCGTCGTTCACCAGAACCTTGGGCACGATGAACAGCGAAATACCTTTCGAACTGTTCGGCGCGCCGGGGGTCTTGGCGAGGACGAGGTGAATAATGTTTTCGGTCAGGTCATGCTCACCGGCGGAAATGAAGATTTTCTGACCGGTAATGTCATAGGAGCCATCGGCCTGCGGTTCCGCCTTCGTGCGGATCATGCCAAGATCGGTGCCGCAATGCGGTTCCGTCAAATTCATCGTGCCAAGCCATTCATTGGCGATCATCCTGTGCAGATACTTATTCTTCTGCTCGTCCGATCCCTTGGCTAGGATCGCCGCGGCGGCGCCGGTGGTCAGGCCGGGATACATGCCGAACGCCTGGTTGGACGTGCTGACGAACTCCTCGACCAGCATGCCCAGAACGTGAGGCATG
Organism: Pontixanthobacter sp.; assembly: GCA_965214445.1. Lineage (GTDB taxonomy): Bacteria > Pseudomonadota > Alphaproteobacteria > Sphingomonadales > Sphingomonadaceae > Pontixanthobacter. The sequence continues at coordinate 912,610 of CBDCBU010000001.1, forward strand.
CCCTGCCCGCCGAACTCTTCGGGTGCGCTGATCGTGCCCCAACCTGACTCGACATATTTGTCGAACGCCTCCTTAAAGCCGGTCGGTGTCGTGACACTGCCGTCGTCGTGCCGTCTGCACCCTTCCCGGTCACCGATCTGGTTGAGGGGCGCAAGAACCTCCGAACAGAACTTGCCCGCTTCGTTCACGACCGTATCGATCATGTCCGGCGTCGCGGTTTCGAACCCGGGAAGATTGTTGTAGCTGGGCAGGTCGAGCACCTCGTTGATGATGAAGCGCGCATCGCGGGTGGGGGCGGTATAGGTCGGCATGGTCGTTCCCTTGTGTATGATGTCGTATTCAGCCGGTGGAGCCGTTGTCGAGATCCAGTTCCCCGATATGATCGATGAAACCGGTCAATTCCTTGATGGACGAATCGATGTCCGCGCGTTGCCGCTTCAGTTTGGCTACGTGGATGCGGCATTTTTCAATCGTCACTCGGCGCTGTTCGACCCGCCCGTCGTCCAGATCGTAGAGGTCGATCATCTCGCGAATTTCGGTGAGGCTGAACCCGACATTCTTGGCGCGCATGATCCAGGCGAGGCGCGCGCGGTCCCGCTGCGAATAGACGCGGGTCAGGCCCGCTCGCTGGGGCGCAACGAGGCCTTCGTCTTCGTAAAAGCGCAGGGCGCGCGCGGTGCAGTCGAATTCGGATGTAAGATCGGAAATCGAGAACTGTTCCCGGGCGAGCCGATCCGGACGATCAAGATGGGCGCCGGCATACGCTCCGCGCTGGTGATCTAGTGGTTCGGTATCGGAAGCGGAAGCCATGCAGAAACCATATCTGCCCTTTACGTAAACGTCAAGCCGGCCCGTACTACGGAAGATCGTCTCGCCTCAAGTTTCCATTCTCCAAGATGCGGTAAAAACAGGTATCCGCGCCCGTATGGCAGGTCGGCCCGGCCGGTTCGCATTCGAAGATCAGCGCGTCCTGATCGCAATCGACCCGAATACGAACGACGTGAAGCGTATTGCCCGACGTCTCGCCCTTGCGCCAAAGCTGCTGACGGGATCGGGAATAGAAATGCGCCAATCCGGTTCGCCGTGTCGCGTCGAGCGCTTCTTCATTCAGAAAAGCGACCATGAGTATGGCGTTCGTTCGGCTATCGACCACAACCCCCGTCAGCAATCCGTTACCGTCGAACTTCGGCCGGAACAGTTTGCCTTGCTCCAGGTCTGCGGTGGTCATCGTCGTTGTGTTTTCATGAAACTGTCCGCACCAATTGGCCTGTTGCCGGAAATCCACACCTATGGCCAAATAGCCACGTCCGTCTCGTTTAAGTCTATCTTGACCGCTGGATGAATGGAATACCGTTTTTACGGTGTCCGCAAGCAGATACCGGTCGCTGTAACCGTGGCGCTGAAAGGTGTCGGGTTCGGGGAACAGGAATGCTGCCGGTCCAGGCTTTGGCGCTTCCGACAACGATGAGGGATCGGATCCCGGCACGTCTTGAGGGGGAGGCTGCCATTGCCGAAAGGCGGATCCAGGAACATTCGTCACGTGGCGCCCGGGGCTTTTGTGCTTCGGGCGTTTCGCGTTCAAAGCTGTCGTTGCGGCACATCGCGCAGCACTCTGGCAAAACAGTTCACGATCACCTTTTGCGCGCCCGCCTGTTTCAACGCTTTCACGCATACGTCGGTAGTAGCCCCGCTGGTCAGCACGTCATCGACGAGAATGATTTGCGCGCCATCCACGCGGGCAAGCCGTTTGGGATGGACTGCAATGGCATCGCGCAGCATATCCAACCGTTCCCCCCGCCCCATCCCGCCAAGCGGCCGTGTCGCTTTGCGGCGGACCAGCCCATCGACCAGCAGGGTTTGTCCACGAAGCTTGGCAGCGTCGCTCGCCAGCAGTGCCGCTTGATTGAAGCCGCGCCGCCAAAGGCGAAGCGGATGTAGCGGCACGGGAACGAACATCCATTCGCCTTGCAATGCCGGCAGGCGGGCGACCATCACCCGCGCCAGCATTTGGGACAAAGCGATCCTGCCACCATGCTTGAACGCCAGAACGAGCGCGCGCGATGTATCGTTATAGATCGTTCCGGCCGCGATACCGTCATGCGCCGGCGGGGACGCCCGGCAACGCGCGCATCGATCCGGTTCATCGAACCCTTCTGAAATCAGCGGACGGCTGCACCTTACGCAAGCGGGCTTGCCGGGCACTTGCAAACCGGACCAGCATGCCAGACATACGCCGCCCTGATCGCCGATCGCATCGCCGCATATTGGGCAGCGCGGGGGATAGACCAGATCGATCAACGGTTTGGAAATTTCCGCTATGCGCGCCCGGTACGACATGTTGTTCCATCTGTCGCACTTGCGCGGCAGGGGCAAGCAGGTCACGGATATCGTCATGAACGATGCCGGACCCCCTACGATATTCAGCGAAGAACGGCGCCGGGCCGCATGGCGCCGTCTGGTATCGCGAAGTCGACGCGCAAATGCGGCACGCTACCTGCTCGACGATGCGATCGACGATGTGATCGAACGCGCGTCCTTCATGAAATTGCGCCCGGAAGACGCTTTTGTCATAGGCGATTGGACCGGACGATTGCAGGATCACCTGACGAGCGCTGGCACAAGCGTTACGACGGCGGAACTCGACCGGTTCGACGAGCAGCGGCCATTCGGCGAAAGTCGATATGACATGCTCATCCACCTGCTGCATCTCGGCACAATCAACGACCTGCCGGGCGCGCTTGTGCACATGCACCGCGCCCTTGGTCCCGGTGGGGTCCTGTTTGCGGCGTTCCCCGCGGCCGGCAGCCTGAGCCGGTTGCGCGAATGGATGGTAAAGGCGGACGGACCTTCACCCGCGGCGCGTATGCATCCGCTCGTCGATCGACAGGCAGCGGCAGGGCTGTTGCAACGCGCGGGCTTCAGGCGGCAGGTCGTCGATAGCCATACCATTACCGTCCGGTATTCCTCGTTCCAGCGGCTGCTCGACGACCTTCGGGATCAGGGGCTGACCAACGTGCTGAACGACCCGGGTCGAAGTTTAGGACGGAAGGATCGGGCCGAAGCGGAAGCGGCATTCGATACTGCCCGCGACCGCGATGGAAAGGTGGTCGAACGGTTCGAGATGATGACGCTTACTGGCTGGAAATAAGGTATTATTTCCAGCGAAGAGAGGCCTGCGCGGCGGCCAGTCGGGCAATCGGCACGCGGTAGGGCGACGCGCTGACGTAGTCGAGACCGGTCTTCTCGCAGAACTCGATACTCGCCGGATCGCCGCCATGTTCCCCGCAAATGCCCAGCTTGATGTCGGCCCGCCTTGCCTTTCCGCGTTCCACGGCCATTTCAACGAGCTGTCCGACGCCGTCGATATCGAGGCTGACGAATGGGTCGCGTTCGAATATACCCTGGTCGACATAGGGCGCCAGGAAGCGAGCGGAATCGTCGCGCGACAGGCCCAGCGTGGTCTGTGTCAAATCATTCGTGCCGAAAGAGAAGAACTGCGCCTCTCGGGCAATCTCGCCAGCCATCAGCGCCGCGCGGGGCAGTTCGATCATGGTGCCGATCAGATAGGGTATTTCGATGCCGGTTTCGCGGAAGACCTGCCCTGCCACGCGTTCGATCAGCGCGCGTAAAATCTCCAGTTCGCGCCGGGATGCGACCAGGGGAACCATGATTTCCGGCATGGGCGGCGTATCGGCCCCGCGGGCCACTGCGCAGGCCGCTTCGAACACGGCGCGCGCCTGCATCTCGTAGATTTCGGGATAGGTGATGCCCAACCGGCAACCCCGGTGACCCAGCATCGGATTGACTTCGTGAAGCTCCGCCGCGCGTCTCTTGAGACGATCGATATCCAGTCCCGTATTGTTCGCCAGATCGGCGAACTCGCTATCGCCATGCGGCAAAAATTCGTGAAGCGGCGGATCAAGCAGACGAATCGTACAAGGAAGTCCGGCCATGACTTCGAAAATCGAGCGAAAGTCCGAACGCTGTTCGGGCAGCAGTTTGGCCAAGGCCGCGCGCCGCCCCGCCTCATCCTCGGCCAGGATCATCTCGCGCACCGCGTTGATCCGGTTCGCATCGAAGAACATGTGTTCGGTTCGGCACAGGCCGATGCCTTCCGCGCCGAACTGTCGTGCGATGCGGCAGTCGCCGGGCGTTTCGGCATTGGCTCGCACTTTCATACGGCGATGGCGATCCGCCCATTCCATCAGCGTTCCGAAATCACCCGCCATGACGGGTTCGATCGTGGCGACCCGACCTGCCATGACCTGACCGGTCGTCCCATCCAGAGTGAGCGTATCCCCTTCCTTCAGATCGCGGTCGCCGATCCGCAGCGTCCGCGCCTTCATGTCGATCGAGACGGAAGACGCGCCCGATACGCAGGGGCGCCCCATTCCACGCGCAACCACGGCCGCATGTGACGTCATGCCACCGCGCGCAGTAAGGATACCTTGCGCGGCGTGCATGCCATGAATGTCTTCGGGGCTGGTCTCCAGTCGCACCAGAATGCATTTCGTACCGTGCGCGGCAAGATCCTCGGCCCGGTCGGCATCAAGTACGATAACCCCGCTGGCCGCGCCCGGCGAAGCCGGCAGTCCGGTCGCGAGCACATCGCGCCTAGCATCAGGATCGAGCGTGGGATGGAGCAACTGGTCCAGCGCCATGGGATCGATGCGCAGGATAGCTTCCGTCTCGTCGATCAGCCCCTCACCCACCATATCGACCGCCATTTTCAGCGCGGCCTTTGCCGTTCGCTTGCCGGTACGGGTCTGCAGCATCCACAGTTTTCCGTCCTGCACCGTGAATTCGATATCCTGCATATCGCGATATTGCTTTTCCAGCAGATCGAAGACGGCCGCCAGTTCGGCAAAGGCAGCGGGCAGCAGCTCTTCCATGCTTAACGGCTTGGCGCCGGCCGCCTCGCGCGCGGCCTTCGTCAGATATTGGGGTGTCCGGATGCCGGCCACCACATCCTCGCCCTGCGCGTTGACCAGATATTCGCCGTAATAGGCCTTTTCACCCGTCGCAGGATCGCGGGTGAAGGCCACCCCGGTCGCGCTGGTGTCTCCCATATTGCCGAACACCATGGCCTGCACATTGACGGCGGTGCCCCACTTACCCGATATGTCGTTCAGCCGGCGGTAGATCTTGGCCCGGTCGCTGTCCCAACTGTCGAACACGGCGGCGATCGCGCCCCATAGCTGGACCGATACATCCTGCGGGAAATCGTACCCCAACTGGTTGCGGACGATCAGCTTGAACTGTTCGACAAGCGCCTGCCAATCTTCGGCCAGCATCTCCGTATCGTTGTATAAGCCCTTGTCTTCCTTCGCGATCTCCAATGCTTCTTCGAACAGACCATGGTCGACGTCCAGTACGACATCGGCGTACATCTGGATAAAACGACGATAGCTGTCCCACGCGAAACGCTCGTCGCCCGAACTCGACGCTAGGCCAAGTACCGTCTCATCGTTCAAACCGAGATTGAGGACCGTGTCCATCATTCCGGGCATCGACACCCGTGCTCCGGAACGTACCGATACGAGCAACGGATCGTCCTTGTCGCCCAGGGACTTGCCGACCGTGCGTTCGATATGTGCGAGCGCGTTTGCCACATCCTTGCGGAGCGAATCGGAAAAGTCCGCGCCGCCTTCGAGATAGGACACGCATTCGTCGGTCGTGATGGTGAAGCCGGGGGGCACGGGCAAACCGATATCCGCCATCGCGGCCAGATTGGCCCCCTTCCCCCCGGTCACGCCCTTGTCCTTCTGGCGTGGATCGGAATGATCGGCATTGCCGCCGAACGGATAGACAGTCTGGCTCATTTCATCGTACCCCAACACAACATGGACCGCGTGTTACACAGTCCAACGGGAAAAATTCGCGGCTGCCGCGTCAGCCTTCGATACGGCTGAAATCGGCCACCGTATGGACGGCGTCGCGAAAGCGGGCGAGCAGGTAGAGCCGCGCCGCGCGTTTTTCAGGATCATCGGCATTGACGGTCACCTCCTCGAAAAATCGGTCGATCGGTATGCGCAAGCGCGCCAGCGCAGCCATGGCCGCGGCGAAATCCTCCGCTTCGACCGCATCGCGCGCTTGCGGGGCGGCCGTGTCGAGCGCATCGATCAATCGCTTTTCCGCAAGTTCGGGCGTGTAGGAAAGTTTTGATTTGACCGCGGCCTGGTCCGCGACAATGTCCCTCAATATCGGATCGTCGACCAGCGCAAGCGGGTCTTCCTCACCCGTTTCGGGAATTTTGTGGCGTGTGAACTCGTAATCTTCTTTTTTCAGTATGTTCGCCGCACGCTTGTAGGCCGCGAGCAAGTTCGCGCCATTGTCGGTCTCGATACTGGATTGCAGCGCTTCTACTCTAGCGAGAAGCCGCGCGAGGTCGTCTTCGTTTCCGAGCGCGAACACGGCGTCGATCAAATCGTGACGGACGCCTGCCTCGCGCTGCTGAACCTTGAGGCGGTCGGCGAAGAAGTCGAACAATTGGTCGGGCGTATTGTCATCACCCGACGACTGGTCCCAAACGCCTTTTATCTGGTGTCGTCCGATCGTATCGATCAAGCTCAAGCGGAGCTTGTTTCTGACAATCAACGAGACAATCCCTAGTGCTTGACGGCGAAGTGCGAATGGGTCTTTCGAACCTGTCGGACGCTCATCAATCGCGAAGAAGGCGATGACGCTATCCAACTTGTCCGCCAAACTCACTGCCACCGTTACCGGCGCGGTCGGCACGTCGTCGCCCTGCCCTACCGGTTTGTAATGGTCGCGAATGGCGTCCGCAACTGCCTCGGGCAAACCTTCGGTCCGGGCGTAATAGCCGCCCATAAGACCCTGTAATTCCGGGAATTCCCCGACCATCTCGGTGACGAGATCGGCCTTGCACAGGCGCGCGGCGAGTTCGGCCTGTTCGGCGTCTGCCTGAACGATACCTTCGTCGCACAACCACCGCGCCAGTGTCGCCACTCTTTCCGCCTTGTCGGCAACTGTGCCCAGTTTCTCGTGGAAGGTGATGCGCTTCAAGCCTTCGGCATGTTCGGCCAGCGTTTTCTTGCGGTCGACGTTCCAGAAGAACCGTGCATCCGAAAGCCGCGCGTCGAGCACGCGTTCATTACCGACGACGATCGCCATGCCATCATCGGCCGCTTCTATATTGGCGACGCAGGCGAACATCGGCGCGAGCGTTTCGTCGGCACGCTGACCCATGAAATATTTCTGGTTGAGCTTCGCGGTCAACCGGATGACTTCGTCCGGCAGCTCCAGATACGCTTCGTCGAAGCCGCCCATCAACACCACCGGCCATTCGGTCAGTGCGGCGTTCTCGACGACCAGCGCCTCATCCGCGATGACTTCGAGGCCGGCTTCGTCGAAGACGCGCCGCGCCCCATCGCGCACCAGTGTCTCGCGCGCCTCGTGGTCGACGATGACATGCGCCGCGCGCAGTTTCATCGCGTAATCGTCCGAACCGCCGATGGTGATATCGCCCGAATGGTGGAACCGATGGCCGAGGGTGACGGCGCCGGAGGTTACACCATGCACGGTGCATTCGACGATCTCGCCGTCGAACAATGCGAGAATGCCGGACAGGGGGCGGACCCAGCGCAGGGATTCGCTGCTGAGCGACGCGCCGCCCCAGCGCATGGATTTGGGCCACGCAAAGTCGCGGATGATGCGCGGGATCGCCTCGGCCAGAAGAATTTTCAAAGCCCTGCCCGGCGTGTCGATCACGGCGAAGTAGGTCGGGCGGCCTTTCACATCGCGGACTTGCAGCTGATCGCGGGTCGCGCCGACCTTGCGGCAGAAGCCGTCCACCGCCTGATCCGGCGCGGTTTCCGGCGGGCCCTTGATCTCTTCGGACACCGCCTTCGTTTCGAGCGGCAAGCCGCGCGCGATCAACGCCAGCCGGCGCGGGGTCGACCAGATGGTCAGATCGCCGTACGCCACGCCGGCCGCATCCAGTTCGCGGCGGAACAGCATTTCCAGTTCCGCGCGCGCCCCGGCTTGCATCCGCGCAGGTATTTCTTCGGACCTTAGTTCGAGAACGAAGTCGCTCACACGCTCCACTCCGGAAACCGTTCGGCCCATTCGCCGGCGTTTCGTGCCATATGCGCTTCGCACGAACCGCGCGCCAGATCGCGCACGCGGGCCATATAGCTGGCGCGTTCCTGCACACTGATGACGCCGCGCGCCTGCAACAAGTTGAATATATGACTGGCCTCGACTGCCTGTTCATAGGCCGCGACGGGCAGATCGGCATTCAACGCGTTTCGGCATTCCGCCTCCGCCTGGTTGAACAGGCGGAACAGGCCGTCCGTATCGGCCACATCGAAATTCCAGGCCGACATCTGCTTTTCATTGTCCAGGAACACCTGACCGTAGGTGACCCCGCGCCCGTTGAAGTCGAGATCGTACACATTATCGACGCCTTGGATGTACATGGCCAGCCGTTCCAGCCCATAGGTCAGTTCACCTGCGACGGGTTTGCAATCGAAGCCGCCCATCTGCTGGAAATAGGTGAATTGCGTCACCTCCATCCCGTCGCACCAGACCTCCCAGCCCAGGCCCCACGCGCCCAGGGTCGGGCTTTCCCAATCGTCCTCCACGAAACGGATGTCGTGCTTCAGCGGGTCGATGCCGATCATGCGCAAACTGTCGAGATAAAGGTCCTGAATATCCGGCGGGCTGGGTTTCAGGATAACCTGGTATTGGTAGTAATGCTGCAGCCGGTTGGGGTTCTCCCCATAACGGCCGTCGGTCGGGCGGCGGCATGGCTGGACGAAGGCGGCGTTCCACGGTTCGGGACCGAGCGCGCGCAGGGTCGTCGCCGTGTGGAACGTGCCCGCACCCATCCGCATGTCGTAAGGTTGCAGGATCAGGCACCCTTGCGCCGCCCAGAAATCGTGCAGCATCAGGATCATGTCCTGAAAGCTTGTTCGCGGATCGATGACGCGGGCGGTATTCATGGCTGCGCGCCTTGGCTTATTGCGCATGGACGGTCAATCTCGCGTTCCCCGCCGGCGGATAATCCGTTGCGATTAAGAGGTTTGCGCGTCGGAATGCAGGGGGGTTATCAGTTCGATCGCCATTTCATGAGGATTGGGCTATCGTTGCTTCGATTCCGCGCCTAACGTCGATTGCCTTCCGCCAGCACACCGTTGACGCTCAGCTTGCGGCAAACGCTTGCATTTACCAGAGGAAACTATCGCATTGCGGCTGATTATCGGTTCCAAACTATCCGTCGCAGCAATCTTCCTTGCCTTTGCGGGACCGATCGCGGCACAGGATACGGCGGTCGCGCCCGCTGCGCCTGTGACGCAGGTTGCAACCGTCGGCCCGCCCTTGTGGCAGATCGCGGACAAGGACACGACGATCTATCTGTTCGGTACGGTCCATGCCCTGCCCAAAGACGTCGAATGGTTCAAAGGCGATGTCGCACAGGCCTTGTCGCGTTCGGACAGTCTGGTGACCGAAGTCTTCACCCAGCTTGGTGGCGAAGAGGCGATGCGGCGTGAGTTCCGGGCTGCGGGAATGCTGCCGCCCGGCAAAAATCTGCGTGAGATGCTGTCCGAAGAGGAACGGGCCATGTTTGAAAGCGCCTTGACCGGCCTGGGGCTGCCGGTGAACGCCTTCGACCGGTTCGAACCGTGGATGGCGGCGGTCAATCTGTCGATCATACCGTTGTTGAAAGCTGGATATAGCGGCGCGTCCGGCGTGGAAACCGTGCTCGAACGCGAAGCGGCAGGCAAGGAACGCGGTGCGCTGGAAACCGCGCAGTTCCAGATCGACATGCTTGATAATCTGCCGATGGACACGCAAAAGAGCTACCTTCTCGAAGTGTCGCGAGAAGTGGACAAGGTCGTGCCCCTGCTGAACGATGTTGTGGCCGAATGGGCCGATGGCGATATCGACGGGCTGGGCGAACTTCTCGATCAGGAAAGGTCGGACCCCGCGCTGACCGAAACCATCTTCTATGCCCGCAACCGCGACTGGGCGGAATGGATCGAAACGCGACTGGACAGGCCGGGCACTGTGTTCGTGGCCGTGGGCGCCGGGCATCTGGCGGGCGGCAGGAGCGTACAGGCCGCGCTCGCCGAACGCGATATCGCGGTCATGCGGCTGCAGTAATTGGTGTGGGCTTGGCTTGACCGGCGGACGATACTTAGGCTGACATTCGTCGCGCTGGCCCCCTTGGCCTTATCGGCGTGCGAACCTTCCCGCCCCGCTTCCGATGCCACCCCCGCCTTGTGGATCGTCGAAAACGCATCCGGCGAAGTCGAAGGCTGGCTGTTCGGCACCATCCATTCTCTCCCCGACGGCGTCGATTGGCGCACCACGCCCCTGGAACGCGCGATCGGATCGGCGGACGCCGTCGTGCTTGAGATCGGTGAACTGGGCGACGATGGCCGGTCGGCTGCGATCTTCGCGCAATTGGCGGCGACCGACAATCTGCCGCCCCTGAACGCTCGGATCGATCCCGCGCTGAAAGACAATCTTGCGGCGCTGCTTCGCCAAGGCGGTTATACCGATGAGGATTTCGCCACGACCGAAAGCTGGGCGGCGGCACTGACCTTGGCGCAGGTGGGCGCGTCGGGTTCGGCCGCAAACGGCGTCGATCGTGCTCTGCAGCGGGAATTCGACGACGTGCGTATTCTGGAAGGGGCGCGCGGCCAGCTTTCAATCTTCGACACGCTGCCCTTCACCGAACAGCGAGACCTGCTGGAGGCGGTCATTGCCGATGCCGAGGACGACAGGGAGGCGGAATATCGCGAACTCGTGCGCATCTGGCGCGACGGTGATATGGCGGCGTTGGTGGAGCGCAACGGACAGGGCTTCCTGGCCGATCCCGAATTGCGCGAAACCCTGCTGACGCGCCGCAACCGGCGATGGGCGGCGGCGATCGATCGCTGGATGCAGGACGATGGACCATTGCTGGTCGCGGTCGGCGCGTCGCACGTGGCGGGCGCGGGCGGCCTGCCGGAATTGATGAACGCGCGCGGCTATACGGTTCGGCGCGTACAATAGGCGATCTTGTGCAGGGGGGAGGTAAATCTTGCCAAAGAACCCCCGCCCCCCTATGCGCGCCCTCTTTCCCACCATGTTCATCCCTGGAGGTGTGGCTGGGGAAACATCTGAAATGCAATTCGAAAGGCAATTATTATGAGCGACGCTCTGAACCTGCCGGCCGAGACGCGCGAACGGGCTGGCAAGGGAGCCTCCCGTGGACTGCGTCGCGATGGCCGTGTCCCCGCCGTGATCTATGGCGGCAAGGAAGAAGCCCAACCGATTCATGTCGAGGAGAAGGAACTTAGTCAAGCCAATTGATGACCGGGCACTTCATGAACTCGATCGTGATGGTCGAGATCGCGCGGCAAGAAGGTCCGCACCATTCCCAAGGACGTTGCCTTCCACCCGGTCAACGATCGTCCGCATGCACGCTGATTTTCTGCGCCTGACCAAGGGTTCGAAGATCGAAGTCGCCATTCCCGTGGTCTTCATCAACGAAGAGGAATCGCCCGGTTTGAAGAAAGGCGGCGTTCTCAACGTGGTGCGTCACGAACTCGACCTCGTCTGCGAGGTCGACAAGATCCCGTCCGAAATCCAGATTGATGTCACCGGCAAGGAAGTCGGCGATTCGATCCACATCAGCGAGATCGATCTGCCCGAAGGTTCGGTCAGCGCCATTACCGATCGCGACTACACGATTGCAGGCCTCGTCGCGCCATCCGCTCTTCGCAAGTCCGAAGACGAAGGCGAAGACGGTGCCGAAGGCGAAGAAGGCCAGACCGGCGAAGGTATGGAAGCCGGCGAAACCGCCGCGACCGAACAAGGTCCCGATGCCGATGCCGCGAAGGAACAGGAAGACAAGGGCAGCTAACGCGCCCCCGATTTTCGCGTCTTTACCGATCGCAGACACCGGCCCGTGCGAAAGCGGGGCCGGTGTTTTCGTTTGAGCCGGTGTCCATGGTTGAGCGGCCTTGGCGAAAGGACTAACGCCCGGCCGATGCAGATATGGACTGGCCTCGGCAATCCCGGACCGCAATATGCGATGCATCGGCACAATGTCGGCTTCATGGCGCTGGATGTGATCGCGCAGATGCACGAGTTCGGGCCCGTTCAGAAGAAGTTCCAGGGATGGGTGCGCGAAGGGCGGATCGGGCCCGACAAGGCAATCCTGCTGAAGCCGGCGACCTATATGAACAAGAGCGGGCAATCGGTCGGCGAAGCCCTGCGCTTCTACAAACTCAACACCGATGCGCTGACCGTCTTTCACGACGAACTGGACCTTGCCCCGTTCAAGCTGCGCATCAAGCAAGGCGGCGGCCATGCGGGGCATAACGGCCTGCGCAGCATCGGGCAGCATTGCGATGCGGATTACCGCCGCATCCGCATCGGCATCGGCCATCCGGGGCACAAGGACGCGGTGAACGGCCATGTGCTTGGCAATTTTGCGAAGGCGGAACAGGACGATCTGACGCAGATGCTCGGCGCGATCGGGGCGGAAGCGCATTGGCTGGCCGAGCGCGACGATGCGCGCTTTCTCAACGAATTCGCACGGCGCATGGAATGAGGGACGAGCAGCAAATCGCTGCGATGACGCAGGGGCAGGTCCTGCCCCTGTTCGTCGCGCAAGCGGTGGTGTTCACCCTCTGCGGCATCGGCCTGTGGTATTGGAGCGGGCGCCCCATTGCCGAATTCGCCCCCATCGACGCAGCCGGCGTACTGCACGGTTTCCTTCTGGCCGGTGCCCTCATCGCGGTAGCCGTCATCAACCTGCGGACCTTCCCCCGATTTTGCGACCGCATGATCGAGTTGCAGCGCGCGAACTTCGCGTTCCTGCGGCAACCTTTTTCCCTGGCGGCGGTCATCATCCTTTCGATCAGTGCCGGTGTGGGCGAAGAGGCGCTGTTTCGCGGCGGGCTGCAGACGATCCTGACCGATTTTATCGGCCCCGTGCCAGCCATCATCGTCGCGTCCGCATTGTTTGCCGTCATCCACTTGAGCAAACCCGTCATCACGGCATTGATCTTCGTGATCGGCATCATATTCGGCGTGGTTTATTCGGCAACCGGCAGCCTCGTCCTCGTCATGGTGGCGCATAGTGTGTACGACGTTTTCGCCATCCACTTCCTCCGCCGCCGGTTGAATGAACTGGGGTGGGCGGACGACACGCACGAAACGATCGACGATACGCAAACCAAGGATAACAATCATGCCATCCCTTAACCGCCGAACATTGCTGGCCGGTGCCGCCGCGACCACCGCCCTTGCCGCCACGGCCACGCGCGCACAGGGAGACGTTATACGCGCGCCCGAAAGCCTTCGGGGCAAATCGATCCTGATTACCGGCTGTTCGTCCGGTTTCGGGCGATTGGCGGCGGAGGATTACGCCCGCAAGGGCGCCACGGTGTTCGCCACGATGCGCAACCTGCCCCGCCCCGAGTCCGACGAACTGCGCGAACTCGCAGCAGCCGAGAACCTCGATCTGCATGTCATCGCGATCGACGTGATGGACGATGCGCAGGTCGCCGCCGGCGTTGCCGAAGCGGAACGGATGGCGGGCGGCGCGATCGACGTGCTGATCAACAATGCCGGTATCTCCACCGCCGGTCCGATCGAGATACAGGACATGGAAGCCACGCGCCTGCTGTTCGATACCAACGTCTTCGGCCCCCACCGCATGGCGCGGGCCGCCCTGCCTGCGATGCGCGCGGCCAAGCAGGGGCAGATCATCAATGTATCGTCGCAATTGGGCCGGGTCATGTTGCCCAATTTCGGTCAATACTCGCCGACCAAATTCGCGCTGGAGGCGATGAGCGAGCAGATGGCGTATGAACTGGTGCCGCACAACATCGATGTGACGATCATCGAACCGGGCGGTTACCCGACGCAAATTTGGCAGAATGCCAACATTCTGACCCAGGCTCTGCTCGAACGCGCGGAACAGAAACATCTGGGCGGTTATTCCGCCGCCATCGAACAGCTGCGCAATCGCAGCAACGACGGCGGTACGACCGATCCGATGGACGTGCCCAACGCGATGGCGCAGCTCATAGCCATGCCGCCCGGCACCCGCCCCCTGCGCCGACCCGTGCATCCCGGTCCCAAGCCGCAGCTTGCCATCAATCGGGTGAGTGCGGAAACGCAGGTCGGATGGTTGGGCGACAGCGCCTATGGCCCGTGGGTCAAGGCGGTTCACGACATCTGACGCTGGGCGATGCCGCGTGCGGCGCTGGTCAACATCCCCATGGCCGGCTAATGCGCGCGGCCAATTACCATTTCATCGGAGAATATGATGGGTTTCCGTTGCGGAATCGTCGGATTGCCCAATGTCGGCAAGTCCACCCTGTTCAACGCTTTGACCGAAACGCAGGCGGCGGAAGCGGCGAATTATCCCTTCTGCACGATCGAACCCAATGTCGGCCAGGTCAGCGTGCCGGACGATCGGCTCGACCGGATCGCCGCGATTGCCAAAAGCGCGAAGATCGTGCCGACGCAGCTGGCCTTCGTCGACATCGCCGGGCTGGTGAAGGGTGCCAGCCAGGGCGAAGGGCTCGGCAACCAATTCCTGGGCAACATCCGCGAAGTCGACGCGATCGTGCATGTGCTGCGCTGTTTCGAGGACGACGATATCCAGCATGTCGCCAACCGCATCGATCCACTGGCCGATGCCGAAGTGGTCGAAACGGAACTGATGCTGGCCGATCTGGAGAGCTTGGAAAAACGCGTGCCCAACGCGCAGAAACGGGCGACCGCCGGCGACAAGGAAGCAAGGATCACCGCGGCCGTTCTGGGGCGGGCCCTGGAATTGCTTCGCGAAGGCAAACCCGCCCGCCTGACGGAACCGAACGACGAGGAAGAGCAACGCGTCTTCGACAGCGCGCAACTATTGACGGCCAAGCCTGTATTATACGTCTGCAACGTGGCCGAAGCAGAAGCGGCCGGGGGCAACGCCCTGTCGGACAGCGTGTTTGCCAAGGCGGAAGCGGAAGGCGCGCAGGCCGTCGTCGTTTCCGCTGCGATCGAAGCCGAGCTGGTCACGATGGAGTCGGAGGACCGGGTCGAATTTCTGGAAGAGATGGGCCTTACCGAAAGCGGTCTGGCGCGCGTCATCCGCGCTGGGTATGATCTGCTCGGGCTTAAAACCTTTTTCACCGCCGGACCGAAGGAAGCCCGTGCCTGGACGTTCCCGACAGGCGCCACCGCACCTCAGGCAGCCGGTGAAATCCACACCGATTTCGAAAAAGGTTTCATCCGTGCCGAAACGACCGCCTATCGGGATTTCGTCGATCTGGGCGGCGAAGGCCCGGCCCGCGAGGCCGGCAAGCTACGCCAGGAGGGCAAGCAGTACCTGGTGCAGGACGGCGACGTGATGCTGTTCAAGTTCAACGTCTAGCGTATCGTGCGCCCCCGTCCTTGTGCGTGGACTTTGCCGACGGTAAGTCATAGGACGCGTGCGAATGAACTTTGGAGGGGGATAGGCGAATGGTCGACAAGTCGGAAAAATTCGACTGGCTGGTGCGTATTGGATATTTTAGCCGTGCCATCCTCTATTCCGTGCTCGGCATCATCGCGCTCACCAGTGCAAGCGCGATCAGTCAGGGGACCGACGGCATTTTTCAGGCGATCGAGGATTTCCCGGCGGGAACGGCGATCCTGTGGCTGATGGTGGTCGGATTGGTCGCTTACGCACTGTTCCGTCTCTGCTCGCCCTTGTTTGACATCGAGAACAATGGTTCCGATGCCAAGGGTTGGGGAAAGAGGATCGGCCATCTCGGCAGCGCGATCGGTCATCTGGCGCTGGCCTACTCCGCCTATAAATTCGCGACCTCTTCGGATGGCGCGAACGGGGGATCGGACAGCGGCGGTGCGCAGGAAGCGGCCGCCGGCATCCTCTCGGTCGATTTCGGCGGCATCGTGCTGGGTATCTTGGGCATCGCCTTTTTCGTGACCGCCATCTTTCAAGCGAAGAAAGCCATTACCGGCGACTTCATGCACCGGATCAGCGGTCAGGCGCCGGACTTCACCCGCTGGCTCGGCGGCGCGGGTTTTGCAGCCCGGGCAGTCGTCTATGCGATCATAGGCTGGTCGCTGTTTCAGGCCGGCTTCCTGTCTGGCGGGTCGGATCAAATCAAGACCCTGGGCGGCGCGGTAGCGTCGTTGGCGGGCCAGGGCGTCGTCTTCACGCTGACCGCGATCGGCTTGCTTCTGTTCGGTCTGTTCAGTCTGGTTCTGGCGCGATATCGGATCATACCCGAACTCGATACGAGCGCCGGTGTCCCATCCTTCCGGTCCTGATCGAATGACTTCCGCGAACACCGGCATGTTGTTTTTCGAAGATATCGAGATCGGGATGTCGTCATCCTACGGAGCCTACGAGGTAACCGCGGACGAGGTCCGGGAATTCGCCCGGAAATACGATCCCCAGCCGTTCCATCTCGACGAGGAAGCCGCCGCCAAGACCCATTTCGGACGTGTATCGGCCAGCGGCTGGCATACCTGCGCAATGACCATGCGCATGATGGTCGATAACATGGCGCAGAACCGGCAGGCTGGTCTGGGTTCGCCGGGCGTCGATGAACTGCGCTGGAAGAAACCGGTCTATCCCGGCGATGTTCTCCGCGTCGAGACGACGGTGTTGGAAAAGCGCCGCAGCCAGTCGCGACCGGAGATGGGCATTTTCAAATCGCGTGGCCGCACATTCAATCAGCACGGCGAAGTGGTGCTGGAAATGGTGTCAAACGGCCTCATCCGCGTGCGCGATCCGGAGGCGGATGATTCGCTTTGATCGCCGGGGTCAATGCCGACCGAACAGCTTCTCGACATCCCCCATGGACAGTTTGACCCAGGTCGGCCGACCGTGATTGCATTGACCCGACCGGGGTGTCGATTCCATCTCGCGCAATAGCGCGTTCATCTCCGCGACGTTCAGAGTCCGGCCCGCCCGAACCGACCCGTGACAGGCCATGGTCGCCAGTACCAGATCGAGTTTCTCACCCAGCAGGATCGCGCCGACTTCGTCGTCCAGCCCATGCTTGGCGATATCATCGGCAATATCCTGCAACAGTCCGGCCGGGTTCGCCGTGCCCAGGGCGTGCGGCATGGCCCGTACCAGCATGGCGGCTGGCCCGAACCGCTCCAGATCCAATCCCAGCCGTTCGAGACCTTGCGCCGCTTCTTCGAGACGATCGCAATCGGCCTCTTCCAGTTCGACGATTTCGGGCATGAGCAGTGCCTGACTGCGCCGGACCGCGCCATCCGCGCCGGCCAGGCGCAATTGTTCCAGAACCAGACGTTCGTGCGCGGCGTGCTGGTCCACCAGGACGAGCCCGTCCTCCGCTTCGGCCACGACGTAGGTATTCGCAATCTGACCGCGCGCCACGCCGAGGGGGTAGCGCGGCACATCGTCGGCGCCCGCAGGATCGGCGGATTCGGCCCGCCCCTGCGGCGAATCCAGTATCTCTCCGGTCTGCGCGTTCCAGGGTGCATGCGGCTCGGCGACCTGCGATACCGGGCCGGTTCCGGACGAAGATCGCGTCCAATCGCGATTGTCGAAGATGGACCGCAAGGCCGGCGAGACCTCGTCGCGGCCAGGTTCCGCCTGCCAACGCCCCATCGCAGCCGCATCGGGATTTTGCGCGCTACGGCGGTCCCCGGTGCCAAGCGCCTTGCGCAAGCTCGATACGATGAACCCGCGAACGTCCCGGCTATCACGGAATCGTACTTCGGTCTTCGCGGGATGGACGTTCACATCCACATCTTCGGGCGCAATTTCCAGGAACAGCGCGAGGACGGCATGCCGGTCGCGCGACAGCATGTCGGCGTAGGCCCCGCGAACGGCGCCGGTCAGCAGGCGATCCTTCACCGGTCGACCGTTTACGAACAGATATTGATGGTCGGCCACCCCCCGGTTGAAAGTCGGCAGCCCGGCGATACCCGTCAACCGCATCGAACCGCGTCCGATGTCAATCGACACCGAATTGGCGGCGAGATCGCGTGAGACCACCTCCGACACTCGGTTTTCCACGCTGTCCGATGCCTGCAAAGCCAGCACGCGCCGATCGCCGTGGTCGAATGTGATGCCGATGTCCGCGCGCGCCATGGCAAGGCGGCGAATAATGTCCAGGCAAGCGCCATATTCGCTGCGCGCGGTCCGCAGGAATTTGCGTCGTGCGGGCACTTTGCCGAACAGGTGTTCGATCCGAACGCGCGTACCGGGCGGCATCGCCACGGGCGTGCTTTCGATCGGCATACCGTGATCGACGACCTTGCGCCATCCCTGATCCGCGCCCGCTACCCGGCTTTCCAGCGTCATGCGCGATACGCTGGCGATCGACGGCACCGCCTCCCCCCGAAAGCCCAGGGTGCGAACCTGTTCGATCGCGTCGTCGGGCAGTTTGGAAGTGGCATGGCGTTCCAGCGCCAGACACATTTCGGCCTCGGTCATCCCGCAACCGTTATCGGTAATTTCCATGCGTTCGAGACCGCCTTGCGTGATCGAAACGACAATGCGCGAGGACCCTGCGTCGATGGCGTTTTCCAGCAGTTCCTTCAGCGCGGCGGCCGGACGTTCCACCACTTCCCCCGCCGCGATGCGGTTAACCAGCGCTTCAGGCAGACGACGGATTTGCGGCATGGGCAAATCGTAGCGACGAAGCGAATGGAATTCGAGGCTGGCGATGGAAAAAGACGTGCAAAGCCGGGAATAAATTTTGGCCTTTTCCCGGGCACCCGGCTAAGGGGCGTTGTACCCCTGCTACCATCCGGTCGCCAAAAGCCAACCTGTCGGCATTGCACGGCCCAATCGAACTACGGAACACCGCGCATCATGGGCTTCTTTTCGAACCTCTTCAAATTCAGTTCGCGCAACATGGCGATCGATCTGGGCACCGCGAATACCCTGGTCTATGTCGAGGGGGAGGGTATCATCCTCAATGAACCCTCCGTCGTCGCGATGGAAACGATAGGCGGCTTCAAGAAGGTGAAGGCCGTCGGCGACGAAGCGAAGATGATGATGGGCAAGACGCCGGATTCGATCGAAGCGATCCGACCGCTGCGCGACGGCGTTATCGCGGATATCGAAATTGCTGAAAAGATGATCGAATATTTCATCCGCAAGGTGAACGGGCGCAACACGTTGTTCAGCTATCCTGAAATTACTATCTGCGTACCGTCGGGCTCCACTTCGGTAGAAAAGCGCGCCATTCGCGATGCTGCCAGCAATGCCGGCGCGAAGGAGGTGTATCTCATCCTGGAACCGATGGCCGCGGCAATCGGTGCGGACATGCCGGTAACCGAACCGGTGGGATCGATGGTGGTCGATATCGGTGGTGGCACGACGGAGGTAGCGGTCCTTTCCTTGCGCGGTCTGGCCTACACCACCTCGGTTCGCACCGGGGGCGACAAGATGGACGAGGCCATCGTCAGCTATGTTCGCCGTCATCACAACCTGCTGATCGGTGAGGCCACCGCCGAACGGATCAAGAAGGATTACGGCACCGCAATCGTGCCCGAAGACGGCATCGGGGAAATCATTACCCTGAAGGGCCGCGATCTCGTAAACGGTGTGCCCAAGGAAATCAGCATCAACCAGGCGCATATCGCCGAGGCGCTGGCCGAACCCATCGGTGCCATCGTCGAAGGCGTACGTATCGCCCTCGAAAACACGGCTCCCGAACTCGCCGCCGACATCGTCGATCAGGGCATCGTTCTTACTGGCGGCGGCGCGCTTATCCGCGGGCTCGACGACCATCTGCGCGAGGAAACCGGCCTGCCCGTAAGCATTGCCGAAGATCCGCTGTCCTGCGTGGCGATCGGAACAGGGCGCGCGATGGAAGACGAAGTCTATCGCGGCGTTCGCATGACCGCCTGACCGCCCTTAATGCCGATCACCCAGGGGGAGCTGTATAATGGCGCCACCATCCCGGCGCTCCACCAGTTCGCGCCGTGCGCAATACGGTCTGTTCACCGGCTACGTCCTGGCCGGGATCGGTGCGCTGGTCGGTGCCGTATTGCTCGGCCTGTCCTTATGGCGGCCGGCCAATTTCAACGGGCCAAGAACCACCGCGCAGGATATCGTCAGCCCGGTTGGCGAAAGCGCCGCTGCCGCGCGAACGCAGTCCAAGAGCTTCATCGATGCCGTTTCCGGCTATCTCGCCGCCGGCGCGCAGAATTCGCGGCTGAAGCGCGAGATGGAACTGGCGCGCATCAAGTTGACGGAAGCGCAATCCCTGCGGCAGGAAAACAGGCGACTGAAAGCACTGCTCGGCCTTGCAACGGACGATGCGCGCCCAGTGGCGATTGCCCGGCTGATCGGATCGACATCAACCAGTTCGCGCCGCTTCGCCTATATCGGCGTCGGTCGCAACGACGGGGTGCGCGTCGGCATGCCGGTTCGCAGCCCGCGCGGCGTCATCGGCCGCATCCTGGAAACCGGCCGCGCGACTTCGCGCGTATTGCTGCTGACCGACAGTCAAAGCATTTTGCCGGTACGCAGCGCGGATGATAGGGTGATTGCCTTTGCGGAAGGGCGCGGGGACGGTCTGTTGCAAATCCGCCTGATCAATCTGGGCATCAATCCCCTCAAAAAGGGGGATATGATGATGACGAGCGGTTCGGGCGGCTATTATCGCCCCAACCTGCCGGTCGCCATCGTAACCGAAGTAACGGATGACGGAGCGATCGCGCGGGTTATCAGCGATCCCGTCGCGACGGATTACGTATCGGTCGAGCCGATCTATGAACCCAAGCTGGTCGAAGCGGCGCGGCAACCGGCGGACGAACCCCTGGTCGAAGACGGCGAGACGTCCGGAACGGACGGCGATGCAGCGGAGAACGGAAATTCAGGCACTTGATGGAAAACCTCAATCCCAAAGCACGGCGGGATGAATATGGCAGCCGCATAAACCGGGCACATTCGCCGATGCTGGTCAATACGGTCCCACCTGCGACGGTCATGCTGGGTTCGCTCGTTCCCATCCTGATCCTCACCAGCGCAGTTCCCGTGATACCGCCGCTTGGATTCCTGCTGCTGATCGGCTGGCGTATGGTTCGCCCCGGACTGTTTCCAGCCTGGATCGGCTTTCCCCTGGGTGTGTTCGACGATCTGTTCAGTGGCCAGCCATTCGGCAGTGCTATTTTGCTATGGTCGCTCGCCATGATCGGTATCGAACTGATCGAGGCACGATTTCCCTGGCGCAGTCATTTGCAGGATTGGCTCACGATGAGCGTGTTTATCGCGGCGTATTTGCTGATATCGGCCATCTTCGCAGGTGGCAGTCTCGGTTTGGCGGGCCTGATCGCGCTGGGGCCGCAGCTGCTCATATCCATTCTGCTCGTTCCGGTGATCATGCGGGTCATAGCCCTCCTCGACCGAATTCGGTTGAAGCGCGTCCGCACGGTGCGTTGATGGCACAAGGACGATCGAAACCCCCGGTGACCCCCGGCACGCTGTCCGAACGGTTCGACCGGCGCAGCTTCGTGCTGGCTGGTATCGGCGCCGGTATCGGTACGTTGCTGGCGGTGCGGATGGGTTATATCGCGATTGCCGAGAACGAGAAATACGAGATGGAGGCGGAAAGCAACCGGGTCAACCTGACGCTCATCCCGCCCCGGCGCGGCTGGATACTCGACCGCAACGGTGCACCGCTCGCATCCAATCGCGCAGACTTCAGAGTCGATGTCATTCCCGAAAGACTGCCGGATGCCGACCGGACCATCGAACTGCTGGGCGAATTGCTCGGGCTGGAAGCGCCACGTATCCAGGATATCAGGGAATCCGTCGATGACGCCCGCGGGTTCCAGCCCGTGGAAGTCGGTACCGGCCTGACCTACGAACAGTTCGCCGCCATCAGCGTGCGGCTTCCGGACTTGCCGGGCGTCGTTCCGCAACGCGGGTTCTCGCGTTATTATCCGACCGGCCCTTCCGTCGGGCACCTGATCGGCTATGTCGGACCGGCCAATGCGGAGGAGTATGAACTCGAGCGCGATCCCTTGCTGGTAACGCCCGGCTACAAGATAGGGAAGGATGGCCTCGAAAAACAGTTCGAACAGAAGTTGCGCGGGAAACCCGGTGCGCGTCGGGTCGAGGTCACCGCTTCGGGGCGCATCGTACGCGATCTCGACACGCGTCCCGATACGCAGGGCAATCCGGTCAAGCTGACGATCGACGGCCCGTTGCAGGATTACGCGGCGCGCCGCCTGGGACAGGAAAGTGGATCGGTCGTCGTGATCGACTGCGATACCGGCGATCTTCTGTGCATGTCGTCGATGCCCAGTTTCGACCCCAACAGCTTTTCCGCCGGCATCGGCAGCGTCGAATATGCGATGCTGCGCGAGAATGAGCGCGTGCCGCTGCGCAACAAGGTATTGAAGGGATTATACCCACCTGGATCGACGGTAAAGCCGATGCATTGCATGGCATTCCTGCAGGCGGGTATCGATCCGGACAAGACGATATCCTGCAACGGCGGACGGCGCATCGGCAACCGATGGTTCAATTGCTGGTCCAACCACGGAACCGTGGACATGGGAAAGGCGATCTATCAAAGCTGCGACAGCTATTTCTACGACTTCGCGCAGGAAATCGGTTTCGCGAAAGTGGCAGAAATGGCCGAAACGCTGGGCATGGGTCAGGAATTCGCGCTGCCCGTAACCAGCCAGTTCTTCGGTACGGTACCGAACCCGAACTGGAAGCAAAGGAAGCACGGCGAACCCTGGCGGTCCTACGACACCGTGAATGCCAGTATAGGTCAGGGATATTACCTGGCCAATCCATTGCAGCTTGCGGTCATGTCCGCCAGGCTGGCGACAGGCAAGAAACTGGTGCCGAACCTGCTTTTCGATCGAAGCAATCCCACCCCTGCCAGTCTCGGCTTCGCACCTGACAATATCGCCTACGTCCGGCAGGCGATGAGCGACGTGGTGAACGGCCCGGGCACAGCCGGACGGGCACGGCTGCCGATAGAGGATGTGAAAATGGCCGGCAAGACCGGCACGGCGCAGGTCGTATCGCTGAGCCGGACCGACGGACGGACCGGCCCCTGGAAGTTCCGTCATCACGGGCTGTTCACTTTCTTCGCGCCATTCGACAATCCACGCTATGCCGGTGCGGTCGTCATCGAACATGGCGGCGGTTCGGGTGCGGCCTATCCGATTGCCCGCGACGTGATGACGTTCATGTTCGACCCGGAAAAAGGGTTGGAAGCCCTGAATGCGCTGGAAAAGGAATGGGGCGGAACGGCACAGGAGCGCCTGTCTGCGCGCTATGCTGAATACGCGTCCGCTGCAGGCGCCGACGTTCCACCGGTGCCGAAGCGGGACGAAGAGATATTCGACCGCGTCGACGCGGAAGCGCGCATGGCCGCGCAACTGGCCGAACGGCGCGCACAGGCCAGCAACCGCAATGTACAAGGATCGCCCAACCCGGAACTGTCCGCTTCGGTCGATCCTGAATGAGACAAACCATCGTCCCCGCGCCAATCGCGCGGCAGCCCTGGCAGATGCTGATACCGCTGATCGCCTTGGTCGGATTTGGCGCAGCGGTGCTGTTTTCCGCGGCGGGCGGCAGCATGCAGCCTTTCGCGGCCTCCCATCTGGTTCGGTTCGGCGTATTCCTGGCGATGGCGTCGATCATGGTGCTTTTCCCGCGATCCATCGTGAAGTTGGCGGCTTATCCCGCTTTCGTCATCGTGCTGCTGCTGCTGGTCGCGGTGGAAGCGATGGGTTTCATGGGCGGGGGTAGCCAGCGGTGGCTCAACCTTGGGCCGATCGTTCTGCAGCCGTCGGAATTGATGAAGCCGGTGGTCGTTCTGGCATTGGCCAAATTCTACGAATCCTTGCCCAGCGGCATGATCGGAACCTGGCGTGCCATCGTTCCTGCAGGTTTGCTGATTGCCTTGCCGGTCGCGCTTGTCCTTCTGCAACCCGACCTTGGCACATCGCTCGCCATCGTGTTCGGCGGGGCGGTCGTGATGTTACTGGCCGGATTGCCGATCCGCTGGTTCGTTGCCGGTGGAGCCGTCGCGGCGATTGCTGCGCCGCTGGCCTATTTCTTCGGGCTGAAGGAATATCAACAGCGCCGCGTAACGACCTTCATGGATCCGGAAAGCGACCCGCTGGGCGCCGGATATCACATAACCCAGTCGAAGATCGCCATCGGTTCGGGCGGCTTTTCCGGAAAAGGGTTCAATGAAGGATCGCAGAGCCATCTCAACTATCTTCCCGAACCGCATACCGATTTCGTTTTCGCGACCATGGCGGAAGAATGGGGCTTTCTGGGCGGACTACTGGTTATCCTGTTCTTCGGCTTGATCCTCAAATGGGGTCTGGGCGTGGCGCGCGACGCGTCCGATCGCTTCTCCCGCCTGTTGGCAGCCGGCATGGTCGCGACGATTTTTTTCTATGTCGCGATCAATTTGATGATGGTCATGGGTTTCGCGCCCGTCGTCGGCATACCCCTGCCTTTCATGAGCCATGGGGGATCGTCCATGCTGACGAACATGATCTGCATCGGCAGTCTGATGATGGTGAACCGCTGGAACCGCGAAAGCGGGCGCCGGCGGATCTTTTGATCCTGGCACGCGCTCTGCACCGGCTCGACCGATTGTTCGCATTGCCCCTTTTCATCGTCGTCGGGGACGCTATATGCGCCCTTCCCGGTTCATGCCGCGGCAGGAAAGGGAACGGGACGCATAGCTCAGTTGGTAGAGCAGACGACTCTTAATCGTCCGGTCCTTGGTTCGAACCCAAGTGCGTCCACCACCTTTCCAATTCCGCCCGCTCCCGTTACCGGTCTGACCCGTATCTCAGGCAGGAGCATCTCGTGGCCGAATTCCTCATAGTCGAAGCGCGCTTTTACGACGATCTGAACGCGCAGCTGATCGTCGGTGCGCGCCGTGCGATCGAACAGGCGGGGCATACGGTCGACATGTGCCGCGTACCCGGCGCGCTGGAGATACCCGGCGCGATCGCGCTGGCAGCCGAGAGCGAACGTTATGCGGGTTTCGTGGCAATCGGCGTGGTCATCCGCGGTGAAACCTATCATTTCGAGATCGTCGCCGGGGAAAGCGCGCGCGGTATCATGGCGCTCACCATGGACGGCATCGCGATCGGTAATGGTATCCTGACCGTGGAGAACGACGAACAGGCGCAGGTGCGCGCCGATCCCGGTCAGAAGGACAAGGGTGGTGAGGCGGCGCGCGCGGCGCTGGCGATGGTCGATCTGCAGGCCCGGTTCGCGAACCGATAGCCTGACTTATGCAAAGCAGCCGCGACCCGCATAGCGGGCACTGCCGCCCAGTTCCTCTTCGATCCGGATCAGCTGATTGTATTTCGCCAGACGATCGGACCGGGCCAGCGAGCCGGTCTTGATCTGGCCGCAATTCGCGGCAACCGCGAGATCGGCGATGGTTACGTCCTCCGTTTCCCCGGATCGGTGGGACATGACCGTCGTATATCCGGCGCGATGCGCGATATCTATCGCTTCCAGGGTCTCGGTAAGCGTTCCGATCTGATTGACCTTGACGAGCAATGAATTGGCCAACCCTTTTTCGATGCCCGTGGCGAGGCGATCCGGGTTCGTGACGAACAGATCGTCGCCGACCAGCTGCACCGATCCCCCGATCGCATCGGTCAAGCCACGCCAGCCTTCGAAATCATCCTCATGCATTCCATCCTCGATCGAACGGATGGGGTAGTCCCGGCACAGCGCGGCCAGATAATCCGTCATTTCGCCAGGCGCCAGGACGCTACCCTCCCCCTTCAAGTGATAGCGGCCACCAGCGAAGTATTCGCTTGCGGCGCAATCGAGCGCCAGAACGACGTCGTCGCCGGGCGTGAAGCCCGCCCTTTCGATGGACTGCATTATGAAATCGAGCGCGTCGCGCGTGCTTGCAAGGTCCGGCGCGAACCCGCCTTCATCGCCGACGGCGGTCGAAAGACCCTTATCCGTCAGACCTTTTTTCAACGTATGGAAGATTTCCGCGCCCCAGCGAACCGCCTCCGCGATGCTGTCCGCACCGACGGGCATCACCATGAACTCCTGAATATCGATCGGATTGTCCGCATGCTCCCCCCCGTTGATGATGTTCATCATGGGTACCGGCAACAGATGTGCTGCAACGCCGCCAACATAGGAATAGAGCGGCATTCCGCGTGCATTGGCCGCGGCTTTCGCGACTGCCATGCTGGTCCCCAGAATGGCATTCGCGCCCAGGCGCGCCTTGTTCGGCGTTCCATCGAGGTCGATCAACCCCATGTCGAGATCGCGCTGGTCCTCAGCGTCAAGTCCGATCAGCAGTTCGGATATCTCGCCATTCACGGCATCCACCGCTTTCCGAACGCCCTTGCCAAGATAGCGGTCATTGTCGCCATCGCGTAATTCCATGGCTTCGTGCGCCCCCGTCGATGCGCCTGAGGGAACCGCGGCACGCCCGAAGCTGCCATCGCTAAGAAGCACATCGACCTCGACCGTCGGATTGCCGCGACTGTCGAGAATTTCGCGCGCGTGAATATCGATGATGGCGGTCATTGGGTCACTCCGTCGGATACAGGGGTCGGATACGTGAGAAATCGGTTTCGTTCGGCAACGCGTAAAATGCGATATGGCCGCATCGCGCTTTCTTATTCATCGGAACATTCGCAGGCAAGTTGCGTTGCAATATTTGAAAGTTCGAAAGTCGCGCACCGATGTGGGACGGCTTCGACGTGTTTGAAAATTGAGCAAGGAACCGAATTATGGCCACCACACCTCCAAAACCGCCAACAGCGACACCGGCAACCACTTCGCCGGTAGCAGCCACTCCTGCAACCACTGCACCGGCAGCCGCGACGACCATGGCCGGTACGGATACCGTATCGACCGAGGCTTCGTCTTCGGAAGCAAAGACGCGGTTCAACGCCGCGTTGGACGAGGCGAAGGCGGGGGCCAGCGCCTTGAAAGGCGAGGCGTCCGAACGCGCAGCGGCTTATCGCGACCAGGCACGTGGCAGATCGCAGGACATGACTGCCGATGCCAAGTTGAAGGCCAACGAACTGGCGATCGATGCGAAAACCAAGGCGAGCGGCGGCATTGCATCGCTCAGCCGCACCGTGTCGGACAAGGCCGGACTGATCGACGAAAAGCTCGGCCAGAAATACGGCGATTACGCGCGCACCGCATCGCGGAAGCTCGATGAAACCGCAATGAATCTCGACAGGAAGAGTGTCGATGAATTAACCGAAGACGCAAGAACGGCGGTCCGCAAAAGCCCGGGCATGGCGGTAGGCGCCGCAGCAATGGTCGGTTTCATGATTGCCCGCCTGTTCGGCGGCGGCCGTCGCTGATAGCGGTCGGAACGCGGTCATGCTAGAAAGCGATGAGTCATTCGACCCCGAACCAATTCCGGTGGAGCCAATAGCGGTTACAGAAGATCCGGATCCGGCGACCGGATCGCTGATGGACGATCTGTCTACGCTCTATTCAGACGGAAAAAATTACGTCGAAGCAGAGTTACGGTACCAGAAAACCCGTGCGTCTTTCGTAGCGGACAGGGTCAAGACCGTCGGGATTTACCTCGCCGGCGCGATTGCCGTCTTGCACCTGCTATTGATCGGATTGGTGATAGGCTTGATCCTGTCTCTTGCGACTTTGATCGGGCCGCTGGCGGCAACTCTGGCCGTCACGGTAACCTTGGGCATTATCATGGCCGCCCTACTCGTACTCGCGCGTGGTAAGTTCAAGAACATGACCAATGCGTTGAAGGAGGATGGAAATGTCGGATAGCCTGTATGTTCGGCTCCTCGAGGATCGAGCTATGCGCGATTCCGCAAAATCCTTGGTCCGATCCGATTTTACGCATGTTAAGGAAGATCTATCCAGTCGATCGCTGGGATCACGTCTAAAAATGCGTGCTTCCGACGGTGCTTCGGAACTTTTGGACGAGGCAACGGAAATTGCCAAGGACAACAAGGGCGTCCTCGCTGTTCTGATCGGGGCGTTATCGCTTTGGATTATGAAAAATCCGATCCTGTCCTTTTTCGAAGACGAAGAAGATGACGAGGTAATCGATCCGCGATCGTATGATCGTCGTCACCGGTATTGAAAGTTCAAGGAGTTGAAAATGTCTAGCGAAGAAAAACGTCAGGAACTCAAAGCAAAGATCGAGGCGGCCGAGCAACGAAACGCTAATCGCACGTTTGGCGATCAGGTGCAGGACGCAACGCAATCGGCGACCGAATTTGTCAAAGAACACCCGGTGGCGTCGATTGCCGGAGTTGCTGTCCTCGGCTTGATCGTGGGCGCGATGACGCGGCCGGGACGGCGTATGGGGGCACGGGCCGGCCGTCGAACTAGTGCTATCGCAAGCCGGGCTACTGACCTTGGCATGGCCTATGCCGGCGGGCTTTTCGATGTAGCGGAGGACGTCGCGCTTGCTGGTAAGGACCGGTTCGAGGATTTCGGTGATGCAACCGCGGACAATGCCCGTTCGTTGCGTCGGCGCGCCAGCTTCAGCGGGAGCAACGCCGCCGCCACCGCCCGCGCACTTGCGCGGGAAACCGGGAAAAAAGCCGGTCGGACAAAGCGCGATTTGAGATTGCGCGCGAAGCGCTGATCTTACGCTTCGTGCACCGAAAAACGGCGTGACGGGTTTGCCGGTCACGCCGTTTTGCCTATGGACCACGCCTTACTCTCAACCTCGACGAAGATCTTTCGAAAGCTGAACGATGCAGGAATCCGATATCAAGCAGACTCTACATCTGGTTATGGGCGGCCGTGTCAAGGATCCTCGATCGACCGAGTTTCAGGATCCCGAAAGTATCCACGTCGTCGGCGTGTATAGCGATTACGACAACGCGGTCGAGGCGTGGCGCAGCAATGCACAACGCACCGTGGACGACGCCGAAATGCGATATGTCATCGTTCCACTGCACAAATTGCTGACACCGGCGGCCTGATCCGCGCACACAGCCGGTCACGCCGCGTTCGACCCGCCTGACAGGATCAGATGTATTCGATCTTTTCTATGAGATAGAACTTGTCCCCCGAGGGAACCGTCACTTCGACTTCTTCCTTCAGGCTTTTCCCGATCAGCGCACGTCCGATCGGGGAACTGTAGGAAATTCGCCCGCTCGCTGCATTCGCCTCCGTCTCGCCGACGATCTGGTACGTGACGGGTTTGTCGTTCTCGTCCAGAAGCGTGACGGTCGCACCAAACACGACCCTGTCCCCGGACAAGGTCGTCGGATCGATTATCTGGGCGCGCGTGACCTTGCTTTCGATATCGCCGATCATCGCTTCCACCTGGCCCTGTCGCTCTTTCGCGGCGTGATATTCCGCATTTTCCGAAAGATCGCCATGCGCCCGCGCCTCCTCGATCGCATCGACGATCCTGGGCCGTTCGGCGCGAAGCTGCTTCAATTCCGTCGTCAGCTTCTCATAGCCTTCGGCGAGCATCGGAATCTTATCCATCGTAACCCTCGTTCTTGTTCATGCCGCCCCTGCCGAACGACAATTCGAAACCGCGCCGCCTGATCCGGCGGCTTGAGTCCAAAACGATGTCGGGAAAGTTCGCGGTGTTGCTAGCCGTAATAGTCCTGCAGCGAGCGGACTTCAAGCGCGCTGGGCGTCACGGACCGGATCGCTTCCGCCGTGGCGAGCGACGCGGCGGCGGTCGTGTAATACGGTATCTTCTTTTCCAGCGCCGTTGCCCGGATCGATTTGCTGTCGATCATGCTCTGCCATCCTTCGGTCGTGTTGAAGACGAGTGCGACGTCGCCGTCGATCATCCGGTCCACGATGTGGGGCTGCCCTTCGGCGACCTTGTTTACCCGTTCAACCGCCAGCCCCTGTTCCGAAAGAAAACGCTGCGTCCCCGCCGTCGCGACGATAGTGAACCCTTCACCGATCAGCGTCCGGATGGCGGGGATGATAATCGGTTTGTCGCTGTCCTTCACGGACACGAACACCACCCCTTCGCGCGGCAGCGTCACTCCAGCACCCAGTTGCGATTTGAAAAAGGCGGTCGGGAAATCGCGATCAATCCCCATCACTTCGCCGGTCGATTTCATTTCCGGGGTGAGGACCGGGTCGGCGCCGGGGAAGCGAGCGAACGGGAACACTGCTTCCTTCACCGCCATATAATCGAGATCGCGCCGGAACGAGGGAAATGCGTCCAGTGTCTCGCCCGCCATGACCCGGGCGGCGACCTTGGCGACAGGTTGGCCGATCGCCTTTGCCACGAAGGGTACCGTCCGGCTTGCCCGTGGATTAACTTCGATCAGATAGACATCACCCTCGACGATCGCGAACTGCACGTTCATCAGGCCGCGGACGCCCAAAGCCATGGCCAGCGCCTTCGCCTGCCGTTCCATTTCGCCAACGATGTCGTCCGACAGAGAATAGGGTGGTATCGTGCAGGCGCTGTCGCCCGAATGGACGCCGGCCTCCTCGATGTGTTGCATGACGCCTGCAACCGAAACCGCCATACCGTCGCAGATGATGTCGACATCGCATTCGATCGCATCGCGCAGATACTGGTCGACCAGCACCGGGCTGTCGCCGGACACGTTCACGGCAGTGCGGATGTAATCGTCGAGCTGCGCTTCGCTGTCGACGATTTCCATGGCACGGCCGCCAAGCACGTAGGAGGGGCGCAGCAGGACGGGATAGCCGATGCGGGCGGCAACGGATGCGGCCTCGTCGCGGCTGTAGGCAATGCCGTTGTCCGGCTGCTTGAGGTTTAGCCGGTCGACCAGCTTGGCGAAGCGTTCGCGGTCTTCGGCCAGATCGATCGCATCGGGGCTGGTGCCCAGGATCGGGATGCCCTCATCCTCCAGCGCCTGCGCCAGTTTGAGCGGGGTCATCCCGCCGAATTGCACGATCACGCCGACAAGTTCGCCTGCCTGCTGTTCGACTCGCAGGATTTCCAGGACGTCCTCGACCGTCAATGGCTCGAAATAGAGGCGGTCGGAAGTGTCGTAATCGGTGGATACGGTTTCGGGATTGCAGTTGACCATGATGGTTTCGAACCCGGCTTCCGCAAGCGCGAAACAGGCATGGACGCAGCAATAGTCGAATTCGATGCCCTGCCCGATACGATTGGGCCCCCCGCCCAGAATCACGATCTTGCGCCGGTCGGACGGCAAGGCCTCATCCTCCGCGACCCCGAAGGTCGGCGCCTCGTAGGTAGAATACATGTAGGGCGTGATGGCTTCGAACTCGGCGGCGCAGCTGTCGATGCGTTTGAAGACGGGTTCGACGCCGAGCTTGCGGCGCAGGGCGCGGACTTCCGCTTCGCTGGTGGCACCGGCCATCGCCTGCAGGGCGTCATGCAGAAGGCCGGATCGGCGCGCCTGCGTTTCCCCCATCCCGCCCGCTACGCCGACCGATCGCACCGCCAGCGTGGCCAACCGCCTGTCGGAGAACCCCATGGCTTTGAGGCGGCGCAGCGCCTCGGGTCCGTTCGGTAGTCCATCTTTGACGATCGCGACTTCGGCCTGCACGATCGCTTCGATCTGCCGCAGGAACCAGCGGTCGTAGCCGGTAATGCGGTTAATTTCGTCGACGTCGAAACCTTCGCGAAACGCCTGACCGACTTTCAGGATGCGGTCCGGCGTCCGCTTGGCGAGCGATGCGGTGATCTTGTCGCGGTGGACGCCTTCCAGTTCGACCACGCGGTTGAACCCGTCGAGATCGGTTTCCAGACCCCGAAGCGCTTTCTGCAGGGACTCCGTGAAATTGCGGCCGATCGCCATGACCTCGCCGACCGATTTCATCGCGGTGGCGAGATCGTCCGTCGCGCCCTTGAATTTCTCGAAGGCAAAACGCGGGATCTTGGTGACGACGTAATCGATCGTCGGCTCGAAAGCGGCGGGGGTCGCGCCGGTAATTTCGTTGGTGATCTCGTCCAGCGTGTAGCCCACCGCCAGCTTCGCCGCGACGCGCGCGATGGGGAAGCCGGTGGCTTTGGAAGCGAGCGCGGACGAACGCGACACGCGCGGGTTCATCTCGATCACGATCAGGCGACCATCGGCGGGATTGACCGCGAATTGCACGTTGGAGCCGCCCGTCTCCACGCCGATCTCGCGCAGCACCGCGATGCTGGCGTTGCGCATGATTTGGTATTCCTTGTCCGTCAACGTCATCGCGGGGGCCACGGTGATACTGTCGCCGGTATGCACGCCCATCGGATCGACGTTTTCGATGCTGCATACGATGATGCAATTGTCGGCGCGGTCGCGCACGACCTCCATCTCGAACTCTTTCCAGCCGAGCAGCGATTCCTCGATCAGCACTTCGGTGGTGGGGGAGGCGTCCAGCCCCTCGCGCACGATGCGTTCGAATTCCGCCTTGTTGTAGGCGATCCCGCCGCCGGTTCCGCCGAGGGTGAAGCTGGGGCGGATGATCGCGGGCAGCTTGGTGCGCTCCAGCACGGCCATCGCATCGCCCAGCGAATGGGCAATCCCGCTGCGCGCGCTTTCCAGTCCGATCGAATCCATCGCCTCGCGGAACCGCTGGCGATCTTCCGCCTTGTCGATCGCATCGGCATCCGCGCCGATCATCTGCACGCCGTATCGCTCGAACACGCCCATTTGTTCGAGGCTGAGCGCACAATTGAGCGCCGTCTGCCCGCCCATTGTGGGCAGCACCGCGTCGGGGCGTTCCTTGGCGATGATCTTCTCGACGATTTCGGGCGTGATCGGCTCGATATAGGTCGCATCCGCCATGTCCGGATCGGTCATGATCGTGGCGGGGTTGGAATTGACGAGGACGACGCGATAGCCCTCCTCCCGCAAAGCCTTGATCGCCTGCGTACCGGAGTAATCGAACTCGCACGCCTGCCCAATGATGATAGGCCCGGCGCCGATGACGAGGATGGAGGAGATGTCAGTGCGTTTGGGCATTATTGGCTTCCATCGTAAGCAAACTTATGGCTAACGGCCTGAAGTCGATTGCATTTGAATGTTGACGGCCGAGACACCGAAGCGCCTTCAAATCGGTTTCGTTGCGCTTGCGAGGATCTTTAAGCGATCGGACTCGAACAGTAGAAATATCTTGGACGGTGATCGCAATAAGATGCTGCGCTCCACAGCGTTCGAGGAAGCGATCAGCATCTTTCTCGACTTTTTCCTTTGTAGGCGGAGCCCAATCCATTGCCATCAAAAGAGGGAGCGCAAACAATAGTGGGATAGTTTTCACCCCAACATCCTCACGAACTTCTCGAACAGGTAGAAGCTGTCCTGCGGCCCCGGTGATGCTTCCGGATGATACTGCACGCCGAATGCGCATTTGCCTCTAATCGCGATGCCACAGTTGGAGCCGTCGAACAGGGAGACGTGCGTTTGTTCGACGCTGCTCGGCAGGGTGTCGCCATCGACAGTGAAGCCGTGGTTCATGCTGGTGATCTCGACCAAGCCGGACGTGTCGCCTGACCCTTCCCCAACCCGCTGCACCGGATGGTTCGCGCCGCGGTGGCCCTGGTGCATCTTGGTGGTTTTCGCCCCCGCCGCCAGCGCGAGGAGCTGGTGGCCCAGGCAGATGCCGAAGATCGGCATGTCGCGTTCCAGCAGCGCCTTGATGACCGGCACCGCATGTTCGCCCGTCGCCGCCGGATCGCCGGGGCCGTTGGAGAGGAACACGCCGTCGGGGTTCAGGGTGAGGATCTCGTCCAGCGATGTGCTCGCCGGAACCACGGTGACACGGGCACCCGCGCGGACGAGGTTGCGGAAGATGTTGTTCTTGCTGCCATAGTCGATGGCGACGATGTGGGGGCGCCCGCTTTGGGGGTTTTCAAGAATATCCGTTCGGGCTGAGCTTGTCGAAGCCCTGCCCTTCTGTTTCGGTAAGTCGGAGGTAGTGAAGGGCAGCCCGTCGACAGGCTCAGGGCGAACGGGTGGGGGAGACTGCTCTTGATTTTCATACCCCTGACCCAATCGCCACGCGCCGCCGTCCCATACCTCGGCCTTCTCGCGGCTGACCCGGCTTGCCAGGTCCAGCCCTTCCAACCCGCTCCATTCACGCGCCTTTTCCAGCAGGCTCTCGATATCGAACCCGCCGTTGGGTTCGTGCACGATGATCGCGTTGGGTGCGCCGGACAGGCGGATGCGACGCGTGAGCGCGCGGGTGTCCACGCCGGACAGGCCGATCTTGCCTGCCTCCTCCATCCATTGCGCGAATTCCTGCGTCGAACGAAAGTTGCTGGCCAGCGAAACCGGTTCGCGCACGATGCACCCCACCGCGCTTTCGACCGCACTTTCCACGTCTTCCATATTCGCGCCGACATTGCCGATATGGGGAAAGGTGAAGGTGACGATCTGGGCGGCGTAGCTGGGATCGGTCATGATCTCCTGATAGCCGGTGATGGACGTGTTGAAGCACACTTCCCCCACGGCATATCCCGCCTTGCCGAAACCCATGCCCCAGATCACCGTGCCGTCTGCAAAGACGCATGCGCCGGTTGCGGCTTTGGGCGGCGCAGGCGAAGTGGCTGCGTGGGCCATGGAGGCGCTCCGTTCGATAGGGTTTCCGGCGATGCTTGCTAAGAGGTGGCGGCTATAGCGCCCCCGCCCTATCGTCAAGCTGTCCCGCCGCGAATTTATCGGGTAATGCCCCGTTCCATATCGTTGGACCACAGGACATTACGCATGACTCTTCGCGAACGGATCAAGGACGAAACCATCACCGCCATGAAAGCGAAGGACAAGGAACGCACCGCCACGCTCCGCCTGATCGGCGCGAAAATCAAGGATCGCGATATCGAATTGCGAACCTCGTCCGGGCAGGTGGACGACGATGCGATGGTGATCGAAGTGCTGCAGAAAATGGCCAAGCAGCGCAAGGAGTCCATTGGCATGTATCGCGATGGCGGGCGCGAGGAACTTGCCGCGAAGGAAGAGGCGGAATTGTCCGTTATCGAGGAGTTTCTCCCGCGCCAGATGGACGAGGCGCAGACGCACGCCGCCATCGAAACGATCAAATCCGACATCGGCGCCTCCTCCGTTAAGGATATGGGAAAGGTTATGGCCGAACTCAAATCGCGCCACGGGGCGGAGCTGGACATGACGAAGGCCAGCGCAATGGTGAAAGGAAGTTTTGCATGATTGCATTTCGTAAGGCGCGCGCCGGCATTTTAATGACCCTTGTGGTCGCGCTTGCAGCCTGTTCTGCCGAACCGGACGCGGAGCCGACCGATCTCGAGGTCGCGACCACCGATGGCGAAGCCGATGCCTTGGCTCGCGCCCTTGACGCGGGCGATTTCATCGATCTCGAACTCGGGGCAAAGGTCGTCGGGCCTCAGGGACCCGAGGTTACCGGCACGCTCAGCACCGCGGAAGGCAATTTCGCGGACATCCGGTCCTTCGTCGCCTGCCCCGCCGGTATGGATCCTTGCGATTCCAAGACCGCGCCTGAAGGCACGATCTACACCTATGTCCACGTCGTCTATCCGGGCGAGGATAATCGGAGCGGCAGTGGCAGCGGATCGGGCAATGATTCGTCCGATATCGAGCAGGCGACTTCCTTCGCGATGCTCCGTCCGGCGCACGGCTTCACCGGCACCGCCGGCTATTCCAAGGCCGAAGCGATGGCGGCGATCGGACCGAAGGCGGATGTCGTCATCACCTGCCGCGAAGGCGGACTGGTGTGGACGATCAACGCCGGCGATGGCGGCGATCAATGGGAACAGGCGGAACCGCTGACCTTCTACTGGCAGTCCACCCTGCCCCCTGCCGGCCCCGCCGTCGCCTATTCGATCAATGCGAACTATACCGATGCGCGCGGCCCCGGACCCATGCCGGCGGAAACGGAAGGTTCGTCCAACGCCTGTTTATAGTTTTTGCGAAGCGTGATAGGCGCGCGCAATGGCTTTAAGTCCTCAATGGCTTGACGAGTTGCGGGCGCGCGTGACGCTGTCCAGCGTCATCATGCGCACGACCAAACTGCAGAAGGCGGGCCATGAATGGAAGGCCTGCTGCCCCTTTCACGACGAGAAATCGCCCAGCTTCACAGTCAGCGACAGCAAGGGTTTCTACCACTGCTTCGGCTGCGGCGCGCATGGCGACGTGATTCGCTGGATGACCGACCAGCGCGGGCTGGAATTCCTGGACGCGGTGAAGGAACTGGCGGCGGAAGCGGGCATGGAACTGCCCGCCCCCGATCCCAAGGCTGCACGCAGGGCGGAACAACGCGCCGGACTGCACGAGGTCATGCAGGCCGCACAGGACCGCTTCGTCGCCAACCTCTACGGGGATGGGGGAGCGGGGGCACGCGATTATCTGGCAAGCCGCGGCTTCGACCCTGCCGTAACGGAACGGTTCGGCTTCGGCTACGCTCCGGCCGATCGGCAAGACTTGAAGGCGGCGCTGCCTCAATATGACGAGGAACAACTGATCGAAGGCGGATTGCGAATAACCGTTGACGGGAAGGAACCCTACGACCGGTTTCGTTCACGGCTCATGCTGCCCATTCACGATGCGCGTGGGCGAGTCATCGCCTTTGGCGGTCGTATCCTGGAAACCGATACGAAAGCGCCGAAATACCTCAATTCCCCAGATACGCCGCTGTTCGACAAGGGGCGCACGCTTTACAACCTCCATCGCGCCGGACCGGCATCGCGGCAAACAGACCGCCTGGTGGTTGTCGAGGGATACATGGACGTGATCGCCCTGGCGAATGCGGGGATCGAGGATGCGGTCGCGCCGCTGGGCACCGCGTTGACCGAGACGCAAATCGAAATGCTGTGGCGGATGTTCGAGTGTCCGATCCTGTGTTTCGATGGCGATGCAGCTGGCCAGCGCGCAGCCATGCGGGCGATCGAACGCGCGCTTCCTATGCTGCGCCCTGCCCATTCCCTTTCGATTGTCCGCTTGCCGGCCGGAATGGACCCTGACGATCTCCTTCGTCGCAAAGGACGGGCGGCGATGGACGGGTTGCTGGATAGCGCGCAAACCCTTCTCGACACGATCTGGCTGTTCGAGCGAGACGCGCTGCCATTGGCTACACCGGAGGCAAAAGCGGGTCTGAAATCGCGATTGCTTGCCCATGTCGATCTGATTGGCGAACCGGACATTCGCAGCCTTTACAAAC
Organism: Pontixanthobacter sp.; assembly: GCA_965214445.1. Lineage (GTDB taxonomy): Bacteria > Pseudomonadota > Alphaproteobacteria > Sphingomonadales > Sphingomonadaceae > Pontixanthobacter. The sequence continues at coordinate 949,673 of CBDCBU010000001.1, forward strand.
GCGAACTGCTGGAACGGTTTTCCGCGTTCGCCTTCCCTCCCCGCGAACGGACGGATTGGACGAAGGCAAACTGGCAGCGGGGTTCGGCCAAACCGTCACCCATCCGGCTTTCGGCCGACGCCAGGACGCGTCTTCAAAATGCAATTGGTGGAGGCAGCCGCGATCGTCTGGGCACGGCAGTTCTGGCAGGATTGGCGCTCTATCCCGATCTGATATTGTTTCATTCCGAAGCACTAGCGCGGTTCGCCCGAACCGAGAGCGCGCTGGGGCCTGCCATCGATTCTCTGCTCGAGGCGGCCGAGTTGCTTGATCCCGGCGACAGTTCCCCCATATTGAGCGCGGACAGTATTGTTCGTGCGCCGGATGAAGCCCGCTTCACCTTTCTTCGTAAGGGTATCGATCCACGGGCCGCTCGCGATGATCTGACCGAAGCCGTTTCGCTGCTGGTGGAGCGACCGGCACTGGACGCTGCCCTGGCGGCGGCGACCGACCGGTTCGAAATTGACCCGGAGGGTGCCTTTGCAGAACAGCAGCGGCTGCTCAAACGAAAGCTGGAGTTCGAGCGGCGTTTAGGGCAGATGGTTACCAACCGCGCCGCTATGGCCGCGACAAGCAATGCAGATCGCCGGTTCGACGATGCCGAACTGGCCGACACACAAACGGACTGACACAGATTTATGGCCTCGAAAGCGAAATCCGAAAAAGACGACGCGCCGCTGATCGATCTCAACGAAGCGTCGGTGAAGAAGCTGCTGACCAAGGCGAAGCGCAAGGGTTACATCACCGTCGACGAGCTGAACGAGGCGCTGCCGCAGGATCAGATGAACACCGACCAGATCGAGGACGTGATGTCTGCGATCTCCGAAATGGGCGTCAACATCGTCGAGAACGACGAGGAAGCCGAGGCTGAAAAGGCGGAAGCTGCCGAGGTCGAGGAAATCAGCGTCGGAAAGGACGGCAAGGAGGCGAAGAAGCCTGCCGCCGCCGCGAAGAAGCCTGCAACCGGCGACCGCACCGACGACCCCGTCCGCATGTATCTGCGCGAGATGGGCGCGGTCGAACTGTTGAGCCGCGAGGGTGAGATCGCGATCGCCAAGCGGATCGAGGCGGGGCGCGACACGATGATCATCGGCCTGTGCGAAAGCCCGATCACCTTTCACGCGATCATCCATTGGTCCGAAGCGCTCAATAACGAGGAAATGCAGCTTCGCGAAATTCTCGATCTCGACGCGATGCTGTCGAAAGAACCCCCTGTCGACAAAATGGAGGACGAGAACGACGACGATGATGGCGAGATTTCGGAAGAGACCGCCGGCCTTTCCATTCGCGAGGATGACGAGGCGGAGGACGATGACGAATCCTCCGACGACGATGACGACGACGACAGCGAAGACAGCGGATCGAAGCGCGATGAGGAAGAGGAAGAGGACAACACCCTCTCCCTGGCCCAGATGGAAGCCGCTCTGAAACCGGAAGCGCTGGAAACCTTTGCCCGCATCACCTCGATGTTCAAGAAGTTCGAGAAACTTCAGGCCGAACGCGTCGATACGCTGGGCGCAGGCCGGGATTTTCCGGCCGCGAAGGAAAAGAAATACGAAACCATGCGCGAAGACCTCACCGCCGAGGTCGAAAGCGTTCAATTCCACGCGACCAAGATCGAATTTTTGGTCGACAACCTGTATGCCTTCAACCGCCGCCTGACCGCGCTGGGCGGCCAGATGCTGCGTTTGGCCGAGCGGCACAAGGTCAAGCGCATCGATTTTCTCAATGCCTATATCGGCAATGAGATGGACGATGCCTGGTTGAAGGAATGGGCGAAGAAGGACAAGAAATGGGCGGCCTTCGCCGACAAGGAAGCCGACGCGGTCGAACGCATCCGCGCAGAAATCGCCGATATTGCCGGACAGACGGGCATGAGCTTGCCCGAATTCCGCCGCATTGTGAACATGGTGCAGAAGGGCGAGCGGGAAGCGCGTATCGCCAAGAAGGAAATGGTCGAGGCCAATCTGCGCCTTGTGATTTCCATCGCCAAGAAATACACCAATCGCGGATTGCAGTTTCTTGATCTGATCCAAGAAGGCAATATCGGCCTGATGAAGGCGGTCGACAAATTCGAATACCGCCGCGGCTACAAGTTCAGCACCTACGCAACCTGGTGGATCAGGCAGGCGATCACGCGCAGCATCGCCGATCAGGCGCGCACGATCCGCATCCCGGTTCATATGATCGAAACGATCAACAAGCTGGTACGCACGAGCCGCCAGTTTCTGCACGAACAGGGCCGCGAGCCCACGCCCGAGGAAATGGCGGAACGGTTGTCCATGCCACTGGAAAAAGTGCGCAAGGTGATGAAAATCGCCAAGGAACCGATCAGCCTGGAAACGCCGATCGGCGACGAGGAAGATTCCCACCTCGGCGATTTCATCGAGGACAAGAACGCTATCATCCCGGTCGATGCCGCGATCCAGGCGAACCTGAAGGAAACCGTCACCCGCGTTCTGGCGTCCCTCACCCCGCGAGAGGAACGCGTGCTGCGGATGCGCTTCGGCATCGGGATGAATACGGATCACACGCTGGAAGAAGTGGGGCAGCAGTTCAGCGTTACCCGCGAACGCATCCGTCAGATCGAGGCGAAAGCCCTGCGCAAGTTGAAGCATCCCAGCCGCAGCCGCAAGATGCGTAGCTTCCTCGACCAATAGAACCGAACCGGCTGGCAAATATTATTATTGGCTACCGGTTGGCCGGTATCGCGCTTTTGCTGTTTCAGGCCGGGGACCGCGAAGGTCGCCACGCGGTTTGCGCCTTGTGAGGTTGAAGCTACGCTAACCCTTCATCGAACGATAGACCGGAACGCTCTCTGCGACCGGGTCGAAGCGAACCCAGATGGCCAGCACCAGCGCGACGCACAGGCAGACGGCGCTTAGACCTCTTATGCCCCGGTGCTTGACCGGTGGCGCCAGCGCCCCCAGCGCCGGAACCGCCAACGCGGCGAGAAGCGCCGTAACCATCGGCACGTCGGTGCCGATGCCCTGCATGAACTGATGGCCGAACTGCAGCAGGAACCCGATGACCACCGCGCCCAGCAAAGAAGCGATCAGTTTCGCCGGGAGACCGCGGTAATAATTTGTGATGAGGCCTGCCAGCCCGCCCAGCAGAAGCGGCCAGACTACGATAAAAGCCGTGACCGGCGCTGCAAGTTGCAATCCGATCGCGGCGACGATGCCGACGATACTTCCCCGCACGCCCGACCAAAAGGGAGCGGCGAGCAGTAACGATGCAAGGCAAATCAGGAACGCCTGCACCTCCAGACGCGGCAGGGCCGCCAGCCTGTCGTAATATATCGCGGGTCCGGCCCCTGCACCCGACAGCTGATTGAGAAGATACAGCGCCAGCCCTCCGCCCACGATGATGATGGAAGACGACGCCAACCCCCTCTTCCAGCCACCGGACGCATTCGTCCGGATGCACAGTGCATTCAAGACGATCGCGCAGATAAGGAGCAGCCATCCAACGACCGGACCGTAATCGATGAGGAACAGGCCAAACATGTCGAAGAACGTCCGATCGCCGGTCTTCGCCGGCATAGCTTCGGAATTCGCGAGATATGCGGTGAGGGCCAGCGTCTGGTCGCCCATATCCTGCAACGCCCCCTGATCAAGGGCATCGGGCGTCGAAAGCGGTGAATGATACTGCCCCGCCCGCCCGATGAAGGACAGGTTATAAGCGGTATATTCCCTTTCCAGCAGCGGCGTCAGGTCGGTATCGTTGGGCAGCACTTCGTAGATAAACGTCGCCAGCGAGGAACCGCCGGGGCGCGGCACCGCCTCGGCATAGGCGCGCACGGCGTGGCCATTGTCACGCGACGTCTGGAACAGGGTCGTTCGCCCGCCGCCGCCGCGTGCTTCCAGGTTGACGACTGCGCCCACGCGATCGGCAAGCGGGTTGTTCGTAACGAACTGAGAGGCACCAAGCAACCCCAGTTCCTCCCCATCGGTGAACAATACGATGATGTCACGTTTCGTGTCGCCCGCGGCGCGTATCGCCCGCAGGCTTTCCAGTATGGCGGCGATCCCGGCCGTATCGTCCGCCGCTCCGGGTGAGCCGTAGACCGTGTCGTGATGCGCCATCAGCAGTACGGCACTGTCCGGCCTGCCCGCATCGGACCCGGTTCCGGACAGAACGCCGATGACGTTGGTGATCGTCAGCGCCTCCGGGCGAGTGCCGCTCCAACGGCCGAACTTGTCGAGGCTGTCGGGGGGCACCGTGCCCGTCGTCTGCGAGACATCGGCACCTAGCGCGCGCAATTCCCGCGCGAGATAGGCGCGCACTTCGGTATTAGCGGCGGACCCCGTGGGATGCGGTTCGCTGGCGATGATGCGCACGTGATCCATGGCCCGTGCGGCGGAGAACTGGGTGGCGCCGGTGTTTTTGGATTGCGGCGGCCGGGGCGTGGTGCCCAGAACAGCCAACACGATGCCGAGCAGGGTCGCAACGGTGATCGGCCACCACTGTATCGCACGCGATGTCATGGCCAAACGCGTTGCGCGGCGCGTCCGGCAATGTCAATTCGGCGGATCGTGCCAGCTTATCGGTGGCGGTCCGCTGCCAATAGCGGTATGGAGATATCGTACCGATGATCGCCCGAATTCGAGGATCGAACCAGGACCCCATGCATATCGCAATCGCTTCCGACCATGCGGCCACCGATCTGAAGGCCGCTTTGCGCGACTGGCTCCGGCAAACGGGCCATTCGGTCGTCGATCTTGGACCGGATGGAACACACGGTGTCGATTATCCCGATTACGGGGAAAGACTGGCCGACACGCTGGCTGCCGGCGATGCGGAACGCGGTATCGCATTGTGCGGATCGGGCGTCGGCATTTCGATAGCCGTCAATCGCCATCCAATGCTGCGATGCGCGCTGGTCGGCGAACCGCTTTCCGCACGCCTCGCCCGCGAACATAACGACGCGAACTGTATCGCCATGGGTTCCCGGTTGACGGGGATCGATATGGCGAAGGCATGCGTGACGGCTTTTCTCGACACGCCATTCGCCGATATCGGCGATCCCGCCGGTCGCCACCGTCGCCGGGTCGACAAGCTCGCCACGATTCACGCAAAGGAAACCGCATGAGCATCGCCCCCGACACCGCCCCCGATACTTTGCCTGGACAGGACGAGGCCGGCATGGTGAACCGCTTCTGGCACGACGGTCTGGGCGATGCCGATCCACAAATCGCGGCGGCAATCGCCGATGAACTGGATCGTCAGCGCGACCGCATCGAACTGATCGCGTCCGAAAACATCGCCAGCAAGGCCGTGCTGGAGGCGGCGGGCAGCGTGTTCACCAACAAATATGCCGAAGGCTACCCTGGCAAACGCTATTACGGCGGTTGCGAAAACGCCGATGTGGTGGAAAACCTCGCCATCGAAAGGGCGAGGGAACTGTTCGGCTGCAACTTCGCCAATGTTCAGCCCAATTCGGGCAGCCAGATGAATCAGGCGGTGTTTCTCGCTTTGCTCGAACCGGGCGATATCTTCATGGGGCTGGACCTCAATTCGGGGGGGCATCTCACCCATGGTTCGCCGGTGAACATGTCGGGCAAATGGTTCAATCCGGTGGCTTACGGCGTCGGTCGCGACGACGAAGTCATCGACATGGGTGCGGTCGCGGCGACCGCGCGCGAACATCGGCCAAAATTGATTATCTGCGGCGGCACCGCCTATTCGCGAAGCTGGGATTTCGCGCGGTTCCGCGAAATCGCGGATGAAGTGGGCGCCTATCTCCTATGCGATATGAGCCATATTTCCGGCCTTGTCGCGGGCGGCGCGCATGCGTCCCCCTTCCCCCATGCGCACATCGTGACCAGCACCACGCATAAAAGCCTGCGCGGCCCGCGATCCGGCATCATACTGTGGAACGACGAGGAACTGTCGAAGCCGATCAACATGGCGGTGTTCCCGGGCATGCAGGGTGGTCCGCTGATGCATATCGTGGCGGCGAAGGCGGTCGCGTTTCGCGAGGCGCTGCGACCCGAATTCAAGTCCTACGCATCGGCAGTGGTCGAAAACGCCCGCGCGCTCGCCGCCAGTATCGAAGAGAACGGCCTGCGTATCGTGTCGGGCGGAACAGACAACCATTCCATGCTGGTGGATCTGACCGGCGCCGGCGAGGATGGCGGCGTCACCGGCAAGGCGGCGGAAGCAGCGCTCGACCGGGCGCATCTCACCTGCAACAAGAACGGTATCCCCTTCGATACGCGCAGCCCCTTTGTCACTAGCGGCATTCGCTTGGGAACGCCGGCGGGAACCACGCGCGGCTTCGGCCCGGCGGAATTCCGCGAGATCGGCAAGCTGATAACGCAGGTGGTCGCGGGCATTGCCGTCCAAGGTGCCGACGGCGATGCGGCGATCGAGGAACGGGTCCGTGGCAAGGTCGCCGAACTGTGCGAACGGTTCCCGGTCTATCCCGGTCGAACCCCGGCCGCCGTCGGAGCAACGGAGCAATCGCTGTGAAGAGGGACGATGGCAACCGGCTGCTCGACGATGCCAAAGCGGAAATTTCGGGTATGGCGAAGGGGGGTATGGCTCATCCGTCGACCAAACCGGTGCTGGCCGGAGCCGTCATCGGAGTGCTTGGGGCCGCTCTGCTGCCCGTCGTGACGTGGCCTTTCGGTCTGGCAGCAGGCGCGGGATATGCGTTCTACAACCGGATCAAGCGATAGATGCGGTGTCCCTATTGCGCGCATGACGATACCCAGGTGAAAGACAGCCGCCCGACGGAAGACAGCACGTCGATCCGGAGGCGGCGACAATGTTCCAGTTGCGGCGCGCGTTTTACGACCTTCGAACGCGTGCAGTTGCGCGAAGTCATCATCGTGAAATCCGGCGCGGAGGGTATGGATGCGCGGCGCGAACCGTTCGACCGCACGAAGCTGGAACGATCGGTCGCCCTCGCCTGCCGCAAGCGGGACGTTTCCCAGGAACGGATCGACAGGCTGGTTTCGGGCATCCAGCGGCAGGTCGAAACCTCGGGCGAGAACGAAGTCCAATCCGCCCGACTTGGCGAACTGGTGATGGACGGACTGCGACAGCTCGACAGCGTCGCCTATATTCGTTTCGCCAGCGTCTATCGCGACTTCAGCGAAGCGCGGGATTTCGAGGAGTTCGCCAGCACCGTGCAGGAAGTCGCCATCGGCTCAAACGACGATCAGCACGCTCTGCTGTGACATGACGACCGCAGCGACGCCTCCGCCCGTCATCGTTCTGGTCCGCCCGCAGCTTGGCGAGAATATCGGCAAGGCCGCACGCGCCATGCTGAATTTCGGACTGACCGAATTGCGCATGGTCGAACCGCGCGATGGCTGGCCCAATCCGAGCGCGGGTCCGGCGGCGGCAGGCGCCGACATCGTGCTCGATCGCGCGACGATCTTCGACACCACCGCAGCCGCCGTCGCCGATTGCGCGCATGTCTATGCGACCACCGTGCGTCGTCGCGAAGACCAGAAGCCGGTCGTCACGCCGGAGCAGGCCGCGCGCCGGATAACCGCCTCATCGGGGCGCAGCGCGTTCCTGTTCGGGCGCGAGGCATCGGGACTGGCGATAGAAGACGTGACGCTCGCTCATGCGATAGTGACGGTGCCGATCAACCCGGAATTCGGATCGCTCAATCTCGCTCAGGCAGTCATCCTATGCGCCTATGAATGGTCGAAGACTCAAGGGCTGACCCAGCCTACGCGTGAGGACCTGCTTCCCCCCGCACCGCAGGACGAACTCGACGGATTGATCGATCATATGGCGAAGATCCTGGAACCAAAAGGCTATTTCTATCCCGAAGACAGGGCGGAGGCGACGATGCGGACCCTGCGCAACGTGCTGACCAAGCCGCGCTGGAACCATTTCGAAGTGCGAACCATGCGCGGCGTGCTGTCGACCCTGGCGCGGCGGGATCGCTAGGCGCGCAGCCGGTCCCATTCCTCCATCTCATACGCGATGGATGCTTCGACCAGCCTGTCCCAGATTTCCTCAATCGCATCGCCGGGTAACTCCGCGGCATCCGCTGCCCGCCGCGCCGCTTCGATGACGGCTGCCTTGCGCGCCTCGTCGCGCACGGCACCGCGATCCTGTTTGATACGGGCCGCCGCGCGCATATAGGCGAAGCGCGTTTCGAGTAGCGCGATCAGCCGGCGGTCCGTTTCATCCACACCCACCCGCACTTCGGCCATTGTCGTGCATTCGTTCGGCGGCGTGACGGTATCGGTCATGAGCGCGCGCCTTGGCGGTTATGCTGCGTTTTGTCGAGCCTATTGCATTGACCGGCACGTCCAAACTGCTATGCGCGCGGCTTCGTTCGGCACGATGTTCGCTTAGCAAGCTGCATTTACCGATCTGGCTCCGCACCCCGGTGAAGCGGAAGCCGCGTCGATACTCTCGATGGAGCGCGACCGGGTTGAAGCGCGGCCGATGGGGCCGCGATTGCAAGACAGGAACGATTATGTCGAAGCGTAAAAGTGCAAAGTACAAACTTGACCGGCGGATGGGCGAGAACATCTGGGGCCGCCCCAACAGCCCGGTCAACAAACGGTCCTACGGCCCGGGTCAGCATGGCCAGCGCCGCAAGAGCAAGGTCAGCGATTTTGGTCTGCAGCTGCGCGCCAAGCAGAAGCTGAAGGGCTACTACGGCGACGTGACCGAAAAACAGTTCCGCCGCACCTACAAGGAAGCGGCCGCGATGAAGGGCGATACCGGGCAGAACCTGATCGGCCTGCTCGAACGCCGGCTGGACATGATCGTCTACCGCGCAAAGTTCGCGCCGACGATCTTCGCCGCACGCCAGATCGTGTCGCATGGCCATATCCGCGTGAACGGCGTGAAATGCAACGTGGCGAGCCGCCGCTGCGATGTCGGCGATGTCATCAGCCTGGGCGACAAGGCCAAGGAAATGGCACTGGTCATCGAAGCGCAGAGCCTGCCGGAGCGTGACATACCCGATTACGTCGCGCCCGATGGCAACGACACGATCACCTACAACCGCGTCCCCAAACTGGACGAGGTGCCTTATCCCGTAACGATGGAACCCAATCTGGTCGTCGAGTTCTATTCGCGCTGATCGACGTTCAGGGCGTTAAAGAAAGGGCGGTCCTTCGGGGTCGCCCTTTTTTTCAGCATCCGTAGTTGGTGCGGAAATTGCGCGCAAAGGCTTCAAAACGCCGCTCTGTGATCGCATCGCGCATCGCCTGCATCAGCTGCTGATAGAACGCGATATTGTGTTCCGTCATCAGCATTGCGCCAAGTATTTCCTGCGATTTTACAAGGTGATGGAGGTAGGCCCTACTATAAGTTCCGCATGTTGCACATGAACAGGCATCGTCCAGCGGCGCCCGATCTTCGGCGAAGCGCGCGTTTCGAAGGTTGATGGGGCCGCGCCACGTGAACGCCTGACCGTTACGCCCCGACCGGCTCGGCAGGACGCAATCGAACATGTCCACCCCCCGCTCCACCGCGCCGACCAGGTCGTCGGGCTTTCCGACGCCCATCAGATAGCGCGGACGATCCGCGGGAAGCTGGCCCGGCGCGAAATCCAGCGTGGCGAACATCGCTTCCTGTCCTTCCCCCACTGCCAGGCCGCCGATCGCGTAGCCATCGAAGCCGATGTCGGTCAAGGCGTCGGCGCTCCGCACGCGCAGTTCCTCGTCCAGCGCGCCCTGCTGAATGCCGAACAGCGCCGAACCCGCCGCATGTTCGTTTCCAGCATCGAACGCATCGCGGCTGCGTTTCGCCCAGCGCATCGACATTTCCATCGATGCGGCGATGGCGTCGCGCGGCTGATCGGCGCGCGGGCATTCGTCGAACGCCATGACGATATCGGAACCCAGCAACCGCTGTATCTCCATGCTCCGTTCGGGGGTGAGCATGTGTTTCGACCCGTCGAGATGGCTGCGGAACTCGACCCCTTCTTCGGTCAGCTTTCGCAATTCGGACAGGCTCATGACCTGGTAGCCTCCGCTATCGGTCAGGATCGGGCGGTTCCAGTTCATGAACCGGTGCAGCCCGCCCAATCTGGCGATCCGTTCCGCCCCCGGCCGCAGCATCAGATGGTAGGTGTTGCCAAGAATAATATCCGCGCCCGTTGCGCGCACGGTTTCCGGTTTCATCGCCTTTACCGTCGCCGCCGTGCCGACCGGCATGAAGGCGGGCGTACGGATGGTCCCGCGCCGCATGGCGATCGATCCGGTACGCGCGCGGCCGTCGCTTGCATGGATGTCGAAACGGAAGCGCGGCGTATCAGGGGCGGTCATCGGGCGAACTTTCGCAGGGGGCTTGCGGCCCATAACCGCGCGGGCCATGGGCGGCAAATGGTCGAGAGCTTCACACCGGAAATGTGGCTGCTGCTGGTGCTGTTCGGCGTGGCGATCGTGACCGGTTTCATCGATTCCATAGCCGGTGGCGGCGGCCTGATCATGATGCCCGCCCTGCTTGCCGCCGGTCTGCCGCCGCATATGGCGATCGGGACGAACAAGCTGCAATCGGTATTCGGCACCAGCACCGCCTGCTGGTCCTACTGGCGCGGCGGACTGGTGGAGATACGCCGTAACCTGCCGCTGGTCGCGCTGGTATTTACAGGCTCCGCCATCGGGGCCGTGGCGATCCAGCAGGTTTCGTCGCAGATGCTTTCCTACATCGCGCCCTTCTTCCTGCTGGCGCTTGCCGGATACGTCATTTTTTCGCCGCGCATGACCGATGCCGATGCGGAAGAGCGCGTGACCCGCCGGGGATACGCCCCGGTGGCCGGCGGGATATCCTTTTACGACGGGTTCTTCGGGCCGGGCACGGGCCAGTTCTTCACCGCCACGCTGGTGGGTCTTCGCGGTTACGGGCTGACCAGGGCGACCGCCAATACCAAGCTGTTGAATGCGACCACCAACTGGGCGGCAGTCATCATGTTCGCGATCGGCGGGAAGATGGTCTGGCTGCTGGGCCTGACGATGGCGATCGGCGCGATGCTGGGCGGGTTTCTGGGATCGCGGTTCGCCATGCGGCACGGGGCGCGCATCATCCGGCCCCTGATGATCGCCGCATCGCTGGGCCTGACGGGCAAGCTGATCTGGGACCTGCTGCAATAGAAGGGTCGGACTTGCCGATGCGTGCCCGACCCTTCGACATGTATAACTAGGTAAGCCTAGAAGCCGTATACCAGCGCCACGGTTCCGCGTACGGTGTCGAATGCAATTGTATCGACGCCGAACCGCAGGATCGCGGGGCCGTCACCCATCGGGAATTCACCGCCGGCACCGACCAGATAATCGCCTTCATCGTCGTCGAAACCGGAATCCTCGAAGCTGCCCAGATCGAAATCGACTTCCTGATAGCCGCCGCGCACGAACAGCTTCGCGCCGCCGTCCAGACGGACGCCGGCACGCGCCGCGACGCCATATTCGCTGTCGATCAGATCGGTACCGACATGGTAGTTACCCTCTACCCCGACGAACGTGGTTTCGCCGACCGGTAAATCGACACCGGCGAGCGCGCCGAAGATGAAGCCGCCATCGTCGTCGAACCCGATATTGACGTCCTCGACGCCGAGATCGTGGTAACCGGCGGAAGCACCCACATACACATCGGCTGCCGCCGCGACCTGCGCCGATGCGGCTGCGGGGACGGCGAATATGGCGGCGGCGGCACAGAAGGTAAGATGTTTCATCGTAATGATCCTGCATAAGGTTCGCGAGATTGCGAAGCTCTGCCCAGTTGGTTCATCGGCGCTTTCGGACTGATGAATAGCGATCGCGGCAGCGCAATAATGCGAAAATGTGGCATTCGCGCAACATTCGTTCAATCGCGAAGCCGCCATCCGGTTTTGAATATGATGGTGATGACAGTGATGCAGACGATCAGGAAGCCGATCGTCAGGCCGAACGACACCCAGATGTTCACATCCGACGATCCATAGAAGGTCCAGCGAAGCCCGCTGACCAGATAGACGATGGGATTGAACAGGGCGACGGTACGCCATGGATCGGGCAGCATGTCGATCGAATAGAAGGTACCGCCCAGGAAGGTCAGCGGCAGCAGGATCAGCTGCGGGATGATCCCCAGCTTTTCGAAACTGTCGGCCCATATCCCCAGGATGAAGCCGAACAGCGAAAAGCTGGCAGCGACCAGCATGATGTAGCCAACTGCCAGCACCGGATGCGCGATCGTGTAATCGACGAACAGCAGGGCGGTCGCCAGAATGATGCCCGCCAGCAGCAGCGATTTGGTCGCCGCCGCCCCGACGAAACCGGTCAGCGTTTCCGCCACGCCGACAGGCGCCGAGAGCAATTCGTAGATCGTACCGGTAAAGCGCGGCATGTAGATGCCGAAGCTGGCGTTGGACGAACTTTCGCTGAGCAATGTCAGCAGCAACAGGCCGGGCACGATGAACGCGCCGTAGCTCACCCCGCCAAGATCCGGCATCTCGCCGCCGATCGCCGCACCGAAGACTATGAAATAGAGCGCGGTGGTCAGCACCGGTGCGAGGATGGACTGGAACGCGGTTCGCAGGGCGCGCATCAATTCGCGGGTGTAGATCGCATAGGCGCTACGGAGATTGAAACCCATCAGCCGCGATCCTCGACCAGATCGACGAAAATGTCTTCCAGGCTCGATTCGCGTATGTCGATACCGGTGTAGTCGATGCCCGCCATCGTCAGGGCCTTGGTCAGGGCGGCCACTTCGGCCTTCCCCTTCCCGCTGCCGTCGCCGCCGCGATAGCACAGCGCCCGTCCGTCATCGGCCATGGATACGGGATAATCGCTCACCGCATCGGGCACCGAGGCAAGCGGTTCGGACAGGGTTATGATGGCTTCCGTACGGCCTAGCCGTTTCATCATCGCCGCCTTGTCGTCCACCATCAGGATCTTGCCCGCGCGGATGATGCCGACGCGGTCGGCCATCTCTTCCGCCTCCTCGATATAATGGGTGGTGAGGATGATGGTGACCCCGCGCGCCCGCATGTCGCCGATGAGTTTCCACATGTCGCGCCGCAATTCGACGTCGACGCCGGCGGTGGGCTCGTCGAGAAACAGGAGATCGGGATCATGCGCCAATGCCTTCGCGATCAGCACGCGGCGTTTCATTCCACCGGACAGGGCGCGTATCTGATCCTTGCGTTTTTCCCACAGGCTCAGCGATCGCAGGATGTCCTCGATCCGGGCGGCATCGGGAGGCAGGCCGAACAGCCCGCGCGAATAGGCCACGGAATGCTGGACCTGTTCGAACATGTCGGTCGCCAGTTCCTGCGGCACCAACCCGATCCGCGCGCGGGCGCGGCGCCAGTCGGTTGCCAGATCGCTGCCGAAAGCGCGCACCGTTCCGCCGCTTGGCCGAACCAGTCCGCAGACCGCGCCGATCAGCGTCGTCTTGCCCGCCCCGTTGGGACCCAGAAGCGCGAAAATCTCCCCCCGACGGATGGCGAGATCGACATTGTCGAGCGCTTTCAGGCCGCCCGGATAGACCTTGTCCAGCCCTTCGATTTCAAGAATGGCATCGTCCATTCGCGCCATAGAGGGGAGCCTCGCTGCAAAAGCAACCATGCGGCCGTGGTCACGGTATCAGGAGGGACGCATCGCCATAGCTGTAGAAACGGTAATTGTCAGCGATGGCGTGGGCGTAAACCGCCTGCATCCGTTCGCGTCCCATCAGCGCGCTGACCAGCATGAACAGGGTCGATCTGGGCAGGTGGAAATTGGTCATCAGGCCATCGATCGCCCGGAAGCGGTAGCCCGGCGTGATGAAGATCGCGGTGTCTCCTTCGAATGGATGAATGACGCCGTTTTCGTCGGCGGCGCTTTCCAGCAGGCGCAGACTGGTGGTGCCGACGGAAATCAGCCTGCCCCCGCTTCCCCGGGCGGCGTTCAGGCGATCCGCGGTCGCACGATCGATCGTGCCCCATTCCGCATGCATGGCGTGATCGTCCGTATCCAGCGCCTTGACCGGCAGGAACGTGCCCGCCCCCACATGCAGGGTCAGTGTTTCGGATGCGATCCCTCGCTGCGTCAACGCTTCCAGAAGTTCGGGCGTGAAATGCAGGGCGGCGGTGGGAGCCGCCACCGCCCCGTCGGCTTGCGCGAACATCGTCTGGTAATCGGCGCGGTCGCGTTCGTCGGTCGGGCGCTTGCTGGCGATATAGGGCGGAAGCGGCATGTCGCCGGCACGTTCCAGCAGGACTTCGACCGGCTCATCGCCTTCGAAACGTAGCGTGAGGGTGCCATCCCGCAACCGCTCTTCCGCGATGGCGGCGACTCCTTGGGCGAATTCGATCCGGTCGCCTTCACGCACGCGCTTGGCATTGCGCACAAACGCCTGCCAACGCCTGAGATCGACGCGTTTGTGCAAAGTAGCGCCGACTTTCGCGTCACCCCTTCGCCCTTCCAGCTGGGCGGGGATGACTCGGGTATCGTTGAATACCAGCACGTCGCCCCGTTCCAGCATATCGGGCAGATCGCGCACGATCCGGTCGTCGATCGCCGATACGCCGCTGGCGACCAGCATACGGGCATCGTGGCGCGGCGACACGGGACGCAGCGCGATGTTTTCACCCGGCAGATCGAAATCGAAAAGGTCGACGCGCATGAAGCGCCCTTATGGGCAAACGCCGGCGCTGAAAAGCCCGGCGCACATGCGAGCTATTCGCTGACCGGTGCGCTCAGCATGTCGGCGGTGATGCCGTTCAATTGCGGATCGTCCTGTTCGGACACGGCGGGGCGCGGGGCGGGAACGGGGCGTTCGTCGGCCGCGATCGAAGCCTGGACGATGCGCGTCGGGTTGGCGGGCGGTTCGCCCCGGGCGATCGCGTCAACTCCGGCCATGTTGCCGATGACCCGGCCGAAATTGGTGTATTGCTTGTCGAGCGAGAAGCGGGGGTAGAAATTGATGAAGAACTGGCTGTTGGCGCTGTCTTCCGATTGCGCCATCCGCGCCATGGATACCGTTCCGCGCAGATGCGGCATCGGGTTGAATTCAGCCGTCAGATCGGGGAACGAGGAACCGCCCTGCCCGGTACCGGTCGGATCTCCGGTCTGCGCCATGAAACCGTCGATCACGCGATGGAAAACGACGCCGTCGTAGAACCCCTGGCGGGTCAGCGTCTTGATCCGCTCCACATGCGCGGGCGCCCAGTCCGGCATGAGGCGGATCAGCACGCGTTCGCCGTTCGACAGATCGAGGACCAGGATATTCTCGCGGTCCTGCTGCTCGTCGAAATTCGTCATACTGTAGGTCTTGGCGCGCACGGGCACCTGGGCGTCCTGCGCCAGCGCCGGCGCGGCGGTCAGGATTAGCGCGGCGATGCCGCCGGCGGCGATCAGGCGTGTGAACATGGGCTTCCTGTCATGGCGAAGAATATTGGGGAACGCGATAGCGCGCTCCGTCTGTCGCATCAATGAATGGTCAATAGTCGCCCAGCCGACCGATCTCGTCGATGCGGCCGACCAGATCGGCCCTGACCGGACCGCTGACGAAAGGCGCGACGTCGCCGCCGAACAGCGCGATCTCCTTCACCAGTTTGGAAGCGATCGGTTGCAGCGATACATCCGCCATCAGGAAGACGGTTTCGGTTTCGTCGTCCAGCTGCTGGTTCATGCCCGCCATCTGGTATTCATATTCGAAATCGGCCACCGCCCGCAGCCCACGAATGATGATGGACGCGCCCTGCTTCTGCGCGAATTTCATCAGCAGCGCATTGAACCCGACGGTTTCCACATTGGCGATGCCCATATCCGCGACCTCCCGGCGGACCATCGCGATCCGTTCCTCGGGCGTGAACATCGGGTTCTTGGATGGGTTGGTGGTAACGCCGATGATCAGGCGGTCGACCAGCTTCGCGCCGCGCCGGATGATATCGGCATGGCCCAGCGTGATGGGATCGAACGTGCCGGGGTAGATGCCGATCCGCTGGGCAAGCGCGTTCTCCTGTGTCATCGGTCCCTTTCCACGATAAATTGCGCCAGGGCGTTCAGAAGGGCCGCGTCCGGCCCGTAGCCGGCCAGGTGTCCCACCGCCTGATCGGCCAGCGCACGGGCCTGATTGCGCGCGCCGTCCACTCCCATCAGGGTGACGAAGGTCTGCTTGCCCTGCGCGTCATCCTTGCGCAGCGCCTTGCCCGCCCTCGTCGCATTGCCTTCCACATCCAGCAGATCGTCGGCGATCTGGAACGCCAGCCCGATGTCGCGGGCGTAATTGCGTAGATTACCACGCCCTTCGTCGGGGATCTTGCCGAGTATCGCACCCATTTCAACGGATGCGGCCAACAACGCGCCGGTCTTCATCTGCTGTAGCCGGGTAATCGCCTGCAGATCGTAATCCTCGTCCTGAGCGGCCATGTCCATCATCTGGCCGCCGGCCATCCCGCCCATTCCGCTGGCGGTGGCGAGCGTGGCGATCAGATCGGCACGGATGAACGGATCGCCGCTGATGCGGATATCGGACAGAAGTTCGAACGCCAGCGCATGCAGCGCGTCGCCCGCCAGAACGGCCGTCGCTTCGTCATATTGTCGGTGCAGGGTGGCGCGGCCATGGCGCAGATCGTCATCGTCCATGCACGGCAGATCGTCATGGATCAGCGAATAGACGTGGATCGCCTCCACTGCGCATCCTGCGCGGATCGCCGCGGCGCGGTCCACGCCGAACATGTCCGCGGTCGCCGCCAGCAGGAGCGGCCGCACACGCTTGCCGCCGTCGATCGCGGCATAGCGCATGGCTTCGACCAACCGCGCGCGGCTGTCGCGTGGCACCGGCAACGCATCGTCGAAACCGGCATCGATCTCCTGCTGGATGCGCGAAAGCGCGTCGTTCAGCAAGTCACGCTTTTCGTTACTGGTGGCCATCGGTTCGCGCCCGTTCACCCGTCGGCGTCGAACGGAACGGTGCCGGTCGCACGGCCATCGGCATCGGACACGATCTTCTCGATCCGTGCCTGCGCGGTGTCGAGCCGGGCCTGACAAGCCTTGCGAAGTTTTTCGCCGCGTTCGTACAGATGGATGGAATTATCGAGCGGCACGTCCCCGCTTTCCAGCTGCTTCACCACCTGTTCGAGCGCGCTCAGCGCCTGTTCGAAGGTCATGCTGGAGATGTCGGGATTGTCGTCGGCCATGACACGAAGCCTTGAAGCGGGGCCATCGCCGGGTCAAGCGGCATGTCTTCCGGGCTGCTACCCATGCCCGGTTGCCACCATCGCCGTTTTGCGGGTAACGACCCTGGACAGGGGTCGCAGCGAAGCGGGCGGGGGCGCTTTTTCATATGTTCATCGGTCATTGGGCCCCGGCCTTCGCCGCCGCAGCGGTCAGCAAGCGCGCGCCGAAGCTGGGCACGCTGTTCATCGCGGCGCAGCTTGTCGATTGGGGCTTCTTCCTGCTGGCGACCCTTGGCATCGAACGAATGCGGGTGGTGCCCGGCATTACCGCGATGAACCCCATGGACCTGTATCACCTGCCCTATACGCACAGCCTCATGGGCAATGCCCTGTTCGCCGTAGCTTTCGCAGCGATCCTGCTTGTCGCCAACCGGTCGCTGGCAACCGCGATGCTGGGCGGCGCCGTGGTTCTGTCACACTGGTTCGTCGATCTGGCGGTTCACCGTCCCGACCTGACGCTGGCGGGTGGAGAGCAGCGTCTGGGGTTCGGCCTGTGGAACTATCCCGCGATCGCCATCGCACTGGAGCTCGGCGTAACGCTGGCGGCCTTTGCGTGGTATGTCGCACGCACCAAGGGGCCGATGCTCCCGCCCTATATCTTGCTCGCCATCCTGTTGCTGCTGCAGGCGGTCAACTGGTTCGGACCGGAACCGAAGGAAGCGGGTCCGGCGCTGTATTTCACGGCGCTGGTCGCTTTCGCCATCGCGACCGCGGCGGCGTTCTGGGTCGGGTCGACGCGGCGGCATAATGGTGACCGGGGGCTGGCGGCGGGCCGCGCCGGGCGCTAGACGCGCGGCCATGGAAAAGACAGCCGACAGCATCACCCCCGAAACGGTCGAGGCGCACGGCCTCGACTTGCGCGAATACGACCGCGTATTGGCGGCGCTGGGCCGCGAACCCAACCTCGTCGAACTGGGCATTTTTTCCGTCATGTGGTCGGAACATTGTTCCTACAAATCGTCGCGCTTCCACCTGAAGAAACTGCCGACCGAGGCACCGTGGGTCATCTGCGGACCGGGCGAGAATGCGGGTGTCATCGATATCGGTCCGGACCAGGACGGCAGGGGACAGGCGGCCATCTTCAAGATGGAAAGCCACAATCACCCCTCCTATATCGAACCCTATCAGGGCGCGGCCACGGGTGTTGGCGGTATCCTGCGCGATGTGTTCACCATGGGCGCACGCCCCATCGCCAACCTGAACGCCCTGCGGTTCGGGTCGCCCGATCATCCAAAGATGAAGCACCTGGTGCGCGGTGTCGTCGCCGGTATCGGCGGTTACGGAAACTGCGTAGGCGTGCCCACGGTCGGCGGCGAGACGAACTTCCACCCCGCCTATGACGGCAACATCATCGTCAACGCCATGACCGTCGGCGTCGCTCCGGCGGACAAGATCTTCTACAGCGCCGCTACGGGTGTCGGCAATCCGATCGTCTATGTCGGCAGCAAAACCGGGCGCGACGGGATTCACGGCGCGACCATGGCGAGCGCCGATTTCGGCGAGGATATCGAGGACAAGCGCCCCACCGTGCAGGTCGGCGATCCGTTCGTCGAAAAGCTGCTGATCGAAGCCTGCCTGGAACTCATGGCGACCGACGCGATCGTGGCGATCCAGGACATGGGCGCGGCGGGCCTCACCTCCTCCAGCGTTGAAATGGCGACCAATGGCAAGGCCGGCATCCGGCTGGACATGGACAAGGTGCCATGCCGCGAAGAGGGGATGACCCCTTATGAAATGATGCTGTCGGAAAGCCAGGAACGCATGCTGATGGTCCTGAAGCCGGGATGCGAAGCACAGGCGGCGGCAATCTTCGCCAAGTGGGAGCTGGATTTCGCGGTCATCGGGGAAGTGACCGATACGCAGCGCATGGTGCTGACCTTCGAAGGCAACACGGTGTGCGACATACCGCTCGGCCCGCTGGCGGACGATGCGCCGGAATATGAACGCCCCTATATCTCGCCCGCCGAATACAAGGCCTGGGCAGGCATCACGGCGATCTCGAAGATACACGGCAGCGATGATCCGGGGGCCGAATTGCTGCGTCTTCTGGCAACTCCCGCGCTCGCTTCCCGCAGGTGGATCTGGGAGCAATATGACGGGCAGGTCGGGGCCGATACAATGCAGTTGAGCGGCGGCGATGCGGCCGTGGTGCGGGTTCACGGCACGATGAAGGCGCTGGCGATGACGACGGATTGCAATCCGCGTTTCTGCTACGCCGACCCATACGAAGGCGGCAAGCAGGCAGTGGCGGAGGCGTGGCGAAATCTGACGGCGGTCGGCGCGCGGCCGCTGGCGGTGACCAACTGCCTCAATTTCGCGAACCCGCGGCGGCCCGAAATCATGGCGCAGCTCGTCGGATGCCTGGAAGGCATGGGCGATGCCTGCCGTGCGCTCGACTTTCCGATCGTGAGCGGAAACGTGTCGCTCTACAATGAAAGCAAGGCGACCGGTGGCGGCAGCGCGATCTTCCCGACGCCGGCGATCGGCGGCGTCGGAATACTGGAGGACCTCGCCGACATGACGACCATCGCCTTCAAAGGTGAAGGTCATGCGATCGTCGTGCTGGGCGGCTTCACCGATAATGGCGATGCCTTGTGGAACGCCAGCGCTGGCGAGCCGGACTTGCCCGCCATGCGCGCGGATGGCGCGATCGGGACGATCGGGTCGCATCTGGGCCAGTCGACCTGGTTGCGCGAGATACGCGGGCTGGAGGATGGCGCACCGCCGCCCACCGACCTCGCGTTGGAGCGAAAGGTCGGCGACTTCGTCCGCAACCTGATCGAAGCCGGGCGCTGCCATGCGGTGCACGACATATCGGATGGCGGTTCGGCGATTGCGATCGCGGAGATGGCGATGGCGGGCAATATCGGCGCCGCGATCCATACGCTGGGCGATCCGCTGCTCGATCTGTTCGGGGAGGATCAGGCGCGCTACGTCGTGACGATGGATATTGCTGACCGCGAGGATTGGGACGCATTCGGTTCGGAATGCGGGGATGCCGGGGTTTCCGCAGAACTGGTCGGGCATACGGGTGGTGATACGCTGTCGTGGAAGGACGGATCGGACACCATGCTGTTCGATATACCAGTGACGGAACTGCGCGCTGCGAACGAGCGGTTCTTCGTTGAATGGATGGCGGTTTAGGGCCTTGAGCAGGATTGAAACTAAGGGCCGCACCTACCTGGATCACACCTCGCAAATGGATTGGCATGATGGAAGAAGATCACCCCTACCCCGCCATGCCCGACTTTTCCGAAGCCGACCGAATTGCGTGTGCCAAAGCCGCGTTCGAGCGGTTTAAAACCCGCCGATCCTGCCGCGCTTTCGCCGATACGCCCGTCCCGCGCGCGATCATCGAATATGCGATCCGCGCCGCCGGCACGGCACCGAGCGGTGCGAACCACCAGCCGTGGCATTTTGCCGCGATCGGATCGCCCGATAAGAAGCGCGCCATTCGCGAGGCGGCGGAGGCGGAAGAACGGCGTTTCTACGGCGCGCAAGGCACCGATCCCAAGGCCGGCGAAGCATGGCTGGATGCCCTTGCCCCGCTAGGCACCGACGCCGACAAGCCGTTCCTGGAGAGCGCCCCCTGGTTGATCGTCTGCTTCGCGCAGCGCAAGGGTGGCATCGACGAAGACGGGGACACGCAGAATTACTATGTCAACGAAAGCGTCGGCATCGCCTGCGGCCTGCTGATCGCGACTTTGCACGAGGCGGGGCTGGCGACCCTTACCCATACGCCCAGCCCGATGGGTTTCCTGCGCGATATCTGCGGGCGTCCGGCGGATGAAAAGCCCCTGATGATCGTCGTGGCCGGACACCCGGCGCCGGGCGCCACCATGCCGAACCACGCTCTTCGCAAAAAACCGCTGGAGCGGATCAGCAGTTGGCTATGAGAGGCTAGGCGGCGAGCACCGGTTGCGCCGCGCCGGCTTCCATGCCGCCGAGCAGATCGTAGGGATCAAATCCCGCATCGCGCCAGACGCGGTGGCATTCGCGGTACAGCGCCGGATCGCTTATGCCCAGCAACGTGCGCGCTTCTTCCAGCGGCATGGCGAGCACGTCCGTGATCGGCATTTCGCAAAGCCGCGCGCGCCCGCGTCCCTTTAGCTGAGCTTCGCGCACCGCAGCGAGGATAGGTGCCCTTTGTGCGGGACCCCTGGGAAGGGTCCGCTTGATCTCCACCGCGCCCAGATAACCGATGAACAGGTTGCCGAACCCGCCATTCTGCCCGTGCGTGAATGCCAGCACGCATTGTTCGCCGAGCGCATCGCGGCCATAGCCGGTGATGATGTGCAGCAGATCGTGCGTGTCGCGGCGGCGGTTGCCATACCAGGTGACCAGATCGTCGAATTTCCGATTGTTTTCATAGCTTCGGGCGCTTTCCGCAACCAGTCCGGCGGCGCTCAGCCCTTCGCGTTCCATGAAATCGCAATAGGCGTGCGCTACGCTGCCTTCGGGCATCGCACGCAGGGTTGCGTGATCGTCCAGAATAGGCGGTAGATAGGGCTCCCGCGCCCGGAGTTCCTCGCCTTCCTGCGACAGGCAGAATTCGCGCAGATTGGCCATGAACTGACCCGATGGCAGAGCATCGAAGATTTCGAAGACCTGCGCCGTATCTTCCTTGTCCGCGATCAGCGCGCGAAAATGATGGAACGCCTTGATCGGGCGCTTTTTCAGTTCCGGACGGTCCGGGTGGCGTACCAATGTACCGTCACGCGCCGTTTCGGCGGCAATGGCGGATGATGGCGTATCGAGAAGCGGCCTGGTCATCTTGCAATCCTTACTGACATCGATGTCAATATAACGTAAACCGGATCAACCCGCCACCCATTCCACGCGCGGAATATGCAAAAGTTTGAGGATATCGGTCAGATCGTCGCTATCGACCCAGCCATTCGCCGCTTGCCGGGCCTTGGGCTTGGCGTCGTAGGCGATGCCGTAATCGGCGATTCGCAGCATGGGAATGTCGTTGGCGCCGTCGCCTGCCGCCATGCTGCGCGCCTGATCGCCCAGCAATGCAAGTTCGGTTTCCAGCGTCTGCCGCTTCGTTCCCGCATCGACGATCGGGCCGGTGAGTTCTCCGGTCAGTTTGCCGTCCCGCACGTTCAGCCGGTTGCCGATCACCCGATCGAACCCGGCCCGGGCGCCCACCTCATCCGCGAAATGATGGAAACCGCCCGTCACTAGGACCGTCCGACACCCCTTCGCCTGCAGGGTCGCCACCAAGGTGCGTGCGCCGGGATTGAGCGCGATACGGGCCTCCAGACATTGCGCTATCGCGCCCACGTCCAACCCTTCGAGCAGGGCGACACGTTCGCGCAAGGCCGTTTCGAAGTCCAGTTCACCGCGCATGGCGCGTGTCGTTATCGCCGCGACGCGATCCTTCAGCCCGGCGAAATCGGCAAGTTCGTCTATGCATTCCTGGCCGATCACCGTGGAATCCATGTCGGACACGAACAGTTGCGGCACGCTTGGTTCGTGATCGGCGATGACCGCCGCCGATGGTGCCAGGCAATCCTCGATGACCGCGCGTATCGTCGCCGCGTCCCCTTCGGCGAAGGACATCTGCAGGACATCGCCGCCATTATCCAGCAGATGCGCCATCGCCAGGGGCGTATCGCGTGCGGCCAACGCCGCGCGCGCTTCGTCCAGCTGCGTTTCAACCTGCGCCGGGTCTGCTATCAGCCTTGCGATGATCACTGATACGTCCTTTGCAACGACCACGGCGAACAGGCCGCCGCTGGCGCTCATCGCAGGGCCGACGGCGAGCGGCAAGAGCGATTGCGCCGTCGATCTGGCTTGCGCGCTACGGGAACGCGGACGGCGCGCGGCCATCGTCAATTGCGACAGTGCGCAGGTGTATCGCGATCTTCAGGTGCTCAGCGCGCGGCCGCGCGATACGCAGATGCGCAACATTCCGCATCATCTGTTCGGCGATTGGGACGGTGCCGCGGCCTGTTCGACCGCCGAATGGGCGGAAGCGGCGAAAGAGGTCATCGCCCGGCTGCACGAGGATGGCAGCATACCGATACTGGTCGGCGGAACGGGCCTCTACATCCGCACCCTGCTGGACGGTCTCTCCCCCATCCCCGTCATCGCGCCGCAAGTCCGCGGTGAAGTGCGCGCGCTGACGTCGAGCGAGGCACGCGTGGCGCTGGAGCGGGAAGATAGCGAAGCCGCCGCGCGCCTGTCCCCCGCCGATACGATGCGCACGATGCGCGCGCTCGAAGTGGTGCGATCGACGGGGCGGCCGATCGCGTTCTACCATGGGAAGCAGGCGGGCGGCATCGCCGATCGGGTGACGCTGCATCCCTTCATCCTGCTGCCCGACCGCGCCGAACTGTATGACCGATGCGACCGGCGTTTCGGGCGTATGCTGGACGAGGGGGCGATCGCGGAGGTCGAGCGGCTCCTAACGCGCAATCTCGATCCACAGCTTCCGGTGATGCGCGCCATTGGCGTCCGGGAGATTGCCGCCTACTGCTCCGGCATGCGGGACCGGGAAGCCATGATCGAAGCCGGGCAGACGGCGACGCGTCAATATGCCAAACGTCAGTTCACCTGGTTTCGCAATCAATCGCCTGCGGATTGGCCGCGCGTGCCGGACCTGCCGGCCAAGCCAGCTGCTGAAACTATATTACAATAACTTCTATTGACGTGATACAATCATTCGTTAGAGCGGCCCAACCAACAGATCAAGAACACCCTACTAGAACGATGAACGACACTGCAATTCCCCCGCCCGCCCCTACCGGCGCATCGATCCTGATCGAAAGTCTGGTCGAGCAGGGTGTCGAATTCGTGTTCGGCTATCCCGGCGGCGCAGTGTTGCCGATCTATGATGAGCTGTATGAGGACGACCGCATCCGGCACATACTCGCCCGGCACGAAGCCGGGGCGGCGCATGCGGCGGAAGGGTATGCGCGATCGACCGGCAAGCCCGGCGTGGTCCTTGTTACATCGGGCCCTGGAGCGACCAACGCGGTGACCGGCGTGGCCGATGCCTATCTCGATTCCATCCCGTTGATCGTGATCACCGGACAGGTGCCCACCGCGCTCATCGGAACCGACGCCTTTCAGGAAGCGGATACGATCGGCATCACGCGCCATTGCACGAAGCACAATTACCTCGTGAAGGATGTGAACCGCCTTCGCGCGACCATCGACGAAGCGTTCCGCATCGCCACTACGGGCCGGCCGGGCCCGGTCCTGATCGACATTCCCAAGGACGTGCAGATCGCGGCGTGCGACGAAGGCGGAGACGGCTCGGGGCTTGGCTCGGGGCAGGACCCCGCCCCGCCCGCATCGCATCGCTATCAGCCGCGCATGGAGGGCAAGTCGGCGGCGATCGAACAGGCCGTCGCCATGCTGGCCGGTGCCGAACGGCCCGTCTTCTACACCGGCGGCGGCATCATCAACGCCGGACCCGAAGCCAGCGCGCGCCTGCGCGAATTGCAGGCGCTGACCGGTGCGCCCGTCACTTCCACGCTGATGGGTCTCGGCGCGTTTCCCGCGGATCATCCGGACTGGCTGGGCATGCTGGGGATGCACGGCACCTACGAAGCGAACATGGCGATGAACCGGGCGGACGTGATGGTCTGCATCGGTGCCCGGTTCGACGACCGCGTGACCGGGCGGCTGGAGGCGTTCGCCCCGAAAGCGCGGAAAATCCATATCGACATCGACCGCGCCTCCATCAACAAGGTCGTACCGGTCGAGCTCGGCATCGTGGGCGATTGCGCGCATGTGCTTCGCCAGATCGTCGAAGGTTGGAACGGGCGCGCAGGCGCGGACCTCACCGAATGGAAGGCGCGCATCGCCGGCTGGCGCGCGCGGCAGAGCCTGTCCTTTCCCGAAGACGGCGAGACCCTGATGCCGCAACGCGCCGTCCTCAAACTGTTCGAGATGACGAAGGATCGCGCGCCGATCATCTCGACCGAAGTCGGGCAGCACCAGATGTGGGCCGCGCAATATTTCGGTTTTTTCGAGCCCAACAAATGGCTGACCAGCGGCGGTCTCGGCACGATGGGCTACGGCCTGCCCGCGGCGATCGGGGCGCAGCTGGGCAATCGGCAAGCGCTGGTGATCGATATCGCGGGGGAGGCGTCGATCCAGATGAACATCCAGGAACTGGGCACTGCCAGCCAGTACCGTCTGCCGGTCAAGGTGTTCATCCTCAACAACGAATATATGGGCATGGTCCGCCAATGGCAGGAACTGACCTATGACAGCCGCTATTCCAATTCCTACTCCGACAGCCTGCCCGATTTCGTCGCACTGGCGGAAGCGTATGGCTGGAAAGGCATCCGCATCCACGACGAAGACGGGCTGGAAGACGGCATCGCGGCGATGCTCGCGCATGGCGGGCCGGTGATGGTCGATTGCCGCGTGTCCAAGTCCGCCAATTGCTACCCCATGATCCCGAGCGGCGCGGCGCACACCGACATGCTGATGTATGGCGACGAAGTGGCGGCGAACATGGACGACGCGGCGAAGGCGCTGGTCTGATGGCGTATGACATGAGCTTCGCGGCGAGCGCAGCCGAGCGCCACGTGCTGACCATCACGGTCGATAACGAACCGGGTATACTCGCCAAGATCACCGGCCTGTTCACCGCGCGCGGATATAATATCGACAGCCTGACCGTGGCCGATATCGCGGAGGATCACGCGATCAGCCGGGTGACGGTGGTCACCAACGGACCGCCCCAGGTGATCGACCAGATCCAGGCGCAGCTGGAACGGTTGATCCCCGTTCACCGCGTTCGCGATCTTACCGAAGAGGGGCCGCATGTCGAACGCGAGCTGGCGCTTGTTAAAGTGGCCGGCACCGGCGATGTCCGGGTCGAAGCGCTGCGAATAGCCGACGTGTTCCGCGCGCAGGTGGTCGATACCACGACCTCCAGCTTCATCTTCGAACTGACCGGATCGCCGGGCAAGATCGACAATTTCATCGCATTGATGCGGGAACTGGGCTTGGTCGAAGTCGGCCGGACCGGCATCGCCGGCATGATGCGAGGCGCGAAAGGGGCGTGAACATTTTAGCGAACAAAGGGAATTGAAGAATATGCAGATGTATTACGACAAGGACGCCGATCCCGACCTGATAAGGGGCAAGAAGGTGGCGATCCTCGGCTATGGCAGCCAGGGACACGCGCATGCGCAAAACCTGCGCGACAGCGGGGTGACGGACATCGTCGTCGCATTGCGCGAAGGCTCGGCCACGCGGCGCAAGGCGGAGGATGCCGGCTTTACCGTCATGGCGAACTCGGACGCCGCCGAATGGGCCGACCTGGTGATGATCCTCGCTCCGGACGAACATCAGGCGGACATCTGGGTGCAGGATCTGGCCGGGCGGATGAAGCCGGGCAGCGCGCTGGCCTTCGCCCACGGGTTGAACGTGCATTTCGGCCTCATCGAACCGCCCGCCGAAGTGGACGTCATCATGATCGCGCCCAAAGGACCGGGACACACCGTGCGCAGCGAATATCAGCGCGGCGGCGGCGTGCCCTGCCTCGTCGCCGTCCATCAGGAAGGCAGCGAGAGCGGCGGTAACGGCTATGCCAGGTCGCTCGCCCTGTCCTACGCGAGTGCGATGGGCGGCGGGCGCAGCGGCATCATCGAAACGACGTTCCGCGAAGAATGCGAAACCGATCTGTTCGGCGAACAGGCCGTGCTGTGCGGCGGTATCACCCACCTGATACAGGCCGGGTTCGAAACCCTGGTCGAAGCCGGATATGCGCCCGAAATGGCCTATTTCGAATGCCTTCACGAAACCAAGCTCATCGTCGATCTGCTGTATGAAGGCGGCATCGCCAACATGCGCTATTCGATCAGCAACACGGCGGAATATGGCGACATCAAGACCGGCCCCCGCATCATCACGGACGAGACCAAGGCGGAGATGAAGCGGGTGCTTGCCGACATCCA
Source organism: Pontixanthobacter sp. (assembly GCA_965214445.1). Classification (GTDB taxonomy): domain Bacteria; phylum Pseudomonadota; class Alphaproteobacteria; order Sphingomonadales; family Sphingomonadaceae; genus Pontixanthobacter. The sequence goes on from CBDCBU010000001.1 coordinate 976,775, forward strand.
GGCCGGCCGCTTCGTGAAGGACTTCGTGCTCGACAACCGTGCCGGGCAGCCGGAACTCAAGGCCAGTCGCAAGGCCGCCGAAGCGCATCCGATCGAACAGGTCGGCGCACAATTGCGCGCGATGATGCCCTGGATCGGCAAGAACCAGCTGGTCGACAGGTCGAAGAACTGAACATGCGAAATTGCCGCAAAACGGTCACATCAACGGGCGATAGTGCGAATGATCTTTCATCGGAGTAACCGGCTTTGAAAATACGTCACGCATTCCTTCCGTTCGCCGCTCTCGCCATGCTGTCAGCGTGCGGCGATACGGACGAGTTCGCCGTTGACGAAGACGCGGCCGACGCCCCTGCCCCGCCCGGACCCGAGACCGCGCCGCGCATCGCCCAGCCTCTTCCCGGGGCGGCGCCCGGCGTCATGGAACCGGGCACCATGACCGATCCCGCCGCCGCCGGCTGCGGCGCCACGAAGGGTGCGGATTTCATCGGCCAACCCTTCGGCGATGCGCTGTTCGAATCGATCGCGCATATCGTGCCGCCCGGCGGGGAGATACGCGTCGTCCGTCCGGGCGACGGCGACGACGGCGACGCGCGGGCCGACCGGCTCAACGTGATGCTGGATAATGGCGGTATCGTCCGCGATCTGCGCTGCGGTTAGCGTTATGTTACTCGCCGACGCCCCTTGCCAAGCGTCGCGCCATCCGCGATGCAGGTAGCGATGACATTCGAAACGACGGACCTGCTGCGACTAACGCGCCCTTGGGCGTGACCGGCGGCGCGTCAGGCGCGGCGGGGGCGCTCAAGGGATAGACCGCACCTAACGATCCCCGTTTCGAGAACCTTTACGCCCATGGTTTCAGACCCCGCCCGCAAATACCGCGCCTTTCCGCCGATCGACCTTCCCGATCGCCAATGGCCATCGCGCCCGATCACCGCCCCGCCGCGCTGGCTCAGCACGGACCTGCGCGATGGCAACCAATCGATCATCGACCCGATGAACGCGGTAAAGAAGAACCGGTTCTTCGACGAGCTCGTCCGCATCGGCATCAAGGAGATCGAGGTCGGCTTTCCCAGCGCCGGCGCGACCGAGTTCGACTTCATCCGCGGCCTGGTCCGTTCGGGCAGGGTTCCCGGCAACGTGACGCTGCAGGTGTTAACCCAGTCGCGCGAGGACCTGATCCGTACCTCCTTCGAAAGCCTCGACGGCGCGCGGTCCGCCATCGTCCATCTGTACAACGCCGTAAGCCCCGTCTGGCGCGACATCGTGTTCCGCATGAGCCGCGACGAGGTTCGCGAAATCGCGGTGACGGGCGCGAAGATTATGCGCGACGAAGCGGCCAAACGCCCCGGTACGGACTGGCATTTCCAGTACAGCCCCGAAACCTTTTCGACCGCCGAGCTGGATTTCAGCCTGTCCGTCTGCGAGGCGGTCATGCAGGTCCTGGCACCCACACCCGACCATCCGATCATCCTCAACCTGCCCGCCACGGTCGAGGCGTCGACCCCCAACATCTACGCCGACCAGATCGAATATTTCTGCCGCAACGTGCCCAACCGCGACGCGGTCATCGTCAGCCTGCACACCCACAACGACCGCGGTACCGGCGTCGCGGCGGCGGAACTCGCGCTGATGGCGGGCGCCGACCGGGTCGAGGGGTGCCTGTTCGGCAATGGCGAGCGGACGGGCAATTGCTGCCTCGTCACCATGGCGCTCAACCTCTATACGCAAGGGGTCGACCCCGCTCTCGATTTCTCGAACATCGACCGGGTGATCGAGACGGTGGAGTTCTGCAACGAACTGCCCGTGCACCAACGCCATCCCTATGGCGGGGAACTGGTCTATACGGCGTTTTCCGGCAGTCATCAGGACGCCATCAAAAAGGGGTTCGAAGCGCGCGCGGCACAGAACGACGACACCTGGCGCGTGCCCTATCTCCCGATCGACCCGGCCGATCTCGGCCGGACATACGAGGCCGTCATCCGCGTCAATTCGCAGTCCGGCAAGGGCGGCTTCGCCTGGGTGCTGGAGCAGGATCGGGGGCTGAAACTGCCCAAGCGCATGCAGTCCGACTTCAGCGCCCACGTCCAGCATATGGCCGACGATCTGGGGCGCGAACTGAATGCCGCCGACATCTGGCGGGCATTTCGGCGTGCCTATCACGTGCAGACGCACGACAAGCATTTCCAGCTGATTGCTTACGACGAGACCCGCGGCGAGGACGGCACGCGCATTTTTACCGGCACCATCGCGGTCGATGGCGAGGAACGGCGCGTTTCGGGCCGCGGCAACGGGCTGATCTCCTCCGTCCTCACCACGATAGAGAATGCGTTCGGCGTGCATCTGGAAGTGCGCGACTATACCGAACACGCCATCGGCACGGGCCGCGACGCCCGCGCCGCCGCTTTCCTCGAATGCACGGACGCGCAAGGCACCACGATCTGGGGCTGCGGCATAGACGAGGACATCGCCACCGCCAGCGTGCGGGCGGTGCTGAGCGCGGTGAACTCGATGGTGGGGTAGGATCAGCTAAGCGCTTGACGAACAACGCGCAGCTGCCATTCTCAGCCGACGGACCCCATTTCTACCCCGAAACCTTCGCCCGCCGCAGCGCCTCGTTGATGCGCGATTGCCAGCCGGGGCCGGTGGCCTCGAATTTGGCAATCACGTCCTGATCTAAACGAATGGAAATTGGCTGCTGGTCCACTCTTTCCTACACCGCGCCGTTGGGATAGCGTCGCACCCATGTCGATTGAGCGCCCCCTCCTGCCCATCAAACCTCGCCCGAAGCACCCTCCCGCTTTTTTCCACCTGGACAGTGTAACAGGCGGTCCATGTCTCGCCGTACCATCCGTAAACGGAGCACTCGCGCCATGACCGAATCGATCTCCGAACCGATCCTAGATCCCGATCTGGCGATTATCGATCCGCATCATCATCTGTGGGATCTGCGCGCCATGGTTCCCGCATTCCCGGAACCGCATCATCCCTTCATCGCGGCCATCTCGGGGGCGGCGCATTATACGTTCGACCAGCTGCTGGGCGATCTTAACACCGGACACAACGTCATCGGCACGGTCTTCATGGAATGCGGCGCGTTCTACCGCGCGGGCGCCGACGACGCGTTCAAGCCTGTCGGCGAGGTCGAGTTCGCGGGCGGCGTGGCCGCGCAGAGTGCCAGCGGCCTCTATGGTCCATTGCGCGCCTGCGCGGCAATCGTCGGTCACGCCGATCTCACGCGCGGCGTCGATGCGGGCGGGGTGCTCGACGCCCTGCGCGACGCGGGCAACGGCCGGTTGCGCGGCATTCGCCATCAGGGCGCGTGGGATGCGGACCCCGCCGTGCTCGGTCCGCCCTTCCATGCGCCGGCGGGATTGTACGGCAGCGATGCCTTTCGCGCGGGCTTTGCCGAATTGGGCAAACGCGGCCTGACATTCGACGCCTGGGTTCTGGAACCGCAACTGGACGATGTCATCGATCTGGCGCGGGCGTTTCCCGATCAGCCCATCGTGCTCGACCATTGCGGCACGCCGCTCAATATCGCATCCTATAACGGAAAACTGACGGAACATTACGACCGTTGGCGGCGGGCGATCACCCGGCTCGCCGAATGCGGTAACGTGTCCATCAAGCTGGGCGGTCTCGGCATGGCGTTTTGCGCAATGCCCGAAGACGGACCGGCGAAAGGTTTGGGTTCGCAGGCGCTGGCGGAGCTGTGGAAGCCTTATATCGACCATTGCATCACCGCCTTCGGAACGGGTCGCGCGATGTTCGAAAGCAACTATCCCGTCGATCGCTGGGGCGCGTCCTATCCGGTTCTGTGGAACGCGTTCAAACGGCTGGCATCGGGCGCTTCGGACGCGGAGAAGCGCGATCTGTTTTCCCACACGGCGGCGCGGACCTATGGCATCTTATCCATATGCCGGGATGCGTGACCTTCCGTAACGGCACCCTCGACTCGGGTTCGCAAGCGCCATAGGCGCAGCCCCATCTGTTCTTAAGCCTCCGGAGAAACGCATGCCCCTCCCCGCCCCGTTCGACCGTTTGCGACTGCCCGTAATAGGTTCGCCATTGTTTATCGTTTCGGGGCCGGAACTGGTTATCGCGCAGTGCAAGGCCGGGATCGTCGGCGCGTTTCCCGCGCTCAACGCCCGCCCTTCCGGCATGCTCGACGAATGGCTGCACCGCATCACCGAGGAACTGGCCGAACATAATCGCGACCACCCCGATCGTCCCGCCGCCCCCTATGCCGTCAACCAGATCGTCCATCGCAGCAACGACCGTCTGGAAGAGGATATGGAGGTCTGCGCCAAATGGCAGGTGCCGATGGTCATCACTTCGCTTGGCGCGCGCGAAGAGGTTTTTTCAGCGGTCGAGGGATGGGGCGGTATCTCGCTGCACGATGTCATCAACGACCGCTTCGCCCGCAAGGCGATCGAGAAAGGGGCGAGCGGCCTGATCCCGGTCGCGGCCGGAGCCGGCGGGCATGCCGGCACCCACAGCCCGTTCGCGCTGATGCAGGAAATCCGCAGTTGGTTCGACGGCCTGGTCGCGCTGTCCGGCTCGATCGCGCATGGGCGATCCGTGCTCGCGGCGCAGGCAATGGGGGCCGATTTCGGATATATCGGGTCCGCCTGGATCGCCACGGAAGAGGCCAATGCGGATGAGCGTTACAAGCAGGAGATCGTCGACAGCGCGGCGGGCGATATCGTGTACACCAACCTGTTCACCGGGGTGCACGGCAACTACCTGCGCGGTTCGATCGAAAAGGCGGGATTGAACCCGGACGACCTGCCGACCAGCGATCCCAGCAAGATGAATTTCGGCTCGGGCGGCAACAGCAAGGTCAAGGCGTGGAAGGACATCTGGGGTTCGGGCCAGGGCGTCGGCAGCGTGGACCGGATCGAAAGCGTGGCCGATCGCGTGGATCGTCTGGAACGGGAGTATATCATGGCAAAGGATGATTTGCGCGCGAAAGCCTTGAATTAAGTTCGGATGATCGTTCGCAATCTCAAAACAGGCCCATCGCGCATCCCTGCGCCAGGGCAGCGCCGATTTCCCGCGCTTGCCGCAGCGCCGCTTCCGGCACCGTCTTGGCCGCGAGAATGGCCTCAGGCGTTTGCGCATCCGTGATGTGGATGAAGGTTTCCGCAACGCGCTTCAGACGCCAGCCTTTCGCGATCCTGTCGATCTGCCTCTGCGCGCCCTCGCCATCGGAGCCGGCCGCGATGATGGTGGCATAGGCGCGCCCCTCGATTTGCCCAAGCACTTGGTAATAGGTCCGGTCGAACATCTCCTTCATCGCGCCGGACATGGCGGCGAGATTTTCCGGACAGACGAACACAAAGGCGGACGCGTCGCATAAATCTTCGGCGGAAACGGCAGCCGCCTGCAGGATACGGGGTCTGACTTGCGCATCTTCCATCATCGATCCTTCATAGGCGGCGCGAGCCAGGGCTTCCGCAGAACCGGTGCGGGAATGCCATACGATCAACAGGATGGGCAAACTGTCCGACATCGCGCCAGCATTGCGGCTTCATGGCGAAAGTCAACGACTCCCCCTTTGCCACCAAAGCGTAAAGCAACTATCGTCGAAAGAATGACTTTCCAGACACTTTCCCCCGTATTCGGCGTTACCCGTTCGCTTACCGGCAGAGCATGGCACTGGCGCGGGGGGAATATGGATATCGGCGACGGCAGGGGGCTCCAGGACGACATCGTGCATAAATTGCTCGTGTCCCGCGGTGTCGCGCCAGACGATATCGAGCGGTATCGCAGACCCACCCTGCGCGCTTTTCTGCCCGACCCGGCCATCTTTCAGGACATGGCCGTCGCGGCGGAACGGATCGCACAGGCCGTCCTATCGAACGAGACGATCACCATATACGGGGATTACGACGTCGACGGGGCAACCAGTTCCGCGTTGCTCATACGCCTTCTTCGCATGCTGGGCGTCAATGCGGACTACTACATTCCCGACCGGCTGCTGGAAGGATACGGACCGACCGGCGAAGCGCTGGTCAAGCTGGCCGAACGCGGGTCGAGCCTGATCGTCACCGTCGATTGCGGGGCGATGGCATTCGATGCCCTGCGCATGGCGCACGATGTGGGCGTTGATGTCATCGTGGTCGATCACCACAAATGCGCGCATGAACTGCCGCAGACCGCCGCGCTGGTCAATCCAAACCGGCTCGACGAATGCGACGAAGCCGCCGGTCACGGGCATCTCGCGGCAGTCGGAGTAGCATTCCTGCTGGCCATTGCCGTCGTGAGAACCCTGCGCGAACGCGGCTATTTCGGCGCGCGCGCGGAGCCCGATCTGATGTCGTTGCTCGATCTGGTGGCGCTGGGCACCGTGGCGGATGTTGCGTCGCTGCATGGTTTGAACCGGGCTTTCGTCGCGCAGGGCTTGAAAATCATGGCCAGACGGCAGAACATCGGCATGGGCGCTTTGATCGACGCCAGCCGGCTGCAGCGCGCGCCCATCTGCAGCGATCTTGGCTTTGCCCTCGGCCCGCGCATCAATGCGGGCGGCAGGGTCGGCGAATCCACGCTCGGTGTTCGTCTGCTTATCACCGAAGACCCGGTAGAAGCGCGCGCTATCGCCGCGCAGCTGTCATCGCTGAACGAGGATCGCCGCGCTATCGAAGCGGAGGTGCAGGAAGCGGCCGAAGCACAGATCTCCGCTCAGCATAATCGGGCTGTCATCGTCGTATCCGGCGAAGGCTGGCATCCTGGAGTGATCGGGATCGTCGCAGGCCGGATCAAGGAAAAGACCGGGAAGCCGTCCCTCGTTATCGCCCGCGACGGAGCAGTGGGCAAGGGATCGGGACGATCCATTGCAGGGGTCGATCTCGGCGCGGCGATTATTGCCGCGCGCGAAGCCGACTTACTGGTGGCGGGGGGCGGACATGCCATGGCGGCCGGTCTGACTGTCAATAGCGATACGATCGACCGGCTGGGCGACTGGCTGAACGATTATTGCACGCCGGCTATCGAACGGTTGCAATCGTCCGCCACCCTCAAACTCGATCTCGCTCTTGCTCCGCGGGGCCTGTCGCCCGAACTCGTCACGGCGCTGGAAGAAGCCGGGCCGTACGGAATGGGTTGGCCCGGTCCGAAGATCGCTGTGGGTCCGGTACATCTGATCAAGGCGGATATCGTCGGCAGCGATCATTTGCGGATGATCGTCGGCGGTGCGGATCGAGCGTCTCTCAAAACGATTGCGTTCCGCGCCGCCGAAACTGCGATGGGCCAAGCATTGCTCCATGCCGGAAAAGGGCGTCGTTTATGGCTGGCGGGTCGCGCGAAGATCGACGATTGGGGTTCGACGCCGGCGGCTGAATTACATGTCGAAGACGCGGCCTGGGCCGACTGATAAGTTACCGCCGAATATTCGGATCGATTTGTCGGCAGAGGCTTGACGGGGGGCCCCCACCCGCTTAATTGCGCCGCCACGCCACCGACCCGGCCCACGGGTGCTGGCCCCTTCGTCTAGCGGTTAGGACGCGGCCCTTTCACGGCTGAAACACGGGTTCGATTCCCGTAGGGGTCACCAGGGCGGCGTTCGGTTTCCTTGCAAGCCATACGAAATCGCGCCGCTGGAGCAAGGGTGGCGCCACCTTTGCCATCGTTGTATGCGCGGTCAGATGCCGCTCGACCGCCCCAATAGCTGGATAGGTATATTTCTAGCGACTGTCGCGGCAATCGCAATTATCGTCACCGGCGGTGGTTGGTGGGTGGCGATCGCAATTCTCGCTCTGTGGCTGGGATCGCTTTGGTTGCTTGGCGCCGCCCCGCCCGAACGGGTGAGCGAACCACGCGAGAATCCGTTCTCCAGCGCCAATATGGGTGAGCTGGTCGAGTATTCCGGTACCCCGATTTTGATTACCGAACACGGCAAGATAGCGGCGGCCAATCGCACCGCCCGAAAATTGCTCGGCGATCATGTTGTCGGGCAGGATATGCGCGTGGGTCTGCGACACCCCAAAGCCATCAAACTGCTGGAATCGGATAAAAGTGGATTTGCTCAAATCCGTGGTTTGTCGCGGCGCCGCGACGTGTGGCGTGTCAACAAGCAAAGCCTGTCGAACGGACTGTCGGTCGTCGAGCTTCTGAACCAGACGGCGGAAGAGGATATCAGCCGCGCGCACACCGATTTTGTCGCCAATGCCAGTCATGAACTGCGCACGCCCCTGTCTTCCATAATCGGCTATGTCGAAACCATTCGCGACGGGGGCGACGAACTGCCACCGGATAAAAAACGGATATTTCTCGACACCATTTTGTCCGAAGGGCATCGCCTGCAAAATCTCGTCAGCGATCTCATGTCGCTTTCACGGATCGAAGCGGAGAAACACGAACAGCCGCGCAAGACCGTGGATATGTCCGCCCTGACCGAGCGTGCGGCGCGTGAGGTAGCCGGACTGTCCGATGTAAGCCGCCTCGATCTCAACCTAGAAGCTGAATGCCTGGTCGCCGGCGATGAAAGGCAGTTGGAACAGCTGGTCCGTAATCTGGTGGATAACGCCCTCAAATACGGCGATGCGCAAACGCCGGTCTCCGTCACCCTCAAGACGCTGGATACAGGCGAAGCCTTGCTGTCGATAGCCGATCAGGGTCGGGGTATCGCCGCTGAGCACATACCGCATCTTACCCGCCGGTTCTATCGCACCGATCCCAGTCGCAGCCGCGCTTCGGGGGGGACCGGGTTGGGGCTGGCAATCGTCAAGCACATTGTGGAACGTCATCGCGGCCGGCTGGACATATCGAGCACGCTCGGGAAAGGCACGGTTTTTACCGTCCGACTGCCTATGCAGGACGGGTCCGAAACGGAATGATCGGTCGGGTGCATCGGGGGTGGGCGTTATGCCAGGTTCGATTTGTCATGCGGCTGTCATTTAATTCGAACAACGCCTTGCGTGTGAGGCCGCCGATTCCTTCCGTTCCGGAGCATTCGCTGCCCCGATACTCTGCTGAATATTGCAGATTGCCGCATCAGCGTCGCAACGTGCGATAGGGGGCGGCAGCGAAATGTCTCCGGCAATCCTTCTTCTCATGGCCATCGCTCTCGGCCTGGCAGGCTGGATCGCGGCGCGGTCGCGTGCCTGGACTTTCAAGAAAGACCCGGCTGTCGGACGGCTTGCCGCCCTGCCCGTCTATCATGGCTGGTATGTTGCCTTGTGGATTGTCATCCCCATCCTGCTCTTCATAGCCGTCTGGGCGGCGACCGCCCCTCATATCATTGAAAGCGCAGTGCTGTCTTCATCCGCCGCGTCGAACCTCCCGTCTTTCGATTTCGAGCGTGAAGCGCTCTTACGGGAAGCCCGGGCCGTTGCGAGCGGCGCGGCACCGGCCGTATTCAATGCCGACGCGCAAGCGTTGGTCGAACCTTATCGCAGCGCGATCGAGCGCAGCAACCTGATCGGCATCCTTGGCACGCTGGTAGTCGGATTTCTCGCCGGGGTCTGGGCCTTCCTGCGCCTCAAACCGGATTTCACCGCACGCACCCGTGTGGAACGCACGGTGATGATCATCCTGCTGCTCGCGTCGCTGGTCGCCATCCTGACGACGCTGGGGATCGTTGCCAGCCTTATATTTGAAACCGTCCGCTTTTTTGGAATGGTGAACCCGCTGGACTTCCTGTTCGGCACCCATTGGGGTCCGGACCCGATGGCTAATCCGGACAATCCCGATCCGACCCGCTACGGCGCGATCCCCCTGTTCTGGGGGACCATCTATATTGGCGCGATCATCGCCATGATCGTCGCGATACCGCTTGGGTTGATGAGTGCGATTTATCTAACCCAATATGCGACACCGCGGCTGCGAAGCTGGCTGAAACCCGCGCTGGAGATCCTCGCCGGTGTACCGACGGTGGTCTACGGTTATTTCGCGGCATTGACGGTGGCGCCTTTCGTCCGCGATGTCGCGGTCAGCGCGGGTATTACTGGCGCCTCCAGTGAAAGCGCGCTTGCCGCCGGCCTGGTCATGGGAGTCATGATCATACCCTTCGTATCGTCCATGGCGGACGATTCGATTGCCGCCGTACCGCAGGCCATGCGCGACGGCAGTCTTGCGATGGGCGCCACGACGTCGGAAACGATCAAGAAGGTTCTGGTACCCGCAGCCCTGCCCGGGATAGTCGCTGGAATCATGCTGGCGATCAGCCGGGCGATCGGCGAGACCATGATCGTGGTGATGGCGGCCGGTGCAGCGGCGAACCTTACCGGCAATCCGTTGGAAGCGATGACGACCGTCACGTTTCAGATCGTTGCGATGCTGACCGGGGAAGGCAGCTTCGATCATCCGGCCACGCTCAGCGCATTCGCATTGGGTTTCGTTCTGTTCCTGGTCACGCTCGGACTGAACTTCGTCGCCCTGCGCGTGGTGAAAAGGTTCCGTGAAGCCTATGAATAACGACGCAGCCATTTCCGCCGACACACGCGGCGCATCGTTTGAACGGCGCTTGCAAAAAAGATATGCGGCAGAGCGCCGCTTCAAGGTCGCCGGTCTGCTGGCTGTTCTGTTCTCCATTGCGGTGCTTGCGTTCCTGCTCGTCACGATGATCGTGAACGGCTTTGGCGGTTTTCAGCGCACCGAACTGGCCGTGCCGATCGATTTCACTCAGTCCGGTATCTCGGCCAACGCGGAAAGCCTGTCGCAGGGCGATGCGGTCGCACGCCTGGAATCGCAGGACCTTCCGACGGTGGTCGAATATTTTGCCGAAGAGGCGCTTGGCCCGGACGGGGCCGCCGAAGTCAACCGGTCGGCATGGCGCGAGGTGGCGGCCGACATCATCGCCGATCCATCCATCCTTCAGACGAACCGGACCTTCTGGTTGCCGGCATCACCCGATCTGGCCGCCGCTCTCGATGGCGAGGGGGACGCCAGGATCGTGCAACTGGCAGATCGCTTGGATTTGCAAGGTGCCATCGATAACCGCCTCGATCTGGGATATCTGACGCGCAGCGATGCCACCGATCCTCAGGCCGCAGGCATATGGGGTGCGCTCAAGGGATCGATGCTGACCATGCTGGTTACCCTTTCGCTGGCTTTTCCGATTGGTGTTCTCGCCGCGTTGTACCTGGAAGAATATGCGCCGAAAAACCGCTGGACGGACATCATCGAGGTGTCGATCAACAATCTCGCTGCCGTTCCGTCCATCATCTTTGGCCTTTTGGGCCTCGCCGTGTTCCTCTGGATTTTCCCGAACCTACGCTCCGCACCCCTGATCGGCGGAATGACCCTTGCGCTGATGACCATGCCGGTAATCGTCATTTCCGGCCGAAATGCCATCAAGGCGGTTCCGCCATCCATTCGCGATGGCGCGCTGGCTGTTGGGGCGTCCCCGGTGCAGGTGGTCTTCCATCACGTTCTTCCGCTCGCCCTGCCCGGCATTCTGACCGGAACGATCATCGGCATGGCGCGCGCCCTGGGCGAAACGGCACCCCTGTTGATGATCGGCATGCGCGCCTTCGTCTCTACTCCGCCGGAGGGGCTGACATCCCCGGCTACGGTACTGCCCGTGCAAATCTATCTCTGGTCCGACGAAATCGATCGCGGCTTTGTTGAACGCACGTCTGCGGCTATCATCGTATTGCTGTTGTTCCTATTGGTGATGAACGGCCTTGCGATCTACCTGCGCAATAAATTCGAGAAGAAATGGTGACGATAATCCATCCCAATCTGGAAGCGACCGATGCGAAAATGGAGGCGAACGGCGTGTCGGTCTATTATGCCGACAAGATGGCCATCGACGATGTATCGATAGAAATTCCGACGAAGTACGTGACGGCTTTCATCGGACCATCCGGCTGCGGGAAGTCGACTTTCCTGCGCACGCTCAACAGGATGAACGACACGATCCCCTCAGCCCGCGTCGAAGGTGAGATCACGCTGGATGGCGAAGACATCTATCGTTCGAAAATGGATGTGGTCCACTTGCGGGCACGAGTCGGGATGGTGTTTCAGAAGCCGAATCCGTTTCCGAAATCGATCTACGACAACATCGCTTACGGGCCGAAAATACACGGGATCGCGGAAGGGAAGGAAGAGCTCGATGCGATCGTCGAACGGTCGCTCCAACGTGCGGGGCTCTGGAACGAGGTCAAGGACCGGCTTTCGGACAGTGGAACCGCCCTTTCCGGCGGGCAGCAGCAACGTTTGTGTATCGCGAGAGCCATTGCGGTCGATCCCGAAGTCATTCTGATGGATGAACCCTGTTCGGCACTCGACCCGATCGCAACCGCGAAAATCGAGGAATTGATTGCGGATCTAAACGGACGATACGCCATCGTGATAGTGACCCATTCGATGCAACAGGCAGCCCGAGTTTCGCAGCGCACCGCTTTCTTTCATCTCGGCACGATGGTCGAGTACGGGCGAACTTCCGATATCTTCACCAATCCGCTAGAACAGCGCACGCAGGATTATATCACCGGGCGGTACGGATGATGAACGAACATACGGTCAAGGCTTTCGATGAAGACATCACGCGCCTGCGCGGATTGATTGCGGAAATGGGCGGTTTGGCGGAACTGTCTATCCACGAAGCGCTCGAGGCTATGGTCAAGGGTGACGAGGTCCTCGCCAAGAAAGTCGTCAAGCGCGACAAGAAGATCGACGCGCTGGAATCAGAAGTCGACAAGCTGGCTGTCCGTGTAATAGCGCTGCGGGCGCCCATGGCCGACGATCTTCGCGAGGTCATCGCGGCCTTGAAAATAGCTGGTGTCGTCGAACGTATCGGGGATTATTCCAAGAACATCGCGAAGCGCGTCGGAGAAATCGAAGGGCGCGGACGGTTCGAACCGCTTACCCTTTTGCCGGCAATGGGCGAGATTGCCAGCGAAATGGTGCATGACGTCCTTACGGCATATGCTGCCCGCGATGCCGCCCTGGCACGTGAAGTCATTGCTGCGGACGAAAAGGTAGATGCGTTCTACAACAGCATATTTCGCAATGTTGTTAGCTACATGATGGAGAATCCTGCCACTATTTCCAGCGCCGCCCAATTGCTGTTCGTCGCTCGCAATATCGAACGTATTGGCGATCATGCAACGAATGTAGCCGAAATGGTGCATTATGCCGCCACCGGTTTCTACCCGGCTGACGAAGACGCGTAGTACCGCGTCGGTGACATCTATACCAAGGTTTGACAGGGGACGATAATGCCCGCCGCGAAATTGCTATTGGTCGAAGACGATCCCGCATTGTCGGAATTGCTGCAATACCGTTTCGAAAACGAAGGGTACGACGTTCGCACGACGCCCGATGGAGACGAAGCGATCGTTCTTGCGGCGGAAGATACCCCCGATCTGGTCATACTTGACTGGATGATCGAGGGGATCAGCGGGATAGAAGTGTGCCGCCGGCTGCGGCGCAATTCCGATACCGCGCACGTACCGATCATCATGCTGACAGCGCGCGAGACGGAGGATGATCGAATTCGCGGACTGGAAACGGGCGCGGACGATTACTTGACGAAGCCGTTTTCTCCACGCGAGCTTCTGGCCCGTGTTGCCGCCGTCATGCGTCGTATCAGGCCCGCTTTGGCAGGCGAGAACATCGAAGTTGGCGATATTACGCTCGATCCGGTTGCACATCGTGTCGAACGCGCCGGTAAAGCCATCAAGCTGGGTCCGACCGAGTATCGCCTGCTGAAATTCTTTATGGAAAACCCCAAACGGGTCTTTTCCCGGGTGCAGCTGCTTGACGGCGTATGGGGCACCGAAAGCGATATTGAACTGCGAACAGTCGATGTTCATATCCGTCGCTTGCGGAAGGCTATCGTATTCGACACTCTCAAGGATCCGATCCGAACCGTCCGGTCGGCCGGTTATGCGATCGAAGCCGTCTGACAATCATCGACATGCACCGAACGATCTTGGTGCCTGGTCGAAATGGAAATGATCGCTATGTGCGCTGTTATAGTCCGGCGAAAGCACGGTTCCGAAAATATCGCAGGCATCGTCACGGATGGCTTTCAAGAACTGCGCATTGTCATCTGAACCCGACCAATCTTCCAGAACGGTAACGATCGCACCGTCGCGCATCTCAAATCCCGAAATGTCGATCGCGTTTCCGGTTGCGTGTTCGCTCCATCCTCCTTCCTTACGGCCGTAAAGGCGACGGCAGTTATATGCGCCGTAATGCCGAATACGCGACACCTCCTGCCCCAGAAATTGTTTGGAGCGGGGCTGAACGCTCCTGTCGAACCAGAGATGCATGGCCGCCGCCACGGGGCACGTCGTAACGGGAACGCGACCAGCAAAGGGGAAATCGGTAAGCTGCAAGCGGTCCGGCCGTTCGCAAGCATCCTGGCCCGCTGGCGGCAGCGCCGTGAATGTAACGTCGCTATCCGCAAGCACATTTCGACATTGCGTAGGGTTATCACGGAGAAAAGTCAGTTTGCTTGTTGTTGCCCAACCTGGCGGATCGCGCAAATCCAACGGCGCCCACGGGTTGTGTTGCGGGTTCTTTTCGAGAAAACTCAAGCCGACGAGCACAAGTGCAGCGATGAATAGAGCCTCTAGAACCCGCTTGTCGTTCGTGAAATCTACGGTCCGCAACATGCCGATGGTCTTCTGATACGCTGGGACAGAATAGGTTGTCCAAACCGTTTTCAATCACGCGTTCAGATCGTCAACCCGTGCCTTCACCGCCGCGAGATCTGCATCGAACAGCCGTGTTTGCGTATCGCGCGCCTCACCGTCCAAACGCAGTAGATAGGATGGGTGGGCGGTGATCCACAATTCGCTGCCGTCATCGAGTGAGATCGGAGCACCGCGCGCTTTCGTGATACTGACGGTCTTGCCGAGCATACCGCGCGCCGCGCTCGCGCCCATTGCCAGGATCAGCTTGGGTTGAACGATCGCGCGTTCCGCTTCGATCCACCAGCGGCAGGTGTCGATTTCCTTCGCGGCAGGCGACTGGTGGAGACGGCGCTTGCCCCGCTGGACATATTTGAAATGCTTTACCGTGTTGGTGACATAGGTTGCACCACGATCTATTCCAGCGTTCGCTAGATGGACATCGAGCAACTGTCCCGCCGGGCCGACAAAGGGCCGCCCGATCTGATCTTCCTGATCCCCGGGCTGTTCGCCGACAATCATCAGTATGGCATCCTTCGGCCCTTCCCCCATGACCGCGTGATTGTCCAACTCCCCGATCGGACATTTGCGGCATTCGTGGATAGCCTTGTCGATCGCCGACAAAGTGTCCGGACGCTCGTCGAATTCGAGTTCACCTGCTTCGACCATCTGCGATTCCCTTTTTTGCGCCCCTGCGATCAAATCCGGAATGAGGGCGGCCTCTGGCATGTTCTTCCAGTATTTTTTCGGCATCTCACTCATCATGGCGCCGACTTTCAATCGGGCGGGATTGAAGATGGAAGCGTAATATTTGCGCCACAGTTCTTCGGTGGGATCACCGCCCGGCGCGTCGCTGCGTTCAGCGGGTGGGCTTTCGCGCATGGTTTCGCCATCCCAGTGAATGCATCCGCGCGGTGTGAGGATCGACCAGCGCATGTTCGCGAAGCGGCGTTTGAAAAAACCGGCATTGGCGCGCACGATATGATGATCGGGTTCGAACCAGGCGATGTAGTGTTCCTCGCCTTCATCGGTTTGGGCCATGCGGAAGCGGACGAAGGCGTGCATCTTGTGGCTGTCGCGGCGGACGCTCTTGTCCATTTCCTCGAGCCGGCGAACGGCATCGTCGGTCTTGTCTTCCATGATCCGGGGGTGCGATTGGTGGCGCCATAAGAGCAGATAGAGCTGCGCGAAGCGTTGCGGATCGGAATGCAGGATCGCATTCTTGGCAAGAGACATAAATCGTTTCGAGACAGTTACTTGCGGAGCATTGTGCGGAACCGGTGGCAACTGTGCATTACCGCTTGCGAACAGACTGTCCGAAGTCCCCGGTTCGCTCCATCCGACGCGTTCCGGAGGCACCCCGCACTGAACCAGCAGCCGAGCCTTTTCGCGCCAGAACGCAAAGTCGTCCGGTTCCAGTATCGCGACCGTGTAATGCGCCGCATCGCCTTGAACCTCAGCCATCGTCACGCCGCGAACAATTCCAGCTGCTCCTGTTTCGGAGCAAGCAGTTTACGCAGATCGGCCCGGTCAGTAAGCGCAGTCGGCCGCCAGTCCGCCGTGCAGATGAAAGGGCGAACCTTCGCTATCGATACGGTCACCTTGCCGACATCTTCCAGACGAAGCGATTTGTGCCGCCGCGCTGCGATCAGCCGGTTTACCGAAGTCACCCCGAGACCCGGGACGCGCAGCAACATTTCGCGCGGGGCGCGGTTCACGTCCAGCGGAAAGGTTTCGCGAAACTTCAACGCCCAAGCGAGCTTGGGATCGATGTCCAGCGGCAAATTGCCATCCGCGTCGGTCGCCTGCATGACCTCGCGCGCCTGATACCCGTAGAACCGCATCAGCCAGTCCGACTGATACAGGCGGTGTTCGCGGATGAGAGGGGGGCGTTTCAAAGGCAGCACCGCGCTCGCATCGGGAATGGGGCTGAAGGCCGAATAATAAACGCGCCGCAGACGAAACCCGTCATACAGTCGGCTTGCCTTGCCCACAATATCAGCATCGCTTGCCGCGTCTGCCCCCACGATCATCTGGGTCGATTGACCTGCGGGCGCGAAGCGCGGCGCATGCTTGAACCGCTTCTTGGCGTCGGTCATTTCGACGATGTCGCTCCTGACCTTACCCATCGCACCTTCGATCTGGCGCGCATCCTTGTCGGGCGCGAGGCGGGTCAGTCCGGTATCGGTCGGCAGTTCGACGTTAATGGACACGCGGTCCGCCAATAGGCCGGCCTGATGCACCAGTTCAGGATCAGCCTCGGGTATTGTCTTGAGGTGGATATATCCTCGAAAATCCAGCTCTTCGCGCAGGATACGCGCCGTTTCCACCATCTGATCCATGGTGTAATTGGAACTTTTGATAATGCCGGAGGAAAGGAACAGGCCCTCGATATAATTGCGCCGATAAAAATTGAGTGTGAGATCGGCGATCTCCTGCGGTGTGAACCGGGCGCGGCGAACGTTGCTGCTTTTCCGGTTGATGCAATAGTGGCAGTCGAAGATGCAATGATTGGTCAGCAGTATCTTCAGCAGGGATATGCACCGTCCGTCGGGTGCATAGGCGTGGCAGATGCCCATCCCCTCCGTCGAACCGACGCCCTTGCCATTGGTGCTCGAGCGCTTGGCCGTTCCGGACGACGCACAGGATGCGTCATACTTCGCGGCGTCGGCGAGAATGCCCAATTTCTCGAGCGTGGAAAGGGATTCGCGCGACTCCATCTGTTCGTTATATGTTCTGCTGTAGGATTTGCAAGTTATCGGCAAGCATCGATAGCAACGTCAAACCGCCGGGCCAGGTTCCTGCCGCGTTCGGATCGGCGCGCCCGACGCCGTCGACATGGAACCAATGGATACAGGCTGCCGTTGTCCGACACAGATCATCATCGAACGAAGGAGCACCGACATGCGTTACAACGAAGGCGGCAAGGAAGACGATCTGCGATACAAGTTCTGGGAAGCGATGAGCGACAGTTCGTTCCTGTTCCTGCAGCTGGACGATAATTCGAAGACCGCCGTGCCCATGTCGGCGCAGCTCGATAGAGACGCCGACAGCGCGATCTGGTTCTTCACCCAAAAGCAAAGCGATTTCGCCAGGCTAGGCGCGGCTACCGCGACATTTGCGGGTAAGGGTCACAAGATGTGGGCCCGGTTCCACGGCAATCTGTCCGTCGAAACGAGCAAGGAACGCTTCGATCAATTCTGGAATAATTTCGTGGAAGCGTGGTACGACGAGGGCAAGACCGATCCCGACCTGCTGTTCCTGCGAATGGATCTGGGCGATGCGGAAATCTGGGACGGCGACATGGGTATCATGAGCGTAGCCAAGATGGCGCTCGGCATGAACGTTCATGACGAAGCGCGCGAGAAACACGCCGACACCAGGATCTGATTGCCCCGATCCTGCCGAGGGCTGCCTCCCCGTCCGGGAGACGGCCCTTTTGCAGCATCAGCCGAGGACGGCGGGGAATAGGCCGGTGATCAGGATCGCGGTGACTGCCAGCGGGCACAGCCACGCGATCAGGAAGCGGAAGATCGCGAAGGTGCCATCGGACAGCCCCGTGGTAGCTCGCAGCAGATTGCGATCCGCTTTCCAGCCGATGAAGATCGAAGTCAGCAGGGCACCCACCGGCAGCATGACCTTGCCGGTAAAACCGTCCACCGTATCGAGAATATCGGTGTTCTCGAAAATCGACCAGAAGCCCAGCGGCCGCACGTCCGCCCATACGTTGTATCCCAGCAGGCAGGCGATCCCCAGCAAGAACGCGCCTCCGCCGAAGATCAGTGCGCTTTTCCGGCGGCTCCAGCCCCGTTCGCCCACGCCATAGGCCGTGGGGACTTCCAGTAGAGAAATCGAACTGGTCACCGCCGCGACCAGAATGAGGACGAAGAACAGGAAGCCGACGATCGCCCCGCCCGGCATCGCCTGGAACGCGAAGGGTAGCGACTGGAACACCAGCGTGGGCCCGGCGGCCGGGTCCAGGCCCACCGCGAACACGATCGGAAAGATCATCATACCCGCCAGCATCGCGACACCGGTATCGGCCAGGGCGATGATCGCGGAGGTGCCGCCCAGTCCCGAACTTTCGCGGATATACGATCCATAGGTAATGAGCCCGGCAACGCCCAGCGACATGGAAAACAGGGCCTGTCCCAATGCTGCGTTGATGACCTGCGGCGACAGCTTGGAAAAGTCCGGCATGAACAGGAACGCCGCCGCTTCGCCCACATCCCCCTCGACCGCGCCGTAGATCGTTATGCCGATCAACAAGACGAAGAAAGCGGGCATGAGGATGGTGGCCGCCTTTTCTATCCCTCCCGAAACGCCGCGCGCAACGATGAACAATGTCGCTCCCATGAACAGGAAATGCATCGACAGGAGAAGCACGGGGCTGGCGAACAGGTCGCTCATCCGGCCTTGCATCATCTCTTGGCTTTCGCCCGCAAGCGCACCGCGCAGCGGATCGCCCGACAGGATGGCCTGGATCAGATCCATGCCCATCACGCCAACGTAATACAGGACCCATCCTGCAACGACGGAGTAGAAGGACAGGATCAGCCATGCCGCCAGCGCGCCGATCGCGCCGAAGATCGACCAGCTTTCCGACGCGTTCGATTCCCGCGCGACATGGCGGATCGAGCCGATCGCGTCGGTTTGTCCCGCGCGTCCGATGAATATTTCGGACAGGACCAGCGGCAGGCCGAGCAGGAACACGCAGGCGATGTAGACGACTACGAACGCGCCGCCCCCGCTCTCGCCGGCAAGCGTGGGAAACCGCCAGATATTGCCGAGGCCGACCGCCGCGCCGACTGCGGCCAGAATGAAGGCGGATCGCGACGACCAGCCATCCCCGCCGGCTTTTGCTTCGATACCCGCCATAATCGTCTTTCCCCGTTCCGGCAGGTTGCCCCTGCGCCCGTCTTGCACGCTTCTGCATCGAAAGCATCCGCCCGTCGAGACGGGATTTGCGCAAATCCCCCGCTCGGCTAGAAGCGACGGCCATGTCCACCACCTTCCAGATCGACACCGCGACCAGCCGCGCCAATCCCACGCCTGCCCCGATGAGGCGGCTGACCGTGCCGAAAATCCGGGCGCGCAAGCAGGATGGGGCGGTCCACGAACCCCTGGTGATGCTGACCGCCTATACCGCGCGCCAGGCGCAGTTGCTGGATTCGCATTGCGACATGCTGCTGGTCGGCGATTCGCTGGGTCAGGTGATCTACGGCTTGTCGTCTACCCTGGCAGTCACGATCGACATGATGATCGCGCATGGGGCGGCGGTGGTGCGTGGCAGCTATCGCAGCCTGGTGGTCGTCGACATGCCCTTCGGCACTTACGAGACATCAAAAGAGCAGGCGTTCGCAAATGCCAGCCGCATGATGGCGGAAACCGGTTGCGCGGCGGTGAAACTGGAGGGCGGAATAGCGATGGCCCCGACCATCGCGTTCCTGAACCAGCGGGGCATCCCCGTCATGGCGCATGTCGGGCTGACTCCGCAGGCGGTGAACGTGCTGGGCGGCTATGCGGCGCGGGGTCGCAGCCAGAAAGAACACGAAAACATCATCCACGATGGACAGGCGGTAGCAGAAGCGGGCGCCTTCGCCGTCGTCATCGAGGGAGTGATCGAACCGATCGCGATCGCCCTCACCCGGTCGATCGAGATACCTACGATCGGCATCGGCGCATCGGCGCAATGCGACGGACAGGTGCTGGTCACCGAGGACATGCTCGGCATGTTCGAACGGGTGCCGCGCTTCGTGAAGAGATACGACGATATCGCGGACCGTATCGAACGTGGCGTCGAAACCTATGCGAAGGAGGTTCGGGACCGCACTTTCCCCGGCCCGGACCAGACTTACCAGCCGAAAGATTAGGCTTTTTTCCGCGGCGGCGTTACACGGCCGGTCCGACGGTTCGATCGTTCCCCTCACAGGATATTTTATGGCCGGTTTGCTACGCCATTACACCTTCAGCCTCGTCTTCACCGCCGCCTGCCTTATCGCGGCGGCTTGGTATGGCTGGTCCAGCAGCGGATCGATCGCCACGATGCTGAGTATTTTGTGGATCGTCTTCGTCCTGTCGATCCTAGAGATATCGCTCAGTTTCGACAATGCGGTGGTGAATGCGACCGTGCTGCGCGAGATGGACCCGGTGTGGCAGCGGCGCTTCCTGACCTGGGGCATATTGATCGCGGTGTTCGGCATGCGGATCGTCTTTCCGATCGCGATTGTCGCAGTGGCGGCGGGGATCGGCCCATGGGAGGCGGTAGAGCTGTCGCTCGACGATCCAAGGGAATACGAACGCATCGTGTCGGGCGCGCATATCGGGATCGCCGGGTTCGGCGGCGCGTTCCTCGCCATGGTCGGCCTCAATTTCTTTTTCGATGCGGACAAGGACGTGCACTGGATCGCCGCTCTGGAAGAGCGGATCGCCCGGTTCTCGACCATTCCTTCGTTCGAGATCGGCCTGGTCCTGCTGCTGGTGTACGGCGTATCCACCTTCCTGACGCCGGACGAGGCATACACCTTCCTGATCGCGGCGGTGCTGGGCCTCGTCACCTATATTGGCGTCAATGCGATAGGCGCGATCATCGAACAGCGCGAAGCGCGCAAGAAAGCGATGGGCGAGATCGTGCGATCGGGCGCGGGCGGGTTTTTGTATCTGGAAGTGCTGGACGCCTCGTTCAGCTTCGATGGCGTCATCGGCGCATTCGCCTTGTCGAACAACATGGTCGTCATCGCGCTAGGCCTTTCGGTGGGGGCGATCTTCGTGCGGTCGATGACGATCCACCTGGTCGAGCAGGGCACATTGGCGGAGTATCGCTTCCTGGAACATGGGGCGTTCTGGGCGATCATCGTCCTGGGCGTCATCATGCTGGTATCGGCGCGCTTCCATATACCCGAAACCTTTACCGGCCTGATCGGCGCGACGCTGATCGGCCTGTCGCTATGGTGGTCGATCCGGCACAAGCGGCGGGAGACGGCGGCGTCCACCACGCTCTGACGCGCGGCATAGCCCCGGCGCCATGTTTGACGCGCGATAAGCCTATGGCAGCTGGGCAAGTTTCGCCTCCAACTGCGATGCAACGAGGCTGTTGGCGTCGCTCGCACGATGGGCTGCGGCGAGCGCGGCGGTGGGTGCGCGCCCCATGGGTTGCAGCCGGTAAGCAGCCCGCGCGAAGCGCAATCCCGCCCCGCTATCACCGCGTCGCATCGCCGCTTGCGAGAGCCTGACAAGATGATCGGGATCGCGCGCGGTATGTGTTGGCTTGAAACTTCTGCGGGACGGGCTTCCGATGGCCAGCCCGCGCGCCGCCGCCAGTTTCGTGATCAGCGAAGGTGACTGCCGGATGGCTGCGGAATCAGCGTAATATCCCGCAGCTTCGGCGAACAGACCGCCGGCGAGCAATGCGTCGGCCAGCAACTCCATCGAGCCGGCCGACCCCGGAAAGCGCGCAAGATGGGATCGCGCCGCTTCGATTGCCCGATTGCTTCGCCCGGCGGCAAGGCGCGCCCTGACCAGAACGGCCGCATCCACCGCATTGTCTGCGCCGCGCAGTTCCGCGACCGCGTGGTCGACGGATGTTGGAAGCCGCGCGATGCGTGTCCCGCGAAAACGCGCCGCCGAATCGAGAAACGGCGCCGCTTCCGCTCGCCTATCCAGCACTTCGAGAGACCGGCCGACCAGTATGGAAAGGTAGCGGGACGAATTCGTACTTTCGGCGACATCGGCAAACCGATAGAGCAATTCCGGCGCGTTGCCGCCAAGCGACAGCGCCCGCGCCAGCAGATCCCTTACGCGCATATTGTCCGGCTGTTCGGCGTGCAACCGCGCCAGCGTCTGCGCAGCAACTGCGAAATGTCCGTTCTCGATATCGATGATGCCGGACAATAAACGCGCGGCCGGCGTCGCTAACGTCTCCGCATCGGCGCGCTGCAGCAAGGAGTTGGCAAGATCGATCCGCCCGGCGCGTGCGGCGACAACCGCCTGCGGAAAATAGATGCGGCGATCGCCGGGGTCGAGATCGTGCAATTGCCTGAGGACCGTCAACATCGCACGCGGCCGCCCGGCCTCGCCCAGCGTCACGGCGTAATCGTATCGCAGATCGGTGTCGTTCGGCGCGGCGTCCACGGCTTCCTCGAACAACGGCAACGCTCGCACCGATCCGCCCGCATCGCGGGCGAACTGCGCCTGGAGCAGGCGGGCATGCGGGCTGTCGGGATCGATAGCCATGGCGCGTCTGCCGGCTTCCATCGCTTGCGCCTGTTCGCCGCCGCGATAACGCAGCCGGGCGATGTCGACCCAGATTGCGGCATCGTCCTTGCCCGCAGCCAGCGCGCGATCAAACGCTTTGCCGGCAGCGGGCAAATCGCCCCGCGTCAACAGCAGCCGGCCGGTCATGTGGTGGCCATGCGCACGCGACGCCAGCGAAAAGTCGCCCGGTTCCAGCCATTCGGCCGCTTCCTCCGGATTGCCCTGCGCAAGCTTCGCTTCCCCGAAATAGGCAGCCAGGGTTCGCCGATGGACGCCATCTGCCATCAATTCGTTGAGAACGGCTTCGGCCCGAAGATCGTCGCCGGCTGTCAGCGCAGCCCGGACGCGATCCAGCGACGCAGCCTCTTCCGGTCGCGAACAGCCGGTAACCGTTAGCAGGACCGCGAGCAGAACCGCACGGAAACCGTCAGGTTTGAAGGTCATACTGCTTGAGAAGATCGTAAAGCGTCGGGCGGGAGATACCGAGCAACTTGGCGGTGTTCGATATGTTGCCCTCGCTCCGCGCAAGGGCATGCCGGATGATCCGCCGATCGGTCTGCTCGCGTGCGGATTTCAAGTTGAGAACGTCGTTCGGTTCATCTTGCGTGCCGCCAAGATCAAGGTCGACCGCGCCGACCAGCTTGCCATCAGCCATGATGACCGCGCGCTTCACCCGGTTTTCCAGTTCACGCACGTTTCCTGGCCAGTCCCACCCATCGATTGCAGCCAGCGCGTCCGGCGCGAAGCCTTTCACCTGCGGGTTCATTTCGCTTGCGAACCGGTTGAGGAAAGCCTTGGCCAGCAGCGGCGCATCGCCTGGACGTTCGGCCAGCGTCGGTATCTTGATGACGATCTCCGCGAGGCGGTAGAACAGATCCTCGCGGAAGCTGCCGTCGGCGATCATCGTTTCCAGGTTCTGATGGGTGGCACACACGATGCGGGTATCGACCGCGATGGCCTTGCGTCCGCCCAGCCGTTCGATCGTGCGTTCCTGCAGGAACCGCAGCAGCTTGACCTGAAGCGCGAGCGGAATGTCGCCGACCTCGTCGAGGAACAGCGTGCCGCCATGCGCCTGCTCGATCTTGCCTTCGGTCATCTTGACCGCGCCGGTGAAAGCGCCTTTTTCGTGACCGAACAATTCGCTTTCGAGGAGGTTTTCCGGGATCGCCGCGCAGTTGATGGCGACGAATTCACGCCCCGCGCGATCGCTTGCATCATGGACGCCGCGTGCCAGCAATTCCTTGCCAGTGCCACTTGCGCCCAGCAGCATGACCGACACATTGGCGTTGGCGACCCGTTCGATCGTGCGCGCCACCTTCACCATTTCGGGCGCGGCTGTGATCAGTCCGCCCAGCACGGTCTTGTCGTCGCCGACCCGGTCCGCCAGGCGCATATTCTCCGCCTCTATCCGCGACAGGTTGAGAGCGCGGCGCACGATCAGGCCCAGGGCATCGATATCGACCGGTTTTCGATAGAAATCATACGCCCCGCGCGCGACCGCCTGCAACGCGCTGTCCCGCGCGCCATGACCCGAAGCGACGATTACCTTCGTTTCCGGGCGCAGTTCCATGATCGCATCGAGTACGGCGAAGCCTTCGCTGGTGCCATCGGGGTCCGGAGGTAGGCCGAGGTCGAGCGTGACGACCGCCGGCTCCACCGCGCGCAGCGCCGTCAGGGCGGCTTCGCGGTTTCCCGCAACGGTGACGTCGAAATCCTCATAGGCCCATTTCAGCTGCGCCTGCAGCCCCTCGTCATCCTCAACGATCAGCAGTTTTGGCAAGGGTTCGGGTTTGGTCTGGGGCATCAGGCAACTTTCGCGATAGGGGTGTCAGGCCGGGCGGCGGAGGTGGCGGTCTGGGCGGGGGCGGCGATGGGGAAACCGATCGCGAAGCGCGAACCGATGCCTTCGCGGCTTTCGACATCCAGGCGCCCGCCCAGCGACCGGATGATTTCGCGCGCTTCGAACGCGCCGATGCCAAAGCCCGTCTCCTTGGACGAGACGAACGGTTTGAACAGTCCGTCGCGCACGAATTCTGCGCTCATGCCGACGCCGCTATCGACGATTTCGACGATGGCGCGGCCATCGCGGCACAGGACCGATAGGCACACCGGCGCATCGTCTCCGCTGGCGTCGATCGCGTTCTGCACCAGATGAACCAGCGCCTGTTCGAGCGCAACTTCGTCCGCCTCGATCATAGAGGGTTCGCTGCGGCCCAGCGAGACGGCGTTGGTGCCGTTATACTGGTGGACGATCCGCGCGGCCATATCGGCGAGATCGATGCGTCTGCCCGTCCGCGAGCCGGTGGGGCCGTAATGGTTGAGCCGGGCGAGCAATCCGTTCAGCTTGTCCGCGCTGTTCCGAAGGGTGATCAGCATGTCGGCGCGGAACGCGGGCTTTTCCGCATGCTTTTCCGCATTGCGCGCCAATAGCGACATCTGGCTCGCCAGGTTCTTGATGTCGTGCATGACGAAGGCGATGCGGCGATTGAAATCGTCGAACCGAGCGGATTCCATAAGTGCCTGCTGACCCGATTGTTCCGCCAGATAGCTGGCCGATTGCTGGCCGACGACGCGCAGAAGGTCGAAATCCTCCCAATCGAGCCTCCGCGCCTCGGCAGGGTGAGCCAGCAGCACCACGCCCACCAGCTTGTCGAAATGAAGAAGCGGCACCATGGCCCATGCGTCGGCGAGCTCGCGCAGCCAGTCCGGGCAGGTCGTGCCTTCCCCATGGCGGTCCTTGCCCGCGCGCACATCGTCGATGTCCAGGATGAAATTCTTGTCCTCGAACAGGCGGGCGAGGTCGCGGGGGATCGGATTGGCCGGAACCTCCAATCCGCGCCACGACCATACCGCGGCGAGTTCGAGCGTATCGGTGTCGCCGGGCCGGAACAGAACGCCGGACGGGCTGTCGGTTATGTCGGCCAGCGCTTGTATCACCCGCCGTTGGAGCGAGCTTTCATCCGATGCCGCGTCATGGCCGCCCTTGCCGATGGTCTGCGTGAACCGGAGCCATTCCGCGCGGTAATCGTAGCGATGCTGGAACAGGTGCTTGACCGCCGTGACCCGGACCCATCCGCGCAGCCGGTGCGACGGCAGCCAAAGCAGCGCCACCACCGTCGCGGCGAAGGTGAAACCAACCTGCGTCAGACGTCCGAAATCGCTGCCGAGCATGGACAGCGACTGGGCAATCCCGACCATGATCAGGAAATAGACCCCGATCAGCAACAGCGAAAGGGACTGGAACGCCACCGCGCGCGACGGGCGGATGCGTATGGCGGACGCGCGGCGGGCGGAACCGATACCCAGCGGAACCGTCACCGCGGCCATCACCAGTCCGCGCAACGCCGCCAGTTCCAGCGGCAGGACTCCCCCGAGATAGGCGATGGTGAAGAAGTTGAGGTCGTACGCCCACATTGCCGCAAGCGCCGCTCCGGTCCAGCGCAGGGCCGACCGGGTGGCATGGGTGGCGCCGACATAGAGGTTGTGAACCAGCACGAGAACGCCGACCGCGATCATGATCCGGAACATCGCGCTTAACTGGAAGATCAGCGGCTGCGCATCGTCCGCGCCTGCGTAACGCGTGCCGATGATTATGAGCGCGACCTGCAACAGCTCGACGAAGGCGATCGCCAGAATAACGGGCCGGATCGGTCCCAGCGTCTCGTGACGACCGTCATTGGCGAACAGGCGATAGAGGGCGAAGACCCAGGCGAGGTTGCGCGCGACTTCGGTCGTCTGCGCGGCAAGCCCTACCGGTCCGAACGCGGCCACGGCCACGCACCATCCGGCTGACACGATCAGAGCCGCGATCACGGCCGCGCGGTCGGGCCGGTCGCCATCGCCGCGCGAACCGATCCACACCGCACCGATCATGGCGACCGCCGCCCCGCTCAGGTAAAGGACGAAGCCGACGACCGCCCATATGTCCGCCCATCCCGTCATCGCGCGCCTTCCGGCCACAGGATGACGCGCAGGGTCTGGAGCAGGATCAGAAGATCGAGGAAGGGCGTGTAGTTCTTCGCGTAATAGAGATCGTATTCCAGCTTGTGCCGCGCGTCCTCCGTCGTTGCGCCATAAGGATAGTTGATCTGCGCCCAGCCGGTGATGCCCGGTTTCACCATGTGGCGTTCGGCGTAATACGGGATTTTTTGTTCCAGGTCGCCGACGAATTGCGGCACTTCGGGGCGCGGGCCGACGAAGCTCATTTCGCCTTTCAGCACGCTCCAGCTCTGCGGCAGCTCGTCGATGCGGACTTTGCGGATGAAGCGGCCGAGGCGGGTGACGCGCGGATCATCTTTCTGCGCCCATTGCGCCCCGTCCTTTTCGGCATCGGTCCGCATCGAGCGCAATTTCAGAAGGTTGAAGTTCTGCCCATACAACCCGACGCGCGGCTGGCGAAAGAAGGCCGGGCCCCGGCTGTCCAGCTTTACCAGCGCGGCGAACAGCGCGATGACGGGGAAGGTCAGCAACAAGAGAACGAGGCTGGCGAGAACATCGAATATCCGTTTCGCCGCGCTGGAAAACGCCCGGCCCGAAGAAAATCCGTCGGAGAAGATCAGCCAGCTGGGATTGACCGAATCCAGATCGATGCGCCCCGTCTCGCGTTCGACGAAGCTGCTGAAATCGTTGATATGGACGCCCATCGTCTTCATTCGCAGCAGGTCCTTGAGCGGCAGCGAATTGCGCCGCTCCTCCAATGCAAGGACGACTTCGCTGGCGCCGATATTGCCGACGAACCGGCCAAGATCATGGATCGCGCCGCGCGGTATCGCTTCGGCCACGACCTGTTCGCCTTCGTTCATGCCGACGAAGGAGACGATGACATAACCGCATCCAGGATCTTCGCTCAGGGTTCGCAGGCGTTTGGCCCTCTCCCCCGCGCCTAGTACCAGAACCCGGCGGCGAAAGGCGGATGTGCCCAGAAAACCGCCGACTATCAGGCGATTGAGGACCAGCAGCACGACCGACATGCCCATCGCGTAAAGCAGGGTCGAGCGCCACAGGGTCGATCCCGGTATCATGAAATCGACGACCGAAAGCGCGATGATGCCGAGGCTGACCGCCACCAGCAGCCTTGCGCAGGCGAACCGCATGGAGCGCAGAGCGTCGTTACCATAGACCCCTACCGACACCATCGCGGTCCACACGATCGTCACGAATGCCGCGATCTCGCCCAGGCGCCCCGCGATCGGACCGACCGAACTGCCGATCTGCGACGCGCGCAAGGTCAGCGCCAGCTCGCCGGCCAGCAGCAACAGACCCACGTCGAACAAGGCAAGCAACATGACCGCATTGGGTATGTAGTGTTTGAAAAGTCGGAACATGTTTCCCGATCCGGTCGCCCGCGCGATGTGCAGGCTTCCGGTTACCGGAAAGGTGTGAACTGTCGGTAAACTTTACACGATCGGTGCGGCACCGTTTTCAAGACTCGGTATCACGTAGGGCAGGTGGCGCTATTCGCTGCCTACCGCGTCCGTAACGTCCTGTGCCGCACCCTCGACCGCATCTCCGGCGCGCTGCGCGGCGTCGCCGACTTCACCGGCGGCATCGGCCACGGCGGTGTCCTTAGCGACTTCGGCATCGCCAATCTGGCCGAACACGTAAATGGCGGCGACCACCGCGATCAGCAACAGCAGGATCACGACCCAGCCTTTCGATCCACCGCCCGTCTCCCGGCTGCGTTCGTCGCGGATGATCGTGGTTTCGGTATGCGTGTTGCCGTCCGGCGTGCGCGTCGTGGTCGTGCGTTCTTCGGTCATGTCAGTCTCCACAGGGCAATACCGGAATGACAGGCCCATAGGCGCGGTCGCTTTACCGTGGACGCACCAAACATGGTTAAGGCTTGCCGAACGCAAAAGGCGTGACGCCCCGGCTGGTCCGATCGAATTCCAGCTGCACGCCGCGCGGAGGCAGGGAACGCTGGCGGCAGGCGGGGCGGTGGCAGCGGGCGCAGCCCAGTCCGATCGCTTGCGCACCCTCCCCATCGAGCGGCAGTCCGCGCGCCTGCGCCAGCGGCGTGGCGAGCCGCGTTTCGATGCCCAGGACCACGACGAAGCGCGCCGTACCGCGCGCGCCGCTGCCATCCACAGTTTGGGCCATGGTGAACCAGTCCTGCGGTCCCGCATCGACGCTGTCGACGCGGATGGTTTGCGCCAGCGTTTCGCCCGGTCGTTCGAAGGCCGAATTGGCGATCCACAGCGGGCAACTCGCTTCGCTTTCGAGGATCGTAGCCCCGCTCGCCCCGGCAAACCGTTTGGAGAACTGCCCGGCTCGATCGAGGCGGGCCATGAAGAACGGCAACCCGCGCTGACCAACGCGTTGCATGGTCGTCAGGCGATGGGCCATCTGTTCGAAACTGACGCCGAACCGCCGCTGCAGGATCGCCAGATCGTATCCCGTGGTATCGCACGCCCGCAGGAAACGTCCATAGGGCATCAGCAGGGCGGCAGCGAAATAGGCCGTGAGGTGACGTTTGAACAGATGGTGAGCCGCCCCGCCCCGCGCATGCGATCCGCTGGCTATGTCGGCAATCGCGTCCTGCTCTTCCAGTTCCGCGATCTGCACGGCAACCTGAAAATTTCGTGCTGCCGGAGAAAGCATTTCCGATAATTGCAGCTGGCGCGCATGCAGGTCGAGCCGCCTGAGACTGTCGGGCAGGACATCCTGCGGCAGTACGCGAACCGCAATCTGGTGCTGTTCGCGCAGCCGTTCACCCAACGCCACGCCGAGATCGCTGCGCGACAGACGCAACTCGTCTGCGAGTGCCTCCGCCCGTTCGTCAAGTTCGGGGAAGTGGTTGCGCCAGCGTTCGATGGCGACCCGCGACTGGACCAGAGGGTCGTCATCGAGCCGGCTATCCTCCCTGCCGGCATCGTAAAGCCTGGCGAAGGCCGCGGCGACATGCGGCGCGGAGGAAAGAAATTCGCCGATCTCGTCACGGTCGATATTGAGCGCGGCGAAACGTTCGTCCGACAGACGGCGAGCGAGCCCGTCGATCCCCCCGATCGATTCGTCTTCGGCCAGTGCGCGCGGATCGAAATCGAATTCCTGCACGATCCGCATGATGACGCGGGCCGACAATGGGCGCTGGTTGCGTTCCAGCAGGTTGAGATAGCTCGGTGAAATCGACAGCCGCGCGGCCATTGCGGCTTGCGTCAGAGCGGACCGCTTGCGCAGTCGGCGAATCGCCGGTCCGGCAAACAGTGCGCTCTTAGACATATTGTCACTTTCTTCACAAGGTTACATCGCTGACTACGCATATACCTGCTGCAAGACAACAAAGTTTGTAAATATTCCTATGCCTGCCGCAACATGTCGGCGATACCGGTGCCAAGGCATCACGCCATCCTATCGGGAGTTTACGAATGACCTATCAGTCCACCATCGGCCATCTGCGCAAAACCATCGGGGCGCAAGGCGCGCCCTGGGATGCGATCGACGCCGAGGCAGCCGCGCGGATGCAGCTGCAGAACCGTTTCAACACCGGTCTGGATATCGCCAAATACACCGCCAGGATCATGCGCGACGACATGGAGGCGTATGATGCGGATCCCGCCCGGTACACGCAGTCGCTGGGATGCTGGCACGGATTCATCGGTCAGCAGAAGATGATCGCGATCAAGAAGCATTTCGGCGGCACGAAGCAGCGTTACCTCTATCTTTCCGGCTGGATGGTCGCGGCGCTGCGTAGCGAGTTCGGCCCCCTGCCGGATCAGTCGATGCACGAAAAGACCAGCGTTCCCGCGGTGATCGAGGAACTCTACACCTTCCTGAAACAGGCCGATGCCCGCGAACTGGGTGGCTTGTTCCGCGATCTGGATGACGCGCGCGAAAAGGGCGACGAGGTCGAGGCGAGGCGCATCGAACAGGCGATCGACAATTTCGAAACGCATGTGGTGCCGATCATCGCCGATATCGACGCCGGTTTCGGCAACGCCGAAGCGACCTATCTGCTGGCCAAGAAGATGATCGAGGCTGGTGCCTGCGCCCTGCAGATCGAGAACCAGGTGTCGGACGAAAAACAGTGCGGCCATCAGGACGGCAAAGTCACCGTGCCGCATGACGCCTTCCACCAGAAGATCCGCGCGCTTCGCTACGCCTTCCTCGAACTCGGCGTCGACGAAGGCATCATCGTCGCGCGCACCGATTCGCTGGGCGCGGGTTTGACCAAGGAAATCGCCTATACCAAGGAAAAGGGCGATCTGGGGGACCGGTACAACAGCTTCCTCGACTGCGAAGAGGTGGCGCCGGATGCGATCAGAAACGGCGACGTCTTCCTCAGCCGCGAGGGTAAGCTGCTCCGGCCCAAGCGGTTGCCATCGAACCTCTATCAGTTCCGCGCGGGCACCGGCGAAGATCGCTGCGTCCTCGACGGGATCACCAGCCTTCAAGCGGGCGCTGACCTCCTTTGGATCGAAACCGAGAAGCCGCATATCGGTCAGATCGGCGGGATGGTGAACCGCATTCGCGAAGTCATCCCGAATGCGAAGCTGGTTTACAACAATTCGCCCAGCTTCAACTGGACGCTGAGTTTCCGCCAGCAGGTGTTCGATGCGTGGGAAAAGGAAGGCCGAGACTTGTCCGCCTATGATCGCGCTGCCTTGATGAGCGTGGATTACGACGGCACCGATCTGGCCGCGGAAGCCGACGAGCGAATCCGCACCTTCCAGAAGGATGCGGCGGCGCAGGCGGGTATCTTCCACCACCTCATCACTCTGCCGACCTATCACACGGCCGCGCTCAGCACCGATAATCTTGCCAAGGAATATTTCGGCGACCAGGCGATGCTGGGTTACGTCAAGAATGTCCAGCGCGAGGAAATCCGCCAGGGCATCGCCTGTGTGAAGCACCAGAACATGGCTGGGTCAGACATCGGTGACGATCACAAGGAAAATTTCGCCGGAGAAGCCGCCTTGAAGGCGGGCGGCAAAGACAACACGATGAATCAGTTCGCCGCCGCCTGACACGGGGGTCACGGGAAATACGTTTGCCGCCGCGCATCCGGCCCCTTAAGGTCCGCAGCGGCAGATTGAAGGAGTATTACGATGACCGATGCAACGGACGATAAAGGCGCGCAGAGCAGTTCCGAACCGCGTTCGGGCGAACCGGGCCGCGCGCGCGCCCTCCTCTCCACGGCGGATTTCAAGCTGCTGCGGATCGCATTGGCGAGCCATGCCAAGACCACCGACGACCGCGAGGAACTGGCGAAGATCAACGCGCTGCATCACCGGCTGGGCACTTACAGCTAACATCTGCTGGTTTGACGATCATCTCCTGAAGAGAAGATCCAAATTATCGCCGACTTCTAGCGCTTCAGAAGGTCGAGCGTCGCGGCCGTCATCGCTTCGGTCGCGGTGGCAACCACCTTTTCGGCATCCGGCGCCCAGAACGGGCTGTGAAGCGAAGGCAGGTCGCCCTTGCCGGCCTGGGCGGCGTCATACTCATCCTGCGGAACGCCACCGACCCAGAAGATCAGCGATTCGATCGTGTCGGGATCGGCACGGTAGAACTGCCCGAAATCCTCGCCCCCCATGACCGACGGCACCTGCATCACCCGTTCGTCGCCAAAACGTGTCGACAAATTCGCCATGACCGCATTGGTGAAGGCCGGCGTGTTGTAGGTCGACGGCGTGTAGGGCTCCTGCACGATGACGGTCGGCATCTTGTCTTCGGGCATACCGGCAGCGATGGCCTCGCCGCGGGCGATGCGGGCGATGCCATCGAGCAACAGCTTGCGCGATTCATCGGAATAGGACCGCACGGTCAGCTGCAGCTTCGCCTCGTCCGAAATAATGTTGTGCTTGTAGCCTGCGTGGAAACTGCCGACCGTGATGACGGCGGGGTCCAGCGGGCTGCTTTCGCGGCTGACCAGCGTCTGGAATTTCATGACCATGGCGGATGCAAGAACGATCGGGTCCTTGGTCGTATGCGGATAGGCACCGTGCCCACCAATGCCCGGCACGGTCACGTCCACGCTGTCGACATTGGCGAGTGCATAGCCGGGCGAATAGCCGATCATGCCCGCGGGAAACTGCGCCGCGTCGTGGAAACCCAGAACGTAATCGGGCTTCGGAAAGCGTTCGTATAATCCGTCTTCGAGCATCGCCAGCGCACCTTCGCCGATCTCTTCCGCCGGTTGCAGGATCATCACCAGGGTACCCGACCAGTCCGCCTTGCGCTCCGCGAGCATTTGCGCGGTGCCGACCCAGGCGGTCATGTGCGTATCGTGGCCGCAGGCATGCATCACGCCGGTTTCCACGCCGGACGCCGGAACCGCCGTCTTCGTGGAGGCGAAAGGAAGCCCGGTTTTCTCAACCAGCGGCAGCGCATCCATATCCGCGCGCAGCATGACGGTCGGGCCTTCGCCATTGCGCATGACCGCCACGACTCCGGTCCGACCGACCTGTTCGGTAACCTCGAAACCCAACGCGCGGGCACGCTTCGCCAGCTTGGCGGCGGTTTCGACTTCCTGAAAGCTCAGTTCCGGATTGGCGTGCAGATCGCGGTACAGTTCCAGCAGTTGCGGCATGTCGTCCGCGATCGCGTCGCGCAGTTCGTCGGCCGAAGCCGGCGTCGTCGCGAAAGCCAGCGCAGTCCCGGCCAGCAGCAGTTTCCTCAGCATCGTATCATCTCCTATTCGCGCTTCAGATGCCGTAGGACATCACCAGCAGGATCGACAAGGTCGCCACCATCAGCAGCACCAGCGGCACGCCGGTTTTCACATAATCGCCGAATGCATAGCCGCCTTCGGCCATGATGAGCATGTTCGTCTGATAGGCGATCGGCGTGGCGTAGCACAGATTGCAGCCGAACAACACGGCCAGCACCAGCGGTTCGGGCGGGAGCCCCAGTTGCGACGCGATGGCAAAGGCGATCGGCGTGCCGACGGTCGCAGCGGTCGCGTTGGAGGCGAAATTGGTAAGCACGGTGACGAACAGCATGATCGCGGCCAGCACCATCGCGGGTGGCAATTCGCCAAGGCCCAGCGACATGGTCTCGCCCAGCCACTGTGCCGCCCCGCTTTCCAGAATAATGCGGCCGATGGCGATGCTCGCCGCGATCAGCACGATGACCTGCCCCGACAGGGCACGGCCTACCCGGTCGAACTTCACGCAGCCGGTCAGGAACATCAGGATCGCGCCCGCCAGCGCAGAGATGGCGATCGGGAACAGGCCGATCGATGCGGTGCCGACCGCGCCGAACATGATCGCGGCCGACAGCCACGCCTTGGACCTGCGGGGCAATTCACGCTTCCCCTCCAGCATCAGCAGGCTGTCGCCACGAGCGAATTCCTGCAGATCCTCATCGATACCCATCACCAGCAGCACGTCGCCTTCCGATATGCGTAGGTCGCCGCCTTCGCTGAACTTGTCGATTTCGCCCAGCAGCCGCGCCGGACGGTGAATGCCCAGCACCGCCACGCCGTAAAGATCGGCGATACCCGACGTTGGAAGGGTTCGCGTCAGCAGCCTGCTGTCCGCGGTAACGGTCATCTCGACCGCGACAATGTCCAGCCGACCTTCCGACGCCTTGCGCTTGATCCGGTCGAGCACCCACACCGGCGCGACCTCTCCCTTGAACGTGCGCATGGCCGCTTCCAGCGCATCATGCGTGCCGCTGATATCCAGTCGCTGCTGTTGCTGGATCGGACCCGGCGGCACATCGTGGAATTCGATATCCTCGGGCAGGTCGGAAATGATCTGGTTGAGTTCGCGGCCGATGAGCGCGCTGTCTTCCCCGATGCGGAGGCGGGTCTGGAAACGCCGGGACGTATGCGGCGTCGCGACCGTATTGTCCTTCAGCATCCGGGGCATTACCAGCCAGATGTAGGGCAGCGCGATCAGGCTGGCCGCGAGAACGATCGGCGTATAATGGAACACGCCCATTCGCGGCATGCCCAGGTCGACCGCGATTGAGACCACCAGAATGTTGGTCGACGTGCCGATGGTCGTCGCCAGACCGCCCAGCAACGATGCGGCATTCAGCGGCATCAGCGTCTTCGACGAAGGGAGCGCCCCCCTGGCTGCCAGCGCGGCGAAAATCGGAATGAGCAGCACGAGAACTGGCGTGTTGTTGATCCCCATCGACAGTACGAAGGCGATCAGCAGCGACACCAGCAGCCCCAGTTGCAAATTGCGCTTGAACACCAGCTCCAGCAATCGTGCCGCAGGCTCCAGCGCGCCCGTGACGACGAGGCCGCGGCCCATGATCATCAGCGCGCAGATCGTGATCAGCGCGTAATGGCCGAACCCGGCAAAGGCGAGCACCAACCCGTCGGTCGGATCGTTGCCCGGCAGGGGGAAAAAATAGAGTCCGACGGCAATCACCGCGATGACGAGCAGCGAGACGATCTCGATCGACATGCGTCCGCGTACGAAACCGATGAACATCGCGATCGTCAGCAACATGGCGGCAATCGCGTGGAAGGATGGAATGGCTATCATTTCAGACGTGAAAACTTTCAGACCATGCCGCCGGGGGCGGGCGAATGCGCCCGACTGCCGCCCGAACCCTATGGCCTCCGATAAGCGGTGGGACAAGCCCCATGCGCCTGACGGGATACGCGATACACGTGATCGCCACGGCAGAATAACTTCATGAAGAAGGCAAGCGCGCGAACCTCGTGCAACCGGAAAAGTGGTGCCCCTGGCCCGACTCGAACGGGCACTCCGTTAGGAACCGCATTTTGAGTGCGGCGCGTCTACCAGTTCCACCACAGGGGCATCCCGCGCGAACTGCGCCGCCAATAGCGGGCGCATCCTGCCGCTTCAAGCCTTCAGCGCGTTGACCAGCAATTTGTGCATCTTGGAATGAAGCGCATCGTTCGCGGCCAGAACCTGGCTCGCATGGATCGGCTGCGACCGCCCGCGGAAATCGCTGACGAAGCCGCCCGCCTCGCGCACCAGCAGACAGCCGGCCGCCGTATCCCAATCATTGAGCCCGCTTTCCCAGAACCCGTCATAGCGTCCCGCCGCCAGCCATGCGAGATCGAGCGATGCCGCACCATAGCGCCGAATGCCGGCAACCTGCGGGCCGATCACGCCGAAGATCTTCGTCCATTCAGCAAAATCGCCATGGCCCTGGAACGGAATGCCGGTGGCGACGAGGGCATCGGACAGGCCGCGCCGCGCAGAGACGCGCAATCGCGCATCCTGAAGCCACGCACCCCGGTTCTTTTCGGCCCAGAAGGTTTCGTCGGTCACCGGGTTGTAGACGACTGCGCCGATCACATCGCCCCAGCCCTGCCCGCCCGGCTTCGCCTCTTGCGCGGCGATGGAAATCGCGAAATGCGGGATGCCATGGAGAAAATTGCTGGTCCCGTCGAGCGGGTCGACGATCCAGCGGGGCGCACCGTCGGCCCCTTCGATCGTGC
This sequence comes from Pontixanthobacter sp., assembly GCA_965214445.1. Lineage (GTDB taxonomy): Bacteria > Pseudomonadota > Alphaproteobacteria > Sphingomonadales > Sphingomonadaceae > Pontixanthobacter. The sequence goes on from CBDCBU010000001.1 coordinate 1,012,988, forward strand.
CAGCTTCCTCAAGCACGAAACCCCAATCGGGCCGTGCGGCAAGCAATTCGCCATACAAGGTGCGTTCGGAACGCATGTCCGCCTTGGACACGAAATCCGCCGGTCCCTTGCGGCTGACCTGCAGATGCTCAACTTCGCCGAAATCGCGGCGCAGGCGATGTCCCGCTTTGCGCGCCGCGCGCTCCATCACACGTATGAGGCCGGAAATCGCCGCCATGATCGCTTAGCCGGCTTTGCCGACATAGGTCTGTTCATACACGTCGACGATAATACGCGTACCGCTTCCGATATGGGGCGGGACCATGATGCGCACGCCGTTGTCGAGCATTGCAGGCTTGTAGCTGGACGACGCCGTCTGCCCCTTCACCACGGCGTCCGCTTCGGTGATCTCCGCTTCGATCTGCGTCGGCAACTGCACGCTGATGGGTTTCTCTTCCCACATTTCAAGCTGTACCTGCATGCCGTCCTGCAGGAAGGGGCGCGCATCGCCAAGCAGGTCGGATGGCAACGAAATTTGCTCGAAATTTTCCTGGTCCATGAAGACCAGCATGTCGCCTTCCTCGTACAGGAACTGGTATTCGCGCGTGTCGAGCCGAACCTTTTCGACCGTATCGGCGCTGCGGAAGCGTACGTTCGTCTTGCGGCCGTCCTGCAGGTTCTTCATCTCGACCTGCATATACGCGCCGCCCTTGCCCGGCTGGGTGTGCTGGATCTTGGCGACCTTCCAGATGCCGCCTTCATATTCGATAATGTTGCCGGGACGAATGTCCACGCCGGTCATTTTCATGGAGAAAGTCCAATCTAGTAAAGAGGCGCGAATGCGCCGGGGCGCGCATTTGGAAAGCGGACGCGCCATGGATGGCGGGCCTTAGCGAAGCTGCGGAAGGCGGGCAAGCGCAGCCGGGCCAGGCAGGTCGTCCGGGCCGCGGTAGGTTATCAGTCCCGGATCAATAGCGGGTAAGGGTTTACGGCGCTTGCCGGTTCCCACCACTGCGCATCTTTGGTGGTTCGCAGGATGGCGAAATGCAGATGCGGTGCATCGATCGACGCGTTGCCGGTCGAACCGACCGTGCCAAGCCTCTGCCCGCGCCGAACGCGCTGCCCTTCGCGAAGCCCGTCGGCATATTCACCGAGATGCGCGTAATAATAAATGGTCTTGCGATCGTTGGACCGCACATAGAGAGTCAATCCCCCCGCCTTCGATCGGAACTTCTTCTCGATCACGCCGGGCGCCGCCGCGACCACGCTGGTGCCGGCAGGCGCCATGATGTCGAGCGCCTCGTGCAGCGAAGCGCCCTGCCCGGGCATCTGGCTGAACGTGTCGGTCAGATCGGCAGGGCGGACGTTGAGAACCGGAACCATGAGCCCGCGGGTTTCCTCATCCCTGGGCTGGGTGACCCCTTCCCCATTGAAAAGATCGGTGCTTTCCACCGTCCCGTTCACTTTCGATCCGATGGCCCCGTCGTCCTCTTCGCGAGGAGGCGCGTCCGGCAATTCGGCAATTTTCCGGACCGCTTCGGCGGGGCGCGTCGTTTCGCGCTGGCTGTCGCTGTTCGACATTTCGATCAGGCTGCCACCGGCAACGATCCATACCGCCGAAGTCAGCGTGGCGGTTATGATGATGGTCAATAAGCGGTCGGTTCTTCCTGCGGCCATGCGCCCGACCCTATCACGAAGCAGGCAGGCTTGCACGTCATCATTAAGACGGCGAACTGTCATCCTTCAGGATCGCATCGAATGTGCGTATAGCGCGCGCTGCATCGCCGTTCCAGACGGCCCCGGATACGGCAATGAAATCGGCCCCCGCCTCTATCAGCGGGCGACAGTTTTCCGGCGTGATCCCCCCAATCGCGACGCAGGGTAGTTCGAACAGTTCGGACCAGAACTCCAGCAGGTCGGGCCCCGGCCGGTAGCCTGCATCCTTCGTCCCGCTTTCGAAGAACGCGCCGAAAGCCACGTAATCGGCACCTTTCTCTCCTGCCTCCATGGCCAGATGCCGACTGTCATGACAGGTCACGCCAATCTGAACGTCTCCGCCCAGTTCCGCCCGTGCTTCGCGAATATCTCCGTCTCCCTGCCCCAGATGCACTCCATCCGCGCCAAGCCGTTTTGCAAGGGGGACGCTGTCATTCACGATGAAGGCGACATCGCGCGCGGCGCAGGTGGCTTGCAGTGGGATCGCCAGTTCGGCGGCTGCATGCTGATCGATGCCTTTCACGCGGAATTGGAACGCGGCGACATCGCCGGCGTCCAGCGCCTGTTCCAGACGCGCGGGGAAATCGCCACCGGTATCCGGCGGCGATATCAGATAGAGCTGAGTCGGGATCCGCGCTTGCGTCATGGCGATCGTGTGGGCATGAACCTAGCCTGCGACGCTGGCCGCGTGAATGGCATCTATTGCGCCGGAAAGCGCCTGGTCGAATTCCCGGTCGTCCATCTGAGCCCGCAGTTCCTGCAGCAACGCCCGACTGAAGCTGGCGATCATGCCGCTGTTTTTGGCCAGTTCGCGGCAGGCCTCTTCGCGCGAATAACCGCCGGACAGCGCGACAACCCGCAGAACCCCGGGATGATCGACGAGCGGCCGGTACAGATTAGGCTCGCTCGGAATAGTCAACTTCAGCATGACCTGCTCATCGTCCGCCAGCCGGTCCAGTTGCGTAAGCGCGCTGTCGAGCAGATAACCTTCTGCCTGCACGCGGTCGGCGCTGTCCAGCGAAGCCTCCGGCTCCAGGATCGGCATCAGCCCATTATTCAGGATTTGCTGCCCGAAATCCATCTGCTGTTCGAGGTTCGCGGCAATGCCATCCTTGTTCGCTTCATGGATGACGGACCGCATCTTGGTCCCGAACACGCCCAGTTCCTTCGCCCGAGCACACATTTCGTCGAGGCGGGGCATGTCCTTCATCAATTGCACCCCGTCCTTCGCATCGTGCATCCCCGCGTCCACTTTCAAAAACGGCACGATGCCGCGGTTCGAAAGCTGGGTCGGAATGGGCGTGCCGCTTGCCGTGCAGCCTTCCATCGTTTTCTCGAACAGGATCGCGCCTACGATCTTTTCACCGGTGAAGCTGGGCGAGGTTACGATGCGGCACCGCATCTCGTGGATTTTCGCGAACATTTCCTCGTCGCCGGACCATGCATCGTCCTCGACCCCGTAACCGCGCAGCGCCTTGGGCGTCGACCCGCCGCTTTGGTCGAGGGCGGCGATAAAGCCGTTACCCTCAGCGATCTTGGCTGTCATCTCGGCGGTGTTCATGGTCGAAGTCCCTTCGCAGCTATCGGATAGGGGCAGGCACTAACCGGAGGCCGGCCCTATCGCAAGCATCGCCGGTCGGGTCGTTCGCGACTGTCCCCAAACGGTTTCGACCGTTAGGCCAGTGTCTTAGCGTTTGGCTTCCGCCGAAAGGGCCGCGATAAGATTGATGGCGACGGAAATGCGCGTACCGTCCCCCGCGAAGGGTTGGACGTGATGCTGCAGCCAGCTTGGAAACATTACGATCATCCCGGTTTGGGGACGGATGGAGCTTTCCCCATGCTGCGGATTGGCGTTTGAATCGAGTATGCGAAGATCGGGCGCGTTCATTCGCAGCATCGGCATGCGCGGATCGTGCAGGCGCAAATCTCCGCCAAGGCCATGGCCGGTCTCCTCTTCATACCCGTCGTCGATATAGGCGACGGCGGACCAATAGCTTCCGGGATGGTAGTGGTGCTGGTTGGACGCGCCCTTATGGCTCACATTGGCCCACATTTCGGGCACCCAGCCAAACCGGCTCCCGTCTGGCGACTTGATATCCCGGGTTGCCAGATCGGCCATCTGCATCGCCTTGTAGGCAAGCGCACGCGCCGCTTCACCGCCCCATTCGATCATTCGCCTGTTGGAATGCCAACCGCCTACATTGGATACCGAAACCCCATCGGGATCGCGGGTGTATTCTGCCAGGATATTCTGCCGCAATTCCGTAATCCCCACTTCGCTGGCCAACCTGTCAACCAGAAGCGGGGTGGTGAACAGATGATGCGTCAGACTGGTCATCGATTGGCGCGCTATTACCAAGACGCCGCCGCAAACCTAACGCCGCAGCGCCGCGACGCCGGGCAATATCCGCCCCTCCATCCATTCGAGGAAAGCGCCGCCGGCGGCGGAAACATAGGTGAAGTCGCTTGCCACGCCCGCGTGATTGAGCGCTGCAACCGTATCCCCGCCACCCGCGACCGATACCAGCGCATCGCTCACGCTGAGCGCCGCTGCAATCTTCGCAAGCGCCACGGTCGCTTCGTCGAAAGGCGGAGTCTCGAATGCGCCCAGCGGTCCGTTCCAAACCAGCGTCCGGCATGTCTTGAGAACATCGCCCAGCGCCTCGACCGCGCGCGGTCCGATATCCAGGATCATTTCATCCGGGCGGACTTCGTGAACATTGCACACCCTCAGACTGGGAGGGTTGGCGGAAAACTCCTTCGCAACCACGACGTCGTAGGGAAGATGGACCGTGCACCCCGCGTGGTCGGCCCTTTTCAAGATCGCGTTCGCCATATCGTTCAAGTCGTGTTCGCACAGCGATTTGCCCACATCGACGCCCCGGGCGGCCAGGAAGGTATTGGCCATACCGCCGCCGATGATCAGATGCTGCACCTTGCCGACGAGATTTTCCAATACGTCGAGCTTCGATGAAACCTTCGCGCCGCCGACAACCGCCGCCACGGGCTGTTCCGGCCGGTCCAGCGCCGCTTCCAGCGCTTTCAGTTCCTTCTCCATCGCGCGCCCCGCATAGGCCGGCAGACATTGGGCCAGCCCTTCGGTCGTGGCATGTGCCCGGTGCGCGGCGGAGAACGCGTCGTTCACGTAGAAGTCCGCAACCGCCGCTATTCTCGCCGCAAACTCGGGATCGTTAGCCTCCTCGCCCCGCCAGAAACGCGTGTTCTCCAGCAGACCGATATCGCCATCGCGCAAAATGCCGACCGACTGTTCGACCACCGGGCCATGAATTTCGGGAATGAACATGACCTCGCGGCCCAGGACGTCCTCGACCGCGTCCAGGGTCATGCTGACCGACATGGTCGAATTGCGTTCCCCGCCCGGCCGCGCGAAATGGGCCAGCAACAGCACCTTGACGCCCGCATCGCTCAATTCCAGGATGGTCGATGCCGAAGCCTGGATGCGCGTCGTATCCGTCACCGATCCGCCCGACATGGGCAGGTTGAGATCGACGCGAACCAGCGCGACCTTCCCCGCGACATCGGCCAGATCGTCGAGAGTTCTGAACGACGCCATCAATCGATCAGACCAGCTTAGCCATGACGCCGGCAGTGTCGATCATCCGGTTGGAGAAACCCCATTCATTGTCGTACCAGCTGACCACGCGGCACAGCTTGCCTTCCATGACCGATGTTTCCAGGCTGTCGACGGTCGAACTGGCAGGGTAATGGTTGAAATCGCTGCTGACCAACGGCTGATCGGTGTAATCGAGCACGCCCTTCATCGGACCGTCGGCGGCGGCTTTCAGCGCATCGTTCACTTCATCGACCGACGTATCGCGGCCGGGCGTGAACACCAGATCGACGAGCGAAACGTTCGGCGTCGGCACGCGGACCGAACTGCCGTCCAGCTTGCCCGCCAGTTCGGGGAGGACCAGCCCGACGGCGCGCGCAGCGCCGGTGGTGGTCGGGATCATGTTCTGCGCCCCGCCGCGTGCACGCCGCATGTCGCCATGCATCTGGTCGAGCATGCGCTGATCGTTGGTGTAACTGTGGATGGTGGTCATGAAACCGCGCTCGATCCCGACAAGTTCGTGCAATACCTTCGCTATCGGTGACAGACAGTTGGTCGTGCAGCTGGCATTGGAGACGATCACGTCCTCCGCCGTCAGAGTATCATGGTTTACGCCATAAACGATCGTCGCGGAGACATTCTTCGCGGGCGCGGATATCAGCACGCGCTTCGCGCCCGCTGTCAGATGCGGTTCGGCGGCTTCGTGCGACTGAAAAAAACCGGTGCATTCCAGAACGATGTCCACGCCCATCCCACCATGCGGCAGATCGCCGGGATCGCGTTCGGAGGTTACCGCGATCGTCTTGCCGTTGACGGTGATGCTGTCGTCGCTGGCGGACACTTCACCGGGAAAGCGCCCATGGGTGGAATCGTACTGGAACAGCAGCGCGTTCGCCTTCGCATCCGCCAGATCGTTGATCGCGACCAGATCGAGGTCATGGTCGTCTCGCTCCAGAATGGCGCGTGCCACCAAGCGTCCGATGCGCCCGAAACCGTTGATTGCTACCTTGGTCGCCATAGATGAAACTCCTGCCTAGCCTTTGATTCTACGTATGATCTGCGGAACGATTGCGTCCGCGGTAAAGCCGAACTTCTCGAACAGATCGCCCGCCGGGGCGGACGCGCCGAACCGGTCGAGCCCGATGCTGAGACCACTCGATCCGACATAGCGTTCCCATCCCATCGTCACACCGGCCTCGATCGAAACCTTGAGCGCGCTTTCGGGTAGCAGTCCGCCGCGATAGTCGTCGTCCTGCGCATCGAACAGTTCCGCGCAAGGCATGGAAACGACATCCGTTCCAATCCCGTCCGCCTCCAGCGCGTCGGCGACGTCCATCGCCAGGGAAACTTCCGAACCTGTCGCGATCAGAATTACTTTGCGCGGAGCCAAGGCTTCGTGCAGACGGTAAGCGCCCTTTGCGCTGCGATTGCCATCTCCGGTCCAGTTTTCGTCGCCTTGGCCGCGTAACTGCGGCAATCCCTGTCGGGAAAGGGCAAGCACGCTCGGTGTTCCAGGTGTTTGCAGTGCCAGCGCCCAGCATTCCGCCGTCTCGATCGTGTCGCATGGGCGATAAACGTTGAGATTCGGGATCAACCGCAGACTCATGACCTGCTCGACCGGTTGATGCGTCGGCCCGTCCTCTCCCAAACCGATGCTGTCATGGGTCATGACATAGACGACGCCCGCCTGCTGGAGCGCGGACAGACGGATTGCGTTCCGGCAATAATCGCTGAAGATCAGGAACGTGCCGCCATAAGGCACTACGCCGCCATGCAGCATCATGCCGTTCATCGCGGCCGCCATGCCGAATTCGCGTATGCCGTAATAGAGATACCGCCCTGTATAATCCTGTGCGGAAAACGGCGTGGTGCTGTCCGTTTTCGTGTTGTTCGACCCCGTGAGGTCCGCCGACCCGCCGATCAGATGCGGAATAGAGGCCGTTAGCGGCTCCAGCGCCATTTCCGACGCCTTGCGCGTAGCGGCCTTTTTCGGATTCGCTGCCAGATCGGCGATATGGGGTTCAAGCGCTTCGGATGCCGCGTTGCCGATGCCGGCCATGCGTGCTTCGAAAGCGTCTTTCCGGTCGGACGCATTCAGGCGATCCGACCATGCCTTGTGCGCTTCGACCCCGCGCGAGCGAGTGGTATCCCAATCGCTGCGTATGTCTTCGGGAATGACGAACGGCTCATGGTTCCAGCCCAGCGTTTCGCGGGCCGCCGCGATCTCGTCCGGACCGAGCGGCGCCCCATGGGTGGCAGCGGTCCCTTGCTTGTTAGGGGCGCCTTTACCGATGATCGTGCGACAGGCGATCAGCGAAGGACGATCATCGGCCTTCGCCTCCTCGATCGCGCAGTCGATATCGGCATGGTCGTGTCCGTCGCAAGCGACGACATGCCAACCGGCCGACATATGCCGCGCCTTCACATCCTCGCTCGTCGAAAGATCGGCGGCTCCGTCGATGGTGATGTTGTTGTCGTCCCAAAAAACGGTCAGTTTTTCGAGCTTCAGGTGCCCCGCCAGTCCGATCGCTTCGTGGTTTATGCCTTCCATCAGGCAGCCGTCGCCGGCCACCACCCAGGTCCGGTGATCGACCAGCTCGTCTCCGAAATGCGCGTTGAGCTGCCGTTCGGCGATGCTCATGCCGACCGCCATGCCCACGCCCTGCCCCAGCGGTCCGGTGGTGCATTCCACACCGTCCAACAGGAAATTTTCAGGGTGGCCTGCGCATGGGCTATTCAATTGACGGAAGTTGCGAATGTCCTCCAGCGTCGGCGCGGCATAGCCCGACAGATGCAGCAACGAATAAATCAGCATCGAACCGTGACCGGCACTCAGCACGAACCGGTCGCGATCGGACCAGTCCGGCGCGTCGGGATCGAATTTCAGATGGTTCGACCACAGGACTGTCGCCACGTCCGCCATGCCCATCGGCATGCCCGGATGCCCCGAATTCGCCGCCTGCACGGCATCCATGGACAGCGCACGAATAGCGTTCGCCATAGGGCCGAAGCGGGAACGGTCGATAGTCATTCAGGGGCGCTCCTGCCGCTTTGGTGGCTCGGTGACAACAGGCGAGTCGCTGTTCGCTCGAAGCCATCGCGGACCTGCCGCGCGAGGTCAAGAACCGCGCCGCGAGCGTCGGTCCTTTGTGGAAGGGCGCAGCCGCATTCGGGCATTTGTGAAAGATTGTCGCCAAACTGCAGTCTTATTGCCGCCCCCCAATCCCTGCCCTACAAAAGCCATCCCTTATAAATCGTGCGACCAACGCTTTGCGTATACCAACGAACTGCGATAAGCCGAATGTCATGAAGGACGATCGCATCGAACGCGCCACGCGGCGCATCGAGAACGCTCTTGCCCGCATCGCCGCCATCGCGGATCGGCAGGATGAACGATTGGATGATGGTCCAGATGGCAACCCTACGTCCACTTCTGTAAACGCGCTCGTCGAGCGTTACGAAACGCTGCACGAAACGGCGGCGAGCACGCTTGACGATATGGATAAACTGATCGCGGAGCTGGCTGGATGAACCAGGTCAAGCTGTCCGTCGGCGGCCGCGATTACAAGGTCGCCTGCGCGCCGGGCGAAGAGGACCACGTCGGCGAACTGGGACGGATGATCGACGCCCGACTGAAAAGTCTCGGCTCGAACCTTTCTCCGCGAGAATCCCAGAACCTGCTGTTCGGCGCACTTCTGCTTGCCGATGAACTGCATGAAACGAAAAAGATTGGCGACATGGCGGTGGCCGATGGCGAACGCAATCGCGCGCAGCTGAAGGCGCAGAGCCAGAAACTCGAGGAAGCCCTTCGACAAATGGAGGCATTCCGCGCGCAGAATGATGCGCTTTCTCAAAAGACTTCCGACACCAGTGGTTGGGATAGCGAACGTGATGATTTGCGCGAACAGATTTCCGATGCCCTAAAGGAAGCCAAGGCGCTTGCGGCGCGTGTCGCAGTCTTGCAGCAGGAACGCGATGCTCTTTCCAACACGCTGGCCATCAAGGATCGGTTGCTGACGAAAGCGGACGCGCACATGGACGAATTGAAAGGTAGATTGGCTGATATTCCAGCGCATAACGGTGCGGACCGCAGCGTGTCGGACGATCCCGCGCTTGCTCTCGCGCTGGAGCGGTTCGGCGATTTGCTGGAAAATTGCGCAGATAAACTTGAGAACACGCGCCCTGCCTCTTAAATAGGCCGGGACAGGACTGCTCGGTACGCGCCGTAGAACATCCCTGAGGCTATAAGCAATCCAAGGGAGCCGTCCCTGCCCAGGGTAACGTTTCGCACGGGGCCCTGATGCATATGGCACCCACCTGACGTTGAGGCGTCGGCGGATTTCCCGGAGAACGACCCATGGCGGTTCTGTCACATTTTCCGATAATCCAGTGGCGGCTCTGAGCGGACTGATGCAGGACAAGGGCGAACTTCGGGTCAGAATGCGCGCGGAGCGTCGGCGACATTCGGCGGCGATACATGATGGCGTTCGCGCGCTGCTGTTCAAAAGGCCGCCTGCAGCACTGCTCGACATGATCCCGGCGGGCAGCGTGATCGGCCTGTATCATGCAGGTCCTGACGAAGCGCCGTGCAGCGGTTACGCGCGCTTCTTCGCGGATCGGGATCATACGATCGCCCTGCCGCGAATGGAAACCGGCGGAAGCAACGCGACCATGCGGTTTGCGGTCCATACCGATCCCTATGCGCAGAACGATCTGGTACCCGGACCGTTCGGCATCCTCCAGCCGTCTGCCGACGCAGCGATGTGCCGCCCGGCCGTCCTTGTCGTTCCCCTGTTGGCCTTCACGCCATACGGAGACAGGCTGGGACAGGGCGGCGGTCATTATGATCGCTGGTTGAGCGAGCATTCCGGAACCGTGGCTATCGGCATGGGTTTCGATAGCCAGATGGTCGAAGAACTCCCCACCGAGCCACACGATATGAAGATGGACGCGATCGTAACGCCAACGCGCCTTTATGGTCCGTTCTGATGCGGGAGGAACCCACCGCCCGCATCCCCATCGGCATCCTCGGGCTGCTCGTCTTTCTGACCATCTACGGCATTCTTGTGGCGCGCTATGTCCCCGCATGGATCGGACATTGGCCCACTCTTGCGAAAACCCTGATATATCTGATCCTCGGGCTCGTGTGGCTGCTGCCGCTGCGCCGGTTCCTCGTCTGGATGGAAACCGGCAGATGGGGCTGAATAGCCGCGACATCTGACTGCCTTTGGCCGACAAAAGCAGTGGCGCGAGTGACGGGACTTGAACCCGCGACCTCCGGCGTGACAGGCCGGCGCTCTAACCAACTGAGCTACACCCGCGTGCAAGACTGCGCTTGGGAGCCGCGCAACTAGGGCAGCTTCCCATATGTGTCAACGCACAAACGCGGCAATTCGCGGGTCACGATAGCTATGCCATATCGCGTGTTTCGGATCATCGCGGCCAACGCGATTTGAAGGGCGCATATTAACCATAAATTGGTAATGTCGCGGCATGACCGGTGCGGGAAATCGCAGCGGGGGTGAATTGGTGACGCATCTGGGCCGGGCGGCGTTATCCGCCATCATTCTTGCCATGCCGGTCACGGCGCAAGGCAATGTCGAACTGATGCGCCAGGTATATGTGGAGCGGCAGGATGACGGTTCGTCCAACCGCGTGGTCGCCCTCGCCGACCGACTGAGTTCCGGCGACATGGTCGTCCTTGTCATCAAATGGCAGGCGGATGGCGATCGCGGTTTTTCGGTGTCCAGCCCTCTTCCCGCGACATTGTCCTACCATAAAAGCAGCCGCGACGATCAGTTGGTATCGGTGGATAGCGGCCGCAGCTTCGGCGTGCTTGACACTCTGAAGGTCAGGACCGCGACTGGCGCACGGTCCGCAACTCCCGAGGATGTCACACATTTGCGATGGCACGTTCCCGCCCGCGTGGCGCGTGCCGGGTCGGGGCAACTGACCTACAGCGCGATCGTCAAACACACGCCCCGCCGCGCCCGCCGGTTCGTCAGTCGGTAAGCAACAGGACCGGCGTTTCGATCAATAACTTCATGGCTTGAACGAAACTGGCGGCATCGTAGCCGTCGACGACCCGGTGATCGCAGCTGATGGAGATATTCATCAGCTTGCGTTTCTCGATCCGTTCGCCGCCCTGCCCGTCGGATACGAACATCGGACGTTCGATGATGCGGTTGGGACCGATAATCGCGACCTCGGGCCGATTGATGACCGGCGTCGTAGCGACCCCGCCGAGCGGCCCCAGTGAGGTGAGCGTGAGCGTGGACCCGGATAGCTCGTCCGATTTTGCCGACCCGTCTCGCGCTGCCGTGGCGAGGCGCTGGATCGTGCGCGCAAGTTGCCATAAGTTCTGCGCCTGCGCGTCGCGGATAACCGGTACCATCAACCCGCTATCGGTCTGCGTCGCCATGCCCAGATGCACGGCGCCGTGACGGGTCACGACATTCGTCTCGTCGTCGAACCGCGCGTTGATCATTGGGAATTGCGGAATCAGCTTGCAGATGGCGGTGATCAGCAGTGGCATCATCGTCAATTTGGGGCGGGTATCGCCGCGATTGGCGTTCAGATCGGCCCGCAGCGCTTCCAGCGACGTGACATCGACTTCCTCGACATAGGAAAAGTGCGGGATATTGCGCTTCGATGCGGCCATGTTTTGCGCGATCCGCTTGCGTAGACCAATGACCTTGATCTCTTCGTCCTCGCGCGCTTGCCCGGCGGGTGCGAAGCCCCCGTCTGCATTGTAAGACAGGAACGTATCGAGATCGGCATGGCGTATGCGGCCATCCGCGGCGGGTTTCACCTCTGCCAGATCGATGCTCATGTCCTTGGCGCGTTTGCGGACGGCTGGAGAGGCGAGGACTTTCGCAGGGCGGCTCTTGCCTGATGGCCCGTTGTCGGAACTCGAAGGCGACGTACTAGCCGGTTCGGGGTGACCGAATGTTCCGGTATCCTCCTGCCCCTTCGCGATCGCATCATCGGCGTCGGAAGCATCGGGGTTCTCGACCTCGATCCGCTCCTCGACAGCGTCGGCCTTCGATGCAGGCGCCGGCGATACCTCATCTGGCGCACCGCCGGTCTCGTCCACATCGTCGGGTATCTCACCTTCGACTTCGACGACGACCAACATCGACCCGATCGCAATCATGTCGCCGACTGCGCCAGCGACTTCCAGGATTTTGCCGGTTACCGGACTCTCCATCGGAACGGTCGCCTTGTCGGTCATCATGTCGACGATTTCCTGGTCTTCTTCGACCCGGTCGCCGACCTTCACATGCCAATCGACAATCTCCGCTTCCGCGATGCCTTCGCCGATGTCGGGCATGTTGAATGTGAATTTCGTCATCGCGTTCACGCTTCCATCATTGTGTCGATTGCTTCGCCGATCCGCACGGGGCCGGGGAAATATGCCCATTCCAGGCTGTGGGGATAGGGCGTGTCGAAACCGGTCACACGGCTCACCGGCGCTTCCAGATGATAAAAGCACCTCTCCGTCACCAGTGCGGACAGTTCCGCGCCGAAACCGGAGGTCCGCGTTGCCTCGTGCACGATCAGGCATTTGCCGGTCTTCTCGACCGATGCCTCGATCGCTTTGATATCGAGCGGCACGATCGTGCGCAGGTCGAGGATATCCGCGTTCACCCCCTTGGCTTCGCACACGGCTTCCGCCACATGCACCATCGTGCCGTAGGCCAGCACCGTCATCGCATCACCTTCGCGAACGACGCGCGCCTTGCCCAGCGGGATGGTGTAGTGTCCTTCCGGAACCACGCTGTCGCGATGCTTCTTCCACGGCTCGACCGGCTTGTCGTAATAGCCGGTAAACGGCCCGTTATAGATGCGTTTGGGTTCGAAGAAGATAACCGGATCGTTGTCTTCGATGCACGAGATCAGCAGCCCCTTGGCATCGTAAGGAGTGGAGGGAATGACGGTTTTCAATCCTGACACATGCGCAAAAATCGCTTCGGGGCTTTGACTGTGTGTCTGGCCGCCGAAAATGCCGCCGCCAAAGGGAGACCGCACCGTCATCGGCGCGGTGAAATCCGCCGCCGAGCGATAGCGCAGCCGGGCGGCTTCGGAAATGAGCTGATCCAGGCCCGGATAGATGTAATCGGCGAACTGTATCTCGGGCACCGGGCGCAGGCCGTATGCACCCATACCGACCGCCACGCCGATGATCCCGCATTCGGAAATGGGCGTATCGAATACGCGTGTCTTTCCGTGCTTCTCCTGCAGACCGGCGGTGGCACGAAAGACCCCGCCGAAATAGCCGACATCCTCGCCGAGGATGATGACGTCCGGATCGCGTTCGAGCATGATGTCGAGCGCATCGTTGATCGCCTCGATCATGTTGAGGCGGCGTTCACCGGTCATGTCCCCCCCGCTCATGGTGTCGGTCGTCCTTCGGGAAACCTGATCTTGCGTTCGCGGATGGCCTGTTCGCTCTGTTCCTTGAGATGCCAGGGCAGTTCCTCGTACACATCCTCGAACATGGTCGCGAACGGATGGTGCAGCCCATGGCCCAGAATGCCGTTCTTTTCCGCTTCCTTCGTCGTGGCTTTGACATGATCGACGCATTCGACGTCGAGCGCGCTTTGCCGGTCCTCGTCCCACTCACCCAATGCGATAAGATGCTTTTTCAGTCGCATGACCGGATCGCCCAAAGGCCACTCGTCGCGTTCCTGCGCACTACGATACCCACTTGGATCGTCGGAGGTCGAATGGCCCTCCGCGCGATAGGTAAAATGTTCGATCACCGTCGGCCCTGCATTGGCGCGCGCGCGATCCGCCGCCCATTTTTCTACCGCGTAAACGGCAAGCGGATCGTTGCCATCGACCCGGACACCGGCAATTCCGTACCCCAGCGCCCGTGCTGCGAAGGTCGTGCGTTCTCCGCCGGCAAAGCCGGAAAAGCTCGAGATCGCCCATTGGTTGTTGATGATATTGATGATTACCGGTGCGTTGTAGACCGTCGCGAACGTGCAGGCGGCGTGAAAGTCGCCTTCCGCCGTGCTGCCCTCACCCACCCAGGTCGCCGCGATGCGGCTGTCGCCCTTGATCGCGCTCGCCATCGCCCAGCCCACAGCCTGCGGCGTCTGGGTGGCGAGATTGCCGCTGATCGAGAAAAAGCTGTGTTCGCGGCTGGAATACATGATCGGCAGCTGGCGACCCTTCAGTTTGTCGCCCTTGTTCGAATAGATCTGGTTGATCATTTCGATCAGGGGGTAGCCGCGCGCGATCAGCACGCCCTGTTGGCGATAGCTGGGGAACACCATGTCGTCGCTCGCCAGGGCCATCGCAGCGGAAATGCTGGTCGCCTCTTCGCCCGTGCATTTCATGTAGAAGCTGGTCTTGCCCTGCCGCTGCCCGCGAAACATGCGTTCGTCGAATGCGCGAACCATGGCGAAATGGCGCAGCATGGTGCGCAGCGTTTCCCCATCGAGTTTCGGATCCCAAGCGCCATGCGCGCGGTCGTCATCGCCCAGAACGCGGACCAGATCGTAGCACAGATCGCGCGTCTTGATCGCGTCGCAGCCTTCGTCGGGCCGCTTTTGCGCACCGGCGTCCGGCACCGCAATATGCGCGAAATCGACGGTATCGCCGGGACGGTAGGTCGGTTCGGGAACATGCAGTTCCAGCTTCGGCTTGTTGATGCGGTCGGGCCGGTCGGCCATTCATAGTTCTCCCGATCGCGCGGCAAGGTGGGACGCAATCTTTTGCGTTTGCGTTATATTATTTCACGCCCCGTTCGGGGTCAAGCGCCCTTCCCCGCCTACCAAGGAGCGCGAGCCGGCTACACCGCCACCGGAGCCTTCAATGCGCCTTGCGGTGCGTAGTCTTGCACCACGAAATCGTCGATCCGATAGTCGAAGATCGTCTCCGGCATGCGGATCATCTCGAGAGTCGGTTCGCCTTCCGGAGATCGCGAAAGCTGTTCCTCGACCAATTCCGCGTGATTGAGGTAAAGATGCGTATCGCCGCCCATCCAGACGAGTTCGCCTGGTTTCAAGTCGGTCTGCTGCGCCAACATCCGGGTCAGCAGCGCGGCGGCCCACAGGTTGAACGGCAATCCGAGCGCCACGTCGCAACTGCGTTGATACAGCGCGCAGTTGAGACGACCGGAGGCGACATGAAACTGGTAGCTCTTGTGACAGGGCGGCAGCGCCATCGTATCAAGCTGGGCGACGTTCCACCCTTCGATGATATGCCGCCGGCTTCCCGGATCATCGCGCAGCGATCGCACGACCTGCGCCACCTGATTGATACCCGGACCGCGCCGATAGGTGCCGTCCGGATGATACTGATAAGTCGGCCAGTCGGTCCATTGCTTGCCATAGACAGGCCCAAGATCGCCCCATTGCGCGGCGAAGGCTTCATCCGCGACGATGCGATCGGAAAAGTCGTTGCGAGCGATGTCTTCACCGGTTTCCTGCCGGTAGCGCGCCAGCGGCCAGTCGGTCCAGATCTGCACCCCCTGTCGGCAGAGCTCGCGGATGTTTGTATCGCCGGTCAGGAACCACAGCATCTCGCGCGTGGCGGTCTTCCAATAGACGCGCTTCGTAGTCAGCAAGGGCATCCGTCCATCCGCCAGATCGTAACGCAGCATCGTGCCGAAAATCGAGCGCGTGCCGACTCCGGTGCGATCGCGGCGTTCGTCACCGTCGCGCCAGATATTGCGCATGAGATCGAGATATTGCTGTTCCGGATGAACCGGTTTGCGCTGTGCAACCATACACCCGCTTCTATCGCGTGCCTTGCCATCTGTCGAAGCAGTAACGGGGTTATTCTTATCCTATCGAACTTGCCACAGCAAAGCCGCGATATTATAGGCTACGGCGCTGCAATCATGTCGGGAAGTAGCTCAGCCTGGTAGAGCACCGTCTTCGGGTGGCGGGGGCCGGAGGTTCGAATCCTCTCTTCCCGACCAGGCTCATAAGCCGATCATTCATTCTCGCTTGGATCAGTTCACGGTCGCATTGAAGACCATTGCCGCCGTCGTTCCACCCGCGATGGACGTGTTGGTATACGCCACCGTACCATTGGCGAAGCTGGCGCCGGCCGGGTCGCTCTCGTCCGGCCCGGTGGCGTTGTCGTCTTCGACTGTAACAGCGTTCGCGCATGTCGTTCCCGATCGAATCGAGCCGGGCACGAATGTTACCCGAGCGGGCAAGGTATCGCTGGCCGCGACCGCGCGTGCACTGGCGGTGCCGGTATTGGTGACGAGAATGCAGTAACGCACGGTAGCCCCAGGTATGTTGAACGGATTGTCGGTTCCTTTCACCGGGTCGCTGATCACCGAACTTGTCTTGGCGACAGTCAGCGATCCGTCGGGATTGCAAACGGATATTCCGCCCGACATCTGAATCGCCTGGCCGTCAGGGACATCGGGTGCCAGATTGTGGTTGCCATATTCGATTATGATCGTGTCGACCGGCTGCTGAAAAGTCACGATCACGTTTCCATCGGCGGATTCGATTGCGGATGGCGCATCGCCGAATGCTTCGTTCCCGACGACGTAATTGGCGACGCCATTAGTCAGCACCGGTATCACCGTCGCCGATCCGCGCCGGCCAAACACCCGCACGCGGTCGGCGAAGTCGTTCGGTGCGAAATCGACATCGAATATCGTGAATTGCGCCCCATCGACCACGTCGCCCAAAGTGATGGTTGTCGTAGCGAACTGCTGACGATTGGCGAAGTTTATGCCTTTCGACAAGGTGGTCCGGTTTTGCGCAGCATTCGTGAGCGCGGGTTGTTGTCCGCCAAGCGCGGCGATGCTGATGAAAGGCGCGGGACTGACGATGGACCAGTTGAAAGCGCCCAGCCCGTCAAGCGTATAATTGTTCGAAGTGCTGCCTTGCGGCCAGGTTCGCCCTGCCCAATCGAAGGTGATTGCTCCTTTTGGACATACGACTTGGGGAGCAATGCCCGCGCTGCGGCTGCCCTGCACCGTAAAATTGCGCGCAGCGTAATCGTCTTCCGCCGCCGATCCGTTATTCACGATCGAATCGGGATCGCCCACAGAACTTGCGATAATTTCCGCCACGTTCCCGACCGTCGATCCGGCGCCCGCCGAAACGGTGCCGTTGATCGTAATCGACCGGCTAGCCCCGACGGGAACGTTGCCGACAGTCCAGATGCCGGTAGCGGAATTGAATGCGGACGATGCGCTGGTGAACTGGAAACCGGTGGGCAGATTGTCGCGTACCTGGACCCCGCCCGCCGCGACCTGCGACGTGCTGGCATTGCTTACGGTCAGCGTATAGCTGATCGCGGAACCGAACGTCGGCGCCGCGTTGCTGACCGTTTTGGTGAGCGACAGGTCGGCGAACGGACCGGTGACGTTCAGCGTCGCATTGACGAACTGCCCATTGTCCTGCGCGGGGAAAAGATCGCAGATTTCGAGCCGCCAGACTCCGTTCGCAGCCCTGCCGTTGAAGGCGCTGAGCGGGTTTCGCGGGCGGAAGATATTCTGATAAGGCGGCGCGGTCGCGCGATGATTGCGGGTGTTCCCATCCGTATTGACGATCGTGCCGGCGCTGTCGTCGAGCAGGACGTTGAAATTGTCGCCATTGACCGCGTTCGTATCGCCGTTGGTCAGTTGCACGCGTGTACCGTCCGGACCCTGGAGCGTAAACTGCAAATCGCCCCGCCACGTATGCGTGACGAGGATACCGATATTCACATCCGCTACGGTGAAATTGTTGCTGACGTTGAAATTGCGGACGAGCGGCGACTGGCCGGCCGCGCATGTCGTAGTGCCGTCAATCGTGCCCGTCTGAGTGTTGGTCGGGTTCGCCGTCTGCGCGGCAGCGGCAGTGGGGAGCCCGATCGATAGCGCGATTATGACAGCGATTATCGATGCCAGCTTCCGGCCTATATTGAGAATTGCGTGTGCGGCCATTCTGAGCGAGACATAGGCGGGCATGGTTAACATCCCGGTAAACATGCGTGCGACAACGGCGGCGATCATCGCTTCAAACCAAGGAAGCCGAACGTGTCGGCATCGAACTTGAACCGCGCGGCGACGTAGATGCCCTGATCGGTGTTACGCGCTGCGGAAAAATCCCGGTCGCGAAAGCCTTCGATATTGTATCCGACGGTCAGCAGCGTGTTCTTCGCGGGTGCAAAGCCGACATGCGGTCCAACAGAAAAGCTGGTAACGTTGTCATCGAGATTGGTTCGAACCGTTCCCGATGCGCCGACTTCCAGTTTGGGTCCAATGCCGAAGCGCGCGTCGACACCGCCCAGCAAGGTCGTGCTGCCCAAGTCGAAAGTGTCGAGCCGGTCGAGATTCTGGCGAACGCCGGCGAACAGCCCGATCTCGGTGCGGCGCACGAAGGTATCGTTGCCGTCATCATCATCGTCCAGATCGTGGATGCCGCGCGGCGACCAGTTGGTCGACAAGCTGGCGATCAGCCGCTCCGAACGCGCGTCGCCGGTAACGGTCAGCGCGGTGCGCCCGGCGGGTCCGGCTTCGCCATCGACGGCGTTCTGCACCCGGTCACTGCGGAATCCGAGCTTGCCGAGGAAGGCGAAAGACGATTCCGCGGGGCGGTAGGCGGCGGCAATAGCGGCGTCGGCCACTTCGGTCTCGACATCCGTGTCGAGACCGAAATCGCTCGACGCGCGCGTCCAGCTGACACCCGATCCGACGACCACGCCATCCGAGATCTGGCGGATCAGCCCCGCCGTGAAACCGAGGCGATCGGCGAATTCGCCATCGCGGTACTCGCCGCGCGCGGTGGCGGACCAATCCTCGTTGCGCCACGAAGCGCCCAGCGTCGCCGCCGTAAAATCTTCGAACTGCGATCCGTTCTCGCCCAAAAAGCCTCCCGAGGCGACGGGTTGCGCCGGATTGATGACGTTTTGCGTCGCGATCGCGCCGATGGTGCGGTTGCCGTCCAGCGTGGCGTCGACGGTGAGATTGGCCGTGACGGGGATCGATTGGGCCAGACCGAATGCCGCGTAAGTGCGCTTGCCGCTTTCCGCGATATCCTGCTGCCCCAGCGTGGTGACCACGCGGCCGCCCCTCCAAGGGGTGACTTCCGCCCCGGCGTTGAACGTGCGTGCATCGATCGCATCGCCGCTGGCGATTTCGTAATTGCCGACCAAACGCAGCCAGTCGAACAGGGCGTAGCGCGCGCGGAACCGGTGGCGGGTGGGCAGGTCGATCGAATTGGTGTCTTCAAGCGCGATGCCGGACAGCGCGCTCAATTCCAATCGGTTGTCGAGCAGCTTCTGCGACACGCCACCTTCCAGAACCGTGCTGCTGGCAGTTTCGCCACCAGCCAGCCGGTCGGTGAAGTGCGACAGGCCGAGCCGCGCCTCCGTTTCGGGGGTGCGATAGGATCCCGTGACCTGCACCGCACGGCGGCGGGTGCTGTCGACCAGGCTGTTGTCCTGCCACGCACTTGCGATGATCGAATAATGATCGTCGATCGCGTAGCGGCCATCGACGCCGAACTTGCGGCGGCCCAGTTCCGCACCGGATTGCTGACCGGTGCCATAGGTCCCGTCGAGCGATCGGGCATAGGCAAGCAGATCGATATCGCCCGTGCGATGCTCCGCCTCGACAAGCCATCCGGTGGATGTTTCGTCTGTCGTGCGGCTGGCAGCGACTTCAGCGCGGACTTCGGTGGTGTCGCCGATGCGCGCGCGAAGGTCGAGACCGCCGATATTAGTGCGTGCGCCGTCGCCCTTGTCCGTAAGCGCAGTTGCGCCGACGCGGACGGCGTCGCCGAACGTGTAGTCGGCCCGCGCGCCGGCGTTCCATTCCGAACGCCCCAGTCCTTCATCCACTTCGTAATCGACGACGATGAATTGCGGGTTCAGCGCGAAATCACGGCTGAGCACGGGTTCCTTGAAGGAGATCGTACCGGACAGAAGATCGACATTATAATCGAGGAAGCGCGTCAGTTCGCGGCGCTCCACGATCAGTTCGGACCGGAACCGGTCACGCGTTTCGATGGCAACGCGTTCCGTATTCGCAAGAATGCCGCGGCGGCTCAGACGATAGGGGCCGGTGAGGCCATTGCCCTGGAATTCGTCGCGTGCATAACGGGTGGCGATCTTCGCGGCGAAGCCCTGCGCATGGAGGGCACCGAACAGCCCCTCCGCCTTCACTCCGGTAGCGGTGCGGTTGTAACGGGTGAGCAGTGTCTGGTCGAAACCGGTCACGAAATCGCCGTAGAGCGCGTAGAACGTTGCCGTTTCAACACGCAAATATAGCTTTTCACGGCTGGCGGCATCGAACCGGCGATCCGAACCATCGGCATAGACGGTATAATAGGCGCGCGGATCGATAGTACCGAGAATGCGCTGGTCGTTTTCCTGCTTGGCGCTGTCATAGGCCAGCGTCAGCAGATACTTGCCCAGAACCCGCCCCTTGGCATAGAGCGCGAGGCGCGCTTCGTCGCCAAGGTCGCTGTCGAAGCGGCCGCTGCGTTCCATGTTGTCGGCAACAGATTTGGCGCCGATGGAACCCTCGGCTAGGCCGACGACGGTCCATTCCAGGTCGCCAGGAACCACCCAGCTATCGATTCGCTGGCGCCGGGTCAGTCGTTCGTCCGAGAAATTGAAGTCGAGGCGCAGGGGTCCGCTGACCATCGTCGGCGCGAGTTCGATATAGGCAATGCCGTCATCCCCGTCGATCGCCCAGTTGGGCGAAACGCCCTGCCCATTGATGTTCGACCCGGCGGCGCCGCCGGTCAGCTGCGCGGATTGAAGTCGATCGAGAAAAGCCGCGCTTTCATAGGGCGCGTTGATCGAAACGCCGCCGGTCACCCCCTGGCGCACGGGCCGACCCTTTCGGTCGATGAGGCGGATGGCTACTACGGGACGGGTTTTGCCGTCCGCGACCAATGTCGATTTCTCCGCGACCAGTTCGGCCTTCCACGGGCCGGATACGAAGCCAACCGTGCGGTCGAGTTCGGTATGGACCGAACCGTCCGCATTCAGCACGCGGGCCTGTAGCAGCGTATTTTCTTCTAGCAGTGGCAGGCCGCGCCACACGCTGACGGCAAACGTTCCATCCGCAGCGGGTTTCATGCCGTCAAAGGCGATCGGGTCGACCGGTTTGCCGTTCGCCAAAAGTTCGACACGCTGATCGGCTTCATGACGGATGGCGACGCGTATTGCCGGCGAGCGGGGGTTGTGATTCAGTTCGGGGAACAGGAATTCCGCCGGTCCATCGCCGAAACCCAGCCAATCGGTATCGGCACCGGCGGCCTTGCGCGCGGCCAGGTCGCGGTCGGTGAATTCGCGTTCCGGCGTATCGGTCGGGATTGGGCCGATGGCCGGATCGACAAGAGCATCGATAATCGGTTCAACAGGTTCGACTTCGCGAACCGGAGGCAACCAGCCAGGAATGACGGCAGTGAAATCTGCGACGACCAGGCCGCCGCCCTGCCCGATGACGAAGCGCGAAATCGCGCTTCCCGCCGTGCGGGTTGAACGGTCGCAATCGATGAACTTGCTCCCTTCAGGCAACGTCTGGCGCTGCGCCTGCACGACGTGCGTTCCCGGCACGACGCCTTCGAAATGATAGCGGCCTTCGGCATCGGTGATGGCGAAGCTTCCGTCTTCCAGCATGACCCGCACGCCAGGTATCCCGATGCGGTCGTCGCGCAGCGTACACGCGCCTTCGGTCACGCGCCCGATGATGGTCATCCGGCTGGCGATCGTATTGCGTTCGACGCGCAATACGGCCTCCGCCACGGCTTCGCCGCCACGCGGGTCGGTCGCAACGGCTCGGTTTATCGCCTGTCCCGGCGGCGCGTCCGCCCTGATGACCATCGCGTAGCGGATGATCCGCGTCGCTCCGGGCGCGATCGTGTCGAATGCGAAAGTCAGCTGCCCGCCATCGGGGCGGATGGTGACTTCGGACGTCGGTTTCTCGCCATCGATGCGGATAGAGTCCGCGCGCAATCGCAAGGCATCGGACGGTGTATCAACGATGCGGACGTTGCGTTTCGCGCGGTCGCTATCCTGATTGCGGAGCGTAATGGTATAGAAAACCGCATCGCCCGGCACAGCTTGCGCTCGCGAAGCGTTTTTGACGATGGTTACCGTGACATTCGGTCGGTCCAGCGGGATGTCGACGCGCACCGGTTCCAGCGTCGCCAGTGCAAACGTCCCCCCGAAGGAGGCGTCGGCAATGATGAATGGATCGCCGCCAGGCCTACTCAACCGTGCAAGTTCGGGCGGGGTCGCCACGGACGGGCCGGTATACGGCGATGGCGGATCGACCCGCAGGCTGTAAGTGCCGAGCGCCGTCAGCGGGAAACGGTACTCGCCTGGCTGCATGGGATAGCCGTTCCCTGCCCCATCGACCACCGGTTCGCCCGAAATTACCGTGGAAGGCCAGGGAGTTACTCCGTCATCGGCGAAGACCGTCGCGTGCCGGCCCGTCGCAGCGTCGATCAGCGTGACGCGCGCACCGGAGACAGGATTACCCGTTTCGCTATCGAAAACGAAGCCGAAGGGGTCGGCCAGAACGTCGATCTCTGCAGTAATGAGGGGCGTCGTATCGCTGCCGCTTTGCCCGCCGATGATCGCGATCGTGATCCGGTCGCCCGTCCGCACACTCAACTGGCAATCGTTCTGTACGACCGCGGGTGCGAGCGAGCGCGTGCGAATGGCACCGGTGAACAGCCCCGTGTCGCGTCCGGTTTCGAAAACGGTCAGTTGTTCGCGGTCACCGCTAAGGTCGGTGATAATCGCCACGAGGCTGTCGATCGCTGCGGGGTCGCGGTTGGCACCGGGGGCAGAAACCTGGAAAACGAGGATTTCACCGGCGCGCAGCTGGCTGCTCTGTTCGAGCGATTGACCGCCGCCCTCCGCACTCGAGCCGGGGAACAAATCGAGCCGCTGGCCACCGCAAAGGGGCGCGGGCATGGGCGAAACGAGGGTGCCAGTCGAAACGGGGCGGAATGTCTGAATGCCGATCGGCGAATTAGAAACGGTGAGAATATCGGTATTGGAACGGATGCCGCGCTGCTGCCCATCCGTCTGCCAGCTGGCATCGGCGGTGTTGACGATGGTCTGCGTCTGCGACTGCGCCATCGCGATATTGCCGGGCTGCACCAACAGGAAAAGCCCCAGAAATAGGGCTGCAATCGCGTATCGTATGGTCGGCAGGGCGGACATGGAGTTAAATGGCCGGGAACATTGCGCCCCCGGCCCATTTCTTATCCCTTGATCGTCGCGCGGAAGACCAGGGTGCGGTTCTGACCGGCAGGGATATTGTCCAGCTGCCCTGAAACCGTGGTTCCGTTGTGACTGCCGCCATCGGCGCCACCCGAGCATACACCGTTACTGATCGTACCGTTTACCTTGATCGAATTGTCCAGGAACGTCAGATCGGACGGCACAGGATCGGTCACGACCACGTTCGTCGCCGTGGCATTTGGTGCGCTGTTGGTGGTCGCGGCATTCGATACCGAGATGCAATATTCCACGACGGCGCCGGGGATGGCCTTCGGATTGGTGGTGCCGTTGAACGGATCGCTTATGACACGGCTGATCTTGGCGGCCGTAAGCGCAGCGGCGGCAACCGTGTAATCGTCTTTCGCGGAGAACTTGCCGTCGCGGTTGGCATCGGTCGCACCTGCCGTGTCGGCAAACACCGTATCGACGCCGGCGGTGTTTGCACCGGCCGTCTGCACGAGGGCCGCGCCCTTGTTGCCAGCCGATCCGCCGGCCAGCGCGGTACCCGTCAGGGTAACGGCCGCCACGTCGCCAGTGACCAAATTGGTCGCCGGTGCACCCTTGGTCACGGGAATGTCGGATACGACGATCAGCTTGATCGGCACGTCTTGCGCCACTTCGTCGAGGTAATTGCCGACGACGAGCGTGTCGGTACCTTCGTCGAACAGGCCGTTGTCGTTAACGTCGCGAAAGATACGCGTATTGTTCACGTTGAACGTATCGGTGTTGCTGTGCGCACCCGCTCCGCCGACCTGCTGCACTAGCGTAAGGTCGATGTCGATATTGTCGTTCGACGTGTTGGTAACAGTGAAGGCGGTTACGGCGTTCACCTGGCCCGGCGACACCTGCGTCGTGGTATTGCCGGTTTCCACGATCGTCAGATTGACCTTGCGGTCGACCACGAACGTATCAGTCGCGTTCACTGCCGTCTGTGCCGCGTTACCGACATTGTAGCTGACCGAGACATTGTTTTGTACAGACGTACCCGACTGGGTGCCGCCTGCCAGCGCCGGTGTCGCGACCGCGCATAGCGCAACGCCGCTGACCGCCGCCAGTAATTTACTGGAACGTATCATAATTCTGGTCCTTTATTGTTGGCCCGCGTTCAATTTGCCCCGGAACCGGCGGGCGTTCGGTTGCCGTCAGCGAATGACGGCGAAATATTCGATGCTTCCCTTCGCACCCGGCTCCAACCGGTCGAAGGTCCAGCGTAGATGGGTGACGTCATCGATCGATGCAGGCAGGCGTTCGCCCGCTTCGTTCACCACGGACAGCCCGGCTAGCGGGGCGAAGGTCACCCCATCATCGACGGATACTTCGAAATCCCCGTTTTCCGCGAGCGTGACCGCTTCGGGCAGGGGGTTGTTAATTACGAAATCGTCGACGACCACACCGGTCGTATTTTCGTAACTGGTGACGAACAGCAGGCGGTCACCGGGCACGATCCGGTCCGGCTCGACCAAACGCGTGGACGTCTTGCCATTTTCCTCGACCGTCTGGACGAGCTTGACCTCCCCGTTCAGGCTGACCTGCGCCTGCGCATGGGCGGGCACCGCCAGCATCAGGCTCGACAAGGCGATTGCAGTGGTGGTGATGAAGCGACCGAACATGGGCAAATTCCTTATTGCGTGTTGACTGTGGGACCGCTGTTCACGATCACATCGAAAGTGACCGTGCGGGACTGAGAGGAACCGAGCGCACCGATATGGACGGCGATTCCCGCCGACGATGCTTCCCCGGCATCCGCATCGTCCGCGTCCGTCAGGATGTTGCTCTGCAGCGTCAGCGTACCGGGCGAGTAGGTGGTGTTGACCGGAATGGTGTCGGTGATCGACAATCCGGAAACCGAACCCGATCCCGTGACCGTCGCGACCAGCGAATAGGTGACGATCGAACCGGGAACGACCTGACTGCCGCCGAACGGATCGGACGCGCTCGATGTCTTGACCAATGTCACAACGCCGCGCGATGCGACTAGATCGCCCAGCGCATTGTCGTCCGCACCGGTGCTGCCCACGACCGCGTCGCCGCCGCCTTCGCCCTGGTTTGCGAAGACATCGCCGGGACTGCCGGTGCCCGTCGCTGCGACCGCCAGCAGGTCGACCTGGCTGGTCTGACCATCGGTTGCGCCCGCGGGCGCCGTTACGACCACGAGGATGTTGATCGACTGATCGGGATCGAGCTCGGCGGTGGTGAACCCATTCGTCAGGCGCGTTTCGTTGTCGTCGACGATGCCGTTGTTGTTGGCGTCGATCACCAGATAATCAACGGTAGTGTCGAAACCATTGCCCGCGACGGCTGGATCGGCGGTAATCGTGAAGGCTTCCGCACCATTGCCGTTGTTGGTCACACGAAACTGAAGTACGCTCTGGCCATCGATCGGGATCGGCGCGCCGTCCTGCCATGCGGTGGCGACGTCCAGCAATTCGTCGACCTTCAGGATGTCGGGGTTTGAAAACACTTCCCGAGGTTGACCGCCCGCGGAGTAGGTTGCCGAGGCGGTGTTTTCGATGTCCGTACCGGCACGCACGCCGGCTGCGAACGCAGGATTGGAGAACAGGAGTCCGACGGACAGGGCGATCACGCTGATGGCGGTTTTATGCTGGTTCATGCCCAGCTTTATGCCAGCTATTAGTAAATGATCCGTTTAACGAATGGCAAACAGCAACCTATTGGTTTCTACCTATACGGGCGCAGCGTTACGTAGCGTCCGCTATGCAGTGGTTAATATGGCAGCCATGTTACCGTAGGATTGATATTAAATAAGTTGGCTAGTTTTCCATCAGACTAAGTATGCCCAAAACGAAGGTGAGCGCACCCAGTCCGATAGAAAGATGCCAGCGCAGACGCAGCCACGCATGCGCAGCGGGGTCGATTTGCCGGTCGATCAAAGGAGACGCCATGATAAGCAGCCCCAGCCAGAACATCGATGGCCCCGGCCACGGCCAGCCCAGGGTCCAGGGCAGAAAGAGCGCCAGGGCCAATAGGCTGGGAACGACTGCCGCGAGATAAATCCAACTCCGTCCATCCTGCATGGTCAAGGCCTGCCCCCACCATGCGCCGCCCAGAAAGCTGAATATCAGCGCGGCATAAGCGAACCCCGCCGCAAGTGCGATCCAGCTCCATTCGCCACCGCCGGTGAAAAGGACGAGCGCGATGACCTGCGGTAGAAGCCCCGCATAACCCAGCAACCGGGCTTTGCGGAACGGGGGCGTTCGGGCATCGTTGCTCATCGTAATTCCTTACTTCATAGAATGTGAGTTGTCGCCCGCCGCTCCGGGCACACAGCAACAAACGAGGCAATCTATTCCCGCCCATGTCCGAACCTGAAAAACCAGCGCGGCATCGTTCCGTGCCAAGCTCGCGCCTTTCGCGCATTTCGGGCTTCGGCCGACTGGCGGGCGGCCTCGCCGGGGGCATGATGGCGGAAGGGGCGCGGCGCCTTGCAACGGGCCAGCGCCCACGCATGCAGGACATGATCCTGACGCCCGGCAACGCCATGCGGCTGGCGGACCGCTTGTCCCACCTGCGCGGCGCCGCGATGAAGCTGGGGCAGATGATCTCCATGGATGCCGGCGACCTGCTGCCGCCCGAGCTGGCAAGCATCATGGCCGGCCTGCGCGATCAGGCCAACTACATGCCGCCGCGACAGCTTCACAAGCTTCTGCAGGACGAATGGGGCAAGGATTGGCGTAAACGTTTCGCGCACTTCCGGGTGCAACCGATTGCCGCCGCCTCGATCGGTCAGGTGCACAAGGCGAAAACGCATGCCGGGCAAACGCTGGCAATAAAAGTACAGTATCCCGGGATCAGGGACAGCATCGACGCGGATGTCGACAACGTCGCGGCCCTCCTGAACCTGTCCAGGATGATACCCCCGCAGCTCGACCTCGCCCCCTTCCTGGCGGCCGCGAAGCTGCAGCTCCACGAAGAAGCGGACTACCGACGCGAAGCCCGGCAAATGCAACTTTATGCTGGTCGGCTGCAGGACGATCCGCGCTTCGTAGTGCCGGGATATGATGCCGAGTTCTCAACCGACCGTATCCTGTCGATGAGTTTCGAACCCGGCGTGCCGATCGAAAGCCTCGAAAGCGCGGACCAGCGGACGCGCAACGAGATCGGCGAACGGATTATCCGGCTGGTCGCCCGCGAACTGTTCGGTTTCGGCGTCATGCAGACGGACCCGAATTTTGCCAATTACCGTTATCGTGAAGAGGATGGTGCCATCGTGCTTCTCGATTTCGGCGCTACGCGCGCGATCGATGACGGGGTTCGTGCAGCCTATCGGAAACTCGTCGAAGCGGCGTTGGGCGGAGATTGCGCGGCCGTCATTCAGGCGGCGCTCGATGCCGGGTTCATGAAAGCGGAAACTGTGAACCGCCATCGATCCCGGGTCGAAGCCATGACCGATATTATTTTGCGCGAATTCGAACGCGAGGGCGATTTCGATTTCGGCGATCGCGCCTTTGTAGAGGTATTGCGCGACGAAGGCATGGAAATCGCTGCCGACAAGGAAGCGTGGCACATCCCGCCTTTCGAAACCATCTTCGTCCAGCGCAAGATCAGCGGAACGGCCCTGCTGTGCGCGAGACTGAAAGCCAGAGTGCCGGTGCGTGATATCCTTGAAGAGGCGGTGGCAGGATGAATGACCGTCACGATGCTCAAGCGATTACCCGGCGAATGCAAGATGGCAACTAACCGCCGCGCAGCATTAGGACCCCTACGTCGCGTTCGAACAGATAAAGCAGAATGCGTGCGGCCTCCCCGCGCGGTCCGTCAAGTCCGCCATCGCGTTCTATGAGGATCCGCGCATCGTCATGAGCTTTGGGCAATAGCCGAGTAATCTGTTCGAGGCTGGCAATGCGGAACGGCGTATCGCCCGATTGGCGGGTGCCTAGCAATTCGCCGCCGCCGCGCAGCCGCAAGTCCTCCTCTGCCAGACGGAAGCCGTCCTGTGTTTCGCGCATCAGCGCGAGCCGTTCGCGGCCCACCTCCGACAGCGCCGGGCCGCGTAGCAGCAGACATATCGATTTTTCCGATCCGCGCCCTACTCGCCCACGAAGCTGGTGCAGCTGGGCCAGTCCGAACCGTTCCGCCTGTTCGATGACCATCAACGTCGCGGCCGGCACGTCAACCCCCACTTCGATGACCGTCGTCGCCACCAGCAGCTTCGCTTCGCCGCTGGCGAACCGCCGCATGGCCGCGTCCTTCAATTCCGGCTTCAACTGGCCGTGAAGGAGTACGACATCGTTGCCGAACTGTTCTTTCAGGCCGGCGTAGCGAGCTTCGGCGGCGGCGAGGTCGGCATTCTCGTTCTCGAACACCATGGGGCACACCCAATAGGCCTGTTGCCCCCTTTCCAGATGTCGGGCGACGCCGGCGATGACATCGTCCAGTCGTTCCTGCGCCACGACCCGCGTGTCGATCGGCTGGCGGCCGGGCGGCATCTCGTCCAGCCGCGACACGTCCATCTCGCCATATTGCGCCAGTGTCAGCGTCCGCGGGATGGGCGTTGCGGTCATCGCCAACGTATGCGGCGTGCGGCGCCCCTTGGCCGAGAGCATCAGGCGCTGGGCGACGCCGAACCGATGCTGTTCGTCGACCACTACCAGCGCGAGATCACGATAGGCCACGGCGTCCTGGAAGATCGCGTGGGTTCCAACGATGATATCGATGCCGCCATCAAGCAATCCCATCAGGATGGATTCGCGAGCCCGCCCCTTGTCACGACCCGTCAAAAGCGCGACCTCAACCCCGGTCGGTCGAGCCATCGCGCGCAGGGTCTCGAAATGCTGACGCGCGAGGATCTCGGTCGGCGCCAGCAGCGCCGCCTGCTTGCCCGCTTCATTGGCGATCAGCATCGCTTTTAGAGCGACCACCGTTTTGCCCGCGCCGACGTCTCCCTGCAGCAGCCGAAGCATCGGCGCCTCCTGCGCCAGGTCTCCTTCGATCTCGCGCACGGAGCGATCCTGCGCCCCGGTCAGCGCATAAGGCAGCTGCAGCTTGTCGCGCAGACGCCCATCGCCGGACAGTGCCTGCCCTTTGCGCTGGCGGTTATCGGCCCGCACCAGCAAGAGAGCCAGACTGTTGGCGAGCAATTCGTCATAGGCCACGCGATCGGCCGCTTCGGGGTCTTCGCCCTTGTGTGCGGCACGCAACGCATCGCACCACACCGGCCATCGGGAGGCCGCGAGCTGGCCGGGTTCGATCCATTCCGGCAATGTCGGCAGGTTTGCCAGAGCCTGCGCCACCAGCCCCGACATGCGCGGCTGGGTCAGCCCTTCGGACAGCGGATAGACGGGCTCGCACAGGCGCCCGAGATTGTCGCCGCTTTCCTTCAGCACGTGGTCGGGATGGACGATCTGCAGCATTTGATCATATTGATCGATGCGCCCGGCCACCCACCGCTTCTCACCGACCGGCAGCG
The DNA here is from genome assembly GCA_965214445.1 of Pontixanthobacter sp. Taxonomy (GTDB): domain Bacteria; phylum Pseudomonadota; class Alphaproteobacteria; order Sphingomonadales; family Sphingomonadaceae; genus Pontixanthobacter. Next base: position 1,042,900 of record CBDCBU010000001.1, read on the forward strand.
ATTTCTTCGCGGAATAGGCCGCCCGGCCGAAATAGGTGAGCGCGCAGATATTGCCCACCGCGTCCTGCGCCAGAACGCGGTACGGCCCGCGTCCCCGGGGTCCGCGATGCTCGGTCGGCGTGAGGGGCACCACGACCTGTTCGCCTACATTCGCCTCGTCCAAATCGGCGACGGCGCGGCGGGTCACGAACCGGTCGGGCAGGTGGAACGCGACATCGCGCACTCGCGTCAGACCCAGCCTGTCGAGCGGCTTTTTCAGCTTCGGACCCACACCGTCCAGCGTAGTGACCTCGGCAAAAAGCGGGTGCAGGATATCGGGTCGCATGAGGCGCGCTATAGCGGCTTGCGCGCGATTGGCGAAAGCCTTACCCGCCCCCCATGCCCGACAAGACCATGCCCGACGAGCCTATGCCCGACAACACGACGCCGCAGGAGCGCCACGTCCATGCGCGCATGCAACGCGCCAGATACCGCGCATGGCATCGCGGTACGCGGGAAGCAGACTACATGATCGGCGGCTATTTCGATCGCTATTCTTCCAACTGGTCCGAAAGCGATCTCGAATGGTTCGAACGGCTGCTGGATGAAGACGATGTCGATGTGCTGGCCTGGGCCCTGCAAACGCAGATCGTCCCGTCCGAACATGCCGGCGCGCAGATGACCCGGATGCAGAAGCTGGATTACGTTGTTATTCCCTGCTGATTGCGGACCCGTCTCGGGTGCGGGACGGAACTTTGACGGGGAGTGGGGTTTGAGCCGGTAATGCCCGACCTGCAAAATATTCTGTCCGCTCGAAAACCGTTGACCCTGTCGTCCGTCGCACGCGGCGCGCAGCCGCTGGTGCTCGCCGATCTGACCCGCGCCGCCAACGGGCGCGCCGTGTTCATCGCACCCGACGATTCCGCGTTACGGGCGATTTCCGACGCCGCGCAATATTTCGCGCCGGAACTGGATATCGTGCAGTTCCCGGCGTGGGATTGTCTGCCCTACGATCGGACCAGCCCCGCCCTGTCCATCAGCGCGCAGCGATTGGCCGCGCTGCACCGATTGCAGTCCGGCAAAGACGCCGCGCAGCTGCTGGTGACGACCGCCAATGCGATGATGCAGCGCGTTCTTACGCCGTTCCGCATCCGCGAGTCCGTGCGCGAATTCAAACCCGGCATAGAGATCGGTCGCGACAGTCTTTCCCGCCTCCTGCAGAAACAGGGCTACTCCCGCGCCGATACTGTGATCGATGCCGGTGAATACGCGGTGCGCGGGTCGATCGTGGATATCTTCCCGTCCGGCCTCGATCAGGGGCTGCGGCTCGACTTTTTCGGAGACGAGCTGGAAAGCCTGCGGACCTTCGATCCTTCCACCCAGACCAGCACCGGCATACTCAAGAGCCACCTGCTGTTACCCGCCAGCGAGGCGTTGCTGGATGATGACAGCATCAAACGGTTCCGCACGCGGTACCGAGAGTTGTTCGGCGCGGCGGCAACGCAAGATCCGCTTTATGAAGCTGTCAGCGAAGGGCGGCGTCTGGCTGGCATGGAACATTGGCAGCCGCTGTTCGAAGACCGACTGGTCACGTTGTTCGACCATTTGAATGATGCCGATATCGTCGTCATGGACAATAGCGCGCAATCCGCGATCGAGGAACGGCTGAAGGACATAGCCGATTACCGCCAGTCGCGGCAGAAGATGGCAGGTCCGGCCGCCGGCAATTATCGCCCGCTCGCGCAAGATGCACTGTACCTGACCCGCGGCGAGTTCGACGGATTTGTCGACAGTCGACCGATCCATCGCACCGTCATTTTTGCCGAGCCCGAAAATACCCGCTCGATCGACTTCGGGTTCACGTCCGCACGCGATTTCTCCGCCGAACGGGCGCGTGGCGACAATCTTTACGATGTTGCCGGTGGGCATTTTCGATCGATCGGACAGGCGGGCAGGAAGCCTTTGCTCGCAGCGTATTCGCAAGGCAGCCGGTCGCGCATCGCTTCGATCCTCGGCGAAACGGGAACGCCCGTCACACTGGTCGAAAGCTGGCAGGAGGCGCTCGGTGTTTCGGCGAGCGGGCGGCCGGCGGCGATGATCCTCCCGCTCGACAGCGGTTTCGCCAACGATGAACTGGAGATCATTACCGAGCAGGACATGCTGGGCGACCGGCTGGTCCGGCGCAGGAAAAGGCGCAAGGGTGCCGATGCCTTCCTGGCCGAACTGCAGGCGCTGGGGCGCGGCGACCTGGTCGTTCATACCGAGCATGGTATCGGCAAATATCTCGGTCTCGAACCCATTTCCGTGGGCAAAAGCCAGCATGATTGCGTGATGCTGGAATATCATGGCGGCGACAAACTTTACATTCCGGTCGAGAACATCGACGTGCTTACCCGTTATGGTTCGTCGGAGGAGGCCGTCCAGCTGGACCGGCTGGGCGGCGAGGCCTGGCAGAAACGGCGATCCCGCCTCAAGGAACGCATTCGCGCCATCGCCGGCGAATTGATGGCCGTCGCCGCCGAACGGGCACTGAAGAAGGCCCCTGTGCTGGAGGCCGACAGTTCCAGCTTCAACCAGTTCGTCGACCGGTTTCCCTGGGCCGAAACAGACGATCAGGAACGCGCCATCGCCGATGTCCTGCGCGATCTGGAAAGCGGACGCCCGATGGACCGACTGGTCTGTGGCGATGTCGGCTTCGGCAAGACGGAAGTTGCGCTGCGCGCCGCCTTCGTAGCCGCGATGAACGGGCAGCAAGTCGCCGTGGTCGCACCGACAACTTTGCTCGCGCGCCAGCATTACACCAATTTCGTTGCGAGGTTCGACGGTTTCCCGCTGGAAATCGGCCGATTGTCGCGCCTTGTTCCGCCTAAGGAAATGAAGGAAACGCGCGAGGCGCTGGCGGATGGGACGATGGACATCGTCATCGGAACCCACGCGATCCTGTCGAAGAACACGCGTTTCAAGAATCTTGGCCTCGTAGTCGTCGACGAAGAACAGCGTTTCGGCGTCACGCACAAGGAAAGGCTCAAACAGTTGCGCGCCGATGTCCATATGCTGACACTGACGGCGACACCGATCCCGCGTACATTGCAGATGGCGATGAGCGGACTGCGCGAACTGTCGACCATCCAGACCCCGCCGGTCGATCGGCTGGCGGTCCGTACCTACGTCATGGAATGGGACGCGATGGTCTTGCGCGAGGCGCTGCTGCGCGAACATCATCGTGGCGGGCAGAGCTTCATCGTGGTGCCGCGCATTGCCGATATGCCGGAATTGGAGGAATGGCTGGGTGCCTATGTCCCTGAAGTGAAAGCTATCACCGCCCATGGACAGATGTCCCCGACCGAAGTCGAAGAGCGGATGAGCGCATTCTACGAAGGCAAATACGAAGTCCTGCTGTCGACGACGATCGTCGAGAGCGGGCTGGATATCCCCAGCGCGAACACCATCATCATCCATCGCGCGGACCGGTTCGGGCTGGCCCAGCTCTATCAGCTGCGCGGGCGCGTCGGACGGTCGAAACTGCGCGCCTATTCCTATCTTACCTATCCCAAGAACCGGCAGCTTTCCGAAATCGCGGAGAAACGGTTGAAGGTGCTGGGCGATCTAGACAGTCTGGGCGCCGGGTTTCAACTCGCCAGCCACGATCTGGATATTCGCGGCGCGGGCAATCTGCTGGGCGACGAACAGTCGGGGCATATTCGCGAAGTCGGCTTCGAACTGTACCAGTCGATGCTGGAGGATGCCATACTGGCGGCCAAGGCGGGACAGATGGGGCTGGAGGCTAAGCGAGAGACGATCAGCCCCCAGATCACCGTCGACGCGCCGATCATGATCCCGGAAGACTACGTGCCCGATCTGGCGGTACGGATGGCGTTGTATCGGCGGTTGAACGATGCGAAGGATCGGGCCGAGATAGAAGCGATGGCGGCGGAAATGATAGACCGGTTCGGCGCCCTGCCCGATGCGACCGCCAATCTCGTTCGCCTCATAGAAATCAAGCATCAGGCGATCGCCGCCAATATCGCCAAGATCGACGTCGGCGCGCGCGGCACCCTCGTCAGCTTCCACAATGACCATTTCCCCGACGGTCCGGGACTGATCGCCTATGTCGACCGTCTGAAAGGAACAGCCCGCCTCCGGCCCGACATGAAGCTGGTCATCGACCGCGCGTGGGGCGACCCGCGCTCCCGGTTGAACGGATTGTTCCAACTGACCAAGGGGCTGAGCAACGTTGCGCGGCGCAGCGACGAGAAACAGAAGGTTTCAGCCGCGTAGGAACGATGCGAAATCCCGTGTGCCCATCGGCCGGGCACGAAGATACCCTTGATACGCGTTTGCCTTTTCCCGACGGACGATATCGCGCTGTTCGACCGTTTCGATACCCTCCACCACGACCTTCAGATCGAGCGCGCCGGCCATGGCGATGATGGCGCGGAACACTGCCAGGTCCTTCGCATCATCCTCGATTCCGTCGATCATCGCGCGATCGAGCTTGATGGCGTCGAGCGGCAGGAGTTTGAGATACCGGAAATTGCAGAAGCCCGCACCGAAATCGTCGAGCGCGACCTTAACACCCGCATCGCGAAGTCGCGACAGATGCCGCGCGACGGCTTCGAGGTCGGACACAAGGACATGCTCGGTGATCTCGACCGTGAGCCGCAGGGGATCGAAAGCGGACGTTTCGACAAGTCTAAGCAATTCGTCAGCGAAGTTCGAGGCGGCCAGATCGGCTGGGGTGATATTGATGGATAGGCCAAAATGCCCCGGCCACTGCGCCGCGGCAAGCAATGCCTTTTGCGCGATATGACGCGATAGCTGTGCGACATGATCGGTCCGCTCCGCGATGGCGAACATCTGCCCCGCCCCGATCCGGCCGAGTTCGGGATGCTGCCAGCGTGCCAACGCCTCCGCCCCGATCACGCGTTCGTTCGCAAGGTCGATCTGCGGCTGAAACCAGATGGTGATTTCGTCGCGGTCAATGGCATTCAGCAAATCGGCTTCGACCATGGCGCTGCGTTTGCCGGGTATTGTAAGCCGGCCGTCCGCCCATATGAGGCGCCGTCCGTGCTGCCCCTTCGCCCGTTCCAGCGTTTCCGCCAGACGATCGACGATCAGGTCGGAACTTTCGCCCGGCATGGGTCGCATCAAAGCGATGCGGGGCCATAGCCGCATGGCGTTAGACGAGCCGGCTTCGGGAATGGGAAGCGCGATCGCATCGGCCAGCGCCTCTGCCAGCCAGTGCCAGCGGTCGCGGCTGCATGCTTCGCGCGCGGCAAGCAGGAACTTGCCGCCGCCAAGGCGCGCGACCAGCCAATCACCGCCTTCCAGCTCGTCCTCTGCGAAATGCTGGATACGCCCGGCGATGACGATCAGCGCGCTGTCACCCGCAGCCTGCCCGAAGGCAAGATTGACGGTGTCGAACCTGTCGAGGCTCAGCAGCATTGCGTGAACGGGCGCGATTTCGCCGCGATCGGCGGCGACCGTCTGCCAACCGTCCAGCGTAACGTGCGCGCCATCCGGTCCGGCAAGGCCGGTCAGACAATCGCGTGTATAGTCTTCTCCAATTCGGGCGGTTCTCGGCATAGGCTTTTGTAAGCGCGCATTTCGGCGGCGTCCCGTTTGCGGTGCGATGCGTTGCCAAATGGCACACCGGGCCATAGAACGGTGCGAAAGGCGTGCCGGCAAGCGCCTTGCCACGGGGGACAGGCACTTGCACGCCAAGCGACGATTCCAGAAACTGGCGCTGGCTATCTCGGACACTGCGCAGGCTGAGGAAACCGCGCGCGCGCTGAAGGATGCGCATGATTGGGTGCCGCAGGACGATGCGGATGCCGTAGTCGTGCTGGGTGGTGACGGCTTCATGCTGCATACGCTCCACGCGATGCTGGATACGGGGCGGCTGATACCCACCTACGGCATAAATCGCGGCACGGTCGGCTTTCTCATGAACCGGTACCGCACGGGCATGAAGCTGCTCGACAAGCTGAACCGTTCGCGCCCGATGGCCATCGCGCCCCTGCGGATGGAGGCGACGACGCAGGACGGCGAAACCCACATCGAATGCGCGATCAACGAAGTGTCGCTGCTTCGCGAAACCCGCCAGACCGCCAAGCTGGAAGTGATGGTGGACGACCGTGTCCGGATAAAGGAACTGGTAGGGGATGGCGTGCTGGTGGCGACGCCTGCCGGATCGACCGCGTATAATCTGTCCGCGAACGGTCCGATACTGCCATTGGACAGTCAGCTTCTGGCATTGACCCCGATCAGCGCGTTTCGCCCGCGTCGCTGGCGGGGGGCAATCCTGCCCGATCGATCGAAGATATGCTTCACGGTCAACGAACCGGCAAAACGCCCCGTGGCCGCGGTCGCCGATCAGAAGGAAGTCCGCGATATCGCCCATGTCAGCATCGAAATTGCCCGGGACAGCGCGCTGACCCTGCTGTTCGATTCCGGACATTCGCTGGACGAGCGGATCGTGGCGGAACAATTCGTCATCTGACTTAGGTCAGAGCCTTGCCAAACCACGGCATGCTGCATATACGCCCACCCCTGTCGCGAGAGATTGCGACTTTGGAGCTTTCCCCGATAGCTCAGCGGTAGAGTAGGTGACTGTTAATCACTTGGTCGTTGGTTCGAATCCAACTCGGGGAGCCACTCGACTTGAACAAGCCATTGATTGCATTAGATTTTTCTGATAAACAAGCAGCTCGTTCCCACAACGCTCCCCACACTCGGCGTAAGCCTTATGCAGCCTCCGCCGGTGTGCTGTTACCGCCGTCATTGCTTCGCGGGTTCCAGCCTTCGACCTGGCGAACCTCGTCGGCATCCAGAACGCCGTTGGTCAGCGCGATTGCATGGGCATCCCAGCGTGTCTTTGGATCCCCGCGTAGGAAGCCATTCAAGTCCAGTTCCAATTCGAACGGCCCGCCAGTCGGGAATACCGAACGGGCGAACTCCGCTTCGATCTTGCGTGCCCATGACGCCAGACAAAACATTGCGAACCAACGGCCCGCAGTTTCGGAATTGGTAAATGTGTTGTGGCTGTAATCCTGCACCAGCGGCGGGGGCACCTGATACAGCCGGCAGATTTCTTCGGTGCCGAACTTGCGGGTTTCCAGCAGCTCGGCATCCTCTGGCGATATTTGCGCCGCTTTCCATGTCAGCCCGCCATCCAGCAGCAGCGTGCGGCCTGCGTTGTGCGCGCCGGAATGCCGTTCTTCGAATTGCTTACGCAGTGCATCGCGCTGTTCACCCGTGATCGATCCGGCGCTTTCCAGAATGCCGGAAGGGGACGCGCCGTTGTTAAGGAACTGCCGTGCATGACGATTGGCGAGGTTGACCCCTTCCACCGCCTCAGCGGCCCGTGACAGCCGGGAACGCCCGATAAAGCCGTCATCGGTTCGATCGCGCAGGTGAATAACCTCGCCTTCCAGCAATCGCCGGGTGCGACCCTTACCGTCGCCAATGTCGTATGCCAGCTTGCCGGTCGACAATTCCGATACCGTCACCATCCCCCACGGAATGTAGGCCAGCCCGGCAAGGCGTCCGTTTCCGCTGCGCATGATCTCTGCCAGCCCGTTGCCGGTCAGCAATGCCGACGCGACCAGGTGGCTGATAAAGTCGGGCCACGTCATACGGGGGTTTACCCCACCGCGCACAAGCCGGTTGAGCGGGTGCGTTTCGTCCTCGATCCGCACTGTGCCCTTGCGTCGATATATCAGCGCCGGAATGTGCGCCAACGCCTCGCTAATGACATTCGTGCAAGCCGTTACCGCCGACAGGTTCTCATTACCGCGCGTGCTCAGAACGGCGTGATAGCCGATACCGGGTGCAATAGCGTTCCAGGAAGGGTCCATGGCATCGTTGCGGCGTTCAAAGCCCATGAAGCCCGCCATGCGGTCGATCATGCCCATCGTGTCGCCTCCGCCACGACTAGCACCCTACGGCGTCTCTGAGCGTCCGCACCGGCCATGAATGAACGCAAGGCAATCTCGGTGCCTTCATAAGCTGGCCACGCGCTTACAACGCTGATTTCGCGCAATCCTATGGATCGCAGCGAACGAACCTTCCCGTTCCAGCTTTCGCCGCCGTCGGGAACCGTGAAGCCGAACGACATACCGCCAAGGTCGCCGCGCTCGGCCAATTCGATAACATCGCGCCCGGCCTGAGTGTCGGGAAGGTTCAATCCGAACGCCAAGCCCTTTGCATCCTCACGCAATTCCAGCGTGCCGGTGCGGGTGCGGCCCAATACCTTGCCCGTGTCATGGTCCAGCAATGCCAGAACATCGGCGTTCAATGCGTTGCGGAACGCGCCGGGTTCGATCCGTTCGCGGAACGTGCCCAGATCGGCCTCAGTGGCGAACGTGGCGGCATAGCCCTCAAGCCTGCGCCCCTTGGCGCGAAGCTCGGCGAATGTGCGCCGTTCAAGGGTTGCCGCCACGCTCATTCTATGCGCCCACCGTTACGCCGGAAGCCTTAGAAAACGACGCAGGACGCCGAACGCCAAAGTCCACCGTGGCCATCGCCCGCAGCAGGATATTGCCCTTCGAATAGGCGCTTTCGGCATAGGGGTTGGCCAGAATATCGAGCTGCGACCAAAGGCCAATCATGAAGTCGGGCCAGTAGCCATAGACCAGCCCGTGTTCGTTCGTGCCGGCGCCCAGATCGGACGGTGCCTGATTGGTGAACAGGACAGTTTCATCGTGGAAGGTTTCGGCAACGGTCAGCGCATGGCCATCGGCATCGCGCAGCTTCATCGCATCCGCCTTCACGCCGTTGGTCGAGAGGAAGCCCCGCCCGCCCATCACGTTGGCCAGATCGGCCGCAGCGATCATGTCCGCCGTGGTCGTGAATAGATCGGTATCAAAGGGCACGTCGGGAACGTCGCTATCGTTCAACAGGCCCAGCGGTTCGGCAGTCGATCCACCGGCACCGGTCAGACCCGCCCGGTCGATCTCCAGCGCAATGTCGCGCGCCATCATTTGACGCAGTAACGCCTCGATCGATGGCGACGATTGCATAAGCATGTTGCGGCTGATTTCGGTGATGACGCCAACGTGATGCGGCGACAGCGTAAAGCTATCGAACGTCGCGTTGCCGGTCGGCAATGCGCTGTTCTCTTTAACCCATCCAACATTCGGGGAGCCGGTTTCGCGCGGGATTTCGACATTGCCGGTCAAGCCCGAAAGCGTGGTCGCGCCTAGCGTGGTCAGCGCCGCCGTGGCGGTCAGCGCCGACACGAATTGATCGGGTCGAAAGTCGGTCGGCAAGATCGAACCGCTGATCGACGTGGTTTGCACCGCGCGGCGTTCAAAGCATTCCGTCGGCACGTAAATGCCTTCGGGTGCCTTGCCAGCGCGCTTCGCCAGTTCGTCCTGCATTTCGCGCTCAAACCCATCATCGACCGTGCCCGGCAGGATGCGGCCCAGGATCGCTTTGCGAATGCTGAACTTGTCGCGCAATTCGGCGCTCAGGGTTTCATCATTCGATCCGGTCAGAACGCGCCCGGTTTCGACACGCTCGGCGCTTTCGATTGTCTTTGCCCGGTCCAGCTTTGCGTCCAGATCGCGCAGTTCGCCATTGGCAGTTTCGAATGCCGCATTGTCATTGGCATCGTTCGCAGCGTTCATGCGGTCCAGAATGCCCGCCCGCTGTTCCATAAGGTCCGCAGTTTTCATTGTGGTAGTTCCTCTGTCTGGCGGGGGCACAATGCCCCCGCTCTGAGATTATCGTCTGCCTCGCGGCGATGATTTTGATTGGCGCTCACTTGAAGTAGGTGCCGATTGGTTTGAGAGGCGAAGTTTCGCCAATAGCGTCCACCAGCTTGCCCCCCATTGCGTCCAGATCGATGAAAACACAGGCTCCCATCAATTCGGGGCAGAATGTGGATTTTGTCCGCAGTTCATCGTCAATGCTATCGCAAAAGTATTCTTTGCCGGTCGCCCAAATGATGAGTTTCCCGGCGGGGATGACGTTGCCGTTCTTAACATGCTTTCGCAGAAAACTTTCGCCTAGCATCCTAAAGCTCACGCCGTCCGGCTTTTCCCCTTCGATTTCCCAGCTATCCATCCATGCAAGCGCAGAATGGAGGACACGATTCTTAGCCAACAAGGCAATTTCCTTGGCTTCCGGCAAAGAAACGCGATCTCCCAGCCAACGCATGATAATCAGGTTGGCAAGGCTTATAATATCATAGCGGGTATGTCCGCCCGACTCGTCCTTCGGAATATGGCCGTGACGCCGCCAGTCGCGTTGCTTGACGACGGTTACGCCAGTAATACGCTCCGCCTCCGCAGGGGTGTAAGTGTGAAGCGTGAACAATGGCGATGTCATTCGTGGTCCGTGCCACGCTTTTTTAACCGTGTCAAGCGCCACGTTTGTAAGTTTGCAGTGATAGAAGTGACAAAGCGGCTAGGCATCGCTAGCATCGGGCCGTTCTGCTGAGCGTTCCGTGACTAGAGGTAGTAGATAGATGTTTGACGAGGCTAACCCGCCGGAAGATTCAGAAACTATAGATGCTCTATTAGCTGCCAATAACGGGATAGTTAACGCTTTGGCGATCTTAGCGATATGTTTGCGGAAGCGAAACTTGATGACAAAAGACGAACTGAAGGCCATGGCCGATGAACTCGGCAAACCGTTCGACCAGCCATATGTGACTGAAAATAGAGTGGCTCAAAGTTTATCTGCGAACATTGCAACCTTATTCAGTAACTTGAAGTAGCTAAAGCCACATAATCCCCGGTTCCACCATTTTCCCGCCATCACGCGCGGCGATACCGCAGGCCATGATAAGCGCCGCCAGCCCATCGATCTTGTCGGTCGATCGCTGCTTATCGGGTTTGCGTGCGCCGGTCGGGTCGGTTGTGTAGATCATATTCGAAGCGTTCCAGCGCAGGACCGGGTGCATCGCGTGGCGCAGTTCCTGTTCCAGCAAGGCGACCTCGAACGCATCCACCGCCGGTCCCATATCCTTGTAACCCTGCCCATGCGCTTCCAGCGGCAATCTAACGCCCTCAGCGTCCAGAATGACGGTCAACGCCTCAATGCCCCATCGATCATAGGCGATGGCCTGTAGATCGTATCGTTGGGCAATCTCGGCCAGGGTTCCCGCAATGAACCGCTTGTCGATCGCCTTCCCCGGTGTGGCGACGATATGCCCCTTTTTTGCCCAGGTGCGATAGGGCACCCGGTCCTTTTCCTCTTTCAATTCGATACCGGCTTTCGGGCACCAGTAGAACGGCAGGACCGCACCGCCATCATCGGGGAAATACAGAACGCAACTCGCAAGATCGCGGGTGTCGGCCATGTCCAATCCCGCGTAGCATCGCTTACCCCTGAGCGCGTCCAGATCGAAGGTTTCCCCGCAGGCATCCCATTCCACCGGATTGATCGCTTTGGGTTCCGCGTCCACCCGCATGTTGCAATGCAGATTGAGAAACGCCGGTTCGAATGTCGGCATCCGCTGCGCCCGCGCGGCTTCATCGGCAATCTGCTCCGCCGATACGAATGTGCCGATTGCCGGGTTCGCCAATGGCCAGTTCGCCGGGTCGTATGGGTCCGCATCTTCCGGAACGGCATAGATCGCACCGTGCGAACTAGGGTCGTCCACCTCTCCGCTATTCACCCTCTCCGCTGCATCGATCAGTTCCGACATGATATTGAGCGGGGACGGGGATTGCGTGCCGATCGCGACCAGCAACGGTTCCTCTCGCTTGCCCATCGATGTTCGCAGCACGTCGAACAGTTCGCGCTTCTTCCATTGTGCCAATTCATCGCAGACAATGAACGAGCTGGCCGTGCCGTGAACCGCCTTTCCATCGCTGGCGAGTGCCCGGTAGATCGATCCGGTTTCATCGTCCTCAATCCGCTTGTGGAACCGCTGGACATTCAGCCGTGCCGCCATCCAGGGCGTGGCCATGATGACGGCTTCCATCTCATTAAAGATTAAGCCCGCTTGAGATTGTGTAGCGGCTGAACTGAAGCATTCGCCCCGCTGTTCCGCCTCCGGCCCGCACAGGTGGCACAGGGTCAGCATCGCCGCGAATACTGTCTTGCCGTTGCCGCGTGCCACGCTCAACAGCCCTTGCCGCACCCGCCGCTTGCCATCGTCATCGGTGGCATAAACCGCTTCGATCCATTCCCGCTGGAACGGTAGCAGCTTGACGTTCTCGCCAGCGCCATAGCCCTTCGTGATCGGCAGGGACTCAATGAAAGCGATAACCCTTTCGGCACGGTTCAATCCGACCGCCTCCCAAGGGTGCTCCGTATCGTGATCGATCTCCGCAGCGGCTTTGCGTTGGCGGGTCGCACCCGGTCCCCTAGCGCCCATCGGATTGATCCGAACTGGTATCAGATGAAACTAACTCAATAGAACTGTCCCCCATCGCCTCGCGCGGTCCAGCTCTGAGCGATTTTTCCGCCCATGGGTGCGCAGCGTCCAACGGGTTGCCATCGGCATCGCAGCCCTTCATCGGCTTGTTCGTCTTGATCGCCCCGGCTTCGTTGCCGCGTGCCGTCTTGCGTGAATGGCAGGGCAGGCAATAGCTGGCCAATCCTTCATGCGAGGGGAACGGGTGCCCGCCGTCGCTGATAGCCGTGATATGATCGACGTGGTTAGCGGGGGTCAGCCGGTGCGGTGCGCAGCCGCGACACATCGGTTCGATCGCCAGGTGCATCGCCCGTAGCTTCCGCCAGCGCGCCGTGTTGTATGGCCAGTTCTTACCCATGGTTGTCAGCGATCCAGTCGTGTCGTCGTTCGTCGTGCATGATGCGTCCTTTCAAAACTCCGCCAATTCCATCGACAGGCGGTCATGATATTTTGACGGAAGGGTCTTGCCGCGCATGAACTTGGATAGGGTGCCGCCGGGTATCTCCACTCGTTTGGCAATGCGGGATTGTTCGCCCGGCTCGCTATCGTTCAGGTGATCGCGAAGCCGACTGCGCAGAATGTCGAGAAACGGCCCCGATGTGTTTCCAGCATGTTTCCGTTGTTCTGTTTCGGGGTCAGTGCTCGGCTCCCCCTGGTCACTAGTAAGTGGTGCAATTCTTTCCAAAGACGGATCGGCGGAAACATCGCACTTTCCATCGGGACCGGGTGCAATATCTGCATCCGGCAAGGCGTCTGTTTCCATGTGATGGTCGGAAACTGCACCCGGTGGTGACAAAACTTGCACCCGCGTATTTCCATCGGGTTTCCATCTTTCGAAGTCGCGCGTCGGCCCCATCTTGCCTTCCGGCCATGCCTGCCATGTGTAACGCCATAGGCTTGCGTGCAGCACCTTTCGACTGAAGGCACCCTTTTGCGTGCAGACGATAAAGCCCTTGTCCTGCAACTCTTGAAGGCAACGCAGGCAGGTGCGGGGGGATAAACCTGTATCTTCCGCAGCCCGCCTGTAGCTGTATGCGATAGCGCCGTTGCGCGTGCCGTTGTCGATCCTAATCAACGCCAGCAGCACCTTCAGCCCGTTACCGGACAAGTGCCAATAGGCTTCCGAATCCATGATCGAGTGGTAGAAGCGTATATGGTGCGGCACCTTCGCGCGCCGGAGCTTGTCGGCCATTCCTTAGCACCCATCATGCTCGCCATACCCATCGCACCGCGAGTCGCCATCGCGGTCGGATATTGACCACCCTTCAAGCGCCGCAAGTTTTTCGGCAAAGGCCATAGCTGCTGTATGAGTTGGGAAACTGCGGGGCTGGTGATTGCACGTTGGCGGTTCGACCGTAACTTGCCATCCGCGCCATAAACCTAGAGCGACGACAACAGTGAAGCGCCGGGTTTCAGCTTGCCGATAATGAGAGTTTGAATTAGAGGTTTCGCTATCCGCTGCCGTGGATATTGAAGCCTTCGCACCCTGCCCGGTGCGGGGGTTTTGTTTTTCCATCATGCCGCCACCTCGCGCTCAGCGACGCGATCAGCAATCCATCGCTCGACCTCGCACTCCGGCCAGACTGAACAGTGATCGATCTTTACCGGCTTGGGGAAACCGCCCTTGGCAATCAACTCATAGATTTTAGATTTCTTGCAGCCGATCCGGTCCTCGACCGTGCCGATCCGCAGTAGTTTGGTAGCCATGGGTGAAGCCTCCGTTGTTGTTGGGCGGCTTCCCTAATAGTCATATCAATCCGCGATGCAGCAACTAGTCAGTCTTGGTAATTCGACCATTTAGTCTTTCACCCAGTTCCGTGGGGGTCATAGCCAGCGCTTCTTTATCCCATGAATGCCAGGCAAAAACCTCTGCCCTCGATAATCCAGTTTCAGCGATCGCATGTTCGACAGCGGCTTCCGTTTTCCATCCCTCAGCTTCGAGTTTGCGAACAATAGCGCCAGCACGGTGCCCGCGCAGCGCCCGTTCGTGCCCGTTGATTGGCTTCCCTCGCTTGCGTCGTTTTAAATCAAGTCGGTATTCACTCGTTCCTTCGGGATCGAGCATTTCGGCTATCGCGATCATTAAAAGCCGCGCGTCAGCAATCGACTTTCGGTCTGGGTCTGCCAAGCGGTCTTGAAGGTCCATTGCCGCCTTTCCAACGGCTTCAAGAGAGCCATCGCCTGAAAGTGCATTCCAAGCGATCATAGGCCAGCCTACGGCTTCGACATCGTATCCATTGAACTCAGCCATGGAGCGCCACCACGTTATCAGCGCCACCTGATAGCGCCGGTGCAGCGTATTGCCCCCACGCATCCATGAGCGCCCGTCTATGGTCGCGTAGATCGGTTCGCAGATATGCCCGTTCCGTTGCATCGCCCACGGTATGCGCCAGCGCCATCTCGGCGACCGCATAGGGCACAGTAGGCATTTTCTCCGCCGCCCAATCGCGGAATGTCGAACGGAACCCATGCACGGTTTCGGTGCGCCCGCTATCGCGCAGCATCTTGCCCAACGCAGCGTTCGTCAGCACCTTCCCGTGCAGACTAGGGAATATCAGGCCATCGGTGCCGAACGCGTCGGCTGCGCGGTCTAGGATAGCAAGCGCCGCGTCGTTCAATGTGATGGTATGCGTCTTGCCGTTCTTCATGATCGCGCCGGGTCGCTTCCATTCACGGTCCTCGCGGTCGATCTGCCGCCACTCGGCATGGCGGACCTCGCCCGATCGTGCCGCCGTGAAGATTGTGAACAGCAATGCCAGGCGGGCCGGTGAATCCGCTTTTGCGATCTCCTCCGCAACATAGGCGGGGAGTTCCTTGTAAGGCATGGCGCGAAAGCCTTTGCTCTCCGGCTGTTTGGCCAATCCGTCCGTAATCTCCTTCGCAAGTGGAACTGGCGAAGTTCGCCAGCCTCGCGCCTTGGAAAAGGCCAGCACCTGATTGATGCGATGGCGGACTTTCCGGGCAATTTGCGGCTTTTCCGTCCATATCTTCGCCAGCGCCGCCGTGACGTGTTCCGTCTCGATTACGTCCACCTTGTGCCTGCCCAATGTCGGCAGGGCATGTGTGGTCAGGCTTGATCGGAATTGCGCGCCGGTCTTATCACCCCAGCCCTTTGCCAGTTCGTCATGCGTCAGCTGCATGGCCTCTGCGAATGTCGGCACCTTTGTCTTGTGCCGATCGCGTTCGGCTATCGGATCGCCGCCAGTCAGCGCGATCTTGCGAAGCGCAGCTGCCTTGTCGCGGGCCTCGGCCAAGGTCAGGACATCAACCGAGCCTAACCCTACGTCGCGCCGTCGCCCGTCATATTGAACGCGCAACACCCAGCTTTTCGCGTTGTCGTTTCTTACCCGCAGCAGCAGCCCCTTGCCGTCAATATGCGTTCCCGGTTTGGCGGATTGAACGTGTCGCGCTGTCAATTTTCCCAAGTGTCACCTGCCCGTGCAAAATGTGGATTCGAACCTAGCGGTCCAACATTATTCCCCACACTGGATCACGGATTTAGATGAATGTCAATGGAAGGGTATGGATACACTATGACGCGTAAACCCTAGTAAGTCCTAGGTTTTTCGGACGATTATGGAATTGTGCGTTCAGCCCCCGGTTTCAAACTCGGGGAGCCAGCTTTTACGCAGCCTTACATTTGTAAAACTGGTTGGCGCGAAACTGCTTGGCGCGACACGGCGCGGGTAAGACTGTCCGCCGCGCCTCCTGTCGTTTCGCTAGGGTTTGCATGCGTTCAATGTGCGGCCCCGTGGCAATGCTTGTATTTGCTGCCCGACCCGCAGGGACACGGGGCATTCCGGCTGATCTGCTTGTCGGCATAGGGATTGTCGCGGTTCGACCCACCCGGCCCGAACGCCGCGCGAGGGCTGCCTGCCAGCGAACCGAACGTGTCCGCCTGCCGCGAAGAACCATCGCCATCGTTCGAATTGTCGAGGCCGGTCAGCGGATCGATATGTCCGGTGAGGAAGTCCGGCAGATCGGGCAGCTGTTGCGCCGGAGGCTGCATCCGCAATTCGGTCTTCAGCAATATGCCGGTAATATCCTCGCGCAGATTGTCGAGCATCTGGCCGAACAGGCCGAACGCTTCCTGCTTGTATTCGTTGATCGGCTGCTTCTGCGCATGGGCACGCAGCGACACCACCTGACGCAGGGAATCGAGCGTTGCCAGATGTTCCTTCCAATGGTGATCGAGCCTGTCCAGCAGGATCGATTTTTCAACGCGGGTCCAGATCGCAGGATCGGATGACGCAATCTTGCGATCCATCGCCGCAGCCGCCTGTTCGCCCAGGCGTTCCTCGATGGTTTCGGGTTCGACCGTATCTTCAGTCACCCAGCTGTCGATCGGCACGTTCAGTCCGAGGACCTCGGTCACGCGTTCCTTCAGCCCCTCGATATCCCATTGTTCGGGATAGGTTCCAGGCGGGCAGGCCTGGGTCACGATGGCGTTGATCGTATCGTTCCGCATATCGACGACCACATCGCCAACGGCCTCGCTGTCCATGATTTCGGCGCGCTGTTCGTAGATGACCTTGCGCTGGTCGTTCATTACGTCATCATATTCGACCACCTGCTTGCGGATGTCGTAATTGCGTGCCTCGACTTTTTTCTGTGCGGTCTCGATGGCTTTGCTCAGCCATTTCGATCCGATCGCCTCGCCGTCTTCCAGGTTCGAGTTCATCATCCGGCTGAACAGCGTGTCGGGGCCGAAGATACGCAGCAGATCGTCTTCCAGACACAGGTAGAACCGGCTGAGGCCCGGATCGCCCTGTCGCCCGGAACGGCCGCGCAGCTGATTGTCGATCCGACGGCTTTCATGACGTTCGGTGGCCAGGACGAACAGGCCGCCCGCTTCCAGTACCTGCTCCCGTTCGGCGGCGACTTCTTCTTCGATCCGGGTGATCGCCGCATCGCGGTCCTCCCCGTCCGGCATGTCGCTGAGCTCGTCCTCGACCCGGAATTCGACATTGCCGCCAAGTTGAATGTCCGTGCCCCGCCCGGCCATGTTGGTTGCGATGGTCACCGCGCCCAGCCGCCCCGCTTGCGCCACGATATGCGCTTCGCGTTCGTGGAAGCGGGCGTTCAGGACCTCGTGCTTCACGCCTTCCTTGTCCAGGAACCGGGCAAGCAATTCGGATTTCTCGATCGACACCGTGCCGACCAGAACCGGCTGGCCGATGTCGTTCTTCTCGCGGATGGCCTTGGCGATCGCCTGAAACTTGTCCTGCGTGTTCTTGTAGAATTCGTCTTCCTCGTCGATCCGGCGGACGGGCTGGTTTGTCGGAATTTCCGCCACGCTCATCTTGTAGATATCCCAGAATTCGCTCGCTTCGGTGGCGGCGGTGCCGGTCATGCCGGACAGTTTGGGATACATGCGAAAATAGTTTTGAAACGTGATCGAGGCCATCGTCTGGTTCTCAGGCTCGATCTTGACGCCTTCCTTCGCCTCGGCTGCCTGATGCAGGCCATTGGACCAGCGGCGCCCTTCCATCATGCGTCCGGTGAACTCGTCGATGATGACGACCTTGTCGTCCTTCACGATGTAATCCGTGTCACGTTTGAACATGTGCACGGCCTTGAGCGCCTGATCGAGATGATGGACGACCTGCGTGTTCTCGACGTCGTAGAGATTGTCGGTTTCGAGCAGCCCCTTCTCGATGAGCAGCTTCTCGATCTCTTCGGTGCCGTCTTCGGTCAGGCCGATATTCTTGGTTTTCTCGTCCTTGTCGTACCAGTCTTCGGGAATGCCCTTAACCACCTCGTCGATCGCGACGTAAAGATCGGTCTTGTCCTCGGTCGGCCCGGAAATGATGAGCGGGGTGCGTGCCTCGTCGATGAGGATGGAATCGACCTCGTCGACGATGGCGTAGTTGAACGGCCGCTGCACCATCTGGTTCTTGTCGTGCTTCATATTATCGCGCAGATAATCGAAGCCGAATTCGTTGTTGGTGCCGTAGGTTATGTCGGCCGCATAGGCTTCGCGCCGTTCATATTCGCCCAGTTTGGGCACGATAACGCCGACGCTCAGCCCCATCCAGCGATAGAGCTGCCCCATCCATTCCGCATCGCGGCTGGCGAGGTAATCGTTGACGGTCACGACATGCACGCCCTTGCCCGCCACCGCATTGAGATAGGTCGCCAGCGTCGCGACCAGCGTCTTGCCTTCGCCTGTCCGCATTTCCGCGATCTCGCCGCGATGAAGCACGATACCGCCGATCATCTGTACGTCGAAATGGCGCATGCCGAGCACGCGTATCGAAGCCTCGCGAATAGTCGCGAACGCTTCGGGCAGAATATCGTCGAGCGTCTTGCCGTCGGCAAGTTCGATACGGAACTTCTCCGTCTGCGCCTGCAATTCGGCGTCGCTCAGCGCCTGTATCTGCGGTTCGAATGCAGCGATCTGATCGACGGTCTTGCCAAGGGACTTGATATAGCGATCGTTGGACGACCCGAATACGGATTTGACGAGGGTGTTAAACATGGGAAGTTTCCGGAATTCTGAATGAGAATATACGATGCCCGAGGTAATCGGCGTCGTAACAGCGATATTGCCAGGGTCGAAAGGCTTAAGCGCCCTATTGGCGCGAACGATCGATGCCGATCCGGACCGCAGGCGCTACGCCGGCAATAGTCGTCATAGGCGGCAAGCCGGTAGCCGGCTGCTTTGGCCCGGTGAAGGCGGGACGGACGAAGCCATTCGCGTAATTCGACACAGAGCCCGGAACGTGCTGCTCCGCGTTCGACATCTGCTGCGTATTTTCGCCAATTGGATTGGCCGCGACGGGTGCGGCGATAGCGGACAGCCCGGTCAGCAGGGCGAAGAAGGCGATGAGATGGCGCATCCGGCAAGCGATATAAGGGTCATTCGCGGATACGTCCACCATCGGCGCAACCCTTGCGGGTGCGGTGGGCCGGCAATAGGGACCGCGCATGGATCTCGACCGCTCTCCGCTCGCTCTGCCCTTCCCCGACATGCCGCCGGTTGCGGGGGTCACGCTGCGCGTAGCGCGCGCCGGCTACAAGGACTGGGAGCGGTGCGACCTTACTTATGTCGAACTTGCCGAAGGCACGGCTGCCGCAGGTGTTTTTACGCAAAGCGCCTGTCCATCGGCCGAAGTCGAACTGGGTCGCGCGAACATCGCGAAGGGCACGGCACGCGCACTTGTGGTTAACGCGGGCAATGCCAATGCCTTCACCGGACGGCGCGGGCGCAACGCCGTCAGGGCGATCATACGGCAGGTCGCCGCGCATCGCGAATGCGACGAAAGCGCGATATTCGTGTCGTCGACCGGGGTTATCGGAGTTCCGCTGCCGCTAAAAAGGGCCACCATTGGATTGAACGAAGCGTTCTCGGCTCCCCCTTGCGGATGGAAGGATGCCGCCGACGCGCTCGGCACGACGGACACGTTTGCGAAAGGCGCTATGGCCACCGCGGTGATCGGCGACCAGACCGCCACGATTACGGGCATGGTCAAGGGCAGCGGCATGATCGCGCCGGACATGGCGACCATGCTCGGCTATATCTTCACCGATGCGGCGATCGAACCCGCGCTGTTGCAGGCCATGCTGAACGATGCCAATCGCGAAACGTTTTCATGCATCACCGTCGATAGCGACACATCGACCAGCGACACGGTTCTGGCCTTCGCGACCGGCGAACTCGACAATGTGCCCATCGTCGAACCCGGCGATACCGGGGCCGATGCATTCGCCGCCGCGCTGCGGGATGTCTGCCGTCAGCTGGCCCATCTTGTCGTGCGCGACGGCGAAGGCGCGCAGAAGTTCATCGAGATTGCCGTCACTGGTGCCCGTGACGACGGAAGCGCCCGGATCGTCGCGCTTTCCATCGCCAATTCCCCGCTCGTGAAAACCGCCATCGCCGGCGAAGATGCGAACTGGGGCCGCGTGGTCATGGCGGTTGGCAAGGCCGGCGAACCTGCCGATCGCGACAGGCTGTCCATTGGGTTCGGTGGTCACTGGGTTGCCCGCGACGGACAGGTCGTCGATTATTACGACGAGGCACCCGTTGCTCAGCATCTCACGGGCCGGGAAGTGCGCATAGATGTCGATCTGGGCATCGGCCACGGACGGGCGACGGTGTGGACCTGCGACCTCACGCGTGGCTACATCGCGATCAATGCGGATTACCGGTCGTGAGTACGTTAACGCGCGAAATCGAATTGTTGATGCGACGCGTGGCCAAGACCGCAATCATGCCGCGTTATCGAAACCTGCGCGCCGACGAGGTGCGCGAGAAAGCGGCGAATGATTTCGTGACCATCGCCGATCGTGAAGCAGAGGATATGCTGACCGAAGGTCTCGCCCGGCTCGACGGGAGCCGCGCCATCGTAGGCGAAGAGGCGGTCGACGACGATCCTTCGATCATGGACCGCCTGTCGGGCAGGTGCTGGATCATCGACCCGATCGACGGCACCGGTAATTTTGCGAAAGGCAGCGGGCATTTCGCGATCATGATTGCCCGGTCGGATGACGGCGCGGCCAATGCGGGCTGGATATACGATCCGCGTCGCGAACGACTGTGTCATGCATATCTAGGCCGCGGCGCGTTTATCGGGAGTGATCGGGTAACGGCACGGCCGAGCGGACGGCGTCCACCCCGGCTCGCGGCCATGACCCGCTACATGAGCCCGCCTCAGCGCGATCTCTTCGAAACGGAAATCGCGCCCTTTTACGAAGCTGCCGAGGCACCCGGCTGCGCGGCGGAGCAATATCCGCTGACCGTCTTGGCCGAACACGATCTGGCCATATACGAACGCACGCTGCCCTGGGATCACGCGGCCGGCGCGCTGTTCCTGAACGAAGCGGGTGGCACCTGCCTGCGACCGGACGGAACGCCTTACCGCGTCGATAGCGGAAGGAAGGGAATGATCGGCGCGGTCAGTCGCCCGCTGTTCGACGAACTGGCCGCACGCCTGAACGCCGCGGGTTACTCCGCCGGTGCGGGTTGAATCAAAGTTCGCTCTCGAGCCACTGCTTCAACTGGTTCTTCGGTCGGGCGCCCTGCAATTCCGCCGTTTTCTGGCCATTCTTGTAAAGCGCCAGGAACGGAATGCCCTGCACCCCAAGCCTGCCCGGCGTGTCGGTGTTTTCCATGATATCCATCTTGGCAATCACGATCCGGTCCGCCATTTCGTCGCTGATCTCTTCCAAGGAGGGGCCGATCATCTTGCACGGTCCGCACCATTCGGCCCAGAAATCGACCAGAACGGGCTTGTCCGCGTTCAGAACGTCGGATTGAAAACTGCTGTCGGTGACATTGATCGTCGCCATGGAATATCTCCTTTACTATGCACCCTATCTAGGGTGCCTTCGCATTCACTCAACGGGCAAGCGGCCGAAGCTTTCCTGCGCGCCGGGAAACTCGGGTTTGTTCTGCATCAATTTGGCCGATGGAATGACGATCAGCTGCGGCATATGCGTGTACAATACCGCGCCTTCTATCGTGCGGTCCGGATAGATTGCCGCCAGCGCCGCGACATAGGCCGCCATCTGCCTGATCGTTGCCGCAGGAACTTCCGACAGATCGGTCGGCGGGCGGCGTGCCGTCTTGAAATCGACGACCAGTACCGAATGCTCCGTCACGATCAGGCGGTCGGCTACGCCGGCGATGACCTGACCTTCGAATGTCGCGGCTAGCGGCACTTCCGCAAGCGCATCGGGATGGAATATTTCACCAAAGGAAGGATGGTCCAGTACGGACAGAGCCGCGGCGAGAAGCTCGCTTCGCTGATCGTCCGAAAGTTCGGGGGCCCGACGTTCCAGCCAACTTTCCGCCCGCTGCCGGCGGTCCGTCGCGGCGACCTCCGGCAGGCGTTCCAGTAAAGCGTGGATCAGGACACCGCGCTTGGCCGCATGTTGCAGAGCATCCGAAGTAAGCGGCGGGGCCGGTGTCCGATCCTGTGCGGCGGACGACGGTGCAAGCGGGCGCGGCGGTCGCGGTTCGGGTCCGATCGGCGTGACGACCCACGCGGGCAACTGCGGCAGGCTTCCATCGGCTACCTGCGGATGAGGGGTTACGGTTTGCGCTGGCCGTTCGCCCCAGACGCGGCGGTGCCCGAAGTGAAAGTCGTCCTCTCCGCTATCCACCATGGCATCCGCGAGCCGGGCGTACCAGCTGTCGGGAGCCGGTTCGTCTTCCCGCCTGCCCAGCGCGCCGCCCACGAACAGCGCCTCTTCCGCGCGTGTCATCGCGACGTATAAGAGGCGCCAATGTTCCTCCCGCTCGGCCTTGGCGACT
Organism: Pontixanthobacter sp.; assembly: GCA_965214445.1. GTDB lineage: Bacteria > Pseudomonadota > Alphaproteobacteria > Sphingomonadales > Sphingomonadaceae > Pontixanthobacter. The sequence continues at coordinate 1,065,510 of CBDCBU010000001.1, forward strand.
TCCGCCTCGGCTGCCAGTATCGGCGCGATCTTTTCGGCCGTCCGCATGGCCGGGATCGGTATCGACCGGTTGCTGTCCCCATCCTTCAATACCAGCGATCGCACCGGCGCTTTATCGGGATTACCGGTCGCATCGGCGAGGATGACGATCGGCGCCTGCAACCCTTTTGCACCATGCACCGTCATGACGCGGACCAGCCCTTCGCTGGCGCCGGCTTCGCGTTTGAGTTCGCCTTCGCCTGCATCGAACCATCGAATGAACCCCTGGAGGCTGGGCGTATGGGCGGAGGAAAAGGCGAACGCCGCGTTCAGCAGTTCGTCGATCGGATCGTTCGCTTCGGGCCCCAGGCGCCCGACAAGATTGCGACGGCCCTGCCACGGTCCGGTCAGTATCCAGTGCAGCAAAGCCTGTACCGGTTCGTAATCGGCCAGCCGCAACAGTGCGCGCAGCCGATCCGCCGTTTCGCGATGGAGCGGCGCATCGCCTTGGCGGATGTGGTCCCACAGCCGGACATCGGCGTCGCGGTAACCTTGATCAAGAAGATCGTCCTGCGTCCAGCCAAGCAGCGGGGATACCAGCAGATTGGCGAGGCTCAGATCGTCGAGCGGCTGCGCGGCGAAGCGAATTGCCGCCATCAGGTCCCTGATCGCGAGCGGGGCACCCAGACGCAGACGGTCGACACCCGCCACCGGCACGCCGATCGCATGCAGACGGGCGACGATGAGTCCGGCCAGTTCCTTCCGCTTGCGCACCAGAACCATGATGTCGCCAGGCCCCGCCGCGCGCGCGCCGCCCTTGACCAGGGGATAGCCTTCGCGCAGCCAGTCCGACACTTGCCTGGCGATCCGGTCCGCCATCTTGCGTTCCGGCGGGGACACCCAACCCTCTGCTTCGTCGCCTCCATCGCTTTCGGATCCGTCGTTATCGCCATCGTCGTCCTGCACCGCGACGGGATCCCACAACACCACTTCGCCTGCGCGTTCGTCGCCGATATGGGGGTCCGGGTTTGCCTGGAGCCCGAAGTTCGGCGGACCGATACGGGCGATGACCCGATCCACGAAGTCGAGAACCGGCTGCGCGGTCCTGAAGGACCGCCCCAGGCCCAGATCCTGCAATTCGCGAAGCGGCCAACCACCCCTTAATGCGGCGGCGCCTGCTGCAGCATCCGCCATGGCTTTACGGAATTGTCGTTTGGCGGTTTCAAAATGTTCCGGGCTGGTACCCTGGAAACGGAAGATTGCCTGTTTGTAGTCGCCGACCACGAAGATCGTGCGCAACTTGCCGTCTCGCTGCCCCTCCCCGGCGAAGAAATCGTCGGTCAGCGCGTGAATGATCGACCATTGCGCTTCGTTCGTATCCTGCGCCTCGTCGATCAGTAAGTGGTCGAACTGGCGATCCAGCTTGTACCGTATCCAGGCGGATACCTCGGACCGCGACAGCAAAGCGGCGGCGCGCCTGATCTGATCGTCGAAATCGATGAGGCCCATGCGCTCTTTGGCCGCTTCCCACCGGACGGCGAACCGGCGCCCTACGCGAAGCGCTGGCGCAAGCCATTCGATCAAAGCGAGCGTCTTTTGCAAATCGCGCACCCGTGCTAAACAAGCACCAACCGCACCTGCCATTTCGGCGTAACCGCTATCGATTTTTTCGAGCGACCTCAGCCATTTGGGATCGCCCTTCTGCGTGAACAGAGACGACTTCAGCTCATCAAGCAGGTCCGGGCGATCCGCCGGTTCCGACGTCTTCCAATTGTCGGCTTGTTCGGCTGCAGCCAGACCGCTTTTCGTACCCCATTCCCGGTTGATCTGCGCGCACCGGTCGAGCGCCGCCATGTCGAATGCCGGCGATCGGCACAGTGCCGCGATATGCGCCGCCCCCGCATCCTGGGGCACGCCGAGTAATCGCCGCAAACGCGGTTCCAGATCGTCCGGCCAGCCACCCGCCCCGAACCACGCATCGCGCGCTGCGGCGCAACGCATCAGCCATTGGCGGGTACCATCGGCCCCCATCCGGATGCTGAGCATTTCGAGCGCTTGGCGCAGACCCTCGTCCCGATCGTTCTTCCATTCGACCACCATGTCGGCCAGCACCTGATGCGCCAGCAACTCGCGATCCCGATCCTCCATCGCGCGGGTGCCGGGGGGCAGCCCCGCTTCTTCGGGAAAGGCCGCCAGCAGCCACTGCGCGAAGGCGTGGATGGTATCGATGCGAAGACCGCCGCCCGGACAATCGAGCACGGCGGCGAACAGACTGCGCGCGCGGTCGCGCGTCTCCTCGTCGCAGGGCGCGCCGATATCGGTCAGCTCGCGCGACAGCGGTTCCGCCGGCATCCGCACCCAACGCGCCAGAACCTCGTTGATCCGGGTCGCCATTTCGGCCGCCCCCGCCTTCGTGAAGGTCAGGCACAGTATTTGCGAGGGGTCGACATCGGTGCGCAGCAGCAGGCGGAGCACACGTGCCGACAGAACCTGCGTCTTGCCCGTTCCGGCGGAAGCCGACAGCCATACGCTGTCCGCCGGATCGACCGCCAGCAGTTGATTGTCCTTCAGCGGATGAACCGGTCCGCTCACGCCTCGCGCCCCATCCATTCGTCCAGCCGCATCAGCTGGTCGAACGTCGTATAGACCGCCGCATCCGGGTTGAGGCGGGCGGTAAAGGGTTCGGTTCCCAGAATCCAGCGATCCAGGGCATCATGGAGAAAATGCTCCGCCTTGGGCAGAAAATCCTCGACCATCATGCCGGTCTTCTTGCTGCCTTCCTTGATCGGTGTCGCGATATAGCCGAAGCCGGTTGCGCTGGTGTCGGATTTGGCGAGCGACCAATATTCGAACCGCTCGGGCGTACCGGTCAGACCATCGAACCCGCCGTGCTGCGCCATCAGCCCGATCGTGCCCAGCTGCAAGGCGTAACCAGCCTCGACCTCCCGCCCGCTGGGTGGGTCGCCGGTCTTGTAGTCGACGATTGCGAGTGCCCCGCCGGGCAGCCTGTCGATCCGGTCCGCCTTGCCGAAGATGCGGATGCCGCGAACGTCCATCTCGCCCCATGCCTCGATCCGCTCCGGCATACGCTCCGGTGCGTCCTTCAGCGAGCCTTCCACCCATTCCAGCGCTTTCATCAGACGTGGTTCCCACAAGGCGCGCATCAGCGGGTGGGCGTCCATCTGCGCAAGGCATTCCTGCGCGACATCGGACATGGACCGGTCCGAACCGTGCCACCGTTCGAGGATTTCGTGTGCGACGCTCCCACGCCAGGCCGCCGTCGGTTCCGCATCGAGCGTATCGAGTTCGCGCAGCCGCAGAATGGACGCCGCGTAGAATTGATAAGGATCCGAACGCAGGCGATCGAGAGCGGTAACGCTGATCCGCTGCCGCCGCTGTTTCGCGGTCGGGCACGGCTCGGGCCGTTCATAGGCCGGTTGCCGGGTTGGATGATCGATCCTGGGGGCCAGCGCCGGCATCGCTTCGTCACTGTGTCGGCCGATCAGATCGGCGCCGACCAACGCCTTGACCCGCAACAGGAAGCGCGACGGTATGCCCGGCCCGGCGGCGTCGCGTTCGGATCGGCTCAACACCACTACGGGGGCGCCCAGCGCCGCCGCCAGGTCATGTGCTGACAAGCCGATCCTGAAATCAGAACCCGGTACGCCCAGCGCGCGAAGGATCGCGGGCGCGAGCAACGGGTCGGTCGCCGGGGTGGCCGGCCAGCTTCCTTCATTGAGGCCGGCGCAGATCGTGAGATCGGTGCGGCTCATCCGCGATTCCAGCAATCCGTAGATCGCCACCCGGGGATGCCCGCCATAGGACGGCCGAACCGCGACTTCCTCCATCGCATCGCGCAAAATAGTATACAGATCGTCTATATGCACCCGCGTCCGCGTGTCGCGGGCGTGGCTACGCAAATCGTCGATAAAGGTGGACAGTGCGCGCCCGTCCTCTCGCGACCAGAGCGCTTCGCCGCACAAAGCCTCTCCTGCCACGGCAATCCGATCCAGCGCCGTCGTCAGGTCGACCGTTCCCCGCCCCGCGTCCGATGTTTTGAATAGAGGTTCGACTATGGTGCGAACCTCCGCCCACCATCGCTCGACCCCTGCCTTGGCGGCGTAGGTGTCCAACGGATCGAGGCCGGGCGCGGGCCGCGGACCGCGAAGAGCCCGTTCGAAATGGCGGGAATGGTTCAGCCAAACACCGCGTTCCATCGTTCCCTTTGCCATGGGATGCTGGATCAGCGCAAGCAAGGGAACCGGTGCGACGTGTTCGGCCTGCAGTTCCGCCAGCAACAGAACCAGTCGCCCCGCCGGCGTCTGCGACAGGGCTTGCCCGGCGGAATCATCCGCGATAATGTTCCAGCGCCGCAAATGCTGAACAATACGCCGAGCCAGGCCGCGGTCGGGAGTCACGACCGCGATCCGTTTCTCCGGTGTCTCCAGCGCATGACGGACCGTCAACGCGACGGCCTGCGCCTCATCCTCCGGATCGGCGCTTTCCATGATGCGGACGCCCGAAAGCCTGCGCTGATCGGCCGGCAGGTCGACCCAGGCCTTGCTTGCTTCGGACGGCAGGAAAAGATTGGCGATCGCATGGGTGCGTTCCGGTGGCGAAGCGCCCGCACCCCTTCGATGCCATTGTCGCACTTCGCCGCGCGCGACACCCATGCGGTTCAGCAACAGCTTCATGTGGTATTGCGGATGGGTAACTGCATCGCCCCGGGCAAACGGCGTTCCACCGGGATTTTCCGTAGCGCCGGCCGCGCCCAGTTCGTCCCATACCGCATCGCTTACTGAAAGGTCGAAATCGGGCAGCACAACCGATCCGTCCGGAAGCATGGCGATGGTCCTGAGCAACCGTGCCAGAGCGGGTGCCGCGCTCGTTATGCCTGCGGCGACGATCGGTCGGCTTGGCGGGTGATGGCGCCAATGGTCCGCTGCGTGGTCGAACAGCCTGTTACGACGGGCGGCCGTGTCGATTGCGCCGATTTCCGTCAGTTCGGCGAGCCATCTCGCCTGAACCCGCGCGAAGACACGCAGGCTGTCCTGCCAGTGACCGGACAGTTCGGCCGCAAGGTTCAGCACTTCATCTTCGAGAAGCCGTTCCGGACCGATATCCTCCACCAACAGGCGATCCATCGTGGCCGCGATGTCGCGCGCCACGCGGTAGATCGCGGCGTCGGGCGGAGCTTCCTTGCCGTTATCCCGGCCCAGCTCATCGCGCAGGATATCGGCCAGGCGCAGCCATCGACGCGTGGGATCGACGGCGCGCGGAATGTCGTGCCCCCCCAAGGGATCGAGCAGCGGACCGAGCGCTTCGTTGAGATCGAGATCGCCGATGACGACCATCCGCGGCATCAGCATACCCGCGTGCCCGGCATCCCCGTAATGGCGAATGAAAGCCTCGTTCATCGTTCGCATCGCGCGGGTGCTTGGAAGCAGCAGGGTGAGCCGCGCCAGTCCGAACGCATCGTCGGAATAGCGCGGCACAAGACCGGCTGCCATTGCATCGGCGAAACCGCGATGGGCGGCGATCGAATAGACACGGGGGGCCACACGGGGGGCCACACGGGGGTTCACCCTCTCAGCCATCGAGCAGTGCCTTCTCGGTCGGTTTGATGGCGGCAGGCGTGCCGACTTCGAACCATTGGCCGGCGAAAGCGGTACCGTAGAGGCGCCCCTCGTCCATCGCGCGGTTCCACAGGATATTGGTCGAGAAACGCCCTTCGGGAGCATCGCGCAGGAGGCGGTGCGAAACCAGCTGGATACCGGTATAGATGAACGGAGCGATACGGCCGGACCGCCGACGCGACAACATGCCGAGGGCGTCCATATGAAAGTCGCCCGGTCCCACGAAATTGCGGGCATTGGTGTGCGGCGACAACAACAGCAGCGCGTCCATCCGGTCCGCATTCCATTGCTGCGACAGCTGCACAAAACTGTTCTGCACGCCGTCGAGCCAGATATTGTCGGAGTTGAGGCAGAAGAACGGGTCGGGCAGCGAAGACCGGGCCGCGACCATACCGCCGCCGGTTTCCAGAAGCGCATCGCGTTCGTCGGAAATCGTTATGCGCGGACTTTCCCGCTGAAGTACATACGCCTCCAGCGCTTCGGCCAGATAGTGGACGTTGACGACTGCATCGGTGATACCGGCATCCGCCAGCCGATCCAGCGTATGGTCGATCAGCGCTTTCCCCGCCACACGCACCAGGGGTTTGGGCTGCGTCGCCGTCAGCGGTCGCATCCGCTTGCCCAACCCGGCTGCCATGACCATCGCCGTATCGGATGCCAGCACCGTCATTGCGGCCGGCCCCCTTTTGCATCACGCAAGTCTTGCGGAATATTCGCGTCGAACCATTGCCGCACGGGTTCCAATGCAATGTGCGAAAGATCGCGCTCCAGCGTGGTCCATACGCGGGGAATAAAATCGAGATAATGCGCCTTGCCGTCGCGCTTATGCAGCCGGGTGAAGATACCGATTATTTTCGTGTTCCGTTGTGCACCCAGACGGGCGTAATCCGCAGCAAACTCCGCCCCGGGTCGCGCTTTTGCGCAATAGCGATCCAGCATGCGCGCCTCCAGTTCCAACGACACGTCGCGGCGGGCATCCTGCAGCAGGGATACAAGATCGTATGCTGGATGGCCAACCAGGGCATCCTGGAAATCGATCAATCCCTGTGCCCCCGTCCCGTCGGACGCGGGGTTCAGCAGCATGATATTCTCGGCGTGATAGTCGCGCAGGACCGTGACGCCCGGTTCCTGGCGAAGGATCACGGATTTCAACACCTGCTCCCATGCCGCCACGAACCCCTTCACGTCGATATCGAGCTTCATCGCCGGACAGTACCACTCGGCAAACAATGCAGCCTCCCGCTGGTAGGTCGCCATATCGTATGCACCGAATTCGCCGGGTGGTCGTCGGTGCAGTTCGGCCAGCGTGTCGATCGCTCGCGCGTAGGCCAAATCTTCGCCCAGCGGATTGTCGTCCAGCCAGTCGCGCATCCGGTCGCGGCCGAAATCCTCGATCAGCAGCCAGCCCGCATCGTCGTCCATCGCGTATATCTCCGGCGCGCGATGCCCCTGCGTTAGCAGGTATCGCGCGACCGCGACGAACGGTCCGACATCCTCTTCGGGTGGCGGAGCATGCATCAGCAGCGCATTTCGGCCGCCCGTAATTATGCGGAAGTAACGGCGAAAGGATGCATCGCCGGGAATGGGATCGATGGCCGCCCCGCCCCATCCCGATCGTTCGAGGAATTCAATCAGACCATTGGGCAGTTCGCTCATTTCCAGCGATCTAGCCAATCGGGCCCCGGTTCGACAATCGCCGCGCGACCTTCATCCGCAATTTTTAGCGCGATTGAAAGACACGCATCCTCATGGTCGAAGCCGCCGACGCGTTCGGGCCATTCGGCTATCAAAGCTGCGCCTTCGCGGTATTCGTCGAGCCCGAGTTCCCGCACTTCTCCGGGATTGTCCAGCCGGTAGAAATCGGCGTGAACGACCGGGAGAACGATATCAGGGTGATCGTAGCTTTCCAGTATCGTGAAGGTCGGGGATGGCACTTCACCGAGATAGCCCGAAGCCGCGATGATCGCCCTGGCGAGAGTGGTCTTTCCCGCGCCGAGATCCCCCGTCAGCGCGACGACATCGCCGGAACGCAACAGCGGAGCAATGCGCGCACCCAGAGCCTGCATGGCCGCAAGGTCGGGCAGTTGGATTATCATGGTATGACGATAATGGCAGCGGTGCCTTCGCCTTCGACGGATTCGATGGTCAGGGTGCCGCCGTGGGATTCGACCAATTGCCGCGCCAGGGGAATGCCCAATCCCTGTTTCCTGTCGTCGATTTCGCCATCCATGATCCGCGCCAGATCGGCGGGCGACATGCCGGAACCATTGTCGGAAACGACGATCCGGCTGCCCGCACTCGTCTTCGCCAGATCTACCAGTATCTTGCGCCCCCGCGGTGTCGCGGCAATGGCGTTGTCGATCAGCAGGCCGATAGCTTTACCCAGCTGGCGTATGTCGGCCTCGATCTTGCCGTTCGCCTTGCTCCCGCGCAGGTCTAAAGTCAGCCCGGCATTTCCGATCGCCTTTTCCCGGTCGCGCACGATTTGGGTGACGAAAGGCAACATGTCGAACCGCTTGATGTTAAGCGGAAGCAGTCCCGCTTCGCTTTGCGACAAGTCCAGCACGTTCTCAACCTGATCTGTCAGACGCTGCACGGAAACCAGGATCGCGTCGACATAGTCGCGCGCCGCCTCGCTAAGTTCACCAGCGACTCCAGCCTGCAGGAGCTCCGCAAACCCGCCGATGGATGTGAGCGGGGTCCGGAATTCATATGACATGTTGGACAAAAACCGCGTCTTCACTTCGTCCGCCGCCTCGAGCGCCCTGTTCCGTTCGCGAAGCGCATCTTCCGCCTTTTGCGAATCGGTGATGTCCAGCACGGTCAGCAGGCCATTCCCATCGGGCAGGGGAACGCCCGCGAACTCCAGCGTCCGCCCGTCCGCGAGGGCAACACGCCCCCCTTTCTCGACACGATCGAGCGTAGCCGACCGGATGATCTCCCCAATCGCGGAAACGCGCTTCGGCCTGCGCAGATTGGGTGCGATCGCGTCAAGTATGTCAGGGGCGCTCGGATGACCTTCGAGCCGTTCGGACTCGAGACCCCAGATACCCGCAAAACTGCGGTTCCACAATTGGAGGCGCCCGTCCGGGGCAAACACCGCCAGCGCTTCGAACAGGCTGTCCAGCGTGGCCGTCCGCGTCCGCAGGAGCGTGTCGCGGGTGGCCGACAGGGCAAGGTGTTCGGTCCGGTCTTCCGCGATGATGACAAGTCCGCCATCGGGCATCGGCTGTCCGATCACGCGCAGGTGGGTTCCGTTGGCGAGCGGCCAGGCCTCTTCCTGCGCGTCTCCGGCTGCGAACCAGCCTTCATGATCGGAACGCCACTGGGGGAAATCGCGCACTTCGGGCGTCTTCCCGGCATCGCGCGCATCGGTGATAAACCGGTCGAAGGGCAGCGTCTGCGTTGTGTCGGACGCGATGACGGTTTCGTTCAATTCGAAGATACGCCGGAACGGCTGGTTGGCGAACACCAGTCGCCGGTCGACGTCGAACTGACCGACGCCTACTGATAGCTGATCCATGATCGCCCGCTGCGCGTCGCGGAAGGCCCGGAACTCGCGGGCGAGTTCCTCCATCCGTTCGATATCGATCGCATAGCCCGCGACACCTTCCTGGCCCAATGGCAGATCGCTGACCTGTATCGACCGCCGTTGTCCACCGACGGTAGCGGCGACGATACGTTCTATCGGTTGCTGGCGTTCGAAAGCCTGCCCGGCAATCTGCGCAGCCGGCAGACCATCGACTGGTTCGATCAGTTCCAGTTCCTGAGCGACGACGGCATCGGCGCTTTTCGCTCCGATGGCTTCGACATAAGCGCGGTTCACCAGCCGTAGCTTGGCGTCCGGTCCGCGAAACCACATCGGCATCGGGGCCGCCTCGATAATGCCGACAAGCGCGCCGAAATCGCCTCTGGCACGCGCCGCTTCCTCGCGCAGCCGCGACAGCTCGCTCTCGTTTTCGCTGAAATCGAATATCCAGACCAGCGCGGCACCTCCAGGTGACACTTGCGGGTCGGCGAGAATGCCACGAACCGCCAGACTTCGCTGCGACCCGGGCGGCGTCAACGCCATGCGAAACGGTGCGGCGGTTCGCTGGCAGGCGCGAATGTTCGCCGAGAGCTCGTCCAGCTGCGCGTCGGACAAACCGCGCTTACGGTTGTCCCCGGCATCGCCGGACAGTTCACTCAGGTAAGCCGGAAGACGGTCCAGCCCCAACCATCCCGCCAGCCGTTCCGATCCTTCGATCCGGCCGTCGGTTCGAACGATCAGCGGGATGGCCGGCGCTTCGTCGATCATGCGCGCCATGCGCTTTGCCGCTTTTCGGCTGACTTCCGCACCGCGTATCTTACCCGCCGCCGCGATCATCAGCCAAGCCGCTGCCAACGTCCAGCCGGCCAGAAGCAGGCCGATCAGCACGAGCGCGGTTTGCGACATTTCCATATCTGTTCAGCTATGCGGGGCGGTGCACCGATGCAATGCCGGTAAGGCAAAAGGCACCGGGTGCGCCGGCCGGACGAAAGAAACGCCATCCCCGCGAGATGCGGGACATGACGTTTCCAATTGGTATCGGTTTAGGTGACGCTCAGTAGCGGTAATGTTCGGGTTTGAACGGACCTTCGACCGGAACACCGATATAATCGGCCTGCTCCTGACTCAGCTTCGTCAGCTTCACGCCCAGCTTGTCGAGATGCAGCGCAGCGACCTTCTCGTCCAAATGCTTGGGCAGGACATAAACGTCGTTATCGTAATTATCGCCTTTCGCGTATAATTCGATTTGGGCGAGAACCTGATTGGTAAACGAACAACTCATCACGAAGCTGGGATGACCCGTTGCACAGGCAAGGTTTACCAATCGCCCCTTGGCCAGCAGGATCAACTCCTTGCCATCGGGAAATTTCACGAGATCGGTGCCGGGCTTCAATTCCGTCCATTCGTAATTATCGAGCGCGGAGATCTGTATCTCGCTGTCGAAGTGGCCGATGTTGCACACGATGCTCATCGGTTTCATCGCCTTCATGTGGTCGGCGGTAATGACATCCTCGTTGCCCGTGGTCGTCACGAAGATGTCGCAACGCTTGGTCGCTTCTTCCATTGTCACGACCTCGTAGCCTTCCATCGCCGCCTGCAGGGCGCAGATAGGGTCGATCTCGGTGATCATGACGCGGGCGCCGCCGTCGCGCAGCGACTGGGCCGAGCCCTTGCCGACGTCGCCATACCCGGCAACGCAGGCCACCTTGCCCGACAGCATGACGTCGGTCGCACGGCGGATCGCGTCGACCAGGCTCTCCCGGCAACCGTAAAGATTATCGAACTTGGATTTGGTAACACTATCGTTCACGTTGATCGCGGGGAACGGCAGTTTGCCTTGTTTCGCAAGATGATAGAGCCGATGAACACCGGTGGTGGTTTCTTCGGAAACGCCATGCAGGTTCTTGACCGTCTTGGTCAGATAGCCCGGCTTACGCTTCACATATTCTTTGAGCGCGCGCTGCATCTCGATTTCTTCAGCGTTCTGCGGTTCGGGCATGTCCTCGCCCGCTTCCATGCGCGCACCCCAAAGGGCGAACGCGGTCGCATCGCCGCCATCGTCGAGGATGATGTTGGATGTGAGGTCGGCATCGTCCGCCGTATTCCAATCGAAAATGCGCCCGACATAGTTCCAGTAATCAGCCAGCGTCTCGCCCTTTACGGCGAAGACGGGGACACCAAGTTCGGCGATCGCGGCGGCTGCGTGATCCTGCGTCGAATAGATATTGCAGGTCGCCCAGCGTACTTCGGCACCCAGCGCAATCAGTGTCTCGATGAGAACCGCGGTCTGGATCGTCATGTGCAGCGATCCGGTAATCCTTGCACCCTTAAGTGGCTTCTCGGACCCGTATTCGTCGCGCAAGGCCATCAGGCCGGGCATTTCGGTCTCCGCGATCTTCATTTCAGCGCGCCCGTAATCGGCGAGCGTAATATCCTTGATAATATAATCCTGTTCGGCGGCCATACGGCGTCTCCTGATACGATACGAAAGGCGATTGCAGCCGCAAGCTGCGAAGGGCACCCAAAAGATGAAGCGCGTTTACGCACGCAGCACACGTCATGCAAATATAAAGATATCCTTATATCACGATAGCATTGTCGTACGACCGCTAATGCCTATAAGGGGCGGCGGAACCTAGGCATGTTAAAGGATTTTGCGCGATGACGATTTCAGTTGGCGATACAATTCCGAATGTAACCGTTGCGAAAGCGACGGCGGACGGTCCGGAAAAGGTCCAGTCGCGCGATTATTTCGCAGGACGCAAAGTCGCACTGTTTTCCGTACCGGGCGCTTTCACGCCCACCTGCTCCGCCCGTCATCTCCCCGGTTTCATAGAGAAGTCCGACGATCTTAAATCGAAGGGAGTTGATGAAATCGCCTGCACCGCGGTCAATGATGCATTCGTGATGGGCGCTTGGAAGGACAGTAACGGTGCGGACGCGATCACCATGCTGGCGGACGGCAACGGCGAATTCGCGGAAGCGGTAGGCCTGACGATGGACGGTTCGGGCTTTGGAATGGGCAAGCGCGGTCAGCGTTTCTCCATGCTGGTCAATGACGGCGTCGTCGAACGGCTGAATGTCGAGGCACCTGGCGATTTTTCGGTCAGTTCGGCCGAACACATGCTCAGCCAGCTGTAGTCTCTATTAGGGAACGATCGCTCAGCCATAGCCCATCAGGCTGAGCACTTCCTCGCGGCTGCGCTGATCTTCCCGAAACGCGCCCATCATCCGGCTGGTCACCATACCGACGCCGGGTGTCATTACCCCGCGCGCGCTCATGCAGGAATGGGTCGCCTCCACTACCACCGCCACGCCGCGCGGTTCGAGATTTTTCCAGATGCAGTCCGCCACTTCGGCGGTAAGGCGTTCCTGCACCTGCAACCGCCGTGCATAGCCATGCAGAACGCGGGCCAGCTTCGAAATGCCGACCACGCGGTTATCCGGCAGATATGCGATCGCGGCTTTTCCGATGATAGGTGCCATGTGATGTTCGCAATGCGATTGGAACGGAATGTCCTTTAACAAGACGATCTCGTCGTAACCGCCGACCTCTTCGAAAACGCGGCTCAGATGCGTTGACGGATCCTCACCGTAACCGAGGCAGTATTCCTTCCAGGCGCGCGCAACGCGTTTCGGCGTATCCAGCAGCCCTTCCCGCTCCGGATCGTCCCCCGCCCAGGCAATCAACGTGCGTATGGCTTCCTGCACGTGGTCTGGCACAAGTACCTTGCCGCGCGCTTCCTCTTCATCGGGGGTTATCAGACTGCTCATGACGGTCACTTTCATATTGCGCAACGCGATAGGGCCAGCCCATCGGACAACCGCGACCGGATTGCAAATGTCGGTGTATAATCGGCTATGCCGCAAAGCTAGCAGCGCGAATGGACGATAACGTCCAGCGCCCGATCGATGGTGCGCCCGGAAGGATTCGAACCTCCGGCCCCCTGATTCGTAGTCAGGTACTCTATCCAGCTGAGCTACGGGCGCACTTGAAGGGCGGCACATACGGGCGCTCCTGAAAATTGGCAATCCCTATCGCGAACATTCCTTTCATAAGCAGGATTTTGGCAACATCACGGGCGGACGCGATCATTACTCGAACATTGCTCGAAGCATTTGACGATCGAGCGGCAGAGTGTCGAGAGCAAGCGCTTGTGTCGGCGTGACCCATCGCAGCGTTCCGCCTTCGCAAGGGAAGGGATCACCGGTCCATCGCTCCACATTGTAAAGAAGGATGACAATCATCGACCGATGCCCCGCCGCACCGACGGCCGAACTGTCCGACGCGAAACTCAGCGGCGTACAATCCGCTTGATTCACGTCGATCGTCAGTTCTTCCTTCAGTTCCCGAACGAGGGCATCCGCCGGTAATTCACCGCCTTCGACCTTGCCGCCGGGAAATTCCCATAGGCCGGCATGTGGCTTACCCGGAGGGCGTTTTTGCATAAGCCAGTGGTCGTTGTCGCGCCGCAGCGCGCCTGCAACGATGAGCATGCATGTCGGTATATTTTCCATTGGCGTGCGAACCTTCAACTCTTTCTTAACATGTCCAAGCCAGAAGCGTTCTTATCGATTTCGTAAAGACAGGTTGTTCCGATGGCATTCAAAGCGTTCCTAAAGAGAATCGCAAATGACAATGTCGGTGGAACCGCCATCGAATACGGATTGATTGCTACTCTGGTCGTAATCGCATCGTTGGGCGCTTTAAAGGCTATGGCCAATGAAGAAACCAATATCTGGTTCACGGTATCGGGGAAAGCATCGGAGGTTATGGGCAACAACGAAGACGGGAATACTGGTTAGGTATTTGTCAACGAATAGCCCTTAATCGCATAATCGCCCGAACCGGATCAACCAGGACCGACGGGCAACGAAGACTGAACCAGGAGACGACACATGAAGTTTTTCAAGAACCTGATTGCCGACGAACAGGGCGCGACCGCCATTGAGTATGGTCTGATCGCCGCGCTGATCGCAGTGGCTGCCATTACCGCCATGCAGGGTCTCGGCAACGAGCTGGGCTCGACCTTCAGCACTGTTACCACAGAAATGGAAGAGGGTCGAGAAAAGGCCGACTAAGCCTAAGTATAACTTGAAATTTAAGAAGGGCGGCGGGATAAAACCCGCCGCCTTTTTTTATTTGTTCTTTTATGAACCCGACTAGCTGCCGCGCACGACGATCTTGACCTTCTGGCCCGGCTGCAGGACGTCGCTCGAACCGAGGCCGTTGAGCACCCGGAACCGCTCCACCTTGCCGGTATCGTAGGCCATTCGGTTGGACAGCGATTGAACGCTATCCCCCCGACCGACGGTTACGACGTCGATCACGCGTGGAACGATCGTCGCCGCCTGGGATGCGGATATTCTCCGCAGTGAATTGAACATTGGCGAAAACGCCGAAGCGCGACCAGCCTGGCTGATCGTGGCGAAATGGTAGGCCGTGTTGTCCGCGAATTGATACGCGAACACGACAACGTCGACCGTCCCGTTCCCGGAGTTCACCTTGGCCGTCGCATATGCGGCCGGAATTCCATTGACCGTCGTGCGCTGGATATTGGCTGGACGCAGCGGTTGCTGTTCGGAACCGAGCGCTGCGAATACATTTCCGACATAGGTGTTCAGGTTTCCGTTGTAAGGACCGGTACTGAACTGCGCTTTCCCGCTTTGGCCGTTGATGGACACGGCCCGGGTGCCGTTGACCATGTAGTATCCCTGCGGCACGGTGAAGGCGAGGCGCAGGATCGGATGAATGAACTGCCGGCCTTCGACAATGCCTTGTTCCGGCGAATCGCCATAAGTAAGTCCATCGATCCGCGTCAGGAACGTGTCGCGATTGGTAGTGCCGCCTGCCACGCCCGCCTTCTGCAAAGCGGTCTGGACACGGCTGGCCGGATCGGGATGGGTCGAAGCCCACGCAGGCACCCGCGCATCGTCGCGCCCCTGCAACTGCGCGTCGAGCGAATTCTGTAACGCCAGGCTGCGAAGAACCGTTCCCATCGCATTGGGATCGTAGCCGGCACTGTTGAGATATCGGATGCCAAGCTCGTCCGCCTGCAGTTCCTGGCTGCGCGAGAACTTCAGGGTCAACAGCTGCGAACCCTGCAGAAAGCCGCGCGACAGGGTGCTGCCAAGCTGGCTATCGCCCAGCACGACTCCGGAAAGGATCGCCCCGACGGCACCGAGCAGGCTGTTCTGCTGCTGCTGTACCTGACGTCGCTGCGAATGCCGTGCCGCGACATGCCCGACCTCGTGACCGAGAACGGCCGCAAGTTCCGCCTCGTTGTTCATCAGCGCAACCAGCTGCCTGGTCGAATAGATATAGCCGCCGGGAACGGCAAAGGCATTGTTCACGGGGCTGTCCAGAAGGGATACCGTGAACGAATTACGCGCATTGCCGAGACCGGATTGAACGGCGATATTCTTGCCGACCTGTTCGACATATGCCGCCTGCGGTCCGACATAGGTTCCGCCGAATTCCATCAGCAATTTGGGATGGAATTCGGCACCCTGCTGCGCTTCGGACTGGGTGATGGGCGCGTCTGCTGCGGGAATATTGCCGCCCATGCACCCTGCCAACGCAAGCGACATGGCACCAAGTGACACGGATTTGATGGACGTCGATGGGCGCATGTGATTTCTCCGGTAGCGATAGGCGTGACGACCGTAGGGCCGCGAATACGCGTTATCAATGCGTAGACAACATCCTTCGTTCCACCAGCCCCGCACCGTCAATGTCTGCCGATCGCGAGAAACCGTTCTTCGCGCAGCCGCGTGACCGCGTTGCCTGGCAGTGCGGACAGCATGTCGAGCTCTTCCGTGATAGCGGTACCCAGCGTGCGGCACGCATTGTCGATATCCCGGTGGGCCCCGCCCATGGGCTCATCGACGATACGATCAACGACGCCCAGCTTCTTGAGGTGCTGCGCCGTCACCTTCATGGCTTCGGCCGCGTCGGGCGCGTTTTCGGCCGTCCGCCACAGGATGGACGCGCAGCCTTCGGGCGAAATAACCGAATAAACGGCATGTTCGAACATCAGCACGCGTTCCGCGCTGGCGAGGGCAACCGCCCCGCCCGAACCGCCCTCGCCCACGATGGTCGCGACCATGGGCACCGCAAGCGACAGACAGGCTTCCGTCGATCGGGCGATCGCTTCCGCCTGCCCGCGTTCCTCGGCCTCGATCCCCGGGAAGGCGCCGGACGTGTCGACCAGGGTGACCACCGGCAGGCCGAACCTGTTCGCCAGTTCCATCAAACGGATCGCCTTGCGGTACCCTTCTGGTTTGCCCATCCCGAAATTATGCCGGATGCGCGTTTCGGTGCTGTTACCCTTTTCGTGTCCGATCAGCATGACCCGGCGATGGTCCAGCCTGGCGAAACCGCCCAGAATGGCGGCATCGTCGCCGAATGTCCGATCGCCGCCCAGGGGCACGAATTCGGAGAATATCCGGCTTACGAAATCTTTGAAATGCGGCCGGGCCGGATGACGGGCAACCTGAGTTTTCTGCCAGGGGGTGAGGTTGTTATATGTCGCCGCGAGCAATTCGGCGCTTTTGACTTCCAGCCGTTCCAGCTCTTTCGTTACATCGACATCGTCATTGTCAGCAGCGGCGCGAAGATCGGCAATGCGCGCGTCGAGTTCCGCAACCGGCTTTTCGAATTCGAGATAGGAAACCATGGTAAGCGCGCTAGTCCGATCGCGCTTTCCGGGCAAGACCGGACAGGCTACCGCCGTCCCGGTTTGCAAGGGGATGACGGGTATTGACGAGCGCGACCAGGCGGGCGCTGTCGACATGCGTGTAAATCTGCGTGGTCGCGATATCCGCGTGACCCAGCAGTGTCTGCAGAACCCGCAAATCCGCCCCCCCCTCCAGAAGATGCGTTGCAAAGGCGTGGCGCAGGATGTGGGGGCTGAATTTTTCAGGCGACAGATCGGCGCGGACCGCAAGCTCCTTAAGCATCTGGTAGAGGCGGATTCGGGTAAGATGGGATTTGCGCGAAGGGAAGAGATAAGGGGCTTGATCCGGACGCACCGCCATCCATCGCGCGATGGCGTGGACTGCGCGGGTGCTGACCGGAACCAGGCGGCTCGCACCGCCCTTGCCCGTGACGGTAAGCAGCGGCGCATCGCGCGGAACCGCCGACACGGGCAGCGACACCAGTTCGGTCGCGCGCAATCCCGAACCGTAAAGCAGTTCGAGCAGCGTCAGCAGGCGGACGCTCGCCGGTCGATCGGTTCGCGCTTCCTGTTCGGCACGGTCGAACAACATCCGCAATTCGCGATGCGACAGGATTTTGGGAAGCGAGCGGCGGACCGGCGGACTTGGCAGCGCGGAAGACGGATCGTCGGCTCTCGTCCCCTCTTCCAGGAGGAAGCCGTAATATTGCCGAAGCGCGGAAGTCTTTCGCGCAATGGTCGTGGGCGCCAGGTGGGTCCAAACCTGCGACAACTTTTCAAGGTCGCGCATGGAGCGTTCCGACAAGATACCGATCGCCCGTTCGGCCCCTGTCAGATCGCGACGATATGCGTCCACGGTATTTGCGGCAGCACCACGTTCCGCCATGAGCATCGCGAGGAAATCGTCGATCATCCGTAATGCGGCGCCGGCATCGCTACCCGCGCGCGATGGCTTCCGCCGCGATCATGCGTGCTTCGGCCCGAAGGCCGACACGGTTCAGCGCGGCGACGACATGATACAGATGGCGGGGGGTCATGCGGTCCCATCCATCACCCTGCATTCCCACCGCCGCGAGATAGGCCACCAGGGGTTGATTGCGGACCGCGGCGGCACCTTCGATCAGCCTGCTCCATTTCGTGTTGCGGCCGAGGTTTATCTCCAGATCGTCCGCGAAATCCACGGCGCTTTCCAAATCCAGCCGACCGAGCCCGGCAAGACCGGCTACCAGGAAGCCCGACTTGCTTTTTCCCGCACTTCCATCGTTCCCGATAAATTCGCTGACCGCACCGTTCCCCACTTCGTCGTCAAGCGTCGGATGCGCCAATGCAAGAAGTGCCCAGCTTTGCGACCCGTCATCCACGAAATCCGACCAGGCCACCGCGTCGGCGTCCAGCCCGGCCGTGAGCATCGATGCGATGATCCGCGACGCCTCATCCGCCAGCGTGTCGGACGGTTCGATGCGGGCGGCGGCATAGGCGGTCAGGACGTGACGGGCATAATCGACCTCCCCGTCGCCCCAGATGTCCTGAAGCGCCGCGAACCTGGCGGCCGATGTCGGTAGTATATAGGCGTCGCGCAACCGGGCGGCGGTCCGCGCGGCCTCGCTGTCCGCTCCCCCTTCGCGGGCATGGAACTGACTGTAGAGGTCGATCATGGCGGTGGCCGACAGATTGCCGCGCCGTGCGGCAAGCGATGCGCCGTCAATCCGCCGGGAGAGATCCAGCATCGGGGCACCCGCCGCTATGGTCTGGTAATATGGCCCCATGTCGTCCAGCAAACCGTCGGGTATCTCGGCGCCAAGCGCGTTGGCAAGGCCGAACCGCCAGGGTGTCAGTTCATCGACATCGTCCCATTCGATCGTGATCGCGCGCCGTCCATTCCCGCCCGCGCTTGCGTATCGTTGTGCCATGAGGACATCGATATCGGCCATCTCGTCACCGCGCAGGGCGCGGGTAAGGTTGGCTTGCGATCGCCCGTTCTGCCCGTTGAAGGCGTAGCAGATATCTTTCACCAGTCCCCATTCGGGTGAATCCAGCAGATCGCCATTGACCTGCACCGCAGGGCATGCGCCGACAATATCGGACGTTGCCACATACGCGTCGAGCGCGGCATTCGTCAGTCGGCCGTTCCAGTCCGCCGTGTCGATATCCTGGACCATGGCGCGCGCGGCGGTATGTTCGCCCATGCGATTGAGTGCGCCCGCTCGCAATGCCGCAAAATCCACCGGGTCCATGGCCTGCGGCGCGGCAAGCCGGCTTGAAAGGGCGCGTCTCAGCAGGATGTGACCCCATCGCGAAACCAGTGGACCTTGGAGACCGGATAATGACGCGCGTATGAGCGACGCCGGCTGATTGCCGAGAGAACCGACCGGAAGACCGCCTTCCGCAGGACCGAGCAATCCGATCTGTTCGAGCGATCGACGGGAAGCTGGCGGAATGTCGAACTTCGGCTTCAAACCGAGAAGCTCATCGAGCCGATCCGGGTCCAGCCTTTCCAGATCGCGCAACGAAGACAGTCCATCGGGCAGCGATGGAACCGACGGTACCGTGTTCGATGAAGGGGAAGACGGCGTTGGCGAAGATGGTCTTTGCGAGGGCGAAGGGATTGGCTGGATAATAGGCCGCGATACCGTGGGCGCGGGCGTGTTGGGGCCGCGCGGCGTCGGTGGCGGGGTGGTTCGGGGGGCAGGGGTGGGTGCGGGCGTCGGCGCGGGATTGGCGAAACCCGGCGGCAAAAGCGATTCCGGCGCATCCTGCGCGGTTACGAGCGTCGAACACAGGGCTAAGGTCGCGCAGCCGATCCATAAAGGGCGTTTCATCGTTCATCTCCATCGATGGCCGGCGGCAGATCGATCGGTTGGACAATCGTACGAAGTGGCTCCTCGCCTCCGTCAATCCACGCAATGAGAAGTATCGCGGCGACCATGCCGAGCAGCGGCATGATCAAGCGCGCGGCCCGGCGGGCTGCGAACCGTTCCATTGCTGCTTGAAACTTGCCCTTGTCCGCAACCATCTTCACTTCGCCTTCAATACCGGCCATGTACCGGCCGTGTGGTGGCCATGCCGCGTTTGTGCGGGAACTAGACCATCTCTACGCGCAAGCCAATCCATTGGCGAACAGGAGGCGGGCGAAACTTGCGATCACCGGGCGATCATCCGACCAAGGCGGAGATTGCCGCCGTCGCGCGGCGATTGGATCGGCCGATCGTGCTGGTCGGACTTATGGGTACGGGCAAATCGACAGTCGGCCGCAAGCTCGCCGCCCTGCTGGATGTCGAATTCACCGACGCGGATGACGAGATCGTGAATGCCGCACGAATGACCGTACAGGAGATATTCGATCGGTTCGGCGAACCGTATTTTCGCGACGGAGAACGGCGGGTCATCGCACGACTGTTACAGGACAATCACGGCGTTATCGCAACTGGTGGAGGAGCATTTGTCGACCCCCGGACGCGGGCGCTCATCCTCGAAAAGGCTGTCACCGTCTGGATCGATTGCGACATCACTATACTCGCCGAACGAACCGGACGGCGCAATTCGCGCCCCCTGCTGCGCGGACGCAACCATGCCGAGATATTGCAGCGCCTCCATAGCGAACGTAAGCCTTATTACGCTCAGGCCCCGATCCGCGTGGCAAGCGATAACGGTCCTCATCTCGAAACCGCATGCGACATCATAGGAGCGATCGAACGATGGCTGTGATCGAAGTGGCCTTGGCCGGACGGTCCTACGACGTCGTCATCGGTCCGGCACTGCTGGATAATGTTACGGATCGCACGTCCGGACTGCTTCGGAAAAAGACCGTTCCGATCGTTGCCGACGCTACGGCGCGATCTTTCCACGGCGACCGGTTGGAAAGGTCTCTGGTGGCAGCGGGGCATGTGCCGCAATGGTTCGAGGTATCGCCGGGGGAGGCGTCGAAGAATTGGTCGCAGTTACGGAAACTGACGGACTGGTTGCTGGCGCAGGGGGTGGACCGATCGGATCATGTCCTGGCGCTCGGCGGCGGCGTAGTGGGCGATCTCGCCGGTTTCGCTTGCGCAGTTACGAAGCGCGGATGCGGCTTCATTCAACTGCCCACAACCTTGCTGGCGCAGGTGGATTCCTCCGTCGGCGGGAAGACAGCGATCAACACGGCCGCCGGCAAGAACCTGATCGGCGCGTTTCACCAGCCTTCGCTGGTACTGGCCGATACCGACACGTTACGCACCCTGCCCGTCCGCGAATTGCGAGCCGGTTATGCGGAGATCGTCAAATACGGCATTCTTGGGGATGCCCCCTTTTTCGATTGGTGCGAGAAAAACGGGCGCAAGGTTGTGGAGCTGGACGAAGCGGCATTGCTTTACGCGACCGGTGAAAGCGTGAAGGCAAAGGCGCGCATCGTGGCGCAGGACGAGCGCGAAACCACCGGCAGCCGGGCGCTTCTCAATCTGGGTCACACATTCGGCCATGCATTGGAAGCGCAAGCCGGATATTCGGATCGTCTGCTGCATGGCGAGGCGGTCGCGGTGGGAATGGTCCTCGCCGCTCGCTATTCGGAAAGGCTCGGCTACCTGGCGATCGCCGACGCCGAACGTATCACGCGCGCCGTCGACGATGCCGGTTTGCCGAGCGAGGTCTCGGCGTTGGCGCTGGACTGTGACGGGACGGTTCTGACCGACCACATGCGGCACGACAAGAAGATGGACGCGGGCGCCCTGCCGTTCATCCTGCTACGCGATATCGGTACGGCATTTCTGGATCGGGAAATCAGTCTGAAAGATGTCGCGGCGTTTCTCGACGAACAGTTGCAAGCGCATTGACGGAACTGACGCTCGTTCCGGAAAGAGCATGACGGTCCGGGGGCAAGAGCCCTATTCCAGCTCCAGAATGACCGCATCCACGGACAGGCTTTCCCCCTCTTTCGCGTTCAGCTTGCCGATCACCCCCTGCTTTTCGGCGCGCAGGATATTCTCCATCTTCATGGCTTCCACGGTCGCGAGAGGCTGCCCGGGATGCACTTCCTCGCCCTCGCCAACATGCAGTTTGACCAGCAGACCCGGCATGGGACAGATGAGAAATTTGCTGAGATCGGGCGGGACTTTTTCGATCATGTGCCGCGTTAACGGTGCGACATGCGCAGGCAATACACGCAGCGAATGCGTCGCGCCGCGCGTAGTGATGTCGTAGCCCATGCGGGTACGCGCGATCTGCAAAGTCATCGCTTCGTCGCCCACTTCCAGGTCGACCATCCGGTCGCCCGGCGCATATTCCATATCGATCGCGACGTTTTCGCCGTTCACCAGGATGGCGTCTTCGTCCAGCACGACATCGTAGTCGGCGTCGCCGATGCGCACGACCCAGTCGCCGATCGGCAAGGTACGGCCGTTCAGTTGCTGGCTGATGCGCCGCGCGCGGTCGCCCTCCACCGTGGCGAGGACGCCGCCGATAGCCGCAAGATTGCGGAGCAGATTATCGGACGCCGCCGCGCCCTGGAACCCGTCGGGATATTCCTCTGCGATGAAACCGGTCGTCAGATCGCCGGAGCGAAAGCGCGGGTGCTGCATGATCGCGCTCAGAAAATCGACATTGTGCCCCAGCCCCTCGATCCGGAATGCGTCCAGTGCCCGCACTTGCAAATCGGCAGCCGCGTCGCGGGTCTCGCCCCAGGTGACCAACTTGGCGATCATGGGATCGTAGAACATCGAAACCTCGCCGCCTTCGTAGACGCCGTCGTCGACGCGGACGCCGTCTATGCCGCGGCGGCCATTCGCGGAATTATCATCGCTCCACGGTTCGACGGGGGGTTGATAGTGCACCAGACGGCCGATGCTGGGCAGGAAGCCGCGATAGGGATCTTCGGCATAGACACGGTTCTCGATCGCCCAGCCGTCGATGCCGATGTCGTCCTGCGTCATGGATAGCTCTTCGCCTGCGGCGATGCGGATCATCTGTTCGACCAGATCGATGCCGGTAATGGCTTCCGTCACCGGATGTTCGACCTGCAGCCGGGTGTTCATTTCCAGGAAGTAAAAGCTCTCGCCGCTTGCGTCCGCGCCGCTGACGATCAGTTCGACCGTGCCTGCCGAATGGTAGTCGACCGCACGCGACAGCGCGACCGCCTGCTCCCCCATGGCCTGCCGCATCTTGGGCGTGACGAAGGGCGAAGGCGCTTCCTCGACCACCTTTTGATGCCGGCGCTGAATGCTGCATTCGCGCTCGTTCAGATAAAGGATATTGCCGTGTTTATCGCCCAGGATCTGGATCTCGATATGGCGCGGGTCCTCGATGAATTTTTCGATGAACACGCGGTCGTCGCCGAAGCTGTTCCTGCCTTCGCGCCGGGTGGCTTCGAAGCCTTCCTTCACATCGGTATCGTTCCAGGCAAGCCGCATTCCCTTACCGCCGCCGCCCGCGCTGGCCTTCATCATCACCGGATAGCCGATGTCGTTCGCCCATTTCAGCGCATCTTCGGTGCTTTCGATCGCATCGGGCGAGCCGGGCACGATATTGACCCCGGCTTCCTTCGCCAGCTTCTTGCTCTCGATCTTGTCGCCCATCGCGGCGATTGCGCCGGCGGGCGGGCCGATGAAGGCGATCCCTTCCTTGTCCAGCGCCTCCACGAACGAAGCGCGCTCGGACAGGAAGCCATAGCCCGGATGCACCGCTTCCGCCCCGGTCTGCTTGCATGCCTCGATAATCTTGTCCGCAAGCAGGTAGCTTTCGGCCGCAGGCGACGGACCGATATGCACCGCCTCGTCCGCCATCCGGACGAACGGCGCGCGGGCATCCGCATCGGAATATACCGCCACGGTGGCGATTCCCATCCGGCACGCAGTGGTGATGACCCGGCAGGCGATCTCGCCGCGATTGGCGATCAGGATTTTTTTGAACATCAACCGTCCCGTTCCATATATTCCATCAGGTCCAGCGTGCGGTTCCGCGTCATGGACGTCATGCACATCGAATAGACCATCGGACGCATAGAGCCAGTGCGATATCTGTCAGACTTGAGAACACAGCTCGTGTCGCGATATTGCAGCCAGGCGCGTTGCTGCGCCAACAACAGGGCGAAGTAGCGACCCTCGTCGTCTTCGCGGTAGAAAGGGCTTTGGCGAAATTCCCGGTCGTTTTGCTTGGCGAAATCGCGTGCCGTTTTCCAGACGGCGTTGAGTTCGGCGTCCGCCGCCTCATGTTCGCGCCAGGCGCAGACGTTCATCTCATACTGAACCCCGCTATCGGCGAGAGCCTGATCGCATTCAGCCCCGTTATAGGGCAATGCCTGACTCAGCATGACGATTGCCGCGCCCAGGCTCATTCGGCCGGCTCCAAGGATACGGCCCGTTCCTTCCGCATCGGCTCTTCCCCCTTTAGCGCCGTCAGCCCCAATCGTTCGAACAACGCCGCATCGCTGTCGTCGCCGGCATTGGGCGCGGTCAGCAGCTTGTCGCCGGTGAAGATCGAGTTCGCGCCTGCCAGGAAGCACAGCGCCTGCGTCGCATCGCTCATCGACTCGCGCCCGGCGGAGAGGCGCACCATGCTCATTGGCATCGTGATCCGCGCCACGGCCACGGTGCGGACGAATTCGATATCGTCGATCTTGGCCATCGGCGTGTCGGCCAGCATATCGCCCAGCACCGTGCCCTTTACCGGCACCAGCGCGTTGACCGGCACGCTTTCGGGATGCTGCGGCAGGGTGGCGAGCGTGTGGATGAAGCCGACCCGATCCTCGCGCGTTTCGCCCATGCCGACGATCCCGCCACTGCACACATTGATGCCCGAATTGCGCACATGATCGAGCGTCTCGATCCGCTCCTCGAACTTGCGGGTGGAAATGATGCGCTCGTAATATTCCGGACTGCTGTCGATATTGTGGTTGTAATAATCGAGCCCCGCCTCGCCCAACATATCCGCCTGTTTGGGCGTCAGCATGCCCAGCGTCATGCAGGTTTCCAGCCCCATGTCGCGCACGCCCTTCACGATTTCGACGATCGCGGGCATGTCCCGGTCCTTGGGATTGCGCCAGGCGGCGCCCATGCAGAACCTTTGCGAGCCGTGATCCTTCGCCTGCGCGGCGGATTGCAGGACGGCCTGCACATCCATCAGCTTGGTCGCTTCGACGCCGCTATCGGCATAGACGGACTGGCTGCAATAGCCGCAATCCTCCGGGCAACCGCCGGTCTTGATGGAGAGCAGCGTGCAGAGCTGCACCTGTTCCGGTGGGTGGTTCTCGCGGTGGATGGTCGCAGCGCGGAACAGCAGTTCGGTGAAGGGGAGGTCGAACAGCGCGGCTATTTCCTGCCTCGACCAATCCGATCGAACCGAACCCGTTCGTCCTGAGCCTGTCGAAGGACGCGCGCTAGTTGGTAGTGTTGGAACGTGCCCTTCGACAGGCTCAGGGCGAACGTCAGTACGGTGGGTCAATCGTTATCTCGCGTGAAGTAGTATAACAGGAGTACGCCAAAGCCTACCGCAACTATTGCGGCACCTGGAAAATACAGCAAGGACAGCCATTAAGGCGGTGGGGGTTCATCGGAACTCGGTAGCATGCCGTCAAGCGTAAAATAGGCCACGACGAACAGGGCGAAAAGACACTACGTAGCGCAGCCAAATCTCTGCCAACCGGTTCAGAAAGGTCGCTCATCAAACCTCACTCCGCCGCCTCCGGTTCCTCGCCCGCGGGCGGCATGTTGTGTCCCAGTAGACGCAGCATATCCGCACCGCATTCGACCACGTTGCTGCCCGGGCCGTAAATGCCCTGCACCCCGGCATCGCGCAGATAGTCGTAATCCTTTTGCGGGATCACGCCGCCCGCGATCACCTTGATATCAGCCCGCCCCGCGCCTTTCAGCAAGTCGATCAGTTCGGGGATCAGCGTCTTGTGCCCGGCCGCCAGGCTGCTTGCACCGATGGCGTCGACATCCTGCTCCAGCGCCATTTCCAGGGTTTCGGCGGGGGTCTGGAACAATGGGCCGCTGACGACCTCAAAGCCCATGTCGGTGAAGGCGCTGGCGATCACATTCGCGCCGCGGTCGTGACCGTCCTGGCCCATCTTGGCGACCATGATCTTCGGCTTGCGCCCCAGACGGCGTTCGACCGACTGCACGCCGTCCAGCACTTGCTGCCAGCGTTTGTCGAATTCATAGGCCGTTTTGTACACGCCCTTAACCGGCGTCGGAATGGTGTCGTAGCGGCCGAACACATCTTCCATCGCGGAAGATATTTCGCCGAGTGTGGCGCGTTGGCGTGCCGCTTCGACGGCAAGGGCGAGGAGGTTCGTCTCCCCCTCTCCTTCAGGGGAGGGGGTCGGGGGGTGGGGGTTATTGGGTAAGCCAGCGCTTGCTTCCCCCGCCCCTAACCCCTCCCCTGAAGGGGAGGGGGATTTAGATAATCGCGCCCCCGCCCGCAACGCATCCAACGCCGCCCGACATGCCGCGTCGTCGCGCTCTTCGCGGTTCTTTCTCAGCCGCGCGATCTGCCCCTCGCGGACCTTGTGGTTGTCGATATCGAGCGTGTCGATTTCGTCTTCCTCGTCGCGGCGGTATTTGTTGACGCCGACGATGACGGTTTCGCCCTTGTCCACGCTCGCCTGCTTTTCCGCCGCCGCGCGTTCGATCGCGGCCTTGGGCGCGCCGCTGGCGACGTATCGGGTCATGCCGCCCGCCGCGTCGACTTGCGCCATCAGCGCTTCGGCTTCCTCGACCAGTTTGGTCGTCAAAGCCTCGATATAAAAGCTGCCGCCCAGCGGATCGACGACCTGCGTGATGCCGGATTCCTCCTGAAGCACCAACTGCGTGTTGCGGGCGATGCGGGCGCTGAAATCGGTGGGCAGCGCGATCGCCTCGTCCAGCGCATTGGTGTGAAGCGATTGCGTGCCGCCCAATGTCGCGGCCATCGCCTCCACCGTGGTGCGGATGACGTTATTGTAGGGATCCTGTTCCTGGAGCGACACGCCGCTGGTCTGGCAATGGGTGCGCAGCATCTTCGACTTCTCGTTACGCGCGCCCAGATCGTCCATCACCTTGTACCACAGCGTGCGCGCCGCGCGCAGCTTGGCGATTTCCATGAAGAAGTTCATGCCGATGCCGAAAAAGAACGACAGGCGCGGTGCGAACTGGTCGAGATCGAGCCCGGTTTCCATCGCGCGCACGGCATATTCCTTGCCGTCCGCGATGGTGAAGGCGAGTTCCTGCACCGCCGTCGCGCCCGCTTCGTGCATGTGATAGCCGCTGATGGAGATCGAATTGAAGCGCGGCATGTTGGCGCTGGTGTAGGCGATGATGTCCGACACGATCCGCATGCTGGGCCCGGGCGGATAGATATAGGTGTTGCGGACCATGAACTCTTTCAGGATGTCGTTCTGGATGGTTCCGGAAAGTTTCCTCGAGGAAACACCCTGCTCCTCCCCCGCGACGATGTAGAACGCCAGCACCGGGATCACCGCGCCGTTCATCGTCATGCTGACCGACATGGTTTCCAGCGGTATCTGGTCGAACAGGACAGCCATGTCCTCGACCGTGTCGATCGCCACGCCCGCTTTGCCGACATCGCCGCGCACCCGGGGATGGTCGCTGTCGTAGCCGCGATGGGTGGCGAGGTCGAAAGCGACGCTCAGTCCCTTCTGCCCGGCGGCGAGATTGCGGCGGTAGAAGGCGTTCGATTCCTCGGCGGTGGAAAAACCGGCATATTGGCGGATCGTCCAGGGGCGGCCGGTATACATGCTGGCGTAGGGGCCGCGCGTGAAAGGGGCGAAGCCGGGCAGGCCGGGGTCGGTCGCATCTTCGGCCGTATAGAGGGGCTTGATCGTGAAACCCTCGGCTGTTTCAGTGGAAAGGTCCGCGCCTTTCGCTTCCTGGTCGGCGGCGGCCCGCCAGTCGGAGATGCTTGGTTCTTTGGTCATATCCATCCTCTTCCCTCTCCAACGGGAGAGGGTTGCGAAGACTTGGCAGTTCACTGCCTAGTCGTAGCTGGGTGAGGGTTCGAACGCCTGTCACCCTCATCCAACTTCGCCATAGCACCGCTTCGCGTAGCAAGGCTACGTATCCTTCTCCCGATAGGAGAAGGAACGCGCATCACTTCCCTGCGAACTCCGCCTTGCGTTTTTGCAGGAACGCCATGCCGCCTTCCTTCGCGTCGTCGCTATCCCCCGCGCGGCGCTGTCCGACCGCTTCCTGATGCAGGGCGGCGGGCAGATCGTTCTGCAAGGCAAAGTGCAGATTGGCGCGCATCTGGCCCAGCGCGAGGGTCGGCCCGTTCGCCAGTCGCGTCGCCAGCGCGTTGGCTTCGTCCATCAACGCATCGTCCGCCACCGCCTTGTAGATAAGGCCCCAATCGGCCGCCTGCTGCGCGCCGATCTTTTCACCAAGCATCATCATCTGCGTGGCGCGCGCCTTGCCGATAAGGCGCGGCAGCATCCAGCTCGCCCCGCCATCGGGCACGAGGCCGATATTGACGAAAGCCTGCAGGAAATAGGCGCTGCTGCCCGCGATGGTGAAGTCCCCCGCCAGCGCGATCGAGCAGCCCACGCCCGCAGCCGGGCCATTCACGGCGGTGACGATCGGAACGGCGCATTCGGCCATCTGCACCATCAGCGGGTTGTAGCTCATGCCCAGCGAATCATACGCGCCCCGCCCGCCGGTTACCGGCCTGTCGCCGCGCGCCGCCAAATCCGCGCCGGAACAGAACGCCCGCCCCTCGCCCGTGATGATGAAGCAGCGCGCATCGCCGACATCGGTCAGCGCGTCGCGTATCTCTACCGCCATGTCGGGCGGACAGGCGTTGAGGCGATCCGGCCGGTTCAAGGTGATGGTGGTGACGGGGCCATTGGCGGCCGCCTTGATATGTTCGTAGGACATTCGAATTCCTCTCCAACCACTAAGCCCGTTCACCCTGAGCCTGTCGAAGGGTCGTCTTTACTTCAAGCCCTATCCCAAAAGAAAAGCGATGCTTCGACAAGCTCAGCATGAACGGGTTAGGACGGGTGCGTCTACATCCGCGGCGTTTCCATGATCTCCGTCAACTGCCCCATCATGTCCTTCGGGTGAAGGAAAAAGATCGGCGTCCCATGCGCCCCGATCCGCGTCGGGCCGAGAATGCGCTTGCCCAGCCCTTCGAAATGCGCGCGCGCTTCATCGATATCGGCGACCTCGTAACAGATATGGTGCTGCCCCCCGAGCGGGTTCTTTTCGAGGAAATTATGGATCGGCGAGTCCGCGCCCAGCGGCTCAATCAATTCAATTTGGGTGCCGTTCATGCCGCTATCGGTCAGTGTATCGACGAAGCAGACCTTCACCCCTTGCTCCTCAAGATCGAAAGGTTCGGTAATGTTCGTCGCACCCATCGTGTCGCGATAATAGGCGATGCTGTCCGCGATTGAGGGCGTTGCAACGCCGAGGTGGTTGAGGCGGCCGAGTTTCATATGGCGTGCTCCAGCAGAAGATAGCTTCCTAATAGGGCAAGCGAAGCTGAAAAAACGAACATGATGAGAACCACGAAACTCAAAAACCAGAAATCTTTCGGGCTGTCAGATTTCTTCGTCGATTCCACATAGGTCATGATCTCGTGGTGCTTCACCGCCTCGTATAGCCTAAACCCTGTCAATAGCGCCGTAGGCCAGCAGATGGCCGTCAGTATGCCGATCTCGATCACAACGGAATATTGTCATGCTTCTTCCACGGGTTCTCCAGCACTTTCCCGCGTAGCTTCCGCAGTCCAAGCGCGATCCGCTTCCGTGTCGAGTGCGGATAGATCACAGCATCGATATAGCCGCGCTGCGCCGCGACGAAAGGATTGGCGAAGCGGTCTTCGTATTCCTTTGTCTTCTCGGCGATCTTGGCGGGATCGTCGCGGTCCTGGCGGAAGATGATCTCCACCGCGCCCTTCGCGCCCATGACGGCGATTTCGGCGGTGGGCCAGGCGTAGTTGAGGTCGCCCCGGAGATGCTTCGACGCCATCACGTCATACGCGCCGCCATAGGCCTTGCGGGTGATGACGGTGATCTTCGGCACGGTCGCCTCGGCATAGGCGAACAGCAGTTTCGCGCCGTGTTTGATGATGCCGTTATGCTCCTGCGCCGTGCCGGGCAGGAAACCGGGGACGTCCACGAAAGTCAGGATCGGAATGTCGAACGCATCGCAGAACCGCACGAAACGCGCGGCCTTCTTCGAGGAGTTGATATCCAGCACGCCTGCCAACACCATCGGCTGATTGGCGATGACACCGACCGTGCGCCCCTCCACCCGGCCGAAACCGCACAGGATGTTCCCGGCATGGGCGGGCTGCACTTCGAAGAAGTCGCCTTCGTCCAGTACCTTCCGAATGACCTCGTGCATGTTGTAAGGCTGGTTGGCGTTGTCGGGGATCAGCGTGTCGAGGCTCGCTTCCTCGCGGTCGAACGGATCGGAGGTCGGGCGTTCGGGCACCTCCTCCCGGTTCGACAATGGCAGGAAATCGAAGAAATCGCGCGTCGCCAGCAGCGTTTCGATGTCGTTCTCGAACGCCAGATCGGCGACGCTGGTCTTGGTCGTGTGGGTGACCGCGCCGCCCAGTTCCTCCTGCGTAACGACCTCGTTGGTGACGGTCTTGACCACCTCCGGCCCGGTCACGAACATGTAGGAGCTGTCCTTCACCATGAAGATGAAGTCCGTCATCGCGGGCGAATACACCGCCCCGCCCGCGCATGGTCCCATGATGAGGCTAATCTGCGGCACCACGCCGCTCGCCAATACGTTCTTCTGAAACACGTCGGCATAGCCGCCCAATGAAGCGACGCCTTCCTGGATGCGCGCGCCGCCGCTGTCGTTGAGACCGATGACCGGCGCGCCGTATTTCATGGCGTTGTCCATCACCTTGCAGATCTTCTCCGCATGGCGTTTGGACAGGCTGCCGCCGAAAACCGTGAAATCCTGACTGAAGACATAGACCAGCCGGCCGTTGATCGTGCCGCTGCCGGTGACCACGCCGTCGCCGGGAAACTTCTGCTCCGCCATGCCGAAATCGGTGCAGTCATGTTCGACGAACATGTCGAGTTCCTCGAAACTGCCTTCGTCCAGCAACACGTCCAGTCGTTCGCGCGCGGTCAGCTTGCCTTTCGCATGCTGCGCGTCGATCCGCTTCCGGCCACCCCCCAACATGGCGGCGTCGCGGCGGCGTTCCAGTTCGACGATATTGGTGGACATGGTCTCTCCCTGTTTGAACGGCGGGTTAGCCAGGTCGGCGGGCGTCTGGCAAGAATGTTTCCCTATGCAGACCCCTGCCTATGCCAGAGCACATCAGTCTAGGTCCTAACGATACCATGTTCGACCAGGCTGCGCGCCGTGTCCTCCAGCGACTGTTCCGCCGTGATGTATTCGAAGCCGAGCGTATCCGTCGTATGGCTGCCATCGACTTCGCGCACATGGCCAAGACCGCCCTTGATCTGCTTCATTTCCGGCATGACCAAGGACAGCGCCTTGACCATGAGATCGGGCATGGATCGGCTCGGCACCTTGCCCGCATGTTCGGGCACGCGCCGCCGCAGCACGTCGGCCATCTCCATCATCCACAGGGTGCTCTGCGCGGCGGGGAAGCGTTCGCCCCTGACCATGTCCGCAGGCGCCTCCAGCGCGAGCACATGCGCCTTCGCGACGTCGCGCACATCGACCACGCCGATGCCCATATTGGGGATCATCGGAATGGACCCATCCATCAGCCTCTTCACGATCTCCACCGAAGTCGACAGGTCGTCATCCGCGACCGGGCCGAACACCGCGACGGGATTGACGCTGCAATAGACCATGTCCGGCGCGTGTTCGATCACCCAGTCGCGCGCGGCGTTTTCGGCCAGGGTCTTGGACTTGGCGTAGGCGGACACGCCCTTCGCGGTCACGTCGGTCCAGTCGGTATGGTCGAAATGCGTCCGGTCGCCCTGGCCATAGGCGATCGCGGCGGAGGAGCTCGTCTGGACGAAGCGCGTCACGCCCGCCTGTTTCGCGAAACGCAGCGCGCGCAGGGTGCCTTCGCGGGCTGGAACGACCAGTTCGTCGTCATCCTTCGGCACGCCGATCGGAAAGGGCGAAGCGACATGCGCGACCCCGTCGCAGCCTTCGTTGGCTTCCGCCCAGCCCGCGTCCCGCATCAGATCGGCCTGGAACAATGCCAGCCGATCGCCCGCGTCGGGCCAGCGGGCGCGCAGGCGGGATTCGCTCTTCGCCCAGTCGCGCACGGTCGTATGGACCGAATGGCCTTTCGCCAGCAGCTGATCGATGATTGCGCCGGCGATATAGCCGGTGCCGCCGGTGACCAGGACCGTCATCCTGTCGGTGTTTGTCGTATCGGTTGGATCGGTCATTTCAGCAGCACCAGTTCTTCGGCCATGGTTGGGTGGATCGCCGTGGTCGCATCGAAATCGGCCTTGGTCAAACCCGCCTTCACCGCGACCGCCGCCGCCTGCATGATTTCCGGCGCATCGGGTCCGATCATGTGGATGCCCACGATCCGGTCGGTATTGGCATCGCAGATCATCTTGTAGAGCGAGCGTTCGTTGCGACCGGCGACGACGTTTTTCATCGCCCGGAAATCGGACTGGTAGATCTTGATCTCGCTGATCGTCGTGGATGCCTCGCTCTCGCTCAGCCCCACGGACGCTATCGGGGGATGGCTGAACACGGCGCTGGGAATGCAGCCGTGATCGACCGCGACCGGCGGACCGTCGCCGAACACCGTGTCGGCAAAGGCCTGCCCTTCGCGGATGGCGACGGGGGTCAGTTGCACCCGGTCCGTCACGTCGCCGACGGCGTGGATATGGTCGACATTCGTCTTGCTGAACCGGTCGACGATGATTTCGCCCTTGTCGCCCGTCTCGACGCCGGCCGCGCCCAGCCCCAGCCCCTCGGTATTGGGCAGACGGCCGGTGGCGAACAGGACGCAATCGACCTCCATGTCGTCATGCCCCGTCATCGATACGCGCAGGCAGCCATCGTCGGTCTTCTCGATGCCGCGGAATTCGGCGTTGAATCGGAAATCGATCCCCTTGGCGATGCTGATCTGGAGCAGCCGATCGCGCAGCGCGTGGTCGTATTGACGCAGCAGCGTGTCGGACCGGTTGATGATCGTCACCTTCGCGCCGAATTCGTTGAAGATGCCTGCGAACTCGTTGGCGATGTAGCCTCCGCCGGCGATCAGCACGCGGTCGGGGATGGCGTCGAGATGGAACGCCTCGTTGCTGGTAATGCCATGTTCATGGCCCTCGCAGGGCGGCACGTGCGGACGCGCGCCGGTCGCGATCAGGATATGCTTGGCGGTGACGACCTTGCCCGAAGCGAGGGTGATCTCATGTTCGCCGGTGATCTCGGCGCGTTCGGAGAAAATCTCGACGTCGTGCGATTGCAGCGTCTGCTCATACAAACCTTCGATCCGCGACACGTCGTTCAGCACATGGTCGCGCAACTTGATCCAGTCGAACGAGGCGTTCTCGACCGTCCAGCCGAATTGCTGGCAATCCTCCAGATCCTCCGCGAAATGCGCGCCGTAGACCAGCATCTTCTTGGGCACGCAGCCGCGGATGACGCAGGTGCCGCCGACCCGGTGCTCCTCGGCCAGCGCGACTTTCGCGCCGTGCGAGGCGGCGACGCGCGACGCGCGCACCCCGCCGGAACCGGCACCGATGGTGAACAAGTCGTAATCGAATTCAGGCATGCGTTCTCCAGGTCAAGATCGCGCGATCGATATCCGCGGCGCGCGCCACCGGCAAGGGAAAGCCCGCGAAACATGACATATGCGGTCCGCCTTTCGGGTCGACCGGTTGGCGCGCAGGGTTTCATTTGACATTAATGGCAATTGGTCTTGATAAGAAAAGAAAATTCATGTCATCGAAAGTTTCGCACCAGCAAGGGTTCAGGAGGGGTTGTTGACGACAGGTACGCGATATTCGCAATCGACCGAACCGATACCCCACGGCCCCCTCGTTCGGCTGTTCCAGTCGCGGGGGCAGAGAAGCGAATTGCGTCCCAAGCGCGGCTTCCTGCCGAAAGGTCCGCATCCCACCGCGTGCTACGTCGAAGAGGGATGGCTCAGCCGGGTGCATGATGACGAGAACGGCGGCTCGTCGATTACCGCCACATATGTCCCGGGCGATTTCATCAACCTCGACACGCTGGTGGAAGACGAACCGCTGGGCCGGCTGTGCGCGTTGACGCCGTGCCGGATATCCACCATTCCGGTACCCGATCTTCGGTCCGCATTGGCAGACGATCCGGTGCTGGCCCTGAACGTGATCCGCCATGTCGTGGCGGAAGCGGACTGGCTGAGGGAGGCGGTCATAGCCATGGGCAGTCTGGGTTCGCGGGAAAAGATCATCTATTATTTCGGGCAGATGCGGCGGCGGCAAATCGCATTCGGCACGCTGGACCGCGAAACGGCCCGCTATTCCATGCCGATCACGCAAAGGCATCTGGCGATGATGGTCGGCATTTCGGTCATCCATGCCAACCGCCTGACCAAGGCATTGCGGGAGAGCGGACTTCTGACGTTGCGCGCGAAAAGCCTGACGCTGCACGATGTAAACGCCTTCGAAAAAGCGTTCGCCGAACTGGCACCGGCGATCTAGACAACTTCGCGCGCGACGCGGATCAAAGCCCGGCGGCCTTCAACAATGCCATGGTGCTTTCGTCGAAATCGGCTTTGCCGCCCTCGATCGATTTGGCCATCCGCTTGCCCAGCTCGACCCCGAACTGGTCGAACGGATTGATCCCCATCAACACGGCGTTGGCGAAGGTGCGGTGTTCGTGAAACGCGATGAGCGCGCCCAGGGTCGCCGGGTCGATATGATCGCACAACATGGTTGCGCTGGGCCGGTCGCCGGGGAAGGCGCGCGCCGGGTCGTCATTCGCCTCGCCCGCCATCAGGGCCGCGGCTTGCGCGAAACAGTTGGTCAGCAGGATGCGATGATGCGCAGCATCCAGATCGTCGCCCGGGGCGATGCTGGCGATGAAGTCCACCGGCACCAGATGCGTGCCCTGATGAAGGAGCTGGAACACCGCATGCTGCGCATCCGTACCCACTCCGCCCCAGGTAATCGGCGCGGTAGGCTTGGCAACCGGCGCGCCGGTCGCCGTCACGCTCTTGCCGTTGCTTTCCATCTCCAGCTGCTGAAGGTAATCGGGAAACAGCGCCAGCCGCTCGTCATAGGCGAAGACGCCGCGCGTCTCGCAGCCGCGCAGCCCGGCATAATAGCGGTCGGCGAACGCCGCGCGCAGGGGCAGATTGTGCCTGCCATCCATATCGCGAAAATGTTCGTCGACGGCGCGCGCCCCGCCCAAAAACTCGGCGAATTCATCCCAACCGATAGCCAACGCGACGGGAAATCCGATACTGGACCAGAGCGAATAGCGCCCGCCGACGCTTTCGCCGAACGGCAGGACACGGGTTTCGTCCACGCCCCATTCGACCGCTTTCTCCGGGCTGGCCGTCAGCGCCACGACCCGCCCATAGGGATCCTCGACGCCGCTCCTTTCAAGCCAGTCCATCGCCGACCGCGCATTGGTCAGGGTCTCGATCGTGGTAAAGGTCTTGGACGCGACCGCGACGATCGTGGTCGCCGGATCGCAGGCGGCGAACGCCCGTTCCAACGCGACCCCGTCGACATTGCTCACCACGTGCACGTCCATCCGCGCCAGGTCATGCGTCAGCGCCTCGACCGCCAGCGCCGGGCCCAGCGCGGAACCGCCGATGCCGATATGGATGCAGTGTCGCACATCCCCCATCGCACCGCCGTGGATCGCCTCCAACAGCATGCGCATGCGCGCGTGAAGCGCCGCCGCTTCCTCCACCGCGGCGTGCGATCCCATGCCGCGCTGCGCGGTATGTTCGGCGGCACGCCCTTCGGTCCGGTTGACGATATCGCCGGTCAGCATGGCCGCACGCTTGCCTGTAAAATCCATCGCTTCCGCCAGCTTCTCGAAGCCGGACAGCAGCGCATCGTCCAGGTGCGTTTTCGACCAGTCGAACACGATACCGCCCTTCGCTTCGGCCATGTTCCATTCGATCCGGCCGGACAGGACATCGACCCGTCCGCCCTGTTCGAACAGCGAAGCCAGCGTCCGTTCGGGGCAGGCCCGTAGTTCGTCCCAGATGGCCTGTGCCGTGTCGTCCATGCAAAATCCCTTTCCTCCGATGCGCGCCCGGGGGTAAGGGCTGCGGCGATGATTGAAAAGCCGTCGCATTTCGGAACCTGCCTTATCGTGCACGATCGGCACGTTTCGTCCGGGATGCGGACCGCAGGCAACAAGACGGGCATCCTGCCGTGACCGACCGCGCCGCCATGCTCGTAGACACGCCCGTAGACACGCCCGCGAACACGCATGAGAAGGGGGCCGCGGAAAAACCGGTCGGGCGGGAGGACAATTTCTTCCTCTTCCTGCTGAAGCTCGTCCTGTTCGTCCTGTTGTTTCGAAGTTTCGTCCTGTCGCCGTTCAACATACCCAGCGAATCCATGCTGCCGACGTTGATGAACGGCGATTACCTGCTGGCGGCCAAATGGTCGTACGGATATTCCCGCTATTCGTTGCCCGGGGATGCGCCGCTCATACCCGGACGCATTCTCGCCGATATGCCCGATCGGGGCGACGTCGTCATATTCAAGCATCCCGTCGATGGCATCGATTACGTGAAGCGGGCCATCGCCCTGCCCGGCGACACGGTGGCGATGCGCGGCGGCGCGCTGGTGTTGAACGGGCGCACGATCGAGCGAACCCGGATTGCGGATTTCGACATTCTCCTGTCGCCCAACACGCAGTGCCACCCCTATGCCGTGTCGGCGATAAACGCCGACGGCATGCGGGTGTGCCGCTACCGCCGCTACCGCGAGACCCTGCCGGGCGGCGCCAGTTACGACACGCTCGATCTGGGTGAATTCGGGCAGGACGATTTCGAACCGACGAGAGTGCCCGACGGCGCGATCTTCGTGATGGGCGACAATCGCGACAATTCCGAAGACAGCCGTTTCGACGCCGTGGCGGGGGGCGGCGTCGACATGGTTCCGCAGGAGTTGCTGGTGGGCCGCGCCGCGATCGTGATGTGGTCGACCGACGGGTCGGCGGACTGGCTGCTTCCCTGGACCTGGTTCACCGCCCTTCGCGCCGACCGGCTGGGAACATTGCTGTAGCGGCGCTTTCATGAAGAACCCCCTGCCCCCCCTGTCCGCCGTCACGGCGCAATGGCTGACCGAAACCGGTTTCACGAGCGACCAGCCATTGCTCTGGCAGGAAGCCCTGACCCATGGCAGCACCGGGGAAACGCGCGATTACCAGCGGCTCGAATTTCTGGGCGACCGCATATTGGGGCTGACCATCGCGGGCTGGCTCTACCGCGAACTGCCGGGGGCGGAAGGGGCGCTGGCGCAGCGATTGAACGCCCTGGTCAGCAAGCGCGTCTGCGCCGAGGTCGCGCGCACGATCGGAGTGCCGACGCACGCCCGGCTCGGCAAGCAGGCCCGCGACGACGGCGCCGCGACCAGCGAGAACGTGCTGGGCGATATCATGGAGTCCCTGCTGGGCGCGTCCTTCGTCGAGGTTGGCTTCGATCCGACGGCCAATCTGATCGAACGCCTGTGGGCCGGTCAGCTCGAAGGGACGGTCGGGACCGCCAAGCATCCCAAGAGCGCCCTGCAGGAATGGGCCGCCGGCAATCGGCGCAAGCCGCCGGAATATACGGTCGTCGACCGCTCCGGACCCGACCACGCATCGCGTTTCACCGTGCGGGTCACGGTCCCGAAAGTCGGCCATGCGCAAGCCAGCGCATCTTCCAAGCAGGAGGCGGAGACCGCCGCCGCCAAGGCATTCATGGTTCAATACGGATGACCCCTAACGATATGACGAACTTCGAAACACCTGAATTATCCGACACCAGATGCGGGATCGTGGCCGTGATCGGTGCGCCGAACGCGGGCAAGAGCACGCTGGTCAACCAGCTCGTCGGGCAGAAGGTCGCGATTACCAGCGCCAAGGCGCAGACCACCCGCGCCCGGCTGATGGGCATTGCCCTGCACGATGAAACGCAGCTCGTTTTGGTGGATACGCCGGGCATATTCTCGCCCCGCCGCAAGCTCGACCGCGCCATGGTCAGCGCGGCGTGGGACGGCGCGGCATCGGCGGATGCGATCGTGCTGATGGTCGATCCGATCAAGCAGCGGCGTCACGAAATGCTGCCCCTGGTCGAAGCCCTGGCGAAGCGGCCCGAACGCAAGCTGCTGGTCCTGAACAAGGTCGACAAGGCGGTGAAGGAACCGCTGCTGGCATTGGCACAGGAACTGAACGACCAGGCCGCGTTCGAGGAGGTGTTCTTCGTGTCCGCACTGACCGGCGACGGTGTGCCCGAATTGAAGGAACACCTGTCCGGCATGATGCCGGCGGGGCCATGGCATTATCCGGCAGAACAGGTGTCGGACGCCAGCGAACGCCTGCTCGCCGCGGAAATCACGCGCGAACAGCTCTACGCGCAATTGCATGAGGAACTGCCCTATGACAGCGCCGTGCGTCCCGAAAGCTATACGCAGAAAAAGGACGGCTCGGTCGAGGTCCGCCAGCAGATCGTCGTCGGTCGCGACAGCCAGAAACCGATCGTGCTGGGTAAGGGCGGCGCCCGCATCAAGGCCATCGGCGAGGCGGCCCGCACCGAACTGGCGGCCGTGCTGGGCCAGAAGGTGCACCTGTTCCTGCACGTCAAAGTCGATCCGAACTGGGCGGAGGACAGGGAAATATACGAGGAAATAGGACTGGATTGGGGGCGGTGATGATCGTGGCTGGGTATTATGACAGGCCAATCCAAGGATTTTTAAGAGCCCCTAAGGGTGGTTTAGCGCGAAGTGCCTATGCTATAGAAACCAACCCCTGGACAACGCGGGGTGATGTAGAGTCGGCTCTATTTTATCGTGGAGTTATCGTATCGTCTTTAGGTTCGATCGAAACAAAAATCGGTGAACTTGCCCTGCGATGTTCTCGAATACAATTGTATTTAGATTTGCGAGAAAATTTTCCTTATTCCTTACCTAATCGCATTAAGTTTTTACAAAGAATGCTTTTCAAAAGGTCCATTGGAACAGTTCGTTCGAACAGCAGAAGCATTTTTTAAGAAAATCGAATGGCTAATCAAGTGGCGGCACATTGCAGCTCATGCAGATATGCAAGTAATGCCTGACTGGGGGGTTTGCTTGACACATATTCCTAACTCCGATGGAAAAGTGGCAAATCTTGTGATTAAACGTGTTACGTTGGGCGAACTGGATACGGTAGCTTGGAAGGCTGCCAGATTAAGTAGACTTGCTCAATATCTTCTCGGCCTTATAAACCAGTCAAATATATTGCCCGAATTGAACCGCTAGTCGACTACCGCTTCTTCGCCACCGCGATCTTGTGCTTCTTGGCGAAATCCTTGGTCGATTCCTCGCTTCGGTTGAGCGCCTTGGCGATCTGTTTCAGTCCCTGCCCCTTGCCGGCGAGTAGCTTGAGCGTTCCCGCCTCTTCGCCGGTCCAGGGTTGCTTGTGGCGTTCGAAGCGTTCTTTGGCCATCAGCCGGCGGTCCCGGCGGTGCCTGCGGGTTTCGCCGGATCTTTCCTCGAGGAAAGATTTTCCGCCTCGGCCTTTGACGCTGGTTTCTTCGCCACCGCCTTCTTTGCCGCCGCCTTCTTCGCCGCCGCCTTTTTTGCCGCTGGTTTCTTCGCGGCAGCCTTCTTCTTGGGAGGCGCTTTCTTTGCCTTCTTCTTCGCCGGCCCTTTCGCCACCCGCGCGTCGATCAGTTCGATCGCCTGCTGCTCGGTCACATCTTCGGGCTTGATGTCTTTAGGAAGGGTCGCATTGGTCGTGCCATCGGTGACATAGGGGCCGTAGCGTCCGGGAAGCACTTTCATCTCGGCTTCGGATGTCGGATGCTTGCCGAAGGTCTTGATCGGGTCGGCTTTCTGCCGCCCGCCGCCCTTGCGGTTCGCGGCTTCGGCCAGCAGCGACACCGCCGCATTCATACCGGTTTCGAATACGTCCGCCGTCGTTGTCAGCTTTGCATACTTTCCGTCATGCCTCAGATAGGGGCCGTAGCGCCCGATGGCCGCTTCGATTTCCTTGCCCGTTTCGGGATGTTCGCCGACGATGCGCGGCAGGTCTATGAGCTTGATCGCCCATTCCAGGTCGAAATCGTCGAGGTCCTTGGGGATCGATGCGCGCTTCGCCTCCTTGCCTTCGCCCATCTCGACATACGGCCCGAACCGTCCGGTCTTGCGTTCGATCGGAAGGCCGGTGTCGGG
Organism: Pontixanthobacter sp.; assembly: GCA_965214445.1. Taxonomy (GTDB): domain Bacteria; phylum Pseudomonadota; class Alphaproteobacteria; order Sphingomonadales; family Sphingomonadaceae; genus Pontixanthobacter. Next base: position 1,105,583 of record CBDCBU010000001.1, read on the forward strand.
GTGATTGCCCATCACCGCATCCTCGGCCGCGTCTTCGCCATCCGCGCCCGGCTGTGCGAAGCGGCGGGTAAATTTGCACTCGGGGTAATTGGCGCAGGCGATGAACGCGCCGAACTTGCCGCCGCGCAAGGCCAGTCGGCCGCCCGAGCGCCCTTCCTTGTCGCATAGCGGGCACCAGCGCGCATCGTGCCCGTCGCCGCGTTCGGGGAACAGGTAATCGGACAGGTAATCATCCAGCACTTCGGTGACTTCGGACGGCAGCTTTTCCATGACCTCATCGGCCTTGGGTTTGAAATCCTTCCAGAACTTGGCGAGCAGGCGCTTATATTCCTCCTTGCCGTCGGACACGACATCCAGCTCGTCCTCCAGCCCGGCGGTGAAATCATAGGCGACGTAGCGTTCGAAGAACCGTTCGAGGAAGGCGGTGAGCAGCCGCCCGCTTTCCTCCGCGAAGAAACGGTTCTTCTCCATCCGCACGTAATCGCGATCGCGCAGCACCTGGATGGTGGAGGCATAGGTGGACGGGCGGCCGATGCCCAGCTCCTCCAGCCGCTTGACCAGGCTGGCTTCGGAAAACCGCGGCGGCGGCTGCGTGAAATGCTGGTTCGCATCGACCGATTTCTTGGCCGGGGCATCCCCCTTCTTCATCACCGGAAGCAGGCCGTCCTCGTCGTCCTCCCGATCGTCCAGCCCTTCCTGATACGCCGCGAGGAAGCCGGGAAACTTGATGACCTGCCCGGTCGCGCGCAATTCGTGCAGGCCGGCCGGATCGCGCAGGGTGACGGTCGTGCGTTCCAGGCTGGCGGCTTGCATCTGGCTGGCCATGGCGCGCTTGAAGATAAGATCGTAGAGCTTCGCATCGTCGCCGCTGGACGCCTTCGCCTGCGTGAAGTTGGTCGGGCGGATCGCCTCGTGCGCTTCCTGCGCGTTCTTCGCCTTGGTCGCGTAATGACGCGGCTTTTCCGGCAGGTAATGCCCGTCGTAACGCTGCGCGATCGCCTTGCGGCAGGCGGAAATGGCGCTGCCGTCCATCTGCACGCCGTCGGTCCGCATGTAGGTAATCAGCCCCGCTTCGTAGAGTTTCTGCGCGCACCGCATCGTGTGACTGGCATTGAAACCCAGCTTGCGCGAAGCCTCCTGCTGCAGGGTCGAGGTCGTGAAGGGCGGCGAGGGATGGCGTTTGAGCGGCTTCGTCTCGATATCCTCGATCGTGAACGGTGCGTTCTCGATCTTCTTTTTCGCATCGCCCGCCACGCTTTCATTGCCGAGCGACAGCTTGTCGAGTTTCTTGCCGTCATATTTGACCAGCCGCGCATCGAACGGCGTGCCGTCCTGTTCCATATGCGCGACGATCGACCAGTATTCGTCCGCCCGGAACGCCTCGATCTCGCGTTCGCGATCGACGATGATCCGCAGCGCCACCGACTGCACCCGCCCCGCCGATTTCGCGCCGGGCAGCTTGCGCCATAATACCGGACTGAGCGTAAAACCGAACAGGCGGTCGAGCGCCCTGCGACCGAGATAGGCGTCCACCAAATCCATGTCGATCTGGCGCGGTTTGCCCATCGCTTCCGTCACGGCGGATTTGGTGATCGCGTTGAAGGTGACCCGATCCACGGCATCGGGCAGCGCCTTGCGCTTTTTCAGCACTTCCAGCACGTGCCAGCTGATCGCCTCGCCTTCGCGGTCGGGGTCGGTCGCGAGGACGACACGGGACGATTTCTTCGCCGCGTCGACGATCGCTTTCACCTGGTCCTTGTTGCGCTTGTCCTGGTAGATTTCCCAGCTCATCGCGAAATCGTCATCGGGGCGGACGGCGTCGTCCTTCTTGGGAAAATCCCGGACATGGCCGTAGGAGGCGAGAACCTTGAAGTCCTTGCCCAGGTAATTTTCGATGGTCTTCGCCTTCGCGGGCGATTCTACGATAACGAGTTGCATGGATGTTGTGCCGGTGTCCTTCCGCGGCGGGGCATGAAGCCGCCCGCGCCCTTTCACGTGCGTATACGCGCGAGGGTGCGGACAGGCTACCGGCTACGTCAAGTGTCGTCGTCGCGTGGCTCGGCGCTACCGAACCCTGCGGGCAGGACGCAGCGACCGGCATCGTAATTGCCGACGCTGCGGATGATCTCGTCGCGCTCGGGTTCGATGCGGCGGCCGGAGATCTGGCTGTCGATCACCCGGCGAAGCAGGCTGTCGAGGCGGGTCACCAGGTAGCAGTCGATCGCCGGTTTCGCGTGTGGATTGCCGATCCCGCTATCGTCGGTGAGGAAGGTGTAGCGCGACTGGGTGGAAGCCGCCATCGCCCGCATCAGATATTCCGCCATGTCCGCGACGCCCGATGCGCCGACGGGAACGATATGCACCCGTTTCGCGCGCAGATGTTCGGCGGCGGTCCAGGTCGTCGCGATGTCCCGGTCGTGCGGCGGGGCATCCGCCACCAGCAGCAGCGTCTTCACCGCATCCTCGCGCCAGTCCTGGTTCGCGGCGCGGATCAGCGCGTCCTGCATCGCTTCCTCGTAATCGCCGCCGCCCCGGGCGGACTGATCGGCGATCAGCGATTTCGCGCGGGCCATGTCCCCATCGAGCGGGAAGGTGCGGGTGACGAACTCGTCGCCCTCGTCGCGGTAAAAGGTGAAGCCGACCCGGATATCGAGGTCCCGGTGCCGCGCGTTCAGCGCATCGACGATGGCGGTCAGTTCCGCCTGCAAAAACCGCAGCTCGTCCGACATGGAGCCGGTGACATCGACCACCAGCGCCAGGTCGAGCTGGCGCACTTGCGCTGCGGCACGGTCCATGGTGAACCCCACCGTCTGGCTGCCCGCGTCCGTCGCCAGATCGACGTCGCGCCAGCGCGCGTCGCCCGCGCGGACACGTACACTGTCGCCCAGCACATCGAACGAGGGGAAGAACACGGCCCGGCCATCGGCGACGGTGTTCAGCGTGATCGAACTGCCATCGGCGCAGCGGACTTCCACCGGGACGAACGGCATGGGCCGCCCTCGGCGGTCCCTGGCCTCCACTGTCAGAACGCGCGCCGTGTCGAGATAGGGCACGTCGCGCGCCTTCTGGCCCAGATCGGATTTTCGCACGTAATCGGCGTAGAGCTCCGGATTGAGCAGATCGTCATGTTCCCCCGCCGTCAGCAGACCGCTTTGCGGCTGCGGCGCGGGTCGCCGTGGCGGCGGCGGGACCGGCAGCGTGGGATAGCCCGGCATGGCCGCGTCGGCCATCGGCGCTTCGCGGGCGATGCTTCCTTCGGTAACGACCGTGACCGGCGCCGAAGCATCCGACTCGGTGCGTTCGACGCGCGATCCGGTGACCATGATCACATCGCTCTCCGAGGCGGAAGGCGCGTCGGCTGAAGGTGGAACGGCTACTGGAGGAGGTGGTGGAACGCGCGGTGCAGTCGCGACACTATGCAGCGGACGAATATCGCCGCGCCGCTGTTGCAAATCGTTACGTTCCATCTCCTTGCCCAGCACGGGCAGCGCCGCGGGTTGGCGGCAGAGCCCGGACGGCGGAGCGGGCATGGACCGCGTCATCGGTTCGGCAGGACCTTGGGCATATGCCGCCGGTAGCGGCGCCATCATCGCGAAGATGCTGATACACCCTACAAGATTGCGCATAAAACCCCTCCTTTGCTTTGTCGGACGCCAAGGTTCGCTTCCGCGACCTGAATGGTAGATGAGTTCAGGCGCGATCATCCTCCGGCCCTTCGTCAACCGCCTCTTCGATCGATCGGTCCCGGTTTCTCAATAAGGCAATAAGCTTCAGGCCGGTGACCAGCGAACCGATGCTCGCAGGACCGTTCGGGCTGACTGATGGTAGCGGTTGCACGATCGATCGAAAACGAAACACGAAGAAAACTCAAGCTAGCCGCCCGTAAAATGAAAACCCCGATCGGGAATGAAGAGATATCCGGCTTGAACCATGGCCGGACGCCGATCTTCGCCTGTCTTGAACTCGAACCGCCCCTCGCGAATAATCCTCTCACAGCCTTGCGTCTCCAGCTCCCGATACCGTGGGACCGTCGTCAAACGACAACCGGTCGGTTCCGCATTCACATTGAGAAACACGGCAAAGTTTACCCGAACTTGTTTACCTCGCTCAATCCGCGCCATGAGGGCCTGCGGTAGCAAGTACGCCATCGATCCCAGAATGCGAACCCGGTTCTTGAAATCGACCGGACGATTGTCTTCCAACGCATCTTCGCGCGTCATTCCGTGCGCGATCATGACCTGATCGTAGCAATCGGTAAGCATTTGCCGCGGCTCGCTAACCGCGCCTGTAACGAGTTCGATATCCCTGTCGAACAAACCGGTGATCTTCAGGCTCTCTACGCTCCGTCGAAACTTTTCAGGGCCATCATCGGCACGATAGCGGTCCCACTCCTCGCTGGTGAAGTTCCGCCTTGACGCTAACCCAATATAATGTGCCCAAACAGTCCAGAGTGCGCCCGACGCTTCTTGCTCCCGTCCCGGCAGAGGCGGCGCGTACTCTACGCCGCCCGGCAGAAGGGTCGCTACGAACGGGCCGTCGTTCATCGCGAATTCTTCGCTGCTGATCGCGATATCGAAGCCTCCGCTTTTGGGCTCGTTGCGCCGAAACTCGATGACGGTCGGCAGATCGGGAGAGCCAAACGATCGCCGCAGGGCACATCCATGCTCTTGCTGTTGCAGCGACCATTCGGAAATCGGCATCAAGGTTACCGGCGACTGTTCTTCTATCGAAGGAGCGGGCATGGACCGCGTCATCGGTTCGACAGGAACTTGGGCATATGCCGCTGGCAGCGGCGCGATCATCGCCAGAATGCTGATCGATCCTACAAGATTGCGCATGAACCCCCTCCTTTGCTTTGTCGGACGTAAAGGTTCGCCCCTGCGACCTGAATAACGGCTGAGTTCAGGCGCGATCATCCTCCGGCCTTTCGTCAGCCGAACACCCGTCATGCAGCAGTGCCGTGTCGATCAGGATGCCGAAACCTACTACCACGATCAGATAACCCGCCACGGCCGATGTTGCCGAGGCTATGATGCGTATCGTCTCTGCCGCTAACAGCCCGAACCGTTCGCCGATCGTCTGGCTATCATCCATTCCGCAAGCTCACCTTGCCGCCCGCATGGCGTTGCAGGCGGCCGGCGATCTCCAGTTCCATGAGCGCGATATGCACGGCGGCGGCGCTGTCGCCGGATTGACGGACCAACTCGTCCACCGCGACCGGCGCGGCGCTGAGCCGGCCTTCGATGTCGGCGGGTTCGGCTTCGGCGAATTCCTCGCCGAAGTCGTATTCGCTGGTGGCGGCTTCGCGGAAGGTTGATCGCGGCAGGCCGTCGAAACCGTTTAGCAATTCGACGATGTCGTCCACGGCTTGCACCAGCACGGCCCCTTCCCGAATGAGGTTGTTGCACCCTTGCGACCGGGCATCCAGCGGACTGCCCGGTATCGCCATGACCTCCCGCCCCGCTTCCCCCGCCAGCCGCGCGGTGATGAGCGAGCCGGACCTGGGCGCGGCTTCCACCACCAGCGTGCCGATCGCAAGTCCGGCGATGATCCGGTTGCGACTGGGGAAATGGCTGCCGCGCGGTTCGGTCCCGGGCGGCTGTTCGGCCAGCAGCAGCCCCTCGCAGGCGATCCGTTCCTGCAACTCGGCATGCTGCGGCGGATAGGCAATGTCGATCCCGCTGGCGATGATCCCGACTGTCGATGGAAACGCCCCCTCATGCGCCGCGCCGTCGATCCCGCGCGCCAGGCCGGACACGACGGTGAAGCCCGCATCCGCCAGCCCGCCCGCAAACTCGCGCGACAGCTTGACCGCCGCGGCCGACGCGTTGCGCGCACCGACCATCGCGACGCAGGGCCTTGCCATAAGCGCCGGATCGCCGCGCCAGATCAGGATCGGCGGCGCGCTGTCCAGCGCGCGCAGCAATGGCGGATAGTCTGGAGAATCCCTGAACAGATAACGCGCGCCGGCTGTCCTCGTGGCGGCAATCTCGGCGGCAATCCGCTCGCGCTTGGCCGGGGCGTAGCTGCGACCGCCCTTCCGCCCAAGATCGGGCAACGCCTCTATGGCGGCGACTGCATTGCCGAAACGCGCCAGCAGCTGCGCGTAAGTGACGGGGCCGATATTCGGAGATCGCATGAGGCGGATGCGGGCAAACGCCTCGTCCTGCGTCAACGTCACGATCGGCTGCCCACTCTGGGTTCCGTGCCGTTCAACAGCCGGCCGATATTTGCATGGTGGAGTGCGATGATCAGCAGCGCGATGGCGGCGAGATAGAGGGCAATATCCCCGTAACCGAACGTCCAGGCCGCGATCGGCGCGGCAATCGCCGCGACCATTCCGGCCAGCGAACTGACGCGCAATGCCGCCAGCAACCCGATCCATACCAGCGCATAGGTAAGGCCGACCGGCCAGCCGATGCCGAAGCATACGCCCGCCAGCGTTGCCACGCCCTTGCCGCCCCTGAAGCCAAGCCAGACGGGGAAGCAATGACCCAGGATGGTAGCGACCGCCGTTACGCCGACCCAGTCGGGAACCAGGCCCCAGGCCAAAGCGACCGGCACCAGCCCCTTCGCCAGGTCGAGCAGCAGCGTCGCCGCCGCCAGCCCCTTGTTACCGGTGCGAAGCACGTTCGTGGCACCGATATTGCCGCTGCCCTGCTGGCGCACATCGCCAAGCCCCGCCAGCTTCGTGAGGATCAGGCCGAACGGGATCGATCCGAATGCGTATCCCAGCACGGCCGCCAGAAGAATGTCCATATACCCCCCTATCCGTTCATCCCGATCTTGTCGAAGCATCGCTCTTCCTTCAAGCGGCTTGGAAACACAACGGTCCTTCGGCAGGCTCGAAGGCGAACGGAGTTTCCCGTGGATCAGACGCGCCCCGCCCCCATCCTGATCTTCGACAGCGGCGTCGGCGGTCTGACGGTGGTTGCCGCGCTGCGCCGTCTGGCACCAGCCCTCCCGATCGTTTTTGCCGCCGACCAGGCGGGTCTGCCCTATGGCGACAAGACGGAGGCGCAGATCGCCGCGCGCGTCGCCGGATTGCTGGGGCGGATGGGGGAACGCTACGCCCCGCGCCTCGTCTGCATCGCCTGCAACACCGCATCGACCATCGCGCTGGGCATGGTGCGCGACGTGCTGGCGATACCGGTCGTCGGCACGGTGCCCGCGATCAAGCCCGCCGCCGCCCTCACCCGGACCGGGACCATCGGCCTCATGGGAACGAAGGCGACCATCCGGCAGCATTACGTCGACCGCCTGCAGGCCGAATTCGGTGGAGAGACGACGCTTCTGCGCGAAGCCGCGCCCGAGCTCGTCGCACTGGCCGAGGCGAAGCTGCGCGGCCTGCCGATAGATCGTGCAATTATCGCGCGCTGCGTTGCGCGGCTGCGAAGCCAGGCGAACGGGGAATCCATCGATGTGGTGGTCCTCGCCTGCACGCACTTCCCGTTGCTCGCCGACGAACTGACAGAAGCGTTCGGCGACGAGGTGACGCTGATCGACGGGGCGAACGGTATCGCGCGGCGGATCGTCGCGCTTCTGGGCGCGAACGGCGCCGCTGCGTTCGATACAGACGGCATGTCGCGGGCGGTCACGACCGGCGACCTGGCGGATTTCGAAAGACTGCGCGGAACCCTGGCCCGGCATGGTTTCGAACGGATCGAGCAATTCTAGACGCGAACCGTTCGCAAAGATCGTGGTGGCAATAATCGCAGCCGGCCATTAAGTCGGACAGGTGTAGCCGGCCGGGTAGTTCCGGCGAAATCCGCGAAGGTCCGCGATGAATTACAACCAGATTTTCGACCAGGCGATCGACCGTCTGCATTCGGAAGGTCGCTACCGCGTGTTCATCGACATCCTGCGGAACAAGGGCGCGTTCCCGAATGCGCGGTGCTTCCACGGACATAACGGACCCAAGCCGATCACCGTGTGGTGTTCCAACGACTACCTCGCCATGGGGCAGCATCCCGACGTGATCGCCGCCATGGAAGAGGCGTTGCACGATGTCGGCGCCGGCTCCGGCGGCACGCGCAACATCGGCGGCAACACGCATTACCATGTCGAGCTGGAAGCCGAATTGTCGGACCTCCACGGCAAGGAAGCGGCGCTGCTGTTCACCAGCGGCTATGTCTCCAACGATGCGACCCTGTCCACCATGGCGAAGCTGCTGCCCGGCTGCGTCATATTCTCCGACGAACTCAACCACGCCAGCATGATCGCGGGCATCCGCAATTCCGGCTGTCCCAAGCGGGTGTTCCGCCACAACGATCTGGCGCATCTGGAAGAACTGCTGGCCGCCGAAGATGTCGATACGCCCAAGCTGATCGCCTTCGAAAGCGTCTATTCGATGGACGGGGACGTCGCGCCGATCCACGCGATCTGCGACCTGGCCGAGAGATACAACGCGCTTACCTATGTCGATGAAGTCCACGCGGTCGGCATGTACGGTCCCCGTGGCGGCGGTATATCCGAACGGGACGAGGCGGCGGACCGGATCGACCTCATCGAGGGGACGCTGGGCAAGGCGTTCGGCGTGATGGGCGGATATGTCGCGGCGGACCGGCGGATCATCGATTGCATCCGGTCCTACGCACCCGGTTTCATCTTCACGACATCCTTGAGCCCGCCGCTGGTGGCCGGCGTGCTGGCGGCGGTGCGCCACCTGAAATCGTCGAATGCGGAACGCGACGCGCAGCAGGCGAACGCGGCGTTGCTGAAAGCCAAACTGCGCGACGCCGGTCTGCCGGTCATGCCAAGCGAGACCCACATCGTGCCCGTGATGGTCGGCGACCCGGTGCGTGCCAAAAAGATCAGCGACATCCTGCTCGCCGAGTATGGCGCCTATGTGCAGCCCATCAACTTCCCGACCGTGCCGCGCGGCACGGAAAGGCTGCGGTTCACACCCGGTCCGGCGCATAGCGAGGCGATGATGGATGAACTCGTGGCCGCGCTGGTGGAAATCTGGGACCGGCTCGACATCGAATTGCGCGAAGCGGCCTGAGCGTTCGGGTTCCAAGAAATCACGGAACGGGCGTTTGAGCGTCGCATCGTTCGTCACTCGCCGGCTTAATTCCTTAAACGGATGGTAACCAGCGATACCTAAGACACGTCGCATGGTTCGCGCGCCGGAAATTACCCTGCAGTCCACCAAATGACGGTCCGTTCCTTCTTCGGCGCGCGCAAGGTGGCGGCTCCCGTCGAAGACGAGCCTGCGCCTGCCACTACCGGCATCAGTGCCGATTTGAGGATGCAGGTTCTGGACGAATTCGACCGGGCGGGCATCGGATGGATCTGGGCCACGGACACCCACGGCAAGCTCATCTACCTCGCCGATCAGGCGCTCAAGAAACTCGACCGGAATGCCGACGATCTCATCGGCAAGCCGATCGAGGAAATCTTCGAGATCGACACGCAGGAACAGGGCAGTTCGGGGAGCCGATCGCTCAAGTTCCAGATCAAGGCGCGCAACAAGATCCGCGACCAGGTCGTCCGCTTCTCCTACGAGAAATCCGCGAACGACGTGCGCCAGACATGGTGGTCGCTGTCGGGCCATCCGCTGCGCGACGACGATGGCGAGTTCATCGGCTATCGCGGCAATGCGAGCGACGTTACCCTGGAATACGAACGCAAGCTGGTCGATTCCAAGCTGGCCGAATTCGATTCGCTCACCGGTCTCGCCAACCGGCACAGGATGGATCGGCAGATCGAAGGGCGGCTCGGCTCCAACAAGGCAAGCGGTCGGCCCTGCGCCCTGCTGATGCTGGACCTCGACAAGTTCAAGCGGGTCAACGACACGCTCGGACATCAGGCGGGCGATGCGCTGCTGCAGGAAGTGGCCGAACGGTTGAAATCCATCGTCGGGACACGCGGCATGATCGGACGGCTGGGCGGCGACGAGTTCCAGGTCATCATTCCCGATGAGGACGATCGCGAAAAGCTGGGCGAGCTCGCGGGCAAGATCATCCAGATCCTGGCGCAACCCTATGCGCTGGAGGATGACAAGCGCGCGATCATCGGCGCGTCCGTGGGGATCGCCGTCGCCCCGTTCGACGGCCAGACCAAGGAGGACATCGTCGCCAGCGCCGACCTGGCGCTCTACGCCGCCAAGAATGGCGGGCGCGGCCAGTTCCGCTTCTACGCCTCCGACCTCAAGAACGAGGAGGAGGTCCGCCAGGCCATATTGGAAGAGCTTCGCATCGCGCTCGAATCCGATCAGCTGCACATGCGATATCAGCCGGTCGTCGAAGTCGAGACGGGCAACGTCGTCTGCCTGGAGGCGCTGATGCGCTGGCAGCATCCCGATCGCGGGTCCGTATCGCCGACCTTGTTCATCCCGGTGGCAGAGGAAAGCGACCTCATCAACGTGCTGGGCGAATGGGCCATGCGGACCGCGTGCGAGGCGGCGACGCAATGGCCCCGGAGCGTCAGGATCGCAGTCAACGTATCCGCCGTCCAGTTCGCCAACCACGATTTTCCCGCGGCAATCATGCGGTGCCTCGCTCATTCCGGACTGGAACCCGAACGGCTCGAACTCGAACTGACCGAAAGCATCTTCGTCGGCGACAATGACGAGACCGAGCGGATGTTCAAGAGCCTGAAAGACATCGGCGTCCGCATCGCGCTCGACGATTTCGGGACCGGCTATTCCTCGCTCTCCTACCTGCGCGCCGCGCCGTTCGACAAGATCAAGGTCGACAAGAGTTTCGTCGACAGCTGTACGCAGGACGACAAGAACAGCGCCAAGATCATCGCCGCCATCATCGGCCTCAGCAACGCCCTCAACATGGAAACCACGGTCGAGGGGGTGGAGGCGTTCGACCAGCTGGAGGTCGTCACGTCGAAAGGCGCCACCCACGTCCAGGGGTTCATCTATTCGCGGCCGCTGACCCAGGAGAAGATCAACGAGAAGATCGCCAGCGGCGCGTTCGCGATCAAGCCCGACGGACCGGAAACCTACACGCCCGACCGGCGCAGCGTCTATCGACGCATCGGCGTGATTTACGAGGATTACTACTACAACGCGGTCATGCGCGACCTCTCCGAAACCGGGGCGGGCATCCAGGGTATCATGGGGCTCGAGACGGGCATCGAAGTGGTCATCGATTTCGGCGAGGGGCAGCTGGCGGTGGGCCAAGTGGTCCGCGTGTCCGAGGATACGTTCGGCGTCCGGTTCGAAACCGCGCTGACCAACGATGGTTCGGGCAGCCTGTGCACCCGCCACCGGGTGTCGCCGTACACGATCGCATCGGCCGGCCTTCCCAAGAAACCCGGCACCGCCGGCCCGACCGAAGGCAAGCGCGACCAGTCCGCGCCGAAGTTCCTCGAAGTGACCTGACCCCGGCCATCCGCCCTTGCCCGCCGTTCCGCTTTCCGCCACGCCCACCGGCAACGGCAGATCGGACGGGAGAATACGGACATGCAGTATGACGAGGTGGTTCTGGGTCGGCGCAGCATCCGCGGCTATCTCGACAAGCCGGTGCCGCGCGCGTTGATCGAGGACATCCTGAACCTCGCCATGCGCTCGCCCACTTCGATGAACACCCAGCCCTGGCATTTCCACGTCATCACCGGCGAACCGCTGGATCGGATACGCGAAGGCAACACGGCGCGTATCCTGGCGGGCGAACCCGACAGCCGCGAATTCCGCCGGGGCGAACCCTTCGCCGGAATCCACCGCGAACGCCAGGTGGAGGTCGCCAAGCAATTGTTCGGCGCCATGGGCATCGAACGGGGCGACAAGGACGGGCGGCAGGACTGGGTCCTGCGCGGCTTCCGCCAGTTCGACGCGCCCGTCTGCGTCATCGTCGCCTACGACCGGGAGCTTGCCGGCAGCGACGACACCGCCTTCGATTGCGGCGCGGCGACGACCGCGCTGGTCAACGCCGCATGGAGCCGGGGGCTGGGCTGCGTCATCAATTCGCAGGGCATCATGCAAAGCCCCGTGGTCCGCGAACATGCCGGCATTCCGGACGATCAGGTCATCATGAAAGCCGTCGCCATGGGCTGGCCGGACGAGGATTTCGCCGCCAACGGCGTGCGGAGCAAGCGCAGGACCATCGACGACGCGGTGCGGTTCGTGGGATTCGATTGAGGCTGGAACGCCCACACATCCTTCTCCCGCCGGGAGAAGGATACGCCGGTATTACGAGCGCAGCGAGTTAGACCGCGTTGGATGAGGGTGGCCGAGATTTCGGCCGCTTCCCCCGCTCCTGCCGCTCCGCTTTCCTGCGAGCCTTCATCGCCCGCCGCCGCGACGCCCGGTTGACACTTGTGACACTGTCCTGGGCCTTGCGCTCCCCGCCGCGATCAACTTCGATCGGAGCAGGGTCTGCTGCCTCACTCGCCGCCCCACCGCCCTCCAGCATCCGGTCCAGCAACCGCGCCCCGCTCCTGTCCCAGGCATCCCAGCGCCCACCGGCCTCTTGCGCAATTTCGTCGAGCGTATCGTCCTGCAATGCCCCGCTTTCCCCCGTGTCGATGCCCGTGTCGATGCGCGTGTCGACCTGTGCATAGACCCCCGTATCCACCCGCGCCTCCACCGCGTCTTCGCAGGCGTAGAGCACATATTGCGACCGTTCGGGGTAGCACGCGACGCCGCTGCCATCGCGCGCCTGCGTCATTTCCGCCGCATCCTCGAAATCGTCGGGCGCTTCGTGGCCGGCCATCGCGGCGAGCCGCCGGTCGAAATCCCGTGCCCTGGCGGCGGCGGCCTTGTCGTCGGCGACCCGCGCGTCGAGCCGCCCCAGATGCGCCAGCAGCAGCCGTGTATCCTGCCGATGCCAGGTCGCGACATGCTCGCCGCGCGCATAGACCGGCACCGGCACCCCGTCGAGCGCGCGGGTCGCCAACTCCGCCTCCGCCGCATGGCGCGCATGGATCAGCGCCGCGTCCCACAGGTCCGAAAACTTGCCATCGCGGCGGCGCGCGCGATAGGCCGTCTCCCGGCTCACCCCCACCCGCGCCGCCGCGCTGCGGACATTACCGGTCGTCGCCAGGCAATCGAGGAAGCGGATGCGGGCGGTGATGTCGAATTTGTGGGCGCGTTCCGACCCATCGCAGTGTGCATTCACCGGTAGGTCGGCAGGGTGATGGGTGCGGGGGGCCGAGACGATTTCGCCGATGTGGGACATGATCCGTATCTCCGTATGAAGGACAATCGAATCGGTTCATGTATGCGATAGGGCTTGCTGTAGGACAGGGTTTTGTCGGCACAAATCGGTTCGGCTGCGCTTCCGTCCTTCGACAGGCTCAGGACGAACGTGTTTCTTAAATATGTAACCAACAACCTTTCGCCATGAGCCTGTCGAAGGGCGCTAGCATTACCCGAAACAGACCCGTTCGCCCTGGGCCTGTCGAAGGGCACTGGCACTGCATGAAAACAACCGTTCGTCCTGAGCCTGTCGAAGGGCGCTGGCACTGCATGAAAACAACCGTTCGTCCTGAGCCTGTCGAAGGGCGCTGGCGCAGCCTGCCAATCAATCACTCTGCCGGTTGCGTGCGAGCATGGACACTTTTTGCCAATCCCCTGCGATCAGCGCTTCCTTCTTCGCCCGGCCCCACCCCTTGATCCGCCGCTCGGCCGCCAATGCTTCCTCGCGCGAGGGAAAGGCTTGCGACCAAACCACGGCTATTGGCCTGCGGCGCACGGTGTATCCAGGGATCGCGCCGGTTTGATGCTGGGCAATGCGCTGTTCGATATTTTCGGTATGGCCCGCGTAATAGGAACCATCGGAGCAGCGCAGAAGATATGCGTGGAAAGTCATCGGCGTCCATTCCTGCAGGTTGCCTGTCCTTCGACAGGCTCAGGACGAACGTGTTTCTTGAACTTCACAACCACAATCCCGTTCGCCCTGAGCCTGTCGAGGAGCGCCCGCATCACCCGGAATAGACCCGTTCGCCCTAGCGCCTGTCGAGGAGCGCCAGCATCACCCGAACTAGACCCGTTCGTCCTGAGCCTGTCGAAGGACGCGGGCACCGCTCGAAAAAGACCCGTTCGCCCTGAGCCTGTCGAAGGGCGCTGGCATCGCCCGAAACAGACCCGTTCGCCCTGAGCCTGTCGAAGGGCGCTGGCACAGCCTCCCCCCCTACCGCAAAATCACCACGTTATCGCCCACATGCTCCCCGGCGCGGGGATCGGGGCGGTCGCCGCGGAACATGGATGCCATGGGTTCGTCGGCCACGTCGTATTCCGCTGCGTCGCCGAAGCCGTTGAAGCCGGTCTTCATCGCCGCGCCATAAGCGCCCAGCATGCCGACTTCGATATAGTCGTCCGCGCGGATGTCGTCCTGCAGCAGGAACGGGCCGGCCATGTAGTCCGCATCGTCGCAGGTCGGGCCGAAGAACGCGAATTCGGTCAATGCGCCGGTGCGGTCCATGTTGAGCGCCGCAACCGGGAACCGCCAGGCGACATGGGCCGCGTCGTATAGCGCGCCGTATGCGCCGTCGTTGATGAACAGTTCCTCGCCCCGGCGCTTCTCCACCCGCACGATGAGCGAAGAATATTCCGCCGCCAGCGCGCGTCCCGGTTCGCACCACAATTCCGCGTTATACGCGATCGGCAGTTCGTAGAAATGGCGGTGGATGACGCTGAAATAATCCTCCAGCGGCGGGGGCTCCATATCGGGATAGATGCTGGGGAAACCGCCGCCGACATCGACCATGTCGATCACCACGCTGGCATCCGCGATCGCGGCGCGCACCCGCTCCAGCGCCTGGACATAGGCGAAGGGCGTCATCGCCTGGCTGCCGACATGAAAACAGATGCCCAGCCAGTCGCAATGCTGCCGGGTGCGTTGCAGCAGCAGTCCAGCATCGGCCAGATCGACCCCGAACTTGGATGCGAGCGAAAGCCGCGCGTGTTCGCTCGATACGCGCAGCCGCACCAGCAGACGCAGGTCACTCGCGGGGTTGCCATCCGCATCGCTGCAGGCTGCAACGATCTTTTCCAGTTCGTCCAGCGTGTCGAGGCTGAAGGTTCTAACGCCGTGTTCGTGATACGCCTCCGCGATCGCACGCGCGGTCTTGACCGGGTGCATGAAGCACAGGGTCGCGTCCGGCACCGCCTCGCGCGTCAGGCGGACTTCGGCGATGGAGGCGACGTCGAAATGGGTGATGCCATTGTCGAACATGATGCGCAGCAGCGCGGGCGAGGGGTTGGCCTTCACCGCGTAGAGCGACTTGCCGGGAAACCTGTCGACGAAGAACCGCGCCGCCCGCGCCGCCGCCTGCGGCCGGTTGCAGATGACCGGCTCGTCCGGCGCATGGGCGCGAATCACGTCGAGGGCATGGGCATATTCGGTCAATTCGGCGGGTTCCGGTTGCGGTCGGGCTGGGGGCAGGAGTGGACGCGCGCATATAGGGCCGCGGCCCATGCGCGCCAAGTCATTTACACAGGATCAACGCGTTCAGCTCAATCGGTTCCTGAAATCGGCGTAACCGAAGGATTTGACCGGCTCCAGCGCATCCGTCTCGCTGTCCCACAGCCAGATGGACGGCAGCGGCACACCGTTGAAACTGTTGGTCTTGACCATCGAATAATGCGCCTGGTCGAGGAATGCGATCCGCTGCCCCGGCTCGGCCGGCACGGGCAGACGGTAGTCCCCGATCACGTCGCCCGCCAGACAGGACGGTCCGCCCAGGCGCACGGGCGTGTCGTCGCCCGCTTTCTCATGCAGCATGGCGGGGCGATAGGGCGCCTCGATCACGTCGGGCATGTGGCAGGTTGCACTGATATCGGTGATCGCGAAGGGCACTTCGTTGACCCCGCTGTCGAGGATGGTGCCGACCAGGATGCCGGCATCCAGCGCGACCGCCTCGCCCGGTTCGAGATAGATTTCCGCGCCCGTATCCGCCTTCGCATCGCGCAGGAATTCGATGAGTTCCCCGCGTTCGTAATCGGCGCGGGTGATGTGATGCCCGCCGCCCATATTGATCCATTTGAGCTGTTCGAACCATGGCTCGATCGCGTCGAACACGGCGTCCCAGGTGCGCGCGAGCGGCTCGAAGCCCTGTTCGCACAGATTGTGGAAATGAATGCCGTCGACGCCTGCCATATGGTCGGGCTCCAGCTGATCGATCGGGAAGCCCAGCCGCGATCCGGGGCTGGAGGGATCGTAGCGCGGTACTTCGCCGGTCGCGACCATCGGGTTCAGACGCAGCCCGATGTCGAAGCCGGCGCCCATGCTGCGCGCCTGTTCCAGGATCAGCGTGGCGCGGGCGATCTGGTCGGGGGAGTTGAAGATGACGTGGTCGGACAGGCGGCAGATTTCTTCGAGCTCGTCGGGTTTGTAGGCGGGGCAATAAGTACTGATTTCGCCGTCGTAGAACTCCGACGCCAGCCGCGCTTCGTAGAGGCCCGACGCGCAGCTTCCAACAAGATATTCCCCGATCAACGGCGCGACCGACCACATGGAAAACGCCTTCAGCGCGGTGAGAACCTTGATATCCGCCTCGTCGCGAATGCCCGCCAATATCCGGCAATTCGCGCGCAGTTTCGCGGCGTCGACGACGAAGGCTGGGCTGTCGACCCAGTTCAGGTCGAATTGGGCGAATGCCCCCGGATCGCCGGCCATCGTCTGCATTGGCGGGGTTTGCATTTTCTGAGTCTCGCTAACGGGTTTCGCGCGGAGGCGCAGGGGAAAGTTGAGGCGCAGAGATGCGTTCGGGGACGTGGTCGTTCACCATCCGGCGGATGCCCTCTTTCATGGTTTCGCCGGAGAAATTGAGAAGCAGCCCTACGGGCTGTTTGAGCAATCGAAGATATGTCAGCAGTTGCTTCGCATGGGCCTTGCTCAACATTTCGACCGCTTTTATTTCAAGGACAAGACGATCTTCGACAATAATGTCTATCTTGAACGCCGCGCCAAAGGAGTGCCCATCGAATTCGATCGGTACGGGTACCTGGCGCGCGACCTTGAAACCTCGCGCCCCTATCCGTCCTGCAAGGACGGTTTCATAAACCGTTTCGAACAATCCCGGACCCAATTCGCGGTGGATACCGATCGCCTCTTCGATCACCACACCGGTAAGATCATCGATATCCATCAGCCAAAACCCTCTGCGCCTCCACTTCTCTCTGCGCCTCGGCGCGAAACCAAACCTAGAACGAAACCGGCCTGTCCAGCTCTTTCACCTGCCATGACAGGCCGTGTTCGGTCAGCATGTCCATGAACGGGTCGGGGTCAAGCTGCTCCATGTTGAAAACGCCCTCCCCAGCCCAGACGCCCTGCACCATCAGCGCGCTGCCGATCATGGCGGGGACGCCGGTGGTGTAGCTGACCGCCTGGTTGCCGGTTTCCTTATACGCCGCCTCGTGACTGCAGATGTTGTTGATGTAGAACGTCTTCTCCCCCGAGCCGTCCAGCGCCTCGCCGGTCGCGATGACGCCGATATTGGTCTTGCCCTTCGTCGTCTCGCCCAGCGTTTCGGGCTTGGGCAATACCGCTGCCAGGAATTGCAGGGGCACGATGTCCTTCCCCTGATAGCGGATCGGTTCGATGCCGGTCATGCCTACATTCTGCAGCACGGTCAGATGCTTGATATATTCATCGCCGAAGGTCATCCAGAACCGCGCGCGTTCGATTTCCGGATTGAACTTCGTCAGGCTTTCCAGCTCCTCGTGATACATCATGTACATGTTGCGGGTGCCGACCTCGTCGAAATCGAACGCGGCCTTTTCGCTCAACGCCGGTGTTTCCACGAACCGTCCGTCCTGCCAATGGCGGGCGGGAGCGGTGACTTCGCGGATGTTGATTTCCGGATTGAAGTTGGTCGCGAAGGCCTGCCCGTGATCGCCGCCATTGCAGTCGAGAATATCGAGCTGGCGGATGGTCTTCAACTTGTGCTTCTTCAGCCACATGGTGAACACGGACGTGACGCCGGGATCGAAGCCGGAGCCGAGCAGCGCCATCAGCCCGGCTTCCTGGAACCGGTCGTGATAGGCCCATTGCCAGTGATATTCGAACCGCGCCTCGTCCTTGGGTTCGTAATTGGCGGTGTCGAGATAGGATACGCCCGCCTCCAGGCAGGCGTCCATGATCGGCAGATCCTGGTATGGCAGCGCGAGATTGACGACCAGCGATGGCTGCACCTGGCGGATGAGATTGACCATCGCCGGCACTTCCTCCGCGTCGATCTCGTAGGTCGCGATGTCGGTGCCGGTACGCTGCTTCACGCTGGCGGCGATCGCATCGCATTTGCCAATCGTGCGACTGGCCAAATGGATCGCGCTGAAGATGCCCGGGTTCATGGCCATCTTGTGGACGCAGACGGAACTGACGCCTCCCGCACCGATCACGAGGACTGTGGACATGGGCGTAACTCCTTCAATTCATTGTTGCCGATAAGCGCGTCGGAGCATGGACGCGTGCCGTCCGTGCGTTCCGTTCACGAGGGGTCGTCCATAAGGAAACGCGTCGCCACCGCAACATGATCCTGAACGATCGCGCGGATGACCCGCGCGCATCCGATTGACAATAACCGCCGCGCTTATCAGGGGTGGAACGGATAGGGATCAGGGGAAATTACGATGCAAGCGCAAATCTTGGCACCGGCGGCGGTCCTCGTCCTGTGGTCGCTCGTCATGCTGTTCTGGATGGCCGGAACCCGCCTGCCCGCGATGAAGCGCGGTGCGGGAGAGGGCGGCGGCGGGGGCCTGAGCGATGCGAAACCGGGCGGCCGGGGGCAGGATCTGGAAGGCGTCCTCCCCGACAAGGTCAATTGGAAGGCGCATAATTACGCACATTTGATGGAACAGCCGACCATATTCTATGCCGCGGTCGTGATCGTGGCGCTGATGGGGGCCGGCGCGATCGACGTGCTGATGGCATGGGTCTACGTTGCCGTGCGGATCGTCCATTCGATCTGGCAGGCGACGGTCAACAAGGTGTCCGTTCGCTTCATCTTCTTCCTGATCAGCACCATCGCGCTGATCGTGCTGGCGGTGCGCGCGGTGATCGCCACGCTGTTCTTCGATCCGACGGTGGTGGTATGATGGAAGCGAATACAATGATCGACGCCGCCATCCTGAAGCCGGTCGTCGCGCTGATGATCTGGACGATGATCATGTGGGCGTGGATGTATGTCACCCGCATTCCGGCGATGTCGAAAGCGAATGTCGCGCCCGACGATGCGGCGCGGCCGGGAACGCTGGACCAGTCCCTGCCCGCCAGCGTCCAGTCGAAGGCGCATAATTACAACCACCTGCACGAACAGCCGACCGTGTTCTACGCCGTCGCCCTGTTGCTGGCGCTGGTCGGTCTGGGGGACGGGATCAACGCGTTGCTGGCGTGGATCTATGTCGGCCTGCGGGTCGCCCATTCGCTGGTTCAGGCGACCGCGAACAGGGTCATGGTGCGCTTCGTGCTGTTCGCCCTGTCCAGCGTGGTGCTGATCGTCCTGATCGTGGATGCGGCGCTGGCGGTGTTCTGAGGAAGGACCCTCGCCCAACAACCGCTCGCCCTGAGCCTGTCGAAGGGCCGCATTCCCCTTCTAACACGGGGAAAGTAAAAGCGGTGGCGTTCCGACACCCTGCTGGTGCACCGGACCCCGCTCGTCCTGAGCCTGTCGAAGGGCCGCCCTGGCCATTGAAAGCTGGGAAAAGTTCAAGCCGCGGCGTTGTTCCGACACTCCGCAATCTCACCAGGCCCCGTTCGCCCTGAGCCCGTCGAAGGGCCGCCCTGATCCCTGGAAGTTGGGAAAGTAAAAGCGGTGGCGTTCCGACACCCTGCTGGTGCACCGGAACCCGTTCGCCCTGAGCCTGTCGAAGGGCCGCAATCCTTCTATTTACAATGGCGGAAAGTAAGGGCGATGCTTCGACAGGCTCAGCATGAACGGAAATTCGCGTAATTCGTTATCATAGGCTGCCTTAGGCAACCTCCTTGGACGGCGTGGTTTGCATGGCCTACTCCGCCGCTTCCGCCGGCATCAGTTCCTCTTTCGCGAAATCCAGCGTGGCCAGGAACTTTTCCGCATCCAGCGCGGCCATGCAGCCGGTGCCCGCCGCCGTCACCGCCTGGCGATAGGTGTGGTCCATCACGTCGCCGCAGGCGAAGACGCCGGGTATTTCGGTCTTGGGCGTGCCCGGCTCGACCAGCAGATAGCCGCCATCGTCCATCGGCAGCTTGCCCTTGAACAGTTCGGTCGCGGGCGCATGGCCGATCGCCACGAACGCGCCGTCGGCTTCTATGGTGGACAGTTCCCCCGTCACCGTATCGATCAGTTCGAGATGATCGAGCGCGCCGTTTTCATTGGCGACGAAACGCTGGACGGTCGTGTTCCACAGGGGCGTGATCTTGTCGGAGGCGAACAGGCGTTCCTGCAAGATCTTTTCCGACCGCAATTCGTCGCGCCGGTGGATCAGGGTCACGTCGTCCGAATGGTTGGTAAGGTAGAGCGCCTCCTCCACCGCCGTGTTACCGCCGCCGATGACGACCACCTTCTTGCCGCGATAGAAGAACCCGTCGCAGGTCGCACAGGCCGACACACCCTTGCCGCCCAGTTCCTGTTCGCCCGGCACGCCCAGCCACTTCGCCTGCGCGCCGGTCGCGATGACCAGCGTGTCGCCGATATATTCATCCCCGCTGTCGCCCACGGCTCGGAAGGGGAAACCGCCGGCGATGTCGACATCCGTGATCGTGTCCCACAGCATCCGCGTGCCGACATGCTCCGCCTGGGCCTGCATCTGCTCCATCAGCCAGGGGCCCTGCACCACGTCCTTGAAGCCGGGATAGTTTTCCACATCCGTCGTGATGGTCAGCTGACCGCCGGGCTGCAATCCCTGCACGACGATCGGCTCCAGCGCGGCGCGCGCGCCGTAGATCGCGGCGGAATAACCCGCGGGACCGGAGCCGATGATGAGCATTTTGGTGCGATGGGTCGCCATGTGTCTGTCCGTGATGTCCTGAATGTGTCGGCCCGATCTGGGTTACCCGTCCACCCAATGCAAGCGCAAGGCCTCGCGCTTCTCCTCGTCCACCTGCAACGCCTCGCGCAGGAAGGCGTCGATGGAGCCGTATCGCTCGGCTACCGAACGGCGCATGGCGGCAAGGTAGCGTTCGTCCACCCCCATCAGCACGCGGATGGTCGCGTCGGAGACGTCGCCCCATTTCGCGCGGATGGTCTCCGCGCCGGCCGCGACGCGCGCGTCCATGTCGCCGGCGGTGTTGGTCAGGAGGAAGTCGGCCATCGCATCGTCGGGATGGACGCCCAGCGCATGGTGCATGAGCGCGACCGCCATGCCGGTGCGGTCCTTCCCCGCCAGGCAGTGGATGAGGCTCGGCCCCATGCCCGCGGCGAGGATATCGAAGTAACGGCGCATGACCCACAGCACCGGCTCGCGCCGGGGCAGGTCGTGATAGAGTTTCTCCATCCGCGCATGGGCGGAGGCTTCGTCCATCGCGCCGCCCGCCGCCTCGACATGCGGCGCGAGTGCGGCGGTTTCGCCGTCGTAGAACGTCACTTCGGCATCGAACCCGTCGGCGCGGCGGCAGGGATAGCTGCGCCGCTCGCTCGCCCCTCGCATGTCGAGGATGTGCGTAATGCCGAGCGCGTCGATCGCGGCCAGATCGTCGTCGCTCGCATCGACGTGCTGGCCCGAACGGTAGAGCGATCCGGTCTTCACCCGCCCGCCGCCAGACACCGGATAGCCGCCATAATCGCGGAAATTGTGAATCTGGGCGAGCGGGAGGGTGCGCTGGAACGGCATGGTGTCCGCGATGGCGGACAATCGCGCCGCGTTCAACCCGGGTGGGCAAGATGCAAACTTCATCGTGCGGGAGTGGTAGCGGAGGAGGGACTCGAACCCCCGACACGCGGATTATGATTCCGCTGCTCTAACCGGCTGAGCTACTCCGCCCCTGTGCCCGACGCGATCGGTCGGGTTGCGCGCGTTTAAGGCTGCGGCCCCAATGGGTCAACCGCGAAAGGCGTAGGTGCGCACGAAATCCCATGGACCGCCGCGATAGATGTGGAGCGACAACCCCTTGAACCGGAACGCGCGCGGTTCGATTTCAGGTTCCAGCGCCGCCTGCAATGCCTTGGCTTCTTTCGGCGATACCTTGTTCTG
The DNA here is from genome assembly GCA_965214445.1 of Pontixanthobacter sp. Classification (GTDB taxonomy): domain Bacteria; phylum Pseudomonadota; class Alphaproteobacteria; order Sphingomonadales; family Sphingomonadaceae; genus Pontixanthobacter. Next base: position 1,127,649 of record CBDCBU010000001.1, read on the forward strand.
AATGGTCACATGCAGGCGCGGCTTGTGGAGATCCTGCGGGATCAGAAGCCCGTGAAAACGGTCCGCAAGGCCTTGCCAAATCGCGATCATACCGGGGCTGGAAAGGCGCAGCGCCGTTCCGCTGCCAAGCGGCATCACGCCTTCCAGATACCCTTCAACCGGCGCGTGTTCCGCCGCCTCCTGCGCCAGTGCCGTCTTCACCTCGCCTTCGCTCGATGGCGGCAGCGCGTGGAACAGGCTGACATGGGCGGTGAGATGATTGCGCTCGGGCGGGAAATGCGCGGTTCGCAAGGCAGTCGCCCAGGCGGCAAGATCGCGGGGCAGTTCCGCCGTGACGATAAACGGACCCGTCGGCTTCGTCTCGCTCACATCTCGCCGCGCCGGCGGCGCAGTTCGAACCACTTGTCGACCGCGGCATTGTGCCCGGCGAGCGTTTCGTTGAACTCGTGCCCGCCCGTCCCGTCGGCGACCATGTACAGCGCGTCGGTTTCAGCGGGGTCAAGCACGGCGGCGATCGCCTTGCGGCCCGGATTGGTGATCGGACCCCGGGGCAGGCCGACCATAGTATAGGTGTTGTAATCGTTGATCGCCGCGATTTCGGATTTGCGGATGCGGCGGCCCAGCGGCTTGCCGCGGGTAAGCGGATAGATGATCGTCGGGTCCGCCTGCAGCAGCATCCCCGCCTTCACCCGGTTGGAATACAGCCCCGCGACCATGCGGCGTTCGCGCGCGACGCCGGTTTCTTTCTCCACGATGGAGGCGAGGATCACGGCGTCCTTCACATTGTCCACCGCGATGCCCGGTTTGCGCTTGGGCCATGCCTCGGCAAGATAGTTGCGCATCGCCACCTGCATCCGGGCGAGCACGGCGGTGCGATCCTCTCCGCGCTCGTAATCATAGGTGTCGGGCAGCACGCTGCCTTCTTCGGGCACCGGGATGTCGCCGGACAGCAGCGGTTCGGCCATCAAAAGTTCGTGGACCAGCACGGACGGCGTGCCTTCGGGAATGGTGACGAAACGGCGGATGACGTCGCCCGACTGGAACGCGGTAAGCATGGCGGCGGGGCTCATGCCGGCCTTCAACTGAAACTCGCCCGCCTGCACCGGATCGCCCCCGCCAAGTATCTTCGCGCGCAGCAGGAACGAGTCCGCCGACGCGATCACGCCTTCGTCCTCCAGTTCGCGCGCCACCGATGTCAGCGTGGCGCCCTGGGCGATGACGAAGGGTCGGTCCTCGTCGATCGCGGCATCGCCATACCAGCCCATCGCGAACCAGATCGCGGCGATGGCTGCGATCACCGCGCCCGCCGCGACCAGAAGGACAAGCCCGCGTTTCACGGGGTCAGCGCAGTTTCGTCATGACCAGGCTGGCATTGGTGCCGCCGAAGCCGAAACTGTTGTTGAGCACCGCGTTGACTTCGCGTTTCTTCGCTTCATGCGGGACCAGATCGACGCCATCGGTTCCCTCGTCCGGATTGTCGAGATTGAGGGTCGGTGGCACGATGCCGTCGCGCATCGCCAGGATGCAGAAGATGCTTTCGACCGCGCCCGCCCCGCCCAGCAAATGGCCGATCGCGGATTTGGTGGAGGACATGGACGCGCCGCCCAGATCGTCGCCGAACACCCGCTTCGCCGCGGCCAGTTCGATCGTGTCCGCCATGGTCGATGTCCCATGCGCGTTGATGTAGTCGATATCGGACGGCTCCAGCCCCGATTTTCTAAGCGCCATGCGCATGGCAAGCTCCGCGCCCCGCCCTTCGGGATGCGGCGCGGTGACGTGATAGGCATCGCCCGACAGCCCGTAACCGACTACTTCGGCATAGATCGTCGCGCCGCGTGCACGCGCGTGTTCGTATTCTTCGAGAACAAGCACACCCGCGCCTTCGCCCATGACGAAGCCCTCCCGGTCCTTGTCGTAAGGGCGGCTCGCCTCGGTCGGGCGGTCGTTGTAACTGGTGTTCAAGGCGCGAGCCTGCGCGAAGCCGGCCACGCCCAGCGGGTTGACGGTGCCTTCCGCCCCGCCCGCCAGCATGATGTCGGCATCGTCCAGCGCGATCATCCGCGCGGCATCGCCGATCGAGTGCGCGCCGGTGGAACAGGCGGTGACGACCGCGTGGTTCGGGCCCATCAGCCCGTATTTGATCGACACCTGCCCGCTGATGAGGTTGATGAGGCGGCCATGCACGAAATGCGGGCTGACCCGGCCGGGGCCGCGTTCGTGCAGGACGATCGATTCGCTTTCGATGCCGGGCAACCCGCCGATGCCCGATCCGATGGAGCAGCCGGCGCGTTCCTTGGTCGCATCGTCCATGTCGGTCAGGCCGGCATGTTCGAGCGCCTGACCCGCCGCGTCGATGCCGTAGATGATGAAGGGATCGACCTGCCGCTGGACCTTGTGATCGACACGGAGGTCGGGGTCGAAGCCCCATGCGTGATTCTTGCCCTTCACCTCGCAGGCGATGGTGCATTTATGACCCGTGGTATCGAAGCGCGTGATCGGCCCCGCACCGCTTTCGCCGGCGATCAGGTTTTTCCAGGACGTTTCGACATCCGCGCCGAGCGGGGTGACAAGGCCTAGTCCGGTTACGACGACACGACGCATGCGGTTCTCCACGATGATTCCGATCTACACCTGCATTCGATGCCATCCGGCACCCGGAGGTATAAGGAACAACAGGCCCAACCCGTTCGGGCTGAGCCTGTCGAAGCCCTGCTCTTCTTCTTTTGCTTGGTCAAAGTGAAGGACGACCCTTCGACAAACTCAGGGTGAACGGATCAGGTAACTCGTTCGAGCGTCCCCCAACCCCAGACCGATCAGCCCTTGTGCTCTTCGATATATTTCGTGGCGTCGCCCACAGTGGTGATCTTCTCCGCCGCGTCGTCGGGAATTTCCACGCCGAATTCCTCTTCGAACGCCATGACCAGTTCCACGATGTCCAGACTGTCGGCGCCCAGATCGTCGATGAAGCTGGCTTCCTGCGTCACCTTGTCGGCTTCCACGCCAAGATGTTCGACGACGATTTTCTGAACGCGGGTCGCGGTATCGGACATATAATCCCTCATGAAAAAATGGGTTTCAAACTTTCCTGTCGCACTAATGAACACCCGCCCGCGTGGCAAGGGGTTGTGTGGGGGGTTGTATGAGTGGGTCCTATCGACACGCCGATAGACGACGTCAGGCTACGGGAACGGTTCGAGGTTCGATGGCGTTGGTCGGTCATAAGCAGTTCGACTGAGCCACCGATACGGAAAACCGGGGGCGCGGAAGTTCATTCACTTCGCGCCCCTTTTTCGTGTCAGTCGCCGATATTGTCGATGCGCGGCATGTCGTCGGCAGATTTGACGCCGGCGGATTTCTGCGGTTCGATGACGCGGATATGCACGTCGCGCAACTGTTCTTTCGAGATTGCGCTGGGTGCGCCCATCATCAAATCCTGCGCTTTTTGATTGAGCGGGAAGGCGATCACTTCGCGAATGTTCGGCTCGTCCGCCAGCAGCATGACGATCCGGTCGATGCCGGGCGCGGAGCCGCCATGGGGCGGAGCGCCCAGCTTGAATGCCTCGATCATGCCTGAAAATTCGCGGTCCACCGTCGCCCGGTCGTAACCGGCGATTTCGAACGCCTTGTACATGATTTCAGGCTTGTGATTCCGGATCGCGCCGCTCGACAATTCGTAGCCATTGCACACGATGTCGTATTGCCAGGCGAGCACGTCGGTCGGCTCCTTGCTTTCCAGCGCCTCCATCTCGCCCTGCGGCATGGAGAAAGGGTTGTGGCTGAAATCGACGCGCTGCAATTCCTCGTCATATTCGAACATCGGAAAATCGACGACCCAGCAGAACTTGAACACGCCCTGTTCGATCAGGTCCAGCTCCTGCCCCACGCGGGTCCGCGCCGCGCCGGCCAGCTTGGCCGCATCCTTAGCCTTGCCCGCTGCGAAGAACAGCCCGTCATCCTCGCGCAGACCCAGATCGTCATAGAGTTTCGCCATCAGGTCGGGGCCATGATTCTTGGCGATCGGCCCGCCGAATTCGCCGCCCTTGCGCGTGACGTAGCCCAGACCCGCGAAACCTTCACCGCGCGCCCAGTCGTTCATCGCGTCGAAGAACTTGCGGCTTTTGTCGCTGGTGTTCGGCGCGGGGATTGCGCGCACCACCCCGCCCCCGCCGACGATTTTCTCGAACAGGCCGAAGCCCGATTTCTCGAAATGCGCGGTCACGTCGCCGATGATCAGCGGGTTGCGCAGATCGGGCTTGTCGGTGCCGTATTTCAGCATCGCTTGTGCGTAAGGGATACGCGGGAATTCGCCTGCGGGAGTGACTTTACGATCGCCTGCGAATTCCTCGAACACACCGGCCAATACGGGTTCGACCGCCTGGAACACATCCTCCTGCGTGACGAAGCTCATTTCCAGATCGAGTTGGTAGAATTCCGGGCTGCGGTCGCTGCGCAGATCCTCGTCGCGGAAGCACGGCGCGATCTGGAAATAGCGATCGAAACCGGCGACCATCAGCAACTGCTTGAACATCTGCGGCGCCTGCGGCAGCGCGTAGAACGTGCCGGGATGCAGGCGGCTGGGCACGACATAGTCGCGCGCGCCTTCGGGGCTGGACGCGGCCAGGATCGGGGTCTGTATCTCGTTGAACCCCTGGTCGATCATCCGGCGGCGGATGCTGGCGATCACGCGGCTGCGCAGCATGATGTTCTCGTGCATCGTCTGGCGCCGAAGGTCGACGAACCGGTATTTCAGCCGGATGTCTTCCGGGTAATCCTGCTCGCCCGCGACCGGCAGCGGCAGCTCGTCGGCCTTGGACTGCACGGTGACGGCCCGCGCGAACACCTCGATTGCGCCGGTCGGCAGGTTCGCGTTGACGGTCGCTTCGTCGCGCGCCTTCACCTCGCCGTCGATCGTTACGACGCTTTCGACGCGCAGTCCGTCCAGGATCGGCAGCGCGGGCGAATCCTCGTCCGCCACGATCTGCGTCAGCCCGTAATGATCGCGCAGATCGACGAACAACACGCCGCCATGATCGCGCTTACGGTGGACCCAGCCGGACAGGCGGACGGTCTCGCCGACATTGCTTTTGGACAGGGCCGCGCAATTATGGGTACGATAGGCGTGCATTGACATTCTTTCATTTGTTGCGGCTAAGGCGCGTTCTCGTGCGCCGGACGGTTGCGCGCGCTAACAGGGGAGCGGCCCGGCTTTGTCAAGGTGACGGAGCGGCGCCTGGCCCCGAGTGGCGGTACTCCGCCCATCTATAGAAGAATTCCATGAAGATACATGACCTGATTTCCACCACCGCCGCGCTCGACGATCTGATGGGGCGGCTGGCCAAGGCGGATTTCGTCACCGTCGATACCGAATTCATGCGCGAAAACACCTATTATCCCGAACTGTGCCTGGTGCAGATCGCCGACGACAAGGAAGCCGCCGCGATCGATCCGCTGGCGGATGGCATCGACCTCAAGAGTTTGCTCGACCTGTTGTGCGACAATGACGACGTGCTGAAGATCTTCCACGCGGGCGGGCAGGATGTGGAGATCATCTACAACCTCACCGGCAAGACGCCGCAGCCGATCTTCGACACGCAGGTCGCGATGATGGCGATCAGCCAGTCGGAACAGATCGGTTATGCCAACATGGTCGAAAGCTGGCTGGGCATCACGGTCGACAAGGGCGCGCGCTTCACCGACTGGAGCCTCCGCCCGCTGACCGACCGGCAGATCGAATATGCGATCGGCGACGTGACCTATCTGTCCCAGATATTCCCGCGCATCCTTAAAAAGCTGCACAAGACGGACCGCGGGCGGTGGCTGGACGTCGAGATGGAGAAGCTGGCCGACCCGGCCAATTACCGCAACGATCCCGCTACCGCGTGGCGCCGCATCCGCGCGCAGGGCCGCAATGCGCAGATGCTGGGCCGGCTGAAGGCGCTGGCCGCCTGGCGCGAAGGCGAGGCGCAGCATAAGAACATCCCGCGCGGGCGGATCGTGAAGGACGAGACGCTGGCGGATATCGCCGGCAACCCGCCCGGGAAACAGGCCGATCTCGGCAAGGTGCGCGGCCTGTCAGCGGCATGGAAGGACAATGATATCGGCAGGCGCATGCTGGACGTGATCGACGGGGCGGAGCCTCTGCCCAAGGACGAGATGCCGATGAAGAACCGCCGCGGCGCTCCGCTCGGCAAGGAAGGTGCGCTGGTTACGGACCTGTTGAAACTGCTGCTGAAGATACGGTCGCGCGAGATCGACGTGGCGAGCCGCCTGCTGACCAAATCGGACGAGCTGGACCTGCTGGCCGCCGGAGTCCGCGATCTCGAAATCCTCGAGGGTTGGCGCTACGAGGTCTTCGGCAAGGACGCGCTGGAACTGGTCGAAGGCAAGCTCGCTTTCGCGGTGAAGGACGGGCGGCTGAAAATGACGCATGTCGACGATGTCGAGGATGACGGCGACACCCCGCCGAAGGACGACGGGTCCGACGATCCCGGCGACACATAGCAACCGTTCGTCCTGAGCCTGTCGAAGGACGAACCCGGCACCATGCCAGCGTGCTTCGACAGGCTCGGCACGAACGGAGTACTCATATTTCTCGATGTCCACCTACCTCCCCACCATCAAGCAGCTGCAATATCTCGTCGCGCTGCACGAACACGAACATTTCGGGCGGGCGGCGGAGGCGAGCTTCGTGTCGCAATCGACCCTGTCGGCCGGGATACGCGAATTGGAGACTTTGCTGGGCGTGACGCTGGTCGAGCGCAGCCGGCGGGTTGTGCGCTTCACGCCGCTGGGCAACCGCGTCGTCGCCAAGGCGCACCGGCTGCTGCGCGAGGCGGAGGAGCTGGGCGAGCTGGTGCAGGCGTCGGGCAAGCCGCTGTCGGGCGAATTGCGGATGAGCGTCATCCCCACCATCGCGCCGTTTCTGCTGCCGCGTATCCTGCCCCGCCTGCGCCGCGAACGCCCCGCCTTGAAACTCTTCCTGCGCGAGGAAACCAGCGCCGACGCGATCGAATCGCTGCATCACGGGCGGGCCGATTGCGTGTTGCTGGCGCTGCCCTTCCCCACCGGCGATATCGAGCACGAGCACATCGCCGCCGATCGCCTGTTCGTCGCCTTTCCGAAAGGCCAACCCTGCGACCCGCCCGAAACGATTTCCGCCAGCATGATCGACGAGGGGCAGCTGCTGCTGCTGGAAGACGGCCATTGCCTGAAGGAACACGCGCTGGCCGCCTGCAACCGCCCCGAACTCAATGCCAGCGCGACCATGATCGGCACCAGCCTGCACACGCTGGTCCAGATGGTCGACAACGGGCTGGGCATCACGATGCTGCCCGAAATGGCGATCGATGCGGGCATTCTCGCCAACACCGACATCGTCGTCCGGCCGCTGAAATCCGATGCCGACAGCCGCGAGATCGCGCTCGTGTGGCGGCGCAATTCCCCGCGCGGGGACGAGTTCCGGCTCCTCGCCGAGGAGCTGCGCGAGGGATAAGCGCGTCGGCGCAGCTTTCGCGGGACGCGGCGCGTTCACCAAATCTTGGTAATCTTGCGATTAACCTACGTACAGCCACCTAACCGCCGCCACGGAGAGACCCATGCGTTCCTACAGCCGTTTCAAGACCGATCTGGATGTCCAGTGCCGCCTCGACGGATCGGATCACGCGGTCGGCCTGTACAATCTGTCTTGCGGCGGCTGCATGATCGAGGCGCCCGACGTGCCCGCGCGGACCGGCGACGCCGTGACGATCGCGCTCAACGCCCGGATCGTCGTGCCGGGCAGGATCGTGTGGCGGGTGGAGAAGAATGTCGGCGTCAAGTTCGACATTCCGGTGCATCAGAAGGTCGTCGAACATTTCGGCTATCGGAACGAACAGTTCGATGGAGACGATCCGCGCGACCGGTTCGGCATACCGCTCATCGAAATTCGCGAAACGGCGTCAGGTATCCTGGAACAGGAAGGCGTCGCCTCATAGCGCTGGCGTCACGCATGCGCATCAGTCCATGTGGCGAATGCCGATGCGCAGGTAGTCCCAGCCGGTGACCAGCGTCAGGATCGCCGCGCCCCACAGGCTGGTCAGCCCGACCAGGTGGATCCACTGGTCCGCGATCGGCCGCCCGATTTCCATCACCGATACCGGCGGCGGACCATGGACCGCGCCGCCCATGATCAGCGCGCCCAAAGATACGAGCTGCAGCGTGGTCTTCCATTTGGCCAGCCGGGTGACCGGCATGGAAACCTGCAGTCCGGCGAGATATTCGCGCAGGCCCGACACCGCGATCTCCCGGATCAGGATGACCAGCCCGGCGATCACATGCACGTCGCCGACATAGGGTCCGCGCAGATAGCCCTGCGCCGTCAGCACCAGGATGACCGCCGCGATCATGATCTTGTCCGCGATCGGATCGAGGAACATGCCGAGCTTCGACACGGTGCCGCTCGTCCGAGCGAGGTAGCCGTCGAAATAATCAGTGATGCCCATCAGGCAATAGAGGACGAAGGCGAGCCAGTAGCCCACCGCCCAATCCGGCCACCACAAGAGCGCCGCGAGCAACGGCACGGCGACGATCCGCGACAGGGTCAGGATGTTGGGCAGGCTCATCATCGCGCCCCCGCCTATAGCAATATCGGCCACGCGCAAAAGCGATAGCTTGATACGCCCCGTTCCCGATCGGGCCTTCACCCGCGCGGTGCGAACGGCTAGAGCAGTCGAAACCGGGGTCACCGTAGGGGTCGCATGACCACAACGACACATCTTCTGCGTCAGAGGCGGTTCCTCCCGCTGTTCGTGACGCAGCTGTTCAACGCCTTCAACGACAATCTGTACAAGAACGCGATGGTCCTGTTCGTGGTGTATCAGGTCTACGCCTCGCCCAGCACCGAAGGGATCTTCAGCGCGGTCGCATCGGGCCTGTTCATCCTGCCGTTCTTCGTCCTGTCCGCGCTGGCCGGGCAGCTGGCCGACATGCGCGACAAGGCGGCGATCATCCGCACCGTGAAGGCTTGCGAGATCGTGCTGATGCTGATCGGCGCGGCGGGGCTGTATCTCGCCTGGCAGGGCATTCTGGTAGAGACGGTGGCGATCCCGCTGCTGCTGCTCGCCCTGTTGCTGACGGGCGTGCAATCGACGTTTCTCGGCCCCATCAAATACGCGATCCTGCCGCAGCATCTGAAGAAGGAGGAAGTGCTGGCGGGCACCGGCCTGGTCGAGGCGGGGACCTATATCGCGATCCTGGCGGGCACCATCCTGGCCGGCTGGATCGAGGTCGAATATGCCGCCGCGGGGATCATCGCGACCGCGATCGTGGGCTATCTGGTCAGCCGGCAGGTTCCCGATGCGCCGCCGCAGGGTCTGGTGCGCGAGCGGCTCGACTGGAACATCGTGCGTGCGTCGAAGAACCTCATCCGCGAAACGATGCACAATCAGGAAGTGTTCTATGCCATCCTGGCGATCAGCTTCTTCTGGACGATCGGCGCGGTGTTGTTCATCCAGTTCGTGCCGCTGGCGAAGAACGTGATCATGGCGCAGCCCGAAGTCGCCAGCCTGTTCCTGGTGATATTCTCGGTCGGGGTGGCGCTGGGTTCGCTGTCGATCAATGCCTTGCTCAAGGGCCGCGTTTCCGCGCGCTACGCGCCCGCTTCCGTCATCGCGATGGGCGGTTTCGTGGTCGCGTTCTATTTCGTCGTCCGGCTGTGGGCGGCGGATGCGCCGACGCAATTGCTGAGCGTGGGGGAATTCATCGCCTGGCCGATGGCGATGTTCCTGTTGCTGGCGCTGCTCGGCATCGCGATCGCGGGCGGCATGTTCGTGGTGCCGCTTTACGCCTTCCTCACAACCCGCGTCGCGCCCGAACATGCGGCGCGCACCATCGCGGCCAACAACATCGTCAATTCGGGCGCGATGGTGGTCGGATCGCTCGTCGCGATGGGGTTGAGCTATGCCGGCGTCTCGATCGCGGAACAGCTGCTGCTCAGCGCGGCCATGTGCCTCGTCTCCGCATGGCTCGGTCGGCGGCTCTACAAGGCGGAATTGCGCGCGGCAGTCGGGAAGGACGCGCCGGCGTTCACATGAAGAACACGCTCGCCGCCATGAAGCACGCGACATAGGCCATCAGGAAATCGCGAACGTCGCCGGCGGTAATCCGCCGCGACCGACGCACCGGTGTCGGCGGCCTTACCGAACGGACATGCGGCGGCAGCGAGGCGAGGAACGGGTGACGGGCGGCTTCGTCGGTGGCGACCAGATATCTTCTCATGGGACCTGCGTTAACCCGATCATAAGCATGTTGTCCGGCCTGCTACGCCGCCTGTCGCGATCTGGGACGCGCGCTATCGTACCTCGGAACCGCTGTTTTTCGGTTGCGCCAGCGCCTCGGCCATTTCCAGCACGATGTCCCACTCCTGTGCCCGCACTTCGCTGACGGAAAGGCGCATCATCGTGCGCAGTTCCATCTCCTCCAGCCGGGGTTCGGCCTTCACCTGTTTGAGCGTGACGGGATGGGGCAGCCGCTCCAACGGCTTGATCTTCACCGCCGCCCATTTACCGGTTTCGTCGGTCGGATCGGTGATGCCCGCCACGGTGACCTCGGCGATGCCGACGATTTCCAGCCCGATATTGGAATGGTAGAAGAACACGCGGTCGCCCGCCTTCATCGCGGCGAGATTGTTCTTCGCCTTGTGGTTGCGCACCCCGTCCCACGTGCCTTCGCCTTCCGCGACCAGATCGTCCCAGCCATAGACGTCGGGTTCGGATTTCATCAGCCAGTGCCGCGCCATGGATCGGGCCTCCCTTTGTGTCGAAACGCCCGCGCCTAACCTGTCGCAATACTGGACGCCAGCCTCCCCAGGCAATAGATGCGCAGCCATGCGCGTTCCCTTCGTCAAGATGCACGGCCTCGGCAATGATTTCATCGTGCTGGACGCGCGCGCGCGAGCGATACCCGAACTGACCGCCCCCATCGCCGCGCGGCTGGCCGACCGGCATTGCGGGATCGGCTGCGACCAGCTCGTCCTGCTCGGACCGTCGGACGATGCCGATTTCGGCATGCGCATCTTCAACGCCGACGGGGGCGAGGTGGAGGCTTGCGGGAATGCCGCGCGCGCGGTCGCGGTGCTGCATGGCTCGGCCGCGCGGCTGGAGACGGCGGGCGGCGTCATCGCGATTTCGCCCGAAGCGGGCGGCGCCTCGGTCGACATGGGCGAACCTGCTTTTGCATGGGACGCGATACCGATCGAATACCCCATGGACACGGCGCAGATGCCCGTCGCGTGGGAGAAACTACACAACCCCGCCGCCATCAACGTCGGCAATCCGCATGTGGTGTTCTTCGTGAACGATCTCGATGAGATACCGCTCGAACGGCTCGGCCCGGTGATCGAACGCGATTCCCTGTTTCCCGAACGGATCAACGTGAACGTAGCGCAGATCGACGGCGACACGGTGCGGCTGCAAGTGTGGGAACGCGGCACGGGGCTGACCCGCGCTTGCGGCACCGGGGCCTGCGCCACCGCCGTCGCGGCGATCAGGCGCGGGCTGGCGCGGTCGCCGGTCACGGTCGCCCTGCCCGGCGGCAAGCTGACCATCGAATGGTCGCCGGGACGCACGATCACCATGACCGGCCCCGCCGCCGAAAGCTATCGCGGCGATTTCGAATGGAGCGACTACGCATGACCATTCATGCGCGCCCGGAAGTGGTGACTCTCGGTTGCCGGCTCAACATCGCCGAAAGCGAATCCATCGCCGCCATGCTGGGCGACGACGGCAATGTGGTGGTGGTGAACAGCTGCGCGGTCACCAGCATGGCGGTGCGCCATACACGGCAGGCGATCCGCAAGGCGCGGCGCGCGCGGCCCGATGCGCGTCTGCTGGTGACCGGCTGCGCGGCGGAGGTGGAGCGGGATGCCATTGCCGCCATGCCCGAAGTCGACGGGCTAATCGCCAACGCGGCGAAACTCGACCCGCGCGCGTGGAACCTGCCTTCTACCGACGCGCGACAGGCCCCGACCCGCACCCGCGCCTTCATCGCGGTGCAGAACGGTTGCGACCATGCCTGCACCTTCTGCGTCATTCCGCAGGGGCGCGGGGTTAGCCGGTCGCAGCCCGTTGCCGCCATATTGAAAGAGGTCGAGCGCCATCTGATTGAGGGCGCGCGCGAGATCGTGCTGACCGGGGTGGACGTGACGTCCTGGGGGCATGACCTGCCGAACGCGCCGCCGCTCGGCTCGATGGTGCGCGCGGTGCTGGACGCGTTTCCGGGGTTGACTCGGCTGCGCATGAGTTCGCTCGACGGGATCGAGATCGATCCGCTGCTGGAAGAAATGTTCGCCGCCGAACCGCGCCTGATGCCACACCTCCACCTTTCGCTGCAGCATGGGCAGGACATGATGCTCAAACGCATGAAACGGCGGCATAATCGCGCGCAGGCGATCGCCCTGGTCGAACGGCTCAAGGCCCGCCGGGGCGACCTCGCCATCGGGGCCGATCTGATTGCCGGCTTCCCGACGGAGGATGAAGCGATGCATGGCGAAAACCTCTCCATCATCGACGCGCTCGACATCGTGCATGGTCATATCTTCGCCTACTCGCCCCGCCCCGGCACCCCCGCCGCGCGGATGCCGCAGGTGGACGGGGCGACCATTCGCGAACGGGCCGCGCAGCTTCGCACGCACGTGGCGGACCGGCGCGCGACATGGCTGCGGAGCCGGATCGGGCAAGGGATGGATATCCTTGCGGAACGCGGTGGCACCGGGCACGCGCCCGATTTCGCCCCCGTCGCGGTTCCGGCGCATGTCGAAGCCGGGTACGATCGTTCGGGTGACGCCGCGCACGCTCGATGCGGGAAGCGTCCTGCGATGACCGCGACGAGCTGGAAAGATCGACTGTTCGGCGGCTTCCGCAAGACGTCGGACCGGCTGGCGGAAAACCTGTCGAGCGCGGTCGGCGCGGCCAAGCTCGACGACAGCACGCTGGACGATGTCGAGGATGCGCTGATCCTGTCCGATCTCGGCCCATCCGCCGCTGCCCGCATCCGCGCGCGCCTGGCCGACAAGCGCTTTGGTCTCAACATAACCGAACGCGAACTGCGCGAAGCGGTGGCGGAAGAAATCGCGGAAATCCTGCGCCCCGTGGCCAAACCGCTGGAAATCACCGCCTTCCCGCGTCCGCAAGTGGTGCTGGTGATCGGTGTCAATGGCAGCGGGAAGACCACCACCATCGCGAAGCTGGCTCATCTGTTCCAGGAAGAGGATTACGGCGTCATGCTCGCGGCGGGCGACACCTTCCGCGCCGCCGCGATCGAACAGCTGGCGACCTGGGCGGGCCGGATCGACGTGCCGATCATTCGCGGACCGCAGGGCGGCGATCCCGCCAGCATCGTGTTCGACGGGGTCAAAGCCGCAACCGATCAGGGGATCGACGCGCTGGTCGTGGACACCGCCGGCCGGCTCCAGAACAAGCGCGAACTGATGGACGAGCTGGCGAAAATCCGCAAGGTCCTCGGCCGTCTCAATCCCGAAGCGCCGCACGACGTTGTGCTGGTGCTGGACGCGACGAACGGCCAGAACGCGCTGTCGCAGATCGCGGTTTTTCAGGAGGTCGCGGGGGTCACCGGCCTCATCATGACGAAACTGGACGGGACCGCGCGCGGCGGCGTTCTGGTCGCGGCGGCGGAGCAATACGGCCTGCCCATCCACGCAATCGGCGTGGGCGAGACGATCGACGATCTGCGCCCCTTCGACCCCGATCTGGTCGCCCGCGTGATCGCGGGGGTGGCATAGTTATCGATACCGTTCACCCCGAGCTTGTCGAAGGGTCGTCCTTCACTTAAGCCGCCCGCTCATTGAACACAAAAGCAGGCCTTCGACAGGCTCAGGGCGAACGGACTTATGGAAGCTGATACACGAAAAAAGCCATCGGGCTGGCTCAACGTCCTCGTCGATTACGGGCCGTTGCTTGTCTTCCTCGCCGTCTACAAGCTGTATTCTCCGGATGAAAGCAACGGGCTCGGCGAGATCGCGGCGGTCATCTACGGAACCCTCGCCTTCATGGTCGCCGCCGTCGTCGCGCTGGCTTTCTCCAAATGGAAGTTCGGCAGGGCATCGCCGATGCTGTGGTTTTCGACCGCGCTGATCGTCGGGTTCGGCGGGCTTACCGTATTCTTCGGCGATCCGACCTTCGTGCAGCTGAAACCGACCATCATCTACGCCGCGTTCGGCGCGGCGCTGCTAATCGGATGGTGGCGCGGCAAGGCGTTGCTGCGCATCCTGCTGGAAGCCGCGTTCGAAGGGCTCGACGGCGAAGGTTGGCTGAAACTGTCGCGCAACTGGGGCTTTTTCTTCTTTGTCCTGGCCGCCCTGAACGAAGGGCTGCGCTATCTATACAATGTCGAGAACGACAGTTTCGAAACCTGGTTGTGGGCCAAGTTCTGGGTGTTCATGCCGCTCACCTTCCTGTTCACCTTCACGCAGATACCGATGTTGATGCGGCATGGACTGGCCGTGGAAGCGCAGGACGATGTAGTGAAGGACGAGCCGCCGACCGCTTGACCGCGAATGTCGGGAATTGGGTGGGAAGCGGACATCAGAATCGTCCGCCAAATTCGCAACCAAACAATTGACTGGCCGACTTATAAACCTTCGAGCTGACGACTAAATCATTTGGCGTGTCTGGTTGGATCGAGAAGGTGTAGCTTCCCTGAGTTCCAACGGTGCCATCAACATAGATTTGCCATGTTCCGAAGTTCGGCTTTCCCTCACGCTTCATTTTTAGCGCGTCCACCACAGCGTCAAATCCTTCGAGGCAGCGTCCGACACAACTCGGGCCATAAGCGAATTCCACGTCACCCCATCGAACTCTCTGCTCCGCTTCGTTCACTGTAAACATCCATCCGTCAGGCATACAAAAGACCCACCGCTGTTCGTTCGAAGGCACGTTCGAAGTGCAGCTTATCAGTCCCGCATAAATAGCTAGGCCAACAAACACGCGTCGGAAGCAGGAAACGCTCATGTTGACGCTTTTATCCGTTCGTCAGCGCGTCCGCAAATGGGTCGAGAGCAGACGGCTCCCCCCCCTAAATTCGCACCTGGCTCCCCAACTCTACAACCCGGTTCGTCGGCAGGCGGAAGAACTCCATCGCGGTCGCCGAATTGCGCAGCATCCAGGCGAAGATTTTTTCCCGCCAGATCGGCATGCCCGGCTTGTCCGACGGCAGCAGCGTTTGGCGCGACAGGAAGAAGCTGGTCTGCATCATGTCGAATGCGCCGCCGCAGCGGTCCATGCCGACGAGCCCTTCGGGCACGTTCGTTTCCTCCATGAACCCGTAATGCAGGACGGCGCGGAAGAATCCGTCGCCCAGATCGTGATATTCGCAGCGTCTTTCGGGATCGACATAGGGTATCTCCGCGATTTCCACGGTCAGGATGACGACGCGTTCGTGCAGTACCTTGTTGTGCTTGATGTTGTGCAACAGCGCGGACGGCACGCCCCCCTTGGCGGACGCCATGAAGATCGCGGTGCCCGACACGCGCGTAGCGCTGTTCTTCGCGGATTTGGCGAATATTTCCATCGGCAGCGACACCTCGCCCATCCGTTCGCGCATCAGCTTGCGCCCCCGAGCCCAGGTGGTCAGCAGGGTGAAGGCCACGACGCCGACAACCAGCGGGAACCAGCCGCCATCGGGAACCTTCGCCAAATTGGCCGCGAAATACGCCCCGTCCACGATCAGGAACAGGATCACCACCGGCGCCGCATACCACCATTTCCATTTCCACACGCCGACCAGCAGCGCCGCCATCAGCAGCGTGTCGATCGTCACCGCCCCCGTCACCGCGATGCCGTATGCGCTCGCCAGATTGGACGAATTCTGGAACGTCAGCACCAGGATGATGACTGCGATCATCAGCGCCCAGTTGATGACCGGGATGTAGATCTGCCCGCCTTCCGTCTCGCTCGTATGGCGGATCGACAGGCGGGGGATGAAGCCCATCTGCATCGCCTGATGGGTGATCGAGAACGCGCCCGATATCACCGCCTGGCTGGCGATGAATGTGGCGCAGGTAGCCAGCAAGACCAGCGGCAGGCGCCATTCCTCCGCCGCCAGGAAAAAAAACGGGTTCTGGATCGCTTCGAGCGCCTGGTCGCCCGGCAGGCCGATGATCATCGCGCCCTGCCCGAAATAGTTGAGCAGCAGGCACGGCATCACGAAACCGAACCAAGACAGCCGCATCGGGCCGCGCCCGAAATGGCCCATGTCGCTGTAGAGCGCCTCCGACCCCGTGACCGCCAGCACCACCGAACCCAGCGCCAGAAACGCGGTCATTCCGTCGAGAACGAAGAAATTGACCGCATGGTGCGGGCTCAATGCCCATAGAATTTCCGGCGTCTGGAATATCTGCCAGCTGCCGAGGCCGGCCAGCACCGTGAAATAGACGATCATCACCGGCGCGAACAATGCGCCGACCTTCGCCGTACCGCGCTTCTGGATGATGAACAGGCAGATGAGCAGGACCAGCGCGATCGGAATGATGAACGGGTCCATTCGGTGGTCGACCACGGTCAGCCCCTCCACCGCGGACAGTACGGATATCGCCGGCGTGATCATGCTGTCGCCGTAGAACAGCGCGGTGGCGAACACGCCCAGCATCACCGCCACCCATCCGTACCGCGCCTTGCTGATATGGCTGGAGATGAGCGCGACCAGCGCCAGCGATCCGCCCTGCCCCTTGTTGTCGGCGCGCATCAGGATTGTGACGTACTGGATCGAAACGACCAGCGTCATCGACCAGAAAATGAGGCTGATGACGCCCAGCACATGCGCGCTGTCCAGCGCCAGCTTGTAGGGGCCGACAAAGGTTTCGCGAAACGCGTAGAGCGGACTGGTCCCGATATCGCCGAACACCACCCCGATCGCGCCGACCGCCAGCGCCGCTTTCGACGCGCTGTGCCCGGTCGCCGCGCCGGGCGGCGGCGTCACTTCATGCGGCGCGTTGGCGGAGGCGGAAATTGTTTCGGCCATGAAAGCTGCGATCCCAGAAAGGGGGCCGGAACGGCTGGACAAGTCGGTGCATATGTCAGGGGCGGCGGCAAGTAGCAGCAACACGAGGGTGCTGCAACTTTCGGATCATCGATCCCGCGCGCGTTCCAGCAGTCCTTCCAGTTCGGCAATCCGCGCCTCCATCTGCGGACGCCATCGGGCATCGGGCGGCGCATCGTCCAGCAGATTGCGCCAGATCGCGACCGTATCGTCCGGGCGGCCCATCCGCAGCATGTTGATACCCGCAAAATAGGCGGGCGCCGGGTGGCCGGGGCGCAGTTCCTCCGCCCGTTCGAAGGCGAGCACCGCCGCCGGGGTCACGGTGCCGCCCGCATGTTCGATCAGCGCGTTGCCCAAGGCGACCCAGGCCTCCGCGTCGTGCGGATTGTTCGCGACCGCATTGCCCAGCATGCCGACCGCGTCCTCGAACCGCCCCTTGCGGGCATAGGCATCCGCGATGGTGACGTAATAGCTGGGCGGCAGGTTGGGATTGTAGAGATCGCGGCGCGCGGCGATCATCGCGTCGCTGCCTTCGGGCGCGGCGGTTTCCGGCACGGCGGGCGTCCCGGCATAACCCGGTAGACCCTGCGTCGCATAACCGGCCAGACCCAGCAGCAGCGCCGCGCCGAACATCGCCCAACCGCTCTCGGGCAGGCGTAATAACCACGCGGCCGCACCGAACGCGGCGGCGGCCAGCAGCAGGATCGGCAACCAGTCCATCAGGGCGTATCCCGGCGAATGCTCAACCGCCGGTACACGATCGCTCCGGCAAGCAGCATCAGAACCAGCGGGATCGCGAATAACGGCCAGGTCGCGCGGTTCATCGCGGGGGCATAGCTGACGTAATCGCCATAGCGTTCGACCAGCCAGGCACGGACTTCCTCCGGCTCCCGCCCGGCGGCAATCTGGCTGCGCACGGCGTGTCGCATGTCGCCCGCCATCGGCGCGTCGCTGTCCGCGATCGATTGACTCTGGCATTTGAGGCAGCGCAGCGAATGCATCAGCGCCCGCGCGTCCGCCTCCTGCGCCGGGTCGGCAAGCTGTTCATAGGCAAGCGGGGCGGGCGGCAGCGAATCCTGCGCGGCCGCGGGCCATGCAAGGAGGGCGAGGAGGGACCAGCACGCCTTCACCGCGCGGCTTTCGCCAGCTCGCTTAGCAGGACGGGCACATGTTCGGGGCGGATGTCGCCGATCTGCTGATACCGGATCACCCCGTCGCCATCGACCACGAAGGTTTCGGGTACGCCGGACGACCCGATGCCCAGCTGCACCTGCGACAGGTCGTCGGCCCCGATACGGCTATAGGGATTGCCGTGCGTCTTCAGGAACGCGGCGACATCATCCGGCCGGTCGCGCAGGGCGACACCGACGATGGTCGCGCCGGCCTGCTCCAGCGCGTCGAGCTGCGGGGCTTCCGCGATGCACGGGCCGCACCAGCTCGCCCAGATGTTCAGCAGTTTTGGCTGTCCGTCGCGCAAATCGGCGGCGGACAGGCCGGGCACGCCCTGCGCGGCGGGACGCAGGGTGAAATCGGGCACCGGTGATCCGATCATGGCGCTTTGGACGAAGTCCTGCCGCGGCTGCGTCAGCTGATAGGCGGCCACGCCGAGGAACAGCGCGAACAGCGCGAGCGGCAGCCACAGGCGCCAGTCGCGATATCTGTGCGGGATCATCGCGCCGCCTCCAGCGCGGCCATGTCCGTCCTGCGCTGCCGGATGCGGGTCTGCGCCCGGCGGCGGCCGCGTTCGGTCGTGAGCCGTCCGATGATCGACAGCACGCCGCCCAGCGCGATCAGGATGCCGCCATACCAGATCAGGGTCACGAAGGGTTTCCACCACAGGCGCAGCTGCCAGCGCCCGTCCTCCGCCTGCCGGCCGATCACCGCGTAAAGCTGCCCGTTCCAGCGGGTGGCGAGGACGCTTTCGGTGGTTTCCGTCGGCGGCGCGAAAAAATTGCGTGCTTGCGGCGTCAGAACGATCGGCGCGTCGCCGCGATAGGTGGCGACGAGATTGCCCTGCAAGGCGGTCCAGTTCGGACCGGCAACCGGCTCGACATCGCGCAGCGCGACTTCCCACGGACCGACCGAGGTCGCCGAACCGGGGGCCACCGCAGCCAGCCGTTCCTCGGTGAACGCCGCCTCGCTCGCCATGCCGAACAATGCGACCGCGATGCCGAAATGCGCCACGACCATGCCCCACACCGCCAGCGGCACGCGGGTCAGCCTGCGCCGACGCAGCGGCATGAAGGATGCGGCGGCCAGCCCCGCCGCCACAGCGAGACCGATGGTCGGCAGAATACCGTATCCCCCGATCACGACCAGCGCCGCCAGCGTCGCGAGCATCAGGATCGCGACGAGGATCAACGGCCTCTGCACCCGCCCGATCCGGTCGCCCCGCCAGCGCAGCAGCGGACCCACCGCCATGACGATCAGCATCGGCACCGCGAACACCGCGCCCACGGGATTGAAATAAGGCGGACCGACGGATACGCGCACGCCGAACGCTTCGGTCAGCAGCGGATAGAGCGTGCCCAGCAGCACGATGCCCAGTATCGCGCTCAACATCACGTTGTTGAACACCAGCGCGCCTTCGCGGCTGGTCAGAGCGAAGCGTTTACCTTCGGACACGGTCCCGGCGCGCAATGCGAACAACAGCAGCGCGCCGCCGATATAGATCGCCAGCAAGAAGAGGATGAAAGTGCCGCGCTGCGGATCGACTGCAAAGGCGTGAACGCTGGTCAATATGCCCGACCGCACCAGGAACGTGCCGAGCATCGACATCGAGAAAGCGACCACCCCTAGCATGATCGTCCACGCCCGCAACGCGTCGCGCGCGGCCAGCACGCTGACCGAATGGAGCAGCGCGGTCGCCGCCAGCCACGGCATCAGCGACGCGTTCTCCACCGGATCCCAGAACCACCAGCCGCCCCAGCCCAGCTCGTAATAGGCCCAGTAGCTCCCCGCCGTGATCCCCAGCGTCAGGAACACCCATGCGCCCAGCACCCAGGGTCGCATCGCGCGCGCGAATTCCGGCCCGACCTGCCGCGTGACCAGCGCGCCGACCGCGAAGCTGAACGCGACCGACAGCCCGACATAGCCGAAATACAAGGTCGGCGGATGGAAGGCGAGACCGATATCCTGCAGCAGCGGATTGAGGCCGGCCCCCTCCGCCGCCGGTTGCGGCAACCGTTCGAACGGGTTGGAACTCAAGAGCAGGAACGCGTAGAACCCGATGCCGACGAAGGCCTGCGCCGCCAGCGTCGCCTGCATGGTGCGTTCGGGCAGGCGCCGCTCGACCAGCGCGATCAGCCCGCCGGCCAGCGCCATGACGGTGATCCACAGCAGCATCGACCCTTCGTGATTGCCCCATGCGCCCGACAGCTTGAAGATCATCGGCTTTGCGACATGCGAATGCGCGGCAACCAGCTTGACCGACAGGTCGGTCATCCAGAACAGCCAGAGCAGCATCAAGAATGCGAACGCCGCCAGCGCACCCTGCATGATTGCGGCGGGCCGGACCAGCTTCGCCATCTCGCCATCCGGCTGGCGAACCGCGATCGCGCCGCCCGCCAATTGCAGCAGCGACAGGGCGGCTGCGATCCAAAGCGCGGCAAGGCCCAGTTCCGCGATCATGGCAGGTCGGCCGCGCCGGTATCTGCCGCCCGTTCCGCCGTTCTTATCAAGGTAGCGTCGGCATCGTGCCTCTTCAGTTCCTCCAATTCACGCGGGACGTAATTCTCGTCATGCTTGGCCAGCAGATTGTCCGCGATGAACGTGCCCCGACCGTCCATGCGGCCATCGGCGATGACGCCCGAACCTTCGACGAACAGATCGGGCAGGATACCGGTATAGCGCACAGGCACGCGTGCGCCGTCCCCGTTTGGCACATTGCCGTCGGTCACGATGAAGGCCACCGTAACTCCATCGGCCAGAGTGCGGATCGAACCGTCCTGCACCATGCCGCCTAGCCGAATCGCCTGACCCGGTTCGGGCGGATCGCCGGCCAGCTGACCCGGCAGGTAGAAATAGTTCGCCCGGCCCCGCAATTCCCACGCCGCCAGCATCGCAGCTCCGATCAGCGCGGCGAGCGCGATCAGGATCAGCGCCAGGCGCTGATGCTTCGCCTTGGGTCCGGGCGCCGCGGCGGTCATGGTCGCCGCACGGTATCGCGGCGCCGCTCCGCCCGGCGCATGGCGATCCAGCTCCAGGCGAGCAGCGCCAGGATGCCGAATACGGTCACCGCGAAACAGGCGGCCACGAACGGCCACTGGTCCAGATTTTCCCGCATCAGGCCGGTTCCGGCTCGCGCATGCCGGTCGCCATGGCTTTCCGCCGCAGCCGGGCCTCCGCCTGCAACTCTGCCAGCAGCAAACGCATCCGCATCAGCACGATCGCGGCGAACAGGCACGAAAAACCGAGCACCGCCACGCCGAGCGGGACGAGGAACACCGTGTCGATGGCGCTGCCGCCCACGGTGATGCTGGGCGGCTGGTGCGCCGACTGCCACCACACGACGGACCGGTTGATGATTGGGATATTGACGGCGCCGATCAAACCGAAGATGGCGGGGATACGGTTCGATCCGCCTTCGCGATCGACCGCCTGCGCCAGGGCAATATAGGCGAAATAGAGAAACAGCAGCACCAGCATGGACGTGAGGCGCCCGTCCCACACCCACCAGCTGCCCCATGTCGGCCGGCCCCAGATCGATCCGGTCGCGAGGCAGATGGCGGTGAACACCATGCCCGGCACCGCTGCCGCCCGCGCCGCGATCGCCGCCAGCGGATGGCGCCAGACCAGGAAGGCGAGGCTGGCGACGGCGATCGCCGCCCAGCCGCCCATGCCCAGCCATGCAGCCGGCACGTGCACGAAGAGGATGCGCACCGTCTCCCCCATCAATCGGTCGGGCGGCACGAACGCCCATCCCCAGACGAGCGCGACAGTCGTCAGCAGCAACCCGGCGATGACCAGCAGCGGCATGAGCCAGCTGGCCAGGCCTAGGAAACGACGGGGGTTGGCGAAGCCGTGCATGCTTGGCCCTAAATGCGCGAAGCCGCCGCCGCCTTCAACCCCCGGCACGGTACGTTGGCATGCGTAAAACTCACCGTCCGATCAGTTTCTGGGCCATCCGGTCGGCAACGATATCGGGCGACACGCCGGTAGAGGCGCTCACCGCCCAGATTTCCTCCAGCCGCCCGGGAATGAGCGCGATGCGTTTGCGCACCTCGTTGATGTCGCACGGCTTCGCATCGCGCTTGCACAGATATTCCATCGCCACGCTGATGATGCCGCCTGCATTGATGACGTAATCGGGCGCGTAGAGAATGCCGCGTTCGGCCAGCTTGGCACCATGTCCCTGCCGCGCGAGCTGATTGTTCGCTCCGCCTGCGACGATGGGGGCGTCCAGCCGGTCGATACCGTCATCATCCAGGATGGCTCCCAGCGCATTGGGGCTGAAGACATCGCACGATACGCCCAGAATGGCTTCTGCCGGAACGAAGGCACCGTCCAGTTCGCGGGCCAGCGCACGCGCGCGCGGCTCGTCGATATCGGACAGGGTCAGCCGCGCCCCGTCATGGGCCAGCAGGCGGGCGACCCCGCCGCCCACGCTGCCCGTTCCCTGCACCGCGACATGCACCCCCGCCAGGCCGTCCTTGCCGAGCGCGTGCTTCACCGCCGCCCTGATACCGTGATAGATGCCCATGGCAGTGAAGGGACCGGGATCGCCGCCCGCCGCGTCCTCGCCGGACTGCGGCAGTCCCGAAACATATTCGGTACGGCGGGACACGGCGACCATGTCCGCTTCGCTGATACCGACGTCTTCGGCGGTGACGTAGCGCCCGCCCAGCGCGTTCACCGCATCGCCGAACGCGGCCAGTAATTCTGCGGATTTCCCGCCATCCGCATCGGCCAGGATGACGGCCTTGCCCCCGCCCATCGGCAGGCCGGCCATGGCATTCTTGTAACTCATGCCCCGGCTCAAACGCAGCACGTCGCGGATCGCGTCCTTGGGCTGCGGGTAATGCCAGAACCGCGTCCCGCCCGCACCGGGGCCGAGATGCGTCGAATGCAGCGCGATGATTGCCGTCAGACCCGACGCATGATCGTGAACGAGTTGCACCTGTTCATGCGCATCGAAATCGGGTTCGGTCCAGAAGGCCGTCATGAGGCAAAGTCCCGTCGTGGATTGCTGCGTCGCGCGCGCATGTGCGGATACGGGGCTTCGCGGATGGGGAGAGGATGATGGGGCGATCGAGGGGCTTCGAACCCCCGACCTCCGGTACCACAAACCGGCGCTCTAACCAACTGAGCTACGACCGCCACATATCCCTGCCCGTACGAACGCCGTACTGCGAATGGCCTGTTAAAGCCATCGCCACGGCGGTCAAGCCGGTTCCGGTGCGGGCGGATGCCGATTACCCAGCGCGGCCGCGAATGGGAAGGGAAAACCGTTCGACCGCGCATCTGGCGCAACATTATTGCCCGCCCCGATCGCAAGCCTTTGCCCGCACCGTCCGGGTCGTTACAATCATGGCATGGAACCCGGCGGCGAATCCCTTGGCGAACGGTTGCAGGCGAACATGGCGATGCGGCGCTTCCCCTCCTCCCGCGCCGAACTGCTCCACGCCCCCGGCTTCCTGACGCCGGAATTGTGCGGCGAACTGATCGCGCTGATCGATCTGGGCCGCCGCCCCTCCACCATCGCGGACGACAATGGCGACGCGGCCTTCCGGACGAGCGAAACCTGCGATCTTCCCCATGATGCGCCCGCCGTCGTTGCGGTGGAGGATGCGCTGTTCGCCCTCAACGGTATCGACCGCGCTTTCGGCGAACCGCTGCAGGGGCAACGCTATGCCGTGGGGCAGGAATTCAAACCGCATACCGATTATTTCACACCCGGCGGTGCCGATTACGATCGCTATTGCGCCAATGCCGGGCAGCGGACCTGGACGTTCATGCTGTATTTGAACGCGCCCGAAGCGGGCGGCGGCACGCGTTTCAAGCTGCTGAACAAGACCATCCAGCCGCAAACCGGCAAGCTCATATGCTGGAACAACCGCCTGCCCGATGGCGATGTGAACCCG
Organism: Pontixanthobacter sp.; assembly: GCA_965214445.1. Taxonomy (GTDB): domain Bacteria; phylum Pseudomonadota; class Alphaproteobacteria; order Sphingomonadales; family Sphingomonadaceae; genus Pontixanthobacter. Next base: position 1,151,759 of record CBDCBU010000001.1, read on the forward strand.
GCCACGCTGCATCACGGCATGAAAGTGCGCCGCGGCACGAAATACGTGCTGACCAAATGGTATCGCGAACGGGAATGGAGCTGACGAGCGCGACTGTCGTGCCTCAGTCACACGCGACGATCGACGATCCGCGAACGTTCGCAGGTGCGGATCGATGTTCTGCCCATACGAAAAAGGCGGCCCTGCAGGACCGCCTTCTTGTTATAAGCAATGGCGTTGAGAATTATTTCTTCAGGCTGATGCCGCCGAACCGCTTGTTGAACTTTGCGACGCGGCCGCCTTCCTGAAGCTGCTGCTTGCCGCCGGTCCAGGCCGGGTGGCTCGTCGGATCGATTTCCAGCGACAGGGTGTCGCCTTCGCTGCCCCAGGTGGAGCGCGTCTGGAATTCGGTGCCATCCGTCATCTTGACGTTGATCATGTGGTAATCGGGGTGTCCATCGGCCTTCATGGCGTATCGTCCTTGCATTAGCGTATGCGCGGTACCGACCGCGCGTGCTGTCATCGTGGGAAGCGCGCCGGATAACGGCCAATGCGCGATTTGGCAAGAGTGCGTCACCCCTGACCGGGCGGATCCGCGATCATGGCGGTGAACTCGACCGAGCAGGTGGTCTTCCCCTCCACGCTCGCCACACCCTTGAATTTGTAGACGCGGCTGCGCTTTTGCACGAATTCGACATGCATATCGAGGAGGACGCCGGGCGTCACCGGGGCGCGGAATTTCGCGTTGTCGATCCCCATGAACAGCACCAGCTTGCCGGTGCCCGCCAATTCCAGCGTTTCGATACCGAGTATGGCAGCCGCCTGCGCCATGGCCTCGATCTGCAGGACGCCCGGCATGATCGGGGTGCCGGGGAAATGACCTTGGAAGAACTGTTCGTTCATCGACACGGCTTTCACCGCATGAATGCGTTCGCCAAGCGTCAACGCCTTGACCCGATCGACCAGCAACAGCGGATAGCGATGCGGCAGCGCCTGCAATATCTTCGCGATATCGTAGTCGAACGGCGCATCGTCGGCCGCGCTTACAGCATCGTCGCTCATCCGCCCTGCCCCGCGCGGCTATCAGCGGCCGGTCGGCTGCTGGGGCGGATTGGCGGCGGCGTTCTGCTGCGCGCGCTGGATCTGCCGGGCGATGAGCGCCTGCTGCACCTCCTGGAACACCGCGACCGACTGGCGGGCGGGCTGCCAGCCTTCGGGCGGGGTGATGCCGACCGTCGGCGCGCGGGTGTTGAGCGCGGCAAGAACCTTGTTGCCGATGCTGGCGGCGGGCTGCGCGAAGATGATGGATTCGGCGCCGACGACCATCTGGATATTGTCGTTCTGCACGACTTCCTGCAGCGAGGGGACATACTGAAGCAGCACCTGTTCCACGGCATAGACGCGGGCGCGGTCGATCTGGTTGCCGATCTGCTGCAATTCCTGTTCCAGCTGCTGGATCTGCGCGGCCTGCGGCGCGGTCTGCGCGGCGACCTGTTCCGCTTCGTCGAGCTGCCCGTCGCGATTGGTATCGAGCTGTTCGAGCAACGCCTGACGCTGCTGCGTGCGCTGCTGCAACGTCGTGCGCTGGGCGGCGTAGGTCGTGTCGATCTGCTGGTACGCCGCCTGGAACGCGGCGGAGCGGAGCACGACTTCCGGCGCGTTGACCGTGGCGATGGCGCCGCTCACTTGCGCCGAGGCGGCGGGCGCCATGGCAATGGCGGTGAGGGACAGGCCGGCGGCGAGCGCGGCTTTCAGAAAATTGGTCATCAGAATTGCGTTCCTACGTTGAATGTAAAGCGTTTGGTGTCGTCACCCGGTTCGCTCAGGATGGTCTGCGCGACATCGATCCGGAACGGGCCGAACGGGGAATTCCAGTTCACGCCTACCCCGGCGGTGACGCGCGGTTTGGCGGTATCGCCCAAAAAGAACTCCTTCACCGCGAACCGCGTATCGAAGGAAGGCGTATTGGCCTCCCCCGTATTGGGATTGACGGGCACGGTAACCTGCGTTGTCACGGGCGCTCCCATATCGTCCAGATCGGTCTGGATGAACAGGGGCGCTCCCGTGGTCGGATCGAGCAACCGCAATCCATCGGGCTGATCGCGCAAGGGGGGTTGCGTAACGCTGAACAGCGATCCCACATCGACGAAGACCGAAGGCCGAAGACCCAGTTCGCGCGCGCCGCTGCCCAGCGGAATTTCCAGTTCGGCGCGACCGAGATAATAGGCGTTGCCGCCAAGCGAGATGTCCGACAGGCGGTTGGTCTCCCGCGCTTCCTCCAGGGAAAGCGGGACGACCGGCGTCGCCGGGTCGTTATCGTCGTCGACATAGGGCAGGCCGACGACGCGCGGGCCGACGCCGCGAATGTCGAAACCGCGAAACTGCGGTTCGCCCAGCTGGAAACGGTCGTTCAGGCGAACGTCGTCGACTCCGATGCCCGGCCGATCCTCCAGCCCCTTGATCGCGCCGCCTTCCGCCGACACCGAGAAGATGAAGCCGTCCAGCACATCCCAGTACTTGGCCGCGCGGCCGCGCAGGCGAAGATATTTGACGTCCCCGCCCAGCCCGGCGAATTCGGTGGTGAAGGAGACGCTCGATCCGCTCGTCGGGCGGAACCGGCTGTTGAGATTGTCGAATGCCAGCGTCGCTCCCAGAATGGAACTTACCCGGTCGCCGACCACGTCGCACAGGGCGATCGTTTCGAGGCACTGGCGGTTGCCGTCCTCGTCGGGCGGACCGAACAGCGTGCGGCCGACCGAAATACTGTCGAAATTGAGCGTGTAGCTGCCGACCAGCGAGAGATATTCCGACAACGGAACGCCGGCGCGGACCCGGCCGCCCAATGTCGACTGTTCGAAATCGGAATTGCGGTTGCGGTTGAAGCCGACGCTGCTGAAATCCTGCAGATAGATATCGACGCCCGCCGATATGTTCCGGTCGAAGACGTAGGGTTCCGAGAAGCTGAGATTGAACGCCTTGGAAAAGCGCGAATAGTTGACGCTGGCGCCGACCGTCTGCCCGCGCCCGCGAAAATTGCGCTGCCGGATGGAGCCGGACAGGATGAAGCTCTCCAGAGACGAAAAACCGGCGGACAGCTGCAATTCGCCGGTCGGCTGTTCTTCGACATTCGCTTCCAGGATGATCCGGTCGGGGCGACTGCCTTCCTTCTGTTCGATCTCGAAGTTTTCCTGGAAGAAGCCGAGCGACTTGATCCGGTTGGTCGAACGCTTGATCGCCAGCGAGTTGAACGCATCGCCTTCCGCGATCCGGAATTCGCGGCGCAGCACCTTGTCCTGCGTCAGCGTATTGCCGTTGACATCGATCCGTTCGACATAGACACGCGGCGCCTCGTTCAGGATGAACGTGATGTTCATCTCCAGCTCGTCCTTGTTCCGGTCGAACCGCGGACGCACATCGGCGAAGGCGTAGCCGAACGTGCCGGCCAGTTCGGTGAGCTGTTCGACCGTATCCTCGATCAGCTTCGCGTCGTAGAAATCGCCTTCCTTCATCGGCAGGCGCGCGCCGATGCTGTCGCCGTCGAAATCGCGGATCTGGCTTTCCACCGCGACATCGCCGAATTTGTAGCGTTCTCCCTCCTCCACCACATAGGTGATGATGAAGTCCCGCTTGTCCGGAGTGAGTTCGGCGACGGCGGACACGACGCGGAAATCGGCATAACCTTCGGTCAGGTAGAACTGCCGTAGCTTCTGCTGGTCGAAGGCGAGACGGTCGGGATCGTAGCTGGTGTTGGACGACAGAAAGGTCAGCAGGCCGCGATCCGCCTTGGTCACCATCTCGCTGCGCAGTTCGCCGTCGGAGAACACCTCGTTGCCGATGATGTTGATCTGGCGGACCTTGGATTTGGGCCCTTCGGAAATCTCGTAGACCACATCGACGCGGTTCTGGCTCAATTCCACGATCTTGGGTTCGATCACGGCGGCGAAGCGCCCCTGCCGCTTGTACAGTTCGACGATACGGGCGGTGTCCGCGCGCACTTTCGACCGGGTGAAGATCTGGCGCGGCGACAGCTTGATCTCCGGCAGGATCTTGTCGTTCTTGAGCCGCTTGTTCCCTTCGAGGATGATCCGATTGACGACCGGGTTCTCGACCACTTCGATGACGACGTTGCCGTCGTCGTTGCGCAGCGTGGCGTTGGCGAACAGTTCGGTGGCGTACAATTCCTTGATCGCCTGGTCGGCGGCGGCCTGCGAATATTCCTGGCCGGTTCGCAGGCTGATATAGCTGATGATGGTATTGGGTTCGAGGCGCTGCGAACCCACGATCGCGATCGACCGGATGGTCTGTCCCTGCGCCTGCGGCGTTTCGACCGGGCTCGCCGGTTCGGCCGTTTGCGTGTCCTGCGCCGCGAGAATGGCCGGCATTCCGCCCAGCATCGTGCCGCCGAGCAGGGTGATCGCCATGCGGCGGCCGGTCTTCGAAGCCATTATATATCCATTCATAGAAACGGGTGTCCCGTCCGTTAGATTTTCGTCCGCCACCCGTTCGATCGTCGATCGATCGCGCCTGGACGATTGCGCCGCCCTGTGCCCGATGCCCCGCCCCCGATCAAGCGGTGTGCGAACCCCTTCCCCCGCCTGGTCGCCCGCCTGGTCGCCCGCCTACTCGTCCGCCTGCCTGCTCGTCCGCTTCGTACCGCGTCAGCTCCCAAAAATCGGCAGCGACACGATATCGTTGACCGTCACGAACAGCATCAGCATCAGCACCAGCGCGATCCCTACGCGATAGGCGTATTCCGTACCGCGAGGGCCGACAGGTTTGCGGCGGACCGCCTCCGCCGCATAGAACGCCAGATGCCCGCCATCGAGCGCGGGAATTGGCAGCAGGTTGATGAATGCCAAGTTAAGCGAGATCGCGGCCGCGAACCATACGAAGGACGCGAAGCCCAGGCTCAGCTGTTCGCCCGAAAACTTGGCGATCTTGATGGGTCCGCCCAGTTCCTTGACCGATCGGTCGCCGGTCACGATCTGCACGATCCCGGTGATCATCATGTCGAAGATATCGATGCATTGCTTGAACCCCAGCCCGATCGCGGTGAGCGGCCCCACGGCTTCGAACGCCATTTCGGTCGCGCGGCTTTCGATCCCGATAAGCCCGACCGTGGATTCATTGCCGAACCGGTCCGTCACCGCGAAGCTGCGGGTGGTGACGGGGATGGTGCGGCGCGCACCATCGCGTTCCACGGCGATGTCCAGCGTCGCGTTGGGTTGCAGGCTGATGGTGCGCTGAACCGTGCGGTAATCGGGCATGGCTTTCCCATCCACCGCCACGATCCGGTCGCCAATCTCGATGCCCGCAGCCTCAGCCGGGGAATCGTCCATGAACCGGACGACCACGTTCTCTTCCTCGGGCGAGACCGCGACCGGCGTGCCGTAGGCGAGATTGAAGCCGGCGAAGATCAGCACCGCGACGATCAGATTGGTCGCCGGTCCGGCAAACACGATCAATGCGCGCTGCCACAGGGTCGCCTGCTGGAAACTGCCGTCCCGCTCGGCATCGGTCAGTGCGCCCTGCGCCTTCGCGTCGGGAATGCTCGCAGGGTTCATGTCGCCCTTGAACTGCACGTAACCGCCCAGCGGAAGCGCGGACAGTTTCCAACGGGTCCCGCGACTGTCGGTGCGACCGGCGATCTCTTTGCCGAACCCGACGCTGAACGCGTCGGCCTTCACCCCGAACCAGCGCCCGACCAGATAGTGACCCAGTTCGTGCAGGGTGACGAGTGGACCCAGCACCAGCAGGAAGCCTAATATCATCATCCAGATCGGAACGGCTTCGAACATCTTCAGTGCGTCTCCAGAATGGTCTGCGCCTGCATGCGCGCCGATGTGTCGAGCGCCAGCACCTCGTCCAGGGTAGCGGGCCGCGGTGCCATGTTGCTACGCTGCAGGCTTTCTTCGACCAGTGCGGCGATGCGGGTGAACCCTATCTGACCGTCGAGGAAGGCTTGCACCGCCACCTCGTTCGCGGCGTTGAGCGTGGCCGGGGCCGCCCCGCCCGCAAGTATCGCCTCGCGTGCCAGACGGGTCGCGGGGAAGCGTTCCTCGTCGGCAGCGAAGAAGGACAGGGTGCCGATCGCCGGCAGGTCGAGCGGTTCGCAGGCCGTCTCCATCCGCTTGGGCCAGGCAAGGCAGGACGCGATCGGCACTTTCATGTCGGACGGTCCAAGCTGCGCCAAAGTCGATCCGTCGCGATATTCGACCATCGAATGCACGACGCTTTGCGGATGGACCACGATCCGCAGCCGGTCGAGCCCGACGGGGAACAAATGATGCGCCTCGATGAATTCCAGCCCCTTGTTCATCATGGTCGCGCTGTCGACGCTGATCTTCGCGCCCATGTCCCAATTGGGATGGGCGACGGCCTGCTCCGGCGTCGCGGTTTCGAGCTGCGCATGGCTCCATTCGCGGAACGGCCCGCCGCTGGCGGTCAGGGTGATCCAGCGCACGTCGGCGATGTCCCCACCCTGCAGACACTGGAAGATCGCATTATGTTCGGAATCCACCGGCAGCAGGGTCGCGCCATGCTTCGCGGCGGCGGCGGTCATCACCTCGCCTGCCGAAACCAGCGCTTCCTTGTTGGCCAGCGCGATGGTGCCGCCCTGCTCGATCGCGGCCATGACGGGGGCGAGGCCGGCACAGCCGACGATGGCGGCGACGATCATGTCGGCGGGGCGCCGGGCCGCTTCATCGAGGGCGGCCGTCCCTCCCGCGCAAGCGATATTCGTGCCCGATAACGCGTCGACAAGGTCGGGCAGTCGCGCTTCGTCTGCGACGACCGCCATCTTCGCACCGAATTCGCGCGCCAGGGTCGCCAGTTCGTTCACGCTGCCATTCGCGGTCAACGCTTCGACCTGCCAAGTCTCGCGGTTGCGCCTGACGAGATCGAGCGTGGACGCGCCGACCGATCCGGTCGCGCCCAGAACGGTGATGCGGCGCGTCATGCGGCGAGCCATTCGGGATAATAGAGGTACAATATGCCCGCCACGGTCAGCACCACCGGAATGATCCCGTCCGTCCGGTCGAACACGCCGCCATGGCCGGGGATGAGGGTCGAGCTGTCCTTCATGCCCGCGCGCCGTTTCATCCAGCTTTCCAGCAGATCGCCGCTTTGCGCCAATATCGCCAGGACGATGCCCGGCACGATCAGTCTGAGATAGTCGGCGAACGGGTAGTAAACTGCCCCGTGCGGACTGGCGGCGTAGGTAAAGTAGATCGCCAGCGCCAGCGTCGCCCCGACCGATCCGCCCAGCAATCCGGCCCAGGTCTTGTTCGGACTGATCCTCGGCGCCAACTTCGGCCCGCCCAGCGTCTTGCCGAAGAAGTAGGCGAGCGTGTCGATCCAGATGACCAGCCCGATGATCAGCGCCAGCACCGGTTTGCTTTGCACCTGCATCAGCAGGAACGCCGCGAACCCGACATACAGCGCCGCGAACACGGTCCAGCTGAAGCGCGCCGCGCCCGAAAAGGACGTGCGACGGATCATGTTCATGAATTCGAAAAAGGTCACCGCCGCGACCGCCGCCACAAACAGGTCGAACACCGCCCCGCCCAGCCACAGGGCGAACAGCGACACGATCAGCATGACGAACGCCGAAGCGGCACGCACGCCCAGATCGCCGCGTTTCTTCGCGGGTTCAACGACCTCCAAAACGACGCTCCCTTTCGGCAAATCCGTCCAGTTCCGCCTGCAGATGGTCCGGGGTGAAATCGGGCCACAGCACATCGACGAAACTCATTTCCGCATAGGCCGCCTGCCATAACAGGAAGTTCGACAGGCGCACTTCGCCGCTGGTGCGGATCAGCAGGTCGAGCGGCGGCAGGTCGGCGGTGTCGAGATGCGCGGCGATCGTATCGGGCGTGATCGCGCCGACATCGGCGGCCCGCGACGCCGCACGCGCGATTTCGTCCTGCGAGCCGTAATTCAGCGCCACCGCCAGGATGCGCGATCCCTTGGCGGTCTGCGCCAGCGCTTCGTCCAGCTGCGCCACGATGTCGGGGGCCAGGCTCTTATAATCGCCGATAATCTTGAGGCGCACATCGTTGGCGATGAATTCGGGCAGGTCCGATTTGATGAACTTGCGCAGCAGGTTCATCAGGTCGCCGACCTCGCCTTCGGGGCGTTTCCAGTTCTCGCTGCTGAAGGCATACAATGTCAGGCAGTCGATCCCCATCGGCTCGACCGCGCGGACCAGCTTGCGCACCGCCTCCACCCCCTGCCGGTGCCCCATGATGCGCGGCAGATGCCGTCGCTTCGCCCAGCGGCCATTGCCATCCATGATGATGGCGACGTGTTTGGCACTGGCATCGCTGGTGTCTGACATTCGAAATCCGTTCGGGCCGAGCTTGTCGAAGCGCTGCCCTTCTCCCTTGCGCGAAATCACTGGCTTAAAAGCGGCCCTTCGACAAGCTAAGGGCGAACGGCAAGCAGATTTGACCCACCCTCACTGGGTCATGATCTCTTTTTCTTTGGTTTCGGACGCCTTGTCGCATTCGGCGGTGTAGCGGTCGGTCAGCTTCTGGACGTCGTCCTCCATCCGCTTGCGATCGTCTTCCGAGATATCCTTCTTCTTCTCGTCTTCCTTCAGCGATTCCATCCCGTCACGGCGGACATTGCGGATCGCGATCTTCGCCTTTTCGGCATAGGTGCCCGCCAGCTTCGCCAGATCCCTGCGGCGTTCCTCGGTCAGGTCGGGCATCGGCAGGCGCAATGTCTGCCCGTCGATCATCGGATTGAGGCCGAGATTTGCCTTCGCAATCCCCTTCTCCACCGCGGTCAGGTTCGATTTGTCCCATACCTGCACGCTCAACATGCGCGGTTCGGGGGCGGAGACGGTCGCCACCTGATTGAGCGGCATCATCGCGCCATACACCTCGCACATCACGGGATCGAGCAGCGTCGTGTTCGCGCGACCCGTGCGTAGGCCGGACAGATCGCTTTTCAACGCGTCCACCGCGCCCTGCATCCGGCGGTCGATATCCGCATGGTCGTATTTTGCCATCGTCACTTATCCTCTTCATTATGGTCTGCCACGACCGTCTGCACACCCTCGCCCGCGATCACGCGAACGACATTGCCGTCCTCGCGGATGGAGAACACCACGATCGGGATGCTGTTTTCCCGGCACAGCGCCACGGCGGTGGCGTCCATGACCTTCAGATTGTCGTTCAATACCCGGCTGTAGCTGATTGTATCGAAACGCTTCGCATGCGGGAAGAGCTTGGGATCGCTGTCATACACGCCATCGACGCTGGTCCCTTTCAGCAGCGCGTCGCAGCCCATCTCCGCCGCGCGCAGCGCCGCGCCCGTATCGGTGGTGAAGAACGGGTTGCCGGTGCCGGCGGCAAAAATCACGATGCGCCCCTTCTCCAGATGCCGTTCCGCACGGCGCCGAATATAGGGTTCGCACACGGTGGACATCGGGATCGCCGACTGCACCCGCGTCGGCACGCCCGCCTTCTCCAGCGCGTTCTGCATCGCCAGCGCGTTCATCACCGTGGCGAGCATCCCCATATAATCGCCGGTCGTCCGATCCAGCCCGCGCGCCGCACCCGCCACGCCCCGAAAGATATTGCCGCCCCCGATGACCAGGCAGATTTCCAGGCCCGTATCCTTCGCCGCCTTCACCTCCTCGGCCAGCCGCGCGACATAGGCGGGATCGATCCCGTATTCCTGCTCCCCCATCAGCACCTCACCCGACAGTTTCAACAGAATGCGTTTGTATTTCGGGCGTGACATGTTGGGCAAATATCCGAAGGGCTGCAGGCTGACGCCGCTCTTAACCGCCCCACCCCCAACGCGCAAAGGGAAAGCCGGTGGGCAGCGTATCCCTACTTTGGTGTGGGGTAATTGCGATTTTGAAGAATGGCTGAGGTTGGGTGGTTTCCGGCCACTACACGCCGAGCCATTCTAATCCGCCTGGTAGCTCTTCGGCTGCATAATCAACTTGGAGAACTCGCCTGCTCGCGGGGACCGCTGCCTTCTCTGACGCATGAAGGATGGGCGTTGAATAGAGCCAGATGTCGCCAGCCTTGGCTACACATGCCGCAGTGCCACAAAGCGCGATGATCTTGTCGATCTCGGCGACTGCGACGCGCCCATGCCGATGAGAGCCGGGCGCAATGAGCAGCGGTGCGTTGGTAGCGGGAACGTCATCAAGGTGCGCACGCACGGTGATCATCCGCGTCAACAGATCGAATGGCGGTACGACATGAATTAAACCACTTTTGATGGTCCAAGGGCCAAAACCGGGAGTCTCGCCTCTGTCCTTCACGCAAATCGTCCGGTCTTGATGCCAGGCAAGCGACCAGTTGGTTTCGGGCGACTTGTTGAACAGAATTGCTCTGACTGGCTTGGCGGACGCACCAAGGATCGAAGCGGCAACAGCCCCGATACAACCATTGGGAGAAAGCAACGGGCGGAGAGCTTCAATGCCATGAAGGCGCAGACCTGCCTCGCTCTGCCTGACCGAACCCAATGCCGCAACCAAGGTATCGAGGCACGGCTTCAATGCGCTTTTGAAAAGCTGCGCACCAAACGTTGCGAATTCAGTATCCGCGTTTTCGGTCATCGGATGGGGCTTAAGCATCGGAACCTAAATCAGCAATGAAGTTAATGGGGTCGTTAGCTGACGAACCGTGGTTGAACTTGCCACGCAGAAAAGCCGCCACATCCGCAGAAGATGTGACGGCTTTTCGCGTCGAAAAGGAATTTAAAATCAGCTACCCAATGTCGCCGCGACTTCCGCTGCGAAATCTTCCTGTTTTTTCTCGATACCTTCGCCCAGCTGGAAGCGGACGTAATCCTTCAGAACGATGTCCTTGCCCGCGTCCTTGCCGGCTTTTGCTACAACATCCGCGATCGGAGTTTTGTTGTCGATCACGAACAGCTGGCTGAGTAGCGCGTTTTCCTTAGCGAACTTCTTTACTGCGCCATCTACCATCTTTTCCTGCACTTCGGCCGGCTTGCCGCTTTCGGCCGCCTTTTCGCGTGCGATGCCACGTTCGCGTTCGATAAGATCGGCGTCCAGTCCTTCGGCATTCAGGGCCTGCGGAAAAGCTGCCGCGATATGCATCGCCAGCTGCTTACCCAGCGGTTCCAGAACGTCGTCGCCCGCATCGCTTTCCAGCGCCACCAGCACGCCAATCTTGCCGAGGTTGTCGGCCGCGGCGTTGTGCATGTAGCGCACGATCATGCCCTGCGACACGGAAACGGATTTCATCCGGCGAACCTGCTGGTTCTCGCCGATGGTCGCGACATTGTCGGTCAGCTTGTCGCCGACCGTGCCCCCGCCGGGATAGGAAGCCGCCTTGAGCGCCTCGACATCATCGGCGTCGGTCTTGAGCGCGGCCTGCGTCGTGTTGCGCACGAATTCCTGGAACTTGTCGTTCTTGGCGACGAAATCGGTTTCGGAATTGACTTCCACCGCGACGCCCTTCGTACCGTCGACGGCAACACCGACCAGACCTTCGGCAGCGGTGCGGCTCGATTTCTTCTGTGCGCTGGCCAGGCCCTTCGCACGCAGCGCGTCGACCGCGGCTTCGATATCGCCACCCGCTTCGCTCAGCGCCTTCTTGGCGTCCATCATTCCCGCGCCGGTTTTCTCACGCAGGGTTTTCACATCGGCAACGGAGAATGCAGCCATGGACTTGTCCTTTCAGAATTTATTGAGAGCGAGGCCCGGCCCCGCGGCCCGGTCGTTGTCGTGCCCATGGGCCGCATCCATGTCATCCATGTGACGCGGCCGCGTTATAAACGGCTCAGGCGGTCGCTTGGGCCGTAGCTTCGGCTGGCGGTTCGGCCATTTCCCCGACATCGACACCGGAATCCGCGAAATTGCCGCCCTTGCCGGATGTCGCGGCTTCCGCGATCGCTTCGCAATACATGCGTACCGCACGGCTCGCATCGTCGTTTGCCGGAACCGGGAAAGCGATGCCGGAGGGATCGACATTGGTGTCGAGCACGGCGACGACGGGAATACCCAGCACGTTCGCTTCCTTGATCGCCAGCTCTTCCTTGTTGGCGTCGATCACGAACATGACATCGGGAATGCCGCCCATGTCGCGAATGCCGCCGAGGGACATTTCCAGCTTGTCGCGTTCGCGGGTCAGTTGGAGTACTTCCTTCTTGGTCAGGCCCGACGTGTCGCCACCCAGCTGTTCTTCCAGCGTCTTCAGACGGCGGATCGAACCGGAAATGGTCTTCCAGTTGGTCAGCATTCCACCCAGCCAGCGGTGGTTGACGAAATGCTGCCCGCTCTGCCGCGCCGCTTCCGCGATCGGCTCCTGCGCCTGGCGCTTGGTGCCGACGAACAGCACCTTGCCGCCCGACCGCACGGTCGATTCGACAAAATCGAGGGCGCGCGCGAACAACGGCACGGTCTGCGACAGGTCGATGATGTGAACGCCGTTGCGCGCGCCGAAAATATACGGCTTCATGCGCGGATTCCAGCGGTGTGTCTGGTGCCCGAAATGCGCGCCAGCTTCGATCAATTGCTGCATCGAGACGGTAGGTGCCGCCATAGTAGATTTCCTTCCGGTTATACCTCTGGGACGCTGGAACCACTCGGCCGAAAGGCAGGTGGCACCGGTATGGGCGCATCCCATGTGAATTTGCGTATCGGTAGACCCTTACGGGAATCGCATGATCGATCGATCGCATGGGCCCCTTAACGTCGCTTCGTCCGGTAGGCCAGCCCCAAACGATATTTGGCTCTGCGCTATCCGCGCTTGACAATCCAGAACAGAACGTGAACATTAACCCTGTTGGAACCCATGGGGCGGTCCAAACGTAGTCAATCCGTGGCCACAGGCTTTCAACAGTTTTGTCCACAATCAGAAGGGTACGGAAATGGTGGAATTTCTATACACGGCATTGTTCATCACTGCGGCGGTCGCCGCGGCGGTATCGCTGCGTCATAGCGTAGTGCGTGGCGTCACTGTCCATCGCCAACTGACTGTCGGACGTTTGGCGATTTCCGGTTCGCGCCTAGCATCGTCCGATTCGCTGACCGAGTTATGCGACGACGCGGTGAAACGTCACGAACGGGCGATGCGCGTTCAATGCCGCAATCCGTTCGCCCGGTCCTTCGTCATCAGCCCTTCGCCGAGGCGCGCTGCCGCTTGATCCGGCCGTACCGTATGATGCCCAGTGGCATGAAGGCGAGATAGGCCGCCGATATGGCGACGAGGCACCACCACGGTTCCAGGAGCGCGGCAGCGGCGAAAAGTCCCACGAATGCGATCAGTTCCAGACGGATGTTGCGCCGTGGTTTGATCGAAGTCCAGCTTAGCGTCGCGATGTTGGAAATCATCAGGAATGCGATCGCGACCATCCAGATCGCGTTGGGTATCGGTTCGCGAAAAATTTCGATGCCGGTCGCCATCCATAGATAGAACGGCAGAAAGATCAGGCCGGCTCCGACCGGTGCCGGTATGCCGGTGAGGAATCCGGCCGATTTATGAGGTTGATCGTCCAGGTCGATCTGAGCATTGAACCGGGCCAACCGAAGCGCGCAGCAGATCGCGAATGCCAGGGCCGCAAACCACCCGATGCGGGGCAGAAATTGCAGGGTCCATAGATAGAAGATGATCGACGGGGCCATTCCGAACGAAAGCGAATCCGCCAGACTGTCCATCTCCGCGCCGAAGCGGGACTGGCCCTTCAACAGGCGCGCGATCCGTCCGTCGATCCCGTCCAGAACGCCCGCCAGGATGATCGCCATGATCGCCAGCGGCCAGTCACCCGAAATGGCGAATTTGATGCCAGTGAGACCCGAACACAGCGCCGCCGCGGTGATCGCGTTCGGAACGACGGAGCGCAGCGAAAGTCCGCGCAATGAGCCATGCCGTTCCAGCGGCTCGCCTTCCGACGAACGCGGTCCGATCCGTGGTTCGTCGGTCATTGAACGATTCCTTCCAGCTGGGCGGTTTGCCCAAGATTTGCCAAAACGGTTTCGCCCGCGACCGTTTGCTGCCCCTGCAGCACGGCAGCGCTGGTGCCGGCGGGCAGATAGACATCGACCCGGCTGCCGAAGCGGATCAGTCCGATCCGCTGGCCCGCAGCGACCGTATCGCCCGGCTTGACGAAGGGAACGATCCGTCGCGCGACCAGCCCGGCGATCTGGGTGAAGCCGATCACCAGCCCGTCCGACCGTTCGATCAGCAGATGCTGCCGTTCATTCTCGTCGCTCGCCTTGTCGAGATCGGCGTTCATGAACTTGCCGGGCATGTAGATCAGACGCCGCACCACCCCGCCGATCGGGGCGCGGTTTATGTGCACGTCGAACACGCTCATGAATATCGATATCCGGGTAACCGCGCCGGCCTGCAACCCGGCCGCTCCGGCGCCGTCCGATCCGGTCATTTCGACCGGTGGCTCGACCCGGGCGATGGCAGATACGATCCCGTCGGCGGGGCTGACGACGATCGCGTCGCCCTGCGGCACCACCCGTTCGGGATCGCGGAAGAATGCGAATATGCCTATGCTCAGCGCAATCAGCGGCCAGCCCAGCAATTCCCAGTCGAAGACGAACGTGACGATGAGCGCGACCGCGACGGCGACGAGCCCGATTTTGCGGCCTTCGGGATGGATGGACGGCCATTGCCAACCCGCCTCACCGCGACCTTCATTGTTCATGATCTCGCCTGCCATGTCCCGTTCCTAGCCATTCGTGGCGTGGCCAACAAGGCGGACCGCGTCCTGCGCGCTATCCGACTGCCCCGTCACGCCTTGCGCAGGAAGACCGTTCCGGCGGAATACCCCGCGCCGAAGCTGCAGATGAGGCCGGTGTCGCCGGATGCCAGATCGTCATTATGCTTGTGAAAGGCGATGATCGATCCGGCGCTGGACGTGTTGCCGTAGGTATCGAGTACGGTGGGACTTTCATCGTCGCTGGCCTCGTGCCCCAATACGCGGTGGGCAATCAGGCGGTTCATTCCGGCATTGGCCTGATGCAGCCACAAGCGGCGCAGATTTGCAGGATCCAGCCCAAGCGTATCCGCGTGATCGACGATCATCTTGGCGACCATCGGCACGACTTCCTTGAACACCTTGCGCCCTTCCTGAACGAACAGCTTGTCCGGTTCGCCCGCCGTTTCGGGGTGGGCGCGGTTGAGGAAGCCGAAATTGTTGCGGATATTGTTGGAATATACCGTTTTCAGCTTCGTGCCGAGAATATCCCAGTGGTCGGCCGGAGCGATTGCCCGGTCCTCGACCAGCACCGCGGTCGCCACGTCGCCGAAGATGAAATGGCTGTCGCGATCGCGCCAGTTGAGATGGCCGCTGGTGATCTCCGGGCTGACCACCAGCACCGATCGCGCGTTCCCGGCCCGGATATAATCGGCCGCCGTCTGAATGCCGAACGTCGCCGACGAGCATGCGACGTTCATGTCGAAGCCGAAACCGTCGATGCCCAACGCTTGTTGAATTTCGATGGCCATCGCGGGGTAAGCGCGTTCCATATTGGAAGCGGCGCACAGCACCGCGTCGATATCGGCGGCGGCCCGCCCTGTCCGTGCCATCGCCTGTTTAGCGGCTATCACGCCGATCTCGGCCATGGCGGACAACTCGTCATCCCGCCGTTCGGGCCAGCGCGGGGACATTGTTTCAATGTCCAGCACCGGCTCCTTCGCCATCACGTGGCGGGATTTTATACCGCTCGCTTTCTCGATGAATTCGGTTGAACTGGGCGACAGCGCGTCCCGCCTACCCGCCGCGATCTCATCCGCGTGGCATTCGTTATGCGTCGCGACATAGGCGTTGAAGCTCTCGACCAGTTCCGCGTTCGAAATGCTCTCTGGCGGAGTGAACAGGCCGGTTGCGGAAATGACGGGGTGGTGCGCGGGTTTCATGCGTCAATCCATAAAGGCGTGCCGCGCCAGCAGCAAGGTTCGTACCTTTTCAATAAGAAGGGGCCGCCCGCACGATGCGGACGGCCCCGGCCATACAGGTGGGTTACATCAGAAACGCGTGCGGACCGTTACCCCGTAGGTGCGCGGCTGCAGCGAGAACGCCGATCGCGAGTTCGCCGCACCGCTTCCCCGAAGGGTCGTGTTGAAGGTGACTCCGCGGGTGACTTCGTCGGTCAGGTTGTTGGCATAGGCTTCGATCTGGAACCTGTCGTCGATCGTGCCGATGCCGGCGCGCAGATTGACGAAAATGTTGCCATCCTGAACATCGCCGATGATGAGCGGCGCATCGTCGATCGCCGCCTGTCCCCGGGCGTCGAAAGCGGCTTGGGTCGGAGGAACGATGGCCTGGGTGGAGGTTCGCTGATCGCTTTCGATCCGCGCCTGTGCCGAGATGAAGAAGTCGAGCGTGCCCGAAAGATCCTTCTCGTAAGTTGCGCCCATGATGCCGACGATGTCTGGCGCGTTTGTCAGCTCGTTTCCGCATAGCGAATTGACGATCACGCTGTTGCTGTCGCCGTTGCAGTCATCAGGATAGCGCGCGTCGATCACCGTCAGTCCGCCCGTCACGGTGAGATTGTCGCTCGCCCGGATCAAGGTTTCCAGTTCGAACCCGCTGGTGATCGCTTCGGGTACGTTGAACGTCTGGAACGCCGTGCCGGTAAATTCCAGGACCTGGAAATTGTCGAATTCCTCCCGGAACGCCGCCAGGTTCAAGGTGACCTTGTTGTCCAGCAGACGCGACTTGATGCCGAGTTCATATGCATCGACCTCTTCCGACAGGAAGGTCGGATCGGCGCCCCCGACCGCCGCCGTCGTGTCGAGGTTGATGCCACCGGCCTTGTAGCCATGGGTGAAGCTGGCATAGGCGTTGATCGAGTTGTTGAACGCATAGCCGACCTTGGCCGTATAGATCAGCTCCTCGTCATCGAATGTCGTATCGAAAGTCCGTGGCAGCGGCAGGAACGCGGCCGCCGGCAAATCGGTCGGCGCGGTGAAGCCGAAACAGCCCAGTCCGACGAACGCGGGAACCAGCGCGCCGGGGATCGTTCCCCCGGTGACGCCGCCGACCACGGCCGGGCAGATATCGTTATCGACTGCCGTCTGGTCGAAACTGCCCTGCTTCTCCTCGAACGAATACCGCGCGCCCAAGGTGATTTCGAAACCGTCGAACAGTTCGAACGAGTTGTGGGTGAAGATCGAATAGCTTTGCGCGTCCTGCTGGAACCGGTTGGTATTCGACGTGCCGGCCGGATCGACTCCGGTGAAGACCGTCAACGGATTGGGTCCGAGCGCGCCCCCCGTCGCCGGGAACAGCAAAGCGCCGACCAGTTCGCCATAATCCTCGCCCAGCGAGAAGGACACGCTCTGATCGATCTGCTCGTCCGAGAAATAGCCCCCGATCAGGTAGTTGAACCGGCCGTCCACCGCATCGCCCTGCAGTCGCAATTCGGCAGTGATGGTTTCCAGATCGAGATCGATGAGATCGACATTGAAGATATCGAGCGCGGTGAAATCGGAATCATACGTCTCGAGCGAGGCGAATTTGCGGTACGAACCGATGAATACGAGGTCGGCATTGTCGCCGAGCGGCAACTCCACTTCGCCTGTGACGCCGTAATTGTCGACATCGGCGACCGGCGCGAAATTGGCGGAAGCGATCCGGTCGTTGATGGATCGTTCGAACGATGCCTGGTCGAACGGGTTGTCGGACACGGTCGGCTGCCCGTTCCCGCCGGTCGCGCCCAGCCCGACCGCGGCGAAGGCGCCTCCGGAAACGAGCGGCGACTGGTACAGTTCGATCGGGCTGCAGCAACTGCCAGTGCTGTTTGAATAGTCGGCGATGATACGGCCGTTGATGCCGCCATCGGTGCCGAAGCCTATCTGGCCGCGAACCAGATACTGATCGACATCGTTGGAATCGTCGAACGGCGTCCCGTCGCCATCGACCAGGGTTATGAATCCGTCGCGCTGGCGATAGGCACCGGTCAGACGTAGGGCCAGCGCATCCTGCACGATCGGCACGTTGACCGCGCCCTGCACGCTGATCTCGTCGAAATTGCCGTAGGACGCGTTGGCGAAACCTTCGAAATCGTTGAGATCGGGGCTGTTGGTCACGATGTTGAGCGCACCGGCGGACGTGTTGCGTCCGAACAGCGTGCCCTGCGGTCCGCGAAGGACCTCGACCCGTTCGATATCGACGAATTCGGACAATGCGACACCGGGCCGCGACTGGTAGGCGCCGTCGATGAAGATGCCGACCGCGCTTTCGAAACCGATATTGTTGGACGTCGTGCCGATGCCGCGAATACGCAACACGACCGAACCGGACGCGACCTGCGCCTGGCTGCTGGAAAAGCTGGTCGCGACCTGGGTCACTTCCTGGATGTTGTCGACCCCCTGCCGTTCCAGCGCGACGGCATCGACGGCGGTAACGGCGATCTGCACGTCCTGCACGTCCTGCGCACGGCGGTTCGCGGTGACGATGATGACGTCGGGGTTTTCCTCGTCGAACGCGGTGCTGGCCCCGCCGGTACCGGCATCCGGTGCGCCCTGCGGTTGCGCGTCCTGCGCCTGCGCGTTCGCGGTAAAGGCCATTGCCAGGGCAAACGCACTGGCACCGTACAGCTTCTTAGACATCGTTCTCTCCCACGATCGCGGCATATCCGCTATGTTCAGGCCATTCTTATGACGGTCCTTGTAACAAACTATCGCATTATAAATCGAATTCGCACAATAGCGTACGATCGCCGCGGCGACACGTCGCCCTCCAATGCGACATTTTTGCATCAGGTTGGCGAGCGGCCGAACCGCTGTTCGAACTATCGGCGGTGGGCGAAACGTTTGACGCGCATGTCAGCAAATGGTGGACAGGGCTGGATTCGAACCAGCGTACGCTTGCGCGGGCAGATTTACAGTCTGCTGCCTTTAACCACTCGGCCACCTGTCCACTGGCTTGCCGTGGGCGCCTTCACGTAAGCGCCTTTCGGTTCCGCATCTGCGCGCGTCAACCTGCCGAGAGGCGCCCCAATGGCGAAGCGGCGCTTGTGTGTCAATGGGGTGGCTGGCATGGCGCACGAATGCGAAATTTCGATAGCTGTCGCCATGCCCAAACCTGATCGCAAACGCGCGCTGCGCGGGCGGGCCGGCCGGATGCAGGGCGGTCGTGGAAGCGGCAGGGCCAGCACGGGCCAAGTGCGTCTGTGGGGCAAGCATGCGGTGGAGGCGGCGCTTGGCAACCCGGAACGTCGACACAGCAAGTTATGGGCGACGCGCGAAGCGATCGGCACGCTCGGCGGCGAATTGCCGGAGGGATTTCCGGTGGAGTATGCGCAAGGATCCGATCTTGCGCGACTGGTCGCCCGCGACACGCCGCATCAGGGGCTGGTCCTGGAATGCAGTCCGCTCGAAGACATTCATCTGGAAACGGTGATGCAGGCGGGCATCGAGGACGGCGCGCAAAACGGGGCGCACCGGCCATTGGTCTTTCTCGATTCCGTGACCGATCCTCATAATGTCGGCGCCATCCTGCGTTCGGCTGCGGCGTTCGGCGCGGCCGGCATCGTCACCCAGGACCGGCACGCGCCGCCGGAATCGGGTGTGATCGCGAAGACCGCTTCGGGCGCGCTGGAGACCGTCCCGTGGGTGCGAGTGGTCAATCTTGCCCGCGCCTTGGAAGAGGCGGCCGGCGCCGGCTATTGGCGCATCGGCCTGGCAGGCGAAGCGGACGCGACGCTGGCCGAGGCGCTGCCCGCGGGGCAGGTCGCGCTGGTCCTGGGGGCGGAAGGCGACGGCATGCGCCAGAACATCGCCGCGCATTGCGACGCCCTTGCCCGACTTCCGATCACCAGCGCGATCGAAAGCCTCAACGTGTCGAACGCGGCGGCTATTGCCCTGTACGCGATCGCCACGCGCGAATGAACCATACGCCGGATGCTGCGTGGTCGTACTTAACCGAAACCCCGCCGGTCCAGACGACCGGCGGGGTTGATCGGCAAATTTCGCTGCCTTAGTTGACGGCGTCCTTGAGACCCTTGCCGGCCTTGAACTTGGGCTGGTTCGATGCCTTGATCGTCATCGGTTCGCCGGTGCGGGGATTACGACCCTGCGATTCCTTGCGCTTCGTGACGGAGAATGTGCCGAAACCGACAAGACGGACTTCATCACCCTTGGACAGTGCCTGCACGATGGAATCGAACACACCCTCGACCGCGCTCGAAGCGTCGCTTTTGGACAGGCCGCTGGATTCGACGACTGCGGTGATCAAATCGTTCTTGTTCATTCTCAATTCCCCCAAAAAAGGTCGTTGCTATATATCGCAATTAACCGGATGACTCGATCGCCCGGTCCAGTGCAGGCGACTGAAGAGGCTTACGCCGCCTTTGTCAAAGGCAAATCGGTCGGGCGGCCACGAATTTTAGAGGCTTTGCCACCGTTGACGGGACGGGCCGAGCCAGTGCAGCCCATACACCGGGTCGATCCGGATCAATGCGCGGTCGGCGGCACGTTAGCGGGATCGTTCGCGAACAGCGGCTGACTGGCCAGATCGTCGGCTTCAGTCCATTCGATAGCTTCGGGTTTCGATATCAGCGCGATATCCAGCACCTGATCCACATGCGCGACCGGGATGATTTCCAGCCCGTCTTTCGCATTGGCGGGTATCTCGACCAGATCCTTCACGTTGTCTTCGGGAATGAGAACCGTGGTAATTCCGCCGCGCAGGGCCGCCAGCAGCTTTTCCTTGAGCCCCCCGATGGCGAGCACTCGCCCGCGCAATGTCACTTCGCCTGTCATCGCGACGTCGGGGCGCACCGCGATCCCGGTAAGCGTGGAGACGATCGAGGTGACCATGCCGACGCCCGCGCTCGGTCCGTCTTTCGGCACCGCGCCTTCGGGCAGGTGAATGTGGATATTCTTACGCTGGAAGATCGACGGCTTGATCCCGTAAGCGGGCGCGCGGGCCTTCACGAAACTGAAGGCGGCGGCAACGCTTTCGTTCATGACCTCGCCCAGCTTGCCGGTGGTTTTCACTTCGCCCTTGCCTGGAGTGGTGACGCTTTCGATGGTCAGCAATTCGCCGCCCACCTCGGTCCAGGCGAGCCCGGTGACCGCTCCTACCTGCGCGTCCTCGTCCGACATGCCGTGCTTGAATCTCCGCACGCCGGAAAAATCGCCGAGATTGTCGGGCGTGATTGTCACGCTTTCGACTTCACGCTCGACGATCTTGCGCAGGCTCTTGCGCGCCAGCTTCGCGATTTCGCGTTCCAGCGTCCGCACACCGGCTTCGCGCGTGTAATAACGGATGAGGTCGCGCAGCGCTTCGTCTGCCAGCGTGAATTCGCCGTCCTTCAATCCATGCGCTTCGATTTGCTTGGCGATCAGATGCCGCTTGGCGATCTCGACCTTCTCGTCTTCCGTGTACCCTTCCAACCGGATGATCTCCATGCGATCGAGCAGCGGCTGCGGCAGATTGAGCGTGTTTGCGGTAGTGACGAACATGATGTCGCTCAGGTCGATATCGAGTTCCAGATAATGATCCTGGAACTTGCCGTTCTGTTCGGGGTCCAGCACTTCGAGCAGGGCGGATGCGGGATCGCCGCGGAAATCCTGCCCCAGCTTGTCGATTTCGTCGAGGAGGAACAGCGGATTGCTGGTCCCCGCTTTCTTGAGATTGGTCACGATCTTGCCGGGCAACGATCCGATATAGGTGCGCCGATGGCCGCGTATCTCCGCCTCGTCGCGCACTCCGCCGAGCGACTGGCGGATGAATTTGCGTCCCGTCGCGCGCGCGATGCTCTTGCCGAGCGAGGTCTTGCCGACGCCGGGCGGGCCGACCAGACACAGGATCGGGCCTTTCAGCGTGTTGGTGCGCGCCTGCACGGCGAGATATTCGACGATCCGGTCCTTCACCTTTTCCAGCGCGAAATGATCGGCATCGAGCACATCCTGCGCTTCGCCCAGATCCTTCTTCAGTTTGGACTTCTTGCCCCAGGGCAGGCCGAGCAGCACGTCGAGATAGTTGCGGATGACGGTCGCCTCCGCGCTCATCGGCTGCATGCCCTTGAGCTTCTTGAGTTCGGATTTCGCCTTCGCCTTGGCTTCCTTCGACAGTTTGAGCTTTTCGATCCTGTCGGTCAGCTCCTGCATCTCGTTGGCTTCTTCCGCCTCGCCGCCGAGCTCGTTCTGGATCGCCTTCATCTGTTCGTTGAGGTAATATTCGCGCTGCGTCTTCTCCATCTGCCGCTTGACGCGGCCGCGGATCTTACGCTCGACCTGGAGCACCGACAGTTCGCCTTCCATGAAGGACATGACCATCTCCAGCCGCTTGCGCGGATCGGCTTCGGTCAGCAGGGCCTGCTTGTCGGCGACCTTGGTGTTCACCGCCGCGGCGATCGCATCGGCCAACGCGCCGGCATCGTCGATCTCGCCGAGATCGGTCGCCGCATCGTCGCCCAGCTTCTTGTTCAGTTTGGCGTATTCGGCAAATTGCCCGGAAACTGAGCGCATCATGGCGGTCACTTCGGTGCCCGACGCGGTCTGCGGCTCGATAGAATCCACTTCGGCGACGACATGCGCCCCGCCCTTCGCGCCTTCCTTCGCGCTTTCCTCGCGAAGTACGTTCAGCTTGATGCGCCGGCTTCCCTCGACCAGCACGCGCACGGTTCCGTCGGGCAGCTTCATCAGCTGCAGCACTTTCGCGACAACGCCGACATCGTAAAGATCGACCGCTTGCGGGTCTTCGCAGGCGGGATCGAGCTGCGCCAGGAGGACGATATCCTTGTCCGCTTCCATCGCCGCTTCCAGCGCCGCCACCGACTTGTCGCGGCCCACGAAAAGCGGCACGACCATACCGGGAAAGACGACGATATCGCGCAAGGGGAGTAGGGGATAGCTGTTCATAGAATGTCCGTGTGCTGCCGGGCGGCGCGGGTTCGCTAAGCCGCCCTGAAGGCGCAATATGGTGGTCCCCGCCGCCGCTTGCAACAAGCGGGCTGGAGACGATTTCGGCAGGCGGCTTCTACTGACGGAAACCGGTGTCGGCGCGGTCGAGCTTACGCAGCAGCGCCGGCCAGGCAAGGGCGTTGGCGACCATACCGATCCCGGCGGGCGGTGTCTGCGCCTGCACCTTCTCCGGCGTTCCCTGCGGCGGGTTGTTCAGATTATCTCGCCCCGCGCTCAGCATCGCGACCTGCGTTTCGCAGGCCCGTTCCAGGAAATAAAGCCGCAGGAAGCATTCGGCGACGTTCTTGCCGATCGTCAGCGTACCGTGATTGCGCAGGATCATGGCGTGCTTGTCGCCCATGTCCTGGACCAGCCGTTCGCGTTCCTCCAGGTCGGTCGCGATGCCTTCATATTCGTGATAGGCGATATCGTGCCGCGCGATCATGCCGGTCTGCGTATGCTCCAGGAGGCCGAACTCCATCGCGCTGACCGCCTGACCGCAGGGGGTGTGCACATGCATCACCGCGCCCGCTTCCTCGCAGTTCATGTGCAATGCGGAATGGATGGTGAAACCGGCGGGGTTGACCGGATGCGATGTTTGCAGGACCGGCTGGCCCTCCACATCGATCTTGACCAGACTGGACGCGGTAATCTCTTCGAACATCATGTCGTAGGGATTGATCAGGAAATGATGCTCCGGCCCCGGTACGCGGGCGGACAGATGGGTGAAGATGAGATCGTCCCACCCATACATCGCGACCAGCCGGTATGCCGCCGCCAGATCGACGCGGACCGCCCACTCCTCTTCGGATACCTGCGCGCGAATGTCCCCGTCGTTGCCGGTTCCATTATCGTTCATCAGCGTCGCCATCGTCTCTCTCCATAAAGTGTAGCTAGGCGTGTCTATCCCATGCCCGGAAGATTGAACCCGGGGGGCAGGCCCATGCCGCCCTGTATCTTCTTCATTTCCTCTTCCGACACCCGATCCGCCTTGCCCCGCGCGTCATTGAAAGCGGCGGCGACCAGGTCTTCGACCATCTGCTTTTCTTCCGGCTTGAACAGGCTGTCATCGATGGTGACCCCCATGATCCGTCCCTTGGCGCTGGCGCGGACCTTGACCAGGCCGCCACCGGCTTCGCCCGTAACCTCGATCGCGTCCAGCTTCGCTTGGACGTCGTTCATCTGCGTCTGGATCGTTTCGGCAGCCTTCTGCGCGGCCTGGATCATCTCTTCCATGGATTGCATCACTTTATCCTTCTTTCCTCATGCGCTTCTGAGTGTCGGCGCGGCATCCCTTTCGATGAACTCCGCATCGGGAAACGCCGCCATCGTCGCTGTTACAAGCGGGTGCTGCTTCAATCGTTCCAGAGCGGCACGTTCCGTCGCCTCCTCCGCCTCGACCAAGGAGGGCGCGCCCACCCCGCCCACTTCCTCGACCGTCCAGCGTATCCCGGACGCGCCCATCAACGCATCGCGCAGCTGCGGGGCAATATCGTCCTTGAACCGATCGGCTCGCGAGAATACGAGCCTGCCCGGTTCCAGTGACACGACGCGAAGCTGCAAGCGCATGATGCTGGCAGCGAGGTGGTTGCCATTGTCCTCCACCTGGCGGACGAGATCGGACCAGTCGACGCGCAGTGCTGAGGGCTCGGCATGGGCGCCATCCTCGCCCAAGGCCGCCGCGCCGACGCCGTTCGCGGCAAGTTCCTCGATCCGTTTCACCAGTGTGCCGGGGTCGGGCAGGCTGGATGCGTGAAGCAACCGCAGCAGCGCCATATGCGCCGACATGAGCGGATCGGCCGCCTGCTTCACTTCCTCATGCCCCTTGAGGAGGAGCTGCCACAACCGATGGAGCTGCGACGCCGACAGGCGGGTGGACCAGTCGGACAGGATCGCGCGCTCTTCCGCCGTCGGCGCCTGCGCTTCGTTACCGGAGATCTGCGCCACGGTGATCTGGTGAACCAGATCCATCAGGCCGCGCATCAATGCCAGCGGTTCGACGCCCAGCGCATGCAGTTCGTCGACCGCCGACAGCAGCGCCTTGGCGTCGCCTTCCAGCAACAGGCCGAGCAGGCGGCGCTGCGCCGTCTTGTCCGCCAGGCCCAGCATGTCGCGAACGCGCTCCGCCGCGATCTTGCCCTC
Organism: Pontixanthobacter sp.; assembly: GCA_965214445.1. Taxonomy (GTDB): domain Bacteria; phylum Pseudomonadota; class Alphaproteobacteria; order Sphingomonadales; family Sphingomonadaceae; genus Pontixanthobacter. The sequence continues at coordinate 1,176,745 of CBDCBU010000001.1, forward strand.
GCCGCCCAGACCGGCATTGGCGATGGCCTGGTCCAGGATCGACAGTCCGTCGCGCACGGAGCCTTCGGCGGCGGCGGCGATCATGGTCAGCGCCTCCTCCTCCGCATCGACTCCTTCGAGCTTGCAGATATGCGCGAAATGATCGGTCAGCATGTCGGCGGTGATCCGCCGCAGGTCGAAACGCTGCGTCCGGCTCAGAACCGTGACCGGCAGCTTTTCGACTTCGGTGGTGGCGAACAGGAACTTCACATGCGCCGGCGGCTCTTCCAGCGTCTTGAGCAGCGCGTTGAACGCGCTGGTCGACAGCATGTGGACCTCGTCGATGATATAGATCTTGTAGCGCGCGGTGACCGCGGCGTAGCGGACCGCCTCGATGATCTCGCGGATGGAATCGACGCCGGTGTTGGATGCCGCATCCATCTCGATCACGTCGATATGGCGGCCTTCCGCGATCGCGACGCACGGTTCGCAAGTGCCGCAGGGATCGATCGTCGGCCCGCCCTGCCCATCGGGTCCGATGCAGTTCAGCGCCTTGGCGATCAGCCGGGCGGTGGAGGTCTTGCCGACCCCGCGCACGCCAGTCATCAGGAACGCATGCGCCAGCCGGTCGCGCCGGATCGCATTGGCGAGCGTGCGAACCATCGGTTCCTGCCCGATCAGTTCGCCGAAAGTCTGCGGTCGATATGTGCGGGCGAGGACGCGATAGGGCTGCTTCGGCGGCAGCGGTCCTGCGGTTGGGTCGGGCGTAACCGGAACGGGCCCGGGGGCGGGTCGGGGCGCCGGCCGCGGCTTGTCTTCCAGCGCGCCGCCGCCGAACATGCTGTCCTGGCCGGCGGCCTCCAGTTCGGCGTGGGACGCGGTGCCCTCAGCCACATCGGCCGTTCCATCCAACGCAGCATCCCATGGCGGCGTGTCGCTGTGCTCCGGTGAATCACCCATCAAGCGATGGTAGGCGCAGCGCCCAGCAATGTCACATGGCTTTGGTGGTAGGAGCCGGGCGACCCGCCGCAAATCGTTATGGCTGCTTCCTTCCGGACCTGACCAGGTTGGCGAACGCTAAACGTCCACCCGACTCCCAACCCGGAATATGATGACTGATCGCGATTTTGTCCAGTACCGAGCTATTTGAAATTGTCGGCGTAGGCCTGCAGCTTCAGCGATTTGGGCGGTGTCGCGTGAACCCGCGCGGCGATGCCATGCCGCTGCGCATAATCCTTCGCCGCTTCCTTGCTTTCGAATGTCAGCTGCACCTGCGCCTGCGTATCGCCGCTGCCGATCCAGCCCATCAGCGGATCGGGCCTGCGCGCCTCCGACTGTTCGAATTCCAGCATCCAGCTGTCGATCTTCGCCTTACCGGACTGCATCGCGCTTTTAGGTATTTGATAAATGCGTGCTGCCATCGGAACTGTATAATTGGCGACGCGCCGTCTGGAAAGCTGTTTGATGAAGTACGTGGTTACCGGCCTTGCCGCGGATCAGGAGTTTCTGGAAAAGGCGTTCTTCGTCTCCAAGCTCGGTTCTTCCAGCCACGGTTCCGCAGGCCAGCGATGTTTGGGATAGCGGCCCTTCATCTCCTTCATGACCGACTGCCAGCTTCCGCGCCAGAAACCGGGCAGGTCGCGCGTCATCTGGATGGGGCGGCCGGCGGGACTGGTCAGTCGCATGAGCAGTGGCGCTTGCCCGATCATCGGGTGGGTATCGAGCCCGAACAGCGCCTGCACCCGCAATTCGACGCTGGGCGCGCCATCGCCCTCGTAATCCACCGCATGATGCGTTCCGGCAGGACTGACGAACTGGCGGGGCGCGACATCGCCGAGCCGCCGCCGGTCGTTCCAGCCTACCATGTTGAGAACCGCATCGGCGACGGCACCTTGCGGAATATCGAGGTTGCGCCGACCGACGAGAAGCGGTGCCAGCCAGAGGTCCGCCGTCTCCGCCAGGCGCGTCGGCGATAGCGCGTCAATTTCCGCGAACCGTGCCCGCGCCAGCAGGGATGGCGGGACGAGTTCGGCCAGCCTTTCGATCGCCTGCTCCACCAGCACCGCCTGTACCTCTTCGGCATCGGGTTCCGGATCGGGGCCGTGCGCCAGCACGATCGCGTCGAGCCGCCGCTCCAATCGCGCCTCGACCCGCCCGCCCCGCGTGTTCCAACGCACCGTGCGCCGCTGCTCGATCCGGTCGGACAAGTGCGTTTCGATATCCGTCGCCTCCAGCCGCGCGGCAGCCGTAATCCGCGCGCCGGCGGCCCGCCCTTGCGCGTCGCCGATCACCAGCCATTCGGCGCTGGATAGAGGCGATGCGCAATCGAGGACATACCCCCGCCCCCCGGCCGACAGCCAATCCCGACCCGACGCCCCCCGCCGCCTGGCAATATTGTCCGGCAAGGCGCGCGCCAAGGCGATCGCCGGAGAAGCCCATGAAGATTGCGGATCGCCCTTCACCAGCCGCTCCGCACGCTTTGCCCAATTCGCCGCGAGTTTGCGCGACGCGGCGGCTCGCGGCGACCGGTCCGCATTCCACCGTTCGAGGCGAGCGAGCAGGTCGTCGCCCCGCCCGCCCAGCCCGCGTTCCTGCAACAGCAGCACCAGCCGCGCGACGTCCTGCACGAAACCGGCCCGCGCGCCGAACAGGACGGCGGCGGCCATCATCGGCCCCATCGGCAGGGCCGCCATCGCCTTCCCCCAATCGGTGATCCGACCGGCATCGTCCAGCGCGCGCGATGCCGCGAGCCGTTCGCGCGCTGCGGCGATTGCGGATGCGGCCGGCGGGTCGATCCAGGCCAATGCAGCGATATCGGCCGCGCCCCAGCGGGCCAGCGTCAGGACCAGCGGCGCCAGATCCGCCCGCTCCATCTCGGGTGGGTCGAACGGGGCGCGGCCGGCATGTCCCGCCTCCTCCCACAACCGGTAGGCGACGCCCGGTCCCTGCCGTGCCGCCCGCCCCGCTCGCTGGTCCGCCGCCGCCTGGCTGGCGCGGTGGGTCATGAGATGCGTGGTGCCCGCCGCGGGATCGAATTCTGCGCGGCGGGATAGCCCGCCATCGACGACGACGGACACCCCGTCCAATGTCAGGGAGGTTTCGGCGATGGCCGTGGCGAGCACGATCCTGCGCCGCCCTCCCGCATCGCGCGCGATGGCCGCACGCTGCCCCGCCGGGAGCACCTGACCGTGCAGCGGCAGGATCGGCGTATCAGGCAATGCCGGTTCGAGCAGTGCCTGAAGCCGCGCGATTTCCCGAACGCCCGGGCAGAACGCCAGGATGTCGCCGCTTTCGGCCCGCCACGCGGTCAGCACCGCATCCTTCATCCGCTGTTCGAACGAAAGCTCGCCGCGCGAACCCAGCCATTCGATCCGCAGTGGATAGGCCTTGCCTTCGCTTTCGATCACGCGGGTTTCGGGGCCAAGCAACTGCGCGAAACGCTGCCCGTCGATCGTCGCCGACATGATCCCGATACGCAGATCGTCGCGCAGGACGGCCCGGCTTTCCAGTGCGAGGGCCAGACCCAGATCGCTGTCGAGATGGCGTTCATGCGCCTCGTCGAACAGAACCGCGCTGACGCCCGTCAATTCGGCGTCGTCCACGATGCGATTGACGAAAATCGCTTCTGTCATGACCAGAATGCGCGTTTTGGCGGATTGCCTGCTGTCCATGCGGGTCAGATAGCCGACGGTTTCACCGGGCCGCTCGCCCAGCACCTGCGCCATCCGCTCCGCCGCCGCGCGTGCCGCCACCCGGCGCGGGCTGAGCAGGATAATGAGCCCGTCGCACCATACCCGATCGAGCAGCGCTGGCGCGACGGCGGTGGTCTTGCCGGCACCCGGCGGCGCGATGAGGACGGCGGCGCCGTCCGTATCCAGCGCATCGAGCAGGTCGGGAAGGACAGCGTGAATGGGGAGCTGATCTACAATAACGAATTCCGTTCGCCCTGAGCCTGTCGGAGGGCCGCCCATTTCTTTTCCGCCCTCTATGACAGGCTGTGCTTCGACAGGCTCGGCGCGAACGGAGGCTATGTCATAGCTCGTCAATACCCCCGCGCGACGGCGAACTGCGCGGCTTCGGCCATGGCGGCGCGGGCACGGTTGTCGGGGAAGATCGACAGCGCATCGACGGCCCGGTTCGCATAATGGCGCGCGCGTTCGCGCGTCGTTTCGACGGCATCATATTTCGCGATCAGCGCAATCGCCCGTTCGAGCGCCGCGTCGTCCGCCGCGACTCCCGAAATGGCGCGTTTCCAGAAGGTGCGTTCCTCCTCCGTCCCGCGCGCAAAGGCGAGAATGACCGGCAGCGTCATCTTGCCTTCGCGGAAATCGTCGCCCCGGTGCTTGCCCATCTCGGCCGCGTCGGAATCGTAATCGATCGCATCGTCGACCAGTTGGAAGGCGATGCCGAGATTGCGCCCGTAATCGTCGAGCGCGGTTTCCTGCGCTTCGCCGCATTCGGCGACCACGGCGGCGATGCGACTGGCGGCGGCGAACAAGGCGGCGGTCTTCGCGCCGATGATGTTGAGGTAGCGTTCCTCGCTCGTCTCGATCTGCCGCTGGGCGGTCAGCTGATCGACTTCGCCCTCCGCGATGATCGCGCTGGCTCCGGACAGGATTTTCAGCACCTTGAGACTGCCGTCTTCGGTCATCAGTTCGAACGACCGGCTGAACAAAAAGTCCCCGACCAGCACCGTGGCGGGGTTGCCGAAGATGATGTTGGCGGCCGCTTTTCCGCGGCGCAGATCCGATCCGTCGACGACATCGTCATGCAGCAGCGTGGCGGTGTGGATGAACTCGACCGCCGCGGCCAGCTTGTGATGGCGCGTGCCGCTATAGCCGACCAGTTCGGCGCCCGCGAGGGTAAGCATCGGGCGCAGCCGCTTGCCGCCGCCGGAAATCAGGTGCCCCGCCAATGCCGGGATAAGCGGTATCTCGCTCTGCATCCGGTTCAGGATGACCGCGTTCACCGCGTTCATGCCCGGCGTAGTCAGGGCCAGCATCGGATCCAGCGTCGGGCGTTGCCCCTGTCCGCGCCGGAGCGGTATGATATCGGCCGTCATGATCGTCCCGCTGACATAGTGGCCGGGACATGGCCACGGGTACCTGGTTTGGCAAGTGCGAAGGACCGTGGATGGGTTGCGCGAACCGTGATAGTCCAGGCGCCATGAACGCCCCCGACGAACCCGATCCGCAACTCGCCCGCTTCCGGCGCAGCATCGACAATATCGACGCCGCGCTCATCCACATGCTGGCGGAACGGTTCCGAATCACGCAGGCGGTCGGGCATTACAAGGCGAAGGCGGTATTGCCCCCGGCCGATCCCGACCGCGAGGCGCACCAGATCGCGCGGCTGCGGATGCTGGCGGAGGAAGCCCAACTCGACCCCGAATTTTCGGAAAAGTTCCTGCGCTTCATCATCGACGAGGTCATCCGCCATCACGAGCAGACGATGAGCGGGGACGCTCCCGAGCAATAGGACCAGGAATTAAGGCTAAGAACCAGGGTCGACAGCCAGCGCGCGCTCCCGCCGCTTCATTCGGGATGGCGTTCCGGACGGGCGGTTACTGGGCTGCGCGTGTTGCGGCTACGCGTATCGGGTGCGGGCCGCGGTGCGGGCGCAGGACGCGCGACAGGTGGCGTCGGCGGGGAGTGCGTAGTGGTAGGCGCCGCGCGACGCGTATCTCTACGAACGGCAGCCGGAGTCCGATCGCGCACGACGGGCGGCCGCGTTATTGTTGGACGCGTCGTCGCTGGACGCGATGTCGTTGGACGCGTCGTCGCTGGACGCGTCATCGTCGGCGGGGCGGCGGACGGCTGTGTCGGTGGCCGGATGGGGAATACCGTGCTGCCGAAGCTGCCATCTCCCCTGTCCCGGCGATTTTCCCGGCGATCTTCACGTCGTTCATCGCGGCGATCGCTCCGTCTTTCGCGACGACGGTCCGCCCGCCGCTCGTCGCGGTAATAGCCATCGTGTCCGCGCCGGTAACCATCCCAGTTCGCGCGCCGATCATGGCCGCCGCGCCGTCCTTCCCAGTAGCGACGGTGGTGACCGTTCCAGCCATGCCGGTAGCCGCTGCGGTCATAGATATGAACGCCTACGCCGGGATAATAGAATTCATCGTACCAGCCGAAATAGCCGACGTCGCCCGGCCCGTAATAGCCCGATGCGCCATAGGCATCGTAATACGGATCGTAATATCCGTAATCCTCGTCGCCGAGATACATCGTGCAGCCAGCGGCCGAAACCGCCGCACCCAGGACAAGCAGTGATCGTGCAAGCAAACGAACCATCGAACCTATCCCAACCAAAAGCCGTCGAACGAACCGGTGTAGTTCACCGATTCGCTTGAACCATGGCTTAATTGCCGCTGTCCCCGTCCAGGACTTCGATTGCGCGCGGCAAGCTCAGCTTCACCAGCAGGCCGCCCAGATCCTCGCTCTCGCCCAGCGTCACGCTACCAGCGTATATTTCCGCGACGTCGCGCACAATGGCAAGGCCAAGTCCGGTGCCGGGCTTGCCCGTGTCCAGCCGCGCCCCCCGATCGAAAATATCGGTCCGGTTCGCTTCGGGAATGCCGATCCCGTCATCCTCCACCCAGATGACGCATTGCTTCGCTTCCGGCTCCGCGTCGATCGTCACGAACACGCTGCCGCCGCCATACTTCGCGGCGTTCTCGATGAGGTTGCCCAATATCTCGTCCAGATCCTGCCGTTCGATGGCGACGGTGGCCTGGGGCTTACCGTCGAGGTCGAAGCGGACGTCCTCGTACAGGCGGGTCACGGCGCGCAGAACCGATTCGGCGCTGGGCCAGACTTCCGCCCGGCTGAGCCCCGCCGCCCGCCGCCCGATGGCGCGCGCACGGGCAAGATGATGTTCGACCTGCCGCTGCATCACGCGGGTTTCGCGGTGGACCAGACCCGACAGTTCGGGATCGCGCGCGGTCGCGGCGTTCACCAGCACGGTCAGCGGGGTCTTCAACGCATGCGCCAGATTGCCGGCATGCATGCGCGCCTCGTCCGCCTGTTTCTCCGAATGGGCGAGGAGCATGTTGAGTTCTTCCACCAGCGGCTGCACTTCCAGCGGCAGCGGGTCGGTCACCCGGTTGGAACCGGTGGTGCGGATGCGCTGGATCGCCATGCGCACGCGGCGCAACGGCCGCAGCCCGTAATAGGTCTGCAACGCCGCCATGATGAACAGGCCGAGGCCCAGGACCGCGAACGACCATATCAGGATCGAGCGGATGCGCTTGACCTGGAAATCCAGTTCTTCCCGGGCGCTGGCGACGGCGAACGTCCAGCGCGCATCGCTGTCGGGCAGGACCACGGTGCGTTCCACGATGCGGATGGGTTCGGTGGGAAACTGATCGGAGTTGTAGAAATGCGCTTCGTTGTCGACATGGTCCGCCCGCAGGTCGAGAGTGCGGTCCCACAGGCTGCGCGACGGCCAGGTTTCGTGCCCCGCCGCGCTGATCTGGTAATAGACGCCGCTATTGGGTTCTAGGAAGCGCTGGTCGCCCAGCTGCCGGAACAGGCGGACGTCGCCTTCCGGATCGATCTCCGCTGCGGATATCAGCGCGGTCAGGACGTATTCGAGCTGTTCGTCGAAATTTCGCTGGACCAGATTGACCAGCGCCCGGTCCAGCGCGAACCCGCCGGCGAGCAGCAATATGGTAATCCACCCGGCCGCGATCACCATCATGCGGCGCGACAGGCTGCCGGTGTCTATCGACGCGCCATCGTGGTCCGTCGCGTTTGCTTCCATAGCGATCGATCAGGAGGCGGGTTCGGGACGCGGGTTCACGATGCTCGGGGCGCTTCGTCGGGATCGTCCAAGCTGTAACCCAATCCGCGAATGGTCGTGATGACTTCCGCGCCCAGTTTCTTGCGGATGCGGGTCACGAACACCTCGATCGTGTTGGAATCGCGGTCGAAATCCTGATCGTAGATGTGTTCGATCAATTCGGTGCGGCTTACGACCTTGCCCTTGTGGTGCATCAGGTAACTGAGCAGCTTGTATTCCTGCGCCGTCAGCTTCACCGGTTCGCCCTTCAGCGTCACGCGGCCGCTGCGCGTGTCGAGCCGCACGTCGCCCGCCGTCAGTTCGGACGAGGTGTTGCCCGATGCCCGGCGGATGAGCGCGCGCAGGCGGGCGATCAGTTCTTCGGTCTGGAACGGTTTGGCGAGATAATCGTCGGCCCCCGCATCCAGCCCGGCGACCTTGTCGCTCCAGCTGTCGCGCGCGGTCAGGACGAGCACCGGGAAGGTCCGCCCTTCCTTGCGCCACATGCCAAGCACGGTCAGCCCGTCGATTTCCGGCAGGCCAAGATCGAGGATGACGGCGTCGTAATCCTCGGTCGAGCCGAGGAAATGCCCATCCTCCCCATCGGTGGACAGATCGACGGCGTAACCGTTCTGTTCGAGCGTGGATTTGAGTTGCTGGCCGAGAGTGGGCTCGTCCTCGACGATCAGAATGCGCATGTGGCTGTGTATCCCCTGCCTTTCGCGCTTGCGGCGCGGCGTTCATGTGTGGCAAAACACGTGGCCGTTCAGGCAACGCCCGTCAACAAATGCGTGATTGTCCGTTACCTGGGCCGGTTACTGGGAACGCCGGATGATCCGGCCCGTTCGCGCATCGACGTCGACATACATGACACGCCCGTCGCGGATGAATTTGAGGCGATAGGCCATCGCGGTGGAATCGTAGGCCGGCCCGAGATATTCGGCCCCGCGCATCGTCGGCAGCACGCGCCGCTCGATTTCGCGCAGTGAAAGCACGTTCCCGGCCTTCATCTCCTTGCGCGCCTCGCCCTGGTCGCCGCGCGATTGGGCCATGGCGGGTGAGGCGACGACGCCGGTGGCCAGCAGCGCGCCGGCGAGAACAGGGAAAAGAAGTTTCATCACGTCTCCGGCTTTGCCCGACACGCATTGAACATCGTGTGAACCAGCCCCTCTGGACTTCGCTACCGCGTCATCTCGTACGTGACCGAGATCGTCACGCCGGTAGAGATCATGCCGGGCTGCACCGGCGTCGATCTAGCGGCGGTGAGCACGATATCAGAACTCTGACGCATCATCGGCATGGGCGGTCCTTCGGAAACACTTTCGCTTACTGCCAACAGGCGGATGCCGGAATAGCCGGACCAGTCGGCATATTGCTGCGCCCGTTCGCGGGCGGTGTCCATCGCGGTCCGGCGCGCCTGCGCCTTGGCCGCCGTGTCGTCGTCGATCGAGAAGTTCGGCCCGTTGATATCGGTGGCCCCCGCCGCGACCAGTGCGTCGAGTATCGGGCCGGTGCGCGGCACGTCGCGCAAGGTCACGCTGACCCGGTTGGACAACGCATAGCCGCGGAACACCTGGCGTTCGGTCTGCCGGTCGTAATCGTAACGCGCGTTCAAGTTGATCCCGCTGGTCTGGATGTCGTCCTCGTCGATGCCGAACGATTTGATCCGCTCGATCACGGCGGTCATTTCGCGCGCGTTCATTCGCATGGCCTCGACTGCGGTCTGGGCTTCGGTGGTCACGCCCGCGCTGACTTCCGCGATGTCGGGCTCCGCCTTCACCTGTTCGGATATGGTCATCTCGACCACCGGGCCGCTTGCCTGTATCTGGACGCTGGCGGCGGCGACCGGGGCGGCGAGCGCGGTTACTGCTACCAATGGGATGGCGAAACGTAGCATAATAAATCTCCTTATCACGCCGCGCTAGGGCGATGGGCGTTGCCCCGGGCTTAACGGCCCCGGCTTAACAGGTTGCCGGGTATCGCAGACTAACCTAACGCGGCGCGCCTATGGCGCAACCTCCGATCCTCCATCTGGAAGCCATCGGCCTGCAGCAGGGTGGACGATGGCTTTTCGGCGGGCCGGACGCGACCGGCGATTTCGGCGATGGTCTGAACCTCCATATCGGCCCGCGCGACAGGCTGGCGCTGATCGGCCGCAACGGTGCCGGCAAGACCACCCTGTTCCGCCTGATCGCCGACCAGTTGGAGCCCGATCGCGGTCAGCGCAAGGTGAAGCCCGGCACGCGGATCGTGACGCTGGAACAGGAACCCGATTTTACGCCTTACGCCACGCTGATGGATTTCGCGCTCGACGGCGCGCATCCGCCGGAGGCATACGAGGTGGAGGCCATCGCCGGGCAGCTCGGCATCGACATGGCGACCCCGGCGAAGGGCGCGAGCGGCGGGGAACGTCGCCGCGCCGCGATCGCACGCGCATTGGCGCAGGACCCCGACCTGTTGCTGATGGACGAGCCGACCAATCATCTCGACCTCGCCGCGATCGAATGGCTGGAAGACTGGCTGTGCCGTTACAAGGGCGCGTTCGTCGTCATCAGCCACGACCGCACGTTCCTGAAACGCCTGACCGATTCGACCATCTGGCTCGACCGGGGGGGCTTGCGGCGCAAGGATGTCGGCTTCGGCGGCTATGACGCCTGGGAGGAACAGGTTCATGCCGAGGAGGCGCGCGCGGCCCAGAGGCTCGACGCGAGGCTGAAGCTGGAGGCGCATTGGCTGGAACGCGGGGTCACCGCCCGGCGCAAACGCAATCAGGGGCGGCTGGAAAAGCTGTGGCAAATGCGCGCGCAGCGGGCCGCGATGATCGACCCCGCCGGCACCGCCAAGCTGGGGCTGGCGACGGACGAGGGCAACAAGTCGAAATCGATCATCGTCGCGGACAAGGTCGGCAAGACATTCGGCGATCGGACCATCATCCGCGACTTTTCGCTGCGCATCCAGCGCGGCGACCGGATCGGCGTGGTCGGATCGAACGGCGCTGGCAAGACCACGCTGCTCAAGCTGCTCACCGGCGAACTCGAACCCGATACCGGGAAAGTCACGATCGCCAAGACGCTGGACGGCGTCATGATCGACCAGCAGCGTGCGCTCCTGACCCCCGACAAATCCGTGCGCGACGTGCTCGCCGAAGGGGGCGACTGGATCGACGTGCGCGGCACCCGCAAGCATGTGCAGGGCTACCTCAAGGAGTTCCTGTTCGACCCCGGGCTGGTCGATACGAAGGTCGACACCATGTCGGGCGGGGAGCGCTCGCGGCTGCTGCTGGCCCGCGAATTCGCCCGCAAGTCGAACCTGCTGGTGCTGGACGAACCGACCAACGATCTCGACCTCGAAACGCTGGACCTGCTGCAGGAGGTGATCGCCGATTACGAAGGCACCGTGCTGATCGTCAGCCACGATCGGGACTTCCTCGACAAGACGGTGACGTTGACGTTGGGGCTGGATGGCAGCGGCGACGTCGATATCGTGGCGGGCGGTTACGAGGATTGGGAGAAGAAGCGCACCGAGCGGCGCAGGGCGACGGCTTCTAGGCCCGAGGCGATCACGACCACATCCAAACAAGCGTCCGCCGCACCTAGATCGGGCGGCAAGCTCACCTACCGGGACCAGCGCGATTTCGAGCTGCTGCCCGAACGCATCGAAACGCTGGAAGGCGCCATCGCGAAGGGCGAGGCCATCCTGTCCGACCCCGATCTCTACACCGCCGACCCGCAGAAATTCGTCGACATCACCAAGGGCATCGAAAACGCCCGCCGGGAAAAGAACGCGGCCGAGGAACGCTGGCTGGAGATCGCCGAACGGGCCGAGGCGTGATGGCACCTACGATCGACGCGCTGAGGCGGGAGATCGCCGCCTGCCGCCTGTGCGCGGAGCATCTGGGTCATGGCGTCCGCCCGGTGGCGCAGTTTTCCACAACGGCGCGGCTGCTCATCATCGGACAGGCACCGGGATCGAAAGTACACGAAAGCGGTATTCCGTGGGACGACCGGAGCGGCGATCGGCTGCGCGAATGGACCGGCCTGTCGCGCGAACAAATGTACGATCCCGCCCATGTCGCGATGGTGCCGATGGGCTTCTGCTATCCCGGCAAGGCAAGCGGCGGGGACAAGCCGCCCCGCCGGGAATGCGCGCCGCGATGGCATGGCCGCATCATGGCCGCCCTGCCCCGCGAACAGCTGACCCTGCTGGTCGGCATATACGCGCAAAAGGCGTATCTTCCCGGTACGAAGGATTGGCCGATGCGGGAACGGGTGATGCAGGCGGAACGGTTTCTCCCTTTTTTCCCCCTGCCGCACCCATCCTGGCGCAGCACGATGTTCATGCGCGACAATCCCGCCTTCGAAACGGATATCCTCCCCAAGCTGCGCCGCCGTATCGCCGCGGTCCTTACCTAGTTCAGGCCTTCCGCACCCATGGCTTCTTGCACGGCATCGCGTTCCATGTTGCGTGCCCTGTAATCCTTGAGCGACTGCGGCAGGTCGATATCGAACTTGCCGGCCCATAGCAGCGTGACGAACAGGTAATTGTCCGCCACGCCAGGCTCGTCGCCGACCAGCCATTCGCCGCCCTTCATCAGCTTTTCGGTCAGCCTGAACTTTTCGGCGACCATATCCTTCGCCTTCGCCTTGGACGCGTCGTCGCCATTGCCGAACAGGGGTCCGAACGCCCCGTGAATTTCGGTCCCGATGAAGCCCAGCCATTCCAGCATCCGGTAGCGGTCGTCACCCGACGGCGCCGAACCGGAACGATCGGCGAGATAGGTCAGCACCGCCGGGTTCTCGGTCAACACGCCCAGCCCGTCCACGTCGATCGCGGGCACGTATCCGCGCGCGCTGATGTCGTAGAAGTCCCGGCCATCCTCGGTCCGGTGCTTGCCCAGATCGACCTTTACCGCGTCGAAATCCTGTCCGTTCTCGACAAGCGCGATATGGCTGGCGAGGCTGCAAGCACCCGGGGCGTAATAGAGCTTCATGGTCAATTCTCCTGTTCGAATGGACCCCTTGAACGCGGGGCCGCACGATTGGCTCCGAAACGGTGGCACGATCGCCGCGTCACGGAAAGGGGGTGTTGACACATGTGACACTGTTCAAGCGTGCAGGATCGGTCCGCCGCAAATCAGCCGATCCGGTAGTAATCCGCCACCCGGTCCAGCGCCAGTTTCAGGACCAGCTTGCCGCTGCGCGCCGGCCATTCAAGATCGCGTTCGGCTTGCGGAAGACCGTCGCCGGCGCAGACCACCCGCCACAATATGTCGGACAGGCCGTTGCCGGCAGCGGCCAGGGCCGCGTCGAAGCGCGCCTTCGCGGCGATCTGCGCCTCGGACGCGGTCAGCCCGCGATCGCCATTCTGGCCCGATATACGCACCGGGTCCCACCGCATGGTCACGCTCGCCCCCAGCCGGGCGCGTTCGTAATCGGCGCGCAGGCGCTCGCCCGCATCGAACAGGCGGTCGTCGATATGGCCGCGCGCGTGAAGCCAGGTCAGCGGTGATTCGCGCAGATTGACCGCGACGCTGCGTTTGCGGGCCCGGCGGGCGCCGCCGCGCCGGGGACCTTCGGATGTGAGTTCGCGTTCGACAAGCTGGCGGGGCATGAATGTTCTCCTGATTGCAACGAAAAACGCACTTGCCAAACCGGATCGCCTGTAGGAAACCACAAACCGATCCGGTTCACATGATGAAAGCCATACGCCGATGATAAACCGCATTCGCGATATTCGCCGGGCAAAGGACATGACGCTTGCCGAACTGGCCGCCGCATGCTCGCCGCCGACCACCGCGCAGACCATCGGGCGGCTGGAAACCGGCATGCGGAACCTGTCGATCAAATGGATGGACCGGATCGCGCGGGCGCTGGATGTCGATCCCCAGATCCTCGTGCGATCGGACGATACGCCCAATCCGAAGATCGTCGCGACCCTGCTGGCCGACGGGCCCGATGCGCTGGCGAAACCCGCGGACGCCGTGCTGCCGACGGAAATCGCCGGCGACGCCCCCCTGATCGCGATAACGATCGAGGCGGGGGTCGGCGAATATCGCGTCGGCGATCAGCTGTGGCTGCGGCAGATCGCACCCGGGGACGCGGGCCAGGCGATCAACCGCGACGTGCTGGTCCCGCGCAAGGGCGGGCGGTTCCATTTCGGGCGTCTCATCGACCGCAAGGGATCGAAGGTCGGCATCCTGCCGCCGGGCGCCGGGCAGAAGCAACAGGTGGTCGACGACCCGCCCTGGATCGGCGTCGCCCACATGCTGGTGCGCCCGCTTTGACCGGTAGCAGGCGGCGCGTCCTCGTCCTGTCGACGCTGTATCCCAACGATGCCGACCGCCGCTTCGGCACCTTCGTCGCGCGGTCGCTGGAGGCGCTGGCCGAGCGCGGCGACTGGGACGTGACGGTGATCAATCCCATCGGCGTGCCGCCCATGGCGTTCGGACGGTACCGGACGCTGGCAGCCGCCGCCGTCGATGGGTCGGAAAACGGGGTCGCGGTCCATCGCCCGACCTTCACGCTGATCCCGCGCTTCGGCGCGCGGTTCAATCCGGCGATCATCGCGCGCAAGGTGTTGCCGATAGCCTCCGCGATGCATGGTGCGCGCCCCTTCGAACTGGTCGATGCCCAGTTTTTCTATCCCGACGGACCGGCGGCGGCGCGGATCGCCGAAACGCTGAACCTGCCGCTTTCGATAAAGGCGCGCGGGTCCGATATCACCTATTGGGGCCAAAAGTCCTTTGCCGCCAAGAAGATGAAGGCGGCTGCCGACACCGCGTCTGGCATGCTGGCCGTGTCGGACGCGTTGAAGGCGGATATGGCCGCGATGGGGATGCCGGCCGGCAAGATCGATCTGCATCGCACCGGGCTGGACCGTGACCGGTTCCGGCCGCTCGACCATGCCGGCCTGCGCGGCACGCTTGGCCGGCAACTGGGCATCGCGTTGCCGGACGATGGACCGCTGTTCGCCAGCGTCGGTGCGCTGATCCCGCGCAAGGGGCAGGCGATCGCGATCGAAGCGGTCGCGGCGTTCGACGATGCGCGGCTGCTGCTGGTGGGACATGGACCGGACGAGGCCGATCTGCGCGTCCTGGCGAAGCGGTTGGGCCTCGAAGACCGCGTCCATTTCCTGGGATCGGTCGATCACGACCTGCTGCCGGTGGTCCTGTCCGCTGCCGACGCCATGGTGCTGCCCTCTTGCGCCGAAGGGCTGGCCAATGCGTGGGTCGAAGCGCTGGCCTGCGGAACGCCGCTGGTCATCTGCGACGCGGGCGGAGCGCGCGAACTGGTATCGTCTCCCGATGCCGGAGTGATCGTGGCCCGCGACGCCGCGGCCATCGCCGCGGGCTTGCGGGAAGTGCTGACGCTCGACCTGTCGCCGCGGCGGGTCGCGAAGACGGTCGAACGGTTCAGCTGGACCGGAAACGCCGCGGCGCTGGCCGAACATTACGAACGCTGCATCGCGGGTTGACCCCGGCCATGGCCTTACGCCTCGCCGCGCGCCTTGCGCTCCTGCCGGTCGGCGACGCTTTCCTGCGGCACGAAGCTGTTGGAATCGACCTTCAGCCAGATCAGGATCGGTGCCGCCATGTAGACGGAACTGTAGGTGCCGACGAACAGGCCCAGCGTGATTGCCGCGACCATGCCGAACAGGCTGGCGGGCCCGAACAGCAGCAAGCCGATAAGCGCGACGAACAGGGTGAGCGACGTCATCACCGTGCGCGCCAGCGTTTCGTTCACCGAAAGGTCTAGCAGTTCGGGGAGCGGCATCTTCCGGTATTTCTTCAGATTTTCGCGAATACGGTCATAGACCACGATCGTATCGTTCAGCGAATAGCCGATGATCGCAAGGATTGCGGCGATGATCTGCAGGCTGAATTCCAGCTGGAACAGGGCGAAGAAACCCAGCGTCAGGGTCACGTCGTGGACCAGCGCGAAGAGCGCGCCGACGCCGAACTGCCATTCGAACCGGATCCAGATGTACAGCGCGACCATCATCATCGCGGCCACCAACGCCCAGGCGGCATCGGTGCGGAACTCGCCCGACACCTTGCCCGACACCGAGTCGACCCCGTCGATGCGGACATCGGGATGCTCGACCTGCATGGCGGCGGTGATCCGCTGCGTCATGGCGTCCGCGAAACCTGGGTCGCCTTCCGCCTCGGGCGGGAGTTTCACGCGGATCGAAACCTGGTTCTCCGCGCCGAAACGCTGGATGACCGGGTCCTCGACGTCGTCGAGCACGGAAATCGTATCGCGCAATTCGCCGACCGGCGCGGTTTCCTCGCCTACGAAGGTCGCGCGGATTTCCTGTCCGCCGGCGAAGTCGACACCGTAATTGAGGCCCTGGGTAAAGACCAGCGCCCAGCTGGCGATCATCAGCGCGATGCTGACGACGTAGAACGGCACGCGCCAGCGCAGGAAACCGATATTGGTATCGTCGGGAACGAGTTTCAAAAGACGCATGACTTCAGGCTCCCTCAGATATTCAGTTCGGACGGACGCTTGCGGCGCAGCCAGCCCGCGACCCACATGCGCGTCAGGAACACGGCGGTGAAGACGCTGGTGAACAGCCCCACGATCAGGACGACGGCGAAGCCGCGAATGGGGCCGGAGCCGAACAGGAACAACAACACGCCCGCGATGAAATTGGTGATGTTGGCATCGTAGATCGCGCGGCTCGCTTCCTTGTATCCGTTTTCGACCGCTGCCACGATCCTGCGCCCGCGTTTGCGTTCTTCGCGTATGCGTTCGTTGATGAGCACGTTGGCGTCCACCGCCGCGCCGATGGTCAGCACGAAACCGGCGATGCCCGGCAGGGTCAGCGTGGTGTTCATCACCGCCATGATGCCCAGCAGCATCAGCACGTTGAAGACCAGCGCAATGGAGGCGTAGACCCCGAACCGCCCGTAGACGAGGATCATGAACACCACCACCGCGAGCGATCCGAAAGCCATGGCGATCATCCCCGCCTGAATGGAATCCGCGCCGAGATCGGGACCGACGGTGCGTTCTTCCACGATGGTGAGATCGACCGGCAGCGCGCCCGATTGCAGCGATATCGCCAGCGCCTGCGCGCTTTCGGTCGTGAAACTGCCCGAAATCTGCGCCGAACCGCCCAGGATAGGCTCGTTGAAACTGGGCGAGGAAATGACTTCCCCGTCGAGGATGATGGCGAACAGCTTGCCCGTATTCTCGGTGCTCAGCTGCGCAAACTTCGCGCCGCCCTGGCTGTCGAACTGGATATTGACGACCGGCTGGTTGTTCGTCGGATCGACGCCGGCCTGCGCGGAGGTGAGCGAATCGCCCTGGATGCCCCCCAGCCGCTTTACCGCGATGCCGCCGCCCTCGCCGGGCGTGCCCCCGGCATAGGGATAGATGCGGCTGCCGGGATTGGCGACGCCGGCGGCCACGTCGGTCGGCAGCGCCGCATCGTCGACCAGCTTGAATTCCAGTTTCGCCGTCTGGCCCAGCAATTCCTTCAGCTGGTCGGGGTCTTCGAGACCGGGCACCTGCACCACGATGCGAGTGTCGCCCTGCCGGATGATGGTGGGTTCGCGCGTGCCGAGCGCGTCGATCCGCTTGCGCACGACCTCCGTCGCGCTGTCCATCGCGTCGGTCACGGCGTTTTCGACCCCCGAACCGGTCGGGGTGAGGACGAACCGGGTTTCGTCGATGATGTCGAGATCCCATTCCGCCGTGATGCCCTGCCCGTTGATCGCGGGCAGCAGCGCTTCGCGGGTGCGGTCCACATCGGCGCTGCTGTCGACCATGAAGCTGAAGCTCCCGTCGCGGGTCGAGAAATCGCCCGCCCGGATGCGCGGTTCCGCATTGCGGAGGGCGGCGCGGACGGATTCCTCGATATTCTCCAGCCGCTGCGCCGCGACCTGCGCGGGATCGGCTTCCAGCAGGATGTGACTGCCGCCGGCAAGGTCGAGGCCGAGATTGACGGTGGGATCGGGCAGCGCGTCGGGCCAGCGTACGTTCGACGCGGCAAAGATCGAAGGCAGCGCAGCATAGCACGCCAGCGCGACCAGCCCCCACAGCCACAGCTTTTTCCAGGTCGGGAATTCTAGCATCGCGGGGATCCCGGACGTGCCGATAACGGTTCAGTCATTGGCCGCTTTGCCCGCGGGCGGAACGACATCGCCGATGGTGCTGCGCACGGCTTTCACCCTGACGCCCTGCGCCAGTTCGATGTCGGCGTAATCCTCGTCGATCCGCACGATCTTGCCGATGAGGCCGCCGGCGGTCACGACCTTGTCGCCCTTCTTCAAGGCGCCGATCTTCTCGCGATGTTCCTTCTGCCGTTTCATCTGGGGACGGATGATCAGGAACCAGAAGATCAGGCCCATCAGGATGAAGGGGATGATCCCCGTCCAGCCCGGTTGCCCGGATGCGTCCGGAGCGGCGGCGGCGAGAACGTCGAACATGTGTATTGACCCGTGATTGGATTTGGTGCGACCTCTGCACGGCACCACGTTGGACGCCGCCGGAATCGGGAAACTCGTTTATCTGGTGCGCGCGCCTAGCAGCATTGCGGGCACCCGGCAATGCGGTGCGGCGATGGCCAAAGGTGAAGAGGTTGTTGCGCCGAACATGTGCCGCCCCTATAGGCGTGGCTTCCGCTGATCGGGACGTGGCGCAGTCCGGTAGCGCACTACACTGGGGGTGTAGGGGTCGGAGGTTCGAATCCTCTCGTCCCGACCAGCGGAATTCTCCCGAACGGTTTTGATCTATCGCGCGGTCCGTCCTATCGCAGGGGCGCAGGGAGAATGCGCGTGCCGGATATCGAAGAGAACCAGATGCAACCGTTCCAGGCCCGATCGTGGCTGTTCGCGCCGGGCGACAGCGACCGCAAGATGGCGAAGGCCGCCGATGGCGCGGCGGATATCGTGCTGCTCGATCTCGAAGATTCGGTCATGCCGGACGCCAAGCCGGGGGCACGAGCGGCGGTTCGCGACTTCCTTGAAAGCCGCGACGATCGCCACCGGCTGTGGGTCCGCGTGAACCCCCTATCGGGCGGCGAGACACCGGCCGATCTGTGGGCGGTGCTGCCTGGTCGCCCCGGCGGCATCTTCCTGCCCAAGGCGGAAGGACGCGCCGATATCGCCGCGCTCGATGCGATGCTGATCGAGCAGGAGGCCGAACACGGGATCGAACGCGGCAGCACCCGCATTGCCGCCCTGGTGACCGAAACCGCGAAGGCGATGTTCCATTGCGGCGACTATGCCCGTGATCGTTCGGGCGACTATCCCGGCGCGCAGCGGCTGGTGGCGATGAGCTGGGGGGCGGAGGACCTATCCGCCGCGCTGGGCGCGCGGGTTCAGTTCACGCCCGACGGGCAGTACATGCCGACCTTCGAACTGGCGCGCAACCTGTGCCTGCTGGGCGCGGTCGCGGCAGAAGTGCTGCCGATCGAGACGATCCAGGCGGACTTCCGCGATCTGGACGGACTGAGGAAACGGGCCGAGATGGTCAAAAGCCAGGGCTATCGCGGAATGCTGGCCATCCATCCGGCGCAGGTGGCGATCATCAACGAGGTGTTCACGCCGAGCGCGCAGGAGCTGGACGAAGCGCGCGCCATCGTTGCCGCCTTCGCCGCCAATCCGGGCGCGGGAACGGTCGGGGTCGACGGCGCAATGCTGGATCGCCCGCATCTCGCGCGTGCGCAGGCGCTGCTTGACCGTGCGGGATAGGATATTAAACTTTCCTACACGAGCCTATCTGGTTATTCGCGCGATCTCCATCTAACAGGAGAACGCACATGCCGCTTATCGAATCTCTCATCGGTCCCATCGCCTCGCTGATCGACAAGATCATTCCCGACAAGGAAGCGCGCGCGAAGGCGAAGCTCGAACTGATCCGGCTGGAAGGCAGCCACGAACTTGCCGCCGTGCAGGCCCGGCTGTCCGCGATCGTCGCCGAAGCGCAATCGAGCGACCCCTGGACCAGCCGGGCGCGGCCCAGTTTCCTCTACGTCATGTACATATTGCTGCTGACCGCCCTGCCCATGGGCGTGCTCGCCGCGTTCAGCCCGGTCACCGCGCGCGAGATCGCGCAGGGCATGAACGCCTATCTCGCCGGGTTGCCCGAACCGCTCTACGCGCTGTTCGGCACCGGCTATCTCGGCTACACCGCCGCCCGCCAATGGGGCAAGGTGAAGGGCGTGGACAGCTAGGGCTCCGTTCCCAAAGGGGCGGGTTCCACAGGGGCGGGCATTACGCTAGTCGCGGCAGATGCCCGATCACGCCCGCCCCACCGTCTTTGTTCTCAACGGTCCCAATCTCAACCTGTTGGGTTTGCGGGAGCCGGATATCTACGGGTCCGATACGCTCGATGATATCGCCGGAATGCTGGAGGATCGGGCGCGCGGTCTTAACCTCGATATCGACATGCGGCAGACCAATCACGAAGGGATGCTGGTCGATTGGCTGCACGAGGCGCAGGCCGAAGAGGCGGTGGCGGTGCTGCTCAATGCGGGCGCCTATACGCATACCTCCATCGCGCTGCTCGACGCGATCCGCGCCATTCGCACTCCGGTTATCGAAGTCCATCTGTCCGACCCCACCACCCGCGAACCTTTCCGCCATGTCTCCTATGTCGGAATGGCCGCGGCGCTGACCATACAGGGGCACGGCGCGCGCGGTTACGTGATGGCGCTGGACGCCGCGGCGGACATCGCGGCGGACATCGCGGGGGGGCGCTTTTCCGGTGCCGATACGCGGTCATGAAACTGCCATAAGCCTTGCCCTCGCAAGCGCGCCCGCCCATAGGCTGCCCCGACAAACAACACGAGGGAGGCGGCGATGGCCACCACCAAGGGCGCGGCCGGCAAGACGAACGGCATGAATGTGGATACCAAACTGGTGCGCGAACTGGCGGACATGCTGGGCGAGACCGGGCTTACCGAAATCGAGGTCGAAGATGGCGGACGCAAGATCCGCGTATCGCGGGCCATGGCCGCCGCGCCCGCCCCTCAATTCGCCGGTGTCGCCGAACCGGCTTCCGCCGCGCCGCAGCCGGCACCGGTTGCTTCCGGCATCGCGCCTACGGGCAGCGTATCCTCCGTCGATGAACAGAACGCCGACCACGCCGATGCGATGAAATCGCCGATGGTCGGCACCGTCTATCTCGCACCCGAACCCGGCGCGGACAATTTCGTGGCGGTCGGCGCTGCGGTGAAGGAAGGCGACACGGTCCTGATCGTGGAAGCGATGAAGGTCATGAACCCGATCGCCGCCGACCGGTCCGGCACGGTCAAGGCGATCCTGGTCGAGAACGCCCAGCCGGTGGAATTCGACCAGCCGCTCGTCGTGATCGGTTGATCTAGCCATGGGTATTTCCCGCATACTGATTGCCAATCGCGGCGAAATCGCGCTTCGCATTCATCGCGCGGCGCACGAAATGGGGATCGAGACGGTCGCGGTGCATTCCACCGCCGATGCCGATGCGATGCATGTCCGGCTGGCCGACCACGCGGTCTGCATCGGCCCGCCCGCCGCCGCCGACAGCTATCTCAACACGGCGGCGATCATCTCCGCCGCCGAAATCGCGCATTGCGACGCGATCCATCCCGGTTACGGCTTCCTGTCGGAAAACGAGAAATTCGCAGAGATCGTCGAGGCGCACGAAATCAAGTGGATCGGCCCCAAGCCCGAACATATCCGCACCATGGGCGACAAGGTGATGGCGAAGAAAACCGCCGGCGCGCTGGGTCTGCCGCTGGTTCCGGGATCGGACGGCGCGGTGAGCGATCCGGCGGAGGCGGCGCGCATCGCGGCTCAAATCGGATATCCCGTGATCATCAAGGCCGCCAGCGGCGGCGGCGGGCGCGGGATGAAAGTCTGCGAGCACGAGGACCAGCTTGCCGGGCTGATGCAGGCCGCGGGTAACGAGGCGAAATCGGCCTTCGGCGATGCGACCGTCTATCTCGAAAAATATCTCGGCGATCCGCGCCATATCGAATTCCAGGTGTTCGGCGACGGGCGCGGCAACGCCATCCATCTGGGGGAGCGCGACTGTTCGCTGCAGCGCCGCCATCAGAAGGTTTTCGAAGAGGCGCCCAGTCCGGTTCTATCCGCGCAGGAACGTAACCGTATGGGTAAGGTCTGTGCCGATGCCATGGCCGACATGGGCTATCGCGGGGCAGGAACGATCGAGTTCCTGTGGGAAAACGGCGCGTTCTACTTCATCGAGATGAACACCCGGCTGCAGGTCGAACACCCGGTGACCGAGATGATTACCGGCGTCGATCTGGTGCGCGAACAAATCCGCATCGCCGATGGCAAGGACCTGTCTTGCACGCAGGACCAGATCGAATTCAAGGGCCACGCGATCGAATGCCGGATCAACGCGGAAGACCCGTTCACCTTCGCCCCCTCGCCGGGCAAGGTCACCGCCTATCATGCGGCGGGCGGCATGCATGTGCGCGTCGATAGCGGGCTCTATGCCGGCTACACCATACCGCCTTATTACGACAGCATGATCGCCAAGCTGATCGTCTATGGCCGCAGCCGCGAAAAATGCTTGATGCGCCTGCGCCGGGCGCTGGAGGAGATGGTGGTAGAGGGGGTCAAGACATCGATCCCGCTGCATCAGGAACTGATCCGGCAGGACGACATCCGCAGCGGCGATTACAGCATAAAATGGCTGGAGCAATGGCTGGCGAAGCGGGAGGGCTGATCGTCATCCCTCAAGTTACAAGCACCTTTTCGCGCCTTTTTTGCTCTACCCCAGCGGCACGCCCGGTTCATGTTTCGCCGTGCGGATCGTCAGCGAGGTCTTGACGCTGTCTACATTGGGCGCCGGGGTCAGCTTGCTGGTCAGGAATTCCTGGAAACTCTGCAAATCGCGGCTCACGATCTTCAGGATGAAGTCGATTTCGCCATTGAGCATGTGAACCTCGCGCACTTCGGGCAGGGTGTTCATGTGATCCTCGAATTCGCGCAACGCCGTTTCCGCCTGGCTTTTGAGGCTCACCATCGCGAACACGGTGATTGCGAAGCCGAGCTGCGATGCGTCCAGTTCCGCGTGATATCCCTTGATGACGCCGATGTCCTCCAGCGTCCGGATGCGGCGGAGGCATGGCGGCGCGGTCAGGCCGACCCGCTGTGCCAGTTCGACGTTGGTGACGCGTCCCTGAGCCTGCAGCTCCGCCAGCAAGCGGCGATCGATATCATCCAGATTGGCCATGATGCCCGCCCAGCTCCCCGTAAATTACGCCCCGTCCGACGCAATGAACGCGCCATTATCAGCGCTTCGTAGATAACATTATTGTTCCTGACAGCAACTGTCCCTGTTTGCAACGACAGGCCGCCTGCCCCTCGGCAGCTTGATAAATCTGTTAGGAACCGCGTGGCTGCGCATGGGATTGACCGAAGCGACCTGTCACAGCCCCGCCCAGGAGCATCGACCGACCCCATGAATTTCGACGACCGCCTTTCCACCGTCTTGCGCCAGAACGCATCGGGCGAGAACGCGCTGTCGACGCAGTATCGGCAACTCATCGATCTGCTGGGCCGGTCCGGGTCGGAAACCACCGATGCCGGATTGCGGAGGCGCGCATTGAGCAGGCTGGACGCCCTGCACCATGCCCTGCCCGCCGGCAGCTGCGCCGCCATTCTTCGCGAGCCGGGCATACAGCTGACCAGCCCCGCCTTGATCGAGCGTCTTTCCGCGCAGGACCCCGCGATCGCCGCCGCCGCGCTGGGCAAGGCGCAGCTACCCCATGCGCGTTGGGCCCGGCTGATACCGGACTTACCCGTTCGCGCGCGCGGCTTCCTGCGGCTGCGGCGCGATCTGCCGCAGGATACGCAGCGGATGCTCGACGATCTGGGCGTTCGCGATCGCGGGCTGCCGCCGCCGGAAGGCGAGCAGCCACACGAGCCGGTCGTGCCGTCCGACATCGGCGCGCTGGTCAAACGGATCGCGGACTTTCGCGCGACCCGGAACGGCGATCCCTCGCCCGAAGCGCCGCACCTGCCGCTCGACGATGCGGAGACGCCGCGGCGGGGATGGCCGGCGCGTTTCGGCTTCACGACCGACGCCACCGGGCGGATCGACTGGGCGGAAGGCCGCGGCGCGCCGATGCTGGTGGGCACGCCGCTTGTCCGCACCAGCCTGCGCGACCGGATGCAGGCGCATCAGCCGATCCATGCGCGGATGCTGACCCTGCACGGTCCCGAAGCCGTCGCCGGGGATTGGGTGATCGACGCCGACCCCCGGTTCACTGCCCATGGCGGCTATTTCTACGGCTATGCCGGCATGGCCCGCCGGCCACCGGCAATGGATCGAAGCGAACCGTGCGAAGCGGCGTCGTCCGAAGGCGAGCGTCTGCGCCAGTTGCTGCACGAGTTGCGAACCCCCATGAACGCAATCCAGGGTTTCGCGGAGATCATCCAGCAGCAATCCTTCGGCCCCGCTCCGCATGAATACCGCGCATTGGCCGCGACCATCGCGGGCGATGCGGCGCGGATGCTGTCCGGCTTCGACGCGCTGGATCGGCTGGCGAAGCTGGAGACGGGCGCCGCCGAACTGGAACCCGGCGAAAGCGATTTTGCCGCGATCGTCGCCGACTTGGTCGCCAAGCTGGACGATACGCTGGCCCCCCGAACCGCCGGTTTCGCCGTCGACGCCTATGGCGCCGGTATCGTCCGCATGAATGGCGCGGATGCCGAACGCGTCGCCTGGCACCTGTTGGCGACCATCGCCAACGCCATGGGTGCGGGCGAATATCTGGAACTCGAATTCGTGAATGACGGGCACACGCTTATCCTCAACTGCGAATTGCCGATAAGCCTGACGGCCAGCGACGATCTGTTCGCCGCCGCCGCGCCCCGCGCGGGCGAAGCCCTGACGACCGGCATGTTCGGCGGCGGCTTCGCGCTCCGGCTGGTGCGGGCGGAAGCGGCGGCGGTCGGGGGCAACCTCGCGCGGGACGGCGAATGGTTGACGCTGTCCCTTCCGCTTGCGCAACCATCGGTTCAAACGCCGGCAACCGCGGCATGACTTGACCGTTTCGCGATGGCTTCCTAGCGAAAACCGGGCCGGCTGATCGGCCCGAAACTGGGCGCGTCGCTACAGGCCGCGCGGTCGGTCCGCAGGGGGTCCATAAATGCGCGGTAAGAACCGCCCGATCACGCAACCACCCTTGCCGAACGCCCGCGCGCAATTCGCCCCCGCATTCGGCCAGCGGTTTCTTCTGACGGTCGACACGGAAGAGGAATTCGACTGGCACGCGCCGTTCAAGCGCGAGGGATACGGCCTGACGCATGTGCACTGGATCGAACGGTTTCAGGCATTCTGCGAACGCTTCGCCATCAGCCCGGTCTACCTCGTAGACTGGCCGATCGCGACATCGGCCGAAGCCGTGGCGATCCTGGCCCCGATCGCAGCCGCCGGCCGGGCCGAGATCGGCATCCAGCTGCACCCCTGGGTCAATCCGCCGTTCGAGGAGGAGATCGGGAATCGCAATTCTTATTGCGGAAACCTGCCGCCGGAACTGGAGGCCGCCAAGTTTTGCATGCTGCGCGACCGGATCGAGGACGCTTTCGGGGCGCCTCCGCTCATCTATCGGGCCGGGCGCTACGGGCTGGGCGCGAACACCGGCGAGATGCTGAAGGCCGGGGGCATCGCGATCGACAGTTCGGTTCGCAGCAATTTCGATTACAGCGGCGCCGACGGTCCCGACTATCGCGGTCACCCGCTCGAACCCTATTGGGTCGATGAGGAGCGCAGCCTGCTGGAACTGCCGCTGACCACGGTATATTGGGGCATGTTGCGGCGGCAGGGAAAACGGCTCCACCCCCTTCTCCAGCGTATTCCGCGAATGGGAGGGATCGCCGCGAAACTCGGCCTGCTCGAAAAGATACCGCTGACACCGGAAGACGTCACGGCTGAGGAGGCGCTGCGCGGTGTCGACATGGCGGTGGATGACGGGTTGCCTCTGCTGGTGATGTCGTTTCACAGCCCCTCACTGCAGCCCGGGCTCACCCCCTATGTCCGGAACGAGGACGACCTCAACCGGTTCTACGATTGGCTGAGGCGCGTCGTGACCTATCTGGACATGCGCGACATTCCGCCCACCACCGTCGCGCAGATCATGGAGCATGTGAGGCGATAGTCGGCGGCGTTTAATCGCGGCTTCACGCAAAGTGGTGCTTGCGCGCCCGGCCCGCCCCGGCTAGGCGCGCGCTTGCTGTGAAGCATCGCGGACCCGTTCCCATGGGCCTGTAGCTCAGTTGGTTAGAGCTGGCCGCTCATAACGGCTAGGTCGGGGGTTCGAGTCCCTCCGGGCCCACCGGATGCGGCAGCGGTCCAAAGCGTCGGGAAGTGGCGCAGCCTGGTAGCGCACCTGTTTTGGGTACAGGGGGCCGGAGGTTCGAATCCTCTCTTCCCGACCACTTTGGTTCTATTCGATGGCCCGATCCGATACAGGGCCGCGATGCGCGCCGCTTTCACGAACATGTCCGCCGAAAATCGGCGCGCGATCTGGGCGATCGCCCTGCCCGCCATGGTCACCAATGTCGCCACCGCGCTGATCGGTCTGGGCGACATGTGGATCGTCGGGCGATTGGGCGATCCGGCGGCGCAGGGCGCGGTCGATGTCGGCGCGCGGCTGTTCGCGGTGCTGTTCACCGTCATGAACTTTCTGAAGACCGGCACGACCGGACTGGTCGCGCAGGACGGCACGCGCCTCGGCACGGCGCAGCAGGCCGCGACGCTGTGGCGGGCGCTCGTCATCGCGCTGGCGATCGGGGCACTGCTGCTGATCGGCAAACCAGTGCTGCTTCCATTCGCGCTCGATATGCTGGGGGCGGAGGGGCAGGTCCTGAACGATGCGCGCATCTATGCCGACATAAGGTACTGGACCGCGCCCGCCGTCATGGCGAACCTCGCGCTGATCGGCTTTCTGGTCGGGCGTCGGCAGATGACAGCGGTGCTGGTGTTCGAGATCGCGTATAACGCGCTCAACATCGCGTTGGGGCTGTGGTTCGTGCTGGAATGGGAGATGGGCATCGCCGGGATCGGCTGGTCCAGCTTCGCGGCGGAATATGCCAAGCTGGGCGCGGTGACCCTCTTGGTCTTTCGCGGAAACGTCGGCCGTGCGATCCGGGTCGCCATGCGCGACCGCGCCGCGCTTGGCCTTGCGACCTTGCGCCCGTTCCTGTCGATCAATCGCGACCTGTTCCTGCGCACGCTGGTGCTGGTCGTCGCGCTGGCCGCGCTCACCCGTCTGAGCGCGGAACGCGGGCCGGTGGTGCTGGCGGCGAACGGCATCCTCTATCAGATGTTCGTGCTGACCGCGCTGCTGCTGGACGGGTTCGAGAACGCGGCGCAGGTCCTGAACGGCGAACGATACGGGGCGCGCGATCGTGCGGGCTTCACCGCCTTCATCGGCGCGTTGCTGATGCGCGTTCTGGGCGTCGCGGCGTTGGTGGCCTTGGCGTTTGGCCTGCTGGCCGATCCAGTTCTGACGAGCTTCGCGGCCGACGAAGCCGTGGCGCGGGCGGCGCAGGACAGCGCGGTCTGGTTGATCGTCATCCCCTTCGCCGGGATGGCGGGTTTCGTGTTCGACGGGGTGTATGTCGGCGCCAGCTGGACGCGTGCCTTGCTGGGCACGATGATGGCGGCGACGGCAGTATATGCCGCGTCGCTGTGGCTGACATGGGGTTGGGGGAATGACGGGCTGTGGTTCAGCTTCGCCCTGTTCCTGGTCGCGCGCGCGGCATTTCAGGCAATGCTGTTACCGCGCCTGATCGCCCGGCATCTCTGACGCGTCGCCTTTGATATCGAGCGCGTAATTGGCGAGGATGCCGGTCACTTGCGTCCACACCGCCACGTTCTGGCGAAGCTGCGCGGGGTCGATCTTGTCCAGCGTATCGTCGGGCGTGTGGTGCAGGTCGAAATAGCGGGTGCCGTCCTGCTGCAGGTCGATGATCGCGGTCTTCTGGTCGCGGGCGATGTTGATATCCGCGCCGCCCCGCGCGACGATCGTCGAATCTGCCACGCCGAAGCGCGCGACCGACGCCGCCAGTCGTGCATGCAGTTCCGGGTTGGTTTCACGGAAATTGCTTTCGAAACGCCAGATGCGGTCCGCGCCGAAATCGCTTTCGAAAGCGACTCCGATGGGTTCGTCGATATGCGCTTTAGAATAGGCGATGCTGCCATGCAGGCCGACCTCTTCCGCCCCGGCGAACAGCACGCGGATGGTGCGCAGCGGCTGCCCGGTTTTGCTCGCATTCAGCGCGGCGGCGGCGGCGATGCCGCAGCCGGCTGCATCGTCGAACGCGCCGGGGCTGTTCCACCAGCTGTCGAGATGGCAGGCGAGCAACACCGGCGGCAGATCGGGATTCGTGCCGACGATCTCGCCCACCACATTTCCGCTTTGCTGCATGCCGATGTTCTGCGGTGTCAAGATGAGCTTCATCGTGATCGGCTGCCCATCGGCGCGGTCGAACATGCGTTCCAGGTTTTCCGCGTCGGGGATCGACAGCGCGCCCGCCGGGATCATCGGATCGACCACCCGGGTGCCGCCGGTATGCGGGTTGCGATGGTAATCCGTGCCGACCGATTTGATGACCGTAGCCACCGCGCCCTTGCCCGCCGCGATGCTCGCCCCGACCCAGCGCGCTGGGCCGGCGAAACCATATTGCGAACCGTCCTGCGTGCGCGTCATGGAATGGCTGATATAGGCGATCTTGCCCGTAAGGCTGCCTTCGGGCGCCGCAGTCAACGCATCGACATTAGCGAACTCGACCACTTCCGCCTCGATCCCGTCCGGTCCGGTCGAGGCGCTGCCGCCCAGCGGTGCGATGACGAAGGGCTGCGGAAAGGGCGCGGTTACGGCGGCATAGGCGATGTCGCCGGGCACCCACGTATCCATCATGAACGGCTCGTCCGCGACATTTGTGAAACCACGCGCTTCGAGCCAGCGCACTGCCCAGTCGCGCCCGCGCTTCTCCGCCTCGGTCCCCGCCTGCCGCGGCCCGACTTCGGTCGTCAGGCCTTCCACGAAATCATAGGCGATCGTGTCGCTTTCGAGCGCCCTGTCCGCAACGGCGCTTATCGGCGCGGTTTGCGCGAAGGCGCAGGTGGAAAGGGAAAGCGCAGCGATGGAAAGGGCATGTTTGATCATGCCCGTTCGCTATCGCCGCGCTTCGCTATTGTCGAGGGGCGCGCTTGTCGAGACCCGTCAGATGAACACCACCGGTGTGCCCGCCTTCACGGTCCGCGCCAGTTCCGCCGCGTCCCAGTTGGTCAGGCGCACGCAGCCGTGGCTGGCGGTCTTGCCGATCAGCTGCGGATCGGGCGAACCGTGAATGCCGTAGCCGTTCTTGCCCAGATCGATCCACGTCCCGCCGACCGGATTGTTCGGACCGGGCGGCAGTATGAAGGTCTTGTCCGGTCCCCATTCCTGCGATTCCGGGTCGAAGGTGTAATTGGGTTCGGGCGCGATGGCGCTGACCTTCATCGACCCGCTCGGGCTGGGAAACTTGGAACTGCCGATGGTCGCGGGATAGCTCACAAGGATATTGCCCGATCCGTCCAGCGCCACGACCATATCGTCGCTCTTGCGGACTTCGATCTTCGCAATGTCTCCGCTGAAATCGCGATTGCCGTGGCTGACGATGTTGAGCTTCGTTCCGGCCTTGGCGAAATCGGCGTTCGGGTTCAGCGCTTTCAGAAAATCGACGTCCATGTGGAAGCGTTCGGCCAGCATTTCCTCGGCGGTTTCGTAGCCCAGTTCGTCCATTTCCGCCATTCCGGGAAAGTCTTCCGGTACCGGCTGGAAATTCGTCGACGCGTCCCTCTGCGTCACGGTATAGCTGCGGAACACGTCGCCGCCATGTTCTTCGAACAGGGCCGTCTTGAGTTCGGCGTCGACCTTCGTGCCGTCGGCCATGTTCTTCGATTTGCGGTAATACTGGATCGCGCGGTCGGTGTTGCCGCCGCCCAGCCCGTCGATCACGCCGGGCGAATGCCGCCCGCGGTCGAGCATCACCTGCACCGCGATCATCTCCATGTCGCGTTCGCCGAGCATCTTCTGCGTGACGCCGTCGGGCAGTTTCACGGTCAGGGTGCCGTTCGATTCCGTCGCTTCTTCGGCCGAAGCGGTGCGCTCGTCATCATACCCCTCCCGATCGGTGAAATTATCGAGATCCGCGTCATTCGCAGCGGCCGTGTCCGTCTGTTCGGTATCGGTCTGCGTGTCGGTATCGCCGCCCGAAGAACAGGCGGCCAGGGCGAGAGTGGAGGCCGCGATGGCCAGTGTCGTGTGTTTGATCATGTTGGGCGAACGTATCTACCCGCGCGTTGTTCCATCCCCTGTTGCCCCCACCCGCACTTGTGACGAACCGCGCAATTGCCTATCGCCCCGGCAACGCTTTCAAACCCGATACAACCGATCAAGGATACGCCCGATGGCCGCGCAATATGCCTATGTCATGAAGAACATGACCAAGACCTTCCCCGGTGCGAAGAAGCCGGTGCTGGAGAACATCAACCTGCAGTTCTACCAGGGCGCGAAGATCGGCATCGTCGGACCCAACGGCGCGGGCAAGTCCACCCTCATAAAGATCATGGCCGGGATCGACACCGACTTCACCGGCGAGGCATGGGCGGGCGAGAACATCACCGTCGGCTATCTGGCGCAGGAGCCGGAGCTGGATGAAAGCAAGACCGTGCTCGAAAACGTGAAGGACGGCGCGCGCGAAACCGCCGATCTGGTCGAGCAGTTCAACGCCGTATCCGCGCAGATGGCGGAGCCGGACGCGGATTTCGACGCGCTGGGCGACCAGATGGCGGAATTGCAGGGCAAGATCGACGCGGTCGATGGCTGGACCCTGGACAACCAGCTGGAGATCGCGATGGAGGCGCTGCGTTGCCCGCCCTCCGATGCGAGTGTCGCCAACCTGTCGGGCGGCGAACGTCGACGCGTCGCGCTGACCCGGTTGCTGATCCAGAAACCGTCGATCCTGCTGCTGGACGAACCGACCAACCATCTGGATGCGGAAAGCGTCAACTGGCTGGAGAACCACCTGAAGGAATATGCCGGCGCGGTGCTGATGATCACCCATGACCGCTATTTCCTCGACAATGTGGTGGAATGGATCCTCGAATTGGATCGCGGCTCCTACTACCCTTACGAGGGCAATTATTCGACCTATCTCGACAAGAAGGCGAAGCGCATGGCGCAGGAAGACCGCGAGGATTCCGGGCGCCAGAAAGCGCTGACCGAGGAACTGGATTGGATCAGGCAGGGCACCAAGGGCCGCCAGACCAAATCCAAGGCGCGCATCCGCAAGTTCGAGGAATTGCAGGACGCGCAGGGCGACCGCAAGCCGGGCAAGGCGCAGATCGTCATCCAGGTGCCCGAACGCCTGGGAGCCAAGGTAATCGAGGCGAAGGGACTGACCAAGGCGTTCGGCGACAAGCTGCTCTTTGAAAACCTGTCCTTCATGCTGCCGCCCGGCGGGATCGTCGGCGTGATCGGCCCGAACGGCGCGGGCAAATCGACCCTGTTCAAGATGATCACGGGGCAGGAGGAACCCGATAGCGGCACGATCGAGATCGGCGACACCGTCCATCTGGGCTTCGTCGACCAGAGCCGCGCCGATTTGGACCCGAAGAAGAACGTGTGGCAGGAAGTCAGCGACGAACTCGACTACATGAAGGTCAACGGGCACGACATGTCAACGCGCGCCTATGTGGGCGCGTTCAACTTCAAGGGCGCGGACCAGCAGAAGGTCGTCGGCAAGCTTTCGGGCGGCGAACGCAACCGCGTCCACATGGCGAAGATGCTGAAGGAAGGCGGCAACGTGCTGCTGCTGGACGAACCGACCAACGATCTCGACGTGGAAACGCTGCGCGCGCTGGAAGACGCGATCGAGAACTTCGCGGGATGCGCCGTGGTCATTTCGCATGACCGCTTCTTTTTGGACCGCCTGGCAACGCACATCCTGGCGTTTGAGGGGGACAGCCACGTCGAATGGTTCGAAGGCAATTTCGAGGCTTACGAGGAAGACAAACGGCGCAGATTGGGCGATGCGGCGGACCGGCCTACAAGGTTGGCGTATAAGAAGCTGACTCGGTAGGGAATCCCATGGCAACCACCATCGAAGTCTCGATTGACGATCTTACCGATGAAGGGCTGCGTCATTTTGTTGAAGTCGCCGTCGGTTCGCCGGTCGCGGACCTGTCCGACTGGAAATTTACTGGCCTGCTAATCGAGCAGTTTAAGATCGAACTATCATATTTTCCGCCCAAACCAAATGACGCTCGTACCATTCTTGGACGAGACACAGAGGATTGGTACGCCAGCTTGACGACACCGCTTGGTGATAGGGACGCCTATGGACGCAGCCCGCAGATCGCCATTTCGAAACTTGTTGCTGCTACCCAAGGCAATGGCGATGGAGTGGTCATTCCAGTGGACCAAATTGAAAAATTTGTTTTGGAACCGGACGATTATCGCAAGTAATTTTCGAACATAGTTTCCGCAGTTCCGGAGGCAGTTTATTTTGCTTCTCCGTCACCCCGGACCTGATCCGGGGTCCCGCTTTTACACTCGGCGCTCGAGGGTAGCGGGATCCCGGATCAGGTCCGGGATGACGGTCGACCGATATTGTGCCCGCGTTCCGATGGATGGTGCGTGCTTATCGCCTCGGATGATCGATCCGGCAGAGCTTGGCGCTGTCCTACACGGGAATGGCCCGGTAGGTTCCAAGCATGATCATGGGTTCATTCTCCTGCAACAAGTTGCCGCGCGCCATCGGACAGGCAGAAACTGGAAGGTTACACGCACCACGTCCATCCGACCCGCAACCCCACGGGAAACCTGGGCAATCCGCAATACGCCAAATCGCTTCCGCCCCGTTTCGGTGTCACATTCTACGGCACCAGCCACTCCAGCAAGGTTTCGCCTTCCGCACCCAATGTTACGCGCGCCCGGCGGTGTCCTTCGTTGGACAGATACAGCCAGTCGTAACGCTCCACCGTCACCCAAAACACCGCGAAGTTTGCGCGCGCCGGGGCAACCTGGTCCTCGGTCGGCTGGATGCCCTCCGCCCATCCGGGCAGACCGGATGTGGGCGCCGGCACGTGAGAGCTTGGTCCCTCCCCGGCGAGGTAGCAGCGGCGTGCGAAGGTCGAGCTTTCGGCCCAGATCGCGTCGACCGCCGGCGTGTCACGCTCGACCCGCCCGGTGCCGCGTATCCGTATCTGCACCTTGGCCTGCGCATCGTAGGCGAGGATGCCGATCGCGGGATCGGCTTGCACCGCCGCCACCTTCGGACTGCGCGCATCGGTGTGGAAGCGCAGCGTGTGGCAGTCCGGGTCATAGCCGCGCAGGACCATGACGCGCAGATCGCCGTCCGCCGTGCCGACGACCGGCGCGTGCATCGGCGATTTGCGCGACGAGGCGCCGTTGCCCAGATTGTCCCGGATGCTGTCCAGCACCGCTGCCCGATCGATCGTCATGCGCCGCCTAAGCCACGGCTTGTCCGCGTCTGTCAAACTGCCGGCGCGATGGACGGTCGCCGCGACGGTGGAATGAACCACTATGCCTCTGGTCCGTTCAGTTTCAGGTCACTTAGTATGAACTAAACCCGTCAATACGAACTCGCCGCCGGGGTGGACGCGGCATATGAAACGCGTTTCATGGCGCAAGCAGGAGAGCCGCAATGAGCTTCAACAACCCACTCACCGCAGGGAGCGCGACGGCTCTCGCCGCGATGATCGCTTTCGCCGCGCCGGTGCACAGCGCCGCCGCCGCGGAAACCGCCGCGGCCGCCGTCGATACGCAGCGTGCCGACCGCTTCGAACGTAGGGCGGAACGCCAGCAGGCACGGCAGGACCGCCGGGCGCAGCGCCGCGACGATGCCGATCGCCGCCAGCGGCAGATCGACCGTCGCGAGCGTAACCTGCAGCGGACCGAACGCAATCGCGGCTTCGGCGACCGGATCGCCGACGAACAGCGCGAGCGTTACCGCGCCGCGCGGGAACGTCGCGCGGACTCTGGTGAGGAACGGCGGGCGGATCGACGGGATGATCGACGGGCCGATCGTAGGGCGGACCGGGTAGTCGAGCGCCGCCGCGACAGACGTGCGGATCGTAGGGCGGACCGGGTAGTCGAGCGCCGGCGCGACAGACGCGCGGATCGTAGGGCGGATCGCTGGCAGGACCGCAGGGCGGATCGCAGGGCCGACCGCGTCGTCGAACGGCGCCGCGATTATAGGCGTGATGATCGCCGCGATTATCGCCGCGATTATAGGCGCGACGACCGCCGGGCTGATCGCCGCGATTACCGACGTGATTACCGCCGCGACTACCGCAACCATAGCCGCTGGGACCGCCGTGCCTGGCGCGCCAACAACCGCTATGACTGGCGCAACCATCGCCGCTACAACCGCCGGGCGTTCACTCTCGGCCGGTATTACGCGCCCTATCGCAATTACAGCTACCGCAGGCTGGGCATCGGTTTCAGTCTGGACAATCTGTTCTTCGGCAGTCGCTATCGCATCAGCGACCCGTGGAACTATCGCCTGCCGGAGGTTTACGGCCCCTATCGCTGGGTGCGCTATTACGACGACGTCGTTCTGGTGAACACGTATAGCGGCGAAGTGGTCGACGTGATCTACGACTTCTTCTGGTAATCATCGCCGCATTCTCCACGGCCCCGCTCGCCCATGAAAAACGGGCGGGGCCGTCTTGCGTGAAGGTGCCGGGACGCTCATTTGAAAGGCATGGCGACGACGACGATGATACCGGACAAGGATGCGCTGAAACGGGTGGGCGCGCGCGTCCGGCAGACGCTCGATGCCGATCCGAAAGCGCGGAAACTCCCGACCGACGGGGCGGAAATCTACGCGGTCAGCCAGTTCCTGAACGCGCAGGAATGCCAGCGCTTCATCATGATGATCGAGGCGACCGCCCGCCCGAGCGAGGCCTATGAGACGGATTATGCGAGCGGTTTCCGCACCTCCTATTCGGGCAATGTCGATCCGCACGATCCTTTCGTTAAATCGATCTCCGCCCGCTGCGACGACGTATTGGGACTGAAAGCGCCGTTGGGCGAAAGCATTCAGGGCCAGCGTTACCATCCCGGGCAGCAGTTCAAGCCGCACCAGGATTATTTCCATACCTCGCAGGATTACTGGAAGAACGAACGCAGGATGGGCGGTCAGCGCAGCTGGACGGCGATGGCGTTCCTCAATGCGGTGACCAAGGGCGGGGTGACGGAATTCACCGACCTCAAACTGAAGGTCGCGCCGCAGCCGGGCGTGCTGCTGGTGTGGAACAACGCCCTGCCCGACGGTACGCCGAACGAGCGCACCATGCATGCCGGCCGCCCGGTGGAGGAAGGGGTGAAATACGTCATTACGAAATGGTATCGCACCCGCAAATGGGGGTGATGTCAGTGGAGTTTGCCTTTGGAAAGACAAATAAAATCAACGGTTCGGTTCAAACTCTTGTCAACGCCTCTTCGATGAGTTTGCGCGTGTTCGCGATACCATAGAGCGCAATGAAGCTGCCCATGCGCGGCCCCTGATCGCTCCCGAGCAATGTCAGATAGAGCGTCCGGAACCAGTCCCGCAAATTGTCGAAGCCGAACCGGTCCTGCTTGCCGATCTCATAGACCTTCGTCTGCAAATCCTCGGCCGTCATATCGTCGGGAGCCTCTTCCAGCGCGGCGAGCAGCGCACGCAGCGCCTCGGCCTCGTTCGGTTCGGGCGCGCGCTTGTTCAGCGTCGGAGCGACGTAATCGCGGTTATAGGCCAGCGCGGCGGTCACCATCCGGTCGACATCCGGGTGCGCCGCTGGGTCGGCATCGTCGATGTAGTTGGCGAGGTAGGACCAGACCTGCTCGCGATCCGCCTCCGCACCGAGCACGCCCACGAGGTTGAGCAGCAGGCCGAAGGTCACCGGCACCGTGTCGCCCGCACCGGGTGCGTCCGGACCGTCCATCCGGTGATTGGCGCGCAGCAGATGCCACACCGGATTGCCCAGCTGCTTGTCGAGCGGCTGGTCGGCCAACCGCTCGCGGAACTGCCAGTAATCGTCGACCGCGCGCGGGATCACGCCGACATGCAGCTGCTTGGCGCTTTTTGGATTGGGGAAGATGTAGAAGCCCAGGCTCTCCGGCGTCCCGTATTCCAGCCATTGTTCGATGGTCAGGCCGTTGCCCTTGGACTTGGAAATCTTCTCGCCGTTCTCGTCCAGGAACAATTCGTAGATGAGGCCGTCCGGCTTGGCGCCGCCCAGCACCTTGGCGATCTTGCCCGACTGGATGCCGGTGTCGGTCAGATCCTTGCCGTACATTTCGTAATCCACGCCTAACGCGACCCAGCGCATCGCGAAATCTACCTTCCATTGCAGCTTCGCCTGCCCGCCCAGTGCGCTTTGTTCGACCGTGCGGCCGTCGCTGTCGGTAAAGCGGATGATGCCGGCATCCGCGTCCACCACCTCGACCGGCACCTGCAGCACGACGCCGGTGGTCGGGCTGATCGGCATGATCGGCGAATAGGTCGCGGCCCGTTCCGCGCGCAGGGTCGGCAGCATGATGTCGAGGATCGCCTGGTTGTTGCGCAGCACATCCTTCAGCGCATCGTCGAACGCGCCCGATTGATAGCGGTCCGATCCCGCGACGAATTCGTAATCGAAGCCGAACCGGTCGAGGAACTCGCACAGCCGCGCATTGTTGTGCGCGGCAAAACTTTCGTGAGTTTCGAACGGATCGGGAATGCGACAGAGCGGCTTGCCCAGATGTTCGGTCAGCATCGCCTGGTTGGGCAGATTGTCGGGCACCTTGCGCAGGCCGTCCATATCGTCGCTGAACGCCACCAGCCGGGTGGGCGCCCCACCGGTCAGCGCTTCGAACGCGCGGCGCACGAAAGTGGTGCGCAGAACCTCCTGAAAGGTACCGATATGCGGCAGGCCGGACGGGCCGTAACCGGTTTCGAACAGGACCGGTTCGCCGTTCGGTTTCGTGCCATCGGGATAGCGTTTCAGCAGTCGCTGCGCCTCCACGAAGGGCCATGCATTGGAAGTTCGTGCGGCGGTTGCAAGTTCGGTATCGATCATGGTGCGAAGCTGTTGCCGATGGGGCCCTATGTTGCAAGTGCGAAGCCGCGCGGGCCGTGACACTGGATGGGGGTCGTGCGACGTGTGACTTTAGCTGGAAAGGCGTGGAGATACTGGGGTTTTATGTGCCGTATGATAGGCGGTTGTGACCTTTCAAACGTATTCTTGGCGCCATGTGACTTTAGGGTGTGACCTTTAGATGCGACCATCCGATTGGCTATCGAATAGGAAGGATGCAGCGAAACCTGTATCGCGTCGAAATAACCAACCGCCGTGATGTAGGAAAGCATGATCGCCACCTATGGACGTCACCCCGGACCCGATCCGGGGTCCCGCTAACTCTGCACAAGCGCGACAAAAGCGGGGCCCCGGCTCGAAGGCCGGGGCGACGGCGTCGGGCTTAGAAATAATACGGCAGCTAATGGGGTGGGAAGCAGACGCTAGCGCGGATTTGGGTTGTTAGGATTGCTGGCTCTACGCTGATAGAAGCCCCATATTGTCTGGACGACATTGATTACCAGCACCGCCAGTAAGGCCGGCTTCAGCCAGGTGATTGAAATACCATTCAATAGATCGAATTGTAAGCACGCCCAGAACGCTCCAAAAAGTGCGAGTGTGCTTACCCAGAGATAAATCGAATTATGTGCGTCCTCATTCGTTGGCACCATCCTCTATTGCCAAAGAGAGAGAGAGAGAGAGAGAGTGTGTGTTACCGTTTTCCAACGTCCGCAATTGGGTCGTAACCTGACGTTACCCGGTATGCGTCCTTGTCGGCCAACATTAAGTCCGCATCGAGCCTCCCCAACCATTCAACTCCCTTCCCCCCGATGTTTACTTTTCGTTCCCCCCTACCCATAACATCGAACAGTGTCGCAGCCGTTCCCCCTTCCCGGTTTACACGCCAGCCATGCCGGTATCTGGCTGCGTGGTCCCAACGGCGACACGCAGACGGTGGCGAAGGGCGCGGCGGTCATGGCGGCATCGGATACGCCGGTGTTGCTGCTCAACGCGCCGCTGGTGGCGAACAGGCTGGGTTATCCCGATCTTTCCGGGCTCGACCTGCTCGAGTTGTTCGCCTTCGTGTACCCCGCCCGGTTCTGCGTGCCGACGCCCAAGGGGCTGGCGGAGGCGCTGGGGCTGGAGATACCCGGCAGCGACGATGACGTGCCGCTATTGCTGCAACAGGCGGCGGGCGCGATCATGGCGCATTGCGAAAGCACGGATTGGGCGGAGCGCGAAGGGGCGTGGTCCAGCCTGCAATCGCTTGCCAGACTGCGCTGGCCCTGGGCCCAGTTCCTGCGCGCCCATGTCGCCAAACCCGATCGCGCCGAGAAATGGCTGTTTTCCAAACTGCCCGAATGGGAAGAAACCCCCGAACGCCCACAGCCCGCTCAGGTTGCGATCGGCGACAGCGACGTGACGGCGCAGCTGGATCATCTCACCGGCGACAACGCGGAAAAACGCACCGGCCAGCAGGATTACGCCCGATCGGTCGGCCGCATGTTCGCGCCGCGCGACCGGCGCAAGCGGCCGCATATGCTGTTGGCGCAGGCAGGGACCGGGATCGGCAAGACGCTGGGCTATCTCGCGCCCGCGTCCCTGTGGGCCGGAGCCAGCAAGGGGACGGTCTGGGTGTCCACTTTCACCAAGAACCTGCAGCGTCAACTGCGTGGCGAAACCGGTCGCGCCTGGCCCGAGACCCGCGCAGACGGAACCCCGCCGGTGGTCGTGCGCAAGGGGCGGGAGAACTATCTGTGCTTGCTCAACCTGGAAGACGCGATGCAGGGCGGTTTCGGTGGACGCCCTGCCATCCTCGCGCAACTGGTCGCGCGCTGGGCTGCATTCACCCGCGATGGCGACATGATCGGCGGCGACCTGCCCGGATGGCTCGGCACGTTGTTTCGCAGGCGCGGCATCGCGGCGCTGACCGATCAGCGCGGCGAATGCGTCTATGCCGGCTGCCCGCATTACCGCAAATGCTTCATCGAACGCAGCGCCCGCGCCTCCGCCCAGGCCGATCTGGTCATCGCGAACCATGCGCTGGTCATGATCAATGCGGCGCGCGGGCGCGACCATGCACAGCGCCCGACGCGCATCATCTTCGATGAAGGGCATCATGTCTTCCAGGCCGCCGACAGTACCTTTGCAGCCGCGCTGACGGGGCAGGAGGCGATCGAACTGCGCCGGTGGATCATCGGCCCGGAGAAGAACGCCAAGGGCCGCCGCCGGGGCCTGGCCGCGCGATTGGCCGATGTCGCCAGCTACGACGAAGGGGGGAGCGAGGCGATCGACGCGGCGACGTCGGGGGCGCTCGCCCTGCCGTCCGACGGTTGGTTACAGAGAATTACCGAGAACAATGCTTACGGCCCGCTGGAGAACCTGTTCGCGGGCGTCCGTGCGGTAACCTATGCCCGCGATGAAAGCGGCGGGGAAAAGGCCGGCTACGGCATCGAAACCGAAATCGCCGACTTGCCGGGCAACGTGATCGAACTGGCGGGGCAGGCGGAAACGGCGCTGGCCAGGATCCGCCATCCCCTGCTCAAGCTCGCCATGCGGTTGGAAGCGATCGTCGAGGACGCGCCCGACTGGCT
The DNA here is from genome assembly GCA_965214445.1 of Pontixanthobacter sp. Classification (GTDB taxonomy): domain Bacteria; phylum Pseudomonadota; class Alphaproteobacteria; order Sphingomonadales; family Sphingomonadaceae; genus Pontixanthobacter. Next base: position 1,216,184 of record CBDCBU010000001.1, read on the forward strand.
GGATACGCAGGGCCGCGCCCGCATCGAAGGCGCGCGCCATGCGCTTGCCTGGCGGATCGACCTGATTGCGGCATGGGAAGCGTTGCTCGATCGGCTGGGCGGCGTGGGTGGCGACAATCCGGGCAATCCCGAATTCGTCGACTGGCTGGCGGTCGACCGGTCGGAGGCGCGCGAATTCGACATCGGCATTCACCGTCGGTGGCTCGATCCCATGAAACCATTTGCCAAAGTCGTGCTGGAACCGTCGCACGGGGTCATGCTGACATCCGCGACCCTGACAGACCGCAATGCGGATGGCGCGGATTGGGACCATGCGATCGGAGCCAGCGGAGCCCCGCATATCGAGGTTACGCCGCAAATCTCCGCCGCCGAAAGCCCGTTCGACTACGCCAATCGCGCCGAAGTGCTGATCGTGACCGATATCAGGCGCGGCGATCTTTCCGCGCTCGCGGGTGCCTATGCCCGGCTGGTCGAGGCGGCGGGCGGCGGCGTGCTGGGCCTGTTCACCGCGATCCGGCGGCTGCGCGTGGTCTATGGCCGCATCGCCGACCGGCTGGCGCGCGAAGGACTGCCGCTGTTCGCGCAGCATGTCGATCCTATCGACACCGGCACGCTGGTGGACATTTTCCGCGACGATCCCAAGGCATCGCTTCTGGGCACGGATGCGTTGCGCGATGGCGTGGACGTGACCGGCACGTCGCTGCGCTGCGTGGTGATGGAAGCGGTTCCCTGGCCCAAACCCGACATATTGCACCGGGCGAGGCGCGCGGCGAACGGCGGCAGCGCCTATGACGACCGGATCATTCGTGCGCGGCTGGCGCAGGCATTCGGACGGTTGATCCGCTCGGCCGAGGATCGCGGCCATTTCATCGTGCTGTCGGCGGCTTTTCCCAGCCGGCTGCTATCCGCCTTCCCGCCGGGAACGCCGGTTGTCCGCTGCACGCTGGAGGAGGCTTTACAAAGGGTGGCGGACGGTGTTTCAGAGACACGTGCGACCGCCGAACCGGCGATGGCGCTGGATGAGGACTGTATTCCGTTTTGACGAAGACCCTGGGCCTGCTGCGCCATGCGAAGTCCGACTGGGACGATGTCGGCACGCGCGATTTCGACCGCGGACTGAACGAACGCGGGCGCCGGGGCGCGCGGCTGATCGGACAACATATTCGCGAACAGGGCACGCATTGGGATGCGATCCTCGGCAGTAGCGCCGCACGGGTTCGCCAGACGCTCGACGCCGCCCTGCCGGGTATCGAGACGATGGGGGACAAGCGGCTTTATCTGGCCAGCGTGGATACCATCATCGAGGTGATACACGAACATGCCGGTACGGCCGATACGGTGCTGGTGGCGGGGCATAATCCGGGATTGCAGGAAATCTTGTTCGCGTTGGTGCCGCCGACTCGCGAGAACGAATTGTTCGATGCGGCGGCAACCAAATATCCGACCGGGAGCTTCGCGATATTCGAACTGGATATCGACGACTGGTCGCAGCTGGCGCCCGATTGCGGGCGACTGGTCCATTTCATCCGTCCGCGCGATCTCGATCCCGCGCTGGGCCCCGAAACCGACTGATTTACTGGTAGGCCACCACAAGGTCGAAGGTGCCGCTCAATCTGCCCGGCGCCTGCTCAGCGCGCCCGGCCCTGTAAGGGTGACGACCGCATTGGAGGTAGTCAGATTGACCAACATGCGCGGGGCCCCGGTCACTTCGAACAGGCCCCGTTGAAACCCATCATTGCCCAGCGGGGTCACATTGGCATTGGTCCGGCGGGCATTGGTCCGGCGCACACCGGTCCGGGCGTTGATGAGCACGCGCCCGATGCCGGTTCCGTTGGGAATGAGCGTACCGAAATCGAGGGCGGCGGTACTCACAATCCGCACCGGCGCAGAAAGGGATCGGGCGTAGGAGCAGATCATGCGTCCCTGCCTAACCGCTTGGCAAGAACGCGCCATTGGCGAAGATGGTCAAGCCCGCCTTACGCCCCCGCATTGCCGGTAACGAAGCAAGCAATCGCCAGCAGGGCCCCGGCCCAGCGATTGGCGCGGAACCGCTCGAGTGCATTGCCCGGATCGTCCGCATCGAGCGTGGCCACCTGCCAGAGCAGATGGACCGCGAGCGGCATCAGCGTGAGGATCGCGATCCAGTCCCCCCGCAGCAACCAGAATGCCAGCGCCCACAGGATCACCGCGCCGCTGTAGAAAGCGGCGACGCCTGCCTTGATACCGCTGCCGAGACGAAGGGCCGAGGATCGGATGCCAACCAGCGCGTCGTCCTCCCGGTCCTGCAGCGCGTAGATCGTATCGTACCCGACAACCCACAGCGCGGTGCCGGCGTAAAGCGCCAGCAGTACGTCCCAATGATCGCTCCGCATCGCCAGCCAGCCGACCGGCGCGCCCCAGGCGAAGACCAGCCCGAGCCAGAGCTGCGGCCACCAGGTAACGCGTTTCATGAATGGATAGGCCGCGACCAGCACGAGGCTCATCAGGGCGACGATCTGCGCTTCCCATCGCAATTGCCACAGGACGAGCAGACCGACCGCGCAAAGCACCGCCAGCCAGGCGAACGCGCCTTTCGGGCTTACGCGGCCGCTGGCAACCGGTCGCGTGGCGGTACGCGCCACCTGCCGGTCGAGATCGGCGTCGACGATGTCGTTATAGACGCAACCCGCACCCCGCATGGCGAAGCTGCCGACGAGGAACCAGAGCAGCAATTCCCACTGCCAGCCTCGGCCCGCGAGCCACAGGCCGGACAGGCACGGCCAGAACAACAGCCAGATTCCGATCGGCCGGTCGAACCGCGCCAGCTGCGCCAGGTCGCGCATGGCGGGCGGCAGCCGCGCCATCATTGCGCCATGCTCGCTATCGGGAACGACGGCGTCGTGCGTACCGGGTTCGGAGCGGCGGGTCATGCTTGCCTCCTACCGACTGGCGCGCCTAGTGCAAGACCATGCCCGCCACACCCGCCTGGCCCCCCCGAAGCGCACCGCGCCTGTTCGTCGATCAGCCTTTGGCGCATGGCGCACAACTGTCGATCACCGGAGGCCAGGCGCATTATCTGGGCAAGGTCATGCGCGTCGCGGCGGGCGACGGCGTGATATTGTGCGATGACCGCACCGGCGAATGGGCGGCGGAGGTCACGGCGGTTTCGCGCCGCGATCTTGCGGTGTCGGTCCGGCGGCATCTGCGTGTGCGCGAGCCCGTGCCGGATTTGTGGCTATGTGCGGCCCTGCTGAAGAAGGACAGGTTCGACCTGCTGCTGGAGAAAGCGATCGAATTGGGGGCACGGCGCATCGTCCCGCTGCTGACCCATCGCTGTGTGGCGGACAAGCTCAATCCATCCCGCGCGCAGGCCATCGTGACCGAAGCCGCGGAACAATGCGCGCGTACCGCTTTACCTGAACTCGCACCGGTTGCGAAACTCGCCGCGTTCCTCGCCGATTGGCCCGAGGATCGCACCTTGTTCTTCGCGGACGAGCTGGGCGGCGAACCGGCGGCGGCCAGCTTCGCCGAAACCCGCGGTCCGGCCGCCATCCTCACCGGGCCGGAAGGGGGTTTCGACGATAGGGAACGCGCCGCCCTCCTGGCCCATCCCCGGACCGTCGCCATCACTCTTGGGCCCCGCATCCTGCGCGGTGAAACCGCTGCTATCGCCGCGACCGCGTTATGGATGGGGGTGGCGGGGGACTGGCCAGGACGGCACGGCTGAATTTATCTGGCATAAAAGCCGGCCCTTGCCTAACGCCGCCGGGATGAGCACGCGTCAAGATACCGGGTCGGCCGACCCCATCATCGAACACCGCGACCAGCTGGTGGCGCCGATGCAGCAGGGCGAAAAGGCGAAGGCCGACTGGCGCATAGGGACCGAGCACGAGAAGCTGGTCTACAAGACCCGTGACCATCGCGCGCCGACCTATGACGAGCCGGGCGGCATTCTGGACATCCTCAAATCCATGGAACGCTTCGGCTGGGAACCGGTCGAGGAAGGCGGCAGGATCATCGCGCTGAAAGGCGAAGACGGCGCCGTCAGCCTGGAGCCGGCGGGTCAGCTCGAACTGTCCGGCGCACCGCTCGATTCCTTGCACGACACCTGCAACGAAACCGGCCGGCATCTCAAACAGGTGAAGGAAGTGGGCGAGGCGTGCGGCGTCGGCTTCCTGGGGCTGGGCATGTGGCCGGACAAGACGCGCGACGAACTGCCGATGATGCCCAAGGGGCGCTACGACATCATGCGGCGGCATATGCCGCGCGTCGGCACACTGGGCCTCGACATGATGCTGCGAACCTGCACGATCCAGGTCAATCTCGACTATTCGTCGGAAGCCGATATGGCGAAGAAGTTCCGCGTGGGGCTGGCGCTGCAACCGCTGGCGACCGCATTGTTCGCCAATTCGCCGTTCACCGAAGGCAAGCCCAACGGATATCTGTCCTATCGCAGCCATATCTGGTCGGACACCGATCCGCATCGCACCGGCATGCTGCCCTTCGTGTTCGAAGACGGCTTCGGCTACGAACGCTGGACCGATTACATGCTCGACGTGCCGATGTATTTTATCTTCCGCGAAGGCAAATATATCGACGCGGCGGGATTGAGCTTCCGCGATTTCCTGAAGGGCGAACTTTCGGTTTTGCCGGGTGAAAAGCCACGGGAGAGCGATTGGTGGGATCATCTCTCCACCGCCTTTCCCGAAGTGCGCCTCAAGAGCTTTCTCGAAATGCGCGGTGCGGATGGCGGGCCGTGGAGCCGCATTTGCGCCTTGCCCGCATTCTGGGTCGGCTTGCTCTACGATCAGACCGCGCTGGATGCCGCGTGGGATCTGGTCAAGCACTGGACGATGGAAGAACGCGAGGCTTTGCGCAACGACGTGCCCAAACTGGCGCTCGATGCGGCGATACCAGGCGGTGGAACCCTGCGCGATCTGGGCGTCGAAGTGCTGAAGATCGCCCGCGGCGGTCTGACTGCGCGCGCCCGGCTGGGTCAGGGCGGCGACAACGAGACGGGGTTCCTCGAAACGCTGGACGAGATCGTCGCCAGCGGCAAGGTGCCGGCACAGCGTCTGCTGGACCGCTATCACAACGAATGGAACGGCGATATTTCGCGGGTTTACAAATACAGCTTCTAATACGGCGCTCGACTACTCGGCAGGTTGCGGCCGCTCCGATCTGCCGCGTGAGCGCAACTTTCCGGTCAGTCTAGCCAGCCGGCTGGTGATGATGCCATTGTCCTGCATCCAGGCGTGATATTCGCGATAGCGCGCGTCTTCGAGCAACAGATGCGCTTCCTCCGTCCGCGCACGCCAGTAATAGATCCCGCTGACGCAGCCCAGGAAGAACACGTTGCGCACGACATCGACCATAGAATGGCTCGTGACCAGAAACGGCATCGTCGCACACCACCAGAACAGGTTCTTCGACAGATAGGCCGGGTGCCGGGTATAGCGGTAGGGGCCGTTGGTGATGACCCCGCGATAGGTAAGGTTGGAGAAGCGGATGCCGAAAATGACGGTCGCCCAGGCATAGGCGCCCGTGAGTGCGATCAGCCAGAACGCCCAAGCCCATAGCAGCGCGCCATTGCCGGCGAACCAATGTGCCCAGCCGGCAGTGTTGACTTCGTAGGCGATCATGCCGTTCTGGCCCATGAAGGCGAAGACCAGCGGGGGATAGCAGATCATCGCCGCGAGCCAGCCCGACAGGAACGGATTGCCGCTGCGTATCTGGGCGTCCAGCGGGCGCATCGTCAGCAGGTAACCCACGGTGCCGATCTGCACGTCGATGACGAACAGCAATTCGATCATCAGCATTCCGAACCGCGCGGGATCGTTCGCGATATCCGCCCAGTCCGCTTCCACGACGCCTGCGAAACCGGCGGGCAGGATGGAGATCATGAAGGCCCCGAAAAACGCCTTGATGATCCACGCCCGCCAGTGCTTTTTCACTTCCTCGATATCGTGTGCCCGCCCCAGCAGCATCGCGCCGAAATGCCAGGCATGGTCGCGCGGTTCGATGAGGAAGCGGTCGAGCCACAGCACATAGGGTACCGACAGCACGAACAGCGGGATCGCGGCATAGCCGATCACCTCCATCGCGAAGAGATATTGCCCGCTCCAGTACCAGCGCGCGACGCAATAGAGAAAACCGAGGATCGCCCAGGTCGCCCACAGGCCCGTCAGCTTCACCTTGATCACCGGCAGAATGTCCGCGATCCGCTGCGCGCGCGACCAGTCGATGCCGGTGGATGCGCGGCGATGGACCTTCTCGACCAGGATCGACCAGGCGATCATGGGAACGCTGGTGAAGAACATTGCGGCCAGCGCCGCGTAGGGGCCGCTCATCCGTTCGCGCGGTCCCGCCCAGTCGAACATTTCCGCGATCTGCGGATAGGACCGGCAGAAGAACAACCAGGCGAACAGTCCGGCTAGGCCGACCATTCCCACCGACGCGGATACGTCGCTGCGCGGTGGCGACTGCGCGATATCGCCGTCGATGGAGGGGGCGCGTGCGGACATGATCGCCGCTTATCGCCGAAGGGTTAAGACCGCGGTAAGACGATCGCGGACCGTATCGAAAGAGGCCCCAAGCGCGCGGCCTTTCGCCGAACTCTAACGGAAGGCGTGGATCGTCCCGTCGTCGTCCAGTACGTAAAGCGTATTGTTTGCAACGATCGGCGCCAGCGATACCGGCGTTTTCAGATCGGTGTAGAGGCTGGCGGAACCTTCAGCGACGTCGATCTTGTGGATTTCGCCGCGCGTGCTGGCGACCCACAGGTTGTTGCCCGCAAGCACCGGACCGGTCCAGAAGATCGCGCCTTCCTTGTCCTCGGCGTCGCGGAATTGCTGAAGCTGCGTGATCCAGCGTATCTTGCCGGTCGAACGGGCGATCGCAAGCAGCTCGGCATCGTCGGTCAGCGCGAAAATCCATTCGCCCGCGATCGCCGGCGTCGAGATACCGGCGACCGGGATTTCCCATATGCGCTGCCCGGTGACCAGCTCATACGCCGCCATCCGGCCGCCCTGCCCCAGCGCATAGACGCGGCCTTGGTCGATGATCGGATCGGCGTCGATATCAGTGAGCGCGCCGACTTCGGTCGAGATGGAGGTCCGCGCCAGCGCGTCCGACCACAGGGTGCGTCCGTTCTCATAGCGGTAAGCGACCAGCTCGCCAGAACTGTAGCCGGCGACGACCGATCCCTGCCCCGCCGCCGGAGCGGCGACGCCGAAGACGCCGGCCTGCGCGCTCGAACCCGATTCCTGCCATTGCGTCATGCCGTCGGCCACATCGAGCGAATGGATCTGGTTGTCCTGCGTCATCACGAACACGGAATTGAACGCGACGGTGGGCGAACCGCGCAGTGGTCCGGCCGGTTTGACCTTCCAGATTTCCGCGCCCGTGTCCGCGTTCAGCGCAACGACCTCGCCCACACCGTTGGTGGCGTAGACGCGGCCATCGTCGAAGGTCGCGCCGCCGCCAAATGCCGACGCGCGCAGATTGTCCGCAATATCCATGCGATAGGTCCAGGCACGCGCGCCGCTTTGCGCGTCGAACGCCTGCACCACGCCGCTGGTATCGACGGTGAAGAGGCGGCCATTGCCCACGACGGGCGCGGCGGCCAGACGGCGGCGGTTACTCGATCCGGTAATTTGGGCGGACCAGGCCTTTGCGGGGTTGTCCGCCAGCGCGAGGTGGGAGTTGGACTTCGCCGCGTTGCCGCCGGCCTGCGCCCAGCTGTCGTTCGCGCGCGCGGGCGGGAGGATGACGGAGGTTCCGGCCAGGGCGGGATCGACCGACACACCGTTTTCGATCCGCGACAGAACCGGTTTGCGTTCCCCGATCGTGGGCGTGGACTTGGGATCGCCGCCACCGAAAAGCCCGCCGCTACAGGCAGCCAGACTGGTCAGCAGCGTTCCGGCCAGTAAGGTTCGCATCCAGGTCTTCATCGTGGTGACGGTCATCGGTTCGGTCCATTCTGGTAAGCGTGTATCGTGGGGGAGGCGGGCCATGATTATTCCCCGGCACTCGGTCCGGCCGCGCTCTGCCGCTGAACCTCTTCCAGCACTTCATCGACATCCTCGATCGCATCGACGCCGAGGACGCCGGCCATCCGCCGCGCGCGCGATCGCAGACCTTCGGGCGCATCGTCCGTCTTCGCGATCCGGGCGAACAGATCGCCGGCCTGCTTGCGCTTCCCCTGTTCGAGATAGGCCACGGCCGCCAGTTCCGCGGCGCTTCCGAAAAACGGATTGTCCGGCTCGAGCAAGGGTTGCAGCCGGGCGAGGATATCGGCGGGCGTGCGCGTATCGAAGGTCGCGGTGACTTCGCGGATGATCGCGAGATCGCGCAGCGCGTCGGGCGTATCCCCGTCGGCGGCGACTTTCGCGAACAGTTCGGCGGCCTCCGCTGCGTTGCCGCGTTCCTGCGCGATACCGGCCTGCAGCATCAGGGCGAAGGCCCTGGCGCCCCCGCTTCCATCCCGCGCGATCGGATCCAGGGTCGCGCTGCCGGTGTCCAAATTGCCGGCCTCGATCTGGTCGAGCGCGCCGATCAGCGTTTCGGACTGTCGTTCCAGTTCCGCTTCGTGACGGGAATTCCAGAACAGATAGGCGGCGAAAGCGATCAGCGCGATGACGATCCCGGCCAGGATCGGTTTGCCGTAACGCGTCGCGAAATCGGACATCTGATCCTTGCGGACCGCTTCGTCGACTTCGCGGGCCAGGACATCGTCCGCCGCCGCCGCGCGTTCGCGCTTCCTGTCGGTCTCGCCGGTCGCTGGACGGCCGTTTGCCGGAAGATTTGTCGGTGTTCTGGCCACGGGGGCATTTCCCATTCATATGCTGATATCGGTCGGCGGGTCTTTAGCCCATGGGGACGGCGATGCAATTGCCGTCTGGCCCACGCCCCAGGGCGGGGTTGGCGCAGCGGCCGTGAATGCCCGATTAAGCCGAACGGCGGTCCATCGCCGACCAGTACAACGATCTGTAGCGCGCGATCATCGCGCTCTGATCGAAATCGTGCGCCGCCTTGTCGCGGTTCTCCGCACCGATCCGGTCACGCAAGGTTTCGTCCTTCGCCAGTCGCATAAACGCGGCGGACAACGCTCGCTCGTCGCTGCGCTGACTTATGAATGATCGGTTCAACTCCCCGACCATGGTGGCCACGTCGCCGACATCCGGAGCGACGATGGGCCGCGCCGCGGCCATCGCCTCGGCCACGGAAATCGGAAACTGTTCGGTATCCGATGACAGCGCGAAGATGTCGAACAGTCCGACATACCGGGCGGGATCGGCATGGAACCCGGGCAGGATCACCCGGTCGGAGACGCCGCACCGCTCCGCCTGATGCAGGATCGCCTCGCGTTCCGGCCCTTCGCCGACGATAACGAGTTTCCATTCCGCCGACAGCGCGGCGAAAGCGCGTACCAGCCGCGGCAGGTTCTTGACCCTGCGCAGTCCCGCGAGCGTGCCCACCCATTTTTCGCCAGCGTGCTTGCGCAGACCGTCCAGCGCATCGGCGTGCGGAGCCTTGGCGAAGCTTGCTACGTCGATCCCGTTGGGGATGCGGGCAACGGTGTCCGGCGGCCGCTTCCAATGCGTGATCGCGATCGCTTCGAGCTGGCGGGAGGGGACAACCAGCGCCCCGATCGTCGGAAGCGCAAGCCGGCGATACCAGTTGCGTCGCCGTTTCAGCCGGTGGAACTCGTCTTCGTTGAAGCCGTCTTCGTGATGGATCAATGGTGGCAGGATTGACCGCCGGGAGAACAGGCGATGGGCCAGCACCGCATCCATCGCGCCCCAATTATAGGTCATCACGAGATCGTAGGCGCGCATCCCCTCGGCCAGCCGCCGCAACCTGCCGAATGTCGGACGACCGCGCAGCGATGGGTAACCTTTTGTGCTTCGCCATGATACATCGCCGGGAATGAGGTCGGCGGCCTCCATCCGCGCCGGGTCGGCGGAAACGATCGTATGCCGCGCATCCGCCCCCCAGGCGCCCATCAGCTGCACGCAGCGCAGTTCCTTGCCGCCTGCCGCGAAGGTCGAATGAAGATGGAGGAAATGCGGCATGGGCGCACCCATGCGAGTCAGCCGATCCGCGACAGGAAGGCATCGATTGCGGCGGTGGCCTCCGGCTCTTCGAGCAGGGGCGCGTGCCCGACGCCGGGGACGGTCACAACCGTCGCATCGGGTAGCCGGTCCTGCATGGCGTCCAGCGTGGCCGCCGACAGCAGGTCCGACAAGGCCCCGCGCACCAGCAGGACCGGCCGGCCGCGCAATGCCTCCAACGCGGGCCACAGATCGGGGGGCGCCGCACCTCCGTCCGCGCCGAATGGTTCGGCGATCCGCATGTCGTAATCGAAGCCGATCCGGCCGTTCTGTTGCACCGACATGTTGCGCTTCGCCATGGACAGCCAGTCTTCCAGCGAAAATCCGGGGTGGGACGGCTGATGCACATCCTGCAACGCGCGGGCGGCGTGCATCCATGAAGGATAGCTCCGGCCCTGTCCGACATAGTCCTTGATCCGGTCGAGACCTTCCGGATCGATCTCCGGGCCGATATCGTTCAGTATGGCGCCCGCGATCCGGTCCGGGTTCATCGTCGCAAGCATCATGGTCATCAATCCGCCCATCGACGTGCCGATCGCGACGAAGCGTCCGATGCCTTCCTGTTCGAGCAGAGCCAGCACGTCCTCGACATAGACCAACGGATTGTAGGTGCTGGAATCGTCCGCGTAGTCGCTTTCACCGCGTCCGCGCATGTCGGGCACGATCACCCGCCATTCACCCGCCAGCCGCTCCGCCAGTCCGGCGAAATCGCGTGAATTGCGGGTCAGGCCGTGCATGCAGATGACGGGCGGACGCGCTTTCGCCGCCAGATCGTCGGCGCAGGGATAGTCGCGAAAAAACAGGTTCAGTCCATCCGGACTTTGCCAGTGACGGTCGCGCCAGCGACTATGCGTATCTGGAATCTCCATGGCGGGCGCGATTGTCTCCGTTGTTGTTCGGCACGATCTGTCGATCGGCACGTCGAGCGAACGCAGAGCTTGCGCTTGTCCCGGTCGATGACCACTATCGCTGGATGCCGAGCGAACCGCAAGACGCGCCATCCAACATTCCCTATCGCCCGGATACGGCGATCGATGCGGTGAAAGATTGGCTGGGCGTCGCAGTCAAGCCCGCGTCGTTTCCAGAGGCCCGACTGCGGGTTCGGAACGACCGGGCGGCAGCCGAAGTTGGTCTGGCGCAACTCGATGACCGCGAATGGGTGTCGCATTTCGGGCGGTTCGATGTGCTGCCCGATAATCTGCCAGAACCGCTTGCGCTGAAATATCACGGGCACCAGTTTCAGGTCTACAATCCCGATATCGGGGATGGTCGCGGCTTCCTGTTCGCGCAGATGCGCGACCGTTCCGGCCGGCTCATGGACCTGGGCACCAAGGGTTCGGGACAGACGCCGTTCAGCCGATCGGGCGATGGCCGGCTAACGCTGAAAGGCGCGGTGCGCGAGATATTGGCGACCGAATTGCTGGAAGCGCTGGGCTGCGACACTTCGCGCACATTCTCGGTCATCGAAACGGGCGAGGCGCTGATGCGCGGGGACGAGCCCTCGCCCACGCGGTCGGCGGTGATGGTCCGATTGAGCCACGGGCATATCCGCATCGGCACATTCCAGCGCCTGCTCGCCCTCGAAGAACCCGACCACATGGCGCAGCTGGTCGATTACTGCCTGCGTCACTACACGGGCCCGGAAGCGCCCACCGACGCACCGGGTCGAGACGAGCCGGCGGTGCGGCTGATGCATCAGGTGGTCGAACGGATGGCCGATCTCGCCGCCAGCTACATGGTCGCGGGCTTCGTGCATGGCGTTCTCAATACCGACAACATGAACATCAGTGGGGAAAGTTTCGACTATGGTCCGTGGCGCTGGCTGCCGAGATGGGACGCATCCTTCACGGCCGCCTATTTCGACCATAACGGGCTCTACGCGTTCGGCAGACAGCCGGAAGCGATCCATTGGAATTGCGGTCAGTTCGCAGTAGCCCTGCGTCTGCTGGTCGACGCCCCGCCCCTGATAGCGGCGCTCGATCGGTTCGGACCGCTTTATAGCGAAGCGATCGCGCGCCGCTGGTGCTGGCGCCTGGGTGTCCGCTCGTTAGGCGCGGAACGCGATGCGGCGCTCGTCGCCGGCAGCGAGAGGGCGATGCGCGACAGCGGTGAACCGCCCGATGTGTTCTTCCATCGCCATCGCGGCGGTCGGGCGGCCGAAGGAGCGATGGCCGATGTGCTATCCGGTTACGAAGCCGTGCCGGACGACACCCATACCTATTGGCAGGAGACCGCCCCGCAATCGATGCCGATCGAACGGGTCGAGGCGTTGTGGAGCGCAATCGATACCGAGGACGACTGGCAACCCGTGCACGACGCCGTGGCTGCGATCAGGCGCGCGGGAGAAGCGCATGGTTCGCCGCCGGGGCCCGCCGCCGCCCCAGCCACTCCGCCGCGCTGATTGACTGGAATGACGGTGCGGCTAGAAGCTGCGATGTCCGACATGCGATCGCTCGCTTCGGGTAAGGGCAAGAGGACGAAACGACGTGACGACCAGCGAAATCATCTCCTTCCAGCCGGCGACCGGCGAGGAACTTTGGCGCGGCAAGGTCGATGATGTCGATGCCGCCGTAGATCGTGCCCGTCGCGCCTGGCCCGACTGGGCCGCGAAACCGCTCGCCACCCGGATCGAACTCGTCCGCCGTTTCGCCAATGAAGTGCGCAAGGTGTCGGACCAGATGGCCGAACTTATCGCGAAGGAAACCGGCAAACCGCTGTGGGAAGCCCGCACGGAGGTGGAAGCGGTCATCAACAAGGTCGAGATTTCGATCACCGCCTTCGCGGAACGGACCGGCCAGAAACGGCTGGACAGTGCGTTGCAGGGTACGGCCGCCGTCCGGCACAAGCCGCATGGCGTGATGGTTGTCCTCGGCCCCTATAATTTTCCCGCGCACCTGCCCAACGGCCATATCGTACCGGCGCTGATTGCCGGCAATGCCGTCATCTTCAAGCCGAGCGAGAAGACCCCCGCCGTCGGCCAGCTGCTGATGGAATGTTTTTCCAAGGCCGGCATGTCGTCAGCGGTCGCCCAGTTCTTCATCGGCGGTCCGGAAGAGGGCAAAGCGCTGGTCGCGCATCGCGGGATCGACGGAGTGCTGTTCACCGGCTCCGCCCAGGCGGGGATCGCCATCAACAAGCGGCTGGCGAGCAACCCGGGCAAGATCGTGGCGCTGGAGATGGGCGGCAACAATCCGATCGTCGTGATCGATACGCCCAAGATCGCGGATGCGGTGAACCTGATCGCCCAATCCGCCTTCACCAGCGCGGGTCAGCGCTGCACGGCGGCGCGGCGGCTGATCATCAAGGAAAGCATGTACGATGCGATCATCGATGAACTGAAGACGCTGACCAGCCGCTTGATCGTGGACGAACCTTTCGCCGACCCCGCCCCTTTCATGGGGCCCGTGATCGACAATGACGCGGCGGAACAGCTGGTCGAGAGCTTCCTCTACTTCCTGTCGAACGGCGGCAAGGCGATCCGGCACATGACCCGGCCGGACGACAATCTGCCGTTCCTGTCACCCGCGATCATCGACACCACGAAAATGGAGGATCGCCCGGACGTCGAACTGTTCGGCCCGCTGCTGCAGGTCATCAAGGTTCCCGATTTCGATTCGGCGATCGTCGAGGCGAACCGGACGCGCTTCGGACTGGCGGCATCGCTGATCGGGGGAAGCCCACAGGATTACAACCGTTTCTGGGCGAATACGCGCGCAGGCATCGTAAACTGGAACCGCCCGACCAACGGCGCTTCGTCGAAGGCACCGTTCGGCGGGCTGGGCCTGTCGGGCAATCACCGGCCGGCGGCCTACTATGCCGCGGATTACTGCGCCTATCCCGTCGCCAGCACGGAGATGGAGCAGCCCCGGGCAACCATCGGCGTCGGTGTCCGGCAGGATCAGCTTTAAGGGTTCGGGCTGGCGCCGATCAGTTGACGCTGGTAATCAGGTCGATTTCGGTCAGCCCCGATGAAAGCCGGCGACCATAGACGACCAGCGATGCGTCGCCCTTGGTACCGCTGACGATATTGTCGCCGCCGGCGATGGCATGTTCCACGCGGTAGCCGGCGGTCGTCGCGCGGCTGTAGTAGAACGCCAGCACGTCGTCGAGCGGGACGGGCGTCAGGAAATTGACGACCCGCAGCGAACATTCGCCGATATCCGTACCCGCCGCTTCCTTCGTGGTTCCGCGCGGGTAAACCGGGAAGATCGCCGGCAGTTTCGCGGCCCAGGCGGCGGAATATTCGGCATTGTCCGCGCATTTCGCACCATTCGGCTGCGCGGCTGCGCGGGCCGCGGCGGTCAGTGCCGCCCCTTCCGGAACGCGCGAACCGTATCGTCTGGGCGATGGCAGCGCCTTCATGCCATCGCTGCCACCGACGAGGGCGAAGGCTTTGTTCTTGGCGTCCTCGATCGCTTCGGGAGTGCGGTTCTGCGCCGGAACCGTCGCATTGCTGTTACCCGATAGCGCGGCCCCACCTTCGTTCTGGTTCGCCAGATCGGGATCGACCATGATATCGTCGTTCAGCGCCTGCTCCGTCGCGGGATCGGACAGCCCATCGCCGCCGTCCTGTGGTTCTTGCGAACAGGCCGCGATCGCCAACAGCGGCAGGATGGCGATGGTCGACAGGATACGGTTTTTCATGGCTTCGGCTCCGGGTGCAGGGCGGTTCTTGTTGCGATGTGGCCCCTACAGAGGAGCAGGACCACCTCGAAACATGGTTAAAATCGCCATTGTCCCGAAAAGGGAAGCGCCGGGCGGAGGCGGTTAATCCGCACGCTTCAATTCCATAGCGAAAACGCCCGACCGGTCCGAAAACCGATCGGGCGCTTTCCACGACCCGCAAAACATATGAAGTATCGGGCCGTGCTGCGGCTGCCGGTGGAAACAGCCGAAGGTCATTAGATCAATCTCAACGGCAGCGCGAGTTGCTGCGGTCGATCGTGCGGCCGAGAATAGCTCCGCCCGCTGCGCCCAGAATGGCGCCCAGGGTACGGTCGCCCCGTCCGGCCAGTTCATTGCCAATCAGGCCGCCGACTGCGCCCCCGATCAGCAGCCCGGTGGTGCCATCTTCCTTGCGGCAGCGGTACTGACCATCCCGGTCGCGCCAGATGCGGGTGTCGCGATAGACGGGTTCGTCATAACGGGCCTGCCGGCCACGATAGCGGCGATCATCATCGTAATCATCGTACCGGTCGTAGCGGTCATACCGGTCATTGCCCCGACGGCCGTGATTATGCCTGTAGCCCCGTCGGTGCTCGGCGTTCGCCTCGTCCTGCATCGCGAGCGGAACGACGTGACTGACGGTGATTGTATTTGGCAACGGCGCCGTGAATTCGGCAGCCGCGGCGGGCATGGCAAAGGCCAGGCCGGGGATGGCAAGCGCAATAGCGGCGGATTTGAATGTGGGCAGTTTCATGATCGATCCTTTCGCTTCAATTCGGTTTGGTCGGGCGCTCGATCCACCAATCTCGTCCGGCGCATTCATCTATGCGCCGAGTTTCCTGAACGAAGTGCAACCGCATGGTCAGGAATGAAAACTTGCGACGAACGGAGTGATTTTGACCTACCAGGCGAAACTTGCCGGCGGGCAGAGCGACGCCTAGACGCGGTCCATGGCGACAAAACCCGAACACCGGCCACCGTCCGGTCTGCCCGCCGCACTGGGCGCCTATGTCATCTGGGGACTGCTCCCGCTCTACCTGATTCTCGTGGCCGCGGTGCCGCCCTTCGAATTCGTCGCCTGGCGGATATTGTGGACGCTGCCGTTCTGCATCGCGATCGTAATCATACGGCGGCAGGCGGCGGACGTCCTTGCGGCGCTCAAGGATCGGACCGTCCTGCTGACCTTGTGCGCCAGCGCCCTGCTGATCGCGGTGAACTGGTTCGTCTATGTCTGGGCGATCCAGCACGGGCATATCTATGCCGCCAGCCTTGGTTATTACATCAATCCCATTCTCAACGTCTTGCTGGGCACGATACTGCTGGGGGAAAGACTGGGTCGCATGCAGTGGCTCGCCGTCGGACTGGCGGCGGTCGGCGTGGCAATATTGTCCGCAGGCGCGGTCACGACCCTGTGGATCAGCCTGACGCTGGCTTTCAGTTTCGGAACATACGGCCTGCTGCGAAAAAGGGTCGCGGTAGGTTCGCTGCCCGGCCTGACGGTCGAATCAGCCCTGCTCGTGCCGATGGCACTTGTGATCGCCGGATATTATGCGATGCAGCCTGCAGGTTCCGCCTTCGCGATCAGCCCGGCGCTCAGTGCGTCGATCGTTCTGGGCGGCGTGTTGACCGCGGTTCCGCTGCTGCTGTTCGCGGTCGCAGCGAAGAGAATGCCCTATTCAATCCTGGGCTTCATCCAGTTTCTGGCACCGACGATCGTGTTCCTCCTTGGCCTGTTCGTCTTTCGCGAGGAACTCAAACCCGTGCAGTTGGCTTGCTTCGCGCTGATCTGGATTGCGCTGGTCATCTTCATGTCCGACCTGTGGCGCCGGTCGCGCATTCCCGACCCGGCCCGGAACTGAATTATTCGCGCAGCCTCCAGCGCAAGGTTTCGCCGGCGTGAAAGGGCACGATGTGAGTGCCCCCCGCATCCAGCGTTTTTGGCACGCGGGTGGGCGCTTTCTCCAGCGTTATCGTGCCGTCGTTTATCGGCAGTCCATAGAAACGCGGGCCGTTCAGGCACGCGAACGCCTCGAACCGGTTCAGTGCGCCTTCCTCTTCGAACACGCCGACATAGCTTTCGAGCGCATGGGGCGCGTTGAATATCCCGGCGCAGCCACAGGCGCTTTCCTTCGCGTCGCGCGGATGGGGTGCGCTGTCGGTGCCCAGAAAGAATTGCGCCGCACCCGAAGTCGCGGCCTTGCGAAGGGCGAGCCGATGCTCCTCCCGCTTGGCGACCGGCAGGCAATAGGCGTGCGGGCGCATCCCGCCGACCAGCATGGCGTTGCGGTTGATGTGCAGATGCTGCGGCGTGATCGTCGCCGCCAGATTGGGCCCGGCCGCGTCCACGAACGCCACCGCATCGGACGTGGTGATATGTTCGAACACGACTTTGAGGTCGGGAAAAGCAGCGACGATCCGTCGCAGATGGCGATCGATGAACACCTTCTCCCGGTCGAAGATGTCGATGTCGTCATCGGTCACTTCCCCGTGAATCAGCAGCGGCATTCCGATCGCCTGCAGCGCCTCGAACACCGGGTTCAGCCGCGCCATATCGCTGACGCCGTGGCTGGAATTGGTCGTCGCATTGGCGGGGTAGAGCTTGGCCGCGGTGAACACGCCGGACGCGAACCCGCGCTCGAGATCACCCGGGTTCGTATCATCCGTGAGGTAACAGGTCATCAGCGGAGTGAACGCCGCGTCGTCGGGCAGGGCTGCCCGTATCCGGTCGCGATAGGCCGCCGCCATCGCCGCATCGGTCACCGGGGGGGACAGGTTCGGCATGACGATAGCGCGTGCGAACTGCCGCGCCGTGTAGCGGGCGACCGCGGCCAGCATATCCCCGTCGCGCAGATGCACATGCCAATCGTCGGGACGGCGGATGGTCAGCGTATCGGCCCCGTCGTTCAGCATATATCCTCTCCTGTCGGCCATTCGTAGTGCAGATCGCGCGCGCTCATCCCTTTCTCTTAACCCGGGCACGTCCTATCTGTAACCCCATGACCGACGATCGCGCCGCTTCCCGTGCCCCTGCAGCCGTCACGGGCACGCGTCTGTTCGACCGCGCCGTGATCCGCCTCTACGCAGCGGACCGTCAGGACGATGTGGTCGCCTTTCTGCAGGGTCTGGTGACCAGCGATGTCGCAGCGGCCCTGCCGGTATGGTCGGGTCTGCTGACGCCGCAGGGCAAAGCCCTGTTCGATTTCATCGTCTGGCCCGCCGGTCCCGATACGCTGCTGATCGACTGCGAGGCGGCGTTGGCGGACGAACTGGTGAAACGCCTGTCGCTTTACCGCTTGCGCCGAAAGATCGAGATCACGCGCGACCCGACCGTCGGTGTCTATTGGCAGGCGCAGCTTGGCGACGGCGGCGCGCCCGATCCGCGCCTCGCGGCTTTGGGACAAAGATGGGTGGCCCCCGTTTCGGATGACGACCGGGCGGCGGACGACGCCTGGCGCGCCCATCGTCTTGCCCTGGGGGTGCCGGAAGGACGCGCGGAACTGGGCGATATATTGTGGCTGGAAACCAATGCGGCGGAACTGAACGGAGTCAGTTTCGGCAAGGGCTGTTACATTGGACAGGAGAACACCGCGCGGATGAACTGGCGCCAGAAGGTCAACCGGCGGCTCGTCGTGGTGCCGCTCGACCGGTCGGACGAAAAGCGGCGCAAGCGCGCGCATGACGATCTCGGCATGGCGATCGATCATCTGCGGATCGGCGACATCGAGCCCGAATGGACGCCGGACTGGATGAAACTTACGACCGAATAGGGCGCGCGGCTCGCGCTTTACGCCGTTTGCACATGCCCCGTTTCGAGCGATGCCGTCAGCAGCTTTTCGGCCCGATCGCGCGCCGCATGTTCGGGCAGGTTGAGAGCACGGGCCAGGGCCTTGCCCATCAGCGCGTCGCCCAATGCCAGCAATACCAGCGTCAGCGTATTTTCATGGACTTCCATGATCGAACCGTGATCGTCCGCCTCCTCCGGAGCGATTTCGTCGACCAGCGCATGGATCGTTTCGATGATCGGATCCAACGCGTCTTCGTTGCCCGTCAGCAGCATCCAGCTGGCCAGGCCGCCCGCCCCTTCCTTGTCGAACGCGTCGAAGGCGAGATCGACCACCTCGCGCGGGCTGCCCAGCCCCGCCCGGCTGGCGCGAACGGCGTCCTTGATCGTCTCGCACACGGTTGTCGCCAGATGAGCGGCCAATGCCTTTTGCAGGCCCGATGCCGACCCGAAATGGTGGAGCAGATTGGCATGGGTACGACCGACCCGCGCCGACACGGCCTTCAGCGTAACCGATTGCGGTCCGGTTTCGATGAGCAGCGAACGCGCAGCGACCAGCGCGGTTCTGCGGGACTCTTCGGGGCTCAGGCGTTTACGGGTTGCCATTGGTTAGTATGCCTAATAGTTTCTTAACATGAACGAACACACATCGATCGACCTAGAGCGGGCGGACGCGCTCGACAAGCCGGCCTTCATTCTGGGCAGCGCGACGCCGGAAGAGCACGCGCTTACGGTGCGCAATCGCCGATTCGATCGCAAGGCGCTGGTGCCGCGCTGGTGGCATTCGAACGATCCCGTGGCGACGGCCTGGTACAATTCGGTATCGGCCAGCCTGCCGCGCGGCGAGGCGTTCTTCATCGATACGATGCGGATGTTCCGCGACGATGTGCCGCCCCGTATCGCCGCGGAAATGAAGGCGTTCGCTACCCAGGAAATCAACCACACGCGCGAGCATGTCGCATTCAACCGGCTGGTGTCCGATCACGGATACAACGTCGAAAGCATCGATCAGGGCATTCAGGCGATGCTGACCCTGACGGAAGGGCGGCCCAAGGAATTCAACCTCGCCATCACCATCGCGCTGGAACATTTCGCCGCGATCATCAGCCACCATCTGCTCGCCGATCCGCGTTATCTCGAAGGGGCGGACCCGGTCGCAGCCGAAATCTGGCGCTGGCATGCGACGGAGGAGATCGAACATAAGGGGATAACCTACGATGTCTGGCTGCATGCGACCCGCGACTGGAGCCGGTGGCGGCGGTACCGGGTCAAGACGCTGATCGCGGTGCTGATCACCCGCAAATATTTCGGCAACCGCATCCGCGACGCCATCGGCCTCCTGGAACAGGACGGGTTCAGCAGACGCGAGGCGAAACGAAAACTCTACGCGTTCCTGTGGTTCAAGCCGGGAATGATGCGCCGGATGTTCGGCGAATGGGCGAAGATCCTGTTGCCGGGCTTTCACCCCTGGAACCTCGACGATCGGGCACTGATCGGCAAGCCGGACAGCCCCTACGCCGATGCGAGATAAAGCCTTATTGACACTGTTGTAAGTAGCGCTTATTGACAGCAATGTCAGTAAGCTTTGGAGTTCCCATGAACGCGCCTACAACCTTTGCATACGATTCTGCTGCTACGACGCAGTCCGCCCCGCGAATCGTAATCCGCGACGAACGTTTCAATCGGGATACCGCTCCGCGCCGCTGGTGGGCCGGGGACGCGTTCGGTACCGCATGGCACAATGCGCTGTCGGCGACGTTCCCGCGCGGAGAGGCGTTCTTCATCGAATCCGTCAAGGCTCATCGCGATGGTGCGCCGCCCAAGTTGGCCGAGGAGATCCGCGCCTTCGTGCGGCAGGAAATCAATCACACCCGCGAACATGTCGCCTTTAACCGGCTGGCCCAGGACAGCGGCTACGATATCGCCGCCATCGATCGGCGGGTGGAGGCAATGCTCGCTTTGACCAGGGGGCGTCCTGCGATCGTCAACCTGGCCGTCACCATGGCGCTGGAGCATTACACCGCGATGATGGCGCATGAGTTCCTCGCCAATCCGAAGCATTTCGAGAATGCCGACGCGCAAGTGCGCGACATGTGGCGCTGGCATGCGGTCGAGGAAATCGAGCACAAGGGCGTCGCCTACGACACCTGGAACCATGCGACTCGCGACTGGAGCGCATGGCGACGCTGGAAGCTGCGATCGCTGATGATGGTCATCATCACGGCCAAATTCTTCCGCAATCGCTGGGTCGATTCGCTCAACCTCCTGGCGCAGGACGGGATCACGGGGGGAAAGGCGCGGTGGGGGCTGCTGAAATATCTGACAGTCAGCCCCGGTGTGGTCCGTCGTATCTTTCCGGCCTGGCTGTCCTATTTCAAACCCGGCTTCCACCCCTGGGACCATGACGATCGCGCACTGATCGCCAGATATGAAAGCGAATTCGCCGACGCATTGATGCCCGAGGAATGAAGCGGATACGAAAGACCCGGCCCCCGGCGGGAGCGTGTCGATCAGGCTGCTTGCCGGTGATTGCCGCTCTCATCAGCGTCGCGTAGAATTAGGCTGTCGACGTAAGAGAGCGTCAAAATTGCCGAACCTGCGGCTGGATCATCGCGAACAACGGTCCCGTCGCTGCACTGCCCTGTTATTCCGCGGCGACGGCCTGCACGTCGACCGACACGTATTTACGGCCCTGCTTCCCGGCATGGAACCGCACGCGGCCGCCTTCCAGCGCGAACAGGGTATGATCCTTGCCCATGCCGACATTGGTGCCCGGATAGTATTTCGTGCCCCGCTGGCGCACGATGATGTTGCCCGGAATAACGGCTTCGCTACCGAACTTCTTCACGCCAAGGCGCCGACCGGCGGAGTCGCGACCGTTGCGGGATGAACCGCCTGCTTTTTTATGTGCCATCGTCAGTTACTCGTCTTGTAGGTCTGTTTCAGTCCGCCGTCTTGCCGGCAGTATCCTCAAAAGTGTCCTTCGAAGGCTTCTTGGTCGCAGCCTTCTTGGGCGCGGCATCCTTCTTGGGGGCCGATTTCTTGGCGACCGCTTTCTCGGGGGCCGGCTGGTCGCCGTCCGCCTTCGCAGCTGGAGCCTTCTCGCCAGCCGACTTCTTCACCGCTGGCTTGTCGGCCGCCGGCTTCGTATCGGAGACGGTTCCAGCATCCTTCTTACGCGGCTCCGCCTTGTCATCACCGACACCGGTGATGCGCAGCAAGGTCAACTGCTGACGATGCCCGGCCTTGCGGCGGTAATTATGGCGGCGGCGCTTCTTGAAGACGATGACCTTGTCGCTCTTCGCCTGCGCGATGATTTCCGCCGACACCGAAACCTTGGACGCGTCGGCGATCGATTCGCCTTCGCCGGCCAGCAGCACGTCGCCCAGCGTCACGCTGTCGCCGGCCTCGCCCGCCATCTTCTCGACGGCAATCTTGTCTCCTGCGGCAACCCGGTATTGCTTGCCGCCAGTGCGCACTACTGCGAACATGGTCCTGTCACTTTCAATATAAATTGTGATGCCGCCTTCGTCGACGAAGATGGCGCACCCGATGTCCCGCCATTGCAGGCGACCCTTCGGAAAGAAAAATCCGTTAGGCGATGGCGTCCGTCAAGTCAATGTCGGACCATATTCCTTTTTGCCGCTAAATCCGACCGGTCCGGCGCGGACATAGACCGACTTCCAACCGCCTCGCGAACTGCTATGAAACCGATCATGGAAGGCTTGCGCACTCGAACGAAGGTCATCGGCGCGATGATCTCCGCCATTATCTTTCCGACGGGCTGCGCGTCGGACACGCGATACCCGTCACTCGCCATTCGGGATGTCGAGAACGACGATGCCGCCTACGCGTCCGGTCCGCTGCTCGATCCCACCCCACCCGATGCGCGACTGTTCGATCGCATCGCCGTGTCGCGGCAGCAAGCCGTTGCCGCGCATGATCGTTTCATGGCCGCGGCACCTGCAGCGCGCCGTGCGGTGAGATCCGCACGTGGCGCTTCGACTTCGAGCACCGCTTGGTCGAGCGCGCAGGTCGCCCTCGCCGATCTGGCATCACTCCGCAGTCAAGCGGCAATACCACTGGCCGACCTCGACCGGCTCTATGTCGAGGCGACGATCGACTTCATCCGCCGCGGCGAAATCGCGACGGCGCGAAACGAAATTATCGCGCTCGTCGCAGCCGAAGATCGCGTGCTGGCCGAACTGGGCGCCGCCCTCCCGTCACGATAGCGCCCAGTACTGGCCGGTCACCCCTTCGGCCGTGGCGAGATAGGCAGCCACGGCCGCAAGCGCCGGTCCGTTCGACCCGGCGACGATATTGATGCGGACAGGCGCGTAATGCCGGGCGAGGTCGCGCGCCATCGCCTGCCGCCAATCACGATGGTCGTGGCCCGCCCATGCGAGAGCGACCAGCAGGGCGGACAGTGTGCCATCTTCCAGCCGCGCGTCGATCTGAGGCAGGCCTACGAAATAGAATTGCCGGGCGGCGGATATGGCCGCTTCCGGCAGACCGTCGATATGCAGGACACCAGGCGTCATTATCGCCGAACGCGGGTGAGGGTTATGCCGATCTTCTCGTTCGCTTCCGCAATGGCGAGCTTCACGATCTTGACCGTCACCGCTTCGATGCGGCGGTCCTGCACGAAAATCGTTTCGCAGATATGGTCCGCGACCGCTTCGATCAGTTTGAAATGGACGCCCCTGGGCAGCGCGTCCCCGGCGGCGAATTTCAGATCCATGTAATTCTTGCTGGCATCCAGCGGAGTGTCCGGCGCGTATCGATCCGCGACCTTGATCCGGGCCTGGATCGAAATACGCAGCGGCTGCGGCTTGCCGGTCTCCTCCGAATAAATACCGGTCAGGACGTCATGCTCCAGATCGGCAACCTCCAAGATAAGCGCATCGGTCATGGCTGGCTCCAGCGGGCGAAGATGGCAGTCGGCAGCAGGCGACCTTCCGCCCCTTCCTCCCGCATGGCGAGATCGCCATGTTCGACAGTGCCGGGAAGATCGGCGAACATTTCTCGCAGCAATCCGCCCAACGCCAAGCTGGACATCCGAACGGCATAGACGGTCAGGAACAGGAACCGGCTGTCGCCGTCCAGCAGCTGCCGGCAATCGCGGACAAGGCCGGGCAGGTCTTCGTCCAATCGCCATATCTCGTTCTTCGGACCGCGGCCGTATTTTGGCGGATCGAGAATGATACCATCATACCGCTTCCCCCGGCGGACCTCGCGCGCGGTGAATTTGGCCGCATCGTCGACCAGCCAGCGGATCGGGCGGTCGTCCATTCGCGAAAGCGCGGCATTGGCGCGCGCCTGCGCCACGGATTTTTTCGACGCGTCGACATGGGTGACACGGCCATATTCGGACAGGGCGAGCGATCCGACACCGGTATAGCCGAACAGGTTCATCGAGGCCGCGTCCGATCGGCCGGCCATCTGCAACGCCATCCACTCCCAGACGGGGGCCATGTCGGGAAAGAAGCCGAGATGGCGGAAAGGCGTGCATTGGGCTGTGAACCGCACGCCATTCCAGGTCACGGGCCAGCCATCGTCCGGCACCGGGCGCGCGAATTGCCAGCGCCCACCCCCATCCTCGTCCGAACCCGGAACGAACTCGCCATCGGCACGCCAATCATCAGTATGCGGGGACCACATTGCCTGCGGTTCGGGGCGAACGAAGGTGTATTCGCCGTAGCGTTCCAGCTTGCGCCCATGACCGCTGTCGATCAATCCGTAATCCGGCCAAGCGGCTCCTTCGATCAGGACGGGTGCATCGACAAACCGGGCCATCAACGCGATTCCGTCGCGCGCTGTGCGATATGGGCGGCGAACGCCTCGTAATCGCCCGAGATGCGCTCGCAGCGTTCTTCCCGCGCGAACAGATCGCCGACCCTTTCGGGCAGGCTGGGCCTGATTCCGGTTGCCCGCTCGACCGCATCGCGAAATTTCGCGGGATGCGCAGTGGCCAGGGTGACAACAGGTATGTGAGGCTCGATATCCGCCTCGCGCGCCGCATGAAGTCCGATCGCGGTATGCGGATCGATCAGTTCGCCGCAGCATTCCCGGGCCCAGAGGGACGCGGCCGCTATCTCGTCCGCATCGACCCTTCTGCTGGAGAACAGGGCGGCCGCTCCGCCGCGCTGGATTTCGGTAAGACGCATCGCCCGGCTTGCGTCAAAACCTGTCATCTGCTCCGTCATGGCCGGGCCATCGCGCCCACCGATATCGAACAGCAGCCGTTCGAAATTGGAACTGACCTGGATGTCCATCGACGGCGCTATCGTGGGCGTTACGTCGCCAGCGGAGTAGTCGCCATACGCCAGCGCCCGGTGCAGGATATCGTTCACGTTGGTCGCCACGATCAGGCGGGCGATCGGCAGACCCATCTGCGCGGCCACGTAACCGGCGAAGACATCGCCGAAATTGCCGGTCGGGACGCTGAAGGCAACCTTGCGACGCGGCGCACCCAGCTGCAGCGCTGCGGCGAAATAATAGACGATCTGCGCCAGCAGCCGCGCCCAGTTGATCGAATTGACCGCCCCGATCTTGAATCGCCCGTTCATGGCGGGATCGTTGAACATGCGTTTTACATGCGCCTGCGCGTCGTCGAAACTGCCGCTGATCGCGATGTTATGGACATTGGGCGCCATCACCGTCGTCATCTGACGTCGCTGCACGTCACTGATCCGGCCGTCCGGATGCGCCATGAAAATGTCGATCCGGTCGCGCCCCGCCACCGCGTCGATCGCGGCGGACCCCGTATCCCCGCTGGTCGCGCCGACGATGGTCAGATGGTCGTCGGTGCGCGACAGGAATTTCTCGAACAGCAGGCCGAGCATCTGCAAGGCCACGTCCTTGAACGCCAATGTCGGACCATGGAACAGTTCGAGCAGCCAATGCTGCGCGTCGAATTGTTTCAACGGCGTCACGGCCGCATGCGCGAAGCGGCCATAGGCGGTGTGGCACATCGCGGCGAGTTCGCCCCGCGTCAGGCAGTCGCCGACGAAAGGCTGCATGACCCGGACCGCCAGTTCAGGATAGGACAGGCCCGCCATGCCGCCGATTTCAGTGTCCGAGAAGCGCGGCCAGCTTTCCGGCAGATACAGCCCGCCATCATTGGCCAGCCCCGTCAGCGTGACCTGTTCGAAATTGCAAATCGGCGCACTGCCCCGGGTAGATATGTACCGCATAAATGCCGCGATTAGCGGGCGGGGCTGGTCCGCACAAGCGCGCCCGCTACAAGCCCGCTATATGCTATCGCCGGGATCGCGACCGCAACGCGACCCCGTAGATCACCAGCGCGGTAAGGGCGAAAAGAAACCACTGGACGGCATAGGACAGGTGATTGTTCGGCAGGTCGGCGGGGTCCGGCCGAGCCAGCGGCCCCAGACCGGCAAGCGGGGGATCGGCCACGATCTTGCCCCCCGGCGCGAGTGTTCCCGTTATCGCTCCCCCGCTCCACTCCGGCGGATCGGACGAGCGATCCCAACCAAGGGCGATATCCGCCGTCGCACCGTTTCCAAGCGTGCAGCGTGCGATCAGCGACCAGCCTTTGGCACCGACAACGTTCGTCCCGGCTGTTGCCCGTGTCGACAGGACCTCCTCGCATCGTACCCTGACCCGGCGATAGAGATTGGCTTCGATCGCATCCGCCGATCGGGGATAGGAGATCGGTGCGGCCGATGGATCGACCATGCCATATCGGTCCAGCAGCGCCCCTTTTTCTTCCGCGCGGTCCAACTGCCAAACGCCGAGTGCGACCATCAACGCAGCTGCAAGGGCGACCACTATGGTCGCGACTAACGGAAGGCTCCGAGTCATTCCCGAATCAGCGCGGTTCCGAAAACGAACAGCGGCACCGAGCGCCAATCAATGGATCGGCGCGCCCCAGCCGCCCCAGACGTAGACAGCGATGAACAGGAACAACCATACGACATCGACGAAATGCCAGTACCATGCAGCCGCCTCGAACCCGAAATGCTGCCGCGGGGTGAAGTGACCCTTGTAAACCCGTACGAGGCAAACCGCGAGGAAGATCGTGCCGACCAGAACGTGGAAGCCATGGAACCCGGTGGCCATGTAGAACCCCGAACTATAGGTGTTTCCACCAAATGCGAACGCCCCCAGCGCATGCGAATATTCATAGGCCTGGATAGCGCTGAACAGCAAACCCAGGATAATGGTCGCCCACAGCCCCTTCTTCAGACCGTCGCGATTGCCGTTGATCAACGAGTGATGCGCCCAAGTTACGGTGGTTCCCGAACACAGCAGGATAAGCGTGTTGAGCAGCGGAAGGTCGAACGCATCGAGCACTTCCAACCCACGGGGGGGCCATTGCGCAATGGCAGCCGCGCCTTCTTCGCCGAAACGGGTAAGCGTGGCACCGTCGACCAATTCGATCGGCTGAGGGAACAGTGAGAAATCAAACCAGGCCCAGAACCAGCCGACGAAAAACATGACTTCGGAAGCAATGAACAAGATCATGCCGTAGCGCATGTGCAACTGCACGACAGGGGTGTGGTCGCCTTGCTCCGCCTCCCGTACGATCTTGCCGAACCAAGCGAAGAATGTCGCGATCAGACCGGCTGTGCCCAGACCCCAGATCAGCCAGCCATTGGCCATATCATGCATCCAGAACACCATACCGGTAAAGAAGGTTAACGCAGACAGCGACCCGGCCAGCGGCCAGATATCAGGTGCCAGAATATGGTAATCGTGGTTCTTCGTGCCAGCCATGTCGTCTCTCAACTGTTGAACGAACCGGGCCGATGAACCGCCCGGTCGGATCGATGAAAAGGTTCCTAATCCGTGCCCGCGCCAAGGTCCAGCCTCACCCGCCCGCTTTCTCCATCCCCGAAGCCGCAGCGCCCCCGGTCGGCTCGATCGCGCGGTGGAACGTGTAGCTCAAGGTAATTTGCTCCACATCGCGGGCGTTTTCATCTTTCATGATGGCCGGATCGACATAATACAGGACGGGCATTCGCATTTCCTCGCCCGGTTGCAGGGTCTGTTCGGTGAAACAGAAGCACTGGATCTTGTTGAAATATTTCCCCGTCTGGGCCGGTTCGACGTTGAAGGTCGCATTGCCGGTGACCGGTACGTCGCTATCGTTGCGGGCGATGTAGAACGCCATGTCGCGCTGGCCGATCTGAACCGTATCGGTGGATTGTTCGGGGCGGAAGGCCCACGGCATGCCGATCGCCGTGGTCGCATCGAACCGGATGGATATGGGTTTGCTGCCGGCACTTTGCGCAAGGCGAAGCGCCATGTCCGCATCGGTTTCGCTCGCGCGCTGGGTGGTGCCGCCAAAACCGGTGACGCGGCAGAACAGTTCATACAGCGGCACTGCGGCATACCCCATCCCCAGCATCGCCAGCGCACCCAGCATGGCTAGGGCGCCCACCCGCCAGTTTCTACGGTCCAGTGTAGCGGTGGACATCCCTTAATCTCCCATCCGCACGATCGTGATCGCATAGAAAAGCACGACGAAGAACAGCAGCAGCGCGCCGACCGCCAGATTGCGCGTCTTGCGGCGCCGTTCGATTTCAGTCTGTTCGTCGGGGGTCATGTGTGCACTCCGGGAATGGGAAGCCCTTGATACTCCGCCACGCGGTCGAACACCAGAATGCCGAACAGAGCGAACAGATAGAGTATGCTGAAGGCGAACAACCGTTTCTCCGGCTTCATCGCGTCATTCGGTTGGGCGCGCCTGAAAGCGACCGGAATAGCGAAGGCGATGAACAGCGCTGACAAGACGCAGGCGAGTACTCCGTAGAACGCGCCCGTCGCACCGATCAGCCACGGCGAGGCTGCGACGGGAAGGAGCAGCATCGCATAGAACAAGATTTGCCGGCGCGTGGAAACCTGACCCCGGACCACCGGCATCATCGGAATGCCGACCTTCGCGTAATCGCTTTGCACGAACAGTGCGAGCGCCCAGAAATGCGGCGGTGTCCACACGAAGATGATGGCGAAAAGCAGGATCGGCATGGCCGTTACCTCGCCGGTAACCGCGATCCATCCAATGAGGGGCGGAAACGCGCCCGCCCCGCCGCCGATAACGATATTCTGCGGGGTTCGCGGCTTGAGCCAGATCGTATAGACGACCGCGTAATACACGATCGAGACGGCCAGTATGATCGCCGCCAGCCATCCGACCGCGAGCCCCATTATACCGACCGACGCACCGGATAGCAAAATACCGAAATTGCGCGCATCCTCGCGCTGCATCCGTCCTGCGGGAAGCGGACGTCTGGCCGTGCGTTTCATTCCCGCATCAATATCGCTTTCCCACCACTGGTTGAGCGCCGCCGCGCCGCCCGCCCCGATCGCGATGCAGAAGATCGCCGTAAAGCCGATCACCGGATGGATGGAACCGGGCGCCGCCAACAGACCGCATAGGCCGGTGAAGATTACCAGGGTCATCACCCTTGGCTTCGTCAGGGCGAAGAAGTCCCGCCAATCGGTCGGCATGGCCGGCCTTGAAGTTGCGGAAATGGATGGCGATGAATGAGTCATTCGGGAATGGCTTCGTTCGTCCTATCGAAAGTCATAAAAGCTCGGGTCGAAGAAAGGGGCGGTATCGCGAACGATACGCCCCCTCCCCCTTATTGAGTTGGTCGCGGCCCGCGATCGACCGTGTCGCCTGCAGCGTCAGGCGCTGACCTGCCGGTGATCGTGGTAATCGTGGTGATCCTCGATCACGGGAAGCGTTTCGAACTGGTGGAACGGCGGCGGCGAAGTCAGCGTCCATTCCAGCGTCGTCGCACCTTCGCCCCATGGATTGTTTCCAGCCGTCTTTCCTGCCGCGAAGGCATAGACGAGGTTGACGAAGAAGATCACCATCGACGCTGCCATGATGACATAGCCGATCGACGATATGTGGTTCCAATATTCATACGCCGCCGGATAATCGGGATAACGGCGCGGCATTCCCTGGATGCCCAGGAAATGCTGCGGGAAGAAGATCACGTTCACCCCGATGAAGAACACCCAGAAATGCAGGTGCGAGAGAAACTCGCTGTGCATCCGGCCGCTCATCTTGGGGAACCAGTAATAGAAGCCCGCGAACATGGAGAACACGGCACCCATCGACAGCACGTAATGGAAATGCGCGACCACGTAATAGGTATCGTGCAGATTGTCATCGATGCCGCCATTGGCGAGAACGATACCGGTGACGCCGCCTACGGTAAACAGGAAGATGAAGCCCAGCGACCAGATCAACGGTGATTTGAACTCCAGCGATCCACCCCACATGGTTGCGATCCAGCTGAAGATCTTCACCCCGGTGGGAACTGCGATCAGCATCGTCGCGGCAGTGAAATACATCTTCGTATTCACGTCCAGCCCGACCGTGTACATGTGGTGCGCCCATACGATGAAGCCGATAACGCCGATCGCGACCATGGCGTAGGCCATGCCGAGATAGCCGAACACCGGCTTGCGGCTGAACGTGGCTACGATCTGGCTGACCATGCCGAAACCGGGCAGGATCATGATGTACACTTCCGGGTGGCCGAAGAACCAGAACAGGTGCTGGTACAGGACCGGATCGCCGCCACCGGCAGGATTGAAGAAAGTCGTGTCGAAATTACGATCGGTCAGCAGCATGGTGATCGCCGCCGCCAGGACCGGCAGCGCGAGCAGCAGCAGGAATGCCGTCACCAAAATGGACCATACGAACAGCGGCATCTTGTGCAGCGTCATGCCCGGCGCGCGCATGTTGAAAATGGTGGTGATGAAGTTGGTCGCACCAAGGATCGAGCCGGCTCCCGCAAGGTGCAGCGCGAAGATCGCGAAATCGACTGCCGGACCGGTGGAACCGTAGGTCGAGAGCGGCGCGTAGACGGTCCAGCCTGTTCCCGCGCCCATGCCGGCCGGCGAACCGGGTACGAACATCGAGAACATCAGGGACAGGAACCCGGCAACGGTCAGCCAGAAGGACACGTTGTTCATGCGCGGAAACGCCATGTCGGGCGCGCCGATCATGATGGGCACGAACCAGTTGCCGAACCCGCCGATCATGGCGGGCATGACCATGAAGAACACCATGATCAGGCCGTGCGCGGTAATCAGGACGTTCCACATATGGAGGTTCGCGTCGAATGCAGCCTCCCCGCCCATCATCGTCACGACGCCGCCAAGGACCTGAATGCCCGGTTCGGCGAGCTCGGCACGCATGATCCCTGAAATCGCACCCCCGATGATCCCGGCCATCACGGCGAAGATCAAATAGAGCGTGCCGATATCCTTGTGGTTCGTCGACATGAACCACCGGGCGAAGAAGCCGGGCTTGTGATCGGCATGATCGTCGTGCGCACGTTCGTCGTGGATCGGGAAACTTTCGGCGGTGGTTGCCATAGTCTGTCTCTAGCCCTTGCTGGAGTTCAATCGTTCATTGTCGTTCGGTGCGGATCAGGTCGTTTCGGTTTCGACGGCCGTTTCGTCGTCCGTACCCTCGTTCGCGTCGTCGCCAGACGCGGCGGGCGCAGTTTCAGCCGGTTCGTCGCCGGCTATCGTGCCGCCCTTGGACCGGACCCATGCTTCCCACTGCGCACGGGGCAGCGCTTCTACGGCGATCGGCATGAACCCGTGACGCGCGCCGCACAGTTCCGAACATTGCCCGTAATAGATGCCCGGCTCCTTGATCGTCAAAAGCCGTTCGTTGAGACGTCCTGGAACCGCATCCTGTTTGAACCAGAGCGAAGGTACGGCGAAGGAATGGATTACGTCCGCAGCCGTCGTCTGAATGCGAAGCGGCGTGTTCGCGGGCACGACCATGCGATTGTCGACGGCCAGCTGCCCCGGCAGCCCCTTCGCAACCGCTTCGTCTTCCGGCATCATGTTCGAGATAACCTCGAAACCGCCATTGTCCGGATAGGCATAGCCCCAGTACCATTGATAGCCGATCGCCTTGATGGTCACCGCATCTTCCGGCGGCGTTTCATATTGCCGCGCCAGCAGGGTAATCGACGGGATCGCGATGCCGACCAGAATGAGCACTGGGACCAATGTCCACACGACTTCGATCAGAGTGTTATGCGTGGTCTTGGACGGCGTGGGATTGGCCCGGCGGCGATATTTCACCACCACCCAAAGCAGCAGGCCCAGCACGAACAGGCAGATCGCGGTGACTACCGGCAACAGGACGTAAGTGTGCATATTGTACGCGAACCGACCGTCATCGGTATATTGCGGCTGAAAATCGATGGCGCCGGCTTCGGGCTGACCCTTGATCCATTCCGGGCCGAGCGGCGTATAGCTCGAATCCGCAGCAGGCGCCTCGGTCGCGACCATGTCCGCACCCTCGACCGCAGTGGCGGAAGGGTCGCCTTCATCCACCATCGCCGGGGCGCGCACATCGGTACCTTGCGCCGAAGCCGCGTTCGGCATGGCGAACAGGCCGACCGTCACCAATCCCGCGAGCAGCAACGCGATCAGCGCAGCGAAGCCCGATCCGTATCCGCGCCGTATCGTGTTGCCGAAAACCATGCGTGCCGCTTTCCCGATTCCGCCGCATCCGGCGGCAATGACGGCCCGCATGACGCTGGCCGCAGACATCCCTCAGCAGGGACTGGTACGAATGCGGGCTATACGCACGGTTGCCCGCCGCCTCAAGCGGTTCTAGGAGAAAAATCCGCAAGCCTTGTTGTCGCCAGGACAACGACCGGTGCAGCCCATTCGATGGGCCTTCGAGATGGACAGCCGATGACTCCCGACCAGGTTCTTTTGGAATTCAGAACGAGTGGCGCCCTGCTCGAAGGACATTTCAAGCTGTCATCCGGCCGCCATAGCGGCCACTACCTCCAATGCGCCCGCCTGCTGATGCACCCGGCGCGCGCCGCCCGGATCGCCGAAGCACTGGTCGACCGGCTGCCCGGCGATCTGCGCAAGACGATAGATTACGTGGTTTCACCCGCGATGGGCGGGATCATCATCGGCCATGAAACGGGGCGGGCCTTGGATAGGGACGCCATGTTCCTCGAACGGCCGGGAGGAAATTTCGAATTGCGTCGCGGCTTTCGCATCGAAGAAGGTTCGAATATTCTGGTGGTGGAGGATGTGGTCACCACTGGCCTTTCATCCCGGCAGGCGATCGCGGCAGTGGAAAATCTGGGCGGCCACGTCTTGGCTCTGGCTTCCATCGTCGACCGGACAGAAGGCGAAGCCGCATTCGCCGTCCCTTACCATGCGCTCATAGATATCGCTTTCCCGACTTACGCTCCGGCCGCCGTACCCGCGGAGCTGGCGGCTCTTCCGGTTACCAAGCCCGGCAGCCGCGCATGACGGCCGGCCATCTGCGGCTCGGCGTGAACATCGATCATGTCGCGACGATCCGGAACGCGCGGGGCGGCGATCATCCCGATCCGGTCCGCGCCGCGCAGATCGTCGGCCGGGTCGGCGGAGACGGGATCACCGCCCATCTGCGGGAAGATCGCCGGCATATCCGCGACGACGATCTCAAGCGCATACAGGACGCGACCGACCTGCCGCTCAATCTGGAAATGGCGGCGACCGACGAGATGCTGGAAATCGCCCTTCGCCACAAACCCCATGCGGCCTGCATCGTACCTGAAAAACGCGAGGAGCGCACGACGGAAGGCGGTCTCGACGCGGCGGGACAGCACAACCGTATCGCGCCGATCGTATCGCGCCTCGCCGATGCGGGTATAAAGGTCAGCCTGTTTATCGAAGCCGATGCCCGCCAGCTGGAGGCGGCCGTCCGGCTGCGCGTGCCGGTGGTCGAATTCCACACCGGCGAATATGCTCACGCGACCGGAGAGGCGCGCGCGACCGAACTCAGACGCATCGCCGATATGAGCGCCTTGGCAGCGAAGAACGGCATCGAACCGCATGCGGGCCATGGCCTGACCTACGACAATGTTCAGCCGATCGCGGCGATCCCGCAATTGGCCGAACTCAATATCGGTCATTACCTGGTCGGCGAAGCGTTGTTCGTCGGGCTGGAGAACGCGGTACGCGCCATGCGGCAACTGATGGACGATGCCCGATGATCATCGGCGTCGGTTCCGATCTGTGCAATATAGAACGCATTCAGGGCGTTCTGGACCGCCATGGAGAACGGTTCGAACAACGCAGCTTCACCGCGACCGAACGCGCCAAGGCGGCCAAGCGACCCTATACCCGTGCCGGGACCTACGCCAAACGCTTCGCCGCGAAGGAAGCGTTCT
This sequence comes from Pontixanthobacter sp., assembly GCA_965214445.1. GTDB lineage: Bacteria > Pseudomonadota > Alphaproteobacteria > Sphingomonadales > Sphingomonadaceae > Pontixanthobacter. Next base: position 1,249,924 of record CBDCBU010000001.1, read on the forward strand.
CGAAGGCCGTCGGCACCGGCTTCTATCGCGGCGTCTACATGAAAGACATCGGTGTCGTGAACGCCAGATCGGGCGCACCCACCCTCTCCCTTACCAACGGCGCGGCAGCCCGGCTCATGGAACTGACGCCCGCCGGTCATCGCGCCGTCATCCATCTGACCCTCACGGACGACCATCCATGGGCGCAGGCCTATGTCATCATCGAAGCGTTGCCTATCGCGGGCGACCCGGTATGAGCCACGCTGCCCCGTCCCAACCTTCGCAGCGCAAGCCGAACCAACGATGACCCGATCCCCCGCCCATGCCCACGCCGTCACCGATACGAAGAACGAGGCGGAGGACGATTCCATCAACTGGTTCGCCGAGATCCGCGGGCTGGCGCTGATGCTGCTGGCTGTCCTGATGGTTCACAGTCTGATCGCGAAGCCGTTCTACATTCCCAGCACGTCCATGCTGCCCAATCTGATGGTTGGCGACCGGCTGGTGGTGAGCAAGTATCCCTATGGTTATTCGTGGGTGTCCGCATCCTTCCACATGCTGCCGCGGTCCGATTGGCGCGTCTTCCCCGGCACGCCCGAATATGGCGATATCGTCATCGCTGTTCCGCCGACGAGGGATGAAGATTACATCAAGCGGGTCGTAGCCCTGCCCGGCGACCGCGTCGCGGTCCGCGACGGGCGGCTGTTCCTCAACGGACGCGCCGTACCACGCACGGTCGAACCCGCGATCCGGTTGCCGGCAGGTGATCCGCATGTCTGCGACGGCGCGCCCTGCCTCGACTATTTCGAAGAATATCGCCTGACATTGCCCAACGGCAAAGACGTGTTCGAAGTGGAAACCTATCGCGAAACGCTGCCCAATGGCGCCTCCTATCTGATCATTGATCACAAGGATCAGGGGCTCGACAATTTCGCCGAGATTACCGTTCCGGACGGCCACGTCTTCCTGATGGGCGACAACCGCGACCATTCCGCCGACAGCCGGGCACCGGCCTATGCCAGCGGCCTGGGTGGGCCGGTGCCATTGGAAAATGTCGGGGGCCGCGCGGAATTCATCACCTTCTCGCTCGACGGATCGACAGGCTGGAACCCGGCGACGTGGTGGCCGTCCTTGCGTGACGGACGGGCGTGGAGGACCCTGCGTCCGACGATCGATTTGGCACGCAAGGATAAAGGTATCGGCGAATGAGCGGTTCCGGTCCTGACGAACGAGACGACGACCGACAGGACGCACAGATCGGTTCCAGTCCCGCGCGGATCGACGACAACCGGCTGCGGTTCGAAGCGCAGCGGGCGTTCGTATGGGCCGTCGTGCTCGGCGCCATCGCACTGGCCGTCTATATTTCGCAAAGCCTGCTCATCCTTTTCGGCGCGCTGGTGTTCGGCGCGATGCTGGATGGCGGGGCACGGCTGCTCGGCCGGGTTCTGCCGATACCGCGGATGTTGCGGATCTTGATCGTGATCGCCACCATCTGCCTGTTTTTCTACTGGCTCGTGACTTTTGCCGGTTCGCAGATCTCCGAAGAAGCCGCGCAGCTTCCGCAAATCGTCGAAGCGCAATACTGGATTACGCTTGCCTGGCTCCGGGACCAGGGTTTCGCGATCAACCCCGAAACCATTCAGAACATGATCGGCGGCATAGCTGGCAGTTTCGGTACGGTGACACAGGCGGTCGGCGGCATATTGGGCGGTATTACCACGCTGTTCCTGATCGTGGTGATTGGCATATATGTCACGGTGGAGCCCCGCATCTACGAGCGCGGCGTAGCCTGGATGATCGTGCGCGACCGGCGCGAGGAGTTCTTCGAAACCCTGCGCCAGATGGCTTATACGATGCGCCGCCTCATGGCGGGGCGACTGGTCGGCATGGCGTTCGAAGGGGTGTTCACCTGGGCCGCGCTGGCGCTCTACGGAGTGCCGATGGCCGCGCTGCTTGGCATCCTGACGGGGCTGCTGGCCTTCATCCCCAATCTCGGCGCGCTGATCGGTGGCATATTGATGATCGCGGTCGGATTTTCGGGCGGGGTCGAGATGGGCGTCTACACGCTGATGATCTACGCCGCCGTGCAGATGCTCGATGGCTATTTCGTCATTCCGATGATCGCCAAGAAGACCGTCGATCTGGCCCCGGCGCTGGTGCTGGCCGCGCAGCTGGTGATGGGCATATTGTTCGGCATTCTCGGACTGTTTCTGGCCGATCCGGCGCTGGCGATGATCAAGGTCGCTCTGGAACGGCGAAGCGATCATATGGACGATCAGGACCATTCGGCGCAGGAAGCGGGGACGCATGGCGCGTAAGTTTCTCTATTTCGTCGCTGCCTGCATCATTCTCGTCCTGGCAGGTGCTTTCGCGCTCCGCATCTGGTCGGATGAAATTGCAGAGCTCGCACTGGTGCCGAGTGCCGAATTCGAATCGCAGGACAGCCTGGCGGCGAACGCCTATGACGATCCGGCCATGTGGTTCTCGCGCCCCGGAATGGGAACCGACAACCCCGCCCGCTGGCAGCCACCGACGCGCGGGCAGCGCCGGAACAATCGCGCCGCGACCGGCGACATACCCGAATTCGCGGTGTTCTTCGTTCATCCCACCAGCTTCCTCGACCGCAACCGCTGGAACGCGCCGTTCGACGATGCGGAATCGCAGCGGATCGCCACGACGTATATCCGCGGGATGGCGAGCGCGTTCAACCAAGCAAGCGAGATCTGGGCGCCGCGCTATCGGCAGGCGACGATCGGAACTTTTCTAACGGACGGGTCCGAAGCCGAACAGGCGCTGGACGCGGCCTATGCCGACGTTCGCAAGGCATTCGCCTATTTCCGCGCCAGCGTGGACACGGACACGCCGATCGTTTTGGCGGGCCACAGTCAGGGTTCGCTGCACATCCTGCGCCTGCTGCGCGAAGAGACGGACGCTGGTCTGCGCGGGCGGATCGCCGGTATCTATGTCGTCGGCTGGCCCATATCCGTGACCCGCGACCTGCCCTCTCTCGGTTTCCCCGCCTGCGCCACGCGTGAACAGCCCGGCTGCATCATGTCGTGGTCGAGCTATGCCGAGCCCGCCGATACCGGGGCATTCATGCGACGCTACGCGCAGTCGGTCGGCTTCGACGGGCAGGCGCGCGGCAACAGCGCGATCCTGTGCACCAACCCGCTGACCGGCGGTCAAACCGATAGCGCGCCCGCCAGCGCCAATCTCGGAACGCTGGTTCCACAGGACGGCTTTCGAAGCGGCGACCTGGCGCCGGACGCCGTTTCCGCGCGTTGCGGGGCGGACGGATTGCTGATGATCGGCGATCCGCCGCAGATGGGTGAGTTCGTCCTGCCGGGAAACAATTATCACGTTTACGACATCCCGTTGTTCTGGGCCAATACGCAGGCCGATGTCGTGCGCCGGGTGCAGGCGTGGCAGCAGAACCGCTGATCTTCGAAAACGCGCACGGCCTGCGCACGACGCTGCCCGGTGGCGGTGCGTTGCTCGCGCTCGATGTAGGGACGAAGACCATCGGCACGGCATTCTGCGATGCCGGCTGGCAGTTCGCTACAGCCGGCAAGACGGTGGAACGCAGTAAGTTCGGTCGTGATCGGGAAACCTTGCGCGCCATCATCATCGACCGCGGGATTGCCGGCATCGTAATCGGTCTGCCCCGCAATATGGACGGCAGCGAAGGTCCGCGCGCGCAGGCCAGCCGCGCCTATGCCCGCAATTTATTGGAGGCGTTCGGACTGCCGATCCTGCTATGGGACGAACGCTGGTCGACGACATCGGCGCAGCGCGACATGATCGGTCAGGATATGAGCCGCCGCAAACGCGCGCAGCGGATCGACAGCCATGCTGCGGCGGTATTCCTGCAAGGTGCGATCGATGCGCTGGCCGGGGGCATCCTATGACATGTTACCGCTCATATCGTTCTCCGTCCGGGCGAAGCTGATCGCATGTCCGACCTTCCACCCTTCGATCCCAGTCAGGCCGCACGCTTCATGCTGCGGCACGGCCACTCCGCCAAGATCGGCCTGCGTTATCGCGATCATGGCGGGAACTGGGTTTCGCTGGAACTGCCATGGCGCGAAGACCTTGTAGGTGAAGTCGATCGCGGAATGCTGGCTTCCGGTCCGATATTATCCATGCTCGACATGGCCTCGGGATTGGCGATCTGGACCGCCCATGGCAAGTTCGTGCCGATCGCGACACTGGATTTGCGCGTCGATTACCAGCGGCCGGCGGAGCAGGGGGCGGCCGTGACCGGGCGGGTGGAATGTTATCGCCTGTCACGGTCCGCCGCGTTCGTGCGCGGCACAGCGCATGACGGCGATATGGAGAATATCGTCGCCACCATGTCCGGCGTATTCATGTCGATCGCCAAGGATGTTCGTAGTGCATGATGACGATGGCGGGCAGTTGACGGCCTATGCCCGTTCGCTTGGCATAAGCGTCCACGGGCACGAAGGCGCGGTCCCCATATTGCGCTGCGGCTTCGGCAGTGACGTGGAAGGGCGACCTGACCATCTGCATGGCGGTGCCATATCCGGCCTCCTGGAAACCGCCGGCTATGCCCTGCTGCGTGCCGAACTGCTTCGGCGGGACCGCGAACACAGGCTGAAACCGATCAACATCACGGTCCAGTTCCTCAGCGCGGGAAAAGCGCAGGATACCTTCGCGAAGGCGCGGATCGTGAAGCTGGGCCGCCGCAACGCCAATATCTCGATCGAGGCATGGCAGGATGACCCGGCGCGCCCGATTGCGACCGCGATCATGAACATATTGATGGCGCAGCCCGAGGGCTGAGCTACCTCCGTTCAATTCGCAGGTTCGTCGCTGACCTGCGGTTCACGCCTTCCGGGATTGAGCGAAATACCTTCGCGATCGACCCGCAGATCGACCGGCACCCCTTCGATCTCCGTCGTGACCGTCACGCCCTCCCCGTCGCCGATGCGCAGGCGCGTTCCGTTCTCGTCGAGCGGTATGTCGTCGATATCCGGTACATCCATCGGTTCGACCGGCCCTTCGGGATCGGTCGCGCGTTGCGGCGCAGGACGTGGACGGTCGCCGATGGCCTGGCTCATGAAGTCGCGCCAGACGCGCGCGGGCAGCCCGCCGCCGCCGATATCGCCGAGCGGGCTGTTGTCGTCATTGCCCACCCATACTCCGACGACCAGATCGCCCGCATAACCGACAAACACGGCGTCGCGGTTGTTCTGGCTGGTGCCGGTCTTGCCGAAAGCCGGTCGCGACAACGCCGCCGCCCGCCCCGTGCCACCGTCGATAACCGCGCGCAGCATGGCTTCGATATCCGCATGGTTGCGCCGCGACAGGCTGTTGGACGACCCGGTCGCCCAATCCAGCCATCCGGTTTCCCTTGCGGGAAAAGCGACGGGTTCGATGGGGAAGCGATTGGCTGCGACCCCCGCATAGGCGGCGGTCAGTTCCAGCAGGGTCAGGGTTGAAGTGCCCAATGCGGCGCTCGGATCGCCCGGCGTGATCGGGGCGGTAATACCGAAATCACGTGCCGTGCGGGTTACGGCTTCGCTACCCAACTGCCGGTAAAGCCGGACCGCCGCGACGTTGCTCGACTGCGCGAACGCGTCGCGCAGCGTGATCGTGTCGGAATAGCGACCGCGCGCGTTCCTGGGTCGATAGCCGCCGGTGTCGATCACGCTGTTGTCGAGCAGATCGTCCGGCTGCATCCCTTCGCTCAGAGCGGTAAGGTAGACGAACAGCTTGAAGGTCGATCCCGGTTGCCGTCGCGCCTGCGTCACCCGGTTGAATGGCGACGTCGCATAATCCTTCCCCCCGATCATCGCCACGACTTCGCCGTTGGATCGCATGGCTACCAGCGCGATCTGCGCCCCGCCCAGCGGTGCGCGCGCCACCACGGTCTTGGCGACATTCTGGAGTCGAGAATCGAGCGTGGTCGCGATCGTCTGACTGGCGTAGCCGCCCGCCACCTGCTTGCGCGCTTCGGGCAATGCCCAGTCGGCGAAATAGGTGCCGGTGGGGAGATCGTAGGCCGTGCGGGAATCGATCGCCGGCGCTTTCATCGCATTTGCCTCGGCCTGCGAGACGTAACCGGCTGCGACCAGCGCGTCCTTGACCAGGCCCATCCGCTTGACCGCCCGTTCGTAATGGCGGGTCGGCGCATAGCGTGACGGGGCCTGGACCAGCCCCGCCAGCATCGCCGCCTGCGCCGGTTTCAGCTTTTCCGGCTTGCGGTAGAAATAATGCAGCGACGCCGCACGCAGCCCGTAGACATTGTCGCCGAAATAGGCGTTCGACAGATAGCGTTCGAGTATCTCGTCCTTGGTCAGCCAGCTTTCGAGCCAGAAGGCGATAAGCATCTCGCGCGCCTTGCGCGACAGGCTGCGTTCGGGAGTGAGGAACGTGAACTTCGCCAGCTGCTGCGTGATCGTGCTGCCCCCGCCGACACCGGTCCAGGCGGCGCGGGCGATGCCGCGCGGATCGACCCCCCAGTGATCGTAGAACCGCCGATCCTCGATCGCGAGGAAAGGCTCCACCACGTGATCGGGCAAGGCATCGATATCAACGGGTGCACCGGTGATTGCGCCGTTGCGGGCGATCGGCGTGCCATCGGCGGCCAACAAAGTTATCTGCGGCGGCGCGATCGGTTCCAGCGATTTGCCGAGTGGCGCGGTCACGGCGAGCCAGGCGACCATCGCAAGGAACAGGGTTAGTAGGCTGAGGAATATCCGCCCCGCCCACCAGCGCTTGCGGCGGCCGCGCCAGTGATCGGGCTGATACCAGCGCGTGGCCGGCCGTTCGAGGGTGAAGGCGGCGTCGATCCGCCCCAGATCCCGATCCCAACGGTCGAAATCCCGCCCATCCCCGTCGTCGTCCAGCCCCCAGCCGCCACGGGTATCCTCGGTTGCAAAATACCGATCACCCCCCGGCCGTCGTTCGACGTCCGCATTCCGTTCAAATTTCAAAAACCGCCCGAGCATCGCTGCTGTATTAACTTGCCAACACAGTCATGGCGAGTGCTTTCGTCTGTTCGACACCCGATACAGGCCGACGCCCGGGATCGTGTCCGGTCTGCGTTTAGAGAAAATTCGCCTGCGCAGCCGTAGTCATCGCGATCCTGGTTATTTCGCCATCACGCTTTCCGGCAGCTCCTTGCCGAAAACGCGCTGGTAATATTCCGCCACCAGCATCCGCTCCGCCTCGTCGCATTTGTTGAGGAAGCTCAGGCGGAAGGCGAAGCCTACGTCCTTGAATATCGCAGTATTCTGCGCCCAGGTTATCACCGTCCGCGGACTCATGACGGTGGAAATATCGCCGTTCATGAAACCCTGCCGCGAAAGATCCGCAACTTTTATCATGTCGGCGATCTGTTTCGGGTCGGCTTCCGGGTTCTTGGACGCGACGATCTCCTGTTCGGTTTCGGCGGGCAGGTAATTCAGTCCGACGACGATGTTCCAGCGGTCCATCTGCCCCTGGTTGATCGCCTGCGTCCCGTGGTAAAGCCCGCTGGTATCGCCCAGCCCGACCGTATTGGCGGTGGCGAACAGGCGGAAACCGGCGTCGGGGCGGATCACGCGGTTCTGGTCGAGCAACGTCAGCTTCCCCTCCGCCTCCAGCACGCGCTGGATGACGAACATCACGTCCGGCCGACCGGCGTCGTATTCGTCGAACACCAACGCGACCGGATGTTGCAACGCCCACGGCAGCAACCCTTCGCGAAACTCGGTTACCTGCAACCCGTCGCGCAGCACGATCGCGTCGCGCCCGACCAGATCGATCCGGCTGATATGCGCATCGAGATTGATGCGGATGCACGGCCAGTTGAGGCGCGCGGCGACCTGTTCGATATGGGTCGATTTGCCGGTGCCGTGGTACCCCTGCACCATCACCCGCCGATCATGCGCGAAGCCGGCCAGGATCGCCAGGGTCGTGTCGGGATCGAAGACATAGCCATCGTCCCGGTCGGGCACGCGTTCGTCCGCCTCGCTGAAAGCGGGCACCTGCCAGTCGATATCGATGCCGAACACGTCGCGCACGTCGACCGTGATGTCGGGGGCAGCCATCGATGTCCTGGAAGTCGGGTCGAAAGTCTTGTCTGTCATATGGCCGCAACGCCTAGCCAAGCGGAGGGGTCCGCGCAACACCTCGCGATCATGCCAATTTGCCCATGATGGATGCAATCGCGTGGCGCCATCCCCATACAGGACCGATGGCCATGGACCGCCCTTCCGAACATATTCGCGCCGCACTGATCAACCGGGTGCGCGCGGTGTTCAACGATGCCGACAGCGCGCAAGAGCCGGTGCCGCCATCCAACGATGCCTATTTCGCGAAGGACACGCCAATCCGCATGGTGCATGCGGATGCGGTGTCGATGATGATCGGCGGCATCCGGTCCCTGCTGCTCCAGATGCTGCACCCCCACGCGCTGCAGGGTGTCCTCGATCATTCCAACTTTCGCAGCGACATGCATGGCCGGCTGCAGCGCACCGCGCGATTCATCGCGGTGACGACATTCGGCCATCGCGACAAAGCGGATGCGATCATCGCGCGGGTCAATCGCATCCACGAACAGGTGAACGGGACGCTGCCCGACGGCACGCCCTATTCCGCGCGCGATCCCGAAACGCTGGCCTGGGTCCATGTGGCGGAGGCGCTGAGTTTCCTGGAAGCGTATCTGCACTATGTCCGCCCTTCGATGCCGATGGCCGAACAGGATGAGTATTTTCGCCAGTTCGCGGTGATCGCCCGCAAGCTGGGTTGCGATCCGGTGCCGGAGACGAAGGCCGATGCGGAAACGCTCATGCGGCAGTTCCGCCCGCAATTGCGATCCAGCGCGGAAGCGATCGAGGTGGCCGATCTGGTGCTCAACCAGAAACCCGAAGGCGCCCCGCCGGCCGTCCAAAAAATTCTCGGCACGGCGGCGGTCGATCTGTTGCCGTCGTTCGCCCGGCCGATGCTGGAATTGAAACGCCCCGGGCTGGAACGCCTGCCCGTGCGCATCGCAGCGGCATCCGTCGGCCGAACCCTGCGCTGGGCGTTTCGGCAGAACGGTTGATCGGCGGCTTGAGCTGTCGCCAAAGTGGCGAAATTATGCGATCAGGTGCCACACATCAATCGAACGCCGCCGCCTTTCGCAGCAACTGATACGCCTCCACCACTCTGGTCAGCCGCGCCTCGTGACTGCGGTCGCCGCCATTGCGGTCGGGGTGGAACTGGCGGACGAGATCGGAATAGCGGCGGCGCAGTTTGGCCCGGTCGATATCGGGTTTCAGCCCCATAACGGTCAGCGCCTCGCGCTCCATCGGCGTGAAGCGTTCGAACGTCTCGCGCTTGCCCGCGGCACGGGCGCGAATGCCCGCCGCCCGGCCGCCAATCGCGTCCAGCGGATCGCTGAAATCGGCCCAGCGCGGGGTATCGCCGATCCCGGCATCGGGGCGGAAAGTGCGGCTTTCGGAGGCCCAGCCGGCGGCGGGGGATTGGGCGGCGAAAATCTGTTCCGCATTCATGCCTTCGAACCAGTCGTAACCCGCGTTGAATTCGCGCACATGGTCGAGGCAGAACCAGCGCCAATCTCCCGGCCCGTCAGAGCCGCTGCCACGGCGGCCCGGTGCACGAAACTCGCCTTCCTCGCGGCAGCCGGGGAATTCGCATTCTTGCCCGTTACCGGCAAACCGCCCATGGAACCTGTCGCCGCGCATAGGGGTTGATGATGGGGAGCGTTTGGCGAATTGCAAATAATGCGGATGAATGCCGCCGGAAAAACAGGAGCGTGGGAATGGGCATCGCGGACGAGATGGAAACACTGTTGCGCGGGGCGTTCGCGCCCACGAAGCTCGACATCGTCAACGACAGCGCGGCGCATTCGGGCCATTCGGGCGACGACGGCAGCGGCGAATCCCATTTCACCATCCACATCGAAAGCGATCATTTCCAGGGCGTCTCCCGCCTCAATCGGCAGCGCATGGTCAACGGTGCGCTGGGCGATATTCCCGGGGATCGAGTACACGCGCTGGCGATCAAGGCGAGCGCACCTTCGACGGATGGCGGCGAAGCTGCATGATTACGCAAACGCTCACTCCCACGACCCACGATCTCGGGCAGTTCGAGGTGCGGCGCGTGTTGCCGTCCCGTTCGCGGACGATGGTCGGCCCGTTCATCTTCGTCGACCAGTTCGGTCCCGCATCGCTCGATATCGGCAGCGGCATGGATGTCCGCCCGCATCCGCATATCAACCTGTCGACCGTCACGTGGCTGTTCGAAGGGGCGATCGATCACCGTGACAGTCTGGGAAGTTTCTCGACCATCCGGCCGGGTCAGGTCAATCTGATGACGGCTGGGCGCGGGATCGTGCATTCCGAACGCAGCCCGGACGCGGAACGCCATGCCGGACCGCGCCTTTATGGCATGCAGACCTGGCTTGCGCTGCCCGACGGCAGGGAGGAAATCGACCCTGCGTTCGAAGCGGTCGCCGATCTTCCCGTGATCGAACATGGCGATACGAAGGCGACCGTCATCATGGGCGAATTGTGGGGCCAGCGCGCCGCCACCACGACCCATGCCGATACGATCTATGCCGAAATCACGCTGGGCGAAAACGGGCGTATTCCGATCGATGCCGATGCGGATGAACGCGCGATCATGCTGGTCGGCGGGGAAGGCGCGATCGACGGTCGCGCGCTGGACCTTTATACGCTCTATGTTCTCAAACCGGGGGAAACGGTTGCGTTGACGAGCGCCAATGGTGGTCGCGCGATGCTGATGGGGGGCGAAGCCTTTAAGACCAAGCGCCATGTCTGGTGGAACTTCGTGAGCTCCAACCGCGAACGGATCGAACAGGCGAAGGACGATTGGCGTCAGGGTCGCTTCGCGCCGGTACCCGACGACGACGAGCGCATACCCTTGCCCGACGGGGCGCCCAAAACGGTGAGCTACCCATGACTTTCGACGATCGGACCGTCTGGATCACCGGCGCGTCGTCCGGCATCGGCGCGGCGCTGGCGCGCGAATGGTCGGCGCGCGGGGCACCGGTAATCCTGTCGGGCCGCGATCGCGCACGGCTGGACGACATGGCGGGCCAGCTTGACACGCCGACACTGTGCCTTCCATTCGATGTTCGCGATGACGAGGCGATGCGCGCCGCGACGCAGCAGGCGGTCGATTGGCGCGGCGGAGTAGACATATTCGTCGCCAATGCCGGCGTGTCGCAGCGCAGCCGTGCGACGAGAACCGACATGCGCGTCTATCGCGACATCATCGACATCGACCTGGTCGCGCAGATCGCCGCGACACAGGCATTGCTGCCGCATTTCGAACGGCGCGGATTGGGGCGGCTGGTGTTCATTTCCTCCATCGCCGGCAAGGTCGGCGTGCCCATGCGGACCGCCTATTGCGCGGCGAAATTCGGGCTGATCGGCTATGCCGACGCGCTGCGGGCGGAATTGTCCATGCACGGGGTCGATGTGCATGTCGTGGCCCCCGGTTCCATCGCAACGAATGTGTCGCGCAACGCGCTGGACGCATCGGGCAATGCGCGCGGGCGAAGCGATGCGGTGATCGACAATGGCATTCCGGCGGACGAGGCGGCGCGCACGATCATCGACGCCATCGCGCTCAACCAGCGGGAGATCATCGTGGCGCGCGGCGCGGAGGAAGCGATGGGCGAATTGCGGCGGACGCCCGACCAGCTGATGGACCAGATGGCCCGCATGGTCGCCGATGGCTACATGGAGAAGATGGAGGCGGATGATGGAACCGAGTGACCAGAACATGACGCGCGTGACCTTGCCCTCCGGGATCGAACTGGACGTGCAGGATGTCGGCCCGCGCGATGGCGAGGCTTTGGTGTTCCTTCACGGTTTTCCCGAATCGCACCGCACCTGGCGGCACCAAATCGCTCATTTCTCGGATCGCTATCGCTGCATCGCGCCCGATCAGCGAGGCTATCGCAATTCGTCCAGGCCGAAGGGCGCCGATCATTACGCGCCGGACAGGCTGATCGGGGACGTGTTCCAGATGGCGGATGCGCTGGGGGTCGAGACGTTCACGGTTCTGGGCCACGACTGGGGCGGCGCGATCGCCTGGGGCACGGCGCTGCGTGGTCAAGCGAGGGGGCAGGCCGATGGCCGCGTCACCCGCGCCGTGATCGCCAACGCGCCGCACCCGTCGATCTTCGGCAAGCTGCTCTACACCCATCCGGGCCAGAGGGAGGCGAGCCAGTACATCCGCAGCTTCCGCGATCCCGCGACCGACGATTATGTCCGCGAACTCGGCTTGGCGGCGCTGCTGAAGCGGGAGCTGAAATGGGATCGCGCGCCCGACATGGGCGAGCACGAACGCGCGCGGCAGATGGAGGACTGGTCCGATCCCGAAACCGGCATCGCCATGCTGAACTGGTACCGCGCCAGCCCGATGGACGTGCCGCCGATGGATGCGCCCTTCGCGCTGCCCGAAGGCTACGCACCGCCGACGGTGCCAAATCTCAGCATTCCCACGCTGGTCATCTGGGCGATGAACGATATGGCTCTGCCGCCCGCCAATCTCGACGGGCTCGACGTTCTGGTGGAAGATCTCACGATCGAGCGCGTGCCCGATTGCGGACATTTCGTGACGTGGGAGAAGCCGGACGCGGTCAATGCCGCGATCGACAGGTTCCTGGCCTAGGCCCCGAACCACTCCGCCCATTCGCCATGCGGATGGCCGCACCCCAGCAGCGCGCGTTCCTCACCGCCCGGCCAGTACCGCACATGCAACTCGTGTGCGAAGGTCTCGCGGTTGGTTTCAAGCGCGACCCACGCCAGCGGTTTCTCCGCCGTAGCTTTGCCGCCCGCCGCCTCCATCGCCTCGGTGATCGCTTCTCGTGTGGCCTGCGGCAGATATTGCCAGACGATCGAATGACACAGGACACGCGTGGTGCCTTCGACCTGCGGGCGAGCGAGCCGGTCGGCGACGAAGGACGCCGCATCCGCCCTGACAAGATCGGGAGGGCTTTCCCACGCCAACCGCACCGCTGCCTCGATCCGCGCCATGCGCGCGGTCGCTTCGGGCCAGACATAGCTTTTGAGGCGCAACGCCGCCGCCGGGTCGGTCAGGTCGACCGGCGACAGATCGCACCCCGCGATGTCCGCAATCGACACCGGCGCATCCGGCGGGGGCGGTCCGCGCCATTCCGGCTCGATCCGCATCATGGCATTCTTCCGGACCGACCACGACGCCCCCGAGATCGAACCGGTAGCGGTCCATCATCGTGTTGACGCCCGCACTCGCGCCGATTTCGAACAGTTCGAAGCGCGGGTTTCCCTTCGAACCCATGCGCGCCGACAGCCACAACAGCGCGGCCATGAAGGCCCATGACCGCCCCGCCTCGTTCGTCTGCGGCGGTCCGTCGAGCCATGGCAGAAGCCGCGCGTCGTAGGTTTTCACCAGATCGCTTACCAAGTTATCTATCTGGCCCTGATCGGTCGTCAGCCCGGCATAGACCGGCGCCAGCCGCCGATCCTGCGCCCGTCAGCAACAGATTATGCAGCCCGCCATGGATGCGCAGCGGCATGGCATCCTGCAGGGTCAGCCCCTCCCACCCCGCCATCCGCCTTCCGACGGCGGTGTCCGTGTCCAGCACCGCCAACAGGCCGCGGATGATGCGCGCAATGCCGGTCGCCCCGGCCTTCGCCGCATGATCCGCCTGCCATTCGATCGCCTGTGGAATGTCCCTGATGGCCATCACGCCGCCATAGTCAGCGCCGACATCGCTATCCGATTCAGCCATCCATTGCCCTTTCCAGCGCCCTTGCCTATCTGCGGCGCATCATGACAGATGCGCTGACTTTCGCCATTCCCAAGGGCCGTATACTCGACCAAGCGCTGCCCGTCATGGCCCGTGCGGGGGTGGAGCCGGCGGCGGCATTTCACGACAAGGCGGATCGCAGCCTCAGCTTCGACACCAACCGCCCCGACATGCGGATCATCCGCGTACGCGCGTTCGACGTAGCGACTTTCGTCGCGCATGGAGCGGCGCAGATGGGGATCGTAGGCAGCGACGTGATCGAGGAGTTCGACTACTCGGACCTTTACGCGCCGGTCGATCTCGATATCGGGCACTGCCACCTCGCCGTGGCCGAACCGGCGGAAGGACCGGAGCCGGTTCGGGGCGCGAGCCATCTGCGCGTGGCGACCAAATACCCGAACATCACCCGCCGCCATTTCGAAGCACGAGGCATTCAGGCGGAATGCGTCAAACTGAACGGCGCGATGGAGCTTGCGCCCGCTTTGGGGCTGGCCGGACGGATCGTCGACCTGGTGTCGACCGGCGCGACGCTGAAGCAGAACGGGCTTGTCGAACGCGATACGATCCTGCAGATTTCCGCGCGGCTGATCGTCAATCGCGCTGCATGGAAGACGGACAGGCGCGTCGCCGAGCTGGTCGACATATTCCGCGCCATCGCCGATGAAGCCGCTGCGAAACGGAACGTCCGATGCGCAAGCTGACTTTCGGCGATCCGGGCTTCGAACGCGCTTTCGCCGCGATCGTGAACGACCGGCGCGAAAGCGATGCGGACGTGGCGGGTCGCGTATCCTCCATCCTGTCCGACATGCGGCGGGACGGCGAGGCGACGCTGATCCGGCTGACGCGCCAATTCGACGATCATGCGCTGGCGAACGACGCTGATTGGACGATCACTTCTACGCAATGCCGCGAAGCGTTCGACGCGCTCGATCCGGCATTGCGGGACGCGTTGACGCTCGCCGCGGATCGCATACGCGCCTATCATCGCGGCCAATTGCCGCAGGACCGCGACCATACCGACGATGTGGGCGTTCGCCTGGGAGCGCGGTGGAACGCCGTCGATGCGGCGGGCTTGTATGTGCCCGGCGGGCGGGCATCCTACCCATCGTCCCTGCTGATGAACGCGATACCCGCCAAGGTTGCGGGCGTCGAACGGCTTGCAGTCGTGACGCCGACACCCGGCGGCGTCGTCGATGCGCTGGTGATGGCGGCGGCGCATGTGGCGGGTATCGACGAGATCTGGCGTGTCGGCGGCGCGCAGGCGGTGGGCGCGCTCGCCTATGGTACGCCGCGGATCGCTTCGGTCGACGTGATCGTCGGCCCCGGAAACGCCTATGTCGCGGAAGCGAAGCGCCAGCTTTACGGCGTGGTCGGCATCGACATGGTCGCGGGGCCGAGCGAGATACTGGTCATCGCTGACGCCGATAACGACCCCGACTGGATCGCCGCCGACCTTTTGTCGCAGGCGGAGCACGACCCCGCCGCGCAATCCATCCTCATCACCGACGATGACCGGTTCGCGATGCAGGTGGAAGACCGGATCGACGTGCAGTCGGCGCTACTCGCAACTGGCAAGGTGGCGCAAAAAAGCTGGGACAGCCACGGCGTCATCATCGTGGTAAACGATATGGCGCAAGCGATCCCGCTCGCCAACCGATTGGCAGCGGAGCATGTCGAACTGGCGGTCGCCGATCCGCAGCCGCTGTTCGACGGCATCCGCCATGCTGGCAGTATTTTCATCGGGCGTCATGCGCCGGAGGCAGTGGGCGATTACGTTGCCGGACCGAACCACGTGCTGCCCACGGGTCGGCGCGCGCGTTTTTCCAGCGGGCTTTCGGTGCTGGACTTCATGAAACGGACAAGCTTCATTCAACTGGACCGCGCCGCGCTTGAAACGATCGGCCCCGCCGCGATCGCCCTCGCAAAGGCGGAGGGATTGCCGGCCCATGCGCGTTCCATCGCGTTACGGATCGAGAAGGGCGTATAATGGCGAAATCGAAATCTTCCGCCCGGTCGGTCGCCCGTTCGGCCGCAAGGCTGGCGGCGGTGCAGGCGCTGTATCAACGCCACATGGAAAAGACCGCGCTGGCCAAGCTGCTGGACGAATTTCATCAGCATCGCTTGGGCTGCGAAATCGAGGACGACCAATATGCCGATGCCGATGTCGCGTTCTTCGACGACGTCGTTTCGGGCGTATCCGCGCGGATGGACGAGATCGATGGGCTATTGGCGGAAAAACTGACCAAGAGCTGGTCCATAGCGCGGCTCGACAAGACCATGCTGCAGATCCTGCGTGCCGGAACCTACGAGCTGATGGCACGGCCCGACATCAATACCGGCACTGCCATCGGCGAATATATCGACGTGGCGAAAGCGTTCTTCGACGATCGCGAGGCTAAATTCGTCAACGGCGTATTGGACGCGGTGGCGAAATCGGTGCGGTGACGATTTTGGATGAACCAGGCTTCATCGCTTCCCTGCGCGCCCTCGCGACGCACCCGGCCGCGCGCAATCTGAACGACGATGCCGCCGTGCTCGAACTCGGTGGGCAAACCCTCATCCTGACACACGACGCGATGGTCGAGGGCGCGCATTATCTGCCCGGTCAGGACATGGCCGATGTCGCGTACAAGCTGGTGTCGACCAATCTTTCCGATCTCGCCGCGAAAGGCGCCCGGCCGCTCGGCATATTGCTCGGCCATACGCTGGGCGACGGTGACAGGCGGTTCGTGGAAGGGCTGAAAGACGCGCTCGATACGTATGATTGCGCGTTGTTCGGCGGCGATACGGTATCCGGGAAAGGAACCCGCACATTCGGCGTGACCGCGATCGGTACGGCGACCCACACGCCGGTTCCCTCGCGCGATGGGGCGCAGATCGGCGATGCGCTTTATATCACCGGTCCGGTCGGCGCGGCGATGCTGGGCTTCGAGGCGCTGCGCGACGATACAGGCGCAAACAGTTCCGCTTTCCGCCGCCCGCGTGCATTGGTGGAGGAAGGGCAATCGCTCGCCCCCATCGTCAGCGCGATGATGGACGTGTCCGACGGCCTGTTGCTGGATGCGAAACGGCTGGCGGTCGCGAGCGGGCTGACAATGGCGATCGACACCAGCCGCGTGCCCGTCGCCGTGATGGAGGACCGGCGCGCCGACGCCTTGCGCTGGGGTGATGATTACCAACTGCTGTTCACCGCGCCCGCATCTCTCGAGCTTCCCATGCTGGCCTATCGGATCGGAGAAGCGACGGCGGCGGGCGACCATCCGCTGCTGATCGACGGCGTGCCCCCGCGGCCCGACGACGAACTCGGCTATTCCCACGGTTGATCGACGACCCGTTCGCGAAGCCGGATAGCCAATAATGCTCGCGGGGGTTGCGCACCCGGAACGCGCCTATATACCGGTCGCCTCGCAGCGGACCCGCAGAAGCGGGACGTAGCGAATTGCATATGCGAACATCCATCGGGGGAGATGTCTGTGGAACTGGTTTATATCGCAATCGCTTTGGGGCTTGTGGGCGTGGTGTATGGTTTCATAACCAGTCGCCAGGTGCTCGGCGCAGCGGCTGGCAATGCCCGGATGCAGGAAATCGCCGGTGCGATCCAGGAAGGCGCGCAGGCCTACCTCAAACGGCAATACACGACCATCGCCATAGTGGGCGTGGTCGTTGCGATATTGGTCGGCCTGTTCCTCGGCATCATTCCCGTCATCGGTTTCATCATCGGCGCCATCCTGTCGGGCGTGGCGGGCTTTGTCGGCATGAACATTTCCGTACGCGCTAACGTGCGCACGGCGGCGGCGGCGCAAACCGGATTGCAGGAAGGGCTCACGCTGGCATTTCGCGCCGGCGCGGTTACCGGGATGCTGGTGGCGGGCCTGGCCCTGCTCGCGATCGCGGTGTTCTTCTGGTATCTCACCGGCGTCGCGGGTCACGCGGCCAACAGCCGCGAAGTGATCGACGGTCTGGTCGGACTGGCTTTCGGCGCGTCGCTTATTTCCATCTTCGCGCGGCTGGGCGGCGGTATCTTCACCAAGGCGGCGGACGTGGGCGCCGATCTGGTCGGCAAGGTCGAGGCGGGCATACCGGAGGACGATCCCCGCAACCCCGCCGTGATCGCGGACAATGTCGGCGACAATGTCGGAGACTGCGCGGGGATGGCAGCCGATCTGTTCGAGACCTACGTCGTTACTGTGGGCGCGACCATGGTGCTGACTGCGCTGCTCCTGTCCAATATCGGCGACCTGCTGTTCCCGATGATGGCGCTGCCTCTGCTGATCGGCGGGGCGTGTATCGTCACCAGCATCATCGGGACCTATTTCGTGAAGCTTGGTAAAGGCAAGAACGTGATGGGGGCGATGTACAAGGGTTTCCTGGTCACGGCGATCCTGTCCGTTCCGCTAATTTGGATTTGCATCAATGTCGCGCTGGGCGACATGAATACGGCCATCGGCGGCACCAATCTTGCCGCCATCGATCCCGGCGCGCCACTGGCGGAAGAGGGCACCTCGTCCATCACTCCGTTCACCGGCTGGGACCTGTTCTGGTCGTCCATCGTCGGATTGGTCCTGACTGGCATCATAATTTACATCACCGAATATTACACGGGAACGCAGTTCCGGCCGGTCAGAAGCATCGCGAAAGCATCCGAAACCGGACACGGCACCAATGTCATCCAGGGTCTGGCGATCAGCATGGAATCGACCGCCCTGCCGACGCTGGCGATCGTGACCGGAATCATCGTCAGCTTCCAGCTCGCTGGTCTGATGGGCATCGCCTATGCCGCGACATCGATGCTGGCGCTGGCCGGTATGGTCGTGGCGCTGGATGCCTATGGCCCCGTGACCGACAATGCGGGCGGCATCGCGGAAATGGCCGGGATGGAGGAAAGCGTGCGGGAGAAAACCGATGCGCTGGATGCCGTGGGCAACACGACCAAGGCCGTCACCAAGGGCTATGCCATCGGGTCGGCCGGGCTGGCGGCGCTGGTCCTGTTCGCGGCCTACACCACCGATCTGGCGGAATTCTTCCCGACCGCCGACGTCGATTTCAGCCTCGAGAACCCCTACGTCATCGTCGGGTTGCTGCTCGGCGCGTTGCTGCCGTATCTGTTCGGGGCGATGGGCATGACGGCCGTAGGCCGCGCGGCGGGCGATGTGGTGAAGGACGTGCGCGACCAGTTCGCCGGCGACAAGGGCATCATGGAAGGCACCTCCCGCCCCGATTACGCCCGCACCGTCGATCTGGTGACCAAGGCCGCGATCAAGGAGATGATCGTGCCGTCTCTGTTACCGGTGCTGGCACCGATCGTGGTCTATTTCGTCATCACTGCCATTGCGGGCCAGGAAAATGGTTTTGCGGCACTTGGCGCCTTGCTGCTCGGCGTGATCGTCGGCGGACTGTTCGTTGCCTTGTCCATGACTGCCGGCGGCGGCGCGTGGGACAATGCGAAGAAATATATCGAGGATGGCCATCACGGCGGAAAAAATTCCGTCGCGCACCATGCGGCGGTGACGGGCGATACGGTCGGCGATCCCTACAAGGACACCGCCGGTCCAGCGGTCAATCCGATGATCAAGATCACCAACATCGTCGCCCTGCTGTTGCTGGCGGCGCTCGCCGGCTAGCTCCGTCGCTGATCAAGCGTTGGACGCCCTATGCGGTTCGCGCCGCTCGGGCCGTCCAGCTTTGGGGGCGTTAAACATTCCGAAGCCTTGTCCGGTTAGATCCGCCGCGTGGCCGCATCCGCCACGGTTCCGGAAACCCCGTTCTTGGTCAGCCTGCCCTTTCGCGAACTGCAGATCGAAGCGCGCGCCCCATCCGCACCTGATTGTCGATGCGCGACGATCGACGCCGCATCGCTCGACCATGGAGCGATTCATGCCGAATGGGAAAGGCTGGCGCGCTATGCAAGCGAACCCAATCCGTTCGGCGAAGGGTGGTTCGTGCGCGCGTCCCTGTCCGCCTGTCGCCCCGGGGCCGCCGTCCGCATCGTCGGCTATTACGACAACGGACGGTTGCGAGGGATCGTGCCAGTCGAATTTTCGCGATTGTACTACGATCGAACCATCCCGCATCTGCGTGTCTGGCAGCACGACAACGCCTTTTGCGGTGCGCCGCTGGTTGCGGCGGGCTACGAGTGCCGGTTTTGGGAAGCGTTTCTCAACTGGGCCGGCGCTGCCACGACTGGACAATGCTTCGTCCATATCGCCAGGATCTCTGCCGAAGGCCCACTGATCGCCGCGCTGCATTCGGTCGTTTCCGGGCGGAATACACCCGCCGCGATCGTACGCCGGGAAGAACGCGCGATGCTGCAATCCGGTTGCGATGCCCGAACCTATTTCGAACGCGCCATGAGCGGGAAGAAACGCAAGGAATTGCGGAGACAATATCGGCGTCTGTCGGAGCTCGGCAATGTGCGATTCGTGAAACAGCGCGACGGCTCAGAACTGCCACGGTGGACCGAACAATTCCTCCAGCTCGAACAGGCCGGCTGGAAGGGGCGGAACGGGGGCGCACTCGCCTGCGATCCGGCAACCGAACGCCTGTTTTGCGAGATGCTGCGCCGGGCGGCCGATGCGGCACGGTTGGAGCGTTTGCTCCTGTCGCTCGACGGGCGACCGATCGCGATGCTCGTCAATTTCCTGACCCCACCGGGCAGCTATTCGTACAAGACCACTTTTGACGAGAATTTCGCGCAATATTCACCGGGCGTGCTGCTCCAGCGCGAAAACCTCGATATTCTGGACGATCCCGCGATCTCATGGATGGACAGTTGCGCCGCGCCCGACCATCCGATGATCGAGCGTATCTGGCGCGAAAAACGCACGATGGTCAGCGTGAACGTCGGCCTTGGCGGACCGGTCCGCCGGGCAGCTTTCCGCCAGATGATACGCTTTGAAAAGAGCGCCGAACCTTTTGGAAGTTCATGATGCGGATGAACCACGACAGTTTGGCAGAAAGCGGAATTTTCGCCAATACCGCGCGCGCCACCTTCGCACAACATTATCCCGAAACGCCCCATGTGATCGACCATGCGCTGTCTGCGAACAGGCTGTTTGCGTTGGATGCCCTGGCGGCTCTGGCAGAACAGCTGCCCAATGACGCGATCGAGTTCAACCGCGCGGATATGCCGATCGGCGTGACGCGCAAACCCGATAGGCCGGCGATGCCCATCGGCGACACCATCCGCCACATCGCTTCGAGCGACAGCTGGGCCGTGCTCAAGAATATCGAACAGGTGCCGACCTATCGCCGCCTGTTGCACGATCTCATCGACGAACTGCGCGATGGAATTGAATGCCGCACGGGCGCGGTGCTTCGTCCTCAGGCCTATGTGTTCATATCCTCGCCCAATGCGGTAACCCCTTATCATTTCGATCCTGAGCACAACATCCTGATGCAGCTGTCCGGCACCAAGGTGATGACCCAGTTTCCGGCGGGCGACCCGTCATTCGCCGCCGATACCGCGCATGAAGAGTATCATTACGGCGGCGCGCGCGAACTGCACTGGAACGACGCCCTGGCGGACGGGGGCACCGCCTTTGCCCTGGCAGCGGGTCAGGCACTGTACGTGCCGGTCATGGCCCCGCATTTC
Organism: Pontixanthobacter sp.; assembly: GCA_965214445.1. Taxonomy (GTDB): domain Bacteria; phylum Pseudomonadota; class Alphaproteobacteria; order Sphingomonadales; family Sphingomonadaceae; genus Pontixanthobacter. Next base: position 1,271,271 of record CBDCBU010000001.1, read on the forward strand.
GTGCGCAACGGGCCGGACAGTTCGCTTTCGCTATCGATCACTTGGCGCAGCGAGTGGAGTTACGCCGAAGCCGATGCGCGCGGCTTGAACCGGCTGCTCCGCCAGATGGGCGCGACGCCGAAACGACCCGGACGCTGGCCGCAATCGAACCGGGCAAAGGCGCTGGCATATCGCACACTGCGCAAAATCGGTCTGGTTCGCGCAGGCGATTGACCGTCAGTCTTCCTGTCCGCATGACAGCGCCAATGGACGATGCGCCTTCCCCCCGCCAGCTGGTCGACCGGCTCGTCGCTTTGCTGACCGTTTCGAACGACGGCGACGGGCGTTATATCGGTGCTCCGCAGCGTGATGGCGTGGGTCGGATGTTCGGCGGACAAGTCATTGCACAGGCGCTGCAATCGGCGCAGCTGTCGGTGCCGTCCGAAAAGATAGCCCATTCGCTGCACGCCTATTTCCTGCGCGGCGGCAAGGAAGGCCCGCCGGTCGAATATACCGTGGACCGCGATTTCGACGGACGCAGCTTCGCCAATCGCCGCGTGGTAGCGCGACAGGACGGTACGCCGATCCTCAACATGACCGCCAGCTTCCAGACGGCGGAGGACGGACTGGAACATGACCACGCGGCGATGCCCGATGTCGAACCGCCGGAAGATTTGAAGCCCGACATGGAGCTGCGCCGTGACTATGCCGATGCGTTGCCCGATTTGAGCGATACGCATCGCAACGTAATGCTGCGCCCTCGCCCCATCGAGATGCGGACGGTCGACCGGTTGCACTGGATGAACAGCGAACCACGCGCGCCACAGGCACATAGCTGGTTCCGCACCGCAGCCTCCCTACCGGACGACTTGGCCATGCACCGCGCCATCATAACCTATGCCAGCGACTATACGCTGCTGGGGACCGCCGCCCTCCCCCACGGTCTGAGCTGGATGCGCGGAGAGTTGAACGGCGCCAGCCTTGATCACGCGATCTGGTTCCACCGGGATGCACGGGCGGACGAATGGCTGCTCTACGCCACAGACAGCCCGTGGAGCGGCGGCGGGCGCGGGTTCAATCGCGGGCGTATCTTCACTCGTGACGGAGCACTGGTCGCCAGCGTCGCGCAGGAAGGCGTCATCCGCAGGCGGCGGAACAAGTGACCCCGGCGGAGGTTCGATAGGCACAGTGACATCGATTGGAGCCCACGACATGGACATTTCCCGCGAGCAGATGGAATTCCGCAACAGCAAGCCGTCCAGGCTGGGTCGCGGGATCGAGCGGCTGACCCATCCGTTCGGCAAGGCGTTGGCCGGGTTGGTCCCCAAATCCGTCGTGGAAGCGGCGCTGAAGGGAATAGACGAGGCGACGAGCTATCCCAAACTGGTCGAATTCGATCATGACCCTACCGACATGGCGGCCAGTCAGAAAGCCGCTAGACGAGTCGTCCGCGCCGCCCGCGCGCTCAGCGCTTCGACCGGCGCGGCGGCCGGTCTGGGGGGCGCTGTCTCGATGAGCCTCGACATCCCAGCAACCATCGCCATCGCGCTACGGACGATCCGCGATACCGGGCGCGCTTACGGTTTTGCCGGAGAGGGTCCAGATGAAAAGATGTTCCGCCTGAAAGTGCTGGAGCTTTCCGCGCTGGATGCGGACCACGACCGCGATCTACGAATTGCCGAACTGATCGACAGCATCGCCGACGACGGTTCGCTGCGATCGCCCGAGCACAAGGAAATCACTCCCGTCGTCGATCAGGTGGTCGAGCGCGTGTCGCGCGCCATTGCGCTCAGCTCGTTTCGCAAGCGGGCAGGCATGGTCGTGCCCATTGCCGGGGCGGCGATCGGCGGGATCGTCAACTCTTCGTTCCAGAACGATGTAGGAAAGGCTGCCCGCTTCGCCTTTCAGGCGCGCCGGTTGAAGCAGGATATTCCCTGAACCGTCATCAGCCGCTCGCGTGGTAAAAATCGTAGATCGTCTGCGCGACCGCTTCGCTGACGCCGGGCGCGCGCTGCAAATCCTCCAGCGACGCCGCGCGTACCTTTCCGGCAGTGCCGAAATGCAGCAGCAGCGCGCGTTTGCGTGCCGGACCGATGCCGGTAATTTCATCCAGGGGGGATGCCGTGATCGCCCGGCTGCGCTTCGCCCGATGCGCACCGATAGCGTAACGATGCACTTCGTCGCGAAGAGTCTGCAGATAGAACAATACCGGTGAGTTGACCGGCAGAGTCTTTTCGCGACCGTCGGGGAAGTGGAACACCTCGCGCCCTTCGCGGCCGTGGTGCGGACCCTTGGCAATGGCGATCAACGGCACGTCCTCTATCCCAAGTTCCGCCAGAGTATCGCGTACGGAGGACATCTGCCCCTTGCCCCCGTCGATCAGGACCAGGTCGGGCCACACCGCCTTTTCGCCGCTGGTCTCGCGGTCGGGGTCGTCTTTCATCGCGCGGGCGAAGCGGCGTTCCATCACTTCGCGCATCATGCCGAAATCGTCGTTGGTCTGCGCGGTCTTGATGTTGAACTTGCGATACTGGTTCTTCACGAACCCTTCCGGCCCGGCCACGATCATGCCGCCCACTGCCTTGGTCCCCTGAATGTGGGAGTTGTCGTAAACTTCGATGCGCTGCGGCACCTCCGGCAGTTCGAGAAATTCTGCCAGCTCCCGCATCGTTTTGGCCTTGGTGCCGCTCTCTGCCAACCGCCGGTCCAGCGCCTCCACCGCATTGCGTTGCGCCTGCGCCATCAGCTTACGCCGGTCGCCGCGCTGCGGGATGGAAATGTCCACGCGGTGTCCCGCGCTTTCGCAAAAAGCCTCCTCGATCACATCCTGATCGGGTAGCAAGCGATCGACCAGAATGGTGCGTGGCGGCGGCACTTCCTCGTAGAACTGCGCGAGGACCGTGGCGAGCACCTGATCTTCCTCCACATCCTTCGTATGGCTGGGAAAGAAGGCGCGATGGCCCCAATTTTGACCACCGCGAATGAAGAACGCCTGGATCGCGATCTGGCCGCCCTTGACCGCCATTGCGAACACGTCCGCATCGCCTACGCCGCTGGCATTGACCGCCTGGCTGCCCTGGATGAAGGTCGCCGCGCGCAGCCGATCGCGCAGGATCGCGGCGGTTTCGAAATCCATATCATTCGCCGCCTTCGCCATCTGCCGTTCCAGATCCTGCTGCACCGCGCCGGACTTGCCGCCGAGGAAATCCTTCGCCTGCTCCATCAGTTCGGCATAGCCCGCCTTGTCGATCCGCCCGACGCAGGGCGCGGAACAGCGCTGGATCTGATACAGCAGGCAGGGCCGGTCGCGATTGTTGAAAAAGCTGTCGGTGCAGGATCGCAGCAGGAACAGCTTCTGCAACGCATTGATCGTGGTCGTGACCTTCCCCGCCCCGGCAAACGGGCCGTAATAATGCCCTTTCGACCGCCGCGCGCCGCGATGTTTCATGATGCGCGGAAAAGCATGTTCGGTGCGCAGCAGGATGAAGGGGAAGCTCTTGTCGTCGCGTAGCAGCACGTTGAAGGGTGGACGGAAGCGCTTGATGAACTGCGCCTCCAGCAGCAATGCCTCCGCCTCGCTGTTGGTGGTGACGATCTCCATCGCACGGCATTGGCTGACCATGCGTTTCAGCCGGTTCGACATGCCCTTGATCTGGGTATAGTTGGCGACCCGCGCCTTCAGCGACCGGGCCTTGCCGACATACAGCACGTCGCCACGTGTATCGAGCATACGGTAAACGCCGGGCACCGGTTTGAGTGTCTGCACAGTGTCACGGATCGCGGTCACACCCGCCTTGAGATCGGGCGTGGCGGAAGAGACCGTGTAGGCGGCCTTTTCCTCGTTGAACCGTTCCGCTCCGCGCGGGTTGTAGGGCGCGCCCGCCTTGTGCGCTTCGCGGTCGGAAGTGTCGTCCGTTATGTCGCCCGAAATGTCGCTCGCCTTCGCCATCGCGCCCTACATAGTCGGGATGGACATGATTGGAAGCGGTCCGAACGTCAGAACAGCTTGCGGATATCCAGCCCGATAAACCGGCCGACCGGGTCGATCAGGAACGGCTGGAAACCGGTCGGCGTATCGCCATCGCCGTCAGTTACCAGCCGACGACCGTCGAACACATTGTCGACCTTGGCCGAAACCCGCAGGTTCTTAAATACGCCATCGTCCTTCTCCAGCACTTCGCCGAGATCGGCGAACAGGCGAATGTCGAACCGCGCCAGCTCGTCGATGAATAGATCGGTGCTGCCGGGCAGGCCGGAACCGTTGATGCGGGCCGGCCCGGTATAACGACCGGACAGCCGCAGCCCCAGCCCGCCCTTGAAGACTCCCCCTTCCAGCCGCGAAGTGTTCCGCGCGGTGCCGTCCGAAGTAAGGCTGTCCCCATCCAGCAGGTCAAGCCGCGGTCCACCGGGCGTTATGAGAATTTCCCGGTCGAGTTCGACCGTATGCGTGAGGTTGAGGAAGAAGCGCGCACGGTTGTCGCCATCGTCGCCGCTGAAGAAGCGCGCGGCACGACCGCTTCCGCCTCCGCGATTGCCGCCTTGCTTGGCTTCCGGCGTTTCGCAGATACGTTCGCGGAAAGCGGTCAGCCGTTCGGGATCGATGCTGCCATCTTCGTTCCGCAGGCGCCCCAGCATCCGATTGGCCAGTTCGAGATCGAGACCGGGAAATTCCTCTGAGACCGTTCCCTTGTCTATTGCCTCGATCAGCCGTTGCAGGAACGCGGCGCCATCGTCCGTGCATAATCTTTCGCGCAATACACCGAAACCGCCGCCCGGTTCGGAACCGTCGCGGTTCGGCCCGTCCGCTCCTTCCGGCCTACCGCCAGATCGCGCCCCTTCGGGACGTTCGGGAGGTTCGGGCGCCTTGCCGATCTGCCCACTGTAATTGAGGCCGAAACTCAACCGTTTGCTGCGCGTTTCAAAAAAATCGACCGGGCGCAGATCGACCGCCGTCAGCACGCCGTCCACGCGCGTGATGCGACCCGGAAACGCCGCCTCGATCTCCGGCGTCAGGAACGGGAAGGAGGATGAAACATTATCGGACCGGTTGACCGAGTAGTTCACGTTCGCGCGCGCATCTTCCAGAAACGGCAGACGCCAGTTCGCGGAAAAACTCCAGTCGGACTGCATTTCCGCCAACAGATCGGGATTGCCGCCGGTGGTCACCTCGACCAGCCGGGTGGTGTTGTCGGTGAAATCGAATGTCGGGACGTTCAGCGTTACGATATTGGGTGCGCCAAGCTGACTGAGCGACGGTTCCTGCTCGCTGCGCGTATAAGTCATCGACACATCGAAACCGTCGAGCGGCTCCCACTGCAGGCCGAGGCTCCAGTCGAACAAGGTACCGAAGTCCGATATTTCGTTCACGCCCGCACTGGCGTTGATCCCGATCGTTCCGGCATCGGCGAGGAAGCCTTCGCGTTCGCTGGTAACCGGGACCGTGACATTCACCCCGGCGGACAGGTTGGAACGCGACAAATCGGTAAGGAAATCGCTCCGCGTATCCTCGCTTTCGATGCCGGTATATGCGAAGCCAAGATCGAGCGTCGTCTGCAACTCTCCGGCGGGCAGGAACAGCGGACTGCCCCGAAGTGTGGCTTTGCTTTCCAGACTGTAGGCCTGACTGGTCGCAATCGCCACATCGTCGCGCGCGACCGGGGGTAGGACCCCTCGAATATCGAACAAGCCGCCCGCCGCATCCAGCACCAATTGTCGAGCATCGGCGCGCTGATCGATCTGCGTGGTCGTATCGGAATAGGTCGCGTCGACCGTCGCGGTCAGGATGAAATCCCCCAAGGGCCGGTTATAGCTGCCGGCGCTGGAGATACTGTCGCTGACGATATTCCGCCGCAGGGGATCGTCGGGGTTCAGCACTCGCAACACCCTGTCTCCGCCCGCCGTCAGCAGGATCGTATCGAGGCCGGACAGGCTCTCGCTTTCGCTGCGTTCGTAGGTGGCGTTGAGGCTGATCGAACTGCCGCTGTCGATGAACGCCTTTGCGTAATTGACCGACGCTTCATATTCCACGCTGTCGGCGATCAATGTGCGAAATGCGGCAATGTCCGGATCGGTCGCAATGCGGGACGTGCCATCATCCGTCTGTATGATGTCGCGCTCCGCTTCCGTCAGGGCGGTGGTGTCTTCGCGTTCCAGATTGACGTTCAACCGGCCGCCGCCGGTAATTTTGAGCAGCGTCGCTTCCTGTTCGTTGAACGAATAGCCGCCCCGGTCGGGCTGTTCATATTCCACCTCCAGCGTAACGGCGGAATAATCGTCCTTCAGGATAAAATTGACGACGCGGCGCGTCGGCGGAAAACCGAATTTCTGCGCCACCTCTTCGGGCAACACTTCGACCTTGGCGATGGCTTCTGGCGGGTAGGACCGGAATTCGCGGAAGCTGCCGATACGAACGCCGTTGATAAGGAACACCGGGCGGCCGCCCCGCCCGCGATTGGAACTGGTCTGCGGTTCCAGCGCGACCAGCAGATCCTCGATCGATCCGGCGCCATAGGCGGCGATATCCTCCTCGCCCAGTTCCAGGATGGGCGCGAGATCGGTATCGACCTGGCCCCGCAGACGTTCCGCGCGAACCACGATGGTTTCGTTTGCCACCGTTTCCTCATCCTCGTCCTGCGCTATGGTGGTAGCCGGAATGGTAGCCGCGCACAGGGCAATGGCGGCGCAGGATGCGTGCGAGGCAATACGGGGCGCGGTTCGGATCATTCGATCGGGCTTTCGAGACAGGGGATTTCTGGCGCTCTCGGCCTCCCGACATGAGTGCATGCTGACTATACCGCTCAGGCTTTCCTTTTATCCCGCGCGCACCTATATGCGCCCCACCCTACCCGACGAACGACATGGAACACGGAACTTTATGGCCAAAGAAGAACTCCTCGAAATGCGCGGCAAGGTGGTGGAACTGCTGCCCAATGCGATGTTCCGGGTGGAGCTTGAAAATGGCCATGAGGTTCTGGGTCATACGGCGGGCAAGATGCGCAAGAACCGCATCCGCGTACTGGTCGGTGACGAAGTTCTGTGCGAACTGACGCCCTACGACCTGACCAAGGCGCGCATTACCTACCGTTTCATGCCGGGGCGCGGTGGCCCTGGTCAGGGTCCGGGACCGACTTAAGGCCCGGATGGTCGCGGGCATGGATGCGCCGCCCGATCGCAAACTCGTTCTGGCATCGGCCAGCCCGCGCCGGCTGGCATTGCTGGGCCGGATTGGCATCGTACCCGATGCGTTGCTGCCTTCCGACATCGACGAGACCGCCGGCAAAGGTGAACTGCCGCGCGACTACGCGCTCAGAATGGGGCGCGAGAAGGCGATGGCCTGCGCCGCGGCGGGATATGTCATGGCCGGCGACACGGTCGTTGCGGTCGGGCGACGCATCCTTCCCAAGGCCGATACGCGCGAAGAGGCCGAACGCTGCCTCCAGCTTCTGTCCGGGCGTCGCCACAGCGTCTATTCCAGCATCGTCCTGCGGCATCCCGATGGGTCCCTTCGGCACAAGTTGAGCGAAACGGTGGTCCAGTTCAAGCGGCTGGAAGCACCTGAAATTTCGGACTATTGCGATGGCGACGAATGGCGGGGCAAGGCGGGTGGCTACGCGATCCAGGGGGCGGCGGAGGGATTGATCCGCAGCATCCGGGGCAGCCATTCGGGGGTTATGGGCCTGCCGTTGTATGAAACGCGGCTGCTGCTGAAGGCCGCAGGCTTCGCCCTTGGCTGAATGGCTGATCGAGGAAGGGATCGGCGAACATCGGGCGATCCGGACGGAAGGGGCGGATATCGCAGCATCGCGTATCTGGTGGCCCGGCGAGATCGCCGCGGGCCACGTCCACGAGGCCGTGATTGCTCACCGACAATCGGGAAGCGCGCGCGCGACGGCGCATATCGCGGATGGCCGGACGGTCCTGCTCGACAAACTGCCCGCCGCGCTCACCGAAGGATCGCGCTGCTGCGTCGCGATCACGCGCGGCGCCATTGCAGAGCGGGGGCGGCTGAAACTTCCGCTCGGCAAACTCAGCCACGACACGCCCAGCCAGCCCGACCTTGCCTGTATGCTGCGCGAGGAAGGGCACTGCGTGCAAACCGTTCGGCGCTTTCCGGTCGCGGTATGGGACGAATTGATCGGAGGGGCCATGGACCGATCGATCGCTTTTTCGGGCGGTCAACTGCTGATCGATCCGACGCCGGCCATGACGGTGATCGATATAGACGGTGGCGTCGACACGCGCCTTTTGTCCATGGCGGCGGTCGCGCCGATTGCCGCCATGCTGCGCCGCTTCGATATGGGCGGCGTCGTCGGCATCGATTTCCCGACGATTTCCAGCAAATCCATTCGCCGCGAAGTGGACGCCGCCCTAGGCGAAGCGCTGGCCGACTGGCCGCATGAACGTACCGCGATGAATGGTTTCGGCTTTGTGCAGATCGTCGCAAGGCTCATGCGACCGTCGCTGTTCCATCGTGCTGCCCATGCCGGCAAGGGGATGCTGGTGCGACAGCTGCTACGGCGCGCGGAGCATGAGGAGGGACCAGGGGCATTGCTGCTAACGATGCATCCGATGCTCCAAACGTTCTTGGAACCGGACTGGATCGACGCGCTTGTCCGCAGAACGGGCCGGATCGTGCGCATCGCAACGGACGACGATCTCGCACTGGAGGGTGCATTTTGCCAGGCTGTTTCTATATGAACCGCTGGTCATGAACACGACAACCCGCCCCTGCCCGATCTGCAAGAAGCCGCGCGCGGCTGAATTCGCGCCATTCTGTTCGCAAAGGTGCCGCGACCGCGACCTGCATCGATGGTTCAGCGACGACTATGCCGTTCCCGGCCGCCCCGCCTCGCACGACGAGCTCGCGTGCGACGATTGGCCGACGCAGGACTAGAGAACGCAGTATCGCAACGCGTTTTCCCGCTTGCCAATTCCGCGGGCCTTGTTCATAGCGCCGCTTCCAACCCGGATGCCGGACCGTCGGCATGCCGGCGCTGTGCCCGGATAGCTCAGTTGGTAGAGCACACGATTGAAAATCGTGGTGTCGGCAGTTCGAATCTGCCTCTGGGCACCTTTTTTCCCGTTTCGTGAACGACGTTCAGACCGAACGGTCGGACTTGTCGCGCGCGTTGCTGCCCTTGATCTTGTCGCGCATTTGGCCCCATTCCTCGTCGCCAAGTCCTCTCAGCGCTTCGTAGAAGTTGCCGCCGGTCGCCTGATAGCCAGCGCCATCGATCGCAATGGTCTGGCCATTGATCCATGCGGCGCCCGGACCAATGAGGAACACGGAGAGATTGGCCAGTTCGTGCATTTCGCCGTGCCGCCCCATCGGGTTGCTTGCCGTATCCGCATTATCGCCCCTGCCATCGGGCGCGAGCCGGGCATTCATACCCTCGGTCGGGAATAGCCCGGGGGCGATCGCATTGAACCGCAGGCCATACCGCCCCCATTCCACCGCCAGGCTCTGAGTCATGGTATTGATCGCCGATTTCGACATGGCGGAAGGGACGACGAACGGCCCCCCATTCCACACCCAGGTGGTCAGGATCGACAGGAAGCTCGCCTGCGCACCCTTTTCGATCAGCCGCTTGCCAATGGTGTGTGTCACGTAGAACGTGCCCCGAAAAACCGTATCGGCAATCGCGTTGAATCCGTTCAAGGACAGGTCCTCAGTCCGGCTGACGAAATTGCCGGCCGCGTTGTTGACTACGCCGGTCGGCGGGCCGCCATGGTCCCACACCGCATCGACCATCGCCTGAACATTATCCGCATCGCGAATGTCGCAGACATGACCGACGACCGTGCCGCCGTGCCGGGTCATCAGCGCATCGGCGGTTTCGTCCAGCCTGTTCTGCCGCCGCCCGCAGATGTGGACCGTAGCACCCAGCTTTAAAAACGCTTCGCTCATCACCCGGCCCAGACCCGTGCCGCCGCCGGTCACCAGAATACGCTGACCATCCAGCAGACCGTCGCGAAACATCAGCTTATCGATATCCATGGGCGGCATCATGGCCGCTTGTCCGCACCCGCGCAACGAAACATTCGGGCCGGTTCGATTGCGCTTGCCCACGGCGGCGGATAAGGCGACGGCACGTCCCGCGCCAACTTTCGGCCTACTGCTTTCGGACGCAGCATTTCGACAAGGAAACATCCTATGGCCCGTCGCCGCCAGATCTACGAAGGCAAAGCGAAAATCCTGTATGAAGGGCCCGAACCCGGCACGATCATCCAGTATTTCAAGGACGATGCGACCGCGTTCAATGCGCAGAAGAAGGGTACGATCAACGGCAAGGGCGTAATCAACAACCGGATCAGCGAATTCGTCTTCACCCGCCTGTCGCATATCGGCGTGCCGACCCATTTCATCCGCCGCCTGAACATGCGCGAACAACTCGTCCGGCAGGTGGAAATCATTCCCGTAGAGGTCATCGTCCGTAACGTCGCGGCAGGCTCCATCTGCAAGCGTCTGGGTCTGGAGGAAGGCGAAGCACTGCCGCATACATTGATCGAATATTGCTACAAGGACGACGCGCTGGGCGATCCGCTGGTTGGGGAAGAGCACATCGCCTGTTTCAACTGGGCCAGTCAGGAGGAAATGCAGGACATCGCCAGCATGGCGATCCGGGTGAACGACTTCCTGTCGGGCATGTTCGCGGCGGTCGATATCCGCCTCGTCGACTTCAAGCTGGAATTCGGCCGCCTGTACGATGGCGATTTCAGCCGCGTCATCCTGGCCGACGAAATAAGCCCCGACGGCTGCCGCTTGTGGGACATGAAGACCAACGAGAAGCTGGATAAGGATCGCTTCCGCCGCGACATGGGCGGGGAAGAGCAAGCCTACCAGGAAGTCGCTCGACGGCTGGGCATCCTCAATCACGAGGATAACGGTCCGGGCGAAGTGCTGGACATGAGTGCGCATCGCGGAAAGATGCGGGATGTAAAGCCCAAGAAATAGGCTGCTGTTGCATGGCGCGCGTCGCATGTGCATGACGGCCGCATGATTTCACGACCGATCGACCGCCCTGCCATGGCCTTGCTGGCGACCACCGCACTCGCTTCGCTTCTGACGCCGAGCCTTGCTGCCCGGGAGACGACGACACCGGAAGTCCTAAGGACACCGATCGCCGCCGAAAGCGCGGTGGCGCCGACGCGCGGGTGGAACGCGGCCGACTGGGAACTGGAAGACAGCGATTTTACGCCCGAAGACGGCTGGGTATTCGGCATGCTGGACAACGGTATGCGTTATATCATACGCGCGAACGACCGGCCGGAAGGCACCGCGCTCATCCGCATGATCGTGAAGACCGGGTCGATCGACGAGCGGGAGGATGAGCGCGGCTTCGCCCATTACGTCGAGCACATGGCTTTCAACGGATCGCGCAACGTTCCAGAAGGCGAGATGGTCAAGCTGCTGGAACGCGAAGGCCTGGCATTCGGCGCGGACACCAACGCATCGACCGGTTTCGACCGGACCGAATACAAGCTGGACCTGCCCCGTGCGGATCCGGACCTCGTCGACACCGCGCTGATGCTGATGCGCGAAACCGCCGGCGAACTTACCATCGCACAGGATGCGGTGGATCGCGAACGCGGAGTGATCCTGTCAGAACGTCGGGTGCGGAACAATTACGCGTTGAAAAATGTGGTGGACTCGCTGGAATTCGCCTTTCCGCAATCGCGCCTGAAGGATCGTCTGCCGATCGGTACGGCGGAAACTCTGGAAGCGGCGGATGCGGCGGGGCTTCGCGCATTCTACGAACGCGAATATGTACCCGCCGACACGGTGCTGATAGTGGTCGGCGATATCGACCCCGCCGCGGTCGAGGCGGGCGTCCGGTCGCGTTTCGCCGATTGGCAGGCAGGCCCGTCTCTAGAACAGGCGGACGCGGGCCCGGTCGATCCCGAAGATGCGGACCGGACCGATATCTATATCGATCCCGCGCTTACCGAAAGCGTCGCGATCATGCGGCATGGGGAATATATCGACCGTCCCGACACGGTCGCGGAGCGGCGACTCAACACGCTGCGCGGTCTGGCGGGCGGTATCGTCGGGCGCCGCCTGCAACGGATCATGCGCGACGAGACGCCGCCGTTCCGCGGGGCCAGCCTCTCGACCGGCGATTTCTTCGAAGAGGCCCGCACGACGCAGATCAGCGCGAGTAGCGAAGAAGGCAAATGGCGCGGGGCGGTTACCGCGGCGGTCGCGGAGTACAAGCGCGCTATCGAACATGGCTTCACGCAGGCCGAATTGACCGAACAGATCACCAACCGGCGGCAGGGTCTGAAGAACAGCGTCGCCAACCTCGCCACGCGCAGCAATGCGGCATTCGTGGGTCAGGCGGCGCAGATCGCGAATGGCAATTTCGTCCCCGACGGCCCGGAACGCCAGTTGGAACGGTTCGAAGCGGCGGTAGCAGATGCCACGCCCGAAACCGTATGGCAGGCCTGGCGCGACGAAGCCGTCGCCCTCGACGAACCGCTCATTCGCTTCACCGGCAAGACGGCGCCGGAAGGGGGGGCGGAGGCCTTGCGCGATGCGGTGCAGACCGCATTCCGGCAGGAAGTCGGCCCGCCACAAGATTTCAGCGCCGCGGATTTCGCCTATGCGGATTTCGGCGCGCCTGGCGAGATCATGAGCGATACGGTGACGGAGGATTACGGCATTCGCACGCTGCGTTTCGCGAACGGCGTCATGCTCAATCTCAAGACCACGCAGCTTTCGGCGGACCGGGTCAGCGTCCGCGTCGGCATCGATGGCGGACGGCTGCTGGAGACACGCGACAACCCGCTCGCCAACGCGCTGGTGCCGCTGCTGACACGTGGCGGCTTGGGCCGGCACAGTTCGGACGAACTGCAATCGGTGCTGGCAGGACGCGCGGTAGGCGGATCGCTATCCACCGCCGACGACCGCTACATCGCTGCATCCGATACCACGCCCCGCGATCTGGAACTGCAGCTGCAGCTGCTCGCCGCCTATGTGACCGATCCGGGTTACCGGGCGGAAGGTCTGGGCGCTTGGCGCAATGGGCTGGCGGATTTCTACGCCCGGATCGGCAAGACCCCCGGTTCCGCCTATGGTGAAGCGCGCATGCCGCGACTGACAGACGACGATCCGCGCTATGTCCGCCCCCCGATCGAGACTTTCGCGGGAATGGATTACGACCAGCTGGAAAGCAATATTTCCGACCGGCTGGAGAACGGAGCGATCGAGATCGCCATCGTCGGCGACTTCGATGAAGCGAAGGCGATCGACTTCGTCGCGCGTACGTTCGGCGCGCTGCCTCCGCGCGAGACGACGTTTCGCGACTATGACGATGCGCGGCGCACGCTGCCGTTCACACAGGATCGATCGTCCGTTACTGTAACCCACGATGGGGAAGCCGATCAGGCGATGGTCCGGTTCATCTGGCCGACCACCGACGACAGCGACTGGGCCGAAACGTCCCAGCTCAACCTGCTGGCCCGCGTGGTCCGGCTTCAGCTGACGGAGAAGCTGCGCGAAGAGTTGGGGGAGACCTATTCGGTGACGAGTTCGAGCAGCCTGAGTTCCCGCTTCACGGATTTCGGCACGTTCGAAATCGGGGCTTCGGTCGATGTGGGACAAATCGATACGGTGAAGAACGCGCTCGACGCGGTGATTGCCGACATGCGGCGCGACGTTCCCGATGACGATCTGATGACCCGCGCCCGGCAGCCGATCTACGAAGCGATCGACAACCGGTTGAAAACCAACGGCAGCTGGATGGACATCGTGGGCGATGCGCAATCGAACCCGGAAGACCTCGAACGGTTCAAGACCGCCCGCGCGCGCTATGCTGCCATCACTCCGGACGATATGCTGGCGAAGGCCAGGCAGTATCTGGTGCCCGGCGAAGCGGTGCGGTTCACCGTGCTGCCCCGCACGAATGCGGCCATTAATTCCACCGGGCCATAGGCCAACACCTTGCCCGATACCCCGGGCAACGCCATAGGCTGTCCAGGCCCGACATGTCAGGACAGGCAGGACATTCCGTGATGAAGATTCGTATTACCGTCTCGCTAAAACCGGGGGTACTCGATTCCGAAGGGCGGGCGATCCATCACAAGCTGGAGAATCTCGGCTTTTCTGGCGTGAACGATGTCCGGTCCGGCAAAATCATCGAACTGGATGTCGGTAACGCGACAAGCGACGACGATCTCGATGCGATGTGCCGCAAGCTTCTGGCCAATACCGTAATCGAGAATTACCGGATCGAGCGCGTCGAACCGGAAACGGCGCGAGGCTGACGGTCATGCGTTGTGCCGTCATTACCTTTCCCGGATCGAACTGCGACCGCGACATGGCGGTCGCGTTGCACAGCGTCACCGGCACAGCGCCGTTGCGCGTCTGGCATGATGATGCGCAGTTGCCCGAACGGCTCGACTTTATCGCGGTACCGGGCGGTTTTTCCTATGGCGATTACCTGCGTTCCGGCGCGATGGCAGCCCGCAGCGCGGTGATGAAAGCGGTTATCGCCGCGGCGGAACGCGGCGTGCCGGTGCTGGGCGTATGCAACGGTTTCCAGATCCTGACCGAATGCGGCCTGCTGCCGGGCGCGCTGATGCGCAATGCCGATCAACGGTTCATCTGCCGCACGGCGCGGCTGCGGGTGGAGACCACGGATACGATCTTTACCCGCGCCTATGCCGGAAGGGACGTTATCGATATTCCAGTCGCCCATCACGACGGCAATTATTACGCCGACAACGATACGCTGGACCGGATCGAGGGGAACGGGCGCGTGGTTTTCCGCTATACCGACAATGTGAACGGATCGCGTAACGACATTGCCGGTATCGTCAACGAAACCGGCAACGTGCTCGGCATGATGCCGCACCCCGAACGCGCCGTCGATCCGGTGCATGGCGGAACCGATGGGCGCGGTCTGTTCGAAGGGGCGCTGCGGCAACTTACCGCGGCCTGACCGGCACTCGAACGTGCTATGCCCGGCGTCGATCCGCATTGGTAAACAGGGCAAGGGCCTCCACCGCGGGCATCGGACGGCCGAAATGATAGCCCTGGATCTTCTTGCAGCCGAGCGCGCGGATCATTTCCGCTTCCTCCGCATTCTCGACGCCCTCGGCCGTCGTGCTCATTTCCAGACTGTCCGCCATCGCCACCACGGCGCGTATGATCGCCAGGCTTTCAGCGCTGTTCTGTGCCGCTCCCTGAACGAAGGACCGGTCAACCTTGATGGTCGAGAATTTGAGATTGCGCAGATAGCCGAGTGATGAGTATCCGGTTCCAAAATCGTCGAGCGCCACCGAGCACCCCAGCGCCATGACGGCGTCCAGCGCCGCACGCGCGGCATTCGCATCCCGCAGGAAGATACTTTCGGTAACCTCGATTTCGAGCCTGTGCGGCGCGAGCCCGCTATGCGACAACGCGTTGACGATGTGCGACGTGAAATCGGGTTCGATCAGCTGTTCACCCGATACGTTGACCGCGACGCGAATGTGGCCGGGCCAGTTGACCGCTTCGCGGCATGCCTCCTGCAGCACCCACTTCCCGATCGGAACGATCAGCCGCGTATCTTCCGCCATGGGAATGAACTTGTCCGGGCCGACGAAGCCATGTTCCTTGCTGTTCCAGCGCAACAGGGCCTCGAAACTAACGACATGTTCGCCATGCGCGTCCACGACCGGCTGATAGGCGAGCGACAGTTCCCCGCGCTCGAGCGCCTTGCGAAGCGAGAACTCCAGCTTGCGCCGCTCCTCCGCCTGCGCGTGAAGCGCGGGCTGGTAGGCGTAGTGTTCGCCCCCGCCATCGTCCTTCGCCTGGTAAAGGGCGAGGTCGGCGTTACGCATCAATTCCTCGACCGTGCTACCATCGCGCGGACCCAGCGCCGAACCGACGCTGGCGCCGACATACAGCGTATGATGATCGACATCGTAAGGCTGCGATATCCGCGCGATGATTTTCCTTGCCAACCGTTCGACGACGCTGTTGTCCGACGCGTCGCGGATAACCACGGCGAATTCGTCGCCCCCGAGCCGGCCGCAGGACGTATTTTCGCCCATCAGTTCCTGCAACCGGCCGGACACCTTGGCCAGTAGCTGGTCGCCGACCAGATGGCCCAGACTGTCGTTGACGGCCTTGAACCGATCCAGATCGACCATCAGGAACGCGCAGCGGGTTCGCCACTGGGTGGAATAACGCAACGCATCGCGCACCGATTCATGCAGCATCAGTCGATTGGGAAGCCCGGTCAGCGTGTCGTACCGGGCGAGATAGGCGATCTTCTCACTCGATTCGCGTTGCTCGGTCACGTCGGAGCCAACCCCGCGAAAGCCGTTGTAGCGGCCATTGTCATCCAGTATCGGCGTGCCGGACAATTCCCACCAGCGATGCTCGCCGTCGATCACGACCTTGACGATCAGGTTCGAGAAATTCTCACGCCGTTTCAACCGTTCGGCAAGGTCGTGCAGGCTGGGCGGAAACTGGCCGTTCTGCCAGCCTTCCCCCGATATCGCCTGCAGGAACGGTTGCCCCTCGGCTTCCTGGGGCTCCTTGCCGAGCGCATAGGAAAACCGTGGCGATACGGCGCGTATGCGGCGGCCCGTATCGACCTGCCACAGCCAATCCGCCTGATTTTCCTCGAACTCCCGCAGCAGCAGCGATACCACCTCGCCCTTTTCGGTCATACCCGCCTCGGCGATCTGTGCGGTAAGGTATGTCCGGGCATTGTGCACGGTACCGTAGGCGGTGATGCCGACGAACATGACGATAACGATAGCGATCTCGAACTGGGCCATCGTCAGCGCGGTTATGGCCGCGACGCCGCCCGTTATGAACGCGAACACGATCGCCCCCAGAGGTGCGCCCGCTACCAGCAACGTCGATCCGATGATCAAGGTGGATACGACTGTCCACAAGGCGAGCAGTTCGAACGGGCTTCCCTGCCAGGTAAACAGGGCAATGGGTACGCACCAGACGATGGCGATCAGCACGGTCGACGACCAATGGCGGGTGAAATCGGTACGGCTCAAACGGCCGTTCTGCGCGCCTGCCAGATCCCGTTCGCAGCGAACGGCGTAATACAATATGCCGAACAGCGCGATCACCCAGGACGCCAGCGCAACGGGCGGGACCGCGTCGCGATACAGCCAGACCGCCAGCGCGGCGCCGACGAACTGTCCGGCCATGCGAGGCACCAGATTGCTGGCGAGCCGGGAATATTGCAACCCGCGGATACGGGCCCTTTCCTCGTCATCACCGACATGGTTCAAACCGAGGACCGCCAATGCGGTCAGCTTTTCAGGCAACTTGTCAGACTGCTTTTCGGTAACAGCCGCGGCGGAAGATTTACTGGTGGTCACCCCTTCGCCATTAGCGGGGAGAGGTTATCAGGCCGTAAAACTAAACATTCTATACAATTGAAGCCACATCGCTATCGATGTTATGCTGCGCAGGACGGATTATTCGACCGTTACCGACTTGGCCAGGTTGCGCGGTTGGTCGACATCGGTTCCTTTGACGCATGCGACATGATATGCCAGCAGCTGCACCGGTACCGCATAGACCAGCGGCGCGATCAGCGGATGGACCTTGGGCATCTCGATGGTGGCGAGGCACCCTTCGCCCGCCTCTTCCAACCCTACCGCATCCGAGATCAGCACGATCTGCCCGCCTCGCGCGCGCACTTCCTGCATGTTGGAGACGGTCTTTTCGAACAGCGGTCCGGATGGCGCCAGGACGATCACCGGCACGGCTTCGTCGATCAGCGCGATGGGTCCATGCTTCATTTCGCCCGATGCGTATCCTTCGGCATGAATGTAACTGATTTCCTTCAACTTCAGCGCCCCTTCCAAAGCCAGCGGATAATCTGGCCCGCGCCCGAGATACAGTACATCGCGCGCCGGTGCGATCAACGGGGCCATGGCCGCGATATCGTCATCATGCTGAAGCGCGGCATTGATCGCTGCCGGCGCCTCCAGCAAATGCCTGACCACCTCGCGTTCCTCGTCGCGGTTCATCTGGTCCTTGCCGACTGCAAGATGCGCGGCCAGTGCAGCCAGGACCGCCAGCTGGCAGGTGAACGCCTTGGTAGATGCCACCCCGATTTCCGGGCCGGCGTGGGTCGGCAGAAGCAGGTCGGCTTCGCGCGCCATCGAACTGGTCGGCACGTTGACGACCACCGCGATGGTCTGCCCCGCCGCCTTGCAATGGCGCAGGGCCGCCAGCGTATCGGCGGTTTCCCCACTCTGCGATATGAACAGCGCCAGCCCGCCATCTTCGAGCACCGGGTCGCGGTACCGAAACTCGCTCGCCACATCGAGATCGACGGGAATACGGGCGAAGTGCTCGAACCAGTATTTTGCAACCATCCCGGCGTAGAAGGACGTTCCGCAGGCGACGATGGTGATGCGGCGGATTTGCGAAAGATCGAAATCCATCTGCGGCAGGGCGACCCGTTCTTCCGCCTGGTGGACGTAGGAGCCCAGCGTCTGCGCGACCACGGTCGGCTGTTCGAAGATTTCCTTCTGCATGAAATGGCGGTAATTGCCCTTTTCCACCGATGCCGCGGATGCGCCCGATAAGGTCACGGGGCGTTCGACTATCTCGTTATGCTCATCGTAGATCGTGGCCCCGGCGCGGGTGACGACGACCCAGTCGCCTTCCTCCAGATAAGTGATCTGCTGCGTCAGCGGGGCGAGCGCGAGAGCATCGGAGCCGAGATAGGTTTCCCCTTCTCCGTACCCGACTACCAGCGGCGAACCGCGCCGTGCGCCGATCAGCTGGCCGGGATGCGCCTTGAACGCGATCGCCAGCGCGAAGGCACCGCGCAGTTCGGGCAGCACCGCCTTGACCGCATCCTCGGGCGACATGCCTGCTTCGATGTGGCGGGAAACCAGGTGCGCCACGACTTCGCTGTCCGTATCGCTTTCCAGCGTGCGGCCATCGGCCCTCAGTTCCTCCCGCAAAGGCTTGAAGTTCTCGATGATGCCGTTGTGGACCAGCGCGACATGATCGGTCGCGTGGGGATGGGCATTATGCGTCGTCGGCGCACCGTGCGTCGCCCAGCGCGTATGCGCAATCCCGACGGGCCCCGGGGCTGGATTTTCGGCCAGCTTGGCGACGAGATTGGCAAGTTTGCCCTGCGCGCGGCGGCGGACCATCGCGCCATCGTCGATCGTGCAGATACCGGCGCTGTCGTAGCCGCGATATTCCATCCGCCGCAGCCCGTCGACCAGCCGATCCGAAACGTCGCGATCACTGACGATACCGATAATGCCGCACATGAGAGAAAACTTTCATAAGACGCCGGTCACCTATCTACGCAGGAACTGGTGACCTTTTAGAACAGTATCCCCCCGTAGCGGATGAGCCGCCCGGATCAATGGCTCTTCACATAGATCTCAAGATACGCCGTTTCGCACCGGTTTCGACGTTGCGCGTTGTCGTGCCGCCCGGTTCTGCAGGTATAGCCAGGGGACATGCGCGGAATCGAACCGCTTGCGGATCGCGCGCTGGAAGAAGGGGGGCATATGATCGCCGACGATCAATATGTCCGCTTCGGGAAAATCGGGTGCGTCGATTTCTTCGAATATCGCATCCGCTACGCTTTTATGAACGGCGTAGCTTCGGCAAAGCATTGGAAAATCTGTTCGCCATCGGGCGGTGCCCAGGCTGCACCGGTCGGTTCCCAGCGCTTCGTCGGAGCCAACCGGCAGATGGGCATTCACCGTCAGCCAGTAGATTAGATTGCGTTCGGATGGCGAAGCGCGCAACCGGTCCCCCAGCAGCTTGGGAACGTCTTCGTCGCACACCCCGGCAAAAACCCCGTTGCAGTCGCGTGCGCCCATCGCACCAAGTTCGGGTTTGAACTCGTCGGACTGGAAGCCCAGTTTGGGGTACCATTGCCACCGCCAGAAGAAACTACTTTCGAACGAATGGAAAGCCATGGTCTTGAACCCTTTTTCGGCAAATTGCCTTGGCAGGCAGTTCGAATTGTCGAAATCGAAGGCGTTGTGGTCGGACCATACACCGCACAATTCACGAAGTTCGGCATTGGTGGTCGATCCGTAATACTCGCTGATGCCGTATGTCGCGTCGTAGCCCGTCAATTTGCTTGCATCCCAGATCTGCCGGTCGATCCGTTTGTCCAAAGGATGTTCGGGAACACCCCAGCTTTCCACCATTATGATGATGAGGTTTCTGGCCATCAGGTTTTCAGGGCGGATATCGTTGCGCAGAATGGCGGAATCCATCGGCGTACCCGCCGGTGCAGTAGCCTTGTAGCTCCCGCGCGTTCCGGCCGTGAAATACATGTCGCCCGCTATCAGGACACCGATGGCGGCAAGGCCGGTCAGATATTGGCTTCGTGAGTTGAATTGCGTCCTGGCGGATCCGAAAGAGACCGCGCCTATCAGCGCGCCGCCCATGGCAGTTGCTGCGACCAGATATTCGGGAGATTTGAAGACATCCAGCTCGCCGATATATTGATGCAAACGAAAAGCGTTCAGAAGATCGATATTGAAGCTTTTTGTAACATAGACGGCCGAAACAAACGCGAAAATGGCACCGATTGCCACGATACGGACTTTTCGCAGGGACCGCTGCGCCGCGATCAATCCGAAAAGCCCGGTCATCAGGATCGTCGCGGTCATGGACGGTCCGCCGATCGGCCACATGGCAATGACCGCCATATTGGGGGCGAGCAGCCACCAGAGCATCCATCGCCACGGCATGGCATCCAACAAATCCGATTTGATATATTGCTGCATAGGGTCGGTCGTCCACGCTGATACCGGTAGGGTTGCTGCCTTTTCCAGTAGGCAATCGTGGTAAAGAAGTCGTTGCCCTGCGTTCGAGTGCGGCGTGACCCGGCATCCGTCGGCCCATTTATGGATTGCTAAGGTTTCCGCTTTATTCACCATCCCCATTGATCTTCCAATGACTATCCCTTGTCATCAGAACACATTGAATTGTGCGGTTTTTAATCGCTTATGGAGAACGGCCCGATGAGCGCATTTGGACGAAAGAACGGTCCCAGCGGCATGAAGTCCGGCGCCCGTCCATCCTTCGGTGTCGCCCGCCCGATGAAGGGCGGCGACGCGAAGGCGCCCATCAAGGAAGAAGCCCCGGTCCCCGGCGGCGAACAGTTTCCCCCCTTGCCGGGTGAGGATGGAATCGACGGTGCCGGCCTGGCACCGGCGACCAAGAACGATGCGATGACCCGCCTGACCGACCGTGCCAATGCGGTCATGGAAGGCCAGCAGGAAGTCGGCGGGTTCGAAGCCAGCGTCCACCGGATCAAGGAGCAGGTGCTGCCGCGCCTTCTGGAACGGGTCGATCCCGAAGCGGCCGCGACGCTTTCCAAAGAGGAACTGTCCGAAGAATTCCGTCCGATTATCATGGAGGTGCTGGCCGAACTGAAGGTCACGCTGAACCGCCGCGAACAATTCGCGCTCGAAAAAGTCCTGATCGATGAATTGCTCGGTTTCGGTCCGCTGGAGGAATTGCTGGGCGATCCGGATATCACCGACATCATGGTCAACGGTCCGCAGCAGACCTATATCGAGAAGAAGGGCAAGCTGGTCATCGCCCCCATCCAGTTCCGCGACGAACAGCACCTGTTCCAGATCGCACAGCGGATCGTCAACCAGGTCGGTCGGCGTGTCGACCAGACCACGCCGCTGGCCGATGCCCGTCTGAAGGACGGTAGCCGTGTCAACGTCATCGTGCCGCCTTTGTCCCTGAAGGGCACGGCGATCTCCATTCGTAAGTTTTCCGAAAAGCCGATCACCATCGACATGCTGAAGAATTTCGGTTCGATGGACGAAAAGATGGCGACCGCGCTTAAGATCGCGGGCGCATGCCGGATGAACATCGTGATTTCAGGCGGTACCGGTTCGGGCAAGACGACGATGCTCAACGCCCTGTCCAAGATGATCGATCCCGGCGAACGTGTGCTGACGATCGAGGATGCGGCCGAACTTCGCCTGCAGCAGCCGCATTGGCTGCCGCTGGAAACGCGCCCGCCGAACCTGGAAGGGCAAGGCGCGATCACGATCGGCGACCTCGTGAAGAACGCCCTGCGCATGCGGCCCGACCGCATCATCCTGGGCGAGATTCGCGGCGCGGAATGCTTCGATCTGCTTGCCGCGATGAATACGGGTCATGACGGGTCGATGTGTACGCTCCACGCCAACAGCCCGCGCGAATGCCTGGGCCGGATGGAGAACATGATCCTGATGGGCGATATCAAGATACCCAAGGAGGCCATCAGCCGGCAGATCGCGGAGTCGGTCGATCTGATCGTCCAGGTGAAGCGCCTGCGCGACGGTTCGCGCCGCACGACCAACATCACCGAAGTCATCGGCATGGAAGGCGACGTCATCGTGACGCAGGAACTGTTCAAGTTCGAATATCTGGACGAGGACGAAGACGGCAAGATCATCGGCGAATTCCGCGCTTCGGGATTGCGCCCCTACACGCTCGAAAAATCGCGCCAGTTCGGGTTCGATCAAGCGTATCTGGAAGCGTGTCTGTAGACACGTCCGAAGTTTCGGGGCATTCCGGCACCAACCTTATTCCCCCGTCATGACACCCTTGATGGCCAGTATGAGAAGCGCGGCGGCGATCATGGCGCTGCCCATGAAGATGGGGGTCCATGGCATCCAGCCCAGCGCATCGAACCGCGCCTTCGCGTTGCGCCGCTTTTCCGCGGCCAGTGCGAACAGCGCGACGCCGATCATGGCCAGACCAGCGAGGCCGACCAGTTCCGCCTCGCTTGCGAAAAGGAGATAGTCGCGCAGCGGCTGCATGGCGCGCATATGGGTGGCGGGCCGGGTCACCGCAACATACGCGCAGGATTGCGTGGATCGATCGCGCCCCTAATGCGGCCGGGTGTCAGATGCATCCACTGCAACCTTGCCAAATGCACCCGCCCGGCGTCCGCTTCTCGCCCTGCTGATCAGACTCGCCGCGGCCTTCGTGCTGTCGGTCATGCTTGTCCTGGTCAAGCTGGCGAGCGAAAGCGGCGTGCAGCTCATCGAAATCCTGTTCTGGCGGCAAATTCCCACCATCCCCATCCTCCTAGCTTGGTTCGGTGCGACCGGTGGCCTTCGCAAACTCAAAACCGCGAGGCTTGGCAAACACGCGCAGCGGGCCGCCTACGGCCTTACCGGCATGTTCCTGAATTTCGGGGCGGTGACGCTCCTGCCGCTGGCCGAAGCGACGACGTTCGGTTTCACGTCCGCCATCTGGGCGGTGATCCTGTCGGCGCTTCTACTGAAGGAACGGGTCGGCAGCTATCGCTGGGGCGCCGTGCTGCTCGGCTTTGTCGGCGTGATTGTCATCGCGCAGCCGGGCGGTGCCACGATCCCGCTTTTTGGAACCGTCATCGCACTGGCGGCGCCGTTCATGATCGCGCTCATATCCATCCAGATACGCGATCTGACGCGGACGGAGGATCCGCTGACGATCGTCTTCTACTTCGCCGCATTCAGCGTGCCGGTGCTGGCGCTGGCGCTGCCCTTCGTTGCCGCTCCGCATTCACCCTATCAATGGGGTCTGCTTGGCGGGCTGGCGCTGGTCGGTTTGCTGGGTCAGTTCCTGCTGACGGCGGCACTTAAATACGGCGCGGTCGCAAGCGTCATCGTGATGGATTACAGCTCGCTTCTATGGGCGACCCTGTTCGGCTTCTGGTTCTTCGATCGGCTGCCCACGGCTGCCCTGTGGATCGGCGCGCCGCTCATCGTCGCGGCGGGTTCGATCATCGCCTGGCGCGAACACCGGTTGTCGAAGATTCCCGTTCCGGCAGAGGCGGCTGGATGATGGGCGGAACCATCCCTGCGTCCCCATCGTTACGCCAGTGCCCGCTCATGGGCATGAACGAAGGAGCCTCCCAATGGTCCGCAAGATCATCGCCACCACCACTTTCGCCGCCGCGGCATTGAGCCTGTCGGCCTGCAACACGATCGACGGTATCGAGGAAGACGCCGAATCCGTCGTTGAAGAAGTCGACGAGGAAATCTGACATCAGACCTTACGAAACAGCAGGATGCAGTTGTTCGCGGGCATCGAATATCTTTCGCGCATTGTGAAATCGTTTTCCTGTGCGACGGCGTCCAAATCCGGGATGGAGCGAAGGCCCCATTCCGGATTTCGTCGTTTCAGATCGACGTCGAATTCCTGGTTGGATGGGGCGGTCGGCACGCCGGGATCGATGAACGGCCCGTAGAGGATCAGCGGTGCGTTCGTGTCCAACAGACGCGCCGCACCGCGGAACAGGCCAGCGGTCGCGCACCATGGGCTGATATGAACCATATTGCAGCAGAAAATTGCGTCAGCCTGCTCCACCGGCCAGCGTTCCGACGCGGCATCGAGCACGATAGGAGCCGCCAGGTTCGATGGTCCGGCATCGGCCCGCCATTCCGCAATCGAAAGCAGCGAAGCCTCATCCTGATCGCTTGGCTGCCAGATCAGGTCCGGAAATTTGCGCGACATGTAGACCGCGTGTTCGCCGGTGCCGCTGGCGATCTCCAGGACCGTTCCCTTTGCTGGCAGGATCTGCGACAACACGCCATGAATTGCCGCGCTGTTGCGCCCGGTGGCGGGAGCGTGCCGTTTCATCGGAACCGCCCATGTGTCGCACGTGCGCGGCGCTCACGCAGGCACAGCCACACTAACAAGCCAACCGGGCCGGCGATGAAGGTGGCCAGCAGGACGGGGGCCTGAACGATCCGTCCGAAGCCTTTCGCATCGGCGTCGCGCGCGATCCACAGACCCACGAACAGGTCGAACGCCAGATAATGGACCCATCCTATGGTAAGCCCGCCATCGCTTGCGAATATCTCGCGAACTTCCGCAATGGAAGTAAATCCGCCGCCGTTCCCTGCCGCACCGCCGGGATCGACCAGCCCGGTCAGAAGGCCGATCAGCCCGGCGGTATAGGCCAAGCAGAGCAGCCCGACACCGCAATAGAGCAGTATCGTCATGGTCAGCGGCCTGCGCGGCAGCAGGATCAGCACCGCCCACGCCGCCATCGCTACGATGTTTGCCGCGTTGAATATCGTATCCCACATGGGCCGCACCCCTTTCCCGGCTACGATCGCGCCATCGGCAGCGACCGTGCAGCCCGCAGCAGCGCGTCGTGTTCATGCACGAACTTGCCCCCGGCCTTGCGCAAAGCCAAGGCCAGCCCCGCGCGCGCGACTTCGTCGTCGCGGATCGACCGATATCGCCGAAACGCGCCGTGCAGCAGCAGGTCAGTCGCCGGACTGACGATCCGCCCGACGGTTTCGCCGATGCGCATGTCGCGGTCCCGCTTACCCCGAAGCAGGCCGGGCCGCATTATGTCGAGCCGGTCGAAGCCGATCTTGCGAAGGTCGCGTTCCACTTCGCCCTTGACGCGCAGATAGAAGGTTTTGGCGCCGCTATCCGCACCGACGGAACTCACCGTAAGCATGCGTTCGGTGCCGCTGTCACGCGCCGCCTGCGCCAACATCAGAACCAGTGTCTGATCTACCGCGCGAAAGGACGCTTCGTCGCGCCCTGCCCTGTTCCAGGTCGTGCCCAACGCGCTGATAAGCACGTCGGGGCGCAGCGCGGACAGGACCGTTCCCCACTCCTGCGGGTCGGCGACGACCATCTCCATCGTGGCACCGGACGGCAGTTTCATCTCACGCCTCGCGATGGCGAGCAGGCGTATGTTTTCCCGTCCGACAGCCTGTGCGATGATGGCGCGGCCGATCAGGCCGGTCGCCCCGACCAGCGCGATGCGCACAGGTTCAGACATTGCGCAGCCCCTCCGGCACGAAGCCGTAGATCGCCGCGCATCGGTTCATGGCGAAGCGATCGGTCATGCCGGCGATATAATCGGCGATATGGCGGCTTCTTTCGGGTTCGGCCGGTGGCAGCTTTGCCTGCCATGCCGGATCGAGCAGATTGGGGTCCTGTTCGTAGGCGGCGTAGAGTTTCGCGACGACCTCGCGCGCGCTTTCCGCCGTCTGCACCTGTTCGGAATGCAGGTAGAGATTATCGTACATGAAGCGTTTCAGCAGCCGCTCCTGCGCCGCCAATCCGGGGGAAAATCCGCCCGACCACTCTCCGGCGTCGCGTATTTCTGCGATGCTCGTCGCCGACGCCGTTTTCATGCTTGTATGTTCGATCACGTCGTTGACCATCAGCCCGATCTGACCGCGGACCAGTTCGCGCAGCTTGCGATCATGCGCCGCATGGGGGAAACGCCGCTCGACGTCGCGCCATTGGTCGGCGACGAAATCCATGGTCAGCAACTCGTCCAGCTTCAGAAAGCCCGCGCGCAGACCGTCGTCGATGTCGTGGTTGTCATAGGCGATATCGTCCGCCACCGCCGCAATCTGCGCTTCGAGCGAGGGATAGCGGTCCAGCATCAACGGGTAGTCCGCATCCAGTTCCGCCAGCGCCCAGACGGGTTCGGCGACCGGTCCGTTGTGTTTCGCCAACCCTTCCAGCACCTCCCAGCTGAGATTGAGCCCTTCATGGTCGCAATAGGGGCTTTCGATCCGCATCAGCGTGCGCAGCGAATGGGCGTTGTGATCGAAACCGCCATGACGCGCCAGTGCCTGATCAAGCGCGTGCTCGCCAGCATGGCCGAACGGCGGATGACCGATATCGTGCGCAAGGCACAATGCCTCCGTCAGGTCCTCGTCCAGATGCAGCGCGCGCGCGATTACCCGACCGATCTGCGCGACTTCCAGGCTGTGGGTCAGCCGGGTGCGGTAATGGTCGCCGTCGGGCGCGATGAATACCTGCGTCTTGCTGCGGAGGCGACGGAAGGCGATGGAATGGATGATCCGGTCCCGGTCCCGCTGGAAGGCGCTGCGCGGTCCGCGCACGCCGTCCGCGCTATTGCCGAACTCGCGACCCCTGGAACGATCGGGGTCGGCAGCGAAAGGAGCGCGTTTCATTGGCAGCGGAATAGGCGCGGCGCAGGTCCGGAACAACGGGAACAATCGGGCAACATCGCCGCCCCACGGCTTCATAGGTCGCGGATCAATCCTGTCCCATGATCCAGTCCACCGCCGCTTCGCAGTGAATACGCGAGGAATCGAAGATCGGCAGGACGTTGGCGTCAACGTCGACGACCAGCTCCAGCTCGGTGCACGCCAGCACGATGGCCCGCGCACCATCCTGCGCCCTGCGCGCGATCAGCGTCTTCAATTGCCGTTCCGCATCGCGGGTCTTCCTGCCGACCATCAGTTGGTCGTAGATGATCGCATGCAGCATTTCGACATTGGCCATGTCCGGCGGCAACAGATCGACGCCGTGCGCCACCAGCCGCCGGCGGTAGAAGTTTTCCGTCATCACGTTGCGCGTGCCGATCAGCGCAGCATTGGTTGCGCCCAGCTTCGCCATTTCCGCGCCGACGCATTCGGCAATATGAATGATCGGGACAGAAACGGCCCGCGCGACCTCGTCATACACCTTGTGCATCGAATTGGCCGCGATGATCAGCGCACCCGCACCGGCCTGCTCCAGACGTCTGGCGGATCCGCTCAATATGGTGGCCGCCCTCGCCCAGTCCTCATCTGTGTCGAGACCATGCAACTGCGCGAAATCTAGGCTTTCGATCAGCAGCGGTGCGCTGGCCATCGGGGTCGAACGCCGGCGTACCAGAGTGTTGATCCGGTGATAATAACTGTGGGTCGTGACCCAGCTCATCCCGCCGATAATACCCAGTTTACGCACTGCAAAATCCCTTGATCGCCTTGTACGCCCGTCAGCAATGGCGCGCTTTCATGCCACGATATGCCCTATCATTAGCCGTTTGCGGATCGGCGGCAAACCCACGCGCGCGCATCCACATCGGTCCATGCCCTAATCGACCGACGCGATGTCTGGCGTGACAGGCGCATCCAGCCAGTCCGCCAGTGCCGCAGCACTGGCATCCGGTGCCTCTTCCATCGGCAGATGGCCGATCCCGTCGAAAGCGACGAACCGGCTGGAAGGCAGGTGCCGATGATACCATTCACCCGCCGCGACCGGTATCAACGCGTCCTCCCGGCCCCACATGACGAGCGTCGGTGTCCCGATCGTCGCCACCTCGCGGGCCGTCATCGGCTCGCTTGGGGAATTGAACCGCGTCACTGTGGCAGCGCGGTTCCCGGGATAGCGCAGCAACTCCCAATAGCGATCGACGGCGGCGGGCGTAACGATAGCCTGATTGCTGACGCTCTGGCGCAGGCTCCGTTCGATCAGGGAACGCGGCGTGACGTGTTCCATGACGCGGTTCATGCCGGGCAAGGCCGCGATGGTGAAGCCGATATTACCAGCGCCCTGCTGCCGCACGGGCGCGCCGCTGGCATCGATCAACACCAGCCCGTCCAGCCGAGTGGAGTTTTCCAGCGCATAGGCCGCCGCCACCCGGCCGCCCATCGAATTGCCCGCCAATACGAAACGCTGCAGTCGCAGGAGATTCGCCACTTCTTCGACATCTCTCGCGAAAGCCTCGACCGCGTAAGAGCCATCTATGGACGGTCCCGTCAGACCGTGGCCGATCTGGTCGTAGCGGATGATCCGGTACCGGTTCTTCAGCCGCTCAACCCACGGTTGCCATGTATGGAGGTCGGAATTGGACCCGTGCAACAGGATGATGGCGGGCGCGTCGCGCGGCCCTTCGTCCCGAAGATGTATGGTTTGTCCATCGGGCAGGGCGACGAATTGCGATGGCGCACCAGCATATTTCGCGCGCATGGCACGCGGATCGGTATCCGGGCTTCGAAAGACGAGGAACAGTATGACGAGAAGCAAGACAACCGCCGTCAATGCGCGCCACAGCCATTTCATTGATTCATCCCCGGACAGTTTGCATTCAGCTTCACGGCGCCATCTTTCGCGTTCTATGTATCATGCGCGATGTTGAGCGTCGAACCAAGCTGTCCCTCCTGCACGTTCGGGTCAATTCGCTTGGCAAGCGCCATGACCGCGACCGGGTTCGCAAACAGGGAATATTGATCGATGAAAACCGCTACCGCCGTCTTGGCTACCACAGCCGCGCTCGCCTTCGCCATGCCCGCACAGGCTGCGCCCGCGTCCATTGCCGGAAACTGGAAGACCAATGATGGACGCGCGGTCGTAACTTTCTCCAAATGCGGCAACAGCATGTGCGGCAGAATTACCCGCTTCCTCGTGCCCGAACCGGCCGGTGGGGCGCGCGATACCGAAAATCCGAAGAAGGACCTGCGCAGCCGGAAGCTGATGGGTGCGCGTATCTTCTGGAACCTGACACCCGATGGCAGCAGCTACGACGGGAAGGGCTACAGCCCGGAAGGACGGGCAATATTTCAACGCGGATGTCAGACGCAACGGCAATGTGTCTGAGGGTGAAGGGCTGCGTCCTGCTGTTCTGCAAAACGGTGAACTTCACCAAGATATAAATGTCAACAGGGTATAAGGCGATACACCCTCAGCCGACGCCGATGGCGCATAATCCGGCGGAACTGGCGGTAACCGCCACGACTTCGGCATCGCCCACCCGCCGCACGCGCGCCAGATAGTCGCTGAGCGATAATCCCCGCTCCTTCTCCCCGGGGCGAGCCTTGACCCGTTCCAGTTTCTTCAACTGGTCGATGGTCAGGCGGTCGACCATGCGTTCCGCCATGCAGTCGGCAGTGCCGTCGTTCAGCCCCGCATCGACCAGGGCGGAACGCACGCGGCTTTCCGCGATGGTCTGGACGCAGCCACTGATCGCGAGCGCGGTTGCCAGCACGATGGCCGATCGACCGAACCGCATCAGTCCATCGCCTTCACGATTTCTTCGACCATCTTCTTCGCATCCGACAATAGCATCATGGTCTGGTCCATGTAGAACACGTCGTTGTCAACGCCCGCATAGCCGACTCCGCCCATGCTTCGCTTGATGAAGAACACTTGGGTCGCCTTGTCCACATCGAATACGGGCATGCCGTATATGGGGCTGGACTTGTCGGTCTTTGCCGCCGGGTTGACCACATCGTTCGCCCCGATGATGAAGGCGACATCGGCCTGTGCGAATTCGCCGTTGATATCCTCCAGCTCGAACACCTTGTCGTAATCGACGCTGGCTTCGGCGAGCAGCACGTTCATGTGGCCCGGCATCCGGCCCGCGACCGGATGGATGGCGAATTTCACCTCCACGCCCTTGCCTTCCAGCACGTCGGTCATCTCGCGCAGGGCGTGCTGCGCCTGCGCCACCGCCATGCCGTAGCCGGGGATGATGATGACCTTCTCCGCCTGTTCCAGCATGAACGCGGCGTCCGCCGCGCTGCCCTGCTTGTAGGGCCGTTGTTCGCGCGCTTCGCCGGTTGTGCCGGCACTGTCATTGGCGCCGAAGCCGCCCGCAATGACCGAAAAGAAGCTGCGGTTCATCGCGCGACACATGATGTAGCTCAATATCGCGCCGGATGCGCCGACCAGCGCGCCGGTGATGATCATCGCGGTGTTGCCCAGCGTGAATCCCATTGCCGCGGCGGCCCAGCCGGAATAGCTGTTCAGCATCGACACCACGACCGGCATGTCGGCCCCGCCGATGGGCACGATCAGCAGGAACCCAATGATGAAGGCGAGTAGGGTGAGGCCGACGATGAACGGCAGCGTCTCGCCCGGTCCGGTCGCCAAGGCGAACAACGCGGTGAGAACGACGATCGCCACCAGTGTGCCGAGGTTGATGAAATGGCGCGCTGGCAGCAGGATCGGAGATCCGCTCATCCGGCCCGACAGCTTAAGGAAAGCGATGACGGACCCCGAAAAGGTGATGGCGCCGATCGCGATGCCCAGGCCCATTTCGACCTTGCTGACCGCGTCGATTACCGGACCGTCGAATGCGAACGTGTTCGGGTTTCCGTCGTCCGCCAGCAACCCGAAGGCACCAGGATTGAGGTAAGCAGCCCAGCCGACCAGCACCGCCGCCAATCCGACAAGACTGTGAAACGCCGCCACCAGTTCGGGCATCGCGGTCATCGCGATACGCCGCGCGATCATGAACCCGATCAGCCCGCCGATTGCGATGGCTATCGCGATCTCCACGATATTCGCGAGGTCGTGTGTGACCAGCGTAGTGACGACCGCGATCAGCATCCCCGCCATGCCGAGGCGATTGCCGGTGCGGCTGGTCGAGGGCGAGGACAATCCGCGAAGCGCCAGTATGAACAGCACCCCCGCCGCCAGATAAGCGAGCGCGACCCACGGGTTCGTCGCCGTCCCGGTCGCGGCATGAGCGGGCGACGCTAATAAACCTGTCATCCCCAGGGTTGAGAAACCCCTCACTTCCCGTCCTTCTTCCTATACATCGCCAGCATCCGTTCCGTCACGGCAAACCCGCCGAAGATGTTGACGCTGGCCAGCACCACGCCCGCCAACCCCAGCCATTTCGCCGCCGGGCTCCCCGCTTCTGCCGCTGCGATCAGCGCGCCGACGATGATGACGCTGGAAATCGCATTGGTCACCGCCATCAGCGGCGTATGCAGCGCGGGCGTGACCGACCACACGACGTAATAGCCGACGAAGCACGCCATCACGAATATCGACAGGATCGCGACAAAACTCATGACAGCATGTTCCGGTCCGGTGTCATACCACGCCCGCCATCTTTTCAAGATTGGACAATCGCGCGTCGATGGCGTTCATTTCGGCGTCCATTATCTGGCGCGTCTCCTCGGTGTCGATCGGACCGCATTCGGCGACATTGGCGGCCCAATATTGCTTGTAGTCCGCTTCGATCACCGCAAGATCCACGATGAAGGGCGTATCCGCGACCCATTCCTTCAGTTTGCGATAGCGCGCGCGCGGCGCGTCGTAACGGGCGAGCTGCGTGGCGTCGGCGGTGTAATCGCACACGGGATTGAGGCGACCGACGATCTCGCGCGCCTCCAGCCGAAATGCGGCGCCGTCCGCGGCATCCTGAACATCGTAATTTGCCCCGCCCACGCCCGAACAGCCAGTCAACGCGACCGCTATGCCGGCGCACAAACTCCTTCTCATGCCAACAGCCTTTCATTCACGATGCGGCCGCCTTGCGTCAGGCGGATGGCGTTGCCGATCTCCTCGTCCAGTAACGGCTTTCCGGCCTCCACGTCCCAGAAGGCGGCCAGGAAATTATAAAGATTGCGGGCGAACAGGGCGGACGCATCGGCGGCCAGACGGCTTGGCGTGTTGGAGTAGCCCATGATGGAAACCCCGTGCCGCTCTACTATCTCGTCCGCTACGCTGCCTTCCACGTTGCCGCCCTGACCCACGGCGAGATCGAATATCACGCTGCCCGGCTTCATGCTGGCGATCTGCGCATCGGTGATCAGACGCGGCGCGGCGCGACCGGGGATCAGCGCGGTCGTAACGACGATATCCTGTTTCGCTATATGGGTGGACACGAGTGCCGCCTGAGCGCGCTGATAATCTTCGCTCATCTCCGTGGCATAACCGCCGCTTCCCTCGCCTTCGATACCCGCGACATCTTCCACGAACACCGCTTTCGCACCCAGAGACTCGATCTGTTCGCGCGTGGCGGAGCGGACGTCCGTGGCGGAAACCTGCGCGCCCAGCCGCCGCGCGGTCGCGATCGCCTGCAGTCCCGCCACCCCCACGCCCATCACGAAGCAGCGCGCGGCGGTGATTGTCCCTGCCGCGGTCATCATCATCGGAAACGCCCGGCCATAGGTGTCGGCAGCGGCCAGCACGGCCTTGTAACCGGAAAGGTTGGACTGGCTGGACAGCACGTCCATGCTCTGTGCGCGGGTGATGCGCGGCATGAATTCCATCGCCATCGCTTCCAGTCCAGCTTCGGCATAGGCGTGCACGCGCCGGGTCTGGCCGAACGGATCGAACATGGCCGCAACCAGGCAGCCGGGATTGGTGGAACGCAACATCGCGACGTCGGGCGCCTGAACTGCCAGAACGATATCGGCAACTTGCAGGACGTCCGCCGCCGTGCCGACCTCGGCACCGGCGGCCGTGTACGCCGCATCGGACAGCGAAGCAGCCTCCCCCGCCCCGCTTTCCACCGCGACGTCGGCACCCAACGCGATGAACTTACCGACCGTTTCCGGCGTAACCGCAACGCGCCGCTCCCCCTCGGCCCGTTCCTTCGGTATCGCGATGCGCAAATGTCGATCCGGTCAGGAGATCAGGATGACGACGAACGCGGTCACGGCGCAGATGGTGGGCACCGACCATTTAAGGTTGGCGATAAACGAACTGTAAGTTTCGTTCGCGGCTTCGATATCGTTGGCGGATTTGCGATCCGGCGTTTCGGCATGTTTCGCCATAATCTGTCATCTTTCGAAATATGGATGTCGAACAGACATCGAACCTATCGCGGGGCGGCGGGCGCTTCAAGAGCGCATGGCGTTCGTTACGCTTAATCGGACCTTTACGCTTCAAGGATAAACGGCACGCCTGCACCGCAACGCAACCCAACCGGGGATTATGACAGACAGCGACACGCGCCTCCTGATGCTGATCGACGATGAACCGGCGCAAAGCCGGCTAATCACCGCGCTCGCCGCGCGCGAAGGCTGGCGGACGCTGGTCGTCAAGGATTCCGAAACCGCTATCGCCACGTTGGGCACGCGCGAGGGTATGCGTTGTTCGGCCATCATCCTCGACCAGTGGGTGCCCGGCGATGATGCCTGCGAACTGATCGAGGAATTGAAGGCGCGCCGCCCGGCGATGCCGATACTGATGCTGACCACCAGTGCCAGCCCGATGCTGGCGGTGAACGCCATGCGATCGGGTGCGACGGATTATCTTATCAAGCCGGTATCGCCCGATCGTCTGATGCAGGCGCTTCGCAGTGCCACGCAGCGCGAAGCACCGCGTCAGGAATTGCAGCCGCTGACCGAGAAGATCGAGGCTTCGCTGGATTTCGATGCGATGATCGGCAATGCCCCGTCCTTCCGTGCCGCCCTGGCAAAGGCGGCCAAGGCGGCGCGCGGCCACGGTCCGGTCCTGATCGAAGGCGAGCGCGGAACGGGCAAGGAAATGTTGCTGCGCGCCATGCATTCGGCCAGCCCGCGCGGCAAAACGGCGCTTCGTCTAATCAATGTCCGCTCGATCCCGGCAAATTCCATCGAATCCGTATTGTTCGGTCACGAACAGAACGCCTTTCCTGGTGCCTTCGATCGTCAAATGGGCGCCTTGCAGCATCTGGATGGCGGAACGCTGGTACTGGACGAGATCGACCGGCTGGACTTCGATTTGCAGGCGAAGCTGGCGCAGATGCTCGAAACCCAGATCGTCCGACCGGTCGGGGCCGCGCATGGTTTCCGCGTCGACGTGCGCGTGCTGTGCGCCAGCAACCTGCCAAAGGCCGAGGGGAACGGCGACGAGGCGACCGAGGGTCATTTCCATCCAGCCCTGCTCGCGGCGATCTCGCAAACGCGGATCGCCCTGCCGGCGCTGCGCGATCGGCAGAACGATATCGTCGCACTGACCCGCCATTTTCTCGCACGGATTGGCGAACAGCCGGGGCTGCTGCACAAAAGCGTCAGCGACAGCGCCCTGAACCTGCTGTCGGCCTATGACTGGCCTGGCAATGTTCGCCAGTTGCAAACGGTCCTGTTCCGTGCGGCCGTGTTCTGCGACCGCGAAACCCTGACCGCGGACAGTTTTCCCGAACTGTCCGAAGTCGTCGGCGAAGTGGACCGCGAAAGCACCGCCGCGTTTCAGGACGGCGTCGGCGTCATGCTGTACACCGCCGACGGCAATCTGCGCCCGCTCGACGAGATCGAGGCCGATGTCATCCGTTTGGCCATCGGCCATTACCGTGGCCGCATGACAGAGGTAGCCCGCCGATTAGGGATCGGGCGATCCACGCTTTACCGCAAACTTGGTGATCTCGGCATAGGCGACGCCGCCTGACGGAACCCGCGTTTTGACCGCAACCCAATTTCAGGCGGGTTCGTTAAGCCTTTTCTGCTATTCATAAGGCATGAGCGACAAAGATTTCACATCCGTTTGCGATCGGTTTTCCGGGGTGGTGGACGACGTCCAATTCGAACGCTTCCGCTGGACTCGCGATGAAGCACCCAAACTCGCGCGGCTTGTCGAAATGACCCAGGCCGCCTTCACCGGGCGGGAAGATTACGAACTGGCCGAAGAGGGCGGCAGCGGGGGGCAAGCCGGGTTCAAACGTTTCCTCATCAAGGTTCACGGGAAGCGGACCGTCGCGGTCGCAGTCATGCTCAGGGACGGCCAGGCCATATTCGGTGCCGAACCGGTCGAACGCAGTGAGTATACCATCGAACAATCGGAACCGATTGCATCCGATTTCGCTAACGTCGATACGCAATGGGTGGAGCAGGCGCTCGCGCAGATCGTCGGGCAGATCAGGCGGCGGGCCTAGAAACTAGTTCGCCGCGATCATGCCGAAGTCGGTGAGCGCCGCGTCACGCATTCCGCGCCAGACGTTGCGCGCCTGAACCTGCGGCGCGATATCATGAACCCGGTGCAGCTGAACACCGGCGTTCATGCCGGCAACAGTGACCGCGATACTGCCACCCAGGCGCGCGTCGGCCTCCGCTTCGTTCGACAGGGCACCGATCATCCGCTTGCGGCTGGCCCCCAGAAGCAGCGGTTGACCCAGCGCATGGAACAGCGGTAGCGCATTGAGCAATGCGAGGTTCTGGGTGAGTGTCTTGCCGAACCCGATACCGGGGTCGAGAATGATGCGCGCACGATCCACGCCAGCCGCTATCGCGGCATCGCGACGCTCGCGCAGCCAGTCGAACACGTCCAGCACGACATTCGCATAATCGGGATTGCCGTGCAGATCGTCACCCGAACCAGGCGCATGCATCAGAATGATCGGGCAGTTCCGACTGGCGACCAGTCCCAGACTGCGCGGATCGTGACGCAGGGCGGAAACGTCGTTGACGATATGCGCCCCCGCATCCAGCGCCGCCTCCATTACCGCCGGCCGCCGGGTATCCACGCTGATTGCCGCGCCCATCGCGGCGCAATATTCGACCGCTGGGATGACCCGCGAAAGCTCGTCGCCTTCCCATGTCGCAGGCGCACCGGGACGGGTGCTCTCGCCTCCGATATCGATCAACGCCGCGCCTGCTTCCTGCATGGCGGCAGCGTGATCGCGCCCCACGTCAGGATTGTCGAGAAAGGCGCCGCCATCGGAAAAACTGTCCGGCGTCACGTTCAGGATACCCATGATCTGCGGCTGGTCGAGCGGGATCGTTCGTGTCCCGAGCTGCATCGGCGGATGCGCGGTCGTCAGCGCGGACCATTGTACGGCCGCATCGGCCTGCAACTGATGCGGCAGGGCAGCCAGCGCCTCCGGAACCGTCTCGGGCTTACAGACATCGCGTGAGACAATGCCCGTCTCGTTACGCAGGATGATCGCAACGAGCCGGGCATAGACCATGCCCCCGGCGAGCCGGATTGCGGCCCCGTCCACCGCCTGCGGACTGTCGGCCAGGCCGACCGGCTGGATATAGACGTGGTCGGTCATGACGACGCGCTATCTAGGCCGCACGGTGTGGTCACGTTCAATCCTCGATCGCCAGGCGGTAGAGCTGCCGCAACGTGTTGATCGGTTCGAGCTTTCCCTCCTTCTCGAAATGCCAGAACGTCCAGCCATTGCAGCTGGGCGCATCCTGCAAGACCTTTCCAACACCGTGGATGGAGCCTTCTTCCCCATCGCAAACCAATGATCCATCGGCCCGCACGGTCGCCGTCCAACGCCGCTTCTTGTCGAACAGCCGGGTGCCAGGCATCAGATAGCTATTCTCGACCAAAGTGCCGAAGGCCACCTTAGGCGCCTCGCGACTGCTCTGCATCGTCTCGAGCGCGCTTTCATCCAGCGGCAGCTCCTTCGCGATGCGTTTCAGGGCGGCATCGGAATAGCCCGTCTCGCGTTCGCAGCCGATCCAGCGGCGGCCCAGCCGCTTGGCTACCGCTCCGGTCGTGCCGGTCCCGAAGAACGGATCGAGGATCACGTCGCCTTTCCGGGTGCTCGCCAGCAACAGGCGATACAGCAAGGCCTCCGGCTTCTGCGTTGGATGAACCTTCACGCCATCCTGCTTCAGCCGTTCCAGCCCACCGCAGATCGGCAGGGTCCAGTCGCTGCGCATCTGCAACTCGTCGTTGAGGGTTTTCATCGCACGGTAGTTGAAATGATACTTGGCCTTCTCGCCCTGCGACGCCCAGATCAGCGTTTCATGCGCGTTGGTGAAGCGCGTGCCACGGAAATTGGGCATCGGATTGCTTTTGCGCCAGACGATATCATTGAGGATCCAGAATCCGAGATCCTGCAGGATCGCACCGACCCGGAAGATATTATGGTAGCTGCCGATGACCCACAATGCGCCGTCGGGTTTCAGAACCCGTCTCGCCTGTGTAAGCCAAGCCGTCGTGAAATCATCATAGGTTCGAAAGCTGTCGAACCTGTCCCACGCATCCGTCACCGCGTTGACTTGAGAGCCGTCAGGCCGGTTGAGACCGCCGCCGAGCTGCAAATTATAGGGCGGGTCGGCAAATATCAGGTCGATGCTGGCATCGGGAAGCGAACGCATGGATTCGATGCAATCGCCGGGTAGGATAGTGCTTAGCGGCAATGCCGCATCCCGTTCCGCCGATGCGGCCGGATCTGTCCGCGCTATGCGCGGCGCAAGTGCCCGCGTGGCCTGAGCGACCCCCATGTCGTTATCCCCTCTCGTGACTTATCCACAGGGTGAGTCCAACCCGGTTCGAGGTCAACCCTCGATATACAGCGATAGAATTAACGAGGCTTCGGCGGAGAATGGAACGTAACGCAGCTCCACAAGATGTGGTGACCGTTCGACGAGAGCGGACCGAGATGATGGGGTGTTGCGCCAAAGACTCGGGTCCGTTGCCTTCGTGCGGTTGACACCCGCCGATTTTACAGCAGCAGCCAGATCGTGTTGGCGACAAAAGCGGCCAGCAGAAGCCCGCCCGTAATCCGTCCGATACGTGGCGCAAACCAGCACAGCAGCAGGATAAGGAGCGCCGCCGCTCCCATGAACGGCAGTTCGTAATCGACCAGTTCAAAAGGGATCGGGAACGGTGCGATCGTCATGGTCACGCCGCCGATCAGCAGCAGGTTGAAAATATTCGAACCCACCACGTTGCCCAATGCCAGACCCGACTTCCCGCGCAGGGCCGCCGCGACCGACGCCGCCAGTTCGGGCAACGAGGTGCCGACCGCGACGACGGTCATGCCGATGACCGTTTCGGTTAGACCGGCAAAACGCGCGACGTCGACCGCGCCATCCACCAGAACTTTGCCGCCCAGGATCAAGGCCCCGACTCCGAGCGCGAACAGGACCAGGGCTTTCCACAATATGAGGGGCGGACCGTCTTCCTCATCCTCGTCGGCGGGTCGCGGATGGCGGTAGCGCCACACGATATAGACGACGAGCAAGACGAGAAGCAATGCGCCGAACGCGGCGGAAGCCAAGCCCTGCCATGCCATGACCCAGACCAGGATCGATGCCAGCAGGGCGACGACCGCATCCCGCCTTCCCGCTCCTTTCAGGATGATCGGTGCAATGATGGCCGCGCCACCCAGAATGAGCAACGAGTTGGCGATGTTGGAACCAACGATGTTGCCCCAGGCGATTTCCGGCGATCCGATCAGCGCCGCCTGGATGCTGGCCACCATTTCCGGCATGGAGGTTGCCGCGCCGACGATTACCAGGCCGGTGACGAGATTGGATATGCCCGCCCGCTGCGCGATCCCGACCGCGCCGCGAACCAGCAGTTCTCCGCCGATTGCCAAACCCACCAGCCCCGCGAGGATCAGGAGAACCGCGGTGATCATGCGCTACGGCCACTGGTGCGGCGGCGTCCGGCACTGCGCAATATGAACACTCCGGCAAGCGCCGCGATCAGCGAACCCGTCAGCACGCCGATCTTAACTGCCGCGATCTGTTCGGGCTCGGCGAAGGCCAGATTGCCGATGAACAGGCTCATGGTGAAGCCGATACCGGCGATCAGCGAGAGTCCCCAAATCTGCGCCCAGCCAATCCCTTCCGGAAGACGCGCGATACCCGACTTGATCGCCACCCAGGCGAAGCCGACGATGCCGATCTGCTTGCCGACCAGCAGCCCCAGCGCGATGCCCAGCGGTAGCGGCGCGAAAATGGCCGACAGTTCTATATCCAATAGACCGACACCGGCGTTGGCGAAGGCGAAGATGGGGACGACCAGAAACGCGACCCATGGATGCAGCTCGTGCTCCATCTCTTCCAGCAGCTTGTCGCCTTTCCGGGTGGTGACCGGGATGGTCAGCGCCAGCGCGACCCCCGCCAGCGTGGCATGCACGCCTGATTTCAGCACGAAATACCATAGCGCGACGCCCAATATGACATAAGGCAGTTTCGATCCGATGCGCGCTCTGCCGATCAGGAACAGCACCGCGAATACGACCGCAGCGGCGATCAGCATGCCGATCTCTACGCCCGGCGTATAGAACAGCGCGATGATCACGATCGCCCCGATGTCGTCGATCACGGCCACCGCGAGCAGCAACGCCTTGAGCGCCACCGGCACCCGGTCGCCCATCAAGGCCAGAATGCCGAGAGCGAAGGCAATGTCGGTCGCGGCGGGGATGGCCCAACCTGCAAGGTTTTCCGGACTGTTCCAATTGATACCTGCAAAAACCAGCGCCGGCAGCAGCATGCCGCCAATCGCCGCGAAGATAGGAAGCGAACTTTGCTGCCAGCTCGACAACTGGCCCATCAGCACTTCGCGCTTCACCTCCAGACCGACCAGCAGGAAGAACAGCGCCATCAAACCGTCATTGATCCACAAAAGCGCGGATTTGGCGATACCGGTTTCGCCAACGGTTACGACGACAGGCGTGGCCAGCATGGCCGCGTACCATTCGGCCAGACCGCTATTGGCGACGATCAGGGCGGCCAGCGCCGCAATCATCAGGACGATACCGCCGGCACTTTCTTTCGCCATGAATTCGCGAAGGAACTGTCCGGTTGCCGAAGCGGCGGTTCGTACGACCATCGATGAAACCTTGCCTGTATCCAAATAGCGTATTTATCGAGCGGCACCGATCCCCCCGTGGAGGGGAAGGTAAGACGGCGCCGGCCCGGCCGGAATATCTATGGGGCGGGATGCGCCCCTGCTTCCATTCCGGCTATCCTATCTTTAATCCGCAAGCGCAACCGCTTGAGCTGTCCAAGCCGTTCCTGCTTGCCCATGGCCTTGCTGGTATCGATCAGCCGATCGAGCGCACGATGGCGAAGACGCAGCTTCTGAATATAGTTTCTCATGGAACATCTCCTGCTCAGATTTGAACTGGTTCTCGTATGACGCCCCTTGTTCGATAATTCCAATTGTAAGATCGTACCAACACCGATAGGCAGGGTCTATCATGCCGACTATTCGTCAGTTGCAGTATCTTATCGCAATCGAGGATGCCGAACATTTCGGCCGCGCCGCGGATAGGGTGAACGTAACGCAGCCGACGCTGAGCCAGCAGATCAAGGAGCTGGAGCTGCGTCTGGGCACCGGCCTGGTTGAACGCGGACGGCCCGTCCGCCTCACTCCGACCGGTCGCGATATCGCGCAACGGGCGCGGCGCGTCATGCAGGAGATTGCCGAGATACGGTCGGTGGCGCAGCGGGCGAAGGACGGCATGGCCGGCACCATCCGCGTCGGCGTTTCACCGACCATCGGACCCTATCTGATGCCGCAGGCGGTGGTGCGCCTGCATCGCGAATATCCCGACCTTCGCCTTTATATAAGGGAAGGCATACCTGCCGACCAGTTCGCCGATCTGCGCAACGGCCGGCTCGACATGATGCTGACCCCGATCGAGGCGGAGGATAAGCTAAACCGCGAAATCCATTGCGAACCGCTATTCGACGAACCGCTGCATCTGGTGGGCGCCCCCGATCATGTGCTGCATCGCGGGAAGGCCGCGACCTATCGCGATTTCTCCGACGTCCCGGTCCTCAGCCTGGAACAGCGGCATCCCTCCTACCGGCAGACGGCGGCGATCTGCGACAGGCTCGGCGCTGAAATCCTGCGGGATTACGAAGGCACCAGCCTCGACAGCCTGCGGCAGATGGCCGGGTCCGGGCTCGGCTTGGCGGTGCTTCCCGAACTCTATCTGCGTTCGGAAACCGGCGGGCAGGATATGGTGCGCCGGTTCACGATCCGGGACTGGAACGAGACGCGCAGCATTGCGGCCCTGTGGCGCCATGGCGCGGCCTTCACCGAGAATTACGCTCGGATTGCCGAAATCGTGAATGACGAAGCACGCGCAATCATGAGCCGAACGGGGTTCTAGCGCGTCCTGCGCCTACAGCAGCGGCAATTGCGACACCGGCGCGAATCCGCGGCGGTGCAGCGGCGTTGCGCCATGTTCTCGAAGGGCCGCAACATGCGCCCTCGTACCGTAGCCCTTGTTACGTTCCCACCCATATTGCGGGTATCGCCGCGCCGCGTCGATCATGATCCGGTCGCGCCATTCCTTCGCGACGATCGAAGCGGCGGAGATGGCGGGATCGAGCGCGTCGCCGCCGACGATCGGCGTGCCCTGCCCCCATTCGTCGCGCCATTCCGAGCACCGACCGCGCGGCGACACATTGCCGTCGATACGTATATGGTGCGGCAAACCTCTCAGCCGTTCGACAATGCGGGATACCGCCTGCGCCATGGCGAGCATCGTCGCGCCGAGGATGTTCCGGCTTTCGATCTCGTCCACGTCGACGATGCCGACCGCCCAGACACAACTTCGGCGAATGGTCAGGTCGAGTTCGGCCCGGCGGCACGCCGACAACGCCTTCGAATCCGCCAGCCCGGCCGGGTGATCCTTGCAAAGCACAACCGCACCCGCCACAACCGGACCCGCAAGGGGCCCACGCCCCGCCTCGTCCACGCCGACG
The DNA here is from genome assembly GCA_965214445.1 of Pontixanthobacter sp. Lineage (GTDB taxonomy): Bacteria > Pseudomonadota > Alphaproteobacteria > Sphingomonadales > Sphingomonadaceae > Pontixanthobacter. Next base: position 1,313,112 of record CBDCBU010000001.1, read on the forward strand.
ACCCAACCGTCGGAACCGAACCGATCGTCCGGAGTACCGCACATCATGAGCCCTTCTTCCATAACCACCCGCCTTTCGCGCTTTTCGCGCCCCGTCCTTCTATCGCCTGTCATCCTGGCGCTCGCAAGCTGCGGGGCGGCGGGACAAGTGGAAACCGGCGACCGTGCAGCGCCGATGGAAGCCGCGGCGAATGCAATGCAGATGGGGCCATTCTCGGTCACCGAACATGGACGCTACAGCGAACCATGGGCGGCTGCTTTCGAACCCGGCACCGGGCGTCTTTTTGTCACCGAAAAATCTGGGGCGCTGAAAATTTTGAACCCGGCTACCGGAGCGACGGGCACTGTCAAAGGCGTTCCTCGGGTCGATTACGGTGGTCAGGGCGGGTTGGGCGACATCGTTTTCGCTCCCGACTATGCACAAACCGGCATGGTCTACCTAAGCTGGGCGGAAGCGGGTGACGGCGACACGCGCGGTGCGGTCGTAGGACGAGGCAGGCTGACTTGCAGTGCCGATACGACGTGTGCCCTTTCGGACATGGACGTGATTTGGCGGCAGACGCCCAAGGTTACCGGACGTGGCCATTATTCGCACCGCATCGCATTCTCCCCCGATGGGCAGCATCTGTTCATCGCATCCGGCGACCGGCAGAAAATGGAACCTGCGCAGGACCGTGGAAACAATCTGGGCACGATCGTGCGCCTCAATCTCGATGGAACGCCGGCAGCGGGTAATCCCTTCGCCGAAGAAGGCGCCCCTACGAACGAGATTTGGTCCTATGGCCATCGCAATATTCTCGGCATGGATTTCGATTCGGCTGGACGTCTGTGGGAAACCGAGCATGGTCCCAAGGGTGGCGATGAATTGAACATCGTGCGCAGGGGCGCCAATTATGGCTGGCCGCTCGTGTCCGATGGCGTACATTATGATGGCGATCCGATACCCGATAACGACACGCGGCCCGATCTCGCTGGACCGGTCGTTAATTGGACGCCGGTCATCGCGCCGGGGAACATGACGTTCCTTTCAGGTGAGATGTTTGGCGATTGGCGCGGCGATATCGTCATGGCCGGTCTGAAGACCAAGGCGCTTATTCATGTCGATGTCGATGGAACGAATGCGCGCGAGATTGCCCGTTACGATTTCGGGGAGCGCCTGCGCGAAGTGGTCGAAGGACCCGACGGTGCGATCTGGGTGCTGGAAGATGGCGACAACGCGCGACTGTTGCGACTGACACCGGCACGCTGACCGCGGCGCCAGCGGTTCCGGAACGGCGTTGGCGATGGCCACGATAACCCCGCTCGCCAACGTCGACGGCGTGCTCATTGAACAGCTGCTCGACGCGACCTTCGGTGCCGATCGCCATGCGCGCACCGCCTATCGCATCCGCGAAGGGGGCGAATGGTTGGCCGCGTTGAGCTTTGCGGTGCTGGACGATGCCGACTATCTCGCAGGCACCATCCAGCTCTGGCCGATTGGTCTGACGACGCCCGACGAACGCAGCCATCCAATCATCATGGTCGGGCCGGTCGCGGTGCTGCCCCATTACCAGGGGGCAGGCTATGGCAAGGCGTTGATGGCGGCGGCGCTGGGAGCGATCGATGCGGCAAGCGGGCCGGAGAGCAGGCCGCATGCCACGCTGCCGCAAGTGATGATCGGCGATCCCGCCTATTACGGGCGCTTCTTCGGCTTCCACGCCGGTCCGACGGCACATTGGCATTGCCCCGGTCCGGTCGATCCGGCTAGGCTGCTGGTGCGATGCGACAATCCCGCCGTTCTTCCGCGCGAGGGGATATTGGGCGCGTGGCCCGCCGACGCGAACCGAGCCGCCGAAGTACGGTAACCGGATATCAGGGCGCTTGGCCTGCCCGCGATTTCCTGCCATTCCCGCACCGATGGTCTATACCCCGCCCCCCGAACTCGCCGAGTTGTCGCTCGCCCAGATTGCGCAGCAGGTCGAGGCTCGCAAATTGCCGCCGGTTGAAAGCTGGAACCCGGAAACCACCGGCGACAGCGAGATGCGGATCGCAGCCGATGGCACCTGGTTCCACAAGGGAGGCAAGGTGAAGCGCCCGGCAATGGTGCGCGCCTTTGCCAGCCTCTTGAAACGTGATGCGGACGGGCGGCATTGGTTGGTCATGCCGTTCCAGAAGCTATCCATCGAAGTCGAGGACGCGGCGCTCATCGCGGTCGATGCGATGCGGAAGGAAGGCGGGATCGGCTTCCGCCTCAATACTGACGAGCTGGTGATCGCCGGACCGGGTAATCGCCTGGTCGCGAGAGGCGATGCCGAGACGCCGGCGCTCTATCTTCAGGTCCGCCGAGGGCTGGAGGCGCGCCTCAACCGCAGCACGTATCAGCAGCTGGCCGACATCGCGCTGGCGGGAGGCGACGACTGGACCATCGCGAGCGGCGGCGCGACATTCAGCCTGCTGCCCGATGGCTGAACTGTTCGATCGTTTGTCGGACCTGTTCGAACGTGGGCACCGCGGCTATATTTCCGACCTGTTCAACGACGCACGGTTCGCCGACGCCGGCCGGACGGCGGATGCGGCGGTGCTGATCGCGGTGACCGATCGCCCCGACCCCGGCCTGATCCTGACGCAGCGCCCGAATACCATGCGCGATCATCCGGGGCAGGTCGCCTTTCCTGGAGGAAAGATCGACGAAGGGGAAAGCGCGGTCGAGGCAGCCTTGCGCGAAGCGGAGGAAGAGCTTTCGCTCGACCGCGACCAGGTGCGCCTGATCGGCACGACGGACCGTTACCAGACCGGCACCGGCTTCGATATTACCCCCGTCCTCGGGCTGGTGCCGCCGGATCTGCCGCTCGTCGCCCATCCGCGCGAGGTGGAGGCGTGGTTCGAAGTTCCCTTGGCAGTCGTGTTCGACGACACGCGCTGGACGCGAAACGAGGTCTTCTGGCGCGGCGACGTGCGGCAATATCTTGAAATGGACTGGCAGGGCTTTCGCATCTGGGGCGTCACCGCCGCGATCATAGCCAATCTGTCGCGCAGGATAGCCATAGCCGAACTGCTCGATGCCTGAAACGCTGCCCGCCGCCGCCTGGACGAAGCGCGCTGATTTGATCCCGCTGGTCGCCGCGTTGGAGCCCGACAATATGCGATGGGTCGGTGGAGCCGTGCGCGATACGTTGCTGGGACTGGACGTTGCCGACGTCGATGTCGCCACCACGTTGTTGCCCGATGCAGTGATCGAGCGTCTTGAGAATTCCGACATCCGCGCAATTCCTACAGGCATCGACCATGGCACGGTGACTGCCGTGCGCGAAGGCGGCAATGTCGAGATAACCACCCTGCGCCGCGACGTGGCCACCGACGGACGCCGCGCGACGATCGCGTTCGCCAGCGACTGGCGCGACGATGCCGCGAGAAGGGATTTTACTTTCAACGCGCTCTACGCACATCCCGAAACCAGAAAGATTTCGGATTATTTCGCCGGGTTGGAGGATCTTTCCAATTGCCGGGTCCGCTTCATCGGCAGCGCGCGTCACAGGATTGCAGAAGACCACTTGCGCATCCTCCGCTATTTCCGGTTCCATGCGCGGTTCGGCAGGCATATCGACCGCGAAGCTGCTACAGCCTGCGAGGAACTGGCCCCGACGCTGAAGGGATTGAGCCGGGAACGGGTAGCCAAGGAGCTGCTGCTGCTGCTGGCGCTTCGCGATCCCGCTCCTGCAGTTCGCCTGATGGCCGAGCTGCGCGTCTGGCCGGTCATTCTACCCGAAAGCGGGAAGCGGGAGTTCGACCGGCTCGAGAGCGTGATCGCGATAGAAGGCAGCGAGGCTATCGCGGCCGATCCCCTTCGCCGGCTTGCCGCGTTGCTGCCGCCCCTGCCCGACCTTGTCGCCGATGTCGCTGCGCGCCTGCGTCTGTCGCGCCAGCAGCGCGCGCGGCTGATCTGCGCCGCGGAACGGGTGCCTGCCGACACTTCGAAACCCAGGGCACTGGCCTATGGCGTCGGCCCGGCCTGCGCCGCCGACCGCCTTATACTGCAAGGGGCGTCGCCGGCCGAAATCAACAATTGGCACCCGCCGCGCTTCCCGTTGAAAGGCGGCGCGATAATCGCGCGGGGCGTGGCTGCCGGACCACAAGTGGCCACGCTGCTGCGGCAAGTCGAACAACGATGGGTCGATGAGAATTTCCCCGACAAGAGCCGCGTCGATACGATTCTCGACACCGTTCTTGAAAAAGAAAACATGCGCGACGGGTAATTCTATTGCGCAATCGACTGGCCGCGCCTACATGGCTCCTCATCCGGCGCGGGAATGATCCCGTGCGATCGGCTGCGAGCGTGAACGTCCCTGATGAAATCGGGCGATGTCCCGCACCCGATAATCCGGAATTGCGATTATCGCATTAGCTTCCCGTTTCACGCGTGGGTCGCCGTTAAGGACCCCGGCACCCGTACATTTCGTGCGGTTCGTGCCACTATGAAAGTATTACATGTCCTATTTCAAAGAACTCGGCCTTGCCGAACCGCTCCTTCGTGCGCTCGATACGAAGGGATACGACAACCCCACCCCGATCCAGCGGGAGGCGATACCCGCCCTGCTCGACGGACGCGACCTGCTGGGAGTTGCCCAGACGGGCACCGGCAAGACCGCGGCGTTCTCGCTGCCCTCGCTGCACCGGTTGGCGGCCAATCCCACGGGGCGCCATCCTGCCGGCTGCCGCATGCTGGTCCTGTCGCCGACCCGCGAACTTGCCGCGCAGATCGCCGATAATATGCGCGGCTATGCCCGCTATCTCGACCTGTCGGTTCAATGCATCTTCGGCGGCCTTCCTGCACGTCAGCAGGCCCGCAAGTTGGTGCCCGGCTGCGATATCCTCGTCGCGACACCCGGCCGCCTGCTCGATCTCGTCGAACAGCGCGCCCTGACCCTGCAGCATGTCGAGATTTTCGTGCTGGACGAGGCGGACCAGATGATGGACCTCGGTTTTATCAAGCCGCTCACCCGTATCGCCAACATGCTTCCCGCCGAACGGCAGAGCCTGTTCTTTTCCGCCACCATGCCCGATGCGATCGCCAAGCTGGGCAAGCGGTTCATCACCAATCCGGTGCGCGTAGAAGTTGCCCCGCAATCGACCACGGCGGAACGGGTCGACCAGTTCGTCACCTTTATCGACACCAAGGAAAAGCAGGCGCTGCTGACCATCAGCCTTCGCAAGGGGCTGGCCAACGGCGATATCGAGAGCGCGCTGGTTTTTACCCGGACGAAGCATGGCGCCGATCGCGTGGTGCGCCATCTCGTATCGGCCGGGATCAACGCGGCGGCCATTCACGGCAACAAGTCGCAGGCCCAGCGGACCCGGGCGCTCGACGGATTTCGCCGCAACAGCGTTCCCGTGCTCGTAGCAACTGACATCGCCGCGCGCGGCATCGACGTGCCAGGCGTGAGCGCGGTATTCAATTTCGAGATACCCAATGTCGCTGAACAATATGTCCACCGCATCGGCCGTACCGCACGCGCCGGGCGAAGCGGCATCGCCATCGCCTACGTCGCGCCGGACGAGAAGCCCTATATCCGGGATATCGAGAAAATGACCGGCCAGCGCCTGACCACCGCACCCTTGCCCGAAGACTTCATCGCCCAGGCCAAAGGCCTTCCCGCACCCGCCAAGAAAGGCACCGGTGCGGAACGGTCCGACGAGGACCGCGACGCGCGTTTCCGCAAGGGGAAAGGGTCCGGCGCAGGCGGGGGACGCGGCGCGCGCGGTCAAACCAGCGGACGCGACCGCAAATGGCGCGACGCCGAAGGACGCGCACCCGACCAGGGCGCTTATCGCAGCCGCGACGAACGCGACCTTCGTCAGCGCGGTCAATCCCGGGACGATGAACATAGCGGCAACGACCGGCCCAAGAATGTGAGCCATAAGAGCGGTCCGGTCACCAAACCCGTGGTGCAGGCCAAACGGCGCGACGATCGGAGCGGCCAGGATGGTTCGGCCAGCGGAAACAACAAGCAGCGGCGGGGCCGGCGAAACGGAGGCGAGCGTCCGCAGCAGCGGCGGCAATCCTGACCAATAACCGACTGGGTTCCTCTGCCCCGGTTCAGTCCAACCGCGTTTCCGTTGGTTCGAAGGCGCCGGCCCTGCGTTATTTGCGTTCGGTCTGCCCTTCGGGTCGCATATCTTGGTTCATCAAAACGTCATGTTTGATGAACGATACAGCGAGCACACTGTTTGAATAAGAGGATTACGAGATGAAACTGATCGGTTACCTGCTTGCCAGCATCGGCGCCGCTGCTCTCCCCGCTTCGGCTATTGCGCAGGATCAAAAATGTGTTTCCCGCGCCGAAAGTCAAGCGGTGGTGTCGCATCTGATGCCCAACCTGCTGACGACGCTCGAAAAGAACTGCAGCCGCAAGACCGGCGATGGTCTGTATCTTTCCGCAAACGCCAAACGCCTGTCGGACCGGTTTGGGCCCGCATCGCAGCGCGCATGGCCCGTGACCAAGGCGGTATTCGAAAGGCAGGGCGACGCGCCGCTGCCCGACAACGAAACGCTGCTGGAATTCGGCCGTATGGCAATCGCAGAGGGCATTACCGGTAACCTGAAAGCCGAAGAATGCCGCACGGTGGACACGCTGATCGAGCAGCTCGCTCCCCTGCCTCCGCAGAACTTCGCCAATGTGTTCGCACTGTTCCTGGAACTCGGCATGAACGAAGCGAAGGATTCGCCGATCAAGGTTTGCAGGATAGACTAATGCGCGAGACCGGGGCGGCGGGGGGACGCCGCCCCTAGAATCGGTTGTCGCGCGGAAAACCTTGCGGCGGCATTCGCCCTGCGGCGCCCCGCGCGACCTTCCATTGCCAGATTTCGGTTTCGGTCCGGGTCCGGTCCCCCTTCCCCCCCATCCGCCAACTGAGGCCGTCGTCCAACTTGAAGGTTGTCGCATCGGACATCCCGCCACCCTCCTTTCCGGGACGGTAACGTTGCAGCACGACACCTTGCCCGCGTCCCAGAATGGGCATTTCCTCGAGACTGAACACCACCAGCTTGCGATTGTCCCCGACCACCGCGACGTGATCATGCTCCGGCGCGATCGCGCGGATGACGGTGAACTTCGCATCGCCCTTCAGATTGACGACCTGCCGCCCCTTTTTCGTTTCCGCCAGCAATGCGTTCATGTCCGCAGCGAAGCCCTTGCCGTTGGAGGACGCCAATAGCAGCTGTCCCTTCGGCCGGTGGATGATAGCGCCGATGATCTGGGCGTTCGCATCGATGTCCAGCATGTTGCGCACCGGCTCCCCGAACCCGCGCGCACCGGGCAGCCTGTCGCCGCCCAAGGTGAAGAACCGCCCATTGTCGGCGGCGATCAGGATCTTGTCGGTCGTCTGCGCATGGAGAGCGAAGGCCGGACCGTCGCCTTCCTTGTATTTGAAATCGCCCATACCGTCTCCAGTCGCCAGATCGACATGGCCCTTCGCCGCGCGGACCCAGCCTTTTTGCGACAGGATGACGGTAATCGGCTCCTTCTCGATCATCGCGTCCATGCTGAACTCGACGGCCTGGTCGGCTTCGGCGATGGTCGTGCGCCGACGGCCGAGAACGGTATCCTCGGCATATTCCCTGCGAAGGGCTTTCAGATCGCGCTTCAGCCGGTTGCGCTGGCGCGCCGGTGATCCGAGCAATCGTTCAAGCTCTCCCTGCTCCTTCAGCAGATCGTCCTTCTCACCGCGAAGCTGCATTTCCTCGAGTTTGCGCAGGGATCGCAGCCGCATGTTGAGGATGGCTTCGGCCTGCCGGTCGCTCAGTTCGAATTCGGCCATCATCACCGGCTTGGGCTCGTCCTGCGTCCGGATGATTTCGATCACGCGATCAAGGTTGAGGAACGCGACAATGTAACCCTCGACCAGTTCCAGCCGCGCCGCGATCCTGTCCAGCCGGTGCCGGGTGCGCCGCTGGAGTATGTCGATCTGCGCCGCGATCCAGTTGGTCAGCAGCTCTTTCAGCCCCATGACCAGCGGCGTGCGGCTGGCGTCCAGCACGTTGAGATTGAGGCCGAAACGCGTTTCCAGATCGGTCAGCCTGTAAAGCGATTCCTTCAGTAGCACCGGATCGACATTGCGATTTCTGGGGCACCAGCACCAGCCGGATGTTCTCGTCGCTTTCGTCGCGCACGTCCTCCAGGATCGGCAGCTTCCTGTCGGCGATCAGCTGCGCGATCTGTTCGATCAGCTTGCCCTTCTGCACCTGGTAGGGAATTTCGCTGATTATCAACTGGTACTGGCCGCCGCCGAGCCGTTCGATACCCGCTTCGCGGTCCGCGTCCTTGTCCGCTTCCGCCGCATGAAACCGCCCGCGCATCCGGAACGATCCGCGCCCCGTTTCGTAGGCTGCAGCGATAGTCTGCGCACTGTCCACGACCAGTCCGCCGGTCGGAAGATCAGGCCCGTGGAACAGTTCCATCAGCCGGGCATGTTCGGTCGCGGGTTCGTCGATCAGTTCCAGCGTCGCATCGATGATTTCCGCGACATTGTGGCTGGGGATATTGGTTGCCATCCCGACCGCGATGCCGCTGGCTCCGTTAGCCAGCAGGTTTGGGAACAGGCCCGGCATCAGTTCCGGCTCTTGTTCCTCCCCATTATAGGTCGGGATGAAATCGACCGTGCCCTCGTCCAGCCCGGTCATCAGCTGCATCGCGGTGCGCGTCAACCGGGCTTCGGTGTAGCGATAGGCGGCGGCGTTATCCCCGTCGATATTGCCGAAATTCCCCTGCCCCTGCACCAGCGGATAACGTAGCGAGAAATCCTGCGCGAGCCGGACCATCGCATCGTAGGCGGCGGTATCGCCATGCGGATGATATTTGCCGATCACCTCTCCCACTACGCGCGCCGATTTCTTGTAACCGTTGGTGGGATCGAGCTTCAGCTGCCGCATCGTCCACAGCAAGCGGCGATGCACCGGCTTCAGCCCGTCGCGCAGATCGGGCAGCGATCGGGCGGTGATCGTGGACAGAGCGTAAACCAGGTAACGCTGCGACAGGGCACTGTCGAAAGGCGCATCGATGATCGCGTCGCTGGATACATCGCGGCCATTCCGGTTCGCGGCAGGATCGGTCACGTCGTTCGGCATCGCACCGCCTTATACGCACGCGACATGCATCGACAATGCGGAACGAAGCGCTGTCCCCGTGTGTTGCCCGAGCAACCATGATTCAAAGGATATACGCATGACCAAGGTACTCATTCTCTCCGCCGACGGCTTCGAACAATCCGAGCTTCTGAAGCCCAAGGCCGCATTGGAAGATGCGGGCTACGAAACGGTGGTCGCCAGCATCGAAACTGGCGAAATCAAGGGCTGGGACGAGGATGATTGGGGCGAGAGCGTGGCCGTCGACATTACGCTGGGCGACGTGAATGTGGAAGATTACGCTGCGCTGCTTCTGCCGGGTGGACAGATCAATCCCGACCTGCTGCGCGCGAACGAGGACGCGGTGGAAATCGTCAAATCCTTCAACAACCACAAAAAACCGATCGCCGCGATCTGCCATGCACCTTGGCTGCTGATCGAAGCTGGATTGGTGAAGGGCAAGACGGCGACCTGCTACACCTCCATCCGCACCGATCTGAAAAACGCGGGCGCGAATGTGGTCGATCAGGAAGTGGCCGAGGATGGCAATCTGATCACAAGCCGCAATCCGGACGATATTGCCGCCTTTTCGAAAGCTTTGATCGGGCAAATCAGGGCGAATGCTTCCTGAACAAATAACCTCGAAAGATCCCGTTCCGGAAGGCCCCGGCGCAGAAATGCGGCGGGGCTTTTTCGTTCGCACTTGACGCATCATCCAATTACGGCAACATTGTGGCATCAATAAGGCAAAAGGAGGCCGCGATGAGATGGGTAGTTGGAGAACGAAAGATAGTATGGCCAATTCTATTGGCGGGTGGCTTCGCCGTTTCGCTGGCGGGCTGCTCTGAAAATTCGAATGAAGTGGAACCCGAAGCAACGGCAGATATGGCCGTATCCTCGGAAGCCACGATGATCGGGGAAACGACATGGGACAGCGCGCAGCTCGACATTACGACGATTGACCCTATGCCTGCCGGCCTGCCCCAACTCGCCTACCGCTATGGCTACGCCTATGAGGCACCGACCGCCGACCTGCCCGGACTGATGCGGAAACATGCCGACCTGTGCGAAGATCAGGGTGTCGCCAGCTGCCGGGTAATCGGTATGGATATGAGCGGCAGCGCAGCCGCCGATGATGTCGGCGGCACGCTGCAACTCGCCGTTGCCAGCAGCCATGCCCGGGCGGTGAGTGCTTTGCTGGAAGATGAAGCCGACAATTTTGGCGCAACGCAACTTTTCGCTAACATCGCCAGTGACGAAATGTCGCGCAAAATTGTGGATATGGAAGCGCACATCGAGGCGCGCACCGAATTGCGCGACCGGTTGCTGGAGGTTCTGAGGAAGCGCAGCGGTTCGGTGGAGGAACTGGTCGAGGCGGAGCGGCAGGTGGCGGCGATCAACGGAGAGATCGACGCCGCGAAAAGCCAGCTTTCCGATACCGAAGGACAGGTGGCGTTCAGTCGGCTCGATATTTCCTATGCATCGGCGGGCGGAGTTGCCGGCGCATTTTTCGATCCCGTGAGTGATGCCGCCGAGAGTTTCGGGTCGATCGCGGGCTGGGTTGTAGCTTTGCTAATCATGCTGTCCGCGGTACTGCTGCCAATCGGCGCGGTGGCACTGGTCGGACGTGCTGTGAAGCGGAAAATATCAGGGACACCGACCGCTTTCGCTGAAGCTTAAGGGGGAAGCATTGGCGGGGCGGTTGCGCAATGACCGCTCCACCATGCGGTTACCGGCGGGACATGTCCTTCGCGTCACCAGGTACGCGGACGGTCAGGCCATTAAGTGCCGGTTCTACGGCGATCTGGCACGACAGGCGGCTGGTGCGTTCGACGCCGTAAGCGAGGTCGAGCATGTCTTCTTCATCCTCGCTTGCCGGTGCAAGACGATCGAACCATTCTTCGGCTACGATCACGTGGCAGGTGGAACAGGCCATCTGGCCCTCGCAGGTTCCTTCCAGCGGCAAACCCGCCGCCTGGCCCGCCGATAGCAGGTTCGCGCCATTTTCGACATTTGTGTGGACGAGCCGCCCGTCGGGCGTTTCGAAAAGAACTTTAACGCTCACAGGCCTTGCTTTCGCGCCGCGGCCAGGAGCGATGTCGCGCCCTCCTCCAACTGCTCCATAGTCGTGTAGCGGCCGAAACCCAGCCGTATCGAACTTTTCGCCTGCCGGTCGGTCAGTCCGATGGCTTTCAGGACATGGCTTGGACGACCCGATCCGCTGGCGCAGGCCGACCCCGCGGAGAAACACACATCGCGTGCGTCCGACATGAGCCGCGCGACGTCCAGCCCCTTATGACGAATGTTGAGATTGCCTTGCCAGCGCGCCTCCGCGCTGCCGTTCAGATCCCATTCCGCGAACATTTCGCGCGCGCGTATCCATAGTTGCGCGATATGGTCGGCGTCCTCTTGCATCCGTTCCTTCGCGACATCCGCCGCCGCGCCGAAACCGGCGCATAGCGCGGGACTGAGCGTGCCGGACCGCAATCCGAATTCCTGTCCGCCGCCCGTCTGGACCTCGTTCAATTCCAGCCCGTCGCGGACCCACAGCGCGCCGATCCCCTTGGGACCGTGCAGCTTGTGCGCGCTGACCGCGATCATGTCCGCGCCCGTCAGGTCGATCCTACCATAGGCCTGCACCGCATCGCACAGGAACAGCGCGTTCGACTGCTTCGCCCGGCGATGCCATTCGATGGTCGGCTGCACGACGCCGATCTCGTTATTGACCTGCATGACCGCAACCAGCCGAGTATCGGCGGGCATGTCCTGCCTGATATTGCACTGCCCGTCCTTGGCGACGTTGAGTTCATGCGCGTGCCCCAGGCTAATCGCGGTGTCGCGCACCGCTGAATGCTCGATCGCGGAATAGGACACGCTGCCCCCGCCATCCGCGGCGGCTGTCCCGCGTATCGCCAGATTAAGCGCCTCGGTCGCGCCGCTCGTAAAGATGACCTTGCCGCCCGCCGGAAACAGTGCTGCCACTCGGTCGCGCGCCAATTCGACGGCGGCGGCGGATTGGCGGCCCATCCGATGGGGGGAATGCGGATTGCCGAATCCGGAGCCGTCCGGCCCGTCGAGCCAGCGCAGCATCGCGTCGCGGGCTTCTGGTGCGAGCGGCGTCGTTGCCTGATAATCCAGATAGATCACGGTTTGCCGCCCTGCCTGCCCTTGGCCAAATCTATCCATGCTTCGCAAAACCGCTCCACGTCGCTGCGCTGGGAGTTCCAGCCGACGCTCACGCGGATCATGCGTTCGGCGATTTCCGGTTCGATCCCCATGGCGGTCATGACGTGGCTCTGCTTCAGCGTGCCGGACGAACAGGCAGAGCCCTGGCTGATCGCGATGCCGGCCATGTCGAACCGCATCAGCTGTGCGCTCCCCGATAGTTCGGGCATCGCTATGGCACAGATATAAGGCGTCGGGTCGGACAGTTGGTCGTTCAGCCAAACCCCGCCCATCGCGCGTACAGTGTTGGCCAAGCTGTCGAACGGTTCGACAACGTCCGGCGCGACATAGGGATCGTCGGCCGCCTCCAGCGCGGCGACCATGCCCAAGATGTCGGGCAGGTTCTCCGTTCCCCTGCGATATCCGCGCTCTTGCCCACCCGACGGTTCGAGCATGGCGTAATCCTTCACCAGCAGGGCACCGGTGCCGATCGGTCCGCCAAATTTATGCGCGGAAACGATAACCATATCCGCATCGGGCGGGATGGTGAACTTACCCGCGCTTTGCGCACAATCGATCAACAGCAACCCTTGGTTCGAATGGACCACCTGCGCCAATATGGCGACGTCCTGCCGATTTCCCGTTTCGGAATTGACATGCTGGATGGCGACCAGCGCACGGTTCTGCCGCGCATCGGGAACCCGGTCCGCGCGGGCCGTGACATCATACAGGATTTCAGGGTCGATCGCGCCATCGGGCCGTACGGGAAGGATCGACGCGTCGCCATAGCGTTCGAACTGGTGCAATGCATCGTGTTCGACCCCGCTGACGATCCTGCGCAACGCGGCGCAGTGATCGAATGCGATCCGCGCCGCTTCGCTCGCCCCTGCGGTGAAGATTACTTCCCCCGGCCAGCCAAGCGTGTGCTTCATTCGTGCCCGGGCTTCTTCGAGCGCCCGCTTCGCCCGGCGCCCTTCCGCATGCGGGCTGGACGGGTTGGCCCAAAACGCAAATCCATCCTGCATGGCGGCCTGCGCTTCCGGACGTATCAGCGTGGTCGCGGCATGATCGAGATAGATGCGTTCGGGAATCGGGCTGCGTTCGGGAATAGGGCGCTCCGGCGGCCATGATGGGCATTACGTTCGGAATTGCGAAAAGCGGATGTTTTACTATATAGGCCACGAAATATGGCGCGCCACCCGCGTGTCCGACCAATCTGACGAGCTGCCCCATGCCATCCGTTATCTTCCCCGGCCCCGAAGGCCGCCTCGAAGGGCGTTATTCGCCTGCACCTCGCCCGCGCGCACCGGTCGCCATGATACTGCATCCGCATCCGCAGGGCGGCGGCACGATGAACGAACGCATGACGCAGCAATTGTTCAAGACTTTCACCGATCGCGGGTTTGCCACCCTGCGCTTCAATTTTCGCGGTATCGGTCGCAGTCAGGGCAGTTTCGACAATGGCATTGGCGAACTGAGCGACGCGGCATCGGCGCTCGACTGGATCCAATCGATCCATGAAGAGGCGCAGACGACCTGGGTTGCCGGCGTGTCATTCGGGGCGCTGATCGGTATGCAACTGTTGATGCGGCGACCGGAAGTGCGCGGGTTCATCTCTATCGCACCCCCTGCGAACATGTATGATTTCAGCTTCCTAGCACCCTGCCCCGCGTCGGGTATCTTCATTCAGGGAACCGCAGACACGGTAGTTCAGCCCGGCGCGGTGCAGAAGCTGGTCGACAAGCTGCGCACGCAAAAGCACATTACGATCCATCATGAGGAGATCCCGCGCGCGAACCATTTCTTCGAGAACGAGCAGGAAGAACTGATGCGTTCGGTGAACAACTATCTCGATTTCCGGCTCGATCCAGCCTGCCCGATCAAATAGCTGCGAGCCTCCTTCCGGACGGTTGATTTTGCGAATACATCCTATCGGTAGAAACCTGTCATCGTTCGTACTTCATAACAAGCCAACGCGGTTCATCGCTCCTTAATGTATAATGTGACGTTGTAACATTGCAATCCCTGGCAATCAGGGATGCGAGGAGAGGAGAGCCGAATGGCCTATGTTCAACAGAACGATACGAAAGACAGATCACGCGCAATCGTGGGGGTCGCGCTTATCCATGCCGGGATCGGTGCGATTTTGGTCACGGGACTTTCCGGCGTCGTCATTGAAACTTTCGAACCGCCCCATCTGAAGAGCAAGCGGACCTACGTACCGCTTCCCCCACCTCCCCCCGAACCATCCCCGCAGCCCCAGAACGACGCCGCGCCGAAAGCGGCACCTCCCGTTTACACACCGCCAATTCCACGGAGTCTCGGCAATACCGACGTCTCCATCACGACCACGATCCTGCCGCACGATGCTAACGGTCCGCTGATACGCAATCCAGGCGTTGGCCGCGATACCGGGGTTGGCCACGTTCCCTTGCCGAACGTCGGTTTGTTGGATGTCGAGCCGAAGGTAACCCTTGCCGAACCGGTCGACGCCCGGCCCCGCAACGATCCCGCGCAATGGGTCACAACGCGCGATTACCGATCTGCATGGATCAATCGAGAATGGACCGGCACGACCCGGTTTTCACTGGACATCGCACCGAGCGGCAAGGTTCGTTCGTGCCGGGTTACCGCTTCTTCAGGGCATGATGCGCTCGATAACGCGACCTGCGCGCTGGTTACAAAACGCGCCGAGTTCGCGCCTGCCCGCAACGCCAGGAAGGAGGCAGTGCCCGGACGCTACACCAGTGCCATCCAATGGAACCTACCCCGCTGATTGCGGCTATCGGACCCCTTGGTCGGTTTCGTTCAGCCGGGCAAGGGGCGCCGTCCCGTCGGCCGCGGGTACTGTCCAGATGGCCACGTTTACGATTGCGATGATGGCAAGCAGCACCATCAGGGCAGCCTGCTTGATCGGTCCGCCCCGCCGCAACAGGAAATACGCGCCCGCCAAAAGGGCGAATGCGGCAAGAACGAGGATGGACAGAACGATATCCATGATGTCCGATGCCCTTCCCTTAACGCACGAGATCCCTTTGACACCCGCCATGGACCCAAACGCACGACCGACCGTTAATGGTGCGACAGTAGCTCGCTAGGGGCGTGCTGCAACAGTGGTATTGGCTCCGGAGCGATGAAAAATGGGTATTTTCAGTTCGATCAAGAACGCGATTTTCGGCGAAGATGAAAAGAAAGCGAAAGATAACGCCGACCTTCCGCGCACATCCGTTCCCCGTTCGGGTGCGTCGGCACCCAAGCCGGCTGCTCGATCTTCGAACCCGGTAAGTGCCATCGACGTCACTCAAAGCCTCGACTCCATGGCAGGTGCCGACCGGTTGAACTGGCGCACCTCGATAGTCGATCTGATGAAGCTGATCGGTGTCGATCCGAGCTATGAGAACCGCAAGGCCCTCGCGCAGGAAATGGGCCGCACGGACTATGAAGGCACCGCGGAGGACAACGTCTGGTTGCATAGGGTAACCATGCAGCGTCTCGCCCAAAGCGGCGGGAAGGTTCCCGCTGAATATCTCGATTGATCCAGCACACGTGAGCGGGGTGCCAAAGCTATGTTCCTAACCGACAACGCCACGCTCGATGCGATCGTAAGAGGTGCGGTATTCGGCGCCGCTGGCTTGTTGTGGGTTGTGCTTTTGGTCCGTTTGAACGGGCTGCGTTCCTTGTCCAAAATGACGAATTTCGACTTTGTCATGACCATTGCGCTCGGTTCGTTGATCGCTACGGGATCTCAGGCGACTGATTGGGATACGGTCGTCCAGGTTGGCGTGGCGATGGCCGTGCTGTTCTTGTTTCAGAACGTCGCCTCGCGTGTTCGCAAAACGTCCGACACGATCGAAAACCTTATGCAGAACAATCCTATCATCCTGGTGAAGGACGGCGAAATCTGTTACGACGCGCTCAGGGAATCTCGCGTGGCGGAGTCCGATCTGATCGCCAAACTGCGTGAAGCCAACGCGCTCGACATGTCAAAAATACATGCCGTGGTCCTGGAAACCACTGGCGACGTATCCGTCCTGCACGGAGATCGCGAACCCGACGCGAAGCTGACCACGGGCATCCGCGACCTGACGAACCGAAACTGACGGTTCCGAACAAGCCAGTGTCATCCTCGCGACATGCTCGATACGATCGATCCGAGTATCCCGCCCACTGCCACGCTTCCGGACGGCTTCGCGCGCCGTTTTCTCACCCCTACGGTTCGTAAGCTCAGGCCGCCCGTGGTGCCGCTTTGCGTACGCCTTCGTCCACATGTTCTTCGAATTGCGCGAAATTGTCGACGAACAATTGCACCAGCTTGCGTGCAGTACGGTCGTATTCGTCCCCGTCCGCCCACGTCGTGCGCGGATCGAGGATCGCGGTGTCGACGCCTGAAACCGCGACCGGGACATCGAAACCGAAATTAAGATCCTTGCGGAACTCGACATCGTTCAGCGATCCGTCCAGCGCGGCGTTCAATAATGCGCGCGTCGCGTTGATCGGCATACGATTGCCGATGCCGTACTTGCCGCCGGTCCAGCCGGTATTGACCAGCCAGCAGGTGACGCCGCCTTTCGCGATACGTTCTTTCAGCAAATTGCCGTAGACGCTGGGATGGCGGGGCATGAAAGGTGCGCCGAAGCAGGTGCTGAAGGTCGCTTCCGGTTCGGTGACACCGATCTCGGTGCCGGCGACTTTCGCGGTGTAACCCGACAGGAAGTGGTACATCGCCTGATCGGGAGTGAGGCGGGAAATCGGAGGCAGCACGCCGAATGCATCGGCGGTCAGCATGATGACGTTCGTCGGCACGGGGCCAAGATTGTCTTTACTGGTGTTCGGGATGGATTCGATCGGATAGGCGCCGCGCGTATTCTCCGCGAGGGCATTGTCGTCGAAATCCAGTTCACGCGTGTCGTCGTCCATCACGACGTTTTCGAGCACGGTGCCGAACTTGCGCGTGGTCGCGAAGATTTCGGGCTCCGCCTCTTCCGAAAGCCGGATCATCTTGGCGTAGCAACCGCCTTCGAAATTGAAGACCGCCGTATCGGACCAGCCATGTTCGTCGTCGCCGATCAGGGTGCGGCTGGCATCCGCCGACAAAGTCGTCTTGCCGGTGCCGGACAGGCCGAAGAAAACCGCGGTCTTGCCGTCCGGCCCGATATTGGCGGAACAGTGCATCGGCATCACGCCCTTTGGCGGCAACAGGTAGTTGAGGATGCCGAACACGCTTTTCTTCATTTCACCGGCATATTTCGTGCCGCCGATCAGGATCAGTTTCTCCGTCAGATTGACCGCGACCACGGTTTCGCTGCGGGTGCCGTGGCGTTCGGGGTCGGCGCGGAAACTGGGCAGATCGATAATCGTATATTCCGGAACGAAACCGCTGAGTTCCTCGACCGTGGGACGAACCAGCAGAGTGCGGATAAACAGATTATGCCACGCCAATTCATTGACAACCCGCACGTTGACCCGGTGTTCCGGCTGAGACCCCCCGAATAGATCGGCGACGTAAAGCGTATCCTTCTCGTCCACGGCTTTCAGAAAATCCTGCTTCAGTGCCGCAAACTGACCGGAAGTCATCGACGCATTGACCTTGCCCCACCATACGGTGTCCTCAGTCGTATCGTCGCGGACGATGAACTTGTCCTTCGCGCTGCGTCCCGTATGCGCCCCGGTTTCCACGACCAGCGGGCCGTTTTTCGCAAGCCGCCCTTCGCCATTCGAAAGCGCCTGTTCCACCAATTGCGCAGTGCCGAGATTGGGATGAATCGTGGCATCGGTTGCGATACCCTGACTGGCGAGCGATTGAGAAAGGGGGGTTGTCAATGCAGTCTCCTGAACGAAACCGGTCGTGCGCGGACCGGACCGAATATGGGCGTACAAGTACGTTTGATGGGCACATTGCCCTGATTCGCAACATTTTAGGCAACGCCGCGCGTGGTTAAACGTCTAATGAACCACCGCCCCAAGGTCAAACGAACGTGAACTCGCGGTCAAACCCGTGCGTTGTTTCGGGAGGATGGAACCGCTATTCCCCCAATGGTGGCACGGACAGTGCGAAGCGATGGCGGATCGGCGGCGATCCCTGAGAGAAGAAGACCCATGATCGATCATGCAGGACGAACGGATGGCGGCGGCCGGCAGCAGACTATCGCGCTGGTCGATGACGATCGCAACATCCTGACAACGGTTTCCATCGCGCTCCAGGCCGAAGGCTATGTCACCCGCATTTATTCTGATGGCGAGGCGGCATTGAGCGCGCTTCTGGAGAACCCGCCGGACCTTGCCGTATTCGATATCAAGATGCCGAAGATGGACGGGATGGAATTGCTGACCCATCTGCGCCGTCATTCCGAAATGCCGGTCATCTTCCTGACCAGCAAGGATGACGAGCAGGACGAGGAAGCCGGCCTGGCGCAAGGCGCGGACGACTACATCGCAAAGCCGTTCAGCCAGCGCCTGCTGAACGCCCGCATCCGTGCGATCCTGCGTCGCAGCGACGCGCGGGCGGGGATCGCGATGACGCCGTATGAACCCGGCGGGCTCAGTTCGCCCGAAATCATCACACGCGGCCGGCTGACGATGGACCCGGCGCGTCATCACGTTACCTGGGATGAAAAGCCCGTCTCGCTCACCGTTACCGAATTTCTTCTGCTGGAAGCGCTCGCCGCTAGGCCCGGCGTTATCAAGTCGCGTAACCAGCTGATGGATGCCGCCTACCCCGACGACATTTTCGTCGACGATCGCACGGTCGACAGCCATATCAAGCGCATGCGCCGCAAGTTCCGCAAGGTCGACGATCAGTTCAACGCCATCGAAACGCTCTATGGCGCCGGCTACAGTTTCACCGATGGCTGACACGGCGCCGCAGCCTTCTTCCGCCCGCACATTGGAACGGGGGGTCGAACGGCTCGGCTGGGCGCGCGGCATATCGCTGACCTGGCGCATTCTGGCGGTCAACATCCTGCCGCTGGCCCTGTTGGGCGGCGGCATCTTCTATCTCGACACCTATCGCAAGCAGCTGCTGGACGAACGCTACAAGCTTGCGCGAATCGAGGCGCAGATCACGGCCGAGGCGCTGGCCGGGGCGACCCGCGAACGACAGGAAGCGCTGCTCATACAGATCGGCAAGGAACAACAGATGCGGCTGCGCATGTTCGATGCAGAAGGCAATCTTTGGGCGGACAGTTTCACGCTGGACGAACCGGCGTTCCAGTTCGACGATCCCGCAAAGGAAGACTGGCGCGAGGATCTCGCCCAGTTCCTCGACCGCGGGGTGGACCAGATCGTCGGTGCGCCGCCCATCCCCGATTATGTCGAACCGGCCGAGCCGACGGCGGCCTCGTGGCCCGAACTCGCACGCGCGCAGATGGAAGGCATTTCCCAGATCCAGCTGCGCGATGCGCCCGACGGAACGCCGGTCATCAACGCGGCCGCACCCGTCGGCCTCAAGGGATCGACTTTGCTGACGACCCGCAACGCCACGGATATCACCGAAACGGTGCGCCGCGCCCGCTCCGCCCTGGTAAGCGGTGTGTTCCTTGCGCTGTTCGTATCGGTTACCCTGTCGCTTTACCTGGCGCGTACGATCGTGACTCCGCTGCGCGCTCTTGCCATTGCCGCGATACGCGTCCGCCAGGGCCGCGAGCGGGAGGTCGAGGTGCCTCGCCTACCCGATCGGCAGGACGAGATCGGTCTGCTGGCACGCGCGGTTTCCGACATGACCGATACGTTGCGCGACCGGATCGACGCGGTCGAACATTTTGCGGCGGACGTGGCGCATGAGATCAAGAACCCGCTCGCCAGCCTGCGCAGCGCGGTCGAATCGCTGGGCAAGGTGGACGACGCCGACCTGCGCAAGCAACTGACCGATATCGCTTCCCACGACGTCCGCCGGATCGACCGGCTCGTGTCCGAAATAGCCGAAGCGAGCCGGATCGATGCCGAATTGTCGCGGACGAAATTCGAAACCTTCGATTTGTCCGCGTTGGTGGGTGCGATCGTGCGCCAGCGCGAAACGCGCGACGAAAACGAACGGCGGCACGTGGAACTCAGCACTCCGCTCATTCCCGCGACCGTCAACGGCGTGCCGATCCGGCTGGAGCGGGTCGTCGAAAACCTGCTCGACAATGCGGTCTCCTTCTCGCCCGAGAACGGGGTCATCGACATCGACATCGCGATCGACGACGATTGGGTATCGGTCATGGTCAGCGACGAAGGACGCGGCATCGCGACCAAAGCGCGCGAGAAAGTATTTCGCCGGTTCCACTCGGACCGACCCGACGCGGAAGATTTCGGCAATCACAGCGGGTTGGGTCTCGCCATTGCGCGGACTATTGCCGAAGCGCATGATGGCACCCTGGTGGCGCAGGATCGGCCCGACGAACGGCAGGGCGCCTGCATTATCCTGCGGCTGCCCTACGTCGCGCCTGGAAATTTCGGATGAACAGGTGGGTCATGCCGGAAGTCCTGCGGCAATATACCGGCGTGAGCATTCATGGTCGGGGGCTGTTGATCAAGGGCGAACCCGGGACCGGCAAGACGTCTCTTGCACTCGTCCTGATCGACCGGGGTGCCACGCTGATCGGCGACGATGGCGTTGCGCTGTCGGTAGAGGGCGACGTCCTGATCGCGGGCCCGCCCAACGCCACCGCCGGCCTTGTCGAGATACGCGGCGTGGGGATAGCCCCCGCCACATGCACCGCCGCGCCCGTCGCCTTACTGCTACAGCTTGGCACCGACGCCATGCGTTTTCGCGAGGTGCCGGACAATGAGGCGTTGCTAGAGTGCACGATACCGAAGATACCGTTCTCGATAGCGGGCGGCATGGTCGGCCTGATCGACGCGATCCGCGCAGAATATGCGCTCCGCTTATATGGTTTGCAAGGCAGTCCAGCTGCGGAAAAGCAGGAAATGCGCATTGGCGGGGGTTCACTCCATGCGCAAATGAGCGCACTAGGACTGCCCGATGACTAGCGGATCAAGCAGCACGGAAACGGCGCAGCAGCGTATATTGCTGGTGACCGGCCTGTCGGGCGCGGGCAAGACGACGGCGCTGCGCGTGTTGGAGGATCTGGGCTGGGAAGCGATCGACAACTTCCCCATTCGCCTGCTGGGCGGCTTGCTCGAACGGACGCAGGACCCCCATCACCAGACGCCGATTGCCATTGGTTTCGATTCGCGCACGCGCGGCTTCGTGCCGCAGGACATCATTCGCACGGTGAAGGCGCTGTCCAAGCGGGGCGACCTGCAGGTTGCCACCCTGTTTCTCGATTGTGCAAGCGGGGAACTGGAACGGCGCTACAACGAAACCCGCCGCCGCCATCCGCTGGCGCAGGGCCGCCCCGTGCATACCGGCATCAAGGCGGAACGCGAGCTGCTGGAACCGCTGCGCCGATGGGCCGACATGGTGATCGATACGACCGCCTTTGCCAGCAACCAGCTGCAGCAGGCGATCCGCGAACAGTTCAGCGATACGCGGCCCGATGCAATGGCGGTGATCGTGTCCAGCTTCGGTTTCGCGCGAGGGACCCCGCCGCTCGCGGATTTGGTGTTCGACATGCGCTTCCTCGACAATCCGCACTGGATCGAGGGCCTGCGCGAGCAGACCGGGCTGGACCCGGCGGTGGGGGAGCATATTCGAAGCGATCCCGCATTTGAACAGGTGTTCGAGCAAATCCGCGACCTGCTGCTCGACCTGCTGCCACTTTATGCGGCGCAGGGGAAAAGCTACGTCAACATCGCGTTCGGCTGCACCGGCGGGCGGCACCGCTCGGTCTACACTGCCGACCGGATGGGGCAAGCGCTGGAAGAAGCGGGTCTTTCCCCGACCGTCATTCATCGCAACCTGCAATCTCGCGCCGCCGATGCGATCGAGCAGGCGAAGCCATGACACACGCGCCTCTTGTCAGACGCGTAATTTGCGGACAGAGGCGCGCGTCATGATTGGCTTGATACTGGTGACGCACGGCAACCTGGCCGGGGAATTCATCAACGCGATGCAGCACGTGGTCGGCGCGCAGGAACGGATCGCAACGATCTGCATCGGACCGATTGACGATATGGAACAGCGGCGCGAAGATATCTCCGAAGCGATTCGGACCGTGAACGATGGCGCAGGCGTCATTATCCTGACCGACCTGTTCGGCGGTACCCCGTCCAACCTCGCCATTTCCCTGCTGGACAAGGGCCGGGTCGAAGTGATCGCGGGGATCAACCTGCCGATGCTAATCCGCCTCGCCGGGGTCCGCACGAAAATGGATGTGCGAAGCGCCGCGATGGCGGCCCGTGATGCCGCGCGGACCTATATCACCGTCGCGTCCGAACTCCTCGACGAAGATGGCGGCATGCCCGCGAACGGCGAACCGGGCGCAACACCGTGAGCGGACATCGCGCCACGATCCGTATCGTCAACCAGCGCGGGCTTCATGCGCGGGCAAGCGCGAAATTCGTGGGCGCGGTGGCGGAGCTTCCCGAGGCCATTTCCGTCACGGTTGCGAAGGATGGCAATATCGCTGTCGGTGGATCGATCCTGGGCCTGATGATGCTGGGAGCGGCAAAGGGCGACGAGGTCGAACTGATTGTGACAGGCGACAATTCCAGCGCCGCTTTCGAACAGCTGAGTGCATTGATCGAAAACGGTTTCGGCGAGGAATAGGCTTGTCCGCCGACCACCCCGCCCGGCGCGTGATAACCGGCTTTTCCAACCCCGCAGTCAAATATCTGCGCAGCCTACGGGACAAGAAACAGCGCCGACGAGAAGGCGTCTTTCTGGTCGAAGGTCTGCGCCTGCTGACCGATGCGCGGTTGAGCGGCCGCCTGCCGCAGATGCTGGTCCTGGCCAAGGATCGCAATCCGCATCCGCTGCTGGACATGCTGGAGAACGCCGTGGCCTCGGCGGGCGGCACGATCATAGAGACGACGCCGGACATTCTTGCAAAGATCACTGGCAAGTCCAACCCGCAGACCGTGGCAGGGGTATTCGAGCAATTCGATACGACGCTCAATGCCATCGACCGGACCCGCGCGAACATCTGGCTGGTGGCACAGTCGCTGCGCGACCCGGGTAACCTCGGCACCATGCTGCGGACCTGCGACGCGGTCGGTGCGGGCGGACTGATCCTGCTGGACGATTGCGCCGATCCTTTCAGCGTGGAAGCCGTGCGTGCAAGCATGGGAGCGATCTTCACGCAAGCCATCGCGCAGGCGCAATGGGCGGAGTTCCTTTCTTGGCTACGCGCCGGTGAGGGGCAGCTGGTCGCGGCAAGCCTGCGCGATGCCGTCCCCTATCGCGGCGCGGAATACAGGGCGCCGTGCTTCATCCTGATCGGCAATGAATCGCAGGGTTTGCCCGCCCCTTACGAAGCGGAATGCGACCTGCGCGTGCGCCTTCCAATGCTAGGCCTCGCGGACAGCTTGAACGCGGCGGTCGCGGGGGCGGTGCTGGCCTACGAAGTCCTGGTGACACTAAATCGGACCAACGATACGGAATGACACGTGATGGACTCTGCGCGACACGGGCGTCCAGTTTGAATACCATATCGGCTGCTTAAACCCTCACGCGTCCCCGACCTCCTCAAAATTCGACAGCTTTCTCGGCTGGGAATTGAGCGGCAATGCTTCGGTCAGTTCCCTCGCCGAGGTGTCGATACTCAGCTTCTCGAACCGCTCGCCCGTGCGGCGCAAGTTGGTATCGAACGACCCGACGAGCGAATCGAAGCTGCTATTGGCCTTCCCCAGATCGCGACGAAGATTGCCCATATGCCGCGCCACGACGCCGAGACGGTCATACAGTTCCTTGCCCAGTTTCGCGATTTCCTCCGCATCCGCCTGCACCCCGGCCTGCCGCCACACGGTCGCCACGGTCAGCGCGATCGACATGAAATTGAGCGGCGACGACAGCACGACATTGTGACGCAGCGCGAAATCCAGCAGATCCGCGTCCTGTGTCAGCGCTGCATAAAGCACATGTTCGCCGGGGACGAACAGGACGACGAAATCCGCCGATCCGTCGACATGATCCTGATACCGTTTCGCGGACAGCGCCTGAACATGCCCGCGCAGCTCACGCGCGTGTTTCGCCAACAATACGGTCCGGGCTTCTTCCGTTTCCGCCTCGTTCGCTTCCTTGTAGGTGTTGAAGACGTTCTTGACGTCCACCACCAGTTTGCGTCCACCGGGAATGTTGACGATTGCATCGGGCCGCAAATCCTTGCCGTCGCCATCCTTCACATTCACCTCGCGGCGGAAGTCGGTCTGGTCGGTCAAGCCGCAGCTTTCGAGCAGGTTTTCGAATTGCAGCTCGCCCCAATCGCCGCGCGCCTTGGTTGCTCCCTGCAGGGTCGTGGTGATACGGTTCGCGCCATCGATGACTTCGCGTTGACCGGCCTTCACCTCCCCAATGACGCCTTGCAGCTGATGCCATGCTTCGCTGCGGCCCTTTTCCAGTTCCTCGACACGCTTGCGATAGCTTTCCAGCGTCGCGCCGATCGGTCCGGCCTTTTTTTCCAACTCGTCAAGACTGTCCTTGTTCAGCTTCGCCAGATGCGCGCCCGCCCCTTCCAGGAACTTCGTATTAGCCCCGGCCAGCATTTTTTCCCCGATCTCGCCGAACTTCGCTTGCAGCTTCTCCTCCGCGTCCACCAGACGCGCCAGCTCGCGTTCGAAATGCTTCTCGCGTTCCACATAGCGATCTGCCAACGCTTCTTCGCGCGCTGCCGCTCCGCTGCGCAGCGTATCGAGCTGCGAGGCCAGATCGTTCCTCTCTTCGCGCAAAATGTCGAGCGCTCCGTCATGAGCCACGCGTGCATCGCGCAACTCCGCCTCCAGCGTGTCGACCCGTCCGGCCTTTTCCCGCGTCGCTTCCAGATCGGCGAAAGCACGCAGATATTTCGCGTCGAGCTCGCGCGCCTCCCCATCCCGTTCCGTATGACGCGCTTTCCATTCCGCGACGGGCCGCGATCCGAAAAACCACCCGAGCGCGAGGCCGAGGACGAGAGCGATGAGGGCGGCAATCAAGAACGTGGTTTCCATGACGGGAACATAGCTGGAACATGAGCGCGCGCCAAGGCTCTGCCGGAACAATCCCCCGCCCCGTTCGCTCGAATGTCAAAAGGAGCGAACATCATGTCGATAAAAGAAATGATTCAGGACCACCCCGCCGTCGGGGCTGATTACAACGAACAGCTAGGCGAAGCTGTAAAGCATGCCATGTATGGCGCGGCGATCATCAATTCCTGCGCCGATGCCTGCCTGGCGGAAGAAAACGCGAAGGAGCGGGCCGAATGCATCCGCCGCTGCCTCGATGCGAGCGATGCCTGCACCGCATTCTACCGCATGGGTAGTCGGCGCACCGGCGGTAACATTCCCGCGATCAAGGCTATGGGCGCGGCGGTCATCATTGCCTGCGAACAGTGCCTCGAACATTGCGAGCAGCACGACGATCCGCATTGCACACGCTGCGCGCGCATGTGTCGCGAAGTGATCGAGGATGTGACGAAAGCGGTGCAGGGAATGGGCCGCGATGGTCCTGACGGCAACTGAGCCTGCGCTACCATCGAACGAAAAGCCCGCCTGTTACCGGCCGGCTTTTTTGTGTTCAACACACAGGCAACGGCAGCGTTACGCGGCCTTGCGCAGCTTGTTCAGTTTTTTGAGCGCCATTTGCTTCTTTAACCGGCTCAGATGGTCGATGAAGAGTATGCCTTCCAGATGGTCCATCTCGTGCTGGATGCAGGTCGCCATCAGGCCGTCCAGGTCCTCCTCATGGGTAACCCCGTCCAGGTCCTGATACCGGACGCGGCACGTGGCGGGGCGATCGACATCGGCGTAAATTTCCGGGACCGACAGGCACCCTTCCTGATAGGTAACCAATTTCTCCGCAGGCTCGAGGATTTCGGGATTGATGAATACGCGCGGATCGTTCTTGACCGGCTGGTGCGTGTGCGCTTCGCCGCCGTGAGCGGAGCATTCGACGGGTTCCGCATCTTCGTCCGGTTCCTGCAGGTCGATGACCAGCACCCGCTTCGGAACGCCGATCTGGATCGCGGCCAGACCGATGCCAGGCGCGTCATACATGGTTTCGAACATGTCATCGACCAGCGTCTTCAGCTCAGCGTCGAAGGTGTCGACGCGGGTCGAAACGGTTTTGAGCCGGGGGTCCGGCACCTCGAGGATTTCGCGAATGGCCATGGCGCCTATTTAAGGCGCGAACGCCGGTATCGCAAGATCAGTCGACGGGTCTGCGGGCCCTGAGCGCCTGCGCAAGCGTGCCTTCGTCCAGATAATCCAGCTCCCCGCCCACCGGCAGGCCATGCGCAAGCTGGGTTACGCGCAGGGGATATTCCTCCAGCCGTCCGGCGATGTAATGCGCGGTCGTCTGCCCTTCCAGCGTAGCGTTCATCGCCAGCACGATCTCGTTCGTACGGCCCGCCGCCACCCGATCGAGCAGCGAACCGATATTGAGGTCTTCGGGCCGCACGCCGTCCATGGCCGACAGCCGGCCACCCAGAACGTGATATTTGCCCGCGAACAGCTTCGCCCGGTCGAGCGCCCATAGGTCCGACACATCCTCCACCACGCAGATGGACGATTCGTCGCGGCGGGGATCCGCGCAGATACCGCAGGGCGCCTGCGTGTCGACATTGCCGCAGATCTCGCATTCGACGAGGCGGTCGCGCACCTGCGTCAACGCATCGAGCAACGGACCAAGCGCGGTTTCCCGCCGTTTCACCAACCACAGCACGGCGCGCTTGGCGGACCGCGGACCCAGGCCGGGCAGCCGCGCCAGCGCGGAGGCGAGGGTTTCGATCTCTTGCGATGCCATGGTGCGAAAGATAGGGGTCGCGCGAAGCAAAGAGAAGGGCCGCCAACCGCGGTCCGGGGACACGACGATGCGTATCATATTCATGGGCACCCCCGATTTCGCAATCCCGGCGCTGAACGCGCTGCACAAGGCGGGGCATACGATGCTGGCCGCCTATACCCAGCCCCCGCGCGCGGCGGGTCGGGGCAAGAAGCTGCGCCCCTCCCCCGTGCAGCGCGAGGCGGAGGTGCTGGGCATCCCGGTCCGCTCGCCCACCTCGTTCAAGGATGCGGACACGCGCGAAGCGTTTGCCGCGCTCAAGCCCGATGTCGCGGTGGTCGCAGCCTATGGCCTGATCCTGCCGCAAGCGGTGCTCGACATTCCGGCGCATGGTTGCCTCAACATCCACGCATCCATCCTGCCACGCTGGCGCGGTGCGGCACCCGTTCATCGCGCGATCATGGCGGGCGATCCGGTGACCGGTGTCACGATCATGCAAATGGAGGCGGGGCTCGATACCGGACCCATGCTGGCGACCGTACGCGCGCCGATCGAAGGGCGTTCGACGGGCGAGATGACGGAAGTTCTGGCCGAACTCGGCGCGCAGCTGATGGTCGGAACCTTGCGCGAATTGAAAAACCACCGTCCGCTGGCGCAGGACGCAGAAGAAGCGACCTACGCTCCCAAGATCGACAAGGCAGAAGCGCGGATCGACTGGAGCCAGGATGCGACGACGATCGAACGGCAGGTTCGCGGACTGGCGCCCTCTCCCGGTGCATGGTTCGACTTGAACGGCGATCGGGTGAAGGTGCTGGAAGCCGAGGTCGCGGACATGGACGGGGAGGCCGGCACCGTTCTCGACGACCAGCTGACGGTGGCCTGCGGCACCGATGCGCTGCGGCTAACACGGGTGCAACGGGCCGGCAAACCGGTCATGGACGCAGACGAGTTTTTGCGCGGCAATTCCGTGCCTGCAGACAGCCTGCTAGCATGATAATATGGTCGTCATCCCCGCGAAAGCGGGGATCCAGGGTTTTCGGGTGGGACGTACCAATCTGGGTTCCTGCGTTCGCAGGAATGGCGGATATAGGTACCTGATTTGCCGCGCTACGCCCTGACCCTCGAATTCGACGGCACCCCGTTCATGGGCCTACAGCAGCAAGCGCATGGGCCCAGCGTGCAGCAGGCGGTGGAAGAAGCGGTCCATGCCTTTTGCGGGGAGGATGTGCGGATGCAATCCGCTGGGCGCACCGATGCAGGCGTCCATGCCCATGCGATGCGGAGTCATATCGATCTCGCGCGCGACTGGCCGCCCTTCAAGGTCAGCCAGGCCGTCAACGCGCATCTTCGCCCCCACCCGATCGCGATCACCCATTGCGAAGTGGTGCCGGATGACTGGCACGCCCGCTTTTCCTGTATCGGTCGCCGCTATCTTTATCGCATATGCAACCGCCGTGCCCCGTTGACGATCGAACGCGACCGTGCCTGGCAACTGCCGCGCCCGCTGGACGCGGATGCGATGCACGACACGGCGCAGGTTCTGGTGGGGGAGCATGATTTCACCACATTCCGGTCCGTCGCCTGTCAAGCGCAAAGCCCGGTCAAGACGCTCGATCGGCTAAACGTCCGGCGAGACGGTGAATGGTTGTTCGTCGAAGCCGAAGCGCGCAGTTTTCTGCATCACCAAGTGCGCTCGATGGTCGGTTGCCTCGCCTATGTCGGCATGGGACGGTGGGACCGGGCTCGGGTCGCCGCCGCCCTCGCCGCACGGGACAGGCAGGCGTTGGGGTTGAACGCACCGCCCCATGGGCTCTACTTCATGCACGCTCGATATCCGAACGAACCAAAGGAGACGACCCGATGACCACCACCGGCAAACAGATTTTCTCGACTTTGGAGAAAGATGGCACGCTGACCGTCGAGGTTGGCGAGGCGGAATTTTCGCAACCGACCGGGCGGCAAGTGCTGGTCCGCATGGAAGCTGCGCCGATCAACCCGTCCGATCTCGCGCTGCTGTTCGGCCCCGCCGATATGGAGAATGCCGAATACTCGCCCGGCAAGATTGTCGCGACCATGCCCGAACCGTTCAACAGCGGCGCGAAGGGGCGGCATGGCCATCGAATGCCGGTCGGCAATGAAGGGGCGGGCACGGTCATCGCGACCGGTGACGATCCAGCGGCCAAGGCGCTGATGGACCAGCGCGTCGCCTGCGTTCCCGGCAATGCGTTCAGCCAATATGCGATCGCCGATGCGCAAATGTGCCTGCCGCTGGGCGATATCTCGTCCGAGGACGGCGCATCCGCTTTCGTCAATCCGATGACCGCCCTTGGCTTCGTAGAAACCGCGAAGATGGAAGGGCAGAAAGCGATTGTCCATTCCGCCGCCGCATCCAATCTGGGGCAGATGCTCAACAAGATCTGTCAGGAAGACGATATCGCGCTGGTCAATATCGTGCGCCGTCAGGAACAGGTCGATCTGCTAAAAAGCATCGGCGCGACCTATGTCGTCGATTCCTCGCAGGACGACTACATGAAACGCCTGCGAGAAGCGATCAACGCGACGGACGCGTTCTTCGGCTTCGATCCCATCGGCGGCGGCAATACGGTGGATACGATTTTCAAGGCGATGGAGCAGGTCGCGGTGTCGAAGATGTCCGAATACAGCCGCTACGGATCGAACCAGAACAAGAAGATGTACGTTTATGGCCGCCTCGATCTCGGCCCCACGATCCTGACTCCGTCCTACGGTTTCGGCTTCACCTATTCCGGCTGGCTGCTGACGCCGTTCCTCGCGAAAGCGGGGATGGAAACGGTGGGCCGGATGCGCAAACGCGTGCTGGACAATTTGAAAACGACCTTCGCGAGCAGTTACAAACAGAAGGTCGATCTCGATGCGATGCTGACGAAGGATGCCGCGCTCGATTATCGTGCCATGCGGACGGGCGAGAAATATCTCGTGATCCCGCACGGTTGAGCAGGCCGGCTGACGGATTGGCAGCGTTCGGTTAGCGTCGGCTGAATTCGTGCTGGATGGCGGCGGGATCGGTGATGCCGTTCGCCAACAGCAGCTGCAACAGGATGCGGGCGCGCGGCGGGCCGAGAGCGCGAGCGGCAATGAAGCCGGCCTCGTCATCCTCGGGCTCCCGGTCGACAAGCCCTTCATCCACCCGAGATGCGCGCACCACCGCGACGCCGCGCGCAACCTGCCGTCCCAGCGCATCGCGGACGACGCGTGGTGCATTGCCGTGGCCGAACCCCGCAAGCACGATGCCGCGCGTATGTTCGCCGGTCGCGCGGGTGACTGCATCGGGCGTCATGCCGGCATAGGCATACAGGATCGCAACGTCCGGCAGTTCCTTGTAGAACGCGTATCGCGCGCCTTCGCCTTCGCGCCAGGCGGGGCCGAGCCATTCGAGCGATGTCGGCGTGACCAACCCCACCGGCCCGCGCGGAAAACCGCGAAACGCATCCACATTGTCCGTATGCGCCTTGCGAACGTCGCGCGCCGCGAACACGCGGTCGCTCATTACCACCAGCACGCCGCGACCCGCCGCATCCGCATCGCCCGCGACCCGCACCGCATTGGCAAAATTGCGCAAGCCGTCGCTGCCAACCGCATCCGCCGCCCGCATCGCGCCGACCAACACGACCGGCTTCTCCGTCGGCAGCGTCCGGTCGAGCAGGAAGGCGGTTTCCTCCGCCGTATCGGTGCCATGGGTGATGACGATGCCGGCGCAAGCATCGTCGCCCATCGCTTCCATGGCGGCCTCATGCAGCGCGCGCCAGATCGGGGGGCCCATATCTTCCGACCCGACATTCGCGAATTGCCGCCCCACCAGCTTCGCCGCGATGCCCAGCGCTTCTATATCGTGCAGAAACCGCTCGATCCCGATCTGACCGGGGCGATAGTCGCGGCGGGTGGCGGAGCCTGCCACGCCCGCAATCGTCCCGCCGGTGCCGAACACGCTGATATGCTGACCGTCCATCCATACGGTCCTAGAGACGCGTGCAAAAAGGTTCAAAGAAATACACTTTGGCAATTGATTTCGAACATATGGGCGTTCATAGGGCGCTTCCGATCGCGGGACACTGGATCGGGCGATTAGCTCAGTTGGTAGAGCATCTCGTTTACACCGAGAGGGTCGGCAGTTCGAGCCTGTCATCGCCCACCAGTTTCAAGCAACAGCGCCGGGCAGAATTCATTTTGCGATGACCGCTCCGATCGCCTCGCGCGTTTCCGCACTCGACCAATCGTAATCACCGACCACGCGCCAGGCCTCCCGTCCTTGTGCATCATACAGGACGGTCGTCGGCAGCACGGCGCCGCCCATTGCCTCCAACAGCGCGTTATCGGGATCAAGCCAGGGTTCGAGCGCAGCGAACTGCATTTTCGCGAAGAACGGCGCGACCGCCTTTTCCGCCTGCAAATCCTGACTGACCGTCACCACCCGCAGATCGTCGCCGAAATCCTGCGCCAGTTCGTCCAGCATCGGCATCTCCACGACGCAAGGCGCGCACCAGGTCGCCCACAGATTGACCAGCGTCGGCGTTCCTTCGAGCGATGCCAGGTCGAGCGTCTCGCCATCCGGGTCGCGGACGGATACTGTTGGCATCGCTTCGCCGGCGTAGCGCGCATCGATCGCGCTGGTCAGGACGGGCATTTCCTCGCCCGAACCGCCCTCGCCTTGCGCGGGCAACGCCCCGTCCCTATCGCACCCGCCAAGGGTCAGGCACAGGCCCGCGGCAATCAGGGCGGTTCGGGTGAGTTCTACGAAAGACGGCACGGCAGGCTCCAACCAGATGTGGGGCGGACGGTTCGCTGCCGGGCCTAGCGCGATCATGCGCGAAATCAACGCCTCCATCCCCTTCGACATGGCGCTGTGGCGGCAGGACATCCGAGCCAGTCGGGCGCATATCGCGATGCTCGGCGCACAGGGCATCGTCTCTGCAGACGATATGAGAGCGATTACGGATGGGCTGAATGAGATCGCGGCGGAGTTCGAAGCGGAGGGCGTGCCGGAGGATTGGGATCTGGAAGACATCCACATGACCGTCGAAAGCCGCCTGTCCGAACTGATCGGACCGGTCGCCGGACGCCTTCATACCGCGCGCAGCCGCAACGATCAGGTGGCAACCGATTTCCGCCTCTGGGTGCGCGAAACGCTGGATGCGACCGATGCCGCCCTGCACGCCTTGCAGGTCGCGTTGGTGACCCAGGCGGACGCGCATGCCGACACGATCATGCCCGGCTTCACCCATTTGCAGACCGCGCAGCCGGTCACGCTGGGCCACCATCTGATGGCCTATTACGCGATGATCCGGCGGGATCGGTCGCGAGTGACCGATGCACGGGCGCGCATGAACGAGTGCCCGCTGGGCAGCGCGGCATTGGCGGGAACGGGCTTCCCGATCGACCGCGACGCGACCAGCGATGCATTGGGGTTCGACCGCCCGACCGCCAACAGCCTGGACGCCGTCTCCGACCGGGATTTCGCGCTGGAGTTCCTGACCGTAAGCAGTCAGATCGCCCTGCATCTGTCGCGTCTGGCGGAGGAGTTCATCATCTGGGCCAGCCAGCCCTTCGGCTTCATGACGGTGGCGGACAGCCTCTCCACCGGCAGCTCCATCATGCCGCAGAAGAAGAACCCGGACGCCGCCGAACTGGTGCGCGGCCATGCGGGGCGGGTGATCGGCGCGGCCACCGCGCTGATGGTGACGATGAAGGGCCTGCCGCTCGCCTATTCAAAGGATATGCAGGACGACAAGCCGCCGGTGTTCGAAGCTGCCGGCCTCAATGCGCTGTCGATCGCCGCGATGACCGGCATGGTCGCGGACAGCACGTTCGACACGGACCGCATGCGGCAGGCGGCGGAGCTGGGCTATGCCACCGCGACCGATCTGGCCGACTGGCTGGTGGCGCAAGCCGACATCCCCTTTCGCGAGGCGCATCATATCACCGGCGCCGCGGTCAAGCTGGCGGAAAGCGAGGGCGTGGCGCTGGACAAGCTTTCGATGACCGATCTGAAAACGATCGACGACCGCATTGATGAACGGGTGTACGACGCGCTGCGGGTCGAAAACTCAGTTGCCGCGCGCGCCTCCTATGGCGGAACCGCGCCCGATCAGGTACGCCGCCAGGTCGCAGCGGCGCGGCAGGAACTGGAGTTGGACGCATGAAGCCTGTCGCATTGACTTTCGCCCTGCTGCCCCTGTTGGCGGCGTGCGGGCAGAAAACCGATCTCGAACCCGGCGCGGGCCAAACCCTGCCGCCCGCACCCTATGGGGCGGAAGCGCGCCCGACGGCGGAGGAGCTCCTCGAACTGCCGACCCGCGCCGCGCCCGAACGCAATGTCGAACTGCGCCGCCGGTCGGAGGTCCGCGAAGACGACCCATTCGATTTGCCGCCCGAATGACGTCCCTCGAACAAGCAACCTGACCGATGGATCATTTCACTCTGCACGACGGTGTCCTTCATGCAGAGGACGTGCCCCTCCCCGACATTGCGGAAGCTGTGGGAACGCCCGTCTACATCTATTCGCGCGCCACGCTGGTCCGCCATGCGCGGGTGTTTCGCGATGCTTTGAGCGCGCTCGACGATCCGCATATCGCCTTCGCGGTGAAGGCCAATCCGAACCTTGCCGTGCTGAAGGTGTTGAGCCGCGAAGGGTACGGCGCGGACGTGGTTTCGGGCGGCGAGCTGGTGCGCGCGCTGGCCGCCGATATGGCGCCGAAGGACATCGTTTTTTCCGGCGTCGGCAAGACGCATGACGAGCTGCGGCAGGGGCTGGACGCCGATATCGGCCAGTTCAATGTCGAATCGGAAGAAGAGGGCTACGAACTTGCCGCCCTTGCAGCATGCGACGGCAGGATCGCGCGCTGCGCCCTGCGGGTTAACCCGGATGTCGATGCGCGCACCCATGCGAAAATATCGACCGGGCGGGCGGAGAACAAGTTTGGGGTCCCCATCGACCGCGCGGCGGAAATCTACACGCGGCTGGCCGGGCAGGACGGGTTGGATATGCGCGGGCTGGCGGTCCATATCGGCAGCCAGCTGGGCAGCCTCGAACCGCTGGAAACCGCGTTTATCAAGCTGGGGGCGCTGATCGCCGATCTGCGCGCGCAGGGGCAGCGCGTCACCCATGTTGATCTCGGCGGTGGACTTGGCGTGCCATACAGGTCCGACGATACCATCCCGACGCCAGCCGAATATGGCGCGATGATCGCGCGGGTCACGAAGCAATGGGACGTCGCCCTGTCGTTCGAACCGGGGCGGGTCATCGCGGGTAATGCCGGCGTGCTGATGACGCGGGTGATCCGTATCAAACGCAGTTCGAACGCCAGCCCCTTCATCGTGGTCGATGCCGCGATGAACGATCTCGCCCGCCCGGCAATGTATGGCGCATGGCACGATATCCAATCGGTTGAACCGAAAGGCGGCACGATGACCGCGCATATCGTCGGCCCGATCTGCGAAACGGGCGATACCTTCGCGATGGATCGAACGATGGATCAACTCGACAATGGCGATCTGGCGATCTTCCGCACCGCCGGCGCTTATGGTGCGACGATGGCCTCGAGCTACAACAGCCGCGGCTTCGTCGCCGAAGTGCTGGTGGACGGCGACCGGTTCGCGGTGGTCGCCGACCGGATCGCGCCAACGTCCATCATGGACGCGGAACGCGTGCCGGACTGGCTGTGACGGCGTGATCCGCTCCCTCCCCCTCCTCCATCGAATTGCGGGGAAGCGCGTAGTTGTCATCGGCGACGGAGACATGGGCGAAGCCAAGGCTCGGTTGGTGGAGCGGGCGGGCGGCATCCCCTGCCCCGAAACCGAGGCGCATCACGCCCGCCTCGCCTTCATCGCACTCGATGATGCGCGCGCGGCCGAAGCGGCCGCCCGGCGCCTCGCCGACAAGGGTCTGCTGGTCAATGTCGCGGACCGCCCCGAACTGTGCGATTTCACCACTCCGAGCATTTGCGATCGCGACCCCGTATTGTTGGCTATCGGCACGTCGGGCGCGTCGGCCGGCCTCGCCAAACAGCTCAGATTGCGGCTCGAGAAACTGCTCCCGCAATCGCTGGGACGGCTTGCCGCGGGTCTGGAGGATGCGCGCGCTACGATGCGTTTGCGCTGGCCTGACGCGGCGGACCGGCGGCAGGCGCTCGACGCAGCTTTGACCGAAGGTGGAATGCTCGATCCGCTGGATGGCGCGTCGGCAGATCGCGTGGCCGATTGGCTGGCTACCGAAGGACACGAAGGCGGCTCGAACCAAACGGTCGAGATCACGCTGACCGGCCCCGATCCCGAAGAACTCACCTTGCGGCAGGCGCGGTTGCTGGGAATCGCCGACGCGCTGCTGCATGAACCAGGCGTACCCGATGTCATCCTTGACCGTGCCCGTGCCGATGCGGTCCGGCGCACACTGCCGGCCGACGGCACCGCACGTCGCGGTCTGACAATCATCCTGCGCATGGCCCCGAGCCCCGCCGGTTAAACTCAACCCGCTGCGCTATTGTCCCAACCGCTGGAAATAGCGCGCCATGGCGTCCGCCGCCTTGTCGCTCAAGGCGATGAAAGCGCGGCGGCGGTCGGTATCATCCTCCACTCGCTTCAGCAGGCCGGCATCGACCATTTGGGTGATCCAGCGCAGCGCGGTAGTTGGCGGAACCCCCGCCGCGATGCACAAGGATGTCACCGACACACGCAGATGTTCCGCCCGGGCCGCCGTCAGGTCGAGCAGGATATCCCATGCCGGATCGGCGAACAGCGCATCTTCGAAAAATTCGCTGCGCAGTTGCCGCTGGCGTATGACGCGCCGTACCAGGCGTGGATCGGGCAGCGCCGGTCTGGTCGACTGCACCAGCCGATCAGTCGCACTCTCCTGTCCCTGTTCGCCCTTGTAATCGACCTTCGCCGCTTCGAAGCGGAACGCGCTGCCGGTGCCGGTCAGTCCGCGCTCGTCCATGCGTTCCAGTCGCTGCGCGATCTGCGCCACCTGTTCGGTCAGACGCAGCATGGCTACGCGGTTATCATCCGAAAGATCGCGAACTTTCATGCCGGGTATCATGGTTAACAACCGCCCCAGCGCAATTACGCGTTCGCCCCTAGTTGGATCGACCAGCAGCTGCGGGTGCGACCGGTCGAGGCAGGCGAACACATCCTCAAGCCCCTCGATCGAAGTCGAGACAATGACCTGCGCATCGAGCTGTGCCGCCCGCTCGTCCAGCCGGCTCAGCATCGCCAGGACAGCGCCCGATACGGCCGGGCAGTCGACCACGATCACGTCGCCCAGCGCGTGGGCGTTCCGGTCGCGCAGCAGGTCGAGATCGCCGACCTCCTGCAACCGCATCCCCGCCACCGCCGCATCGTCGGCAATCGCATCACGGATGTTCTGGCGATCCGCGAAGATCGAGATCGCCAGCGGGGGACCCGCCTCGTCCTGCGAGAAATCTTCGGGTTCAAACGCGTAACCGGACTGCATTGTCTCTCCTATTTCAGATGTGCCGCCCCCAACGGTGAGAACTTGGCGGGGTCAAGTCAATTGCGATGCCGCGCGCAATCCTAACGCTTGATATCGATGACGGTCCCATCCGGGATCATCCGCCATAATACCTCCATCTCGCCGTTCGACACCGCGATGCAGCCATCGGTCCAATCGCCCGCGATCCGCGCATTAGGGCCACGACGGGCGTAGGCGTTGGGTTGGCCGTGGACGAATATGTCGCCGCCCGGATCGCCGCCGCGGGCACGGGCGAAGGCGCGGTCTTCGGCATCAGGATAGGAGATGCGAAGGCTCAGATGATAGGCGCTGTTCGGATTGCGCGTGTCGATCGTATAGCGGCCTTCCGGCGTGCGTTCATCGCCTTCGAACTGTTTATGCCCCATGGGCGCATCGCCGAATGCCAGCTGCCCGAAGGATCGCAGCAACCGCCCATCACGATACAGCATCAGTATGCGGTCCGATTTGTCGACCAGCACGTAATCTGCCATTTTCGGCACATCCATTACCGACGGCGGCGCTAGATCGACGGCTCGCCGCTCGATGACGGGAGCACAAGCTGCCGCCGGCGCGAGCGCTAGAATCGCGAGGGCGCGTTTCCGCATCAATCCTCGAACGGATCGCGCAGCAGGATGGTGTCGTCGCGTTCGGGGCTGGTCGATACCAGCGCGACCGGCGTTTCTATGAGTTCCTGAACCCGCTGGATATATTTGATTGCGGTCGCCGGCAGGTCGGCGAAGCTGCGTGCGCCCGCCGTGCTTTGGCTCCATCCCTCCATCTCCTCGTAGATCGGTTCGACTTCGGCCTGATCGACGGAGTGGGCGGGGAAATAGTCCATAATCTTCCCGCGCAGGCGGTAACCGGTGCAGATCTTTACCGTTTCGAACCCGTCCAGCACATCCACCTTCGTAAGCGCGATGCCGGTCACGCCGCTGATCGCGCAGCTTTGCCGCACCAGCACAGCGTCGAACCATCCGCAACGCCGCTGCCGCCCGGTGACGGTGCCGAATTCATGGCCGCGTGTGCCCAGCCGTTGGCCGGCATCGTCATCGAGTTCGGTGGGAAACGGACCAGAGCCGACGCGGGTGGTGTAAGCCTTCACGATGCCCAGAACATAGCCCGTCGCATTGGGACCGAGGCCGGAACCGCCGGCGGCCGTGCCGCTCACCGTGTTGGAACTGGTTACGAATGGGTAGGTGCCGTGATCGACGTCCAGCAGCACGCCCTGCGCGCCTTCGAACAGGATCTTCGCGCCGGCCTTGCGAACCTTCTTGAGCCGCTTCCACACAGGCTGCGCGAACCGCAGCACGAAGGGAGCGATCTCCCGCAGCTGGTCGAGCAGGGTGTCGCGGTCCACAGGCGGCTGTTCGAACCCGGTACGCAACGCGTCGTGATGGGCACACAGACGGTCCAGCTGCGGCTCCAGCTTGTCGAGATGGGCGAGGTCGCACACGCGGATTGCGCGGCGGCCGACCTTGTCTTCGTAAGCGGGCCCGATGCCGCGTCCGGTCGTGCCGATCTTGCCGCTGCCCGCCGCCGTCTCGCGCAATCCGTCGAGGTCGCGGTGGAACGGCAGGATGAGGCAACAATTATCCGCAATCGCGAAATTGTCGTCATCGATGACGACGCCCTGCGATTCCAGCTTCGCGACCTCGTCCTTCAGCGCCCATGGGTCCAGCACCACGCCATTGCCGATGATCGACAGCGATCCCGATACGATGCCGCTGGGCAGCAGACTTAACTTGAACACCTCGCCATCGATCACCAGCGTGTGGCCGGCATTGTGCCCGCCCTGGAACCGGACGACGGCATCGGCGCGGCTGGCAAGCCAATCGACGATCTTGCCCTTTCCCTCGTCGCCCCACTGGGCGCCGATCACCGTAACATTCGCCATGAAAATTCCTCATGCGGCGGCGATAGGCGCGATCCGCTTTTTCGCAGCCGCGTTAAGAGCGGGTGCGCGGCTTAGTCAAGCATGAGCGTCCCTATGCGGAACCAGCCGCAGGGCCGGACATTTGAAGAGCATGGTAAAAGACAAAAACTATCCGACACTCCCCATGAACGACGATCGCCGTATACCGCAGCTCGGCTTCGGCACCTGGGAGATCGATAAGGCGGACGCGGAGGAAGCGGTGAGCATCGCGCTCGATGCAGGCTATTGGCTCGTCGACACCGCTGCGGTGTACAAGAACGAAGAAGAGGTCGGCAAGGGTATCGGCGATTGGTCCGACATCTTCCTGCAGACCAAGATCTGGAACGAAAGCCAGGGTTACGATCGCACGCTGAAGGCGGCGGACAAGTGCCTGGAACGGCTAGGCCGCGATCATGTCGACATGCTGCTGATCCACTGGCCCTGCCCCGAAAAGAACCTGTTCGTCGATACGTGGAAGGCGCTGATCGCGCTGCGCGACGACGGCAAGGCCAAGTCCATCGGCGTGTCCAATTTCCGCGAGGAAGACCTGAAGCGCATCGTCGACGAAACGGGCGTGGTCCCGGCGCTCAACCAGATCGAACTGCACCCCAGCTATCAACAGCGCGAGATGCGCCGCGTGCATGACGAAATGGGCATCGTCACGCAAAGTTGGTCGCCTCTTGGCCAAGGCAAGGCGATGGACAACGACGTCATTGCCGAGGTCGCCGAGGAAACCGGGCAATCGGCCAGCGCGGTGATCGTACGTTGGCACATCCAGTGTAAGCTGAGCACGCTGCCGCGCTCGACGAATCCAGATCATATTCGCGAAAATTTCACCGCGCTGAATTTCCAACTTTCCGACGCGCAGATGAAAAAGATCGACGATCTGGACGATTCCGATGCGCGGATGGGTCCCGAACCGGGCGAGTTCAATTCGTAAGCGGTGTAAGGTCGACCCCCGCCAGCACATGGCTGCACCCCAGTGCCGCCGCATCTTCTCCGGATACGAGCGGGGCAATGGTGCGATAGCCTTGAGCGCGTAATTCCGCCGCTTTCGCCCGGTCATATCCCGTTCGGCAATAGACCATCGGCAAGGCTTCCGGTGCGGAAAGCCCTTCGATCAGTGTGTCGCAATAGATCGAAAAACCGGTCGCGCATTCTTCTGTCCCGCCGACCGCATAGGTGCCACCCCGTCCGACTGCACCGCGCACACCATCCGCGTAAACCGTGAAGCCGAACCAGCTCTGATATCCGAAGCCGTGGCGTTCCGTCGGGTCAAGCGTCAAGCGCACGGAACCGCTGATCCGCTCGGCGATTGCCGCAAGGCCATCGATCCGCGATTGCAGCGGATTGTCGCCGGACAGACCGGCCGCGATATCGACAAGGCGCCGCATCGCATCGTCGAACGGGCCGGTGGCGAACAGGAACGGCAGATAGGCGCCGCCGCCCGCCACCTTCAATCCACCCGCATCCTTCGTATCCAGTTCGCGCCGCACTTGCTCGATCCGGTCTGCGGGAAGCGGTAGCGCCTCTTTTGCAAGAATGTCGACCAGGTCGGGCATGGTGAAATCCACCGACAACCCGCTCGCGCCGGCAGCTTCGAGCGATTCGACCGCGAGCGCGACCATTTCGGACGCTGCGGCCACCGTATCGCTGCCGATCAGTTCCGCGCCCATCTGCAATCGCTGTCGCATCGGGGCGAGCTGGTCCGCGCTGATGGTGGCGATTTCTCCCGCATAGCACAGCCGCAACGGACGCGGCGCATCGGCCAGCGATGTCGCCGTGATGCGCCCCAATTGCACTGTCATGTCGGATCGCAGGGCGAGCAAGCGCAGGCTGACCGGATCGACGAAGCGGAACATGCCGCGCGCGCCATCCGTCTCGCCCGAATTTGCCATCCGCCCCGCCAGCGACCGCTCGAACTCGATGAGCGGCGGGGACACCCGGTCGTAGCCGTGGCTGTGCATGGTATCGAGTACGGCGCGCATCGTGCGCGTGGTGATGGCCGCTTCGCGCGGCAACCGGTCGGCAAGACCTTCGGGCAGGAGATTGTCGATGGGATCGCTCATGGCTGGGCCCCCCTAGCGAAAGGGTGGCAACCGGCAAAGCGTCAATCGCATGGCTTAAAACGTCAGCGGCTTGACCATCTTCACGCCTTCCAGCGCGCAGGCCCGGTCGACCAGTTCCTTCGTGATCGGCTGATCGACGGACAGAAGCAGGATCGCCTCCCCCCCGATCGCGCCGCTGCCCTTACGCCGGCCGAGATTGAAATTGCCGACATTGATGCCGTTCTCGCCCAGCAGCGAACCGATGCGCCCGATGAAGCCGGGCGCGTCCTCGTTGACGATATACAGCATGTGTCCGCGCAGATCGGCTTCGATGCCCACGCCGAACAGTTCGACCAGCCTCGGCGCCTCCGTACCGAACAGCGTGCCGGCGACGGATCGCGGCCCTTCCCGCGTATCGACTGTCACGCGCAGCAGGGTGTGGTACACCCCTTCGCGTTCATTGCGGATTTCGCGCACTTCCATGCCGCGCTCCTTCGCGAGATAGGGCGCATTGACCATATTCACCGTGTCGGAATATTGCCGCATGAGACCGGCCAGAACGGCGCCGGTGATGGGCTTGCCGTTGAGGGCGGCGGCGGCACCTTCGCGTTCGATGCCGATCTTCGTGAGGTTCCCGTGCGCCAGTTGCCCGACCAGCGAGCCGAGATTTTCGGCGAGCTTCATGTAGGGCTTCAGTTTCGGCGCCTCCTCCGCGCTCAGGCTCGGCATGTTGAGCGCGTTGGCGACCCCGCCATTCACGAGATAATCCGCCATCTGTTCGGCCACCTGCAACGCGACGTTGACCTGCGCTTCGGTCGTGGACGCGCCCAGATGCGGCGTGCAGATGAAGTTCTTCGTGCCGAACAATGGGTTATCCTTAGCAGGTTCTTTCGCGAACACATCCAGCGCGGCACCGGCGATATGATCGTTTTCGAGCAAGTCCTTCAACGCCGCCTCGTCGATCAAACCGCCGCGCGCGCAATTGACGATGCGCACGCCTTTCTTGGTCTTTTGCAGGTTCTCACGGCTCAAGATATCGCGCGTCTGGTCGGTCAACGGCGTGTGGAGCGTGATGAAGTCGGACCGTTCGAGAAGAGCGTCGAGATCGACCTTCTCCACCCCGATCTCGATCGCGCGTTCCTCGGTCAGGAAGGGATCGAAAGCGACGATCTTCATCTTGAGGCCGAGCGCGCGGCTCGCGACGATCGAACCGATATTGCCCGCGCCGATCAGCCCCAAGGTCTTGCCGGTTACTTCGACGCCCATGAACGCCGATTTGGGCCATTCGCCCGCCTGCGTGCGCGTATCCGCCGCCGGTATCTGCCGTGCCAATGCCATGATGAGCGCGATGGCATGTTCGGCGGTTGTGATCGAATTGCCGAACGGCGTGTTCATCACGACCACGCCTTTCCCACTGGCATAGGGAATATCGACATTGTCGACGCCGATGCCGGCGCGCCCGATCACTTTCAGCCTGGTGGCCGCGTCGAGGATCGCCGAGGTAACAGTGGTCGAGCTGCGAATGGCAAGCCCGTCATATTCGCCGATGCGTGCCGCCAGTTCGTCCGGGCTTTCGCCGGTGATGACATCAACATCGCAGCCGCGCTCTTCGAAGATACGCGCGGCGTTGGGGTCCATTTTGTCGGAAATGAGTACGCGGGGTTTGGTCATGGAAGTTGTCCAGCAAAAGAAAGAAACCGTTCACCGAAAGAGTGTCAGCCTCTCTGGATCTCGGCATAGGCCCATTCGATCCAGGGTAGCAGGCGGCGCAGATCCTCCTGCTCCACAGTCCCTCCGCACCATATGCGCAGCGATGGCGGCGCATCGCGATAGCCATTGAAATCGTAGCCGACATCGCGCTCGTCCAGCATCGCGGCGATTCGCCTGGGCACATCGGCCTTAGCCTCGTCCGACAGCCCGTCGTAATACTCGCCCTGAAACACGAAACATACGCCGGTGTTGGTCCGCTGCGCCGGGTCGGACGCCATGTTGCGCAGCCACGGCGTCGCCTCGATCCAGTCGGTCACGATCTTCGCATTGGCATCGGCGCGTTCGAACATCGCCTGGCGTCCGCCGATCGATTTCGCCCATTCCAAGGCCATGATGTAATCTTCGGTCGCCAGCAGGCTGGGCGTGTTGATCGTCGCCCCTTCGAAGATCGCGCGGTTGATTTTGTCGCCCTTCTTCAGGCGGAACAGCTTGGGCAGCGGCCATGGCGGGTCGTAGCTTTCGATGCGTTCCACCGCCTTGGGGCTGAGGATCAGCATTCCGTGCTGTGCTTCCGATCCCATGACCTTCTGCCAGCTGAAGGTCGTCGCATCCAGCTTCGCCCAGTCCATTTCCTGCGCGAAGATGGCGCTGGTCGCGTCGTTGATCGCCAGACCGTCGCGCCCATCGGCCAGCCAATCCGTGTTGGCGATTTTCGCGCCGGAGGTCGTGCCGTTCCAGGTGAACACCACGTCGTTATCCTGCGGCACGCTGGCAAGATCGGGAATGTTGCCGTAATCCGCGTCCAGCACGGTCAGGTCATCGAGCTTCAACTGCTTGACCGCATCCTGGATCCACACATTGCCGAAACTTTCCCAGGCAGCGACGGTCGCGGGGCGCGCGCCGAGCATGGTCCACATCGCGCATTCCAGCGCGCCGGTGTCCGATCCCGGCATGATCCCGACCAGGTAATCGTCCGGGACACCCAGCAATTCGCGGGTCAGGTCGATGGCATATTTCAGCCGCTTCTTGCCCACCGCACTGCGGTGCGATCGGCCCAAAGCCTCGGTTTCGAGATTATCGGCGGACCAGCCCTTGAACTTGGCGGTCGGCCCGGACGAAAAGAAGGGACGTTCCGGCTTGGCTTTTGGTTCGGACGGGTGTGCAGGCACACCCTTCGGCGTCGGCATATCGGTCATGTATTCTCTCCTTACAGAGAGCACGCGCGGCGTTGGGACCGCGTGGCCCGCTGCTGGGCTTAGTGGGGGGTAAGCCGCTGTCAAGCGACCGGTTCACGCCATCAACGGTTCGGGTTGCCAAGCGTTTCGATAAAGTTGACGAGCCCCTCTCGCCAAGCTGGTCGGCGGCTATTATGCCCCCGTCGATGCCCCCGCCCCCGCCGCCATTCCCTACGACATTCGCCGACCGCGATCTGTCCGCCCTGCGGATCGCCCTGTTTAGCGGAA
The DNA here is from genome assembly GCA_965214445.1 of Pontixanthobacter sp. Lineage (GTDB taxonomy): Bacteria > Pseudomonadota > Alphaproteobacteria > Sphingomonadales > Sphingomonadaceae > Pontixanthobacter. The sequence goes on from CBDCBU010000001.1 coordinate 1,356,802, forward strand.
ATTACAACATGACGCTCGATGGGGCGAACAAGGCGCTCAACCGTCTGGTCGAATATCTGTTGCGGCAGGGGGCACAAGTCCGCATCTATTCCCCGACGGTAGACAGTCCCGCCTTCGAACCGCAGGGCGACCTCGTCACCCTGCCGTCCTTCGCCATCCCTGGACGATCGGAATATCATATCCCGATGGGCTTCTCGCGGAAAGTGAAGCGCGACCTGGCGGCATTCGCGCCAAATATCCTGCATATCGCGTCCCCCGATTTTAGCGCACGGGCGGCGGTCCGCTGGGCAAGAAAGCGCGACATTCCCGTCATCGCATCGGTGCATACGCGGTTCGAAACCTATCCGCGCTATTACGGGATGGCGTTCCTGGAACCGGTGCTCGAAGCCTGGATACGCGGCCTTTACCGGCGCTGCGACGCGCTGGTCACCCCTTCACAAAGTATGGTCGAGGTCCTGCGCGAACAGGGAATGAACGACGATATCGCGATCTGGTCGCGCGGCGTCGATCGCGAAATCTTCACTTCCGATCGCCGCGACACCGAATGGCGGCGGTCCCACGGGCTGGACGATAAAGATGTCGCCATTGTCTTCCTCGGCAGGCTGGTCATGGAGAAAGGCCTGGACGTCTTCGCCGAGACCATCCGGCAGCTACGATCTCGCGGCTTCCCGCACCGGGTGCTGGTGATCGGCGATGGTCCGGCGCGCAAATGGTTCGCGAACGCCCTGCCCGATGCGATATTCGTAGGCTTCCAGACCGGGGCCGATCTCGGGCGCACGTTGGCGAGCGGCGACATATTCTTCAATCCATCGGTCACTGAAACATTCGGCAATGTCACGCTGGAGGCGATGGCCTGCGGCTTGCCCGTCGTCGCATCCGCCGCCACCGGAAGCCGCAGCTTGGTGGCGGACGGCACATCGGGACAGCTCGTCGCGGACGGCACGGCCGCATCCTTCGCCGATGCCATCGCACCCTACCTTACCGATGCCCGTCTGCGCCGCGCACATGGTCGAGCGGGGGAGGAAGAAAGCTGCAACTATTCCTGGGACGCGATCAACGCCGCCCTGGCCGATACCTATCGTCGGATCGTCGCAGCCCGGTGAGCGACCTTTTCCAAGACGACCCGCCTCAATCGCGCCCGGAAGTTGGCCTGCGTGGCGATGCCCCGCTGGCGGATCGGCTGCGGCCGCAAACGCTGGGCGAGGTCGTCGGGCAGGATCATCTGACCGGGCCGGACGGCGCGATCGGGCGGATGGTGGCGGTGGGCAAACTGTCCTCCATGATCCTGTGGGGGCCGCCGGGCACCGGCAAGACGACAATCGCACGGCTGCTGGCCCATGCAGTGGCGATGCGGTTCGAGGCCATCAGCGCGGTCTTTTCGGGCGTGGCGGATTTGAAAAAAGCGTTCGCGGCGGCAGACGATGCGGCGCGTGCGGGTAAAAAGACGCTGCTGTTCGTAGACGAGATACACCGGTTCAACCGATCGCAGCAGGATGGCTTTCTGCCCTTCGTAGAACGCGGCACGGTGACGCTGGTCGGCGCGACGACGGAGAATCCCAGCTTCGCCCTGAACGCCGCTTTGTTGAGCCGGGCGCAGGTGTGCATTCTCCAGCGGCTGGACGCAAATGCGCTGGCGATCCTGCTGAACCGTGCCGAAAGCAAGGAGGGCGCCCTGCCCCTGACGGCGGAAGCGCGCGACGCTATGATCGCGTCCGCCGATGGCGACGGGCGGTTCCTGCTCAATCAGGCAGAAACGCTTTACGCCGCGAAGCTCGACGAATCGCTCGATCCCGCTCAGCTCGGCTCGTTTCTGCAGCGGCGCGTCGCCGTGTACGACAAGGATCGCGACGGGCATTACAATCTCATATCGGCGCTGCATAAATCCTTGCGCGGATCGGACCCGCAGGCGGCACTCTATTACCTCGCCCGGATGCTGACGGCGGGGGAGGAACCGCTCTACGTGCTGCGGCGCTTGGTCCGGTTCGCGAGCGAGGATATCGGCCTCGCCGATCCGCAGGCGCTGACGCAATGCCTCGCAGCGAAGGATGCCTATGATTTTCTCGGCAGTCCGGAAGGCGAACTCGCGATCGTACAGGCCTGCCTCTATTGCGCGACTGCGCCCAAATCCAACGCTGCCTACGCCGCGCAGAAGGCTGCGTTCCGTCATGCAAAGGAAACCGGCAGCCTCATGCCGCCGCCCAACATCCTGAACGCCCCGACCAAGCTGATGAAGGACGTCGGATATGGGAAAGATTACGCCTACGATCACGATGCGGAAAACGGCTTTTCCGGCGACGATTACTGGCCGCGGGAGTTGGAGCCGCAAGAATATTACCGCCCGGTCGAGCGAGGCTTCGAACGCACCATTGGTGAGCGGATGGCCTGGTGGGCGAAACGGCGCGCAGGCGGGTGACACGGGCGTTCGACCACTTCGTGGCGATCGACTGGTCCGGCGCGAAAGGCGCTCGGCAAGCGGGGATCGCACTGGCTGTATGTGATGCCAAGGGCGGGCCGCCGGTGCTGGTGAAACGCGACGCGGCTTGGTCGAGAGGGGAAGTGCTCGGCATTCTTCGCGACGATCTTTCAACGAATACGCTTGTCGGCATGGACCTTGGCATTGCCTTTCCCTTTACCGATTGCGGCGCGTATTTTCCCGGGTGGGCAAACAGTCCCCGCAATGCGAGGGAATTGTGGGCCATGATCGACAGCCTCTGCATCGACGACCCGCATCTGGAGGCGGGCGGTGTGGTCGATCACCCCGAACTTTCGCGCTATTTCAGAAGGCATGGCGGGCGGGAAGGGGACCGTTTTCACGGTCGCGCCGCCGCCGATCGGCGCGGGCGGTTCCGCGTCACCGAACATGCACAGCAGGCGATGGGCTGCAAGCCATACAGCAACTTCAACCTCGTCGGCGCGGCGCAGGTGGGCAAGTCCAGCCTGACCGGAATGCGCCTGCTTCATCGGCTGTCGGGCGCAATACCCGTATGGCCCATCGACCACTTGCCGCCATGCGGATCGGTGATCGTGGAGATCTACACCGGCCTCGCCGCATTGGAGGCGGGGCGGACGACCAACACCACCAAGATTCGCGACTATGCAGCGTTGAATACTGCGCTTACCGTGCTGGGTTCGCCGCCTGTATCGGCCACCGGGCCTTTGGACGATCACAGCGCGGACGCATTGCTCACCGCCGCATGGCTTCGCCGCGTGGCCGACGATCCGGCGCGATGGGCGCCGGGCGGGTTAACACCGCACATTGCCGCAACCGAGGGGTGGACCTTCGGCGCGTTTTGACGCAAAGGGCGCGCCGCGATGCATGCGTCGCGGATAACGGGCCCGCTTAGCTCAGTTGGTAGAGCAGTTGATTTGTAATCATCAGGCCGCGCGTTCGAATCGTGCAGCGGGCACCGTCGTTTTCTTAAGACCCTGCGGGCGCGTGGCATCCGCCTCGCTTGCTTCCTCGCATAAGCTCGGGCGGCCGGTCGGCCTTGCGGTCCGCCGATGGCGGACCGGACCAATACTGCCCTTTAAAATCAGAAACCTTTTAGACCAGATCGAGTTCGCTTGAAATGGTTAGGGTCCGCAAGGACGACCGCCCGTCGCCGTGTAGGGCGAAAGCCTAAGCGAGCGCATGCGAGCGCCGGCGCTCGAGGCTGAACGGGCCAAACAATCTCATCCCCGCCCCCGATACGGCGCCACCCCCTGATCCGGCACCCACAATCCTTCAGGCGGAGCGCCGGTCTGCCAGAACACGTCGATCGGGATGCCGCCGCGCGGGTACCAGTAGCCGCCGATGCGCAGCCAGCGGGGCTTCATCTCTTCCGCCAGCCGCTCGCCGATACCCACCGTCACTTCCTCGTGAAAACCGTTATGGTTGCGGAAACTGCCCAGGAACAGCTTCAGGCTCTTGGATTCCACGATCGTTTCGCCGGGTGCGTAATCCAGCACCAGATGCGCGAAATCGGGCTGGCCGGTCACCGGGCACAAGGAAGTGAACTCCGGTGATACGAAGCGCGTCAAATACAGAGTGTCCGGACGCGGATTGGGGACGTAATCCAGCACCGCTTCTTCCGGCGATGCGGGGAGCGGGGTGTGCCGCCCGAGAAACCTGACGTTCGGGTCTCGCGTATCATGTGTGTCGCTCATGCCGCGCTGATGACGCGATCGGACACGCAGCACAAGTCGTCTGTGGCGTGTGCGGGATTCAGTGCCTATTCAGCGCCCCGTGCGATGAACGGCAGCCTATTGTAATGACTTTTCGATCTTTCACCAAACAACTGGGGTTTGCTTGCGGATTGCTCGTCGCCGCCGCGTGCCCCGCAAATGCCGCGCCGGGATCGCTCCGCGATTTTCGTCTGCCGCCCGCCGAGCGGGAGGCGCCCGCCGGGCCTCGCGCGCAGGGGCCGATCGACACCGAAGCCGCGGTGCCCCGCGCACCCCGCGTCATCGCAACCGATCCCGAAACGCGGGGCACGCCTCCCGTACGAGCGGCGGAACCGCGATCCACCCTCGCTACCGAAGCCCCCGTTCCCCGCCGGACGCAAGCGCGCGATGCCGCCCCGCCGGAACGTGCGCCTACGCAAGGTCGGCCGTCTGCTGAACGTCCGACGGCATCTATGCGTCCAACTGCCGATCCCGCGCCGCAACCGGCCGGGAACGCAGTTCCCGTCATTGACGAGTCTGCAACCGATGACGCGTTCGCGGAACCGGCCACGGCGTCACCATCGCCCGCGCCAACCCCTTCGGCGGCCCCGCTCACGCAAGCAGCCGCCGGACCGGAACTGTTTCCGCCATGGTGGTGGGCGGTGCTGGCCGCCTTCGTCGCGATTATCGCCATAGCTTTCTATCGGTACAACAGACGCTCGACGGCGGCGGCTGATGGCGTTGCCGATAGCGTCAATGTCCGCGATGTTCCCGCGAACGGGTTCGTGGACGAACGCGAAATGGACGCTGCCCCGCCGCCGGTAGCGCCCCGGTTCGATTCTGTGCAGACGCGGCCTGCACCAGACCCGGCTCAACCGCGCGTCCCGGTACAAATTACGCCAGAAGTTCATGTGCTCAGCCGCAGCCTGATGTTCGCCACGCTCGGCTATTCGCTCGATCTCAGGAATCTCGGTACGCGGCCGTTGCGCGATCTGACCGTGAAGGCCGATCTGGTAACCGCGCATGGCAACGCCCCGCTGGACGAGCAGCTCGCCGATCGCAGCACCGACCTGTTGCCTGTTACCACGGTCGAACTGATCGCCGCGCAGGAAACCTACCGGCTCGACAGCGAATACCGCCTACCGATCGGCCAGATCCGCACGATGGCGCAAGGCAACGCGCAGCTTTACGTGCCCCTGCTGCGCATCAGTATCGCGATGGAAGGCAAGGCGCCTCTTGTCCGCAGCTTCGTAGTCGGTATCCTACCGCCGTCGGGATGGGGCAAATTGCAGCCTTTCCGGCGAGACGAAATGGCCCAGAACTATCGCGATATCGGTCTGCGCCCATTGGATTGAACGATTGTCATGACAAAGTCCGCCATACTCGTTTCACCCGACTGGCTGGCGGACCAGGCGGGCGATCCGGGGCTGGCGATACTGGACGCGTCGGCGCATCTGCCCGCATCGGGTCGCGACGCGGCGGCGGAATTCCGGGCAGCGCATATACGGGGCGCGCGCTTTCTCGACCTCGCATCGCTGCAGGACCCGCATTCGCACATGCCCGCCGCATTGCCGAATGCCCGGAAATTCGCCGAACGCATGCGTGCATTGGGCGTTCAAAACTCCGATCGTGTAGTCCTCTACGACGACAGCGTCCTTCGCAGCAGTGCGCGCGCCCGGTTCATCTTTGGCATGTTCGGGCGGGCCGATGTCCGCATTCTCGACGGCGGGTTCGGACTGTGGCGGTCGCAGGGCCGGCCGGTGGAACAGGGTGACCCGGTTGTTCGGCCGTCCGACTATGCGCAAAGGGAGGACGACCGGGCGCGCATCGTTACCAAGAATGACGTCTTGAAGCTTATAGGCAAGAGCGGCGCGCGGATCGTCGATGCGCGCGACGAAAGGCGCTTCACCGGCACCGCGCACGATCAGGTTCACGATCTGCCCGGCGGTCATATTCCGGGCGCGCGCAATCTTCCCTATACGATGCTGTTCGACGATCGGAGCTGCTATCGGCCTGTCGAGGAACTGCGCGCGATCTTCGCTTCGGCCGGTATCGACCTGCACGGCGCCGTGACGACCACATGCGGCAGCGGAATGACGGCCTGCACCGTGCTTTCCGCGCTGGAGTTGTGCGGATACGAAGCGGTCTTGTACGATGGCGGCTGGGCGGAATGGGGGGCCGATCCCGCAATGCCCAAGGAACTGGGTCCGGCACATTGACATGGCGAAGAAGACGGATGCATCAGGCGATGGCCGCCCGGCGGACTTTCACCGCGACACGCATATCACGCTGGCCGGTCGCCGGCACGAGTGGACGGGTCCGGTCGTCAATCCGCCGGTCTGGCGCGCAAGCACGCATCTCTATGCCGATACCGCCGCGCTGAAGGAGGGGACACGCGCCAACGAGGATGGTCGTTTCTTCTATGGTCGTCGCGGCAGTCCCACGCAATGGGCCCTGAGCGATGCGTTGACGCAGCTGGAACCGGGCGCAACCGGCACCGTCCTCTACCCGAGCGGCGTAGCGGCGATCGCTGGCGCGCTGCTTGGCGTATTGAAGCCCGGCGACGTGTTGCTGGTCACCGACAATGTCTATGAGCCGACCCGTTCCATGGCGACGGGGCTCTTCAGGACACTGGGTGTCGAGGCGCGGTTCTTCGATCCGATGGACAGCGCCGGTTTCGCGGAACGCTTTTGCGAGCGGACGAAGGCGGTCATGCTGGAAAGCCCTGGCAGCCTGACGATGGAGGTGTGCGACGTACCCGCGCTGGCACGGATCGCGCGCGACCATGGCGCGGTCAGTCTTATCGACAACACTTACGCCACCGCGATCGGCTTTCCCGCTTTGCGGCATGGCTGCGACATCGCGATCATGTCGCTGACCAAGCATATCGGCGGTCATTCCGACCTGATGATGGGCAGTGCCAGCGCGGGCAAGCGCCATTACCGGGCGCTTCGGCGGACGGCGCAGACGCTGGGCCACGTCGTATCGCCAGACGATGCGGCGCTGGCGCTGCGTGGTCTGCGTACGATGGCGCTGCGGCTGGAACGGGCGAGCCGAAACGCGCTGATCGTGGCCCGCTGGTTGCAGGACCGCAGCGAAGTATCGCATGTCCTGTGCCCCATGCTGCCGGGTTCGCCCGGCCATGCCATGTGGCAACGCGATTTCGCGGGTGGTTGCGGCCTGTTGAGCTTCACGCTGGCGGACTGCGATGCGGCGACGCGCGACCGGTTCGTCGATACGCTCGACCTGTTCGGTATCGGCTATAGCTGGGGCGGGTATGAAAGCCTGGCATTGCCCTTCGACCCCGCGTCGATCCGCACCGCGACGCGTTGGCCGCCTGCAGCGTGGAGCGACGACGGCACGGGTGGCACCCATCCGGCAATTCGCCTATCCATCGGGCTGGAGGACCCGCGCGACCTGATCGCCGACCTCGACAATGCCTTCGTCCGGATGGAGACCCGATGACCCCCGCCGCACTGCAGAACGCGAGTGACGCAGCCGAACCCAAACCGGACTCCGGCGGCGACGCGCCCCGGGCGGTCGAATTGCTGAACCCGGAAACCGGCGAACCCATCCTCGATCCGGAAACCGGCGAGCCGATCATGGGCATTCCCATGCAAGACCCCGTCCGGGTACTCGACCCCGAAACGGGGGAACCGATCATCGACCCCGAAACCGGCGAGCCGTTGATGGCGATCCCCTCGCCCGATCTCGAACCCGAAATTCCCGTCGAAGTCCCGGCCGATACTGTCAGCGGCGCCGATGTGGCCGCCGAAACCGTTTCGTCCAGAAGCGACGTGGCGCGGGGCGTCATCGAATCGCTGGACGCGCTCGCCGTCCGGATCGGCGATACGGAAGTCAGCGTGTGGGACGGTATTTTCGTCCTGCTGGTGCTGTTCGGCGTGTTCACCCTCGCCTGGGCGGTCAGCCGGGGCGCGCGTGCGGTGCTGAAACGCGCGACGAAGCTGGACATGACGCAGCGGCTGCTGTCGGAGAAGATCATATCGCTGCTCGTCTGGGTATTGGCGATCCTGATCGGGATCGACGTGCTGGGCATCGACCTGACCGCGCTGGCGGTGTTTTCCGGCGCATTCGGCCTGGCGATCGGCTTCGGTCTTCAGAAGACCTTCGGTAACCTCATTGCCGGGATCATCCTGCTGATGGACCGTTCGATCAAGCCGGGCGACGTGATCGCGGTGGCCGACCAGGCGGGCAATTCGACCTTCGGCCAGATCCGCAAGATCGGCATTCGGGCGGTGTCCATCACCACCAGGGACCAGAAGGAATATCTGATTCCGAACGAGAACCTGATGATCAACCAGGTCGAAAACTGGTCCTATTCATCGAAGAACGTGCGGATGCAGATACCCGTCGGCGTGTCGTATAATTGCGACATCAAGGCGGCCGAAAAGCTGATGCTGGAGGCGGCGAAGGATTGCAGCCGCGTGCTGAAATCGCCGCCGCCCGTCTGCTGGCTCGACGAATATGGCGACAGTTCGGTCAACTTCATCATCCACTGCTGGATCACCGACCCCGAAGGCGGGGTAGGCAATGTGAAATCGGAAGTGCTCAAGCGGCTGTGGGATCTGTTCCAGGAAAATGAGATCGAGATTCCTTTCCCGCAGCGCGACCTCAATCTGCGCGGCAATCACGAACTGGACCAGCTTATCGCGGCCGTTTCGCAGCGGGTAAGATAGCCGCCGGGCATCCGCCTGCAGTTCGATCGGCAAACAAATCTACCGAACCGGCAATCCATTCTCGCTGGCCACCGAACCGCCTGCCCGCCATTTCGGCGGACATGAAACGAACCGGAACAGTCTATCTCGTCGGCGCGGGTCCGGGCGATCCCGAATTGCTGACACTGCGGGCGGCCCGCCTCATCGGCGAAGCCGCGATGATCGTGCATGACGGGTTGGTCGATCCTGCGATACTCGCGATGGCCTCTCCCGATGCGACGATGATCTCCGTCGCCAAGAAGCGATCGAACCACACATTGCCGCAGGACGAGATCAACGCGCTGCTCATTCGCGAGGCGCTTGCCGGGCGCGATGTCGTGCGGCTGAAAGGCGGCGATCCGTTCATTTTCGGGCGCGGCGGCGAAGAGATGGAGGACTGCCATGCGGCGGGCTTGCCGGTCGAGATCGTGCCCGGCATCAGTGCCGCTAACGGCGCGGCGGCAGCGGCGGGCATGGCCCTGACCCATCGCGACAGCGCCAGCATCGTCAGCTTCGTGGCGGGGCAGTGCAAGGGGTTGAAGGATCAGGACTGGTCCGGCCTGGCCGGGCAGCAGCGCACGCTGGTTATTTATATGGGCGTCAAGACCGCGCCGCAGATCGCCGAAAAGCTGATGGCCGACGGCGTCGCCCCCGACATGCCGGTGGCGGTGATCGAGAACGCGGCCCGTCCGAACATGCGCGTGCTGCGCACGCCGCTTGCGGGTTTGCCGGAACTCGTGGAAACGCGCCGGGTGGTCAGCCCGGCGTTGATCGTGATCGGCGAGGTTACCGCGCGCGGCAATGGCACGGTCGCGCAGCTCGCTTTGGAAGCAGCGCTATGATCCTGCTTACCGGAAACGATCTCAAGACCGGTGCGGTCGTATGGTGGGACGGCTCCGGCTGGTCGATCCATATCGCCGACGCGGTGGATGCGGGCGACCAGGCCGAAACCATCATGGGCCGTGAGGAAGCCGAGCGCCGCGTGAACGTTCCTTACGCGGTGGAAGCCTCCATGGCCGACGGCTCGCCCCGCCCCGACCATATCAAGGACCGCATCCGCGCACTCGGTCCCACGGTCCGCCCCGATCTCACGCTCAAGCCCGACGACGCGCAGGCGTTGCAAAAGGTAGTCTGATGTACGCTTACGACCAATATGACCAGAAGATGGTCGATGCCCGCGTCGCCGAATTCCGCGATCAGGCGCAGCGTCGGCTCGATGGCAAACTGACTGAAGACCAGTTCAAGCCGCTGCGGCTGATGAACGGGCTCTATCTTCAGCTTCACGCCTATATGCTGCGCGTGGCGGTGCCCTATGGCACGCTCAACAGCACGCAGATGCATGCGCTCGCCGATATCGCGGACAGATACGATCGCGGTTACGGGCATTTCACCACGCGGCAAAATATCCAGTACAACTGGATCAAGCTGGAGGATGCTGCCGATATTCTCGCCGAACTTGCCAAGGTCGAGATGCACGCCATCCAGACCAGCGGGAATTGCATTCGCAACATCTCGTCGGACCATTTCGCCGGTGCCGCGCAGGACGAACTGGTCGATCCGCGCCCTTATGCCGAATTGTTGCGTCAGTGGAGCAGCTTCCATCCGGAATTCATGTATCTGCCGCGCAAGTTCAAGATCGCGGTCATCGCCAGCGAAACCGACCGCGCGGCGATGCGGCTCCACGATATCGGCATCCAGATCGTGGAGCGCGACGGGGAGCTCGGCGTCAGCTTCTATGTTGGCGGCGGCATGGGCCGTACGCCGATGATCGCGCCCAACATCCGCGACTTCGTGCCGCTCGATCAGCTCGTCACTTACTCCGAAGCTTGCCTGCGCGTGTACAACCGCTACGGCCGCCGCGACAACAAGTACAAGGCGCGCATCAAGATACTGGTCCACGAACTGGGGGCGGAGGAATATACGCGGCAGGTCGAGGAGGAATTCGCCCATCTGCTGAAACAGGGGATCGAACCCCCGATCGCGGAACTCGAGCGTATCCGCAGCTTTTTCGAAGACCCCGCCTTTGCGGACGGTCCGAAAATCACGGATCGCAGCGACCCCGATTTTGCGCTGTGGGTGGACCGCAACACGCATCGGCACAAGCATGACAGCTATGTATCCGCGGTCATCAGTCTGAAGCCCGTCGGCGGCATTCCCGGCGATGCGACCGGCGATCAGATGCATCTGATGGCGGACCTCGCCAAGGAATACAGCTTCGATGAATTGCGCGTGATGCACACGCAGAACATCGTTCTGCCGCATGTCCGCATCGCCGATCTGCATGCGCTGTGGACGAAGCTGGACGAGGCGGGGCTGGGCACGCCGAACCTCGATCAGATCGGCGACATCATCGCCTGCCCCGGTCTCGATTATTGCAGCCTCGCCAATGCACGGTCCATTCCGCTCGCGCAGAAGATTTCCGAACGCTTCGCCGCATCGGGCAAGGGGGACAGGCTTGGCGAACTCAAACTGAAGATATCCGGCTGCATCAACGCCTGCGGACATCATCATGCCGGCCATATCGGCATTCTCGGCGTCGACAAGAAAGGCGTCGAGAACTACCAGCTATCGCTTGGCGGCAGCGAGGCGGAGGACACCGCACTTGCCAAGATCACCGGGCGCGGGTTCGACGAGGCGGGCGTGATCGACGCGGTCGATACCGTGACCGACGTCTATTTGGCGCAACGGGCCGACGGCGAACGCTTCCTCGACACCTATAACCGCATCGGCATGGCTCCGTTCAAGGAGGCGCTGTATGACTGAACACACGCCATCGACCAACGCCGCCGCCGAGGGGCGCGGGCCGCAGGGTGGTTCGCTCCTGCGGTTTCGCGACGACGAACTGTCCGCCGAGCCCGCCGTCACGGTGGACGCCTTCGCCGAGCAGACGAACGCGGTGGCGGTCAGGATCGAACCGGGCGACGATGCGCGTGACCTGCTGCCCCGGATCGACGGCATCCGCCGGGTGGAAGTGAACTTCCCCGCATTCGGCGACGGTCGCGGCTATTCGGCCGCGCGTATCCTGCGCGAAGCGGGCTATACCGGCGAATTGCGCGCGGTGGGCGACGTGCTGGTCGATCAGCTGTCGAATATGCGCCGCTGCGGCTTCGATGCTTTCGAACCGGACACGCCGCTCGATGAGGACGATGTGCGAGCGGCGTTCAATCGTTGGCCGCACGTATATCAACCCGCCGCCGATGCACGCGATCCGATCTGGAACAAGCGGCACGGCGTATCGTGAACGAAATGCGCGCCATCGACCGGATCGACACCGGTCCGCGATATACGGATGACGACGCCATCCGCCTCAATCGCATGTTTCGCGGGCAGGATACGCGCGAGATGCTGCTCAATCTGATCGAGGATGATCTGGTGGGCGAACTGGCCACCGTGTCTAGTTTCGGTGCGGAAAGCGCGGTGATGCTGCACCTGATCGCGGAAGTCGCACCCGATCTGCCGGTGCTGTTCCTCGATACGGTCAAACATTTTGCCGAAACGCTGGCCTATCGTGACCAGCTGGTCGAACGGCTGGGTTTGACGGGATTGCGCAATCTGACGCCCGATGCCGAATTGCTTGCGGCGAAGGACGAAACCGAGCTTCGCTGGTCCTACGATCCCGATGGCTGTTGCGAGATTCGCAAGGTGCTGCCACTGGCTGACGCGCTGTCGCAGTTCGACGCGACACTTACAGGGCGCAAGGCGTTTCAGTCCGCCACCCGCGCCAATCTGCCCCGGTTCGAAGTCGACACCGGGGACATGCAGGGTCGCCTCAAGATCAATCCGCTGATCGACTGGACAGCCGACGATATCGCCGCCTATTTCGCTGAACACGACCTGCCCCGCCACCCACTGACCGCGCAGGGCTACCCCTCCATTGGCTGTTCTCCCTGCACCCGGAAAGTGGCACCCGGCGAAGATCCCCGATCAGGCCGGTGGAGTGGTTGGGACAAGACCGAATGCGGTATCCACAGCCCGCTCGACGGATCCGTGCAGGAAGGCGACCTGCCTCCGGGCTACGACCCGGCCTTCTAGGCGTTGCGAACGGCGTAGTTCCGGTCTAGTTTTCGTCGATGATATCCCTTCTCTTGGCGACGGTCTTCGTCGCGACCACACCCGTACCAACCGATTGCACTTACGATTTCGATGCGATGCTTGCGCTCGACAGGCAGGCTTTCGATCAGGATATGGGAGGCGGCTGGCGCGTCCTGGCGGATCGGGGCTGCGATGCGGAAGCCGCCGAACTCATCCGCGAATGGCGCCATGAAAAGCGCGACCATGCCAGCATTCTCTATTGGCATGAAGGGCAATTGCGCGCTTTGGCCGGGCAGACGCGGGAAGCCATCGCATTGTTCCAGCTCACTTACAAAGCGGCGGACGACGATGCCGATTTCGGCTGGAACCACTATGTCGACGGCACGATCGCGTTCCTTCGCAGGGACCGCGACGGACTTGCCGTCGCCACAAGGCGGCTGGCCGATCTGCCCCCACCGACCAGTTCGTCATGGTATGATTCCGACGCCAAACCGCTCTTCAACCAATGGCCCCCCAACCTCCCTGTCCTCAAGGCCTTCGAACGCTGCTGGGACCGGGATTACAAGGGTGCCTATGGTGAGAAGGCATGCTTCGAACCCACCGGCTAGGACGAGTCACAGCCACCCTTCGCTGCGATACCAATGCGCGGTTTGTCGCAACCCTTCGCGGCTTTCGATGGCGGGTTTCCATGTCACTTCCGGAACGGCGTAGGTCGAGCGCGCAACCCAGTTGGGGTGACACATATAGCCAACGCGGTCGGCGGTGAGCTTCGCCGCATCGCCATGTGCCAGCCTATCCGCGCGAGCCGCGAACTGAAGCAACCATTTCGGCAGATGCGGCGCAGCAACGCGGCGTCCGACCGCCGCACCGATCGCGTGAGCCATCTCCTTATGCGACCACCCACCCACGCGGCCGTCATCCGGTTCGTATGTCTTATGCCGTGCCTTCGGAATGGGTGCGGCCAACGCACAAAGCAGCCTTGCAAGGTCATCGACATGGATGAGCGACGTCGCACCCCCCGGCGGCAGAGGCACGACGCCGAACTTCGCCGCGCGGAACAGTTCCAGCATATCGCGGTCGCGCGGTCCATAAACGGCGGGCGGGCGCACGATGGTCCAGTCGAGGCCGCTTGCCGCGACCAGGGTCTCCGCCTCCGCCTTGGACGCGCCATAGGCCGACAGACCGGGCTCACGGGCAGCGAGTGACGATACGAAGACGAACCTCCGGATGCCCGAACACTTCGCGGCGTCGATCATCGCGCGGGTGCCGTCCACATTCGCGGCAGTAAATTGCGTCGGGTTCGGCGTATTCGTCAGGCCCGCCACATGCAGAACGGCGTCGCACCCCTCGACCAGATTCGCCAATGCCGCCCCGTCCGACAACGCTCCGGGCACCCAGGTCACCCCCGCGCGATCGCCAGGAACCGTTCGTGCCAAAGCCCGCAAGGGCGTGTCCTTGGCCAACGCGGTATCCAGCACCGCCTGCCCGACGAAGCCGCTGCCGCCGGTGACCGCCAGCGTCATAATATGACCAGCTGATCGCGATGCACGACCGCCGATCGGGGGGCGTGGCCAAGTATCTCCTGTTGTCGAACGTGCGACCGGCCCATGATCGCGTGGCAGCTGCGTGCGTCATATTCGATCAGCCCCTGCGCCAGCGCGCGTCCGTCTTGCGCTACGATCGTCACCAGATCGGCCCGCTCGAAGCTCCCCTCCGCCGCGACGATACCGGCGGCCAGAACGCTCGCGCCCTCATGCAACGCTGCCGCGCAACCGGCATCGACCGTCAGCGTTCCGCGACTTTCCTTGCGCCCACCGATCCAGCCCTTGCGCGCATCGTCGCGGCGAACCGGCAGGAATACCGTTCCACAGTCACGGCGCATCGCGGTTTCCAGCGGCCGATCCCGCGTGCCGTTGACGATGGCGAGCGCGATGCCGGCGCGTTCGGCGATTTGCGCGGCCTGCAATTTGGATGCCATGCCACCCGTGCCGATACCGCCTGCCTCCGCACCCCCCGCAACGCCGAGCAAATCCTCGCTTACGCCTCGCACGGATGAAACGAGCTGCGCGTTCGTATCGCGTGGGTCGCGGTCCATCAGACCGTCGACGTCGGACAGCAGGACAACCCCATCCGCCCCCGCCGCCTGCGCCACCCGTGCGGCCAACCGGTCATTATCGCCAAAGCGGATTTCCTCCGTCGCGACGCTGTCATTTTCGTTGATCACCGGCACCGTGCCCATATCGAGCAGGCGGCGCAGCGTGGCCGAAGCGTTGAGGTAACGCCGGCGGTCCTCCAGATCGGACAGCGTCAGCAATATCTGCGCCGCGATCATCGCGCGCTCCGCAAGCAGGTCCGAATACAATCCGGCAAGCGCGATCTGCCCGACCGACGCCGCCGCCTGCGCATCGGCGAGGTTCGCCATATCGCCGCGCGCCCGGCCCAACCGTGCCGCACCCAGCGCGATCGCGCCCGAACTGACCAGCAGGACACGCTGGCCGGATGTTCGCAGATCGGCGATTTCATCCGCCAGTCCTGCCAGCCACCGCCTTCGCACCGCGCCATTGCCGTCCACCAGCAGGGACGATCCGATTTTCAGGACGAGCGTGCGGCATTGTCCGGCATCGGAAAAGTCACGAAGCGTTTCGATAAGCATCGGACAGATGCCTTACAAAGGCGACCAGGGCTGCGCCGCGTCCACGACCTCTTCCTCCGCCGCATTGGTTTCGGTAGACGTGCGATCAGGGAGGTAGGACAGCACCGCGTCGAGCAGCGGTTCGATCCCCTGTCCGGTCGCGCCAGAAACCGCGAACACTTCGTCCGCACCCGCATCGAGCAATTCCTGGGCAAACCCACGTGCCAGTTCAGCATCCGCCAGATCGATCTTGTTGAGCGCGATCAGCTGCGGCTTGTCTTCAAGCCCCGCACCATATTGCGCTAGCTCGTCGCGAACCGTGTGCATGGCGACGGCGGGATCGTCGCCCGAAATATCGACCAGATGGATAAGCGCGCGGCACCGTTCGATGTGCCCCAGGAACCGATCGCCGATCCCCGCCCCGTCCGCCGCGCCTTCGATCAGGCCGGGAATATCGGCGATAACGAATTCGCGGCCCTTGTGATGCACTACGCCCAGTTTGGGAATAAGCGTGGTAAAGGCATAGGCACCGACTTTCGCCTTCGCATTGGACACCGCGTTGATGAAGGTGGATTTGCCCGCATTGGGCAGGCCGAGCAGACCGACATCGGCGAGCAGCTTCAACCGCAACCAGACCCAAAGTTCCTGGGGAGGTTCGCCCGGCTGATGCTGGCGCGGGGCGCGATTGGTGCTGCTCTTGTAACTCGCATTGCCGCGCCCGCCCATGCCCCCTTCCAGGAAAGTGACGCGCTGACCGACTTCGGTGAAATCGGCGAGAATGGTTTCCTTGTCCTCCGACAGAACCTGTGTGCCGACAGGCACTTGTACGACAAGATCGTCCGCCCCCGCGCCCGTCCGGTCGCGGCCCATACCGTGGCTGCCGCGCTTCGCCTTGAAATGCTGCGCGTAACGGAAGTCGATCAGCGTGTTCAGCCCTTGGACCGCTTCCAGCACGACGTCCCCGCCCTTGCCGCCATTGCCGCCATCGGGCCCGCCATATTCGACGTATTTTTCGCGCCGGAAGCTGACCGCGCCCGGCCCACCGCCGCCGGACTTCAAGAATATCTTGGCCTGATCGAGGAAATGCATGGCTCAGGCCATACGGTCGATCGTCCGGCTTGACCAGTATTGCCGGCTATCGACCCCGGTCGCCATCCGATGCCGCGTCGTCTTCCTGCCCGGTGTCGGGCACTTGTTCGACCACCGGATTGCTGACGAAGACCGTCCCGCTCGGATCGGTGAAGCCCGGCCGTGTCGCAATCGGATCGGTCGGAGTGGGCAGACCCTGCACAGTGGCGGACGACGTTGGATCGGTATCACCGGCATCCCCCATGTCCATGACAGAAGGCGGTGTCTCACCCGTGCCCGGAACGAACCGCACCGCCGGCGCGGTTGGGTCGGACTGGCCCAGAAAATCCGGTTCGTTCAAACTTGATGCGGGGCGCACGGAACCATTCGTGGTCTCCGGCTGCCCCATATTCGCTGCATTCATAGTCGTCGGGGCCATTCCCGACGGGGCCATCGCGGCGGTCGATGGCGCCACCGTCACGTCGCGAATGACCGGCGTCATGGAAGGCTGGCCGACGCCGACACCGGCGACATTGCCCGACGGGGTATAGCCGGACGCGAAACCGGTGCCGGGCATTCCGGGCGAACCGTACCGCGCATCCCACGCCACGACGTCGCCGCGATAGCGTTCCAAAGCGCTGTAGAAATTATCGAATACCCGCTCCAGCCGGGGAAGATAGGCGATCGCGAAGCTGTCGAGATCGCGGTCCGGCAGCAACGCGTATTCATTCGCGATCGCCAGCGCCGCGTCGCAGAACTCGGTCTGGGCGGGCGGCAGGGCGTAGTAGTTGTAGACCTGCGTCATGTAACGATCGAACGGGGGCCGCCAGTCGGAGCCATGTTCCGCGATGTAATCCTTGCGAAGCTGATTGTTGACGTCGCTCAGCGCCTTTTTGTTGTTGTCGAGGAAGGTCGTATAGGCCGGCAGGATCGGGGCATATTGCGGTTTCACGCAATTGAGGGCGGCAACGTTCAGTCCGGACCGCAAATTCCATACGGTCTGCGGCGTGGACAGGCCGTAATTGACAGTCTGACGAATGCCGAATGCATCGCGCGGCGGGATATACATGCTTGCCGTGGCGCCACCGGGGGGCAGCGGACGCGGCGGGATGATCTCGACCGGCGGCGGCGGCGGTGGCGGCGGGGGCGGGGGTGGCGGCGGCGTGACGCAACCGGCCAGAAGGGTAAGCCCGCCGATGGCGGCAAACAGTTTGATCTGGGCAGTGTGTGACTGCGGCATGTATCTTCGACCTCCAAAAGCCCGTGTCGCTATCGCGCATTGTGCCTTACGCTAGGGTGAAGGCATGGCTTTAAGGGGTCCGAACCATAAAGAAAATGCCCGGAATGCATAATCGCATCCCGGGTATCGTCAGGTGAGTCCCCGATGCAACAGGCACCGGTCGCAGGTCACTTCTATTCGCGGTTTCCGAGGAAACGAAGCAGGAACAGGAACATGTTGATGAAATCGAGATACAGGCTGAGCGCACCCAGAATGACCGATTTCTGCGCCATCGGTGTTCCACGAACGTAGCTGTATTCCATCTTCAGACGCTGCGTATCGTAGGCGGTCAAACCGGCGAAGATCAGCACGCCCAACGCGGAAATTGCCAGTTCCAGACCGGGCGAACCGAACAGGAAAGCATTCAGCAGCGATGCGATGATAAGGCCGACGACACCCATGATGAGGAAGCTGCCCCACGCCGAAATATCCCTCTTGGTGGTATATCCGAACAGGCTCAGTCCGGCAAAGGCACCGGCGGTTGCAAAGAAGGTTAGCGCGATCGAACTGTCCGTATAGGTGACGAAGATCGTTGCAAGCGACAGACCCATCGCGGTCGCGAAACCCCAGAACATCATCTGCAATGCGCCGGAACTGAACTTGTTGCGTCCAAACGACATGAACAGCACGAATGCCAGAGGCGACAGGGTGATGATCCAGCCGAGCATATTGGGTTGCGCGAAACTTCCCTGAGCCGTCTGGATAAGCGTAAACGCCGAGTGGAACAGGGGCGTGCGTTCGAACAACAGGGCGATCACGCCCGATAACAGGACGCCCGAAGCCATGTAATTGTAGATCGACAGCATGTGGGACCGCAGCCCCTCGTCATGCACGATGCCGGTTGCCTGGCCGCGAGTGTCAACGCCGGCCGTTCCGGCCATGTTGCCGAAACCCGTCCGCTGGTCGCGGCGATCGTTCCAATTCGCCATTTCGAAGCACACTCCATATTTCCGGCTGCCGCTATCGGCACCGGCTCTGTTGGCAATATCGGGGTTTGCGTTGCATTTTTCAAGGAAAACCGGACATCGAACCTTGCCGCGGATTAAGCTTTGGCCGCGCCCTCGTCCGCCATGGCACGACCGCGGTTGCGCGCCGCCCGAAGACAGGCGTGCATGAGATCATCGAGCGCGCAACCATCGTCCAGCACTTCCAGACCCATCTGCGTCATGCCGCCCGGACTGGCGACCCGCGCAGCCAGATCGCGCGGAGAAAGGCCGGAAGCCGCGGCCAGCGCGCCCGCGCCCTCCACCATCGCGACTGCCAGACGTTCGGCCTGCGCACGGTCAAGCCCCAGATCCGCCGCCCCGCCGGCCAGCGCGTCGATGAAGCGATAGACGAAACCCGGACCCGATCCGGCAAGCGCGGTCACCAGATCGAACCGGCTTTCATCGTCCAGCCATTCCGCCGTGCCGATATCTTCCGCCAAGCGCGTAACATCGTCGCGCTGAACCTCGTTCAAATGCGTGCCGAACAGCGCGCTGGGCGACTTGCGAATCGCGCAGGCAAGGTTGGGCATGAACCGCACGACGCCGCCCATACCAGGGAAACGGCGTGTATAATCCGACAGCGGCCGACCCGCCAATACGGACAGCAACACGGTACCGGGCGCAGACAGCGCCCGAACGCCATCGGCCACATCGTCCAGCATGTTCGGCTTCACCCCCAACAGGACCGCGTCATAGGATGCGGCCGGCCATTCATTATGAACCCTCAGCCCGTGGGCGACTTCGCGGCGGCTGGGGTGATAGACCTCGAACCGGGCGGCGTCGTAACCGGCGCGCAGCCAGCCATCGACCATCGCCCCGGTCATGGCGCCGAAGCCGACGATCAAGATGCGTTCCAACGCCACGGCCTCAGGCTTCCCCGGCCGTATCGATCATCGCACTGTCGAGAGCGTCGCGCGGAGACTTGTCGCCCCACAGGACGAACTGGAAGGCGGGGTAGAAGCGGTCGCATTCCTCCACCGCCGTTTCAACGATCGCCTGCGCCTGATCCAGGCTCAGCAAGCCGTCATCGCCCAGCAGGGCGGCGTTGCGATAGACCAGCATGTCGCCGTTCGACCAGATGTCGAAATGCCCCAGCCACATCTGTTCATTGACCAGCGCGAGCAGCTCGCAAGCTGGCGTGCGGCGGTCCTGGCCCACCCGCACTTCGGGAAGGCAGAGCAGTTGCAACACCTTGTCGTCTTTGCGCCAGACGGCCCGCAGCTGATATCTGGTCCAGCTACCCTGGATTTCGCCGGTCATCTCGTCGGGGGACAGGGTGGCGAACGGCCAGCCACGCGCTTCGAACAATGCCGCCAGCATGTCGACGGGCGCGGCATCTTCGTGCAGCACGTGGGGGCGTTGATTCGCGTTCATCGAAGATCGGCGCCTGGCATGGGTCCTGCGAATGACAGACCGATCGTGGTTACCGCAATCGCAAGGTTGGCGGGCGCTGGGGAGAAGTCGCTTCAGCTGTTCAAAGGCTGTGGGAAACACCCGCTGCGCGAGCGGTTCCTATTCGAGCGGATCGACCGCTTCGCCAGCAGCACTGGTGAAGGCGAAGCTGTCGATGCCAGCTTCCTTCAACGCGGCAACCGCCTGATTCGCCGCGCGGCTGCTGTCGAACGGTCCCGCCAGCAAGCGGTTCGTGCCGCCCCATTTCGCGACGAAACCGTTCTTGCCGTTCAGGATATCGGCCGAGCGACGCTGTATGCGGCGCCAGTCGAACGCCAGCGCATCGCGGTCCCGCCCGGTGGCGACCTGCGCCCAGAAACGGCGCGGATTGACGGGCGGTGCCGGTTTCGCTTCCTCGATCGGTGCTGCCATGGCTTCGGGCGGCGCAGGCTTTTCGCGCGGCGGCCGGATGGCGCTTATATCGACCGCCGACGGCGTGGCGGTCCGGCCCGCATTCGCCGTGAGATCGAGATCGGCGAAAGCGGAGGCAACCGATGCCGGAACGTCCTGCACCACCGGCTGCGTCGTCCGTATGACGGTCACCGGCGCCGGTTCCGATGCGGTTGCCTGAGCTGCAGCCGGGATCGTCGCCGCAACGATTGCCGGCGCCTCCCCAGGCGAGGGAACAATCGAGGTCGATTGCGGAATCGCGTCTTCGACCTTTCGCGTCGCGATCGCGGGCAGTTCGCCAGTGGTTCGAACGGCAATGCTCGGAACCTGCGATGTCGCTGGCGCAGACTGCGCGGCTGTTGCCGATGGAATGGTTGACGGTCTAGTTAGCGGGGCGGCTGGCGGTGCGCCGGTGGCGGCAGGCGTATTCTCAGCGCGCGAGGCCCGTTGCTGGCGCGTGGCGCGCGCGCGGTACAGCACATCGGACGCCGTCCGGGAAACGCCCGGTTCGCGGCGGGAACGACGTTCCGATCGCGGCCGGGTATCGGGTGCGGCCTGTCCGACCCGAACCGACGCGGAAGTTTCCGACTGCGCCGCCGGCGCCTGTCCCAGCGGCGGCCCCTGCGGCGCCAGATTGGCACCGGCTGCAGCGGGCATTGGCGCAGAGGATGACGCTGCCGTGCCGCGCGATCCGGCATATTGCGCCACCAGCGGCGTATCGCGGCCGATCTGCGACGCTTCGGGAAACACGCCGAGATTGGCCGCCGCCGCCTGCTGCGCCCGAGTCAGGCGCGGCATGTATCGCAGATAGGGCGCGATACGCGCGGATTGTCCTTGCGGCATTGCTTGCCGGGCGATCGTCACCGCCCCGTCCGCATCGCCCAGAATAGCCAGTGCAAAGGCACGTACCCGGAATGCCATCGGACTGTTCTGACCAAGCAACGGGGCAAGCGCGGTTTCAAACCCGGCGCGATCGCCCGCTATCGCATGGCTGAAGGCCAACCGCTGCCGCAGCTCCGCCTGCTCGACCGGCGACAGACCGGGGTTGGACAAGGCGCTGCGATATTGCCGCTGCGCCGAAGCGTTGTCGCCGACAAGATCGTAGGCCAGCCCGCGGTCACCGGCCAGTGCCAGCGTCGAGAGACCCGCCGCTTCCGCCTCCTCGAACAGCCGCAGCGCGTCGATCGGCCGCTGTTTGCGGATATAGGCCAGCGCCAGACCCAGCTTGATCCGCGAATTGCCGGGTGACAATTCCTCCGCCCGGCCGAAAAAACCGATCGCGGCATCGATGTCGTTGACCGATAGCGAGGCATTGCCCGCATCGATGAGCGCGTCCACGTCGTTCGCATTGCGCGCCAGCACGCGCAAAGCGGCGTTGAGATCGGACACCCCCGCCGGCGGCAGGGGCTGCACGACCTCCTGCGCGGATACGGCGGCAACCGGCAGCGCCATCGCGGTCAGGGCGAAGCATGGTAGAACGAATGCGTAGGCGTAGTTACGTGAAATGGCTGGTCTATCGTTCATGGGTCATGGCCGAACAATCTACTGCGAACCGGTGGCACGCCAGATACGAGCGCCGGATAAGCGGGTGCGGTATCCGATCGTTTGGCGATCTACATCTTAACTGCGCCGGAACGTGGCCAGCATTCGCCTACTGGTTGTTCTGACGGCCCAGGAAGCGGGGAATGTTCAACGCGCCGTTATCATCGTCGTCGTCGTCGTCATCGTCATCCGATACTTTCCTGTCGCTCGATCCGCGCGAGAGGTTGGCCATTCTTTCGAACAACGTGCTTCCAGCGCCCGCGGCGGCACCCGTTCCGGCCCCTCCCGAACTGCTGCCGGAACCCGACGCGCGATCCCCATCGTCGCCATCGCTGCTGACAAGCCCGCGGCGTTTGCCGGGTTTGGCATTCTGCTGCGGTTGAACGGGACCGTCATCCCTCGCCAGGCGGTCCGCGTTCAGCAGCAATTCGTCTTCCCTATCGTCGGTGGCGTCAGCGGAAGCATCGGCTTCCGCCGTCAAGTCGAGCGGCGCGGTGCGATCGTCCTTGCCGCCGGCCGCGGCCGGTCGGTCGACATCATCCCAATGGTCGGAACCGCCGGAGGAAAAACCGCCATCGTTGATTACGCCATGACGCGTATCGCGCGCGGGATTGGGCGCGCGCCCGCCGCTGCCGCCTTTGTTATCGTCGTCCGGCTCCTCTTCGTCGCCATCGAATTCGCGCGGGAGGTTCTGCCGCATTCCCGCAAGCGGATCGACGATATCATCGACGTCGCCTTCCTCGTCCCCGTCGTCGCTCCCGTCCATCGTTAGTCCGGACAGGCCGATCGGCCGGGGGGCGGATTTTGTCGCGAAGGTGTCCTCATCCTCATCCTCGACATCGTCATCGGGCAAATCGAGCACCGGGCGCTGCGGGGCACGCGCCGAACCCAGCGAGAGGGACTGCGTATCGCTGCCGCCGGTTGCGGTGCGGGGTTCCGCGTCGATGCCGGTGGCGACAACCGATACGCGGATCTTGCCGTCGAGATCGGGGTTAAAAGCCGACCCCCAGATGATGTTCGCGTCCTCGTCCACCAGTTCGCGGATGTGGTTGGCCGCCTCGTCCACTTCGAGCAGCTTCATGTCCTCGCCGCCGATGATAGAGATGATGACGCCTTTCGCGCCCTGCATCGACACCCCGTCGAGCAGCGGGTTGGCGATGGCGCGTTCGGCGGCTTCCAAGGCGCGGTTCTCGCCCTCTCCCTCGCCCGTGCCCATCATCGCCTTGCCCATTTCTTCCATCACCGATTTCACGTCGGCGAAATCGAGATTGATGAGGCCGGGCATGACCATCAGGTCGGTGATCGATCGCACGCCCTGCTGCAGCACCTCGTCGGCGAGCTGGAAGGCTTCCTTGAATGTCGTATCCGCCTGCGCGATCAGGAACAGGTTCTGGTTGGGAATGACGATCAGCGTATCGACATGCCGCTGCAATTCGGCGATGCCCGCTTCCGCCGCGCGCATCCGCCGCGTGCCTTCGAACAGGAACGGCTTGGTCACGACGCCCACAGTCAGCACGCCCTTGCGCCGCGCCGCTTCGGCGATGACCGCCGCCGCGCCGGTGCCGGTGCCGCCGCCCATGCCGGCCGCGATGAAGCACATGTTCACGCCTTCCAGCGCATCCTCGATCTCGGCGGTGGTTTCCTCCGCCGCTGCCTTGCCGACTTCGGGCCGGGCGCCCGCACCCAGGCCGCCGGTGATATCCGGGCCGAGCTGTATGCGGGTTTCCGCCGCCGCCGTGTTGAGCGCCTGCGCATCGGTGTTGGCGACGATGAATTCCACGCCTTCGATCTGAGCCTGGATCATGTTGGCGATCGCATTTCCACCCGCCCCGCCGACACCGATGACGGTGATCTTGGGGCGGAGTTCGTCAGAAGCGGCGGGGCCGATATTGATGCTCATTGAGGTGTCCCTCCAAGGGAAAACGAGAATTTGGGAAGTCTGCCGGGTAGTTTGGCACAAAGCGAATCATGCGCGCAAAGGGAAAATGCGCTTATCCACAACGGCTGCGGTCGTTTGAACGGGTGTATCGTACCCATCAAAAGTACTCGCGTGCCGCCCGGAACACCCGGTCGACGATGCCGAAACCGCCCGCGCGCACGGTTTTCTGGTAGCCGGTGTCGATCGTGCGGATGTCCAGCGGGTCGTCGCTGGCGTAGAGGCAGATGCCTGCCAGCGTCGCGAAACCGGGATTGGCGTGCGCTTCGGGCAGGCCGCGCAAGGCGGGCGGCTTGCCGATCCGGACGGGCCGGCCAAGCGCACCTTGCGTGAATTCGGCAATGCCGGCAAGTTCCGCGCCGCCGCCGGTCAGCACCACCTGCCCGCCCCGCGCGCCGGCAAAGCCCATTTCCTTCAGAGCGCGGTTCATGTCGTCGGTCAGGACGGACAGTTGCTCGGTCACGACGGAAACAAGTTCGGCGCGGGGGATACGTCCCTGATCGTCGGCACCGCGGGGCAACGGCGCACTGGCTTCGTCCCCCGGGCCGTTGACGGGCACCATTTCCCGGTGATCGGTCGGACTGGCGATGGCTGATCCGGCCACGCATTTGAGTCGTTCCGCCTGGAACCGGCGGACACCGAAAGCGGACGCGATCGCGTCGGTGATGTCGGACGCCCCCAGCGGAATGGCCGTCAACCCGACAAGCATTCCTGCGGCATAGACCGACACGTTGGTCGTCTGCCCGCCGATCTCGATAAGGGCCGCGCCCAGTTCGCGTTCCTCATGGCTCAGGCAGGCATGGCCCGCCGCGATCGGCGCGGCAACTACGCTCATGACTTCGAGATGGGCGTTCTGCACCGCTTCGGTGAGGTTGCGTATCGGCGCGCCTTCCGCCAGCATCACGTGGATATCGACGCCCAGCCGTTCGGCGTGCAGTCCGACCGGGTCGGCCACGCCATGCGCGCTATCCAAAGTGTAATGGGCGGGCTGGGCGTGAAGCACCATCTTGCCGTCCGGCTGGATGCTGTCGCGCGCGGTCAGCAGCAGCTGGTCGATGTCGTCTTCTTCGATCCTCCGCCCGCCGATGTCGATCTCCACATTGGCGATACGACTGGTGAGGCCGGCCCCGGCGCAGCCGACCCAGACGCTGGAGATGCTGGTGCCGGCGTTCTTCTCCGCCCGTTCGACCGCGTCCCTGATCGCATAGGTGGCGCCCGCCATGTCGGTGATATAGCCGCGCTTGATACCCTGACTGGCCCGGTGACCCGATCCCAGCACGATCATCTCACCGGTTTCCGAAATGCCCAAGATCATCGCCGAGATACGGAACGAACCGACATTGACGGCGCCGAAGACGCGGCTGATGCGCGGCATGGCCATCAGGGCGTGTCCCGAGCGGCGTCGGCGGCCATGCGGTCGGCGCGGCCGGGCACGCGCATATAGATGCGTTCCGGCGCGCGCATGTCGAATTTCGCGACCTGTCCGCCCAGCAATCGGTTGGTCCCGTCCAGCTTCGCAAAGGTGACCAGGGCCGAGGATGCTTCGCGCGAACCCTGCGGCAGCGACAGCACCTGCCCGGTATCGAAGGTCACGTCCCAGCGGCGATTGCCGATCCATTCGGCCGTGGTCACGCGCGGCCTGAGTGCGGGCGCCTTACCGAGCAGTTCCGTCAATCCCCCGAACTGCCGACGCGCGCCCGGACCCGAAATTTCCAGCATCCCCTTCGCATTCGCCTGCGAAACCGGTTCCAGCTCCGCCCCGCCCTCATCGATCAGCACCAGCCGCTCCGCCTTGCGCGATACGGCATGCGGCACCCGCTCGACAATATCGACGACCACCGTATCGGGCAGCTGGCGCGACACGCGGGCATCGCGGACCCAGCTCAGTTGCATGAGATCGTCCCGAATGGCGGCGACGTCGACCAGCGGCATGGGCTGACCCAGTTGCACCCGTTCGTAGATCTTCAACGCGTTGATGCGATCCGCCCCGCGCAAGGTGACCGTGCGAACGACGAAGCCGCTTTCCTGCGCGACGGCGGCAATCTGTTGCTGCGCCATGGCCGGAACCCCTGCCAGGCTGGCAACGAGCCATGCGAGAGCGACCATCCCCCCAAGGATGACGGCGAGGAAAACGCGCTGCAGCTGCGCCTCGGAGAAAGGCAGCACCGCCATCGCGGCGTCCATCGCCGAACCGGTCCGCGCCTTCGCCCGCCGCGCCGTGTTCGCACGGCTGTTGGCGGCGGCGGATCGGCGCACGCCCTTCGCCTTGCGCTTAACCGTCGCCATTCGTCACCCCCTTGCCGTTATGATCGCGAAGGGCGGCGTCGATGATCGTCTCCACCAGATCGCCGTAGGACATGCCGCAGTGCCGGGCCTGTTCGGGGACGAGGCTGAGCGGTGTCATTCCCGGCTGCGTGTTGGTTTCCAGGACGAACAGCCCATCCTCCCCCCGTTCATCGTCCCAGCGAAAATCGGTGCGGCTGGTGCCCCGGCAACCCAGCACCTCATGCGCGCGGACGGCGTAATCTAGGCACAGTTTTGTGATCGCCTCCGGTATGTCGGCGGGACAAACATGATCGGTCATGCCTTCGGTATATTTGGCGTCGAAATCGTAAAAGCCGGATTTGGGCACCAGCTCCGTCACGGTCAGCGCGCGCGGGCCGTCCGCATGGTCGATCACGGCGGTGGTGAGTTCGCGCCCGCGAATGAACGGTTCGGCAAGCAATCGCCGGAAATCCTGCCACGGCCCGGCCGCGTCTGCACGGATCGGATTGCCGTAATTGCTTTCATCGGTGACGATAGCCACACCGACCGACGATCCTTCGTTCACCGGTTTCAGCACGTAGGGGCGCGGCAACGGGTCGCTTTCATACAGGCTTTCGCTGGTGACGATCCGCCCGACCGGCATGGGAATGCCCGCGGGGACCAGCGCCTGTTTGGTCAGCTGCTTGTCGATCGCGATGACCGATGTGGCGAGGCCGGAATGGGTGTAGGGCACCCCCATCAGATCGAGCATTCCCTGAACGCTGCCATCCTCCCCCGGCACGCCATGCAGCGCATTGAAGACGAGGTCCGGCGCGGCTTCGGCGATGCGCGCGGCCACGTCGCGGTCCATGTCGATGCGGGTGACGCGATGACCGCGTTCCTCCAGCGCATCGGCCACGCCCTTCCCCGACATGAGCGAGACGCTGCGTTCGTTCGCCCAGCCGCCCATCAGCACGGCGATATGCAGCTTCGGCAAAGTCATGGCCGCCCCACCCGCTGGATTTCCCATTGCAGATCGACGCCGGCATCGGCGTGCACCCGGCGCCGGACTTCCTCCCCCAGCCCCTCGATATCGGCGCTGGTGGCATCGCCGGTATTGATCAGGAAATTGGTGTGCTTCTCGCTCACTTGCGCGCCGCCCATGATCAGGCCGCGGCATCCCGCGGCATCGACCAATTCCCAGGCCTTGCGGCCGTCCGGGTTCTTGAAGGTCGATCCGCCCGTCTTGGTCCGCAGCGGCTGCGAACTCTCGCGCGCTGCTGCGATGCGGTCCATCCGTGCGCCGATGGCTTCGGGATCGCCTGGTTCGCCCTGAAACCGCGCCGATACCACGACCGCACCGTCGAGCAGTGCGGAATGGCGATAGCTGTAATGAAGGTCGGAAGCAGGCAGGGTTATGAGCGCGCCGCCGGACATGATGACCTGGCAATCGATCAGTATGTCGGCGACTTCTCGGCCATATGCCCCGCCGTTCATTCGCACGAAACCCCCGACGGTTCCGGGTATCCCGCGCAAGAACTCCAAACCCGCGACGCCCGCGTCGCGCGCTGTCGATGAAACCAGAATGCCGCTCGCGCTGCCGCCGCAACGCATGACATTATCGCCTTCGTGGACGACTTTCGAAAACGCCTTGCCCAGCCGCACGACGACTCCGGGAACGCCCCCGTCGCGAATGATAAGGTTCGATCCCAGGCCCAGCGCCATGACCGGTAGCCGCGCATCCAATTCGTCCAGGAAGAACCGCAAATCAGCGAGATCGACCGGCTCGAACAGCCAGTCCGCCGCGCCGCCCGTCTTGAACCAGGTAAGCTTCGCCAGCGGTGCATCCCGCGTCAGCTTTCCGCGAATACCGGTGGCATCGAATGGCACGCCGATCGCGGCGCCTGCTTCGCCGGACGGTGCGTTGCCGCCCGCAATGTCGTCGCCCGGTTGCATCATTCCGCATTCCTCCGACGAACCGCTGCGATGTTCCCCGCCAGGCCGGCCGCCCAGCGGGTGACGTCTCCGGCGCCGAGACACACGATCAAGTCGCCAACGGTCACTTGCGTCGCCAATTGCCCGGCAAGGGCGCCCTCGTCCGGAATGATTGCCACCGAGCGGTGGCCCCGCGACTTGATACCCGCGACCAGCGCATCGGAATGAACGCCCGGAATGGGTTCTTCTCCGGCTTCGTAAACCGGTGTCACGAACACCATATCGGCGTCGTTGAAGCAGCTTTGAAAATCGTCCATCAGATCGTTCAGCCGGGTGTAGCGATGCGGCTGCATCACGGCGATCACTCGGCCCTTCCCGCTGGCGGACACGCTTTCCTGCGCAGCAGAAAGAACCGCGCGTATTTCCACCGGGTGATGGGCGTAGTCGTCGATCACGGTCACGCCCGCGACCTCTCCGACTTTTGTGAAGCGCCGGCGCACGCCGCCGAACCGCGCGAAGCCGCCTGCGATCACTTCGTCGGTGCAGCCCATTTCCACCGCCACCGCGATCGCCGCCAGCGCGTTCTGCACATTGTGGCGTCCGGGCATGGGCAGGGTCACGCCTTCGATCCGGCGGTCTTCCTCGCCCCGCTGTCGCACGACCACGTCGAACCGGTTGCCACCGTCGAACGGCTGCACGTTCACGCCGCAGATGTCGGCCTGGAGATTGAAGCCGTAGGTGACCACGCGTCGGTCGCGGACCTTGCCGATCACGGCCTGGACCTCCGCATGGTCGATGCACAGGATCGCCGCGCCGTAGAACGGCACATTGTGGATGAATTCGACAAAAGCGGCCTTCACCCCGTCGAAATCGCCATAATGGTCGAGATGTTCGGGATCGATGTTGGTGACGACGCTGATCGTACCGTCCAGCCTCAGGAAGCTGCCGTCGCTTTCATCCGCCTCGATCACCATCCAGTCGCTGTCGCCCAGCCGCGCGTTCGAACCATATTGTTCGATGATGCCGCCGTTGATGACGGTCGGATCGACCCCGCCCGCATCCAGCAGCGCGGCGATCATGCTGGTCGTCGTGGTCTTGCCATGCGTCCCCGCGACCGCGACGGTGCTTTTCAATCGCATCAGTTCGGCCAGCATTTCGGCGCGTCGCACCACCGGAATACGGTTTTCCAGCGCATGGGTGACTTCGGGATTGGTCCGGCGCACGGCGGTGGAGGTGACGACGACCGCGGCACCTTCGACATTCTTCTTCGCGTGACCGATGGTCACCGACATGCCGCGATCGCGCAATCGTTGCACGCTGGCGCTTTCCGAAAGGTCGCTGCCCTGCACGGCGTAACCCAGATTGTGCATGACTTCGGCGATGCCCGACATGCCGATGCCGCCGATGCCAACGAAATGGATCGTCCCGATATCGGTGCCGACCCCCTTCACGATGCGACGTCCTTCGCCGCCCAGATGGCCGCCCGCGACGCGGAAACCTGCGCCACCTGTGCACCCTGCGACGCGCCTCGCGCGTTATTTGCGCCAACGCGGATGACGTCCATCATGTCCGCCCCGCCGAACCCCTCGACCAGATCGGCCAGATCCTTCGCCGCATCGGGCCGGCCGCAATTCCACGCGGCATGGGCTGCGGTCGCCAGCGTTTCCGGGCGCTGCGCCATGGCCTGTATCTGCTTCGCCAGTTCCTTCGCGGTAAAGCGCGCCTGCGGTATCGCGCGCGCGCCGCCAGCTTTCACCATCTCGCGTGCATTGGCGGTCTGATGGTCGTCGGTCGCGATCGGCAGCGGAATGAGGATCGCCGGACGGCCCACCGCAGTGAGTTCGGCGATGGTCGACGCGCCCGCGCGGCCGATAAACAGATGCGTGTCGGCCAACCGGGTCGCCATATCCTCGAAATAGGTGCCGAGTTCTGCAGGAATATCATGCGTGCGATAGCGGGTCCGCACGGCATCGATGTCTTCCGGGCGGCATTGCTGCGTCACCTGCAACCGGGCACGCAAGGCGGGTTGCAGCATCGCCAGACCGTCGGGCACCACTTCCGACAGAATGCGCGCGCCCTGGCTGCCGCCGGTGACCAGAATGCGAAGGAGACCATCCTGCGTGAACGGCGGAAACGGTTCGTCGCGCAGGCTCAGCACGCGCCCACGTACCGGGTTCCCGACCAGGTGCACCCTGGACGCATAATTGCGTTTCAGCCGCGCGATTTTGGGATAGGCGGTGGCGATCGCCTGCACCCGTCCCGCGACCAGCCGATTGACGCGGCCCAGCACCGCATTCTGTTCGTGAACCAGCGCCGGAATACCCGCCGATGTCGCCGCCAGGATGGCAGGCGCGGCGGGGTAGCCGCCGAAACCCACGACGGCGCTGGGTTCGAAATTCTCGAACAGCCGCAATGCCATTTTGCGGCCATCCCACAGGGCTTTGAGCGCGCCGAACCATTTCAGCGGGTTCTTCCCGAAACGACCGGCGGGCAGGACATGTGTGGGCAGGAAATCGGGCTTGCCGGGTATCGCCGCCCCCCGTTCATCGGTGATGAGCGCCACGTGAT
Source organism: Pontixanthobacter sp. (assembly GCA_965214445.1). Taxonomy (GTDB): domain Bacteria; phylum Pseudomonadota; class Alphaproteobacteria; order Sphingomonadales; family Sphingomonadaceae; genus Pontixanthobacter. The sequence goes on from CBDCBU010000001.1 coordinate 1,387,724, forward strand.
GCCCGCGCCGTTCCAGCTCCGTCGCCAATGCGAAGGCGGGGATCAGATGCCCGCCGGTGCCGCCGGCCGCCAGCACGTAATGCCGGCTGGCCCCTCTGATTTCAGCGCCGCTCATGATCCGGTTCGTCCTTTGCGCGGGGTCAGGACGCGCATCGTCGGTGGTTCGCGCGTCAGAAACGGGTTGCGCCGCGTGATCGCCAGCAGCAGCCCTGCGGCCAGACATACGGCAATCGTGCTCGACCCGCCATAGGATACCAGTGGCAGCGTCATACCCTTGGACGGAAACAGCTGCAGATTGACCAGGATGTTGATGAATGCCTGCCCGCCGATCTGCGTTGCCAGCCCCGCCCCGGCCAACAGCCGGAACAGGTTGGTCTCATCCGCCAGCCGGACCAGCACCCGCGCGATGATGGCGAGGTAGAGGATCACGATCACCGCGCAGGTGACAAGGCCGAACTCCTCCCCGATGACCGAGAAGATGTAATCGGTATGCGCTTCGGGCAGGTTCAGCTTGCGGATGCCGAGCGCGTAGCCGCTGCCGGTCCATCCGCCCGCCAGCAACGTGCGCTGTGCCAGATCGACCTGGTCGAAGGCGGTGCCCCCACCGACGAAACTGTCGATCCGGTTGCGGGCGTTGTCGTACAGGAAATAGGTCGCGGTCAGCACCGCCATCCCCGAACCGATCAGCGCCCCGATCCGCTGCACTGAAACGCCCGACAACAGTACCAGAACGAACCACACGCCCCCGAACAGCAGCGTTTCGCCAAGGTTGGGCTGCGCCATCAGCAGCAAAGCTATCATCCCCATCAACGCGGTGACGATGGCAAGCACCGGCAGGTCGGGATCCCGCAGCCGCCAGGTCAATATCCAGGCGAGCGTGATGGCGAAGCCGGGCTTCAAAAACTCTGATGGCTGGAACCGCATGCCGAGATTGATCCAGCGCCGTGCGCCGTTCACCTCATATCCGATGAGGGGCACCAGCAACAGCATGACGAGCATCGCCCCGGCGAGCAGGATACCCCATCGCCGTGCATTGTCGTTCGAAAGCAGGGAAGCGCCGATCAGCGCCAGCAGCCCGAGAAACTGCCAGCGCAGATGTGCCCAGTAGAAATAGAGGTCCGGCAGTTCGACGCTGGCGGTGGACAGTCGCCGCGCGCTGGCGGGGGATGCGGCGGCCACCGCGATGGTGCCGATCGCCATCAGCAGCAGGATGAGGAACAGGAGCACCCGGTCGATCTCGCGCCACCAGACCTTGAGGTCCGCCTTCAACGATTTGCGATAGCGGTCCCGCGCGCCGGTGCGGCTGCCGCTGCGGGGAATGTAAGGCTGCGTGGCGCTCATGCGGAACGGCTCCCCATAGAGGCAGTCATATCGCTGACGCATCCCGGCGCACAATCCGACGCACCCTCTCCGCCGATCGCCGCCACGATCTGCTTGAAGGCATCGCCGCGCGCCTCGTAATCGCGGAACTGGTCGAAGCTGGCGCAAGCCGGCGACAGCAGGATGACATCGCCCGCCTCCGCACTCCGCATCGCGCGCCGCACCGCCTCGCACAGCAGTTCGGACCGGTCGACCGGCACATACGACTCCAGCAGTTCGGCGAAGCGCGGACCGGATTCGCCGATCGTGTAAGCCGCTTTGACATGAGCGAGATATTCGGCGCATTCGCCCAGCCCGTCTTCTTTCGCGAGCCCGCCGACGATCCAGTGAATCCGGGGCGCGGGGTCCGGCGCGAAAGCGGCGAGAGCGGGCGCGGTGGAAGCGGGATTGGTCGCCTTGCTGTCATTGACGTAGGCGACGCCATCGTAATCGCAAACCGCTTCCATCCGGTGCGGCAGGCCGGCGAAGCTGCGCAGCGCCCCCGCGATGTCCGCATCTTCGATATGGAGCGCCCGTGCCGCGGCAATGGCGGCCTGGGCGTTCTGCCGATTATGCGGCCCCTGAAGCGCCGGCCAATCAGTGTCGTGCTGCCAGTCGACATCGTCGATCACGGTCATGTCGGTTCCCGCCTTCCCGCCAAGCAGGCCGTCGTCCAACGACCGGCGATCGACAATGGCCGTGCGTCCCGGGGACTGCATCGCAAACAATCGCGCCTTGGATGCGGCATAGGCGGCGAAACCGTCATACCTATCGAGATGGTCGGGCGTCACATTCAACAGCATCGCAACCTCGCAATCGAGGGCGCGGGTGAGGTCGATCTGGTAACTCGACAGTTCCAGCACATAGATGCCGCCCGCCGGCAGCGCGTCCTGCGCCATGATCGGAATCCCGATATTGCCGCCCATCAGCGTGGGCAGTCCCGCATCAGCGCAAAGGTGATGAAGAAGCGCCGTGGCCGTGGACTTTCCGTTCGTGCCGGTGATGCCGACCACAGTGTGCGGCGGCAGGGTGGCGCGCGCCTGCGCGAACAGTTCCACATCGCCGATCACGGGCACGCCGAACGATGCGGCATGGGCGTTGATGGGGTGGGTGTTGAGCGGCACGCCGGGAGAGACGACCACACCGTCGAAACCGGTGAGGTCCGTCTCCATCGGGTCCGCGATCCGCGCGCGTCCGGCCAGCTTGTCGCGCGCGACATCCTGCCGGTCCCACGCGGTCACCTCCGCCCCGCTTTCCATCAGAGCCTCCGCCGCCGCCAGCCCCGACCGGGCAAGGCCGAGAACCGCGAAGCGCCGGTCCTTGAAGGCGGGGGAGGTGATCATCGCCGGCTCACCGCAGTTTCAACGTCGACAGGCCGATCAGGGCGAGCACGATCGATACGATCCAGAACCGCACGACCACGGTGCTTTCGGCCCAGCCCTTCTGTTCGAAATGATGATGGATGGGCGCCATGCGAAAAATGCGCTTCCCGGTCCGCTTGAACCAGAACACCTGGATGATGACGGACAGGGCCTCGACCACGAACAGCCCGCCGACGATCGCCAGCACGATCTCGTGATGCGATGCGACCGCGATCGCGCCCAACGCGCCGCCCAGGGCAAGCGATCCGGTATCGCCCATGAACACGGCGGCGGGCGGTGCGTTGAACCACAGGAATGCGAGACCCGCGCCCATGATCGCGGCGCACAGAACGGCCAGTTCGCCCGCGCCCGGCACATGCGGAATGCCGAGATATTCGGAAAAATCGGCGCGCCCGACCAGATAGGCGATCAGCGCGAAAGTGCCCGCCGCGACGATCACCGGCAGGGTCGCCAGCCCGTCCAGCCCGTCCGTCAGATTGACGGCGTTGCCCGCGCCCACTATAACCGTGGCGGCGAACAGGTAATAGAGCGGCCCGAGCGGGATCGCGGTATCGACCATGAACGGAATGTACAGGTTGGTGCTGATCTGGCTGACCATCAGCCAGGCCGCACCCCCCGCTACCGCGAACTCCAGCAACAGGCGGGTGCGGCCCGACACGCCCTTGTGGCTTTTCTTCGTGATCTTGTCGAAATCGTCGATGAAGCCGATGAGGCCGAACCCGATGGTCACGCCCATGCAGGCCCAGACCAGCGGATTGCGCAGATCCATCCACAGCAGCATCGAACACGTCAGCGCGATGATGATCATCAGCCCGCCCATGGTCGGCGTGCCGACCTTGGCGAGATGGGTCTGCGGCCCGTCCGCGCGGATCGGCTGCCCCTTGCCCTGCCTTACGCGCAGCATCAGGATGAAACGCGGACCGATGATCATGCCGATGACGAGCGCCGTCATCAGTGTCGCCCCGGCACGGAAGGTCTGATACCGGATCAGGTTGAGGAGCCCTTCGAAACCGAGCCATTCGGCAATCAGATAGAGCATTCAGTCGTCCCGTCCCTCAACCCTTCCCAAGGGCCATCCTCGCGTATGATGCGGTATGGTAGTGCCGCCATCATTGCCGCGCCGTGAAGTGGGCGACCACCCTGCCCAAACCCACGGAATTCGATCCCTTCACCAGCACGGCGTCGCCATGGGTGATGCCATATTCCTCCAGCGCCGAAATCGCTTCGGCCGGACTTTCGCAATGGGCGAAGGACATGCCGCCCGCAACCGCGCCGCCGCCGCCTTTCCCCAAGTCCTGCGCCAGCGCGCGCATCTCGTCGCCCACCAGGATAGCGAAATCGACCTTTGCCTCCGCCAGAGGTTCGGCGATCTGCACGTGGAAGCGCGGGGCGAAATCGCCCAGTTCCTTCATCGATCCAAGCACCGCGACCCGGCGGGTTGCCGGCGTCTGACCGAGAGCGCGCAAAGTCGCCCGCACGGACGCTGGATTGGCGTTGTAGCTTTCATCGATCAGCAGAGCCTTGCCGCCCACCGCCGCGATCCGGTGCCGCGCGCCGCGCCCCTTGAGGCCGCCCATCTCGGCCAGCGCCAGCCCGGCGGAACCCAGATCGCCACCCGCCGCCTTGACCGCGGCCATCACCGCCAGCGCATTGTCGATCCAGTGCTCGCCCGGCTCCGCCACCGAAAAGCACAGCCGCGTCGCGCCGAGATCGGCCGTCACCAGCGATCCGCCATTGGCGGATGGTATCGCATCGAGCAGGCGGACATCGGCCTGGGGTGCCCGACCGAAGGACAGGATTTTGACGTCGCGCGCCTTCGCCGCATCGCGCAGCCGGGCGTATTGCGGGCTGTCGGCGGGGATTATCGCCGTGCCGCCCGGCTCCAGCCCGGCGAAGATTTCCGCCTTGGCGTCTGCGATGGCTTCGATAGTGCCGAGGTTCTCGATATGCGCCGGCGCGATCGTGGTGACGACGGCGACATGCGGGGCAACCTGCGCGGTCAGACGGGCGATCTCGCCCGCATGGTTCATGCCCATCTCGAACACGGCGAATTCGCTGCGCGACGGCATCCGCGAAAGGCTCAGGGGAACGCCGACATGGTTGTTGTAGCTGCGCACCGATCGATGCGCGGCCCCCCGGCTGGTCCGATCGAGCGCGGCGAAGATAGCCTCCTTCACGCCGGTCTTGCCGACCGATCCAGTGACCGCGATGCGGCGCGCGGTGCAGCGGGAACGGGCGGCGGCCGCGAGGTCTTCCAGCGCCGCGTTGGTGTCCGCGACCAGCACGTGCGGACCCTCGATCGGCCTATCGACCACGGCGGCGATCGCGCCGTTGGCGAACGCCTTGTCGATGAAGGCATGGCCATCCATCGCCTCGCCCCTCAGAGCGAAAAACAGGTCGCCCGAACGCACGTCGCGGCTGTCGATCTCCACGCCCGACACCTGGAACGCGCCGCTGGCGGTTCCGCCCGTGGCTTCGGCGATGCTGCCCGCATTCCACAGTGCCATGCCCAGCGCGTCGCTGCGGTCGATGGGCCATTGGCGCAGCGCCTTCAGGGCGTTCATGCCCGCCCCCCCAACCCGGCCGTCACTTCGCGCGCGACCTGGACGTCGTCGAACGGCAATATCCGCATGGTGTCTCCCGATCCGATGATCTGCCCCTGTTCGTGGCCCTTGCCCGCGATCAGCACGATGTCGTCGCGCCCGGCATCATCGATCGCAGCAGCGATCGCCGCGCGCCGGTCGCCGATATTCTCGGCAGCGGGCGCCCCGCGCGCGATTTGCGCGCGGATGGCGGAAGCATCCTCGCCGCGCGGATTGTCGTCCGTGATGATGGCGACATCCGAATGCGCGCCGACGGTTTGCCCCATGCCGATGCGTTTGCCGGCGTCGCGATCCCCGCCTGCGCCGAAGATCGTTATAAGCCTGCCTTTCACATGCGGGCGCAACGCGGCCATGGCGGATGCCAGAGCTTCCGCCGTGTGCGCGTAATCGACATAGACCGGCGCGCCCGACTGCGTGATGACCGCGCGTTCCAGACGTCCGCGCACCGGTTGCAACCGGGCAATCGCGTCGAACACCGCGCCGGCTTCGCCGCCCGTCGCCAGGACGATCCCGGCAGCGACCAGCGCGTTGGCCGCCTGGTACGCCCCGATCAGCGGCAGGGTGACGGACCGCGTCGTGCCCGCGTGATCGACTGTCAGCGTCTGTCCCAGCTGGGTCGGTTCCCGCGCGACGAGGCTGATCGCGTCGTCGCCGTCCACATTTGCGCCGACCATCAGGATTTTCAATCCACGCCGCCGCGCATGATCGACCACGCGCACCGTCCAGTCGTCGCCGCTTTCCCACACCACCGCCGTGCCGCCATCCGCGACGACATCGTCGAACAGGCGCATCTTGGCCGCGAAATAGGCGTCCATATCGGCATGGTAATCGAGATGGTCGCGGCTGAAATTGGTGAATGCGCCGACCACGACATTCAACCCCTCGTTGCGGAATTGCGACAGGCCGTGGCTGGATGCCTCGTAGGCGACGTGGCTGACGCCTTCGCGCGCCAGCCCGCTCATGTTCGCCAGGAATGTGACGATGTCGGGCGTGGTCAGCCCGGTCGCGGTCGAACCGTCGGGAGTCGTCACGCCCAGCGTCCCGATGGAGGCCGCGCTGCGTCCGCCGATGCGCCATAGCTGCCGGGTCATCTCGACCGTGGAGGTCTTGCCGTTGGTGCCGGTTACCGCCGCGATGGTGGCGGGCACGGGGGTAAAGAAACGCGCGGCCAGCCGGGCGAAGGCCCGGCGCGGTTCGTCGGCGGCGATATGGGCCGCCCCCCCGACCGCGGCGGATGGTACGGCCACGACTGCCACGGCGCCTGCACGGATCGCGGCGGGGATGAAGTCCTCGCCGTTTACCTGCGTGCCCTTGAACGCGCCGAACACGGTGCCGGGCGCGACTTTGCGATGATCGATCGCAAAGCCCGTGACCCGCGCGTCGTCGCCGGCTGGAACCGGCATTTGCGACCTGTCCAAAAGGGTATGCAGACGCATGGCCGTCAACCCCCGATCAGCGGTTTGAGGTCGCTGATATCGATGTCGCGCGTCTCGTCCGGACGGACGCCCAGTATCGGACCGATGCGCGGAATGAGGTTGCCGACGATCGGCGCGGCGTTCCAGGCCGCCGTCCGCTGGAAGGAACTGGCCGTGGTGCCCTGCGGTTCGTCCAGCATGGCGATCACGACATAGCGCGGGCGGTCCATCGGAAACGCCGCGGCGAAGGTCGAAACCAGCGTCGTCCGGCGATAGCCGCCGCTGCCCGGCTTTTCGGCGGAGCCCGTCTTGCCGCCGACGCGGAAGCCCGGCGCATCGGCGTTCCGGCCGGTGCCGTAGATCGCGATCATCCTGAGCAACTGCCGCATGCGTGAGGACGTCGATGCCTTGAACACGCGGCGCCCCTTGGGCGCGGCGCCGGGCGCGAGCCTGTGCAGCGTCGAGGGACGCCAGATGCCGCCATTGACCATCGCGGCATAGGCGCTGGCAAGGTGCAGCGGCGTGACCGCGATGCCGTGGCCATAGCCGACCGTCATGCTGCGCAACCGCGGCCATTTCTCGCCCGGCCAGATCGGATGGCCGCGCGCGGGCAGTTCGATATAGGGCCGTTCATCCATGCCCAGATCCATGTACATCCGCCGCATCTTTTCCGGCCCAAGCTCGTCCGCGATGCGCGCCGTGGTGGTGTTTGACGAATGAATGAGCGTTTCCGCGATGTTCAAATGGTTGCCGATGAAATGGCTGTCCTTGATGCGGAACCGCCCGGCCTTCACCGGCGACGCATCGTAGCGGCGGGCGAAATCGCGCACCGTCCCCGCATCGATCGCGGCGGCGACGGTCAGCGGCTTGAAAGTGGAGCCAAGCTCGTAAACCTGATTGGTCACCCGGTTGAAGCTGCGCGGGGCTTCGCCGCGTTTGCGCATCGCTTCCGATTGCAGCAGATCCTCCGCCTCGACCCGGTTGGGATCGAATTCGGGCAGGGAAGCCAGCGCCATTATCTCGCCCGTATCCACGTCCAGCACCACTCCCGCCGCGCCGACCGCGTTGGTCGCCAGCATTCCGCGGCCCAGTTCGTCCTCCAGCGCGCCCTGCGCCCGCATGTCGATCGACAGCGCGACCGGTTTGCTGCGCAGGGCAGGGTCCATCAGCCGCTCGTTCAGCACTTGCTCCATGCCGATGCGGCCCTGCCCTTCGCGGTCGACATAGCCCAGCACATGCGCGCCCATCGAACCTTGCGGATAATGCCGGTCCGTTTCCCGCGGAAGTTCGAGGGCCAGCTCGCCCAGGGCCATCACGCGGTTCGCGTCTTCGGGAAGGATGCGCCGCTGCAGATAGCTGGGTCGGCCCGCTGCGAGTTTGCTGACGGTGCTTTCGACGTTCAGGGTCGGGAAGATCGCCTGCAGCTGCGTCGCCACTTCGCGCGGTGTCCTGACCAGCGGGTCGGAGGCATCCCCCATCGCTTCGGGATTGAACCACAAAGCATAGGCCGGGAAGGCGCGGGCCAGCGGCACCCCGTTGCGATCGGTCAATTCGCCGCGCGGCGGCAGCAGCGCTTCGGCGAGCGACGTGGTGCGCGTCGCGCCATCGCTCAGCCCCAGATAGCCGATCCGCAGCACCGCCGCGCAAGCGACCACCGCGAAGATCATCGCCACCCACAGAACGCGCAAGCGCGCCTCGTTCACCAAATGGTTGCGAAGGTCGTTCCGGTTCGAACCGGACGATCGCGCGTTCAGGGGGAAGGTCAGCGCGTTCATTCGCCGAAGTCCCCGCCACCCGACCGGGCATTCGGTCGAACTGGCGATCGGGCGCCGGACCGGGCCCCGGATCCGGCGTTGCCGAGGGGATTTTCCATCGCCAGCCGTTCTGCCAGTGAACGCGGTGCGCCGCGATCGCTTTCGTCGTTCGCGCCGCTTCGGCGGTCGTCGTCGACGGCGCGTCCGGTCAAGGGAGACACCATCGCCGGGAAACCGCCCGTGACACCGTCCGCGAAACCGTCCGCCGGGTTTCCGTCCGGTCCCCGCGCCACGCGGATGGGATCGGGCGCATTCGCACCGCGCGGCAGGCCAAGGCTGGCCATCTGCCGTTCGCTTTCGAGATATTGATCGGCGGAAGGCGGCCGGTAGCCGAATTCCACACGATTGTAATTGGCGAGCTGCGACTGGCTGGCGCGAGTCTGGAACTCGATTTCCAGCATGGTCTTTTCGCGTTCCAGCGCCACGATCTCCCGCTCCGCCAGCCGCACGTCGCTCTTGATCGCGTTGACGCGGAACGTCAGCGCCAGAAACAGCGTGACGCAGATGGTCAGCGCCACGGCCCAGCCGATTTGGCGGAGGCGGCTTCCCTGCGTCATCATGCGGCTTCCCTTGCGGGGGCGGCGGTGCGCACGGCGTGGCGCAGGACGGCCGACCGGGCGCGCGGATTCCGGGCAAGCTCCGCCTGACCGGCGCGGACCGGCTTCGATACGTCGCGATAGATCGAAGGTGCGTTCTCCGCCTCGGGCAGATGGCGCGATCCGCCGCCGGTGCCCGCGGCATCGCGCAAATAGCGTTTGACGATCCGGTCTTCCAGGCTGTGAAAGGCGACGACCGCCAGCCGCCCGCCTTCGCGCAGCAGCCGCTCCGCGCCATGCAGGCCATCGCGCAACTCGCCGAGTTCCGCATTCACGTGGATGCGGATCGCCTGGAAACTGCGGGTCGCGGGATCCTTGGGCGCGCCGGGACGATGGCCCAGCGCCTTGCGGACGACACGGGCCAGCTCCCCCGTCGTGGAAAGCGGGCGGGCGGCGGCGATGGCGCGGGCCACGCGGCGCGACTGGCGTTCCTCGCCATATTCGTACAACACGTCGGCGATCACCGCTTCGTCGGCGCTGTTGAGAAAATCGGCGGCGCTCTCGCCCGCCCGGCTCATCCGCATGTCGAGCGGGCCGTCGGACTGGAAGGCGAAACCGCGATCTGCTTCATCGAGCTGCATGGACGATACGCCGATGTCCATCGCGATACCGTCTGCCTGTGCGATCCCGGCTTCGCGAAGCGCTACCTCCATCTCGGAAAATCGTCTTTCGTGAAGGATCAGGCGCGGCGGATCTTCGCGTGTTTCGGGCCATGCGCGCCCCGCGGCGATGGCATCCGGATCGCGATCGAACGCGTGGACGATCGCGCCGCGTTCCAGCAAAGCGCGCGTGTAGCCGCCCGCGCCGAAGGTCGCATCGATCACGACCGCGCCGGGTTCGGGCGCCAATGCGGCGATCACTTCGGTCAGCAGGACGGGAACGTGCGGTGCCGCGTCCTGAACGATAGGCACAGTCATTTGCGCGCGCCCTTCGATTTCTCTTTCGCCCGCGCTTCGGACAGCAGGCTGTCACAGCCCGCCTTCAGCGTGTTGAACTCCATGCCCTGCCGCTTCAGGACTTCGGGGTTCCAGATGGTGAAGAACCGGCCGCCCCCGCGAAAGAACAGCGCATCTTCGATCTGCCCGTCCGCGCGAAGAAAATCGGGCATGGTGAACCGGCCGCTATCGTCGAACGGAATTTTCTCGAACCCGAACAGTTGGATCGAACGCAGATCGCGGTCGTAATCGCGGCCCAGCCGCAGTGCGGATTCCTGTTCCCGGTCGAGCTGCTCCTCCAGCTCCGCCTCGCGCGAAAGGCCGAACCCGACGAGGCAGTCCCACCGGTCATGCTTGGCGAGGCACAGCGTGCGGTTCCCGTCGCTCGATTCCTTCACGGTGTTGCGGAAATCGGAAGGTATGACGTAGCGGCCCTTGTCCCCCAGGAGGGTCAAGGCCTGACCGCTGTAACTGTGAAGCGCTGCCGCCACTTCCCCCCGCCCTTTCCCGTTCGCCTTGCGCGCCGACACATCTTCCCCGTGGCCGCCCGCGCATGGCAACGGGAGGCTCGAATCGCCGGAACGATCCGCAGCACGAGACGACTTGTCTTATGGCCGGACCAATAACCCGCCCCATTCGGGGATGGAAGGGGAAATTAGGGAATTGTTGGGGATTTCAAGCTAAAGCTTTGATTTAGCAGCACATTTAGCATTAATATTTTCGCCTTCCTCACTTCCGGGCCGCTTTTGTGACGGTAATGGCCCCTGAATTCACGTGGTTTTTGGATGGGCCGAAGATTGATCGCATCCGTATCCCCGAATATCCCCGAACAGCGCCTCAGGAGCCAAAAGCGAGAGTCAGGAGCATGTGCAATCCGCGCGTCGCGCCGATATTACCGCGTTCCGCGTCGAGGATCGCGGCATCGCCCCAGATCACCGCCCGCCCCCGTCCGACTTCGCACGTGGCCAGCACCCCGTCCGCGTCCAAGGTGCACATCGCCTGTCCGTTCTTCGCCAGCGCGAACCGGCCGGCCCGATCGACCGGCATCGCGCGGCCTTCCAGCGACACGGCATTCGCCGTCGAAGCAAGGTGGCTCTGCGTCAGGCCCCAATGGCGGAACAGCGGCGACAGCAATGCCGCGCCCTGCGGACGCCTGGGGTCGCCCAGCGCGTGGGCGGAATGCTCGGTCAGTTCCGGGTCCGCGAAGATGAGCGCCCTGCCCCCGTCGCGCAGCCAAATATCCAGGCCCGCGAATTGCGCGGGCGAAAGCGCGCGCGGCTGGGCGAGCACCAAATAGCGCAATTCCCGCAGCTCTTTCGAAGGTGCGGCCACGCCCGGCGCCGACAGGCTGTCGACCGGCACGAGATCGTAGCTTTCCTCCAGTTGCGCGCGCACGCGGTGCGGTTCCGCTTCCGCCGCGTCGGGCAGCAGATCGTCGAACCCGCCGCCCTCGCTCCAATAGATCGGCAGCGAGGTCATGAGCCCCAGTTGCTCTGCGGCGGAGTGATCGGCGGCGTTCGCGTTAGAAGCGGCGCCCCGCGCGGCGAGAACGGCGGCGAGCGTGGCGACGAAGGTGATCAGCAGGACCGCGCCTATCGCCAGCGTCCTGCGCGACACGCTAATCCGGGCGGTTGCCATCGGTGCGCCTAGCCGGAATGCGGGGACCGCCCGGCTGCGCCGCAGTCGCACCGGAAGGCTGAACGGTAGCCCCGCCCGTTCCCTGTTCCGGCAGGACGGGGGCGTTCTGCGCCGCGGCTTCGGCGTTGTCGGCGGGCAGGTCGGGCACCACGCCCGCCTCGGCCAGCGGATCGCTCGGTTGGGCCGCTTCATCCCCGATCTCGACCGGTAGCTCCGCCTCCGCCACGGTCACGGCGTCGGTCTGGTCCGCCCGGTCGCGCAGGGTGGAGGCAAGCGCGACCAGCAGGATCATGCCGACGATCCCCGCCAGACCGATCTGCAGGCGCTGCATCGCCTCCGCCCGCGTTCCGCCCAGGGACACGGGCATGTCCTTCGCCGGACCGTGCATGATGCGTTCGATAAGCCTGTTCGCCATGGCGCGTATCCTAGCATAAGGCCCTGTCGCCTCAAGTGAATAGCGACTATTCAGCGAGCCAGTCGAATGCCGGCAGGCCTTTCGCGCGCAGCCATCCGGCGTTGTAGAGCGTGGAGAGGTAGCGGAAGCCGGTATCACACAGGATCGTCGCGACCCGGGGCTCGTCGCGGCCCTCCGCCACCAGGTGCCGCCCCAGCAGCACCGCGCCCGCGACGTTGATGCCGGACGACAGGCCCAGGCACAGCCCCTCTTCGCGCAGCAGGCGGGCGACCCAGTCCAGCCCTTCCGCGTCCGAGATGCGGAACTGCGTATCGATCGGCGCGCCGTCGAGATTGGCGGTGATGCGCCCCTGCCCGATGCCTTCCGCGACCGACGATCCCTCCGCCTGCAATTCGCCGTGGGCGTAGTAATTATACAACGCCGCGCCGTGCGGGTCGGTCAGCGCGATGCGAATATTCTCGTCATGCGCTTTCAGCCCCATGCCGACGCCCGCGATCGTGCCGCCGGTACCCGCCGCGCAGGTGAAGCCATCGATCCGGCCGTCCATCTGGTGCCACAGTTCCTCCGCCGTGCCTTCGATATGCGCGCGGCGGTTCGCGACATTGTCGAACTGGTTGGCCCAGATCGCGCCTTGCGTTTCTTCGGCCAGCCGGCGGGAAGTGTGGACGAAATGCCCGGCATCGGCGAATTTGGTAGGGGGCACGGTCACCAGCTTCGCGCCCAATGCGCGCAGCGTATCCATCTTCTCGCGCGACTGGTTGTCGGGCATGACGATCACGGTTCTGTAGCCCAGCGCATTGGCGACCAGCGCGATGCCGATGCCCGTATTGCCCGCGGTCCCTTCGACGATCGTACCGCCGGGTTTCAGATCGCCGCTGGCCTCCGCATCGCGGACAATGCCCAGTGCCGCGCGGTCCTTCACCGATGCGCCGGGGTTGGTATATTCGCATTTGCCGTAGATATCGCATCCCGCCGCCGCACTCGGCCCGGCAAGCCGCACCAGCGGCGTGTTGCCGATAAGCGCGATCGGGTCGGCAAAGGGTGCGGTGATGTTCACGTGTCGCCAGTCTCCCCGGGCCAGTATTCCAGATCAGTCTTCCGGCGCGATCGTCACCCGCAATCCGTCGAGATCGCCGCCGAAGGGGATCTGGCACGACAGGCGGGAGGTTTCGGCGCGGTGGTCGCTGCTTTCAAGGAGATCGTCCTCGTCTTCCGACATTTCGGGCAGCGTGGCGGTGAAGGCCGGATCGACATGGATGTGGCAGGTCGCGCACGAACAGCAGCCGCCGCACAGCGCCAGCAATTCGTCGAAGCCGTTGTCGCGGATGGCTTCCATGACGGTCAGGCCGTCTTCGACCTCCACGGAGGTTTCTTCACCGGCACGGTTGACGACGATCAGCTTGGGCATGATGGGTTGGGCTCCAGATTACACACGCGGCCAGCGCGGCCGCTTTGCCTGTGGCAGCTAAAAGAGGGTCATGCGTTTGGCAAGGGAGAGGCGGCGCCATGATGGATCGTAATCCATGGGGTTGAGCGCGAAGCAAATTCGCGTGGGCGTCGATTACGCGGCGGCGCGGACGCCGGCCATTGCGAAAACCCTGCGCGCGGTCGGCTATCCGCAGCCGCGTATCCGCCCGATTGGCTATCGCACGCTCCTGAGGACCATCGTGGGGCAGCAGGTCAGCGTGGCCGCCGCCGCATCCGTCTGGCGCAAGCTGGAGGCAGAGCTGGGCGAGGACGTGGAAGCCTCCGAACTGCTCGCCCGCGATTTCGATACCCTGCGCGCCTGCGGCCTGTCGCGACAGAAACAGGGCTATGCCCGATCGCTGTGCGAACTGGTCGTGTCGGGCGAATTGCAGCTGGACGAACTGCCCGCCGACGATGAAACAGCGATCACCGAACTCACGCGGATCAAGGGGATCGGGCGCTGGTCGGCGGAAATCTACCTGCTGTTTGCCGAAGGGCGCGCCGATATCTGGCCCGCCGGCGATCTGGCGGTGCAGGTGGGGATCGCCAGGATAATGGATTTGCCCGAACGTTTGAACGAGAAGGAAACGCGTGCCATCGCCGGGGAATGGCGCCCGCATCGCGGCGCGGTGGCGATCTTCACCTGGCATGCTTATGACAATCCGGCCCTTTGACAGCTGCTGCGAACAATTCGCCGCCGGTTCCGATTGGACATTGGAAGCGATGCCGATAGACTGGCGGCGATAGACATTTGGGGGAAATGCGATGCCGATCAAGGATCTGACCAAACCCCTCCTCGCCGGTTGCGCCATCGCGGCCATGGCGTTGACCCTGCCCGCCGCCGCGACGGCGGATCACCATGCGGAGACCGCTTCACACATGACGACCGACATCAATTCCGTTCCCCTGATCGCGCGCGAAACGCTGTTCGGCAATCCCACCCGTTCGGGCGGACAGATCAGCCCCGACGGCAAATGGCTGAGCTGGCTCGCCCCCGACAACGACGTTCTCAACGTGTGGATCGCGCCCGCTTCCGATCCGTCGGATGCGCGGGTCATGACCAAGGCGACCGATCGCCCTATCCGCCAGTATTTCTGGGCGCCGGATGCAAAAAGCGTGCTGTACATCCAGGACAAGGGCGGCGACGAGAACTTCCTCCTTTATGGAATCGATCTCGATAGCGGGGAAGAACGTGGGCTGACCCCGTTCGAGGATACGCGCGTGCAGGTCCTGGGATCGTCTCAGACGATCAAGGACATGATGCTGATCGGCATCAACAACCGCGATGCGCGGTTCCACGATCCCTACATGCTGGACCTTAATACAGGCGAACTGACGCAGATATTGCAGAATGACAGCTATGCCGGCTTTCTGGCAGACGACAATCTGGACCTCAGAATGGCGGTGCGGCCCAATGCGGCGGGCGGTATGGATTTCTTCCCCATCACCGATGGCACCATCGCCGTCGAGCCTGGCGACAGCACGCAGCTGGAAGACAGCCTGACCACCCAGCCCGCCGGCTTCACGACCGATGGCACGACGATGTACTGGATCGACAGCCGGGGCCGCGACACGGCGGCGCTGATCGCGCAGGACGTTGCAACCGGCGAAAAACGGGTGATCGCCGAGAACGACAAAGCCGATATCGGCGGCGCCATGTCGGACCCCAGGACAGGCGAGGTCGAAGCCTACAGCTTCACCTATCTCGAAACAGAATGGACCGCGATCGACCCGGACGTGAAGGCTTCGCTCGATTGGCTGGACGAACGGCTCGAAGGCGAATTCGGCGTGCAGTCGCGCACGGAAGACGACACCAAATGGGTGGTGTGGAACGACCCGCTGACCGCGCCGACCCGGACGTTCATCTACGATCGCGGCGCGGAGACGCTGACCGAATTCTACACCACCCGCCCCGACCTCGAAGGCGCCCCGTTGCAGAACATGTACGGGGTCGAGATCGCCAGCCGCGACGGGCTGACCCTGCCGACCTACCTCACCCTGCCCGCCGGGATGGCGAAGGATGGCGATGCCATTACCGGCGATCCGGTTCCCATGGTGCTGCTGGTCCATGGCGGGCCGTGGGCGCGCGACGATTTCGGGTATAATTCCTACCACCAATGGCTCGCCAATCGCGGTTATGCCGTGATGAGCGTCAATTTCCGGGGATCGACCGGTTTCGGCAAGAATTTCATCTCGGCGGGCGACCTTCAATGGGGCGCGAAGATGCACGACGATCTGATCGACGCGGTCGACTGGGCGATCGAGCGGGGCGTGACGCGGGCCGACCAGGTGGCGATCATGGGCGGTTCCTATGGCGGCTATGCGACGCTGGCGGGGCTCGCTTTCACGCCGGACAAATTCGCCTGCGGTGTCGACATTGTCGGTCCGTCCAACCTGGAAACGCTGCTGGAGACGATACCGCCTTATTGGGAGCCGCTGATCGCGCAATTCCATGAACGCATGGGCAATCCCAATACGCCCGAAGGGCTGGCCATGCTGAAGGAACGCAGCCCGCTCTATTCGGCGGACAAGATCACCAAGCCGCTGCTGATCGGCCAGGGCGCCAACGATCCGCGCGTCAAGCAGGCGGAAAGCGACCAGATCGTGGGCGCGATGAAGGATGCGGGCATTCCCGTGACCTATGTCCTCTATCCCGATGAAGGGCACGGTTTCGCCAAGCCCGATAACAACATCGCGTTCAACGCGATCACCGAGAACTTTCTCGCCACCTGTCTTGGCGGACGGGCGGAGCCGATCGGCGATACCGTGAGCAATTCCACTGCGAAAATCGTCGAAGGGGCGGAGCACGTAAAGGGGCTGAGCGAGGCTTTGGGGAGCTGACATGAAGACACGCAAGGCGATCTTCGTCACCGGCGGGGGTTCGGGCATCGGCCGCGCCATCGCGCAGTATTTCGGGGGCCGCGGCTGGTTCGTGGGGCTGGGCGATATCGATGCGGCGGGGATGGATGGCACCGCGGCGCTGCTCGATGCGGATGGCGTGTTCAGCCACAAGTTCGACGTGCGCGACCGGGCGGCGTGGGACGAGGCGCTAGATGCCTTCAGCGCGGCGGCGGGCGGACGGATCGACGTGGTGGCCAACAATGCCGGCATTCCCATCGGCGGCGCGATCGAGGAGAATTCGGAAGCGGAGATCACCCGCTGCCTCGACATCAATTTGAAAGGCGTGCTGTTCGGCGCGCAGGCCGCTCTGCCCCATCTGAAACGCAGCGCGCCGCGATCCTGCCTGCTCAACACCGCCAGCGCGGCGGGCATCTACGGCACGCCGGGCGCGTCGGTCTATACCGCCACCAAGTTCGGCGTGCGCGGGATTACCGAAAGCCTGGACGGGGAATGGGCGGAACACGGCATCAATGTGCGCTCCATCTGCCCCAGCTTCATCGACACGCCCTTGCTCGAACACGCGCCCAACCAGGGATCGAACGAAGCGATCCGCACACGGGTGGAGGCGGCCGGGCTGGAGATCACGCCGGTCGAGGATGTCGCACGCGCCGCTTGGGACGCGGTCCATGGCAACCGGTTGCATACGCTGGTCGGCAGGACGGCGAAGCGGATCGGTTTCGCCTCCCGCTGGTTGCCGGGTGCGGTGCGAAAGGAAGTACGGTCGTCGCTGCGTCCGCTCGGCCAATAGACTTCCGGCCTAGGTAAAGTTCGCGAACGCAAAATAAAGCGGGGCGGACTTCTACGTCCACCCCGCCTTTTTTTACGAGTTGCCTTAGGATTACAACGTGCGGGTCATGGTCGTCGAATGACCACCCGAACGTCCTAGAATCTCGTTGGCCTGTGCCATGGAGATATCGTGGTCCGTCGTATCGACCGTCACCAGGATCCCGCCATTGTCCAGCTCACGCTCGTAATATTCGGCGTCGGCCTTCCCCACGCCGTGATCTTCCAGCGCACCGGCGATGGCACCGATGGCCGCGCCCACGACCGTACCGGTCACGGCTGCGCCGCCGGTTGCGGCGGCTGCGATGGCACCTGCGCCGACCAGCGGACCGACGCCCGGAATGGCTAGAGCCGCTACGCCAAGCAATGCGCCGATACCGCCGCCCAGCGCGCCCTTACCGATGACGTCCTTGGCCGCTTCCCCACCGTCACCGTCGGTCGTCGTCGTTTCGCCATCATCGCGCGCGACGATGGAAACATTGTCGGCACTGGCACCTGCGTCCTTCAGGTCGCGGACGGCGCGCTCGGCGGCGTCATGCGTGCTGAAGACGGCGTGGGCGAGATTGGGATTGTACTTGCTCATTGTCGAAATTTTCCTTTTCGTATGTTGTCGTGGTTCAAACGGGCAGTCGTCATCTCCGTTCCATAAAAAAAGAAATCGCGATAACTCAAACAGCTACAGGTCAAAGAAGCGCGTCGATCGCCTTCGCCAGGTCGATATCCCGCTGCGACAGGCCGCCGGCCCCAGCTTCATCGCTGCCCGGCACGTCATGCGTGGTCAACGTGATTTCGACCGTGTTGTAGACGTTGAACCATTCGGGATGATGATCGTGCTTCTCGGCCAGGATCGCGACGCTGGTCATGAAACCGAACGCCGCCACGAAATCGGCAAATTCGAAGCCGCACTGGATCGCCTTTCCATCCTCGCGCAGAGTCCATTCGGGCAGTTCGGCGAGCGCGGCGTCGCGCTGCGATGGAGTCAGTTCGGTAACGGCCATGGGATGATGTCCTTCGCTTGGCATCATATTGTCGGTTCCTGCGCTTTCCCCTATCGCCGGGCGCGATGCAAGCCAGCCTGACCGTCCGCGATTGCGCCTGCCGCCGGGGCGACCGAATCCTGTTTCGCGGAGTGGGGTTCCAGGCGAGCGCGGGCGCGGCCGTGCGGATCGCCGGGCCGAACGGGGTCGGCAAATCCAGCCTGATGCGGATATGCGGCGGATTGCTGCGGCCCTGTGCGGGACGTGTCGAGCACACGGGGGCGATCGGCCTGCTGGACGAGCGGACGGCCCTCGATCCCGAACGCACGCTGGCCGCCGCGCTGACCTTCTGGGCGCGGATGGACGGCGCGGCATCACGGACCGGGCATGCAAAACGGATGGGTATCGATGCGCTGCTGGACGTGCCGGTGCGTTACCTTTCGACCGGGCAGCGCAAGCGGGCGGCCATCGTGCGCCTGCTGCAACAGAGCGCGCCGATCTGGCTGCTGGACGAACCGTTGAACGGGCTGGATGGCGACGGACAGGAGAGGCTGGTCAACGTCATCGCCGACCATCGCGCGGGCGGCGGTCTGTGCATCGTCGCTTCGCATCAGCCGCTGGAACTGGCCGATATGCGGGTGGTCGAGCTGCCGGATTACGCGCCGTGATATCCCGCATGATCCGGCGCGACCTGGCGATGCTGATACCGGGCATAGGAACCGGCGGCGGGAGCATCCTGCCGTTCCTGTTCTTCCTGGCCGTAGCGATGCTCTATCCCTTTGCCGTCGGACCCGATGCCGCGATGCTGGCGCGCACCGGAGGCGGAATCATCTGGGTCGCGGCGTTGCTCGCGGCGATCCTGCCGATGGACCGCCTGATCGCGCCCGACATGGGCAACGGCGTGTTCGACCAGCTGATCCTGCGCGGCGTAACGGAAGAAACCATCGTCGCCGTCCGGATGCTGGCCCATTGGTGCAGCTTCGCCCCGCTGCTGCTGATCGCGACCCTGCCCGCCGCCGCGATGCTGGGGCTGGAGGCGGCGCAGCTTCGCATCGTGATGCTGGGACTGGTCGCGGGAACGCCGGGGCTGGCGGCGATCGGCGTGACGATCGCGGCGCTGACCGCAGGCCTGCGCGGTGGCGCGGCGCTTGGCGGACTGCTGCTGATCCCGCTGGCCGTGCCGATCCTGATATTCGGGGCCGGCAGCCTGGCGCGGGCCGATTACGGGGGAATTGCGCTGTGCGGGGCGATCAGCCTGGTGCTGGTGGCGGCCACTCCGTTCGCCGGGGGGGCGGCGTTGCGCGCGGTGCGGGAGAGTTGATGCGGCGATCAGGGGCGGCAGTCAGGTTGCCGAATAAGGCGGTTTGTCCAACCCAGCGGGACTGGACGTGAAGATCTCGTGCCCGTGCTCGGTAATCGCCAGTGAATGTTCGAACTGCGCGCTCAGCGATTTGTCGCGGGTCACCGCGGTCCAGCCGTCTTTCAGCATCTTGCCCCAGGGCTTGCCGATATTGATCATCGGTTCGATGGTGAAGAACATGCCCGGCCTGAGTTCCGGGCCCGTCCCGGCCTTCGCCGCATGAACGACTTCGGGCGCATCGTGGAACAGCCGCCCCAGCCCGTGCCCGCAAAATTCGCGCACCACGCCGTAGCGGTGCTTCTGCGCGTGTTCCAGTATCGCCGCGCCGATATCGCCCAGCCGGTTGCCCGGCCGTGCCTGTTCGATGCCCAGCATCAGGCACTCATAGGTCACGTCGACCAGCCGCCGCGCCTTCAGCGGCACGTCGCCGACCAGATACATCCGGCTGGTATCGCCATGCCATCCGTCGAGCAGGGGGGTCACGTCGATATTGACGATGTCGCCGTCCTTCAGCGGCTTGTCCGACGGGATGCCGTGGCAGATCACATGGTTGATCGAAATACAGCAGCTGTGCGTATAACCGCGATAGCCCAATGTCGCGGGCACCGATCCCGCCGCAAGCATCAGTTCGCGCACGCGGTCGTCGATCGCAGCGGTGGTAACGCCCGGCTCCACCATCGGCGCGATGTCGTCGAGGATGCTTGCCGCCAGCCGCCCGGCCCTTCGCATTCCTTCGAACCCGCTGGCCCCGTGCAGCTTGATGGTGCCGTCGCGGATGACGTTCTCGGTGCCTTCGATTGCCTGATATTCGTTCATGGACACGAATGTAGCGCGCCGCGCGCCAGATTGCGAGAGGCGAACAAATCCCGTGAAAACTGCGCGTTGCCTGTCTATGGCTGACCGCCATGACCCAACCGCAATCCGATCCGTTCGACATCGCTCCCTGCATCGCCCCCGATCGCGGGCAGGACGCCATCGCCATTCATCTTGTGGACAGCGACGGCTACGATGCCTTTGTCACGAAGCTGTCGCCCGCGCAGCGCTTGGCCCTGCGGGCGCAGAAATTCACCGGCGCCGGTTATGAAATCGGCATCGTTCCCAATGGGGAAAGCTGGTTCGCGGTTGGCGGCGTGGCCGATCCGGACGATCTTTCCAGCTGGTGTCTCGCCAAGCTGGCGGAGGAACTTCCCGAAGGCACCTACCGCCTGGTCGATCGCGATCCCGGCGCGGCGGTTCACGGCTGGCTGACGGCGCAGCACCGCTTCGAACGGTACAAGCAGGACACGAAGGCGCAGGGGCCCCGCGTCCTGCTGACCGGACAGGCGGGCGGCATCGATTTTGCCGTGGCGGAAGCGCGGGCGGTTCTGCTGGTCGCGGACATGGTCAATACCCCGGCCGAGGACATGGGCCCCGCCGCGATCGAGACGGAAGCGGCGCGCATCGCGAAGAAGCACGGTGCCACGCTAACCACGGTCAAGGGCGATGCGCTGGAAACCGGGTATCCGATGATCCACGCCGTCGGGCGCGCGGCGACGCGCCACCATGCGCCCCGGCTGGTCGAGCTGGAATGGGGCGATGAAAGCGCCCCGCGCCTCGCCATCGTCGGCAAGGGCGTCTCGTTCGACAGCGGCGGGCTGGACATCAAGTCCGCGACCGGCATGAAGCTGATGAAGAAGGACATGGGCGGCGCGGCCCATGCCATCGCGCTGGCCGGACTGATCATGGAAGCGGGACTGAAGGTGCGTCTGCACCTGCTGGTGCCCACGGTGGAGAACGCCATATCCAACAACGCCTTCCGCCCCGGCGACGTGCTCCGTTCGCGCAAGGGCCTGACGGTGGAAATCGGCAATACCGATGCCGAAGGGCGGCTGATCCTGGGCGATGCGCTGACCCGGGCGAGCGAGGACGATCCCGAACTGATCATCGACTTCGCCACGCTGACCGGGGCGGCGCGGGTCGCGCTCGGTCCCGATCATCCCGCGCTGATGACCCGGCGGGACGATACCGCGGCCGCGCTGATCGAAGCGGGCCGCGCGCATGACGACGAACCGTGGCGAATGCCCTTGCCCGAAGCCTATCGCGAGTGGCTGTCATCCGACATCGCCGACATGAACAACGCCCATGGCAATTCCTATGCCGGGGCAAGCGTCGCAGGACTGTTCCTAGACAGATTCGTGGGCGACGGCGTCGATTGGGCGCATTTCGACACCTTCGCCTGGCGGCCCTTCGCCAAGCCGGGTCGGCCCAAGGGCGGCGCCGCCTACGGCCTGCGTGCCGCGTTTCACATGCTGCAGGCGCGTTACGGCACCGACTGAACCACGGACGGCTGCATGGCGGCCGACTTGCCGCTGCGCGCCATAGCGGATATGCGCGCCCATCGGCCGATCCGCGGCCACCGGATGGGGAATGCATGTCGCGCAGGAACGAAGCGCCGGAATATGAGGTGCCCAGGACGGGGCTGGGCCTGAAAGGCCCGGTCGAACGGCCCGCGGCCGGCACGCTTCCGCTGCGCGGCGACCTGGCCCATATCGCGCTGGCCGACCGGTATCTGGTGCCGCATTACGTCGTTCCCCAAAGCCATGTCGTGGCCGATGGCGGGGCCGATCTGCGTGTGGCCGCGCAGGTCGAAGCGGATGTGTCGGCCCGGCTCGAGGGCGGATCGACGTTCGAAGTGCTCGATCTGGCAGGCGGCTGGTACTGGGGCTGCGTCGGGCCGGACGGGCCCAGCGGGTATCTGCCCGAAGCCGCGTTGACCCGCGCCGCGTCGTGACCCGACGCGTATTCGTTGACGGCGCGGCGGGCACGACCGGCCTCGAAATCCGCGAACGGCTCGGCGACCGGAGCGAGTTCGAACTGATCGTATTGCCGGTCGACCGGCGCAAGGATCCCGCCGCCAGGCGCGATGCGCTCAATTCCTGCGACATTGCGATCCTGTGCCTGCCGGACGACGCGGCGCGCGAAGCCGTCGCGATGATCGACTCCGCCGGCGGCACCCGCGTGATCGACGCATCCAGCGCGCATCGGGTGGATCCGCACTGGACCTACGGTTTTCCCGAACTCGTCGGGGTAAAAGCAATCGCCGAAGCGCGCCTGGTCAGCAATCCGGGCTGCTATCCGACCGGGTTCCTCGCGCTCGTAGCGCCGCTGGTACGCGCCGGATTGCTGCCCGCCGACTGGCCCTACACCGTCCATGCCGTGTCCGGCTATTCCGGCGGGGGCAAGGCGTTGATCGAACGGTTCGGGGATAGTCCCGATCTCGCCTACCGCGCCTATGGCTTCGATCTGGCGCACAAGCATCGCGCCGAAATGAAGCGTCACGCCGGACTGACGCACGGCGTCGTCTTTTCGCCCGCCGTCATCCGTGCCTACCGCGGCATGATGGTGGAGGTGCCGCTGCATCTCGGCGCGATCGATGAAACGCTTACGCCGGACCGGTTGCGCGATGGCTTGAGCGACCACTACGCCGGATCGCCGGTGGTCGCGGTGGGCCGATCCGACGATATGGAAGAAATGCTGCTGCAGGACGGTGCGCGACCTGCCGATGGCATGGCGCTGTATGTGTTCGGTAATGCCGGCGGCGATCAGGCGCGGTTGGTCGCGCGGCTCGACAATCTGGGCAAGGGGGCTGGCGGGGCGGCGGTGCAGAACCTCAACATCATGGCCAGCCTGCCTCAGGAAACCGGCCTGCATCTCGGGGCCGTGCTTAAATAACGAGCGCCGCCTGCGCGTTTTTGCGACACCTTTCGGCCCGGGAAAAGCCGTCGCATGAGCCGTTCCCACTTATTTCGGAACTGGCACGCTTCTTGGATAGTATTATCGTGAAGACCGGCCCCAGGGGACAGGCGTGAAAAAGATCGAAGCGATTATCAAACCCTTCAAGCTCGACGAGGTGAAGGAGGCGCTTCATGAAATCGGCGTGTCCGGCATAACCGTGACCGAAGCCAAGGGGTTCGGCCGCCAGAAAGGGCATACGGAACTCTATCGCGGCGCCGAATATATCGTCGATTTCCTGCCCAAGGTGAAGCTGGAGGTGGTCGTCGGCGATGCCCTTTCCGACCGCACCGTGGAAGCGATCGCCAATGCCGCGCAGACCGGACGCATCGGCGATGGCAAGATTTTCGTCACCGCCATCGAAACCGCGCTGCGCATCCGCACCGGCGAACGCGACGACGAGGCGATCTGACCCACTCTTTTCTTTCAACCCCTCCCATCCGACCAAGGACACATCCATGCCTTCACCAAAAGACGTACTCGCCCAGATCAACGAAAACGACATCGAATGGATCGACCTGCGGTTCACCGATCCCAAGGGCAAATGGCAGCATCTGACCATGGTCGCCAGCGCCATGGGCGAAGATGAACTGGAAGACGGGCTGATGTTCGACGGTTCCAGCATCGCGGGCTGGAAGGTCATCAATGAAAGCGACATGATCCTGCGCCCGGACCTCGACCGGACCTATATCGACCCGTTCAGCGCGACGCCGATGATGATCCTGTTCTGCGACATCGTGGAACCCTCCACCGGCGAGCTGTATGGTCGCGATCCCCGCTCCACCGCGAAACGCGCCGAAGCCTTCGTCAAGGCTTCGGGTATCGGCGATACGATCTTCGTCGGCACGGAAGCCGAGTTCTTCATGTTCGACGATGTCCGTTTCGAAGACGGCTATTCGGCCAGCGGCTTCGCGATCGACGACGTCGAACTGCCGACCAATTCGGGCCGTGAATATGACAGCGGCAACATGGCCCACCGCCCCCGCGCCAAGGGCGGTTACTTTCCCGTCGCGCCGGTCGACAGCGCAGTCGACATCCGCGGGGAGATGGTCGCGACGATGCTCGAGATGGGCCTGCCCTGCGACAAGCATCACCACGAAGTCGCCGCCGCGCAGCACGAACTGGGCGTTACTTTCGCCAGCCTGCTGGAAACCGCCGACAACATGCAGATCTACAAATATGTCGTGCAGCAGGTTGCGCATGCATACGGCAAGACGGCGACTTTCATGCCCAAGCCGATTAAGGACGATAACGGTTCGGGCATGCACACCCATATGTCGATCTGGAACGACGGCAAGAACACCTTTGCCGGCAACGGCTATGCCGGCCTGTCGGACAACTGCCTCTATTATATCGGCGGCGTCATCAAGCACGCCAAGGCGCTGAACGCCTTCACCAATCCCACCACCAACAGCTACAAGCGACTGGTCCCGGGGTTCGAGGCGCCGGTGCTGCTCGCCTATTCCGCGCGCAACCGTTCGGCATCGTGCCGCATTCCGTACGGCGCGGGCGAGAAGGCGAAACGGGTCGAATTCCGCTTCCCCGATCCGCTGGCCAATCCGTATCTCTCCAGCGCTGCGTTGCTGATGGCGGGCATCGACGGGATCACGAACAGGATCCATCCGGGCGAGGCGATGGACAAGAACCTCTACGATCTTCCGCCGACCGAGCTGGCCGAAGTTCCAACCGTCTGCGGCTCCTTGCGCGAGGCGCTGGAAGCACTCGAAGCCGATCACGAATTCCTGTTGAAGGGCGACGTGTTCAGCGAAGATCAGATCACCGCCTATGCCGAACTCAAATGGGAAGAGGTCATGCGGGTCGAAACCACTCCGAACGCGGTCGAATACGACCTCTATTATTCGATGTAGGCGGCTGCAGCCATACGATCACCAAGGGGGCGTCCGGCGAAATCCGGGCGCCCGTTTTTTACCGCCATTCCTCCTCGCCCCTATCGGACGGTCTGGCGGAAAGATTTTCCTATTCGCGGGCCGCGCGCTAGGCAGGCGAAGCTACGCACCTACCTGGGGCATTGAGCGAAAAATTGGAAGGTTACACTGCATCGGCGCAGAATTGACCAAATCGCCATGGAATGAAGGCGTTTATACGAATTTCAGAAAATGTCTTCCAGCCCGGTTCGGCGTAACATTCCCGACGCTATCGTCAGCCCGACGGCATAAACCATTTTCCTACATCGCCCTGTTCTGCGTAGTAGCGCCGCCTCCCGAAAAGCAGACGAGGCGGCAATCATGGAACGACGGCGGATATTCGACAGCGTGCGGCGGATGCTGGGGCGCGGGTTCAGGGGGCATGAGATCGCCGCCCTGGACCGGGCGATCGACTGTTCGATAGGCAGGGCGGACGCGTGCGCCGCGACCGGCAACGGACCGCCGCGCGTCATCGGACCGGCGGGCATCCGGCTCATCAAGCAGTTCGAAGGATTGGCGCGGCTGCGCAGGGACGGTCTGGTCGAGGCCTATCCCGATCCCGGGACCGGCGGCGATCCATGGACGATCGGCTGGGGCGCCACCGGCACCGGTATCGAACGGGGCACGGTCTGGACGGTGGCCGAATGCGATGCGCGGCTGGAACGCGATCTGGCGCGCTATGCCGCCGATGTCGCGCGGGCGATCGGCGATGCGCCGGTGACCCAGGCGCAATTCGATGCGATGGTCAGTTTCCACTACAACACCGGGGCGATCGCGCGGGCGACCCTTACCCGCCGGCATTGCGGAGGCGATCATGCCGGCGCACGGGCCGAATTCGCCCGCTGGAACATGGCCGGCGGGCGGGTGATGCGCGGTCTGGTGCGGCGGCGGGAAGCCGAGGCGCGGCTTTATCAGGACGACGTGGGTCGTAACGCCTGACCGTCAATAATCCCGGCTGACTTCCGCCACCACGCTTTCGCGGCCGATCGTGGACACCGACGCCAGCAGCGACAGCCAGCCGGTCACGCGGAACTCCGCCTCCGTCGCGCTGTAGCCGCGCCCGTCGGTCACGATCTCCCCATAGAAACGGCGGCCGAAATTCTTGCCCAGCGCGACGCCGGTGCCCCGGCCCAGCGCCGGGTCCGCCCCGACGATCCGCAGACGATCGAGGCCGATGGCGGTGCGCAGCTGGTTGATCGGGTCGATATCCGCCCCGCCTCGCAGGCTGGCGATGGCGGTACCCAACTGCAGCGCGTCGGTGGCGGACAGTTCGGTGATCGATCCGCCGAACAGCAGCTCCGCCAGGATTTCCTCTTCCGGCAGGTTGGGCGTGGAAGTGAAGCGGATTTCGGGCGACTGCGCGTTGCCCTGCACGGTGGCGGTCACGTCCAGACCGGCGCCTTCGGTCTCGGCGGCGATGTCCACCCGCGGATCGATCGGCAGGTTGGCGTCGAAATCGATGCGCCCCCGGGTCAGTTCGAACCGCGTGCCGGCGAAGCCGTAGGTGCCTTGTACCACTCGCGCCTCGCCGCCGATGCGCGGATCGTCAGTCGTGCCCCGCACGATGATGTCGGCGCGCCATTCGCTGTCGAGGCCCAGCCCATCGACATTGATGCGGTTGTTGCCGCGCGCATCTATAAGGTAACGCCAGGGCTGGCGGCGGGCGCGTGGCGGGGCGATATCGGGCGGCAGGTTGATCTCGCGCGTCGTGATGCTGGGCAGGCGCGCTGCGGAAGCGGCGGTGCCCAGTTCCCAGCTGGCCCGCTCGATCTCCACCCGGCCGGCGATCGTGCCGCCCACACCGTTGGAGACGATCCGCAACGGGCCGCTGATCGTGGCATTGAGGCCGTTGGCGTTCAGCAGACGGGCATCGCGCGCTGCCACGCGGATGTCGATCACCGGCCCGCGCGGCCCCAGTCCCTGGAGATCGACGATGCCGCTGCCCGATACGGTCCCGCCATTGGCGGTGGTGCCCGCGAACCGCGTCAGCCGCAGACGCGATCCGGCGAAGCTGCCGCGCGCGGTCACGCCGCGGATATCGGTGCCGGACAGCGCGCTGCGGAGGCGCAGATCGTCGCTCTTCATCGAACCGCGAACGCGCGGATCGTCTAGCGTGCCGGTGACATTCGCCGCGACCGCGACCGGACCGGTCAGATCGAACGCCTCGATCGCGAGCAACGCCATAGCGCCGATGCCGGGCCGCCGAACCGCAGCTGTGCGCGAAGGTCGCCGTTCCGCAGCCGGGCCGCGACCGGACCGGCCTGTGCCAGATTGCCGATGCGCGCCTGCAGCCTCCCGCGCTGACGCCCATCCTCGCGGATGATCGCGCGCGCTTCCAGGTCGTCCGGCGTCAGCTGCGATACCAGCGCCAGATCGATCGGACGGGACGTCAGGACAAGGCCGGACCGGGTCAGGTTGCGGACCACGATCCGGGCATCGCCGCTTGGCACGCCGCCGGTCGGCGCGTCATAGGCAATGCGCCCGGAAATCGTGCCGCCAAGTCCGAAGTCCGCCAGCGCGAGATCGACGAGGGTGAGCGGCATGCCGTCCAGCGCCAGGGCGATAGCGGTGCGCCCTCCCCCCGCCTCGCCTGATATGAGCGCGCGGCCATCGCCATAGGTGAGCAGCGTTTCGGAAAGCCGCCAGCCGCCATCGTCCTGCGCCCTGAACACCGCGCGGCGGGGCATGCCGATCGCCTGGCCGGCGAACTCGCCCCGGGTCGCCAGCGCGATGCGCCCCGGCGCGATATTAGCGTTGGCCTGCAGGTTGAACCGGCTGCCCCGCCGCCCGGCCAACGATGCGGTGACGGTCCCCCTCCCGTCCTCCAGCGCGCCGGTCGCGGCGAGGCGGCCGATGAACACACCGCCCGCGCTCACGCCTTCGGCCGTGACGTCGCCTTCAATCGTACTGCGCCCGGATATGAGGAAGCCGCGCGCGTCGATATCGGCGGTGGCGATGGTGATGGGGGTGGATCCGCCGAAGCGGGCGTTGCGCGCGGTCGCATCGATGGCGAACCCCTGCCCCCCGTCGCGCGCCGACAGGGCGATGTCGCCGTCCAGCCCGCCGCCCCGCAACGACAGGGTGCCGTCGGCGCCGCCTTCGGCGAGGGTGAGATCGCCGACGACCGCCGTTTCCCAGACGTTCAGCCGCTGGATCGCGATGCGGGTCGGACCGCCCGCCGGCGCGAACAGAGCCAGATCGCCGTCGAATGCGCCGAGCACCGATTCGCCCCCCGTCCGCACCGCGAAACCATCGCCATCGGGACGGATCGCCACGCGCACATCGCGCAGGCCCGCGGCGGGCAGCGGGTCGGCGAAGACCAGTTCGGCGGTCGGTCCGCTGTCGTCCAGCGATCCTTCCACCGTGAAGTCGCCATATTCGCGGTGAACCCCCCGCCCCGCCAGCGTGGTCGTGCCGCGCACGATCCGTCCGTCCAGCGCCGCCGTCAATTCGCGCGCGACGATGGTGACGTTGCGGAAATCGAGCGGGCTGCCCGATCCGATCGACAGCACCCCGCTGCCGCGTATCTCGGGCCCTGCCAGGTTGGCGAGCGTGCGGTTAGCGACATCGGCCAGCCGCGCGTCGAAACTGGTCTTGAGCGCCCAGACGCCGCCGCGCCGGCTTTCGAGATCGATCCGCCCGTCGCCGGTCAGCATACCGTATCCGGCGATACCGAGCCGCTGCACATCGACCGGGCCGGTCAGCCGGTATCGCGCGGCCTTCAGATCGCCGGCAAGCGCGAGGTCCGCCTGGATGTCCGGGAAGTCGAGGCGCAGGCTGTCCGACGCGATACGCGTGCCCTGCAGCCGCAGCGGTCCGGTCAGCGTGCCGCCGCGCAGCTTTTGATCGACGAAACCCGCATTGCGGACGATGCCGGTGCTGTCGACCGTTGCGATGGTGGCGGAAAGCGGCACAGTCCAGGCGGCACCGTCGAAACGGGCGGTGCCCTGCTGCCGTACGCCGGTGAGCACCAGACGCGCGGCGTCGAGCCGGTCCATCGTCAGGACATGCGCGATGTCGAGGTCGCGGAACGCGCCGTCGGCCGTGCCGGTCAGCGCGGCATTGGTCAGCCGGATGTCCCGCCCGAACAGCTGCGGATCGCGCAGGGTCGCATCGAAATCGAACCCGTCGATCCTGTTCGCGGCGAGGTCTATCGCCCCCTCCCCGCGCACCCGGATACCGCGTCCCCTCAGGGCAAGACCGCCGCGGAATACGCGGTTCTGGAATCGCCCGACCGCGCCGACCGCCGCGATCGAACCGATCGCCCGCGCTTCCAACCCGGTCAGCAAGTCCTGCGGCCGCACCAGCCCCTTCGCGCGATAGACCCCGTCCGCCTGCGTCACGTCGAGCGTGGCGAAAGGCTGTCCGGCCCGGTCTATCGCGGCGTTCCCGGCCCAGCGCGCATAGCTGCCCCGCCCGTCGATCCTGGCCGAATAGCTTTCATTGACGTCCAGCAGCCCGGCCAGAACGCCGCCCGCCGGCGCGGCATAGTCGAGCTTCAGCGCGAACCGGTCCGCGTCGGGCCGCGCGTCGAGCAACAGGTTCAGCCGGTCGCGCTTGCCCAGATCACCCTTGGCGCGCATGAAAGCGCGGCCATCGCTTATATCCACCGATCCGGTCAGCCCGACGACCGGCGCCGTATCGCCGACGATACCGCGCGCAATCGTCAGGTCGCGGATCAGCAGATCGGCGATCCGGATGTCGAAATCGGGCATCACGGGCGCGTCGGGATCGCCCGGGCGCAGTTCGGGTAGGCGGAGTAACCGTCCTTCGTCCACCAGCAGCCGGTCGATATCGAGCCCGCGCGTAAACCATGCAAAGGGATGCCAGTCCATCTCCACCGCGTTCAATCGCAGGAACGCACCCTTCGCATCGCGCAATTCGATATCCGTCAGCACCGGATCGGTGTAGATGTTTCCGTCGATCCCGCCGATACCGATCCGCAGGCCGGATTGCGGTGCCTGCGCCTCGATCTGCCCGATGATCCAGCGTTTGCCGATGGGCGTGTTCAGCCCGGTCACGGCGAGCGCGAGCAGAACGGCAATTACGATGATCGTGGCCGCCGCCCATTTCAGGACCGGGCCCACCCAGCGCGTCGTCGCCCGCCCCGTCTTCTGCGTCGCTTGCTCGACCGCCTCCATCAGAACGCCTGCCCCAGCGAGACATAGACGCCCACCGGATTGTCGTTCGGACCCGGATTGATCGGCACGCCGACATCGACCCGGATCGGGCCGAAGCCGGTGGCGTAGCGGACGCCGATACCCGCGCCGAACTTGATCTCGTCGAAATCGGGCGTCGGCGAGGTGCCGACCGATCCCGCGTCGATGAACGGCACGACCGATAACGCGCCATCGAAGAAACCGGTCGCGATGCGCGCTTCTAGGGAAAATTCCACGACCGAGCGCCCGCCGCTTGGTTGGTCGGCGATATCGCGGGGGCCGATCTGCTGATAGCCATAGCCGCGCACGGACGAACCGCCGCCCGCGTAATAGCGCCGCGAAGGCGCGATGTCCTGGATGCCCGCGCCCGGTATCGAACCCAGCCGCCCGCGCGCCGCCATTACCACCCGGTCTGTGACCCGGCGATAGGCGCTGGCGTCCAGCTGTCCGCGAAGATAGGTGCTGGTCGCCCCGGCGCTCTGCGAGATTTCCGGCGACAGGCGCGCGCCCAGCCGGAAGCCGCGCGTGGGATCGAGCAGATCGTCGCTGGTATCGATGAGCGCGCCGACCGGCAGGGCCGCCACGAAATAGGCCTGCCGCGGGCGGCGTATGCCGTTCACTTCGGGGGGACGTTCATCGGTGGCGATGGCTTCGAACCCGACGCTCCAGCTCAAAGGTTTCTGATAGAGCAGGGTCGAGGCCTGTTCGTAGGCGGCGACGAAGGCGACCGTCTGCGCGTCGAAGGCGTCGCTGTCGATGGTGGTCGCATAGGCATCGAGGCTGAGTATCCGGTCCCGCCCGCCGAAATTGCTCTTACGGAAAGTGACCCCGGCAAGCTGTTCCTGCGTGCCGACGATCCCGCGGAACTTCAGCGCGCCTTCGGGCGGGAACAGATTGCGGTGTTCCCAGCTTGCCTGCAACCGGATGCCTTCTTCCGAACCATAGCCGATCGCGCCCGCGACCGTGCGGACGGGGGCCTTGGTCAGGTTGACGTCCAACGCGACCACGCCCGGTTCGTCGCCGGAGGGCGGCACGACCTCGCGCCGTTCGATGCTGAGCGTGGATACGAGGCCGGTCGCGGTGATCGCGCGCCGCAGATCGAGCTGCTGGCTGCGTTTGAAGATATCGCCGGGTTCGAACCGCGCGATGGAGGCGAGATGATCGCCCGGCAGGAACTCCGGCAGGGAACTGTTGACTTCGCCGAACACGTAACGGCCGCCCGGTTCGACCGGCAGCGTGAGGTCCCCCGTGGCGGCACGGTGATCGATCAGCAGCCCGGTTTCTCCGATCGCCGCGAACGGGTAACCGCTTTCGCCAAGAGCGGTGTCGAGATCGTAGCGTTCGGCCACGATGGCGTCGCTGGACATCATGTCGCCCGACCGGATGCCGAAAGTTTCGCGCAAGGCGGCGAAGTCCGGCGCGCTCGCCAGATTGCCGAGGTCGATCGCGCCGAACCGGTAACGCTGGCCCGGCACGATGTCGAACCGCACCTGCGCGCCCCGATCGGCCCCCACGGTGTCAGCATCCGCATCCCCGCCGCCGCCGTTGCCGCCGCTATTGTCATCCCCGACCCGCGTGACGGACCGCATGATCTGCGCGTCGTAATAGCCGTAGATGCGCAGGAGTTCGGATAGGAGTTCTTCGTCCTGGCGAGCACGGGCAGCCAGCTGCGCGATGTTCTCGTCGTCGCTTTCCAGCTCCTCGATCGTGGACAGCGCCTCGAATCGGTCGACGAAGGCGGTGCCTTCGGGGAAAGCGCGCTGGTCGGACGGGAAGGCAAGGATCAGTTCGTCGTTCACCTCCACGATGCGGGCATTGAGATCATCGGGCGTCAGGGCCAGTTCCGGTCCGGCGAAGGTCGGATCGAGGATATCGGCCAATTCCTCGCCATCCGCCACTTGAACCGGCGGAAGTTCCACCGACGGCACATCGATCTCCTCCGGCCAGTCGAGCGCGATTTCCGGCATCGGCGCCATCGGGATCGCATCGAGGTCGCCATCGCCCCTGCCATCGCTCCTGCCATCACCCATGTCATCGCCACCGTCATCGCCATTTTCGAGATCGGCGAAATCGAGGTTCAGCGTATCGCCGTCGAAGGCGTCGTCCGCACGCACATCGTCCCCCGGCGTTCGCAGTGCGCCCTCGGCGGCCCATTCCTCCGGGTTCTCGACCGCCGAATCGGGGATCAGATCTTCGAGCGAGGCCGGCGCTTGGCGGTCCTGCGCCAGCGCGGCTTCGTGCAAGAAAGGCGCCATGCCTACATTGGCATATAGGCTCAGCGCGGACCCGGCGCGAAGAAGCGCGGCCCAACCGCCTATGGATTTAGACGCGGACCTTGTAATAATCGGCGCTGCCGTCTTTCGATGCGCCGGCGGGGCCGCGATCGTTACGGACGGCGGCGGTGGTGGTCGTTTCGGCGATAAGCGCGCTCTGTTCGCCTTCCGACATGCGGCGCCAACCGTCGCGGGTGAGCCGTTCCAGGGGACGATAGCGGATCTTGTACCGCATCCGGTCGGATCCATGGACCCAATATCCCAGGTAGACGTAAGGCAGGTCCTGCTCCGCCGCGCGCGCGATATGATCGAGGATGATGTAATTACCAAGACCGGATCGCGCCTCATGCTCGGGATCGTAGAAACTGTAGATCATGGACAGGCCGTCCGCCTGGCAATCGGTCAGGCATGCCCCGACAAGCCGGCCCGGCTGACCGTCGGACCCACGTTCCCTATATTCGATGACTTTGCTATTAACAGGGGTGTGTTCGACCATGTCGGCATAATCGATCTCCTCCATCGCGGCCATGCCGCCGCCCGGATGCCGCACTTCGAGATAGCGGCGCAGCAGGTCGAATTGCTCTTCTGTCGCCCAGGGGCGGCATTCGGTCGCGATGAGGTCGCGATTGCGCCGCAGGTTGCGGCGCTGCGTACTGCTCGGCGCGAAATCCATCGCCGCGACGCGCACCGAAACGCACGCGTTGCAGCCCGCGCAGCTGGGCCGGTAGGCCACCGTCTGGCTGCGGCGGAAACCAATCCGGCTCAGCGCGTCGTTCAGCGCGTCCGACTGTTCGCCCTTCAGTTCGGTGAACACCTTGCGTTCGTTCCGGTCCGGCAGATACGGGCACGGCGCAGGCGTGGTCACGAAGAATCGGGGGAAGCGAACGGGGGCCGTCACGGTCTGATCATATCCTTTGGCATGTCGTCGGGCACCCCGGGCGATCGAATGCGTGGGGGCCATGCTGCGAATGTCCCTCTTATGCCGGTTCGGACCGCGCGGTAAAAGGTCTTTAACCATAGACCGTCCCGGGGCGTTGAATGTTTTACACAATTTTCACGGGATGCCGCCGGCCCGTATCATAATGCGTCACCCGGTCTTCAATTAAGTTCCACCTGGTCCACGCTGTAGCCGACGCCGCGCAGTGCGGCGATCAGCGCATCCAGTTGGTCGCGGTCGCGCGCCTCGCATTCAATATCGGTGATCAGCCCCTTGGCCGGCAGATGGGTGAAGACACGCTGGTGATAGATTTCGATGATGTTGACATTGTGATCGTCGAACACGCCCATCACCTTGTACAGCGCGCCGGGCCGGTCCTGCAGCGTGATGCGAAGCCGCGCCAGCCGACCGGACCGGGCGAGATCGCGCAGCAGCACGTTGGCGAGCAGCCGCGTGTCGATATTACCGCCGCACAGAACCAGGCCGATGTTCTTTCCTGCGAACCGTTCTGGATTGGCGAGCACGGCGGCCAGTCCGGCGGCGCCGGCGCCCTCCACCACCGTTTTTTCGATCTGCAGCAGCAGCGCGACCGCCTGCTCCAGCAAGGGTTCGGGGACCAGCACGATGTCGTCGACCCGGTCGGCGATGATCTGCGTCGTGAAGCTTCCAGGCGATTTCACGCAGATGCCCTCCGCCAGCGAATCGCCGCCCGACGGCATTTCGCGCCCGGTGAAGCGCGCATACATGGACGGGTAGAGTTCCGCCTGCACGCCGATCACTTCCATGTCCGGCTTCAGCGCGCGCGCGACCGTCGCCATTCCGGAAATCAACCCGCCGCCGCCGATGGGGGTGACGATGCAGTCGAGGTCGGGTGCGTCCTCGAACATTTCCAGCGCGACCGTACCCTGCCCCGCCGCTACCACCGGATCGTCGAACGGATGAATGAAAGTCAGACCCCGCTCGCCTTCCAGCTGGAGCGCATGGGCGTAGGCGTCGTCATAGGTTTCGCCCATCAGCACGACGTTGCCGCCCACGCTTTCAGTCTGCATGATCTTCACCATCGGCGTCGGCCTGGGCATGACGATGGTCACCGGCACGCCGAGGCGGCGGCCGTGATAGGACAGCCCCTGCGAATGGTTGCCGGCCGACGCCGCGATGACGCCCTGGCCGCGCTGCTCCCTCGTCAGGCGTAGAAGCGCGTTGAGGGCACCGCGTTCCTTGTAGGCGGCGGTGAATTGCTGGTTTTCGAACTTCAGCCAGATCTGCGCGCCGGTGATCTGCGACAGGGTCTTCGAATGCAGCGTCGGCGTGCGGATCACCGCGCCCTCGATCGCGGCGGCGGCATCGCGCACATGGGCAAGGGTCAGCTGGTCGGTCGCGTTGTCGGTCATGGGCGGATGTGTAGGGACATATGGGCCGGGCGGAAACATGATCGTCGACAGATGTTTGTCTTTGCCGCAGAATATGCCTAACCGGGCGGGCATGAGCGAAGCGGTTGGCATTGCCTTTATCGGGCTGGGCGTGATGGGCGGGCCGATGGCGCGGCATCTGGTGTCCGCAGGGCACCGGGTGACCGCCTACAACCGCACGCTCACGCGCGCGCGAGCGTGGCGCGACGCGCTGGAGGGCGGCGACCACGCGATCGCGGATACGCCCGCCGCCGCCGTGAAGGATTGCGACGTCGCCATCACCTGCGTCGGCAATGACGACGATCTGCGCGCCGTGCTGGATGGGGAGAACGGCGCGTTGCCCGCCATGCCGCAAGGCGCGCTGCTGATCGATCACACCACCGTTTCCGCCGACATGGCGCGTCATGTCGAACGGCAGGCGAGGGCCCGCGGCATCTCCGCAGTGGATGCGCCCGTATCGGGGGGTCAGGCGGGAGCGGAGAACGGCCGGCTCGCCATCATGTGCGGCGGAACGGACGATGCCTTCGCCCGCACGCAGCCGGTGATGCAAGCCTATGGTGCCAATATCGTGCATGTCGGCGCGGCGGGGGCGGGCCAGACCGCGAAAATGGCGAACCAGATGTGCATCGCCGGCACCCTAGCCGGCCTCAGCGAGGCGATCCGGCTCGTCCAGGCGTCGGACATGGATGCGGACAAGGTGCTGCGGGCGATCTCCGGCGGCGCGGCGCAAAGCTGGCAGATGGACAATCGCTGGGATACGATGGTCGCGGGCGATTTCGATTTCGGTTTCGCGATCGACTGGATGCGCAAGGACCTGGCCTACGCGCTCGAAGAGGCGGATCGCCTCGGCCTCGACAGTCCCGTCACCGCCATGGTCGACGGCTTTTACGAAGAATTGCAGCGGATGGGCGGCGCGCGGCAGGATACCAGCGCCCTCATCCGCCGCCTGCCCAGGGGAAGCTCATAGAATATGCGCCTGATTGCCACTTTGTTCGCCGGGGCGGCCGCCCTCGCCACGGCCCTGACCGCCACACCCGCCGCCGCCGATATACTGGTTGACGATGTCGACGGGATCACCATCGACAAGGACGGCCGGCTCGACCGCTTCACCGGCCTGTGGATCGACGATGACGGGCGCATCAAGCAGGTGCTGGATCGCGGCGACAAACGGCCCAAGGGCACCGATTTCAGGCTCGACGGCAAAGGGCGGGTAATGATCCCCGGCCTGATCGATTCGCATCTGCACGTCATGGGGCTGGGCTTCGGCGCGTTGACGCTGGACCTGTCGGACACCGGTTCGCTGGACGAAGCGCTGGCCGCAATCCGCACCTATGCCGACGAGAACCCCGGTCGGCGCTGGATCGTCGGGCGCGGCTGGAACCAGGAGAAATGGGGACTGGGCCGCTTCCCCACCGCGGCGGAACTGGACCGCGCGGTCGCCGACCGGCCGGTCTGGCTGGAACGGGTTGATGGTCATGCCGGCTGGGCCAACAGCGCGGCGATGCAACTGGCCGCGATCGACGCGAAGACCGTATCGCCCGATGGCGGCCGGATCGAACGTGATGCCGCCGGAGCGCCCAGCGGCATCTTCGTCGACAATGCCGCCACGTTGGTGAACCGCGTCGTCCCCGCCCCCACGCCGGAGGACCGCGACGTCGCGCTGGCGAAGGCGCAGGAAATCCTGCTTCGGTTCGGCATCACCGCCGCCGCCGACATGGGCAGCACGATCGAGGACTGGCAGTCGTTCCGCCGGGCGGGCGATGCGGGCCGGCTCAATATCCGCATCATGTCCTACGCCGCGGGCACCGATGCGATGGAACTCATCGGCGGCCCCGGCCCCTCCCCCTGGCTCTATGGCGACCGGCTGCGGCTGAACGGCGTGAAGCTGTATCTCGACGGTGCGCTGGGATCGCGCGGCGCGTGGCTGAAGGAACCATATGCCGACGATCCGGGCAATACCGGCCTGCCACTGAAAACCGGTACGCAGCTGCGCAATCTGATGAGCCGCGCCGCGCTCGACCGGTTCCAGCTGGCGATCCACGCGATCGGCGATGCGGCGAATGCGGAAGTGCTGGATGCGATCGACGAATTGTCGCCCACCTATGGAGGGGACCGGCGCTGGCGCATCGAACACGCGCAGATCGTGGACACCGGCGACCTTGCGAAATTCGGCGAACACGGCATCGTCGCCTCGATGCAGCCGGTTCACCAGACATCGGACCGGACGATGGCTGAGGCGCGGCTGGACGATGAGCGGCTGGGCGGGGCCTATGCCTGGGCCACGATCCTGCGCGAGGGGTCCGATCTCGCCTTCGGTTCCGACGCGCCGGTCGAATCGCCCGATCCCTTCGCCGGTCTCGCCGCGGCGATCGCGCGGACCGGGCCGGATGGTCAGCCTTTCGGCGGCTGGCGTCCGCAGGAACGGGTCACGCGCGAACAGGCGCTGGCCGGCTTCACTTCGGGCGGTGCCCATGCGGGGTTCGCGGATGGCCGGTTCGGCAGGCTGGTCGAAGGGGAATTCGCCGATTTCGTCTTCGTTGACCGCGACCCCTTGCTGGCGTCGCCCGCCGATCTTAGGGAGACGAAAGTCCTGGAAACCTGGGTCGCGGGCGAGCAGGTTTTTCGCGCGGAGTAGAAAGGGCCCCGGAAAAAATCAGCGCGGATGACCGCGAACCGGCGCGATTGATAACCACTTGGTCTTGATATTACGCATTTATTCGGGGAAAAGTTCGTTTGTTCAGGAACCTTAACACTTGGGCAACGCTATAGGGGGTAGAACGCAGTCGAATCGCAGCGCCTTTCGGGATATCGCGATGGTTTGTCGGATCGGCCTTCGGGCTCAATGACAAATCGGGTTGTGGCGACAAGGTGTAGCAATTCGGTCACACCGTTCGAACAGTTATTAATGAATAGGGCTTGTATCCGGTGGGCAGCCCTTTTATTGAGACTGAGAAGTCATACAGTTTTAGAGAGCTCTGAGGAGACAACATGAAGATTCGTACAGTTTTGGCCGCTACCGCGGCAGTATCCTTGGCGGCGTCGCCTGCAATCGCGCAGGCCGATCGCTCCATCGCGCCCATCACCGGTGAAAACGCCCTTGGTAACGACGACGACGGTGGTTCGGGCGTCGGTATCATTCTGGCCCTGCTCGCTGCAGCGGCCATCATTGCCGGTATCGTGATCGCGTCCGACAATGACGACGATACACCTGACCTTCCCGTCAGCCCGTAAGCGTTCACCACTTACACATTAAAGGCGGGGCCATCGTGCCCCGCTTTTTTTATGTCCGGAGTATTGAGCCGGCATATCCTTCCCATGCGATTGGAGCTGGCGCGGTTGATCGGTTGGGCGGTGAATACGAATGAGCACGATAATGATCCTACCCTAAGCACGTGGCGCGCAAGCGTAAGGGTCTGACCGACGACTTACCGCCGAATTTCGAATGCACGCGATCCTGTCTTGAAAGCAGCGGCGCTAGATCATTCGGCGGATTGGGACTTGTTTTGGGATGCTCGTTCATCCGCATCCTTCGCTTGCCGCCGCTCCCCTATCCGCATGATGAGCAGCGACCCTTCGAACAGAAGCAACAGCGGGATCGCCAGCAATAGCTGCGATCCAGGATCGGGCGGCGTGATGACGGCCGCCACCGCGACGACGCCGACGATGATGTAGCGCCGCACGCCCGCCAGCTGTGCGCGCGAGACGATGCCGGCTCGGTTCAGCAGCAGCAGCAGCACCGGCAACAGGAAACTGATTCCGAACGCCAGGATAAACTGCATGACCAGCGACAGATACTCGCCCGCCGCCGGCAATGCTTCCAAAGGTATGCCGCCGGTAACCCCTTCGAAACCGATGAAGAAGACGAAGGCGGTCGGCATCACGACGTAATAGGCCAGGGCCGCTCCGGCCAGGAACAGGACCGGCGTGGCGAACAGGAAAGGCAGGAACGCTTTCTTCTCGCGCGCATACAGGCCGGGGGCAACGAAGGCCCATAGCTGGTTGGCGATAATCGGGAACGTCAGGCAGAACCCGGCGAACAACGCGACCTTCAGTTCGACGAAGAACGCTTCGTATAGTTGCGTGTAGATGAGCCGCCCCTCGCCCGGCGGGAAGGCGGCTTCGAGCGGGCGCACCAGGAAGCCGTAGATATGGTCGGCGAAGAACAGCCCGATGCCGAAGCCAACCGCCAGCGCCAGCACGCAGCGCACCAGCCGCCCGCGCAGCTCGACCAGATGATCGAGCAGCGGGGCCTGCGTGTCGTCGATGTCCTTTAAGCCCAGCGCCATCGCGGTTCAGCCGGCCTTCGGCGGGTCGAGGGGGAGATCGCGCTGGTCGGCTTCGGTTGCCCGCTGCTTGCGGATGACTGCGCTTTCGGCGCTTGCATCATCCAGCGGTTTCATGTGCGCTTCATGATCCGCATCCTTGCCCGTCGGCGGATCGGCGGTGCCCGCGTCCTTGCCGTCGGCCATGATCCGCGCGTTCTGTTCCTTCCATTTCTTTTCCATGTCCTCCAGCTCCGCCTCTCGCACCATGGCATCGAAGCCGGAACGGAACTGGGTCGACAGGCGGCGCAGCTTGCCCACCCATCGGCCCGCCATGCGCAGCGCCTGGGGCATGTCGTCGGGGCCGATCACGATGATCGCGACCACCGCCACGACCAGCAATTCGATGACCCCGATATCGAACATCGCGCCGCGCCACCGTCAGCCGGTCAGCGTCGATCCACCGGCGTTTCGACGTTCTCGTCGGGAACGATGTGCGATGGCGGTTTCGCTGAATGGGCGGGTGTGTCCTGCGCCGGAGGTTCGATCCGCGCGGCGGGCTTCGTCTCCGCCGCATCGTCGTCGTTGAGGCCGCTCTTGAAGCTTTTTATACCCTTGCCGAAATCGCCCATCATTTCCGAAATGCGTCCACGCCCGAACAATAGCAGGACGACGAGTGCGACGATGAGGAGTTGCGGCCAACCGATACCCATGGGAATTCTCTTTCTGCAATGCCCCCGTCTTGCGCGTCAGTGCGGCGGGGACGACCCTTCATATAGAGATCAGGCGCCGTCCTTGCCAGTGGCTTCGCCGGGGCCGGGGCCGGGGGCCGCGGTCGCGCCTGGGGCTTCGCGTATCTCGGCGAACGCGTCGTCGATCGGGTCGAGCAGTCCCGCCGCGCGCAGTTCGCCGATACCGGGTAGGTCGCGGCGCGACGACAGGCCGAAATGCCTCAGGAATTCGGGAGTCGTCGCGTAGGTGACCGGTCGCCCGGGGGTTTCCCGGCGGCCCGCGATACGGACCCAGCCCGCTTCCATGAGCAGGTCCAGCGTACCGCCCGAAGTCTGCACGCCGCGAATCGATTCGATTTCGGCGCGGCTGGCGGGTTCGTGATAGGCGATGATGGCCAGCACTTCCGTCGCCGCGCGGGACAGGGGGCGAACCTGTTCGCGTTCCCGCCGTAACAGGTGAGCGAGATCGGGCGCGGTCTCAAAATGCCACCGCCCGCCCCGCTCGACCAGCGCGATGCCGCGCGTGGCATAGGTTTGGCAAAGGCTTTGCACCGCGTTCTGGACCCGCGCCGGGTCGGCGTCGCCCAGATGGCCGGCGATCGCGGCGGGGGTCATCGGCGCCTCGCTGGCGAACAGCGTCGCTTCTACCGCCCGTTCGAAATCGTCGGGATCGCTCAAGCCGGAACGCCGCGCAGATGCAGGGGCGCGAACGCCTTGTCCTGTGCGATTTCGGCATGTCCCTTGCGCGCAAGCTCCAGCGCCGCCACGAAGCTGGAAGCAAGCACCGAACGCCGTAGTCCGGGATCGGCATCCTCCGGCATAATATCGTTCAGCTTTAGCCATTTGCTTGAGATTCGGAGCATTGCAGAAAGGCGGTCCAGCGCCGTTTCCAGGGTCATCACCGACCGCTGCCTAACCATGTGGATCGCCGGTCGGTTGCGCAGCTCTATCTGTCCATAAGCCCGCAAAAGATCGATCGTCCGGCAGCGCCACCGCACCCGCCGATCCGTCGCCAAGCCTTCCGGCGCACCGGCCATGAACACGTCGCGCCCCGCCCGGTCCCGCGCCACCAGCCGCGCGCCCGCCTCGCGCATGGCGTCCAGCCGCTGGAGCCGCAACTGCAACCGCAGCGCCAGCTCTTCCGGTCCCGGTTCCTCCTGCTCTTCCTCCGGCAGCAGCAGCGTGGATTTCAGGAATGCGAGCCAAGCGGCCATCACCAGGTAATCCGCCGCAAGCTCCAACTCAAGGACTTCGGCTTCGCTGATATATTCAAGATACTGATCGGCCAGCGATAGGATCGAGATCTGCCGCAGATCGACTTTCTGTCGCCGCGCCAGTTCCAGCAACAGGTCGAGCTGGCCGCCCCATCCATCGAGTTCCAGATGGAGCGTTCCGGCATCATGCGATCCCGGTTCCCGAAGAGCGCGCGACTCTTCCTCCGCAGCCGATCCGCCCGACAGCCAATCGGTCACACCGCTTCGCCCCTTATCGCCAGGAAGGCGTCCCGCCGGGCGAGCAAGTCGTCGCGGTCGCCATCGTCCAGATCGGACTTCAACTTCATCGCGGCATCCAGCCGTTCGCACCCCTTCTGCGACAGGGGCGGCAGCGCGTCCGCGATCCCTACCATGTCATCCATCCGTGCCCAGCAATTCAGCACGACATCGCACCCCGCCTGAATAGCACGGGCGGATCGTTCCGGAATGCTACCCGACAGCGCCTCCATATCGATATCGTCGGTCAGCAGCAGCCCGTCGAACCCGATGGCGCCGCGAATTATGTCGCGAACGATCGAAGTCGACAGGGTCGCAGGATCGGTCTCGTCCCAAGCGGTAAACAGCAAATGGCCGGTCATGCCGATGGTCGCATGCGAGAGCGTATGAAACGGGGCGATATCCATTTCGAGTTCCTGCGCGCTTGCCGTGACGGTCGGCATCGACTTGTGCGTGTCTGTCGTCGTGCGCCCATGGCCTGGCATATGCTTGATGCACCCCGCCACGTTGGCAGACGCCAGACCGTCAAGGACGGCGCGCCCCAATGCGGCCACCTGCATGGGTTCCGATCCCAAAGCGCGGTCGCCAATGACGTCGTGCGCGCCCGGCTGCCGGACATCCAGCGGAGGATGGAAATCGACATTGATTCCCATCGCGGCAAGCTCCATTCCCATGGCGCGCGCGTTCAGACGGGCCGCCTCGATCGCGCTGGCCGGGGCAATGCGGTACAATTTGTCGAAGGCCTCTCCGGCAGGATAGTCGGTCCAATGCGGCGGTCGCAACCGGGCCACCCGGCCGCCTTCCTGATCGATCGATATCAGCAGATCGTCGCGGCCGTGCAGCGACCGCAGGGAATGGGTGAGAGCACGCAGTTGATTCCGAGTTTCGCAGTTGCGACCGAACAGGATGTAACCGACCGGCTCGGCATCGGCGAAGAACGCCTTTTCATCGGACGAGAGGACAGTGCCGGAAAGGCCGAAGATCGCAGGTGTCATGCCCGCAATGCTTGCACCCGGCGCGTCGGCGCGCAACCTAAATTGCGCGCGCGCCTTACCGGATAAGGATATCGGCCGATCAGCGCTTGACCTGACAAGCGATCCCGTCGTTCTTGAGTGCATCGCACAATCTGTTGGCTGCCGCCATATCGCCGGCGATCGCCTGAAGGCGATAGACGGTGCTGCCGTCGACCTGCCCTTCGACCACCCGGTTGCGCGCATCCTGCAACACCTCGGTCTGGCCGCGCAGGGTGACCCACGCTGCATTCGCACTATCGCGCGTGCTGTATGCGCCGACCTGCACGCCGACACCGCCGGACGAGGTATTATCGCCGGTTGGTTCTGCCGTCGTGGCGGCGTCGATAGGTGCGCGCGACGTCGCATCGTCGGCCAGGCGCCCTTCGGTCGTGCGTCCCTCGCCCACGGTAGGGGCGACGTTGCCGG
This sequence comes from Pontixanthobacter sp., assembly GCA_965214445.1. Lineage (GTDB taxonomy): Bacteria > Pseudomonadota > Alphaproteobacteria > Sphingomonadales > Sphingomonadaceae > Pontixanthobacter. Next base: position 1,430,765 of record CBDCBU010000001.1, read on the forward strand.
TGCCTTCGAAGGTCTGACCGCCCGCATCCGCCGGTCGTTCCCGAACCGGACCTTCCGGCGCGGCGATCAAGCTGCCTTCGGGCTGGAGATCGGGGTCGGCCGCGTCGCGCATGAAATACCATATCGCGGCCAGGATCAACGCGAGCGCCACCAGGCTCAATAGGACGAAACCGATGATCCGGCTCGTATCGACGCCCTGATCCTCGTCGTCGTAATCGGATTCGAGCCAGGGCAGCGCATCGTCTTCTTCGACCAGGACCGGTTCGTCGACACCCGTCTCGTCGGAGCGCCCGAAGACGGTATCATCATGGAGCGGGTTCCCGCCATGCTCGTCCGCGCCATGGTCGATGGGCAAGGCCGGATCATGTACGATATCGTCGTTGCCGCCATCGCGTTCGTTTCGAAAGCCGTCCTGAATCGTCATAATCCTACATCTCCTCGACAGCTGCGACGCCCAGCAAGGCCAGCCCGTTGCGGATAACCTGCCCAATCTGCGCCGCCAGGAAAAGTCGCGCACCGGTCAATTCGGTATCCCGTGCCATGATGAAGCGCTTTTCCGGCCGGTCGTTGCCCAGATTCCAATAGGAATGGAACGATGCCGCCAAATCGTAAAGAAAGAATGCGACGCGATGCGGCTCGCGCGCTTGCGCGGCGGCCTCCACGATGCGCGGGAACTGTGCCGCCTGCTGGATCATAGCGGTCTCCTCCTCGCCCAAAAGGTCGATCGCGTCCGGCGACGGCGTTATGCCTTCAGCCGCACCCTTGCGGAGGGTCGAGTGGATGCGGGCGTGGGCATATTGCACGTAAAAGACCGCATTGTCCTTCGACGCCTCGACCACTTTTGCAAAATCGAACTCCATCTGCGCTTCGGGTTTGCGGGTCAGCATGGTGAAGCGAACCACATCGCGTCCCACCTCGTCGATCATGTCGGCCAGAGTGATGAAATTGCCCGAACGCTTCGACATCCTGATAGGCTCGCCGCCCCGCATCAGCTGGACCATCTGGACAAGTTTGACGTCGAACGGGATGGTCGCTTCCCGGTCGTTACCCGTGTCACTGACCTTGCCCTGCGACAATGCGGCGACGGCGGCCTTGATGCGCTTCACAGTACCGGCATGGTCCGCGCCCCAGATGTCGATCAACGCATCGGCATGTTCCGCTTTCTGCATGTGATAGGCCAGGTCGGCGCCGAAATAGGTCCATGTGCCGTCCGACTTGCGGATCGGCCGGTCCTGATCGTCGCCGAACCGGGTGGAGCGGAACAGGGGAAGCTCGACCGCTTCCCAATCGTCGGGCGTCTTGCCCTTGGGGGGCTCCATGACCCCGTCATAGACCAGATCGTTCGCGCGCAGCCATCGTTCGGCCTGTTCGGGCTTCCCCGCTTCCTGCAGCGCGGCCTCCGAAGCAAATACATCGTGATGGATACCCAGAAGCGCCAGATCGGCCCTGATCCGGTCCATCATGGCATTTACCGCTTGGCTACGAAACAAAGCGAGCCATTCACTCTCGTCGGTGCCCGCGTACCGGTCGCCGAATTCGCGGGCCAGTTCTTCGCCGACCGGAATCAGATAATCGCCGGGATAAAATCCGTCGGGTATCGGCCCGATATCCTCGCCCAGCGCCTCGCGGTATCGCAGGTGGACCGAGCGTGCGAGCGTATCGACCTGCGCACCGGCATCGTTGACGTAATATTCGCGGATCACGGTGCTGCCGGTGTATTCAAGCAGGGCCGCAAGCGCATCGCCGACTACCGCGCCCCGGCAATGGCCCATATGCATCGGCCCAGTGGGGTTGGCGGAGACATATTCGATATTGACCCGGACACCGGCCCCCATGTCGGACCGGCCGTAATCCCGTCCAAGCGTCGCAATCGCCTGCAATTCGCGGTGCCAGGCAGCGTCCGACAAACGCATGTTGATGAAGCCCGGGCCGGCGATCTCGGCGGCGGTCACGTCGCCGTCCGCCGTCAGCTTCCCGACGATCTTGGCGGCCAGGTCGCGCGGGCTGGTCTTGGCCTGTTTCGCCAGCACCATCGCGGCATTGGTCGACAGATCGCCGTGCGACGGATCGCGCGGCGGCTCGACGGTGACGCCGGCATGAGGGCAGTCCGGCGGAAGCGCGCCTTCCATCTCCAGCGCATTGAGGATCGCGTCGATCTTCGCGGCAAAACTCGCGTGGATCGTGTGCGCAGCGGTGTCGGGTGTCGCGGTATCGTCGGCCATGGCCGTGCGACTAATGCAATGACCGAGAATCGCAAGCGCGCTGCGCGCTCACGCCGCTCCGCATACGCGCTACCCTATCGCGTGGGCCTATCGTGTAGCGTTGTAGGCCAGCTGTTCCTGCGTCAGCTGAAAGCCGATCAGCAATTCGAACGTCGCCCGCTGCACCGCGGCGCGCACCTGCGGATCGGCCAGCGGATCCAGCGCGGCATCGGGATCGCCGGCCTTGCGCTTGCGCGTGATCTGTTCGCGGATATCCGCCGGCAGGGTCGCCGCCGCGCGTTCGACGAAGGCACCGGCTTTCGCACTGGCCTGCGCACGTTCCTGACCGTCGGCGAAGCTCACCTGGACCGTGCCGATACGCTTGGCCTGAACGGCGGAGCCACCCTGTAATACCGTGGAGAAGTAGGGGATTTCGACGGTTCGTGCACCTCGCACGTCGGTCCTGCGTACCAGCACGTCGAAAGCGGCTTCGGAATAGACCCTTTCACCGGATTCGTTGCAGGTCGGGCGGACATTGGTGATCGCCGCGACCAGATCGACCTGATCGGCGGTCGTCGCGCCGATGGTGCGGAACGTGGTCACGTCACCGGTATAGTCGGGGATGCCGACGGCCGGGCAGGCAGTACGGATCGCGGTCACGCCGACGCCCTGATCGACCACCAGTTCGCCTTCGTTCACGCATCCGGCCAAGGTCAGGCTCATGAACGCAGCAAGAAACGGTACACGAAAGCGAGGCATGCGGCTTCATCCTTCAACAGTTCGGCGGCCTGTCGCGCCGAAGCGGGAAGCGCCTTAATTATTGCATCGCCCCTAGCGGTGTGGGCCGCGGAACGCTAGTGCTGCGGACATGAACGCCCCCTTGCATCCCGACAGCCTGCAACCGGACGGTCGTGAGCGCGACGATAAGCGAACCGCCTCCGCCGATACGAAAGCGGGTTTGACCGTGTTGATCGCGGCACCGCGCGGTTTTTGCGCCGGGGTCGACCGGGCGATCGAGATCGTCGAACGCGCCATCGAACGCTACGGCGCGCCGGTCTATGTTCGCCATGAGATCGTGCACAACAAGTATGTGGTGGATGGCCTGCGCGCGAAAGGCGCGATCTTCGTGGAAGAGCTGGACGAAGTGCCGGACGATGCGCCGGTCGTTTTCAGCGCCCATGGCGTGCCCAAATCGGTGCCGGCGGAGGCGAACCGGCGCGGGCTGGACTACCTCGATGCGACCTGTCCGCTGGTCAGCAAGGTCCATCGACAGGCGGAACGCCAGATCGAGAAGGATCAGCATATCATCTTCATCGGCCACGCGGGTCATCCCGAAGTGATCGGGACCATGGGGCAGGTGCCGGACGGGGCGATGACGCTTGTCGAAACCACCGCCGACGTCGCCAGACTGGATTTTCCAGAAGGCGCCAAGCTGTCGTTCCTCACGCAGACCACCCTGTCGGTAGACGACACGATGGACATCATCGATGCGCTGGAAGCGAAATTCCCGCAAATCGTCGGGCCCAAGGCTGAAGACATCTGCTATGCCACTTCCAACCGGCAGGCCGCGGTCAAGCAGATCGCCCCGAGCAGCGATCTGGTGCTGGTCATCGGCGCGCCTTACAGTTCCAACTCGGTTCGGCTGGTCGAGGTATCCAAGAAATGCGGCACCGATGCGAAGCTGATCGGACGGGCCGCGGACATCGATCCACGTTGGCTGGACGGGGTCGGCACGCTCGGCCTTACGGCGGGTGCATCCGCCCCGGAAGAACTGGTGCGGGAGGTCGTCGATCTGCTGTCCGAATGGCGGCAGGTGGAAGAACAGACGCTGGTAACGGCCGAGGAAAAGATGGTTTTCAAGCTACCCCGCCAGCTGATGGACTGAACGCGGTCAGACCGCCGACATTCCGCCCATGGCCGTCTACACCCATCTTTCGGCAGACGATCTCAACTCTCTTCTCGCACATTACGACGTCGGCGATCTTCTGTCGGCGAAGGGCATCGCCGAAGGCGTGTCGAACAGCAACTGGCTGGTCGATACGACCGAAGGGCGTTACATCCTGACGATGTATGAACGGCGGCTCGAGATCGCCGATCTGCCGTTCTTCCTCGAACTGCTGGACCATCTTGCCGCACGCGGCTGCCCGGTGCCGGCAACGATCCACGACCGTAGCGGCGGTGCCTACCGAATGGTCGGCGACAAAGCAGTGGCGCTCATCGAGTTTCTACCGGGCATTTCGGTCGAACGCCCTTCCGCCACACAGGCCCGGGCGGTCGGCGAGACCCTAGCGAACATACATCGCGAAACGGCCGATTTCCCACTTAGCCGCTCCAACGACCTGCGCCCGCAGGACTGGCGCGACCTGTTCGGCCGTTGCGATCCGGGCGCAATGGAAGCCATCGATCCAGCATTGCCCCGGGTGGTCGGGCAATTTCTCCCCGATCTGCTGCGCGATTGGCCGACCGAACTGCCACGAGCGACCATCCATGCCGATTTGTTTCCGGACAATGTGCTGATGCTCGGCGACAGGGTCGGCGGGCTCATCGATTTCTATTTCGCCTGCACCGACTTTGCCGCCTATGATCTGGCGATAACCCATGCGGCGTGGTGCTTCGACGCCGACGGTACGGCGTTCGACCGCGTCACTTCGCGCGCCCTCATCGATGGATATACGGCCTCGCGTCCGCTATCGCCGGTCGAATGGGCGGCTTTGCCGCTGCTGGCGCAAGGGGCGGCCATGCGGTTCGTGGCGACGCGGACTTTCGACTGGATCGACACGCCCGGTGATGCGCTGGTCACGCGAAAGGACCCCATGGCGTTCGTCCGCCGCATGCAATTCTACCGCGAAGATGGCGCGAATGTTTTCAAACGCGTGCCATTGCCGCTAGTGGAACCCGGATGAAGGCGATCGAACTGTTCACCGACGGCGCGTGCAAGGGGAACCCCGGCCCCGGCGGCTGGGGCGCGATATTGCGGATGGGCGCGCATGAGAAGGAATTGTCGGGCGCAGACCCCGCTACGACGAACAACCGGATGGAGATGATGGCGGTCATCAAGGGGCTGGAGGCGCTGCGCGAACCATGCGCGGTCAAAGTTTACTCGGATAGCAAATATGTCCTCGATGGCATCACCAAATGGGTCCACGGCTGGAAGAAGCGCGGCTGGGTCAACGCCAGCAAGAAGCCGGTTCGCAACGCCGATCTATGGCACGCGATAATCGACGCGGCCGAACCCCATCAGGTGGAATGGCACTGGGTCAGGGGCCATTCGGGCCATCCGGAAAACGAACGCGCCGACCGCCTTGCCAGCGATCAGGCGGATGCAATGCGCTGAACCTGCCCACGATACGGTTCGAATGTCGGCGTCACGCGCTTACCGAAAGCGTTCGGGCAGATAATCTTTCGCGTCCATCGCGCGAACCTCCACGGAACCGGCACCTGCAATGAGCATATCGGCTAGCATCGATGCCGCGGCCGGGGCCGTCTGGATACCGAAACCGCCCTGCCCCGCGCACCAGATAAAGTCGGGATTATCCGGCTCCGGACCGTAGACCGGCAGGCGATCCGGCGCGAAGCTGCGCAGACCAGACCAGCGGGTTTCGACGTTCTCGACCCGCCAGTCCATGACCTGCTCGAACCGGGCGATAGCCCGTGCGACGGCCAGTTCGTCGGGTGCGCTGTCGCAAGGCGCGGAGGGCACCTCGTCATGCGGGCTGAGCCATATCCGCCCGTTCTCCGGTTTGAAATAGAATCGTCCCGAAATATCGAGTACCAGCGGCATGTCCGGCGGCGGCGCGGGTCTCGTGCGCAGCTGCACGATGGTGCGCCGGTATGGCTCGATGCCGATCGGTGCTACACCAGCCATGCACGCGATGTCGTCGGCCCAGGCACCGGCCGCGTCGATCAGCTTGCGCGTCCGAACCGTCCGCCCGTTCGCTGCGGTCAGCATCCATCCATCAGCCCTGCGCTCGATGGCGGCGATCCGCATGTCGTTAAGCAATGTCGCACCGCAACCTTTCGCGCGCGCCAGGTAATGTTCGTGCAGCGCCGCGACATCGATATCGCGGCAGTCCGGCTGCCATACGCCTGCACACCACGATGACTTCAGCCCCGGCAGGCGTACTTTGAGTTCCGGTTCGCCCCATTGCTCAAGCTCGACATTCCATGGACGGTAGGTCGCGATATGCCGGTCCAATGCCGCACGATCTTCTGCCTGCCCGATATAGAGCGCCCCGCGCGGTCGCAGGAAATCGCCCTTCTCGAGATAGGCAAGAGATCGGCGGGTCAGCGGCGTTATCGCAGGACCCCCATAGGTTTCCTCCCAGAATGCCGCCGATCGTCCGGTCGCGTGGTAGCCTGGATGCGCCTCGCCTTCCAGAAGGACAACGGACGCATGGGGCGCGAGTTCGGCTGCTATGCCCGCGCCGGCAATACCCGCTCCGACGATTGCGAAATCGGCAATCATACGGGCATCGAGCCGATCAGGCCGCGTTGACATCGAGAAAGTCGGCAATCTCCGCCATCGCCCGATCGCGGACCTCGTCGGCTTCGCGCAGGATTTCGTGACGCGCTTCGTCGCCGAACGCCAGCAGACTGCCATTGGGCAATCGTTCGGCAGCCCGCACGATGGCGTCCATGTCGACCAGCCGATCGTTCGTCGTGCCGATCAGCAGGACGGGCGTGTCCACCGCTTCCAGCACGCCCGGCTCGTTGATACGGGCGGTCGAGGCGTAGGCGCGTTCGACCCAGCCCCAGCTACCCGGCCCCATGACCAGCTGCGGGCGTTCCCCGCGCCAGAATAGTTCGTCGGCGTAACGGTCGCGGTCGTGGGTTAGCAGGTCGATCCGGCCACGCGGCAATTCGCCTGGTTTCTCGCTCCATTTCCAGGCCGGTGTCGTCGCTCCGCGCAAACGCTTCATCAGCCGCGCCGCGCCATGCATGACGACGAAAGGCAGCTTGTCGCCGGCAAACCCCAGCATCGGTGCGGACAGCACCACCGCCGCCGGATCGATTGCGGCTTCAGCAAGCGCGCGCAGCACCAGATGACCGCCCATCGAATGACCGACAACGACATGCGGCCCCGGCGTTTCCTGCGACCATAGGGTCCAGAACGCGGCGAGATCTTCTATCCAACGGTCGAAATCCTCCACATGTCCGGTAATGCCATCCTTGCCGAGGCGCCCGGAACCGGCCTGTCCGCGCCAGTCGGCCCCAGTCACGTGCCAGCCGGCCACATACCAGTCGTGCAGCGTTTCGAGATATTTTTCGTAAGCATCGCCTCGACCCGGCATAAACAGGATCGACCCGTGCGGTTCGCCTTGCGCCGAGCCATCCAGCGTCCAGTCGATCCGCCTTATTTCATGCCCGTCACCCGCGCGCCACACGCTTTCGTTGGCGGCGGCCGGTATCGACCGGCGATCGAAGCCGTCGGCCCGGCCCAAGCGTTCTGAGCCATCGTGCTGAATCGGAGCCTCCCGCTCGTGGTTACTATTTGGTAAGCCCTCATCGGTAGCACGCCCCATCGAAGGTTCTCTTCAACAGGGGCGGTCATGAACGGCGATACATTGCAATACGGTCTGCTGATTGCCTTGGCAATCGCGCTGCTGGTGGCGGCGTTCACGGACATGCGGCGGCGGCAGATCGACAACTGGCTGACCGGCGGCATCGTTTTGGCGGCACCGCTGTGGTGGTGGGCCAGCGCCCTGTCGCCATGGCCCGACATCGCCCTACAGCTCGGCGTCGCGCTCGCGGCGTTCGCCGTACTCGCCGCCTTGTTCGCATTGAAGGTCATGGGCGGCGGCGATGTGAAGCTGCTGACCGCACTCGCCTTGTGGATCGAGCCCATGCTGTTCGTGCAGCTGCTGGTCATCATGGCGCTGCTGGGCGGCGTGCTGACCGTGGTTCTTGGCGGATGGCATATCATCCGCCGGCAACGCGATCGTCTTTCCATCCCCTATGGCATCGCGATCTCCGCCGCCGGCCTGTGGATCCTGGGCGTGCATTACTTTCCCGCGGCCTCGTTCGACCGCGCGCTCGCTATTGGGGCGGGGTGAACCCGATTTTAACCATTCGGACCGTAAGGGCCGATCAATTCGAATGAATGCAAACACCGGTCTTTCGCATCGAAAGACAATTTTAGGGGGCTAGGACAGCCATGGATAGGAAGAAACTGGTTCTGCTGCTTGGGGCGCTGATCATCGCGATCGGCACCGCATTGGCAGCGCGGAGCATGTTTGCCGGGGCGTCCGCCCCGCAGGTGGAGGCGGCAACGCCCGTGCCGCAGGGACCCAAAGTCCTGGTCGCCCAACGTGGTCTGCCCGTCGGCACGATCATCACCGCCGATGCCATCGGTTACCAGATGTGGCCCGAAGAAATGGTGCAGGACGCCTATTTCATCGACGGCGAAGCGGACGTTTCCCAACTTCTGGGAACGGTCGTGCGTCATCCGATCACGGCGGGAGAGCCCGTCACCCATGGCTCGCTGGTCAAGCCCGGCGATCGCGGGTTCCTGGCGGCGGCGCTCGGCCCCGGCATGCGCGCCGTGACGGTCCCCGTATCGGCCAAGACCGGTGTCGGCGGTTTCATATTCCCGGGCGACCGGGTGGACATGGTCCTGACCCAGACGGTCAAGGGCGAAGGCGAGGCGCTGAAAGCCTCCGAAACCATCCTCAGCAATCTGCGCGTGCTGGCGACCGACCAGTCGACCAGTCAGGAAACCACGGAGAACGGCGATACCGTCGTCCGTGCCTTCCGCACCGTAACGCTGGAAGTAACCCCGCGTATCGCGGAAAAGGTCGCGGTGGCCCAGACCATCGGCACGTTGAGCCTGTCGCTTCGATCCATCGCGGACAACCAGAGCGAACTTGAAAAGGCCATTGCATCGGGCGACATCAAGGTGCCCGACAACGCGACGCCCGAAGAGGAAGAGGCGCTGCTGCGGCGCGCCATGGCCCGTCCGGTGGACAGGGGCACCAGCTATACTACCGGCGGCGACGTGTCGCGGTTCCAGCGGCGCACCAAACCTGCAGCGCGCAACGACAATGCGGGGCGGCAGACCGAAACCGTAGTCACCACGACCGAACCGCGCCGTGCAGCGGCACCGGCCGCCGCGCCCGCGGCACCAGCCGGGCCCATCGTCCGGGTGACCCGCGGCAAGCAGACCGAAGCGGTGCCGGTCGATCGCGGCGCAGGGGCCATGGTCGGCCAGATCCGGGAAGATTGAGCGCCGCCATGATGTTTTCGACATTCCACTCACGCACCCGTCCGGACAGCCGGACCCATAAAAGGGGCACGTCCATGAAACGCCTTACCGCAACAATGCTGATGGCTGGAATCGCCTTGGCGCCGCTGGCCGGCATACCCGCCGGCACCGCCACCGCCCAGACGGTCGTCCGCCCCGCCTCCACCATCGTCCTGTCGATCGGCCGGGGGGAACTGGTCACGGTTCCCGGTGCCATGACCGACGTGTTCGTCGCCAATGACGGCATTGCCGATGTCCAGGTCAAGTCGAACCGCCAGCTTTACGTCTTCGGCAAGGCCGGCGGCGAAACGACCATCTACGCCAGCAACGCGGCGGGCGACATCGTCTGGTCGTCCAACATCCGCGTCGGCTCCAACATCGACAGCGTCGACCAGATGCTGACCCTGGCCATGCCCGAAGCAAAGATCAGCGTCGCGACGATGGGCGTGAACACGGTTCTTCTGACCGGTACAGTCGCCGCGCCAGAAGATGCATCGGAAGCCGAACGGCTGGTCGAGGCATTTCTCGGCGAGAACGCGAATGTCATCAGTCGCCTGAAGATGGCGACACCGCTGCAGGTCAATCTGCGCGTGCGCTTTGCCGAAGTCAGCCGTTCGCTGGTGCGTCAACTGGGCGTCAACCTTACCAGCATCGATGGCACCAGCGGCATTCAGGGCGGCGTGGGCTTTGCCCGCGACGGGGCATTCGGAACGTTCCGGCCCAATTCCGCGACGAGCGTGGGTGGACAGGTCCTGACGCAGACATTGAACCCGAATTTCAACCCAGGCCTGCCAGTTGGGCCGAACAACCTGCGGTTTCTCGAAGTGTCCGGCTCTTCGGTAAATCCGATCAACGCGGGCACGACTTTCGCCCTGGCCGGCGAATTCCTCGGCCTCGATCTTCTCGGCGCGCTCGACCTGGCCGAAACCAACGGGCTGGTCACCACATTGTCGCAGCCCAACCTGACGGCACTGTCGGGCGAGACGGCGGACTTCCTCGCCGGCGGCGAGTTTCCCATTCCCATCAGCCAGGGGCTGGGCACGACCGCGATCGAATATCGCAAGTTCGGCGTCAGCTTGGCCTACACGCCGACCGTTCTTGCCAATGGACGCATTTCGATGCGCGTCCGTCCCGAAGTGTCCGAACTCTCGAACCAGGGCGCGGTAACCCTCAACGGTTTCCAGGTTCCCGCGCTGACGATCCGCCGCGCCGAAACGACCGTCGAACTGGGTTCGGGGCAAAGCTTCATGATCGCCGGATTGATGAGCAACAATGCGCAGCAGACCATCGACAAGGCGCCGGGCGTCGGCGACGTGCCGATCCTGGGCAATCTGTTCCGGTCGAAATCGTTCCGCAAGGGGGAAACGGAACTGGTCATCGTGGTCACGCCCTATCTCGTCAACCCGGTGAACGATGGCGACATCCGCCTGCCCACCGACGGGTTCCGCGCCGCGAACGAGCTTCAGTCGCTGCTCGGCTATCAGTTCCATGACGGCGTATCGGGCGCCGTGCGCCCCGGCCCCGCGGCCGTCGACCGCACAGCACCGCCGCCGGCTATTTCGACCACCGATCCACAGCAAAACCTGCCGGGCGACGCGCCCGCCGGACGGCAGGTCGACAGTGAAGATGCAACGCGCAAATCGAAGGCACCCGCAGCTGCGGCGGCCCCCGGTTTCAACCTGAAGTGAGGAAGGCCGTTATCATGCCCAATTTCAATTCACGCAAACTAGCCGGTGCCCTCGCCCTTTCCATCGGGCTCGCGCTTGGCGGCTGCGGCGGGATGCCGAGCAATACCAGCCTGTCGAGCCTGAAGCAGCCCGTCGTGGAACGCACGAACTACACGCTCGACGTGGCCGGCGGCGCGGGAGGTCTGTCGATCCCCGAACAGCAGCGGATCGCGGGATGGTTCGAAGCGATGGACCTTCGCTACGGCGATCGCCTGTCGATCGACGATCCGATGATGAACGGTGCGGTGCGCGAAAACATCGCCGCGCTGGCCGGACGCCACGGCATCCTGATACAGGACGGCGCGCCGGTAACCGGCGGCTATGTCCAGCCGGGCGATGTGCGCGTGGTCCTGACCCGGTCCAGCGCATACGTTCCCGGCTGCCCGGACTGGAGCGAGAGTTCCGACATGAACTACAACAACGCCGCCAGCCCCAATTACGGCTGCGCCACCAACAGCAATCTGGCCGCCATGGTCGCCAATCCGGAAGACCTCATCCGGGGTCAGACGGGCACCGGCGAAACGGTCGTCAGCACGTCCAACAAGGCGATCGACAGCTATCGCGATCAGGCACCATCGGGCGAAGGCGGCCTTGCCGCATCCGATACGGGAGGGGGTTAAGAACATGAACGCACCGTGGAAACCCAACGCATCGGGCAGTCGCGATCCGTTCGCTGCCTTCATCTGCGACGAATCGGCGCTGGACGTGTTGCGTCCGGTCATCGTCGAAATGGGCTGGCAGCCTGAAAAGTGCGCCAAGGGCGGGCTCCGCAATGCGGTCCAGTCCCTGTCCGTCGCGGCGAGCCCGAACATCCTGATGGTCGATCTGTCCGAAAGCGGCGATCCGTTGAACGACATCAATTCGCTGGCCGAAGTGTGCGAGCCGGGGACGGTCGTCATCGCGATCGGGCAGGTCAACGATGTCCGCCTCTACCGCGACCTGCTGGCCAGCGGCATTCATGACTATCTGCTCAAACCCCTGTCGGCCGGACAGTTGCGCGATTGCCTGAACCAGGCGCAGGCCGTGTTCAGCGCCCCGCGATCAAGCGATCCCGATGCCGCCAAGCGTCATGTCTCGACTGCGGTCGTGGGGACACGCGGCGGCGTCGGGGCGTCCATGCTGGCGACGTCGCTCGCCTGGCTGTTCAGCGACGATCACGCCCTGCCTACCGCGCTGCTTGATCTCGATGTGCATTTCGGTACCGGCGCACTGGCGCTCGATCTGGAACCGGGCCGCGGACTAACCGATGCGATCGACAATCCCAGCCGGATCGACGGCCTGTTCATCGAACGTGCGATGATCCGCGCGAACGACAATCTGGCGATCCTGTCGGCAGAGGCGCCGATCAACGCGCCGCTGATGACCGATGGTTCGGCTTTCGTGCAACTGGAGGAGGAGTTCCGCCAGTCGTTCGAAATGACCGTGATCGATCTGCCGCGCAACATGCTCATCAACTTCCCGCAGCTGCTCGCCGACGTGAACGTCGTGGTGCTGGCAACGGAGATGACGCTGGCATCGGCCCGTGACACGATCCGCATTCTGAGCTGGCTCAAGACCAATGCCAGCCATGCGCAGCCCATCGTGGTCGCCAACAAGGTGCAGAGCGGCGTATCCGAGATAAGCAAGGCCGATTTCGAAGCGTCGATCGAACGCAAGATCGACTTCTCGATCCCCTATGACGTCAAGGGCGCGGCCAATGCCGCCAAGCTGGGCCAGACGTTCGTCGAAGCCAATGCGAACGGAAAGCCCACCGCGGTCGTCAAGCAACTGGCCGAACGCATTCTGGGGGCCAGTGAAGAGGATGTCGAGGACGGCGAGCCGGCGAAAAAATCGCTGCTCGGCAGCTTCGATCTGAAATCCCTGCTCGCCAAGAAAGAAACCAAAAAGGATCGGGTGCCGGCGGAATAAGGACGGGAAACCGGTTGCCCAACAGTCCACCGAGCGGCCACGTCCGATAAGCGGGCGTGGCCGACCCGGGGCCGACCCGGGGCCAACCCAGGGCCAACCCGGCGCGATCCTTCGAAAGGCAGAAACAGCGTATGAGTATAATTCAGATCCTGTTGGTCGGCGGTGGCCTGATGACCCTGATGATACTGGGTTATACGTTGCTGTCCGGGCCGAATGCCGCGAAGGAAGGCCAGCGCCGGCTGGACGCGCTGCGGTTCCGCCATTCGGACAGCACCGACACCAAGGTCGAATCCCAGCTGAAGAAAGCCATCGCTTCGCGCAAACCGCGGCTCAACCATGCAGCGGAAGCCAAATCGCGGATGGAAACGCTCGCCATCCGGCTGGACCGGACGGGGAAGAAGTGGACGACCAGCCAGTATCTCTATTCCTCGCTCGGCCTGACACTCGGCATAGCGATGATCGTCTATCTGCGCAGCGGGGCCGCGATATTCGCGCTGGGTATCGGACTTCTCATAGGCGCCGGACTGCCGCATATGGTGGTCAAGCATCTGATCAAGCGGCGGACCAACCAGTTCAACGCCAAGTTCCCGGACGCCATCGAACTGCTTGTGCGGGGCCTTCGTTCCGGTCTGCCGGTGACCGAGACGCTGTCCGTCGTCGCGACCGAAGTTCCCGGCCCCGTCGGCGTGGAATTCAAGGGCATCGTCGAACGGATCAAGATCGGGCGATCGATGGACGAATCGTTGCAGGAAACGGCGGACCGCCTCGGTATCCCTGAATTCAACTTCTTCTGCATCACTCTCGCCATTCAGCGCGAGACGGGCGGCAATCTGGCGGAAACCCTGTCGAACCTGGCCGACGTCCTGCGCAAACGCAGCCAGATGAAGCTGAAGATCCGGGCAATGAGTTCGGAATCCAAGGCCTCCGCCTACATCGTCGGCGCTCTGCCCTTCATCGTGTTCGGCATGATCTACTGGATCAACCCCAACTATATCGGCGGCTTCTTCGAAGACGAACGCTTGATCGTGACCGGTCTCGGCGGACTGACTTGGATGTCCATCGGCGCCTTCATCATGGCCAAGATGGTCAGCTTCGAAATCTGATCGGAACGGAAGAATCATGCTCAATCAGGCTTCTGGCCCCACCCTTCTCGGCTTCGATGTTATCTTCATCGGAACCATCCTGGCAGGTGTCGCTTCGCTGGCCGTCATCATGGCGATCTATGCCGCGGTGACCGTGCGCGATCCGATGGCGAAGCGAGTCAAGGCGCTGAGCGAACGACGCGACCAGCTGAAGGCCGGCATCGTCACCTCCAATGCCAAGAAACGCACCAGCCTGGTCCGCAAGACCGATAAGACGGAACGGATGCGGGACACGCTGTCCGGCATGAAAGTGCTGCAGGACAGCCAGCTGGCCGTCATCCAGCAGAAACTCGCCCACGCCGGTATCCGCAACAAGGAACTTGCGACCTATGTCATCGCGGCGCGGCTGGTTCTGCCGCTGATTCTCGGCGGGCTGGCCTTCCTGATGATCTATGTCGTCGACTATTTCCCCGATTGGGGCAGCGTGAAGCGCGTCGGGGCGTTCGGGGCCATCCTGTTCCTCGGCTACAAGGGTCCGGAACTGTATCTCAAGAACAAGGCGAGCAAGCGCACCGACGCCATCCGAAAAGGCCTGCCCGACGCGCTCGATCTTCTGGTCATCTGCGCGGAAGCGGGCCTGACCGTGGATGCGGCGTTCAACCGCGTCGCGAAGGAACTCGGCCGCGCCTATCCCGAACTGGGCGACGAGTTCGCGCTGACCGCGATCGAACTGTCCTTTCTGACCGAACGCAAACAGGCGTTCGACAACCTCGCCTATCGCGTCAATCTGGACTCCGTCGCCGGCGTCGTGACCACGATGGTCCAGACCGAACGCTACGGTACGCCGCTGGCATCCGCCCTGCGCGTGCTGTCCGCCGAATTCCGCAACGAACGAATGATGCGCGCGGAAGAGAAGGCGGCGCGACTGCCTGCCATCATGACCGTCCCGCTGATCCTGTTCATCCTGCCGGTCCTGTTCATCGTCATTCTCGGCCCGGCGGCCTGTTCGATCAGCGATGCGTTCGCCGCGAAACCGGGGCAGAGGTAGCAGGGAGGACGGCCACCGCCCAAACGGGGGCGGCCGCTTCTCATCGCACCGCCGTCAACCCGCGAACTCCCGCATCCGATTAAGGAGGTCGCGAAGCATCTGCTGCTGTTCCTGCGTCATCAGCGCCAGAAGATCGCGCTCCGCACGCTTCGCCAACGGCACGATCGCGCCATACATCGTCCGGCCGTGATCGGTCAGCTCCAGATGGTGCGATCGTCCATCGTCGCGGTTGGGCACCCGCCGCGCTAGTTCGCGTTGCTCCAGCGACTTGCACGCGCGGTTTACGGCGACCTTGTCCATCAAGGTCCGCGCGGTCAGTTCCCGCTGGGTCTGAGCGCCGGCATCGCCCAGCATCGCCATCACCCGCCATTCGGTCACCTTGAGACCGAATTCGCCCTGATAGACGCGCGCGATCCGCTGGCTCACCGCGTTCGATGCGACCGACAGCTGATAGGGCAGGAACCCCGCGAGATCGAAACCGTCCTTGTCCATGGCATCTGGTTTCACCTGAAACCGCTTCCCATGGCAAGCGCAAAGCTGGCGCGCGGTTACGTATAATGCGGCTCGTCCCACCAGGGGTAGAAGTCGGGCATGTCCCGCGTGACTCGGGCCGGGAAGTCGGGATCGCGCTTTTCGAGGAAGCTCGCGACCCCTTCGGCCACGTCCTTCCCCTTGCCCAGCGTGTAGATCGCGCGGCTGTCGACCCGATGCGCGTCCATCGGGTGCCCGCCCGCGCCCAGCCGCCACAGCATCGCGCGCGTCATCGCGACGGAGACGGCGCTGGTGTTCTCGGCAATCTCGCGTCCCAGCGCATGGGCCGCGTCCATCAGTGCGCCGGGCGCATGGAGGGACCGCACCAGCCCGCCGTCGAGCGCCTCGCGCGCATCGAACACGCGGCCGGTCATGCACCATTCCATCGCCTGCGCCATGCCGACGAGGCGCGGCAGGAACCAGCTGGAGCATGCCTCGGGCACGATGCCGCGACGGGCGAAGACGAAACCGAAGCGCGCATTGTCGCTCGCCAGCCTGATGTCGAAAGGCAATTGCATCGTCGCGCCGACACCCACCGCCACGCCGTTGCAGGCGCCGATCAGGGGCTTTCGCGAGTTGAAGAAGCGCAGCGTCGCCTTGCCGCCGCCATCGCGCACGATCGGGTCGGAGAGGTCGTCGACCGGCTTCTTGGACGCGAAGGGCGCCGCCCCGTCTTCCGGCGTCAGGTCGGCGCCGGCGCAGAACGCGCGCTCCCCATGCCCGGTGACGATCACCGCGCGCACATCGTCATCGGCATCGGTTTCGTCGATGGCGGCGATCATCTCGTCCATCATGGTGCTGGTGAAGGCGTTCATCTTGTCCGGCCGATGCAGCGTCAGCACCGCGACCGCGCCGCTCTTGTCGAGTTTGATCTGGGTGTAGTCGCTCATCGATTCGGTACTCCGTTTATCGCTGACTGGGGGTTGCCTGAGGTTTGGGGGGGCGAGACATGGACCACCTGTTACACTGTCCAAGGGGAAAAAACTCCGCCCCCATCCGCATGATGTGCGCGGCGGTAGGGTCGAGATGGGCGGAACGTTCCATGCGCCGAACCTAGAGCGCGTTGCCGGAGTAGGAAAGGCGGTTGTGGGAGGCGGCGTCGCGTCCGCAATTTCCACCCACGCGGGGGGTCCGGATTGATGACCATGCTGCAACAACGAGTTCGTCCGCTTCCGACGCCGGTTGCAGTCGTTCGCAATCAGGCTTGTTTTTCCGAAAAGCGGACACAGCTATTGCTCATCAGAGGGTGATGACGAATGGCAAGTTGGAATGAAGTCGTTGAGTTTGCGAGGACCTTTGACGGGGTCGAGCTTTCGCATTCCTACGGCGAGCCATCTCTGAAAGTCGGCAAGGCGCTTCTTACCCGTCACCGGATCGCTGATGACAGTATCGTCCTGAAATGTGTCGATCCAGATGAACGGGACGCGCTGATCGCGCGAACGCCCAATATCTTTTTCATCGAAGACCATTACGCGGGCTACGATATTGTCCTTGCCCGGCTCACTACGGCCACCCTCAACCAAGTGTCTCCGTTCGTCGAACGAACTTGGCGGACCCTTGGCCCTAAAAGGAGCGTGAAGGCATATGATGAACGAGCCCGGCAACAATAATCTGAACGCTTTGCGAGCATTCCGCCTTGGGGAATACTTCGCCCAGCTTACCGAACATGGCGGTTGCGACCCTCTTCGTATTGACGATGATTTCTGGCAGAGCGGGATTGCTAAATTGCCACCGGGCCGCCTCGTTAGCTTAATCGACAGTGCAACTGACTGGGATAACTGGGAGCGGCATCCGCATGGAACGGAATTCATTCTGCAACTGAGCGGCGAATTAGAGCTTATTCTAGATGAGGATGGAAAGGAAACTTCCATCCTGCTGCGACAGCAAGATTTTGCCACAGTGCCGCCGGGCGTCTGGCACACAGCCAACGTGCCGGAACCTGGAGCTGCTTTGTATATCACACCCGGCGAAGGAACGCAGAATAGAACGCGCTCGTAACTGTAATGCCGCTTTTGCCGCACCGGTGAGGTGAAGCAGACATTCCGCTTTCCACCCATTTTCGGTCAGGCCATGCAAGACAAACGCCGCTCCGATCGCATGGATCGGGCGGCGTTCGTCGTTACGTATGCGTGGGGCCTTTACCGCGGCGCCATGCGGATGGCGCCGTCGAGGCGGACGTCTTCGCCGTTGAAATAGTCGTTCTCGATCATGGTCATGGCGAGATGCGCGTATTCCTCCGCATGGCCGAGGCGCTTCGGGAACGGGACCGATGCGGCCAGCGCTTCCTTCACCTGGTCCGGCGCGGCGTTCATCAGAGGCGTGTTGAAGATGCCGGGCAGGATGGTGTTCACCCGAATACCCTCGCTCATGAGGTCGCGCGCGATCGGCAGGGTCATGCCGATGACGCCGCCTTTCGACGCGGAATAGGCGGCCTGGCCGATCTGCCCGTCCTCGCCCGCGACGGAGGCCGTGTTGACGATGGCGCCGCGATTGCCGTCTTCGCTCAAGGGATCGAGCGTCATCATGCCCGCCGCCGATTTCGCGATGCAACGGAAAGTGCCGACGAGGTTGATCTGGACGATCCAGTTGAACGCATCCATCGGGAAATGGCTGATATCGCCGGTCTTGCGATCGCGCTTCGCCGTCTTGATCGCATTGCCGGTGCCCGCGCAATTGACCAGCACGCGTTCCTGCCCATGCGCGCCGCGCGCTTTTTCGAAACCCGCGTCGACGGAGGCATCGTCGGTCACGTTCACTTCGCAGAAGACGCCGCCGATATCCTTGGCGACCGCCTTGCCCTTTTCTTCCTGCAGGTCGAAGATCGCGACTTTCGCGCCTTTGGCCGCCAGTGCGCGGGCGGTGGCTTCGCCCAGTCCGGATGCGCCACCGGTGACGACTGCGGGGGTATTGTTACCAACTTCCATCTTGATCTACCTTTTTCGTTCGCCCTGAGCCTGTCGAAGGGCCGTTCTTCTCTTGTGCCCCGCGCTCCATGATAGAGCGACCCTTCGACAAGCTCAGGGTGAACGGGTTGGTGTTCAGTGACGGTTCCTACAGCGCCTCGACGATCGTCACATTGGCGACGCCGCCGCCCTCGCACATCGTCTGCAGGCCGTATTTCCCGCCCCGCGCCTTCAGCGCATGGAGCAGCGTGGCCATCAGCTTCGTGCCCGACGCGCCCAGCGGATGACCCAGCGCGATCGCCCCGCCATTCACGTTCAGCTTCTCCGGATCGGCGCCGGTGTGCTTCAGCCAGGCGAGCGGTACGGGCGCGAACGCCTCGTTCACTTCGAACAGGTCGATATCGCCGATTTTCATGCCGGCGCGTTCCAGCGCGCGGTCGGTTGCGAAAAGCGGCTCTTCCAGCATGATGACCGGATCGCCCGCCGTCACGGTGAGATTGTGGATGCGGGCCATCGGGGTGAGCCCGTGATCCTTCAGGAACTGTTCGGACACGACCAGCGCCCCGCTCGACCCGTCGCAAATCTGGCTGGCGCTGGCGGCAGTGATCGTGCCGTCCTCGCTCAGCAGCTTGACCGACGATATGCTGTCCAGCGTCGCGTCGAAACGGATGCCTTCATCGACGGTGTGCCGGTCGTCGCCCTCGGGCGTCTCGATTTCGACGGGCACGATTTCCGCGTCGAACGCGCCCGCTTTCGTGGCCGCGATCGCTTTTTCGTGGCTGCGAAGCGCGAACCGGTCGAGGTCGTCCTTCGAAAAGCCGTGCTTCTCGACGATCATTTCGGCACCCGTGAATTGCGACCACATGATGCCGGGATATTTCTCCTCCAGGCCGGGCGATTTGTACATGCCCAGCCCTTCCTTCGCATGGAAGGTCGCGGTGGAGCCCATGGGCACGCGGCTCATGCTTTCGATGCCGCTGGCGATGACCGCATCCTGCGTGCCGGACATCACCGCCTGGGCGGCGAACTGGATCGCCTGTTGGCTGGACCCGCATTGCCGATCGATCGTGACCGCCGGCGTGCTTTGCGGCAGATGTTTGGACGCCAGCACCGCGTTGCGACCGACCTGCATCGACTGTTCGCCCGCCTGGCTGACGCAGCCCATGACGACATCGTCGATCGCTTTCGGATCGACCCCGGTGCGTTCCATCAGCGCATCGAGGGACTGCGCGGCGAGATCGACCGGGTGGACGCCGGCCAACCTACCCCCGCGTTTGCCCCCGGCAGTACGTACGGCATCGACGATATAGGCTGCGGCCATGACGTGGGTTCCTTCTTCGCATTCGGGTTGTCGGCATCCGTAATCGGGGTAACGGCATGCTATGGCGGCGGTCAAGCGGCTTTCCCTATACGTAAGCCGGACGCCGCCGGCCGTGGTCCGCGCCGACCGGCTTGCATAACGAAAGCCGCGACGCGATAGAGGCGGCGATGCCCAAGCAACTGTTCGCCATCAATCCGCATCTCGATCGCACGCGTCTGGCCGCATGGTTCAAGTCCGATGGAAGGGTCCAGATACGCAACGTGCTGACGCTGGAAACGGCCAGGGAGATCCGCGAAATACTGGGGCGCGGAACCCGATGGGGCGTAACCGCGCAGGCGGGCGAACAGGGCAAGCCGGTGCAGGTCCTTGCGCATGCCATCGGCGACGACGGAGGCAAGGCCGAAATCCAGCACGCCGCCGGCGCGGCCTATGGCGCCGCCAGCCGCGGTGATTACGGTTTCTATTTCGGGCAATATTCGCTGGTTCAATCGGTGCAGGAAAACTGGGCGCCGGGCGGTCCGCACGAAATGTTGCTGGAACATCTGAATGCGCCCGATTTCCTGGAACTGGTACGCGATGTGACCGCCATTCCCGAACTGGTGAAGGCCGACGGGCAGGCGACGGTCTTTGCGCCGCAGAACTTTCTGGGGTGGCATATCGACAGCCACGTGGCGGAAGGATGGAGGATCGCCTACGTCCTCAATCTCGGTCTCGACGACTGGAAGCCCGATTGGGGAGGATACCTCAACTTCTTCGACGATGACGGCGATATCGTGCAGGGTTACCGTCCCCGGTTCAATGCATTGAACCTGTTCGCGGTGCCGGCGCGCCACAACGTATCCTACGTCCCGCCTTTCGCCCCGTTGGGACGGTTTGCCATCACCGGATGGCTGCGCGACCGGTGACGCAGGCCGACGCCGCGACATGGCTCGATCGCGCCCGGCGGGCATTGGCGGCGGGCGATCGCGACAGCGCATCCGCAGTGCTGAACGAAGGCTGCGCCCTGAACGAGAGCGATGCAGCCATGCAGCATGGCGCGGGAAACCTGTTCCTCAAGCTGGGAGATGCGGACCGCGCCGCCGCCTGTTTCGATCGCGCCAGCACGCTTGCGCCCGGCAATATCGAATGGGCTACCGACCATGGCATCGCACTGTCGTCCGCCGACCGCAATGCAGAGGCGTTGGCGGTCTTTCGGCGGATCGAAACGGCCGCATCGCACCGCGCAATCTATTGCTCGGCCCGGGCGAACGCCGCACGCAAGGCAGGCGATACGGTGCAGGCGCGCCGATGGTACGACGCCGCTCTCGCCATCGAGCCACGGCGCCAGCGCGCGCTGCATGGCCGGGCGAGGGTCGCGGTCGAACGGGGGGAGGACGACGCCGCCGCCTGGTTCGACCGGGCGCTTCGGGTCAATCGCGGCGATGCCGATCTGTGGCTGGGCAAGGCGCAGGCGTTGGACGTGGCCGGCGATATCGCGGGCGCGCGGCAGATAGCGGAATCGCTGGTCGAACAGGCGCCGTCGTGGGCACAGGCACTGAAATTCCTGGCGCAGCTGCGATCCGACGCAGGCGAGGGCGATTTCGATTCGCACTACGATCGAGCAGCCACTCGGGCGCCGCAGGATCCCAACATACCGGCCGCGCATTGTGCCCTTCTGGCCGGTATCGGCCGGGACGCCGAGGCGGCGGATATCGCGGCACATGCGCATCGACGGTTTCCCGACATGCACCATTTCGCCTTTCTCGAAGCGGCGCATGCGAGCACGGCCGGCCAGCTCGAACGAGCGAGCGGGCTGTTCCGGACGCTGACCCTGGATACGCCCGATCGCTGGCTGCACGAAGCGCGCCACTGCATTCGTCAGGAAGCCCCGCAACGGGCGGATGCCCAGCTTGCCCGCGTGCTTGCCGCCGATCCCTGGAACATTTCCGCCTGGGCGCTGCGCGGTGTCGCCTGGCGGATGAGCGGGGATCGCCGGGCGCAATGGCTGCATGGCGACAATGCGATGGCGGCGCTGTTGCCGTTGCAGGATGCGCAAGACGTGCTGTCCGACGTCGCGCCGCTGCTGCACCGTTTGCATGACCGGTCGCCGTTCCCGCTGGGCCAGTCGCTGCGCGGCGGCACCCAGACGCGCGGCAATCTGTTCGATCGCGACGAACCGCCGCTCGAACGGCTGCGATCCGCCATCATGTCGACCCTCGAAACTTACCGCCAAACACTTCCGCCCGAAGATGCCCGGCATCCGTTCCTCCGCAATCGCGACAAGGGCTGGACCATGGCGGGATCATGGTCGGTCCGCCTGACCGGGGGGTCTGAACATCACGCCGCCCATATCCATCCGCAAGGCACCCTGTCGTCGGCCCTGTATGTCGCGGTTCCCCCCGGCACCGGCGAAGAGGGCTGGCTGGAAATCGGCCGGCCCGCCGCCGATCTTCGAACCGGGCTCGGTCCGCTCGCGACGTTCCAGCCCAAGGAGGGGCATGTCGCCCTGTTTCCCAGCATCATGTATCATGGGACCCGCCCCTTCGCCGCCGGGCAACGCATGACGGTGGCATTCGATATCCAGACCATCAGGACCTGACCATGACCGACCACCATGACGACGCCTGGAATGATTTCTGGGCCAACAATGCGGCCACCGCGCATCATGCGAGCGGTGGCGGCTGCCTGCCCGACCGCTGGCGAAGGATCGAAACGGCGCAGCGACAGGTCTGGCGCGAGTTTGCGACGCAGCTTCCCGAGGGCGGCCATGTCCTCGATCTTGCGACGGGCGACGGGCGGGTGATGCGTTGGTTGCTGGAGGAACGGCCAGATCTGAAGCTGGTCGGCGTGGATCTTGCGCCCCAGGTTCCCGCGCCGCCGGCGGGAACCCGGATCGAGACCGGCGTCGCCATGGAAGAACTTCCCTTTTTGGACAGGCAGTTCGATGCGGCCGTCAGCCAGTTCGGTTTCGAGTATGGCGACACCGCGCGCGTTGCGGCGGAATTGGCGCGGGTCGTGAAACCCGGCGGTGCCATCGGCCTGATAACCCATCGGATCGACGGTCCGATCCTCGAACACAATATGCAGCGAAGCGAAGCGATACGCTGGGCGATCGAAGAACATTCCCTGATCGAGGTCGCCAAACGCAGCTTGGCCCAGCGCGCACAGGGGATGATAACGACTTCGTCGACGCTCGCAAACGCGCCGGCCGCGGGCGCCAGGCGGTTCGGTCCGGAATCCGCCGCCTGGGAAATTGCCGAGGCCATCCGGCGCACGCTTCAAAGCGCGGCCGGGCAGCCCGACGAGCATGTCATGGAAACACTGGAATTGATCGAAGCGCAGGCGCGCAACGAATTGGGAAGGATCGTGTCCTTGCAGGCCGCTTGCGCGCGCACGGCGGATGATGCGGCGTTTCTGGAAGGATCGGAACGGGCGGCCTGCACGGGGTCTCGCGAATGGGAATGGCAGCTTCCGGCGAAGAGCGAACGATCGCTGATTTCCGGGTTCTGCGGCACCTATAGGACGAATCGTTCAGCTTCGACAGCGCGGATCGTCCTGCGCAGGGCGATCATGAAAAAATGGCGGCGGACCGAAGTCCACCGCCATTTTTCTTTCGTCGAAACCGATCGGATCAGAACTTCATGCGAGCCGAAACGAAGTAATCACGGCCCAGGACATCGAACGTGCTCGGGAAGGTGTTCGCCTGTTCCTGGTTGTCACCAAGAAGCAGCGAGTTCGGCCGGTTGGCCACCGAACCGTCGTCGGCGAAGATCGGCGCTCCCGGAAGCGTATCGAACAAATTGTTCACACCGAACGTCACCACAAGCTGCTCGCTTGCTTCGAACGAGAAGGTCAAATCGATCAGGTCGTAATTGTCGATTTCGTTGACGCCGTTCAAGGCGACATCCGTCGGATTGCCATCCCGATCGACGACGAAACCGCCGAAATCCAAGTCACTGTCATCGGTGGTGCCGTCAAGGTGACGCCAGCGGATCGACGTGGTCAGCGGACCGTCCGTGAACGATGCACGCGAAGTCCATTTGAACTCCGGCGTGGGATCGCCGCAAACCGCTCCGAAGAAGCCTGAACATTCGACGATGTTCTCAGGATCATTCTGGTCCGGGGCGAAGCTGCTTTCTTCCGTCCACGTACCCAGGAACGAAAGGTTCAGGGCCTGTTCGCCGGTATCGGTCAGCAAGGAGAACGGTATGGTCGTGCTGTAATTTGCTTCCAAATCGATTCCCGAAACGCTCAGATTGGCGATGTTCGCTCCACCCAAACGCGGGGCGTCATTGCGATCGAACGCACCGGTCACGTCACGCGTGCC
This sequence comes from Pontixanthobacter sp., assembly GCA_965214445.1. GTDB lineage: Bacteria > Pseudomonadota > Alphaproteobacteria > Sphingomonadales > Sphingomonadaceae > Pontixanthobacter. The sequence continues at coordinate 1,455,032 of CBDCBU010000001.1, forward strand.
GCGGAACGGCGCACAATTCACGGAACTGACATCGGTCGCCGAACCATCGAAACACAGATCAAGCGCATTCTGCAGCGAGATCGTGGTAATGGCGTCGTCGATCGAGATGTTGAAGTAGTCGGCCGTTAGCGTGAACCCGGGTACGAAGGTCGGCTGCAGGATTACACCGAAAGTATAACTGTCAGAGACTTCCTCCGAAAGGTTCGGATTACCACCGAAGAACGCAGCGGTCTGCGAATCCGGCTGGATCACCGTAGCGCGGCCAAGATTGGCGGCCGGCACACCGTTGGCAAGACACTGCGCGCGGAGATTGCCGCTCGTCGCAGCAGACGTACCGCATGGATCGGTTGCGCCGGGGAAGCCGATGGCCGATCCCTGGAACAATTCGCCGACATTGGGTGCGCGTATGGCACGCTGATACTGGCCACGCAGGGTTATGTCCGGGATCGGCGAAAACTGCACGCCGCCGGCATAGGTGAAGGCCCCGCCAACTTCGTCAAGCGAGTAATCCGAATAGCGCGCCGCACCCGTCAGTTCGAGCCGTGCGCTGCCGAATTCGATCGGTACGTTCAATTCGCCGAACACTTCACGAACGTCATACTCGCCTTCGGTCGGTTCGCCGGCATTGAAGCCCGCGACATCGCCCGATGCAAGGAATTCGTCCGGCAGGAACTGCGACGACACGCCGCGACGCTCCACGCCAACAGCAAAGCCGACGGCATCGGCTTCGCCGATAGCGAAATCGCCGAACGTTCCCGAAATGACGCCGGTCACGACCTGCAAGGTCGAGATATCGCCATTCTGCGCCTGGATACGGAAGCTGTCGACCTGGTCCTGGGTCAGCTGACCCCGACCGAAGATATTGATCGGATCGTCACCCGTTCCATCGAGGCCTGACGTGAAACGCGATATCGACGCGTTACCCTGCTGGATGTTCGAGTTGCGTGTGCGCGCAAAAGAGTAATACGCTTCGTAACCGATCGTATCCGTGATGTCCCCGCGGACACCGCCGAGAACGCGGAATGCGGAACGCTCGTCGAGCGAGTTGCGGCTGCCGGCTTCGGTCAGGCGACGACGCACCTGCACGTTCACGATGCCGTCATTCGCCTGCGCGCCGGTTTCGCTGGCATCGATCTCACGCAAGGCATCCTGCGTGTCGTCCGACAGGAATTCGGATACGAAGTCGATGTCGAGGCCGAGATTGACCAGGATCGGCGTAGGCGCAAGTTCCTGCGCGACGCGGTTGTTGACATAGGACAGTTCGGTGAACGCCTCATGCCCGTCCGCGAATTCGTAATTCGCGTAACCGCCGAACAAATAGCGTTCCTGCGGCAGCTGGAGGTAGTTGGCGGGCGCATAGTTGTAGGTGCGCCCATCGAACGCCGCCAGTTCGCCGGGTTCACGGAAGAAGGCGAGGCCGTTCCCGTTAAACGGCTGGCCGGCCAGTGATCCGTTGCCGCGATAGGTCAGGCGGGTTTCTTCCAGAAGAGACGAACCGAACTGCTGTAGCGGAGCGTTGAAGGTTTCGCCGCCCAGCGCGAAATTCGAGAAAGCGCGATCGCCTTGGAAAATCGGTTCGCGATTGAAATATTCGCCGTATACCGTGGCACTACCGCGGCCATCGTCGAACTGCGTTCCGATCGCGCCATGCACCTGATAGCGTGCGCCGTCGCCCCGTTCGGTCAGCGAATACTGCGCGCCGACTTCGATGCCTTCGACATCCTTCAGCCGGAAGTTGACGACGCCCGCAAGCGCGTCGGAACCGTAGACGGCCGATGCGCCGCCCGTCACGACGTCGACGGAGTCAAGCAGGAAGGATGGGATCGTGTTGAGATCGACGATCTGGTCGACATCGAAAAACATCCAGCGGCGCCCGTTGACGAGCACCAGGTTACGGTTCGTACCGAGGCCGCGCAGGTTCAAGGTCGCCGCGCCGTTGCCGGGGTTGTTGGAGAAGGACGTGGTGCCCGGAATGACCTGCGGCAGCGTGTTGATCACGTTTTCGACGTTGACCGTGCCCGACAGCTCGAACTCTTCTGCGTTGACGACCGCGACCGGCGCGGCGGTATCGACATTGCGGCGCTGAATGCGCGAACCGGTGACGACGATGGGCTGGAACGTGTCGTTGTCAGGCGCGGCCTGCAGTGCGGGTTCGTTATCATCGACGGTCTGCGCGCCGGCCGGTGTCACGACCATGGCGCCTGCCATGAAAGTGCCGGTCAGCAGCGCAGCTTTGTTAAAACGCTTGGACATTGAGATCCCCTTAGGAGTTGGACACCACGACGGCGCCCCCATGAAACAATGATCGACGGGCACGACACCCGAACATGCGCCGTCTACGATAGGGCGGGCCGAAACTGCAATCGCGCTGTTGCCGCCAAACGCGCGGAGATGCTCAACTGTTGCAAACAGGTTACAGTTGGCGGACCCCGCGCTCTGCTGTAGTTCCGGCATTTCGAACTTAGTCGGTTCTCTCGAACATGCAGGTAAAACGATGATCACTTTTCACGCATATGAACGCGTTGCCGCTGTCATGCGGCCACTTGCCCTTGCGGTGGCTTGCGGCATCGCCGTTCCTGCCGCAGCACAGGATAAAAGCGCCGACGACGATTATCTCGACAGCTTGAAAACGTGCCAGTCTGTGGTTGACGATAACGCGCGGCTGGCCTGTTACGACGGAGCCGTCGGACGGGTCGTCCTGGCAAGCGAGGAAAGCGGGCTGCGGATCGTCGATGCGGCGGAGATCACGAAGACCAAACGGGGACTGTTCGGGTTCTCGCTTCCGCGCATTGCCTTGTTCGATGGCTCGGATGGGGAAGAGGCGCAGATCGATCTTCTGCAATCCACGATTACCGACGTCGCGGTTCGCGGCCGGAACACTCTTTACCTGACGATAGCGGACGGCAACGCCGTCTGGCGGATCAACAGCGCGTCGCGTCGCGCATTGCAGGCCGAAGTGGGCGACAGCGTCGAGTTCAAGAAAGCGTCACTTGGCAGCTACTTCATTCGCATCGACGGGCGCACGGGCGAAAAGGGCATACGCGTCCAATAGGCGCGCAGCCGTGAGACCTTACTGAAAAGGCCCGCATATCGTAAAGATATACGGGCCTTTTCAGGTCCAAGGGAGCCGGCAGGTCAAAGGCCGCCCGGTCCGCAATCATTCGCCAGGTAATCGAGCAGCTTGGTATAAAGCTCTTCCTGGTGATTATACATCAGCGTGTTCGAGAAGTGATCGGCACCGGTCAAGGTCAGGAACTGCGCCGGCTTGCCGGCCCTCTCGATCTGCTTCTTGTAATCTTCGTAATTAAAGTACCGAACGCGCCGGTCGACGTCGCCATGGATCATCAGGATCGGAATATTGACCTTGTCGACCTCGTTTATAGGGTTGATACCGATCGTTCCGCGGCGTTTGGACCATTCGTCCAGAGGCTTGGGATCGTTGGAACTGCGGCGGCTGATATAGGTTTTTTCCGCATCCGCCACGGCCGCACCGGCGATCGTGCACTGATACAGATTGTCTTCGCGCGACGCCGCAACCAGGGCGGCATATCCACCATAGGACCAACCGAACATCGCGATCCGGTCGGGATCGACCAGCCCCTGCTCGACCAGATATTTCGCGCCGTCATCCTTGTCGTCCTGCATCGCAAGACCGTGCTGGCCATAGGCGGAATCGAAATGATCCTGCCCCCAGCCTACCGACATGCGATATTGCGGCTGAAGCACCATGTAACCTGCGTTCGCAAGCAGTTGGCCCCATTCGTCGAACGTGATGATCTCGTTCACATGCGGGCCGCCATGCGGCAGCACGATCAGCGGGAACGGCCCCTCGCCTGCGGGCTTGGTGACGTAGGCCGGAATGGTTTTCCCATCGCGCGCCTTGTACGTGATGAACTCCACGTCAGCCAGTTGTTCCGCTTTGAGCAGCGGGTTGCGGCTGCCGATCTTGACCATGCTGTCGTCCTTGACAAGCCACCACGATCCGGGATCGCGCGGGCCTATATTGTGGACCACCATCGTCTTACCATCGCGCGACCGGCTGCCGATCGTCACGGAATGGGCGTTGGGAATTTCGCGCTCAAGATTGGCGTAGAGTGCCTTCTCCTGCTCGTCGAACCAGTAGCGCTCGCGTTTGGCACCGGAAAAACGGGCTGCGACCAGGCTGTTGTCGCCGGCCCATCCCATCGAGCTCGTCTGGATGCCCAGCACGTCGGCGTTCTCGTTCTCGTACAGCTTCTGCCCGAGCTTACCCGTGTTGAAATCGAATTCGTACAGCGCAGCCTTGTCGCCATCGACATTTTCAATGAAATAACCGGTGTTCGGATCGCCTTCCTTGAAGCCCTGGAAGCCGTGAATACCGCCGAGGACGCGATACAAATTGTCATATTCATCGAGGTCGTACTTGGCAAACTCGGTCCACGAACTGTCGCCGGGCTTGCGGAAATAGAAGGTCTGTTCGTTCGTGCCGGTATCGAAACCCGAGGTGAAGCGCGGATTACCCTCATCATCGAAAGACGCCTGCGGATATTTGTCGTTACCCTTCAGGACCAGCGAACGCGCTCCGGTGCGAAGATTGAACTTGTAGTATGAGCGTGGGCGGAATGCCGCCAAGGGATCGACTCCGCCAGCGCCGCCGTCATTCGTGGAACCGGTAGCGACCAGCACGTGTTCGGGGTCGTTGGGAAGGTTGTTCACGATGTCGAAATTGCCATCGACCTTGCTGAACTTGTTGGTTTTCGTGTCGAACGAGAACGCGAGATATTCGCGTACATCGTCTTCCGGACCTCTCACCTTGGTGCGCTTCACCTGCCACGCAGTGCCGAAGATATAGCGGTCGTTGACCCAGCGCGCGGCCACCAGTTCCATGGGATCGGCGTTGGTGCGGACGGGCTTGCTGCCCAGATTGTTCGCGTCATGGATTTCCATGACATATTCGCCTTCCTTGCTTTCCAGCTTCATCAGCAGAAGCTTGGAGCCGTCGGGCGAGATCGAGACGTTCGGCATGACGTCGCGCAGCGCCCAAGCCTCGACCGGGATCGAGGGGGTCTGCTTGGTCTGGGCGACCGCCGGGGCCGTGAGGGAAGCCGCGCCGAGCGTCATCGCTCCGGCGCTGGCGGCGAGAAGTGTTGCTTTCAAAAGTTTCATGGTGCGCACCCTGAATTGTTGAACGTGAACAGAACTATAACACAAAACGGCCCCGCAACGCTAGGTCGCGGGGCCGCTTCGTTTTCGACCTAGGAGAAGATGCCTCGCATCAGAACTCCTTGCGGATCGAGAGGAAGAATTCCCGACCGTCGTAATCGTAGCCGTTGCCGATCGCGGTGTTGGCGATGGCCAGCACTTCGTCGCTATCGACCAGCGGCGGCGCGGTGTCGAAGATGTTGTCGACACCGGCGATGAAGGTGAAGCCGTCCATGCGATACCGCAGCGATACGGTGTGCAGGAACTGCTCGGAGGCGAAGCCGACATCGCGGCAGAAGACACCGTCACCGGCAACCACACCGTTCGGCGTGCCATCGTCGTCGCGCGAACCACCGCCGAGGCAGGTATCGCCGAAGAACTGATCGCCATCGGCGTTCAGCGCAGGCTGTCCGTCCGGACCGAAGCCGAAGGCGTCGGACAGCGGATCGATGCCATCAGGATCCTGCTCCACCGGACCAGTGTAACGGACTTGATAAGTCAGGCGTAGATCGTCGTAATCAGCGGTGAAAGTCGTCCGTCCTGTCCACTTGGGAAGACCGAAGATACCCGCAGCATCATTGAAGTCGGGAGTACCGTCGTCATTGATGAAGGTGGAACTCCGCTCAATGAGATGGTTGGCTCGGACATTCACGCCGAAATCTACCAAGCTTCCGAACAGTGCCACTTCCTTGCCGAAGGTCGCATTGAGATCGAGACCACGAACGCTTTCCTGATCTAGGTTGAGGAAGCCGGCGAACACGTCCGATACCAGCATACGGCTCGTATCGCTCGTATCGAACTGAAGGCGGTCGCAGAACTGGCTGCGGACGCCATCGTCACGAGTGAAGCAGTCGTTCACGATAAACTGCGCCGACGGCTCGATGATCGATTCTTTAAGCTTGATATCGAAATAGTTGAAGTTGAAGCTGAAGTCATAGCCGTCGCCGAAGGTTTCCTCGAACGCGAAACCTGCGGTGATCGAACGCGAGGTTTCCGGATCGATTTCCAGGCTACCGCCCGAAGTGATTTCCACGCTGGCGAACGGATCGGAGTTGAGACCTTGCGAATCGATACCGACAGTCGTCGGATCGCGGCCTTCGCGACGGCAGTTTTCCAAGACCACCGCTTCACGATCGTCGAGCGCCGGATTGTAACCGCCGGCCAGCGAGTTGAAAGCTTCGGTAGGAACCGCGCAGGGATCGAACAGGGTATTGAAGCCGGTCTGTCCGGCAAGGAAGTTTTCCCGAAGGTTCGGCGCACGGAACGACGTACCGTAGCTGAACTTAATCAACAGCGGCTCGACCGGACGCCAACCTCCCTTCAGCGAGTAGGTGAAATTCGTTCCATAGAACTCTTCATCCGTGACCCGGCCGGAAAGGTTTATGTTCAATTCCTGCACCAGCGGTTTGCCGGCCTGAAGCGGGATGTCGATTTCCGCGAACGCTTCCTTGATGTTCTTGTCGCCCTGTGCGCCCTGATCGGCGAAGAAGCCGAACAGAAGTCCGTTGGACGCGACGCTGTCGGGCTGCGAATCAATTTTGTCGCGACGGAATTCGACACCGAGAACCGCACCGATCGGACCAGCGGGAAGTTCGAACAGGTCACCGGTAACAAAGGCGTTCGCCACGATCTGTTCGTAGGTCGTGTCGAACGACCGAACGCCGAACAGATAATCGGTTTCCGCCTGGCTGGCGAAAGTGCCGATCGGGTTGCCAAGCACGCTGTCGGCAAACAGGTTCACCGGCACACAGCCTGCGGCCAAATCGGGTGCAGCCAGATCGGGATTGGCCAAGCCGTCGACGTTACATTCGCCGATGACCTGGGGGTCGCCGAAGAAGCCGAAGAAGTCCTCGTTCTGGTTGTAATCGTCGGCGATACCGTCGCCATTGTTGTCGATGATACCGTCGCCGTCATATTCGGCGGTCGGATCGAGGCCCAGGGATAGTGCCAGACGGTCTTCGCGAATGCCGCGACGGACGGAGGAACCTTCCGATCGGGAATAGACGCCCGACACTTCGAAGGTCCAGCTAGGGCCGACGAAGCCCAGATCGCCGCGAACACCAAGAACGCCGCGATACTGTTCCTGCGTAACGTCGGTATTGTCGCGGTCCCCCTGGATCGACACGATCGGCGTGACGGGCGTCGGAATACCGATGGAAAGCGCGGGCGCGACACCATTGGTCAGACCTTGCAACGCGTTATCGGCGGAACGACAGTCGACGCCGTTGCCGGTCACGAAGTTACAGGGGTTGAACTGGTTCAAATCGGGCACGCTGGGGAACAGCTGCGGCGAACCGGTATTGTCCGAACGGATTTCCGCGCGGCTGTAATTGGCTTCGAAGAACGGCGTGATGTTACCGGCGCCGGGCAAGGTGTACTCGCCATAGGCCATGACGTTGTACAGTTTCTGTTCGGACAGGAACACGATGTCCTGATCGAAGCCATTCGTGTTGACGTTCTGGAAGTCGACATCGCGCACGCCGTCGCCATCGGTATCGAGATCGACGCCGAAAGCGTTGGTGCTATCACCAAAGTTCAGGCCCGGAATGTTCGCGATGTTGCCGTTGGCGGGGAAGTAGATCGAGCCGAAACGGGTGAACGGGTTGAAAATACGGCCGCTGATGCCGTCAACCTTACATTCGCTTTCCGACACGGTAACGCCCGGCGTCCGTTCGCGGACGATGGCGTTGTCGCGCAGACCGACCGTGAGGATATTACCGTCCTGATCGACCTCGCGGTTGGTATCGCATCCGGAGAAGAAGTCGCGGTCGCGGAAGCGGATGGCGTCGCGATAGTCGTACTCCGCACCGATGCCGAGGAAGCCGCGATCGGTATTGATGCCGTAAGCGGCGCTGACCGTGTAGTCTTCGCCCGAACCCTGCGGATTTATTTCACCACGCGCAAACAGTTCGAGACCGTCGAAATCCTTGCGCAGCACGATGTTGCCAACGCCGGCCACAGCATCCGAGCCGTAAACGGAGGATGCGCCGTCGAGCAGCAGGTCGTAGCGTTCGATCAGCGAGCCGGGAAGCAGGTTGATCGACGGATTGGTCGGGGCACCTTCCACACCGGCGGGCGCGAGGCGGCGACCATTGACCAGCAGCAGCGTACGGTCCGCGCCGAGGCCGCGAAGGTTCAGCGTCTGCGAACCGGGGCCGTTATCGAGCACGAAACCCTGGAAGGTCGCGTCGATCTGCTGGCCCGAAGCGGATTCGGAACGCTGCAGGATCTGCGACGGGTCGAACAGGCCGGCTTCCTGCGATGCCTCGGTGGTCAGGACCTGGAGCGGCGAAATGCTGGAGTAGGTGTCGCGACGGATACGCGAACCGGTGACGACGATCGCGCCGGGTGTCTGCGCACCGCTCGCGCCGGTATCGGTTACGTCCACCACATCGGATGAGCCGGGATCATTGTTGGTGACGCCGTCGGGGCCTTCGGACTGGATGACGCATTCGCCGTCCACTTCTTCCTGGCCGACGGGGCAGTCCGCGTCATTCGATTGCGCGAAAGCGGGTGCGCCATAAATCAGTGCGAGGGCGGAAACGGAAACCGCCAGACCCTTCATCGAATTTTCCTGAAAACTTTTCATTGCGATACTCCATTCGCGACAACCCTGAAGCTGGAATGGCCCCTACCGATCCGGTGATTCGGCGCCCCCGCCGCCTGCATCGCCAAAATTTCGGTAAAAGGTGAACCCCAGTCCCCTCGATGGGAACCGTCTGCAATAGTGACGGTTTGATGTCAAAGGAGTGGTTTACGTTTCTCCCCTACTGTTGCGTTAATCACACAGACAGGGAGTTTACCCGGCGGCGCTTTCGCGCAGCTGTCCGATATCCATTCGAAGCTCGCCGTCGCCTTCCTCGATCGTCACCGTCGAACCATCGGGCACGTCGCCGCGCAGGATGCGGTCGGCCAGCGGGTCCTGCAAATAACGCTGCACCGCGCGTTTCAAGGGGCGCGCGCCATAGACGGGATCGTATCCGACCCGCCCCAGCCAGCGTAGCGCCGCTTCGGACAGATCGAGCGTGATCTTGCGATCGGTCAGCAGCTTCTGCACCCGCCCGACCTGGATCGCCACGATCGGCGCCATATGCTCCTGCGCCAAGCGATGAAACAGGATGATGTCGTCCAGCCTGTTCAGGAATTCGGGGCGGAAATGCGCGCGCACGACATCCATCACCTGCGGCTCCACATCGTCGACGCTCTGATCGTCGGTCATGTTGGCCAGATGCTGGCTGCCGAGGTTCGACGTCAGGATGATCAGCGTGTTGGCGAAGTCCACCACGCGCCCCTGCCCGTCGGTCAACCGCCCGTCGTCCAATACTTGCAGCAACACGTTGAACACGTCCGCATGGGCTTTCTCCACCTCGTCGAACAGGACGACCTGATAGGGGCGGCGGCGCACGCTTTCGGTCAGGACGCCGCCCTCTTCGTAACCGACATAGCCGGGAGGCGCACCGATCAGGCGGGCGACCGCGTGTTTCTCCATGAACTCGCTCATATCGATGCGGACCATCGCGCTGTCGTCGTCGAACAGGAATTCGGCCAGCGCCTTGGTCAGTTCGGTCTTGCCGACGCCGGTGGGGCCGAGGAACAGGAAGCTGCCGAGCGGGCGGTTGGGATCCTGCAAACCCGCACGCGCGCGGCGCACGGCCTTTGACACCGCCTCGATCGGCTGGCGCTGGCCGATCACGCGTTCGCCCAGCACCTCTTCCATCTGCAGCAGTTTTTCGCGTTCCCCTTCCAGCATGCGCTCCATGGGAATACCCGTCGCTCGGGCCACGACGGCGGCAATGTCGTCCTGCGTCACTTCTTCACGCAGCATCGCGTTTTCGGTCTGGTCCGCCGCAGCGGCGATGGCTTTCTCGAGTTCCGGTATGCGGCCGTAGGACAACTCCCCCGCTTTCGCCAGATCGCCTTCGCGCTGCGCCTGCTCCAGTTCCAGCCGCGCCTGGTCGAGCTCTTCCTTCAAACGGCTTTCCGCGTTGATCTTGTCGCGTTCGTTCTGCCAGCGGGTGGTGAGTTCGGACGATTGCTGTTCCAAATTGGCGAGTTCTTCGAGCAACGCTTTCAAACGGTCTTTCGATGCCGCATCGCTTTCCTTGCCGAGCGCGGATTCCTCGATCTTGAGCTGGATGATCCGCCGGTCGAGCGCTTCGATCTCTTCGGGCTTCGATTCCACTTCCATGCGGATGCGGCTGGCGGCCTCGTCCATCAGGTCGATCGCCTTGTCGGGCAGGAAGCGGTTCTGGATGTAGCGGTTGGACAAAGTCGCCGCCGCCACGATCGCGCCATCGGTAATGCGCACCCCGTGATGCAGTTCGTATTTCTCCTTCAGCCCGCGCAGGATGGACACGGTGTCTTCCACCGTCGGCTCGTCGATATAGACCGACTGGAAACGCCGCTGGAGCGCCGGGTCCTTCTCGACGTATTTCTGGTATTCGTCCAACGTGGTCGCGCCGATGCAATGCAGTTCGCCGCGCGACAGCGCGGGCTTCAGCAGGTTGGAGGCATCCATCGAACCTTCCGACGCGCCCGCCCCGATCAGCGTGTGCATTTCGTCGATGAACAGGATGATCTGCCCGTCCGCGCCCTTCACTTCATCGAGTACAGCCTTCAGCCGTTCCTCAAATTCGCCGCGATATTTCGCTCCGGCGATGAGCGATCCCATGTCGAGCGACATGAGCGTGCGGCCTTTCAAGCTGTCGGGCACGTCGCCATTGGCAATCCGCAGCGCCAGCCCTTCGGCGATGGCGGTTTTGCCGGTGCCGGGTTCGCCGATGAGCGCGGGATTGTTCTTGGTCCGGCGGGCCAGGATTTGAATGGTCCGGCGAATCTCCTCGTCGCGCCCGATGACCGGGTCGAGCTTCCCGTCGCGCGCCGCCTGGGTCAGGTCGCGGGCGTATTTCTTCATCGCGTCATAGGCGTCTTCGGCGCTGGCCGTGTCGGCCGATCGCCCGCCGCGCAAATCGTTGATCGCGGCATTCAACGCCTGCGGATCGAGGCCCGCTTCCTTGAGCGCCTGCCCCGCCGTCGTCGTGCTCGCCAGACAAAGCGCGACCAGCAGCCGTTCGACCGTGACGTAGCTGTCGCCCGCCTTTTCCGCGATCTGTTCCGCCTGGTCGAGCACCCGCACCGCGTCATTGTCCAGCCCCGGCGTCTGCTGCGCCCCGCCGCCCGACACCGCCGGAACCTTCGCCAAGGCATCGTCCACCCGATCCTGCGCCGTCGCCGCATCGCCGCCCGCACGCCCGATCAGGCCCGCGGCCATGCCTTCATCGTCTTCGAGCAAGGCCTTGAGCAGGTGCGTCGGCGAGATACGCTGATGATTCATGCGGATGGCAACCGTTTGCGCGGATTGCAGGAAACCCTTGGCACGGTCGGTGAATTTTTCGAGGTTCATGATGGGCGCTATGCTCCTTCGCGAAAGACGTGTGTTGGCGACATAGGGAACCGGTGCGCCTTTGCAACGACACCGATAACGTCCTGCGGCGTTTGATCTTTTCGAACCGCGCGCTAAGCATGGAAAGCGTAGGTGAGCAGACGGGGCGTTTTGCATGAGGCGGTGGATCGGACGGGCGGCAATCGGTGTGGCGGCGATCTCTGCCGTCATTCTGATTACGCTGATGGTGTGGGAACCGTTCTTCGCCGAACGGGGCAGTCGCGCAAAGCCGGTTGGGCAATACGCCTACACCGCGGAAATCGTGCGCAGCGAATTCGGCGTGCCGCATATCTACGGCAGGACCGACGCGGACGTCGCTTACGGCGTGGCGGTGGCCCACGCGCAGGACGACTTCCACACCCTGCAGGATGTCATCGCGATGACGCGTGGCCGCTATGGCGCGATCGCGGGCGAAGAGGGCGCGCAGGTCGATTTCGCCTATCACCTGATCGACGCGCGCGGCACGGCGGAGCGGCATTTTGGATCGCTGCCCGCCGATACGCGCGCATTGTTCGAAGCCTACGCCACCGGTCTCAACGATTATGCCGCGGCGCATCCGGGCGAGTTGAAACTGGCGCGTCTGTTCCCGGTGGATGGCGAGGACGTGGCGACCGGATTTGCCCTTCGCCAGCCTTTCTTCTTCGGCCTCGGCAACATCATCGGCGACCTGGTCGCGGGCGAGGGATTGCGACCGGAATTCGGGCCGGCCATCCGCGAAGGCGAACAGGATGTGGCGGGCGATCCCCCGCTCGCCTTGCCTTTGCATATGGGCACCGACGGGGCGCTTGCCGGCAGCAATGCGTGGGCCATCGCGCCGGAGAAATCGGGCGATGGCGTCACCCGCGTCGTGTCCAACAGCCACCAGCCCTGGCGCGGCGGCGTCGCTTGGTACGAACTGGTGGTCGAAAGCGACGAAGGCTGGCATTTCGCGGGTGCCAATTTCCCTGGAAGCCCGTTCCCCTTCCTCGGCCATAACGAGAACCTCGGCTGGACCAACACGGTCAACCGCCCGGACATGACCGACGTCTACCGGCTCGAACTGGACGATAGCGGCACGCGATACCGGCTGGATGGGGAATGGCGCGATCTGGAAAGCGAGACGGTCACCTTGCCCGTCCGCATGGGGCCGCTGGTCCTGCCGATCCGACGCACCGTGCATCGCAGCGTCCACGGGCCGGTGATCGTGAACGACGACGGCGCCTTCGCCATCCGTTACGGCGGAATGGGCAATCTGGGGCAGCTGGACGCCTATTACCGGTTGAACAAGGCGGAGGATTTCGGCGAATTCCAGTCGATCCTCGCGCGGATGGACATACCCTCCACCAATTTCATCTATGGCGATCGCGAAGGCAATATCGCGATGATCTACAATGCCGCCATCCCCGACCGGCCGCAGGGACCGGATTGGCGCAGCATCCTGCCGGGCGACCGCAGCAATCTCATATGGCGGGGCAGCGTCGATTACGCCGCCCTGCCCAAAGTGATCAATCCGGGTAGCGGCTGGGTCTACAACGCCAACAATGCGCCCTATTCCGCCACCGCCCCCGCCGACAATATCGACCCCGCGAGCATCCCTGCGCGATTGGGTGTGGAGCTTAAGGAAACCAACCGGTCCCGCCGGACCGAACAGCTGATGGCGCAATACGCCACGATCGACCGGCGCACGCTGGAAAGCATCAAATACGACACCGGCTATGTCCGCGAAGGCTACGTCGCCGACATGCTGGACAGCGTCGCCGCACTGGATCTGGACGACGAGCGCCTGATCGCCGCACAGCGGCTGCTCGGCGAATGGGATCTGACGGCGGACAGTATCGGCGATAGCGATGCGATCGCGCTGTTGATGATACGCCCGTGGATGGGCGCGGATTACCAGAACCAGCCGACCCCCGACGCGCTCGAGGAACTGACCGGCGTGGCCGAGCACCTCGTCACCCATTTCGGCACGCTGACGCCGCCCATGTCGGACCTGCTCCGCCTGCGACAGGGCACCGGCGACAATCGCACCGACCTGCCGCTGGACGGGGGAAGCGATACCCTGCGCGCCTCTACCCTGTGGGATGTGGACGATGACGGGCGGCTATCCGTGCGCCATGGCGACAGTTTTCTGATGTTCATGGAATGGGAGCCGGGCAAGCGTGTGCGATCGCAATCGATCCAGCCCTACGGCGCCGCCATCACCCGCCCGCAAAGCCCGCATTTCGCAGATCAGGCGGCGCTGTTCGTCCGACACCAGCTGAAGCCGGTGCATTTCTGGAGCGAGGATGTGCTGGCCAACGCCCGCTCTCGCCAAATCGTCTCAAGCCGCTAAACCCATGTCATCGAACATATCCAACGGGGACCAATCCATGCGTATCCATCCTGCCATCCGCTTCGCTTCCGCCAGCGTCGTCGCCCTCTCGCTTGCGGCTTGCCAGACCACCGGCGCAGAGCCGATGGCCCGGTCCACCATGGACGAGACGAGCGTCCTGGCAGAACGAATCACCGACGAACCCGCACCCGTTTCCGAACTGGTCGACCGGGTCGACATTCCCTACGAACAGTTCCAGCTCGAGAACGGGCTGGACGTCATCGTCCATACCGATCGCAAGGCGCCGATCGTGGGCGTGGCGGTATGGTACAATGTCGGCAGCAAGGACGAACCGGAGGGCAAGTCGGGCTTCGCGCATCTGTTCGAACACCTGATGTTCAACGGCAGCGAGAACGCGCCGAACGACTATTTCCAGTATCTGCAGGAAATGGGTGCGACCGATTACAACGGCACCACCAGTTTCGACCGCACCAATTATTTCCAGACCGTGCCCCGCGGCGCGCTGGAGCGGGCGCTGTGGCTCGAAAGCGACCGGATGGGCTATCTGCTGGGCGCCGTCACGCAGGAGAAGCTGGATAACCAACGCGGCGTCGTCCAGAACGAGAAACGCCAGGGCGACAATCAGCCCGGCGGCCTGGTGTTCTACGAGATCGTCGACACCCTGTATCCCGAAGGCCACCCTTACGACCACACGCCGATCGGTTCGATGGCCGATCTGGATGCCGCATCGATGGAAGACGTGCGCAACTGGTTCCGCGATAAATACGGGCCCAACAACGCGACGCTGGTGCTGGCCGGCGACGTGTCTGCGGACGAAGCGCGCACGCTGGTCGAACGCTATTTCGGCGACATCGAGCGGGGTCCGGTCAACAACCCCGCCATGGCCCCCGTCCCGCAGCTTACGCAGGACGTGCGCACGATCATGAAGGATCAGGTCGCGGCGACCAATATCAGCAAATACTGGTCCGTCCCCGGCCTGCTGGACGAGGAACTGACCGCCCTGACCGTCGGCGCGCAGATTTTGGGCGGGTTGTCGTCCAGCCGCCTCGACCAGGCGCTGGTGCGCGACGAGAAACTGGCGGTCGGCGTCAGCGGCGGCAACTTCGCCTTCCAGCGCGTGGGCATATTGAATGTCGGCGCGACCGCGCGGCCCGGCGTCGATGCCAGCACGGTCGAGGCGCGGCTGAATGCGCTGATCGATGAATTCGTCGCGAGCGGCCCGACCGAGGACGAGGTGCGCCGGGCGGCGACCAGCACCATCGCGGAAACCATTCGCGGGCTGGAGCAGGTCGGCGGCTTCGGGGGCAAGGCGGTGACGTTGGCGCAGGGCGAGGTCTTCACCGACGACCCGGAATTTTACGCCAGGCAGCTGGAGATACTCGCCCGCCTGACGCCCGCCGACGTGCGGGCCGCCATGCAGCGTTGGATGACCAAGCCGTCGATGACACTGATCCTGGAGCCGGGCGAGCGCGATTCCGATTACGAGGAGGCGGCTTCCGTCGCCGCTGCCGCACCGGACGCCGACGCCGTGTCCGCCGACAGCATCACGGTGACCAAAACCCGCCCCGCCCCCGCTATTACGACGGGCATGCCGCTCGATTTCCCGGATGTCGAGCATGCGACGCTCGCCAACGGCATGAAAGTCCATTTCGCTCGGCGCGACGCCGTGCCCGCGACCCGTGTGGCGCTGTCCTTCAACGCGGGATCCGCCGCCGATCCGGTCGCCAAGCGGGGACTGGAAGGCATGGCGCTGAGCCTGTTCGACGAAGGCACGACTTCGCTTTCCTCGCAGGAAATCGCCGAAGCGCGCGAACGGCTGGGCGCGGTGATCGGCACCGGCGGCGGGGAGGACCGTTCGACCTTCACGCTGGCGGCGCTGACCCCGAACCTCAAACCATCGCTCGATCTGCTGGCCGACATCGTGCGCAACCCGGCCTTCGCCCCGGAGGAAGTGGAGCGCGTGCGTTCGCAGCTGGTCACCAGCGTGCAACAGGGCGACAAGACCCCGGCGGTCATCGCCACGCGCACTCTCACGCCGCTGATCTACGGTGCCGGATCGCCCTATGGAGACACCGGCAGCGGCACGGTCGAATCGCTCACCGGGATCACCCGCGACGATCTGGTCACCTTCAAGCAGCGCTGGATTCGGCCGGACAATGGCGAGGTGTTCGTCGTGTCCGACCGGCCCCTGTCCGAAATCCTGCCGGTGCTGAACGCATCGCTCGGCGACTGGACCGCGCCCGCCGTGGCGAGGGGCGTGAAGAATTTCGGCACGCTTCCCACCCCGCCCGAATCCAGCCGCATAATCCTGGTCGACCGCCCCAATTCGCCGCAATCCTACATCCTGGGCGGCGTGCTCACGCCGGCCCGCGGCCAGGACGACTCGATCATCGATCTGACCAACGCCAACAATGCCTTGGGCGGCAACTTCCTTGCCCGCCTGAATATGAATTTGCGCGAAGCCAAGGGCTGGAGTTACGGTGTTCGCGGCGGCCCTTCGATCAACGAGAACGCCGTCGCCTATCAGGTCGCGGCACCGGTGCAGGCCGACCGGACCGGTGATGCGCTGGCCGAACTCATCCGCGAGACATCGGACTTTCTGCAAAGCAACGGCGTGACGGAGGAAGAGCTGAACCGCATCGTCACCGCCGAGATCGGCGAGCTTCCCGGCCAGTTCGAAACGTCGGGCGCCGTGCTGTCCGCCATGCAGAACAACGCGCTGTTCGGCCGGGCGGATGACTATTACGAAACGCTGGAAGGACGCTATCGCCAGCAGACGCGCGAGAGCCTGGATGCCGCCGTCCGCGCAGCGGTGGATATCGACCGCTTCGTCTGGGTCGTGGTCGGCGATGCCGATCAGGTGCGCGCGCAGCTGGAACCGTTGGGCCTACCCATCGAAATGCGGGAAACTTCCCCCGACTGATGCGTTAAATTCAACACACGATCGAACATGAAGGAGATTATTATGTCCGTTGCAGGAACCTACGACTGTGTCACCAAGAGCCCGATGGGCGATCAGAAGAGCACGTTCACCGTCGTACCGGGCGATGACGGCAAGACGTTCACGGGCACGAACAAGGGGGCCATGGGCAGCATGGATGTCGAGAACGGCACGATCGACGGCGAGAAGCTCAACTGGAAGATGAACATGACCGTTCCCATGCCGATGACCCTGGATTGCGAGGCGACCGTGCAGGGCGACCAGCTGACCGGCAATGTAAACGCCGGCGCGTTCGGTTCGATGGCCATGACGGGCGAACGCCAGGGCTGATTTTTGCGACCATACACGCAAAAAGGGCGGCTGGGATCCAATCCCCGCCGCCCTTTTTTATGCCCCGTGCCTCAGGCGACTATTGGACGGTAAACCCGAAAACCCGCGCCCCGCCCGCGCCTGCGTTGATACCGGGGCCCGCCCCGCCGCTGACGGCGAAGATGAAGCCGTATTCGCCCGCCTCCAGCGGTTGTTCGGATTCGACACGATAGATGCCAGGCGCGATCTGTTCGTAATTGAAGGCGATCTGGTCCTTGTCCATTACGCCCGTTTTCATGCCGCCGATATTCATGCTGCCGATGCGCGCCTCGCGCCGGCCCTTCTTGGCGTTGAGCTTCACCAGCGAAAACTCGTTGGGCGACTGGATCGAGGTGCCGAATCCGCTGCTGAAGGCACTGCCTTCATTGGCGTTCGCGCCGTCGAAATACATGTAGAACACCGGCTTGCTAACCGGAGAATTGGTCCGCGAGGTTTCGCCCGGGATCACCGCCTTCACGCTGGCCGACGCGATGCCGCTCGTCAGCGCATAGCCCAGGATGCCGCCGGTCTTGGTCTGGGTGGAAGCGGTCGCGTCGATCTTCCACATGCGCTTGTCCGCCGACCAATCGTCGAACAGATAGACGCCCGTATAATGCGGCGCCAGCGGATCGGGCGAACTGTCGGACAATTCGGGCGCGGCATTGGCGCGGGTAAGCATGGCCGCGATCACGGCGCTCGATACGCCCTGGTTGCGCAGCGCCAGCAGGGTCGACGTATCGGTCGTGTAGTCCGCGTCGCTCGTCTCGATCTTGGCGATGACCGCTTCGTCGCCCAGCCCGGCGGCAAGCAGGCCGATCACGTCCGTATTGGTCAGCGTTTCCGCCTGCAGCGGCGTGGCGGCCAGCGTAAGGCAAGCCAGCGCAACCATGGATTTCTTGAACATCGAACCCTCCCAGGGTGGGAACCGTCCCCCCAAACAGTGCCATCGGTTATGGCGTGCCGTACATTAAAAGACCGGGGTTCGGGTTAGAAGATGGATAATGCATGCGACTATATGAAGCGTGCCGCTTTTGACGCAGTTGTGACTTTATTGCGTCAATGGCTGCGCCTGCCCGACCCAGTCGCCGCGTCGGGTGGAATTGATAGCCTGTTTAGGCGAAGTTCACCTTTGCGGTGCATCCGGCGGGGTCGGCTTATCGGTCGAGCTTGTCCTTCAGCAGTTGGTTGACGACCTGCGGGTTGGCCTTGCCCTGCATCGCCTTCATCGTCTGGCCGACGAAGAAACCGAACAGCTTGTCCTTGCCGCCCTTATATTGTTCGACCTTGTCGGGATTGGCGGCGAGGACCGCGTCGATTTCCGCCTCGATCGCGCCGGTGTCGCTTTGCTGCTTCAAGCCTTCTGTGCCGGCAATCTCGACCGGATCGCGACCGGTCGTGAGGACGATTTCGTAGATTTCTTTCGCCTGTCCGCCGCTGATATCGCCCGCGCCCTGCATCTTCAGGATCGCCGCCTGCGCGTCCGCCGTGGCGTGTTCGAGACTGGCTTGCGCCCCCAAGTTCTTCACCACACCGGGCGCGACGGACATGGACCAGTTCGCGACCGTGGTGGCAACCTTCGCCTCCGGTTCGCCCAATTCACGCGCGGTGATCGCCAGCAATGTTTCGAAGCGGGCGAAGTTTTCCACTTCGGCCGTCAGGATTGCGGCGTTGTAATCGCTCAGCCCCAGTTCCTCGACATAACGCCTGCGTTTGGCGTCGGGCAGTTCGGGCAGGCTGGCGCGGCATTCGTCGAGAAAAGCCTCTTCCAGTTCGAGCGGCAACAGATCGGGATCGGGGAAATAGCGATAGTCGTGCGCGTCTTCCTTGCTGCGCATCGATCGCGTTTCATTGCGGTCGGGGTCGTAGAGCCGCGTTTCCTGCATCACCGTTCCGCCATCCTCGATCAGATCGACCTGCCGCCGCGCCTCGCCTTCGATCACCGCCATGACGAAGCGCACGGAATTGACGTTCTTCGTCTCGGTCCGCGTGCCGAGTTCACTGCCGGGTTTCCTCACGGAAACATTCACGTCGGCGCGCATGGAACCCTGCTCCATATTCCCATCGCACGATCCGACATAGCGCAGGATGGAGCGCAGCTTGCGCACATACGCGCCCGCCTCCGCCGGGCTGCGCATATCGGCCTTGCTGACGATCTCCATCAGCGCCACGCCGCAGCGGTTGAGGTCGACATAGGACATGGTGGGATGCTGATCGTGCATCAGCTTGCCGGCGTCCTGTTCGATATGAATGCGTTCGATCCCGATGCTCTTGTCCTGCGGAATGCCGCCCTTCGGGTCCGCCTCGATCAGCAGCTGCCCTTCCCCTACGATGGGATGGTAGAGCTGGCTGATCTGATATCCCTGCGGCAGATCGGCATAGAAGTAGTTCTTCCGGTCGAAGCGGCTGTAGCGGTTGATCCGCGCCTCGATCGCCATCCCCGTCCGCACCGCCTGGCGGATACATTCGGCATTGGGCACCGGGAGCATACCGGGCATCGCCGCGTCGACCAGGCTGACCTGCGTATTGGGTTCCGCACCGAACGTCGTATCCGCCCCGCTGAACAGCTTGGATTGGCTGGTCACCTGCGCGTGGACCTCCAGGCCGATCACGACCTCCCACTCGCCGGTTTCGCCCTGGATGCGGTAGTCGGTCATACGCTAAATCCGTTCGGGCTGAGCCTGTCGAAGCCCTGCCCTTCTCTTACTTGGTTGGCACTCCAAAAGTGCAGCCCTTCGACAAGCTCAGGGCGAACGGAGGAAGATTGAAGGCTCACCACCACTTCTCCGCGCGTGCCGTGAAACCGGCGCGTTCCTCGATCGCGAGGCCTGCATTCATCACGCCCTGCTCGTCGAAGGCCTTGCCGACGATCTGCAGGCCGAGCGGCAGGCCGTCCTCGTTCACACCGCACGGCACGCTGATCGCGGGCAGCCCGGCGAGGCTGGCGGGCACGGCGAAGACATCGTTCAAATACATCGCCAGCGGGTCGTCCGATTTCTCGCCCAGCGGAAAGCTGGCCGTAGGCGTCGTGGGGGCAAGGATGACGTCGCATTCGCCCCACGCCCGGTCGAAATCCTGCGCTACCAGCACGCGGATTTTTTGGGCCTGTGTGTAATAGGCGTCGTAGAAGCCCGCGCTCAGCACATAGGTGCCGATCAGCACGCGGCGCTTGACCTCGTCGCCAAAGCCTTTCGCGCGGGTGGCGGCGTACATGTCCTGCAATCCGGCGCGCTCCCCGTCTTTTTGGCTCGGAAGATCGCGCAAACCATAGCGCACGCCGTCATAGCGCGCGAGGTTGCTGGAGGCTTCAGCCGGGGCGATGATGTAATAGGCGGGCAGCGCGTATTTCGTGTGCGGCAGGCTGATGTCGACGATGTCCGCGCCTGCATCCTTCAGCCACGCGATGCCCTCGTCCCAGCTTTCGAGGATCGCGGCATCCGTGCCGTCCATGCGATATTCGCGGGGCACGCCGACGCGCTTGCCGCGCATGTCGGCGTTCAGCGCGGCGTCCCAATCGGGCACGGGCAAGTCGAGGCTGGTCGCGTCCTTCGCATCGAAGCCCGCCATCGCGCCCAGCATGATCGCGCAATCGCGCACGTCATGCGCCATCGGCCCAGCTTGATCGAGCGAGCTCGCAAAAGCGATCGTACCCCAGCGGCTGCACCGGCCATAGGTCGGTTTCATCCCGGTAATGCCGACGAACGCCGCCGGCTGGCGAATGGAGCCGCCCGTATCCGTGCCGGTCGCGGCGGGTGCCAACCGCGCGGCCACCGCGGTGCTGCTGCCGCCGGACGATCCGCCGGGGCTCATGCCTGCATCGCTGCCGCCCTTGCGCCACGGCGATACGACATTGCCGAAATGGCTGGTTTCGTTGGAGGACCCCATGGCGAACTGATCGAGATTGAGCTTGCCCAGCATCCCCGCGCCCGCCGCCCACAAATTGGCCGACACCGTGCTTTCATAAGGCGGCACGAAACCTTCCAGAATGTGGCTTCCGGCGGTGGTCTGCACGCCATGGGTGCAGAACAAATCCTTCATGCCGATGGGCACGCCCGCCAAGCTGCCCAGCGCCCTTCCCGCCGTGCGGTCCGCATCGACCGCATCGGCGGCTTCCAGCGCCTTTTCGGGTGTGGTCGTGATGAAGGCGTTGAGGTCGGCGGCAGCGGCGACATTGGCGTTGAACGCCTCCGCCACTTCGCGCGCGGTGAAATCGCCGTTGGCCACGCCGCTGCGGATGGCGGCGACACCCAAATCGGTGAGGTCGGTGAGGTCAGTCAAACCAAACCCCGTTCATGCTGAGCATGTCGAAGCATCGTATTTTCTTTTGTCGCGACGCACATGGATAAAAGCGGCCCTTCGACAAGCTCGAAGGCGAACGGAAGAGATTGCTTACGATTACACGCCATCATTCGATCACCTTGGGAACGCCGAAGAACCCGTGTTCGGCGGCAGGCGCGTTGGCGAGGATGTCGTCGCGCCGGTCGCCGCCGGTCTTCGCGTCCGCATTCACGGCATCGCTGCGCAGTCGCAAGGTGTTGGGAATGACGGCGGTCATCGGCTCCACGCCGCTCACATCGACTTCGCCCAACTGTTCGACCCAGCCGAGAATGTTGTTGAGTTCCGGCACCATTCGCTCCAGCTCGGCATCGTCCATGGCGATGCGCGCGAGCGAGGCGATCTTGGCCACCGCGTGTTTATCGACCGACATAAGGCGCGCGCCCTACTGCGCCGGAGGGGGAGTCGGCATCGGCGCAGGCCCGGCATTGTCCGGCGCACCTTCCGGCGGCGCGCCTTCGCCGACGTTCATCTGCTGCTGCTGCTGCATCTGCATCATTTGCTGCAGCGCGCCCATGCGCTGTTCGAAATCCTCGCGCGCCATGAAATCCACCACTTCCAGTTCGAAAGTCAGATCGGTATCGGCGGGCACGGGCGATCCGGGAGGCGGCGCCGCGCCATAGGCCAGTTCGGACGGTATCTCGACGCGATATCGTCCGCCCTTGCGAACCTGCTGCAACGCCTGGAAAAAACCGGGCACGGTCGCGCCTTCCTCTACCGGAAAAGGATTGCCTTCGGGAAAGACGCCGGGCGGTATCGGCAATTCCTGCGACTGGTCGAACACGGTGCCATCGGGGAGCCTGCCGACATATTTGACGAACACGAAATCGCCGATCTCGGGGTTGCCACCCGTGCCCTCCACGAGGGTTTCGATCTCAACTCCGTCCGGCACCGCCGCCCATGCGATCCCCGCGCCCAGCAGGATGGCCGCGACGATCCCGATCCACAGTTTCGTCAGCGACCCTTGCGCGATGGGACGGATGGGAACGCGGGTTACTTCGGTCATGGTCGGATCCTGAATTGCGGCCGTGGGCGGACCGGCCGATCACGCAAAAAGAGTGTCATAGCAAAAGGGCGCAGAACCGCTCCACGCCCCGATAACCATATCGCCGTCTCTTCCACAAGAGACGTTTATGTGCGCAGGGGCTCTATACCCCGTCGCGTTCCATCCGCTTGCGGTCCATCTTGCGCGCCCGGCGGACGGCGGCGGCTTTTTCCCGCGCGCGCTTTTCCGACGGCTTTTCGTAATGGCGGCGCAGCTTCATTTCGCGATAGACGCCTTCCCGCTGCAGCTTCTTCTTCAACGCGCGGAGGGCCTGGTCGACATTGTTATCGCGAACCATGATCTGCATAAATTCAAAAACCTCGATATTGTCGGCGCAAACAGGAAAGACCCGCGCGATGGCGGGAAGCGCCCGGAACATAAACGAAAAAGGGCCGAATCCAAGGCTGGATCGGCTCGAAACTGATGCGGCAATAGTGAATTGCACGACTATTGGCAAGCGAGAAGCGCCGGTTGCCGCCCGCCACGCTTTCCAGCAGGGTGCGGCCCCGCTAAAGGCGTCTTCTATGTCCACATTTTCACCCTTGGCCGCAACCCTGAACGTCGCGGCAGGCGGCGCGGCCGGTGCGGTGCTGCGTTATCAGGCGGGGCGCGCGCTGACGCATGCGTTCGGCGCGCAGCCGATGGCCGCCTTTCCCTGGGCCACGCTGTTCGTGAATGTCGCCGGCAGCCTTGCGATGGGTCTCCTGGCGGGTTGGCTGGCGCGCAGTTCGGGCGCGCCATCGGACCAGTGGCGGCTGTTGATCGGGGTCGGCCTGCTGGGCGGGTTCACGACCTTTTCCAGTTTCAGCCTGGAGATGATGATGCTGATCGAGCGCGGACAGATCGCGGCGGCCATGGCCTATTCGCTGATGTCGGTGCTGGCCGGGCTGGCCGCGCTGTATATCGGATTGATCGCGATGAAAGTAGCGATATGAGCGCGCCATCGGACGAAGGCGGTTCCGCCTCCAACCCCTGGGATGCGGCGAAACCGGCGGATAATGTGCGCCAGTTCACGGTCGGGCCGGACGATGACGACATCCGCCTCGACCGCTGGTTCAAGCGCAACCTGCCCCAGATCGGCTTCGCGATGGTCAGCCGGTGGGCCCGCACCGGGCAGCTGCGCGTCGATGGCGGGCGGGCGAAACCCGAAGACCGGTTGAAGGCGGGGCAGGTGCTGCGCGTGCCGCCGGGCGGCGAGACGCCCAAACGCGGTCGCCGCGTCCCGGTCGATCTGACGGAGGACGACATCGCACAGGCGGAAGCCATGCTGATCACGCAGGACAAGGCCGCCATCGTCCTCAACAAGCCGCCCGGCCTCGCGACGCAGGGCGGCACCGGCACGAACAGCCATGTCGACCGCCTGCTGGACGCGTTTGCGGGCGAGGACGACCCGCGCCCGCGACTGGTTCACCGGCTGGACAAGGATACCAGCGGCGTCCTGCTCACCGCACGCACACCGGGTAGCGCGGCGTTCTTCTCCAAGCGGTTCTCCGGCCGGTCGGCGAAGAAGATCTACTGGGCGCTGGTCGTCGGCGTCCCCGACGTTCAGGACGGCGTGATCGAGGCGCCGCTGTCCAAACAGCCGGGCACCGGCGGCGAGAAGATGCATGTGGACGAGGCCGGCGGACAGGCTGCCAAGACCCGCTACCGCGTGGTCGACCGGGCCGGCAATCGTGCGGCCTGGGTCGAATTGCAGCCCTTCACCGGACGCACCCATCAGCTGCGCGTGCATATGGCGGCAATCGGCCATCCCATCGTGGGCGATGGCAAATATGGGGGGCCGGACGCGTTCCTGACCGGCAGCATCAGCCGCAAGATGCACCTCCATGCGCGCCGCCTGATCATCGACCATCCCGATGGCGTGCCGCTGGACGCGACCGCGCCCCTGCCGGAACATTTCGCTGCCAGCATGGCGCAGCTGGGCTTCGATGAAAGCGACAGCGACGCGGAACCGGAGCAGGACCGGCAGCCGATGGACCGCGCGCTCAAGAAAAAGGTCGCCAAGCAGCATTCCAAGCAGATCCGCCGCGATCAGAGCGACGAACGCCAGAACCGTGGCACCGCAGGCGCGCCGAAGAGAAAGCTCGGAAAGAAGAGCCGTGCGAAATTCGTCAAGGGGGCGGCGGGCGGCAAACCGCGCGGACCGAAGCGATAGGCTGGACCATGCATCCCGCAGCTACTTTTCGCCATGGCGATCCCGCATTCCACCGCTCGCTGATCGAACAGGTCGGCTTCGGCATGATCTTCGCGGCCACGCCCGATGGCCCGCGCGTCGCGCATACGCCGATGGTGATGGTCGGCGATGACCGGCTGCAGTTCCACCTTGCGCGGAGCAACGCCCTTACGTCGCATCTTACGCAGGTCCCGGCGCTGATCGTCGTCGGCGGACCGGATGCCTACATTTCGCCCCGGTGGTATGGCGGCACCGACGAAGTGCCGACCTGGAACTACATCGCCGTCGAACTGGAAGGTCCGATCGCGCAGATGGACGATACCGGCCTTCGTGCTCTTCTACGAACGATCGGCGCGCGGCATGAAGCCCGCATCGAAGAAGGGGAGGCGTGGACGATGGACGCGGTTTCCGAAGAGCGAATCGCCGATCTGCTGCCGGGCATCGTCGGTTTCGAACTGCACATAACCACTCGGCGCGATACGGTGAAGCTGTCGCAGAACAAGTCAGCGGTGGAACGGCTGCGCATCGCTGCCGGACTGGAACGGCAGGGGGCGACCGGTCTAGCCGACATCATGCGCGAAACACCGTCATGACACCCCGCCTCGCCGTGTTCGATTGCGACGGGACGCTGGTCGACGGGCAGGCCGGCATCTGCGAAGCGATGGAGGCCGGCTTTACCACCGCGCAGCTGCCGCCGCCGGACCGGCATGCGATCCGGCGGATCGTCGGGCTGAGCCTGCCGCAGGCGGTGCGGTTTCTGGCACCCGACGCGGACGATCGGTCCCGGGCGACGGTGGTCGATGGGTACAAGCACGCCTTTCGCGCCAGCCGGGACGAAGGGCGGCTGCACGAACCGCTTTTCGATGGCATCGACGCGTTGCTGACCGCGCTGCATGAGGATGGCTGGCTGCTGGCGGTTGCCACGGGCAAGTCGGATCGGGGCCTCGCCTCATGTCTCGACACCCTGGGATTGGTGGAGATGTTCGTCTCGCTGCAAACGGCGGACCGGCATCCCTCGAAGCCGGACCCCGCGATGCTGAACGCCGCGATTGCCGAAGCGGGCGCAGACGCCGCGCGCACGGTCATGATCGGCGATACCAGCTTCGATATGATCATGGCGCGGGCTGCCGGCACGCACGCCATCGGCGTCGATTGGGGCTACCACACCCCGGAAGAACTACTGGCGGAAGGGGCGCAAGGCGTATGCGAAACGCCAGCACAGCTAGGGCGCACGATGATGGATATGTTCAGGTGACGGAACGGCGCGGCGACGATGCGCTGGCCCGCAGACGCTATTTCATCATCGCCGGCACGCGGCTGATGGGTGCGGTGCTGCTGATACTGGCAGTCGCGACTTTGCAGGGACTGACCGGATGGTCGCGGGAACTGGGGTTTGCTCTGATGGCGTTCGGCGTCATCGACCTGATCGTTCTGCCGCAGTTCCTCGTGCGGAAATGGCGCAGTCCCGGGCCGTGAAGCGGTTCTACAAAGACGTCGCGACCGCGCCGGCGAAGGATGGATATCGGGTTACGCTCGACGGACGAGGGGTGAATACGCCGATGGGTGTGCCGCAGATCGTGCCGACGCGGGCATTGGCCGATGCGCTGGCAAAGGAATGGGCGGACCAGGCCGAGGTGATCGACCCCGCCCTGTTCCGCCATCGCGACCATGCGGATTACGCGATCGACATCTTGCGCGCGCAGCCGCAGGAACCGGTCGCCAAGCTGCTCGGCTTCCTCGAAACCGACACGCTGTGCTATCGCGCCGATCCGGGCGACGCGCTGTTCGTGCGGCAGGACGAGGTGTGGGAGCCGCTTGTCTCCCGGTTCGAAGCCTGCGAGAACGTACGTCTCGAACGGATCAGCGGCATTGTCCACCGGCCGCAGCCCCCTCGCACGCTCGAACATATGCGGCGGCGGCTGGAGTCGATCGCGCCGTTCGAACTGGCGAGCGTTTTCGCCCTTGCCTCCCGCGCCGCATCGCTTGTCATCGGCATGGCGGCGCTGGAACCCGATGCCGATGTCGACGCGTTATGGAATGCCGTCAATCTGGAAGAAGACTGGCAGGCCGAACATTGGGGGCAGGATGCAGAAGCGGCGTGGGTGCGTGAAACACGGCGCCGGGCATTCCGCGACGCGCACGGCTTCTACCGCCTCGTCACGAGCCTGGCAGACTAGCCAACCCAGGCCGCGACCTGCGCGGCGACATCGTTGGCGGCGGCATTGAGCGCGGTTCCCACCGGCGCGGCCAGCGGCGGCACACCCGACTGCACGCTTTCGAACCGGCGCATCTCGACCGACCCGTCCGCCCCGCTGCGCACCGCGTCATAGCGGACCACCGCCGAACCGGTTCGCGCATCGAAACCGAATTCGCGCAGCGTCCCGCGCAGCCGCGTTTCGGGAACGATCGCGTCCTCGTCGCCATCCACCACCATTCGGCCGCTGCGGGCGCGAATGGTCTCGGCAAGCAGGCGCTGGAACAGGCGAGCGGGCTTCTCCACCCAGGTGGCGTTCTCGATATAGGCGATTTCGGTCGCGTCGATCTGCACCGGCACGCGGGTCACGTTGATGCTCTGCGGGGCATCGGGTTCCATGATCGCGATGGCGGTGGCGGAATTGCCGGTGGTCGCCGCACCGACGGGCGCGCTGCTGTTGGCAGTCAGCGTCAGCAGGCTTTCAGGCGCTTCGGGGCCGAGGCTGATGCAGCCCGACAGGGTGAACAGGCCGATGGCACCCAATACGGGTCTCAGCAATGCGGGTTTGAGAATACTGTTCATTGCCGTTCCTTTGAGCATCGTTCAATTTTTTTTCGGATCGTAATCGGGCAGCAGCTGCGACCCGAGCAACGAAGTCGCGCCTTCGTTCTCCAGCCGTTCCGTAACATTGCGTAGCGCCTGGCTGGTCGCTTTCAGATCGCGCAAGGTCGCTTCCGCCGCGGGCAGAGTGCTTTCGGTGAGCTGACGGGTGGCGGGCCTTGCCCCTTCCAGGGTGACGGTCAGAGCGTTCGCCGCATTGGATGCCGCGCCCAGCGTCCCGCGCAGCTGATCGGCCAGCGCGGCACCTTCCTGGTTGAGCAGCCGGTCGGTCGATTGCGTGACCTTTTCGAACGCGTCCAGCGTCTCGGCCGCTTCGTCCAGCGTACCCTGCAACGCGACCAGGGTACGTTCGATCTGGGGCGCGTTGTCGGCCAGTTGATCGGTGATGCGGTTCGTGTTGGCGAGAATGCCGGAAATCTCCCCCTGATTCTCGTCCGACAAGAGCAGCGTCAGCCGTTCGGTCAGCGTCGCCAGCCGTTCCAGCAGGACCGGCGCGCTGTTCAGAAGCGCGCCGATACCGCCGGCCTTGGGCGGGATGACCGGCACGCCCTGCGGACAGGCGGTGGTATCGCAGGTGATCGCGGGCGCCCCCTGGCGCGCACCGTCCAGCAATATGGTCGACACGCCGGTAAAAGAACCCTGGATCGTGGCGGTGGTGCCGACCAGAATGGCGACGTCGTCCTTCACCGCGATGCGCACCCGGACGAACTCGGGGTCTTGCTCCGAAAGGGTAATCAGGGCGACCTGGCCTACCGGAACCCCGGCAAAAGACACCTGCGATCCGGTGGCGAGGCCGGACACGGCGTCCTTGAAAAAGATGTCGTATTCCTTCTGGTCGCCCTTGCCCAGCTGCGCCAGCCAGATGATGCCCGCCGCCAGCGCGGCCAGCAGCGCCAGCGTGACGATGCCGACCCAAAGATGATTTGCCCGGGTTTCCATATCGTGTCCTTATGTGCGCTTTCGCCGCCGCTTGTCCATCGTGGGCCTGGTGATGCCGCGCGATTTGCTCGAGATGGCGCGGCGTTCCCCGCGCTCCTGCGCGGTCTGCGCGGCGCGGCCCCGGGGGCCCATGAAATAATCCTGTATCCAGGGATGGTCGGTCGCCAGCAATTCGTCGATGGTGCCGACCGCGATCACCTGCTTTTCCGCCAGCACCGCCACCCGGTCGCAAATCTCGTACAGCGTATCGAGATCGTGGGTGATGAGAAACACGGTGAGGCCCAGCGTTTCCTTCAATTCGCGCGTCAACTGGTCGAATTTCGCCGCGCCGATCGGGTCGAGGCCGGCGGTCGGCTCGTCCAGGAACAGCAATTCGGGGTCGAGCGCCAGCGCCCGCGCCAGACCGGCGCGTTTTCTCATTCCGCCCGACAGCTCGGACGGGTATTTATCCGCCGCCGCGCGCGGCAGGCCGGACAGCATCACCTTGTACTCCGCGATCTCGCGCATCATTTTCGCGCTGTATTCGGGGTAGAACTGCTTCAGGGGAACCTGCACGTTCTCGCCCACGGTCAGGGTGGAGAACAGCGCGCCGCCCTGGAACAGGACGCCCCAGCGGTCGCGCACGCCGATCTGTTCGTCGGGCTCCGCATCGGTGATCGACTGGCCGAACACTTCGATATTACCGTCATTGGGGCGTTGCAGGCCGATGATCGATCGCATCAACACCGATTTTCCGGTCCCCGATCCGCCGACCACGCCCAATATTTCGCCACGCTGGACTTCCAGATCGAGGTTCTCGTGAACCGCCTGCGTGCCGAACTGGTTTCGCAGCCCACTGACCCGGATCGGGGGCGGCCGATCGTCCTGCTCGTCGCGTTGGGGCGTATCGTGCGCCTCTGTCATATCCGTCATCAGGCCCAGCCGGTTTCGGTGAAGAACACGGCGAAGAACGCATCCAGTACGATGACGGCGAAGATGGCGGACACCACCGCCTGCGTCGTGCGGCGGCCGACCTGTTCGCTGTCCCCTTCGACCTGCATCCCGTGATAGCAGCCGGCGAGCGCGATGATGAGGCCGAACACCGGCGCCTTTATCAGCCCGACCCACAGATCGTAGGTCGGCACGACTTCCCGGATGCGCGACAGGAAGGTCAGGAAGGGAATGTCCAGCCCGACATCCGCGACCACCGCCCCGCCGATTATCGCGACGGCGCAGGCGTAGAAGCCCAGCAGCGGCATCATCAGGAACGCGGCCAGGATGCGCGGCAGCACCAGCGCCTCCACCGGCGAGATGCCGATGGTCCGCATCGCGTCCACTTCCTCGGTCAGCTTCATCGTGCCGATCTGCGCGGCGAAGGCGGAACCCGATCGGCCCGCCACCATGATCGCGGTCATCAACACGCCCAGTTCGCGCAGGGTGATGCGGCCGACCAGATTGACGGTCAGCGTTTCCGCGCCGAACTGACTGAGCTGCACCGCGCCCTGCTGCGCGATGACGATACCGATGAGGAAGCTCATCAGTCCGACGATCGGCAGCGCTTTCACGCCGACCAGTTCCATCTGCCGGACCAGCGCCTTGCCGCGGAACCGGCGGGGGTGGCGAACGACCGAACCGAAGGCGAGCAGGATCTGCCCCAGAAACCCCACTACGCGGGCGATGCTGCCGCCCATATGCAGCACTGCCTCGCCGATGATGGCGGGAACGCGAACGTAGAACGGCGCGTTCGCCTGCCGCTCCTCCTCCTGCGCGTTGTCCTCGACATCGCGCACCGCATCGATCAGGCGCTGCGTCCGGCTGTCGGCGCCGGTTATCTGCGCATCGTGATCATGCGCAAGCCGGGTAGCTTCCCACGCGCCGACCGTATCGATCGCCGATACGCCGGACATGTCGATGCGGTCGAAATCGCGCGATAGCCCCCGCAATTCGCGGTCGAGCGGGCCCATGGTCGACACCAGATAGGCGCCGGTCAGCGTCAGCGTTCGGCTGCCATCGCCCCGTTCGTCGATGGAATATGTCGGCTGATCGTGCATGCCCTAGGGCCTATGTCGGGATTTGCCCCCGACGACAAGCCCCGCGCGACCAGCCCCGCATGACAGCGCTCTTGGCAAGTGGCGATGTCCCCTTCTTCGTTGCACGCGTTACGCGCCGCTGGCAGGGGGATGGTCCGCAAACCTATTAGCAAACCGGTCTTTCATTCATGAGCCAAACCCTCCCGACCACTTTCGAACCCGCCGCGATCGAGCGCCGCTGGTACGCGCACTGGGAAGCGAACGGCCTGTTCCGTCCCGAACGGCCCGATGCGCAGCCTTTCACCGTCGTCAACCCGCCGCCCAACGTCACGGGGTCGCTGCATATCGGGCATGCGCTGGACAATACGCTGCAGGACATCGTCATCCGCTACGAACGGCTGCGCGGCAAGGATGCGCTGTGGGTCGTGGGCACCGACCATGCCGGGATCGCGACGCAGATGGTGGTGGAGCGGCAGATGGAGGCGGATGGCGATAAGCGGACCAACCATGCGCGCGAAGCCTTCATCGACAGGGTTTGGGATTGGAAACACGAAAGCGGCGGCACGATCACCCGCCAACTGCGCCGGCTGGGCTGTTCGATGGACTGGAGCCGCGAACAGTTCACGATGGACCCGCACTTCTCGCGCGCGGTCACGAAGACCTTCGTGCAGCTTTACGAAGAAGGCCTCATCTATCGCGACAAGCGGCTGGTGAACTGGGATCCCAAGCTCAAGACCGCGATCTCCGATCTGGAGGTCGAAACGCGGGACATGCCCGGTCATTTCTGGACCTTCCGCTACCCGCTGGAAAAAGGCGTCGTGACGAAGGCGGGCAAGCCTTATATCGAAGTCGCCACCACCCGCCCAGAGACCATGCTGGCCGACATGGCGGTGGCCGTGCATCCCGGCGACGACCGCTATGCCGACGTGGTCGGTCGCCATGTCGTGCTGCCGATCACCGGGCGGCGCGTGCCTATCGTGGCGGACGAACATGCCGATCCCGAACTGGGCAGCGGGGCGGTAAAGATCACGCCCGGCCACGATTTCAACGATTTCGAAGTCGGCCGCCGCGCCGGGATCGCGCCTGCCGACATGCTCAACATGCTCGATACCGAAGCGCGCGTGGTGCAATGCGGCGGCATTCCGAAGGAATTCGTCGGCATGGACCGCTTCGACGCTCGCGAAGCGGTGGTCGCGCGGATGAAGCAGCTCGGCCACCTGGTGCCCCATATCGCCGTTACCAAGAAGGGCGAGGAGGTGGCGCTGGACGCGCAGCACGTACGATCCCCACCCCGTTCGGCGATCGCGGCGGGGTGGTCATCGAACCCTGGCTGACCGATCAATGGTATGTCGACGCCGAAAAGCTCGCCGCCGCACCGATCGAGGCGGTGCGTTCGGGCCAGGTCGAGATCGTCCCGGAAAGCTGGCGCAAGACCTTCTTCCACTGGATGGAGAACATCCAGCCCTGGTGCATCTCGCGCCAGCTATGGTGGGGCCACCGGATCCCGGCATGGTTCGATGCGGATGGTAAAGTCTACGTAGCGGAGGATGAGGACGCCGCCCGTGCGCAAGCCGGCGATGGCGTCGAACTGCGCCGGGACGAAGACGTCCTCGACACCTGGTTCTCCAGCGCACTGTGGCCCTTCGCGACGTTGGGTTGGCCGGAAGGTGAAGTCACCACCCCCCCACCCGTTCATGCTGAGCCTGTCGGAGCATCGCCCTTCACTTCCAGCGATGCCATAGAAGAAAAAAGCAGCCCTTCGACAAGCTCAGGACGAACGGGTTCGTTACTCGCCAAGCACTACCCCAACTCCCTGCTCATATCCGGGTTCGACATCCTGTTCTTCTGGGATGCGCGGATGATGATGATGGGGCACCATCTCACCGGGCAGAACCCGTGGCCGCGGCTGTATCTGCACGGGCTGGTGCGCGCCGCCGACGGGTCCAAGATGTCCAAGTCCAAAGGCAACGTCGTCGATCCGCTGGGTCTGATCGACCGGTACGGCGCGGATGCCCTGCGGTTCTTCATGGCGTCGATGGAAAGCCAGGGCCGCGACATCAAGATGGATGACAGCCGGGTCGAAGGCTACCGCAATTTCGCGACCAAGCTGTGGAACGCGACCCGGTTCTGCCAGGCCAACGGCATTCGCGCATCGACCACATTGCAGCCGCCCGCCGCGACCGGCGCGGTCAATCGCTGGATCATCGGCAAGCTGGCGAGCACGCTCGCCGATCTTGACGCGGCAATGGCCGATCTGCGGTTCGATGCGGCGGCGGACATCATCTACCATTTCGCGTGGGACACCTTCTGCGATTGGTATATCGAACTCATAAAAAGCAATTTCGACGATGAAACGCGCGCCGTGGCGGGTTGGGTGCTCGACCAGATATTGGTAATGCTGCACCCCTTCATGCCCTTCGTCACCGAAGAATTGTGGGCGGCGCAGGGCGATCGGGCGCACTACCCGCTCATCACGGCCAAATGGCCCGATTTCACGGTCGAGCAGGACGTCGACGCGAAGGCCGAGGCGGAATGGCTGATCGCGCTGGCCCGCTCCATACGGGCGGCGAAGAACGAGTTGGGCATCCCCCCGGGGCAGAAGCTGGCGGCGTATTGCGACGCGCCCGGCCCGGTCGCCGCGAACGCCATCGCCCGCAACCAATCCGCCATCGAACGCATCGCGCGCATCAGTACGATCCATCGGGAACCGGTGCCGGACGGCCCGGTCATGCAGATCGCCGCGGGTACAGACAGCATCGTGATACCGCTGGAAGGACTGATCGACATCGATGCCGAAAAAGCCCGCCTGACCAAAGCACTTGCCGCGTCGTCCAAGGAAGTGAAATTGCTGGAAGGCCGCCTCGGCAATGCGAATTTCACCGAACGCGCGAAGCCGGAGGCGGTTGCAAAGGCGCGGGCCGACCATGCCCATCACAGCGGCGAAGTCGAACGGTTGACGACGGCATTGGCGCGGCTCGGCTGACGCCATGGGGCTGGTGCTCGCCACGACCGTACCGGGTGAACCGGAAATCTTCGCCTCCGTCCAGGGCGAAGGGCCGAGCATCGGTGCGCCCTGCACCTTCATGCGCCTGTCCCGCTGCAACCTCGCCTGCGAATGGTGCGATACGGCGTACACCTGGCATTTCGACGGCGACATCCGCACGCATCGCGATGGCGCGACATTCGCCCGCCGCGCCAACCAGATCATGTTGGACGAAGCCGATGTGGCCGCGCGGATCGAGGCGCTGGGGCAGCGACGGCTGATCGTCACCGGGGGCGAACCGCTGCTGCAGGGGGCGGCGCTGGGCACGTTGCTCGAACTGCTGCCGGACATGACGGTGGAGATCGAGACCAACGGCACGACAACGGCCCCGCCGCGCGTCGATATCCGGGTGGACCAGTACAATGTCAGCCCCAAGCTCGCGCATAGCGGCAATCCCGCGGAACTGGCGCTGATCCCCGAACGGCTGCGAAGCTACGCCGCCGATGCGCGCGCTGTCTTCAAATTCGTGGTCGCATCGCCGCAGGATGTCGAAGAGGTCGCCGAGCTGGTCCGCGCCCACGCCTTGCCGCAAGCGCGCGTCTTCCTGATGGCGGAGGGCACGGACAGTGCGACCTTGCGCGCGCGGCAGGAATGGATGGTCGATGCCTGTCTCACCCATGGGTTCCGCATGACCGACCGGCTGCACATCCACCTGTTCGGCGATACGCGCGGGACGTGATTTTCTTGAGACCCTGCGGGCGCGATGCATCCGCATCGCTTGCTGCCTCGCATAATGGGTTCCCATCAAAGTAATACTTTGATGGGCCCCAAACTCGGGCGGGCGGTCGCCCTTGCGGACCCGATTGGGTCCGGAGAGCCGAACGCTCCATAAGTCTATCTAACACCCGGTTTCGTCAGGTCGGAGCGAGAATGGTGGTGGGCGAGAACCGGCGCGCAGCGGACTTTCGGTCCGTGAGCACCGGAAGCGCAGCGCACCGCCATTCGCAGCCCGTCCTGACGGAACCTACACCCCCTGCGAACGCCAGCGTTGCACGGTGCGCACGACCGCGTCCTCCTCACCGCCGGACTGATTCCACAGTTCCACGAAGCTGGGGTCTTCGGATGCCGGGCGCTTGATCTCTTCCAGATTGTCGAAATTGACCCGGATCGGGATCGCCACGCCTTCGCCGCAGATGATGCATTCGCGGTTGCGCAGGGCGGGGATCGAATCGAGGAACCCGCGCGCCCCTTCCGGCATGGCGGCCTTTACGAACGCCTGGTCGCGATCGTTGTTGAGGCGCATGGAGATGATCGTGCCGCATTGCGACAGCACGCCTTCCGCCAGATCCGACGGGCGCTGCGTGATGAGGCCCAGCGAGATGCCGTATTTGCGCCCCTCCTTCGCGATCCGGCCGAGGATGTTGCCGACCGACGAGCCGTCCGCATTCTTCTCGTTGGGGACGTACCGGTGCGCTTCCTCGCACACCAGCAGGATCGGGCGGGTCCGTTCATCGCGGCCCCAGATGGCGAAATCGAACACCATCCGGCTCAATACCGCGACCACGGTCGAAGTGATGTCGGACGGAACGCCCGACACGTCGATGATGGAGATGGGCTTGCCCTCGCCCGGCATCCGGAACACCTTGCCCAGAAATTCCGCCATCGTGTCGCCGACGAGCATTCCCGAAAACATGAACTGGTAGCGCGGGTCCGCCTTCATCTCGTCGAGCTTGGTGCGCAGGCGCATGAACGGGGCGGTGTTCGTCGCCTTGTCCAGCTTGCCCATCTCGTCCTGGATCGCGGCGCTGAGGTCGGACAAGAGGTAGGGAATCGGAGAATCCACGGTGATCTTGCCCATCGTTTCGGCAAGCCGGTTCTTGTACCGCGCCTTCAACAGGCATTTGGACAGGATGTCCGCATCCATCTGGCGATCGTTGCCGGTACTGGTCAGCAGCACCTCGCAATGTTCCTCGAAATTGAGGAGCCAGTAGGGCATCTGGAGATTGCTCACATCGAGAAGCTGGCCGTTCGTCTTGAACGCGGCGCTGTATTCGCCGTGGGGATCGATCATCACGATATGCCCGTCGGGCGCAGCTTCGCAGATACGGTGCAGGATCAATGCGGCGCTGGTCGATTTGCCGGTGCCCGTCGAGCCCAGCAGCGCGAAATGCTTGCCCAGCATGGCGTCGATATAGATGCCGGCGCGGATATCCTTCGTCGGATAGACGGTGCCGATCTGGATGTTGGAACGCCCGTCGCTGGCATAGATCTGCCTGAGATCGGCGGTGGTCGCGGGATAGATCAGCGATCCGGGCACGGGATAGCGGGTGACCCCGCGGCGGAACGCGTGGATCTTGCCGGTCAGCTTCTCTTCCTTGCCTTCGCCCAGGAAATCGATGTTGGCGATGATCGATCCGTTGGCCCGGCGGTCCTGCCGCTGGTTGCGGACATTGGCCAGCAGCCAGCTCTGCCCGACGCGTATCTTGATCTGGCTGCCGACCTGTCCGGCGAGCGCGATGGACGGATCGTCATCTTCCATGCATTCATTGAGCCGTTGCAGATCGAGCGCGATCTGCGATCCCGAACCGGCGATTTCGAGCACGACGCCGATCGGTTGCCGGGCATTGTCGGCCGTTTGATTCCCCAGCGATGCTTCCTGCGCCGAATACTGGTCGGCAACCTCCCGTTCCAACCCGTCATCGGCGGGCATTGCGCGGTCGAAATTCTGGTGGCTCAAATCGGTCATACGCTGCGTTCTTCCTGCGAAGGGAATTCACCCGTGGGCGCTACGCACGATTGGTTAAGAATGGGTCAAGCCGGTCGATAAACCGCTGTCAGATCAACGCGAACAGCCGCCCCGCGACCCAGCCCATGGTGATCGACAGGAGAACGGCGAACAGCCCGTAGAGCAGCGATCGCTCCTGCGAGTAATCCTCCACCGCCTTTTCGAAACCGACCTTCTTCACCTCGACCTCCGCAATGGCCGATGCGATCACCCGGCCCCGCGCGATGGCGAAGGTTTCCGCCGAATACACCCCGGATTCCACGTTGGACGGCAGTGCGATGCGCGCCTGGTACAGCACGTCCTCGCTGATCGCGACGCCGTCCGCCTCTTCCTTGAATAGGCCCTGCCGACGCTTCAGATCGACCAGACCGGCGGTGAAGCGCGCCTGTTCGTCGGTGTCGATGATCCCGCTGGGCGACAGCTGGATGAAGTCGAGGCCGAGTTCGTAGATCGCCGCCGTGCGTTCGTCGACGATGTCGGTGACGGGAGCCGAGGAAACCACCGCGAAGAACGACGGGGCGGAACGGAAATCGGTGTTCACCGCGTTCATCCAGATCGGGCCGAAACGCTGTTTTTCGCGCAGGCGGATGGCCTGCGTCGGACCTTTCAGCACGACGACGATGTCGTAGTCGCGCCCGGCCCGTGCGCCGCTTGGATCGAGGATCGCGCCGAACAGCAGCAGTTCGGTGCCGGTGAAGCCCTGGCGCACCTGCACCTCGTCCTGCGAAACCTCGGGCACCAGGATGGGATCGCGCTGCGCCAGGACGGGCGATGAGATTGAAATCAGAAGGACGGCAAGCCAGAGTTTCACAGCGGCATCACCGTATAGATCTCGTCCGGTCGCACGCCCAGTCCGAACAGCATCCGCGCCGCCACCAGCAGGACCGTGGCCGCCAGCGCCAGCCGCAGCCATTCCGGCTTCACTTTCTGCGCCAGCTGCGTGCCGACCTGCGCGCCGGTGACCGATCCGATCAGCAGGAACGCGGCCAGCACGATGTCGACCGCCTGCGTGGTCAGCGCGTGCATCATGGTGGTCGCCATGGTTACGAACAATATGTTGAACAGCGACGTGCCGACCACCACGCTGGCGCTCATGCCCAGAATATACAGCATCGCCGGCACCATGATGAAGCCGCCGCCCACCCCCATCAGCATGGTCAATATGCCGACGAACACGCCCAGCAGCAGCGGCGCCAGCGGCGAGATATACAGGCCGGAACGGTAGAACCGCCAACGCAGCGGCAGGGCGGTGACCAGCGGATGGTGCCGCCGTTTGGGCGCGGCCTTGACCGGAGCGGTTGCGCCCGATTTACGGGGCGAGATCGCCTCCCACGCCTCGCGCGCCATCAGGGTTCCGATGGTGCCCAGCATCACGACATACAGCACGTTGATGACGACATCGATCTGGCCGATCGACGCCAGGAAATTGAACAGGATCGCTCCGATCCCCGCGCCCACCAGCCCGCCGGCCACGGTCACGCCGCCCAACTTGTAATCCACGCCCTTGCGCTTGGAATGCGCGAATACGCCCGATACGCTGGCACCGGTCACCTGCGTAGAGGCGGAGGCGGCCGCGACCGTGGGCGGCACGCCGTAGAATATCAGCAGCGGCGTCGTCAGGAACCCACCGCCCACTCCGAACAGGCCGGACAATATGCCGGTGAGCCCCCCCAACAGCACGATGACCAACCCGTTGACGGACAGGTTGGCGATGGGGAGGTAGAGATCCATGCCCTCCCTTACGCCGTGCCCTGCCCATGTTAAAGATGGCCCGTGTCAAGAACCGCGCTAAAACCCGGTGGAGACGGTCAGCGCCAGCCCCGATGGCGGCGAGGCATCGCCCGCGACCCTTTTGCGATAGTCGAGCGAGAGCCGGAGCGGTACTTCACCCACGGCGATATCGGTGCGGATCGTGGGACCGACATCGAACCGCCCCGCGCCCTTCTGGACCCCGCCCCATGCCCCCGCTCCTGTGCGAACCGGAGCGCCGGCGATATCGGTCAGCCGACGCTCGGCCCGCATTTGCCCGTCAGCGAAGGCGGTCGCGAAGTCGCCCCCGACATAGCCCGCTTGCACGTAGCTTTCGGCGCGTATGGCGAGGGGAAGTTCGATCGGCGGCAACTCGGTCACGAGAAACGCGGCGGGGCGCAGTTCCGTGGTCCCGGTGAAGCGGCTGGCCCGCATTTCCGCATGGGCGCGGACCGGTATCGCGGGGAAAGGCCGCGCGGAAAGGCCGATAGCCAGATCGGCTTGCGACTGGCCGCCGAGTGCGGACGTCGCGCGGAGGAAGATATCGGGGCGATGCCTGCTTGCGGGCGCCAGCCGATAGCGTGCGATCATGCCCGCCTGGCTCGAACCGTAACTCGGCTGCAACGGACCCGCCACGGCGCGCTGCCCGCTTCCTTCGCGCAGGAAGACCCAACCGTCGAGCGACCAGCGATCGGAACGGAATTGCGAAACCTCCGCATTCGCCCGCTGGCGACGATAAGCGGCAGGCTTGGATGCGCGTTCCGATATAGAAGTGTCCCGCGCAACGTCGCGTTCGGCAAGCGCCTGGTAAGCTGCCGTCCATCCCTGTCGTTCGCCATGCACGACCGGGCCGTAGCTTTCCGCCGATCGTAGCGGCCAGACCGCAGGTGATCCCTTCGTGGGCGAATCGCGTAACCTGCCGACTGTTGCGCGCCAGCCGTCGAGCCCGCGATCGAGCGGCAACGGCGGAACGGCGTTCCCTTCGGCGATCAAGCCACGCTGAGCATCTGGCGGTCCGTATGCTTGGACGCCCCGTTCGGGAAACGGCGAATGCCATGCAAGGATCCGAACGCTCAGCCAGACCAGCAGCACCAGGACGAACGCGATCAGCGGCTCTCCCGAACGCCTCGAGCGATCGAACGCGATCTCAACCAAGAATGCCCCCGAATCAATGTGGCGGCATAGGCGCGGCCGGTTCGATCCGGCACCGGATAAATAGCGCAAACGCAAACTTCAACCCATGGCGGAGGCCAGCCGACCCGCAGCGGCTCAGGGTCCGATCGCTCACGGGCGGGCGGCACTCAACGAAATGGCGCGCCCGGCAGGACTCGAACCTGCTGCCTCAAGATTAGAAGTCTCGCGCTCTATCCAGATGAGCTACGGGCGCGCATGGATGTCGGCGGTAGGTTCGGCCCGCGGAAGCGTCAACGCCTATCGCCGGCGAGCGCGGCATCGCGGGCGTCTTCGCGTTCGATCAGCCGCAGTTCGGGCGTCAGGTCCAGCCGTTCGGCGAGGAGCGTCAGGTCCTTCTCGTTCGGAAGGCCGAACAGGTCGCGATATTGCGCGTCCAGTTCCAGCACCAGCCGATCCCCCTCGACGCGCAGTTCCGCCGCGTTCGACAGCCCATTGGACCGCCCGCCCAGGCGCCGGCACAGCCGGGTGGCAAGACCCCAGCCGATCGCCTCTTCCAGCTGGGCTTCGCTGGCGAGTTGCCGGAGCGTATCGGGAAGGTCGCATTCGTTCTTGTTCGCCGCGACGGTCGCAGCCATCATCGCACGGTGGGCGGGACTGGCGGCGATCCAGCGTTTGTGCAGCGCCCAGTCCATCGCCAGCGCGGTTCGCAGGTTGGGTTCGATCTGCATCGAGGCCAGCGCCAGCATGGTCGCCGACAACCGCAGCCGTTCCGATCCCGGCGCGCCTTGCGTCCCGCCCGACCTGCGCGTGACGGCGGTCACGCCGACGGTCCAGGCTGCAATCCGCGTGCCGAGAATAGGGGGCGTCCCGCGCGATTGGGCGAATTCGCCGATCCCCGCCAGCAGCGGGTCCTGCGCCTTCACGAAATCTTCCAGCCCGTCGAAGATTAAGCCTTCGCGCAGGCCCCACGATGAAAAGACCACTCGCGCCGGCCTCAACCGTTCTATCAGCACGTCCAGGAGGGCACCGGCATCGGGCAGATATTCGGCGCGCATCGCGGTCACCCGCGGATTGCGCCGCAATTCCTCCGGCGCGGCCTCAGCCAGCCGCGCAGCCATTCGCCGGACCTTTTCCGCCGGCAGTTCATAACCGTGCGGATCGCTCAACGGATAATCGCGCGCCATCATCGCAACGACCGCCATGGCGCGCCACGTGCCGCCGACCAGGTACAGCGCGTCGGCCGGTGCCGCGGCCAGGGGCAGGTCGCGCAGGGTCCTGCCAAGGCTGGCATGCAACCCCGCCCCCTCCCGATCGCGATGATCGGGCAGGCGCAGCGTTCCAAGAGGCAGGCTGATCGTCTTGCCGCACCGGCCATCGGCGATCTCGGCAAGTTCCAGGCTGCCCCCGCCCAGATCGGCCATGACGCCGTTCGCCCCCGGAAAGGCCCCGATGACGCCCATGGCGCTGATCCGCGCTTCCTGCGCGCCGGTCAGCAGGCGCGGTTCGAAGCCGAGCGCACCGACTTGTTCGAGGAACGCCGGACCGTTGGCCGCCTCCCGCACGGCGGCGGTGGCGACCACATCGACCCGCGCGACGTCCCATTCGCGCAGCAGCAGGGCGAAACGCCGCAATCCGCGCAAGGCAAGCTCCATCGCCTCATCCGCCAGTTCGCCCGTCTCGGCGATGTCGCGCCCCAGCCGCGCCGCGATTTTTTCGTTGAACAGCACGGTCGGCGCCCGCGCCGCGCCGCCATAGATCACCAGCCTTACGGTGTTGGAGCCGATATCGATGATCGCGCGTTCGGCACGGCTGCCCGAAAACATGCCGCTGCGATCCGCGTTGCCTGCGCGGCAGCTCATCACGCGCCCCCTTCGCGTAGGAGCAGGTCGGGGACATCGCCGGCTTCCAGCGCCTCGCCGCGTCCGGAAAGCGACGGATTGGTCATGAAATAGCGGTGGCAGTTGAACGCCTTATCGCCCGGCTCCATCCGGGTATAGGACCCGTCGGGCCGCATTTCCCAGCTTTGTTCGGTGTCCAGCAGATTGGCGAGCAGCACCTGCTGCAGCACCTGATCGTGGACCGTGCGGTTGCGGATGGGGACCAGCACTTCCACTCTTCGGTCGAGGTTGCGCGACATGGCGTCCGCGGATGCGATGAACACCTTCGCGCGCTCGCTGGGCAGGCGGTATCCGCCGGCGAACGCCCAGATGCGGCTATGTTCGAGAAACCGCCCGATGATCGACTTGACCCGGATGTTCTGCGACAGGCCCGGCACCCCGGCGCGCAGGGAGCTGATCCCGCGCACGATCAGTTGCACTTCGACGCCCGCCTGGCTGGCGGCGTACAGCCGGTCGATCACGCCGCGATCGGTGATCGAGTTCATCTTCGCCCAGATCGCCGCCGGGCGTCCGCCCTGTGCGTTCGCTATCTCGCGGTCGATATGGGTGTACAGCGCCTCGCGCAGGTCGATCGGCGATATGGAGAGACGCTGCAAGCGGCGCGGTTCGACATAGCCGGTGACGAAATTGAACAATCGCGCGGCGTCGGCGGCGAATTTCGGATCGGCGGTGAAGAAACTCATATCGGTGTAGATCTTGGCGTTGATCGGATGGTAGTTGCCGGTGCCGAAATGGCAGTAGGACCGCATGCCGGATTCCTCGCGCCGGACCACCATCGAAACCTTCGCATGGGTCTTCCAGTCGACGAAGCCGTAGATGACCTGCACTCCGGCGCGTTCGAGCTGCGATGCCCATAGGAGGTTCTGCTCCTCGTCGAAGCGGGCCTTCAGCTCGACCACGGCGGTCACCGCCTTGCCGTTCTCCGCCGCCGCGATCAGCGCGGCGACCACGCTGGATTGCTGGCCCGCGCGGTACAGCGTCTGCTTGATCGCGACCACGTCGGGATCGTTGGCGGCCTGCCGCAGGAAATCGACGACCACTTCGAAACTTTCATAGGGGTGATGGATAATGAGGTCTTTTTCGCGGATCGCCGAAAAGCAATCGCCATCATGTTCCATCACCCGTTCGGGGAAACGCGGCGTGAAGCTGGGGAACTTGAGGTCGGGCCGGTCTTCCGCGACCACGTCCGACAGTCCCTCGATCCCGATCAGCCCGTCCGTTTCGAGCAGCGTCGCGCCCTGCGCGCCCAGCTGTTCGCGCAGCAGTTCCGCCGCGTCCGCATCGAAATCGCCGTCCAGTTCCAGCTGGATGACCTGCCCCCGCCGTCGCCGCTGGATCGCGGAACGAAAGGTCCGGACCAGATCCTCCGCCTCCTCCTCGATCTCGATGTCGCTGTCGCGCAGCACCCGGAACGCGCCGTCGCCGTCGATCGTGAAGCCGGGGAACAGGTGGTGGGCGAAGCGGGTGATCAGGCTTTCCACGCCGATATAGACCGCCGGGGCGTCGTCATCGTCGTCCGATGCGCGCGGCACCCGGATAAAGCGCGGCAGGCCGGACGGGATCAAAATCAGTTCCACGACCCGTTCGCCGTCGCTCTCGCGCGTCAGGGTCAGCAGAACGCCGACGCCTTCGTTGGAAACGAACGGGAACGGGTGGGCGGTATCGACCACCTGCGGAGTGAGGACCGGTGCGATTTCTTCGAGGAAATAGGATTTGAGCGCGTGATGGGTGGTGGCGGCGACGCGGCGGCCATCGGCGATGACGATGCCCGCCTCCGACAGAAGATCGCGCAGCTGGACCC
Organism: Pontixanthobacter sp.; assembly: GCA_965214445.1. Taxonomy (GTDB): domain Bacteria; phylum Pseudomonadota; class Alphaproteobacteria; order Sphingomonadales; family Sphingomonadaceae; genus Pontixanthobacter. The sequence goes on from CBDCBU010000001.1 coordinate 1,497,918, forward strand.
AGCTTCGCTGCTGCCGGCGGTTGATACGGCGCACGGTGTCGCGAATGGCGACCAGCTGCTGCGAGGGGCTGCGCCCGTCGATCGAGAGGCGTTCGATGCCGCGCTGCACCTGCCCGACCAGGCCGGCCACGCGGATCATCATGAACTCATCGAGATTGCTTCCGGAAATCGACAGGAACCGCAGCCTTTCAAGGAGCGGGTAGCTGCCGTTATCCGCCTCCGCCAGCACCCGTTCGTTGAAGGCGAGCCAGCTCAGTTCACGGTTGATATATCGCGCTGCCGCCCACGCCGGTTCCGGCATGTCGTGACCGTGTTCGGTATCCTTGACCGGTGGGGCGCGATCACGCCCGGCCGGGGCCTGGAATGCGGGAATATCGATGATGGCCTCCACGGATTACGCGGACAGTGCCATGCCGGTCCTGCCGGCTCAAGTCCATGCCGGTCCTGCCGGCTCAAGTCCATGCCGATCAGACGCCGGCGCGTCTGCGGGCAGGCGCAGTTCAGCGCGCGGCGAAGCGCGCCGCGTTGGCAAAGCTGCCATCGGCCAGCATCGCGAGCGCCCGCTTCGCCAGCCGCCGTGAATCGACCCAGTCGCCGTTCGCCGTCTCCAGGCTCATGCGGTCGTCATGGTCCAGGACGGCGCCGAATGCCGCGCGCGCTTCCGCGAATCGCCCTTCGCGCGCGTAGGCTATGCCCAGGTTGATAAGGCGGGCGGGATCGCGCGCATCGACGGGAGTATCGGCTTCCAGCGTGCGAATGGCGGCCGCGTTGCGTTCGCTGGCCAGTTCCTCGAACCCGACATTCGCCGTTTCTTCCGGGGCGACGGGTGCCTGAAGCATCGAAATCGCCGCTGCTGCCATAACTAATTGCATCATATCTCTCCTCGCAATGCATCAATGTTACAGAACTTACATAAAACTGCAACAAAAATGTCATTTCTGGTAAAAACAAGTTTTCGGTATGCCGTTCGATGGGTTCGGCTCGATGGGTTCGGCGCGGCATTGTCTTGCAACTGAAACATCGCATTCAAACTGTCATGGACCAGGCGTAGCGGGTGATTCGCAGCGGGACACAGGCGCTGTTTCGACATTCGACCGACAAAGGGGCCGTACACGTGAAATATCTCAACCGCTCATTCATCCTTGGTTGCAGCGCACTGGCTCTCGCCGGTTGCGGCGCGGAGGAAATCGTCTCCCCCGGAACCGGCGGGAACGTCATCATCAACAACCCGGCACCGACGCCCACACCGACGACGCCCACGCCCACGCCCACGACTTCGGTCACGCCCGCGGCGGGATGCCCGACGATCAGCGATCAGGCGGGCCTGACGGACGACGGCACGATCACCGGACCGACCGGCGAATATCGCGTCTGCACCCTGCCTGCGCGCTTCACCTCATCGGCCAATCTGCCCTTCATCGAAGGTCTGCTGTACCGGATGAACGGCCGCGTCGATGTCGGTAACGATGGCGGCCCGGCGGCCGATGCCAGCGACGGGGCCAGCGACGGCAACGTCGAACTGTCCATCGATCCCGGCGTCATGCTGTATGCCAGCGGATCGTCCTTCCTGATGGTCAATCGCGGCAACACGATCGACGCGGTCGGTACGGCCGACCGTCCGATCATCTTCACCAGCCGCGACAACGTGCTGGGTCTCAACAACGAAAATTCCTCCGGCCAGTGGGGCGGCGTGGTTCTGGGCGGACGCGCGCAGGTGACCGACTGCATCGCGCCGGGCGCGACCCCGGGCAGCATCAACTGCGAACGCCAGGTCGAAGGCGCGGCGCAGCCGGCGGTGTTCGGCGGCACGGATAACGGCGACAGTTCCGGCAGGCTGGAATTCGTCCAGATCCGCTATTCCGGCTTCGTCCTGTCGGGCGACAACGAATTGCAGTCGCTGACCACCGGCGGAACCGGATCGGACACGGTGTTTAACAACGTCATGAGCTACAACAGCTCCGACGACGGCGTCGAATTCTTCGGCGGGACGGTCCGCATGAAGGGGCTGGTCGTCGTCGGCGCGGAGGATGATTCCATCGATACCGACACCGGCGTCAAGGCGTTCCTCCAATATGTCGTCGCGGTCCAGCGCGATGAAGTGGGCGACGGTATCATCGAAGCGGATTCCAATAACGGGCTGGAGGACCAGACCCCGCGCCAGAACACGCTCATCTCCAACGCCACCTTCATCCAGCGCCGCACCAACGACCAGGCGATCCGCATTCGCGGCGGCACCGATTACGGCCTGTTCAACACGCTGGTGATCGACGCGTCGCAGGGCACGCCCTGCCTGCGTATCGACCTGCCGCAGACCACGCGCGGCGCGAATGCGGGGCTGGACGATGTCGGCCCGCCGCGCTTCGAAAGCGTCAATTTCGATTGCGACACCGCGTTCCGCGACGGCAGCAGCGGCGTGACCGCCGGGCAGGCGCAGGCGATCTTCGACAATGGCAGCAACAACGACGCCGATTACTCGAATTCGCTGACCATGACCTACATCAACGGGGCGAACGAAGACGCGCTGACCCCGTTCGACGTGACCGCGATCTCGACGTTCTTCGACGATGCCGATTTCGTCGGCGCGGCGCAGAGCGGCGACACCCGTTTCGAAGGCTGGACCTGCGACAGCGCGGCCATCACCTTCGGCAACAATTCCGGGCCGTGTACCTCGCTGCCGGTCTATTGATCGCACCGAAAGACTGCATGGGGAGGCGGCGGCGTTTCTGGCGCCCCTCCCCGCAATATCGTTGACGACAGGATGGACAGCTCCATGATCAAGGCCACGGGCAAGCGACTGGCGGGGGCACTGCTGGTATCGACCGCACTGACATTACCGCAAATGGCGGCGGCGCAAATCGCCGATCCCGACACAGACATATCCGATAGCGACCCGGCCAGCGACGACACGGGCGAGGACCCCCTGGGCGTCGAAGAACCCGATGGCCTTGGTTCGGACGAACAGCCGGTCGAGGATGCCGAGGTGTCGATCCCCGGCGGCGCGATCGTGGTCACCGGACGCCGCACCCGCGACGTGACGCGCAGTTCCAGCCAGGTCGTCACCGTGCTGACCCAGGAAGAGATCGCGCGGACCGGCGAAGGCGACATCGCCGGCGCGCTGGGCCGCACCACCGGACTGTCCGTGCAGGGTCAGGGGTTCGTATTCGTGCGCGGACTTGGCGACCGTTATTCGCTGGCGCTGCTAAACGGCCTGCCGCTTCCTTCCCCCCAGCCCCTGAGCCGGGTCGTACCGCTCGACATCTTCCCGACCAACATCGTCGCCTCGTCGCTGGTGCAGAAAACCTATTCGGCCAACTTTCCCGGCGAATTCGGCGGCGGGGTGATCAACCTGACCACCCGCGCCGTGCCGGAAGAGGCGTTCGTCAAGGTGAGCGCGGGTATCGGCGGCGACACGCAGACGACGATGTCCAGCGGTCTCGATTATTTCGGTTCCGACCTCGATATCCTCGGTTTCGACGACGGCACGCGCGACGTGCCGCCCGCCCTCCAGGAATTTTTCGACAGCGGGCTGCGCCTGTCCGATCTCGGCGTCGATCAGCAGGCGATCGCGCGCCAGCTCGGCAATCCCAATCTGATCCTGGCGCAGGATATCCAGCGGCTGCCGTTCAATTTCTCCGGCGGCGTGACCGCTGGCGACGCCTTCGATTTCGGCGACGACGGACGGTTCGGGGTGATCGCGACCGCGTCGATCAGCAACAAATGGCGCAACCGTTCGATCGTATCGCAGACGGCGGTGAACGCCGATCTCGAACTCGACACCGATTTCCGCGATTTCGTGACCGACAACCGCATCCTGGTCAACGGCCTCTTGGGCTTTGGGCTGGAGATCGCCGATCATCGCCTGCGCTTCACCAACCTCTATATCCGCGACACCTTGAAGCAGACGCGCCTGTCGCTCGGTACCGATTTCCAGGACGACGACAGCGAGTTCGAACAGGACACGGCGTTCTACGAACGGCAGCTCATCGACAGCCAGCTGGTGGCGGAGCTGGAGTTCGGCGATCTCGGGCTCGACCTGCGCGCCGGATATGCGCAGACCGACCGCGAGGCGCCCTACGAATACAGCTTCACCTATGTCCGCACCAACAATGCGAACGATCCGCTGGGCGACCGCTTCATCAACGTGCTCGACCGGCAGACCGGCACCGCGTCGGTCGCCTTTTCGGACCTCACCGAAAAGCTGTATTACGCCGGCGTCGATGTCGCCTATCCGGTGACCGACTGGCTCCAGGTAACCGCCGGCTACGCCTATACCGACACCGACCGCACATCGACGCGGCGGGAATTCCTGTTCGATGCCGGCACCGATTTCGAAGACGGCGTCGGCGCATTGCGGCCCGACCTCCTGCTGGGCGATGCGGTCATCGATTTTTTCGACATCGGCCTCATCGAAACGACCCAGGCGGACCCCGCATTCGATGCCGCGCTGGAAGTGCACGGCGCCTATCTCAAGGCTATCGTCGAACCGTTGTTCGGCGTCAGCGTCGATCTGGGCGTGCGCTACGAAGATGCGACGCAGACGGTCGATCCGGTCGAGGTGTTCGATGTCCCGACCAATTCGGGCACCAATACGTTCCTGGCGAACGACTATTACCTTCCCGCCGCCACGGTGACATGGGAAGTGACCGACGCGCTGCAATTGCGCGCCGCCGCGTCCAAGACCATTGCCCGGCCGCAGTTTCGCGAGCTCATTTTCCAGACCTATTTCAACCCCGAAACCAACCGGCAGTTCAACGGCAACCCGTCGCTGGTCGACAGCGAGCTGATCAATGCCGAAGCGCGCGCCGAATATTATTTCGGACGGGGCAACCGGGTCTCGCTGGCGGGCTTCTACAAGGATATCGAGAGCCCGATCGAGGTGTTTTCCAGCTTTTCCGACAATGAGCAGATCAGCGGTTTCGCCAACGCCCCCAGCGCGCAGCTCTACGGCGCGGAACTGGACGTGCAATATGGGTACGACCTCATCGATCTTGCGGATACGCTCGGTTCCTGGTTCGAAAGCAAGCGCGCGATCGCGGTCGCCAACTACACCTATACCCAGTCCGAACTGAAGGTCGGGGACGACGACATCGCGCGCGTCTTCCCCTTCGCCGATCAGCCCGCGACCAATTTCTTCCGCGACGGCGTGCCGCTGACCGGGCAGTCGGACCACCTGGCCAACCTGCAGCTGGGTCTGGAAGACTTGGACATGCTGCAGCAATTCACCGTGCTCATGTCCTATGCCAGCGAGCGCGTGACCAGCCGCGGCACCGCCGCGCTGCCCGATATCATCGAAGACCCCGGCTTCCGCCTCGATTTCGTGGCGCGGCAGGGGTTCGATTTCGGCGCGGTCCCGTTCGAGGTGAAGTTCGAAGCGCGCAACATCACCGGGCGCGATAATTTCGAATTCCAGACCAACGGGACGAACCGGATCGAAATCAACAGCTATGATGTCGGGCGCAGCTTCAGCCTGTCCGTCTCGGCGGAGTTCTAGACCCGTATCACATTTAAATGTGATGCTGGCTTGCGTCGATCACATCGGAACGCTACGTCCGGTGCATGACCGATCATACCAAGGCGACCATCCAGACGAAACTCCATGCGCTGATTGACGGCGGCGCGATGGCCAAGGCGGGCATTGCGCGCGCCGCCGGGCTGCACGCCAATTCGCTGCGTGATTGCCTGGACGATAGCTGGAACCCGACCGCCGATACGCTGGGCAAGCTTGCGAGGTTTTTCGAAGCGAATGACGACCGCCCCGTGCTCGCCGGTATCGAGGAGATTATCGAAGAAGCGCGCAACGGCCGCATGTTCGTGCTGGTCGACGACGAGGACCGCGAGAACGAAGGCGACCTGGTCATTCCCGCGCAGATGGCGACGCCAGCCGCGATCAATTTCATGGCGACGCATGGCAAGGGGCTGATCTGCCTGTCCATGACCAAGTCCCGCTGCGACGATCTGGGGCTGGAGCTGATGAGCCGGAACAACCGCACCCGCCACGAAACCGCCTTCACAACTTCCATCGAGGCGCGCGAGGGGGTGACCACCGGCATCAGCGCGGGCGACCGGGCGCGGACCATCGGCGTGGCGACCGATCCCGCCAAGACGCGCGACGACATCGTGACGCCGGGGCACGTGTTCCCCCTGATCGCGCGCGATGGCGGCGTGCTGGTGCGCGCGGGGCATACCGAAGCGGCGGTGGATATTTCGCGGCTGGCCGGTCTCAATCCGTCGGGCGTGATCTGCGAGATCATGAACGAGGACGGCACGATGGCACGGATGGACGACCTCGTCAGCTTCGCGCGGCGCCACGACCTCAAGATGGGCACGATACGCGATCTCATCGCCTATCGCCTGCGCCACGACCACCTGGCCGAAGTGCGCGCCGAAACCCGCTTCACCAGCCGGTTCGGCGGCGAATGGACCGCGATCGCCTTCTACAACCAGGCGACGCAGAGCGAACAGATCGTCCTGCGCAAGGGGCATGTCGATCCCGCGAAGCCGACCCTGGTGCGGATGCATGCGCTCGATATCTTCGACGACATGTTCGGAATGGAAGGGCCGTCGGACGGCGTGCTCAGGACGTCGATGGACATCATCGGGCGCGAAGGGGCCGGCCTGATCGTCATCATTCCGCGCGCCTCGCCCGCCTTCCTGTCCGATCAGGTAAAACGCCTCAACGGCGAGGCGCGGGGCGGCGGGGGGGAACCGATGGACCAGCTGCGCGATTACGGCGTCGGCGCGCAGATCCTGAACGAGCTGGGCGTGCAGGAGATGGAGCTGCTGACCAATTCGGACCGTTCGCTGGTCGCGCTGGAGGGCTACGGCGTGTCGATCGTGGGCAAACGGCCGATCGCGCCGGTTTGAACGCGCGGGTAAAACGGCAGTGTTTCGCACACGACCCCCGGTCATGCCGAGTTCGTCGAAAGCGAAGCTGGAACGCAGTTCCCATTACGGTCGCACGAAGGCCCTTCGACGGGCTCAGGGCGAACGGAGCTGCGTAATCTCGACCCTACCCTCCGTTCGTGCTGAGCCTGTCGAAGTACGGTTGCGCGGACACCCGACGGGCTCCGAGCGAACGGTTCGGGGTCATGCCAACACGCTCTAACCAGCCAGAACCTCGCGCAAACTCCGCTCGCTGCCCCAGATGCGCGCGGTGTTCGTGAGATGCAGCCGCCAGTGCGCCTCCGCCGCATCCGCATCTCCTGCCGCGATCAGATCGATCAGCTTGTTGATCGATTTCACCCCCATCGCGCGGCCTTTGCGCCGTTCCGTGTCCTCGCCGGCGCTGGCGAGATGGCGGGTCTGATATTGGGCGATCACATCCTCCAGCATCCGGGTAAGAAAATGCAGGGTGCGATTGCCACCCACTTCCATCAGCACGCTGTGGAACCGGGCGGAAGCGACCATGTAGTCCCCCGCCCGCCCGCTTTCATCGAGCGCGCCAAGTTCGTCCGCCGCCTTGCGCAATCGGGCTATGCCGAAGGAGGCGGGCGCCTTCGCCAGCCGGCGCACGATGTGCGGCTCCAGCGCGAGGCGCGCCTCGTATATGTCGGCAACCTTGACCCCGCTCGCCTGGAGGTAATAGCTGGCGTAGCGCGAGACGCTTTCCACCTTCGGCAGGCTGACCCGCGCGCCGGACCGCGACCCACGGCGCACGTCGATCAGCCGTTCGGTTTCCAATATCCGGAAGGCCTCGCGCAAGGTCGGGCGCGAGATGCCGAACCGGTCCATCAGTTGCCCTTCGGGCGGGAGCGTATCGCCTTCGCCCAATTCACCCGCGATGATCCGGCGGCGGATGGAATCGGCGACCAGTTCCGCAGTCTTGGGAACGCGCATTGTCTTCGTTCGACGATCGGCGGCTTCCGCCATCCTTACATCGACCGCGCGATGACCATCTTCATGATTTCGTTGGACCCACCGAAGATGCGCGCGATGCGGGTATCGCGATACATGCGGGCGATCGGGTAATCGTTGATGTAACCCGCGCCGCCGTGGAATTGCAGGCATTTGTCGACCACCTCGCTCTGCAGTTCGGTGACCCAGTATTTCGCCATGCAGGCGGTGGGGACGTCCAGCTTCCCGTCGAGCAGTTTCTGAATACAATCATTGACGAACACCCGCGCCGCCGTGCCGCGCGCGGCCAGATCGGCCATCACGAACTGCGTGTTCTGGAAATCCCAGATCGTCTTGCCGAACGCCTTGCGCTGCTTCGTGTATTCCACCGTCACGTCGAGCGCGCGTTCGATCCCGGCCATCGCGCCCATCGCGATCACCAGCCGTTCCTGTGGCAGTTCGCCCATCAGCTGGTAGAACCCCTTGCCTTCCTCCCCACCCAGTATGTTGTCGCCGGGAACGAACACGTCGTCGAAAAACAGTTCCGACGTGTCCTGCGCATCCAGCCCGATCTTGTCGAGTTTCTTGCCCCGTTGAAACCCGTCCGCACCTTCGGTTTCGAGAAGAAGGAGCGAAATACCCTTATGCCCTTCGCTGGGATCGGTCTTCGCGACGACGATGATGAAGTCCGCTATCTGACCGTTGGAAATCCACGTTTTCGATCCGTTCAGGCGGTATCCGTTGCCGTCTTTCAGCGCGGTCGTCGTGATGCTCTGCAGATCGGAGCCCGCATCGGGTTCGCTCATGGCGATCGCGCTGACCAGTTCGCCGGTGACGAGTTTCGGCAGATATTTCTTCTTTTGCTCCTCCGTCCCGTGGCGCACCAGATAGGGCAGGATGATGGTGTTGTGGAGCGAGGCGGCGAAGCCTTCGACGCCATGCTTGCCCTGTTCGTCGATCACCACCATCTCGTGCCGGAAATCGCCGCCATGGCCGCCATATTCCTCCGGCACCGATGCGCCGAGCAAGCCGGCCTCGCCCGCCTCGTTCCAGAATTCGCGTTCGACCTGCCCGTCCTCGCGCCATTTCAGCACGCGTTTTTCGGGCGCGTGCTTTTCATAGAACTTGCCGACCGCATCGGCGAAGATCGAGATTTCCTCGTCTTCCATGAATTCGGGGCGGGGGATGTCGATGACGGGCATGGCGCGGGCTTTCTGTTCGGGTTCGAAGCGCGGTTGTATCACCTAGTTAGACAAGTGCAATCTATTGCCATTGCTGCACCTGCTAAATAGAGCGGCGGCATGGAACTCATCGGCCCGACATCGCAGACCTACATTTCGCAGCGCACGCGCCTGCATTACGCCGATTGGGGCAATGCCGGCGCGCCGCCGCTTATCCTGCTGCATGGCGGGCGCGACCATTGCCGCAGCTGGGACTGGGCGGCGGAGGAATTGCGGCAGGATTGGCACGTCATCTGTCCGGATGTGCGCGGCCATGGGGACAGCGAATGGAACAATAATGGTTATTATCCGATGCTCGGCTATGTCTACGATCTGACGCAGCTCATCCATCAGCTGGAGCTGGCGCCGGTCACCATCGTGGCCCATTCGATGGGCGGGAATATCGCGCTGCGCCATGCCGGGCTTTACCCCGACAATGTTCGGCGGCTGGTCGCGATCGAGGGGCTCGGCCCCAGCCCCAAACGGCAGGCGGAACTTGCCGAAACCCCTTATGCCCAGCACCTGCGCAAATGGTTCGACGCCAAGCGGGAAGCCAGCGCGCGGCTGCCCAAGCGCTACGACACGTTCGACGCGGCCCTCGACCGCATGCACGAGGCGAACAGCTACCTCACCCGCGGCCAGGCCGAGCATCTGACGAAGCACGCCGTCATCCGCAACGAGGACGGCACCTTCAGCTGGAAATTCGACCCCCATTTGCATGCCTGGCCGCCGGAAAACGTGGAGGACCGCCATGTCGAGAAACTATGGGCCAGCATCACCTGCCCGACGCTGCTGGTCTATGGGAAGGACAGCTGGGCCAGCAATCCGCAGGGCGACGGCCGGATGCGGCATTTCGGCGACAATGTGACGGTCAGCGAATACGACCGCGCGGGCCACTGGGTCCATCACGACCGGTTCGACGATTTCATGGCAGAGGTGAAGGGGTTTATCGGGTGAGCATCGGTCGCCCGGCCGGCCCTTATTCCTCGGGACCGATCGCCTTTTCATAGTCCGGATGATCGGGGCCCACGCATTGACCCTGAACGCTGGCGCTGGAATAGATCGGGTTGTCGGACCTGCGCGTTTCGCCCGGCAGGAAGCGCATGCCTTCCCCCATCGCGGCGCATTGCTTGACAAGATCGGCACGGCCCTGGTTCGCCAGCATCGTCGAACACCCGCTTGTCATGACCATGCCCGCTGCAAGCAGGCCAAGCCGTATGTTCCACTTCATCGAAATTACCTTCCTTCAAGATCCCGTAACGAAACAATCGGCAGGCGTATCACGACGGTAAGGGAAACAGGCAGATAGCACAAGCGACGCAGCGGGCGGCTTTCCTACTTCGCTCGGCAGCGTTAGATGGAAGCCTCGCGGATGCGGTCGGGGAAGGGAGGAATAAAGGACGGCAAAGCATACCCCGCATCCAAACGTCACATCGAAAGGTTACGGCGGAAAGTCACGGCGGGCTAAAAGCGGCGCTGGAAGGTCACAGGCACGACCCCCGCCGTTCCTTTAACTGCTTCCGATTGAATGATATTTCGTCAAGAACCGCACGTGCGAATACCCCATCCAGTGTCAACCGGCCGGCCCCGGTTCCGCGTGTCAGGCGAATTGTTCGATTTGTTCCAGCGGGTAGGTTTCGATCGGCCCGAAGGGCGGCGCTTGCAATACCGTATCCGCGATCGCGAACGGGTCGAACATCGCGATCCGTTCGGGCCGACTCGGAAGAGTGTCGACCACGGCCGCACTGGAGGTATCGCTGCTTGCAAACCAGTCGGCCCAAATGTCCGACGTGTAACCGTTCTGCGTGAGGAAGGCGATGACCTCCTCCTGCGACTGGTAATTGGCGTAGCGGATATTGCCGTCGGCGTGCATGTAGGCGTGGAGATAGGCCGTGCCGTCCGTCAGGGCCAGATACACTTCCTGCAGGCCGTCGCCGTCGTAATCGTCCGCGCCCAGGACGCGATTGATGTTCTCGATATTGAGGTCGTTGCGGAACCGGACCTGGCTGTCGGCGTCGCTCCCCTCCACGACTTCGCCGGATTCGACCAGCGGATCGATATATATCCCGCCGACGCGCGTCTCGCCCGCCCAGCCGTGATCCGCGAAATAGACGAGACCGTCCTGCGCCGTGCCGACGGTGGCGAAGCGGCCGATCGCATCGTTCACCAATATCTGGTCGATATCGCCGTCGCCATTGATATCCGCCGCCCCGATGCGGAGCCATGCGCCGTCCCCGCCCAGCGCGTTGCCGCCGAAATCGCGGATGTTTTCCATCGCGGACCGATAGGCCCCGGTGTCCGCCGTATCGAAGGTGACCGACACGCCCGCGCCCGGCAGCAGGCGGATCGTCGCATCGTCGAACCGCAGGAATTCGACGTTGGAAAGGACGTCGGTGCCGTCGATACCTGCGATCCGGAAGATGCCGACCGCGGTCTGGGTGATGCGGTAGGCGGATTGCAGCCCGCTCACGATGGCCGTGTCGATATTGCCGCCGCCGTCCAGCGTGTCGTTGCCCGCGCCGCCGGTCAGTTCGTCCTGGTCGTCGCCGCCATCGAGGGTGTCGGCTCCGCTGCCGCCGAACAGGAAATCCACGCCGCCCCCGCCGAACAGGGTATCGTTGCCATTATCGCCGAACAGGTGGTTGGTGATAGCGCTGCCGATGATGCGGTCGTTGCCATCGCCGCCGCGCAGATAGTCGTGCAGCGGGTTGTCGAGAATGTCGTCGCGGACGGTCCCGACCCCGGTATCGGCCAGTATCGCGAGGTCGAGGTCGCTGATCGTGTAGGCATAGCCGCGATAGAACACGACCCCGTTCATCAGTCCGGTCAGCAGATTGGCGCTGCCACCGGGAAACTCGTTGGTCCGTCCGTAATGGGCGTCGCCTTCGAACGTCAGGGGTATCGCGCCGCCCATCAGGGCCGCGACGTTCGGACCGTTGAACGTGGATTGGCCATCGGCGGTGATGCGGCGAAGGTCGAACGGCGTGGCGAAGGCATCTTCGAACTGCGAATTGGCATATCCGATGAACCCCAGCGCGTGACCGATCTCGTGCAGCAGGATGCTGAGGCCATCGGTGCGGTCGGCCGGGATATCGTTGCGCGTGCGCGGGGTCGGGTCGAGGAAAATCTCGTTGAGCAGATAGGAGCGCGAAAAGGCGAGTATGATGTCGGTGTCGGACCCGGGAAGGTCCCGTCCCGTCTGCAGTTCGAAGGTGGGCGCGCCGACGATCACGCTCAGACCGTCCTGGGTTCCAAGGAAGGATGAATTGATCCAGCCGCCCTGCGCCCGGCCCGAAAAGGTGTCGTCGACGAGCTCGATCCGAACCGTGAGATCGGCGTCGCCGGCCAGGACGTTGCCCCACAGGCGAAACGCCTCGTTCGCCAGGCCGAGCAGGAGATCGATCGTCAGCTGGGACATGCCCGACCGGTTGTCGATCGTATAGACAGGATTAAGCGCCATCGTGCCGAGCCCCCACGTTATTTCGCGTCACAGACGATCCGCCGCATAAGGGGTATTCAGGCGCACGTCGTCAAGCGATTTCGGCATGCCCCCCGGCCCGCTCAGATGCCGCGCGAGATGACTTCCTTCATGATCTCGTTCGTGCCGCCGAAGATGCGGGTCACGCGGGCGTCGCGCCACAGCCTCGCGATGGGATATTCGTTCATGTAGCCCGCACCGCCATGCAGCTGCAGGCTTTCATCGCAGATGCGGTTCTGAAGATCGGTGTGCCACAGCTTCGCCGCGCTCGCTTCCTCGGTCGTCAACTCGCCCGCCATGTGGCGTTTCAGCGCCCAGTCGATATGCGCCCATCCGACCTGCAATTCGGTCTTCATTTGCGCGAGGCTGAACTTGGTGTTCTGAAACTCGAACACGGTCTTGCCGAACGCCTTGCGCTCCTTCACGAATTTCACAGCCTCGTCGAAAGCCCGCTGCGCGCCGGCCTGGCAGCCGATGGCGATCGACAGGCGTTCTTGCGGCAGTTCTTCCATCAGATGGACGAAACCGCGCCCTTCCTGCCCCAGCATGTTGGTCTTGGGCACGCGGCAGTCGTTGAAGAACATCTCCGACGTGTCGGCCGAATGCTGCCCGATCTTGTCGAGATTGCGGCCGCGTTCGAACCCTTCGGTATCGGTGTCGACCAGGATAAGACTGGTGCCCCTGGCCCCCTGCGTGGGATCGGTCTTCGCCACTACGATCACCACGTCGGCGTTCTGGCCGTTGGTGATGTAGGTCTTGGAGCCGTTGATGACGAGGTGATTGCCGTCCGCCTTCGCGGTGGTGCGGATGCCCTGAAGGTCCGATCCCGCGCCCGGTTCGGTCATGGCGATGGCGGTGATGATGTCGCCGCTGATCATGCCGGGAAGATATTTCGCCTTCTGTTCGTCCGATCCCAGCCGTTCGAAATAATTGACCGTGATGTCGTTCTGCAGCGTGAAGCCGGCGGACGAACCGAGATAGGACAGTTCCTCCGCGATCACGGCGTTGTAACCGAAATCGAGGCCGAGGCCGCCATATTCCTCCGCGACCGTGGGGCACAGCATCCCGGCCTCGCCCAAGGCCTTCCAAGCCTCGCGCGGGACGATGCCTTCAACTTCGTGCAGGTCGAGGTGCGGTTCCATATGTTCGCCGAACACGCGGCGCACGGTGTCGCGGAACATGTGGTGGTCTTGCGTGTAGGCGGTGCGGGTGGCCATATCGAGCATGGGTTCGGTCCTCTTAGGAAACGGTGCCGGCGGCGCGGAGTTCGGACGCGTCGAGCCCGAGCGATTGCAGTATCGCATCGGTATCGGCGCCCGGCATCGGTGCGGGTTTCGGAGTCCGGGTCCGCGTGCCGCTATATCGCGGTGCGGGCGCGGGTTGCAGGTCGCCTGCAATCTCGACAAACGTGCCGCGCGCGACGTTGTGGGGATGGGTCTTGGCTTCGGCCATGGTGAGCACGGGGGCGTAGCAGACGTCGCTATGCTCCATCAGCGCGTCCCATTCGTCGCGGGTCCTGGTCTTGAACAGGGCGGTGAGTTTGCCCTTCAATTCGGGCCAAGCATTTGGGTCCATCTGCGCGTCGAAATCGCTGTCGTCCTCCAGCCCGGCCAGCCGTCGCAGCTCGGCGTAGAATTGCGGTTCGATGCTGCCGATGGAGACGTATTTGCCGTCCGCCGTTTCGTAGGTGTCGTAGAAATGCGCAGCCGTATCGAGCATGTTGGCGCCCTGTTCCTCGCGCCAGACGCCCATATTGTGCATGCCGTGGATCATCCCCATCAATGCGGCGGTGCCGTCGGTCATGGCACAATCGATCACCTGCCCGTCCGCGCCGTTCTTCACCGCGAGCAGCGCCGCAACCATGCCGAAGGCCAGCATCATGCCGCCCCCGCCGAAATCGCCGACCATGTTGATCGGCGGCGTGGGTTTTTCATGCGCGCGTCCGAAATGCGCAAGCGCCCCGGCAAGAGCGATGTAATTGATGTCGTGGCCCGCCGCATGGGCGTAGGGTCCGGTCTGCCCCCAGCCGGTCATGCGGCCGTAGATGAGCTTCGGATTGTCGGCGAGCAGTTCGTCCGGCCCCAGCCCCAGCCGCTCCATCACGCCGGGGCGGAACCCTTCGATGATGCCATCCGCACTGGCGCACAGCTTGCGGGCGAGGTCGACGCCCCCGGAGGATTTGAGATCGATCGCGATGCTCTTGCGCCCGCGGCCGAGCACGTCCTTTTCGCTGACCGGGGTGGACCCGCCCCGCCCACCGGACGCTCGGTCGATGCGGATGACCTCCGCCCCGTGATCGGCCAGCATCATGCCGCAAAACGGCCCCGGTCCGATTCCAGCGAATTCGACGATGCGGATGCCGTCCAAAGGACCGCTTTGGGCTTGGGCCACGGCTTACTTGCCCTGCCAGTTGGGCGCGCGTTTCTCGGCGAAGGCCTTGCTGCCTTCCTGCGCATCGGCGGACATGAACACCTGTGGCAGCAATTCGGCCTGCCTGGCGTAGCGTTCATCGAGATCCCAGCCGCGCGATTCGACGATGATCTGTTTCGACACGCGCACCGCGATCGGCCCGTTGGCGGTGATCGCCGCCGCCAGTTCCTTCGCCGCATCCAGAGCATCGCCGCTGGTCACGCGGTTGACAAGGCCAAGTTCGTAAGCGCGCGCCGTGTCGATGAAATCGCCGGTCAGCGCCAGTTCCATGGCGATCTTGGGCGGGATCAGGTCGGGCAGCTTCATCAGCCCGCCGGCCGCCGCCGCCAGCCCGCGCTTCGCTTCCGGAATGCCGAATTTCGCGCTGTCCTTCGCCACGATCAGGTCGCATGCGATCATCAGTTCCATGCCGCCCGCCAGCGCATAGCCTTCGACGGCGGCGATCAGCGGTTTTTTCGGTCCGCGCTCGGTCAACCCCCCGAAACCGCGCCCCTCCACGCTGGGGCTTTCGCCGCGCAGGAAGCCTTTCAAATCCATCCCCGAACAGAAGGTGCCGCCGGCGCCCGTCAGGATGCCGACGCGCAGCTCGTCGCTGTCGTCCAGACGGTCGAGCGCGGCGGCAATGGCTTCCGACGCCGCCTTGGTCATCGCGTTCTTCGCTTCGGGCCGATTGATCGTGATGATCAGTATGCCATTTTCTTCGGTGGTAAGGACTTCGTCCGTCATGGGTAAACTCTCCGCAGTTGCCGCTTGTCGCTGATTGACATATATAACTAGGTCAAACAACTTGTCCACGCGTCCCGCGACCCCAATCCATTCTATAAGGAACCCCAAAATGGCCGACGCTTACATTATCGACGCAGTGCGCACCCCACGCGGGATCGGCAAGGTCGGCAAGGGATCGCTGGCGGCGGAACATCCGCAGCATCTCGCGGCCACGGTGCTGCGCGCGCTGAAGGATCGCAACGGGCTCGACACCAGCACGGTCGACGACGTGATCTGGTCGACCTCGACCCAGGACGGGAAGCAGGCGGGCGATCTCGGCCGGATGGCGGCGCTCGATGCGGGCTACGACGTGACCAGCAGCGGCACCACGCTCGACCGGTTCTGCGGCGGGGGCATCACCTCGGTCAGCTTCGCGGCGGCGCAGGTGATGAGCGGGATGGAGGATTGCGTGGTCGCCGGCGGTACCGAGATGATGAGCCTTACCGGCGAGATGACGAAGGAAAAGATGGCTGCCGGATTGAAGCCGCCGATGATGGGCAGCTACAACGAACGGCTGCAGAAGACGCATCCCCAATCGCATCAGGGCGTGTGCGGCGACGCGATCGCCAGCATGGAAGGCTACAGCCGCGAGGATCTGGACGCGGTCGGCTATCGCAGCCAGCAACGCGCCGACGCCGCGATCAAGGCGGGCAAGTTCGACAAGAGCGTGGTGCCGGTGAAGGACGATGACGGCAACGTCATCCTGGCAAAAGACGAATATCCGCGCCCCGAAACCACGCTGGAAGGGCTGTCGCAGCTGGAGCCCGCCTTCGCCAAGATCGCGCAGGTTCCGCTGGACGCGAACGGCACGACTTTCGCCGGGCTGGTGAACCAGAAATATCCCGACCTCGAAATCGAGCATTTCCATCACGCAGGCAATTCGTCGGGCGTGGTCGACGGCGCGGCGGGCGTGCTGGTGACGTCGAAAGACTATGCGGGAAAGCACGGCCTCAAGCCGCGCGCCCGTATCGTGGCGACCGCCAATATGGGCGACGATCCCACGCTGATGCTGAACGCGCCGGTGCCGGCCGCCAGGAAAGTCCTGGAAAAGGCCGGACTGACCAAGGACGATATCGACCTGTGGGAAATCAACGAGGCCTTCGCGGTCGTCGCGCACAAGTTCGTGACCGACCTCGATCTCGATTGGGACAATGTGAACGTCAATGGCGGCTCGATCGCGTTGGGGCATCCGATCGGCGCGACGGGGTCGATCCTGATCGGCACGGTGCTCGACGAACTGGAAGCGCGCGGCGGGCGCTACGGCCTCGTCACCATGTGCGCGGCGGGCGGCATGGCCCCGGCGATCATCATCGAACGGGTCGACGGGTTCGCGTAACGGCAGGCATCACGCCACGGTTGCGGGTTCTGCACGCTGCGAGCCTTCCGGCGCGTTCACGTGGTTCCAGATCGCGGACATCACCACCGACCCTTCGCCGACGCCCGATGCGACTCGCTTGACCGACCCGGCCCGCACGTCGCCGACGGCGAAAATACCATCGCACGACGTCTGGTAGGGCGAACCCTGTCCGGCCGCATCGCCGGTGGGCACGAAACCCTTGTCGTCCAGATCGACCAGATTGGACAGCCAGCCGCTGTTGGGCGCGGCGCCGACCATGATGAACAGGGCGCCGCAATCCATCGCCTGCGCGCCGCCGGGCGTGTCGCAATCGACGCTCTCAAGCCATTCGCCGCCGCGCAGCCGCGTCACCTGCGTTCCATAATGAATGGTGATGGCCGGGTCCGCTTCCAGCCGGTCGCTAAGATAGGATGACATGGACGCCGCCAGGCTGTCGCCGCGCACCATGATGTGAACGTGCTTGGCCACGCGGGAGAGATACATCGCCGCCTGCCCCGCCGAATTGCCGCCGCCGATGATCGCCACCGGTTTTTCGCGGCAGAAGCGCGCTTCCATTTCGGTCGCGGCGTAGAAGATGCCCGCCCCTTCGAAATCCTCCCGCCCGTCCAGCGGCAGTGCGCGATATTGCACCCCGGTCGCGACCAGCACCGCTTTCGCGCAGATCGTGTGTCCGTCGTCCAGCGTCGCGTAGAACGAACCTTCGTCGCGCCGTTCCAGCTTCTCGACGCGGCGCGGCATGGCGAAGCGTGTGCCGAATTTCATCGCCTGTATCTGTCCGCGGTAGATGAGGTCCGCGCCGGAAATGCCGGTCGGAAATCCCATGTAATTCTCGATCCTGCTGGACGTGCCCGCCTGTCCGCCGATCGCGGTATCCTCGACCACCAGCGCGCGCAGCCCCTCCGCCCCGGCATAGACCGCCGCCGCGACCCCCGCCGGCCCCGCGCCGACGATCAACAGGTCGATGGCCGTCCCCTCTTCGATCGCCAGGTCCAGCCCCAGCAGACGTGCCACCTTCAGCGGTGTCGGTTCATCGACCACTTGGTCCTTCGCGAAGACGACCGCCGGCTGGCTTTCCGCGATACTGCACAGCCGGGTCGTTTCCTCGCATTCGCCATCGAGATCGTAGGATTGAAACGGAATGCGATTGCGCGACAGGAAACTGGCGACTTTCTGCACCGCCGCGTCGCGTTCCGCGCCGATGAGCTTTATGGAACTGCTGTTCTGCTCGAACCCGCGGCGGCGGCGGGCGGCGAACACGGTGATGATATGGTCGGACAGCTCGGGTATCTCGCTCATCAGCTTGAGCATTTGCGGCCGCGGCACCTCCAGCGTGCGCGTGTCCTTCGCGGCGCGCATCGGCAGGGTCCAGCTGCCGCCGTTCAGAAAGGCGATCTCGCCCATGAACTGCGTCGGGCCCAGCGACGCATCGAGCAACCGTTCGTCGGTATAGGGGTCGACGACCTCGATTTCGCCATCCAGCAGATAGACGAAGCGGTCCATCGGTTCGCCCACTTTCGCGACCATGTCGCCCGCATCGTATCGGCATTCGTCCGCAATGGCGCGGATCGCCGCGACATGGACATCCGCGATCGGTTGACGCTTCATGCTTTCGAGTTCGACGCCGATCGATTCCATGCTGAGCGTTCCCTTGTTATCGAGGCGGTTGTCCTGTGTCCTACATCGTGTCGTCGGACCGGTTCGGCAACCCCGGTTCACTGCCGCCCCGCTTCGATGGTTGCCCGGTTATGAGCCCGGCGCAGACCAGCACGGCGGGGATCGCGACCGTCAGGACGATGTCCTTCGCACTCTCGCCCATTTGCATGCCCATATCGGGCCAGCGTTCGACGTTCAGATCGTAGAGTTCGTTCGCGACCGCCAGCAGGGTGACGACGATGAAAGCCCGCCAGTCCGCCAACGACCGCCGCAACAGGGCGCTTACGCCGATCATGATCGCAAATCCCGCGAGCACGTGGATGGCATCGTTGTGGATGTCGAGCGAAGCTTCGATGAAGCTCTTGAACGCGTCATATCGCTCGCCCAGCCAGTCCGCCGCCCGGTCCGTGAACGGGGCCGCGTCAGCCGGCGGCTTCGACATGCGTGTCCGCGCCGTCCACGCGTTCGATCAGGCCTTCGTCGGCCAGCTTTTCGGCCAGGGGAACGAGGTCCCACGCCGGCGCGCCGATCGTCTCCGCGATCGCGATGAGATCGTGCCGGCCGTCGCAAAAAGCGATGAAATCCATCATCGTCTTGGCGGGATGCACGTCATGCACGATGGAGATATCGGGATAGAGCCCGCGCTTGCCCAGTTGCGGTTCGCCCAGCACGGTCACGCGGTAGGTATGATTGGCCTCGATGATGTCGATCGACCGGCGCAGGGCGTCGTAACCGCCCTGCAGCCCGGCGGGGGTCACGAGTTCGAGATCGTCGAGCGAGGTATGGTATTCGGGATATTCGTGATATTTGCTGCGGGTGATCGTCGTCACCGGCAGATCGACGCCGGGGGCGCAATATTGGCGTTCGTCGCTGCCCCGGTCGAGGTAGCTGTATCGCCGGTAGGCGGGATCGGTATGTTGGAGAACATGGCGCGCCGCCCGGTCCGCCAGAGTGTCGCCGGCGCGTGAAGGAACATGGCCGTAAACGCGATCGTCGCCGATGCAGGTGACGTTGAACCCGGCCACGACGCGGGCCTTCATCTGGTGGAGATTGCGGCTTAGATAGACGAGCGAACCGATCGTCTCGGGAACGAACACGATGCGGTAGGAATAGCGGCGTTTCCGGTTCCCGATATGCTTCGCCAGCCAGGTCGTGACCATCGGCCCCGACAGCTCGTTATTCGCCATCGAAGGATGGCAGACATAGGTCGACAGGAAGATTTCCGCCTCGCTCTCGCCCGCGATGTACAGTTCACCGTAGTTGAGAACGCCGGGCTCCAGCGTGCTGTCGATCTCGACCCGGTATTCGCCGTCCTTCAAGGCCTCGCGCTGGCGATGCGTCAGGCAGAAGCCCCAGCGCCGCTTGTAATAGGAAGTGACGTAGGGGATCGCGTCGGGCTGTTCGGGCAGCGAATGGAGATGCGGCTGCAATTCTTCGCGCGTCAGCGTGCGCGATACGGGTTCCGAATAGCCGACCAGATGAAGATTGTTGTTGGCGAAATCGACGACCGCCTGCCCATCCGGCCCGATCAGGCGCGCGGAACGGATGGTCCATTCATCGGGCACGGTCCAGTCGAATGCCCGCGATCCGCTGGGAACCGAATGGATCTGCATATCGGGCAGTTCGCGCTGGATACGCTTCAACGTCGCACGCAGCCCTTCGCCGGTCAGCGACCGGTTCAGCGGCCATAATTCGCGCGCCAGCGCGTGCATGGCGGTGCCTTCGGGCGTCGCTGCGCGGTTCATATCGTCGGTCTAGATCTCGCCATCGGCATCATTGCCGTAGGTGTGTCCGTATCCGTATCCGTAGCCATATCCGTAGGCTTCGTTGCGGTAGTCGAGCTGGGTGACGATGGCGCCGATGATGGGTGCGCCGGCGGCGCGCAGGCGGGACAGGGCGAGGCGCACGGTGCGGTGGCTGCCGGCGTTGGCCTGGATGACATAGGCGAGCGCATCCACGCTGCGGCTGAGTTCAGGCGCGTCGGCGAGGCCGAGCACGGGCCCGCCATCGACGATGACCGCGTCGTAACGGTGCTTGAGCTCCTCGAGATAGCCGCGGGTGCGCGGACCGGACATGAGGCCGACCGGATCGGCCGGCAGCTTGCCCGCCGCGATGAACGCGAACCGTTCGCCATTGGGTTCGTGGATGCGCGGGACATCGACCTTGCCGGCGAGGAACTCGGCCATGCCGTCGCCGGGCGAGCCGATCTCCATCATCTGCGACAGGCCCATGCGCCGCAGGTCCATGTCGATGAGGACGACCTTCTTGCCCAGACGCGCGATGGTCCGGGCGAGCGCATAGGAGGTCAGCGTCTTGCCTTCGGCGGGACGGGTGCTGGTGACCATCAGGCTGATCGGACGGTCCCCGTTCCCGCCGCGATCGCCCCCGGATATTCCGCCATGGCCTCCCGCAGTTCCCAGCGCATAGGTCAGCGAAGTCCAGGTCGAGGCGTAGCTTTCCGACAATACCGAGAAGCTGTTGGTCAGCTCCTCCTTCATGTCGTCCGACCGGATCGCGGGAATGAGCCCCAGCACCGGCACGTCGAACAACCGGGTCACGTCGCCCGGATCGCGGATCGTGCTGTCGGTGAGATCGACGATGTAGACGATGGCCCCGCATGCCACCAGGCCCAGCGCCAGCGCGATCCCCAGATTGAGGGGCAGCGACGGCGATGCGGGCGAGGATGGCGGGGTCGCCTGTTCGATGAGGGTCACGTTGTTCGCGCCCGAGGACACGACATCGAGCTGCTTGTACTGTTCCAGAAGGGCGTTGTAGAGCTGCGAGTTGGTGTTCACCTCCCGCTCCAGGATGCCGTATTGCACGCCCCGGTCGCGCTGGGTCAGGAACTGCTGGCGCGCATCCTCGTACTGGTCGCGGATCTGGCGTTCCTCGCGCAGCGCCGCCTGATAGGCCGCCTGGCGTTCCGCGCCCGCGACCCCGCCCGCATCGGCGAGGCTGGCGCGCAGCGAGGCGATCTGTTCATTGAGCGCCACGATCCGCGGGTTCTGCGGGCCAAGCTCGGTCGACAGCCGGGCGATCTCCGCCTTGACCGTGGCGATCTGGCTGCGCAGCGCCGATCCGTTATTGTCGCCGCCCGACCCCGCCTGCGCCGCGCTCTGGGTCGCGACCCGCCGGCTCTGCGCCGCCGCCAGCGCGTTCGACAGGGCGGACAGCTCCTGGCTGACCAGCGTCGTGCGCACGCCTTCGCCATCGGGGCCCGTCTGTTCGAGCACCACCAGCTCGTTCGCATTGGCATAGTCGATAAGATCGGCTTCGGACTGTTCGAGGCGCACGCGCATCTCGTCGAGCTGGCGTTCCAGCCGCTGGCGCGACAGGCGGGTATTGCCGAAGCGCTTCTCGTAATTGGCTTCCAGATATTGCTCGGCCCAGGCATTGGCGAGTTCCGCCGACAGCCGGCCCGAAGGCGTATAGGCAACGATATCGACCAGCGTCGATCCTTCCACCGGCACGATCTCGATCGCGCCGCGCGCGATCCCCGCCGCCGCGCCCGGCGCGATGTCCTGCCCCTCGGCGATGCCGTAGGCTTCGCGGAACACCGGATCGTCGGCGATGCCGGTCGCCTCGACCACCCGTTCGGCAAGGAAGCGCGAACGCAACAGCTCGTATTGCGTCTCGAAGTAGAGCTGGTCGCGCACTTCGACGCCGCCGCCCGCGCCGCCCCCGCCGCTGCCCTCGATCTCGACCGCGCCGACATCGACCCGGCTGATCTCGATCCGGGCGGATGCGGCAAAACGCGGGGTCTGCAGCAAGGTCACCAGCAACCCCAGCAGCAGCGCCCCCACGATGATCCCGACAAGAATGTAGCGCAGCCCGCGCGCACGGCGGTAAAGCCGGTCGAAGTCGATGAACGATCCCGCCCCGCCCTCTCCGAAGCCCCCTCCAAAGCCGCCTCCGGCACCGCCGCTCAGGGTATGGGCCTGTTGAGGATGGGGCTGCTGAGTGTGGGGCTGGGGATGGGGCTCGGTGTGGGTACCCGCCGAAGCCGCCGCTCTCGTGCCGGCGAAGCCCGAACGCGCCGCCTGCCCCCCGTCCCGTCCGGCCATGTAGGGATCGCCCAGAAAATCGTCGCCGTCGCTACGGGTGCCGCTGGAAGGAGTATCGTTCATATCGTCGTTCCAGTCGCCATCATGCGAACGGGCACCGTTCCCGCCAGGACCCTTGTCGAAAATGTCATCAGCCCCATCACCGGACCAATCACCGGACCAATCATCGGCCGAACCGGTCGATCAGGACCACGCTGGTCGTGAGCAGCGGCAGATAGGTGAAGATCGTCTCCAGGCGCTGGCGCGCGGGCGAGAAGCCGACCATCACCACATCGCCCGGCACCAGTTCGGGATCGGCGTAATTGCCGCGCCGGATCGCCTCCAGATTGTACAGCCCGATATAGCGCGTGCCGGCAACCTCGCGGAACACCAGCACATCGTCCAGTTGCGCGAACTCCGACGTGCCCCCCGCCGTGTTGACCGCCCGCAGCAGCGTCGGCGATGCGCGCACCGGGTAATTGCCCGGCCTCGCCACTTCCCCGCCCAGCGATACCGTCAGAAGCGACAGATCGGTCGGCCGCACCACGATCTCGGGATTGCGGATGAAACGCGGCGACAGACGCCCCGCCAGCTCCGCCTGGATCTGCGAAGGCGAACGCCCCGCCGCCTGAACCCGCCCGATATAGGGAAAGTCGATCCCGCCCGAATCGTCGATCCGGTATACCCCGTTCAGCCGCTCGTCCTGCAGCACCCGCACGTCGATCTCGTCATAGTCGCGCAGACCATAACCCGATCCATCCACCGGCACCGGCAACGATCCCAACTGCGTCACCTCGACCCCCGCCGCACCGCCATACGAACGATCCGTCGTACAACCCCCCAGCAACACCGCAGGAAGAAGAAAGGTCGCGATACGCCGCGAGTAACGGAGAAAATTGCCGAAAGCCAACATAGCCACGCGCCCTAAGCGCATTGCGCGTCCTTGAAAAGCCATGGTCACAACCGTTCGCCCGAACTCGGGCAAGGTTCCGTCGCGAAAGTGCCATAAAGATGGTGGAAACCCACCTGTGCGTGCGGGTGCGCGTACCGAATGCTGCTATCGTGGAACGAGAACCGCCCGATCGCGTGCAATTCGAACTCAGGGATACAGGATTTTGCCACATGCGTAAATTGCCACCGATCGTCGCCGGACCTGCCTTTCTGAGCCTTGCCGCCTGCGCCGGAATGGCCCCGCCGCCCGAAACGGCGATGGCCCGACCCGAAGCGGCCCAAACTCCTGCGAAATCCGCGTCCGCGAAGAACGTGATCCTGTTCATCGGCGACGGCATGGGCGTATCGACGGTCACCGCCGCGCGCATCTATGACGGGCAGACCCGCGGGGAGCCGGGGGAAGAGAACTTTCTTTCCTTCGAAAAATTGCCGGCCACCGCCATGGTCAAGACCTACAATACCAACCAGCAGGTGCCCGACAGCGCCGGTACGGCGACCGCCATGGTCACGGGGGTAAAAACGCGCGCCGGGGTCATCAACGTCGCACCCGCGGCCGAACGCGGCGACTGTGCGCAGGGACGCGCGAACGCATTGCGCAGCATCGGGGAAGAACTGGCCGAAGCGGGCAAGGCGATCGGCTTCGTATCGACCGCGCGGCTGACCCATGCGACGCCGGCCGCGGTCTACGGCCATTCGCCCGAACGCGACTGGGAATCGGATTCCGATCTCAGCGACGCGGCGCGCGCCCTCGGGTGCCGCGACCTTGCGCAGCAGATGCTCGATTTCCCCTTCACCGCCGCATTGGGCGGGGGCGGGCAGGCATTCTACGGCAATGAAAAGGCCGGCAACCGGACCGATCCCGCCGCCGATCTGCCTGCCGAATGGGCGGCGCGAACCGGCGGTCATCTCGTGACCAACCGCAGCGCGCTGATGGTTGTGCCCGAAGATGGCAGGCCGGTCCTAGGCCTGTTCACCCCATCGCATATGAGTTTCATGGCGGAGCGGGCGCTGGCGGAAGCCCGACCCGGCACCGATACGATGGCGGAGGAGCCGACTCTGACCGAAATGACCAATGCCGCCCTTACCCGGCTGGACGATGATCCCGACGGGTATTTCCTGATGGTGGAAGGTGGGCGGATCGACCACGGCCACCATGCGGGACGCGCCGTGCTGGCGCTCACGGAAACGCAGGAATTCGCGCGCGCCGTCCAGCATGCGCTCGACACTGTCGATCTTTCCGAAACGCTGATCCTGGTAACCGCCGATCACAGCCATGTCTTCACGATCGCGGGGTATCCCACGCGCGGCAACCCCATTTTGGATGTGGTGCGCGGCAATGACGAAAGCGGCAACCCGACCGGCGCGCCCGTTCTGGCGCGGGATGGACAGCCCTACACCACGCTGGGCTATCACAACGGTCCCGGCGCAGTCGGCCCCGGCCCCCGCCCCGCCCCTGAAACTCAGGGCGCGGCCGTACAGCAGGCCCTGATCCCGACCGGCAGCGAGACGCATGCCGGGGAGGACGTGGTCCTCTACGCGATCGGTCCCGGATCGGACGACGTGCGCGGAACGATCGAACAGAACCGCATTTACGCCATCATGATGGAAGCGGTGGGGCGCGCCGCCAAAGCCCAATGACCTTGCGGCATGCGCATCAAACCTAGCGGGCCGCTGCTGCCGCCGCCCGTTCCGCGCGTTCGTTCGCGCGTTCGAAACCGCGCAGCGCGGATCGCGATCGCGCCAGCCGGTTCACGGTGCCGGCGAACCGTGCGATCCGGGTCGCGGGACCGCCCGGACTCCATCGCCACGACAGTCGGGTCCGGTCGAAGGAACGATGGTCGCCCTCCCCGACGGCGGACAATATGGTGTCGTGCCGCCGGGCCGGAGCGTCCCCGTCGGATCGATCGATCGTATCGAACAGGATGGCGCCCTTGCGCAAGGCGTCATCCAGCAGGCGGTCCAGCCCCTGCCGGCGTGCCAGATCGGTCAGGGACCGGCGTTCGGTGCGTGTCGCCGCGTTCCAGATCGTATGCAATTCCTGCACATGGGACAGCCACGGCGCCTGCGAAAGCGCGGCCTTGCCGTAACTGATCGCGGTGATCAGCGCCGAATGCGCGGGATCCGGCACCGCTACGGTCACGGTGCCGAAGGTGCGGGCTTGCGCGGTGTCGAAGAATTGAGCCGGATCGCGGGGATAGGGCCCGCCGGGCTGTTGCAGCGTCCAATGGAGATCGACGACCAGATCGCTGCCGGGCATGGCATAGGGCGATTCCCCCAGATGGTCGTGCCACCACGGACTGTCGTCCGGGACCAGCGCGATGTAGCCCGCATCGATCAGGGCGGCGGCGGCGGGGCGGTAGCTGTCGGGACGCACCAGCAGGTCCACGTCGACCGATTTGCGGGTCGACCAATCGCCGAAGACGGCGTGCGATTGCAGCGCGCCCTTGATGGCGAGAACGTCGATCCCGGCCGTACCGAGAATACGGCAGGCCTTGCAGGTACCGCCCAGAACGCCGAGGTTGAAACCTTCGATGCTGCGCCGCGCCGCCTTGAGATTGTCGGCCACCTCGTCAGGAAGCGGGGGTACATCGGACATGCGCCGCGCCAGCAGCCCTACGGTTTTCGTATGCACCGCGAGCGTCAGCAGCGATTCCCATTCGGCCGGAGTCAGCCGCGCGGTGGCAGCGTGCACCTCCTCGGTGTCGCGGGCCCCGGTCAGAAGATCGACCAGCATGGCAGCCATCGGCGCATTCGATTTCTGCACTATTGCCCGGCGCCCCCTCATGAACGGCGGTTAAGCCTGCAAAGGCGGAAGCCGTCAATCCGTCTGTATACGCCGAATCGGCCGATTTGGTTTTACTATTGAACGGAAACGCCGTTACGCTATTTCCTTGCGTATCCGTCGGGGCGGCGGAGTAAAGGGGTGGAAAAGCGTGAAAGCATGGGTTCAATGACGTTGGCGAATCATACGGTCATTCGCGCGCGCGACAATGTCGTGGCCTGCGATCTGGACGGCGGCCAGGCCATTCTCGATCTGGACAGCAGCCAGTATTTCAAGCTCAACGCGACGGCTTCGGTCGTGTGGGAGGCGATTCGCGACAACGGTTCGATCGACGATGCCGTGCGGTCGATCATGGCGCAATACGATGTCGACGAAGACCAGTGCCGCCGCGATGCGACCGCGATCGTGCAGGAATTCGAACGTGCTGACCTGATAGAGATCAGCGACAAGGAATATTGACGTATTCCATGCTTCCTTCGGTGAAATGTCCCGACTTGGAACACTTTAAGAAGATTTGCCGAATTAAAGGTTGAAAATTCATTAATATATCCCGAAGGGGAAGCGCGGGCGCGTTGCAGCCGATTCGGACCGTATTGATTTCGTCCGGTTGCTATCTGACGATGATGAGGAATTAGCGATGAGCAAGAAAACCTACACGAAGCCGATGATGGACAATCTGGGATCGTTCGAGAAGCTGACCAAGAGCACCAGCGCGGGCACCACGCTCGACGCCGCTTTCGCTCAGGTTCTGAACCCGCAGCCGGGCACTTCGGTTCTGGGAATCCTTTCCTAACACCTGTCCATACGGATAGAAAAGATGCCGTCGCCTGTTCCAGGCGGCGGCATTTTTGCTATGTGCGAAGGATGAGCGCGCAAAAGCCCGACCCGCTTCATGACGCTCCCGGAATTTCGTGGGCCGCTGTGAACGTGTGGCCGATCCGGTCGCTAACCTGCAGCTTGCCATGATATCGAACCGCTACCGGCTTATTCGCTGGCCGCGCCTGCTGCGCCTGCATCTGGCGCTGCTTGCGCAATGCCTGTTCCGGCTTGCCAGGTTTCGCATCCTTCTTTCCCGTCGCGGATACAAACCCGTATTGCAGGAAATCCGCCGTCAAAGCGGGACCGAGGAGCCGTATATCGATCCCCGCGTGCTGGTGTGGGCCATTCGCAAGAGCGCGCGGATCGTTCCCGGCGCGAGCTGTCTCACCCAGTCGCTGACGGCAGCCTACCGTCTGGGCCGCTCCGGTCAGCCCTACACCATGCGCATCGGCGTCAAATCGGCCGGCACATCCAGTACCGGCCAGGGCGCGATCGACGCTCATGCCTGGGTCATTCACGACGGCGCGGTGATCCTGGGCGGCACCGAGCAGGAGATCGGCGCATATACGCCGATCGTCGACCTGTGATTTGGACGACGCGGGACCGGCGGGGCGTGTGTATCGACCGGCGGATGCTGGGCGAATGGCGCGGACCGGACGGGCCGGATGTTTCGCCGCGGCTGCTGCTGACCGGGATCAACTTCCGGCTCGACAATCGCGGCGAGCTTGCCGCCGATCTAGGCTTGGACGGTGCCGGCGACGAAGCCATCCTGCTCGCAGGGTGGGCGCAATGGGGCGAAGGCGTTCCGGACCGTCTGCGCGGTGCCTTCTCCTTCGTTATCCACGACCGGGCCGCCGGTACGGTCTTCCTGGCGCGCGATATCTTCGGACTTTCGCCCTTATATTACAGTCTGGACGAAGACCGGTTGCTGGCGGCGTCCACACCGGTGGCGCTGCGTTCCATGCTGCCCGAAATCCCGCGCCACGATGCCCGCATGCTCAGCGACTTCGTCAGCGGCGCCGTGCTGGAGAAGGAGCGGACCTTTTTCGAAGGATGCCGCCGTCTGCCCCCCGCCCATCATTTGACTGTGTCGCGCGACGACGAACGGCAGGCAACCTACTGGTCGATCGCCGATATCGACGCACTTCATGCGCCCGAAGAACCGGAGGAAAGGTTCCGGACCCTGTTCGACGCTGCGGTCGCCCGGACCTTCGTACCCGGCGAAACCGCCATCCTGCTGAGTGGAGGGCTCGATTCGTCCGCGATCGCCGGATCGGCCCACGCATGCAATCTCAGCCAGGATGGCTGGCCCGCCTACGCCATGACCTTCCCCGATGCCGATCATTGGAACGATGCACCGCATCTGCGCGCCGCGGCCCGAAGCGCCCGCTGCACGCTGCACGAATATCCCAGCGACACGCACGACCCGTTCGCCGATATGGAACGCTGGCTGGCAGCCGTGGATGGTCCCTATCTGCCCGCGGGGCACTCGATCTCCATGCGACTGGCGCCCATCATTCACGCCGCCGGGCCGCGCGTCGCGCTGTCGGGTCATGGCGGCGACGAAATCGTGTCCTACGGCTTCGGCCGCCTCAACGAACTGGCGAAAGCCGGTAAATGGCCCGCTGTCTGGCGGGAAATCGGGGCGTTGACCGATCTGCAGGGCGGCAGCCGGCTGATGATGTTCCGCATCTATCTCAGCCACCTGAACTGGGTCCGGCGGATCGAGCGGCGGCTCGCCCATCTGCGCAAGCGGGACGAGGTCGTCAGCGAAACCTATCTTGCACCCGCCCGGTTCGCGCAGTTGGAGACCGATCGATACCAGTTCCGCCCGGCGCGCAACCGGATCGACCACGATGAGCGGATGCTGCATGAAGAGGCGCTGACTTCGGCGCTTCAACCCTTGTCGCTGGAGGTTTTCGCGCTGTGCGGGGACGATAGCGGGGTCGAAATCCGCATGCCTTTCTACGATCGCGACCTCGCCGAATATTCCTTGTCGCTACCCTCCTGCACGAAACTGCGCGACGGTCAGTCGCGTCATATTTTGCGCGGTGCCATGGCGGACAGGATGCCGGCCGAACTGGTGCGAAGGACCGACAAATACGAATTTTCACCCCATTTTCGCGCCGGGCTGGCGGCACGCGGCGCCCGCGTGATGACGCTGACCGATCCGGGCGCGCCCGGCATAGCGGACTATGTCAATCTGGCCCGATTGCAGACGGCGCGCGATAATTTCCAGCAGAAAGGCGCGCATGTCGATATGCTGGACGCCCTGTTCCTGTGGCGCGTCGGTATCTTGAACCTGTGGCTGAACGACGTAGCCCTGCGGCGGCACAGCGCCGCGCTGCTGCCGCTGGACGATCGGGAGACATGATGCACCGCTATCGCATTTTCGGGCTGACCATTGCCAGCGATATCGCGCTTGACGAGGCTTCGCCCGAACGCGACGCCGAACGCGCGATCGACCTGATCATCGAACGTGGGCATATCGGATATCCCCTTCCCGCCGTGGGAGAGGCGCCCCATTTCGATTTCGGCGATCCCGACGGCACGCTGATGGTGTGGCCCGCCGCGGGCATCCGGATCCGCGACAATACGCATATCGTGGTCCAGTCCCCGCCCCATGTTCCGGAAAGCTATCTGGCCTTTCCGCTGCTGGGACCGGTCATGGGCTGGCTGCTCCATCGCCGGGGAATGCTGGTGCTGCACGCCGGTGCTTTCGTGCTGAACGGGCGCGGCATCGCATTGCTGGGCGACAAGGGCGCCGGCAAGTCCACCACCACGGCCGCGTTCATAGCGGCGGGCGCATCGCTGCTGACGGACGATCTGCTGGCCATGTCCGTGACGCAGGACGCCCGGCCATGCATCCACCCCGCCTTCCCCCAGATCAAGCTCAACAGCGGTTCGTCCTTCACCCTGGAGGGTGCCAATATCAGGCGGATGCCCTTGATCGAACGGGGGTTCGGAAAGCGGCAATACCGGCTCGACGCGATGGCCGAGGATCCCACCGCCTGCGACTATATTTTCGTGCTGGAGCGCGGTGCGCACGATCCGGGAATAGAATGGTACGACGGCGCCGATGCGTTGCGGGCGCTGATCCGCTTCAGCTACAACGTGCGGTTCGACATGGCGCCGATCGTCCAGCAGGAGCGCGGGCGGCACATGCGGCAATGCGCGCGGATCGCGGACACCACCCGGATCGGCACGTTGCATGTTCCGCCCGGCATCGACCGGCTCGATGAAGTCATCGCGCTCGTCGCCCGGACCGTCGGGGATGACGGCGGGTGATGCCAACGCGCATATTCGCGAAGTTCGCGCGGTTCCTGTGGCGCCTGACGTATGGCCGCGTCGCCATCGGAGCCGGTCTGACCATCCTGTCCGGTTTGACCGAAGGGGTGTCGCTGATGCTGCTGGTGCCGGTGCTGGCATTCGCCCTCCCGGGGGGCGGAGAGGCGGTTGGGGCGCTCCCCGTCATCGGCGATCTGCTGGGCGAATGGCGGCCGGGTCTGGGCTGGCTGCTTGCATTGTTCGTGGTGCTGGTCGTGCTGCAGGCGCTGCTTTCGCGCAGCAGCATGTTGTACAACC
The DNA here is from genome assembly GCA_965214445.1 of Pontixanthobacter sp. Taxonomy (GTDB): domain Bacteria; phylum Pseudomonadota; class Alphaproteobacteria; order Sphingomonadales; family Sphingomonadaceae; genus Pontixanthobacter. Next base: position 1,528,834 of record CBDCBU010000001.1, read on the forward strand.
ACCGTCTGATGCATGTCGCGTCGGACAACTTGCGGATGCAGCTGTTCGAAAGCATCAGCATGGCCCGCTGGCGCGCCATCGGTTCGCGGAGGTCGGCGGATATCAACCACTCTCTCAACACCGATGTCGACCGGGTGATCGGTGCGGCCGGGGCGATCATCGCGCTGGGTCAGGCGACGATCATGCTCGGCATCTATCTGCTGACGGCGGCGGTCGTATCGTGGCGGATGGCGCTGTTCGCGCTGCTGGTCGGCGGCGCGCTGTTCGCGATCCTGTATCCGCTGCGGCGCATGGCGATGCGGCACGGGCGCATGATGACGGACCTCTACCGCGAACAGAACAACACGATCCTGGAATTCATCGGCAGCCTGCGACTTGCCAAGCTGTTCCTGCAGGAACCCCGGCAGATCGAACGCTATGGCGGGCATCTGCGTGATATCCGAAAGGCGCTGATCGCGTATCTTTCCGCCTCGTCCCTGGGAACGCTGGTGTTCCAGATCGGCGCGGCCCTGTTCGCGGCGAGCTTCGTGTGGATGGCGATCGGCGTCTATGCCATCGACCTTGCGCGCACGACCGTGCTGCTGCTGATCTTCGCGCGTATCGCGCCGCGGTTCAACGCGCTGCAGACGGGGGTTCAGCAGTTCCTGTCGGAGATACCGGCATTCGACAGCTATCGCGCCGCGCACGACTATTTTTCACACGAGCGCGAAACGGTCGGCGTGGCCGAACAGGCGCCGCCCCGGCTGACCGGTTCGCTGTCGCTCGACAATGTCTCGGTACGGTTCGATGGCGCGGACGGAGCGGCGCTCGATGGCATCGACCTGACGATCGATGCATCGAAGATCACCGCCCTGATCGGCCCATCGGGAAGCGGCAAGAGCACGCTGGCCGACGTGTTGATGGGTCTCAGCGAGCCGAGCGGCGGGGTGATGCGGGTGGACGCGACACCTATCGACGGCGACAACCGGCGCGGCTGGCGCGGCAGCGTGGCGATCGTCCCGCAAGATGCGTTCCTGACCAACGATACGCTGGCCGCCAATCTGCGCTTCGGCGATCCCGGGGCCAGCGATGCCGACTTGTGGGCGGCGTTGGAAAAGGCGCATGTCGCCACCTTCGTGCGTGGCCTGCCCGAAGGACTGGCGACATCCTGCGGCGACCGGGGCACGCGGTTTTCGGGCGGCGAACGCCAGCGGATCGCGCTGGCGCGCGCGCTCCTTCGCCGCCCGCAGCTGCTGGTGCTGGACGAAGCCACCAGCGCGCTCGACTGGCAGAACCAGCAGGCTATCGCTACAGCCATCACCGCCCTTCGCGGGACCGTATGTGTCGTTACCATTGCGCATCGCCCCTCGCTCATCAGCTTCGCCGATCGCGTCGTGGCGCTGGAGGGGGGAACCATCGTGGAGAATGGCGATTACGCCGCTCTCGCCGCCGATCGGGCAAGCGCGCTGTCGCGAATGCTGCGTGGCGATATGGGCGGTTAGATTGATCTCGCGGGGTGCGCCGACTCAGCCATATTCCTCGTGGATATGCGGCGTCATGCGGTAACGCAGCGCACCGTAATGCAGCGCCGACCGCGCTAGCCATCTACGCGAACCGTCCGTCCCCGGCAAACTGATCAGCGCCATTGCGAGGCTGAATGCGGACTTCGCCAAGGCCGTTGCCGCCAGCCGGGAAAAAGCGGATCGGTCGTAGTGCGACAACATCAGCCCATGCGTCTGGCCGGCACGCATGTTGCGGGTGAGCACCCAGCGCATATTGGCCCGTCCCGCCGCCACCGGTTCGCGCACTTCCGCTTCGGGACAATAGACGATGCGTCCGCCCGCTGCATCCAGCGCGCGAAAGAACAGCGTATCCTCGCCCCCGGTTCGTCCGAGATTGTTTCGGAAGGCAATGCCATGTTCGCGCACGAACGCGACATCGATCAATGCATTGGAGGTGTAGGCGTTGACCGGATCGCTGCCGATGCGGTTGGAATGGAAATCGCACCGCTTCAGCCAGCCGGGCATCGCGGCGTCATACTTCGCGGTGCATTGGCCGATGACCGCCCGAGTGCCTTCGCGATGGTCCATCAGGGCGGCAAGCCAGCCCGGTTCCGCGGTCTCGTCATCGTCGATAAAGGCGGCCCACCGGCTGTTGCAATGGCTCAGGGCCGCGTTCCGCGCGATCGAGATATTGCGCGCGGGCGCATGAACGTAACAGATGGGAAACCGGGCATCGCGCGCGTAATCCACGACCGCCTTGCGCAACGTGTCGGTATCGTCGTTGTCGGCCACCACCACGCTGACGCGATATGGTGCAAGACCCTCCAGCCGTTCGAAGGATGCCAACGTGTTGAAAAGCGACGGCCTTCGAAAAGTACACACGCAGATCGTGACGGTATCAGCCACGGGGGCCAATCACGTGGGCGGCGACGGAATCAGAAATACCGTTCGCCGACGCGGATCGTATCGCCGGGTGCGATATAGACCTGCGTATCGGTGCCCAGATCGTAGGTTTCCTCTCCCGGTCGGCCGACGCGGCGGATGAACACGCGCCCCTTGTCGGCGCGGTAGCTGTATCCGCCGGCAAGGGCGATCGCCTGGGAAACGGTGAGGTTGTCCTTGAACGGATATTCGCCCGCGCGGCCGACTTCGCCGAGGATGTAGAACGGACGGTAATTGAGGACTTCCACGTTCAGGCGCGGATCGTTGATGTAGCCTTCCGACAGTTTCGCCGCGAGGAAATCCTGTACCTGGCTGACCGATTTGCCGACCACCGGCACGTCCCCCAGCAGGGGAAAGGAAAGATCGCCGGCCGATGACACCGTATATTCCTTCGACAGGGCTTCGTTGCCGAACACCGTCACGCGCAGCTGGTCGCCCGAAGCGAGCTGGTATTCGACCGGCTGATAGGCGACGGTACCGGCCGGAGGAATGCCGCCCGCGCATCCGGCCAACACGAAGCCGAAGGCAAACAAGGCCAGGATGGCATCGAAGCTACGTGATGGTCGCGTCATGAGATGAAGCCCGCTACTGATCGGAAGCTGCAAACTATAGCGCGGCGGCGGGCGATCTCAAGTTTCGATTGCGCGACGCTGTTTCAGCCGGCTCTTCAGCCGGCTCTTCAGCCGGTCGACCCGCCCGTTCCAGACCATTCGATACAGGCCGATCGCCGATGGGTGGTGCCGCAGCGTGGCAAGCGCCGAACCGAATTGTCGTGCCTTCAGCTGCTCGACCGATCGGGTAAAGGCCAGTCCCCGTTCCATGGCGGCGAAGCGGCCGCGATAGGCATCGCCTGTTGCGATTCCCGCGGGCAGCGCGACGCGAATGCCTTCCTCTGCCCGCATCATCCGTTCCGCATGATCGAGCGACAGGCGGTGGGATATCGAACTGCCGTGTTTGCGGTAATGGTAATGGCATTGGGGCGACAGAACATAGCGAGCGCCGGCCAGCAGCAGCCGGACAACCAGCGCGTCGTCTTCCCCGATCCGCAAATCTTCGTCATAGGCGATGCCGTGCCGCCTGATGAAGCGCGTGCGGATCATGGGTTTCAGGAACCCCAGCGTAGGTTCCGCGCCGAACAGGCGGGATTGCCGGAAATAGCCTTCGAGATCGACGATGCGCGCCGCATTCCCGGCGGGCACGTCCAGAAACCGGCGGTTCGAAATCCCGTCGCCGAATATGAGAAGGTCGTCCGCGACCATGTCGGCGCCGTGCGTATCGGCAAATGCGATGAGCGAGCGCGAGCGTTCGGGCGCTACATAATCGTCGCTGTCCAGTATCGCGAACCAATCGCCACGCATCTCGCGAAGGGCGATGTTGCGCGCGCCCCCCGGCCCCGAGTTGCGCGGTGTCGCGAATACGCGAACGCGGTCGTCGCGGTCGGCCAGCTCGTGCGCCAGTTCGACGCTGCCATCCCGGCTGCCATCGTCGACCACGAGCACTTCGCAGGTGACATCTGTTTGCGTGAGCGCGGAAGTCACCGCCTGTTCGAGAAATTCCCGCGTATTGTAGGATGCGATGGCGAAGCTGACAGCCAGCGTTGCCCCAGCTATCCCGGTACCATCATTATCGTGCCGCACTGGATTTTCCCCAACAAACGTCGATAGGTTCTGCAGATGTTCGGTTTTCGGCGCAAGAGACCCGGTCGCGTGTCGACCAGACCGCGCCAGCGGATTTACGCGATTGGCGACGTTCATGGCCGCCGCGATCTGTTGGTCGTGCTGCTCGATCGCATACTTGCCAACTGCCAGGCGGCGGCTTCCCAATTCGCCGACTTTCGCCTCGTCTTTCTGGGCGACCTCATCGATCGCGGTCCGGAAAGCCGGGAGTGCCTCGAAATCGTGCGGAAACTTGCGGACGATACGCCGACGACGATCCTGCGCGGCAATCACGAGGATCTGATGCTCAATTCCGCGCGCGGCGATGGCAAGGCGCAGCAAACGTGGTTCGATCACGGCGGCCTCGCCACGCTCGCATCGTTCGGCATCGCTGCGCGCCAATCGTCGGAAGACAGCTTCGATTTCGCCCACAGGCTGCGCGCCGGTCTGCCCGACTGGGTGTTACCGATGCTGAAGGATACGTGCACCCATATGCGGAGCGGCGATTATTTTTTCGCCCATGCCGGCGTGCGGCCGGGCGTCAGGCTAAGAAAGCAGGACCCTTTCGATCTGTTTTTCATCCGCGACGAATTTACGCGATCGCCCGATTGGCATGGAGCGGTGGTGGTGCACGGCCATTCGATCGTCGGCGACGTCGAAATCCATCCGAACCGGATCGCGGTGGATACCGGCGCCTATTTCAGCGATCGGTTGTCCTGCGTGGTCTTGCAGGGTCAGATGCTGGAAGTCCTGACGACCTGAACCGTACCCCCGCCGGTTGGCGGCCTACCCGTCGAACAGCAGGGCGGCCGCCTGCGTGGCATTGCCGATGCATCTGCTCGTGGATACGCGCGGCCATTTGGCGCAGTTCCAATAGGGTTGCTGCGTACGATTCGGCAAATCCTGCACGAACACGAAATCCGGCGGGTTGGCGGTCAGCGCCGCGCGGTCCAGCCGAACGGGGGCTGGGCGCCCGGCCCATCCGGCGATACGGCATTGCGTCTTCGCATCGCAGCGCTCCAACGCGGTCAACGCCCATTGCCCCGGCAAGCTGCCGGCCGGCAGGGTCATCACCTGCGCCCCGGCCAGCTTGGGAACAGCCGTCACCGGGGCGGCTGGCGGCATGTCCGACGTATCACGATCGCTGCCCGTCGCCATATCTTCCAGGAACGCTTCGTCCAGCGGCAGTTCGCCCACGTCCGACGCGGAATGCGCCGGCGTGTAGGAGGCAAGCTGCGCGATGCGTGGCTCACTCCCTGCCGTCAGGTTCTTGAACGCGCGCGGCGTTCCCCAGAAGCCGCGCCATCTGAAAAAGATGTGCGTCTTCACGGCCGCGACCTTGTCGAGGCTGGAGCTCCAGTAAGGCAGCACCCAATCGGTATGGAAATGGGTGGCCAGCCCGACCCTACCGTCCACCTTGCCGTTCAACATGCGACGCGCGAGACCCATGCTGCGATTGAGGCTGGCGGCGGATGGACGGCGGCGCAGCATGGAGCCGTCGCAGGTGAAGCTGAACTGGCAGCCGGTCCGCCGTTCCGCCCCCTGGAACACGACGGCACAGATGGAGTTGGGAAAGGCGGGATGCCGCGCGCGGTTGATGACCACCTGCATGACCGGTTCCTGATCCGACAGGTCGCCGCCGGCTTCGAAGATACCCGCGATGGCCAGGCAGTGCAGCGCCCTTTCGCGTTCAATCCCCTCCAACCGGGCGAAATAGGGTTTGGCGGCGATGATCGGGTCGCTGGAAAAAGCCCGCTCCGCGTTCATTTCCTGCGCCGTTTCCGCCGTCACGTCGAGCAGCACGTCTTCATCCGGAACCGCCCCGGGTAGCCCGACCTGCGGCAGGGGGGGCAGGGAAGCGGCCTGCCGCGGTGCGTCGCCGGTAAGTTCGGCGAGGCTCGGTTGACCTTCGGACGCCCAGATCGCCCAGGCGAACGCAGCGCCGATCGCGGCCAGCACGATGAGCGCGCCGATGGCGATGCGCATTCGCATAGGAGGGGGCATCCGGGAAAAAAGCACTTTCCTACACGTAACCTATTTGGTTACCAGCTCCTTCTCTGCTCACCGATACACATAGCGAAGGACGCGCATATCCATGGACAATTTTCAATACCACCGCGATTCGGTTTCCGATCCGGCCCGCTCCGCCCGTGTCGCCGTGCCGCAGGACGCGGCGATGCTGCCGATCGTACCCAAAGCGGTGTTTGTCGGTTCCGGCGGAGATGTAAAGCTCCGCTGTATCGACGATGAGGCGCCCGTCCTCTTCCGAAACGTTCCTTCCGGCACGATATTGCCGCTTCGCGCGGCGGAACTGTGGCAAAGCGACACCACCGCCGGCGATCTGGTGCTGCTGTCGTGAACGCCTATAGCATGAATTTCGCACTGGGTCGCGTCCGACGGCGATTGCATGTTGGCCTGCCGCCGGTCCCCCGCCATCCGCACCGCGCGCCTGCCTATCTGCTGGAAGCGGTCGCCGCTCCATACGCCGCCTACGGTGTGCAGCGTCTGTTGGCGGCGTATGACGGACCGTTGATGGAACTACGCCGCGCCGATGGGACGATACGCGCTTTCGCGGCGCAGCCGGGCGGCGATTACCCCGATTACGACGCGATCGGCGAATGGGCGGGCGGCAGTGCGCTATCGGTTGCCAAACTGCAGGATCAGACCGGCCATGATCGGCATCTGGCTCAGGACGATCCCGTCCTGCAACCGCGTTACCGGCTGGATGTCCGTCACGGGCAGGCGGTTCCGATCCTGTTCGACGGTTATGCGCGGACCGTGACGCCGGAAAAGCCGCTGCGCAAACGGCGCCTCGACGCCGCGGGCCTGTCGCTGGATCGCGCAAACTATTCGGCGTTCCTTACGGCCGCTTCGCAGACATCCTATGCGCGCAGTCCATTCTGGAACTTGCAGACGCAGGATGGCACGACCAACCGGTCCACCGTCGAAGGCGCGGAAGGCACGATCAACGGCCAGCAGCACGGACCACGCGCGGGCGTCGATACCATCGGCGCGACGATCGCCGATTTCGGACGGCGCTATTATGCGGGAGGCGGATCGACGGGCCAGAACGCTACGCTAACGACGCGCATGGCGGAACGCCTCGTTCTGGGGGAGGCGCTCAACGTCGCTAACAATTTCAGCATGTACCGGTTGTTCGGCATGGCGGTTTACGACCGGTTCCTGTCGCAGGACGCAGGCGACGCGATCGTCGCATCGTTCGATGCCGCGAACGGCGTTCCGGCGTCGTATGATTACCGCGTCGTGTTCGATGGCGATTCGATCATGGAGGGAACCGGTTCCGATCACACGCTCAACATGCCCGGGCAACTGCCGTTGACACGACCGGCGGAAGTCTTCAACACGGGCGTTCACGGTCAGCAGATGGGCGATATCCATTTGCAACGCGGTGCACGGTTCGGACATCTTGCGACCGATCGCATGCCGTCAATCATATTCCTACAGGCCGGAACCAACGATATCGGTTCCGGCGCAGCGGCGGAAGCGGTCTATGCCAACCGAACGGCGCCGCTCATCGCCTATCTGCGCGACACGCTGTCGTTCAAGGTCGCCGTATGCACGCTGCAGCCGCGTACCCGCGGCCCCTGGACGGATACGCTGGAGAACCGCCGGCTGGACTACAATGCGCGGGTAAGGGCCAATGGAGCCGGTGCCGATCTGGTATTGGACCTGGCGGCGCATCCGGTGATGGGCGTGCGCGTCGCTGCAACGGATACGGCGCTGTATTGCGACGGGTTGCATCCCACTTCGCTCGGATACCAGCATCTGGCCGGCGCAACGAGTGGCGATTTCGCCAGCCCGCATAGCTATTACGCGGCGTTGACGACCCTGCTGCAGCGTTCGGAGCTCGGGCCCGATTATATCCCTTAGAAGCGAACAAGTACGGCGGTGCCGGAAATGCGGGATGCAAGGGGCTCTATTTTATCTTCGAATCGTGTTATGCCACGCGACGCATGACGAACCGGAATTCTTCCGCGCCACGGGCGAAATGGACGAACATGCTTCCGTTCGTCCTGATCGCAGGCGCGATTACGGGCGCTGCCGGTTTCGCGATGGCGCGGGATGTTTCATCCGGAAGGTCCGGATCGCAGACGGCGGGGCCGCGCATCGCGGGCGCCGATCCGTTTATCGACCGGTTCGATGCGCGCGATCCGGAACGCTGGTCCGTTTCGCATAATTGGTCGAACGGCGATTGGGCGGCGAATGATTGGCAACGCTCCCAATCGCGCTTCGGCAAGGGCCTGTCGCTGACACTCGCGCCTGCCGTCGCCGACAGCGCGCCTTTCTCGTCGGGCGAAGTGCAGAGCCGCGACACTTTCGGCCATGGCTATTACGAAACGTCGATGCGCGCGGCGCCGGGCAGCGGGATCGTGACCGGGTTCTTCACCTATACCGGCCCCTATTTCGGCAAGGAATGGAACGAGATCGACGTCGAGGTTCTGGGCGCCCGGCCGCGCGAAGTGCTGCTGACCTATTTCCTGGGCGAGGAAAAAATATCGAAAGCGGTTCCGCTGGGATTCGATGCGACGAAGAGCCACCATCATTACGCGTTCGACTGGCAGCCGGGATCGCTCGCATGGTATGTCGACGGTAAGCTGGTGCACCGCGAACGCGGCGGGACGGTGCCCCTCCCGCGCGAACGGCAGAAGATCATGATGTCGGTCTGGGCCTCCCAGACGCTGACCGACTGGGTCGGCCCGTTCGATACGAACGCGCTGCCGTCCACCGCCCATTTCGCCTGCGTCGCCTATAATCCAGGCATGGCACGCGGCGGGAAATGCCGTCAGGACGGGGCGGACAGGCCGTAGCGGGCATCGGACCCCTTCGGTCGCAGCAGCATCTCTTTCAGGAATCCCGTGCCCCACGACATATGCATGATCGCGGCGGCGATGCCGGCGGCATATGCCCACCCCCCACCCGCACGGAACCCGACCAGCAGACCGGTCGACAGGCACAGCGCCGCCCATAGCAGGAACGGCACCGCCGCCCATGCGCTCCATGGTGTCAATAGCGCCAGCAACGCCGCGAACGGCACCGCCAGCGGTGCCATCTGCCGCAAATGCGGGCGCAGCCTGTGTCGCCGGATCGTTCGCGCGCGCCCGACGCCGTAACGGTAGTACTGCCGGGCCAAGGCAATAGGGCGGGAGCGCGGAAAATACATGATGGCGGCCTTGGGCTCCAGCCATACCCGGCCACCGACGCTCGTCTGGCGGTGATCGAGTTCCGCATCCTCGTTGCACGGCATGTTCTCGCAATAACCGCCCAACGCATGAAACATGTCGAGCCGCATCAGGGCATGGTGCCCATGATCGACCCAGCGCCCGCTTCCCAAATGGCGGTGGGCAGACCCGCCCGTGCCCAGCACGCTGTTCTGCGCGGCCGCGGCGGCACGGGCGAAACCGCGTGCCGCGCTTGTCACCATGGGCACGACGACGGCGCTCGCACCGGTTGCGCGCGCCGCCGTCATCAGCATCGATGCGTAACCGTCGGGATAGCGGCAATGCGCGTCGATCCGCAGCAGCCATTCGTGCCCCGCACCATGCAGCCGAACCGCCCGGTTGATCCCGGCGCTCTGCAATCTGGCGGGATTGTCGAGGGCGAGGAGCTTCGGCATCCCTTGGGCAAGCCGCCGCACGATCGCCTGGCTGCCGTCGGTACTGCCGCCATCGGCGACCACCAGCATATCGATCGCGGGATCGGCCACCATCTGTTCGATAAGGGCCGGCAGATGCGCGGCCTCGTTCAGGCAGGGGATGACGGCAAGGATGGTCATCTGCGCGCGGCGCCCGCGATGGCGGCCACCAGGTCGCGGCAATCGGGCGTATCGGCGAGGATATCCGAGGCATCGATCTGGAGGACCCGCGCCTGAAGATCGCGGAGCTCGGCTGATTCCATGGCGAGCAGCCTTTCCCTTGCGGCCTGCGGCCGATCCACGCGCAGTCCGGCGTCATGGCGCGACAGCCACCGCCCGACTTCGATATCGGCCAATGCGACCGGCACGACGCCATGCGCCAGCGCCTCGTAGAGGCGGTTGGGCAACAGCCAGGCGCTGTTCAAGCCTTCCTCGAACCAGTCGATCGTCCATGCGAGATGACATTGCGCGTAAAGTCGCGGCAAGTCGGCATAGCGATAGGGCCCGACAAACCGCATTCCGGGCAGCGCGGCAATGCGCGCCTCGAAATCGGGCAGTTCGGCGGACGATGGCTTTCCGGCGACCAGCACCTCGATCCGCCCCTTCGACGCAGCGACCAGCTGTGACAGGAACGCGAAGGTCCGTCGGCAGCGGAGCATTCCGAACCACCCGATGGTCATGGGTGTAGCCGGTGTCTTGGGCACCCGGGCGGGTGGGCGTTCTCCTTCGCCGATCAGCACCTTGTTTTCCACCAGCCGCACAGGTGCATCGAGCGGCCGATCATCGAAATGCCGCGTGATGAAAGCGGGCGACGACGTAAGCAGCAGATCGACACGCCGAAGCAGGCGCCCCTCCAGCAATCGCACGATGTGCGCCGCCAGGCCCGACCCGGTCAGCAGCCGGTGGATATCCAGGCATTCGTAGATCAGCGGCCGATCGCCGACCAACCCTTCGGCGATGGCAAGCTGTTCCAGATTGCGCGCCATGACAACGTCGCACCCATCGAACAGGCGGCGCAGCGCAGCGTCGGCGAACCGCGCCTGCATCGTCGCGCCGATTCTGGCGAACAGAGCGGCGTCCCGTGTGCGTCCGATGACATGCGCGTCCCGTGAAGCGATCGCTGGAGCGAGCGCTTCGTCGCGGCAGAACCCGGCGAGGACCAGTTGGGCGCCGCCGCGTTCCAGCATGATGCAGCGCCGTTCAATCGACGGATCGTTCAGATTATGAGCCAGATAACCGATTTTCACTTCGCACCGTCCGGCCGTGCGATTGACACCCCTGGCCCCGTTCGACAAGGCCGCACTGCCGATCACAGCGCTTCGTGGCCCGGATCGGAACGCATTCGTCCGTTGCCGCCGGACATATATTTTCGGCGTACAGCCATTGCCGGTTCGAGGTGTTGTCGTTGACCGAAGACCATCGCATTGCGGTCGTGATTCCAGCCTATAATGCGGCCGATACGATCGGCGCCGCCGTTGTCAGCGCGCTTGCGCAGGATGAAACCGCCGAAGTGCTGGTGGTGGACGATTGTTCGACCGACGGCACGGCAGATGCCGCGGAACGTGCGGGACAAGGCGACGCCCGGTTGCGATTGCTGCGCCAGCCCGTCAATCAGGGCCCGTCCGCCGCCCGCAACCGCGCCATCGAACAAAGCGAAGCGCCCTATATTGCGATCCTGGATGCGGACGACCGCCTGCTGCCGGGCCGTTTCGCCCCGATGATGCGGCAGACCGGCTGGGACCTGTGCGCAGACAACATACTCTTCGTAACCCAAGACGTGCAGATCGACCGCATCGGGCGGGAAAGCGCCGGCGATACCGAGAACGCGACCATGCTGTCCCTTGCCGGTTTCGTGACCGGCAACATGTCCCATCGTCATCGTTCCAGGGCGGAGCTGGGTTTTCTCAAACCCGTCATCAGCCGCGCGGTATTGGCGCGGACCGGCGCGCGCTACCATCCCGATTGCCGACTGGGCGAGGACTATCTGATCTATGCCCGGCTGCTGGCGCTCGGTGCCAGGTTCCAGCTGATGCCCCAGGCCGGTTACGCAGCCTTCATCCGGCCCGATTCGCTGAGCGGCCTGCACGGGGCGGAGGCGCTGGCCCGCCTTCACGCGGCGGAACGCGATCTCCTGTCCGACCTGCCCGTGTCACCGCAAGAGCAGCGGGCGCTGGAGCGTCATGCCCGTCAGACGCGGCGCAAGCTGCAACACCGCCGCGCGCTCGATCGCAGACGACAGGACGGGCTGCTGGCTGGAATGCTCTACGCCGCCGCCCATCCCACGGCAGGCATCGATATCGTGAAGGACTGGGTTTCCCCGCATCGCGACGACGGTCCCGTCCCGCGAACCCTGTTCGACCCTGCCGACATGCCGGGCGACTAACTGCGGATCGCCATCGCCACGGATCGCAGCGACAGATCGACGAACCGCCCCGCCAATCGCGGCGACAGCCGGCCCCGTCGCACGAGTCCCGTTGCCTCCGATCGCAGGAAGCTCTTCACATTGGACCATAGCAGCCGCCGGTTGGCGCCGCGGCATTGCGCGGTCGTGTCCGCCAGCAATGGCTCGGCCAGGAGGTGGAACTGCATATTGCCCAGCCGCGAACGGGAAAATTCGAAATCGCCCGCTTTCTTGCGGCGAAAGATGTTGATCCCCGCGCCCAGCTCCATGCCGATCGTGTCGCTGAAGACGACCTTGTCCGTGGCCAGCGCACAGCGCAGGAAATACATCTGATCCTCGCCCGCATGTTTGAGGCGCGGATCGAGCCGGAGATGTCCCAGCACCGATCGCCGGACGATGACGGTCGACAGATGGACCGGCCATAGCTGGATGATCGCCTCGCAGAAATGTCCGGCCATGCGGTAGATGGTGGTGGCGGGAAGCGAATCGCAGCGGGTCGCAAGCGGCTCGCCCCGGTCGAACAGGTCGACCTGGCGAAACCGGCTCGAAGAGCGGCTGGGCCAGGTGTAATCGGCGAAATAGAAGTCGTTGGCGGCACCCAGGGCGGCCATACCGACCCTTAGATGATCGGGTTGCCAGACATCGTCCGAATCGAGGAACGCGGCGAAAGTCGTCTCGCGGTCGATATGATCGAGGCCGGTGTTGCGCGCCGCCGCCGGACCGGCATTGGGCTGTTCGATCGCTTCGATGATGCGCCGCTGTTCGGCGGGACGCGCCGCGATCTCGGCGGCCGGGGAAAGCGGGCTTCCATCATCCACGATCACGATGCACGACGGCAGTTCGCTTTGCGCGAACACGCTGTCGAGCGCCCGCGTAAGGACGCCTGGATCGCGCTGATAGAACGGTATGACGACCGCCAGTGTCGATTTCATGATTGCACCTTCCCCCTGAAGGCGACCCGTGGCTGTTCTTTTTCCCGTTATAGCAGAAGGGTTACGCAATTACGATAGGTTCGGCGCCGTGCCGTCTGCACGGCCCGTGGGCCCCATATGCATCGGGTTGCCATAGATGGTGAGCAACACGCCGATGGGGCCGTCATTGTCGTCGATGTTGGAATCGTACAGGCGCACGTCCTGCGACGCTTCCCAGGTCAGCCGTTCGAATTCCGGACCGACCTTGCGATAGGTGCTGCCCGCCCGCCGCGCCGACCAGAAGAACCACAGATCGTCCGCCTGCGGCGCGTAGTCGCGGTATAAGCGCGCGTCCGTCGCGTCGGCGTGCAACGATCCGGGAGGATAGAGTATCCCGCCGACGCCGGTCGGCATCAGATCGCCGGACGGGGCGGAAGCCCGGTCATCCTGTACGTCCCATTCCCAATCGAGATAGGGAAGCAGCGCACCGTGCGCATCCTCCCGCATCCGGTGGGCGCGGTGGCACGCAATGACCGCGCCGTTCCCCGAAGCGTCCGGTCCGGTGGCACCTTGCGTCAGTTCGCGCAGCCATCCAGGCTTGTAGAAGACATCGTCGTCCGCGGTAACGATGAAGGCACCGGGAAATTGCTCAAGCGCGAAGACCAGTTTCTTGTAGCTTCGCACATCGGCGACCGCGCGAATGTCCAGACCCTGTTTTTTGAGAACGAGGACCGCGTTCGGCAGTTGGCCAATATCGTCATGGGCGATCCACAATACGATCCGGTCCGGGCGAACGTCCTGCCGGAGCAGGCTCTTGATCGTCAGGTCCAGCGTGGGAAACCGCGGCGGATAGGATGTCAACGATACGACAAGTTCGCCATCGAGCGCGTGCGGAACCGGTTCGCGCGCAGGAAAGGCGACGGCCAGACGCTTATATTGCCGTCGTGCAACCTGCCGCCGCCAGACCGGATCGGGCAACATGGCGCGCGCCAACCGTTTCGTCAGACTGTAAATCATCGTGTTCTGCCCTTGCGATTTTCGTGCAATCCTTGAACCTGGGTCCGTTCAGCGCCCGTCAACGCCTTATGCAAAGCTGGGCGGTCTTGCAAAAATCTGGCCGACCGCCGCGCCGTTCCCGGTTTCGGACAATGGCCGCGGGCGGGTTTGCGCGCCGATAGCGATCCGGTAATGGCAGTCCAAGTCAGAAGGCAACCATGCGCGCCATGCAACCATCCGCGACCCCCACACCGTGCACTTCGCCGTCCGCTTCGTCCAGGCCGCCGATCTTCGTCGTCGGGGCGCCGCGGTCGGGCACGACGATGCTCGCGGCGATGCTGGGCGCGCATAGCCGGCTCGCCGCAGGGCCGGAAACGCATTTTTACGCGAAGATATCGGATGATGCGCGCGCATCAGCAGTGTCCGATCGTGACTGGCCGGAAGCGGCGGTGGACAGCCTGGCGAAGCTGCGGCTCGCCGAACAGCCGGTCATCGAACTGATGGGCCGCGATCGGGCGGGCATTCACCGATATCTGTCGGCGCGCGAACCGTCGCAGGCCGCCATGCTGGAAAGCCTCGTCGAACCCTTCTCCCGCGAACGGGGAAAGGCGCGTTGGGTCGAAAAGACGCCCAACCACATCCTGCATGTCGAGGCTATCCGGCAAACCTTTCCCGATGCCGTGATCATCCGCATCCTGCGCGATCCCCGCGATGTCGGCCTGTCGACCCGCGCGCTGCCGACCTTCAGCAACTCGGCCATCGCCAACATGTATCTCTACCGCCAATGGCATATGTCCGCACTGAACTTCTTCCGCGACGATCCTTCGACCCATACCTTGCGGTTCGAGGATCTGGTGGCCGATCCGACGGGAGAACTGCAAAGATTGTGCGCGGCGATCGGCGAGGATTTCGAAGCCAGCATGCTCGATTTTGCGACATCGGCCGGCGATGTCGCTTCCAAGGCGGAACATTGGAAGGCGTCGATCTCGGGGAAACTGGACCCGAGCCGCCAATATGCATGGCGGCGCAAGATGGCCCCGGGCACGCAGAAAGTGGGCAATCTGGTCTGCGCCGAACTGCTCGACCAGTTTGGTTACGACGCACCTGCCGCAGCCGTTCGCACGCGAACCGCCTTCAACATGAACCGCGCCTATATCGAGGCGACGGAAGATCTGCTGATCGATGATGCGCAGCGCGGCATCCGATGGCTTCCCGCGGACACGCTGGAAACGGCCGACAGGCTGGTCGCCGATCCCCGCTATTATCGATACCGCCATCCATTGAAACGCGTGCGTATCTGGTGGACGCGGCGGTCTGATCGGAGGCGGCTACGCGCGTTGAAACGCGGTTCCGCGGAAAATCAAACGGAACCGCCCGTTGCGCCGTAACGCCTATGCCTCCATCGGCGCGCAGTGGCTGAACGCGGTCAGCACGATCATCGCTTCCGTCCTGGTGGCGCGTATGATGCTGCCCGCCGAACTGGGCGTGTTCACCGTGACCATGGCGATCGTCGGCGTGCTCGGCGCGATCCAGTCGGGCGGGGTCGGTGAATATCTGATCTACGCCGACGAGGGCGATATGGATACGCGGCGCAGGGTACTGGGCCTCGCCCTGCTGACCACGGTCGCCACGATAATATTCCTCCTCGCCATGCGGCCGGTGTTCGTCGCCATCTACGGCGAACCGGGCATCGCGGACGTGCTCAGCGTCATTCCTGTCGCGCTCGCCGTCAGCGTCTTCGCCATGCCGGTCTCGGGCATGCTGGCGCGAGAGGAACAGTTCGTCATCGTCAGCAAGGCGGGCATCGCCACCGGACTGACGTTGTCGATATCGCAGGTGCTGTTCGTGGCCCTCGGCTTCAGCTACATGGGGCTGGCCTACGCGGCGGTGCTGTCCAGCATGGTCAGTCTGGGCATGTCGCTGTTGCTGGCCCCGCAATTCGCCCTGTTTCGCCCGGTCTTCGGCGTGAACCGGAAGATGGCTACGTTCGGCGCGCGGATGATGGGCAGCAACATCGTCACCAGCTTGAACATGCAGTCTCCCGCCATCGCCATCGGCGCGCTCGGCAATGTCGCGCAGGCGGCCCTGTACGGGCGCGCCAACATGGTGTCGCAGGTCTATTCCCAGACGATCCCGCGCGCGATCGACCCGCTTATCCGCGCGCGAATCGGCGCGTTGAGGCGATCGGGCGGGGACGGTATCGCGACGGTTCTGCAAACCAGCCATTTCATGCTTGCCATCGCCGTCGCGTTTTTTGGCTTCACCGCGATCGCCGCCGATCTGATCGTGCCGCTGATCTACGGGCCGCAATGGACCGCGGCCATCCCCGCGATGCAGGTGCTCAGCATCGGGTTCCTGTTCTTCCCGTTGAACAGCCCGGCGGTAGCCTATCTGATCGCGGAGGACCGCCTCGACGTCGTGCTGCGTATCCGGGTGGTCAATCTGGTGGTCCGGGTCGGCCTGCTTATCGCTCTGGTGCCGTTCGGGCTCACCTGGGCGGCCTTTGCCGTGCTTCTGTCGGCCTATGTCAACCTTGTCCAGAACCAGCTGGCGCTGCGGCGGCACGGCGGGATGAGCCTGCGTGATTTTGTGACAGCGACGGCGCCGTCCTTCGCCGCCGGGGCGTTTCCGGTTGGCGTTACCCTGGGGGCGCGTGTTGCAATGGCACAGGCGGGCATCGATGGCTGGACCGCGCTCCTTCTGTCGGGCGCGTGCATGGGGCTGGCCACCGTCGCGAGTTTGCGTTTGTTCCGCCATCCCTTATGGAACGAGGGGCGGATGCTGTTCGTCCGGTTCGCGCGCCGCAACCAGTAGGGAGGGGTATCACGCCATGGAGCAGCGCACGGGCGAGCGGACGGGCCAGTGGCAGGGCCGATCCACGGTCCCGCCCCGCATATCGATCATCGTGCCCGTATGGAACGGCGCGAAGGACATCCCCCGCCTGCTTGCCGCGCTGGACCGGCAGACCGCGCCGCGCGACCTGTTCGAAGTGCTGATCGTCGACAATGGTTCGACCGATGATACCGCCCGACTGGTGCGCGAATATCCCTGGATAACGCTGCTGAGCCAGCCGAAGCCCGGATCATATGCCGCCCGCAACCTCGCGCTTGGGGAAGCGCGCGGCGCATTTGTCCTATTCACCGATGCCGATTGCGTGCCAGCGGATGACTGGATCGAGGTCGCGCTGCACCTTGCCGACAAACATGGAGAGGACTGCTTAATCGGGGGACGCATCACCTTGTTTCAAACGCAGGCCGGCGGCAAATATTCGCTGCGCTATGAACAGCACACCGCCTTCCAGCAAGAATGGAACCTTGCCCATTCGCGCTGCGTCACGGCGAACTGGCTGTGCGCGCGCAGCCTGCTGACCGAAGTCGGCGATTTCGACGAACGTCTGATGTCGGGTGGCGATGGCGACTGTTCGGACCGGATCGCAGCGGCGGGGCACCGTTTCGTCTACGCGCCCGAACTGGTGGTCGGCCATCCGACCCGTGCCTCCATCGCGGAGCTTGCGGCCAAGAAACGACGCGTCGTCGGCGGGCGCTGGTCCAGTGCGAAACAGAACGCGTCGCCCCTGCAATTCTCCGCTGCCATCGCTAGGGAATTCACGGAACAGGCGCGCTGGCTGAAGAACACGCAGGAACGGACGATCGACAAGCTGGGAATGATCGGCGTGGTTGCCGTCATGTGGCTGGCGACCCAGGTGGAGATCGTGCGTCTGGTTCTGGGCGGAAAGGCGAAGCGGCAATGATGCTGAACGCGCGCCAACAGGCATTCGTTCGCAAGGCGAGTATCGCGGTGGTCTTCGCATCCTACAATGGTGCTGCATGGATCGAACGGGTGCTGGACGGCTATGTCGGCAATACGGATGCGAAAAGTCCCTTCGTTATCGTCGCGGTGGACAATGCCAGCACCGATGAAACGCGGGTCATACTGGAAGATTATAAGAAACACCTGCCGCTGATCGTCCTGGAGGAACTGACGCCGGGAAAGAACCGGTCGCTCAATACCGCGCTCGACGCGATGATGGGTTCGGATACGCAGGTTGGCGCGGATTTCGTATTCACGGATGACGATGCGATCCCCGCGGCCGGCTTCATCGACGCGTGGCAATCGGTACTGACGCAAAACGAAGATTACGATCTTTTCGCCGGGCAACTGACACCGGATTTCGGTAATCTCGATACCGCTACCGCCGAACGTTACGAACCCTGGCATGACGAGATCTATGGTCGAAACGTGGGAGCGCCTGGCCCGATCCCGCCCGATCGGGTGTATGGGGCCAACATGGCCGTAAGGGGTTCGATCATTCGCGCCGGCTTCCGGTTCGATCCGGACATCGGACCCTCCAGCGCCAACAGTTCCTATCCGATGGGCAGCGAAACGGAATTCTGCGTCCGCGTGGCGGGCGAAACCGGCGCTCGTGCATGGTTTACGGACAAGACCGAAGCGGGTCACGTCATCCGCGGGAACCAGACGAGCGAACGCTTTATTCTCGAACGGGCGTTTCGCCACGGCAAAGGCGCGGCGGCGCGGGCGGCTCTTCGAAATTCGCAGCTTACGCACGGACTGGCTTCGCGGCTGCGGGGTCTTGCAGCGCAGGCCTGGGCCGGGACCGGCAGACCGGACGCGCGATGGAACGCCGCCTGGCAGCGCGGTTTTCGTGTGGGTATTCGCGATGCAACCACTGCGGATAGCTCTCAGGGAACGGGCGGATGACCGCAAAAGGCCCGCACATCCTGGCCGTCGGTCCCCCAAAGACCGGCACATCCTGGCTGGCGGAGGCGCTGCGGCATCATCCCGAAATTCATGTTCCGCCGATAAAGGAACTGCGTTATTTTTCCGAACGGTGGGAAGCACGCCCACGTGGGATCGCCGGGCGGTTCATTGGAAAGTCGCATTGGACGCAGCGGCAATATCGCGACCATCTGGCTTACACGCTGAAACGCCTCCTCCGCAATCCGACAAGGCTGCGTAACACATCGCGTCTTCGCTGGGACTGCGCATATCTGTTCGGCTATCACGACGATGCCTGGTATCGCGACGCCTTCGATCATGAATATGACGATGCGGTGCTGGCCATCGATACCAGTCCGCAATATTTTTTTCTTCCGCCTTCCGAAATTGCGCGGATTGCGGCGCTCCTTCCCGATGCGAAGATCGTCATAAGCTTGCGCGAGCCGGGCGGCTGGCTGCGTTCCCTGACTCGCATGATCATGTCGAACGAACGTATGGAACGATCGCACGCGGCCTATCGCGCCTATGCCGGACGCAAGGCAAAGAACCGGCGGTTTTCCGAAGCGCTTATGAACTGGTGGAAATATTTTCCGAAAGAGAACGTCGGCGTGTTCTTCTATGATGAGTTGTCTTGCGATCCGGCCGGTTATCTCTATGGCATCTGCCGCTTTCTCGGCGTAGAACAGTTGACGCGCCGTGACCCGTACCTGTTCGATCGGATCAATGTCGGGGCGAAAGACACGGACGGCGTCCTGGCAGAAGATTTCGGGCATCTATGGGCGGACGATATGCGTAAGCTGAACACGCTGGTCCCGGTGCCGGCCGGCTGGACGACCGGTGACGGGTCGCGAAATTCACGCTAGAGACCGGCAAACGATGCGTCAGCCGTGCGGCGATGCCATCCTGGCTTTCCGGCATGAGGGAACGATAGTGCAATGAATTCTGGCAATCGCGAACAGGGCGGTAGCGCATTAGAGGACGACTTCGCGATGGATAGCGAAGACGCTCCGCCGCCCGCGGCCGGGGGGCCGTCATTACTGCCCGATCCCGGGTTGCTGTGGCAGATATTCGTTCGCAACCTGCTGCTGTTCGCGCTTGTCGTGGTCGCGATCATCGGGTTGACCGTCCTGTATCTCGCCTTGCAGACGCCCAGCTACCTCGCGCAGGCCAGCGTGCTCATCGAACCGACGAGCGAACCGGTCCGCACCGCCGATCCCAACGTGAACAGTCCGCCGGTCGACGCGGACGAGGTCGATACCGAAATCCGCCTCATCAGTTCGCCCCTTATCGCCGAACGCGCCGCCGAACGCTACGCCGAACGCTTCGCCTCGCCCGATGGCGATCCCTTCACCGCCGCCGAGGTCGAGGCGCTGTCCCGCCGGATCGCAGGCAGCGTTTTCGTGACCCGCGCGGGGCAGACGCGGGTGGTCGACATCACCGCATCCAGCACCGATGCGGCGTTCGCGGCCGCCTCGGCCAATCTGGTGGCGGAAGCCTACCTCGGCAGCCAAGTCGAAGCCAAGACCGCGCGCAGCGATTCGTCGAGCGAATTTATCAACGCCCGCCTGTCCGAACTGGAACGCAACGCATTGCAGACGCAGGCCGCCGTCGACAATTATCGCGCGGCGCGCGGGCTCGTCGCGGAAGGCGCGTCGAACGCCGAACAGGAGGTATCGAACCTCAATCAGCAGCTTGCTTCCGCCCAATCCGATCTTGCGGAGAAACGCGCGCGCTACAACGCCGCGCGGGCCCAGTTGTCGCGCGGCAGCGGCGGAGCGGATGTCGGCGCCGCGCTGGGTTCGGGAACGATCGGCAGCCTCCGACAGCAGGAGGCGACGACGAGTGCGGAACTGGCCGTCCTGCAGGAGAAATACGGACCGCTCTATCCCGAACGACGGCAGACGGAACGGCGTCTGGCCGATATCCGTTCGCGCATCCAGGACGAGATCAACCGGGTCCTGTCCAACCTCCAGGCCGATGTGCAGACCGCGCAGTCGCGGGTCGCCTCGCTGCAGGGCAGTCGCGGCGGCGCGCTCGCATCGCGCAACCAGAATACGCGCGCGCAGACCCAGCTGAGCGAGCTTCAGCAGAAAGCAGCCGCCGCCCAGTCGATCTATCAGTCCTTCCTCGAACGCTCGCAGGAATCGGGCGCCCTGCGCGACAGTGCGATGCCCGATGCGGTCATTTCGTCGCGTGCCGCCGTGCCGACCGCACCATCCAGTCCGAACTATCCACTGACCATGGCGCTGGGCGTATTCATGTCGCTGATCGCCGGGTTCGGCGCGATCCTGCTGGCCGAATATCTGCGGCGCGGGGTCCAGACGAAGCGCGATGTCGAACGACAGCTCAAACTACGTTATGCCGGCGCTATCCCCACGCTGAATTCGACCATCAAGGGCCGCGAACCGCTGGAGCCGCCGCACAGTTACGTGCTGCAACATCCCCATTCGCTGTTCGCCGAAGCGTTCCGATCGGTGCGCACGTTCCTCACCCTGTCGCCCGGAAAGCGCCCGCGGATCATCGCCATCACCTCCGCCCTTCCCGGCGAAGGCAAGACGACGACATCGGTCTGCCTCGCGCGCACGACTGCCGCCGAAGGCGTGAGCACTCTGCTGGTCGATGCCGATCTGCGGCGTCGCGGCACCAGCGTGCTGCTGGATTACGAAAGCGATACCGACATCTACGATTATTTCGCGGGCCGCGCATCCCTCGACCAGTGCGTCCATGTCGATCCGATAACCAAATTGCACGTGCTGGGCAGCAGCGGACAGCCTGGCGGGGCGCACAGCCCCCTTACCATTCACCGGATCGACGCGCTCTATGCCGAAATGCGCGACCGTTACGACGTGGTCATCATCGATACCGCGCCGATACTGGGCGTGGCGGAGGGCCGCATTCTCGCCGCCGCGGCGGACCGCGTGCTGATGATAACCCAATGGAAGAAGACATCGCTGCGCGCGGTGGAGGCGGCGGCCGAAATGCTGCTCCAGGCGAAGGCCAAGATAACCGGACTGGCTCTGACGCAAGTCAATATCCGTAAATACGCCAGTACCGGGGATGGCGACGTCTACGCCTATTCCAACAAGTTTCGCGGTTACTACCAGAATTGAGTTTTGGCAAAATAGCGAAATCCCGCTATCGCCACGATGTTCCGAAGGGGGAAAGACGATGCGATTGCGGCAAAAGATCATGCGTGGTTCGATCCCGATGGCCCATGCCGGCGGGTGTCTTGCAATGCTGGTGGCCACGCCGGGAAGCGCGCAGGAATTCGATGCTTTCGATTCCATTCGCGAACGGCCCCGACCCGAATATGCGGCCCCGCCCGTCCGCGTCGGCGGGTTCGAACTCTATCCCAGCGTCGCTTTCGAACTGGCGTTCATCGACAATCTCTTCGCATCCGATGCGCTGGACCTCGACGATACGCTGGCGGTCGTCGCGCCGTCTTTGGCGGTGCGCAGCCAACGCCCGGATCGCATCCTAAATCTGGACGTATCGGTCGCCTATCAGAATTATCTCGAAGGCGCGGCGAGCGACCGGGTCAGCGGCAACGCCGCGGCGCAGGGTCGCTTCCGGCGCGACACGGCGACACGTCCGTTCTTCGATTTGCGGTTCGCGCGCAACAATGGGGGTTTGCGCAATACCGGTGTCATCGACGATATCGCGCAGCCGCTCAAACTGACCAATTACGGCGGCTCTGCGGGCGTGGCGCAGGATTTCGGGCCGCTGACCGCCACTGTGTCCGGGCGTTACAACGCCGTCGACTTCGATGGAGATTTCGTCTTCAACGGCGTGCCAGTCGCAGCTAGCTTTCGCAATTTCCAAGAGGTCGGTGCCACCGCGCGCCTATCCTATTCGCGCAATCCGGCGCAGCGCTTCTACGTCCAGTTGAGCGGCAACAAACGTGATTACGACGATCGCGCTCCCGACCTTCCCGATACTACCAGCCGCGTGTTCGCGAACAGGACCGGCGAAGGTCTGAACGCATCTGTCGGCTATATCCGCCGCCTTACTGAACTGCTGCAAATCGATGTCAATGTCGGCTACCTGGCGCAGGAATTCGACGATCCCGCACTTGGCTCGATCTCCGCCCTGTCCTTCGCCGGCAACGCCTATTACAGCCCGACACAGCTGACCCGTATCCGCGCGCGCGCCGCACGGTCGATCGACGAGACGACCAATCCCTTGTTCAACGGCCTCCTGCGAACCGAATTCGCGTTGTCGGCGGAACATGAATTGCGCCGCGATATCGTGCTGGGTGCAGAAGGGCGCTACACCGCCATCGATCCGGGGGAGGGGCTGGAGAATGGCAATGAATATTTCATCAGCGCATTCGTACGCTATTTCGTAAGCCCCAATTGGTCGCTTAATTCCCGTGTGGAACGCTTCGAACGCGATGCCATATCGCCGGGATCGCAGACCCGTGCGCTGTTCGGGGTGCGTTACGATTTCTGACGCGCTGGACGGGGCACAACGATCGGTTAGGGTTTTGTCGCTAGAACGTGGACGAGCGTAAGCTGGAACCACGGAATTCATCGAACATGCGAACTTTCGAAACAGTGCCCGCTATCCTGTTCTATGAAGCGGACGGCGTGGCGATTGAAGCTCAAGACGACCGTCGAAGCACCCGTTATTCCGCTAAGTTTCGCCTCGTCATCCACGCCAGTGCTGCGATTGCCGGATGGGCCGTGATGCTGGAATGGTTTTCCGCCTGACGATTTTAACCTGCGCGCGCAAGTAGTCTCTATCCGGGACAGAACGTAAGGACGGCCCGGTCTGTCGTATTTATCCTTTACGAATCATTACCTGACGCCTAATTTGTTGCAATGCAGCAAAGGAGCGGCATGTGACCAACATCCAGCCTGTCCTGGCGGCTTACACCCCGCCGGCAATCAAGTCGCAGGGCTGGTTCGTAGCCGCCGACCCAATTGCCCTGCGCATCTTCGACGTCGTGGTGGCTGCAGTCCTTCTCGTCGTTTTTCTGCCGGTCATGGTCATTATCGCGACGGCGGTTTTCGTTGCCAATCCCGGGCCGGTATTCTTCAGTCAGCAGCGCGTAGGACGCGATGGCGGGCGGTTCTGGTGTTACAAGTTTCGTACGATGGCGACCGATGCGGAAGCGCGACTCGACGCGCTGATTGCGCGCGACCCCGAAGCGCGGGCCGAATGGAACAGCGATCACAAGCTTCGCGAGGATCCCCGGATCGTCGGCATCGGAAAATTCCTTCGCAAGAGCAGCCTCGATGAGCTGCCGCAGCTGTGGAACGTCATCAAAGGCGATATGAGCCTGGTTGGGCCGCGTCCCATCGTAGAAGCTGAAATGGCCCGCTACGGCAAGTATTTCGTCCATTATTGCGCCGTACGCCCGGGCATCACCGGTTTGTGGCAGGTCAATGGCCGCAACGATGTGAGTTATCGGCGGCGGGTGGCCTGCGACGTCATATATGCGCGCAGCTGCCGGGTTACCGACAATATCCGCATCCTGCTGTTGACCGTGCCCCGCGTGCTGACGTCACGGGGTACATATTGACGTCACGCGGGAATTGGCGCATCCATGTCCGCGCGTCCTTCTGGCCGAGGATTGCGCGCGCCTGAGCGCCGAAGAGAGGGGTTATCATGCCGGATGACGGTTCCAAACCTGTACACCGCCATTTCCTGCGATCGCTGGTGCTGGGATGTTTCGTCGTCTCCGGCATCTTTATCTTTACCGGCGAGGACCGGCGCGGATTATACCTGCTGAACCGCGATAATGCCCTTGCCGGCATGACGGATGCGGCGCAGCCTGACAGCTTCGACATCGTTTACGGGGAACTTGGCAACAGCCGCAGGACGCTTGCGCATACCGGCGATGCCGGTCGATCTCGTCTGATTGCAAACCGCCGCCTGCGCACCGGCGGACCGGCAGCGGATCGGCCCGGATCGATTGGCGACATCCTGTCACCCGGCGCCCGCAGGACGATCGATCGAGCCGATGACACCGTTGGCGTTGCAACTGCCGTCGTTCCGACAGCGATAGGCGGGGGTGTCTTCGATCCCGTCACGGGTCTCGGTCCGGCAACGCCGCTCGGTCAGGGCACAGGTCCAGTGGGAGTGGTCATTCCGGGCGGGCCCGGTGACCCCACGGACCCGGATAATCCCGGCGATCCGGACGAACCTACCGATCCGGTCGTACCGGCGGTTCCGGAACCCGCAAGCTGGATATTGATGATTTTCGGTATCGGCATGCTTGGCATGGTGCTTCGGCGTTGTGCGATGCCTGTCGGGATCGGTCC
Source organism: Pontixanthobacter sp. (assembly GCA_965214445.1). Lineage (GTDB taxonomy): Bacteria > Pseudomonadota > Alphaproteobacteria > Sphingomonadales > Sphingomonadaceae > Pontixanthobacter. The sequence continues at coordinate 1,553,879 of CBDCBU010000001.1, forward strand.
GACCGGGATAGGTCCGGCCACCGCCTGACTGTTCATCGCGTTCAGTCGTCGGCCTCTTTCTTGAGTGCACGGTTGATGTGCAGGCGCAGCATGCTAAAAGCGATCAGCAGCAGGACTGCGATGATCGCGCTGTCGAAGGCCGCGCTCGTATAGGGCCAGCGCGCCGACTGCCGGCTTGCGAACACCACATGTGCAGGGTTGGAAACACGATAGCCCGCATTGCGATAGAGCTGCGTCAAGCCGCCGGGCATGGCGTTCTGCCGCATCACACCCGATATGGCTTGCAACCGGGGTTCGGACACCTGCGGGCCATCCGTTTCCACGAAATAGCGAATATCGGTCCCTCCGCCCGATCGCGCGATCGGCATGACGAACAGGTCGCGGGTCGAGAAGATGGCCCGTTCGCGATAATAGCCCTTGCTGCCCGCCAGCGCCCATGCCTGACCGCGCACCAGCATGCCCGATGCCGGGGCTTCTCCCCGCAACTTGAAGCCGGTCACCGCCTTGTCGCCGATGCCGCCGATGGTCAGTGCGAACAGACCCAGCAGGCCGGCGACGGCTCCGAAACCGCCCGCTGCGAACAGCAGGATACGTGATCCGACCCGTTCGCGAACCAGCAATTCACCCCGCCGGAAACGGCCATGAACCTTCCTCCGTCTCATCTGAAGCACCGCAATGGCGATAAGGAACGGGATCGACAGGATGAGGACGATGGCAGCGATCGTCACCAGCGGATACATTCGGTCGAATGTCGCAAACTGCCATTCGGCGAGCCAGCGAAATACGCCGATATATTCGTACGCCTGCCAGATCAGTATCCCTGCCACGAACACGGCCCAGCCGATGGCGGCCATAACGATGTTGCGGATAGTCCTGTCGATTTTTCGCAGCGGCGTATCGCGTGCCATATGCGCCTCCCCCCAAAGCGGACCGGAATTGGCAGATCGCAGATCTAACGAATGTCGGATCGCGCCGGTCCCTGCCCTTCCTGATACCGGATTAGGCCACCGTGTCGATATCGCCGCACGATCTTTTCAAGCTCGGCGGCCACGCGGCGTTCGATCAGGCTTTCCCTTGCCGCCTCGATCTGGGCGGCGCGTGGCCATGGCCGGCTCTCACGCGATATCAGCGTCCAGCGCTCCCCGGCCAGCATCGCGCTGTCCCCCGGCGCTATTGCGGTCATGCGGGCGTACTCTGCATCGGACAGGTTTGCGGTGTCTATGGTCAATGGCTGGCCAGCCTCCGCGTCCGCGCTACGACGTACCCGCAGGAGGGCCCGCTTGCCGAAGGATTGCGGGTTTGCTTGCATGAACCGCTCGATCTGGGCGGCGTTCGGTACGGCCAGGGCGCCGCGGATATCGCGTGCCAATGCCTCGATCAGCAATCGGTCCGTGGCGGCCCGCAACGCGAAATGATAATCGGCATCGTTGTCTAGAGAGCGCGACCGAGCCTCCGCCGCCAGAACCTTCTGCCAGACCAGCGTCTCGAGCGCCGCACCTTGCGGGACATCGGTGCCGGATCGGGGTCTGACGCCCTGCAATTCGCGTTCCGTAACGTCCGTCCCCGCTACATTGGCGACGACCTGGCCGCTCGGCGCGGCATCCCCGCACGCGGCCAACGCCAGGGCCGTGACGGAAGCGGCGAGGAAAGCGGAAGGCTTGCAACGCATCCCCTTCACGACCAGGGTCGCCACATGGTCACATTGTATGACTGGATCACGATCATCGTCTTCTGCGCCGTTGCGCTGACCTTCCTCAACCGATCCATCCTTCCGCCGGATCGGCAGGACAATCCGCTGTCCTACATCCCGCCGGCGGTCGGATGCGCGTTGGCCAACTGGCTCGGCAATGAAGGGCATATCGCCGGTTTCGTGATCGTTCTGGCCGCGTCGGTCGTTTGTTTCTGGCATTTCGTCAGCCCGCTCCGGAAAGGCTAGACGAGCCGAAAAAGAGGATGCGCGCGTCTTTCTCGAACGCCGTGTGAAGCTGCCGGGCGAAGCCGATAAGCGTGGCGGCGGCGCCGCTGAGCACCGAACTGCGGCAGGACAGTCGCATCAATATACCCCCGCCCCCGTCGTTCGCGGTGAACGCCGATCGCACGATCATCCGGCGCTGTTCCCAAAGGTTCTGGGGATATTCGCGGCCGATCCGTATCCAGTACAATACCCCGTCTTCCCGCGATCCGCGCCTTGCGCGGATGTATCGGGCTGGCACGATGCCCGTCGGCGTATCGAAGATTTGGCCGCGCTCTTCCAGTAAAGTGAAGCCCGATGCGGGATAGCACAGCTCCGGCCGGTGAAGCTGGCTTGCATAGGTCTGAACGGCGCTGAAAGCGGCCAGAAGGGTAACGGTGGCGCGTCCCGGTGCGGCATATTGCCGCGCAGCGATCGTATCGTAGAGACCGGCGCCCATATTGGCATCGGGCGGCAGGACGACCTGTTCGGCGGGGCGGGCGCTCCAGGGACCGACCGCCGGCGGAATCAACGGTTCGATATCCGGCCCTGCGTCTTCCGCCAAACGCCAGCGCGGGCGCGCGGCGATCGCGGCGACCCCTACCCCCGCCAGTGTGCCCGCCATCAACAAGTCACGGCGTTTCACGCGGCCGGCCTTTCGCCGGTTCGTGTCAGAATTCGCGAAGGGCTTCGCGGCAGGACGGACACCACGCCGATCAGCATCGCAAGCGCCAGGACGAAGCTGATGATACCCGACAGCGGATGGATCGCCGTATCGAGGATGGCCGTCCCGGCAAAGGCGGTGAGCACGATCAAGGCGTCGATGCGCAGGATATTCGCGGCGATGGCGATCGGTATGGCCGAGGCCGTCACGATCAGCGATCGCGCAATTCCCGCATCGCTGGTCAGATGCGCGAACATAAGGCCGAGGGCGATGAGACTGATGGTCGAACTTGCCCCCGCGCAGGCGTTCTCCACCGCCAGCACATAGGGGCCGACCGCGATGATCCCGTCCCCATGCGCGACATCCAGCCCGAACAGCGATGCGAGGTCCACCGCCCGCACCGAAAGCCATTCGCGCAGCACGACGTTGAGTTCGACGGAGATCGAATAGGGCAGCGGAATGAGCAGCCCCAGAAAGGCCAGCGGAAACAGGCATGCGCGCGTAACCCGCGGTCCGGTTGCGACGTAGAAGGTGAGCGCCAGACCGGCCCATGCCGCCAGCGCGGCCCCCATCGCCATCTCGATCGCATTGGCGAGGAGATAGGCGGGAACGATGAACGCCATGCCGATGAACCAGGTCGCCATGGGTTGCGGATCGGGGGTGGCGGATGTCCGTTTGTAACGATACCACAACGTCCATGCGCCCATCGCCAGGATCAGCGGACCGAGCGAGCCCGCCTCGCTCTGCCAGGCATTGTTCGCCAGCAACATGATCGCGGGCAACGCGAACGACGCGGCCCCGACGGGCACCGCCCAGACAGATACTGTTTGATGCAGGGCGGCCGCCGACTTCGCGATAGGAGAGGCGTCATGCGTAGGCCGCATGATCCATCCTTCGGCAGGGAACGCCGCGATCGCGCAGCACCGGCAGCAACGCGTTGCCGTCGATGCAGGCGGCGATCGCATCGTTCAGCGCGCGCTGTTCCTTCACGATCCGCGCCGGCTCGTGACCCGAACCGGGAAGAAGCACATGTTCCAGGTTCTCGCCTATCGGAAACCTCTGGTAATGCAGCGCATCCGCGTCTCCATTGATCGTGTAGTAGCGGGTTCGCGGCAGGAAATGGTCGGCAAGGCTTGTATGCCGGTAGCGAAGGATGTTCCGGCGGAACTCCATCCAGCGGGCTTCACCGGGAACGATATCGGGGTGGACCGAAAATTGCGGAGCGAAGGCGATCGCGGTGTCGACCCTGAAATGACGCGTGGCCCATATCGCGCCATACCCCCCCATCGAATTGCCGAGGGTGACGATCCTGCGGCCTTCGGTTCGATCCTGCAGAATCGTCTGCAGTCGTTCGGGCGCGAACCCGTTGAACCAGCTCCGGCGAAGATCGGAAACGAAGATACCGGAAAAGCCGCCGCGCATGGCGGTGCCGACGAATTCCTCTGCGCCGATACCGCCCATCTTCTGCCTGACGCCGGTGAAACACAGCAACAGATTGGGGGCGGCGGGATTGCCTGTGGAGGTAATCCGAAGATCGTCGTCCGCATGGAGCAGTGCGGGGGCATGTCGAACCTTACCGGCGAGCAGAGACCGCCACCGCGCGAAACCGGGCTTCAGATCAGGAAAGCGCATCGCGCAGCCCGCGGTCCCTTACCGCGATCATGTTGCCCATGCGAAAATCGTCGTCCGCCCAGCCATAATCCTTGAACGCGACATGATCGGGAAACAGCCGCCCCACGGCATAACCGGCATGTTCCAAACGGCGCTGCGTATCGTAGAGTACGTTCGACGCGCCGATCCAGGTCATGCCGTATTCGAACTGGATCATCGAAGGCGCATCGGCGCCTTCCAGCAAAGCGGCGGCGCCGCGCAGAACCGCGGGCTCATGCCCCTCCACGTCGATCTTCAGAAAGTGCGGCGGAGGTGCGCCTTCGGCGATGAGGCCGTCGATCGTGCCGACCGGACAGGACACCGTTTCCAGATCATCATGCGCGAAAAAGCCATTATCCATCGGTGCGATCGCGTTGGTGGTATCGGCGCGCCTGTTCCACACCACATCGACCGATCCCGGCGCGTCGGACAGGCCGATCTCGCGCAGGGTGAACCAGTCGCCCGTGACCTTGCGCCTGGCTGCCTTTGCGATGTGGGGCAAGATTTCGAAGCTGGTGATCGCGGCGCGCGGCAGGATTTCATGCGCCTCGGCGGCATATTCCCCGTGATGCGCGCCCACGTCCCAGATCACAGGGTTTTCCGGCGCGAACCGGGCGAAGGTGCGCAGCGCGAAGCTTTCTCCATTCGTGGCGAAATCATACATGCCGGTGTAGTGATAGGCGTTGAGAAACCGCGCCGCCAACCTTGCCGCGCCGCGCATCGGCGCACTCCGCCGTCTATGGACGATCCAGTCCTTGATCCGTTTTTCCATTGCTATTTACGCGCCCCCTTGCGCGCATATCCCATGGTCAGGATGACATAGGCGAGCATTCCCAGCAAATGCATACCGCCGAAACCGAAGCTTTCGAAATGCAGCTTGAAAACGAAATAGACAAGCAGAGCCGAAGCGAAAATGAGCGGAATGGTCGGTGTCAACATGGTTCGTATGATCAGGAACAACGCGCCGATCAGTGCGATCGCGGCGTACAGCGACAAGCCCACATAACCCAGACTGACCGTGATCTCGCGGGCGGTGTTATGGAAGTTGAACCCGCTGCGCCCGGCAATGCCCATCAGGCGCCACAGATATTCGGCATCGAGATTGTTGTGCCGCCAAAACGCCTCGTACCCCATGCCGAACCAGGGGCGTTCGGTTATCATCTGATCCGCCTTCGCCCATAGATCGACACGTCCCGTCAAGCCCGCGTCCTTCCCGCTGCTCTGCAGAACGAGATCGAACAGCTGCGGGAGCCACAGATCGCTCGTCACCGCCAGCACGAGCAGTGACAGGAGGGCCATCACGAATATCAACGTCCGCGCCTGACGCCCCAACCGCCGCGATGCGACCCACATGAACAGACATGCCGATGCCACCGTCGCCGCGATCAACGCACCGGTTGCGCGCGAGAACCACAGGGACACGGCGGCAACGAGGACCGCTGCAACCGCGATGCCGATCGTGACTTTCCAGCCTTTCGCTACGGCCTGGAACAGCATCGCGAAACTGGCGATGAGCGCGACGCCCGTTACCTCTCCCATCGCGTTCTTGGAATCGAGCAAACCGGCAAAGGCCGCACCACCCGGCCCGCCCCAGCCGACCATCCGACCGCTCACCAGGCTCGCGATGCCGAACGCGAACAACGCCCAGAAGGTTGCCTTCAGCAGATCCTCATGCCGGATGCCGGCCCCCATGATCGTCGCCACGATGACGGAGGCCAAGAACAGGATACCGTAACGGATAGTGGCCGCAGGATCGAACGACCAAACGGCGGACGCCAGCGCGAAAATCGGCAGCAGCAGCAGCGGCCATGATATGGCGAATATGCGCGGCATGCGGTGCCAGCGCAGAATGGCGAAGGCGGGGATGCTGACCGACACGATCAGCGGGGTCAGCGGACCGATGCTGCGGTTGAAAAGGATGGCGAACATTACGGTCGCGGCGAAGCCGACGTCGATCAACCGGTCCGCCCGCCGATCGTCCCACGCCGAACCACGCGGATAATAGGCGATGGGTGGCGCCGCCGGCCCGGGCCCCTCAAGCCGCGCACGATCACCGTCGTGGTCGTCGGCACCGGCAGGAACCCGCATCGTGGCAGAGGGAGATCGCGCAGTCATCGTCATCTCCCTGGATGGAGGTGGATATGGGACATGCGCCGCGCCCCCTTCACGCCATGTGCGTTTGACACGGTTCGACGCATGCCCCTATTCCATAACGCATCGGCTGGCGAAGGGAAAGCAGGCCCCTGCCGCCGGCGCCTCGACCGGTCGGGCGGCCTGATCGCTCAGCCGATGCGAACCGGAGAATCCCATGCCCGAAACCCTTGGAAACGAGGACGGAAAAGCGCCCGTCCGCCCGGACATCGTCATGTTCTATGACGGCTTTGAACGAAAGGCGCGCGAAAACGCGGTGGCTCGCGTCTATCACGCGGTGCGGAGCCAGCTTCGCGCAACGGTGCGCCGCGCACGGGGAAAGCAGGTCAATACCGGCTTCTACGAAGCGTTTTTGGCGCTGGTCGCGGGGCTCGAACGGCTGGGTCATCGGGTGCGCGTCAACGATTTCGCCTTTGCCCTCGCGCATTCCGACTATCCGATCGGGATCGGCGGATATCCCGATGTGATTTCCCACGTCGATCTGCCGAACCCCATCATCTTCGGCCCCGGCGATCCCGGCTATCCGGACGCCGCCGCCGATTTCGCGAAGCGCGAGAATGTGCGCCGGATCATCCAGCCCTCGGACTGGTTCGTCGACTATTACCGGCCCTATTGCGGCGATGTCATGATGTGCTGTCCCGTCGGCATCGATGTCGACACCCTGCCCGACGGCGCGAACCATCCGAAATCGATCGACATGCTGGTTTACGACAAGATCCGCTGGCACCGGGAGACGAAGGTGCCCGCCGTCCTCGATCGTCTGCTACGGGCGCTCGACGCCCGCGGCCTGTCTCACGAAACCGTGCGGTACGGGGAACATAAGCGGGACGATTATCTGGCGAAGCTGCGCGTCAGCCGCGCCATGGCCTTCATCTGCGAACATGAGACGCAGGGGCTGGCCTGCGAAGAAGCCCTGGCCATGAACGTACCGGTCTTCGCGTGGGAGGAAGGGGAACTCGTCGATCCGCTCCAGCGCCCCTTTGCCGCCGACGACCTGATCGTCAGTTCCGTACCCTATTTCGATGACCGCTGCGGCATGACGTTCCGCGCGGACGATCTGGAAGAACGGCTCGACCGGTTCGTCGATCAGATCGGGACTTACCGTCCGCGCGCCTACATCACCGAACATTTGCGCCCGTCGGACGCCGCGCGCGTCTATCGCGATGCCTATTGCGCGCTTCTGCCCGACTGAAAGCTGCGCGTTTCCGCGTCAATCGGTTCCGAACGTATAGCTGACGGCGACGCCGCCCGATATCTGATCCTTGGACCCGAACCGTTCGACGACCGGCGAATCTTTGGCATCGCCCATCAGCCGGTCGTATTTGGCGTAGCTGTAGATGCCCCACCGCGGGGTAAACTGCTGGATCAGGCCCGCGGTCACACCGAGCGCCTGCAACCCGCCATCCGCATCGTAGGCCGGCAGGCCGGACGCCGCCGCATCGCCGGGCGCCACGCCGAAATAGGCGGACTGGTAATTGCTGTCGGTCAACGTCGCGCGCGGGCCGATGGAAAAGACCCGCCGGTCGCCGTCGCGGGCCACGAAATCAGCACCCAGTATGGCGATGAATCCGTCATGTCCGCTCACCGCCTGACGCGCCTCTGCCCGAAGCCGGAAGTTCTGGGTCGCCTGATATTGCGCGAACCCGCCGATCTCGAACGAGGATCCGACCTTGGGCAACAGGTCGCCGACATCTTCGGATGACCGCTCGCCTTCGAAATTGGCGGACGGGCCGAAAGAGAAACCGCCAGTGTTAAGCAGCGAGAACCCGAAACTTTCATCCGGCGCTTCGAATACGAAATCCTCCCCCGCATCGGCCCGCGAGAAATCGATGAGCGGACGGACGACCAACGCATCCGCGCCGGGATAGGCGGGAACGAGCTGCGGCCCCAGGGCAACCCGTGTTCGATCGCCACTACTGTCTTGGGCCATAACCACGCCTGGATACGTCAGAACGCCGAGAATGGCGTACCACGAAAGTCCGTATCGATTTGTCCTGTTCATGATGATCCTTCAGCGCGACTTGTCTTGACGATATATGCCGCCATTATATATTCCGTTACAGATTATGGCTGGCGTCGGAGAATTACGCCGTGCGTCGACCGGCGTTCAAGCCTATTGCTCAATGGTATTGACGAATACCCCATCGGCTTCGATGAAAGCGTAATTGTCCTGGCGTGAAACCGGATGCACCCCGCACAGTTCGAATCCCTCGTCGCGGTAGGTTTCGAGCACGGAAAGCACGTCCGGCATATTATCGTAGATATGCTTGAACGCCAGCTCGGATTGCATCGCTCTTATGCGGGCAAGGCAACCTGCCGCGCCGTTGAATGCCAGCAGGTCGAACCCTTGCGTGTCGAGCTTGAGGTAGATGTTGGAGAAACCCGTAATCTCGCTGATCTCACCTATCAACTCATCCAGCCGCTCAATTTGCACGATATGTTCGACCGAACGATCGGCCGATGCCCAGCGATCGGTTGCGAAATCGTTCAATTGGTGAAAAGACGACAGCACGTCCAGATCCGGGACGACATGCATGGCTTTTTGTTCGCGGGTTTCTCCGAGAGCTACATTGTAACAATGCCACTTGGGATCGTTGGATGCCGCTTGGTTCAATTTTGCGAAAGCGGCGGGAATAGGTTCGAAGGAAACGATGTGTCCGTCAAAGCCCCAACCGCGCAGCAGCTCGCCATACTGACCGGCATTGGCGCCGACATCGATGACGCAGTCGATAGCATATTTGGCGACCAACTCCGTAAAATGCGTTCGCAGCTGGTTCGGAGCGCTTCCTTCCTTGAAAACCTTGTAGCCGGACCTGACGACAAGATCTTTCATCACCCGTTTAAGCATAACGCATCAAATCCAATCGTATGAGGACGCGGTATTTTCCGGAAAACGGCCGGAATATCCCAGAAACAAGGTATCGCCCCTATCACCATGCCCCGCCACGAAACAAGCGCGGTATGTATGTGATTGGCGGTGCGTTACGCGGCATGCGGGCGATGCTATCAATGCGAACGTTAAACCGTTCGAGCGACATGATTTGAGGAACGATATTGGATAAACGACTGACGATAATCGTGCCCTGCCATAACGTAGAAGGCAAGTTCACCATTGCGCAGGGGTTGCAGGCGATCGAGCGGAGCGACGTTGAGATCATTTTCATCGATGACAATTCTTCCGATGGAACGCCGGACCTCATCCGCAGCGCAATCGCATCACTGTCTGCCGATGCACGCATGGTATCGGGCGTATTCGGAGGACCGGGCGCCGCCCGGAATGCCGGACTCGATGCTGCGGAAGGTCGTTACGTCTGGATGGTCGATGCCGACGATTTCGCGCATCCGGATGCGGTGATCGACCTGCTTGATACCATCGTGCAAGAGCAACCGGATTTCGTGGCGTTTCCCTTCTTGCGCTTCGATCCGAAGATGCCGAAAGAACAGCGCCGTATAACAATTCAACCCGACATGTCCAAGAACGATATGTTCGATCGCTTGGCCGGTCTGTGGGTCTATAATATGGTGATACGAAAGGACTTTCTAGACAAGCTGAACTTACGGTTCTTGCCCAACGTATATATGTACGAAGATTATTACCTTATCATGCAAATAATTCATCATTCGAAGAATCATTTAGTTGCAGATCAACCGCTTTATGAATATGTCTATCATTCCGATTCACTATCTCACGGAAAGATCGGTCCGCGCTATCTGTCCAAATGGGTAGCCGCGGTTGCCATCCTGGAATTCGCCGCTGAACATTATCCCGAAGAACTCAACAGGTTCGACGCGCTTTTCGGGCGAATGGGGCTGAAAGAGGACTGGGCCCGATATGTTGCTAGCAAACAATATTCCGAGCTTTTTCGCGTGATGCCGCACTTAATAGCAATCCATCGCGAAAACGGTCTTAGCCATCATTTTGCGCAATTTCTCAATACCGGATCGATCAAAAACCGGGTCGTGAAAAGGATAGTCTTTAATATCTGTTCTTGGCGCTCGAAAACCGGTAATTATGGTTTGATACCATTAAAGAACTTGTACTGAATACTATTGGCCTTTATACGTAGCTTATGAACTCTTTTTTTATAAAGCAACTTTGATCGTTATAAAAGCTGTCCGTAAAATAGGAAATCGCAGTGTCGTAAGCATATAAGGATAGGTTTGTGAACTTATCCGGCACACCCGTTTCGCGAATATTCAAGTTTTCATCGAGTGTAGACGCGTTTTTATACGAAAACTCGAAATCGTGATCAGGAATATCTTGCCGCCTTACGAACGCGGTGTAATCTTTTCCGATAAATTCATCGCCACGAAAGACGTCCGTATCGAAAGCCTTGTGATAGCGATAGGTGGCTCCGCATTTCTGCTCTACATAGTGAACGCAAGTATTCCCTATGGCTACAGGCCGACCGATGTGAAGAAATGCTGCATTCTGACCGAGCAGGCGTTCGAAGATGCTATCGCCGCCGAACGCACTTTTCCCGACGTTACGAACGATGTCTGCTCTTGCACCAATCGCGGCTACTGAAAAAAGCGGGTGTTCGGACCGAAGCGCACCTTGCTGACGCGTGACCCATTTGTTCAGCGCGCCCAACCGTGATGGCGTTCGGTCGACATCGAAACGCCCAGTTCCGGTGTAGGTGAAGGTGGGAATGATTACGGTCTGGCCGTTCGAAAGAAAAGGTTCGATAAGTTCGTAAAGGAAAGCGTCTCGCGTCGAATAGTCGTTCGCATAAATTCCGAAAGCGCGTAGATCGCTGTATATAAACACGACCTCGTTATCGAAGGCTGTTATATCGCGGTAGCCGTTCTTTAGGATACGCCGAAGTTCCATTATCGTCCTAAGTTTCCAAAAGGAACCTGCTCAAATTTATGCTGAAGTATGATCATGCTATGAAAGGGTTCTTCATGCCTGGAACCAAGAAAGGCGCGGCGGTATCCATTTGTGCTTTGGTTAACGTTACTGTCTTGCGCGACGATAGGCAAAAAGGAATGCTATGGATGTCGCAGGTAGCCCGGACACCCTCGTCCACGGTCAACCGATGAACCATTGCGACCGAGGCGGCTTCCACCGCTGCGAAGCCGGACCAGATGACAATCCGTTCGCCTTCGAGAACTTCGCGTCGATGCGCCATTCGCACGCGACCCGCAACGAACGATGTCGAACTCTGTGCGCCCGTCAGACCAGCTGTTGCGAACAGGGAATCGCACGCTTCATCGAATGCCATCAGGTAATAAGCGGTATTCATGTGTCCGTTGCGATCGATCCAATGGGGCGGCACGACATCGCTGTATGTGCGTTTGAAGTTTTGCATCACGCAACACCGCTCGTGAGTTCGGCCAATGCCGATCTGCGGATCTTGCCGTTAGCGGATCTGGGCAACGTGCCCAAGATGAATATCCGTTTGGGCACCATATAGGCGGGGAGCAACTTTCTGAGTTCTTGCTTGATCGCGAAGGTGTCGTTTTGCGTGGGATCGCGCAACTCGATCGCAAGATGCAGCTGCTTCATTCCAGGTTCGGATTCATGGACGAACGCACCGCTCAGCAAGATGTGCGGTATGCGAGCGGCGGCACTCTCGACTTCGCCCAAATCGATTCTATACCCCCCGATCTTGACCGTCGATCCGATCCGCCCGGTCATGAAAAGATCGCCGATCTCGTCGATATAACCCAGATCCTTGGTACCGAATGCGCGCCGCCCCCCCCAATCGAAATAGCTTGCTTCGGTTTTGGTCCTATCCGCCAGATAACCCAGCGTAACACAGTCACCCAGCATGCAGATTTCCCCGAGATTGCCAGGCTGCACCTCGTTGCGGTCTTCGTCCAGCAGCACGAAGGGCATTCGCGGATGCTGCCGGCCTACCGGTGAATAATTGCCGTTGCGAAGCAATGACTCATCGCCGGCGCTAATTCTGTGCATCGTGTTGACGATCGATGTTTCGGTCGGTCCCCATACATTCCATATTGTCGTCTTCGGCCTTTTCTCCATCCACGAAAGGACATGCGCGGGAGGAAAAAAATCCCCCCCGGATACGATGCGCCTCAGCCCGTCCAGCCGCGTGTCCGCCAGCGTCCCGGTGCGCGTGAATTGAGAGAAGAATAGAGGGGCCGAAAAAATTGACGTAACCCCGAATCGTTCGATTTCATCCAAAGTCGCATGAATGTCCGACGGGTTGGATAAAACGGCGATTGGCACGCGAAAATAGATTGCCGCGAAAAGATCGAACATGGATATATCAAAAAAGAACGGGGCGACGTTTCCCATGACATCGCGGTCGTTCCAATCCAGGAAATCGGTACTCCACACTAACGTGTTCTCGATGTTTCCAAAGCTGACCTTTACGCCCTTTGGCGTTCCCGTAGATCCAGACGTAAATAGGACGTAAAGTAGAGATTGCTTCGTTCTAGCTGCGGGCGGCTCCCAGACGCTCTGGCCCTCCTGAGCCATAATAATGCTTTCGATACCCGCGGAACTGCAACGGGAGGCATCGAACAAGCTGCCTGGTAGAACGACGACGTGTCGGCAGTTGAGCGCAATCAAGCAATCGTTGAGGCGGCTGTCGGGCTGGTGCGGTGATAGTGGCGAAAAAGCATGGCCCGCCAGCAGAACGCCCAGGATGGCGGCGATAGATTCCGCCGACCGGTCCACGATAATAGGAACCGCCACGGCGTTATCCAGCGATGCGTTGCGAACACTATCACGGTAGATCGTCGCGCGATCCAGAATTTCCCGCCAGGACCATGACCGTTCAATGTCCCGGACCGCCAGATCGTCAGGACAGCTTTCATAGGCTGCATACAGGCAATCGGTAATGCGCATGCGCGTCCTGTTTTTCTAAACCAAGTTCGGCCAAAGTCAGTCGTCGGCGGGTCGCGCTTCGCCCGTTTTCGAAAGATGTACCAGGGTGTCGTAGTTCCGCATCGCCGCGAAAGTCTTCGGATCGTCGACCGCCAGCTTTCGATCGAACCGCTCTTCGATAAAGGCGGCCAGACTGACCAGATCGAGCGAGTCCAGGATGCCCGCCTCGATCAGATCCATCTCACGGATGGATGCCATGATCCCCTCACCTTCGCGCTCTATGAAAAATTGCGCGAGTTCCTGTTCGACATGGTCGTTGTTCATCGAGTCTTCGCCATCAAATCCGCCCTTATCAATTCGCCGGTCCATTATCGAAAATCATCGTGTTTGCAACGGCTGCGAGCTATCGGACGGCGCGTCGACCCGCTCGATCGTGGATGCGAGACGGGGCAGGAATGATGCGAAAGCCCCCATCTTCCTGATCCGCGCCATTTGACCCGGCGTTGCATTTCGCAAAAGCAGCGGCAGGTTCCGATAGGAATATGCCGCACCGGACAGTTCGACCGCATATGATACGGCGTTTCCCGACAGGATTCTTTCCAGGTTCTCCTCGAAGATCGCACGACACGCATTCATGGCCACGGTCATGATTGCCACGAAACCATCTTTCTCGGGATCGATCGGGAAGTGATGCTGGGCGATCACCGGGCCCGCATCCACTTTCTGTCCGGGTTCCAATCGGTGAAGAGTAACGCCGTAGCGCTCGGCATCGTCGCAGATTGCTGCAATGACGCACACTTCCGATATTCCCCGGTAATTCTGGACCAACCCGTTATGAATGTTGAAGAATTCTGGACCACTGCGAAGGAGTTCATCGCGCAGAATGAACCCGTTATTGATCGAAAACACGGTTCGGACAGCTTCGCGCGCGATTACGGGTAATAAATGGGAACTGGGATCATCGCTTTTCAGTATCGTCAATCCAGCACGTTCGAGCTTCGGGATGGCCGGATCGCCGTGCGGGCAGCATATCAGGTCGATCGGATGACCCGCACGGCGCGCGTGAAGTGCCGCGTGCGACAACAGCGATCCACCGCCGACGATTATCATCGTGCGGACGTCCGCCGACCGACCGTGAAATTATAAATGACATGCATGATGATCAGCGCCGTCAACGCCACGAGCGGCGCATAGGATTTCGCGATAATCGACAGCAGCGCCACGAAGGGAACCGTAAGCAGGTGTACCGTCAGGAGAAACATGGGATGCTTACGCTCCGGTAGAGTCAGCCGCCCTTTCGCATCCTGATACGTTACGAGCCTTGGAAACGAAAACAGCAACAGCCCGGACAATAGCAGCACGCCCGATTGAAAACCGTTCCCCGATAGCAATATCGGAGGTAACGCCGGTAAGCTAAACCTCAACAAAGACAACTGCAGGAAGGTCGCAAATTTAAACTGAACCTTCTTTATAATGTTGTGAGCAACTAACGCGGCGACAAGAGCAATCAATGCCGCCCAATAAATTGGTTCGTCGTAAATGCGTATGAGATAGATCGTTACTCCAACGACCAGCAAACGGATAAGTATGAATATACTTACGAAAGCGGTATCGAATCTTATCTTTACCCGGGCCCGCGGCGTGGGGTCATCCCGCAATCCGTAGCTGTCATTCGTGAGGTAACCGATTTCGTACAAAGCTACGAAAATGAGAAGCCCGGCGGCAAACAGGATCAATCCCTGGACGTAATCGCCGCCGGAAAGACCGACTGCCAGAATTGCACTCGGCAAAGGCCATTGGATAACGTTGACCGCCAGGTCTCTCAGCTTTCGCAACCTCGAGAAATAGAAGTACCCGCCCGGCAATAGAAGAAGGGGCTTCCAGCGTTCATGTTCGAATGAGATCGACATCGTATTTGTCTGCCCAGTTCTTTTTCGTTTTGCGCAGAACGACGATAGAGCGCGCGCTGGCTTGGATAAGGTCTTCATCCGATCGATTGTCGGTGACAACCCTGAATTTTGATGCGTGCACGGGGTGTCCGATATGCGATTCAAGCGCGACTTTCTTCCGGCCGGTGATATCCTTGGCGATGCGGCCCGTACACCGCCCCTCGCGCCAACCCAGTTCGCTCGAAATGAATGGCGCCTTCATTCCACCAGCTATCACACGGATGATAGGTTCCAGACTGTTGGAAACGAGGATGGGTTGCCAGTCATTCGTGATCAACTCGTCGAGCTTGCGATGAACGGCATTTATCTTCCGTTCCTGCAACCGGTCGTAATACGCCTCCGCCGAATCCAGCAATTCCTGACGATCCTCACCACGCAGACTGAAAACGACCAGCAAACGATGAAAATCTCTGCCTAACAGTTTCCCGGCCGCAATGAGCAGATACACCAGAATGAATCGCTTGTCGGAAATCAGTTTGATTGCCGCGCCTCGCACGCGGTTGTTTTGCAGCTCGTGATGCGTTTCGACAAAGCCGAGCGTCGTATTGGCTTGATAAAGCGTTCCACAGACGTCGATCGCGAGTATCTTCGTGTTCGAACTGTCTTCATCGCACATTCGAGTATCAAGCCGCGGAAGCATGGTAAGCTCCGTCGAAGCTGTCGATCGCGCGATCCATATCGAAAAGGGACGCGGCGTGCCGTGCGATCTCGTCACGGCTCCCAAACCGCCGGCCTTCGATAACGCGTGAAGCGTTTTCGATCGACGATGCGGAGAAGTCGGGAAGGACATGGCCCACCTGTTCTCGGGGAAGTATCCTATCGATATCGCCGACACCCGCATTGCTGATAACGGGCAGCCCGCATGAAAGATACTCTCCAGTCTTCGTGGCGGATACGCCGATCGAAGAGGAAGTCGGCTGGATCAGGCTCAAACCCACGTCGCCGGCGGAAAGATAGGCGGGCACTTCATCATGCGCCGCTATTTCACAGCGCAGCCAACCGGGGTCCAGCGCAATGTTCAGCTGCGCCGCGCTCGCCAAGGTAGCTTCCACGGAATGGTTTCCGAGCAATAGCAACTTTGTCGGCACGCTTCGCCGGTTGAGAGTGTCGAGCAGACGCAGGGCGGCGTCGAAGCGGTAGACGCTGCCGGCCGAGCCGAGCCATATGAGAACCGTATCGTTGTCATTGACACCCAGAGCGGCACGTGTGCCTGTTCGCGCCGCTTGATCGAAACGAAAGCGATCCAGATCGACACTGCAGGCGATAGTGAACAAATGCGCGCCGTTATAGGCTGGATGTTCCGCGACCCTTCGTCCGGCATCATGGGTCAACGTAACGATCGAAGTCGAATGCGCGATAGCCCGTTCTTCGAATTTGCGAAAATGGGCGATAACGCGTTTGGAAACGAGCGATCCCTCATTCCATTCGCCTGCTTCGATTCGTTGATCGATCCAGAACCCCCGCATATCGAACAGCAACGGTATTCCACGTTCCTGTGAAAATCGGATCGCCGACGACAAAGGCATGTAACTTCTGCAGTGCAACAGATCAATCGGTGCCCGTTCGGCCAGAACGCGAAGTTTGCGATACATCCGTGAAGCGGTAAAGGGACGCTCAGCCCGTCGCATCATACGGTTTTTCGAGCGCCAGATTGGATGCCATTCGATGGTCGTATCGCGCAATCGCGGGAGCAGCTCGGTTTCGATCTGACGTTCGCGCTCGCGGCTTTCCATGGAAATGACGGAAATGGAATGCCCGCGACGCGCCAGCCCTTCCAGATAAGGGAAGACCTGGGAGATCCCGATATGGTCACCCAACCCGTTATTGGTTAAGAACACCGTGTTCAAAGATGCCGGCATCTCGGTGATTTTTCCGTAGGTTAAACCAGTCGTGAAAGCTGCGAACCGCGCCTTTTGCACATAAGTTCCTACCGTGCAATCAGACCATCCCGCTGCCCATCTGTAACCCAATGCAAATGCGAACCACGGAAGACCTGTGCATGAAATTACCGATCGAACCGAACGGGGAAGACCGCGACCAGGCAATCATTCCCCGAAGGCTTGCGCTTCTGTTGCCCGATATGGGCGGCGGGGGGGCCGAACGTGTCGCTCTGGCCCTGCTCGACGGGTTCGTCGCAGCGGGTCATGAGGTTGATCTGGTCCTGTTGCAAAGCAAGGGCGCACTCATACCGCTAATCCCTGACGCGGTCCGCATCATCGACCTTCAAGCGCCTCGGCAGCGCGATAGTCTGCAACCCCTGATCGCGTATCTGAAGGAAGAGCGGCCTGATGCGTTGCATGCGATGATGTGGCCCATGCCGCTTTATGCGCTGCTCGCGAAAGCGATCGCGCGAGCGGATACGCGTGTCGTAGCCTCCGAACATAACACGTATTCGATCGTCCCGCACGGTCTTCGATTTGCGCCGGTTCGATTGCTAACCCGTTTAGCCTACCGTAACCTCAAGGCGATCATCGCGGTTTCGGATGGGGTAGCGGACGATCTGGCTGAATTCGTAGGCATACCGCGTGCCAGTATCACCGTTATTCATAACCCCATCATGCTGCCCGCCCGCCTGCCCGCCCGCCTGCCCGACGGCGGCAAGGCCGCGACCCGGTGGACTGGCGGAGCGTACAAACTGCTCGCGATTGGCAATCTGAAGCCGCAGAAGAACTTTGCGCTTCTGATCCGTGCGTTGAAAATCCTGCGTGATAAGATGGATGCGTCGCTGCTCATTCTCGGCGAGGGCGCGCAGCGCGAGCAATTGGAACGTGTCGCCTGCGAGCAGGGGGTTCAAGCATTTGTCGTTTTCGAACCGTTCGCGACCGACGTCTGGCCCTATTACGGGGCGGCGGATCTGTTCGTGCTATCGTCCGATCACGAAGGTTTCGGCAATGTCCTCATCGAAGCCATGCATGCCGGATTGCCGGTCGTCAGCACCGATTGCCCGAACGGGCCGCGCGAAATACTAGACCATGGGAAATACGGCCGTCTGGTGCCTTGCCGCGATGCGGATGCGCTGGCCGCAGCAATC
The DNA here is from genome assembly GCA_965214445.1 of Pontixanthobacter sp. GTDB lineage: Bacteria > Pseudomonadota > Alphaproteobacteria > Sphingomonadales > Sphingomonadaceae > Pontixanthobacter. Next base: position 1,572,077 of record CBDCBU010000001.1, read on the forward strand.
GAAGAGACGCTCATGGAAGAAACAGATCGCGCTGCCGCCAAGGCCAGGGCGAACGATCTATCCGGCTCTCGCGCGATCGAGAAGCATTTGCGTCCGATGCTTACTTCCTGAAAACCGAACGGCAGAGTTCCTACCAGGCCGTCCATCCGCCATCGACCGCGATATCGGCACCGTTCATGTATGATGACGCGTCCGACAGGAGAAACAATATCGGGCCGGCGATTTCGTGCGCCCGGCCCGTACGGCCCATGGGCACCTTTTCCGAAAGTGTTCGCAAGAATGCATCGGAATTCTTTTCCGGATTGGGAAATGGCCCGGGGGATACGCTGTTGATCCGGATATGAGAGGGGTCCAGATTGCAGGCGAGATAACGGGTCATTTGCAGGAGCGCCGCTTTCGTGGCGCCGTAATGAACGGGATTGTCCCAGCCGGTATCGCCATACGCCTTCGGGTCCGGGCTGACCTTCCCATACATCGAGCCGACATTGACGACCGACGACGTTCCATGTCCGGCCGAACGTTTGAGCAGCGGCGCGAGATCGCGGACAAGCGTGAACGGAACCTCGACATTCAAGGTGCTGGCGCGTCGAAAATCCTGCGCCTCGATCGCCGCCACCGGTCCGACTTTTCCTCCATACGCATTGTTCACGATGCCATCGAGACGATCGAAATTACCTCCGATCCACGCGATGAGCGCCTGTACATCCGCAGCATCGCTAAGGTCCGTGACCCGAAGGTGGCTCTTATCCCGATGCTCCAGCCTGTCGCGGAGGCCGTTCAAGGTATCTTCGTTGCGCCCGACCAGGATGACGGTAGCGTCCGCAGCGGACAGCGCATGTGCGATGGCAGTGCCCAGATGTCCGGCGGCGCCGGTCACCAATATTGTTTTGTGCGACAGGTCGAACATTACCATCTCCGTGGGTCCAGTAGCCGATCGGGCGCGATTGCGGCGGCCTGCGTCAGAACATGCCGTATGTCGGTAGGCAAAGGGTCGACACAATCGGTCGCAAACGCTTCGCTCAATTCGGCAGGGGAAGTCACGCCGATAACGCTGCCATCGATCCACGCGCAGCTGCGGTGATGCCGGAGACACAATTCCAGCCGCCCTCCCGATAACGGCTCTGCCGCACGGTCGAGCAGCGTAGCGATCGCCTGTGCGTTCTCAACCCATTCGGGCCAAAAATCCGGTTGGGCAAGGAGTAGTCCTTGCAGGAACACGCTGCGCGCATGGATCGTCATACTCTTCCGCATCTGCAAGGCGCCTTCAAATTCGGCGTCAGTCCAACGCTTATCCAGAATGTTGCACGGAATTTGCAGGAAAGTGATCGCGTGATTTTTAAAAAACCGCGTCGCCTCGTCCGGCGAATATACCGAGACGCCGATGGCACCGACGCGATCGTCTTCCCTGAATCGCAGCAGGATATCGACCAATTCCGGATCGTCGGCATCTTGCGGATCGTGGAACATGACCGCGTCGATATATTCGGTTTTCAATGCCGTGAAACTGGCCTCGACCGAATCTTTCAAGAACCTGCCACGCCGCGTGCGATCGTCACGTGTTCGCTGGCCGAAGGACGGTATCTTGGTCACGATCTTGAAGCGGTCGGAAGCAGCGATCGAACCAAGCCGCATTTCGGCGTTGCCATAGGCGCGGGCCGTATCCAGCCATTCGACACCGTGTTCGAGCGCAAGCTCCAGCATCTCGGAAAGGGCGGAGTCGTCGGGAACGCCGTTCTGGTTGGTGGCGCCGTAATCCATTCCGAACTGGGCGGTCCCAAGGACAAGCTGTTGCATATTTTCGCCTTTCACCCGTCGCATGATCTGATCGCGTGAAAACGGCTTACAAGGCCCTGCCATTCCGCCTCCACCGGGGATGGAAGATTTCGGAAAACCCGGGCGGCAATACAATAATCGTCCAAAGTATCGACGGTGACGCGAACGGACCCTGTTCCGGCATCCAGTCGTGACGGATCGCGTACCGTGACGGGGGGATTTTCTGTAAAGGGCGGCGTCACATGTTCTATCGTATGCGCCGACGCCTGCGGCCCGACGGTCCGGCGAAATGCGCCGACGCGGAAAACTTCCACCGCGGCGCCATAGGGTACCGACGTGTACGATGCCATTCCAAGATAATCGGCCCGCGTTTGCAGAAAGTCGTCCATCATCAGTTCGACGATCGTGGCATCGGGTACGGGATTGTCGGCCGTGGCGCGAACCAGCACGTCGTCATCGTCCATGTCCCGCGATGCCGCGGCGAAACGCTGTTGAACATTGTCCAGCGGTCCACGAAGCACCGTCAGACCGGCATCTTTCGCGACCATCGAAAGTTCATCGTCGGTGGGATCGTCCGACGTGGCCAGCGTAACGGCGATATTGCTGCGTCCGAGGCGTCTGGCGCATAATACGGCCAATGGCATCCCCCCGATCGGCAACAGGACTTTCGCCGGAAGCCGCGATGACGAAGTGCGCGCCTGCAAGACGATACGAACCGTCATCGGCGCCGCCATGTCTTGACGCGACCGATCGCCATCCGGACCGGGTCCATCGTCGAACCATGCAAGCGTGCCTTTGCTGGGTCGGAACCGTCTTTCAGACCGTCGACCGGCGAACCGCCAATTTCCTTGTAGGATGCGTAGGCGATCGCGCGATCGCGGCCCTCCGGCAATATCTGCGGGTCGCGGAGAAAATCGGCGATGCCGGCGCTGTCGTCGGCGAAATGGCACACGCCAAGATGCGTGGCATAGTTCTCGCCGATAATTAACCCCGGAACTTCGCTATACGCCGCTTCAAGGCTGATCGTGGAGCCGCACGTAACCACCGCTTGCGATGCGTCCAGCAATGCGTAGCTGTCGACCGGATCATTCGGTTCGATGATCCGCGCACCGAGATCGGCCAGCCGGTCGAGCGGCCAGTAGGAGCGCCATGAATCATTCTTCAACGCCAGATGCGGGTGCAGGCGGAGCGCAAAATCCTTGCCGAACTCGCGGCAGATCGCAGCGACAGCCAGTGCGACGTCGAACTGCGAACCGAACGAACCGAACGATGCATGATCCTTGATCGCGAAAAACTCGTCTTCCGAAGAAGTGAACAGCGATATCAACGGCACGGACTGCTTGCGGTCAGGTAGTTTGCCGATCTGCTGCCTATGGGTGAACTTGTGGGCGTCGGTTCCGGGTGTTCGGTTTCGACGCGATTCGTAAAACCGCGTTCCCGCCTCGACATCGGTCGCATGAGCCGTCACCCGGCGCGCAAAATGATAACCGTCATACAACGGTTTCGACGAGACGACGTAGGAATCGGGCGGCCCGCCCGCATCGTACCGCAAGATTTCGCTGTCCTTGCTCAGGATATCGCAGAACGGACGGCTTTCGGCGGTCCGGCCGTTGAAAATGTAGACCGAATCGTATTTGCCCCGAAGCTGATCCGCAGCCGCGGCGGCGCGATGGGCGGTTACCCATGCCTCATCCAGCGTAGGTCCGTAACGCGAAGTCAGTTCCCGGTCGGTAATCTGCGTCATCGTTGCGGCTGTGCTCAAGGCGGCCAGGCCAACTTTCGCGCCGTGGGAACTGGCGGCACGCAATTCGTCGTAGGTTTTAGGCAGGGCGGGAACGGCCCCATCGAACTTTTCGATCGTCCCGGTAATATCGTCGCCATTGATTACCGGCAGTACGAAGCGCTCGTATTTCCTGGCGACTTTTTCGTACAACCGATCGCGCGCTTTGCTTTTCGGAGAGTACGAAACAACGTCCCAATAGGCATCGAACGCATCGACTGCCGCGCCGGCATTCACCTCGTCCTTTCCCGCCTGGTGCAGGGTCGCAACGCTTAGCGGAAACGGATTGGCCAATATCAGCAGAACGCGTCGTTTGTCGTCTTTGCTGTCGTTCGAAGCGGTCATCAATTATCGCTCGAAATTGCGGGATAGGGGAGGGCGAAACGCGGCATTGAAGCTGCCACCTTGTCTGTGAAAAGATTATTGACGTTCAATATTGTCGATCCTGCCTTGATCCAATCGGACGATGCGATCGCATCCGGCAAGCGTCGTCAACCGGTGGGCGATCATCAGCAGGGTGACGTTTCGATCGAGCCGGTAGATCGATTCCATGATCGCGGTTTCGGTCGCCTCGTCCAATGCGCTGGTCGCCTCGTCGAACACCAGGACCGTGGCGCCCTTGTAAAGCGCGCGCGCGATGCCGATCCGCTGGCGCTGACCGCCGGAAAGTCGAACGCCGCGCTCACCGACCGTGGCTTCATAGCCGCCTGGCTGGCTTTCGATGAAATCCGCGATGTCCGCCCGCTTCGCCGCATCGCGTACACGGTCGATATCGATGTGATCGGATGGAACGCCGAAGGCTATGTTGGAGGCGATCGAACCGTCGGACAGGAAGATCGATTGAGGCACATGGGCGATCTGGGCCTGCCAGGCGGCGACGGATTCCTCGTCCAGGATTGTATCGTCGATCCTGATGGTTCCGGCCGTCGGCTGAAGCAGACCGAGCAGCAGATCGATCATCGTGCTTTTACCGCTTCCGGTCTTGCCGACGAACCCCAAGCGTTCGCCTTTCGCGATTTCAAGGCTTACGTCGCGCAGTGCAGGACTGTCGCCCTGATAGGAAAAGGAAACGCCTTCGAACGCAATTCCCCGTTCGAAGACAAGCGGTTCGGGCGAACGGCTGCCATTCGCCGATTTCAAGATCGGTAATTCCAGCAGATCCGCCACGTCGATCAACAGTTGACGCTTCGATGCAAACGATGCCCAGCCCAGATAGGTCAGATGCACGAGGGGGAGCAGGCGCTGGGCACCGATGGCCAGCGCACCGAGAACCGGGATGGCCGCCACCAACCCGCCGGGTTGCTGTGCGAAATACACTGTAATGACGGCGATCATGACCATCACCGACGTTTCCACGATAAATCGCGGCGCTACCGAAATGATATTGTTGACGGCCAATGCCCGGCGAAACCGGTAATCCAGATCGGCGAAAGACCTTTCGTAAACGTCCTGCGAATTATCGATCAGCACATCGCGCAGTCCGCCCAGCCCTTCCTGGACTACCTTCACCCGTTCGATCGCCGTGGTACCCAATACGACCGAATTACGGTTCAGCTTTCCCCGGGTAGCGACCGATACCACGAGATAGGTGGTTCCGAGCGCAGCCCCGCCCATCAGGGCCGCGGTCGGGTCGATTACGAACAGACCGACGATGATGAACAGCGCGATCGTTCCGGCCGTTATCGCCTGCATGACAGGAAGCAGCACGCCGTTCACAACCGCGTTCAGCTTGTCTATCGAAGCGAGCGCTACGCTGGAGTTGCGGGTCACGAAATCGCTGTAGGGCTGCCGCAGCAGTCTCGCGAAAATCTGCGTCCCGATATCGTGACCGTATAACAGGACGAACCGCATGTTCATCCAGGTCAGCAGCAAGCGTATGCATCCCGCTACGATCGCTATCAGGATCAACAGCGATGCGGCGGCCACGATGATCCCCGTGCGCCCGCCACCGAACCAGTCCGCGAGAGCCATCAGGAACGGCACGTCGGAAGCGCGCGCGGGATCGGTCACCAGGGCCAGGAAAGGCAGTACCGCGCCGATGGTCGCCAGTTCGGCCGCCGCGCCCAACAGCATCATGAGCATCGTCACGAAAAACAGCCGCCGCCGCGCGGGGCGCGCCGCGCGTTTCAACGTGCGCAAGGCATCGGCGGTACTGCTATTCGTCATTGGTATCCGCGTCCGTTGTTGGCCATGCGCCGGATCGACATGCATCGCGAAGCCTCTAGAGCGGCTCCGATACGGTAATTCAACGGCTTATCCTTGCATTTGTGATGCCAAACTTACGCGGCGAACCGGCGACGATCTATCGTAAGGACCTGGCGATCGGATTATCGCGACGTAGCAGCATACCGGTCAACCCCTTCATAATGCGCATATTGGCGCGCATCCGTCGGTCGAAGCGCGGTCGGTCGGCGCGCCGAACGCCCCCTACCGGAACCTGAATGAAGGGAACCCGGGCTTTCAACGCCTGAAGCGCCAGTTCCGTGCCTATGCTGTCATGATGATCGAACCCGCCATTGAGCCGCCACAACGTCATGTCGAAACCCTTCATACCGCATAGGATATCATTCACCCCAAAACGCAGCCGGATCATGAAGCCCATGATGGTTTCCGCAAGACGCTGTTTGCGCGGACGAACGCCCAGCACGAGGGGAATACCGTTTCCGATGAGTTCGTCACGATAACGTGCGACGAGCGCCGGATCATGTTCGCCATCGGCATCGCAGGTTATCGCATGGGTGAAGCCTGCCGCGCCGGCCGTTTCGAACCCCACGTTCAAGGTTCCATCGTAACCCAGGTTCCGCGTATTGCGTATGACGATCGCCCCCGCTTCCTGCGCCCGTTCACCCGTGCGATCGGTCGAACAATCGTCGACCACGATTACTTCGGCATGATACCGAACCTGCTTCACGACATCGGCGATGGTCCGCTCTTCACAATAGGCCGGAACAATGACGACTAGTCGATGCTGTCCCAAACGACCTCCGCGCCGCGATTGAGATCGCGGCTTGTTCTCTTGCCCAGGATTGCGCGCTCCTGGTCAGGCGACACGGCACCCGCGGGGCACGGCCGCAAGGCTTCGAGGTGCGAGGATGTGAGGACGGTGCCGGCGGCCAGATCGGAAGCCGCGCGCAGGGCTCGTCGCTGGATGACGACCGTTTCCCGTTCGTTTTCCTCCACCCGTTTGACCCCGTCGCCAAGCGCCGCTTCCAGTTCCCGCGTTCCATCCACCATCGCCCGCCAGGTTACCGGGTTGAGCGCGAAATCGTGATCGGGTCCGGTCCGCGCATTGTCGTCGGTAAAATGCTTCTCGACCACGCGCGCACCCAGCGCGACCGCGCCCAGCACGGCGGAATGACCCGGCGTATGATCCGAAAAACCGATCGGCATTCCCGGCCAGCGCCGGGCGAAGCTGTCTATGACGTTCAGATTGACGTAGCGAAAATTATCGAGGCTGCCGGTGTAGTTGGTGTTGCACTGCATGACGCAGAGTTCGCCGTGATGCTTCAGAACGACGTCCACGGCAGCCTCGGTCGTCGCCATGTCGGCGGCGCCGGTGGCGATCAGTACCGGCTTGCCCTGCCTGGCGATCAGTTCGATGAGCGAATGGAAAGTGATGTCGCCCGAACCGACCTTGTAGGCATTGACCACATCCGCGAACATCGTGACCGCTTCCGCATCGTAAGGCGTGGTCATGAATTCGATGTCCGCCCGGCGGCAGGTTTCCAGCAATTCATCGGTCCAGTCGCGCCGCGTGTGATACTGGTCATAGATCTGGTCGACCGGCTTCTCCCAGGCCGCCTGATGCGAAACCTGTCCGACGCCGTCGGCGAATCCCACGTCGCTGACGATCTTGTCGGCGACGTAATGCTGGAACTTCGCGCAATCCGCGCCGGCTTCCTTGGCGCGCCAGATGAGATCCTTCGCCCGCTGCAGCTCACCGTCGTGATTGGCGGCGATATCGGCGATGAAATAGGTTGCCCCGTCGGCGGAAATCACATTCGAACCGATGGAAAAGCTTTCTTGATAGTTCATGGGGTTTGCCGATACGCGCAAACAAGCGAACGCACCACCGTTTTAAGGTCCGGCAGGCGATCCCCCAGCAGACGTTCCGCCCGGCCGACATCGAGGCCGAGACTGCGCGGACGCGGCGGCGTCAGGTCACTTACCGAGCCCACCGTCACCCTGTCGAGCGGCCTGTCCAGCTGCCTCGCCAATTCCCGAATGAACTCCTCCTTCGAGTAGACCTGCGACGCGGCGAGATGGAGGAGGCCGCTCGCGCCCCGTTCGATCAATTCGAATGCGGCGCGCGCAAAACCTGGCGCGTCGATGCTGGAGGTGAACGCATCGGTGAACAGGGTCATGTGTTCGCCCGAACAAATGGACGCGATCGCCCATTCCGCGAATGTCGGCTTCTGCCAGCCGCGAAGGCCGACGATGCTGGTTCGCAGCACCAGGGCGTTCGGGTCCAACAGGGCGAAGCGTTCACCCGCGTATTTCGTGGCGGCATACTGGTTGAGCAGGGTAATCTGGGCGCTTTCGTCATGCGCGGTTCTGCCTTCGCCTGCGAAGTAGTGGTCCGTCGAGATGTGAACGAACCTGGCGCCCGCCTCCGCCGCCCAGTTTGCAAGGCGCATCGCCGGGACGGCATTGACGCGATAGGCGCGGCCGGGGTCGCTATCGCATGCCGCCACGTCGACCAGGGCGATGCAGTTGATGACGAGACCGGGTTCCAACCGGTTCAGCAGCACCCGGCAGGCATCGAAATCGTCGATATCCAGATCGAAATCGCTTCCCGACCGGGCGGTACCGTGCACGTCGATATTCGCACTACGCGCGCCGGACATGAACGCCTGGCCAAGCAGGCCGGTGGCACCGAGGACCAGGACCGATTTAAAAGCCATGGGATCAATTGGTCAGCGCGACGCCCATTTCGGTATCGATAAGAGCGCGGATTTCCTCGACCGTAAGGAATTGCGTGTTCGAACCGCTGTCATACCGGAACCCCTTGGCAACCTCGCGTGCCCCGTTGCCGAGATAGGTGTCCCTGAGCGTCGCCGAACCGCTTGGGAGCAGGGCGTAATACTTGCCCAGATCCAGCGTGTTGAGGCTGTCGCTTTCGGTGATCATCTCTTCATGGACCTTTTCACCAGGACGGATGCCCACGACGGGCTTGGCACATTGCGGTCCGATCGCCTCGGCGAGATCGAGGATACGGTAACTCGGGATTTTCGGCACGAACAATTCGCCGCCGAGCATGTTCTCAAGCGCCCACAGCACCATTTCGACGCCTTCGTCGAGCGTGATGTTGAACCGTGTCATCTCCGGATCGGTAATCGGCAATTCGCCGCTGTCGCGCCGGTCGAGAAAGAACGGGATGACCGAACCGCGGCTACCCATGACATTGCCGTAACGCACGACGGAAGCGCGGATGTCCCGGCTTCCGCTGATATTGTTCAGCGACGTGAACAGCTTGTCGGAACAAAGCTTGGTCGCGCCATAGAGGTTGATCGGTGCCGCCGCCTTGTCCGTCGACAGGGCGACCACCCGGTTGACTCCCGTATCGAGGCATCCGTCGATCAGGTTCTGCGCGCCCAGGACATTCGTCTTGATGCATTCGAACGGATTGTATTCGGCCGCCGGAACCTGCTTCAACGCCGCGGCATGGATGACCACGTCGATGCCTTCCAGCGCGCGTCGCAGGCGCGGAGCGTCGCGAACGTCGCCCAGGAAATACCGCAGTTGCGGGTATGTCCCGGTAGAAAGCGTCTGCTGCATCTCGAACTGCTTGAGTTCGTCCCGAGAGAAAACGACGATGCGTTTCACGGAAGGATACTGTTCCAGCACCTTGCGTATGAAGGCCTTGCCGAAAGAGCCGGTTCCACCGGTTACGAGTATGGATTTATTGGCTAACATCACGGTTCCTTTGCGTGACGCGCCCCATCACAAAAGCGGTTGGAACTGTCAATCGCATGCCCTCCAGACGAACACGCGCCCGGCGCGTGTTCTCAGATCGCGGCCAGGTGGCGGTTCGACAGCTTGCCGCGATAGTTCTTCTGCAGGCGGACCTTGCGTTCGAGGTCGTCGATGATCGCGCCGCTGAAATCGACGCCGCTCAGATCGTCCATATAGCTGAGCGCGCCGGGTGTATCGACGTTGATTTCGATCATGAGGTCGCCCACCACGTCCAGCCCCGCCAGGTACATTCCGTCGTCGATCAGCTTGGGCGCGCAGAGTTCGGCGACGGCCAGCGCGGCTTCGTTTGGAACTTCCATCTGCGCCTTGCCGCCGGCCGACAGGTTCGAACGGGCATCGTCGGTCGTGCTGGTACGGCGCAGGCAGGCATAGGTGCCATCGACCTTGAGCGGACGGCCGTTCAGCGTGATGATCCTGAGGTCGCCGTTGGCGGCTTCGGGCAGATATTGCTGGACGATGGCGTAGCCGTCGCGGATGGTCGCATCGATGATCTGATTGAGGTTCTGCCGGTTGTCCTGATCGATGATGAAGACGCCCTGCCCGCCGGAACCCTGCAGCGGCTTGATGACCCCCTTGCCGCCGTGATCCTCCAGGAAAGCATGAACTTCGTCGGCATGGCGCGTGATGCAGGTCGCCGGACGGACGTTTTCGGGATAATGCTGAAAATAGGTCTTGTTGACCGCGTCGGTCAGATGCTTGGGATCGTTCAGCACGATCGTCCCCTGCGCAGCCGCCAGTTGCGCGAACAGAAGCGACGACGAAGGTGCCCACGGGCGTTCCGCCAGCTCTTCGGCGGGATCGCTTCGCAGCATCAGCACGTCGTAATCCGACAGCACGATCCGGCTGAGTTCGACATCGTTCTGCACGTGATGGAGGAACGCCGTGTCGTCCGCGTGGTCGCTTGGCTCCACCACGGTGGCCATGGCGCAGATGCGACCGCTGCTTTCGTAGATGAAGTCGCCCAGCCCCACCAGGGCCACGGTATGTCCCCGTGCGACGGCCAGGCGCGACAGCCGGGTGGTCGTGTAATCGTCCTGTTCGGTCGCGATGTCGTTGATGACGAATGCCAGTTTCATGCCGGTTCACTTTCCTTGTAGAATTGTTCGATATTCAGTCGCGCCGCCCGGCGGATCGCGTGATGCGCGCGCGCGCCTACGAAATCCTTCGGGACGATCGCGGGGGGCAGCAGGAAACCCGCTTCCACCAGCCGTTCCAGTATCGCGCGCTGCTTCAGCGCGAACTTGCCGATGAACAGGAACGGGATATCGCCGTCCGCCTTGAGATAGGCGAGGAGGTCGACCAGTCCGTCGAGATAGAGCGCGTCCTTGGTCATGCCGCCCCCGCGCATCGCCCGGACCGTGGTATCGAATGCGGCATCGCGCGGCAATGCGTGATCGCACATCGCGCTGTAGATACGGCTCGCCGGTTCCCGATCGATCGCCATTCGCGCGGCGATCACCCGCGCGGCCAGGAGACGCAGCCGCGACGGGGGCAGATTTCCCGCCAGATATTCGGCGAGTACCGCGATCCCTTCCTGCAGCGCATCGTAATCCGCGAGGCCGCATTCCAGAACCGCGAGCGGCTGGCACTGGCCGTTGAAACGGGTGACGGAATGCACGCCGATCTCGTGCTGAAGCAACGGATCGACGCGAGCGGCCGGTACGGTGTAATCGACCGCGACCATCAGATTGCCGGCGGATGTGTAGATATGCGTGCCGGGCACGTCGTTCTTGACGACTTCGAAAGTGAAACGGCTGTCCTCACCACGGTAACGGGCCATTTCGGCGCGCGCGACTTCGATGAAACGGTCGGCATCGGTATCGCGCACGGCCGGTTTGTCGCGTACAGGAACCTGCGCCAGAATGCTCTCGGCCGTTGCCACCAGCGTCGCGTCGACATTGCCAAACAGGTCGATCGCGGCCATCGTGAAGCCTTCCCGGCCGCGCAGCCGGACGAGTTCGATCTGACGGTCGATCTCGCGCTGCTTCTCGATCAGCAACGCTTCGATTCCGGAGTTGCCCAGTCCGTGCATCTGAAGCGCCAGGAGTTCGTCGCGCATAGCGCCGAACCCATCCGGCAGTTCGGGATATTCGAGCGGCGGCATGTCGCTGTAATTGCTGCTGGCAAAACCGTCGCGCACGGCATCGATGTTGGTCGGCGTCAGGCTGGTCAGCCAGTCGATCTGTCCATCGATTTTAGCAAGCGTCCGGTCGGCGTGCCGCGCGGCAGGTGAGAATGCGACGGCGTCCATCAACCAGCCGCATTGGCAAGTTCGCGCCGGGCCGCCTGAACCGCATGCATCATTCCCGTCCGCAGATCCTGCGCCGCGCCGATATCGACCGCGCCGGACCATTCGTCCATGAATATCTTCTTGTATTCCAGCGTCATGACACAGGCGCGCGAACCGTAGATTTCGCACAGCCATTCGGGAAAATTGCCGCCGTCGGGATAACGGACATTCTCCGCGACCTGCAATGTCCGACCGTTCATCGGCACGTTCCGCAAGGCACCGGTCACCGCATCCAGCACGCCGCCGAACATGTTCTTGTCGAGCGTGGTCGCACCGATATCGATATCCGGATTGTCTTTCGCGGCGGCCGGTTCCGCGGCGGGCCCGTCGCGCATGTGGTTGTAGCTGTGCAGGTCGAAGACGAGGATGCGTTCATGGCGTTCGAGCAGTCCGTCGAACATCGTGCGCATCGCGGCGTAGAAACGATCGTGCAGTTCCCGGCTGGCTTCCATAGCGGATCGCGGCAGATTGTCCTTCCAGATCGTCAGGCCCCAGGTGTCTTCGGGATCGTTGCTGATCGCCTTCTCGCGCGGCCGGTTCATATCGCATTCGAAACGGGACCGGTTGACCCGCACCAGATTGTCGGCGAGCGGCAGAAAATAGTCGGTCAGCGGATCCTCTTCCCGCCGCCGGTCGTCGTCGCCGATCGCCAGATGCGCGCGCAGATCGGCGCGCATGACGTGTCCGGCATGAATGGCGGTCGCGGTGATCGGACCCCCTCCCGATATTGTGTTCCAGACAGGCCCATCGGGATCGAACTGTGCGTTATCAAAAGTCATATCAACGCCAACGCGGCGTATGGCGATTGGTTCAAAATCAGTTGGCTTCGGCTCGATTGGCGGCAGGATCGTGACCGAGCGGAGGGCGCGCGAACCGGGGGCATGTCATTATAAAGGCCGGGAAAGTTGCGCCGCTGCGCCTTTATGCTTACCGACCGCCATGTTCGGCTGAAGGGCAGGCAATCTGACATGGGCTGGCTGACGGACCTGTTCTGGGGAAACGCGCTGGGGATCCTATCGTGGATCGTCCGGATCGGCGCGTTCGTGGTCGTTCCGTTCCGCCGGTCTGCGGCGGAAGCGCGGACCTGGTTGCTCGCTTTCTTCGCTGCGCCGATACCCGCGCTGCTGATCTACCTCATCATCGGGCGCCCCGAACATTCGCACCATCGCAAGGCGCTGTTCGCGCAACTGCCCGGCGTGCTGGAACGCGCGCTTCGACGATCGGGCATGGCGATCGGCGATGGCGGACCGGATGCCACAGACCGGATCGCCGCTTCGGTGCGGAGCGTGTCGGAACTGGTATCGGGATTGGCTTCACTGCCACCGCTCGACAACAATTCCTGCGAGCTGATGCCGGACTATGAAGGGACCATCGCGCGCCTGATCGAGGATATCGACCGGGCACGGCACTACGTCCACCTGCAGTTCTACATCTTCGCCGACGATGCAACCGGCAAGGCCATGGTCGACGCGCTGGCCCGCGCGGAAACGCGCGGCGTCCAGTGCCGGGTGCTGGTCGATGCCATGGGTTCCTTCGGCTTCAGCCGCAAGACCGAGCGACGGCTGCAGGAAGCCGGCGCCGACGTGCACCGCATCCTGCCGCTGAAACGCCGCTGGTCGGCGTCGCGGATCGACCTTCGCAACCATCGCAAGATCGTGGTTATCGACGGATGCATCGGTTATACCGGTTCGCAGAATGTCGTCGATGCGCAGGTTTCGGAAGGGTTCGTGCATCAGGAACTCATGTGCCGTCTGCGCGGTCCGGTCGTGGCCGGTCTGCAGCTCGTCTTCCTAGGCGACTGGTATCTGGAAACCGAAGCGGAATTGCATGGGTCCGCGCTGTTCGATTTCGAACGCGATGTGGGAACGGCGGTCTGTCAGGTGCTGCCGACCGGTCCCGATTACCGGACCGGGCGCATCGACATGGTCTTTGCCGAAATGATCCATAGCGCCCGCCATGCCATCACCATCGCAACGCCGTATTTCATCCCGAACGAAGCGCTGGTGCAGGCGTTCAAGACCGCCACCGCGCGCGGCGTGACCGTCACCCTCATCCTTTCGCGCCGGCTGGACAGCCGCATCGTATCCTACGCCCAGCGGTCCTATTACACCGAACTGATGGAGGGCGGCGTCGATATCACCCTGTTCCAGCCGGACTTCCTGCACGCCAAACACGTCCGGATCGACGATAGCGTCGCGCTGATCGGGTCGAGCAACATGGATATGCGATCGTTCGAACTGAACGCGGAGATCAGCGTCCTCGCCTACGATAGCGACACGATCGACGCATTGCGCGGGATCGAGGACCGCTTTCTTGCGTCCAGTGAATCGCTCGATCTCGAAGAATGGGAAAAGCGGCCCCGCCTGTCGAAGATGGCCGAAAACAGCATGCGGCTGCTTAGCGATCTGTTGTAGCACCGGCCGGCGCTGGTCCGCTTCTATCGGTTATCTTCGATTGTTTCCAGAACCCGGATCGCTTCCTTGATAGGGTTCGCAAATGGCGTATCGCCTTTCGCCAGCCAGCGCGCATCGCTTTCGACGAGGCCGGCTGCTTCGAGCGCCCTTCGACCGTTCCCCTGCGGCGTGAAGGCGATCGCGGCCGGGCCTGCATTGATGGTGCGAATGTCGGTCTCGATCGCGAGCATGGCGAGCCGCGCACGATCGATCAACGCCTCGGCCAAGTCGGGCAAGGGACCGAAGCGATCGACCAGCTCGGCCGCGAACGCCTCCAGCGCCGCCTGGTCGCGCGTACGCCCCAGGCGGACGTAGAGGTTCAGGCGAATTTCCTCTTCCGGAATCCAGTCTGCCGGAAAACCGAGCGCACCCTCCGCCCGGATGTCGGGAAACCATTCGCGCTGTTGCTCGCCGCGGACCTTGCGCAGCGCCCCTTCCAGCAGATGCTGGTAAAGTTCGATGCCGATCAACTTCATATGGCCGGCCTGTGCATCGCTCAGAATATCGCCGCCGCCCCGCTGGTCGAGATCGGCATTCGCGATCGCGAAGCCGGCCCCCAGCTGATCGAAAGTGGTGAGGGTACGAAGTCTTTTTTCGGTCGCGTCGCCGAACTCCTCGTCCTCGGTCGTCAGGATTACCCGGCCCCGCCGCCGCCCGCGACCCACCCGCCCGCGCAGCTGATGCAGCTGGGCAAGGCCGAAACGGTCGGGCCGCCAGATGATCATCGTATTGGCGCGCGGCACGTCGAGACCGGTTTCGATGATATTCGTCGCCAGCAGAATGTCGCCCTCGCCCCGGGCGAAACCGATCATCGCATCGTCCAGCTCGGTCCCGGGCATCTTGCCATGTGCTTCCACCAGCGACAGATCGGGCACCGATCGTTCCAGCACGCGGCGCATTTCACCAAGGTCGGCGATACGCGGCACGACGATGAAGCTCTGGCCCTTGCGCGCCTTTTCGCGCAGCAGCGCCAGCCGTATCGCCGGATCGTCGATCGCGCTTTTGGTCGTTCGGATCGGCTGCCGCCTGGCGGGCGGGGTCGCGATGATGGATGCCTGCTGCAGTCCGATCATGGCGCGGTGCAGGGTGCGCGGTATCGGAGTCGCGCTCATGACCAGCAGGTGCACGCTGCTATTGCCGCGCAGCTTCGCCTTGTCGGCCGCGCCGAACCGCTGTTCTTCATCGATCACGACCAGGCCGAGCTTCGCATAGCGCACCGCCTTGCCAACCACCGCAGCGGTGCCGACGACTACGCCGATCGATCCGTCCGCCAGCCCGTCGAGCACCGCTTTCCTCTCCGCCGCGCTCGACAGACGCGACAGGCCCGCGACCTTGATGTCGAGTTCGGCGAAGCGGCGCGTGAACTCATCGAGATGCTGGCGCGCAAGCACCGTGGTCGGCGCGGCGATGATGACCTGATAGCCGGAAAGCGCGGTCATCGCCGCGGCCCGCAACGCGACCTCCGTCTTGCCGTAGCCGACATCGCCGATGACGAGGCGTTCCATCGGCTTCCCCGCGCCGAGATCATCGCGCACCGCCGCGATCGCGCGCGCCTGGTCGGCGGTTTCGTTGTAGGGAAAACCCGCGACGAAGCGTTCATAGGCTGCGGGATCGGGATCCATCTTCGGCGCCGTCAATGTCGCGCGTTCATCCGCCAGGGCGATCAGGGAACGGGCGGTTTCGGCAATGGCCAGATCGATTTCCGCCCGACGCCTGTCCCAGCTTTCGCCCGTCAAACCGTCGCGCTTCACGCTGTCCGCGTCGCCGCCATAACGCCACAGCAGGCCCGCATCGCGCACCGGGACCATGCGCCGGTTCCCGCGCGCATATTCAAGAGCGATGAATTCGCCCCCTTCGCCTTCGGGCGCCGCCTCCAACCCGATCAGCGTGCCGAAGCCGTGCTCTTCGTGGATGAGAAGGTCGCCGATCCGGATTTCGGCGGCACCGAGCTGCGCCAGCGGACCGCTCTGCGACACCGGATCGACAAGCGCGCGCGTACCGAGGATGTCCGCCGCCGCGATCAGCGTCAGCTTCCTGTCCCGGGCACCGCGATCGAGCGGGGCGGCAATCATGCCGATCGCCCCGCCCTTCTCCCCAAGCCAGTCGCAAATGTCTGCGATCGTTTCCAATTCGTGTCCCACATCGCCGAGGCGGACACGCAGGAATCGCAGATCGCGGGCGTTTCCCGCGATTACAGTCCGTCGCCCCGCTTTGCTTTCGGCGGCAAGGTAGCGTTTGACTGCGTTTGTCGGCGACACCTGCTCCGCGAACCGGGGCAGCGCTTCGATCGCATCGGCTTCATCGCCCTGCGTTTTCCACTTTGCCAGAGCCGTCGTCCAATCCTCCTCGCCGATCGCGTCGGCCGGGCCATTCATCTGCCGCGCCATACGTTCGGCGAAACGGGTAAAGCGCCGCCTCCGCATTTGCGCGCGTGACGAGAACAGGACAATTCCAGGTGCCAGATGATCGAGCAGGGTCGCATGGGCGGACCCCTCCGGCTCGGACGCGCGACCGATCTCGACTTCGTCGCACTCCTCGCCCCGCATTTGGGTCGCCGGATCGTAATGATGGATCGCGGCGATATGCCCGTCAGCGATATCGATCCGCACGGGGCGTCCGGCATCCGCTGGGAAAAGATCGATCACTTCGCCGCGTATGGCGATCTCGCCGGGCTCGTCGACGCGATCATCGGTGAAATAGCCCAGGGCGTCGGCTTGCGCCGCGAAAACATCCGGATCTATCGCATCGCCAACGCGGATCGTGGGAAGTGCCGCGTCGAAGGCGTCCGGCGCGTGATATCGCCGCGCGGCCGCCTCGCCCGTGGTGACCACGATCAGCGAACCGGCATCGCCGTCCTGCGAATGCGCGCGCAATCGTCGCAAGGCGGTCACGCGGCAACCGATATTGGACGGCGATGCGGGCGCGTCCTCCCCCGGCAGGGTATCGCTGGCGGGAAGATGAACGACGGCGATATTGGGCAGCATGGCCTCGAGCGCGGCGGCAAGCCCTTCCGCCTGCGCGTCATCGTCGGCCAGGTACAGGACCGGGTCCCTCCCGATCGCCGTGAGAACGCGCAGTACCTTGGCGCCATTACCGTTCACCGAATCTCCCGGTAAGCCGCTATCCGATTTGACCAAATTCGCTTTCCTTCGTCCGTTTCCGCCGGTCGTGGACCACCGGACCGACGGCCGGGATGCGGGTGCTCACTGTTCGGTTCCCGCCGGACGAAAGGCCGGGGCGGCCAGTCCGTTCCCAATCACTCCAATATTGGTTCGCGGACGAACGCGCTCGGAGGGGCGGGGAAACAAAAAAACGGCATTTCGACAGTTCCGCTTCCCCGGATCGGCCGCATCGCATAATTGCCGGAGCCTATCGAACGAAGGCTGCCGAATTGGACTATCTGACCGGGTTATTCGCGACGTACAGCGCTTCGATCGGTCTCGTTGTCCTCGTCGTGATTTTCATCGCCTTCGCGACGGAGCGCAGGCCCCCCGTGGTGATCGCGGTCGTGGGCGCGGTTGCGATGCTGGTCATGGGGTATCTGTCCGGGGACCGGCTGCTGGAGGTGTTCAGCAACACCGCGCCCATTACCATCGCCGCGATGTTCATCGTATCGGGCGCGCTGACGCGTACCGGGGTGCTCGAAGCGGTGGCCGGCCTGGTGCTGCGGCGTATGCGCAAATCGCCGAGGCTCGCCTTCGCGGAACTGACCGGAGGCACGCTGGCGGCGTCGGGCTTCATGAACAACACGCCGGTCGTCATCGTGCTCATTCCCATCATCAAGCGGTTGGGCAAGGCCGTCGGCCTCAACGCGACGCGGCTGCTCATTCCGCTGTCGTATCTGTCGATCATGGGCGGCACGCTGACCCTGATCGGAACGTCCACCAATCTCCTCGTCGACGGTGTCGCGCAGCAGCAGGGGCAGGCGGCGTTCGGCATTTTCGAAATTACCGCCGTTGGTCTGGTCACCGCGCTGGCGGGCACCGCATTTCTGGTCCTGGCCGGTCCGTTCCTGCTGCCCGACCGACCGGAAGAGGACGGAGAGCGCGAAGGCGACCTCTATTTGTCGGAACTGGTCGTTACCGAAGCATCCCGCCATATCGATGCGCGAATACGGGATTCCGGACTGTCGAAGCGGCTGGGCGTGCGAATTCTGGGCCTGTATCGCGGTGCGCAGATCATCCGCCAGGATCTGCAGGATTATTTCGTCGAACCGGGCGACCGCCTGATCGTCAGCGCCAGCAGCGCCGAACTTGCCTCGCTGGCCGAAGAGAAAGGCATAAAGGTCGGGCTGACCGGGCTGGGCGGCGGAATTGAAACCATCGGCAAGGCACGGCCCGACGATCTGCGCCTCATCGAAGCGGTGGTATCCGCGAACAACCCGGTCGTGGGGCGCAAGCTCGCCGAGATACCCATGCTGTCGCGCATCAGGGTGCGTATCCTGGGGCTGGCCCGCCCGCGGCACCTGGCCGGACCGGACCTTGCCAGCGCCCGGGTCAAGGCGGGCGACCGGTTGCTGGTGGCCGCGGGGTCGGATGCGGCACAGGCGATGCGGCAGAATGTGGGACTGGCGGACGTCGCCAATTCGCAGGTGCGCGCGTTCCAGCGGCGCAAGGCGCCCATCGCCGTCCTGACGCTGGCGGCGATCGTCCTGGGTGCGGCTTTCTTCGGCTTTTCCATCGCCACGCTTGCGATCGTGGGCGTCGCTTTCGTCCTGCTGACGCGCTGCATCGAACCCGAGGACGCCTGGGCATCGCTCGACGGCAACACGCTGGTGCTCATTTTCGCGATGCTGGCTTTCGGCGCGGGCTTGGAAAGCGCGGGCACGGTCGAACTGATCGTCGCGCAGCTTACGCCCTTTCTGGGCCGGACGTCACCTTTCCTGCTGCTGATCGGCGTCTATGCGCTTACCAGCATCCTGACCGAAACAGTCACCAACAACGCCGTCGCCGTGATCCTGACGCCGATCGTCATCGCGCTTGCCGGCAATCTCGGCATGGATGCGCGCCAGTTGATCGTCGCGGTCATGTTCGGTGCATCCGCCAGTTTCGCGACCCCGATCGGCTACCAAACCAATACCCTCGTCTATGGCGCCACCAATTACCGGTTCAACGACTTTCTCAAGATCGGGCTGCCGATGAACATCGTGGTCGGGGTGGCGGCCTGCTTGGCCATCGAGCTGTTTTTCTGATTACCGTTCGCCAATCGGCATCGACGTCTCGTCGCCCTCGATATCGTCGGCGGAGCTTTCCCCGTTGCCATCAAAAGTCTTTCTGGTGCTGCATGCCGCCGCCTCCGTCCAAGTTACGAGTAACATTCGATAAAGAGCGAAGTTTGGTCCGCACGCGTACGAAACCAAAATGAATGTTCGACGTTGAGCTTTCATTGTTCAGCACGGAGTAAACTGATGTCGTCTCGCTCGCAAATTACCAGAGTTTCGGCTCTTTCCGGTCTCGCGGCCGCCACGCTCGTCGTTTCGGGATGTGCGGCGACCAGCGATTTCCGATCGGCCGCAACCGAAGTCGCAGCGGTAGCGACCGGTCAGGTGTCCGCCCGGTCGGCTTCCGCGCCGCCGCCGCCAGTTCCGGCTGTCGCGCAGACCACCCCGCCCAAACCATCCAGCGACATGCAGGCCGTGCTGGATGCGCTGGCCAGCCTGGGGGGAGAGCCGTTGACCAGCCTCACGCCAGCCCAGGCGCGAATGCAGCCGACCTTCGCCGATGCCTATGCGCGTGTCGCACAGCAGCGTGGAATTGCTTTGAAAACCGGTGCGGTCACAACCACGGACTACAGCTATGGCCCGGATGACGAACAATTCGTTCGCGTCTACCGCCCTGCCGGCACGACCGCTGATGCCGACCTGCCGGTCATCGTCTATTATCACGGCGGCGGCTGGGTAATCGCGAATGTCGACGTCTACGATGCCACGCCGCGCTATCTCGCCGAGGCGATGAATGCGGTCGTCGTATCGGTCGAATATCGTCATGCGCCGGAGTTCAAGTTCCCCGCGCAGCACGAGGACGCGGTCGCAGCCTACCGGTTTGCGCTGGCCAATGCGGCAAGCTGGGGCGGCGATGCCGACCGCATCGGCTTGCTTGGAGAAAGCGCGGGCGGCAATCTGGTCGTCGCCACCGCGATATACGCACGCGACAACGATCTTCGCGCTCCCGACCATATCGTATCGGTCTATCCTATCGCCAATTCCAGTATGGACCTGCCGTCGCGCAGGGACTCGGCGCAGGCAAAGCCCCTGAATACCGCGGCATTGAACTGGTTCGGCTACTATTACAAGTCCGCGCCTTCCGATGCGCGGGATCCGCGCATCGATCTCGTCAATGCGGATTTGGCTGGCCTGCCCCCCGTCACGATAATCAATGCCGAGGCCGATCCGCTGCGTTCCGATGGGGAAACGCTTGCCGCCGCCTTGCGCCGTGCGGGAGTTTCCGTCGAACAGCGCGTGTTCGAGGGAACGACCCATGAATTCTTCGGCATGGGCAAGGTCGTTCCCGCCGCACTGCTGGCCGAACAATATGCCGTGCGGCGGCTTCAGGCCGATCTGGGCCGGTGAGGCTCGGGCGTTACGGAACTTTCACGCAGTCCATCCCGCGTCGTCCGACGAGATACCCAAACGAACCGGCGAAATCCATTCGTCGCATGGGGCTTTCAATTCGTCCCGGCCGGATGGAACCGACCAGCGCTCCGAGGACTTATCGAACACTATTAACGGGATGATTAAAATGGCAAAACAGTTGGATAAGGCCGGTGCGGCCGGCATTGCCGGCGTGGTGATCGCAGCGGGCGCGGTCGCGTTCGGCGGGTTCCTGTCGCACAGGCATCGCAACAGACAGGGCGACGACGCGGCCGAGCGGACCAAACGGCAACCCGAAGGCGACATGGCGCTGGTCGGGCGTTCGGTAACGATCCGTAAGCCGGCTTCGGAACTCTACGCCTTCTGGCGCGAATTCTCCAACCTGCCGAAAGTCATGGAAAACGTCGAACGGATCGAACCCGAAGAGGGCGACCGCTCGACATGGACGATCAAGGCACCGGCCGGGCAGACCGTCGATGTGGTAACCGAAATTACCGAAGACCGGACCGACGCATGCATAGGATGGCGTTCGGTCGAAAGCTCGACCATCGAGACCGAAGGGCGGGTCACCTTCTCTCCCGCGCCGGGCGATCGCGGCACGAGAGTCAGCCTGACCATCGCCTACGATCCGCCTGGCGGCGCGGTCGGCCGATCGCTGGCCAAACTGTTCTTGCGCGAACCGGAAATGCAGGCGCGCCACGATCTCAAACGCTTCAAGATGCTCATGGAAACCGGCGAAATCGCCACCTCGGCACGAACCCGCAACGATGCGAGCCACATTCAGTTGGAGAACGGATAATGCGCGCCCTCACCTGGCATGGAACCAACGATGTTCGCGTCGATAATGTCAGCGATCCCGAGATCATCAATTCGCGCGATGCGATCATCAAGGTGACCAGCACCGCCATCTGCGGTTCGGACCTGCACCTTTACGACGGTGTGATCCCCGGCGTCCTGCCCGGCGATGTGCTCGGTCACGAATTCATGGGGGAAGTCGTCGAAACCGGCAGCGACAGCACGCTGGAAAAGGGGCAGCGCGTCGTCGTTCCCTTCACCATCAGCTGCGGCGGATGCTTTCACTGCCAGCAGCAGCAGTTTTCCGCCTGCGACAATTCCAATCCGGCGGAAAAGCAGGACATGTCCGCGACGCTTTATGGACAGCCCATGTCCGGGCTGTTCGGATATTCCCATCTTACCGGCGGCTATTCCGGCGGACAATGCGAATATGTCCGTGTGCCGTTCTCCGATATCGGGCCGATCGTGGTTCCCGACCATCTGGAAGACGACAAGGTGCTGTTCCTGTCCGACATTCTGCCGACCGGCTGGATGGGCGCCGAAAACGCGGACATCCAGCCGGACGACACGGTGGCGGTATGGGGCTGCGGGCCGGTGGGCCTGTTCGCGATCCAATCGGCCATCGCCATGGGCGCGGCGAAGGTTATCGCGATCGATCATTATCCCAACCGGCTGGCGCTGGCGAAGCAACTGGGTGCGGAGATCATCGATTTTCGCGAAACCGACGTGCGCGAGGCGTTGATGGAAATGTCCGGCGGGATCGGCGTGGATGCCGTCATCGATGCCGTGGGCATGGAATCGCACGGCTTTGCCATCGACAACATGATCGACATCGTGAAGCAGAAGGTCGGCATGGGTGCCGATCGGGCCAGCGCGCTCAAACAGGCGATCATGGCGGTTCGTTTCGGCGGCAAGGTTTCCATCCCCGGCGTCTATGGCGGCATGACCGACAAATGGCCGCTGGGCGCGATGATGGAGAAGGGACTGCAGATTCGCGGCGGACAGACGCATGTCCAGAAATATACGAAGGATCTGCTGGCGAAGATCGAGGACGGAACGCTCGATACCACTTTCATGATCAGCCACCGCCTGCCGCTTGAAAAAGCGCCGGAGGGTTACAAGAACTTCAAGGAAAACCAGAACGAATGGACCAAGGTGGTCCTCAAACCCGACATGGAAGTCGCATAATGGGTTCGAAAATCGACAGGCTTTCGGGCCTCTGCGTCGTCACGGGTGCGTCGAGCGGGATCGGATTGGAACTGACCAAGCTGGCGGCGAAGGATGGCTGCGAACTGATCCTGGCCGCCGATCGCGATCTCGACCAGGCGGAGGCCGCGGCCAGGGAATACGGCGCGAAGAACGTGCAAACCGTCACGGCTGATCTGGCGACCCGCGACGGGCTCGACGCGCTCGTATCGGCGTTGGGCGACCGTACGCCGGACGTGCTCATGGCCAATGCGGGGCACGGGTTGGGACAAGCGTTCCTCGATCAGGAATGGGACGACATCGCGCATGTGATCCATACCAACGTGACCGGCACCACGTGGCTGCTACACTATGTCGGGCAGAAGATGCGTGCGCGCGATACGGGCCATATCCTGGTTACCGGTTCTATCGCGGGCCATATTCCGGGGGCGTTTCAACTCGTTTACAACAGTACCAAAAGCTACATCGATTATTTCTGCTTCGGTCTGCGCAACGAACTGAAGGACACCGATATCGTCATCACCTGCCTGATGCCGGGCGTCACCGATACGCGATTTTTCGACCGTGCCGGTCTGGAAAATACCGATGTCGGTCAGTCGGACAGCAAGGATGATCCGGCAATGGTGGCGAAGGCGGGTTACGACGCCCTGCTGGACGGCGAAGCGCACACCGTAAGCGGCTTCATGAACAAGGTTCAGGATGCTTTTGCGGGTATCATTCCCGATACCGTTTTGGCGCAAATGCATCGCCGCATGGCCGAACCCGATAACAAGTAGTGTGCTGCCGCGCCTTGCGTTAGCGACCCGACCTCTTCCCCGACCCTTACGCAGTGCTAATCCGGCCGCGTTCCTTCGAGTATGATCTTCACAACGTCCCGCGGCCGATCCCAGATGGAATAATGGCCGCTGCCGTCGATCCAGTGAAATGTAGCGTGGGGGAACGCAGCACGGGACCGGGATGCCTGGCGCGGAGGGCAAAGCCGATCCTTTTCCCCCCAGGCGATGGACACGCGGCCGGTTCGCGGAGAGGCGGGGCCGCCTTGTGCAGGACCGCTCGCCAGATCGTTGATCAATGGAATGACCGTTTCCGTTTCCGCAAACGATACGAGTTCGTGTTCCACCATCGCTTCGTCCAACGCCCAGGGCCGCGCCGAGAGCTGGGCGAGCAGCGCCGTTCTCGAAACCGGCGATGCGCTTAGCGATCGGAGCTGGCTCTTCAGCGCGCTAAGCAATTTTTGCGAGGCCGTCAGCGTCCACTTGAAATAGGTCCGCTCCCATCCGCGCCAGAAGCCGCCGGGATTGAGCGCGACGACGTTTCCAACGCAGCCGCGCCGCGCCATCTCCAGTGCCAGCCGTCCGCCCAGGGAAAAACCGGCGACATCGATGGAACCGAACCCATTCTGCTCGATATAATCCTGCAGGCTGTCGGCCAGCCCGATAAAGGTTCCGCTGTCGGGACGCGCGGCGGTATCGCCATGTCCGGGCAGGTCGATGGTCACAACTTCCCGATGTCCAGTCAGGAGCGGGACGACCGGCGACCAGGATCTGCCACTGCCCCCCAACCCGTGAACCAGCAGGAGCTTTGACCCGCTACCTGTGATGCGCGATCTGATGTCGTTCTTCATTGCCATTCAGACGCTGCTCTAACCCAGATTGCCGGCTATTGCCACGGATCGGCCTGCAATCTCGATCGCCGGACAGAGCGTCATAGATTTTCTACAGAGGAAACTGGTATCGACGGCGCGGGCCGAACTGCCGTCGCGGTTGTCGGTCGCCGTGCTGCCGTCATTCGCGCCGACACCGCCGCGTGGCTGCATGGTTGGATCGCGGACCGGGGGTTGCCATCAGCCTTGAACGACTTGCCTGGTCTGCCACCAATTCGATTGCCGCGGGGACACTATTCGGCGCGGGACGAAACCGATCCGCTCATATTGCCGTTGCGGTCTTCGCCGGGCTTCGAGCGGGAGTGGGGAGTGGGCAATGACCCGGTCGCCGGCACCGACCGATTGTTCGAACCAGACCGCGGAAGCATCGAAAAGCGCGCGAAGGTGATCGACCAGCGATTGGGCGTCACCCAAGCCCGCTACGGACCGGCCGATCGCCGGCGGGTTCGCAAATGGTGTTGGAACGCCGAAAAAAGTTCGACATCGATCGCTGAGCGAATTCACGTATGCGCCGGGATGCCGAGGAGGAGCGCGGCGATTACAGCACGATCCATCCGAGCGCCTTGGCACCCATCCACAGGCCCATGCCGATCATGAACAGATTTTCCGTCAGCGAGACGAAACCGAGCGGCACGTTGGAACTGCCGCCGACGCAGGCGCATTTCAGTTCGCGCTTGTCGATATAGACCGCCTTGAACACGCTCACCGCGCCGATCGTGCCGATGAACAGGGCCACCGGCACCGAGACGATTGGCAGCGCGTGGGCGACCATCAGGACGCCCGCTAGGCCTTCCGCGAACGGATAGACGAAGCCGTAACGTACCCAACGGCGCGCCAGCAGGTCGTAATTGAGGAACATGGTCGAGAAGCTGCGGATGTCCTGCAGCTTCTGCACCGCGAGTAGCGCCATCGACAGGCTGACGAACCATTCCACCGCCTGGATCGTGAAGATGGTTTCGAACACGTACCAGCTGATGGCCAGACCGAGGAGGAAGGCGACACCGAGAATCGCGATCACCGGCTGATAGCTTGTCGCGCCTTCCTGCCGGACGGATTTGCCGAAATGTTCGCGCAGGTCGTCATAACCGCCGATCCGCTCGCCGCCGATGAAAGTCTGCGGCGTGGTATCGACCTCGTGCTTCTCCTTGAACGCGTCGGTCTGCTCGCGCGTTTCGAGGTGATGGTCCTCGACTTCGAAACCTTCGCGTTCGAGCAGATCGACGGTTTTGAGGCCATAGGGACACATATGGTCCGGCATGACCATGCGGTAGACGGTCGCCGTTTGCTGCCGTGTCATCGTTACATACTCACAAGCGTTGGTCTGAAAGCGGGGCCAGTGCGCGGTGACACTCCCGCGGAACCCGATGCCGGTGTGGTTTCGCCACCGACGATAATGGGCGGAGCGCAAGGGACCTGGACGAGGCGCTTCATCGTTTTGCCTTCTCGAACAGGTCGATCAATTCGTTGAACTTCACCTTCTGATCGTCCGCCTCGCCGCTGCTGATCGCTTCGGTCACGCAGCGGGCGGCGTGCCGTTTCAGGATTTCGCTTTCCGCACGGCCAAGGGCAGATTTAACGGCCTGGATCTGATTGAGAATGTCGATGCAGTAACGGTCATCCTCGACCATCTGCGCAACGCCGCGAACCTGCCCCTCGACCCGGCGCAATCGGTTCACGATCTTTCTGTCCTGCGTTTCGGCCATTCGAGAACTCTATTCTGGCAATACCTCTTCGGGTATCTTACAATACGTCCGGGGGGTATATAGTAGCGGTACCCCAGGAGGTGCAAGACCTATGAATGAACGTACCCGGCGTTCAACGGTTCGCACCCTATCTGTTTGAAATCTATGGTGCCGCGTTCCTGTCCGATAGGGGTGACCTGTCGCTACGGTGGTTTGCCGGCTATGGCTCCATTCGCAACCAGCCCCTCTACGCCTCGGCGGCGTCCCATCGTGCGGGGTCCAACGCCAGCAACTTGGCTAGCTGCGCGTAAAGCGCTGGCTGTTCGCGGCGCAGATCCCGAGGCTTTTCGAAAAAGGTCACAATTGCTTCGGCGAAGAATTCCTGGTGGTTTTTCGCACCATAAGCGTCGACCAGCGTAGGCCGCCCGCTTTCGACCCGTCCCACATGATCCTCAAAAGCGTCGAGCATGGCTTGCTCCCAGCCAGCGAAAGCCTGACCTTTGCGCAGAATGGGCACGCCGTTCGTATGACCGGTCAACGCGTCCAGCTGGTGCGCGAATTCATGGATAACAACGTTATGACCATCTTCCGGGTCAAGTCCGCCCTGGAGCGCATCGTCCCATGACAGGACCACGGGTCCCCGATCCCAGCTTTCGCCCAGCGATCCGATATCGCTTTCATGCACGACGTTACCATCGTGCATGTTGCGGTTTGCGCGGAATGCGGACGGGTAGATCAATATGGTCTTGAGCGTGTCGTACCAGACCGGACTGTTCACGATCGGAAGGCAGGCCTGCGCCGCGATCGAAAGTTTCATCCGATCAGTGACCTTCAAACCGTTATTGCCGTGAAACGTGACCTGGTCGAGGAACACGTTCATCTTCCCCTCGAGCCTACGACGCAGCGATGCCGGCAGCCGCCGCACGATCGGCACCAGCTCCGATACGACCCTTCGCTGTTCCGAAGTCAGGGGCGTCGCCAGAAGTCGGTCCCGCTTCCGCCGCCATGCAAAACGTCGATAGAGAAGGACCGCGACGATCAGCAGGCCAAGAAGAAGGAACGGCAAATATGTCATTTGTCAGTGAGGAGAAATATCGTGCGGTTGACGACGGGATCAAGACCAAGGCGGTTTCGCTCCATTAGCCATGAATGGGGGCATGTCCCCAAATGCATGAGGCAACTGGCCTGCGGTACCCAAATTCCGTGCGCCGTATTGAAGCGGTCTAAGTTACAGAAACCTCACCTTGCAACCCGATAGAGAGTGAACGGGCAGCCTGTCACTTCGACAACGGGAAGGTTCGCCCGTGCCCATTGCGCGCGTGCCGGGTCTCGGGGAAGCACGTAATCGACGTGCCATTCGGCAGTGAAGGCGCGGCTGCCCTGACGGCCGAGCCGCCCTTGCGCCATGTTGCGCGGCTCCATCATGGTCGCAAACCCCCCTAACGCTCCGGCGCGGGCGGCGAACAAGTCGTCGCCCAGGACCAGGATCCGCGCCTGCGATGCGTCCGTCACGCAGGTTTGCAGCGCCCGCAAATCGTCCGGCGCATCGAAACGGGCCCAACTGGCGCGGTCCATTTGGCCGGAGCCGACTGCTTTGCCGACCTGCCCGACCGTCAATGCCGCCATCCCCGCAGCGACACTTGCAAAGGCCAGTTTCGCCGCAAGCGTGCGCTGGGCGAGAGTGGGGACCTGGGACAGAACCCAGCACCCCGCCGCCAGCAGTCCGGCCCAGACGAACGCCGAGAAATAACGGTATTCGAGATAGCCCGTCATTACCTGCGGCGCCAGCAGCAGCGCGGTGATCGCCGCGAATCCAACCAGCACCTTCGGGTCGTTCTTCCCACCCATCCGGATGCCCGACAAGGCTGCACACGCTGCCGGCGGCACGAGGAACGCTGCCGCGATAAGCCCCATCCTCGTCGGCAGCAGCGACGCACCGGTGACCGCAAAGTCCGGCAGGTTTCCGAACACCCGCAAGGCCCATGCCGCCGGATCGTCTGCCAGCCCCGGCTGCGGCGTAGGCCACCAATCCGTCACGAAGGCCGCCGGATCGAGCGCGGTGGCAGTCCCGCTATTGTCGGTCGCAAACACGGTCCCGAAGGTGGCGAGGGAATAGATCACCCACGGCGCGATCGCGACAGCCGATGCTCCGAGCGCCACGAAGGCGCATGCGGGCTTGCGGGTCAACCAGGCGATCATCGCGGCGATCACCAGCGGAAGCAGCACCGCATCGAAGCGGTTGAGCACGGCCAGACCGGCGAGAAACCCGATCCCCGCCGCGCCGGTCGAACCGATCCGCGTGCCGCGCAGCAAGCCGTTCAGGATCAGCGCGAACAGGAGCAATTGCAGCGGGATCGTGCGGCCTGCGCGCAGTTCGGCGAACAGCATGTCGGGGCCGAGCAGCCCGATCAGGGCCGCCCCCAGCCCGATCCAGGCCGCGCCGGTGACCATCCGCCCGATCCGTTCCGACACCATCGCAAATGCGGCAAAGCAGGCGAAGGCGAGATACAGCCCCGTGCGCGGACCGGTACCCAGCAGCGCATCGCCAAGAGCAATGAGGCTGGGATAGAGCGGGGGGAAGCTGGCGGAATAGGGCGACGCGCTGGAATAGCTGCGCCAATGGTCGAAGCGGTAGAAATCGCCGAACACCGTCTTCGACAATTCGTATAGCGCCCAGGAATCCGGCGAATAGGGCGGAGATCCGATTACGCTCGCCAACAGCGGAACCAACACCAGCAGCAACGCGATCAGCGGCCATGCCCAGGACACTTGCTCGCGCACCGCGTCGTCCGGCGTGTAGCCGCCGGTCGCGGCCATGACGGTTTCCCTCAGCAGCGCCAGCTTCGATGCCAGCCCCCCGATCTTGGTCGGCACCTTGCCATCTTCGGGATAGCGCCGCACCACCGGCACCTGCGCGACCTTCAGCCCCAGCTGCCCGGCGCGCACGGTGAGATAGAACAGCAGGTTGTAGACCGAGAATACCGCGCGAAACGGGCGCACGTCGGGGTGGGTAAGATAAGTCGCGGAATAGGCGCGGAACCCGTTGGTGGTGTCGGTGAACCAGTGTCGCCCCGCCAGGCTCAGCAACGGGGCATGGACCATCCGGTTGGCGATGGTGCGTTCCAGCGGGGTGTTCTCTGCCGCGCCGCCGGGCAGATAGCGCGATCCTTGCACATAGTCGCAGCCCTCCTCCAGCTTCGCGATCATGTCGGCGACCGCCTCCACCTCGTCCTTGCCGTTACCGTCGATGGTGACGATCCCGGCATAACCTTGTCGCAAGCACCAGGCATAGGCCATGCGCAGCTGCGCGCCGAGCTTGCCCGGCCCGGTCTTGGTCAGCACCGCGCGCACGCCCGCCTCGGCCGCGAAGTCGCCATCGAGGGAGCCGTCGGTCGATCCGCCATCGGCGACGATCACGTCGACCGGCAGGCCCGCCGCCTGAACCCGCAGCAATTGCCCGCGGATCCGTTCGCCTTCGTTGATCACCGGAATCACCAGCGCGTGGGCATGCCGCCGTTCGGCATAGAGCGCGGTTTCATGGGCGGGAACGTCCCAATCGCTATCGTCGAGGACCGGTGGATGATCGATGGTCATGGTGTTTTCGGATCGGCAGCGAAGACGACGAATTTGCTCAAGGCGAAATTCACGAAAAACGATCCGCCCGCCCCGGCGATCAGGATCGCCAGCGGGTACGATCCGGGCAAGGCGCGATCGAGCAGCGCGACAATCGCCACCCGGACCGCCAGCGTAGCGAGCGCGACCAGTGCGTAAAGCCCCGCCCGCCGGGCCGAAAGGCCGCGCGGGCCGCTTGGGAAGCTCCAGATCTGGTGGATGACGTAATTCACGCTCGCCGCCAGCGTGAAACCGATCGCGGCGGCCAGCCACAGCGGCATGCCCAGCCCGGTGTGCAAGGCAAAGGCGATGGCGAGATCGATCGCCACACCCAGCACCGTCACCACGAAGAAGCGCGGAAGTTCGGTCATGGCGCGCCATGCGCCAGGTAGCGGGCGATGCCTTCGGGCAGGTTCGGTAACGACATCGTATCCACGGGCGCGCCGAGCCTCGCATTGCAGGTGGCGGTGCCGATATCCGATCCGTCGAGCATGTCGAGCGTCAGCCGGGTCGTGGTGTCCGCCGCAACGGGCGCGACCAGCGACACAAGCGCGGTGTTGCCGATCCCATAGCGCGGGAAACCGGTCCAGCGGTCGGCGCGGTCGGCGGTATCCGGCGAAGCTTCGGTCACGGTCAGCATTGCGCTACGTCCGGTCGCGAAAGGCGGGCTGCGGGTGACTTCGATCGAGGCCCACCCCGCGGCGGGCGCCGCGACGTCGAGCGCCAGCGTGCTGCGCGACCGCGACGATACGCGGCAGGCGGCAATGCCGCCGGGCGGCGCGGATCGCTCCGCGCGCACCCACAATACGTGCTGATCATTGCGCGCGATGGGCACGTAGTTTGCGTGCAAATTCCGGAAGAACGGCCAGTTGGCGCGGGTGATCCAGCCCTCCCACCCGCTGTAATCGGGGGCGATGGTGGTAACCGCGGCGACCTCGCGCCGGGCAACCCCCCCCTGGCTAACCAACGCGGCGAAGGCGGCGCGGTTCTCCGCTCCTAGCGCATGGATTAGCGATCCCACCGCGGCGGGGTTTGCCACCCCCGCCGCGATATCGAGCGGCGAGGTATAGACCGATAGCAGGCGTCGATCCTGCGGAATTCCCTGCACATCCCATGCAGCCGCCAGGCGCCGCATCGCCGCCAGATCCGCCGCATATCCGGGCGTCACGTGGAAGCCCAGACTCGCGTCGTAAACAATTCGGTCGGTCGTCGACCGGACCGCCGCGAAGCGCCCCGCCTCGATCGCCACTATCGCCAGCCCCGCCATGCCGACGGCCACATTGACCCTGGACGGGGAGGCGAACCGCAGGAACGGCTTGGCCCACCGCAGCAACACCCGCTGGCCGATAATCAGCGGTGCACAAACCCCCAGCACGAAGGTGACGGCGTTGTATTCCGCCCCGATATGCCCGCCGACCTGCGGTATCAGCGCGATGCCGATCACGCTCGCGCCGACGAATATGAAGGCACTCCCGCGCACCGGCGCATTGCGGCCGCGCAGGCGCTGGAGCATCGCCCAGATAACGCACAGCGTCAGGATCACGAGGCTGGCGGTGGAAAGCCAATCGCCATGCCGCAGGATGTTGGGGAGGTCGGTGACGCTCAGGATGCGGGTGCTGCGGTCCCACGGCGCGAAGAACCAGAACTGATCGCCAGCCACATCGCGAAAATTGTATTGCAGCCATGGCCCCGGCGTGCCGTGGGTCACCGCCAGCAGGATCGCGCCCGCCGCAGCCGCGACGCCGAGCCCGAAGGCCGCCAGCGTCCGTGCCAGCAGGCCGATGTGCCGATTGAGCGCCATCGCCAGACCGAGCGTAAGCGCGATGATCAGTGCAATCCCCGCATCATTCGATGACAGCAGCCCTGCCCCCGCAACCAGCCCCAGCGTCAGACCGGCCGGCAGCGCGCGGCCATCGTGCAACACGCGTCGCACCAGCACGACGAAGAACGGCAGCACGACAAAGGGCAGAAAACCCCGCAGCGGTCGCAGCGAGACGCCGGGATCGAACGTGGCGGGCCATGCCATTCCGATCGCTTGGGCCACCAGCGCTCCCGCATAGTAGAGCCCGAACACCAGCACCACAGCGACCTGCCAGCGCGCGCGGGGCGGCACCGCGCGGATCAGCCAAACGGTCGCATAGGCCGCCCCGAACCCGCAGACCACAACCGCCACATTGGCCGCCAGCGTCGAAGCGAACAGCGTCTGCCCGAACAGGACGAACATCGGCAGCAGGACCAGCAGCATGGTGATACCGAGATAGGATTGAAACGCCGTTCCCAACGGATCGCCATCGGCAAAGTGATCGAGCGCGAACCATGTCTGCAGTGCCCCGTCGATCGAATTGAGACTGTGGTCGTACAGCAGCGTAGCGGCGCGCAACGCGCAGATCAGCGCCGCCAGTACCGCCAATAGCCACCACTCGCGCCAGCCGGCGCGCGAGCGCGCCCGATCAGGCATAGGCGTGACCCAGGACGAACCCCGCATCGAGGTACGCGAACTCGGGCGCCGTATCCTTCACCGCTTCGAACAGGTCGTAGATATTGTCGATCTTTCCGCCGACGATCGAGATGACCCGGCTGTCATTCGGCTTCCGGTGATAGAGGATCGGTCGGCCGTCGTCGGCCTCGTTCTGGATCAGGATGGTCTTCACATCATAGATCGACCGGCGATAGCGCGCTCCGGCGAGGCAGGGGAGATAGCGCTGGGCATCGCGCAGCATGAAGGCATAGCGCGTGTCGGGATCGAGGCCGGCGAGATGGCGGTAGGGATCGCGCGCCAGCGGGTTGTCGGGCCAGCTTTCATGTGGGGTGTAGCGCACATGGGTGAGCGAATAGAGCTGTTCCGAAGGGTAGGGCATGGCCGAGAAAAACGGCCCGTCCATCACCGTGACTCCGATCTTGTCGAGTTCGCGCGGTGGCTCGATCAGCGCGAGTTCGGCGACCTCGTGCTTGAGCCGCGCGCCGGGCAGGCCGGCCTTGGCCAGAACCGCATTGACCTGGGCGTAGGTGACGTTGAAGGCGTAGCGCGCGGACACTTCGCTGCCGTCCGACAGGCGGGCCACCACGCCGGACCGGTGGTCGGCCAGACCGATAAGTTCGGTTTCGAGGCGTATTTCGATCCCGGCTTCCGCCATGCGCGCGGCGACCTGCCGGCCGAGGATCGCGTGATTGAACGCGACTTCGTGGCAGGCGAACACGTCTTCGACCATGTCGGTGTCGAACAGCGCCCGGTGGTTCGGCATGGCCGGTTCGATCGGCGCGCCCATGTCCCTGTACATTCGGTGGAATTTCTTGGCCGTGACCTTCGACCGGCGCCGCGCGATGGCGTAGAGCATCTGGAAATCGTCCACCACGGCCTCGCGAAAATCGGCCAGGAAGCGGCGGTGCAGCAGCATCGACTTGACCGCCGTGGCGGCCGACCGGGGATAGTGGAACCCACTATGCACCCGCGCCTGATTGACGCGCGAGGCGCGGTTCATCAGCCGCGGCCCCGCCTCGACCACCAGCACCCGGGTCGAAATGGAACGCAGGTACAGCGCCAGGCAGCAGCCGTAAAAGCCGCCGCCGATGACGATGTAATCATACTGCGTAGCGGCGGCGCGCGGCATCAATCCGCTTCCGCCGGGGCCGACCGGGCATCGTTGTCCAGTTCGACATTGAGATCGAACGCGACCTGCTGGAACAGGTCGATCCGGTTGACCTCTTCGGGCACGATCCCACCCTTCAGCCGCCGCTGCTGTTTCAACAGATGCTGCAGGCCGAGGCTGAGGCCAAGCGTAGACAGACCCATGAACACCGCGCTGACCGCCAGCATCGTGTTGGTCGTCAACCAGCCCGGCGCGAGCGTGTCCACTACGAACAGCGCGCCGAGGATGTAAACGGCATAGGCCATGCCCAACAGCGTCAGGATGGTGGAGGAAATCGCCACCGTGGACAGGATCGTGGGCGTGAGATAGACCAGCAGGGTCTGAAGCAGTTGCGCGCGGCGCGCCAGTCCCGTCATGGCGGTGCGCGCGGGCACGTTGCGGTCGATACGGAACCAGTCCAGCGGAAGGCTGGGATCGCGCGGCGGAAAACGCAGCGCGAGGCGCGGTTCGTCATGCGCGAGCAGCAGGTTGATCAGCGTGCGGGGAACCGCAATGGACTGTAGGTCGCCGGGGTCGACATTGAACCCGGCCAGCTTGCCCACCGCGATGAACGGCCAGGCCAGCAACCGCTTTACCGGCCGGCGGACGGCCCGGAAGGCCATCGTCACGGCATTTTCGCGTTCGGCATGGTCGAGGAAGGCGATAAGGTCGATGCGGACGACCTCGTCGAGATTGCCGATCACCACGAGATCGCCGATCGCTTCTTCCGCGGCGATCACCCGGCGATCGTAATATTCGGTACCCCGGCGCACTACGAACAGGCGGCAGTTGGAGACCTCGGCGATCAGCGGGAGAAAAGCGTCGCGCTGGAAGTCTTCCACGACGAGGATAATCTCGCGAAAGCGGAAGGCGCGGTCGAGCGTGGCGGCGACATCGCGCAGCTGCGCAAAGGTGGACGCATTCGCGGCAAGATCGGAAAAGCACACCGATACGACCACGTCTTCGCGCGGCTTCGTGAACTCACCGGTATCGGGTTCACGCATGGATCGCTTCCGCCGCCTGCCGGGCCTCGACCAGCCGCGCGACCGCGCGCCGCACGTCGCCGAGGCCCCGCGCCGGACGCTTCATCTCGATCGACACGGCCTTGGCATAACCCGCCGCGCGCAGGCCCTCGATCACCGGCACCAGCGCCGCCGTATCGGCCGGCGCCGGGGCCAGGTACGGCTCGCTGACATGGACATGGCCCAATCGAGGGACGAGGTCGGGCAGGCGCGCGGGCACGCCGGCATAGCTGCCGTTCATGTGCATCGCGCCCAGATCGAGGATCAGCGCGATCGCAGGATGATCGACCAGCGCGACGAAATCGTCGGCCTGTTCCAGCGTATTGAGAAAATTGGTGCCATAGACCGCCGGGTTGGCTTCGATGGTGATCCGCGTTCCGGCGGCCGACGCAGCGTCTCCCAGCCGGCGGAACATGGCGGCGGCGTCCGTCAGAGCGTCCGCCATCGCCAGTTCCGCGGGCACGCGGCGCTGGGTGGGGGAGCCGAACACCAGATTGGGAATACCGAACCGTCCAGCGAGCGCGATTGCCCGTAGCATTCCGCGTTCGAACATTGCGCGCCCCTCCGGCCCTTCGAACAGGGCCGCGTCGGTCAAGCCGAACAGCAGTGACTGCATGGATACCAGCGAAAGCCCCGCATCCGCCGCCTCGCGCATGGCTTCGGCGGCGGTTGCCGCATCGGGAACCAGGGGGTCGGTGGCCGCGTGAAAGAAAATCCCCGGCGCGATTTCAAGGCCCGTGACACCCGCCTCGGCAAGGATCGCGTAGGCCCCCAGCCGTTCCTCGGCCGACCAGGCGATGTTGGACATGGCCAGCCTCACGCCGCCGCCCTTTCGTCAACATAGAAAACGGCGAGCCGGTCGAGGGTGGCGGCGGCGCCGAACTGATACGGCCCCTCGGCCCCCCATAAATCGGCGTGGCGGGTGCGCATATCCTCGCGGTGCAGGCGCGCGGGCGTATCCGGCATGGGCCGCCCGATCAGCGCCGAATGGATTGCCGCGGCAGTCAGCGGCTCGGCCACCAGATGCAGGTGCGATAGGCCCGCATTCAGTGCGATGCCGATATCCTGCCACAGCCGTTCGACGGGATAGTACTGGTAGGTCGTATCCCGGTGGTGAAACTGCATCGCCGAAGCGCCGAGCGCCGTCACCGCATCCTCCAGCGAAGCGCGCCGCCGGTCCGCGTCGAGCGCCGTCCGGTCGAGGCGCAACAATCCCGTCGCCCGGTCGGGCGTATAAAGCGACCCGGCCCATGCAGCGAGTTGGGGATCGAGGTCGTCCAGCAACGCGTCTCGCTTCGCTTCGGTCAGCAGCGTCGGCACCGGGTTCATCAGATCGAACAGGAAATTCTTGCGC
Source organism: Pontixanthobacter sp. (assembly GCA_965214445.1). Taxonomy (GTDB): domain Bacteria; phylum Pseudomonadota; class Alphaproteobacteria; order Sphingomonadales; family Sphingomonadaceae; genus Pontixanthobacter. The sequence goes on from CBDCBU010000001.1 coordinate 1,607,898, forward strand.
AGGCCGTGCCCGAACAGGGCGGGCAGGCGGACGATCAGGCTGCCGGCGAAACGGTTTTCGACGAAACTTTCCAGCGTGCGGCGATGGCGACCATAGGCGAGGCCCCGCTGGAAGGCTAGCGTGCCTTCGTCTTCGCCCCCGGCAAAGTCCGCGAGCACGGCGATGGAGGACACCAGCACGAACCGTTCTGCCCGTATGGTGGCCAGCCACGCGATCAACCCGTCGATCTGCGCCGCGTCACGTTCCGGCGCGCGGTTGGCTTCGAGCATCGATCCCGGCGCGGCGGCGCAGACAAGCGTGCCAAATGCCTGCCCTTCGATAGCGGCGATATTGGCGCTGTTATAGCAAGCATCGAAGCGCGTTTGCGATAGCAGTGCGCCACCGACGAAGCCGGTGTGGCCGATCAGACCGGTGTCGTGGTGAATGCTTCCGGGACTTGCCATGGCGTCTTTTGTCGCTAGCTGCTTTCGCGCTTGGGGAATAGGGCTCTTTGCTCACCCGCAGCGAAACGCCGGCAGTCCGCGCGACAGGATACCTTGCCGATAATCCGGAATGATAATGATAAGGTTAACCAAACACCCCGGCTGTCCGTATATGGTCTGCGGAGCGGTACGCATCTTTTGAAAACCGCGTGCTTCTGTTGGTATCAACCGATGCGATTGTTCGGGTTATACGTTTCCGCGATGAAGCGCATGTTCGATCACATCGCGCAGCCGCGTCGCGGGCGGGCTGCTGCGCGCCGCTTCCAGCAGCGCGATTTCCGTGTCGTCCAGAACAGGCAGTTTTTCCCCGGCCGGGTCGAGGATGACCAGGTCTGCCGGAACCATGTTCTTGGGTAGCACGGTGATGCCGATCCCCGCGCGCACGGCGGCGAGGCTTCCGGCAAGGGCCCCGCATGTATAGGCGATGCGCCAGTCGATCCGGGACTTGTCCAGCGCATCGGTCGCTCTCTTGCGGTAAACGCAGGGAACCGGGGAAACGACCAGGCTGACGGAACCTTCGGTATCCTCGATATCCCGGTTGCCGACCCATACGAGCGTTTCGCGCCAGACAAGCCGACCGGCAGGCGCAGTCGAGGGTTCGCGTTTGACAAGCGCCAGGTCGAGCCCGCCCGCGGCGAACCGGTCGAACAGTTGCATCGTCAGCTCGCAGGTCATTTCCAGGACGACCTTGGGATGGCTGTGCGCAAACCTGGCGAGCACTTCCTGCAGATGCGTCGTTGCGAAATCCTCCGGCGCGCCGACCCGCACCAATCCGGAAAGTTCGGGCTCGGCGATGCGTTCGACCAGCTCTTCGTTCAATTCGAGGATGCGTCGCGCATGATCGACGATAAGCTCGCCATCGGGCGTCAGGATGATCCGCTGCCGCCCACGCTCGATCAGCGACGTTCCAAGCCGGCCTTCCAGTCGCTTCATCTGGAGAGACACTGCCGATTGGCCGCGCAGCAGGCGCGCCGCCGCGCCGGAAAAGCTCCCGCAATCCACGATCGCGACGAATGTGCGCAGCAGATTGGTGTCGATCACGTCGGGGATGGCCGCTCGATCCGCCAACATTGCGATCCTCAATATTAAAACAGGTAACTATCAATTATCGTAATATCGCCCCGGTGGCTAGAGAGCGGCTGGACATAATTTTGAGGAGCAGACACGATGTCGCAGAACGCACGAACGCATAGCCGGACACCACGGGCCGCGGATGAGACGAACGATCGGGCGGTGCCGATTACCGTGGCCCATGGCGACGGTATCGGCCCGGAGATCATGGACGCATCGCTCGAAGTGCTGCTCGCTGCCGGCGCAAACATTGCAGTCGAGAAGGTCGATATCGGCGAACAGGCGTATCGGGCGGGCGAGAGTTCCGGCATCGGCGCCGAGGCATGGGACAGTCTGCGGCGCACCAAGGTGTTTTACAAGGCACCGATCTCGACCCCGCAGGGCGGCGGGTACAAGAGCCTCAATGTCACCATCCGCAAGTCGCTCGGCCTTTACGCCAATGTCCGGCCCTGCACGGCCTTCGCACCGTTCATCGCCACGCGCCATCCCGACATGGACGTCACGATCATCCGGGAGAACGAGGAAGACCTCTATGCCGGGATCGAGCATCGGCAGACCGACGAGGTGTATCAATGCCTGAAACTGATCAGCCGTCCCGGTTGCGAGAAGATCGTCCGCTACGCCTTCGAACACGCCAAGGCGTACGACCGCAAGAAGGTGAGCTGTTTCACCAAGGACAACATCATGAAGTTCACCGACGGGCTGTTCCACAAGGTGTTCGACGAGGTCGCGGCAGAATATCCGGATATCGAGGCGGAACACATGATCGTCGATATCGGTGCGGCCCGCCTGGCCGATACGCCCGAGCGGTTCGACGTGATCGTGATGCCGAACCTTTACGGCGATATCCTCAGCGATGTCGCCGCCCAGATCACGGGTTCGGTCGGCCTCGGCGCTTCGGCCAATATCGGCGAGCACGGCGCCATGTTCGAGGCTATTCACGGTTCCGCGCCGGACCTTGCCGGGCAAGGCGTCGCCAACCCGTCCGGCCTCATTCTCGCCGGCGTCATGATGCTGGTTCATATCGGCCAGCCGGACGTGGCCGAACGGCTGCACAATGCCTGGCTTAAGACGATCGAGGACGGTATCCACACCGGCGATATGTTCACGCACGACCTATCGGTCGAAAAGGTCGGCACCGCCGATTTCGCACAAGCCGTGATCGCCCGCCTCGGCCGGAAGCCCGAGACCCTGCCCGCCATGACGTACCCGAGCGAAGGGCGTCGGTTCGCCGTGCCGACCGCCACCCGCCGCGCCCCGGCGGTAAAGGAACTGGTCGGCGTCGACGTGTTCGTTCAGTCCACCGAAGACGTTTCGGAAATCGCCCGCAAGCTGAAGCAGGGCGAAACGCGCTTGCTGTCCTTGACGATGATCACCAATCGCGGTGTGATGGTCTGGCCACGCGGCATCCCCGAGACGTTTCACACCGATCACTGGCGCTGCCGGTTCCAGGCCTTGCCGGACAAGCAGTTTAACAAGACGATGGTGCTTGACCTGCTCGGCAAGATCCACCGCGCCGATCTGGATTTCATCAAGACCGAACTGCTCTACACGTTCGACGGGGAACGCGGCTATTCGATGGGTCAGGGACAATAGGCCGCACCCGGCCGGGTTCGCTGTCGCCCGCGCGATCGCCGCCTTGCCGGCTCAGCAAGATCGTCATGGCACGTAATAGGTCGGCGAGCCCGGCCCGACCGGTATGCCGAGGACGAACACCCAGAGATAGAAAAATGCCGACCAGAACAGCAGGAAGAAGATGGTGTATGGCAGCATCATCGCGATCAGCGTGCCGACGCCCAGGTTTCGGTCGTACCGTGTCGCCCAAGCGAGGATAAGGCCGAAATAGCTCATCATCGGCGTGATGATGTTGGTGCTGGAATCCCCTATCCGATAGGCCGCCTGGATGACTTCGGGCGAATATCCGATCAGCATCAGCATCGGTACGAAAATCGGGGCGGTCACCGCCCATTGCGCCGACGCCGAGCCGAGCGACAGGTTGATCAACGCACATAGCAGGATGAACACGAAGAATATCGCAGGCCCGGTCATCCCGGTGCCGAGCAGAAACTGGGAACCGGTGACGGCGGTGATCGCGCCCAGGTTGGTCCAACCGAAAAACGCGACGAATTGCGCCGCGAAGAATACCAGGACGATATACAGGCCGAGCGACGCCAGCGCCGCCGCCATCGCGTCAATCACGTCGCGGTCCGTTTTCATGGTGCCGACCACGCGGCCGTAAACATAACCCAGCACGACGAAGAAAATGAGGATCCAGACGACGAACCCCTGGAAGAACGGTGAATCGATCCGGTCGCCTGTATCGGCGTTTCGAAGAACGCCCCATTCGGGAAGGAGGGTCAGCGCCATGAGCCCCAGAACACCCAACATGGCAACGCCGGTCCACCGCAGCCCCTTGCGCTCTCGATCGGCGATCGGCTCCATCATGCGATCGTCCAGTATCGTCTCGTCGGCACTCGCGGGATCGTATTTTCCCAGCTTCGGCTCGACGATGAAAATGGTCACCAACGAACCGATGGCGGTTATCAGGAAGGTCGAGGCAACCATGAAATACCAGTTCGCCGTCGCGACCACGGTGTAGTCGGCATCGATCAGACGCGCCGCTTCCTCCGTTATCCCGGCCAGCAGGGGATCGATCGTTCCGATGAGCAGGTTGGCACTGTAACCGCCCGATACTCCGGCGAACGCGGCGGCCATCCCGGCCAGCGGGTGACGGCCCAGCGCATAGAAGATACCGGCGGCCAGGGGAATGAGAACGACATACCCGACCTCCGATGCGGTGTTCGACACGATGCCTGCAAAAACGATGGCGACGGTCACCAGATGCGGCGGGGCCGACAGGACCATCGCGCGAACCGCCGCGGACAGCAGGCCGGATTTTTCCGCCACGCCCACGCCGATCATCGCCACCAGCACCACGCCGAGCGGCGCGAAGCTGGTGAAGTTGTCGACGAGTCCGGTGAATATCCGCCGGATGCCGTCGCCGTCCATCAGACTGACGGCCCTGATCATTCCGTCCTCGGCAACCCCTGCGGAACCGGCGGGACGCGGATCGGCGACGGCCAGTTCCATCCATCCGAAAAGGCCGGACAGCAGAACGATGCCAAGAGCAAGGATCGCGAAAAGCGTGACCGGATGGGGCAGCAGATTACCCAGCCACTCCACGCCATCGAGAAAGCGTGTGAAGCCATTGCGCCCGGGCTTGCCGTCCATGCTTTCGACCGTACCCACCTGCATCGCTCCCGTCAGTGCTGATCCGCCATTCCCATGCGGACGATAATATCGCCGGCCGCGCTTAGCGTGGCCGGTTGGATACCGACAGACCTATCGCAGGATTGCGTCGTTTGGCGAGTGCCCTGTCGGTCATGGGCGGTCCGAGTCCCGCCCGAATGCTTCGCGCAATGGGCGTACATACTGCTCGAGTGTTTTCAGTTCGTGCAAGATTGCGTTGCGTTCGTCATGCCGGGAGATACGCTCACGCCGCTTCCGCCCCGTGGGGCCACGCGTGTCCACCTCGCTCCCGCCGAAGTCGAGGATGCGCAAGCCTACCTTCTTGCCTTCCAGCAGCTCCACGATGCCCAGCAGGTCCGCCGTGGACCGCGCCAGGCGATCAAGCCGCGCCACCACCAGCGTGTCGCCCTCGCGCACGAAGTCCAGCGCCGCATCCAGCTGATCGCACTGGCCGACCGAACTCGCCTGCTCCGCGAACAGCTTCGTGCAACCCGTTGCAGCGAGTGCCGCCTCCTGCGCTTCCAGACCTGCCACCTGGTCCACCGTGCTGTCCGCGCATAGCCGATAAGCATCTGTAATCCCTCGCTTTTTACACAAGGAACGATGCCATCGGAGAACAGCTAAGTCACGGAGTTTGTTCGACTTTCTTTGTCAACTACCGTCTCGCACACACCTACACCCTGCGAGGCAGTGTCTCGCTCGGAGACTCTATTTACGAGGAGTGGGCCGCATTCGAAGGGCGAGCGCGGCCGGCGGCGTAAATCATCGCCAGCGCTCGATGATGCACTCGTAAGGCACGGATTTGTCAGCGATCGCAGTGGTTTGCGATACGGTGATTTGCCGACGATGCATCCAAGTGAGGCACGATTTGCCCGCAAATCACTTGCTGCATACCCGGAAAATGGCAGCGAAAGCGCTGATCCGGCAAAGCTTTCTTACTGCGGCGTGCTGCGTACGGTGTGCCTGTCAAGTTCCCATGTGCGCGGGCGTGATCCGGTAGCTGGACCGGGACGTTCAATGAGAGGCATTGGGTTTGCCAAACAAGAGCTACAAGCCACTGCCTTCGCAAGGATTGGTATTTGCTTCCGCGTCATTCGGGTAAATCCGAACATTGGCAAGCGCGGATAAGCCTGAGACTATCTCCCGATAAAATGGTGCACTCCCATTTTCGTCTCGATAGAAGAAAAAGCTGACCCGGAGGTGTCCATCCTCGCCCCCGAAGTTGGAAGCAATGAGTATGACCTTTCCGTCGTCATTTTCGATGTCGACCTGCACCGGGAGGTTGTCGGGAATAGCCCGTGGATTTGCATCAATCGCTTCGAGATCAGCCTTGGCTTCGGCACCATATTCTCGAATCTCGTACCCAAATTTGTCGGATACATTTTCCAGAACTAATACTGCGTTCTCAATGGCGGGCGCTGACGCAGCGCAAACATCGAATGTTTTGTCTGGGCGCTTGCTACCTTGGCACGATGTCAGCAAAAGTGCCGAGAGAAACAGGCCTATCGAAAAAACACGCGGGTGAGATCGTGGTCGTATAAGCATTGCATTAGTTCTTAAGATTCGGAGTGCCGTTTTTGGCAGCGCAGAAATCTTCAACGGCGTGAGCCATTCCACCAAAAATCAAAGCGCCTGCAAGCCAGTTGAATACGGGGTCAGACGCCGACCCGCTCCCGCTTATGTTAATCGACGAGTAGCCGCCCCCCAAATCATTGACCCTGATCTCCACGCTTCCAGGGTGAAACGTGTGACCTCGGCGAGTCACGTTAGTTATTGTTCGCCGGGAAGGGTCGACGATCTGAGTAATGGGGTTATTCCCAGTCAGAGTGAGATTGTTTCTGCCAGACCGTGCATACGGCGCTCCTGGCGCTGAGTTTCCAGCAGCCCGCACAGCTTCGAACGCACTAGAGGCGGAACACTGCGTAACCACACTGACATCGTACGGCAGTTTGTCACTTTGCGGCACGGAACAGGCGCCAACCCCGTCGCTGCGCCGTTAGTCAAAGCTCCGCATCGCATTCTGGACATCGACTGACGACATGAGGCCACCACGCATGTTGACCTCCATCGGTTATTTTTCCGTGACCGCAGGACCGTCTTCGGAAATAAATCAAATAAAACGTTACTGTGGCCAATGATCCTACAATTATCGTGCCCATTCTCGGTAGATATTGAAAGTAGTCGAACGCTAATCGCCATATCATAAGGTTTATCAAAATGACACATGAAGTAAGAATTATGTTGAGCCACGCTGTTTTCATCTACTTGATCTACGGGCAGAAACCAGCGGTCGAACCAGACCCGTTAGTAACGCGCCCTTGCCCCCTTGGGAGACGGACTGGCACGCTCGGCCCTACGGTAAAAGTATTCCCAACTATATTGCCATTCGCATCCGCAACAACGCTCGTGGCGAATTGGCTGAAGCCTCCCTCAGCCTCAGTATATTGGCCATTGAGAGCTGATCTGCTGCTATACGATCCGAATTCCAAACCATAGCCAATGTCCAAACCACTGGCCAATCCGCCATCAGCGTAGAAGCCGACATCCCCAAGCCATCCACTTGGAGTTGCGGTTGCGTAGATCCCAAAGTCTACTGTGAATCCGGTGATGGCGACAAGGTCAAGTGAAAGACCGATTGTCCCGACCGGGCCACCGCAAAGATAGTCATACAGCTCATTATTTTGCGGCCTTTCCGTAATCCGCAACAGGGTTGGTGTGCCGGCGATCGGTCTGACGTAGTTTCCCCCACTGCTAAAGAAAAAGCCAAAAAATGAATTTGATGATCCTGAAGCAACACTAATATTAATGACTGCCCCAGTTACGGTAATTGTTGGCGCCCAGCCCCCTACGGGCTCCTCTTCTTCAGTATACCATACTCCATCTGCAGCTTCACACTCTTCCTGCGAGTCGTCCGGATCCTCAATAACACACCACCCCTCCAACCCCGTAGGATCCACCATATTCACCGGATCGTTTCCGGCGTATCTGTAGATGTTCATGCCGTCGGCATATCCGATGGGATCGGTTTGCATGAAGCGGCCGAGGGATGGCGAGTACATGCGGGCCTTGTAGTAATAGAGGCCGGCTTCGGGAACCCATGTCTGTCCGGTAAAGCCGAACCTCTCGGGCGTCGCGGAGCCGGGCATGCCGTATTCGTCGCAGGAGTAGATCTGCGCGGTGCCGCTGCCGATCTTCGAGGTCATGGTGATCGAACCGCGCCGGTCGCGATAGAGAAACCTTGCCGTATCGAGATTGATGCTGGCAATAGGGCCTCAGCAAGGTCGTCGCGTGCGTTGTAAAAACGTACGGACAATTCGATCGATACCCGCTTGCCAAGCGCTTTTCTAAAACGTGTCAGGGTAATTACTTGGACCGGTGGCGGAGACGGAGGGATTCGAACCCTCGATAGGTTGCCCTATACACGCTTTCCAAGCGAGCGCGATCGACCACTCTGCCACGTCTCCGCATCCCGCCCGCAGGACGGAAGCCGCGCGTCTAGCGAGCGGTGCGGGGTTTCGCAAGCCGCAATCCCGTGGCAGGTTGCCGCGCATGATGAAACGCATTTTCAGCGTCGCCGCTGCCCTCGCCCTGTCCTGTCCTGCCGTGGCGCAGGAGGCCGAACCCGCGCCCTCGCCGAACCAGATCGTCGAGAACTCGGCACCGGAGGAATGGGTCACGATTCCGGCCGATGATTTGCTGGTGATGACGCTGGCGCCGGACCGGGAGGGAAACGCGCGGGAGGTGGTCGTCCAGCTGATGCCGGCGCCCTTCTCGCAAGGCTGGGTGGAGAACGTCCGGACGCTGGCTCGCGCGCAGTGGTATGACGGGGTCAGCGTCAACCGGGTGCAGGATAATTATGTCGTTCAATGGGGCGATGCGAGCGAGGAAAAGCCACTGCCGAATGGGCTGAACGAAATGGATGGACAGGATTATGCGGCGTCTGACTTAATCGCAATTCCAGATCCTAGGGGAAGGCCACGTCTCAACTACACACTTGGCGCGATGATGATGCGAAATGCGATGATTGACGCCAATGGAGGTGTTGTTGTTCCCGAAGGGTTTGAAGAAGCGCTAGCTTCCGGCGCAACCGAGCCGCCGGAATTCCCCGAGCCCGATATTGGCGACGCGTATGCCAGTCTCGCGACATTGACCCTGGGTTGGCCAATAGCAGGTGTGTTTGGACCGCCGGAAAATCAGTTCTGGCCCGTCCACTGCTACGGCATGGTCGGTGTCGGGCGCGATTACTCACCAGATACCGGCTCCGGGGCGGAGCTCTACACCGTGATCGGCCATGCGCCGCGGCATCTGGATCGCAATATCGCGCTGGTCGGGCGGATCGTGGAGGGGATGGAGCATCTCTCCAGCCTGCCGCGCGGATCGGGCGAGCTTGGTTTCTATACGCAAGAGGAAGCGGACAAGCGCACGCCGATCCTGTCTGTCCGGGTGGCGAGCGATCTGCCCGAAAGCGATCGTCCGGCGTTCGAATATCTCTCGACCGAAAGCGCGACCTTCGCCCGCTATGCCGAGGCGCGCGCCAATCGCCGCGATCCGTTCTTCATCGCGCCTGCGGGCGGCGCGGATATCTGCAACATTCCGGTGCCGGTGCGGCGGGTGGAAGACGGTGAACGATAGGGCGGTCGTCCAATCTTCCGGTCGCCCCGGACTTGATCCGGGGTCCAGCTTGCTTCCGTCGGAGCGTACAAGAGAGAAGCGGGATCCCGGGTCGAGCCCGGGATGACGAATTCCCAAGCCTTCACGAACCAAGCCTCTTGACATTTATAACCTAATAGGTTACTGGTCCGTTGCTTCGTTTCGGCGGAGCGAATTCGGGATGGGGCGCCAGTCGACTGCGCCTCGTCCTTCAGTCCAAAGCCCCGTTCTCGCGGGGCGGCGGGTGACGCGGCCGGGCGGGACAATGGCGGTCTGGGAGGGAAACGGCACGATACGCCTTCCGGTTTCAGGCACCGGTTCTGCCCAGAAGCGGCATTGCAAAAGGTATCTGGCGCGGGGTCACCCGCGCGGACACGCGGCAGGGCCTCGACCATATGAGCGAGCCTCTCCCAGCCGCGGCCGGACCCGATGCGCCGACGGGTTTGATCTGAGGCTGCGCCGTTCGATCGTGTTTCCGAACCCGCGAGGCTCGGGGACATGGCCCCCGCGGGGGCGCCGCGAACGGCCACTCGCTGACACACGGCACCCGCGAACCGTTTCCGAGCGTCCGCCACGGTTTCCCTTGGCACCCGCCCGGCCGCGCGAATTCCTGGGTTTCTCAGGCGTAATGGTCCGGGCTCGCCGCCGGATAATTTCGTGTTTTTTGTTCGGACCCTGCGGGCGCGAGGCATCCGCCTCGCTAGCGGCCTCGCATAAGCTCGGGCGCGCGGTCGCGCTTGCGGACCCTGGCGGGTCCGTTTGTGCGCATCAGACACATTGCTTACCTTCATCCAATCTGCGCTTTCCTTCTCCCATCGGGAGAAGGATATGACGCCTTTTGAGCGCCAGCGAATTAGGCGGCGTTGGATGAGGGTGTCCGCTGCATTAATTCGATGCGGTTGCCGAACGGATCATGGATATCGCCGCGGACATACCCTTCCAGCGGGCTTCCCGTCGTGAACGCCACGCCCGCATCGCGCAGGCGGGCCATCATCGCCGCTAGGTCATCGACGAGCAGCGCCGGGTGCGCTTTTTTCGCGGGTCTGAACGGCTCTTCCACGCCGAGATGAATCTGGACGGCCCCTTGCGCAAACCAGCACCCGCCGCGCGCCGCCAGATCGGAGGGCTTGGGCATTTCGGCCAAGCCAAGCACGCCGGTATAGAAGGCGCGCGCGTCCGCCTCCCGCCCTTTGGGCATAGCGAGTTGGACGTGATCGAGACCGACGATCTCCATTATGGCCCGCCCATCACAACCGTTCCGCCTCCGCCACCGTGTCGCTGGCGCGCAGCGCGCTCAGGATGCGGCCCATATGCGCGCTGTCCTGCACATCCAGCTCGACTTCGTAGACGCCGAAAGGATGTTCGTCCTGCGACAGTTTGAGCGCGCGGATATTTGCGGCGTTCTGACCGAAAATACCGGCCATTTCGGCAAGCGCCCCCGGGCGGTCGAACAGGGTCGCGCGGATGCGGCCGATGGCGCCCTTGCTTTTCCTGCCCCACGATAAATCCAGCCAGTCGGCGTCGATCCCGTTGGCAAGGTCCGGACAGTCGATCGTGTGGACCTCCACCCCCTCGCCCTGCTTGCGCAGGCCCACGATGCGGTCGCCGGGCACGGGGTAGCAGCATTCGGCCAGTTGGAAGCCGACCCCCGGGGTCAGGCCGCGGATCGAGATGACGCTGTCCTGGCGCGACCAGTCCTGCCCTTCCAGCCCTTCGGTGCATCCCGGCACCAGTGCCTCCATCACCGCGCGGTCCTCTATCCTGGCGGCGCCGATCGCGTACATGAGATCGTCCGCGCTTTCCATTTCCAGCCGGGCCACCGCCGCCTTCACCGCCTTCTTGCCGATCTTCGCCGGCACCCGGCTCGCGATATCGTCGAACAGCGACTGCCCGATCTCGGTAATCTCCTCGCGCTCTTTCAGACGCACCGAACGGCGGATGGCGGCGCGCGCCTTGCCGGTGACGACGAAGCCCAGCCAGCTCAGCTGCGGCACGCTGGTGCTGCCCTTGATGATCTCCACCACGTCGCCATTGGTGAGCGGCGTGCGCAGCGGCATGTGGCGTCCGTTGATCTTCGCGCCGACGGTCTGTTCGCCCAGTTCGGTATGCACCGCGAACGCGAAATCGACCGGCGTCGAACCCTTGGGCAGCTGGAACAGCCCGCCCTTGGGTGTGAAGGCGAATATGCGGTCCTGATAGATCGCCATGCGCGTGTGTTCGAGCAGTTCTTCCGCATCGTGGCTCGCATCGACGATCTCGATGAGGTCGCGCAGCCAGCCGACCGCGCCGTCGGGCCGGTCGCCCTGCTTGTAGGCCCAATGCGCGGCCATGCCGAATTCGTTCATCCGGTGCATCTCGCGCGTGCGTATCTGCACCTCCACCCGCATCGAGTTTTCGTAGATCAGCGAGGTGTGCAGAGAGCGGTAGCCGTTGTTCTTGGGCGTGGAGATGTAATCCTTGAACTTGCCGGGAATGAACTGCCACACCGAATGGAGGACGCCCATCGCGCGGTAGCAATCCTCGATAGTGTCGGTGATGACGCGGAACGCCATGATGTCGGTGACCTGTTCGAACGACACGTGCCGTTCAGCCATCTTGCGCCAGATCGAGAACGGCTGCTTTTCCCGCCCCGACACCTCGACCGTCAGCCCCGCCTCCGCCAGCGCCTGCTTGATCGCCAGGGCGATCGCATCGACCTGGCCCCCGTCCTGTTCGCGTATCTGCGCCAGCCGCCCGGTGATGGTGGCGTGGCCTTCCGGTTCCAGCTGCTCGAAGGCGAGCAGCTGCATCTCGCGCATATATTCGTACATGCCCACCCGCTCCGCCAGCGGGGCGTAGATTTCCATCGTCTCGCGCGCGATGCGGCGGCGCTTGTCCTCGTTCTTGATGAAATGCAGCGTGCGCATGTTGTGCAGCCGGTCGGCGAGCTTGACCAGCAGCACGCGGATATCCTCCGACATGGCGAGCAGGAACTTGCGCAGTTTTCCGCCGCGCGCTCGTCTTCCGGCATGGCGTCGATCTTGGAAAGCTTGGTCACGCCGTCGACCAGCTGGGCAACCTCCTCGCCGAAATTGGCGCGGATATCCGCGATGGTCGCCAGCGTATCCTCCACCGTATCGTGGAGCAGCGCGGTCATGATCGTTTCCTGATCGAGCTGCAGATCGGTCATCAGGCCCGCGACTTCGACCGGATGGCTGAAATAGGGATCGCCGCTGGCGCGCTTCTGGCTGCCGTGCTTCTGGACGGTGTAGACATAGGCGCGGTTGAGCAGGGCCGCATCGGCATCCGGGTCGTAGGCGAGGACCCGTTCGACAAGTTCGTACTGGCGCAGCATGGTGGCGATGGTTGTGCGATGGGCGAGCTAACGTCGCAAGCGAAATTCGCTATACAAACACGGCGGTTCAGGTTATAACACTTGTATGAACACTCAGCTTAAAATCACCAAAGTCGGTAACTCGGCTGCAGTCATTCTTACAAAAGAAGTTCTCGTGTTATTACGATCGAAGATCGGCGATTCCCTGCACCTATCCGAAGGTCCTGATGGCATTCGAATCTCGCCATATGATCCCGAATTCGCGGAGCAAATGGAGCGGGCGGAAACGATCATGCGAGAGGATCGCGATATCCTGCGTGTTCTGGCAAAGTAACGAATTGCATGGCCGAAGATCGTCCAGCACCACGGTGGATCGTCAGCAAATTGGCATTGTCGGTCCACGATCGTCAACTGGCGGAGCACGGGGGAAGTGCCGGTGTGCGCGATCTCGGCGCATTGGAGTCCGCATTGGCACGCCCGGTCAACCGTTGGTCTTACGGTGAGGACGATATATGTTCGCTCGCCGCGTCCTATGCATTCGGGATTGCGCGCAACCATCCTTTCGCCGATGGGAATAAACGTACGGCATGGGTTGCGGCGCGTTTGTTTCTCGATTTGAACGATTGTCGCCTTTCATTCGATGCGAATGAAGCGATAGATATTATGCTCAAACTCGCCGCCGGCGAACTGGGCGAGGCGGAACTGGCGGACTGGTTTCGCCAGCGGATCGAAACTCCGGCCTAGCCGCCCCCACCCACGATTTTCCCCACGATCTCGTCCACGGTCCCCTGCGTCACCGAATGGTAGCTATCGCGGGTGCGCGCGTAGATGCGCTCCGCGATCGGGCGGCCCCAATCGCCTTCCCCGACCAGCGTCGCGAAGAGCGGGGCGACGAATTTGCGGCGCCCGATACGACCCAGAAACCTGTCGACCAGTGGCACGACCGGTTCGTAACGATGATCGAGCGCATGGTTCAGCCACAGGAACAGTTCTTCGTTGTTTCCGGTTTGCGACAGGCCCAGATTGTCGTCGAGCAGGCGCAGCTCCATGTCGGTCAGTCCATCGGGCAGGTTGGCGAGGAACCGTTGCCGCTCCGCCGATGTCCAGTCGTTCCATTCCTCTTGCGGAAAGCTGACGCGCGCGGGGCCGACCGGATAATCGATGGGATTGCTGCGTCTGGTCGCATATATCTGCACCGCCGCATCGACCCTGGCAAAGGCCGCCGGATCGGGCCGCGCGACATTGTTCGGCAGGCCGGGCTCGTAGATCCATTCCCGCAGACGCAATGCCCTCGCCTCGGCATCGTCGCGCACCAGATTGGCCTGCATATCGGCCAGGATCATGGCGCTGGTCGCCGGTTCGAAGGCGTGATTGTCGAACCATTGCTGCAGCCAAGCATCGAAGCGTTCGCGTCCGACGATGCTTTCCACCGTTCGCAGAAAGAACGCCCCCTTGTCGTAGACGATCGCGCTGCCGATCGAATCCACGTTCACCGGCTGATGAAGGGCGGTGCCCGGCGCATCCTCCCCCACTTCCGCCAGGGTGTTCTGGATCGCGGCGAAGCTGAGCGCGGCTTCCTGATCGGCGCGCTCCTTTCCGTAGATTTCCTCGACGATACGGTTCTCGAAATAGGAGGTGACGCCTTCGTTAAGCCAGCTGTCGGTCCAGTTCGCATTGGTCACCAGATTGCCCGACCAGCTATGCGCCAGCTCATGCGCGATGAGGCCGGTGAGGCTGCGGTCGCCGGCGATGAAGCTGGGGGTGAGGAAAGTCATGACCGGGTTTTCCATGCCGCCATAGGGGAAGGCCGGGGGCAGCACGATCATGTCGTAGCGACCCCAGCGATATTCGCCATAGAGCCGCTCCGCCGCGTCGATCATCGCTTCGGTGTCGGTCAGTTCCGCCGCCGCCGCTTCGATCATCGCCGGTTCGCTCCAGACGCCCGATCTGGGGCCGAGCGGGCGGAACACGATGTCCCCCGCCGCGATCGCGATCAGATAGGGCGCGACCGGCTTGTCCATTGCGAAGGTAAAGGCGCGGCGTCCGTTCGCCAGCCGTTCCGGCTCTCCCCGCGACAGGCCGGACATGACCACGGTAAGGTCTTCCGGCGCGGTAATCCGCGCGGACCATGTCTGGCGGATGCCGGGGCTGTCCTGCGTCGGGATCCAGGTGCGGTTCAAGGTCGCCTGCCCCTGGCTGAACAGATAGGGGTGCTCCCCGCCCGCGGTCTGCTGCGGCGCCAGCCATTGCAGCGCATCGGCATCCTTCGCGACATAATTGATGGTGATCTCGTGCAGTCCATCGCCGCGCCGATCCTCGTCGAGCGTAATGGTCAGCGGCGCGCCCTTGCCTTCCACCGCCGCGCCGATCGTATAGGGCAGGGGATTGCCCGCCGCATCGGTGATGGACCGCACGTCGTAACCGTCATTGTCGAGGATGACGCTGCCCGCCCCCGCTTGCGCCAACACGTCCAGCATTGCGGTTCCCGAAACCTGCTGCCGTTCGAAATCGAGGTCGAGGTCGAGATCGACATGCGTCACCCGCGCCACGGTCGGCTCCGCGAAGGTCTGCACATCGACCGCGTCGGGACCGGTCAGGACAGGGGCAACGGCCGCTCGGTTAGACGCCGGAGGGGTGTCGATAGCGGTCGTCGTGGTGCAGGCGCTGGCGAGCAGCAGGATGGAGGCGGCGGCGAACAGGCGCATGGGGAAAGCTCCGCATAGAGGCAATGATCGTTGCATGCGTTAGGCAATGCGGCATGCCCGGGCGATGAACAAGCCGCCTCGACATGCCTGTGCCCCGACAGGCGGCACTACGCATTCATGCGGAGGCATCGCGTCATGCCATCGCAAGCATGCCTGCCGATATTGGCGCCTATGCCCGAATTGTCACGGATAGCCGCATCGAAACCTTCCGAATCAAGCCGTGCGATCCGTCGCGGATGCAGCCGGCTCGCCACCGAATTGCCGGTCCATCTGAGGACCATCAGCGGTTACCAGCCTTGCGTCATGCGCGATCTGTCGCTTACCGGCATGCGCATCGTCTTTTCGCGCGAATGCCATTTCGCGTCCGATCTGCGTTTCGGCAGCGGCGCGCAGCTGAGCTGGGACCGGTTCGACGAATATGGCGAGTTCATCTGGATCGTCCCGCTGACCCACGCATACAGCGCGGGGATCCGGTTCTACGATTCAATCGAACCGCAGACCATCTTCGGCACCCGCGACCTTCACGATTCCTTCTGGATGCGCGGCCGCGACGCACCGCCGGAATATCACATGACGCGGCGCTGGGTCGAGCAGCTGAACGCCTGAACCGGCGCGCCATGCCTGCATCATGTCCAGACCGCGTGTGGCGGCAAGCTCATCAGGATCGCGTCGATGTTGCCTCCCGTCTTCAGGCCGAACAGCGTGCCGCGGTCGTAGACCAGGTTGAATTCGGCGTAGCGCCCCCGCCATTCGAGCTGGCGCAGTTTGTCGGCCTCGTCATATTCAGTATCCATGCGCCTGCGCACCAGCTGCGGAAAAATGTCGAGAAAGGCCTCGCCGATATCCCGGGTGAAAGCGAAATTGCGGTCGAACCCCGCCGCGTCGTCGCATTCGAGATGGTCGAAGAACACGCCGCCGACGCCGCGATGGCATCGCCGGTGGGGGATGTAGAAATACTCGTCCGCCCATTTCGAAAACCGTTCGTAATAGGTCGGATTATGCGCCGCGCAGGCCGCGCGGAAGGCGGCGTGGAAATCGGCCGTGTCGTCTTCATACGGGATCGGCGGATTGAGATCCGCGCCGCCGCCGAACCACGATTTGCCCGTGGTCAGGAACCGGCAGTTCATGTGCACGGCCGGTACGTGGGGGTTCGCCATGTGCGCGACCAGGCTGATGCCGGTGGCCGAGAAGCCCGGTTCTGTCCGCACTGGCGCCATTGACCGTGGCGGCGAACTCGGGCGCGAAAGTGCCATGGACGGTGGAGACGTTGACGCCGACTTTCTCGAACACGGCGCCTTTCATCGATCCCTGCACGCCGCCGCCGGGATCGTCGTTTCCTTCCTCCTCCCGGTGCCACGGGGTGAACACGAACGCGGCATCGCCGCCCGTCTCGCGCTCGATCGCCTCGAACGCGTCGCAGATGCGGGTGCGCAGTTCCTCGAACCATTGGCGGGCCTGCCGGGTCTGGTCTGGGTTGGTCATACGCCCCCATACCCCGTTCACCCTGAGCCTGTCGAAGGGTTAGCTTCACTTTTTTTAAGGGTTGTGCCGCGTCCGCCGAGCCGCCAATAGCGGGTCCATGGTTCCCCTTTCGTTCGCCTCCGCCGAATTCGCGCTGACCACATCCGGCGCGCTGTACTGGCCGCGCGAACGCGCGCTGCTGGTCGCCGATCTGCACCTCGAAAAAGCGAGCTTCTTCGCCAAGCACGGACAGATGCTGCCACCCTATGACAGCCGCGAGACGCTGGAACGCATCGCGCTGGCCATTCGCGAAACCGGTGCGCGGCGCGTGTTCACGCTGGGCGACAATTTCCACGACAGCGAAGGGTCGATCCGGTTGGAACCGCATGCGGCGGGCATGCTGTCCGCCCTCACCCGCGCGGTCGACTGGGTGTGGATCACCGGCAACCACGACCCTCAAATGGAAGCGCGCACCGGCGGCGCGATCGAGCAGGAGCTGGAGGTTGCCGGCATGATCCTGCGGCACGAGGCGAAACCCGCCGAAACGCGCCCCGAATTCTCCGGTCATTACCATCCGCGCCTCCAGATCAGCATCCGCAGCCGCCGGATACGCCGCCCCTGCGCGGTGGTCAGTCGGGGAACGGTCGGAACCCGGATGATCCTGCCCGCTTTCGGCGCCCTGACCGGCGGAATGGATGCCGCCGATCCGGCGATCGTCAAGGCACTGCAACCCGCGACCCATATCGATGCCATGTTGCCCGCGGGCGGAAGGCTGGTCCAGTTCCCGCTGTGGCGTTCTCGTTAGGGGCCGGCGGGCACCTGAATTTTTTGGCGCCCTTGCGATCCGCCTGACGGTGAACCGGATCAGTGTCCCGTCGATAGCTTGGAACGGATCGGACCCGCGAGGGTCCGCAAGGCCGACCGGCCGCCGCCCGGTCAGGGCGAAGCAAGCGATGCGGATGCATCGTGCCCGCAGGGGCCGAAACAAAGAACGCCGCCACTAGCACTGCGCGCGAATCCCTCCTAAGTAGCGCCTTCGAACCCGGCAAAGCAGGAGAAAGCCCCATAGCCCGTCCACCCCGGCGCATGAACACGCCGCCCACCAAGAGCGGCCCGCGCTACGACAATTTCATCCAGAACGACAAGGTGCGCGTAATCGACGATCAGGGCGAGAACCTGGGTGTCATGTACACGCGCGAAGCGATCGAACAGGCGGCCGGCGTCGGCCTCAACCTCGTCGAGGTGTCGCCCAATGCCGATCCGCCCGTCTGCAAGTTCCTCGATGTCGGCAAATACCGGTTCGAAGCGCAGAAGAAAGCCAACCTGGCCCGCAAGAGCCAGAAGACGCAGGACATCAAGGAAGTGAAGATGCGTCCGAACATCGACGTGCACGACTACGATGTGAAGATGCGCAACGTGTTCAAGTTCATCGAGAACGGCGACAAGGTCAAGATGACGCTGCGCTTCCGCGGCCGCGAGATGGCGCACCAGAACCTGGGCATGGACCTGCTCAAACGCGTGCAGGACGACACGGCGGAAGTCGCCAAGGTGGAGGCGTTTCCAAGGCTGGAAGGTCGCCAGATGCTGATGGTGCTGTCGCCGAAATAGGGGCGACTGTTTGTAGTAATGCCTCAACCTACGCGTTTAAGGTTGATGCTCCATCGGCATGCTAAGGCGTGGATGCATATTTGGATTGGATCATCGAGTTTCACTATATGATGAATATCAGTGACCCTTGGTGCTAAAGATGTGGCAGTGACGACGTCGGTCGTGTAAGGTTCGATTTTTAAATTATTGCGTCTAGGATCAAAATATCCACCGGGATTATCATATAGTTCTATCGTACGAGTAACGTCTTCACTCAAAAATGAATGATCGATTGCCTTCCCATCATTCCGTTGTTCGATGGCGAATTTCAGTCGTCGTAGCAGTCTGACCCTTGCTCGTTGAGTTCTTCGTAAGTCTTGTAAATTGTAGAACTGGCTGATCCAACGTTGGATATGTTCTGGTCGGTATTCGTACGGCCATTGGAGACCGTGTGAAATTCTGAACAAGCCGGCCGCTTGTGCGCGAGCGGCTTTTGTTCCGTCAAACCATTCGTAATCGAGATGATACGCCTTAAGTCGACGGTGAAATTCCTGCTCTTCGTCGCCCCGACTTTTTAGCGTTTTTACAAAAGCAAGTTCATCTTTAAGTTAATGGCTAAGAACTAGGAGGCGCTGCCTGGGAGACCAACTCCGTCCGATTTTTAAAAGTCCGATACTGTTTTGCATCAGGTATAGGTGCATCCAAAGCGGTTTAATATCTGATGGTTTATCGGTAGTTAGCAGCGTCGAAGTTCGCAAACGAAAAGTTGCAGCGTCAGACTGTCCTACTCCTTCCGGTAATGCTGACCATTCGTGGCGGTAAAACCGTTCACTTTTCGACGGTTAACAGTCTTCAATTATGGTTAGCTTCGCTTGGCAAGAATTGTTTCGCCTAGGACCGTGTAACATGTGCTCCATGTCACCGTTTCCTGCGGGTAGGCGACCTTCTGGGCGGACTGTGGAATTTCGACCTGGCCCTGTCGGGCGCGCGCGTCGATTTGGGCGGGGAGGGCCTGTTCCATATCGACGGCACGCCGCGCGAGGATTTCGTCGCGGACCACTCGCTGGTATCGGCCGACCGCGACAGCGATGGCGGCGATCCCGCCATGCGCCTGGCGCTGGAACTAATCGAAGCATTGCCGCCCGCGCACTGACGGGTGGGATCGCGCAAGTGCGGATGTCCTACATTGCGCAAAGCTGCTACCCCGGCGGCCATGATCATCGCCGCGACACGATCGAACGCCCTAATATGCTTCTCGCGCGTTCGCGATCGGCCACGATTTTTTGCCGTCAGGACCGTGTAACATGCGGTCCATGTCTCCGGTCGGCGCGCATCGGAGCCCCACATGACCGCCGGCCGCATCGGCTTCGTCCTCGGGCTGGCCGCCTTCGCCACCACCCTTCTGACCGCCCCGCCCGCCGGGATGCCGCAGGGCGCATGGCTGGTCGCGGGGCTGGTCGTGTGGATGGCGGCGTGGTGGATGACGCAGGCGGTGCCGCTGACCGTCACGGCGCTGTTGCCGTTCGTCGTGCTGCCTCTCGCCGGGGTGATGGATGCAAGCGAGACGGCGAGCGCCTATTACGCGCCGATCCTGTTCCTCATCCTGGGCGGCGCGTTCATCGCGCTGGCGATCGAGCGGACCGGGTTGCATCGCCGGCTGTCGCTCGCGATCCTCGCCAGCGTCGGCGGCGGAACGGGCATGGCCAGGGCACCGGCGCGCGCGCTGTTCGCCGTCGTGATCAGCGCATCGCTGCTCAGCCTCGCGATCTTCAACCTGTCGACCGGGCTGATCGTGCTGCTGGTCGCTTCCGCAGTGGTGGGCGGCATGGTGTTGAGCGGCTCCGAAAAGCTGCTGCTTGCCTTCATGGTCAGCGCGGCGGTCCTGTCGATGCTGATCTCCAACACCTCCACCGCGCTCATCATGATGCCGATGGCGGTGGCCGTGCTCGCGGGCGGCGGACTTGCGCACGAGGAGCAGGACGGACTGGCGGGCGCGCTGCCGATGGGGATCGCTTTCGCCGCCTCGATCGGCGGGCTGGGCACCATCGTCGGTTCGCCGACCAACGGTATCGCCGTGGCGCTGCTCGACAGCATGATCGGGTTGCGGATCGGTTTCGCGCAATGGACGCTGTTCGGCCTGCCGATCGTGATCGTCGGCGTGCCGATCGCCGCGCTGGTCATCGCGAAGGTGCAGCGCGTGGGCGACCATCATTTCGATGTCGATGCCGCGCGCGAGGCCATCGCGACGCAGACCCGCTGGAGCGCGCCGGAACGCCGTCTGGTGCCCTTGATCGTCGTCACCTTCGCGCTGTGGATGACCGCGCCGTTACTTCAGGGTTACGTGCCCGACGGGTCGCTGACCGACGGGACCATTGCCATCGTCGCGGGCATAATGCTGTTCGTGATCCCCGACGGCACGGGCCGCCCGCTGCTCGTCTGGGCGGAGGCGGACCGCGCGCCGTGGGGCGTCATCCTGATGTTCGGCGGCGGGCTGGCGCTGGCGGCGGGGATGAGCGCGTCTGGTCTGGCGGAATGGCTGGGCGATGCGTTGCTGCCGCTTTCCGCCGTGCCGCTGGTGGTGACCGCGCTGGCGCTGGTCGCGATGGTCGTCCTGATCACGGAATTCGCCAGCAACGTCGCCACCGCCAGCGCGATCATCCCGGTGGTCGCCAGCCTGACCGTGGCGATGGGAGTCGACCCGGTGCTGCTCGCCATGCCCGCCGCGCTGGCGGCCAGCTGGGGCTTCATGCTGCCCGCCGGAACCGGGCCGAACGCGATCGCCTGGTCGACGGGGCGGATCGCCCTGCCCCGCATGGTCGGTGCAGGCATCGTGCTCGACCTGATCGGCATCGTGCTGATCGTCGCGCTGGTGTGGGCGGTCGCCGGAATAGCGTCTTGAAGCACGCCGACGGCGATGATATTTCGTCGGGTACCGATACGGAGACGCGCCCCTGCGGAGGTTAGGGGCGGGCGCCGGCGGCAGCCTTCAGCCCCTGCCTTCCTGGGGGTGTCATAATACAGGAAGCCGATTTATGACCGATGCCATAGACGCCACCGACAAGCCGACCCCGCGCCGTAATCCCAAGCCCAAAGTCGCCACGCTGAACGGCCGCGAGATGAAGCCCAGCACGTTGATGATGGGCCACGGCTTCGATCCCGCCCTGTCCGAAGGATCGCTGAAGGCGCCGATCTTCCTCACCAGCACCTTCGCCTTCGAGAACGCCGCGGCGGGCAAGCGGCATTTCGAAGGGATCACCGGCAAGCGCCCCGGCGGCGCGGAGGGGCTGGTCTATTCCCGCTTCAACGGTCCGAACCAGGAAATTTTGGAAGACCGGCTGGCGATCTGGGACGGGGCGGAGGATGCGCTGAGCTTCTCAAGCGGGATGACCGCCATCACCGTCATGCTGCTGGCCTATTGCAGCGCGGGCGATGTCATCGTGCATTCCGGCCCGCTCTACGCGGCGACCGAGGGGTTCATCGCCAAGGTGATGAGCAAATACGGCGTGACCTACGTGGACTTCCCCGCCGGCGCGACGCGCGAAGAGATCGACGCGGTGCTCGACAAGGCGAAGGGCATGGCGTCCGACCAGGGCGGCAAGGTCGCGATGATCTATCTCGAAAGCCCCGCCAAT
This sequence comes from Pontixanthobacter sp., assembly GCA_965214445.1. Lineage (GTDB taxonomy): Bacteria > Pseudomonadota > Alphaproteobacteria > Sphingomonadales > Sphingomonadaceae > Pontixanthobacter. The sequence continues at coordinate 1,630,048 of CBDCBU010000001.1, forward strand.
CCGACCAACGCGCTGGTCGATGTCGAGGCCGTGAAGGCCGCCCGCGACGCAAAGCTCGACTGGTCCTGCCCTATCGCGATCGACAATACGTTCCTCGGGCCCCTGTGGTCGCGGCCGCTGGATTACGGCGCGGATATCGTGTGCTATTCGCTGACCAAATATGTCGGCGGCCATTCCGATCTGGTCGCGGGCAGCATCGCGGGCAAGAAGGACTGGATGGACCCGGTGCGCGCGCTGCGCAACACGATGGGCGGCATCACCGATCCCAACACCGCATGGATGCTGATGCGCAGCCTGGAAACGGTGGAACTGCGGATGCAGCGCGCGGGCGAAAACGCGGCGAAGGTCTGCGCCTTCCTGCGCGATCACCCCAAGGTCGAGAGGCTGGGCTATCTCGGCTTCATCGAGGATGCGCGGCAGCAGGACATCTACGAGCGCCACGGGCTGGGCGCGGGCAGCACGTTCTCGCTCTTCGTGCGCGGCGGCGAGGCGGAGGCGTTCCGCTTCCTCGACGCGATGAAGATCGCCAAGCTGGCGGTCAGCCTGGGCGGGACCGAAACCCTCGCCAGCTGCCCCGCCAGCATGACGCATCTGTCGGTCGCGCATGGCCGGCGGCAGGAACTGGGCATCGCCGACAACCTCGTGCGCATCTCCATCGGCATCGAGGACCCGGACGACCTGATCGCCGATTTCGACCAGGCGTTGGAGGCGGTTTGACAACCATACGCCCCGTCACCCCCGCCTCCGAGCCGGGGCCCCGCTTACTCTGATGAAACGTCGATAGAAGCTGGACCCCGGGCCAAGCCCAGGGTGACGTGGAAGGAACGAAAGACCTATGAAAATCGCCTTTCTCGCCTGCCCCGAAACGATGCCGGGCGGAGATGGGGAGCGGCGCGGCGATGCCTATGAGCATGATTTGATGGTGGCCGCCCTACGCCCTGCGATCGAGGCACGGGGCGGCATGCTGACCGAGATCGAATGGCGCGCGCCGGTGAAGGACTTCGCGCCGTTCGACCTGGCGCTGCTCGGCACGGCGTGGGATTATCAGGACCATGCGGACGCGTTTCTTGCAAAGCTGGAGGCGATCGAAGCGGGCGGCACGGTGGTCTGCAATCCGCCCGAACTGGTCCGCTGGAACATGGACAAGCGCTATCTGCGCGAGCTGGCAGAGCGCGGCGCGGCGACCATCCCGACCCTGTGGCTGGACGATCCTGCGGCAAGCGACATTGCAACGGCGTTCGACACGTTCGACTGCGACAGGCTGGTGGTAAAACGCCAGATCGGCGCCGGAGCGCTGGGGCAGTCGCATTCGACCGTGCGAACCCGCCCGCCGCCGACTGGCGCTTCGGCCGACCGGCGATGGTCCAGCCCTTCCTCCCCGCCATCCAGCGCGAAGGCGAATTGTCCTTCGTCTTCGTCGACGGGGCGCTGAGCCACGCCCTGCGCAAGATCGCGGCGGACGGTGATTACCGTATCCAGTCCCTCTATGGCGGGCGGGAGGAAGTCTACGCCCCCTCCCCATCCGAAATCGAAGACGCCGCGGCGATCCTACACATGCTTCCCGGCGAAACCCCCCTCTACGCGCGCATCGACATGGTCCGGGGCGACGATGGCGTCCTGCTGCTGATGGAGGCCGAAGCGATCGAACCCTATCTATATCCGGAGCAGGGGTCGGAACTAGGGGAACGAGTGGCGAAGGCTATCAGTCGGCGGTTAGAAACTGATAGTCGCTCCCTCGTTCTGCGAAGCAAACGATAACATATCAATCGCCTTCACTCGCAAGGGACTAACGCGAAAGCGTTATGTCCGAATTTGGGTGGGTAGCGGACACTAAGGCTCCATGAGAAGTCGTCGCTCTTGTGAGTCTTCGATCAAGTGGGAAAGCGCGGCCTGCGCGCGCTTAGCAGCCTCAACGACCTTAGCCCATTTTGCGTCCGCAAGAATGGCTTCATGGTCATAGTCATCCGTGGGGCTGTCGTAAGCGTCCGCCGCTGCGTGGAATTCAGCCACTGCCGCGACTTCATCCGCGCTGAGCAAGCCCTCACTTATGGCCCAATCGTATCCGTCATCCGACAGACGGAGATCGTCGAAATAGCAGCAAAAGTACTCAACAAACGAGAAGTGTAGATTGGTGTTCTCACGGTCGAGCCATAATCGCCGCTGGGCCTCATCATCTGCGAACTCTTGGATGCAGCAAAGCCAATCCCTTCGCCAGTTCCGACGCGTTTCTTGATCATTGTTCATAGGTGCGCTTTATCATTGTTCCGGAAAATGTCCGCAAATGGGATCGTAAGCGACCACCCCCTACCCCTTCCACACCCGCCGATCCTCAGCCTGCTTCAGCACCTCGTACGCCACCTGTATCTTCTGAAACTCCGCTGCGGCTTCCGCATCGCCTGGCTTCACGTCGGGGTGGACGGCCTTCGCCTTCACCCGGAAGCTTTTTTTGACCTCGGCAAAATCGGCATCGGTTTCCAGTTCGAGGATTTCCAGCGCCAGCATTTCGTCCGACGATCGCGTGCCGTCGCCCGAACCGCCCCAGCCGTAATGCGAGGCTTCGGTATAGGCGTCGGCGTCGCGTTGTTCCGTGCGTTGGCGTTCGGCCGCCTGTTCCTTGTCCAGCCCTTCGAAATAATCGTAGCCGCGATTATATTCCGCCGCGTGTTTCTGGCAGAAATACCAGCGGTCCGGGCTGTTGGGCGATTTGGGCGCGGGGCACAGGCCGGCCTCGCTGCAGCCGTGCCGATCGCATTCGCGCTGCGTCACGGTGTCGCGCCCGCCGCCATAGCCGCCCCAGCGCGGGAAGCCGAAGCTGGTCGCCCGTCCCCGCCCGCTCATAGCCGTCCGCTCATGAAAGCCCTGCCGCCATGTCTGTCGTTCGATCGTCCATCGGACGCGAACCTAGACATGACCGCAGGGCATTGGAAGGACCGTGTCGGTCCCGCAGGCCAGTTGGATCAGTTGACGATCACGCTGACCGCGCGGCGGTTCTGCGACCAGGCCTGCTGGTCCGATCCGAGCGCGGCGGGGCGTTCCTTGCCGTAGCTGACCGTGCGGATGCGGTTCGCCGGCATGCCCAGGCTGACGAGATAGTTTTTAGTCGCATTGGCGCGCCGTTCGCCCAGAGCGAGGTTGTATTCCCGCGTGCCGCGTTCGTCCGTATGCCCTTCGATCGTCACGTTGAGCTGCGGGTTCTGCATCAGATATTGCAGCTGCGTCTGCAGGGCGGCGGCATCGGCGCTGTCGATATTGTAGCGGTCGGTGTCGAAATAGATGACGTTCTGGCCGCGCACGGCGTTCACGAAATGCTCCTGCGTGCCGAGCTGTCCGCCAAGCGGGCCTTGCGCGCTTGCGGCGTTGTCCTGCGGCAATGGCTGGGTCGCGGTGACCGGCAGTTCGTCCGGCGCCTTGGATTTGCAGCCGGCCAGCGCGATGGCGCCGGCCAGGACGGTGATTGTGGCAAAACGGACATTCATGGGGCGGGTATTCATATTGGCGTCTCCTCACGCTTCGTCGATTGCGAACCCTTTTAACACACAAACGGGTCTATGGCAGGATCGGTCCCCAGGCGGGGTCGGAAGCGGCCACCGGCGTCGGCAGTCTGCGTTCGTTCCGCCCGGTCAGATCGACCTGGTACAATGCCGTGTCGCCCGAATTGCGCTCCGTGCGGAAGAATTGCACGATACGGCCATTGGGCGCCCAGGTCGGTGCCTCGTCCTGCCAACTGTCGGTCAGGAAGCGCATATTGCCACCGCTGGGGCTCATCACCGCGATACGGAAATTGCCGCCCAGATGGGTGAAGGCGATCTGGTCGCCGCGCGGGCTCCATTCCGGCGTCGCCGCGCGCCCCCCGCCGAAACTGAGGCGCTTCTGGTTGCTGCCATCGGCATTCATGACATAGATCTGCTGGCTGCCCGAACGGTCGGACTCGAACACGATCTTCTGGCCATCCGGAGAATAGGACCCGCCGATATCGATGCCCGGCGTGCTGGTCAGGCGCACACTCTCGCCGCCCTGCGCGGACACGCGATAGATATCCGTATTTCCGCTGACGGCCATGGAATAGAGGATCGAGCGGCCATCGGGGGACCAGCGCGGGGCGAAGGTCGGATTGCTGCTCTGCGTGACCAGCGTCTGGCGGCCGGTGCCGATGTCGTAGACATAGATGCGCGGATTGCCATCAACATAGGAGAGATAGAGCAGTTGCCGGTAATCGGGCGAATAGCGCGGCGTCAGCGCGACCGAGCGCCCGGTGGTGATGAAGCGGTGATTGGCCCCGTCGCTGTCCATGATGGCCAGACGTTTCACCCGGTTATCCTTCGGTCCGGTTTCCGCGATGTAGGCGATCCGGCTGTCGAGGAACGGTTCCTCCCCGGTCAAGGTGCCGTAGACCATGTCCGCGCATTTATGCGCCGCGCGTCGCCAGTCGCGCGGGGGCACGACCCAGCCGGCGCGGGCGAGTTCGTCCTGGATGGTGACGTCGTAGAGATAGCAGCCGACCATCAGCCGCCCATCGGTGCGGGCTTGCACGTAACCCTGCACCAGCATGTCGGCCCCGCGCGAATTCCAGCCGGGCCAGGACGGGGCGGTGATTTCGGCGAAACCGGGCTTGGGAAGCGCGTCCGGACCGGTCGGCTTGAACAGGCCGTTATTGCGCAAATCGGCGAAGACCACGCGGGCGAGCTCATTGCCCAGTGCCGCCGTACCGCTGGCATTGGCGGGGGTCGACACATCGCGATCGGTGGCGAATCGGGGGATGGCGATGCCGAGATCCTGCATCGCCAGTTCGTTGATGACCTCGCCGCCCGAAAGCCCTTCCTGCGTGCTTTCCTCGAACGCGGTTTCCACGGCGGCATCGGGTTCGATCCGGTCGCCCAGATCCTGCGCCGACGCGGCGGTCGCGAAAGGCAGACAGAACGCCGTCAGGGCGAGCGTCGCGATCAGCTTGCGGGTCATAGGGTAGCTCCGAATTTCATGTCGTTGACGCTTTTCCAGGCATTGTAGAAACGATCGGGCAGGCTGAACGGTGCCGCTGCCCGTACGGCGCGCATGGCTTCGCGGCAATGGATCGCCGCCTGCGTCCTGTTGGCGGCGGTGACGCCCTGCGTCGCGCTGCAACGCGGACTGCCCGACAGGCTGCCATCTTCGTTCAGGTTGAAGCTGACATTGGTGTACAGCTGATCGGCATCGGCACCCTCGGGCGGTTTCCAATGCGGCCTGATCTTGCGCACGATGCTTTGCAGGAGCGAGGATTTCGCGGCCCCGCTGATGGCGGAGGCGGGTGCGCGGCTGTCGGCGCTGCTCGTGCTGGTGCCCGCACCGTCGAACGCCTGGCTGAATTCCCTGGATGCGCCGCCCGACCGGCTGGATGATGTGGTGGAGGTATTGGCACTGCTTGCGGAACGGCTTGCGGAACGGGTGGGCGTCGAACTGCGCGCCGGCTGCGCAGTTTCGCGGCGCGCCGTGGATGTTCGTGCTGCAGACGTTCGCGCGGTCGGCGTTCGGACGGCTGGAGTAGCCGAGCGGTCCGGCTGGCGCATCGTCGGCCGCTCGACCGGCGCCGGGCGGAACAGGGGCGCGGTGTCTCCTGCCGAAGGCGCGGGCACTTGCGACAGGACCGGTCCCATCGAGGCGCGGCTTTCGAGCACCGGAACGGGAGCGGTGGACTGCAGGCCGACATCGTCCGCCAGACTGACGGTGATCGCTTCCGGAACCGCTTCCTCTTTAATTTCCACGGCTTCGGGCTGTGCCAGCAGGACGGCGAGCAGCGCGGCGTGGAGAAGCAGTGCCGCGCCGAGGCCGCCCCATTCCCCGCGGCTGATCCCCTGACTGGTCACGGTTCTCTCCATCGGTCGCGCGCTATTGGCCGGTGTCTGAACCGGCACTGACCGTTTCGCCCGGATCGGATGGCGCGGCGGGGGCGGGGGTCGCAGGTTCGGGCGCTGCTACGACACCCTGCGACACGTCCGGTTCGGCGCTCGCCGCGCCTGTCAGCAACGCGATGCTGGTGAAGCCAGCGCGGTTGAGTTCGCCCATCACGCCCATCATCCGCCCGTAATCGATGCTCCGGTCGCCGCGCAGATTGATCTGCGGCGGCGCGCCATCGGGACCGCGCGGAAGGCTCGTAAGGGTCTGTGCAAGCGCGCCGGGGGCCACCGGATCGTCGCCCACATAGATCGCGCCATCGGGCGATACGGTCACGGTCACCGGGTCCTGTTCCTGCGGCAGGGCCGCGGCGCGGCTGTCGGGCAGTTCGACCGGGACGCCGGAACTCAACAGCGGCGCGGCGACCATGAAGATGATGAGCAGCACCAGCATGACGTCGACGAAGGGGGTGACGTTGATTTCCGCCATCGGGGCCCGGCGGCTGCCGCGCTTCCCGCCCCTGCGCCCGGCCGATGCGATGCCCATGGCCATCTTACAATCGCTCCAGTTCGCGACTGAGGCTGGCGTGGAACCGGTCCGCGAACCGCTGCATCCGCGCCTCCAGCGCGTTCACGCCGTGACTGAAGCGGTTGTAGGCGATGACCGCCGGAATGGCCGCGAACAGGCCGATGGCGGTGGCGAACAAGGCCTCCGATATGCCCGGCGCGACCACGGCGAGCGAGGTGTTCTCCTGCGCGCCGATCTGGAAGAAGCTGTTCATGATGCCCCACACCGTGCCGAACAGTCCGACGAAGGGCGCGACCGATCCGGTGGTGGCGAGGAAGTTCAGCCGGTCCGACAATCCGTCCGCCTCGTGCGCGACCTGCGATTCCATCGCGCCGGCCAGCCGCTGCCGCGTGCCGTCGCGGTCGAGTTTGGCCGGCCCATCCTTGATCGCCCCCTTCGTCGAGCGCCGCCATTCCGACATGCCGGACGCGGCCACATGGGCGGAAGGAATGTTTTTCCTCGCCGACTGCTTGACCAGCGAATCGAAATCCTCCGCCTGCCAGAATTCCTCCTCGAAACGCGCGTTGCGCCGCTTCACGCCGGACAACCGCATCGAAAAGCTGATGATGATCATCCACACCCAGATACTCGCCGCGACCAGGCCCAGCATCACCGCCTGCACCACGATATCGGCCTGGAGAAACAGGTCCAGCGGGTCGAGCCGCGACGGGGCGGCGACCGCGGACAGCGTTTGAAAGATGGTCATGGGTTGTCTTCTTCACAGATGATGGGAGCGAATGCGGCGCGCCATGCTTCGGGCTGCCTTACCGGCTTTCCCGACGGCGCGACGAAACCGACCCGCAACCGAATATCGCACAACAATTCCGGTGGTTCGGGGTGTTCGAGCGCGGGGCGGCGCGATGCCGTCTGCACCATGACGACACTGGCCGCCTTCAATTGCGTGCAGCGCGTTTCGATGACGATATCGTCGTCCAGCCGGGCCGGACGCCGGTAGCGCATGTCGAGATCGGCGACGGCATAGGCACCTTCCCCCGCCTCGATCGCCGCGCGCTGGTCGATCTCGAGGAGGCGCAGCACGTCGGATCGGGCGCGCTCGAACCAGCGCAGGTAATTGGCGTGATAGACGATGCCCGACAGGTCCGTATCCTCGTAATAGACGCGCACGGCGTAGCGATGGACCGGACCGTCGAACAGGCCGCCGGGAGGGGTGGGTTGCTGGGTCATGGCTGCAGCGCGCACTTACGCCCCGGCGATTCCGGCGGCAAGAATTTGTTGCCGTACAAGGCGCGCATTCGGCAGACGGTGTGATTCGGGCGACCAGCGCAGTCGGATCAGTTACCCGCGATCATCGGCCCGAGGAACTGCCGGCCGAACAGGTGGACATGCAGATGCGGCACTTCCTGCCCGCCATGCGCGCCGACATTGGCCAGCAGACGGTAGCCCGGCTCAACCAGATCGTGCTGCCGCGCCACCTCGCCGACCGCGCGGACGAAACCGGCGATCTCCGCGTCGGAAGCCCCGGCGGAAAAATCGTCCCAGCTGACATAGCGCCCTTTGGGAATGACCAGCACATGCAGCTCGGCCTGCGCGTTGATATCGGGGAAGGCGTAGGCCCATTCATCGTCATACAGACTTGTCGACGGCACTTCCCCGCGCAGGATCCTGGCGAAGATATTGTCGTCGTCATAGGGCTGCGTCGCATCCACCGCCATCACGCGTGCCTTCCCGCCTTTTCCGCGATCCCCGACACGCCTTCGCGCCGATCGAGTTCGCCGGTCACTTCGTGCAGAGAGATATCCTTCGCCGACAGCAGGACCATGAGGTGAAAGACGAGGTCGGCTGCTTCGCCGAGCAGTTCGTCGCGCGTCCCGCCCAATGCGGCAACCACGGTTTCCACCGCCTCTTCCCCCAGCTTGCGCGCGATCAAAGGCATGCCGCCGGAATGCAGTTTGGCGACATAGCTTGCCGATGGATCACCGTCGCGGCGGGCCGCGATGATACGCTCGAGCCGCTGCAGCGTCTGGGCAGGTTCGGTCATGGCCGCGTTCTGCCCAAACCGCCGGACGGGGTCAATCGTCGCCGGACTGCCGCTTGTGCCTGGCCATGTGGCGTCCGATCACCAGTCCCGCCAGGCCGAGGCCGAACAACGCCATATTGCTGGGTTCGGGGACCGGCGTGCTGTCCGCGGCGTGGAGGGGCGCCGCCGCCAGGGCGACTGTAGCCGTTGCGACAGCTCTGCGAATCCTTGCCCCGTTCATGGCTGGACCAGTGGAGGAAGCGGCACGATACGCAATCGCGCGATTGGCGTGCGTCCCGATGCGGGACTGGTGTTCACCCGCGCGCGGGCAGTCCGGCCGCGCGCAAGGCGGCGTGCGCATCCGCGATCGTATGGGTGCCGAAATGGAATATCGATGCCGCCAGAACCGCGCTCGCATGGCCCTTGGTCACGCCTTCGACCAGATGATCGAGCGTGCCTGCTCCCCCGCTGGCGATGACCGGTATGTCGAGACCATCGGCGATCGTGCGGACGAGTTCGCAATCATAGCCCGCTTTCGTGCCGTCGCCATCCATCGAGGTGACGAGCAGTTCGCCCGCGCCCTGTCGCGCCAGAATGCGGGCATGTTCGATGGCGTCGATGCCGGTTTCCCGGCGCCCGCCATGGGTGAATATCTCCCATCGCCCGGGCGCGATCCGCCGCGCATCGACCGATCCGACGATGCACTGGCTGCCGAAGCGCGCCGCGATGTCCGCAATGATCTGCGGGCGCCGCACCGCCGCGCTGTTCACCGCGACCTTGTCCGCCCCCGCCAATAGCAACGCGCGCGCATCCTCGACCGATGCCACACCGCCGCCCACGGTCAAGGGCATGAAACACACCTTCGCCGTGCGCCGGACCACATCCAGCAGCGTCCCGCGACCTTCATGCGTGGCGGATATATCGAGAAAACACAGCTCGTCCGCCCCGGCCGCGTCGTAGGCCTGCGCCTGTTCGACGGGATCGCCCGCATCGCGCAGATCGACGAAGTTCACCCCTTTGACAACGCGCCCGTCGGCCACATCGAGGCAGGGAATGACGCGGATGCGAACGGTCATCCGCCGCCGGACCGTTCGGCCCTGCCAGCCATCGCCAGCGCCGCCGACAAGTCCAGGCGACCGTCATACAGCGCCCGGCCGGTGATGACGCCCTCGATCCCGGCACCGGCATTCAGCGACAGGATGTGGATGTCGTCCAGCCCCTTCACTCCGCCGCTGGCGATGACCGGCAGGTCGGTGCGCTGCGCCAGTTCTACCGTCGCGTCGATGTTGCAGCCTTTCAGCATTCCGTCGCGGCCGATATCGGTGAACAGCACAGCCGCGACGCCCGCATCCTCGAACCGGCGGGCCATGTCGGCGACGGGCACGTCCGAGACCTGCGCCCAGCCATCGGTCGCCACCATCCCGTCGCGCGCGTCGACCGCGACGACGATGCCGCCTTCATAGGCGCTGGCCATGTCGCGCACGAATTGCGGGTTCTTCAATGCCGCGGTGCCGATCACGATCCGCGCCACGCCGGCGTCGAACCAGCCGGCCACATCCTGCGGCGTGCGGATACCGCCGCCCAGCTGGACATGGCCGGGAAAGGCCGCGACGATCGCCTCCACCGCCTCTCGGTTCTGGGCCGACCCGGCGAAGGAGCCATCGAGATCGACGACGTGCAGATGCCCTGCCCCCGCATCGGCGAACAGCAGCGCCTGCGCCGCCGGATCGTCGCCATACACCGTCGCGCGATCCATATCCCCTTCGGCCAGCCGGACGACCTGCCCGGCCTTGAGGTCGATGGCGGGAAAGACGATCATCTCGATACCTTCCGGCCATGCGGATGCGTCATGGCTTCCACTTCAGGAACCTTTCCAACAGCGATAAGCCATAGGTCTGGCTTTTTTCCGGATGGAACTGCACGCCCATCACGTTGCCCCTCGCCACGGCCGCGACCAGCGGTCCGCCATGATCGGTCAGCGCCGCGACATGTTCGTCGTTCGCGACCGCGAAATGGTAGGAGTGGAGAAAATACGCCTCGCCGGCGTGAACCACCCCATCTTTCCTCGAGGAAACATCGTTCCAGCCCATATGCGGCACCTTGATTCCGGCAGCCGGTTCGATGGGTCTGACCTCACCCGCAACCCAGCCCAGCCCCGCCGTCTCGCCATGTTCCCATCCGCGTGTCGCGAGGAGTTGCATGCCAACGCAGATGCCCAGAAAAGGTGCGCCCTCCCCCACGCGCCGCGTCATCGCATCGACCAGTCCGGGAACGGCCCGCAACCCTTCGGCGCAGGCATGGAACGATCCCACGCCCGGCAGGATGATACGATCGGCGCGCGCGACGAAGTCGGGGTCGGCGGTGATCGCGACCCCTTTTGCCCCGACCGCATCCAGCGCATTGTTCACCGAATAGAGATTGCCCGCGCCGTAATCGATCAGCGCCACCGTCTCAGCCACCCAGCTGGCCTTTCGTCGACGGCACGGCATCGCCCTTGCGCGGGTCGCGTTCGACCGCCTGCCGCATGGCGCGGGCGAACCCCTTGTAGATCGCTTCGCAGATATGGTGGTTGTTGCTGCCGTAGACAAGCTCGACATGGAGCGTGATGCCCGCCGTCTGCGCCACCGAATGGAACCAGTGTTCGATCAGTTCGGTATCCCATTCGCCGAGCTTTTCCTGACTGAAGCCGGCGCGCCAGACCAGAAACGGCCGGCCCGAAATATCCAGCGCCACCCGCGCCAGCGTTTCGTCCATCGGCGAGAACGCGGTGCCGTACCGCCCGATCCCGGCCTTGTCGCCCAGTGCCTGCGACAGCGCCTGGCCGAGCGCCAGCGCGCTGTCTTCGGTCGTGTGATGCTGATCGATATGCAGATCGCCATCCACTTTCATGGTCACGTCGATGAGCGAATGACGGCTGAACTGCTCGACCATATGATCGAGGAAGCCGATGCCCGTGGCGACGTCGTACCGCCCCGTCCCGTCCAGGTTCACCGCCACCCGGATACGTGTTTCGCTGGTGTCGCGTTCGATAGTCCCTGTGCGCATGCTGCGCGCTATACGCGCGACAAATGGCTGTGCAAGCATCCTTGGTGCTGCGTCCATGCGTTTGCACTTGACCCATGTCCAAGCGCGCGCCACCTATCGGGGCGTTATGACCGAAGACACGCCCGACAGCCTGATCCCCTATGACGACATCGTGCAGGAAGCGCTGCGGGCGGTGGTCGGCCGTGTGCTCGGCGAAATCGTCGATGGTGGCGGCGATCTGCCGGGCAACCATCATTTCTACATCACTTTCAAGACCCATGCCGCGGGCGTGGATATCCCCAGGGCGCTACGCGAACGCTTCCCCGATGAAATGACCATCGTGCTGCAGAACAAGTTCTGGGATCTGGCCGTGGATCAGAAGGGCTTCACCGTCGGCCTCAGTTTCAATGCGGTCCCCTCCAAGCTCGACATACCGTTTGCCGCGATCACCGCTTTCGTCGACCCGGCGGTCGATTTCGGGCTGCAATTCCAGGCCTCCGTCGCTGATATGGCTGTCCAGCCGCATGACGATGCGGAAAATGACGGTCCCGAGAACGTGGAACGGGGCGAGCGCACGGCCGTTGGTCATCAGGAAGACGGGTCCAATGTGGTAACGGTGGATTTCGGCAAGAAAAGCTGAACGCGCGGGCTTTCGCCGCGCCGAGAACGGGGTGATGTAATGGTCAAGCATGTTTCGGAATATGGCGGCGACGCGGTCGGCGCGGTGCGCGATGCTACGCCGGGTCGCAAGGACGAGGTGCCGGGGCCAAGCACCAACCCCGCGACCAATCTGATCATCGCCGACGTCACGATGCGCGCCGGTTCCTACGTCCTGAGAAGCGCGATCGAAAAGGGGCTCCTGCGCGGCCGGTACGGGCAGAATACGGCGAGCGACATCATCCGCAACAAGACGCTGGGGCAGACGTTGATTTCCGTACTCCTGGCGAAGGCGGCGACCCGGTCCGTGCCGGGCGCGGTCCTGATCGGCGGGGGCATGGCGGCCAAGACGCTGTTCGACCGCAGCCAGCGCCGTCGCCATTCGAAGCGGTCGGGCGATCGGAGCTTGCGGGAACAGGCCAATCGCGACGAGGGTTTGGGCGAATAGGCAATCCGCGCATAGGCGCGATACTTGATTGTTCGACCCGAGCTGGCGCATGGGGGCGCGATGGCCGATCGACAATCGCATTCCCATCAATATCTGGCCCGGCGCGGCCTCATGTTCATACTGTCTTCCCCATCGGGTGCCGGCAAGACCACCATATCGCGCATGATGCTGATGGCGGACGAGCAAATCCGCCTGTCCGTCTCCGCCACCACCCGCCCCCGCCGCGACGGCGAAGTGGACGGGATCGACTATCACTTCGTCACCGATACCCGGTTCGACGCCATGGTCGAAGCCGACGATTTCTACGAGTGGGCCCATGTCTTCGGCCACCGCTACGGAACGCCCAAGGGGCATATCCGGCAGGGATTGAAGGAAGGCCAGGATTTCCTGTTCGACATCGACTGGCAGGGCACGCAGCAACTGTACCAGAAGGATCAGCAGGATGCCGTCAGCGTCTTCATCCTGCCCCCCAGCCTGAAGGCGCTGCGTCATCGCTTAGAACACCGCGGCACCGACAGCGCCGAAGTGATCGACGGCCGCATGGACCGCGCGCGCGGCGAAATCAGCCACTGGGCGGAGTATGACTATGTCGTGGTGAACGACGATGTGGACGCGTGTTTCGTCAAGGTTCGCGAGATTTTACACGCGGAGAGAATGAAGCGCACTCGGCAGACGGGGCTGATCCCGTTTGTACGGGAATTGATGGTTTAAGTGGCGCGTCAGCTTTCCGAAGGACGCGTGCAACTTCGCATAGCCTTGTTCGGTATAGCGCTCGCGATCCTGATTGGCTGGACCATACCGCGCTCAAGCGTTGAACAATCACCCCTTCCTTCGAATATTATCTGGTTACAATATTCCGATGCTGACGAAATAAGAGAGCGTCTGAAGATATCAAAGGAGGAAGGAGAGCTTCCATCACGCATAGCGTACGAATGCGGTTCGAAAGAATTTGGCGTATACTTGCAGGTCAACGGGCTCCATTCCGTCTACTGGGAAGCCCCGCCGTCAGAAAGCATTAGAAACTGCATACAGAACCATTCGAAAAGCGGATTGGTACTAATTCGAGACGCAGAAGCCATTGGTCCCTATCGGCTTCCACATGTTTCAAAACTGTATTTTTATTAGATCGAAACCAATCCACTTGATGATTTGACGCTAACCACCCGACGGATCGACGAAATTACCCGCGCCAATATTGGCGTTAACCACACCGCCATCGATCGGGATCGTGGTGCCGACGACGTAATCGCCCGCGCGGCTGAGCAGGTAGATCGCGCCGGCCGCCATGTCTTCGGTCACGCCGACGCGGCGCGATGGGATGCCTTTCTCGACCAGTTCCGCATTGTCGCGCGCCGCGCGGTTCATGGCGCTGGGGAAGGCGCCGGGACCGATGCCGTTGACCACGATGTTGTGACCGATCAGCTCCGCCGCCATCCGGCGCGTGAGATGGATCAGGCCGGCCTTTGACGCCTGATAGGGATAAGTCGGCCAGGGGTTCGATTTCATCCCGTCGATGCTGGCGATCATCAGCACCTTGGCCGGGCGATCCTCTGTCCCCGCGGCCTTGAGCAGCGGCAGCAGCTTCTGCGTCAGGAAGAACGGCGTCTTGACGTTCAGGTCCATCGTCCGGTCCCAGCCCGCTTCGCTGAATTCCTCGAACGGTTCGCCCCAGGCGGCGCCGGCGTTGTTGACCAATAGATCGAGCTTTTGCTCGCGATCGGTCAATTCGTTGGTCAGCTTCTGGATACCGTCGAGATTGGACAGATCGCCGACCAGTCCGATGACACGCTCCCCCAGTTCGGCGGCGGTTTCATCCACCTGTTCCTTCTTGCGGGCGATGATGTAGATGCGTTCGCAGCCCGCTTCCAACAGGCCCTCCACGATCATCTTGCCGATGCCGCGGCTGCCTCCGGTGACCAGCGCGATCTTGCCATCGAGGCCGAAAAGTTCGTTCAATTTCATCATGTCGTCAGTTCCCGTTCGTCCTGAGCCTGTCGAAGGGCGTTCGCGCGCAGGTTCACCCCGAGAGGGGCAGGTTCAGTATCCGCTCATCTGCGCGACGCGGCCCGCATGGTAATACGCATCGCCGAGAAATTCGTTCAAAGCGCGGTCGCGCTTCATGAACAGACCGATGTCGTATTCGTCGGTCATGCCGATACCGCCATGCATCTGCACGCCTTCGCGCACCGCGAGGCCGGCGGCCTGACCGACTTTCGCCTTCGCGACCGCGACCATCATGTCCGCCTGCTCGCTATCGGCATCCAGCAGCTGCCCCGCCTTGATCGTGACCGCGCGGGCGATCTCGACTTCGGAATAGAGATGGGCGGCGCGGTGCTGCAGCGCCTGGAATTCGCCGATCAGCTGCCCGAACTGCTTGCGCTGTTTGAGGTAATCGATCGTCCGGTCCATCGCCCCGCCGGCCACGCCGCAGCCTTCCGCCGCAGCGCCGATCCGCCCGGCATTGAGCATCCGATCGAGAACCGTGCGCCCGCCATCGACTTCGCCGATCACCGCGTCGCCATCCAGCTCCACGCCGTCGAATTTCGTATGAGTCGCCATCGAACTGTCGACCAGCCGGACGGCGTCATGGTCCATGTTCGCCGCATCCTTCGGCACCGCGAACAGCGTGATGCCATTTTCGTCGTCGTCCGAACCCGACGTGCGGGCCGCGACCACGAGCATGTCCGCGCTGGCACCGTGAATGACGAAATCTTTCTTGCCGGTCAGCTTGAAACCGTTGCCCGATTTCTCCGCCTTGGTCGCGATGCGTTCGGGACGATGCTTCGATCCCTCGTCCACTGCCACGGCGAACACGCTTTCGCCGGAAATCAGGCCCGGAAGATAGCGCCCGCGCATATCGTCGCTTCCATGTTTCAGCGCGGTCGCCGCGAGAACGGAACTGGTCAGGAACGGCGACGGCGTTAGATTGCGGCCGATCTGTTCGAGCACGATGCCCGCTTCGACATGGCCCATGCCGAGCCCGCCATCCTCCTCGTCCACCAGAATGCCGGTGAACCCCATTTCGGCGAACTGCTTCCACAATTCGTGGCCGAACCCGTCCTTGCAATCGGTATCACGCCAGTGGCGCAGCTGTTTTTCGATGCTGCCTTCTTCGGCCATGAATTGCTGCGCGCTGTCGGCCAGCATGGTCTGATCGTCGTCGTAATACAGTGCCATTTCAACTCCCTCTCCCCTTCAGGGGAGAGGGCCGGGGAGTGGGGAATGCCCCGTCCCGACCCTTTAACTAATAACCAAGGGCGTCTGGCGCCCCCTCTCCCAACCCTCTTCCCTGATGGAGAGAGGGCTACTTGCTTAGCCCCCAGGCAATTCCAGAATGCGTTTGGCGACGACGTTCAGCATGACTTCGCTGGTGCCGCCCTCGATCGAGTTCGCTTTCGTGCGCAGCCAGCCCCGCGATGGCTTGCCGCCGCCAGTTTCCTCGCTGTCCCATTCCAGGCTTCGCGAGCCGCCGGCGCTCATCATCAGTTCGTGGCGGCGCTTGTTCAATTCGGTGCCTACATATTTCATCATGTTGGGCTGCGCCGGATGGCCCTTGCCCGCCTTCATTTCGTCGAGGAACTTCTCGCCCATCGCGCCATAGGCCAGCGCATCGACATCGAACATCGCGAGTTCGGCGCGGAATACGGGATCGAGGTCGCCGCCTTCCTTCGCCGCGTGGCGCTGCATCGCCGCGCCGATGGCAGAGGTTCGATCGCCGCCGCCTGCGCCGGATATCATCTCGCGTTCGTGGCCAAGCAGGTATTTCGCCACGTCCCAGCCGCGATTGATCTCCCCGACATAGGCGGGCACGTCCTCGCCGTAACTCTTGGGCACCTTCGCATCGTCCATGAAGGTTTCGCAGAACGGGCTGTTGCCGCTTATGAGCTTGATCGGCTTGGTCGACACGCCTTCGGACGCCATGTCGAACAGCATGAAAGTGATGCCCTGATACTTGTTTTCCTTGTCCGTGCGCACGAGGCAGAAAATCCAGTCGGCCTCGTCGGCGTAGGAAGTCCAGACCTTCTGGCCGTTGACGATCCAGTGATCGCCCTTGTCTTCCCCGAATGTCTGCATGGAAACGAGGTCGCTGCCGCTGCCGGGTTCGGAATAGCCCTGGCACCAGCGGATTTCGCCGCGTGCGATTTCATTGAGGAACCGCTGCTTCTGCCCTTCGGTGCCGAATTTGAGAAGTGCGGGGCCAAGCATCCAGATACCGAAGCTGCTGAGCGGCGGACGCGCGTCGATCGCCCCCATTTCCTGCCGCAACACCTTGGCCTCTTCGCCCGACAACCCGGCGCCGCCATATTCCTTGGGCCATGCGGGGACGGTGTAGCCTTTTGCGACGCAGGCTTCGAACCATTGCTTCTGCGCATCGTTCTTGAACGATGCGTTGCGGCCGCCCCAATAGACGTCCTCCTCGTCGCGCACGGGTTCGCGCATTTCGGCGGGGCAATTCGCTTCCAGCCAGTCGCGGGTTTCTTGGCGGAATGTGTCAAGGTCGGCCATCGTCTGCAATCCTCTCGATTCGGGTTCGGCGGCTGCGAAGCCCGTTTTCATTTGGAGGGAAGGTTAAGGGGAAAACCACGCGCCATGCAAGCGTGCCGATGCCGCGATAGCGACATTCCACGATGCCGTAACGTCAGGCATCAAAGCGTTGACGCGCGCGCCGGTCCGCCTAAGCATAAGACACATAGATATAAACGATTGGGAGATCGTGTCGGATGCGTTTTACAGGCAAGACCGCGATCGTTACCGGCGCCGCTTCGGGTATCGGCAAGGCGACGGTGATGCTGCTGGCAGCGGAAGGCGCCACCGTTTTTGCAGCCGATATCGACGCGGAAGGCGGCGGCGCGCTTGCCGCGCAATCCAACGGTGCCATTCATTTTCAGCGATGCGACGTGACTTCGGTCGAATCGATCAGGGCGCTTATGGACCGCGCCGCGGCGGAAACGGGCGGGATCGACATCGTGTTCAACAATGCCGGCGCTGGCGGCGATGGGGGTCCGATCGACGAAATCGAACCCGATGGCTGGGACCGCACGATGGACCTGCTGCTGCGGTCCGTCGCATTCGGCATCCGCTATGCCGTGCCGCACATGATCGGACGGCCGGGTGCATCGATCGTCAACACGTCCAGCGTGGCGGCAGTGGGGCCCGGTTACTCTCCGACAGCCTATGCCGTCGCGAAGGCCGGCGTGCTGCATCTGACCAAAATGGCCGCCGCCGATCTGACGAAGCACCAGATCCGCGTGAACGCCGTGCAACCCGGGTTCATCAACACCAACATCTTCACCGCATCGCTGGAACTGACCCCCGATCAAGTAAAAATCGGGAAAGCCGCGATTGCGGCCATGTCCGACCGGGCACAGCCCGTCATGCGCGGCGGGCAGTCGCAGGACATCGCCAACGCCGTCGCATTCCTCGCCAGCGAGGACGCGTCCTTCGTCAACGGCACGTCGATGGTGGTCGATGGCGGGCTGACGATCGGACCGAAATACAGCTGGGACCCGGAAGAGCCGGACATGTTCGAAGCCCTGCGCAAGATGGCCGAAGCGAACGAAGCTGCCAAAGCGGCATCATGACGCAAAGCCGGCCCCTCCCCCTCAAGCTCAAGATCGCCCACGGGTTTGGCGCGGTCGCGTTCGGGGTGAAGGACAACGGCTTCTCGGTCTTCCTGCTGTTCTATTACAATCAGGTGCTGGGCATGCCCGGCTTCCTGGTCAGCTTGGCGCTGCTGCTGGCGCTGCTGTGCGATGCGATCATCGATCCGCTGCTCGGCAATCTGTCGGACCGGACCTATACGCGCTGGGGTCGGCGTCTGCCGTGGCTTTACGCCGCCGCGCTGCCGCTGTCCGTGATGTGGGTGATTTTGTGGTCGCCGCCGACGGGCGATGCGCCCAGTTTCGCAGGATTGTTGGGCATCGCCATTCTGGTGCGCCTCCTGCTCTCGGCATGCGAAGTGCCTTCGACCGCGCTCGTGCCCGAACTGACGCGCGATTACGACGAGCGAACCACGCTGTTCCGGTTTCGCTTCCTGTTCGGATGGACCGGCGGTCTGATCATGCTGCTGCTGGCCTACACCGTGTTCATTCCCGGCGATGCGCAGATGGAACGCGAAGGATATGTCGAATTCGGTATCTTCGGCGCGCTGCTGATCTTCGTGTCCACCGTGGGTTCCGCGTTGGGCCAGCACCGTCACGTGGCGCGCCTGCCGGAAGTGAAGCCGCCGCCCTTCTCGTTCGCGAATGCCTTTGGCGAGATAAAGGAGGCATTTTCGGAACGCGCCTTCCTGTTTCTGGCCGCCGGCGCCCTGGGCGCCTTCGTCAGCCAGGGCATGACGTTTTCGATGACGCTGTATCTCTACAATTTCGTGTGGGAGTTTTCGGAAGCCGCGTTCGTTTTCTATCCACTGGTGCTGTTCGTCAGCGTGATCGTCGTGTTCCTGGTCCTGGGCCCGCTTCATGCGAAATACGGAAAGCAGAACGTCGCGGCGGTGATGACGTTGCTTGCGCTGTTGTTCTGGACGGCGCCGTATCTGTTCCGCTTCGCCGGCATCTGGCCGGAAATCGGCGGCACCGTATCGACGATACTCGTCTATGCCGCCGTATTCCTGAGCAATGTATGCGCGGTCATGATCATGATCTCCGCATCGTCGATGGTCGCGGATATCGTGGAGGCTTTTCAGGAACGCACCGGCCGCCGGGCGGAAGGCTCGTTCTTTTCAGGCTACTGGTTCATTCAGAAATGCGCGACGGGTCTGGGCATTCTGCTGTCGGGCATCATCATCGCTTCCGCCGACATCCCCGACAATGCCAAGCCGGGCGAGGTTTCGGATGCCGTCATCGACGAATTCACAATGCTGTATGTCGCCATTTCCGTCGTACTCGCGCTGTTTTCCGCCTATTGGCTGAAACGCTTCCCCATCGACCGGGCGCAACATGAAGCCCGCGTCGCCCTGCTGGCGAAAGATGCGCGCGCCCGTCTCGACGGCGATCCATCCATCCCCTAGGCTCCTCTTCAACGGACGTCAGAACAAAGGAAACGCAACCATGGATTTCGAACCCACCGACCGGCAGACCCATTGGCGTGACCGCGTTCGCGATTTTATCGAGCACAACATCCGCCCCAACCTGTCGACCTATGCCGAGCAGGATGCCGAAGGCGACCGATGGAAAGTCATTCCGATCATCGAGGATATGAAGGAGAAGGCGAAGGCCCAGGGTATCTGGAACCTGTTCATGCCGCCCCAGGGTCAGCTTTCGCACGTCGACGACACGTTCGAATTCGAAGGTCCGGGTCTCACCAATCTCGAATACGCTCTGTGCGCCGAGGAAATGGGTCGCGTCGGCTGGGCCAGCGAAGTCTTCAACTGCTCCGCCCCCGACACCGGCAATATGGAAGTGTTCCACCGCTACGGCACGCGCGCGCAGAAGGACGAGTGGTTGGAGCCGCTGATGAACGGCGAGATCCGTTCCGCCTTTCTGATGACGGAACCGGACGTGGCATCGTCCGACGCGACCAATATCCAGACCCGGATCGAGAAGGATGGCGACCATTACGTCATCAACGGCCGCAAATGGTGGTCCTCCGGCCTCGGCGATCCGCGCTGCAAGGTGGCGATCGTAATGGGCAAGACCGATTTCGAGGCGAACCGGCACCAGCAGCAATCGATGATCCTGATGCCGATCGAGGCGGACGGCGTGAACATCATCCGCCATCTGCCCGTATTCGGTTACGACGACGCGCCGCATGGTCACATGGAAGTGGAGATGAAGGACGTGCGCGTTCCCGCCGATGCCCTGCTGCTGGGCGAGGGGCGCGGGTTCGAAATCGCACAGGGGCGCCTCGGCCCCGGCCGCATCCATCACTGCATGCGCACCATCGGCGTGGCGGAGGAAGCCATCGCGAAAATGTGCCGCCGGCTGCAGGAACGCGAGGCGTTCGGCAAGCCGATTTACAAGCATTCCGTCTGGGAGGAACGCGTCGCGCGCGCCCGGATCGACATCGACATGACCCGGCTGCTGTGCCTCAAGGCCGCCGACATGATGGACAAGGTCGGCAACAAATCCGCCAAGCAGGAAATCGCCATGATCAAGGTGCAGGCGCCGAACATGGCGCTGAAGATCATCGACGATGCGATCCAGGCGCATGGCGGCGGCGGCGTGTCCAACGATTACGGCCTCGCCAACGCTTACGCCCATCAGCGGACCCTGCGCTTGGCGGACGGGCCGGACGAGGTCCACGCCCGCTCCATCGCGCGGATGGAGTTCGCCAAGCACGCGCCCTTGCCCGGCGAAACGGAGAACGCACTGAGCGGTCAGGGCAACAGCGCCAGTGCCGGCGGTGCGGCGGCATCGGCGGTTGCCGGAGCGGGGGCGTAAGTTCCCTTAACCCCTAAACCGTTCGGGCTGAACCTGTCGAAGCCCTGCCCTTCTTTTGAGAGGGGTACAAAGAGAAGAACGGCCCTTCGACAAGCTCAGGGCGAACGGAGTATGGCATGGTAAGAGCAGCAATTCTGGAAAAACCCGGCGAAGGGCTGAAGATCGGCGACGTCGAACTGGCCGATCCCGCCCCGCACGAGGTGCTGATCGACACCAAGGCGTGCGGGCTTTGCCATTCGGACCTGCATTTCATCGACGGCGCATACCCCCACCCGCTGCCGACCATTCCGGGTCACGAAGCAGCGGGAGTTGTGCGCGCGGTCGGCAGCGAGGTGCGCACGGTGAAACCGGGCGATCACGTCGTGTCGTGCCTGTCCGCCTTTTGCGGGCAGTGCGAGTTCTGCGTCACCGGGCGGATGGCGATGTGTCTCGGCGAAGGGACGCGGCGCGCGAAGACCGCCGATCCACGTATCACACGATCAGGTGGCGAAACCGTCAATCAGATGCTCAACCTGTCCGCCTTCGCCGAACGGATGCTGATTCACGAGAACGCCTGCGTCGCGATCGACAGGGACATGCCATTGGACCGGGCGGCGGTGATCGGCTGCGCGGTGACGACGGGGGCGGGCACGATCTTCAACGCCTGCAAGGTGGTGCCCGGCGAAAGCGTGGCGGTGGTCGGCTGCGGCGGCGTGGGCCTCGCCACGATCAATGCCGCGAAGATTGCCGGGGCGGGCAAGATCATCGCGCTCGACCCACTGCCCGAAAAACGCGAACTGGCGCAGGTCCTCGGCGCGACGCATGTGATCGACGCGATGGCGGACGATGCGGTCGATCGGGTCATGAAACTGACCGGCGGCGGCGTGCATCACGCGATCGAGGCGGTCGGGCGGCAGGCATCCGCAGACCTCGCCGTCAAGTTGCTGCGGCGCGGCGGAACCGCCACGATCCTCGGCATGATGCCATTGGATTGCAAGGTCGGGCTGGCGGCGATGGATCTGCTGTCCGGGAAAAAACTGCAGGGTGCGATCATGGGCGCGAACCATTTTCCGGTCGACCTGCCGAGGCTCGTCGATTTCTACATGCGCGGCCTCCTCGACCTCGACACGATCATCGCCGAACGCATCGGGCTCGACGATATCAATGCGGGTTTCGACAAGATGCGCGACGGGCACAGCGCCCGGTCGGTCATCGTCTTCGATTAACGGGCGGACGGGGACATATGGACTACGAAAAGGAAATGGTCGGCACCCTCGATGTGCCGGAAGCGGACCGGCTCGACGAAGCGAAGCTGACCAACTGGATGAACGCGCATGTCGAGGGGTTCGAAGGCCCGCTGACCCTGTCGAAATTCAAAGGCGGGCAATCCAACCCCACCTATCGCATCGACACGCCGGCACGCGCCTACGTCCTGCGCCGCCAGCCTTTCGGCAAGCTGCTGCCGTCCGCTCACGCGGTGGACCGCGAATACAAGGCGATGGCCGCGCTCGGCCCGACCGGCTTTCCCGTGCCCAAAGCATATGGGCTATGCGAAGACACCAGCGTGATCGGCACCATGTTCTTCGTCATGAGTCTGGCCGACGGGCGCAGCCTGTGGGACGGGGCGCTGCCCGCTTCCGATCCTGCCGAGCGCACGGCGATCTACCATTCGATGATCGACACGCTGGCCGATCTGCACACCACGGATGTCGCCGCCGTCGGCATGGATGATTTCGGCAAGCCGACCGATTATTGCGCGCGCCAGATCGCGCGCTGGTCGAAACAATACAAATTGTCCGAAACCGAAGAGATACCGGAGATGGACGAGCTGATCGCGTGGCTCCCCACCACCATCCCGCCGCAGCATGCGAGTTCCATCGTCCACGGCGATTATCGCCTCGACAATCTGATCTTCCACAAGGACAGGCCGGAGGTCCTGGCGGTGCTGGATTGGGAACTGTCCACGCTGGGCGATCCGATCGGCGATTTCAGCTATCTGATGCTCAACTGGATCACCCCCGTCGATGGCCGCGCCGGCATCGCCGGGCTCGACCACGACGCGCTGGGTATTCCCAGCGTCGAGGATTGCACGACACGTTACGTCGCGCGCACCGGCTATCCCGTACCGCCGATGGATTGGTATTTCGCCTATAACCTGTTCCGGCTGGCCGGCATTATCCAGGGCATCAAGAAGCGCGTTATCGATGGCACCGCGTCGAGCAAGCATGCGCGCGAGATGTCCGACCGGGTGCTGCCACTGGTGCAACGGGCGCATCACTTCGCCAAACAGGCGGGCATGTGAAACGCCGCGCGGCTTGAACGCCTCCTTAGGCCCCGCTAGCAACGGCGCGCCAAGGAGCTTTCACCCATGACGCCTGACCTGCCATCGACAATCGAAACCGCCTGGGAGAACCGAGCGGATGCGAACCCGCAAAACGATGCCATACGCATGGCCGTCGACGAGGCGCTGGCCATGCTCGACAGCGGCGAAGCCCGCGTGGCCGAGCCCGATGGCGATGGCGGCTGGACGGTCAATCAATGGCTCAAAAAGGCGGTGCTGCTGTCCTTCCGCCTGAACGGCAACGCGGTGATGGATGGCGGATCGGCCGGTGCGCCCGCATTCGACAAGGTACCATTGAAATTCGCAGGCTGGGATGCGTCGCGTTTCGAGCAAGCCGGTTTTCGCGCGGTGCCGGGCGCGGTCGTACGCCGGGGTGCGCATATCGGCCGCAATGTCGTCCTGATGCCCAGCTTCGTCAATATCGGCGCGCATGTTGGTAATGGCACGATGGTGGACACCTACGCCTCCATCGGCAGTTGCGCACAGATCGGGAGCGACTGCCATATCTCGGCGGGCGCGGGGATCGGCGGCGTGCTGGAACCGATGCAGGCGAACCCCACGATCATCGGCGACAATTGCTTCATCGGTGCGCGGTCGGAGATTGTGGAGGGCGTGATCGTCGGCGAAGGCTGCGTTGTGGCGATGGGCGTCTTCATCACCCAATCGACCAAGATCGTGAACCGCGAAACCGGCGAAGTGCTGACCGGCCGCATTCCGCCCTACAGCGTCGTGGTCCCCGGCGCGCTGCCGGGCAAACCCCTGCCCGATGGATCGCCCGGCCCGTCGCTGGCCTGCGCGGTGATCGTAAAGACGGTGGACGCGCAGACCCGGTCCAAGACCGGCATCAACGAACTGCTCCGCCCCTGACCGAGTCGCGGGCAGGCGAAGGGGAACTTGCCAACCCCGGCGTCGTTTACGATAAGGGGTTTCGTGCAGGGGGCGCGGGACCGATCCATAATGTGAAAGACACAAACCATGCGTAAACAGGGCGACGAAGTGCATATCGACGATACCGAGGCAAGCGGCGGTCAGAAAACCGGTCATGTGCGGTGGATCCTGGGCATCGGTACGCTCCTCGGCGTCGTGCTTCTGTCGATCGTATGGATCACCGGCTCCCTGACGCAAGGTGACGCAGAGGAAGAGTGGGAAGTAACCACCGACCCCACGGTCAGGAACGAGGTCGAGGGCGATCGGACGGACGGTATCGTGAGCGACGATGCGGATGAGATCGCCACGCCGATCGCCGATGGAGCGGATATCGAACCGGAATAGGTTTGCGGGATCGAATGGACGGGACAACGCAACGGAAAGACTACCATGAGCAATTCCAACAGTTTTCAGACAAACCAGTACGTCAAATGGAACTGGGGCAACGGTGAAGGCAAAGGCCAGATCACCGAACGCTTCGAAGAAGAAGTGACTCGCAAGCTGCAGGGCAGCGAAGTCACCAAGAAGGGCGATTCCGACAACCCCGCCTATCTCATCAAGCAGGAAGATGGCGACGAGGTGCTGAAGCGCGGTTCCGAGCTCGAAGCGCAGGATAGGTGATGGCGGACGCGGTTTCCAAGGCTCAGCAAAAAGCCGCCGGCGCGGCCCTGTCCGCCAAGCGGGGCGATACCAAGGTCGGCGATTTGCAGGGCGCGTCCAAGGATATGTATGACAGCATGTCGGAAGCGGAGCTTGACGACCTGGCGTCCACCAAAAGGGACGATCTGCCCGACAGCAAGGACTGATGCGATGATCGAGCATCGAAGCCCCTGCCGGAACCGCGGCGGGGGCTTCGTCGTTCCTACCGGGCGAACGAAAGGATGGTTACCCGATGGACGACGACACGAAGCAGGACGTGTATTCCGAATTCAACGATTGCGTGAACATGACGCCGAAAGAACTGGAAGACTGGCTCGACACCGAGGAATCGAAATCGGTCGGCGACAGCGATTCAGGTGAAAGCACGGGGCACAAGTCCGGCAAGCGGATCGTCGATATCAAGAACACGAAGAAGGACGACCTGACCGACGATCAATACAGTCATATGAACAAGGTCGTCGGTTACGTCCACCGTCATCTGAGTCAGAAACCTGACGGCGATATCGAGGAAAGCAACTGGCGCTACAGCCTGATGAACTGGGGTCACGATCCCTGCAAATCGGACTGATACCGCCGGTTATCGCGGTATCGGCGTTTCGATCGGCGGCGAGGAAGCGACACCCGCCTTGTAGCTTTCCGCCGCGCGCATTGCCCGCATCATGTTGCGGAACGATATCGCCTCCAACTCCGCCTGCGTATATCCGCGGCGGGCCAGTTCGGTGAACAATGCGGGGTAGCCCGTGACATCTTCCATGCCCACGGGGCCGGTCGGTATCCCGTCATAATCGCCGCCGATCCCGATCGCTTCGATGCCTGCAACCGAGCGGAGGTGATCGATATGGTCGGCCATATCGCCGATCGTCGCTAACGGCATCGGGGTCGCAGCGACCCATGCCGCAAGCTGCCGCGATGCCACCTCTGGCTGCCCGCGCCACAGCGATGCCAGCCGTGCCTCTTCCGCATCGCGGCGGGCACCCCATTGCCGGGCCTCTTCGTTCAGAAAGGCCGGTAGGCCGACGACCATTACCACCCCGCCATTGCCGGCCAGACGTTTCAGGACGCCGTCGGGGACGTTGCGGGCATGGCCGTTTATGGCGCGCGCACCGGAATGGCTGAAGATCACCGGCGCTTTCGCGACGTCCAGCACGTCGTGCATCGTCGCTTCGCTGACATGGCTCAGATCGACCAGCATCCCCATCCGGTTCATCTCGCGCACCACGTCGCGTCCGAAATCGGTAAGTCCGTCATGTTCCGGCACATCGGTCGCGCTATCGGCCCATGGCGTGTTTTTCGAATGGGTCAGCGTCATGTAACGCACGCCTAATTCGTAGGTCTGACGAAGCACGGCCAGGCTGGAACCGATGGCATGGCCCCCTTCCATTCCCATCAGCGACGCGATCCGACCCTGAGCGATGGCGGCATCTACGTCGTCCGCCGTCAGAGCGATGGCAAGATCGTCGGGATAGCGCGCGATCAGCCGCTTGGTAACGTCGATCTGTTCGATGACCGCCTGCACCGCTTCGGGTTCGTCCAGCGCGGCAGTGACGTAGACGGACCAGAACTGCGCGCCTACCCTGCCCTTTCGTAGCCGGGTGAGATCGGTATGCATCACGCGGCCTTCCGCATGGGCTTCGCCGGTTTTCCCGGTATCGCGGAAGTCGAAATCGCCGATCATGTTGCCAAACCGGCTGCGAAGCTGGATCGGCACGTCGTTATGACCGTCCCAGACGGGCGCAGCCTCCAGAGCCGCGGTAGCCGTTTCCTCCGGCGTCTGCGCCGCGACGGGCGCGGCGATCAAAGCTACGAGAGGCAGGAGGAACGATTTGTTCATGGGCGGCATACTCACTGTGCGGGTTTATCGGTGCAGCAGGTATGTAACTCAATGCAGCTTGCGTGTAAGCCCCGCAGATGGGTTCGTTTCCGATCGACGATGCCGCGACGCGCATTCTGGCGTTTGCGAAAGCGCGCGGTTCCGGCAGGACCTGCTGCCCGAGCGAAATTGCGCGCGCTCTGACTCCGCCGGGCGCGGACTGGCGGGACCAGATGGATATGGTTCACACCGCCGCGCGCCATCTGCAGCGGGACGGCGGGATCGTCGTCAGCTGGAAGGGGCAACCCCGCATGGTCGGCGATGGTCCCTATCGAATTGGTGTGGTCGATGACTGAAAGCGCGACATGATACGCACGGCCCTGCGCTGGCTACTGGGGCTTGCCTACGCCGCCGCCGGCTATCTGCACTTGGCCGCGCCCCAGGGCTTTCTGTCGATCACGCCCGTCTGGGTCATCTTCCCCGAAGACGTGATATTGTGGACCGGGGTTGCGGAGATAGCGGGCGCTATCGGGCTGTTGCAGCCATTCTCGGTGCGCCTTCGCCACGCGGCGGCGATCGGCCTGGCGCTCTATGCGATATGCGTATTTCCCGCGAACATAAACCATTTCATCATGGACATGGCGCGCGCCGACGACGGCCTGGGCCTTGCCTACCACATACCGCGCATGTTCCTGCAGCCGGTATTGATCTGGCTGGCCCTGTGGGTCGGCGGAACGACCGATTGGCCGTTCCGCCCGGAGGCCAGTTCCGCTTAGCTCAAATGCTTGGACACCGCAGCGGTCATCTTGAACATCGAGATCTGGTCCTTGCCGATTACTTCGCCAAGTTTCGCATCGGGATCGATCTGCCGCTTGTCCTTGTCGTTCTGAAGATCGTGCTTCTTGATATATTCCCAAACCTTGGAGGTAACCTGTGCGCGGGTCATCGGACCCTTGCCGATCACCTCTTCCAGTTCCGGCGATACGGTTACGGGTTTCTGCAATGCGTTGTTCTTGCCAGCCATGTTATGATGTCCTTTCGATGTTGGCGTATCGTTGAAGGGCATGAATTCCGCCCTCCCTCGTCGTAATATCCCTTCTTCTTCATTTGCCCTTTCAGGCGAAGTCTCCGGCGCCCTCCTCGCGCTTATACAGGCCGGTCAGCACCGCTGCGGCAACGACATGACCGTCCATCGCCTTGACCACGTCGGCATAGCCTGCGCCGGGCATCAGGACCAGCGGCAGGTCGAGCGCGAAAATCTGGAACACGTAACGATGCGGCGCATCGCCTCGTGGCGGTTCGGGCAGCAGCCATCCGGATTTGCCATCGGCGTTCTTCCCGACGCGGGGCGGCGCCTCGCCTTCCAACAAGACACCTTTCCGACCGGGCAGGCCCCACACGGTCCAGTGACATTTCGGGGTATCGCCTTTCGTGTCGGCATCTTCGACCAGGATCACGATCTCCTGCGCGCCGGGCGGCGGCGCGTTCCATTCCAGCGGCGGGGCGACCGCGTCTTCCTCGTCCGCGGTGAAACAGGGATCCAGTGCTTCACCATCGTCGAAGGCCGGACTGCTCAGCCGGAAACCGCCCCGGCCGAAACTTTTGGCATCCGCCAGTTTCGCGACTGTCAACGCGACATCGCCCTCGCTCGGCCGGATCAGCGCGGGGGCGAGCCAGTCTGGCACCTGTGCGGGCATGGGCATTCATCTCCTTCGAAACGCGCCAAGTGTAGGGGCGCGATACGCACCGCGCGAGACTGTGGATCGCGAAAAAGGCGCGAACCAGCGGGTTTTCCACCATTTCAACGAGGTTTTTCGTCAATCGCGTCCCATATCAACGCACAAAACACGTCGTCGCGGCCGATCCCTACTTGTCCACCCACCGTTCAGGCGGCAATGTGCATCGATACGATGGACGATTGTTGAACGAAACCACGTAACCGGGGAGCTGGATAGATGGGCATGGGTCGCACCGCTTTGACTGCAACATTGGCGTTTTCTTTGGCTGCCTGCGGGGGCGGCAATGGTTCCTCTCCGCCATCCGGGCCGATATCCGGACCGACCCCGACGCCCACCCCGACGACCAGCGCCTGTTCGCTGTCGGCCAGGCAGGATTTTGCGCGCGACGTGCTCGACGAATGGTATCTGTTCCCCGACCTTATCGACACGTCGGTCCGCAAATCCGACCATAGCACCGTCCAATCCTATCTCGACGCTCTGGTTGCGCCCGCTCGGGCGCAGGACAAGGATCGCGGTTTCACGTTCGTAACCTCGATCGAGGAGGAGGAGGAACTGATCCGCACCGGTTCCAGCGCGGGGTTCGGCATTCGCCTGGGTTACGATACGGCGGGCAATCGCGTTTTCGTGCTGGAAGCGTTCGAGAATGCGACGGCGTTCCCGCAGGGCTTCGATCGCGGCGTCGAATTGCTTCAGATCGGCGATTCGCCTTCCACGCTGGAATCGATTTCGGCAATCATGGCGTCGGAGGGGCCGCAGGGCGTCATCGACCGGTTGGGCGAAGCGCAGCCGGGGCTTCGCCGCACATTCGTCATCCGCGAAACCGACGGCACGCAAAAACAGGTGACGATCACGAAAACCGAGTTTTCGCTCGACCCGATCTCCGACCGCTACGGTGCGCAAATCATCGACAATAGTGGAACGAAAGTCGGCTACCTCAACCTGCGGACCTTCATCGTGGGCACGGCCGACCGCGAACTGGTCGAAATATTCCAGGATTTCAGCGACGAAGGCGTGACGCAGGTCATTCTCGATTTCCGTTACAATGGCGGCGGGCTGGTGCGGATTGCCGATCTGATCGGCGATCTGATGCGCGGCGACAATCGCGGGCAGGTATTCAGCCGCACGGTCCTGCGCCCGAGCAAGTCGGACCGCAACAACACCCGCTTTTTTGAAAATACCACGCGGTTCCTCAATCCGCAGACCGGCGATCTGGGATCGTCGCAATCCATACCATCCATCAACCCGATGAAGATCGCGGTCATCTCCGGCGGCGGAACCGCCTCCGCCAGTGAACTGGTGGCCAACGCCTTCCTCCCCTATGTGGACGACATGGCGCTGGTCGGCGATAACAGTTTCGGCAAACCGGTCGGCCAGTTCGGTTTCGATCTGGAACAATGCGACGATCGGATCCGCGCCGTTACCTTCAAGACGGAAAATGCGAACGGACAGGGCGAATATTTCGACGGTCTGGCGTCGGTCTTCCCGCTGACCTGCCGTGCGGCCGACGATATCGGGGCGCAGCTGGGCGACCCGCGCGAAGAGCGGACGGCACAAGCGCTTGCCTTCCTCCGCAACGGGGCGAGCAGCTGTACGCCGATCACGTCGTCCAAGGCGAACGGCATCGCGCAACGCAGGCTGGACACGCGGCAGATCTTGCAGCCGCAGCGCCCCTCGGCGGTGCAGCGCGAAGTGCCGGGATTGTTCTGATTTCGGTGGCGCATCGGGAGGATGTGCGTTGACGGATCAGCGAACCCATACGAGTTTCGCGCAGTTCTGGCCCTATTACCTTCGTGAACACAGCAGGGCGTCGACCCGTGCGCTGCATTACATCGGAACGACGCTGGTCATTGCGGTTGCGGCCTATGCGGTCGCGACCCGTTCCTGGTGGTGGATGCTGGCGATGCCGATCGCGGGATATTTCTTCGCCTGGATCGCCCATTTTCGCGTGGAAAAGAACCGTCCGGCGACGTTCACCTATCCGCTCTGGAGCCTGGCGGCGGATTTCAAGATGTACTTCTATTGGCTGACCGGCAATCTCGGCCCGGAACTTCGCAAGGCCGATGTTCCAGATACGGATTAGTGCCCAGCCAAGCAAAAGGCGCCGCCCGCGTGAACGGACGACGCCTTGAACTGTTTCTAGAATGTTTTAGCCGGGCATCACGACCGTGTCGATCACATGAATGACGCCGTTCGACGCCTCGACATCGGTTGCCGTGATCGTCGACTTGCCACCGGCTGCGTCGGTCAGGACGACGTTGCTGCCTTCCATCGATGCAGTGAGAGTTGCGCCGTTGACGGTCGTCAGTTCGTAGCTGCCGTTATTCGCCTTGATCGCGTCCATAAGCGTCGCGGCATTGGTTTCACCGGGAACGACATGGTAGTTGAGCAGACCCGTCAGGTCTTCGCGGCTTTCTTCCGTCATGAGCCCGTCGAGGGTTCCGGCCGGCAGCTTTTCGAACGCGGCATTGGTCGGCGCGAATACGGTGAACGGGCCGGCACCCGAAAGCGTGTCACCGAGCTCCGCGGTGGTTACTGCCTGCACAAGGGTGGAGAAATCGGGATTGCCCTGCGCCACTTCGACGATGGTTCCTTCATCGGTCGCAACATCGGACACGGCGGTTTCATCGGCCGCAACCGTATCGGTATCTTCGGCCGGGCCGGAACACGCTGCGATGGCAAGCGCTGAGGCGAGTGCGGGAATGGCAAGAATTTTCATAAACTGTCCTTAATTTGATACCCGTCGCCGGGTGTCGTGTCCCATGCCGGCTTGGCTGGGTCGCTGTTCTATAAATGCTTGGTGCGTATCTGTGTTCCAACCTTGTCGGAATTACGGCGAAAAATGGGCGGCGGGTGTTGAACCGAAAGGCGAATTTTTTATTGAGGACGGTTTATGACCAGCGCTGATCCCATCGATACCAGGTAGAATGGCCGATATCCGTGCGGAGCGGTGACCATCGCATTGGATGCTGCGGAACGGGGCTTTGATGCGTGCCATTGCAACAAGTTCGTCCAGCCAACCGCGATGAAGTCGGGCGCGGAAATTATCGCCGAAGCCGACGCCGGGGGTCTGACTTTCGGCAGGTAAGTGGCCGGCTGCCTTCGTTATGCCGGTCTAGGCCGCAGCCGTCGCATTATCTTGCGCCGCGGCGTCCGCCTGACGCGCTTCGCGTTCGACACGGGCGATTTCGCGCTCGCGTTCCATCTGTTTTGCCCGATCGGCCATCTCGCGCCATGCGGTTTCGGAACGCAGC
The DNA here is from genome assembly GCA_965214445.1 of Pontixanthobacter sp. GTDB lineage: Bacteria > Pseudomonadota > Alphaproteobacteria > Sphingomonadales > Sphingomonadaceae > Pontixanthobacter. The sequence goes on from CBDCBU010000001.1 coordinate 1,661,675, forward strand.
GCTCGTTCGCGTACATTGTCGAGGGTCGCTTTCTCGGCTTCGCTTGCGGCTTCCTTGGCACGAGCATCGTAGAATTCGAAATTCTGACTCAACGTATCATCCTCTTCAAAAACCGGAATGCAAAATGCGATGCGATCCGCCGAACCGGCGGACCGCATCGCACGCGTTTTCATCCGCGCATCAGGCGGCGGAAAGATTGACCGCGGACATCTTGCCGTTGCGGCCTTCTTCAAGATCGTAATTCACGCGTTGTTCCTTATCCAGCGTCTGCATGCCGGCGGCATGGACGGCCGTGATGTGGACGAACGCGTCGTCGCCGCCATCTTCGGGCTGGATGAAACCATAGCCCTTGTCGGCGTTGAAGAATTTTACGGTTCCGGTAGTCATAGTGGCGTTCCTTTCAAGGAAACATGTAATTGCCATGCAGCGACATCGCCGCATGGATATGCATCGCATCGTGAAATGAAAGGAAGTCGTCGCCAAGGCCGGGCGCCGCTACGGCCATGAAAGCCACGCTGCGCCGAAGTCATAGTGCCGAAGTCCGTCGCATATTTTCGACGTCAGCGCACACCACTTAGCACGATCGTGTCGATTCACCTAATTGCAACTCGCCCGGACAGTTGTGCGGAACGATCCGCCCCGTCCGCCGGTTGCATGACCGAACCCGTTTCCCCGCGATCGACAGGAGTTTTCTTGAGATGACCATCAACACCGCCACCGCCCGTTACGAAGGATTGGGGAAGGACGGCAAGGGCCACGTTTCGGCACAATCCGGTGCGATCGATGCACCTTATGGTTTCCAGACCCGCTTCGAAGACGCCGCCGGCACCAATCCCGAAGAAATGATCGCTGCCGCTCATGCCAGCTGCTTCACCATGGCCACCAGCTTCGCGCTCGCCAAGGCGGGCCATGAGAACGGCACGCTCGACACGCGATGCGACGTCACGCTGGAGAAGGACGGCGACGGGTTCAAGATCAGCAAATCCGCCCTTTCCATGACCGCATCCCTCGATGGCATATCACGCGACGAATTCGAAAAGATCGCGAAGGAGGCAAAAGCCAATTGCCCGATATCGAAATTGCTTGTCTGCGAGATCACCCTCGAAACGAAGCTGAATTCCTAACCGGTCAGGGCTTGTCCGGCCCGGTGAACGACTGCGCATCCGTGTAGGCGCAACCGTTCATGATCCCTTCCCCCAGCCGCAGGGTCGCGGTGTAGGGATAGGTACGGTCGGACATGCCATCGCTGCATCGGCCCGGTGTTATCGCCAGATCGAGCGGCTCCCCCGCCAGCATTCCCGAGAAGCCCAGCCCGTTCAACCCGGCAAATCGGCGCACCGCAACCGTGGTGCCGCCGATATTTTCCGGCGTGCTGTACGCGAGCGTGCCGTTTTCGATCGTCGCGCTCCAGAACGGTTCGGTGCCTGACGCGGTGATGACCGCGTCGGTGGCGATATCGCCAAAAGGTTCGGCGTTTTCCGCAGTAACGTCGCCGTCATTTACAGAACAACCCGCGAGTAGAGCGGCGGTAAAGAGCGCATTGGGCAAGGATCGGATCATGCGGTGCCAACGCCCTTTCCATCGGTACGCGCATCGGCCAGCCGCCGATGCTCGTCCACGCTGCGCTGCATTTCGCGGGCTTGCAGATTGAGCGCCTTGCCCGAAAGGCGTATCTCCCGGCTTTGCTGGAAGAAACCGAGCACCAGCCACAGAAAAGCCAACGGGCTGGACACCCCGCCCAGAAAGTCCCCCAGCTCATTGAGACGCAGATCGGCGGGGTTCTGCCCCTGGACCAGAAGATAGGTCACCAGCCCCGCGATGTAGATCGCCGACAGCGCAAGGCCGATTTGCGGCAGGTGCCGTCGGCTGTTCCTGTCCGCCGCGCTTTCGATCGGTTCGGTCATCGCTGCGCCTTTCCCGACCGGATATCGGTCTCAAAACGAACCAGGGCGCGCATCGCTGTTTCTCCACATTCATAGCGAAATCGAGGAACTGTCATGCGCGCCCTCGTCCGGAACGGCAACAACGACATTCGTTGCCAAACAGTGGGCGATCAGGAGCCTTCGACTGTCGCGGCGGCCGCTTCTTCTTGCGGAAGGTAAAGGCGTTCGCCCTTGGCTTCGTAAAGCGCAGCCATTTCCCGCATACCTTCCTCGGCGGCCTTGCGGCTCGCCGCGGCGGTGTCCGCGCCCCACTTCTCGCTTTCGAGGAAGCCCTCCGCGCTCTGGTTCTGTCTGGACGCGAAGTCGCGCACCTCCTGGCTGATCTTCATGCTGCAGAACTTGGGTCCGCACATGGAACAGAAGTGAGCGGTCTTGGCGCCTTCTGCCGGCAGGGTCTGGTCGTGGAACTCTTCGGCGGTTTCGGGGTCCAGCGACAGGTTGAACTGGTCGCGCCAGCGGAATTCGAAGCGTGCTTTCGACAGGGCATCGTCGCGTAGCTGGGCGGCGGGATGACCCTTCGCCAGGTCGGCGGCGTGGGCGGCGAGCTTGTAGGTGACGACGCCCACTTTCACGTCGTCGCGGTCGGGCAGGCCGAGGTGCTCCTTGGGCGTCACGTAACACAGCATCGCGGTGCCGTACCAGCCGATCTGCGCCGCGCCGATGCCGCTGGTGATGTGGTCGTATCCCGGCGCAATGTCGGTCACCAGCGGGCCGAGCGTGTAGAAAGGCGCTTCGCCGCAGACGGCCAGCTGCTTGTCCATGTTCTCCTTGATCTTGTGCATGGGCACGTGGCCCGGCCCCTCGATCATCACCTGCACGTCCGATTTCCAGGCGCGGTGGGTCAGCTCGCCGAGCGTGTAGAGCTCCGCGAACTGCGCCTCGTCATTGGCGTCCGCGATGCTGCCGGGACGCAACCCGTCGCCCAGCGAATAGGCGATGTCGTAGGCCTTCATGATCTCGGTGATGTCGTCGAAATGTTCGTAGAGGAACGATTCCTTGTGATGCGCCAGGCACCATTTCGCCATGATGCTGCCGCCGCGCGACACGATGCCGGTCACGCGTTTGGCCGCCATGGGGACATAGGGCAGGCGCACGCCGGCATGGATGGTGAAATAGTCGACGCCCTGCTCCGCCTGTTCGATCAGCGTGTCGCGGAACACTTCCCAGGTCAGGTCTTCGGCCACGCCGCCGACTTTCTCCAGCGCCTGGTAGATCGGCACCGTGCCGATGGGGACGGATGAATTGCGGATGATCCATTCGCGCGTGTCGTGGATGTTGCGCCCGGTCGATAGGTCCATGACCGTATCCGCGCCCCAGCGGGTGGCCCAGACCATCTTGTCGACTTCGTTCGCGACATCGCTGGCGACAGCGGAATTGCCGATATTGGCGTTGATCTTGACCAGGAAATTGCGCCCGATCGCCATCGGTTCGGTTTCGGGGTGGTTGATGTTGTTGGGAATGATCGCGCGGCCCCTGGCGACTTCGTCGCGCACGAACTCCGGCGTGATCAGCGAAGGGATTTCCGCCCCGAAGCCCTCCCCGCCGCTCGACGCCTCGCGCGCCATCTCGCGGCCGATATTCTCGCGCGTGGCGACATAGTGCATTTCCGGCGTGACGATGCCGCGCCGGGCATAATGCATCTGACTGACGTTCTGCCCCGCCTTGGCACGCAGGGGGCGTTTGACGACATTGGGGTAAGCGGGCACGCCCCCGCTGCGATCGGGGCCGAGCTGGCCGTTGTCTTCGGGCTTCACTTCGCGCGCGTCGTATTCTTCCACGTTCCCGCGTGCCATGATCCAGTCGCGGCGCAGCTGCGGCAGGCCGGCATTGATGTCGATCCGCGCGGTCGTGTCGGAATAGGGGCCGGAGGTGTCGTACACCTTGACCGGCGGTTCGCCGCTGGAGGGCTCCAGCTCGATCTCGCGCATGGCGACCCGCACGTCCGGATTGCCCGGCGTCGGCACATGGACCTTGCGGCTACCGCGGATGGGGCCGGTCGTGACGCCGATTTCCATAGGGGAATTAATGTCGGCCATATGTGTCCTCCAAAAGGCGGAGAACGGGCGTCCGGTAACGACAGGCCCGCTCCCTCCGCCGATGTTAGTCGGTTCAGGTTCGACGGGTCGGAGGATGCCAATCCTCCCTCTCAGGTCAATTTCTGTCAGCCGCCTCATGATCGAGGCGGAGGGCGACCTCCCCGGGGATGACACAGGCTTAGACCTGTGCGACGATACAGTAAAGCGGCGCGCACGTCGCCGGATACGGACAGGAGAAGATCATCATGGCCACACGGGCTGCCACGCAAGGTAAGGCCATCACCCCGATCGATGTGAGCGAAGAGGCACTCTACGTCGAGAACCGCTGGCAGGAACCGTTTGCGAAACTGCGCGCGGAAATGCCGGTCAGCTGGCGGCCGAACAGTCCCTATGGCGGATACTGGTCGGTGGTGACGCACGACCTGCTGTCCAAGGTGGAACTCGATCCCGCGACCTTCTCCTCGTCCTACAAAAACGGCAATATCGTCATCAGCGACCCGCCGCCCGAAAGCAACCTGCCCAATTTCATCGCTGCCGATCCGCCGGTGCACACCGCGCAACGCAAAGTGATCGCCCCCGCCTTCTCGCCCACCCAGATGAAGCTGCGCGAAGTGGAAGTGCGCGACCGCTGCGCCGAACTGCTCGACGCGCTGCCGATGGGCGAGACGTTCGATTGGGTGGACCGGGTTTCGATTCCGCAGACGATGGGCATGCTGTGCATCCTGTTCGGCATATCGTTCGACGAATGGGCCGATTTGAAACGCTGGTCCGATTATGCGGGCGGCGTGCGGGCGGACGCGCAGAACGACGAGTATCGCGTGCGCTGGATGGAACAGATGCAGCAAATGCTGGTCCGGTTCGACGCGCTGATGGACGAGCGGCGGCAGGCGCAACCGTCCGACGACCTGTTAAGCCGGATGGTCCATTCCGACGCCATGGGAAACCTCAACCCGATGGAACGGCTGGCCAATATCGCCCTGTTGATCGTGGGCGGCAATGACACCACGCGCAACTCCATGAGCGGGTTGGTGGAGGCGCTGGACCAGTTCCCCGATCAGCTCGACGCGCTGCACGAAGACCCCTCGCTCATCCCCAACGCCGCCCAGGAAATCGTGCGCTGGCAATCCCCCGTCAGCCACATGCGGCGCACCGCGACCGGCGATACCGAGCTTGGCGGGCAGCATATCGCCAAGGGGGAGAAGATCGTCATGTGGTACATTTCCGCCAACCGCGATGAGACGGTTTTCGAGAATGCGGCGCGTTTCGATGTGGCACGGGCGAATGCGCGGCGGCATCTGGGTTTCGGCCACGGCATCCACCGCTGCGTGGGCGCGAAACTAGCGGAAGTGCAGATCGCGACCCTGATCGAGGAAATCGTCGCACGGAATTGGCGGATCGTACCGCAAGGCGAACCGACCCGCCTGTCCAGCCCGTTCCTCCACGGGTTCACGCAGATGCCGGTAAGGATCGAGCAGCGCGGCTAGGGGAAGGTTTGTTGAGTCGGTCCGCTCACCCGGTCAGGTCGCGCATGAAATCACGCGTCCAGCCGTGAATATCATCTTCGCGCACGGTCTTTATCATCGCATCGTAGCGGCGCTTGCGTTCGTCCTGCGGCATGTCCAGCGCATTGCGGATGGCATGGGCGATGTCGTCGGGGCTATGCGGATTGACCAGCAGGGCCCCCGCGCCGCCGCAGTCCAGCTGAATTGCCGCGCCTGCGAATTGCGACAGGATGAGCACCCCGGGATCGTCCGCGTCCTGCGCCGCGATATATTCCTTCGCCACCAGGTTCATTCCGTCGCGTAGCGGTGTCACCAGACAGATTTTCGACGCCCAGTAGAAGCCGCACAATTCGGCCAGGGAATGCCCCTTGTTGACGTAGCGGATAGGAACCATGTCCACTTCCGATCGCGCGCCGTTGATCTGACCGGTCTTCTGTTCCAGTTCCGCACGGATTTCCTGGTAACTTTCCACATCCTCCCGGCTGGGCGGCGCGATCTGCACGAAGACGAGGTCGCGCACGCGTGTCGGATGCTTGTCGAAGAACCGGCCGATCCCGTCGATCCGTTCGGGCAGACCTTTCGAATAGTCCAGCCGGTCGACTCCGATCATCGCGGTCCGGTGGCGGGTGCTGGACAGCATGCGCTGCGCCGCCTGCTTGGCTTCCGGCGTTTCGCCCTGTTCCTGGATATGATCCCAATCGATGCCGATGGGGTAGGCGCAAACAAAGGTTTCGCGCCCATCGAAGGTAACACGGCCGCTGGTCCTGTCTACCTTTGCGCCGAGTTCCTTCTTGCAATAATGCAGAAAGCTGTCGAGCCATTCGGCGTTCTGGAACCCGATGACATCGTAATCCAGCATGCTGCGCACCAGCCGCTCGTGATGCGGCAGGGACACGAACAGCCGGGTCGGCGGCCAGGGCGTGTGCAGGAAGAAACCGATGCGATTGTCGATACCCTGTTTGCGCAACCGCTCACCCAGCGGGATCAAGTGGTAATCGTGGACCCAGACAACATCTTCGTTCTCGATAAGCGGGGCTACGCTTTCGGCAAATCTCCGGTTGACCCGCTCGTATCCGCGGCCGGTCTCGTTTTCATATTTGACCAGGTCGAGGCGGTAATGGAACAGTGGCCACAGCGTCTGGTTGGCATAGCCATTGTAGTATTCTTCGACGTCCTGATGACTGAGATCGATGGTGGCGGTGGTTACCCCATCGGCGGAACTGAGCGATATGTCGCCCGTGGTCTCCTCCGCCTCTTCGCCCGACCAGCCGAACCAGATGCCGCCGTTCTTCTTCAATGCCGAATTGAGAGCGCCCGCCAGCCCGCCCTGCGCCCCCGCCGCGCCGCGCGCCTTGGCGACCGCGACGCGGTTGGAGATGACGACCAGACGGCTCATGAATTCAGCGAACCTCGCTCCATGGCCGGGACAACAGGCCGGCGCAGTTGATGATACCCACCAGCGAATAGGTCTGCGGGAAGTTCCCCCACAGCTCGCCCGTGTTCCAGTCCAGATCCTCGCTCAGCATGCCCGACGGCGTGCGGTGATCCAGCATCGCGGCGAACAATCCCGCCGCCTCGTCCGACCGGCCGGCCAGGTGCAGCGCCTCGATCAGCCAGAAAGTGCAGACGTTGAAGGCGGTTTCGGGCGCGCCGAAATCGTCCTCCGCCGCGTAGCGCAGCATGTGCTGCCCGCGCCGCAGCTCCTTTTCGATCGCCGCGAAAGTCGACTGGAAACGCGGATCGTCGGGTTTGAGGAATTTGAGATCGATCATCTGCAGCAGGCTCGCATCGAGATAGTCGCTGGTGAAGCCCGCCTTGTAATGCCCGCTTTCGCCGTTGCCGTTTGCGGTCACCCAGGCCTTGTCCTCGATCGTCGTGCGGATGGCGTCGGCCCGTTCCTGCCAGTGCCGCGCACGGTCGGGCTTGTCCAACAACTCGGCGGTAGAGGACAGCCGGTCGCAGGCGGCCCAGCTCATCACGGCCGAATAGGTGTGGACTTCCTGCCGCGTGCGGAACTCCCACAAACCGGCATCGGGCTGGTCGTGCATCCGCCACGCCATGTCGCCGACCTCCTCCAGGCTGGCGAAATCCGCATCGTCCGCGATCCGCAGCAACCGCTTGTCGATGAAGCCCTGCACGGTCGGCAGCACGATCTGGCCGTAGCAATCGTGCTGAACCTGTTCATAGGCGGCATTGCCGATCCGCACCGGCCCCATTCCGCGATAGCCCGACAGGTGTTCCGCGATGGTTTCGGTAAGCTCGCTTTCGCCCATGACCGAATAGAGCGGCTGGATATGCCCGCCCTTCGCGCTGTCCACGATGTTGCGCAGGTAGCCGAGATATTTCTCCAGCACGTCGAGCGCACCCAGCCGGTTCAGGGCCTGCACCGTGTAATAGCTGTCGCGAATCCAGCAGTAGCGGTAATCCCAGTTGCGTTCGCTGCCGGCGGCTTCCGGAATGGAAGTGGTGAGCGCGGCCACGATCGCGCCGGTTTCCTCATGCTGGCACAGTTTCAGCGTGATGGCGCAGCGAATAACCTCGTCCTGCCACTGGAACGGGGTGGCGAGGCCGCGCACCCAGTGCTGCCAGTATCTGCGCGTCGACTGTTCCATCCGGCGTATTTCCTCGCGCAGATTGCCGGTGAACGGTTCATCGGGGCCAAGGAAGAAATGGAGGTCGTCCTCCACCCGGAAATGGCGTTCTTCGGTGATGTAGCCGACCGCCGCATCGGTGCTGAGGCGCAGGCCCTGCGGCCCGACGAGATACCGGATATGGTTGGTACCCTGCGTGGTTTCGGCGGGCTGCGCGCCGTAGGCCCTGCGCGGACGCAGCACCACGCGGACGCGCGGATTGCCCGCGATCGGCCGCACGATGCGCGCATAGGCGACGGGGCGGTACATCCGCCCGTTGCCTTCGAAACGGGGACAGAAATCGAGCACTTCGACCGCGCTGCCATCCGCCGCCTCCAGCCGGGTAAGCAGGATCGGCGTGTTGCGGATATAGTGCTGCGAGGAACGAACCTGCCCGTCGAGTTCGAAGCGCCAGATACCGTCGTCGGGATCGTTCCCATCGAGCAGGGAGCAGAATGTCGGATCGCCGTCCACCCGGGGGATGCACCCCCATACCAGCGCGCCTTTGGCGTCGATCAGTCCGCTTACCTGACAGTTCCCGATCGGCCACAGATCGAGCGTCTGATGCGAACCTTTCAAAGTTCCAGCCATGCGCGGACGCCCCCCAAACCGGCAATATGGTAACGCGCATTCGCCGGTCGGCGATCACCGACCGCGATGCCGAAGCCGCCATGGCAAGTTGCGGCACGAAAACCATCTTCGTCCGTCAGGTCGTCCCCGATGAAGACGGGTATGGCGCCGGCGAAGGGATCGACCGCCATGAACGCGTCGACCGCGCCGGCCTTGCTCGCGCCGGGACGTACCAGTTCGACGACGCATTTGCCGTGCTTGACAACCAGTCCGGAAGCCCGCGCAATGTCGGCGGCGTCCGCTTCGACGGCGGCGGCAGCGTCGGGCGCGCGGCGATAATGGACGGCGGCACCATGCGTTTTGCGCTCAAGCAGCGCGCCATGTTCGCGCGCCACCCGCTCCAACGCACGCAGCGTATCGCGACCGAGCGACTGCGGCGCATCACCCAGCACCGTTCCATCCGCCATGCGCCGGTCGGCCCCGTGCGATCCGGCCCGGGCGATGTTCAGCGGGCCCAGATGGGTTTCGAGATCGTCGAGACCGCGCCCGGAAATCAGCGCCAGTCGCCCGTCCATCCGCGCGGCGAGCCGGTCGAGCCCTGCCGCCAGATCGTGCGGCACCGCGATGGCGTCGGGATCGGAAGCGATCGCCACCAGCGTACCGTCGAAATCAAGGAACAGGGCGACGTCGCCCGTATCCATCATTGCGCGCAATGCAGGTGGTTCAGGCAGCGTATGCGGCGGTGCGGAAGGCGGTGCGGAGGGCGGGGCGGAAGGCGGTGCAGGCGGCATGCCCGCCCCTCTACCGCCGCCATCCGTATCGTCAAACCGTCAAATTGCCGGTTCCAGCCCCCGTCGTTCGCACCCGTCGTTCGCACCCGTCGTTCGAGGCAGCGTGGTTCGCGATGGCAAGATACGTCAGCGCTGGGCTGCGACCCAGCGGTCGATCTTCGCTTCCAGCACCGGAAGCGGCAGCCCGCCGGTGTTCAGGACTTGCGCATGGAACGCCTTGATGTCGAAATCTTCGCCAAGCGCCGCTTCCGCTTCGGCACGCAGTTCCTGGATCTTCAGCGCACCGACCTTGTAGGCCAGGGCCTGGCTGGGGATGGCGATGTAGCGTTCGACCTCGGCGACCACTTCGGTGCGCGTCATGCCGGAGTTTTCGAGCATGAAGTCGATCGCCTTCTCGCGGCTCCAGCCCCTGGAATGCAGACCCGTATCCACCACCAGACGCATGGCGCGCAGCTGTTCGTCCTGCAGCGTGCCGTAGCGGTTCCACGGGTCTTCGAAGAAACCCATCTCGTAGCCCAGCGTTTCGGAATAGAGCGCCCATCCTTCCACGAAAGCGGTGGTTCCGCCGAACCGCATGAAGGCGGGCAGGTCTTCGTTTTCCTGCGCCAGGCTGATCTGGAAATGATGCCCCGGCGCACCTTCGTGCAGATACAGCGTGACATTGCCGGTCGTCAGGCGGCTGGGCAGGTCGTAGGCGTTGAAATAGAACGTACCGGGCCGCGAACCGTCGGGCGTGCCGGACTGGTAGGATCCGCCCGCGCTGAACTGTTCGATCGACACGTCGTAGGGTTCGATCTTCAGATCGGATTGCGGCGTCAGCGAGAAATAGTCGCCGATCTTCGCGTCGACCTGCTTGCCGATATCGTAATAGGCCTGCGTCAGCGCTTCGCGGCTTTCCGGCTTGAACTGCGGGTCGGTGCGAACGTAATCGAAGAATTCGTTGAGCGTGCCGGTGAAGCCGACCTCCGCCCTGATTTGCTCCAGCGCGTTCTTGATCCGCGCCACTTCGGTAAGGCCCAGCTCGTGCAGCGCATCCGCCTCCAGCGGCAGGGTCGTCGTGTTCTCGATCAGCTGGGCGTAAAGGATGTCGCCGCCCTTCATCTGAGAAAGGCCGACGCTGTCCCGCGCCTGCGGCAAATATTCGTCGCGCAGGAAATCGCGCATCCTGGCATGGCTCATATAGATCGCTTCCGTCTTGGCGCGATATTCGGCCGTCAGCCGATCTTTTTCCGCCGCCGAAAAGCTGTCGGGGAACATGGCCACCGGCCCCATGAACTGCGATTCCGCGATCGGAATGGCGAGCTGCGTGTCGAGCTGCTGGATGACATTGCCGATGGTCAGCTTCGTTTCCAGGACGCCGCTTTCCATGCCGTCCCTGAACTTGCCGATCGCCCGGTCGTTGATCGCGATGTAATCGTCGTGGCGCGACAGATTGTCTTCGTAATTCGCCAGCGTTCTGAACGGGGCGGCGCCCTTGCCGCTGGCGAAACTGGGGTAGAATGTGTGGAAACCGCTGAAGTGGTTGACCGGGCGCACTTCGGTCAGCGCGACGATATCCTTCGATAGGCTTTTGGCAGCCTGGTCCTGATTATAGGCGAACACGTCGTAAGCCAGCTGGTCGGTCGCGTTCAGCTTCGCGCGGTCGATCCGGTCGAGCAGCGCGAGATTGAGCCGCGCGTCGCGCCGTCCGGCGAGGATGATCGAATCGGTGAGATAATCGCCGAGCCGGTCCGCATCGGTATCGTCGCCGCGAAACAGGCGGGAAAGCGGATTGAGTTCGAGATCGCGCTCATCCGCATCGGCGAACAGCGCGCTCAATTTTTCGCTTTCGCTTTGCGCCGCGTCGAACGGTGCGCCCATATCGCGGTGACTGTCGGCCAAAGCCGGCGCCGGGGTAACGAGGAACGCCGCGCTGGCGAGAAGGATGGCGGGTAGTTTCATCGTAATGTTTCCTCGAGGAAAGATTCTGGTCTGCTATCGAACCGATGCGGTTTTTGCAGAAACCGGCCGCACCCCTACTCCACCACCGTCCCGCGCGTCATCACCCAATCGACATCTTCCAGCACCGTCACGTCGGTCAGCGGATTGCCCGCCACCGCGATGATGTCCGCCGAGAAGCCGGGCGCGAGCCGCCCGATGCTGTTCTCCATGCCGAGCACGCGCGCGGCCACCGTCGTCGCGCTGGCCAGTGCTTCGCGATCGGTCATGCCCTGATCCTTCAGCAGCGCGAATTCCTCCGCGTTGCGGCCATGCGCGAAGACGCCCGCATCGGTGCCGAAGGCGATTTCCACGCCGTCCTTGCGCGCGCGGGTCACAAGCGATTGCGCCACCTCGGCAACGGCGCGGATCTTTTGCTCGACGACCGGCGTATAGACGCCCTGCCCCAACCCCTCGGCCACGCCCTTGAACGCCATCAATGTCGGCACCAGCAGCGTACCGTTCGCCTTCATCGCGCGGGCCGCCTGTCCATCGACGAAAGTGCCGTGTTCGATCGTGTGGATGCCCGCTTTCGCCGCCGCCTCGATCCCGCGCGCGCCATGGGCATGGGCCATGACCTTGAGCCCGAGCGATCGGGCCGTATCGGCGATGCTGGTCATTTCCGCATCGCTGAAATGCGCCTCCAGCCCGGCACCCTGCTGGCTCAATACGCCGCCGGTCGCGGTAATCTTGATCACGTCCGCCCCGTTCTGCGCGGCGCGGCGGACTTTCTCGGCGCATTGGACCGCGCCGGTGCAGGTGTAGCCGCTGGTCAGGGCCTCGTTCACTTCCGGAAGGAAGCCGGACACGTCGCCATGCCCGCCCACGATCGCCAGCGCCGGTCCGGCCGCCACGATACGGGGGCTGACGATCAGCCCTTCCTCCGCCGCGCGGCGCAGGGCAAAGGCGGTCTGCTGCGCACTGCCCGCCTCGCGCACGGTGGTGAAGCCGGCGCGCGCGGTGGCGCGGGCGTTCTTCATGCCCAGCACCACGCCCCATTCATCGGGTTCCGTCGCCTGTTTCCAGAAATCGCCGCCCGGATCGCCGGTCAGATGGACATGCAGATCGATGAGGCCGGGCAGCACCGTCTTGTCCGACAGATCGACCAGCCGCGCGCCCAATGGCGGTGGGGTCAGTCTGTCCTCGATCGATACGATGACCCCGTCGCGCACCACGATCGTCGCCGGACCGCCCGCATTCATCGCGGCATCGCGGATCACCGACCCCGCGTGGATGTAGGTCGTTTCGGACTGGGCGGACGGGGCCGACGATGCGTCCTGCGCCATCGCCGGCAATGCCGCCACCAAGACCGCCGCTCCGCACATCAATCCCGTCAACCGCATGATTACCACCCTTTTTACCCTGATCGCATTCCGTCAGCCTCATGACCGGCATAGGCAGACCGTGCAAGAGGCGCGCCCGGTTGCAACCGCCGAAAGAGGTGGTATCCCCTGTCGCCATGAACCTGTTATCGAGAGGAATTATCCGCTTATGACCCGTAACCTGCTTCTCGCCGCCACGCTGCTCGGCTCCGTTTCCATTGCCGCCACCGCCGCCCATGCCCGGCCCATGACGCCCGAAGACGTGGTCAAGCTGGAAAGTGTCGGCACGATCGCGGTTTCGCCCGACGGCAGCCGTATCGCATATACCACCGCCAGCCTGCCCGACGTGACACAAGGCGAGGATAACGGTACGACTACGCAGCAGCTCAAACTGGCCTACGGTCCCGACAACACACGCAACTTCCTGCCGGGCGACATCAACGTATCGGGCGTGCAGTTTTCACCCGATGGCCGCATGATCAGCTTCCTGTGGACCAAGGATGACGAGGACCGCGCCGTATGGGGCATCCCCGTCGATGGCGGGGCTCAGCGCAAGCTGGCGGCGGTGAAGGATGCGCCGGTACGCTCCTATGTCTGGGCGCCGGACGGGTCGCACATGCATTTGCTGGTCGGCGCGCAAAAGGACGAGATGCGCGAAACGCAGGAAGACGCGGGCTTCGACGCCATCGTCTATGAAGAGGAAGCGCGCCTCAACCGCATGTTCCGCGCGGTGATCGGCGACGAGGTGGACGCCGAGCCACAGGCGCTGAATATTCCGGGCTATGTCAGCGATTTCGAGATCGCGTCCGATGCGCGCACCGCGATCGTCCAGACCGCGCCGACGCCCAACGTCGATGACAGCTATACGCGCAAACAGGTCAATATCGTCGATCTTCCCACGGGCCGCGTGCGCGCCGTCGTGAATACGCCGGGCAAGCTGGACGATGTGGAGATCTCGCCCGACGGCACGCAGCTGGCGATGATCGCGGGCATCGACATCAACGATCCCGCCGCGACCACGCTGCATTTCGTCGACGTATCGACGGGGGATTTCACCATCCATAACGCCAACGCGCCCGAAGCGGTGGTGGACACCGAATATATGGCCGACGGGCGCATCGTGGCCGCGGTGCATATTGGCGCGCAGAGCGTCCTCCGGATTCACAATCCCGACGGCTCGCTGGTCCGCGAGATCGACCCGCAGGGCCTTATCATCACCGACGTCGAAGTGGGCGGCAACCGGATCGCGGTTGATGCGCACAGCCCCATGCATCCAAGCGAACTCTACGTGCTGGATGGCGACCGCTTCACCCGCTGGACCAGCCACAATCCCTGGCTGTCCGACATCGACATGGGCGAACAGCGCACCTTCAGCTACACCGCCCGCGACGGGCAGCAGGTCGAAGGCGTGCTGGTCCTGCCGGTCGGCGGCGTCCCGCGCGGCGGCGCGCCGCTGATCCTGGACGTGCATGGCGGGCCCGAGGCGCATGACAGCAATGGCTGGACGACCAACTATTCCGGCCCCGGACAGGTCGCGGCGGGTCAGGGCTATGCCGTGTTCCAGCCCAATTATCGCGGTTCCACCGGCTATGGCACGCCCTTCTCGAAGCAGCATCAAGGCGACTATGCCGGCAAGGAATTCAACGATCTGGTCGATGCCAAACGCGCTCTTGCGTCCGAAGGGATCGCCGATCCGGACCGCACCGGGATCACCGGCGGATCCTATGGCGGATATGCCACCGGCTGGGCGTCCACCGCCCTGTCGGATGAATTCGCCGCTGGCGTGATGTTCGTCGGCATCTCCAATCAGATCAGCAAATTCGGCACGACCGACATTCCGCAGGAAATGTTCAACGTCCATAGCCTGAAATGGCCGTGGGAAGACTGGCAGGGCATGCTGGAGGTCAGCCCCATCTATCATGTCGACAAGGCGAATACGCCGCTTCTAATCATGCACGGCGCCGAAGACACGCGCGTTGCCCCATCGCAAAGCTACGAGCTGTACCGCAACATCAAGGTCCGCAAGCCCGACACGCCGGTGCGGCTGGTCCTCTATCCCGGTGAAGGTCACGGCAACCGCCAAGCCGCCGCGCAATATGACTACAATCTGCGGATGATGAACTGGTTCGACACCTATCTCAAGACCGGCGACCGCGACGCGGAGATGCCCGATCCGCGTCCCCAGCTGGCGGAAGGGGTCAAGGGCGCGACGGAGGAGGACGAGGAATAAGATCGTCGATCGCGAACAGAATCAAGACGAACGGATACCCGCCGGCCCCGCGCAGGGTCGGCGGGTATTTCTTTGGCATTCGTCGTATCGGGCGGCTATCGAGGCGCGCATGAAAACGCTCGCAATCGCCCTGTCGCTGATTCCCATGGCTGTTCCCGCGCCGTTGCTGGCGCAAACCATGCCGGTGGCCGACGCGATCGTGGACACGGTGGAAGCGGGCGCGCATGAACGGCTTTACCGCACGCTTCGATCGGCGATGGACCTCGAAAACGAACTCGACGCCATCGCGCGCGCCATGAACGGGCAGTTCGCTGCCAATCCCTTTTTCGCGGCGGTGGAAGTCGAAAATCCAGGCTTTATCGAAGAATTGACCGGATCGGCCCGCCCGGTGCTGAGGGACCACGCCATGCGCGTCACGGCGCTCGCCGAGCCGGGAATGATCGAACTCCTGCGCACCGGTTTGACTAGCGAAGAAGCCGTGCAAGCCGACGCGTTCTACAGTTCGCAAATCGGCCAGCAGATCATGAAGGCCGCGAATGGCAGCATCAATTTCGATGAAACCCTCGACACCGCTATCCGGGAAAAGACGATCACCGCCGATAATGTCGAACGGGGATTGCATGCCGCCGGCAATCGGGGATTCAGCCAGCTAAGTCCTACCGATCAGGCACGCGCGAACCGGGAAGCCGCGGCCAATGCCGGGGTCGTCAAATTCGTCTCGCTGATGCCGCAGATCGCGCAATTACGCGCCAGGTTCGAGAACGAGCCCATGCTGCCGGCGGACGATGCGCGGATGCGGGCGGCCATGATGGCGGTGTTCGACAAATACGGTGTGCCGACCGGCGATCAGTAACGCGCGGCTGCCCGGTCGCCTCTTCTCCGCATTACGGCCCGTCCGCATGAAGGATTGCAGGCAACGCAATTGCGTGCTGCGGGCAATCGGGTAGAGACGGCTTCCATGACCGGGCCCGCCGCTACCCAATGCGATCGCATCGACATTACCATCGTGGGCGGCGGACTGGCCGGCGGGCTGATCGCGCTGGCGCTGCGCTGGCGCAGGCCGGAACTGACGGTTCGCCTGATTGAGGCAGGCGAGGTGCTGGGCGGTAATCACCGATGGAGCTGGTTCGACAGCGATCTGGACGATGCGGGCCGCGCCTTGATGGCGGTGTTTCCGGCGGAAAGCTGGCATGGCTACGGGGTGCGCTTTCCCGATTACGACCGCACGCTGCAATCGAATTACCGATCGCTGTCTTCCGCCGGTTTCGCCGCGACGTTGCGGCGCGAACTGGCGGACAACGCCGTAATGACGGGCAGTCTTGTCGCCACGCTCGATGCCGATGGCGTGACGCTCGACAACAGCGATCGCGTTGCCGCCCGCGCCGTGATCGACTGCCGCGGCCCCGAAGGCAGTGCGCATCTGACCGGCGGGTGGCAGGTGTTCATGGGGCGCCATATCCGCACCGAACGTCCGCACGGCGTAGATCGGCCGACGATCATGGATGCGAGCGTGGACCAGCACGGATCGTGCCGCTTCGTCTACACCCTGCCCCTGTCGCCGACCGAACTGTTCATCGAAGACACATATTACGACGATACGCCCGCTGTGGACCGCGATGCGTTCTCCGCCCGGATCGACGCCTATTGTCGGGAACGCGGGGTTGTCGGCGAGACGATCGGTACGGAAACCGGCATCCTTCCCGTCATTACCGGCGGCGATTTCGACGCGTTCCAGCGGGACGTCGCAATTGCCGGCGTGGCGGCTGCGGGGGCGCGGGGCGGCTTCGTCCACCCGTTGACCAGCTATACCCTGCCCTTCGCGGTGCGAACGGCCATTGCCATTGCCGCGGATCCCGACCCGATGGACGGACTGGTCAAGCGCCTTCGCCTACAGGCGCGCGACCATTGGCGCGACACCGCCTTCTATCGCCTGTTGGGTTCCATGATGTTCGGCGCGGCGAAACCGAATGAACGCTACCGCGTATTCCAGCACACCTACCGGCTGAACGAACGATTGGTCGAACGCTTCTATGCCGGGCGACTGACCCTGGCCGACAAGGCGCGCCTTCTTATCGGCCGTCCGCCGGTCCCCCTTTCGGGCGCCGTTGCCGCCCTTGCGAGCCAACGCGCGCCATTGATTGCGCAACAGGAGAAAATCGGATGAACGTCCAGTCGCCCAAACTCGCTATCGACGCGCAGTCCATCCCTGCACGCGCCCACATCGAACCGACCGGCAAGACCGCCTGCATCGTGGGTTCCGGTTTCGGCGGGATGGCGCTGGCCATGCGGCTGCAATCGGCGGGCATCCAGACGACCGTGATCGAGGCGCGGGACAAGCCTGGCGGCCGGGCGTATTACTGGGAACGCGACGGCTTCATCTTCGATGGCGGACCGACCGTGGTCACCGATCCTCCATGCCTCGAGGAATTGTGGGCGCTTTCCGGCCACGACATGAAGGACGATGTCGAGCTGATGAAAGTCCACCCCTTCTATCGCCTCAATTGGCCGGACGGGCACAATTTCGACTATTCGAACGACGAGGCGGAACTGAACGCCGAGATCGCCAAGCTAAATCCCGCAGATGTGGAAGGCTATGCAAGGTTCCTGGAATATTCCGCCGGCGTGTATGAGGAAGGCTATGTCAAGCTGGGCACCGTGCCCTTCCTCGATTTCAAATCCATGCTGAAGGCGGCGCCTGCACTCGCCAAGAAACAGGCCTGGCGCAGCGTCTATTCGATGGTGTCGAGCTTCATTCAAAACGAAAAGATACGCCAGGCGCTGAGTTTCCACACGTTGCTGGTCGGGGGCAACCCGTTCAAGACATCGGCGATCTACACGCTGATCCACAAGCTGGAAAAAGACGGCGGCGTGTGGTGGACGCGTGGCGGCACCAACCGCCTGATCGCGGGCATGATCCGTCATTTCGAACGGCTCGGCGGGATTATGATGATCGGCGACCCGGTGGTGCAGGTGCATACGACCGGCAACCGCGCGACGGAAGTCGAGACGAAAAGCGGGTTCAAACAGCGGTTCGACGCGGTCGCCAGCAATGGCGACATCATGCATTCCTATCGCGATCTTCTGTCGGAGAGCCCGCGGGGCAAGTCCTACGCCAAGACGCTTAGCCGCAAAAAATTCAGCCCCGGCCTGTTCGTTGTGCATTTCGGCCTCGAAGGCACCTGGCCCGGCATCCCGCATCACATGATCCTGTTCGGCCCGCGCTACAAAGGTTTGCTGAACGACATCTACGATCACGGCGTATTGCCGCAGGATTTCAGCATCTATCTGCACCATCCCACCGTCACCGATCCCAGCATGGCGCCCAAGGGCAAGAGTACCTTCTACGCGCTGGTGCCGGTCGCCCATATGGGCAAGCTGGCGGTCGATTGGGACGAAGTCGGCCCGAAGCTGGAGAAGCGCATCCTGGACGAGGTGGGCCGGCGGCTGATCCCCGATATCCACGACCGGATCGTAACGAAGTTCCATTATGCGCCCAAGGATTTCGCCCATGATCTGAGCGCGCATCAGGGCAGCGCCTTCAGCCTGGAGCCGGTGCTGACGCAAAGCGCCTGGTTCCGGGGCCACAATCGCGACGACGTGATCGAGAACTTCTACCTGACCGGCGCGGGCACCCATCCGGGCGCAGGTATCCCCGGCGTCGTCGGTAGCGCCAAAGCGACGGCGGGGCTGATGATCGAGGATCTGGCTGAACGTTGATCATGTTGGTTTCAAAATGGACTTTGCCATTCCCCGCCCCCTCTCCTTTAGGGGAGGGGCAGTGAGACTTGGGGGGCCGAAGGCGAGGCTAGGCGCAGCGGGGTGGGGGATGAGCCAATCATCTGGCAGTCCCCACCCCCCGGCCCCCTCCCCTGAAGGGGCGTGGGAGGCATGAAACGCCTGGCCGTCTATTGCGGGTCCGCGACGCCCGCCGATCCGCGTTACATGGAGCTGGCCCGCAATGTCGGTGCGACACTGGCGCGGCGCGGCATCGGCGTCGTCTATGGTGGCGGCAGGCTCGGCCTGATGGGGGCCCTAGCTTCCGGCGCGCTCGAGAAGGGCGGCGAAGTCATCGGGGTCATTCCCGAAGCACTTGCGGGTAGCGAGGTCGCCAATACCGATTGCACCGAATTGCATACCGTGCCCGGCATGCACGAACGCAAGAAAGCGTTCACCGACCTTTCCGACGGTTTCGTAACCCTGCCCGGCGGAGTGGGCACCATGGACGAACTATGGGAAGCGGTGAGCTGGGCGCAGCTGGGCTATCATACCAATCCCGTGGGTCTGCTCAACGCGTTCGGGTTCTATGACGGACTGATCGAGTTCTACGCCAAAATGGCGCAAACCGGCTTCATCCGCCCGGCTCATCAGTCCATCCTCACCGCGCGCGAGGATATCGGCGATCTGCTCGATGCGATGGCAGGGTACGAACCGCATGTGCCGATATTCAGGATGAAAGCCGCCGATCTGTGAATGTACGACGCGTGTCCGACCGAATGCTGGCCCCTTCGCGCATCATGCGCGGCACGCCTGCGCAACCGGGCGGCGGGCGCAACCGCGAAGTGCTGGTGGAACGGGCGCGGCGGGCGATCGCGGAAGGATCGAAGAGCTTTACGGTCGCATCCAACCTGTTCGACCGGAAGGTCCGCGAACGCGTCTGGCTGCTCTACGCCTGGTGCCGCCGATGCGATGATATTGCCGATGCGCAGGATATGGGCGGCACCCTCGGCGACCAGACGCAAGCGGCCCAGCGCCTCAAATCGATCCGCGTGCTGACCGCCCGTGCGCTGGACGGGCAGCCGACTGCCGACCCCGCTTTCGACGCCTTCGGACTGGTCGCCAAGGAAGCGGACATTGCCCGGCAGCTGGCCGATGACGTGATCGAAGGTTTCGCGCTCGATGCCGATGAATGGCGACCGCGCAACGAGGCCGATCTGCTGCGCTATTGCTATCACGTGGCGGGCGCGGTCGGCGTGATGATGGCGCAGGTGATGGGCGTGAACCGCCACGACGACAGCACGATGGACCGCGCCTGCGATCTGGGCCTGGCGTTCCAGCTCGCCAATATCGCACGCGATCTGGTGGAGGACGATGCGGCCGGGCGCTGCTATCTGCCGCAGGAATGGCTGGCCGACGAGGATATCGAGCCGGGCCAGCACACCAAGCCGCATCATCGGCAGGAACTGGCGGATCTGGCGGAGCGGCTGGTGCTGCTGATGGACCGCTACGCCAAGCGGGCGCGGGCGGGAACCGTCGTTCTCCCTTTTCGCAGCCGCTGGGCGATCCTGTCGGCGGCGCGCATCTACACCGCGATCGGGCACGAGGTACGGCGGCGCGGCAGCCACGCGTGGGATCAACGGGTGCATATCGGTAAATCGGCGAAGCTGCGCCACGTGACCGCCGCCTTCGCCGAGGCGGTGCGCAACGACCCCCGCCCGCCGGACGACGAGCCGCCGATGGATCGCGGCGATATCCTGCTCGACGTGCGCATGGCCGGCCCGATCGCGCCGCCTAACATGGAGCCTTTGCCCGAGGAGTAGGGTGCTGATCTTCCAGCGTTGGGCGCTCGGTTGAGTTTCGCGCAGAGAGCGCATGGGAGCAGAGAAGAAGTGTCCGCGGCGAAGCCGCCCTTATCTACTATCGTTTTGGCAGGTAAATAGGTAGCAAATCGAGTGCCTGCGGCGCACAATAGCTCCTCTGCGTTCTCTGCTCCTCGGCGCCCTCTGCGCGAAACCCTTACTTTTCTTCTACCACATCACAGTGCGCCCAATCCACTCGACACGGCGAGGGGCCCGTCCTAATCCCATGCACATGATTGCCAAACTTCTGATCGCCAATCGCGGCGAGATCGCCTGCCGCATCATCCGCACCGCGCGTGCCATGAATATCGCGACCGTGGCGGTCTATTCCGATGCCGATGCCACCGCGCTCCATGTTCGCCGGGCGGACGAGGCCGTACATATCGGCCCCTCGCCCGCCGCGACAAGCTATCTCGTCGGCGAGACGATCATTGCCGCGGCGAAGACGGCAGCGGCGGAGGCGATCCATCCCGGCTACGGATTTCTGTCCGAAAACGCGGATTTCGCGCAAGCGGTGATCGATGCCGGGTTGATCTGGGTCGGGCCGAAGCCTTCCAGCATTCGCGCGATGGGCCTGAAAGACGCTGCGAAGACGTTGATGCAGGAAGCCGGCGTGCCCGTCACTCCCGGCTATCTGGGCAAGGACCAATCGGTCGAGCGCCTGAAGGCCGAGGCGGACAAAATCGGCTACCCGGTGCTCATCAAGGCGGTCGCGGGTGGCGGCGGCAAGGGGATGCGCAAGGTCGAACAGGCGGCGGATTTCGAAGCCGACCTCGAAAGCTGCCGCCGCGAGGCGAAGGCCAGCTTCTCCAACGACGAAGTGCTGCTGGAAAAATGGATCACCTCGCCCCGCCATATCGAAGTGCAGGTGTTCGGCGATGCCCATGGCAATGTCGTGCACCTGTTCGAACGCGATTGCAGCCTCCAGCGCCGCCACCAGAAAGTGATCGAGGAAGCGCCCGCCCCCGGCATGGACGAGGCGACGCGCGAAGACATCTGCGCGGCTGCCGTGCGCGCGGCCAAGGCAGTCGATTACGAAGGCGCGGGGACGATCGAATTCATCGCCGACGCCTCGGAGGGTCTGCGTGCCGATCGCATCTTCTTCATGGAAATGAACACCCGCCTTCAGGTCGAACATCCGGTGACGGAGGAGATCACCGGCGTCGATCTGGTCGAATGGCAGCTGCGGGTCGCAAGCGGCGAGCCGATCCCGCTTAAACAGGAGGAATTGACGATCGAAGGCCATGCGATCGAGGCACGGCTGTATGCAGAAGACCCCGTGAAAGGGTTTCTGCCCAGCACCGGCGCGCTCGATCATCTCGATCTGGGCAATCAGGGCCGTGTTGAAACCGGAGTAGAGGAAGGCGACGCGATCTCGCCTTTCTACGATCCCATGATCGCGAAGCTGGTCGCATGGGGCGACGATCGCGACGATGCGATCGATCTGCTGGTCGACATGGCGGAAGGGGTCGAGATTTGGCCGGTCCGATCCAACGCCGCCTTCATCGCCAACGCTGTGTCGGACGCCGATTTCGTCGCGGCGCGGCTCGACACCGGGTTCATCGAAAGGAAGGGCGACAGGCTGCTCCCCGATGCCGAACCGGACGATGCCGTGTTGCAGGGGGCGGCCACCATCGCCCTCGCCGCGAACGACGACAACCCGAACGATCTTGCCGGTTTCCGCCTGAATGCCGATCCGCGCTTCTCGGTCGGATTGGGACAGGGTGGCACCTTCCAGGCGGTGCATGTCGATGAAAGCGATCTCGAACCTTCGCTCACCGGGTTCGCCGATGCAACGCGCGTTGTCGTGTTCGACAACGGGCAGGCGCACGGGTTCGACAGACAGGCTCGTGGATCGGGCGCGGCCAAGGTAGGCGATGGTGCCATTATCGCGCCCATGCCAGGGAAGGTCATTGCGGTCGATATGGCGGCGGGTGACCGCGTCACCGCCGGGCAGCGACTGGTGGTGCTCGAAGCAATGAAGATGGAGCATGCGCTGACCGCGCCGTTCGACGGGACCGTGAGCGAACTCAACGCCGCCGAAGGCGGACAGGTCGAGGTCGACGCGGTGCTGGCAGTGGTGGAGGCGGCTGCAGACGCCTGACATTTCGATACCGTTCGGGCTGAGCCTGTCGAAGCCCTGCCCTTGCTCTCAGCGTTAAATTTAAAAAGATAGAGCAGCCCTTCGACAGGCTCAGGGCGAACGGATTTGAAGCAAAAGTCGAGCCAAATGGGGGGAGTATGTATGATCTGGAAGCCCGAACTCGGCGAACTGGCGAAACGCCGCGAACTTACCAAGCGGATGGGCGGCAAGGAAAAAGTCGCCCGCCAGCATTCGCGCGGCAAGCTGGACGCGCGCCAACGGATCGCGGGGATCGTCGACGAAGGCTCTTTCCGCGAGATCGGGGCGATCGCCGGGCGCGGATCGTATGACGACGATGGCACGCTGACCGACCTTCAGCCCAGCAACTGCATTTTCGGCCGCGCCGATATCGAAGGGCGGCCCGTGGTCGTCACCGCCGACGATTTCACCGTGCGTGGCGGGGCGGCGGATGCGAGCATTTTCCGCAAGGTCGTGCAGGCCGAGCAGATGGCGCATGAGCTGCGTCTGCCGATGATCCGCATGATCGACGGCACCGGCGGGGGCGGTTCGGTCAGGACGCTGGAGGATATCGGCGCGACCTACGTGCCCGCCGTGCCAGGCTGGGGCGAGGTGGTGACCAATCTGGACACCGTGCCGGTCGTCGCCCTCGCGCTAGGCCCGACGGCGGGATTGGGAGCGGCGCGCGCGGTCGCCAGCCATTATTCGGTCATGGTCAAGGGATTGAGCCAGGTCTTCGCCGCCGGCCCCGCCGTGGTCGAGGCGATCGGGGAAACCAGCGACAAGGAGTCGCTCGGCGGCAGCGACATCCACACCCGCAACGGCGTGATCGACGACGAGGTGCTGGACGAGAACGCCGCTTTCGCCTCCGCCCGCCGGTTTCTGTCCTACCTCCCCGGTCATGTCGAAGCATTGGCCGCCCGCACCGAATGCCGCGACCCCACCGACCGGCGCGAGGAGGCACTGCTCGATCTCGTTCCGCGCGATCCCAAGCAGGTCTATTCCATGCGCCGCGCGCTGGAAATGGTGTTCGACCGCGACAGTATGTTCGAAATGGGCCGCCAATGGGGCCGCGCCGCGATCACGGCATTCGCGCGGCTGGATGGCTGGCCTATCGCCGTTCTCGCCAGCGATCCCAGCTTCCTGGGCGGATCGTGGGAAGCCAAGACCAGCGAAAAGGTCGAACGCTTCGTCAAGCTCGCCGACCAATTCCGACTGCCGATCGTCCATCTGGTCGACAATCCCGGCTTCATGATCGGTCGCGCGGCGGAAGAAGCGGGCACGATCCGCTATGGCGTTCAGGCGATGAACGCGATCTACCGTGCGCAAGTGCCGCTCGCGTCGGTCATCGTACGCCGCGCCTTCGGCATCGCCGGCAGCGCGATGAGCAATGCGGACCGGTTCCAATACCGCTTCGCCTGGCCCAGCGGCGATTGGGGCAGCCTGCCGATCGAGGGCGGGATCGAGGTTGCCTATAAAGCCGAGCTGGAAGCATCGGACGATCCGGAAGCACACCTGGCCGCCATCCGCAAACGCCTGAACCACGTCCGCAGCCCGTTCCGCAGCGCGGAGAAATTCAGCGTCGAGGATATCATCGACCCGCGCGATACCCGCCCGCTCCTGTGCGAATTCGCCGATCTCGCTTGGCGACGGTTAATGGGGACCCGTTGAACGCGTTTGGTCGAGTAAGAAGAGAAGTGTTTTCGCGCAGAGACGCAGAGATTTCGCAGAGCTCGCGGAGATGTAACGCCTGCGGCAAAGCCGCTATCCAATTAAAAGGTTTTCGGTGAATTAGCTACGTATCTTAAGCGCCTACGGCGCGGCATTCGCCTCTGCGTCTCTGCTTCCCCCGCGTCCTCTGCGCGAAACAAACTATTCTAAGACTCAACCCGCCGCCCGAACAGCTTGCCTCTTTCGCTGAACAATACGATCGCCAGCGCCAGAAGCGCGCAGCTGAGCATCGATATCGCCAATGGCCGCGCCGTGCCGTCATAGAGCGAACCGATAAGCGCGCCCAATATCGCGCCGGTGCTCATCCTCAGGGCCGTCTGGGCGGAACTGGCCGCGCCGGCAATATGCTGGAACGGCTGCATCGCGATGGAGCTGAAGTTCGCACCGATGAAGCCCAGCATCGCCATCGACAGGCTCATCAGCACGATGAACTGCCACAGCGGCTGGTCCGGCTGCGACGCGCTTACATATTGCGTGATGCCGATCGCGATGAACCCGAACAGCGCCGCGTGGCTGACCCGCCGCGCGCCGAAGCGTTCGACGATCCGCGAATTGGTGAAATTGGCGGCCACCATGCCGACCACCGCGCCACCGAAGATGAAGGCGAAATTATCCGCCTGGTCGAAGGTTTCGGCGATCAGCTGCTGGCTCGAATTGAGGAAGCCGAACAGCGATCCGAACACCAGCGCGCTGCCCACGACGTAGCCGATGGCGCCCCGATCGGTCAGCGCGCGGCCCATGTTCCGCAGGATCGTGCCCGCATGGATGCGCTGGCGGTTGTTCGGGTCCAGCGTCTCGGGAAGCCGCCACCACGTCCAGCAGCCGACCACGGTTCCCATCACCGCCATCGCCCCGAAGATCGCGCGCCAGCCGAACAGGACCATGATGACCTGCCCGATCGCGGGCGCGACGATCGGCACCAGCAGGAAGATCATCATGATGAGGCTCATCAGCCGGGCCATCCGGTCGCCGCCGACATGATCGCGCACGATCGCGGCGGGGACTACGCTCAATCCGGCGCAGGACAATCCCTGCGCCAGCCGTATTGCCAGCAGCCATTCGTAATCCGTCGCCAGCGCGCAAGCCAGCGACAGCAGGATATAGCTGACCAGCGCAATGGCGAGGATCGGACGACGGCCGAAGCGGTCGGCGAAGGCTCCCGGAAAGAACGCGCCGCACCCCGCGCCCAGGAAATAGGCGCCGATCACGAATTGCCGTTCATTGCCGGGCGCGCCCATATCCTGTCCGATCCGGCCCAGCGCGGGCAGCATCGCGTCGATCCCGAACGCCTGCAGGCTCATCAGCAGCGCCATCAGCACGATGAGCTCACGCTCGCCCAGCGCCGCACGGATGCGGCCGGCGGTGCCTCGGGATGCGGGGGCGGTGCTCATCGCGACCCCTTGCGCGCAGGCGCGGCAAATAGCCAGCGGCGCGTGCGGCCTGCTGACAATAACGCGGCTGCGCCCTAACCTGGGCCGCGCATGAGCGAGTCCGATCCTCCCGACGAAACCGATCACGAGCCATGTGTCGAGAGTGGCACCCGGATGGGCGCCCAAACAGATGGCCTGGCGACGGACGGCCAGAGCGACGTCCATCGCAAGATCATCCACGTCGACATGGACGCCTTCTTCGCCAGCGTCGAACAGCGCGACAATCCCGAATTGCGCGGACGACCCGTGGCGGTCGGCGGCAGCAGCGGGCGCGGCGTGGTTGCAGCGGCGAGTTACGAAGCGCGCAGGTTCGGCGTCAAATCGGCCATGCCGTCGGTCACCGCCAAACGGCTGTGTCCCGATCTGGTCTTCGTCAAGAGCCGGTTCGACGCCTATCGCGAAGCGTCGCAGATCATTCGCGGCATCTTCCACTACTATACCCCGCATGTCGAACCGCTCAGTCTCGACGAGGCGTTCATGGATGTGACCGACGATATACGCGGACTGGGCAGCGCGACGCGCATCGCGGAGCGTATCCGGCGCGACATCCGCGAACAGACGCAACTGACCGCCAGCGCCGGGGTCAGCTACAACAAGTTCATCGCCAAGCTGGCGAGCGACCAGAACAAGCCCGACGGGCTGTGCGTGATCCGGCCCGGCGAAGGTGCGGCCTTCGTCGCGGCATTGCCGATCCGTCGGTTTCACGGCGTCGGGCCGAAGGGCGCCGAAAAGATGGCACGGCTGGGGATCGAGACGGGGGCCGATCTGGCCGCGAAGGACATGGTGTTCCTGCGCGCGCATTTCGGCAGTTTCGCCGATTATCTCTACCGCGCCGCGCGCGGCGTCGATCTGCGCGCGGTCCGCACCAACCGCATCCGCAAGTCAGTAGGCGGGGAGCGGACGTTTCATGAGGATATTTCGGCCGCGCCGGAATTGCGCGACACGCTGGAACGGATCGTCGATATCGTGTGGGACCGGATCGCGCATAACGGCGCGAAGGGCCGCACGGTCACGCTGAAACTGAAATACAACGATTTCACTCTGATGACCCGGGCCAAATCGGTGTCGCACCTGGTCGCGGACAAGGCGGAGTTCGCACGGCTGGCGCGTATCCTGCTGGAAGAGGTGCTGCCCCTGCCCATGCCGATCCGGCTGATGGGGCTGACGCTGTCCTCGCTCGACGGAGTGACGAAGAAGACCCGCCGCGAACGCGCGGCGGAAGAAGCGCAGCTGAAGCTGTTTTAGCGCCGGCCGTAAAAATCGATCCTTCGGCGGGCGATCGTGCCGAGATCTTGGGGCAGTTCGTTCGCAGGAAAGAAGCGCGCTTCGGCAATCTCGCGTCCGTCCGGCATGATCGCGTCACCGGTGCGCGCTGTAAGAATATGGGCGGTGTGCGAGGTGCCGGAGAGGGTTTCGTCCAGCGTGCCGATCTGCTTCGCTTCGCTGAGTTCGATGTTCAGTTCCTCTCGCATTTCGCGCCGTGCGGCTGTTTCGGCCGCTTCACCCTTTTCCATTCCGCCGCCCGGCAACGACCAGACATCCGGCCCGTAACTGTGCCGGACCAGCAGAACATGCCCTTCGTCGTTGCGCAGGATGACGGAGACGCCGAACAGATGCGGCTTCGCGAAACCGCGCCAGCGATAGCGGGCCTTGTGCGCTATCCTCAGCGCCAGCCGATGCACAGGCGGTGGAAGTATCCTGTCGAGCAGGCGTTCGATCAGGTGAAGCATGTCACCGGCTGCTTCGCCGCACCCAGCAGCCGGGCGATCGGCAGATCGGTTTCGCCTGCGGCGGCACTGCCGAACACCGCGCGCTTGTCGTTGCCGCGAATGACGAACACGACCTGGTCGCTGTCCAGCAACGCCGGCAAGGTCAAAGTCACCCGGTCGAAGGGGGCTTCGGGCGGAAGCGGATCGGGCGTGAGCCGACGCATCCGGCGTTCGTCATTCACCTGCGGATCGGCGCTTGGAAACAACGATGCGACATGCCCGTCCGCCCCCATGCCGAGCCAGACCAGCGCGAAGCGCGGCACCTGCTCCATGATCGTCAGCGCCATGACGGTCGCGCCGACCGGTTCGAACAGCGTACGCAGCTTGCCCGTATTGCTGGCTTCGTGGTTTTCGGGCACCGCGCGGTCGTCGCCCGGCCAGATCACGATGCGCGACCAGTCGATCGTGGCGCGGGACAGCCGCTCCATGATCGGCAGCGGCGTCGACCCGCCGGGCATGCTGACGGCGACGGGCCCGGCGCGGGCGCTCAAGGCTTCCGCCAGCTGGTTCTCGAACCAGGCTGCGATGGCGTGGTCGTCGGCGTTATCGATGATGGTCAGTCGGCCGATCGCGTGTCTCCCGGCTTCAGCGTCTGGGTCAGGAACCACACGCGTTCTTCGGCCATGTCCGTCCAGTCGTCGAGCAGGCTGTCGGTGGCATTGTCGCCGGCATCCTCCGCCAGCGGTTTCATGTTCTTCAGCCGCACGACCATCGCCGCATTGTCGTCGCGCAGTTCCTCGACCATGGCGTCGGGCGATAGAGCCGTATCGTCCTGATCCTTGACCTGCGTGTGCCGGGCGACCGACGCGATGGAGGTCAGCGTATGTTCCCCCTGTTTGCGCACGCGTTCGCCGATCGCATCGATCTGGTCGCGGATCTCGATCGCCTGCTCGTCGAACAGCAGGTGCAGGTCGCGAAACCGCGGACCGGCAACATGCCAGTGAAAGTTCTTCGTTTTCAAATAGAGCGCGAAATGATCGGCCAGCAAGCCGTTGAGTTCCGCGATAAGGGCTTTCTTGGAATTGTCGCCGGTTTCGGTCATGGGATCGCTGTTCCTTCCTGTTGCGATATCTACGAATAGACTACGCACGGGATCGTGGCGGGTTTCGTCGAGCCTCGCAGCGACGGACATCGACCCGATCGATCAGCCAATCGATAGATCAGACAATAAGGCCGCGCGCGGTCAGGGCGATGACGACGCCGGCGGCGCCCGCCGCGACGCCCGCTGCCATGCGGATCGTGCGAAGCGGCGGCCAGCCGGCAAGTTCGTCCGCCAGAAGCCAGGCCAGCGCCAGCGCGGCCCCGCCGCCCAGCGCGCCGCCGATGCCGGCCAGCCACGGATCGGCATAAAGGGCCGCGAAGCCGAATATGGCGAAGCGCGCAGCATCGCCCGATTGCCGCGCGAACAGCACGATGGCGATCGCGCCCAGCGACCGGGTAGGCTCCCGCTCCGCGTCCGGCACGATCGGCCAGAGCAACTCCATCGCCGCCAGCAGCAACGCAAACGCGACCAGCATCGTCTTGCCCGCCGGGGGCAGCATGGCCGCGATATAGTTCCCGCCCCAGGCCATGATCGCCGCCGTCGCGCAGCCGATCGCCAGACCGATCGCCAGCAACGCGGGTCTGCGTCCGAGCACGCCTGTGAAGCGGGCGACCAGCAACTGGTCCCGCCCGCCCAGCGATGCGAGGAACACCGTCACCAGCGCGAACAGAAAGCCCGACATGACCGCATGTCCTCTTGCCGAAAATCTTCATTTGCCAACCGGCGGCTTCATCCCGCATGACAGGTTCAATGACAAGGGAGAGGACGCGCATGAAACTGGAACGGGGCATGGCGGCGGTGGTCACCGGCGGCGCATCGGGACTGGGCCGCGCAAGCGCCCAGGCGCTGGCCGATGCGGGACTTAAGGTCGCGATCTTCGACATCAACGACGATGACGGCGCGGCCCATGCGGAAGCGATCGGCGGCAGTTTCCACCATGTCGACATCACGGACGAAGCCTCCGTCGTCGCCGGGTTCGACGCCGCCCGCGCCGCGCATGGACAGGAACGCGTGACCGTTCATTGCGCGATGGCGAGCCGGCGCGGCAAGACATTGGGCTGGGACAAGGAAAACGGACGCTACAGGCGGCTGAGCACCGAAGATTACGCGTTCGGGGCGCAAGGCATTCTGGTGGCCAGCTACCGCATCGCCTCCCATTCCGCGCTGGGCATGGCGAACAGCGAACCGGTGAACGATGATGGCGAACGCGGGTCGATCGTGCTGACCGCCTCCGTCGCGGCGCAGGACGGGCAGATCGGGCAGGTGATCTATGGCAGCTGCAAATCCGGGGTGAACGGGCTGGTCCTGCCGATGGCGCGCGACCTGATGGACATGGGCATCCGGGTGAACTCCGTCATGCCCGGCATATTCGCGACCCCGCTGATGCTGGGCATGAAGGAACGCAACCCGCCGATGTGGGAGCAACTGAACGCCAGCGTTCCTTTCCCCAAACGGTTGGGCGAGCCGGAGGAATTCGCCTCGCTCATCCTGGAGATCGCGCGCAACAGCTACATCAACGGGCACCAGTTCCGCCTCGACGGCGCCATTCGCATGCCGCCGCGGTGACAGGGGAAACATCGATCATGACCGACTTCGTCAAACGACCCGCAGGCCGCGATACGCATTGCACCGCCGAACAATATGATGCCCTGTATGAACGATCCATCGCCGATCCCGACGCTTTCTGGCTGGAACAGGCGAAACGACTCGACTGGACGACGCCCCCGACGAAAGGCGGCGAATGGTCCTACGATCCGGTCGATATACAATGGTTCGCCGACGGCACGCTCAACCTTTGCCACAACGCGGTGGACCGGCATGTCGCGGACCATGGCGACCGCACGGCGCTGATCTTCGAACCGGACGATCCGGCGGGCGAGAGGCGCAGCCTGACCTACCGCGAATTGCAGCGAGAGGTCGTCCAGATGGCCAACGCGCTCAAATCCATCGGCGTGACCAGGGGCGATCGGGTGACGATCTACATGCCGATGATCGTGGAAGGCACGCTGGCGATGCTGGCCTGCGCGCGCATCGGCGCGGTGCATTCGGTGGTGTTCGGCGGCTTCTCGCCCGAGGCGCTGGGCGGGCGCATCCGCGATTGCGATAGCCGGTTCGTGGTGACCGCGGACGAAGGGCTGCGGGCGGGCAAGCCGATCCCGCTGAAAGACAATGTCGATGCCGCCCTGGCGCTCGACGGAGTGGACGTGTCCGGCGTGCTGTTGGTCCGCCACACCGGCGCGGACGTGACGATGCAGGCCGGGCGCGACCAGTGGTATCATGATGTGCGCTCCGACGAAAATTGCCCGTGCGTGGAAATGCGCGCGGAAGACCCGTTGTTCATCCTCTACACCTCCGGCTCCACCGGCAAGCCCAAGGGCGTGCTCCACACCACCGGCGGCTACGGCGTCTGGACCGCGACGACGTTCCATTACGTGTTCGATTACCGGCCGGGCGAGGTGTTCTGGTGCACCGCCGATATCGGCTGGGTCACCGGGCACAGCTACATCGTTTACGGACCGCTCATAAACGGCGCGACCCAGGTAATTTTCGAAGGGGTGCCGAACCATCCCGATCACGGGCGCATGTGGGACGTGGTGGACCGGCACGGCGTCAATTCCTCTACACCGCCCCCACCGCGATCCGCGCCCTGATGCGCGAAGGCGACGATTACGTCACCGGCCGCAGCCGCTCTTCGCTCCGCCTGCTGGGTACGGTGGGCGAACCCATCAACCCGGAGGCCTGGCGCTGGTATCACGAGGTCGTGGGCGAGAAACGCAGCCCGATCGTCGACACCTGGTGGCAGACCGAAACGGGCGGGGTGATGATCACCACCCTGCCGGGCGCGCACGACATGAAACCGGGCAGCGCGGGGCGGCCGTTCTTCGGCATCCGCCCGCAACTGGTCGGCAAGGACGGCAAGGGGCTGGACGGCGCAGCGGAAGGCAACCTCTGCATCACCCAAAGCTGGCCCGGGCAGGCGCGCAGCGTCTATGGCGATCACGACCGCTTCGTCCAGACCTATTTCAGCACTTACAAGGGCAAGTATTTCACCGGCGATGGCTGCCGCCGGGACGCAGACGGCTATTACCGGATCACCGGCCGCGTGGACGACGTCATCAACGTCTCCGGCCACCGCATGGGCACGGCCGAGGTCGAGTCCGCGCTGGTGCTGCATCCTAAGGTCGCCGAAGCCGCCGTGGTCGGCTACCCGCATGATGTGAAGGGTCAGGGCATCTATTGCTACGTCACGCTGAACGCCGGTGTCGCGGGGTCGGACGACCTCTACCAGGAACTGCGCAATCTCGTCCGCAGCGAGATCGGACCGATCGCCAGCCCCGATCATATCCAGTTCACCGACGGCCTGCCCAAGACGCGTTCGGGCAAGATCATGCGCCGCATCCTGCGCAAGATCGCGGAGAACGATTGCGGCTCGCTCGGCGATACGTCCACGCTGGCCGATCCGTCGCTGGTCGACCGCCTTATCGAAGGGCGCCAGGGAACATGATAACCGACGACCGGGTGATTTTCGGGCTGCTCGCCGCGGTCCTCGCCTTCGTGTTCGTCACGCGCGACCGGCCCGGCTGGGCGAAGTTCTACACCTTCGTTCCCATCATACTGGTCTGCTACCTGCTGCCATCGCTGATGGTCACGTTCGGTCTGATCGATGTCGAGGCCAGCAATCTGTGGACGATCGCGAAGGATTATTTCCTCCCCGCCGCCCTGTTCCTGATGACGCTGAGCATCGACATGCGCGGCATCCTGGGACTGGGGTCCAAGGCGCTGATCATGTTCTTCACCGCCACCATCGGCATCATCATCGGCGGGCCGATCGCGCTGTGGATCGTGGCGCAGTTCGAACCTTCGATCATCGGCAGCGGCGCGGATGCGGCTTGGCGGGGGCTGGCGACGCTGGCCGGGAGCTGGATCGGCGGCGGCGCGAACCAGACCGCCATGCTGGAAGTCTATGGCTACAATATCGAGAACTACTCCGCCTTGATCGCGGTCGATATCATCGTCGCCAATATCTGGATGGCGTTCCTGCTGTACGGCGCGGGCGACAGCAAGCGAGTGGACCGCTGGCTGCGGGCGGACAGCAGCGCGATCGACCGGCTGCGCGACAAGATGGCGGATTACACCTCCTCGGTCGAACGCGTGGCATCGGCCAACGACTACGTCCTGCTGTTCGGTGGCACGTTCGCGGTGGTCGGCCTGTGCCATCTGGGCGGATCTTTCCTCGAGGAAAGATTCGCCGCATGGCAGGGCGAGGAAGCGACGCTGGCGAGCAGTTTCTTCTGGGTGGTGGTGATTTCGACCACGCTCGGCCTCGTCGCCAGCTTCACCCGCGCGCGCAATCTGGAAGGGGTCGGCGCATCCAAATTCGGCACGGTGTTCATCTTCCTGCTGGTCGCGATCATCGGGACCAAGATGGACATCCTGAAGATTGCGGACGCGCCCGCCTTCATGGTCGTAGGCGTGATCTGGATGGTCATCCATTCCGCGCTTCTGCTGATCGTGGCGCGCATCATCCGCGCGCCGTTCTTCTTCGTGGCGGTGGGGAGCAAGGCGAATGTCGGCGGCGCGGCCAGCGCGCCCGTCGTCGCCGCCGCCTTCCACCCGGCCCTCGCCCCGGTCGGCGTGCTGCTGGCGGTGCTGGGCTATGCCGTGGGCACCTATGGCGCGATCCTGTGCGCGACGATGATGGCCCAGATCGGATAGAGGCGTCAGGATAATTGGTTTCGGATGCGGAACCGGCTAAACCCCTCTTCACGTTTCAGGAATTTGCAGGAGATGCGCGATGCGGCAGGTCGATCATGTGGTTGTAGGAAAAACGGGCGGCGGCAGCGGCCGTACGCATAAAATCTGGAACCCCTCCACCGGCGAAGTGCAGGCCGAGGTCGCTTTGGGCGACGCCGCGCTGCTCGCCCACGCGGTCGAAGCCGCCAAAAAGGTCCAGCCCGCCTGGGCCGCGACCAACCCGCAGAAACGCGCGCGCGTGATGTTCCGGTACAAGGAGCTGATCGAGGCGAACATGCAGGAACTGGCGGAGCTTCTCAGCAGCGAACACGGCAAGGTGGTCGACGATGCCAAGGGCGACGTGCAGCGCGGTCTCGAGGTCATCGAATATGCCTGCGGCATTCCGCAGGTGGCAAAGGGCGAATATACGCAAGGCGCTGGCCCGGGCATCGACGTCTATTCCATGCGCCAGCCGCTGGGCATCGGCGCAGGCATCACCCCGTTCAATTTCCCCGCGATGATCCCGATGTGGATGTTCGGCATCGCCATCGCCGCAGGCAATGCCTTCATATTGAAGCCGAGCGAGCGCGACCCCAGCGTGCCCGTGCGGCTGGCCGAACTGTTCCTGGAAGCGGGTGCGCCCGAGGGATTGCTGCAGGTCGTCCATGGCGACAAGGAGATGGTCGACGCGATCCTCGATCACCCGGACATCGCCGCCGTCAGCTTCGTCGGGTCGAGCGACATCGCGCACTACGTCTACAAGCGCGGTGTCGACAACGGCAAGCGCGTGCAGGCGATGGGCGGCGCGAAGAACCATGGCATCGTCATGCCGGACGCCGATCTCGACATGGTGGTGAACGATCTGGCGGGTGCCGCGTTCGGCAGCGCGGGGGAACGCTGCATGGCGTTGCCGGTGGTGGTGCCGGTGGGCGAAGACACGGCGGAGCGACTGCGCGACAAGCTGATCCCCGCGATCGAGGGGCTGCGCATCGGCGTCTCCAACGATCCCGACGCACATTACGGCCCTGTCGTGACGCCCGAACACAAGGCGCGCATCGAAGGCTGGATCGACACGGCAGAGAAAGAGGGCGCGGAGGTCGTGATCGACGGTCGTGGATTTGCGCTGCAGGGGCATGAGGACGGCTTCTTCGTCGGCCCAACCCTGCTCGACCGGGTGACCCCGAAGATGGAAAGCTACCGGGAAGAAATCTTCGGCCCCGTCCTGCAGATCGTGCGCGCGAAGGATTTCGAGGAGGCCGTGCGCCTGCCCAGCGACCACCAATATGGCAACGGCGTCGCGATCTTCACCCGCAACGGCCACGCTGCGCGCGAATTCGCCAGCCGCGTGCAGGTAGGCATGGTCGGCATCAACGTGCCGATCCCCGTGCCGGTGAGCTATCACAGCTTCGGCGGCTGGAAACGCAGCGCTTTCGGGGACACCAACCAGTACGGCACCGAAGGCTACAAGTTCTGGACGAAGGTCAAAACCGTCACCCAACGCTGGCCCGATGGAACGGCGGATGGCGGCAACGAGAACGCCTTCGTCATTCCCACGATGGGGTGAGCGAGCGATGATGCGTATCCTGTATGTCCTGCTGATCGCCTGTTTGATGGCGGACGGCGTGGCAGCGCAGGACAAACGCATCGCGCTGACTTTCGATGATGTGCCTCGGCAGGCTGGGGCTTTCATGACTCCGGGGGAGCGGCATGTTGCCTTGTTGGCACAGCTGCGCGATGCCGGGGTCGACCAGGCCGCGTTCTTCGTCACGCCGGGCAATCTGGAGAAGCCCGACGGCGCCGATGGGGAGGCGTATATCGACGCTTACGTCGCGGCGGGTCATGTCATCGCCAATCACAGTTTCGCGCATTCGCATCTGCGGACATCGACGGCGGAGGACTACCTCGAGGATATGGACCGCGCGCAGGCGTGGCTGGCCGGACGGCCAGGGACACGGCCGTGGTTTCGTTTCCCGTATCTGGACGAGGGTGGACGCGACAAGGCAAAGCGCGATGCCGTGCGCGCCGGTTTGGCACAGCGGGGACTGCGAAACGGCTACGTCACCGTCGACGCATCCGACTGGCATTTGGAGGCGCTGACCATAGCCGCGGCCGAAACGGGCAAGGCCATGGATATGAAGGCGCTCCGCCGCCTATACATCGGTTCGCAGATGAGCGCGCTGGAATATCATGATGAACTCGCGCGCATTACGTTGGGCCGATCGCCTGCCCATGTCATGCTGCTGCACGAAACCGATCTCGCCGCACTGTTTCTTGGCGATCTGGTTGCCGAGATGCGCCGGCGGGGTTGGACTATCATCGACGTCGATGAAGCCTATGCCGATCCGATCAACTCCGCCATGCCCGATGTGCCTTACGCCTATGGCACCCTGATCGGTTCGATGGCGTGGGAACAGGACATCGCGCCCCCGCTTTCCCCCACCTGGATGGGAACCGGCACCATGACCCATCTGTTCGAAACCCGTGTCGTGAAGGACAAATAATGCGGAACGTTGCTCTTATTGCCATCCCTTTCATGCTGGCCGCCTGTTCGGACAATGCCAACGAACCCGTAGTCGAGAGCGAGGTCGTGGCCGACAGCGCGGCGGATGACGCGGTTCTGTCCGAAGGGGAACAATCGCTGGCCGATCCGACCGATACCGGCCCGACGCGCGCTGCGGGCGAGGAACTGGCGGCGATCCCCGCCGCCTTTCGCGGCTCTTGGGATTTCGCCGAGGGGCGCTGCGACCCGGCATCGGACCTCTATCTTAAGATCGAACCGACCCACGTGACGTTCTACGAATCGTCCGGCCGGGCGAGCGACATCACCGCGACCGGCGATGGCGGGGTGCGCATGGATCTCGCCATGCGGGGCGAAGGCGAAACCTGGGAAGAAACCGCCAATTTCCGCCTGTCCGAAGATGGCGACCGGCTGATCGCTTTGGGACAGGACGGTCCGGGCGGCGGAGAAATGGTCCGCAAACGCTGCGCCGGCTAGGACTTTCGCCCACCCGCCCCAATCGCTAGAGCAGCCGCCATGACAGGACAATTCTCGCTTACCGACGACCAGCTCGCCATTCAGGACATGGCGCGGCGCTTCACCGCCGACAACATCACGCCCCATGCGGGCGAATGGGATGAGAAATCGCATTTTCCCCGCGATGTGATCACATCCACGGCCGAACTGGGTTTCGGCGCGATCTACGTGTCGGAAGAAGCGGGCGGCATCGGGCTCGGCCGGCTGGAAGCGGCGCTGATCATGGAAGCGATGGCCTATGGCTGCCCCACCACCAGCGCGTTCATCTCGATCCACAACATGGCCGCCTGGATGATCGATGCATTCGGCGGACAGGCGATCAAGGACCGCTATCTGCCCGACCTCATTTCCATGAAAAAGATCGCGTCCTACGCCCTGACCGAGCCGGGCAGCGGATCGGATGCGGCGGGGCTTTCGACCAGCGCGAAGCTGGATGGCGAGCATTACGTCGTCAACGGCACCAAACAGTTCATTTCGGGCGGCGGATTCAACGACGTCTATGTCTGCATGGTCCGCACGGGCGAACACAAGACGAAGGGCATCACCTGCCTGGTAGTCGACAAGGACACGCCCGGCGTCAGCTTCGGCGCGCCCGAAAAAAAGCTCGGCTGGAACGCCTCCCCTACCGCGCAAATCATCTTCGAAGACGCGCGCATTCCGGTGGAGAACCGCGTCGGTGACGAGGGCGAAGGTTTCCGTTTCGCGATGATGGGGCTGGATGGCGGGCGGCTGAATATCGGTGCCTGTTCGCTGGGCGGCGCGCAACGCTGCCTCGACGAAGCGGTCGCCTATACCAAGGAACGCCAGCAATTCGGCGCGCCCATCGCGGACTTCCAGAACACGCAATTCATGCTGGCCGACATGGCCACCGATCTGGAGGCGGCACGTGCGCTCCTCTATCTGGCCGCGGTCAAAGTCACCGACAACGCGCCCGACAAATCCCGCTTTTCCGCCATGGCGAAGCGGCTGGCGACCGACAATGGCAGCGCCATCGTGAACGACGCGCTGCAATTGTTCGGCGGCTACGGTTATCTCAAGGACTATCCCATCGAACGGTTCTGGCGCGACCTGCGGGTCCATTCGATCCTCGAAGGCACCAACCAGGTCATGCGCATGATCGTGGGCCGCGATCTGCTGCGGCAGTAGAAAGACAATGATGACCGACGACATCCTCATCCATACCCATGGCCGTGTCGGCCACATATCGCTCAACCGGCCAAAGGCGCTGCACGCGCTGACGCTGGAGATGTGTCATGCGATGAGCGCGGCGCTTTCCGAATGGGCCGACGATGACGACATCGAACTGGTCGTGCTCGACCATGCGGAAGGGCGCGGGTTTTGCGCGGGCGGCGACATTCAGATGCTGCGCACATCGGCGCTGGAAGACGGCGGCAAGGCTGGCCGGAAGTTCTTCCATGACGAATATCGCCTGAACCACCAGATGTTCACCTACGCCAAGCCGATCGTGGCGTTCATGGACGGGATCACCATGGGCGGCGGCGTGGGTATTGCCCTGCCCTGCAAATATCGCGTCGCGACCGAGAACACGCGGCTCGCCATGCCCGAAACCGGCATCGGACTGTTTCCCGATGTCGGTGGCGGCTGGCACCTGTCGCGCCTCGGTGGGCGGCTGGGGCAGTTCCTGGCGTTGACCGGCGCGCGGCTGGACGGGGCGGAGTGCCTGTGGGCCGGTCTCGCCACGCATTACCTGCCGAGCGAGATGCTGGCCGATGCCAAGGCGCGGATCATCGAGAAACCGGACCGGGTAGCCGGCGTGCTGTCGGAAATGGTGGGCAGCCCGCCCAAAGCGCGGATCGCGGACAATGCGGACAAGATCGCGCGGCATTTCGCATCCGACCGGCTGGAGGATATCATCGCGTCGCTCGATGCGGACGACAGCGAGTGGGCGGTGAAAGAACGCGATACGATCGGCACCAAAAGCCCGCAGACGCTGAAGGTTGCGCTGCGGCAACTGGCGCGAAGCGATCAGCTCGACGATTTCGCCGACAACATGCGAATGGAATACCGCATCGCCAGCCGCGTTCTGCTGCGCCCCGATTTCGCGGAAGGCGTGCGCGCGGTGATCGTCGACAAGACGCACGATCCAAAATGGAACCCGACCTTGCCCGAAGACGTGAGCGAGGAATTGCTGGACGACATTTTCGCGCCCTTGCCCGAAGGCGAGGAATGGACGCCGCTATGAACATAGCCGTGTCATTCCCGCGAACGCGGGAACCCAGCATGGCGTAAGACCAAGTTCCCCTAGGTTCCCGCTTTCGCGGGAATGACCAAGGAGTTTAAATATGATCTACGAAACCATCCTGACCGAAACAGATGGCACGGTGACCACCATCACGCTCAACCGCCCCGAGGCATTGAACGCCTTGTCCAGCGTGGTGCTGGACGAACTGATCGACGTCTTCGCCGCCTATCAGGCCGACGACAGCCAGCTCTGCGCGATCCTAACAGGGTCGGGCGACAAGGCGTTCGCCGCCGGTGCCGACATCAAGGAGATGCGCGACAAGCAGGCGGCCGATTTCTACCTCGGCGATTTTTTCAGCCGCTGGACCAGCGATGTGGTGAAGACCACCCGCAAGCCGTGGATCGCTGCGGTCAACGGGTTCGCATTGGGCGGCGGGTGCGAATTGGCGATGATGGCGGACTTTATCATTGCGTCGGACAAGGCGAAATTCGGCCAGCCGGAAATCAAGCTGGGCGTCGCGCCCGGCATGGGCGGCAGCCAGCGCCTGACCCGCGCGGTGGGCAAGGCGAAGGCGATGGAAATGTGCCTGACCGGCCGGATGATGGATGCAGAGGAAGCGGAACGCAGCAACCTCGTCGCCAAGGTGGTCCCGCACGACACGCTGATGGACGAGGCGCGCAAGACCGCCAAGACGATCGCCTCCATGCCGCCGATGGCCGCTATAGCGAACAAGGAAATGGTCAACGCCGCCTTCGAAACGACGCTGGATCAGGGGCTGGTGATGGAACGCCGCATCTTCCAGATCCTCACCGCGAGCGAGGACAAGCAGGAAGGCATGAGCGCATTCATCGAGAAGCGGGACGGGAAGTGGAAGGGACGGTAGCTCCTTCTATCCTCTCCCCTTCAAGGGGAGAGGATACGAAGACTTGCGAGTTTGCTCGCTAGACGAAGTTGGAGAGGGGCTACGACGCTGCTCCCCCTCTCCCAACCCTCTCCCCTGAAGGGGAGAGGGCTAGATGGAGAATAACATGAAAATCGCATTCATCGGGCTTGGCAATATGGGCGGCGGGATGGCGGCCAATCTGGTGAAAGCGGGGTACGAGGTTCGCGCATTCGATCTTGCCGAACCGGCACTCGCTGCAGCGCGCGAGAAGGGTTGCGCGACGTTCACCGATGCGAAGGAGGCAGTCGAGGGCGCGGATGCGGTCGTGTCGATGTTGCCTAATGGCGGGATCGTGCAGGCGATCTATGAAGGTGACGTGATCGGCCATGCTCCCGCGGGCGCCGTCTTGATCGATTGCTCCACCATCGACGTCGCGACTGCCAAACATGTTTGCGAGACCGCGAGCGAAGCAGGCTACGCCATGGTCGATGCGCCCGTCAGCGGCGGGATCGCGGCAGCGGATGCGGGGACGTTGACTTTCATGGTCGGGGGCAGCGCCGAAGGCTTCGAACGCGCCAGGCCGATCCTTGCGGATATGGGAAAAGCGGTCATTCATGCGGGCGATGCTGGTGCGGGGCAGACGGCGAAAATCTGCAACAACATGCTGCTTGCCGTGCATATGATCGGCACCTGCGAGGCGATGAAGATGGCGGAGCGCCTCGGCCTCGACCCCGCCAGTTTCCACGAGATCAGCTCGCAGTCGTCGGGTTCCAACTGGTCGCTCAACACCTACACCCCCATGCCGGGCGTGGGTTCGAGCAGCCCCGCCGACAACGATTATCAGGGAGGTTTCGCGACCGCGCTTATGCTCAAGGATCTGCGCCTCGCCATGGAAGCGGCGGAGAATTCGGACAGTCCGGTGCCGCTCAGTGCGCGCGCCGCCGCGCTTTACGAGGATTTCAGCGGCGCGGGGAACGACGCGCTCGATTTCTCGGCGATCATCAAGACCTACCGATAAGGTCGATCACGCCCGCCAGCCAATCGCGCGGAGCTTTGCGTCGTCTGGTATCGGCGACGAATTCCTGCCCATTGCCGACACGGTAAAGCATGTCCGGCTCCGGCCAGTTCGTCGGCTTTGGAAAATAGGTCAGCCCACCGGGCTTCAACCATTTCGGGCGATGCCATAGCGACACCGGCCCGCCCGGCACGGTCAGCCGCAATGCGGACCAGTCGCGCCGCGCCGTGGCACCGCGCCCCACGTAGATCATGTCGTTCGTGCCATGCATCCCGATGAAATGGGGATGCTTCGCCGCAATCGCCTTGGCGCAGACCCCCTCTTCACGATCAGCCGTCGCGACATCGCGCATGGCGTCCACTTCCAAAAACCCGAATATGCGGTGATGCCGCTCGCCGGTGGCTTCTTCCGCGAACAGGCCGAAGAACAGGAACACATCGCCCGGCCCGACACCCCGATTGACAAGATGCCCCTGCGATCCGCTGCATTGGCCCAGCATCGCGGTGCCGTCATCGAGGAACATCGGATCGTGATGACACAGTGCCTTGGCGTCGTATCGTCCGCGACTGGCGCGCGCGGCATGATCGCCCAGCCCCAGATCGCCGAAGGTCGTCGCGGACAGCTCGCCGTAAGCCGGGATCGGCAGGCTGACCGGCCGCCCACCGACGATCGGCGACGGCCCGCCGCCCGCCACGCTGTCGAACCCCTTGCGGCTGAAGATGATACGCATGAATGCAATCTGTGACGCCCGGCCCGCCAACTCACAAGTCTTGCGTAAAATGCATCGGACATTAGGACCACCGGACATGACAGTCACTGCGATCATACTGGCCGGGAAACGGTCCGGCGCGCTCGATCCGCTGGCGGCGAAAGCCGGGGTCGCGCAGAAATGCGTGGTGCCCGTGCTGGGCGTGCCGATGGTGGAACGTGTCGTGCGCGAAGTCGCCGGCTGCGAGCGGATCGGCGCCATCCGCATCGTGGCGCATGAACCGGATGAAATCGTAACCTTGCCCGCCGTCGCCGCGCTGATCGCCGACGGCCGCCTGACCATCCGCCCCGGCGCGCATGATCTGGTCGATAGCGTGTTCGCGGGGGCGGAGGGGGCGGACTTTCCCATCCTGATCACCACCGCCGACAATTGCCTGGTCACCAGTGTGGGCTACGCCGAGTTCATAGACAAAGCGCTGGCGCAGAAAGCCGGCGCCGCCGCCGCGCTGGCACGCAAGGAAGACGTGATCACGGCCGATCCGGTCGGCCAGAAGAAGTTCTACGAGTTCCGCGATGGCGGCTATTCCAACTGCAACACCTACTGGATCGGCTCGGCCGAGGCGCTGGGCGCGGCGGAGATCATGCGCGGCGGCGGTCAGTTCGTGAAGTTTCCGTCCCGCATCGCCAAGGCGTTCGGGGTCATGAACCTCATCCGCTTTTATTTCGGCTGGGGCACGAAGGAGAAGTTCTTCGCGCAGGTGTCGCGTCGGTTCGGGTTCACACTGTCGCCGATCGTCATGTCGCGCGGCGAATATGCCGTCGATGTCGACAATCAGCGAACCTTCGACGTGACCGAACGGCTGTTGCGACAGCGCGGAGAAGCCTCAGCCTGACCGGCTGACGCGGCACGCCATGCAGCGCCTGATGACGAATATTGGCTGGCTCCTGACCGGGCGCGGGCTGAATGCGGTGTTGAGCCTCGTCTATCTGGCGCTGGCGACGCGCGCGCTGGGCTTGGACGGGTTCGGCCATTTCGCGATCATCGTGGCGCTGGGTCAGACGGTGACCGGCATTGCGAATTTCCAGACATGGCAGTTCGTGGTCCGCTGGGGTTTGGGCGAGGAAGGGCCGGCGGACGCCACAGGGTTCGCCATCGCGCTCGATCTGGTGTCGGTGTTGTTGGGCACGCTGCTGGCCATCGCGCTGGTCGGGACCGCGCAATTATGGCTGCCACTGCCCGACGATTTGCTTTGGGTCGCATTCGGCTATTGCATGGTATCGCTGCTGGCGATCCGATCCACCCCCACCGGCCTGCTGCGGCTGCGGTTCCGCTACGCACTGGCGACGGCGGCGGATGCGGTGCAGCCGATCGTACGCGCGGCGGGCGCGGTGCTGGCATGGTTCGCAATGCCGACGGTCACCGGCTTCATCCTCGCCTGGGCGGCGTCCGAAGTGGCGGTGGCGGCCGCCTACTGGATCGTCGCCGCGCGCCAGGAAGGCATTGATCTCACCCGCATCGGCCTGCGCGCAATCCCCGCCGAGCATCCCGATGCCTGGAGGTTCGTCGTTTCCACCAACCTGTCGGGCAGCCTGCTGGTCGGCGGCAAGCAGGTGATGATATTGCTGGTCGGCGCGATCGGGGGCGAAGCCTTCGCAGGCGGGTTCCGGGTCGCATCGCAATTAGGGCAGGCGCTGGTCCAGCTGGCGCAGACCGTGTCGAAGGCGATCTATCCCGAACTGGTCCATGCGAAGGACACCGCCCATGCGATGGCGCGGCGCATGGCGAATATCGCGCTGATCGGCGGAGTGCTGGCGGTCGCGATCGCGGTCCTGTTCGGCCGCTGGGGGCTGGAAACGATCGCGGGCGAGGAATTCGGCGTCGTCTATTGGGCAATGGTCATCCTGGCGATTTCCGGCGCGATCGAGATGGTCGGGGCCAGCCTGGAATCGCTGCTGGTATCGGCCGGACGCGCGGGCACGGCATTCATCGTGCGCGCGATACCGACGCTGTTCGCCTTCGCGATGCTGAGCACGGCGATGGACTGGAACGGCCTCAAAGGCGCGGCTTTTGCCGTCATGGGGGCAAGCGCCATGTCGGTGATCGGGTTCTGGGTCGCGATCCTGTCGATGCAGGCGATCAGGATCACGATCGAGGAACCGCCCGCCGGAAAGTGACGAAGCGGCCCCGGTCTGTCAGCTGTCTTCGGTATCCAGGAAACTGAGCAACGGTTTGCGCGCCGCCTGCGTTTCGTCGAGCCGGCTACGCGGCGCGTAATGCGGGGCGGTCTTCAGCATCTCATCGCCGTTCTTCGCCCGTTCCACCACACTGCGAAAGGCGGTAATGAACTGGTCGATCGACGCCTTGCTTTCCGTTTCCGTCGGCTCGACCAGCATCGCGCCATGCACCACCAGCGGGAAATACATGGTCATCGGGTGATACCCTTCGTCGATCAGCCCCTTGGCGAGATCGAGCGTCGACAGCCCTTCGGCGAACCCCTTGTCGCCGAACAGCGCCTCATGCATGCACGGCCCGCTATGGGCATAGGGGGCGTGCAGCACGTCTTCCATGCCGCGCAGGATGTAATTGGCGTTGAGCACGGCGTCTTGCGACACCTGCTTCAACCCGTCCGCCCCGTGGCTGAGCATGTA
Source organism: Pontixanthobacter sp. (assembly GCA_965214445.1). Lineage (GTDB taxonomy): Bacteria > Pseudomonadota > Alphaproteobacteria > Sphingomonadales > Sphingomonadaceae > Pontixanthobacter. The sequence continues at coordinate 1,705,551 of CBDCBU010000001.1, forward strand.
GGTGAGCGCGCGCGTGTACATCCCCATCTGGCCGTGGAAGGCTGTCATTCGGCCGAAGGCGCTGGTATGCCCGTAATCCTGCGCATTCTCCTCCTCGACCAGATGGACGTAGCCATCGTCCGATTTCACTGCGTAAGGGAGCGGGCCGAACGGAGCGAGCGCTTCGGACAGGACCACGGGGCCGCTGCCCGGCCCGCCGCCGCCATGGGGCGTAGAGAATGTCTTGTGCAGATTGATATGCATCGCATCGACGCCCAGATCGCCGGGACGCACAAGGCCGACGATGGCGTTGAAATTGGCGCCGTCGCAATAGACGAAACCGCCCGCCTCGTGCACCGCATCCGAAATCGCGCGCATGTCCGGTTCGAACAGGCCGCAGGTGTTGGGGTTGGTGATCATCACCGCCGCCACGTCACAGTTCCCCGCCCCGCCCTGGCCGAGGCGTTCCTTCAGCGCATCGAGATCGACGCGGCCATCGGCATTGGCCGGAATATCCTCGACCTTGTAGCCGGCGAAGGCGGCGGTAGCAGGGTTGGTGCCGTGTGCGCTTTCAGGCACCAGCACGACCTCGCGCGCGTCGCCCCGCGCTTCCAGGGCAGCGCGGATACACAGGATCCCGCACAGTTCGCCATGCGCGCCCGCCTTGGGGCTCACCGCGACGCCATGCATGCCTGTAAGGGTGACAAGCCAATGCGCCAGCTCGTCAATGACGCCCAAAGCGCCCTGTACCGTATCAGTCGGTTGCAGGGGATGCACATCGGCGAAACCCGGCATCCGCGCGACTTTTTCATTGAGGCGCGGATTGTGCTTCATGGTGCAGGAACCCAAGGGGAAGAACCCCAGATCGATCCCGTAATTCTGACGGCTCAATCGGGTGTAATGGCGCACCGTCTCCGGCTCCGACAAGCCGGGCAAACCGATCGCTTCGTTGCGTTCCATCCCGCCCAGACGGTTGCCTTCGCCGATCGCCGCATCGGGCAGGTCGACGCCGGTGGTTTGCGTCGTACCGATGTCGAAAATCAGCGCCTCTTCCAGCATCAGGGCGTAATTGCCGGTGGTCGTAGAGGGGGCGCCGTGCTTGCCCGCGCCCTGTGCCGGGGAGGAAGGCTTCCAGCCGGATTTGTTCGGCGCGTTCATAGCTTAGCCCTCCATTCCGTTCGGGCCGGGCTTGTCGGACTCGAAGAGGGGGCTTTGCCCCAACCCTTGCCCCTGTCTTTTGTCTTGGCGATAGAAGAAGAGCGGCCCTTCGACAGGCTCAGGGCGAACGGGCGGGGGAAATCGTTCACGATAATTTCTCCTTCAGCGCGGCGCAGAGGGTGTCGATATCCTCCTCGCTCGTCGTTTCGGTTACGGCGACCAGCATCGCATTCGCAAGTTCGGACCGCCCGGGGTAGAGACGGCCCAGCGCCACACCCGCGAGGACGTCGTCTTTCGCCAAATCGCGTACGATCTGCCGGGCATCGCCCTCCAGAAGGACGGTGAATTCGTTGAAGAAGTGATCGTTCATTACCGTAACGCCGGGCACTTCGGTCAGCCGATTTACCGCAATGCAGGCCAGCCGATGGTTCTCCGTCGCCAGCTGGCGCAACCCCTTCTCGCCCAGCAGCGTCATGTGCACGCTGAACGCCAGCGCGCAGAGGCCGGAATTGGTGCAAATGTTGGACGTCGCCTTCTCGCGGCGGATATGCTGTTCGCGCGTCGACAGCGTCAGCACGAAGCCGCGCTTGCCGTCGGCATCCACCGTTTCGCCGCACAGCCGCCCGGGCATCTGCCGGACATACTTCTGGTCGCGCACCGCGAACAGGCCGAGATAGGGTCCGCCGAACTGCAGGCCGACGCCGATCGCCTGCCCTTCGCCCACGACGATATCCGCACCCTGCTCGCCTGGCGACAGGATCGCGCCCAGGGCGACCGGTTCGGTATTGACCGCGATCAGCAGCGCCTTTTTCGCGTGCGCCGCCTCGGCGATTTTGGCAAGATCGGGAATACGGCCGAGAATATCGGGATATTGCACGACGACGCAGCTCGTATCGTCGTCGATCTGCGCGATCAGCGCGTCTTCGTCGTAATCCGCTTCCAGCCGGGGCCAGTCGCTGGCAATCGTGTCGCCGGTGAATTTCGCCATCGTCTCGGCGACCTTCACGTAATGCGGATGCAGCCCCCGGCTGAGCAATGCACGGCGTTTCTTCGTGACCCGCGCCGCCATGCTGATCGCTTCCCAGCAGGCGGTCGAACCGTCATACATGCTCGCATTTGCCACCGCGCAGCCATAGAGCCGCGCGACCTGGCTCTGAAATTCGAACAGCATCTGCAGCGTGCCCTGCGCGATTTCCGGCTGATAGGGCGTGTAGGCGGTCAGGAACTCGCCGCGCTGGATGATCGTATCGACCGAGGCGGGAATGTGATGGCGGTAAGCCCCGGCCCCCAGGAAAAACGCCGCATCCGCCGCCGCCAGACTGCGCTTCGACAAAGCGCGCATATGCCGTTCGACCGCCATTTCGCCAGCACGCATCGGAAGACCGCGGATCGGCCCGTCCAGCCGCGCGACTTCAGGCACATCGACGAACAGATCGTCGATCGAAGACGCGCCGACAGCTTCCAGCATGTCGCTGCGGTCGTTCGGGGTCAGAGGCAGGTAACGCATGGTATTCTCCAATTCACCCTACCGCTTGCGGGAAGGGAGCGAGACTTGGCAGTTCGACTGCCTGGTCGCAGCGGGGTGGGATTATATTGAGGGTCGAGGCCCACCCCCAACCCCTCCCGCAAGCGGAAGGGGGGTTTAAATCACAATTCCGCGATGAACGCCTCATACGCCTTCGCGTCCATCAGGCCTTCCAGCTCGCCCTTGTCGCCGATGGTCATCTTGAAGAACCAGCCGTCTTCTTCGGGCGAGGTGTTCACCAGCGCGGGATCGTCTTCCAGCGCGGGATTGCCTTCCATGACTTCGCCGGTGATCGGAGCATAGACGTCGCTCGCGGCCTTCACCGATTCCACCACCGCCGCATCGCCGCCCATTTCGATGTTCGAGCCGACTTCGGGGAGTTCGACGAAGACGATATCGCCCAACTGCTCCTGCGCGTAATCGGTGATGCCGACGGTGGCGGTGTCGCCTTCCACGTCGATCCATTCGTGCTCATCGGTGAAGTAGCGGGCCATCGGTCATTCTCCTCGGTAATAATTCTGCGGCACGAAGGGCATCGGCGCGACGGTTGCGTCCAGTCGGCGACCGCGCACTTCGATCTGCACCGGCGTGCCCTTATTGGCGTGTGCGCTGTCGATATAGGCCATGGCGATCGGATGGCCGAGCGTGGGTGAAAAACCGCCGCTGGTGACGGTGCCGATCTTCGTGTCGCCCGCAAAAACATCGGACCCTTCGCGCGCGGGCAAACGCCCATCCAGCGTCAATCCCACCCGCTTGCTCTGCGATCCGGCGGTCAGCTTGCCAGTGACCGGCCCGTGCCCCATCCAGCCGCCCGTCTCGCGCCGCGACTTTGTCAGCGCGAACAGCAGCCCGGCGGACACCGGATCGGTCGTGTCATTGAGATCGTGCCCGTATAGCGGCAGCCCTGCCTCCAGCCGCAGACTGTCCCGCGCACCCAGCCCGGCGGGCTCGACGCGGTCATCCGCCACCAGCGCATCGGCCAGCAGTTCGGCCTTGTCGGCGGCCAAAGATATCTCGAACCCATCTTCCCCCGTATAGCCCGCCCGGCTGACCCATAGCGGCACGCCGTTCCATTCGAATGCGCCGGCGGTCATGAAAACCAGCCTGCCGGTGCCGGGCACCAATTCTTCAAGAACCGCCCCCGCTTTCGGTCCCTGCAGCGCCAGCAGCGCGAGATCGTCGTGGTGGTTGAGCGTCACGTCGTCCGGCAGATGTTCGCGCAGATGGGCGATATCGTCCCATTTGACCGCGCCGTTGACGACCAGGGCAAGATGGGCTCCGACATTGGTCACGATCAGATCGTCCAGAATGCCGCCTTCGTCGTTCAGCAGCAACGAATACCGCATTCGCCCCTCGCCGAGATTTGCGATGTCGCCAGGCAGCAGCGCTTCCAAAGCAGCCGCGGCACCCGCGCCTTCCAGCGTCAGCTGCCCCATATGGCTTACATCGAACAGGCTGGTCGATTGCCGCGTCCAATGGTGTTCCGCCACGATCCCGCCCCCATGCGAAATGGCGTCGCCCGAATACTGGATCGGCATGTCGTAACCGGCGAACGGCACCATCTTGCCGCCCCGCGCCCGGTGCCAGCCATCGAGCGGCAGCACCTGCTTTTCCGGCAAATCGTCGGGGTGGGTATCGTCGGCTGCGTCGGTCATGCTCATATCCCGTCCATGGTGCGAACGCGCGCGTTTGCGAACACGTTCCTCGCACCCCCTCTGTCGGGAAAACCTGAGAGCGTTGCTCCTTCGGTGGCCGCGGTTTCCCGCAACGCTTTCCAGAGTGTCTGCCGGTGCGCGGTCCTGCCTACCTGAGAGTTTCCGGGGCGGTTGCTCCTTCGGTGCCGGGCGCTTCTTAAAAAAACGCCCGATCTCTCCCGCGCATCGGCCATGGAATCACTCCCATGGCGACGCCCCAATCTGTGCGCGATTGTATTCGCGCGGTCAATCGAGATTGGGTCTTAGCCACCGTTCCGCGACAGAAAGATCGATCCCGCGGCGCCGCGCGTAATCTTCCAGCTGGTCCCGGCCGATGCGGGCGACGCCGAAATAGGCGGCTTCGGGATGGCCGAAATAGAAACCGCTTACGGCGGCGGTCGGCCACATCGCGAAACTTTCCGTGAGGGTAAGTCCGGCGTGCTTCGGTGCGTCGAGCAGGTCGAACAATAGCGGTTTAAGACTATGGTCGGGACAGGCGGGGTAGCCGGGCGCGGGACGGATGCCGCGATAGCGTTCCTTGATCAGCGCCTCGTTCGTGAGCTGTTCGCCGGGCGCATAGCACCACAGATCGGTACGGACGTGGCTGTGAAGCCGCTCGGCGAACGCCTCGGCGAGCCGGTCGGCCAATGACTTCAAAAGGATGTCGGAATAGTCGTCGTTCTCGGCCTTGAACCGGGCTATATGCGGCTCGATCCCATGAATGCCGACCGCGAAGCCGCCGATCCAGTCGCCCGACGGGTCGATGAAATCGGCAAGGCACATATTCGCGCGATCCCGCGATTTCTTCACCTGCTGGCGCAGCATGGGGACCAGAACATGCTCCTCGTCCTGCGGGTGGACGGTAATATCGTCGCCGTCTCGCGCGCAGGGCCACAACCCGCATACGCCCTTCGCGGTCAGCCATTCTTCGGCCACGATCCGGTCGAGCATCGTCTGTGCATCGTCCCACAGGCTGCGCGCGCTTGTCCCCACGACGTCGTCCTGCAGGATCGCGGGGTAATTGCCGTGCAGTTCCCAGGCCCGGAAGAACGGTGTCCAGTCGATGGTTTCGCGCAGGTTTTCGAGCGACCAATGGTCGAACACATGCAGCCCCGGCTTGGCGGGCTTGCCCGGCTTGTCGGCATAGACCGGATCGTAGAAATTGGCGCGCGCGTCCTCCAGGCTGAGCAGTTCGCTCTGCCCCTTGCCGGCGCGCACGTCGCGGACATGGGCGTAATCGCCGGCGGTTTGCGTCACGAAATCGTCGCGCAGCGTGTCGGACAACAGCTTGCTCGCAACCCCGACCGCGCGGCTGGCGTCGAGCACGTGAATGACCGGGCCCTTGTAAGCTTCGTCGATGCGGAGCGCGGTGTGCACCTTGCTGGTGGTTGCCCCGCCGATCAGCAGCGGCATCGACAATTCGGCGCGCTGCATTTCTTCGGCCACCGTGACCATCTCGTCCAGCGAGGGGGTGATGAGGCCGGACAGGCCGATCATGTCGACCTGCTGCTCCTTCGCGGTGTCGAGGATGGTGGACCACGGGACCATCACGCCCAGATCGATCACTTCGTAGCCATTGCATTGCAGCACCACGCCGACGATGTTCTTGCCGATATCGTGCACGTCGCCCTTCACGGTCGCCATGATGATCGTGCCCTTGGCCTTGGTCTTTTCGCCCTTTTCCGCTTCGATGAAGGGGATAAGGTGGGCAACCGCCTTCTTCATCACGCGCGCGGATTTGACGACCTGCGGCAGGAACATCTTGCCCGATCCGAACAGGTCGCCGACCACGTTCATGCCGTCCATCAGCGGACCTTCGATGACCTCGATCGGACGGCCACCGGCTGTCTCGGTCGCGGCGCGCATCTCTTCGGTATCGCTTACGATATCCGCGTCGATCCCCTTGACCAGCGCGTGTTCCAGCCGCTTCTCGACCGGCCATCCGCGCCATTCGGCGGCCTCCTTCTCGGCCTTGGGATCCTTGCCCTTGTAGCTTTCGGCGAGCGCGATCAGGCGTTCGGTCGCGGATGGTCCCCCATCGACGGGGCGCATCAGGATTACATCCTCGCATGCCTCGCGCAGGACGGGATCGATCTGGTCGTACACGTCGAGCTGTCCGGCATTGACGATGGCCATGTCCAGCCCGGCGGGGATCGCGTGATAGAGGAACACCGAATGCATCGCGCGGCGCACCGTTTCGTTGCCGCGGAAACTGAAGCTCAAGTTCGACAGCCCGCCGCTGGTTTTCGCATGCGGACACGCCGCCTTGATTTCCTGCACCGCTTCGAGAAAATCCAGGCCGTAGCGATCGTGTTCCTCGATCCCCGTCGCCACCGCAAAGATATTGGGATCGAAGATGATGTCTTCCGGCGGGAAGCCGATGCCGGTCAGCAGATTGTAAGCGCGCGTGCAGATTTCGACCTTGCGCGCCTTCGTATCCGCCTGGCCCGTCTCGTCGAACGCCATGACGACCGCCGCCGCGCCATAGGCCATGCACAGGCGCGCCTGCTCCAGGAACTGCGCCTCGCCTTCCTTCATCGAAATGGAATTGACGATCGGCTTGCCGGAGACGCATTTCAGCCCCGCCTCGATCACCTCCCATTTGGAGCTGTCGACCATCACCGGCACCCGCGCGATGTCGGGTTCGGCGGCGATCAGTTTGAGGAACGTCGTCATGGCGTGGACCGCGTCCAGCAGCCCTTCATCCATGTTCACGTCGATGATCTGTGCGCCGTTCTCCACCTGGTCGCGCGCGACTTCGACGGCGGTTGCGTAATCGTCCGCCATGATAAGCTTCTTGAACCGGGCCGAGCCGGTGACGTTCGTGCGCTCGCCGATATTGACGAATTGGGCGGTTTGGGTGGAGGGGTTCATTTTACTTTACCTCAATCCGTTCATGCTGAGCTTGTCGAAGCAACGCTTTTTCGTGCGCCGTAGAATGAAGGACGATCCTTCGACAGGCTCAGGGTCAACGGGTTGCAGAGGCAAGGCTCAATGCCAAAACCTCGTCATCATACAGATTTCCGCCGACATCGAACTGCCGTCTGCCGATGGTCTCGAAACCGTGTTTGCGATAAAACGCCAAAGCCCGTTGGTTCCGCGCGTAGACGCCCAGCAGCAGCCGCTCGAAACCGCTTGCGCGTGCCACGACCGTATCGAGCAAATCCGCGCCCAGCCCCGTCCCGTAAAAACGCGACAGCGTGTAGATGCGCTTCAATTCCAAATCGCCCTCCCGCGCCGCATCGAGATCGGGCGGGCCGACCAATGTGAAGCCCACCGGTGCGTGGCCCTGCTCGGCTTCCGCCAGCAGCGCCTGCCCGCCATTCGCCAACGCCGCGCGATAGGCATCCACCGAATGTTTCGCCGCGCAATGCCGGACGATTGCATCCGCTTCCAGCAGGCCGGCAAACGCATCGAGAAACGTCGCCGCCCCGATCAGCGCAAGCCTGTCGGCGTCCTGCGCGGACGCTTCCCGGATACGCCAATCGCTCACGCGGCGATGGTGAAGGGTTCGAGGCCGGCGAGACGCATCTTCGTGTCGCGGTTCGGCACATCGCGCGGCTCCAGCCCTTTCACAGCCTCCGCGATCGCCGCGATATGGTCGGGCGTCGATCCGCAGCATCCGCCAAGGATATTGACGTGTCCCCGTTCCGCCCAGTCGCGCACCAGGCCGGCGGTCGTCTCCGGCGCTTCGTCATATTCGCCCAACTCGTTCGGCAGGCCGGCATTGGGATAGGCCATCAGCAGCGTGTCCGCGATCTTGCCGAGCATCTGGACATGCGGGCGCAGTTGTTCCGCGCCGAAGCTGCAATTGAGGCCCACGGTGATCGGGTTCGCATGGCGGACCGCATACCAGAACGCTTCCACCGTGTGGCCCGACAGGTTGCGGCCGGACAGATCGGTGAGCGTCATCGACAGCATGATCGGCACGTCACGTCCCAGCTCCGCCTCCAGCTGCTTAACCGCCATCACGCCGGCCTTGGCGTTGAGCGTATCGAAAATCGTTTCGATGAGAATGAAATCCGCCCCGCCCTCGACCAGCGCCGCCGCCTGTTCGCGGTAGACATCCGTGAGATAGTCGAAGGTGATCTCGCGAAAGCCGGGATCTTCGACATCGGGCGACAGCGACAGCGTCTTGTTGGTCGGTCCGATCGCCCCGGCGACGAAACGCGGGCGGCCATCTTTTCCCTCGAATGCGTCCGCCAGATCGCGGGCGATCTTGGCCGAGGCGAGATTAATGTCGCGCACCTTGTCTTCTGCCGCGTAATCGGCCTGACTGATGACGTTGGCGCTGAACGTGTTGGTCGATACTACATCGGCGCCCGCATCGAGATAGGCGCGCGTGATGTCGGCGATGACGTCCGGGCGGGTCAGCGCGAGAATATCGTTGTTGCCCTTCTGGTCGGCCTTCAACCCCAGATCGCCCGCGTAATCCTTTTCGCTCAGCCGGCGGTTCTGGATCTCCGTACCGAACGCGCCGTCGAACACCAGCACGCGCTTGGCCGCTTCGGCGTTCAGGCGTTCGCGGGCGGTCATCGGACATCTCCCATCGGGCGCATCCCCAGCATGTGGCAAATGGCGTAGGCGAGGTCCGCGCGGTTGAGCGTGTAGAAGTGAAAATCGCGTTCCCCACCAGCATAGAGCCGGCGACACAATTCGGCGGCGACGGTCGCTGCGACCAGCTGGCGCGCGGCGGGCCGTTCGTCCAGCCCTTCGAACAGGCCGTCCATCCAATCCGGTATCTTCGCCCCGCAGGCACCGGCGAACTTGCGCGCCTGCGCCACATTGGTAACCGGCAGGATGCCCGGCAGGATCGGCGCGTCGATCCCGGCTTTCTCGCATCCTTCGCGGAACCGGAAAAAGGTTTCGGCGGAAAAGAAGAACTGGCTGATCGCGCGGGTCGCACCGGCGTCCAGCTTGCGTTTGAGATTGTCGAGATCGGCCTGCGGGCAGTCGGCATCGGGATGCGTTTCGGGATAGGCGGCCACGGATATCTCGAAATCGGCAATGTCCTTCAGCCCCGCGACCAGATCGGCGGCGCTCGCATAGCCTTGCGGATGCGGTTCGAACGGTGCGCCGGGTTCGCCATTGTCGCTTGGGGCGTCCCCACGTAGCGCGACAATATGACGCACGCCCGCTTCCCAGTAATGTTCGGCGACTTCGCGAATCTCGTCCTTGCTCGCGCCGACGCAGGTGAGATGCGCGGCGGCGGGCAGCTTCGCCTCGGCGATGATGCGGGCGACCGTGTTATGCGTGCGTTCGCGGGTCGATCCGCCCGCGCCGTAGGTGACCGACACGAAACTGGGTGCAAGCGGAGCGAGTTCCTGTACCGCTTCCCACAATTTCGCCTCCATCTTCTCCGTCTTGGGCGGGAAAAATTCGAACGATGCGGCGACGTCGCCGGGCAGGCCGGAAAACAGCGGCTGATCGTGCGCGGTCTGCGCCTCGTGCGCGGCTGTCAGGGCCTGTTGCGGGCTGGCGTTCATGACACGGCCCGTTTCAGATCCGTCATTGTCGGCCCGCCCTCTCGCCAGCCGATCCATATCTTGACGGTCAGTTCGCCCTCGTCGCAGGCGATGGGTTCGGTGGGGGTAAAGCCCGCTTCCCGCATCAGCGCGTCGATGGCGGCGTCGGTAAAGCCCAGCCGCGCATGGGCATGGCGATCGCGCAGTTCCTCGCGTGCATGAGCGGCGAAATCGACGATCGCGATGCGCCCGCCGGGCCGCGTGACCCGCGCGGCCTCCGCCAGGACGGTCGCGGGCGCCTGCGCGAAATGCAGCACCTGATGCAGCATCACCGTGTCGAACCGATGGGCGGCGAAAGGCAGCGCGGCGAAATCGCCCTGCACCAGTTCGACCGCATCGGGGGCGAGATTCTGCAATTTCGCCCGCGCGACGCGCAGCATGTCGAGGCTCTTGTCGAGCGCCACCACATGATCGGCACGGTCCGCGAAAATTTCCGCCATGCGCCCGCTGCCCGTTCCGATATCCAGCATTGCGCCCAGCGCCCGCCCATCGAGCGCGGCGATCAGGCGGTCTTCCACGATATCATCCGCGCTGTGCAGCGCGCGCAATTCGTCCCAATCGTCGGCATGGCGGGCAAAATACTCCGCCGCGCCGTGTTCGCGCGCATCGCGGATATTGGAAAGTTGCCGGCGATCCTCGGCGCAGCGTTCGGCGAATTCGGCGTCTTCGCGCTCGGCGATGGCCAGCAGGCGCGCGACCGCCTCCCCCACCGGATTGCCGCGTTCCTTGCCCACGACCGCGCGCAGGAACACCCAGCTTCCCTCGCGATGCCGTTCGGCCAGCGCCGCATCGCACAGGATCGCCACGTGACGGGACACCCGCGGCTGGCTCTGCCCTAACGCCTGCGCCAGTTCGCCCACCGCCAGCTCCATCGTGGACAGCAGGCGCATGATCCGCAGCCGCGTCGTATCGGCAAGAGCGCGCATAATGGTTTCGATAGGCATGCGCATCGGCATATAAAGATATCGTTATATCTGCAAGTGGCTTCGGCGATGGATGCTGCTGACCCACCCTTTGTCGTCACACGGAGCCTGCCCCATGAAATACACCCAGTTCGGCAATACCGGTCTCACCGTATCGCGCCTGTGCCTTGGCTGCATGAGCTTCGATGATGCTACGGTGGATGGCCATGACCGGGCCATGGATCTGGACGCCTTTCGCCCCTTCATCCGGCAGGCGCCCGAAGCTGGGATCGATTTCTTCGATACCGCGAATGCCTATTCTGGCGGCACCGATGACGCAGGTCGCGCTCGCAGGGATGCTGCACAAGTCGGGTATCGCCAGTCCCATCATCAGCGCGACCAAGGCGAAACATATCACCGACGCGGTCGCTGCGCTCGATGTGACCTTGTCCGGCGAAGCGATCGCGCGGCTGGAGGCCCCCTACCGCCCGCACCCGGTGCTCGGCAGTTCGCCATGCCCAATACCGATCTCAACCTCAGCATGCGCGACGATCAGCGGTGAGGTTGCAGCAAGGCTGGTGCCGCTTAGAGGATTCGAACCTCTGACCCCATCATTACGAATGATGTGCTCTACCGACTGAGCTAAAGCGGCATACCGGCTGGCAAGGACTGATGAACTGTGCGTCCTGATAAGAACCAAGCGAAAGCATATGCGTTCCAGCCTGATTTCGTTCCAACGCTGACGACCTTCCGGACGAAGAGACGGTCGATCCTATCGATGCGGTTCGCCATCCCTCGGTTGCGCGTGCCGGCTACCATCCGAAGTTCTTGCGGTCAATCGCGTTCCATTCGGCCAAGGGCATGCGCGTCCGCTTGGCGTTCGCGGAATGATTTCGCGCCCTAGCTGGCCCCCGTAGCCCGCGTATAGCGATGGCTGTGCCGTTCAAGGTTTCAGCAGATCGATCCGGTATTGCGGTTGCCGGGTGGTTTCGATGTCGCAGGCACGGCGCGATGTAAAACAGGTTTCGAACAGGGTGGCCGCCTGATCGCCGGAAACCGTCAGATCGGTGTGACCCGTCCAGTTCACCAGCAAGCAAAATCCGTTCGAAGAAAGGTCGCGCGCGGCCAATTCGGCGACCTCCTCAATCTCGTGCTCGGTCAGGAAATACAACACTTCGGACATGACGATCAGATCGTAGCGCCCCTTCGGCCAGCCTTCGGGGAGCTCGGTCCGTTCGAAATGTGCAACGCCGCCGTGCTCCCGGCGTGCTTTCGCGATCGCTTCCCCCGACACGTCGATCGCCGTGACATGATCGCTGCGCTGCGCGAACCGGGCGGTCAGCGTTCCGAACGAGCAACCGATGTCGAGGACGCTGCGAAAGCGCCGCTTAGGGGGCAACATGGCGAGCGTTGCCGCGAACTTTTCACGTTCATAGGTGCTGCTGGTAACATTCCAGGGATCGTCCTTCGCACGGTAGAGGTCGTCGAAAACCGTTTCGCGTTCGCTGTCATTCGCCATCGTTCGCGGGTCCGATAAAGATTTCATCATGTTCGATGAAGTGTTCGAGCAGATCGTCCGGCATTCTGAAACCGTTGGGATCGTCGTCGATCAGACCCGTCGTCTGCGTTCGGTAACAGGCTGCCGCTTCGCGCTTCCGCCCGCGTTGCGATCCTGCTTCGAACCGCCATAGTCGATCGGCGGATGGCACCGCGCGCTTCCCGAACCGGCCCCACACCGCATATTGCCAAAGGGGGATGGCGCAATGATTGGCAGCAGCCGTCGCGGCTTGCGCGGTCGTGCAGTGATCGCAATGGGGGTCGTCTTCCCAAGTGGTCCACAACACCGCCGCTTCGACCTCCTCGGCAATGGCGATGATTTTATCCTTCAACCCGTTTATATGCCGTGCGTCCATCTTGCCGTCGGGATAATCGAGCCGTCGACACGTGATAATATCCACGCCGAGCGCCCGAACTGCGCATTCGAATTCCCTCATGCGAAAGCTTCGCAAGCGATCGGGGGGAAAGGTTGACGAATTGGGATGCGAAGCCTCGCCATATGTGACCGTGACGATATGCACGAAGATGCCACGTTCCGCCGCGGCTGCGATGGCCAGACCGCAACCGAACGTCTCGTCATCGGGATGCGGCGCCAGAACAAGCACGGTGCCCGGTGCGAGACGATCGATCGCAATACGCTCAGCCGTTGCGGCAGCGTCGATCAAACTTCCTTCCGCGCGCGAAGGGGTCACAGCGCATCCGCCTTCCCCTGCACGGTCAGGAGCCCCTCGACGGCGCGGTCCAGTTTCCCGTCGATATCGGCCTGGCGCAGGAACAGTCCCAAATCGCGTCTTACGCGATCGGCGCGGCACCCTTCTGAATGCCCCATCGTCCCCATCGCGCGATCGGCGAGCGCGATCACTTCGAGGCAGCCGAGTTCCACCTGTTCACGTGCCAGCAGCGCGTAGGCGGCCGCTGCAATATCTTCTCCGGCAGTCGATCCTTCCACGCGCGTCGCGGCGTTCAGCACCCAGAGGCGCATGGTTTCGCACAATGTCGCCATCCGCGCGATCCGGTCACGCTGCCGCGGTGCCCCAGCCTGTCCGCGCTTCGTGATCGTTGCGACCGCTTCGTCCCGTAACGCCTCCGCACCACCGAGATGCACCGCGCAATAGCGCCACACGCCGCCTTCGAACCACGGTTCGCGTTGATAATCGCCCGGTTCGCCCAATGGCCACGCCTCGACGCCGGTGAAATCGTAAGTTCCCGACCGTGTGGCGCGCATGCCGCTGACCCGCCAGGTCGACGCATCGCCACGCACCTCATCGTCGCATGGCGCGATATAAAGCTGACACCGTTCCGCTTCCCCGACCGGCACCACCGCCATCGCGATGTCATCGATGCCGGAGGTGAACCGTTTCGTGCCATTCAGGATATTGTCGGCGCAGGTGACCGGTTCCGATCCTTCGGCGCCCCAGACGCCCAGCCACGTCCCGTCCGCGACCTTGGCAGCGATCGTTTCCATCTGCTGCGGCGTACCATACAGCTCAGCAAGCTTGATCGCGTTCCAGTGCCCTTCGAAAATCCGTCCGACCGACAGATTGGCCCGGCCAAGCATTCGCAGGGTGTCGAAGCCTTCCGCGAGGCGATCGGTATCGTTCGCCCAGCCCCGCCCGCCGAACTCCGACGATAGCGGGGCAAGGTTGATACCCTCGCGCTTCAACAACAGCAGATCGCAGGACAGCCTGCCGCCATGTTCGTCGTTCGACGGTGCGGTCTGAACAAGTGCCGCCTCGAGATCGTGCAGGTTCATCGAGCCGGACTGCCTACGCTCGCCGGATTTTCGTTCAACAACGTTGCCGGACCGAACCCCATGCGTAGCTTTTTCGCCAGTTCCTGCGCTTGCGCTATCTCGGTTCGCGCTTCGGACACCCGCATGGGGGGAATCGGTGGCAATTTCGTTTCATCGAGGCCGTCTCGCCGGTGCAGCGCATAGCGCAACAGAAGATCGGCGGGCATCAATTGGGCATCGACGAAGGGATCGGCACTTTGCGAACGCGAGGCCAGGCAGGCGGCCATTCCGTTCTCGACCGCACTGCTCGTCCTTCCGGAAACGACGACTTTCATGCCGGGATCATGCCTGATCGTGCGACCCTGTTGTTCGAAGATCGCATGCAGAGCCCTGTCTTCTCCGGAAGCGACGGGCGGTAATCGACCCGCATCGATATAGGACCGAACACGAAAGGCCATGTTCGCCCCGGACCCCATATTCGTGAAGCCGCGAAGCGATGGACCGGTCACGAGAAACCAGACGTCATTCAGCGCTTCTTTCAATCGAGCCTCGACGATCCCGCACGTTTGGACGCTCGCTGGCAGTTTCGATAGGTCGTCCTTATCGGCGGCGACTTCACCGCACACCATCTCCACCTTACGCAATGCCGATGTTGCGCGACTGACCCAGTTTTTTGATACCCGTCCGTCCGCATCGGTCGATAGCAAACACTGCGCCCCGGCTATCGACCCGGCCACATCCAGGGCAAATCGGCGGACATGGCCGATATTCGCTATTTCACGGCCGAATTGGCAATCGATTGCAAGGGCGTCGCACCCATGTGCATCGATCGCTGACCTGCAGATGTCGAACGTGCGATCATCGCTGTTGTTCACCACGATTACGAAGGCACAGCGCGCCGAGCTGGCGCGGGCGGACAGTTCCGCGCTGGCGATCGCCCTGGCAATGTATTCCTCTTCGTTACAGGCCGGGATGGCAATGATCGCATCATATTCGGCGTGCCTAAGTGTATCGCTGATCCGGCTGACCGCCACGCCTTGCGATAATGGCGGCATTGCGATAATTTCCGCGAGGTCGCGGCGATGGACCGGTTCCGCCCGTCGGTCCAAAACGGGCGACATCATCCCGCTCATCGTCCGACTCCTGCGCCGAGATTGCGCCAGCTGGTTGCTCGTTGCCGCATGTTCGATGGACACGAAGGCCAGCGCATGGCAGTTGAGGACGATCCGTTGCGTAACACCTGATGCCTAACCGCTTCCCGAGGCCTTACCCCTGCATTCACGCTTCATGAGCCACAACGAAAACCAGCCCTTCAGCGATGTAGCAGCCCGAACGATACCAGTATTGCCGGGATCAGCTTCGCTCGAACCGAACCGGCACATGCGAACGCGCGGTGCCGGTCGAAAGATTCGAGCGCTATTTGAAGCCGTAATAGAGGAGTGAACCGCGGCCAGCACGATTCACTCCAATACGCTTACCGTATATTCCCGGTCAGGCCTGCTCGATCTTGCGATCGGCCTTTTCGACCATTTCGTCCTTCTTGTCCTGAAGGTTTCCGGCAGCTTCCTGTACCTTGCCTTTGGTCTGATCGATTACCGCCTCACCGGCATCGCCCAGCTTCTGCTGCTCGGTACGGCTTAGTGGAACCGTACTGCCGGCAATGGCACCGATGGCTGCGGCGATGAAACCGCCAATGAGCGGGTTGTCGCTGAATGCCTGCTTCGCGCTGTCCGACGCGCTACGAGCCTTGCGGGCGGCGGAACTGCGTGCCTCGCTGGCCCTGTCAGCCAGATTAGCACGGTGGTCCCGCATCTTTTCGGTTGCCTCATCCAGCCGATCACGGAACGAGGTGTCGTCCTCGTCGTGCCGTTGTTCGAGCATCAGATAATTCGCCCGCGCACGATTTCGCCGACCCAGGTAGGAAACATGATCTTCCCCATCATCCGGCTCCACCTGAGACATATGGTCGACATAACCGCGATGATAGCGATCATGGACATCCCAATCGGAACTGTCACCATTGCTGTCATCGGACCCGAAGGACATTCCATTACCGCTCGGCGTCAGGGCGGACGGTCGCGCATCCTTGTCGCTGATAAGCCAGAGCAGTCCGCCGCCGATCATCGCCAAGGCAATGGGATTGCGCTTGGCCTGATCGAGCAGTTCGCGGCTATCCAGATCGCCGGTTTCCGTCTTGTCCAGAATGGAATCGAGTATCCGACGCGGCGTCATCTGATCGCCCAGCTGATCGACGGTTTCACTCATCTCGCGCTGGGTTCGTTTGATATCCCGCTCGATCGCGTTCGGATCGTCTTGCATATGGTCTACCATTATCGTGCTCCATGATTTGTAAGATTGCCCGTCGCTGCGTCGGGTGTGCGTTCGACGGTTTCGATGGTACGCTCGGGCTTGAGATTGGCGGCAGACATCTTCTTCTTCGCGACCTGGAACATGAAGAAGGCGACCGCGAGCGTGATGAGCCCGACGATGATTATGCCAAGCTGCAAATTATCGAGGCCGTCGCCCAACCACACGCCGAGCCCCATGAGCAACACGCCGAGACCGGAAATTCCGACCACCGCCGCGCTGACGAGCGAGCCGATGGCGATTTTGAGATCGTCGATCCCTTCACGCAATTCAGCCTGAACGAGACTGACCTGCTGCTGAGCGAGATGCGATCCCTGACTGGTAAGCTTGCTCAGCAGGTCGACGACATTCGTATCCTGCCGTTCGGACTTGATGTCCACCGACCCAATTCGCGTTGTGTCCGTCATGGTCAGGACCCCTTCAAATCATGCGTTGAAAAGGAAGATCCCGATACCACATTCGGTGCCGTCCGCGACGTCGCCGTAGAGCCGGTGGGCGCGAACCGATCATCCGTCGATGCCATGCCCGTACGCTTCGCTGCATTGTCCCCGCTCGAAGCGGGGTTCATGTCATCGAGGGAGACGTCGGACTGCTTTGCACCGGCTTTCATAACACGCGCGGCAGCGAACCCGGCAATCGCCGCGCCGGCGAGGAATGCCGAAGGGTTCTGGCGTGCGAACTGGTCAACGTCGCGCATCATTTCGCGCGGTTCCTTGCCTTCTACCGTATCGGCTAGGTTGCCTATGCTTTCGGCAGCCTGCTGAAAAGCACTTGCAAGCCAGTTCGGCACTTCGTCGTCATTCCTGAGCGTTTCACCCGCATCGCGCAGGGCGGATGACGTGGAGTGCGCGGCAGAAGTCGCCTTCTGAGAATATTCGTTGGTTTTCTCGGACGCCTTCGCAGCGGCCGTGTCCTTTAACTGCGCCGCATCCTGCTTGATCTTTCCCGGATCGGCATTCGCACCGGTCGATGCACTACCACTTGAAAAGTCGGACTGATCCATTTGCTGATCTCCTGTTGTCTGCAGGAGTTAAAGCCGAGAGGGCGGTATACGTTCCCTTGCAATCATTTGATAATGTTATAAATGTTTGTTAGTATTGTTTTTCCGGAACATGCGTCTTTTTGTAATCAGAACCAATTCAGGATGCGTGCGTTGGCATCCACATGGAAGCCGTATCGAACATCCGTACCCCAATTGGCGCCAAATCGTGGCGCCCGCGCAAAGTTCTCATCACCCGTTCCGCGCGTGAATATCCGCATGGACGCGCCATCGGCAAACGCGCGGCGGCACTCGGCGCCGAAGTGATCGCGCTCAAGGGAGACCGTCTCACACTCGCCCCATCGGATGATCCCAAACGTGCCTATGCCGAAGCCAAGGCAACATTGGGCGTGGTCGTCGCACCGCCCTCGAAACGTAAGCTGCAGCCCATCGCGCCCAGTGCGGACTGGCGGGTCGATCTTGCTCAGGGCTGCCCGGCCCACTGCGCTTATTGTTACCTAGCCGGATCGCTCAAGGGCCCACCAATCACGCGCGCCTACGCCAATCTGGACGAGATATTCTCCGCCTTGCCGGACTATCTGGGCGAAGGAACGATAACGTCGCGAAATGCGGCGAGAGCAAGCGAAGGCACGACATACGAGGCATCCTGCTACACCGATCCCTTGGGTATCGAAGCGGTGACCGGATCGCTTTCCGCCGCTATCAGCTGGTTCGGCCGTTGGGACGCCGACGCGCAATTGCGTTTCACGACGAAGTTCGACGATGTCGAGGGGCTTCTCGGCCTCGACCATAATGGCCGCACGCGCATGCGGGCTTCGGTCAACCCCGCCGGATACGCCCGCTTCGAAGGCGGTACGGCGCCGGTTGCGAACCGGTTGACGGCGCTTGGACGGATGGCGGAGGCGGGCTATCCGATCGGCCTCACGATCGCTCCGATCATCGCCGCCGAAGGTTGGGAAAGGGCATATACCGAATTGATCGATCAGGCTGGCGAAGCGTTGTCCAGCGATCTGTGCGACGATCTGACCATCGAACTGATCACCCATCGCTTCACTGCGGGGTCGAAGGCGACGCTGGAAAGCTGGTATCCGGGATCGGCACTCGACATGAGCGAGATGAACCGCGCGACGAAGCGCAACAAGTTCGGCGGCGAAAAACAGGTTTACGACAGCGCGACGATGAAAAGGCTCAAGTCCTTTTTCGAAGATCGCATCGCGGCCCGGCTACCCGAGGCTCGCATCCTGTATTGGACATGACTGTCCAGGTTCCTGACGATGGTTAGCAGCGACACCCGAGTTGCCGAGCGACAGCCGGATGCGTATCGAATGAATATGTCAGAATGCAGGAAAACCCGCGCACCTGAGCGTTGAAAACAAACGATATTTGCTTTTACGCGATATCGCTTGTTGCAGCAACGCCCGCGCAAATCAACGGTTTTTGCATTAAGGACCGCGCAATAGGAGATAGCTGTTATTATACAGTAGCTTGTGGAAGCTATATCTCTCGTGTTTGATCATCTTCTTGATCGCTGGTGCGATAAAGGCAGAACCCGTTTTGAGCATATATGAGCGTTTTAATCAGCGCTTCGTATTCGCCCGGGATAGCAAGCGTGCAACCTCAATATCACGCTCGTTCAGGTGGTGCCGAACCTTGCGAAGATACTCGCTAGTCTGATGCAGGCGCTTTTCCTTCGCCTCGAAGTTGCGTGCGGGCAACGGTGCGAGACCATGCTTTTCCGGCAGGACGGTTGCAAGGTCCTCGAACGCTTTGTTCAAGGCAGCGCCGCCAATTTTTTGCAATCCAATGGTATCGGATGCCTAGGCGCACGAATGCTGCTTGCAGTTTCAGGTAGCGGAAAGAAGGACCATCTTTCCGTTCCTGTTGCGAGGTCTCGGCTTTTTCTCCCCATGTGGAAAGCAGTTGACCGAAGATCACGCCAACCGCCAACCAGAAGGGCCATAGGAAGTATGGATCGAACAGCCGATCAGCCAGCAGTGCTAGCCGTTGGTATGCGATCCACAGGACGTGGTCGGTTCCCGTCTTCGCGGCAATTGTTTCGACGTTCGACGATATGAGGGCGATCAGAAGGGTAGTCACGATGACACCCCCTGACGCTGCGTAACCAGCAGTCTTCTTTCTATTTGACATGACTGTGCCATGGCAGGTTCACCTTGCTTTTGAGTTGATGATGTCGAGCTGAAGCCCGCTGATCGAAGGACTACTGGTCTTCGAAGGCCAATTTCATCTGTGCAGCCTGCATCTCGCGAACACGCGCAACGAAGCGCATGGTCCGCTCACGCGGCCAGCCGCCCCGCACCACTTCGTGGATGTTCGCGCTGCGCATGATGCGTGCGACCCGCGCCGGATGGACATCGAGACGCTCCGCGACTTCCGCTGTCGCCACGACCTTGGCGGCAAGGTCGAGAACGGCGTTGCGATCGAAGAACCGCGGGTTCCTGCCCTGGCTTGACAGATGGTTCAGTATTGAGATGCTGGATGCGGAGCAATTGAGTATTTCGAGAGCATCGGACTGGGACAGCCGGTCGTGTGCGAACTCGTGTTCGGAATCGTTCGTGATGCGCCTTACCAGTGTCCCGATATCGAAGTCTTCGTGGAACACCACACGGTCGAATATCGGGTCTTCGCCATCGCCGAGGCCATACCGTACCCCGCCGCCAAGCATTGCAGCCATCAGTGCGCCCCAGGGTTTCGCCCTGCCCGATACTGTCCGCATCATCTGATCGATTTGGACGCCCTCCGTCATTCTATCATCGGCGGCATCGGCTAGTTCCGTCTCGAACCGAGCGACGACCTCTTCCAGAAAGGCTGGTTCGAAGTCGCCGGCGGAGATCGCATTGGCAGAGACCGTCCCCTGATCGCACAGCTGCTCCATTCCGTAGCGCGGGATCCCGAGACGGTAGGCGACAGCACCAAGTTCGATCCGCTCACGCCACTTCGCGGCGATGGTTTCGAGTTCCGGCACATCGAATGCGGGAAGGACGCGGCCGCCATGCGGTCGCACGTGTCGCGTGACCAGGCCGGCGGACCAGACCGCCTCCAGGGTCTCCACCGACAGGCGCGCCACTGCGGTAGCTTCCCGTATGCCTATCGCAGCGCCGGAATTCATTCTTGGGCGCTGTTGGGAACCAGCCCTTTTTCCAGCCCCCGACCCCTTCCCCTCGCGCACCACTCCCAGAGCGCAGTATTCCTTCTGCAGTTTCACCAGCGCGGCGCTGTCTTCGGCGAGATCGAACTCTGCCCTCTCGATAGCGTATGGCCACTGCGTCAAAATCGTGCAGGCGGCGACGAGCCGGTCGATCGCAGCATCGGTCCACACATCGTGGCCGCAATCATGTTCGGTCCTAGCCGGAACGCGGATGTTGTCCGCCAGCATATGTAGGACCCGGAAGAGGTCGGCAGTGTTGGCGTCCGTCAGATTCGTCGGCAGGCATTCACGCCAATCATCGCGTCCATGCGTCACGTCTGTCACCAATCGGGATATCAGTTCGAGCTTTTGCCGAAGGGCGTCTGGGACACTGCCCGTAGCGATGCGGCTGAGCGGACGGCCGCATTCGTCGCATTGATCTGGACGGGAGCCTGTTCTGGTCCATCCCTGCGTCGTGACCTTGCCGGGCCGGCATGGGCACCTGCTGACAAGGATGTCCCAGCTCACCGGGCAGAATGGCAGCAACCTTAATTCCCAAGCTGCAAGATGCTGTCGTTCATGTTTGAAGAACGCCGGAGCGAAGCGGCGTTCGCGGGTCTCAATCCCGGTATGGGGCACAGGCAGCCCGAAGAACGATCTCTCGCCCTTCCCGATCACCGGATACATTCGCGCGCGGACGAGCTCCTCGTCGACCCTGAGCGCCGCTGCCAACCGTTCTGCGCTGACGCCGGGATGTTCGCTGAGCAGCGGACGGTTGCGTGCAGGCGCGCCTACAGTTTTCAAGACTCGCCATGCGGTCTTGATACCGTTGCGCCGCAAGGTGTCAGCGGTCAGGCCTCTCAGCGATTCTCCACTCGCCGGTAGCGCTGAGCGCCTCAGGGACGGAAGTGCGTCCCCAGCCCCACTCCCGGGCGTCTTCCTGACCGGCAGGTTCTCGTTGATCGTCGCGAGGGAGACCATGGGATCAGTCGTTCAACAGCGCCCAGATCGGATTGTCCGATGTGAAATCCAGTGCGATGGACCAGTCATCGACCGCCACTGCGATGTCGGTGAGGTCGATTTGGTCCCGATCGCTGTAGATGGCGACTTTGAGCGCGTGCTGGATAACGCACATCAGCTGGCCGATGGTCCCGCTGCATGCCGTGCACAGGGCTTCTGCAACCTCTTCATCGCAGAGGCCGACTTCGCCGGTCGTTAGTTTGAGGCGCAGCATTTCGGCTTCGAGCTGACTCAGCATGTCGATCCAGGTCTCCCTGTCATCGTCATCATGCCAGACGAGCGGATCGAGGCTGCAAGGGGCTATGAGGCGGCTCACGAGTTCGCGGTCGCGCATTACGATGGCTTTCGCCTTTTCGGTGCCGAGCAGTGCGATGGAGAAGCCGCCGGTGTCGACGAGCAGTTTGAGCTCGGCGGTGATGGCCGACCCGAAACCGGATCCCTTCTCCGAATGCTGGGTCTCGTCCAGGATCACCAGGACGGTGCCCACATCGTTCAGCGTTTCGATCGTGCGATGGCGCAGTGTCGTAGTGTCCTTGCTGGTCGGGAAGTCCTCGCCCGCACCGGTCAGCATCGCTTCGTAGAATTGCAACGCGCTGCCGCTGGAACCCAGCCGGACATTGAGCACCGGAATGGTGCCTTCTTCCGCACCGTCCATCGTGAGCGCTTCGAATTGCCCGGCGGTGGTGCTCTTGCCGACGCCGGTCGGACTGAACAGCATCGTGATTGGCTTGCGCCTTACCTCGGGATCCTTCCCCATGACGAGCATCTCTTGCAAGGTCAGCATGGCTTCGATCTGCGGCGCCATCGTCAAGCGGATCGTCTGGAAGGCGGCCTGCGCCCTTGCAGCCTTGGTTGCCTTCGACAGGATGCCGTTCTCACGCATTTTGGTGAAGGCCTTCGCGATCGCGGGAGCTATGGTCACCTTCGCGGACTGATCGCAGATTTCGCCGATTTCGCGTTCGCCATCACCCCTACCACCGGTATGCGTAAGGGCGGCGTCGATTTCGGTATTCGCCGCATTGTCGCTCGTGCTGGACTGCACGGCCACGGATTTGCCAGAGGCTGGCTTGATGGGAGCCTGTGCGGGTTTCGTCTTGGTGGTCGTGCTCATTTGATGTCTCCGATCTTCAGCTTGTTGTATTTGCGCTTAGAGTTCTGTGTTGCGACCTTGCGTGGCTTCGAAGTGCGCGCGTGCGGGCCGGACCCCCGTTTGCGGCCGCCGTCCTTCCGTACCTTCGCACGGTGCCTTTCGCCGTAGGAACGTGGTTTGGTCGGTTTCGTGGACGGTCGTGGTGTCCGAAGGTGGGCATCCTTGCGGTGCCGCGTGGCCATCGAACTGCTGGCGGACGGCACGGTCTCTGGAAAAGGATGCTCATCCTCCTCCACACCGGCGGCACCATCACTATTGCCGCTTTCGTTGTCCCCGCCATCGATCTCGTCGTCCGCCTCTTCGGCTTCATCAACCTCGCTTGCGACTTCGATGGCGCCATCATTGTCATTGAGCGACTCAGGCCCGTATTCGATGTAACCCTTGAGTGAATTGGCGGTGTGCTCGTGGTCGAGAGCTCGGCCGAGCAGCTTGCGGCGTTTCATCGAAGATACTTCGGTGGTATCTTCCATACCCTTGAAGAGGCGGCCCCTGACCGCTCTCTGTTGTTCATCGGTGATGAAATCCATGCCTTCCTTTTTGGCCAAGACGGCACACTGGGTATGGACGAACTCGGCCATGCCGTGCTTGTCGGGATTGCTGTTGATGAGCTTCTCCCAACGTTCATTGCCCTTTTCCGGAACCCACAGATTGACGACACCGATATTGTCG
Organism: Pontixanthobacter sp.; assembly: GCA_965214445.1. GTDB lineage: Bacteria > Pseudomonadota > Alphaproteobacteria > Sphingomonadales > Sphingomonadaceae > Pontixanthobacter. The sequence continues at coordinate 1,728,974 of CBDCBU010000001.1, forward strand.
GGGTCGTATTTGACCCGGCCCAGCGCCTTCAGTTTCTTCTTGGGATTGCTACTGCGGCGTTCCTGCTTAGGTGAGACATCACCGACAGACAGTTCGTGGATCCGCTCGAAAGCGGCGGCGATTTCACCCATCCTCTCGCATGTGTAGTGGCCGAACTTCAGGTCGATGCCGGTGGGATAGACCGCTGCGTCCTGCTCTTCGTTGCCCATGGCGATATCGAATTCGTCGATGTCTTCGATGACGTTTGGCGGGTTCTCTAGCGCGTGTTTGCGGAACATCTGCGCAGGTGCGCGTTTGCCGAGGCTGTCACGCTTCTCCAAGTTGCGGGTGTGGCAGTAGCGGTCGAGGTGCTCGCGCGCTGCGCGGATGCCGATCATGCGCTGTGTTGCAGGGTCATAACCCCACTTGCGCATGAGTTCGATGTCGAACGTGCATGCCTGAAGCATGCCGAAGAACGTTGTCGCCGCCGTGCCCAGCTCGCGTTCCACCTTGCTTTTATCGGTGGGTGTCTTGGACCCCATGTATTTGAGAGCGATGTAGGCGTCCGCGCATGCCGCTTCGACGTCGTGGGAATGTGCGAAGGCCGCATTGTCCGTATGTAGCCAGGTCGGCCGAATGCGGATGTCGCCAAGATATGGGCATATATTCAGCAAGTCTTCGGGCACCTCCTTGCCGAAGTTCGCATGGCGTACGGTCCGCAGGAACGAGTTGGAGGATGCGTGTTCGCCGGTGAGGTCCCAGCCGACGTATGCGCCGGTGGTTTTCTCGATCATCAGGGTGAGCACCGCCGTGCCCATTCCGATGCCGGTTTCTTCGTCGACTAGGAACCAGGCATTGCCAGGGGTGTCGTCGATCTCGCACACCGCACCGAAAGGCGGACGTTCACCGAAGCCGCCGCCCCCGTATTTGGCCCGCTTGGCACGCTGATTGACCGCCACACCGAACAGGTTCGGCGTCTTTTCGGAGTTGTGATGCCGCCAGAAAGTGATTGGATTGACCACTCTGTAGGGTGTCGCGGGAACGGCGTATTTGGCTGGATTCTTCGACATGAACCACCGCCCGTCCGAGTCCTGCTCGAGACGGTCGCGGCCGAGCGGCCTCCCGGCATTGATGTCATCAATATCGTCGACGTATTTGTCGTAAATGCCCGAGATGTTCGGCTTTCCGTTGGTCGTCAGCGATTCGAGGAGCCGGTAGATGTAGATCTCCTGAGGGTGCGGCAGCTTGTTCATGCGCGGCATCCGTCCGGTCATGGACATGAAGTCCCGTGCCTTGCGTTTGCCCGGAGACCCGCGATCGGTGATCCAGTCGAGGACGGTTCGGCCCTTCGGGAGCCAGCCGTTCGCCGGTTGCAGTTTCTTGATCTTGGGATCCTTGATCGCTTGCGCGACCATCCGTTCAAGACTTGCGCTCGAAAGGCTGTAGTGGTGGCGATGTTCGTCGTAATACCGCGTGATGGTCTCGCGGAAGGGTGCCACCTTGTCCTTCTTTTTGACCTGGGCGGCCTGAAGCTGCATTTCACGCGCGATGCGCCGTTGCTCCGACTGCCTGTTTGCCGACCTGATCCTGATTTGGTTTTTCGCGTGGAGCTTGTTCATCTCCTCGACTGTTGGCCGGCGGAAATGGCCGTTCTCGCCTTTGACCATGAAGTCGCCGTAGTTTGCGCCGGACGGGGCTCGGTAGAATACCTGCATGTCGGGATCGACCCGGTCGAAGATGTAACCGATATGGTGGATACTCGTCTGTTCACCGGATTGGGTTGCGTAGGAAAGTGCTCTGCTCATTTGATCTTCTCCATGAGGCGGATCTGTGACCGCCCATCGTGTTGTGGGGTGGGGGTCAGGATCGCAGCCTCCCCGATCTGCGTGCCGAGGTCGGCGAGGAGGTGCCCGCGGGCGATCATCGTCTGGACGATGACCTTGCCCGCGAGCGGGTCATCGGGCGAAACCTTCGCCGTCAGATCTTGGAATGGGATGGCTTCGCCGGATTTGCGCAAGGATCGCGCGATGTCCAAGGTCCGGTCGCAGAGGTCCTTTCCGCGCCGCCCGTAGATGTTCATGATGTTGTGCTGTTTAGTCCGCGAGCCCATGATGTCGGGTGTGAACATCACGTCGAACTCCCAGCCGATGCGGCGCGAGAACTCGCTGACGGCAGCGAACTTCTCGGCGAGCTCGACATTGATGTCGGCCAGCGAGCGCTTCACCTCGATCACCTTGATGGTGCCATCGAGATATTGGACGAGGAAGTCGGGACGATAGCTGAAGGCGCTGGTGCCCATGTCAATATGGAACTTCGCCGGATGCGCGATGAAGTCGATGACGTTGCCAGCGATCTCGTTCGTCATTTCGAGCCATTGCTCGCCCGTGCCCTCCCCGAAATGCGTCATGCCCGTCTTTTTGGAGATGGACTTTGTGCGCGAGTGGGATTGCCCGCGATTGATGACGGGGTTCGACTGTCCGCCGTGGCTGTAGACCTCGATCCTGCCGAGCAACGATGCATCGGCGAGCGGCCCGCCCCGTAGCGATCCAGTTAGAGGTTCCGCCGGAATGAGGCGGGACCGGCTTGCGCGTTGTCCGGGGTCGCTGCGCTCGGGCATGAGGAAGCGGTCGGCCAGGCTGCCCGTGATGGCGGCCATCAGACCAGCGCTCTTTTCATATTGACGCGCCATCTGCTCGTGCGATGGTGCGGGGAACCATGACGGACTTGCCGCATGTTGTTCGACCGCGCGTCATTCCGCCTGCCAGGCGCTGATCCAGAGGTTTTCATTACTTTCCCGTATTTTTAATTTAAGATTGGACCTAACTAGACTCCCGGCAGCCGTCTGCAAGCAAAAAAGTCCAATCTTAAATAAAATATCCGACGCGTTTGAATTTGTGTGTCTTCCGTGTCACAGGCACATTCGATGAACGATGAGGTCATTCCAGCGGTTCTTACCCGTGCTTTGGGTGATCCCCTTCCTGAGGGGGATGCGGCTGCGTGGGCTGCATTGAGTCCAGCGCAGAAACTTCGTGCGACCAACCGCCTTACTGCGCTCGAACGATGGCACGGCGACCGTAGGGGCTGGACGGTCGACGATGCGGCGAACGCTGCGTCGATGGGCAAGAACCACTTCTATTCCCTGTCCGCGAAGTGGGAGGATGTGGAATCGCGTTCGCTCGGCGTCTTGGGTGTGCAGGCGCGGGCGCCTCGCCGCAGGAAGAGCAGGCACGATAAGGTTCTGGACAAGGTTAGGTCGCTCGCCGACCAGATCGTCAGGAAGGAACCGGAGGAGCCAGCCGATCGGCCACCGGTCAGTTCGGTCATGCAGGCGATCGAGGCTTCATGGATTGAAGCGGATGGCGACCTGCCTGGGGCCGCCACCTTGCGCGGTGTGGTGACCGAAGCTCGGCGCCGTCGAGATATGAAGAGTCGAATCGGCGGCGATCTGGGTTTCGACATCTGTGCGCTCGATATTCCCGATGCGGGTGGCCAGCCCCACGTCGCCTATGTCTGTGTGGATCGCGGCACCGGTTACATCCATGGCTTCCGGATCGACGGCGTTGCCGACAGTGTGAGCGGCCATGCGCGGCTCGCCGCTCGTATCCTGGCGTCATACACCGAAGCTGAAGCAGCCAAGCTTCCTTGGGTGGACAGAACCCGTAATGTGGAGGTCGTGATAGGCGAGGACCGTGTCGAAGCCCGCGCTTGGGAAACGCACTTGAAGTCAGCCGTGGCGAAAGCAGGCAAGACCGGCCCCCAAAAGGTCAATGTGCAGTCAACGCATAAGCCGCGCAGGTTCGGCGGTTACCTGCGCGAAAGCGTTGGGACCCGGATTGGGCGCATCAACCTGTTGCCGGCGCGAACGGTCCTCAAGCCCGGCGCTCCTCCGCCGATGCCAATGGCCGGAGACGGTTATTCTGTCGCGGAAGCCCAGATGCGTGTCGACTTGGAAGTCGCCGATCACAATGAGGCCATACTCGGTCAACTGCCGGGCGACGCTGCGCGCATCGTCGTTCCCACGCAGGTCCGCGCCGTTTTTTCGATGATCGCGACCGCCAAGTGAACTCGTAAACATCCTCGGTAATGTTTCAAGCGAGAGGTTTAGAGCTGAAGGCGATTTGTAATGGTTGAGGCTACGACTGTCGTCAGCTGCGAGGCTATGCTCTGCACTGACTAGGTTTCGTCCGCATTTTCGATCAACCGATTGTGCGCCGTGACGGCAAATTCAATAGCGACCATTGCGTCCGCTCTATGGAGGGGTTCGTCGAGCTGGCTGGTAAGTAGCCGCGACGCATCTGTTCGGGGCATACGAAAGGTGAGCCCGATGGTGTCGATAGCCGGCCCCATCATCCGGATGAACCGTGCGTTCGCATCGTCTGATATGACGATGTCCATGTGATGTGTGCGCTTATTTGGATCGCCAGCGTCGTCACGGGTGATCGTGATCGGTCGGTCATCGGGACGCAGGTCGCCAAGATCGGTGAGCAATGGCGGCCTCCCTAGCCGCAGATCGCTGTTCCAGTCGATTATCCGCCGCTCGGGGAGCTCAAGCGCTATCAGCAGTTCCGGCCGGAACATCGTCGAAGTATCATCGCCGTTCTGGACCGGCAGATCCCCCCATGCCCGGCCGATGATGATCTCCGGATCGGCTCCCGGAACGGAGCGCTGGATCCGCCTGGCTTCGCCTATGGCCTTCCAGATCGTGCCGTTGGACGGGCGGTCCAGCGACTTGCGATCGCATTCGGTCCAGACCGTATTGGTTATGACGGTGGGGACTTCGCTGGGACCGTGTAACCGTATGGCGTTTCCGATGATGTCGAGCACGTCCTGCGCGAGACCATCGCTGCGATGGGAGCGAGTCTTCTCCGGCGCACCTGAGCCATTGAGCAGTGCCGGTTTCTTGTGGAGCCGCCAAGAGCGCACCAGGCGTTTGAACTGGTTGACGCTGAGCCCGAGCTCGTCGGCGGCGTCTTCGCGGTCCTTGGCGGTTGGTTTTGTAAGCGCGCCGTATCGCTGCAGCATGGCGACACGTTTGCGCATTTCCTTCCATCGCATAGGCGCGACGCCGCGCATCGTGATGTCTTCCATCATCGTCTCCTTTGGTTTGAATGTTAGGGGCAGGTTCGTTGGACCTGAGGATTGCTCGCGCCTTCAACGCCTGCTGGCGGTCAGCGTGATCGAAACTGCCGACGCGAAGCCACCCATTGACTTGGGTGGAGCGATCGCCCGCGATACGGTGTCATCCGGACCGGGGAGGCTTAACTTTCGAGGTAAGCAATCGGTTCAATAGTGGTCGCTATGGTCACGGTCAGGCATTGCTGACGACCTGAAAGGCTTTTCGGTAGCCTCTGCTTACGGTCAGAGCCTCTCCGTAATTCGAATTTAACCCGAACGGGTTATTCGGAAATCATGGAAATGGGACAAGAAGATCTGGACGTCATCGGGACCTGCCGGGCCAGCGGTATTGTGTGCGGCACGACAACATCTGGCGTTCCTCTTGATCGGATCTATTTCTGCGATGCGGGTTGCCGTCCGAATCCAGGCACCCAGCTGCCCATAGCTTGGTCCGGAAGCCGATTTTTGCGAACCTTCGCGCGCAAGGGCACGAACCACCGAGCCGTCTACTCGGCGCTGGAACTGATATTCAGGAATGCGCTCGCCGCGAACCATCGGAACATTGCTATTGGCCTTACTTCCCCGATGGTGTTCGAGCAGTTACGAAGCGGTGGCTATTGTGAAGAACCGACGCTCAAACGACTGCTGAATAGGGCGCTTCTGCATGCGAACATGGTGGGCTCGGTGCACTTGGCTTTGGTCGAAGCGCCATTCCGCTTGGGCACCGATTCTTTCAAAACCAAGCAGGATCTGCGAGATCATGCTTCTAAACTGTTCGGGTATGCTCAGCGGTCCCAATGATCCAGTCGTTGGTTCCTCGCGGAACCAAGACCAATCCGAGCTCCAGCGTGCCTTCGTCGATGATTGGCAACGCGAGCGTTTCTACCCATTCACCCTGACCGTTCGAAGTGCAATCTTCTTCTCCAGAGATGACAAGCGCGTGCGCTATGATGTCCGCCATGGTAAGGGGTGATTGTGAGGGACTGACCGTCTCTCCTCCATAGCGACCTTCACCAAGGACCAGTTCGCTTCTGGAGTTTCGCGCGACGACTTCAAATCGCGTGTATCGCGCGTGACGGAAATCTCCGGGCACACGAAGCCCTGGAACGAGCGTCAGTGCCTCGGCGACCTTCATGTTGCCCATGCCTCGCAGATTCGGTGCGAAAGCGGCGACGCGTGCCGGGTCATGCCGTTCGGCGACTAAGGCGGCATCTGCTATGGCATCTTCGCACATCGCCAGCATGGCGTTACCGGTTTTACTCATTTCAATTTTCCTTCAACCTATTGCATTCGCACATCCAATTCCCCTCAAATCACAACTGCCATTCTGGGTTTCGGGAAAACCCGCAAAGCGCGCTGCACAACACATCAGCAGACTTTCTGGAGTATCCGCTTGGCGCTGGTCGTGAGGATATATTGCGACCTCCCAATGCGTGTGACGGACGCAGTCTGCTTGGACGCACGACCTTTCGTCATTCGACGCGATGCAGAGAACAGTCGCTAGTTCACGGCCGCCGAGCCGGGCGATCTCTCCGCCGATCGTTGAGGACGGCTCTCGCTGCTTGCAGTTTCAAGGGGTTCGAGGAACGAGCCACCGTGCAGCTTATTAATCGATGCTGATTGCGTTGAGGGATGCGCGTCGATGTCGTGATGGGCGTATGGAGATCCAGCTCATCCGCGCGCGTGCGGTCATGAATTTGGCTTAGTGACTCTTCAGGCCGATCCTTCGATTTTGGGAACATCGGCCCGCCAGTTACCTGCGCCCGGAACTTGTCCGATCCTTTCGCCGGTATTGATTGACGCTAGTGTCCGCAGCGCCGATGTTCTTCACTGGAGTTCAATCGGAGTTTGATGTGAAGCGCTTGGTTTTCTGTTTTGATGGCACCTGGAACAAGTTGCTTCCGGATCTGGCTACGAATGTTGCCCTGACCGCAGCGAGTGTGAGCAGGATCGCTCCGGATGGAGTTCCGCAGCTAATCCATTATGATGAGGGGGTCGGCACCGGCGACCTCGAGCAGGCACGCGGCGGGATGTTCGGGTATGGTCTGATGGAGAACGTCAGGGAAGCCTATCGCTTCCTGGTGTTCAATTACGACCCCGGCGACGAGATCTACGTCTTCGGTTTCTCACGAGGTGCATTCAGCGCGAGAACATTCATCGGTTTCATCAGGCATGCTGGCCCTTTGCATAGGTTGCACGTTGGCAGGATCGACGAAGCGCTGGAACTCTACGAGGATCGCGTGAAGGGCAAGGATGGGTCTGCGGACGCCATGCGCCGTTTCCGATCGATCTATTCCGACAAGGTCTGCATCGGTCAGGGCGATGAGGATTGGCGTTGTGCCAATACTTCGTCCTACCGGCCGGGCGATGCGCCGATTATGACGATCAAGTATTTGGGGGTCTGGGATACTGTTGAGGCTTTGGGTATGCCCGACATCATTCCCGGCAGCGATTGGTTCAACCGCGAATACGACTATCACGATCCATCCCTCGATGCCTTTGTTGAGAACGCGCGCCATGCGGTCGCCATCGACGAACGCAGGAAGCTCTTCCCCATTTTGTTGTTCGATGATGTGACATCGTTGAACGCCGCGCGTGGCCACGAGAACGATGATAACGCCGCTCCCTATCAGGAACGTTGGTTCCCTGGTGTGCATGGATCCGTAGGCGGTGGCGGAGATATTCGCGGTCTTTCCGATGACACTCTGGTTTGGGTGCTGTCGGGTGCCAAGGATGCGGGTCTGATGTTGGATACTGCACGCGGCACCCGTATTCATGGTGTGAGGCCGGACCCACTGGCTCCATTGGTGAATGAGGCTGATCCCGACTTTTCGTTGACCGGCTTGATCAAGGGTGACCGCGATGGTCCCCAGCATCTGTGGCAACTGTCTAGAAGTGCCGTCCGGCGCTGGCGCATGCCTGCGGATCGGCTTGACGGAAAAAACTACCGCCCTGAAACGCTTCATGCGTTGAAAGAGGATCTGGACGCCTTGGGACCGTGGGAGTTCGACCCGCCAACGGATTTGTTGGTCGTGGAGAAGGTCGAGCTTGGCGACAGCCTGTATAAAATCGCAGACGAACACTATGGCGACGGTGAGCTTTGGCGAGAACTGTATGAAGCGAACCGCGATCGGATATTGAACCCGCACAAGATATTTGCAGGCTTGGAGATCCGCATTCCCAAGCGGTGATGGGATCGGTGTCTTAGGTCGGCGACGCGGTCAGCGTTTCACCAGGATCGGCTGATGGCGGACGGTAACGGAAATCGGCACACCTGGGCCGTGAAGGTGCGGTTCGCAATCGATTTGCTTGGCCGCTGCATAGTAAACTGCGGTGGTAGTGGTCCCGAAATCTTGGTTCGACGAATTCGGACACATCAATGCCTTTCAGCACTTTTTTGAAGACCTCCTCCGTAAGGCTTGGGGGATAGGGTAGCGCTGTCTTGTTATCCAGCTTCCTGAGAAGTTGCCTTCGATAGGCGATCTTCGCGAACTCGTATTTGACGAACGAGGGATGTCGGATGAACCGGTGCTCGTGATCATCCAGCACGCATGCCGGGTCGTATTCTTGACCATCCTTTATCGAGCTGATCGAAACGATCAGCTGTCTGTCCTTTTCGTCGGGGTCGGTGCAGACGATGTTGAAGTGTCGTAGGTCCGACCGATGGTAGGTGCCACTCTTGATCAAGAGTGTCCCGCGCTTGACGAGGTTCATCCGGTTCACGGTCTCTCTAGCTCCATCTTTAAAACATGGTCGCTTTCGATCTCGGCGGCTTTGCGGGCTGCGTCCTCGATCCCCAGGGCGGTCATCATCGCTTCCAGCGTGATTTCGATCTTACTGCCTTTGGGATCCTGCCATTCGGGAATGTTGCCGTCCTTGTGGGTCCAGTTGACGAGCGCGTTGACGTTCCACCAACCGAACTTTGCCCAGACGGCCTCGAGTGTCGCGAGGTTGGACTTGCTGAGTCTGTCGAGGTCCGCGAACGTCGTTCCCGGCACCACCTGCAGCTGGTGTTCGTTCTTGTCCTGCAGGAAACGCGACCAGCCCTCCACATCTACGAATTCCCCATTGGCGAACGCGTAGGTGAGATCTTTGACGGGTCCGTTGGGGAACGAAGCGCGCAGCTCGTTCAGGATCGGAACGCCCGTGCGTTCGATGTTCTCGCGGTCGGCCAGGTAGACCAGTTTCATGGCCATCAGCACGCCGATCCCTTCGTTGCCTGTCTTCATCGCGAAGAAGGCGACGACCTGTGCTGCCTTTGCTGAATCGAAATTCCGGACCGCTTCTTTCTTGGCTCGCGTTTGCATGGCGCTCTCGCTAGCGTCGAAAGGTAAACGGACGGTTGCGCACCGGTCGCGCACGTCGAGTAGAAGGCGCCGAACGACATCTGCGAACTTACTGAATACTATCTGCATTTTCCATTCCTCTTGGATGTTCACCAAGAGAAACGATTAAGAGGCCGCAGGCCCCTTCCTGCTTCTGCAATTATTCGATGCTTATTTGTGCTTGAACACGGTCGATGGTAATGGCCGGTGTCTGCTACATGAAACGCCAATGGAAGATTGGTCGAGGCGCTAATAAGAACTGTTTTCCAGCCTTATTATCTCTTCAGGTGGAAACACGTTTGAATGGCGTCACCGGAACGTTTTTTAACTTCGGTAGCGCACTGCCGGACCTTACCATTGCGCGGAGGGCTCGATGGGGGCTCCGCCATTACCGTAACTCTCGGCCGATGAGATCTCGTGTTCGAACCTTGTTCCTCGTCTGCTATTGCCGGGACTGAGATGAATTCGAGGTCGGAAATGCGGGCGTGCTGCGGCTGAGACGCAGATCGAATGGACGGACGCTACCTGGAATCCCGTAGCGGGTTGTAGCTGATAAGTGCTGGCTGCATGAACTGTTAACCGTCTTCAATATCTTTCCGATGCTTCGTTCGCAGGTTTATAAAACCATTGTCGATGACGCTTGTGAAGAACGTAGAAGAAAGGTGGGGTGATGTTTTGCAGGCGCGTGCCGATGTCCGCGCTGCGATCTCGCGCTTCCTATAAGTCTTTCCATCGTTCCTGGTCTTGGCCATCAGTGGTCTCTGAGCACCTTGCGGATTTGCGTTTCCGACATCGTAGGTTTGCATAGAGCGGTCTTGCGCCTTGCCTGTCCGCCGTCTTTTTGCACAGTAAAAGTGGTGGAACCATTACCATCGACCACGAACCGGCTCCGCGTTCCGGTTTCGTTCTTTATCCACACTTTGTCAACTCCAGCCGGCTCGAACCGCCAATCGAGGCACGTGTCGACCGATGCAAGGCGATTGGCCACTGCCAATGCAGATTGGTAGCGTCTTGTCCTATCGGGCTCCAGGCACTTGACAATCACTTTGGCAAGACGCGCCGGGATGTGTTCATCGAAGGCTTTCCTGTCTGGGAAAGCGCCACTCGTTATCGCTTGAGCGAATGCTGTTCTGTCGAATTGATCGGGACCAACTAGAAAACGGGCGAACTGGTCATCGAACGACTCGGTTCCAACGGCCATTCGATAGAGCGTCATTCCCATTTGGTAGATATCGAACATAAGATCATAGGGACCGTTGGTTGTCGCCTCCGGTGGCGCCATGCGGACATACATCTTGTTCGGCATCGCCTGTCCGAGCTGCATTTGCCGCGCCAGACCGAAGTCGGCCAGCAGAGCTTCGCCGCGCTTAGTGAGCAAGATGTTTTCGGGCTTGATGTCGAAGTGGATCAGTCCCTTGCTGTGAATGTTGTGCAATCCTGTCAGGGTCTGACAACCCAATCGAACGATTTTGCGCCAACTTCCTTTCAACCTTATCGGACTGGCCGGGGCTGTGGCCGGTCCTGCACCGATATGATATTAGAAACGACGGCTATCCTTTCGCCGCACTGCGCGTTGAGCGGCCAGCCGAAATCCCAAATTTCTCGTAAGATGCCCTCATTTGGCTTATCTTTGAAATTGATGACGGCCTCGAACGGTTGGCCCGGAACTACACGAACATCGCCGTCGGACTGCTGCAATCCCGTCGCCCCTCCATTTTGCCAGACGTCGACATCGCGGTTCAATGCGATTTGATAGAGAGGCCGGTTTCTTCTCTGTGTGGCCTCAGTCTGTCCGATGTCGACTTCGGAGTCCGAAATGACAAGACATTCCCCTGATTTGAGCAGCAGGACGGTCGTCGATCCCAGTGCTGTGTTAGACGACCGGTAATTAACGACCTCGCCATCCTTTGGAGGTTGCAGAATGTATAGTGCTGCCAGAACGACGGCGCCCAGAAACGCCAACAGGATGATCTTTTTGGACATTCGCATATGATAGAGTAACCTCTCTCTCCTGTCGATTCGACTGGTTTTTCTGGAGATAGCAATGTTCGAGACCTATGGTTCAGCGGCACGATCGCCTTCCCGCAAGTTCGTCCCGGTAGCTGCCAGCGTTCTTGCGATGGCGATTTGTGTTCCGGCCTCCGCCCAGTCGGTGGCGCCTTCGGAACTGGCCGCCCCGGGTGTCGACGCCCGCATAGCCTATTTGATGAACGAGCACGGGTTGAGCGAGCAGGTCGCGGCCGAACAGCTCGCTCTGACCGACCGGTTCCATGATGAGATCGAAACACTCACGACGACTTTTCCAGATGCGTATCTGGCGACAATCTATCAGTATGGCCAGCCGTTCAGGATCGACGTTGTCTTTTCGAGGGATGTGGCGGCCAACGAACTGACACAGGCCGTGCCATCGGAACTCAGGCGCTCGGTCAAGGTTCAGCGCAGTCGCTTCACCCGCGAGGAAATAATGGATGGCAAGAAGAGTATTCTCGCCTTGGTCACTCCCGTGCTCGATCCGGTGGGCGTGTCTTTCGATTTCGAGCGTGATCGCTTCAATATCCTTGTCGTAGATGACGCAGCGGAGAAAACAGCGAAGTCTTTGCTGACCCCGGATATTCGCAAGATGGTTACGTTCGGCCGTGATCCGGGAGAGACGAGCGCCGGGTTCAATACACCGGCGGATGACCCGACCCATAGCGACAAGGGGGCGATATGGGGAGGGTGGCCTCTTCGTGTGCAGGACCGTTATTCTTCGGCCGTCTGTTCGAGTAGTTTCATTGTGATGGATACGACTGCGAACCAGCCGCAACTTCTTACGGCGGGTCATTGCGGAACTGGTTCGATGTATGTGCGCTGGTCCGATGGGACGCTCAAATCGATGGGCTCGCCTCTTTACATGGCGAATGGCGGGAATGCGGACATACAGACCCGATGGGGCGCTTATCTCCAAACAGATGGATATTTCTGGATTGACAACGACGTGTCCGGTTCATTTCAATATGATTGTGATGTTGCGGGGAACAACTGCAAGACCAAAAACTGGCGCAACTCTTACAGTGGCGTATCGAATGCCGGTTATGTTGCCGTCACCGACGCGGTGAAGGGCACATGGCGCTCGCCCTACGGATGGAATGATAATCATCCGATTAACTTCATTGTATGCAAGTATGGCATGAAGACCGGTGTTACCTGTGGGAGGGTCGTGGACTCCACATATGATTACGAGGATGAGGGGACAACGTACACGAACATGGTCCGTGTTCTTCTTCATGATACGTGGGGTGCTGCGGTTTCGAAGGGGGACAGTGGTGGCTCTGTGTTCAGGATTACCGATTCTTCCGGCACCTTCTCCAAGGCGACGGCCGTAGGCGTGATTTCTGGCGGAACCTTTGCCGGCAACGGGTCCCTCCGGGGTTACGTGCCATGCTCGGCTTCGATCCGCGGAGAATGTCACGTGATATATACGCCTATCGACCGCATTAACGACAACAATCGGCCGCTTGCCATTGATACGGCTGGGTCCGGAGCGCCGATAGACGTCAATTGAATGGCACGGGTTAGTTTGTCGACCGCTTAGCGCTGGGTGACCGGTCTGGTGATTTCGATAATCAGGTGACGGTGATTCGCGATGGCGGCAGCTTGAGGTTTGGGGGTTCGCCTGCCTTGCCTTTGCGGATCGGGAGTTCGACCCTTCGCTTTTCCGCTCCATCCTAGCTTGCGTGTTTCCGCCGCAAGAGAGCGAGCAGGTCATCGGTCATGCTGTTGCGTTCGGCACGCAGGGCCATTCGTGTCCGGTCCGGTGGGTTGAGCATCACCGGTCCGGAATTGGACTGATCCATCGCCACCTGCATCGAATTTGGACTGGCTGCCTGTTCCCGGGCCGTGCGCCAGCCGAACACGCTGCTCGCCCCTATATCGACTGCGATGACGATGCGTGTGAGCTTCTGTGTATGATCGAACTTCTCGAGCGTCCTGTCTGCGAACGCGAGAGCCTTTCCGATGGCCGCAGCCACGTTTTCCTCGATCAGCGGTTTGATATGTCCCGGTGCCTGTTCGATCGGAACGGACAGCAGCAGGGACCCCGCTTCGTCGATACGGAAAGCGGCGCCTTTATCCTGTTCGATGACGAGCGCACCCTGCTCCAACCGCGGTTCTGTCCTGTTGCGGTAGGAGAAATAGCCGGAACTCGACGTCAGGTCCGCGACAAGTTCGTCAATTAGCGCTTGCCGCTCGATCTCGCTTGGTCTGATGATGGTCTGCGTTGGCCCACCCACGACTGCGACATGAAGTAGGGGTCCGCTCATTTGAACGAAGCCTTGTCGATCTTCCGGGACGATGTTGTGTGCTGCATCGACCAGTGCCGCTACGTCCACTGGGGTCGTGGCCGCGGAAAGCTGGTGCCGGTTCACGGCCCGCGTAATTTCGGTTCGAAGTTCGTCTGGTGTCCTGAAGGTCCGGCCCCGGTGCATGCCGGTGTCGTAGTCTTCGACCTCACTCACGAAGGCCTGTTGTTCCGCTTCTCGTTCGACCCTTGTCTGGATGAAGGGTAAAGCCTTCCCGTTCTCTTTCGCTTCCCGGAATTCTTCGTGTGTGGGGGATAAACCGGATGCCGTTCCGTCCCAGCCATATCTGGCTCCCAGAATAAGCACGACGAGATCCGCTTCCCGCACGCCCTGCATGCAAGCAACACGGGATGAGGAAGTCGAGGATGGGAAATCTTCCGCGCTGATAATGTCGTGGTCGAGACTGCGAATGGCCGCGAATGCTGCCTCGCGGTATTCTTCGAAATCGCTCATGACGCTGCTAACGAAGATCTTCATTGCTTTCAGGCTTTCTTTTCAGATGTGATGATGCGCTTAAGACGCGCCTTATCGAAATTGACGTTCAATGGCTCCAACATGTCCTCGGCTGCGTTAAGCAGGATGAGTTTGGCGCTTTCCTTGTCGTGCGACCAATACATTCTGGTGATGTAGTGACTGACCATTGTGCTTCGCAGGAAGGTCGATCGGGGAAGCTTCCTCATCGCCTCACGCAGTGGTTTGCGTCCACGTTCGGGATCAATGTCGACCAGCCAGCTAGTCTTGATGAGGTCCTCGATTTCGCCATCGACGACCGCTGCGTCGACGCTCGGCGACAGCACGCGATGACGCGCTTGTTCACATAGGAACATCATGATCCGGCGCATCGGGTCTGACATCGCATTGTATTCGACTATGTCGATTATGCCGCCGACGAACCGGCGTTTCTCTTCAAGATCATCTGGGCCGGGCATGTCGATTAAGGCCTCGTCAGTGGTAATTTCTTCCTTCAGGGAAGCGAAATCGATGTCGGACTGTATGCGGCTCCATTCGTCGATGAATACGGCCGCGCCCTCCACCAGCAGAGCGCTAAGACGTCGTTTGCTTTCGGCTTCCAGATGTTCCGCTCCCGCCCCCAGCAGGATGGTGCCGATGGTCCATGCGAGCCCCATCCGGTTCAGCGGAGCATTCTTTTCGATCCAGCTTTCGTCTTCATCCTCATGCTGGTTTTCGCGTTGTCGTCCCGCTTCCTCCCTGACTCGATCCTGTAGATCGAGGAGAGCTTGCTTTTCTTGCAGGTTGCTCGATCCCTTCTTCACAGCTTCGACCGCTTTCGAAAGACGTGTTTTCAGACGCTCCCTGGCTTGGGGACTTTTCACACTTGTCGGGGCGATGTCTTCACCAAGCAGGATATTCTCGCCTTGATTTTTGGCGCGCAGTTCTTTGAGGGATGCCTCTAATGCTGAGCAGACCCGATCAAAGATCGCTGGCGAAGCGCCAATTTCCGAATAGAGATCGAAAGCCGAAAAATCGAATTCGTCCCCGATCACGAAATATCTTTCCGCCAGTTCGGGTTGCGAGTTCAGCTCCACCGCCAAGAGGTATGATTCGATGAAGGGTAGCGAAATGCGCGCCCGCCCGTCCTCGAAATGTAGGATTCCTTGATCCTGGAAACCGGTTATGAAATTGAGCGGATTGATGTCGAAATCGTGCCGGTCTGCAAATGTCTGGGTAGAGGCGATCAGTTCTGCCTGATCGAATATGCGTTTTTCCAAATGTATTTCCACTGCGAGACTGCGTAGGAATCTGGCCCGTGTTCGTCGCCCCAGATTCACGTCAGCCTTATCGCCTGCGACAATGAAGGTAAGGAAACCGTCTACCGCTAGCTGTATAAGTTCGGCGCGGCGGTTCGCCTGTAACAACGCTGACAGCGTCTCGCGGGGTATGCCGGCGAAGTAGGTCGGGTGTGCGTCCAGCCTGAACTGATTGAACGTATCTCGTAATCGCTTGGCGACGACTTCAGATTCGCCGCCCGTCATTCCGAAATTCTTCTGGATAAAATGTGCGATTTCGAGAAAGGATATACTACAGCTGTCATAATGGGCCGCAGCGGAGCGAGAGGCGAAGACCGATTCTTCCACTAAGGCGTCGTCCCCACGGGAGATGAATACGCATTTTGAGCCGGGATATTTTTCCACCTCGTCCAGTATGGCTTCGATCCGGTGCTTCGCTGGAAAAGGCATGTT
The DNA here is from genome assembly GCA_965214445.1 of Pontixanthobacter sp. Taxonomy (GTDB): domain Bacteria; phylum Pseudomonadota; class Alphaproteobacteria; order Sphingomonadales; family Sphingomonadaceae; genus Pontixanthobacter. The sequence continues at coordinate 1,744,934 of CBDCBU010000001.1, forward strand.
CTCTATGATGAACACCAGCTTCACGCCATCGTGTCCGTGCAGCTCCGCAATCGGGTGTTCGATGATTTTATCGAAAGTGCTCTGCTTGCCACGGATAGCATTTCCGTCGACGACTATAGGCACGACTTGGCGATTGTCGAGTTCTGCGGTCAGCATGTCGCTAGCGATGACCCATGGCAGGCTCTGGTCGGGGTATGTACGCGGCAGGCTGAAGACGATTCGGTTCTTGTGTTTCAGCGCTTCTCGGACATCCATCGGGTCTTCCGATGATGATGCCTGATCGCTTTCGGGTGTCCGCCTGATACGCGGCATGGGCAGACGATAGCCCTTCTCCTGCAGTTTGTATTCCGGTGACAGCTTTCGCAAGGCTTCGTCGATTTCGGCTTCGATCGCCTCGAGAGTCTTGACGAGGATGCTTGCCTCATTCTCCTGCGGAGCGAGCGGAAGATTTGTCTGCCCTCCGGATCGCCGATCGCGCAGCGCGTCTTCGAAATAGGGATTGGAGCTGATTTGGAAATGTAGAAAATTAGCAGCGTTCGAGGCGGCCAGTTCGCGAACGGACCCCTTGCTGTGTTGCTCCAGTTTCTTTTTATCTTTGTCGGCGTAGTCTGAAATTCCCCTGATGCTCATGGCTGGAACGCTTCCATGGTGACGCGCTTGCGAGAACACGCCGCCGGACTCCGTTTCCACGGCCAGCACAGCCCGATCTATTTTCCTCAGCTTGTTGTTGTAGTCTTGGCTCTTGCTGACCATTCCGCACACGATCGTGCCCGACATCGTAGTGGGGCTCTCTAGTCGCTCGGATTTTCCGTCCGGAGAAGGCACCTCGTCAGGCACTTTCGCATTCGCCACCTTTTTTCGCTCGTCCTGCCAGGCCAGATATTTCTCACGCACACCGGACTGGGTCCGTGCGAAGTTGAAGGCCTGAGTGAAACGGTCTGGAGTCTCATGATGATGTGGTGAGAATTCGGTTTCGGTCCTTTCGTCTTCGACATCGGTTATTTTGTTGTTGTCAAGCACGTCGGCGATCTTGCCGCTGTAGCATACGGAGCCGAGTCCCATGTCCCCGCTGAGGCTACCGGCGATACCCAGACAGATGATTAGACCCACGTCAAATTGGTTCAGGATGAAGTTCGTCGCATTGGTGGCATGTGTCTTACCCATCCCCTGCTGCTGCACGACCACCATGCTGACATTTGCGTTCCCACTATCGACGACTTGGCAATAGACGGTGTCTGTGCTTCTGTTTTCGAACATGGGAAACCGTTCCATGAACTGGATCAGTTCCTCTTCGAGCGGAACCACCACTGCGATATCGAAATATCGCTTTCCTGTTTTGTTCTCTGTCATGCTCTTCGCTTATCGCGGTCACGAGTGCACATCAATGCGATTAGGTCACGCTATCCTGCGGTATTTCGTTTTGAACTGCCATCCCAACCAGACGCAAGCATATCTTCGACATCGTGTCGGGCCAGAACCGATACCGCTTCTTGCCACTCGGCCTCATCCTCTATCAGGGCGTTGGCATACTTCATTTTGATTGGGTCAGCGCGTTCACGCGGATTTGTGTAGCTGCGTAGTCGCTCCTCCAGCCGTTCGATGTCGTCAATCCAGTCGGCATCGATCGTTTCGGGCATCGTCCCCAATAAATCACGGGTCGTCCGCAGTCTTTCAGTCAGAACGCGGTAGACTTTGTCGTCTACTGTTCCGGCATAGGTGAGATTGGCCATATCGACCCTGTCGCGTCTCTGCCCGAAGCGTTTGATGCGGCCGCAGAACTACCTCGGGTGGTAGAAGCCCCTCGTTCCGAGAACGAAGTCCTGGTCGCCTATCGAAGATTCCACGATGTCGAGGCACGAAAAGAAACCATTTTCTTCAGCGAGCTGCCCGCGTGAGATTTCGCCCTGCGCAAGCGCGGCTTCGTCGGCGACGCGGCTGCGTTCCTTTTCCATCTGGCGTTCCGCTGGGTCGAAATAATTAGGCTGTGGCATGTCTTTTCCTTCCTGCGAAATAGAACCGCAATCACTACCGGTCAATGAAGCGCTCCGGCCCGCTTCCGCGTGGATGTCGGGGGTTTTTACCTCGTGAACGATCACAAGCTTAGTGGCATACGCTTTCTTCGCCACTACCGCGCCAAAGGCACTTCCGACAGCCGAGTGGTCCATGCCGCACTCTTCATGGTCCGTTTGGTATCGTGCGCACTCGCCCCATGCCCGGCAGAAGCGATAGTGATGGCGCTACGGCCAAACCGCCCGTTTATGGCATCAATCGCTACCAACAGATCCTTTCCGCGCGAGTCAGCGGCGGCAAAGAGGTCGCCTTGGCTTCGCTCAGCATCGTGCAGCCCCTCCAGCATCACACCGCATTTGGTGTAGATATCACCAGATCGAAACATCCGGTCCGCCATTCTACCTGCGAACCCGCCTATGACGCGCGGATCGTTGCTCGCCGGTGATATGGTGGCTGACAGGCTGAGGGATGGTGCGCCTGGACGGAAGCGGCTTCCATGCGCGAAGGCGATAAGACGGCTGGCGACCAGATCCTGCACTCGTATCTTTTCGCAGGCCCGCACAGCGCGCCGCACCATCGCTTCACGCAGAGTGGCCTGATCGCTGACGGGTTCGGCGAACATTCGGGTCACGGCGGTGTTCTTCAGTTTTTCGGGGTCGGGAGTGAACCCATCGCATTCGATCCCGTTGAGTTCGCGCACCAGCCGTTCAAGCACCACTGTGCCTGCTTCGCGCGCTTGCTGCGGCGGCATTGCGGCGAGATCTGCCGCTGTGAGTACACCCAACGGCTTCAGCCGTTTCGCCAGCTGTTTTCCAATACCCCACACCTCCTGCACCGGCCATTCCCGGAACAGTCGGGACCGCAACTCCTCGTCATGCAGATCGATGACCCCTCCCCACACCCTCTCCGAAGCCTTGGCGAGCGCGTTTGCCACCTTCGATAACGCACGCGTCGGTCCAAGTCCGATGCGGGTCGGAAGTCCCGTCTGCTCCATTACCGCACGCCTTACGGCGTGCGCAGTCGCCACATCACCCTGCCCGTTGCAAAGGACCGGTAACCGGAAGAACGTTTCGTCGATCGAATATATTTCGACCAGGTCGCTGAAGTCGGCGATCACCATATTGAAGCGGCGGTTCATGTCGGCATAGAGTTCGTAATTCGAACTGCGCAATTCGATGCCGTGCCGTTTGATCTTTTCACGCATCAGGAACACCGGCGCACCCATCTTGACGTGTAGCGCTTTGGCCTCCTCGGAGCGCGCGATCGCGCAGCCATCGTTGTTGGACAACACGCACACTGGCACATCGCGTAGCGAGGGGTCGAACACGCGTTCGGACGATACGTAGAAATTCGTGATGTCGAGGATCGCCCACATTGCGGTCAGGCGCTCACATCGCGGATGCTGGCGCGCACGACGCCCCATACCTCGACGGACTCGTCGGCGAGGATCGGCGAGGATGACATCCTGGCATTGCGGGCATTCAGATGCGGTCGGCCTTGCCGGACGCTCATCTGCCGTATCACGAAACCGCCATCGACGATGGCGATGACTATGGAGCCGTTGACGGGCTTGCGGTCGCGGTCGACCACGACGACATCCCTGTCGTGGAAGCCGGCGTCGATCATCGATTCGCCCGACACGCGGAATACGAAGCTGGCGGCCCGGTCCAGCCGCAGTAGCTCGATCAGGTCCAGAGTGGGATCCTCCCAATCCTGAGCCGGACTTGGGAAGCCCGCGCCCGCCGCGTCGATGATGCGCAATCGGACAGTGTCCGGGAACGAGGCGATTGGAACAGGTCGTGCAAGATCGAGTGCGGATAGAAGCATTGCGACCTTATAGGTCGACTGGGAACAAATACGGAACAGATATTTTGCAGCCCATCGGTTTTATCCGTGGAGAAGCTCTGCTTTTCGAATCCGATGGCGCGTGCTGCCGAGGGGGCTCGCCCGCGTTATGGCTGCCAAATAATGGTCAGCCCTGCTGCAATGACGATGTCCACCACCGCGCAGAACGGGATATACCAGCGCGGCATTGCGGTATCGACACGATGATGAGCGTAATCCCATCCGGCATGAAGGAGATACGCAATCGGGATCAGCCAGTGTGTGGTGAGCAAGGAAGCCAGTGCGCAGATGAAGAATATGGAAGCTACCGTCCCCTCGATGGCAATGATCATGCGCCGACCATCAGCTACCGCGAAGCCAATATAGATCGCGGCGATGAAGACCAACGCGAACGCGGCGAAAAGATGGGATGTCCGCTCACCCAGGACCAGATGTATGGGAAGGGAGGAGAGGCCGACGATGGCACCGGCGAAGTGCGGGCCCAATGCGTGCTTGCGCGTCGCGGCTTCAGTCATGACATTCCCTTGATCTGAAATGGCACTGCCATTCGGATGGGCCGTAGAAATTCGCCATCAGCGCTTAGACAATTTGATGATTTTGGAACTGAACCCCTGCGGAAGTCGCACTTCGACGCTTCGTGTCGTGATCTGTGCGTCCGTGACTTCCAGTTCACTCGAAGGATCTTCGTCGATCCGCTGAAGCACGACCTCTAGCAGCAGCGCGATGGAAGCGTCGACAGATCGTTGGTGGTAGAATTGCTGAAGATCAGGGTCACCGTTCCTGTCCGGAACGATTTCTTCCGTGATCTCACGCGCCTCGGCATCCATATATGCGCTGGCTTCGACTTCCAGAATATACTCTCCGGTGTCTTCCAGTTCGTCGATGAGGTATACGCCTTCCACCTCGATATCGGTGAAGTCGATATGGTCGAGTTCGACGCTGGATCGATGCGGCTTGAATGATTTCAGGCCATCCTTGACAATCCGCGCAAAGGATTTGCTCGTCGCGACCGCCGTTTCGAGTTCTGCGGAAAGCTCAGCCGATGCCAGTGCGCGCGACAGAAGCTCTCCTACCGTGTCCAATGCGACCAGGCGCTCGTCGCCTTCGCAATAGCTCTTCATATCTTTGTCGCGGCTGATGATGTAGACCTTGTTGCCGCCGTTCTTCATCCATTCGGTGAGGCTGTCCAACACGATCGCATCGGGGAATTCGTCCTTCTTCTTGCTCGGACCGAATGGAGCGGATTTCGTGAAATACGCCTTGAGAACCCGTTCTATGTCGCAATCCAGCGGGATTTCCTGAAAACCGGCTTGCTGACGATAATCGCCGAAAGCTTTTTTCAGCCTGTCTAACCTATCAGCGGGGCTTTCAGGCGTATTCGGTTCTTTTTCACCCAAACGCCTATACACCCTTGTTAGGCTTTTTTCCTTATCCTCGATCTCCGAAACGCATTCATCGATCCGTGCCTCGACTTCCCTGATCGTTATTGATGTGGTCAGCGGGCGCAGGACAGCCTTCCTGCTCAATTCGGCAAGACTGGTCCAGGTCCGGTTGTTCCAATCAAGACCGGCATTTCGGATTGCCTCCGTGTCTATGAAGGCGAATGGTGTTTGGAGGCGTGCTGGAGGCTGATTCTCTTTTTCGGTTTCGGGGTCGTCCATTGTTCGCGGTTCTTACCTTCGGCTTAAATTGATGAGTGCGAGCGTGATGGCAGGGACCACCATCCACATCAGGATTGGAACCACAGCGAGTCCGATACCGGGCACGATCGGCATAGCGGAACTATAGCGCCAACTCAGCACGCTGGACACCGGAAGACTGGTGGCGATGAGCTCGACGCCCACCGCCACTATCAATCCGAACCCGAAATAGATGATATAGCCGATGCGGTCCGAAGCATGCGACCAAGAGGCTGACTTGCCGAATGTCGCAGCCAACCACGCTCCCGCAGCCATAATCAGCCCATCACCAATGCTCGCTACGGTGCACCTCAAGGTGCGCTCGTATGGCGACAGGTCACCAGGCGCGAAGAAGGGCATCTGCAGCACCTCCCAGACATGCGCGACTAAGAAACCAAGAATCGCGAATTTCGCGGTCATACGCAACCGAGCCAACGGCGGCTTCGCTCCCATTGATCGGTCCGAATCCACTAGAATTCCGGTGTGGGTCTACTTGTCGCCTCGGCTTCGTTCTGGACCTCACCATTCACGTCGATGTCGTCTAGCAGCCACTTCATTTCTGCGATTTCGCGCCGCTGGGCTTCGATGATCTCGTCGGCCAGCTTTCGGACGCGCGGGTCGGTGATGTTGGCTCGCTCGCTGGTCAGGATGGCGATGGAGTGGTGCGGGATCATGGCGGACATCCATTCGCTGTCGTTCACTGTCGCCTGGTTGCGCACCAGGAACAGCGACCCGGCGAACACCGCCGCCGCTACGCCGATGATGATCCAGTTCTTTGCCGTGTTGCGATACATGCCCCACATGAAGAGCAGCATGACCACCGCCATTACCGCGCCCATGACGAACATCATCCAGAACCGCGTCTCGCTCCAGAACACATGGTCGAGTGCATAGGTGTTCAGATACATCAGGCCGAACATGATCGCGGTCGAAGTGCCGACCATCGCCATGAAGCGTCCATAATTGCCTTCGCTACCTTGCTGCTTATCGTGTTCCATGAAATTCTTCCTTCGACTGTATGACTACAGTGTGATCCATCCGAATGCTTTTGCCCCCATCCAAAGCCCCATGCCGATCATGAACAGGTTTTCGGTCAGCGATACAAAGCCGAGCGGCACGTTGCTGCTGCCGCCGACGCAGGCGCATTTCAGTTCGCGCTTGTCGATATAGACCGCCTTGAAGACGCTGAATGCGCCGACGCAGCCGATGAACAACGCGACCGGAACCGATATGATGGGCAGCGCGTGAGCGGTCATGAGAATACCGGCCAACGCTTCCGCGAACGGATAGATGAAACCGTAAGGCACCCACCGCTTGGCGAGTAGGTCGTAATTGAGGAACATGGTCGAGAAGCTGCGCACGTCTTGTAGCTTCTGGAGCGCCAGCAAGCACATCGACAGGCTGACGAACCACTCGCCGGCGCGCAGGGTGAGCAATTCGCCGTAGGCCGCCCAACTCAATGCCAGCGCCATGAGCAGCGCCATGCCGAATATGGCGATCACCGGCTGGTAGCTGGTCGCGCCCTCATCCCGTACGCTCTTGCCGAAATGTTCGCGCACGTCGTCGTAACCGCCGATGCGCTTGCCATCGATGAATGTTTGCGGTGTGGTTTCTACATCGTGCTTAGCCTTGAACGCGTCGGTCTGTTCGCGCGTTTCCAGATGGTGGTCGTCGATCTCGAACCCCTCGCGTTCGAGCAGGTCGAGTGTTTTCAGGCCGTAAGGGCAGGTGTGGTCCGGCATGACCATGCGGTAGACGTTTGCTGTTTTCTGACCCGTTTTCGGCTGTGTCATCGTCACATGTTCCCTTGATGATCGGCCCATACGCTGGTGCCGGCGGGACCGAAGGCGATCACCTGATAGGTCTGGCGGTGGTCGCCATGCTCCATTCCGGGCGAACCCATCGGCATGCCTGCGACGGCGAGGCCACGCACGCCCTCCGGCCGTTCGGAGAGGAGTCGTTCGATGTCGGCGGCGGGAACATGACCTTCGATCACATAACCATCGATGATCGCCGTGTGGCAGGACTGTAGGTCGTAAGGCACGCCATGCTTGGTCTTCACGGCGGCCATGTCGAGGTGATCGACCGTCTCGACGCTATGCGCCTCGCCTTCTTCCAGATGCGCCGCCCAGGCGAGGCAGCAGCCGCAGTTCGGGTCCCGATACATGGTAATCGCGGCGGCCTGAGCGGCGCATGCCGAAAGTGACGCACCGAGGGCGAGAAGACCGGCGAAGGAACGCCGCGCGATATTGGAACGGATTTTAGCGAACATGTGAATACTCCTGTCAGAAACCGAGATGATCGGGGCCGTGCGCGAGTTCGCCGCCCCAGTAACCCTGCGCCAGCACGGCGGCTGCGCAGATGAACAACAGTGATCGAAACGATATGATCGAGGATCGAATGCCAAGAATGGCAGTGACGGTCGCGAGGATCGCGAGGCCGGTTCCAGTCCAGCGGTGCCATTGCATGGTCGCACTGCCACCGAACCAGAGGCCGGTGTGAATCCAACCGAAGAGCGCAGCAACGATTGCGCCTATCGCGCCGCCCCAAACCATGACCCGCACCGCGCTTTCGAGGGCTGTCGATGGACGCGCGATCGCGATGACTTGGGTGAGCGCGGCGGCCAGCAGAAGTGCTATCGGAAAGTGGACGGTGGCGGGATGTAGTTTGGTGAACACTGACCCGCTCGCTAATTCACCGCCATCGGCGGCCGGCTCTCCAGCCGGACCCGCATCAGCCGGCTCCATCATCTGCGAAACCGCTGTGCCTGCTTCGACTTGGGCAGATTGCTGTCCTTCGTGCTTCTCGGGACCATGTGCCCATGCAGCCTGGCTTGGCAGGAACAGCAACAGGGCAGCCAAAGCAGACAGCAGGCGCTTCACCGTTTGGCTTTCTCGAACAGGTCTATCAGTTCGTTGAATTTGACCTTTTGCTCACCCGCGTCACCGCTGCTGATCGCTTCCGTGACGCAGCAGGCGGCATGGCGTTTTAGGATTTCGCTTTCCGCACGTCCTAGTGCCGATTTCACCGCTTGGATCTGGTTCAGGATGTCAATGCAGTAGCGGTCGTCCTCGACCATCTGGGTCACGCCGCGGATCTGGCCCTCCACCCGCCGCAACCGGTTCACGATTTTCTTCTCTTCGTTTTCCACCATCGGATATTCCTATTTCGAAAATACCCCGCAGGGTATCTTGCAATACCTCTAGGGGGTATATAGTTGCAGCGCCTGAGGAGTTGCAAGTTTCATGACCGATTTATCCATTTCCCGTCGCAAACTGCTCGGCGCCGGCGCGCTGGGCGCTGCAACGCTTGCCATTCCCGCATGGGCGCGGGGTGGCGATGTCAGTCACAGCGGGATGCTCCGCCAAGGATTCGACGAAGTTTCCGGCTCCAGCATCGATCTGACCATCGCGGAAGGGCGGCGGATGGTTCAGGGGCGGCGCGGCCATGGCATCGCCGTCAACGGCAGCGTGCCGGGTCCGCTCATCCGCCTGCAGGAAGGCGAACCGGTCAAGCTTAACGTGACGAATGGATTGGACGAGGACAGTTCGATCCACTGGCACGGATTGTTGGTGCCTTTCCAGTATGATGGCGTCCCGGGTGTCAGCTTCCCTGGCATCATGCCTGGGCAGACCTTCGTCTATGATCTGCCCCCGATCCGTCAGGCCGGGACCTACTGGTGGCATTCCCATTCGGGAATGCAGGAGCAGGCCGGACATTATGGACCGTTGATCATTGACCCTGCCGGACCGGATCCGATCCAGGCGGACCGCGAATATGTGCTGTTGTTGAGCGAGTTCACGCCGCTGCATCCGCACACGATCATGAACAAGCTGAAGAAGGGCGAAGGCTACTTCAATTATCAGCAACGCACGATGACGGACGACTATCCTCTGTCGGCTGAAGAACGTCGCATGTGGGCTGAAATGCGGATGATGCCGACCGACATCATAGACGTGACGGGCTCGACGTATACCTACCTTGCTAACGGTTTCGGCCCAGATGAGATGCCGGAATTCCTCTTCAATCCCGGCGAAAGCGTGCGGCTGCGCATCATCAATGGCAGCGCGATGAGTTTCTTCAACATCCGCATTCCTGGCGCGACGATGAATGTTGTTGCTGCCGACGGTCTTCCGGTCCGTCCTGTGCAGGTGCAGGAATTCCAGATCGGCACCGCGGAAACCTACGATGTTGTGGTGGAGCCGACCGGTGAGGCCATGACGATCGTCGCGGAATCGATGGACCGTTCCGGCATGGCGCTGGCCACGCTGGCAAGCAGACCGGGGGCGCGGGCGGCGATCCCTGCTCTGCGCGATCCGCCGCTGTTGACGATGGCGGACATGGGAATGAGCGGGATGGATCATGGCGACATGGATCACGGCAACACGACCGATGACGACGCGCAGCCGGTGTCCGGCATGGATCATTCGGCCATGGGGCATGGCAATGTTGCGGCAACGGGTTCGATGGCGGGAATGTCGATGGACGGCATGAACATGCGAGATACGTCACTGCTGCCACCTGATGTAAAGATCGGGCCTGGTATCGACATGGTTGCGATGAACCCCGTGGACCGCATGGGCGACCCTGGCATCGGCCTTGATACGGTCGGCCACCGCGTATTGAATTACAGGGATTTGGTCGCGCTCGAACCTCACGATGACAGGCGATTGCCGTCGCGCGAAATGGAAATCCATCTTACGGGCAATATGGAACGCTACATGTGGTCGTTCGACGGGCAGAAGTTCACCGCCGTCAGCGATGACCCTATCCGCTTCGCCTACAACGAAAGGGTCCGCGTCAAGCTGGTGAACAATACCATGATGGCGCACCCGATCCATCTGCACGGACTGTTCTTCGAACTGGTCAACGGCGCACCCGATGGGTTTCAACCGAAGAAGAACGTGGTGATCGTGCAGCCCGGTGGAAGCGCCACGTTCGACCTTACCGCCAACGAGGAAGGCGATTGGGCGTTCCACTGCCATCTCCTCTATCACATGCATTCGGGCATGTTCCAGATCGTGACGGTCGCGCCGAAGGGAATGGGAGCATGATGCGCCTGTCATTCGCCGCTATCGCGGGGGTCGCCTTTTTGCCGAATGCTGCGGTGGCGCAGGACCATACGGGCCATTCAGCATCACCCTCACAGGAGGTCATCGATTGCGAAGCCGAAGCAGCCCGTCACCGCGCGATGGGGCATCCCGTTCCAGCAGACCAGTGCGCGCCAGTTCGCATGGAGAAAACTCCGCAGCAACCCGTCGATATGATCGCAGAATGCGAAGCCGAAGCGGCGCGGCATCGGGCGATGGGGCACGCGGTTTCCGCCGATAGTTGTATGTCGATGGAAGCGGGTGCGATGGAAATGGACGCCACCGCCGCTCCGATGGATCACGGAGCCATGGGCCACCAAATGCCGGGCGATGCCAGCGATGTGGAAATTCCATCCGGCCCGCCCCCTGCGGCTGCGGGCAGTGGTCCGGCGCGGGCAGCTGATGCGATCTGGGGCGAGGAGGCCATGCGCGACAGCCGTGCCGCGCTTGCTCGTGAGAACGGCGGGATGAAGACGCTCTGGTTTCAGGGCGACCGCGCGGAATACCGCGTCCGCGAAGGTGACGATGGCTACCTGTGGGATGTTCAGGGATATTATGGGGGAGATCTCGATAAGTTCTGGTTCAAGTCCGAAGGTGAAGGCAGTTTCGGCGAGCCGATAGAGGGCGCGGAGGTTCAAGCCCTTTATAGCCGCGCCATTGCACCGTTCTTCGATCTTCAGGCTGGCGTACGTCAGGATGTCGCACCACGCGATCGCACTTACGCCGTGGTCGGCATCCAGGGTCTTGCGCCCTATTTGTTCGAGATCGACGCCGCCGCGTTCCTGTCCGACCAAGGCGACCTGACTGCGCGTATCGAGGCGGAATTGGACCAGCTCGTGACGCAGCGTCTCGTGCTGCAGCCGCGCGCCGAAATTTCATTGTCTGCGCAGGACGTCCCGGAACAAGGGATCGGAGCTGGGCTAGATAAGATCGAAGCTGGCGTGCGCCTGCGTTACCATTTCGCTCGTGAATTCGCGCCCTATGTAGGCATCGACCAGGAATGGAAGATCGGCCAAAGCGCTGACTATGCTCGTGTTGAAGGGGAAGATTCCTCCGTCACCAATTATGTCATCGGCGTGCGTTTCTGGTTTTGATCCCCGATTGCTCGACCGGTAGACCGAGGGTGCTATTGGTCAAGCATGTCTGATGACCCCCGCCTCGCAAGGCTCTTCACCTACACGGTTTTTCATTTGGGAATGTATATTCCACTGGGCGCGGTCCTGATAACCATATTCGGTTCCGACGACTTGAGCGAGCGTCTGGGCGTAATGCCTGGGGACCCTCTCGTATGGTTCATCTTCATTACCCTGCTTGTGGCAGGTGTAGCGGGCGCGATGGTCGCCACGGCTTGCATTACCGCCGAGAAGTTCGAACAGGTTTGGACTGAACGCATCGGTGCATACGGAATCGCGCCCCTTTCAGGTCGTTGGTGGGCGAAGCTGGAACATGCAGCGTTCTGGTCGGCGACGATTGCATTCGGACTGTTGATGCTAGGATGAGATTGCGGTGGGAGGCTGAACCTTCGAAGGATCAGCGTCTTTCGGCATTCTGAGCACATCGTCCGGGAAGATGTCGTCAGGATGATCGATCAAGTCACGGTTCAGCGCGAATATTTCGTCTGCACGCTCCGCATCACCTAGGCATCGATAAGCGATCGAGCGGAGCCCGCGGCCCGGTGTGACGACATATGTTGGGTATTGATCGGCATCGGGCGGCAGGAATTCGTCCCGTTGGGTTTCGATTTCTTCCGCGACCTGGTCGAGGATCGCGGGACGATATTCCAAACCTTCGGCGGTTTCCTTGTCGAGGAACCAGCGCCGGAGTACCGAAGTATGCAATTCGGTAGTATCTTCCGGTGATGACCGCGAGTTCGAGAAAAGTTTCGTCTTTATCCATCCCGCAGCGGCACCAATGGTGTGCATGCCAATTTTATTTACTTGCAGCCCTTCCGCCGGTGTGTTCGAAAGAGGTGCGCTAGCATTGTATCGGATTGAGCCGAGCTGTGATCGGCCCTCCAGATTGACATTCAGTCCCATTCCGACCGCGCCTTTGAGCACCCAATGGAGCGAGGCGTTAGAAAGCCCCCGTTCCGGCCCGCCCCCACCGACAGAGCCGTGATCGCCGGCGAACCAGCGCTGCTGGAATGGCGCGTCGTCGCCATATGGGTTTGCACCGGCGTCGGCATTCATCTGCGTCACGTTGCGCCACAGCGTCGGCATGAAGTGGACCCGTCGCTCGTCCAGTGCCAGCGCATGGCGTCCGGCTTGCACAAGACGGGACAATTGCGTGTCGTGCGCTTTATGGCGCTTATCCTTGCGACGGAAGAATGCAGCGGTCAGAGCTTGCCAGCCCAGCGTCCCCACCGTGTCCCAGACACCGATGTATGGTATCGAAAGGATTTCCGGGGCGACTTCGCAATATCCTTCTTTTTCCCTCCAATCCTGCTCCGCCCTGGACATGCACAGGTTCGGGCAGAACTTGGCCCTGAACTCCAACAACGCGTCGGGTTCATCGGCGTCGCGGTCGGCGTTTTCCGTGTAGAGCTTCCATGCTTCGGTGATTTGGTTGGCATCGTTTACGTGGAGTATGCCGACAGCGCGAATGAAGCCGATGATGGACCGCGCCGTGAATGCGCCCCTGCTGAACCCGAACACGAAAATTTGATCACCGAGGCGGTGCCCACCCCTTCGTCGTAATAAACTAGCTGGTCGACACCGTATTGATCGACTGGCTTTACGCTTTCTGCGATGAGCACGACGTTGGTCGGATGCTTCTTTGTGTCCAGTTTGTTCCAGGATCCATCGAAGCAGAAGACGAGCCGTCGCCCACCCCCAGGTATGACTTTCGTTGGATCGATGTCCTGTTCTTCATCACTCATAATTATCGCCCCCTGCAGCGTTTAAGCCGTAATTAGCGGGAATGCATCGCACCAGCCAGTATACCGCTCAGTTCCCCGTTTTCTTGTTCGATGCTAAGGTGGACTGATGTGCAATCTTTATCATCATTCCGTTGGCGCGTCTGATCTGACGGTTTTCGCCAAAGAAATAGGTGCCCCGTTGTCCGCATCGGCAACGGAAAGCAATTTCGAACCCGGCTTTGTAGGCGCGGATTCCGATGGGCCGGTCCTGGTTATGGAGGATGGCTACCTGACGGTCCGCAAGCGACGCTGGGGCTTTCCGTCCTGGAAGAATGAGGGCAAGCCGATCACCAACATCCGCAATCTTGACAGCTCATGGTGGCTTGGCGCGAACGGCCAATACATCAGCCAGCCGGAATACCGCTGCATGGTGCCGTTCGACCGCTTCGCCGAATGGGATGGCGCGAACAAACGCAATGCATGGTTCGAGGTCGATACGCCCTTTCCATGCTTCGCCGGTTTTTGGAGACCTTGGCGCGGCGAACGGTTGAAGTCGGTCGAAGGAAAGAAGCGGCGCGAGCGCATCGTGAATGGTTGGGAACTGTTCGCATTCTTGACAACCGAACCGAACGAGACCGTGGCGGCGGTTCACCCCAAGGCCATGCCTGCAATACTGACAACGCCGGACGAAGCGAAGCTATGGTTGTCCGCAACATCCGAAAGCTTGGGGCTACAGCGGTCCCTTCCCGATGAAGCTGTCGTGCGTGTTACAAGCAAAGCGTAACTCCGCTGCCTTGCTCATCTCGCGCAACCCTCGTGACGAGCAGATTGAACCTCATTCCTTAAAGGGCAGGTGGTGAATTTCAGCCTACCTGCCAATTTTGGTGAGGTAATCGGTCAGCTTATGTAGCGTCTCCAGTTTCGCGATGTGCGTGACCGAACGCCCCGACTTCTTCGACGATATCAGTCCCGCTGTTTCCAGCACCGTTAGATTGACCGCTGCGGTATTGAGCAGCGTGCCCGCGGCTTTGGCAGCTTCTGTCGTGGTAAGCCCCTGCTCTGCATTCGCTATTGCTTCGAACAAGGCGAGCCGGTTGGGCTGGGACAGGGCGTTGAGCGCCTTCGTGGGTTTGCTTTTCATGACTGTTGGTTACCAACCTTTAACCGTTGCTGCAATGCTCCATTACTATTGAACCCATGAAGCTTGTGGATAAGTTTCGCCGGGCCGAGACCGTTACCCCCCCCACATACAATCCCTTCAGTGATCGCTGTTCCAGCGCGGCAAGAATCTTCGCTGAAGCTGTGAAATGAACGGCTGCAGAAGAAAATGCAACTTCAATACTCCAATACTCTTGTATTGTTGAAGTTTCGTGCTATATGCCTTTTCACAGCCGGGCCGCGAAGGGCGCCGGAACGCTGATGAGGAGGCCTACGGGATGGGACTGACAGATACGGAGCACGCCGCTCGACTTGCGAATGTCGGCATTGCCGATCGCTGGATGCTCGACCCGCTGGAGCATGGCGAGGGGGATGAGTCCTTGACACTGACGCTGCGTCAAATCGTGCGGGTGACGCTGGTGGCGACCGAGGTCGGCGCACGCTTCCAACGCGATGGCATCGCTGCCGATCCGATGGCCTGGATGTTGGCACCCCGCCGTGCCTTCGCTGACACTCCCCCGATCGAGGCGTGCGTGACCCATGACGACTGCGCCCGGGCTGTGCTCATTCACGGGCTCGGCCTCGATCTCGATCTCGAACGCGCCGAACTGGATGCGCTGATGGACGATGAACCGCTGGATGACGGCCCTAGCGGTGAACACGTGAAAAATGACGACGCGAACAGCGGCGCGAACAGTGGCGCGATGCTCGCGGCCGATGACTACGAACGGCTCAGCTGAACGCTCGGGGGGCTTTCCGTTCGGGCAGCTCCCCCCTTTTTTCCCTGCCTACCGATCAACACAACCAGAAGGAATATGACATGACTGCACAGATACTGGCCTTGCGCCCCCTCGCCGACGACACGCGTGTCCTGAAGAAGGTCGAGTTGCGCGCTGGCGTCACTGGTCTCGGCAACATCGATGGTCAGACCACCACGGCTTTGGTGCTCGATGTGGAGACGACCGGTCTCGACCATGAGCAGGACAAGATCATTGAGTTGGCGATGCGCCGGTTCCGTTATGATGACGACGGTGTCATCGTGGAGATCGGCAAATGCTGGACCTGGCGCGAGGATCCCGGCTTCCCGTTGCCCGAAGACATCATCCGGTTGACCGGCATTACCGACACCGACCTGTCCGGAGCTGTGATCGATGATGACCTCGTGACGCGGATCGTCGATGAAGCCGATCTGCTCATTGCCCATAACGCGGCCTTCGACCGCCCGATGCTGGAGAAACGTTTGCCCGGTCTTCCGGGCCGTCCCTGGGCGTGTTCGTGCGAGGGCGTCGATTGGCGCGAGGCTGGTTTTGAGGGTCGTTCCCTTGGTTACCTCGCAATGCAGGCCGGCTGGTATTTCGACGGTCACCGTGCACAGAACGACGTTGACGCGGTGGTGGAACTTTTGCGGCACGAAGGCACCGATGGTGTGCCGATGCTGTATGAGTTGAACGAGAACGCGCACGCGGACAGCCATCTGATCGAAGCTGTCGGGGCCGCCTATGCGGTGAAGGACGCGCTGCGCCTGCGGGGATATCGCTGGAACGCGAAGGACAAGGTTTGGGGCCGCGAGGTGTTCGACCGGGATCTGCTGGCCGAGCAGGCTTGGCTTGCCCGTGAGGTCTACGCCCTTGGGGGGATGGCAGTGGGCATGGGCCCGCGCATCACCCGCCGGACCGCATTCGACAGGTATCGCTAGCCCGGCGGCGGCTGTCTGCAACCCTCCTCCCATCATTCGACGAAAGGGACCGAACATGGCCCGCAAACCTTCCAAAACTCCCGCCAAGTCCAAACAGCTCGCGAAATCCGAACTACCCGAAGGCCTCGTCAGCCTGGCCCCCGTCACCTACCCGGTGGCGGATACGGCCGTCACGGCGCTGCAGATTTGGCACAACGAGGATCGCAAGCCGTCCGGCGATGGGCCTTGGAACGACGAGGCTGACAAAATCGCATGGGTGGACGAGGAAACCGGCTTCGGTTGCATCATGCTTCGCCAGGAGAACGGGACGCTGTCAGGTTATGTCGGCGTCGGGCCGGATCACCCCCTCTTCGGCTTCAACGCGGATGCAGTGCCGGTCGACATCTCCAACACGGTCCACGGCGGGGTGACATACGGTAAGGCCTGTGAAGTCAATCGGTTCGAGCAGGAGGAATACGGCGATCCGCGCACGGAGCGCTACACCGTCTGCCATGTCACCTATACCAAGGTGGTCCGCAACTACCGCAAGGTTCAATCCACCAAGGACGAGTTCGAGCACGAGAATCTCTGGTGGATCGGTTTCGATACCAATCATCTGGGTGATTATATTCCCAAGGGGTTCAACCGCAATAATCGCAAGGAAGATGTCTATCGCGACCAGGCGTTTGTCTATGGGCAGATCGCAGCTTTCGCTCGCAAATTGCGTGACATCGACGACCGTGATGCGTTGAGAATGGATGATACCAGTCAGCCGCTGCAGTTGCCGCCGCCATCATCGTCGAAAGACGAAGGGGCGGACTGATGGCGGGCTTCGACCACAGTTTTTTCGGCGAACCGAAGCCTACCCGTTATGGCGAAGAACGCCATCCCGATCTTCCATGGGGATATTGGCTTACTTCGACCGGTGAAGTCGCAGGCGAGCCGCCGCTCGTCGATGAGGAGGGTAATGAATGGGAGTCGGTGCGCGAAGCGTTCTGGTCCACGCGAATGGGGCTGGGTGGATCAGATACATGGCTTGGCAATGACACGCTCGATTTCATGCTGCACTATATGGCGATCGTCGATGGACGCTTCGTCGAAGGCGAAGAGAAGGCCCGCGATATTTTCATGGGCGATCGGCACTTCGGCGATTTCCTCGACGTCTTCCTGAGAGCAGCTGGCTTCGTCGAACACAGCGATAGGTTGACGTTGGAAGGGCGCGCCGTCCTCCAGATGCTCATCGCTACCCGCACCCGTGCCGACGCCGATGAGAACATCGGATTGGACTGGATCGCAGCCACCAGGGGCTTGGCTCGCTCTCTTGAACGCAAGGCTGCGGCCGAGATGGTGGCGCAGCGCGAACAGGTCGCCGCGCGGATGGCCCACCGTTTCACCACCGACAGCATCGATGGTGTTCCCGTCGTCAAGCTGATCGGCCTGCGTATCACGAAGGAGGTGCCGGTCCGCTCCACGCTTTGGACCATGTCATGGCCCGAGGGCGACCGTCACGCCCGCGACAGTTTCTACCTCTGGCTGGTCGAGCGCATCGACCGCTGGGATGCGTGGAGCCAGATGGTGACCGAGCATGGGACCCGCGCATTGACCGAGCATTTCATGAAGCTGGCGTTCTGCGACCGCTTCTCGTTCCGGGCGTGGGACGGGTCGGTCGATGACTGATTTGTCCGGGCGCCGCGGCGACCGGCGCGCTTTTAGCTCCCATTACTTCAGATGGAGATACGGAATGACCATATCGAAGCGGTCGGCAAACAAGCATCCTTCGCGGCTGGCCTCGATCGTCCTCGTCGATGGCGCGGTCGGCACCCAGCACGCTTATCGCCGGCTCACCTGTTATGGTGTGTTCGAGGTGGAATTCGTGGATGGCAGTCCGGTCTTCACAAGCCATCATGTCTCCACGACGGATGATGGCGAGCGTGAGGCTATGTTGGCCGATCTTGGCGGCATGTCGCATGACACGCATGTCCTTCTTGGTTCCAGCCGGGCGCATAATTGTTTTTGGGACCGCGGTCACATCCTGGAGGACGGGCTCGCCTATCTTCATGCCATCCGCGAGCTTGAAATGGTCGAACCATTAAATCTCACCCTGATGGGCGCCCCCGAGGGAGCGCTGGCCGAGCTGGCGAACAAGTTCGGATTGCGGAACAGGGGAAGAGAGGATGTCCTAGGGCAAGCGAGGTCGGCTGGTATTCGCGCGCAGCTGGTATGGCTTGCTTATGTCACCTCCACTTTGAACATGAAGGAGACCCGAAGCATGTTCGCCGCTTTCCAGGCTTGGCGGGCCATCGAGATGGCTCGTCCGATACCGTTCTGACGAGTTCGGTGGTGACACATGGGTATTTGGTTCCGGCTGCCCATCCGAATTGGAAGAGCTTTGGGTGGTTCAGGTCAACTTCGAATAAGGTTGTGCAATGCTTGGTGAATGAGGGCCTTGATCTGCAATCTTTTTGGAATAGACGATTGCCTCGCGAGCCGTTGTGGCTGGTTCGGATTTTTGAGATTATCATGGCCAAGAAATCCCCAGCACCACCTTTTATCGCCGGTCCCGATCGCCCTGCTGAGATGCCCTTCGAGGCGATGCACGTCCACATCGAAGAGGCTATCGGGAAATTGAAGGTGCCGCATATCCGTCATGCCTGCCGTAGCGCGTTCGAGCATTTGCGAAAGGCATGGATACTGCACCCCATCGATGCAGAGATGTCATCGTTCAGGGCGATCACTGCTGAGGAGGAAGCGGCAAGCGCCGTGATCCGTGCCCTTCGTTACCGCGCCTATCCCAATTCGCGCCGGCTGAACGATCGCAATCATGTCCTCAAGTCGGCGCTGTGGCCATTCATTACCGCGATATCTGATGCAATGGCCGAGAAGGACATTCCTGCACCGAAGCTATCGATGAGAGTTGAGGGTGACCCCCGAGTGGAGCTATCAGTCGATGTCGGTTCTCTATCGGGAATGGCCGAGCCGCTCTGGGCCACGCCTGACGAACCTTTCAATTTCTCCATGACTTCCGACCGTACCGGCTCCTTCAAGTTGCATGATTTCTCCGATCAACTTGCAGTGATCGCCGATGTTCAGGGCGCGCGTGACATCGAAGCACACGTCAAGGAACAGGCGAACATGCGCAACCGGCTCCTTTATGCTTCACCTGAGGGCATGCCGTCAGTTGCATTCGAAGACGCCTATCTGCTGGCGCGGCGTCAGCGGGTAATCATTCTGTTGGTGTTGACGATCGCGATCATGCAGACCGACAAGCATCAGCTGTTCGTCGTGCAATGCCTAGACGCGCTCCTTCGCGCGATAAGCACCTTCGATGGCGATGAGCTCGAATTGCCTATCGCTGACAAGGGAGTGGCGCGACTGGAACTGGTCCAGCAGCCGGACGGCTCCATGAGGCTTTCGCAAGTCGTCCCGTTGGGTAGGATCACGGTGAGTTATACGATTTCGCAGGGATCGTGAAGCGCAACCCAATGGCGTGCCACAGTATTGGCTAATCCGAAATCTGAGTTGACAGTGCAACCGGAGCCCAACTGGGCTTACCGGTCGGACGCTCACGGATGATCGAGAATGCACGATAGCCCGCGCATCTGAAATAATGCGCGGGTTATCGTGCAATCTGACAGAATATTGGAGGCCCGAGCCGGAATCGAACCGGCGTGCACGGTTTTGCAAACCGCTGCGTCACCACTCCGCCATCGGGCCTCACCCCGGCAGACCTTCGCAAAGGAACTGCCGGACGGAAGCAGCCGTGTAACCCCTCGTCCGCGGCGAGGCAACGCGATTCTTGAGGCGGTTTCTGCAAGGGGCTGGCGTGACCGTCGCCATCCGCTAATGCGTGGGTTATGAATATAAGCGATCTGATTGCGCCGATTGCCGGCGACGGGCCGGTCCGGCTGACCGATGCGGAACAGTGGATGCAGGGGCGCACCCTGTATGGCGGTGCTTCCGCGCTGATGGCCTATCTGGCTGCGACGCGAACGTTTGCCGATTTGCCGCCCTTTCGCGCCGGACAGGTCGGCTTTATCGCGCCGGTCGGGGACAGGTTCGATTTGCGGAGCGAAATCGTGCGACAGGGACGCAACGTCACCCAGATACGCAGCGAGATCGTCTGCGACGGCAAGGCGGCCCTGACGGCATTCTGGCTGTTCGGTGCCGCGCGCGAGGCGAATGCCGCGCATCCGGCTTCGCCGCCGAAGCCCGATCCGGGCGATCCACTAACGATGGAACCGGCCGATACGTCCCGCGCACCCGCGTTCCTGACCAACAATTACGAAGTACGGCATACCGCGGACCGACGCGAAACCGGTGCGCCGATCATCCGCCGCTGGGTCAAACTGAAGGAGGCCG
Source organism: Pontixanthobacter sp. (assembly GCA_965214445.1). Classification (GTDB taxonomy): domain Bacteria; phylum Pseudomonadota; class Alphaproteobacteria; order Sphingomonadales; family Sphingomonadaceae; genus Pontixanthobacter. The sequence continues at coordinate 1,765,607 of CBDCBU010000001.1, forward strand.
CCGGCATCGATCCGGTGGCGGAGCTGATCCTTCTGGGCGACACGCTGCCGCCTTCCGCCGCGCGCATCATGCAACGCCGGGGGCCGCTCAGTTCGATCAATTGGTCGTTCAACCTGCTCGACCCCGCACCGCGGACGCGCGATGGCTGGTGGCTGGCAGAGACCGCCAGCGACCATGCCGATGACGGCTATTCCAGCGAGCGGTTGCGGCTGTGGAACGCGGATGGCAAACAGATGCTGTCCGGCATTCAGGCCGTCGCGATCTTCGGCTAGTATCCGCCGCAGGCCGATGTCACGCGTCCTTGAACACAGGGGCGCGCTTGGCCATTCCTGCCATGACCGCCTCGATCTGGTTTTCGGTTCGCATGATCGCGTGTTGTTCGCGGCTCTCGGCCATCAGCAATTCGTCGTTCCCGTGGTCGGCCATCGCATTGGACAGACGCTTGGCTGCGCGGATCGCATGGGGATTGCGCGCTGCGATTTCGGTGGCAATTGCAGTGGCGCGTGTTTGAGGATCGCTATCGACGAACGTGGCAAGACCATATTCCTGCGCTTCCCTGCCGCTGAACTGGCGGTTGGTGTAGATAAGTTCGCGCAGCACATCGTCGCGCACCAATCCACGCCACAGGGCGTAGCCGCCCATGTCCGGCACCAATCCCCATTTCAGTTCCATGATTGCCATCCGGGCATCGGGTGCCGCCACACGAATGTCCGCGCCGCTGGCGATCTGCATGCCGCCGCCGAAACATACGCCTTGGATGGCGCATATAACCGGCACCGGCAGCTTGCGCCACTGGGTCGCGACCTGCTGGAACTTGTTGGAATCGCCATAGGTCCGCTCGGTCAGAGACGGCGCGTCTTCATCCTTCTGCTGCCCGAAGGTGGAGGTGTCGAGTCCGGCGCAGAAACTTGCCCCTTCCCCCGACAGGACCACCGCGCGAAGTCCCTGCATATGGTGAAGGGCGCTACCCGCCGCGATGATGCGTTCGAACATTTCCGGATCGAGCGCGTTCATCTTGTCCGGACGTGTCAGCCTTACCTGCGCGACGCCATCTTCGCCAAGATCGATCGATACGCGTTCGTTCGCCGCAAATGTCATATGCGCTGCCTTCTTCCTCGTTTGTGGCGGAATGGTGGGCGATGATGAACAGCCTGTCCAGCCCGTTGGCGATTCCGACTAGAGGCTACCGCCCGCGCGCATCGAGAACGCGCGGCTTTTGGTGACGATGACATGGTCGAGAAGGGTCAGGCCGAGCACGTCCGCCATTTCCGCCAGTTTCCGGGTCGCCGCGACATCGCGTTCGCTTGGGGTGCAGTCGCCCGAAGGGTGATTGTGGGCAAGCAGGATACCGGCGGCATCCAGAGTCAGCGCACGGCGAAACAGACGTGCATGATCGAGCTGGACGGTGTGTTCGTCCCCCCATGCCAGTTCCTCGTCGATGATGTATTCGCGTCTCGGACCGCAATAGATCGCCAGCATGGTTTCATGCCGCCCGCGGCAGAGCCGGTCGCGCAGATAGGCAAGCTGCGCGGGTTCGCTGGGGTCGACCTGCGCGCCGATCAGGATTTCCCGGCGCGCTTCCTCGACCAGGCGCCGGGCGGCGATCAGCATCTCGCAAGCGGGGCCGAACTGCGCGCCCGCCCGCATCAGCTGGTTCGACGGCGCGGACAATGCGCGGCCAAGGCTGCCGAATTCGCGGCGCAGCGTATCCGCTAGTTCCGGTGCGCGGATACCGGCGAATGGCGCGAGGAGTTCCGCCATGGCCTGTAACTGCCGTGGCGGCGAGTCCGGCGATGGTGCAGCCATATTCCGAACGCCAGAATAATGATCTGAAAATAGGAGGGTCCGGCTGCCAGAACAACGTACGCAAGCGGCGATATGGCGTCGGTCAATCCTCTCGCCAACTGAGAAAGCACAGCTATAATCTGAAAGCCTGCAATCCATAGGGGGTACATCCGATTGGCTTTTAATGCGATCGCTATCAACAGTGCCGTGATTATCGCATCAATAAAAAACAGGGTTATGTCGAACTCATCGAACGAAAGACTATCGCCCGCCACCAGGATGTATAGCTGCCCGACTAATATCATATTAAGTAGGGTAGCAGCTACGGCACGTTCAGGGACGTCGCCATAGCGGAAAGCTGCAATGACCAACGTCACAAGTGCGACGATTTGTGCTGCTACCCTATAATCATTCCAGATTTCTAGAGGTGACAGTTTGTCAGTTCCTAAACTGTTTCAAAATCATTCTTCGGCTCCGAAACTTGCATAGATTCGGCTGGTATCTCTGTCGGTACGCCAGGATCACCCATCGCATGCACGCGCGCAACCTTGCTCAATTCGTCGTGCACGCGCAGCAGGTTCGTCGACATCGCCATCGCCTGCTGCTCGGCCTGCGACAGGCGCATGATCGCACGCTGGCCGGTATCGACCGGGATGGACGGATTCTGGCGCGCCTGCAGCATCGCCTGCTTCAGTTTCGCGCAGGCCAGCATCGTCTCGTCGGACAGCGCTTCGGCTTCGCGGATCAGCTTCTTGATGTTGCGGGCATCGGCGAGAACCGGCGTATCGACGGATGTTCGTGCGGGTGCGGTTACGGTGTTGGACATCGTGGATTCTCCTGTTGGACCGTTGGGCCCGACGAAGAATATCAGGCACCGGCCTCATGGGTCGGGATCGATGCCCTGCCGTCAAGAACCTCGCTCATCGTGATTGCCGCCGAGACGACCAGAACGATGGCCGCGACAATTCCGAACGCGATGGCAACCATCGCCAAGCTACGGCCCATGACGGCCTTGTGGCCATCGAGGAATTGTGGAACGACCACCGGCTCTGACAATCCACCCCAAGGCGCGTCGATGAGGACGTGATGCGCATCGGAAAAGACCATTTCACCGGGGCCGTTCCGCTTTCCGTGATCGGGAAAAATCGGTCCGCTGGCGAGGTGTGCGTTTGTGTATAGAGGTTTTCTATAGGGGTGGTCGCCGCCCTGGTTATCCGCGCTGTCCACATCGTTCGCCGCGCAATTTCCTATGGAAACCGCGCTTTGCGTCGCACGGAAGCATTCGACCAGTTCGTTCATGGATTCGACGGCAAACTTGTCCTTGAGCGCGCGGATATGCTGGTTCACGCGTGCTTCGGACACGCCCATCTCGTTCGCGATGATCTTGATGGGGACGCGCCGGTCGATGCGTTCCAGTACGTCGTACTGCCGCTTCGACAATTTGGGCGTGGCGATCACGCTCATGACGGTCTCCTGTTTCCGGTACCACAAGGTTCGCGGTACCTGAAATACGCGAAGGCCGGGCGCGAATCAAATGTTAGGACGCGCTACGGCCAGTCGGCCCGCATTGATGTGAAAAGGTTGACGATTTATGAAAGATCACTCGCCGCCCGTAGCAAGGTAGCGCTTCACGTTGCGCGCAGCCTGACGCAGCCGCTGCTCGTTCTCGACCATGGCGATTCGCACATAGCCTTCACCTTCCTCGCCATATCCGACCCCCGGGGCAACCGCGACCTGCGCCTGCGACAGAAGCTGCTTGGAGAACTCCAGACTGCCGAGATGCGCGAAGGCCGGTGGCAGCGGAGCCCAGGCGAACATCGATGCACGCGGCGGCGGAATGTTCCATCCCGCCCGCCCGAACGCCTCTACCATGACGTCGCGCCGCTGCCGGTATAGCTGCCGATTGGTTTCGACGATATCCTGCGGTCCGTTGAGCGCCGCGCAGGCGGCGGCCTGGATAGGCGTGAAGGCCCCGTAATCGAGATAGCTCTTCACCCGCGTCAGAGCTGCGATCAGATCGCGATTGCCAACCGCGAAGCCCATCCGCCAGCCGGCCATGGAATAGGTTTTCGACATGGAGGTGAACTCGACCGCGACATCCTTCGCGCCCTTCGCCTGCATGATCGACGGGGTTGGATTGCCGTCGAAATATAGCTCGGAATAGGCAAGGTCGGACAGCACCCAGACCGAATGTTCCTTCGCCCATGCGACCAGCCTTTCGTAGAAGGCCAGATCGACGACCTCCGCGGTCGGGTTGGACGGGTAATTGACCACCAGCACGCTGGGCCGGGGCACCGTGAAGGCCATCGCATTGTCGAGCGCGCGCCAGTAATTGTCGTCCGGGGTGGTCGGCACCGCGCGGATCGTCGCGCCGGCGATGATGAAGCCGAACGTATGTATGGGGTAACTCGGATTGGGTGCGAGTATCACGTCTCCGGGCGCGGTAATTGCGGTCGCGAGACTGCCCAGCCCCTCCTTCGATCCCATCGTGACGACGACTTCGCTTTCGGGATCGAGATCGACCCCGAACCGGGTTGCGTAGTACCTGGCTTGCGCCTTGCGAAGACCGGGAATGCCGCGCGACTGGGAATAGCCGTGCGCGTCCGGCTTCTGCGCGACTTCGAGCAGTTTTTCGATCACATGGCGAGGCGGCGGCTGGTCGGGATTGCCCATGCCCAGATCGATGATGTCCCGCCCTGCGTGACGTGCAGCGGCGCGCATCGCATTCACCTCCGCGATCACATAGGGCGGCAGGCGTTTCATGCGGTAGAAATCGGTATTCATGGGCGCGCGTTCCGATCACCGGGCGATTGAATGGGGACTTGATGAAGCGATAGTGTTATGTGTGTTCGCCCGACCTAGCAAGACGCCGGGGTGCCACGTTACGGCAACGCATTCACAGGCCGGCCTTCAAAATCGCAGGAAGCACATGACCGATACACCCCGCACCCCGACCGTTCCGGTTTCGCTGAACGACATGATGAATATGCAGACGCAAATGATGCAGGCGATGTTCGCGCCGTTCATGCCGAAGGACGCGGGCGCGCAGGATGCGGGTCCCGGTATGGGCACCCCCGCCATGACGTTCGATCCCGCCCAGTGGGGTCAGGTCGCAAGCCGCTTGCAAACCCTGTGGTTCGATTTCCAACGCGAACAGGCGCAATCGAACGAAATGCCGGTGGCGGTGGTCGATCCTGCAAAATGGGTGACCGCGATGCAGAACTGGTATGCCCGGATGCCGTTGCAGGATCCGGCCCAACAAAAACGGCTGTGGGACGACAGCCTGCAATTGTGGCAGTCCGTACTGGGTCGCTACGGCATCGGCCCCGGTGCGGACGTCGATGAAGAACGCGAACTGCCGCGCAAGGATCGCCGCTTCGCCGATCCCCGGTGGCACGACCAGCCCGCCTTCGCGATCATCCACCAGACCTATCTGCTGATGGCCGAGCGGCTGAATGGCATGGTCGATGAAATGGAGGGGCTGGACGATGCCAAGCGCGAACAGCTGCGTTTCGCCACCCGCGCCATGACCGAAGCCATGAGCCCCGCCAATTTCGCGATGACCAATCCGATCGTGCTGGAACGCACGCTGGAGGCGAAGGGCGAAAATCTGGTGAAGGGGATGGAGAATCTCATTACCGACCTCAAGAAAGGTCAGTTGACCCATGTCGATCCCGATGCCTTCGAACTTGGGATCAACATCGCCACCACGCCGGGGAAGGTGGTTTTCGAAACCGATCTGTTCCAGCTGATCCAGTATACGCCGATGACCGACACGGTGCTGAAAACGCCGCTGATCATTTTTCCGCCATGGATCAACCGGTTCTACATCCTCGACCTGAACGAGAAGAAAAGCTTCATTCGCTGGGCCGTGGCGCAGGGCGTGACGGCTTTCGTCGTCAGTTGGAAATCGGCGGATGCGACAATGAAGGATGTCGTGTGGGACGATTACATCCGCGCCCAGATGACCGCGATCTATCACGTGCGCGAACGGCTGGACGTGCCTCATGTCCATACCATCGGCTATTGCGTTGCCGGCACAACGCTCGCGGCGACCTTGGCCATCCTTCATCGCCGCGGGGAGCAGGACAAGGTCAAGAGCGCGACCTTCTTCACAGCCCAGGTCGATTTCGCCAAAGCCGGGGAACTGTTGCATTTCATCGACGATCAGCAGATCGAGGGGATCGACCGCTTGGCGGGAGACGGCTATCTCGATGGGCGCTACATGGCCGCCGCGTTCAACCTGCTGCGCGGCACCGACCTCATCTGGAACTACTGGGTCAACAATTACCTGCTGGGGGAGGATTATCCCGCCTTCGACCTGCTGCACTGGAACGGGGACGTTACCAACCTGCCGGCCAATTGGCATCGCGAATATCTGCGCGACCTCTATCGCGACAACCGGCTGGTCCAGCCCGACGCGATGGAGGCGGACGGAACGCCGATTGACCTTACGCTGGTCGATACGCCGACCTATGTGCAGGCGGGCAAGGAAGATCACATCGCGCCGGCGGATAGCGTCTGGCATATCCGCGATCATTTTACCGGACCGCTGCGCTTCGTATTGGCGGGGTCGGGGCATATTGCCGGTGTCGTCAATCCGCCGGACTCCGGCAAATACCAATATTGGACCAACGATGCCGATGGTATCGAGACCCTCGATGCGTTTCGGGAAGGCGCAACCGAGACTACCGGCAGCTGGTGGCCGGACTGGATCGAATGGCTGCGGTCGCAGGACGACACAACCGTAACCGCGACAGGCAAGCGCAAGCCGGGCAGCAGAGGCGATACGGTAATCGAGAATGCGCCGGGACGGTATGTGAAAACACGTTGAAACATCGACCATCATGCTTTTATGCTGCGCTGCACAAATAACTTGACTTTGTGATCCTGAAGCCTATTTTGTGCGATGCAACATGAGGGCGTATCGCCCTGTAATCACGAGGGTCAGATTCGATGGCAGATACCAACAGCAAAATCGATGAGGCGGCGCAGAAGGCATATGCCGACGCTTCTTCCAAGAAAACGAATGGCGCGGACGACGCCAGGTTCGGAGGCGCCAAGTCCGAAGGCGCGAACTCCGAAGTAGATATCGGTGCCATTGCCGATGCCGTCGAAAACGATACGCCGTCGGCCGATATTGCCAAGATCGTCGATGCGGTCGAAGCGGAACCCAAAGCGCCCGCTACGCAGAAAACCGTTTCGAAGAAAACGGCATCCCACAAGTCGGCGCCGAACAAGGTTGCTGCCAAGACTTTCTCCAACACATCCGCAAATGCTTCCAAGAAGGAAAAGATCATGACCGAGGTACAGGACAAGACCACCGACTATTCCGCACAGGTCAAGGACGGCGTTGCCGACCTGCAGGCGCGTGCGAAGACCGCCTACGGCAAAGGCAGCGAGATCGCGGCCGAAATGGGCACGTTCACCAAGGGCAACGTCGAAGCCGTCGTCGAATCGGGCAAGATTTTCGCGTCGGGCATGCAGGATATCGGCAAGACCTATGTCGCCGATGCCAAGACCGCCGTCGAAGTGGTTACCGCCGATGTCAAGGAAGTCGCAGCGGTCCGTTCGCCTACCGAACTGATGCAGCTGCAGACCAAGATCGCCTCGCGCAATTTCGACGCGACGGTTGCCGCGGTTTCCAAGAATGCCGAAGCATGGATCAAGCTCACCAACGAAGCCTTCGCGCCGATTTCCGGCCGGATGAGCGTTGCAATGGACAAGGTCCGTCAGGCCGCCTGAACCGGAATTGGGATGGTGACCGACGAGGCATCGTCCACGCGATGACATGCGGGCCGGGTGGTTTGACCACTCGGCCCGTTTTGCGTTCGCCCAGGTCCATTGCACGAGATCGTCGTCTTGCCGCCCCTTGCGGTTATCGCCAGGCTTACGATATCATGGGGGTTATGACTTCCTCGCCCTTCCCCCGTCCACGTGCCCTCGCCTCCCATTCACCCGCCATTCGGAGCGCGGGCATGGATGACGACAAGGACGAAGGAGACGGTCAGACGGGCGTCGCCACCAAGACGCGCACGAAGCCCAAGAAGCCGAGCATGTACAAGGTGCTGCTGCTGAACGACGATTACACCCCGATGGAATTCGTGGTTCTGGTCCTCAAACGATTTTTCCGCATGGATATCGAACAGGCTACGCAGGTCATGTTGCACGTCCATCAGAAAGGCGTCGGCGTGTGCGGCGTATTTTCCTACGAGGTGGCTGAAACCAAGGTCAATCAGGTGATGGATTGCGCGCGGGAAAACCAGCACCCGCTGCAATGTACGCTGGAAAAGGCCTGACCCGGCCGCCAGGTCTCACGATTCGATATGGGGCATGACCCGGCGCTCATTTGCAGCTAGGAGCTATCCTATCTGCCGCAGACGCGGTGCAACGGCCACGCCATGCTGAACGCGATACCTTCCGTCGATCGATATATATTCCGGTTGGTGATCGTGCCGATGCTGGGCGTCTTCGCGCTGGCGGCATCGCTGCTCATCCTCGACAAGATGCTGCGGCTGTTCGATTTCGTGGCGACCGAAGGCGGGCCGGTCGGCGTCGTGTTCAAGATGCTGGCCAGCTTGGTGCCCGAATATGCGAGCCTGGCGATACCGCTTGGATTGCTGCTGGGTATATTGCTGGCTTTCCGCAAGCTGGCGACGACCAGCGAACTCGACGTTTTCCGCGCGGTCGGCATGGGTTACGGCCGGCTGCTGCGCGTACCCTACATCATCGCTGCCGTGCTGATGGCGGTGAATGTCGCGCTGGTGTTCTATATCCAGCCGGTCAGCCGCTATTATTACGAACAGCTGGAATATGAATTGCGGTCGGGCGCGCTCGGCGCATCCATCAAGGTCGGCGAATTCGTCACGCTGAAAGACCGGATGGCGCTGCGGATCGAGGAAAGCGCCGATGAGGGCCGGCGGCTTGGCGGTATTTTCGCGCGCGTGTCCGACGACACGGGGCAAGTGCTGTCGATCGCCGCGAAGGAAGGCAACTTCCTCGCCACATCGGACAGCGCGGATACGATCATCCTGCGGCTGACCGACGGCACCATCGTGCAGGATACGCCCGATCCTTCGCAAACGCCGCGCGTGCTGAGTTTCACGCGCCACGATCTCCCGATCGACCTTCCCCGCGTCGATGCCTTCCGCACCCGCGGCGACGCGGAACGGGAATATATCCTGCCCGAATTGCTGCGGATCGGCTGGTCGCCCGATGCGAGCGACGAGAAACGCGACGCCAGCCAGGCGAGCTTCAACTTCCGCATGGTCGAGGTGGTGATGATGCTGCTGATGCCGCTTCTGGCCGTCGCCCTCGCCATACCGCCAAAGCGATCGAATTCCGCGCTGGGCGTGTTCGTCTCGATCGTGATGGTCGTCGCCTATCACAAGGTGAACGAATATGGGGCGGATGTCGCGACATTGGGACGGGTCGATCCGATCCTGGCTTTGTGGGGACCGTTCGCCGTCTTTGCCGCGCTAATCCTGTGGATGTTCTATCAGGTCGCCTACGTCCCCGGCGGACAGGCGATAGGTGCGCTGGAAGCGGGCTTTGGAAAAATCGGCAAGTCGCTTAGCAGGCTGTTCGGCCGGGAAAAGCGTAGGCGCGATACGCCGCGGCCGACCATGGCCGGCCCGCAACCGGCGCAATAGGAATGCAGTTCGATTTTTTCCCGTCGCGCACGCTCACACTTTATCTCGCGCGGCTGTTCGTCGTGCGGATCGCGGCGATGCTGGCCATTCTCGTGTTGGTTCTCATGGCGCTCGACCTGTTGAGCTCCAGCGGAAAAATACTGGCAGTCGATGGCAACGGGCAGGCGGAACTGCTCCGCTATGCCGCGCTTCGCATACCCCAACTGGTCGCGCGCTTCCTGCCCTATTCGGTTCTGCTCGCAACGCTGGTGACTCTGGTGGCGCTCAACCAGAACAGCGAAGTCATCGCGATGAAGGCCGCCGGACTGTCCGCGCATCAGGTGCTGGCGCCATTGCTGCTGGCGGCCCTGCTTACCTCCGCCTTCAGCTTCGCTTTCAACGAGACGGTCGTAACCCGCGCCACGGCAACGCTGAAGGCTTGGGAAAGCGCCGAATACGGCCCGATCCCGCAAGAAGCGGACATCCGGACCAATGTCTATCTGACGGACGGCGCGAGCATCCTGACCGCCGCGCGCATAAGCGGGTCGGGCAGTGCCACGAAGATGGAGGATGTAACCTGGTACGAACGCAGTGAAACCGGCACGCTCATCCGCCAGCTGCGCGCCGAAAAAGCCGAATACGCGAACCCCGGGTGGATCCTGCACGGTGGCGAACGCTTCGATGTCGGATCCGCACAGACCTCGCAATTCGCCGAGACGGTGGTCGGCCAGGGATTGTCTGTCGCGCAAATCGAGATCGAAAGCGTCGATCCCGACACGCAGGATTTCTTCGAACTGTCGCGTTCGATCGACGCCTATGAAGAAATCGGACGCCGTACGAGCGAATTGAAGGTGAAATGGTGGCACAAGCTTTCAGGCCCGCTGTCGGCGTTCTTGATGCCGCTGCTGGGCGCCGTGGCGGCATTCGGTCTGGCACGGTCGGGGCAGCTTTTCCTGAGGGCGATCATCGGCATGGCGCTAGGCTTCGCCTATTTCGTGGTCGACAATGCGGCGCTGGCGATGGGCAGTTTCGGCGGCTATCCGCCGCTGCTCGCCGCATGGGCTCCGTTCGTAATGTTCGCATTGATCGGCGAAACGGTCCTGGTCCGGACGGAGGAATGAGTAACTGGACGCTGCGCCTCGCGCGACCGGAGGATGCCGAGGCCATGCCCTCAATCGAACGTGCGGCTGGCGCGCTGTTCGATAGTGACGACGAATTGGTTGGCAAAGCAGGGCAGCATACGATCGCGATCGATCGGCTTCGGGCTTACATCGCGAAGGGCCACTCCCTAGTCGCTCATGCCGATGATCGGGTGGTGGGCTTTTTGCTGAGCCAGCCTTTCGGGCGCGAATTGCATATCTGGGAAATGGATGTGCTGCCCGATTTTCAGCGCGGCGGGATCGGTACCGGCCTTCTCAATGCCTGCCTGATCGATGCGCGCAATTCCGGATGTTCCGCCATCACCCTCACCACGTTCCGCGACATCGCGTGGAACGGTCCGTTCTTTGCACGGGCTAATTTTGAAGAGGTCGTCGCGCTCGATGCGCATCCGAGACTGGCAGGCGAACTGGCGGTGGAGGCCGATCATGGAGTGCCGATGGAGCGGCGCTGCGCAATGATCCGATTCCTCGACAGCTGACCGACGGAACGCTTTCGCGCGTCCGATCATTGGGCAGACACACCCGACCTGGAGAAATTTCCATGCGTATCGCCCGTTATCTTGCTCCCGCTACTGCGGTCCTCGCGCTTGCCGCCTGTGGAGAGGCCGAGGAGCCCGCCGATACAAGTTACGAAGAACAGTTGCCCGCACCAACGCCGCAGGGTGACAGCGCGTCCGAGCCGGTGGCCGACAACACCTCCATCACGGATGGGCGGGACGAACAGGTCGACGAGCAATATGGCGGCGACAATATTCCGGTGGTCGAAGACCCTGCGGGCTAGACACCGGGGTTAGGCTAACGCGCCAGCATGGTGCTGCGCGCGATCCGTCCGACAAGCGTCCACATCCCGCCATGATTGGCGCCTTCGAAAGTCGATTGCGGCCCCAGCTTACGCCGCAAACGGCGATGCGCCTCGGGCAATGAATGATAGGGCATGGAAGGCATGAGATGATGCAGCGCGTGATAACGCAGGCCGACCGGCGCCCAGATTTCCGCGATCAGTCCGGGCGGCGGTACGTTGACCGAATCGAGATATTGCGCGGTCACCGTCATGGGTTCACCCTCGTTCTCCCACAAATGCGCGACCAGGGTCCGCAACTGGTTGAGCACCGCGGTAAACGAAAACACCGCCAGCGCGATCAGCAAGGGCTTCCAGCCTAACACGAACACGCTGGCGATCAATGCCCAAGACCACAGCATTCCGGCCGTTTCCTGCCAGAGCACACGCGGCCGCAAACTGCCTTCGGGCGGACGCCGGCGAAAATCGGGATTGATCGACAGAGCCGACGCGCGTTGCCACACAAGCTGCCGGACGGGTGGCGCGATCGCGCCCAGCGGCACCAATATCGCGAACCGGATCAGCAATGCGGGCGGCGCCAGCAGCGCGATCGCGACGAACAGCGGCAGGGACCATGATTTCATCAAGGCCAGCGGCAGATATTCGGGATCGTCCCGCGTGCCATATTGCGTGCGTTTGTGATGCAGCGTGTGAACGCCTTCATACATGAAGGACGGTGTCAGCATCGGGATGCCGACCAGTGCGTTCCACCCCAGCCGGAACCCCGGAAGCGCGTCGCGGTGGATATGCGACAATTCGTGAATGAACAAAAGCGCGCGATAAAGGCACAGCGCCGCGACCAGCCCCAGGGCAACTGCGAGCGCCACGGGTTCGACGAGTATCGCCCCTGCCAGCGCGCCATAGCCGATGCCCGCGGACAACAGCATGTCGGTCCAGTAGACCGCCGGACGCGCTTCCGCGATATCCCGCGTGAGATCGCGCGCCGCGCGCAGCATCGCCTTGTCGTCGGCAATAGCCGCCTTCGCTCCGGATCGTTTCCGGACGTCGTCCATCGAAATGGGGGATTGTGCGTTCATCGGGTCATGGCTTTCGTCGAGAACCCTAGCGGGTTTGTGGACAGCGCGATAGGTTTGAGCAAAGAATCGGCGCGAAGGCCGTTCGTCAGGCAGGCAGCTATCCGGCAGCGCGGTCGAATGGCGCCTGAACGATCGGCTTCTGCGGAATATGAGGCGACAGCAATGATGGACAAGCGCCGTGACTGACCTGAGGATCGAGCCGGTATCGTTCGGCGATCGCAAGCAACGCGCGCGCTTTGTCGACCTGGGGCGGCGTTTCGCGGCGCAGACGCCGCACAGCGTGCCCCAGCTGCGCGGCGAACAGCTGGAACTGGTCGATCCGCGCAAGAACCCGTTTTTCGGCCACGCGCAAGTGCAGGCGTTCATCGCCGTCGAAGGCGGCTTGGACGTAGGACGCATAACGGCGCATATCGACCGCCTTGCCCTCGACCTGCCGGAACGCCAGGGGTTCGGACCCGGTACCGGCATGTTCGGTTATTTCGATGCGGATAGCGAAGCCATCGGCCGAGTTCTGCTCGATCACGCGGAAGATTGGCTGCGCAATCGGGGCATGACCCGGGTGCTCGGCCCCATATCGCTGTCGATCTGGGAAGAGCCGGGCCTCCTGACTTTCGGTCATCACAGCCGCCCGATCATCATGATGGGCCATCATCCCGCGCATTATCAGTCGTGGATCGAAGATGCGGGCTACGTCGCCAAAAAGAAACTGCTGACCTACGATCTCGACGTTCGGAAAGAGTTTCCGCCGATCGTCCAGCGCATCGTGCAGATGGGCGAACGCAACACTTCCATTCGCATGCGTTCGGCCGATCCGTCGGATTTCAAGGCCGAAGTGCATATCATCCTTGGTATCCTGAACGATGCGTGGTCCGATAATTGGGGCTTCGTTCCCTTTACGGAAGCGGAAATCGCCTATGCCGCGAAGAAACTGAAACCACTGGTCCACCGCGAACTCGTGAAGATCGTGGAATTGGACGGGGAGCCGGTGGCGTTCCTGCTCACCCTGCCGGACGTGAACGGGGTGTTACAGGATACCGGTGGAAGGATGCTGCCCTTCGGCTGGATCCAACTGCTGCGGTGGAGCCGGAAACCCACCGGCGCGGCCATGCGCGTACCGCTGATGGGCGTTTTGAAAAAGTATCACAATACCCGCATTGCCAGCCAGATCGCCTGCATGATGATCGACGCCGTGCGCCGCGCCGCGCATGACGTGTTTCATTCCGATTACGGGGAGATCGGCTGGGTACTGGACGACAACAAGGGTATGATCGCGATCGCGGAAATGATCAGGAGCACCGTCAACCGCGAATATACAATCTATGGCAAACCGCTATAGCGGGTCGTGGCGATGTGACAGGTGGCGGAACCGGGACGCCCATATATCATTTTACAGCGGACACCGCTTGCAGGTTTTTTTAGAAGAAAGGTCGAAGGTTCCATGGCGCAGCGGGCACCGAAGCGGGTTCTGCTGATCGAAGACGATGCCGTCCTGGCGTTATGGATCGAAGACGAACTGCGCCGGTCCGGAACCAAAGCGATCGATCACTGCACTTCGACGGAAGAAGCCATCGAAGTCCTGCGCACCCAGAAGCACGATCTGGTCGTTCTCGATGTCCATCTGGCGGACCGCGACGATGGCTGGGCAATTGCGGAACTGGTTGCGATGATGGGCGCGAAAAAACCGCGGATCATCTTTTCGACCGGGACGCCGCAGGATATTCCCGAAGCGATTTTGCGCATGGGAACCGTCCTTGAAAAACCCTATGACAGCGCGGCACTGATTGCAGCGACCCGTATCGGCCGTAAAGGCCTGTTCAAGGCTCTGGCAACGCCGTAGATAACCAGTGTGCCGTCACACGAAAAAAGGCCTTTGTTCGCAGTGAGAACAAAGGCCTTTAAGGATCGTATCGCCGCCATTTGGACGGGAGGGGGGTCGTGGCGGCGATATCAGTATAATGTCTATCTCGAAAATCCGTTCCCCCAACCCGTAATCGCCCCTCATAATTTTCATAACTCATTGAATATGATCGATAGTTTTTACGGCGCGGGCATTAATTTCGGAAAAAGTCCATAGCGGGAATGCGTGTTGCGATCTTGGGGTTTGACGACGCATCGGAACACGGCCAAACGCATATCGGCACTTGGTGCCGTAATCTGAGCCAATTAGAGGAATACCATGCCCGTAGGTCAAGAAGTCGCACAACACCTTCCCTTCCTGCGACGCTACGCGCGCGCTCTCACCGGATCGCAGAGCACGGGCGATACCTTCGTGCGCGCCACTCTCGAAGCGGCGCTGGCGGACGAGGAAGTGAAGGACAGCCTGTCTGAAGGCCGCGTTCCGCTCTATCGCGCGTTCAACAAGGTCTGGGCGAGTGCCTATCTCGAAGTCGAACCCGCTGGCGACAAGCCCGGACACGAAAATGCCGCGCAGGAAAATCTACGCCGCGTGACGCCGCTCAACCGGCAGGCCCTGCTGCTTACGACGCTGGAAGATTTCAGCATCGGGGATGCGGCCAGCATCATGGATATGCCGGAAGATGATATCCAGCAGATGGTGCAGGAAGCGGTTGCGGAGATCGACAGCGAGAATTCGACCAGCGTCCTCATAATCGAGGACGAACCGCTCATTTCCATGCAGCTGGAAGACGTCGTCACCGGTCTGGGTCATGAAATCTGCGGAACCGCCGCGACCCGGACACAGGCGGCGGAAGTCGTCGCGGGCAAGACGCCCGGCCTGGTGCTGGCGGATATTCAACTGGCGGACGGGTCGTCCGGTCTCGATGCCGTCGACGATATTCTCGCCGATATGAGCGTGCCGGTAATCTTCATCACGGCCTATCCCGAACGCCTGCTGACCGGCGACCGTCCGGAACCCACTTACCTGGTAACCAAGCCGTTCCAGGAATCGACCGTTCGCACCGCGATCAGCCAGGCGCTGTTCTTCGGTTCGAGCGCGCCGCTCGACTGAGGCTCGCGCAGACGGAACGCCACACCGCTAGTCCGGTCGATTGGCGCGGATCGCGAAATCGCTGGGTTTGCGCAAGGGCACGGTCAGCGTGCAGCGCACCCCTTCGGGCCGGAACTGCAAATCGACCGGGTTGCGCAATTCATGGGCGACGATCTTTTCAATGAGGTTGGTGCCGAAGCCGGCCTGCCGGTCGCTCGCGACGATCGGACCGCCGCTCTCCACCCATTCGATTTTGGCGAATTCTTCGTTGAGTTTGCTCCAGCGGACCGTGACATTGCCGCCTACCTGGCTCAACGCACCGTATTTCGCGGCATTGGTCGCCAGTTCGTGGATCGCCATTCCCAGTGACAGCGCATCGTTCGGTGCGATCTCGACATCCGGCCCCTCCAACGTCAGCATCGTTTCCGACTGGTCCGCATAGGGCGCCATTTCCGCCTCGATAACATCTTCGATGGGTGTCGTACTCCATTCCGACTGGGTCAGCAGATCGTGGGTCGCGGAAAGCGCGCGGATCCTCCCATCCAGAGTGTTGGCGAACTCATCGAGCGAACCGGCCCGCCGCCTTGTCAGCGCCATGATCGACAGGACGTTCGCCAGCGTGTTCTTCACCCGGTGGTTGAGTTCGCGAGTGAGCGAATTGCGGATCGAATTCTGCTCCTCCAACCAGGCGAAGCGCGCCTCGTCCTCCAGCGTCTGGCGTGCGAGCAGGCGTGTCAGCAGCATCAGCAGGCTGGCGACCAGAATCCCGAACAACAGCGTCACCATGGAAAGCGGCAGCAGGGCATTCCCGCGTGCCGATTCCACGACCAATATCATTTCATGGTTCGCGATCTGGACCGGCTGTGTCATCGTGATGCCGGTGTTGGTCCTCGGCGCGATCTCGGCCAGCAGGTTATCGGGCGTGATGGCACGGTCATACAGGCGAAGTCCCGCCTTGCTCGTCATGTCGCGTTCGACGGCGGTCTGCAGGAAATGCTCCGCGTTGAACGGGGCGTAGATATACCCCTTGACGCGCGAACCCCGGCCTCCGCGGTCGTAGACGGGCATATAGACGATGAAGCCCGGCTCCTGCCGATCACCTTCCTGCAGCAGTACCAGCCGGTCGGATGCGACCGGACTGTTCAGACGGGCCGCCAATTCCAGCGCCTTGCGACGGGTTGGCTCCGATGCCATGTCGAAGCCGATGGCGCGTGCGTTGCGCTGCGTGTCGGGGCGTATGAATTTTACCGGCAGGACCCGCGCGCCGCGGCCGGTCGGATTGGGAAAGACGTCGATGGTCCGGCCGGTTTCCTCCGCATATTGCGCTTCGAACTCCGGTATCTGGTCGCGCGCGACCCATGGTGCCCAGCCGATGCCGTCCGAACTGCCGCCCGAGGTATCGGCGCGAAGGTTGCTGACGAACCGATCGAAAAGCTGCGGGCTGACTTCGTTGACGGTGCCGAACAGCGCCGCGCCCGCGCGAAGGTAGGATGCCGTGGTTGCGCTGCGGCGTTCCAGCGATGCGGCGACGGTCTGCGCACGCTCGCTCAACTGCGCTTCTTCGCGCGACCGGTCGCTGATTTCGATCGAATAGATGCTAAGCGCGGTTATCGCCGCGACCAGAACGAATATGGCCACCGGCAAAGCGCGCGGGTAGGTCGACAAGAGACGGCGGGCACGGCGTTCAGTATATCTATCGCGAGCCAACAATCGCCTTTCTAATCCTTCGCGACACCAGTGGGATCTCACCTCCCGCGACCCCGCGCATCATCTCATCAACGTATGAACTTCGGGTTTGGATGGTGTTTGATCCCATGTATCATTACGACGCGGTTATGCATGTCATGCACTCGACGGAACCAAACAAAATCCGCTTCGTTCCACCAGCATGAACATATGATGTGTTTATCATCGTTTTCGTCCATACGTCCGTGCACGGTTGTCTCACTCGAGCGATCCCTGCCCGAGAAAAACCAGAGGCGTTTGTCTATGAATAAGGTAGCCGGTAGCAAACCGGACAAGATTTCCGGCGGGTCCAGGCCGGACTGGGCCGACGGGTTGCGGCGTTTGTACGATTCGGTGGTGGATGAACCAATCCCTGACAGCTTTCAGGATCTCTTGTCCGAACTCGACAAGGATCGGGTCGGTCGGCCGGGCGGAAATTCCTGATGAGCGCGGATAGCGAACGCTCGCCGGCAGAAAAAGAGGATTTCAAGCGAGAGCTTACGGAGGTTGTGCCCCATCTGCGCGCGTTCGCGCGCGGCCTGTGCGGTCGGCCCGACATGGCCGACGATCTGGTGCAGGAAACCATGCTGAAGGCTTGGGCGGCGCAGCATCGTTTCGAACCGGGCACATCCATGCGCGCATGGACCTTCGTCATCCTGCGCAACGCCTATCTTACGGATATGCGACGCAACCGGTTCCGCGGCGAATACGACGAAGGGGTTGCCGAACGGATCCTGACGGCACCGGCGGGACAGGAAGAACCGATCCATCTGTCCGACATGCACCGGGCCCTGCTGACCTTGCCGCCCGAACGGCGCGAAGCCCTGCTGCTGGTGGGCGCAGGCGGCTTTTCCTACGAAGAGGCGGCCAGCATCTGCGGCTGCGCGGTCGGGACGATCAAGAGCCGCGTCGGCCGCGCCCGCGCTGCGCTGAATTCCATGCTGGCCGATGGCGACATCCCCCAGCGTTCGCTGGACGACGACGGAGCGCACCGCGCCATATTGGAAGAGCTGGACGATGTGGCGGCGGGCAATGGCCTCGCCACGCGGGTCTAGGCGGTAAGTGCGTTTCGAGCGGAGGTTGAATAATCTTGCCGCCCAGGACGCCAACGGCGATTAGCATCTCATGACCGATCCGCCGCCCGATATCGATGCCAGCGCTAACATCGATGCCGGCGACGATATCGATGCCGGCAAGGAAGGCAACGCAATCGATGATGCCGTGCCCGTTCCTCCACACGGTACCCTGACGACCCGCCGCGCGACATTCGCGCGGCAGGAACTGCGGTTGATATCCGCGCTCGTCCTGTTGCTGGGTGCCGGGCTGTTCCTCGCATTGCCGTTCGTCCTGTCGATCGGTTCGGTCGTGTTCCTGCCACTGACCACGGCCATCATCCTCACCATCGTATTGTCGCCGCTCGCCGACCGACTGGCCGGATGGGGCATACCCAATGTTCTCGCATCGCTGGTTGCATTGCTATGCTTCTTTGCGATCCTCTTGCTTGCTCTGGCGGTCATTCTCAATCCGGCGATCGACCTGTTCGACAGCGCACCGGCCATGGTCGAACGGGTCGGGTCGCGCTTTACCGAATTGCGCGACCAGTTCGCTTGGATCGCGGCGGCGAATGAACAGTTTTCCGAACTGATGGGTCGATCGGGCGGCGGGCAGGTGGTGTTGGCCGGTCCATCGATGATCGAAGAGCTCGCTTTCGCCACCCCCAGCCTCCTGCTCGAAGTGTTGCTGACGCTGCTTCTCACCTTCTTCATGATCGAGGCCCGCGTGCGCCTGCGCCGGCATCTGCTGTTCGACCGGTCCGATTTCGGCACCAGCGTGAAGGCGGCGCGGGTGATGCGCGAGATACAGGACCGTGTCGCGGCCTATATCTTCACCGTGTCATGGATAAACGGATGCGTTGGCGTGGTGGTGGCGTTCGGCGCGTGGATGCTTGGGGTTGAGGCTCCGGTGATGTGGGGCGGGTTGGCCGCGATCCTCAATTTCCTGCCTTATATCGGGCCGCTCATCATGACGTGTCTGCTGGTCCTGTTCGGAATGGGCACGGCCGATACGCTGTTTCTCGGCCTGATCCCCGCCGCCGCCTATCTCGGGCTGCATACGGTGGAAAGCAATGCGATAACCCCGTCGGTGCTGGGCGCCCGCTTCACGATGAGCCCGGTGATGATCCTGCTGGCACTGAGTTATTTCTCCTGGATCTGGGGTATATTCGGCGCGCTTCTGTCCGTGCCCATCCTGCTGACCCTGACCGCCCTGTTCGACCACATCGGAAAACCGAACCTGTTCGGCTTCCTGTTCGGCGAACCGCTGTTCCAGGGCAACCTCGAAGCGTTGGGTCTGGCTACAAAGAAACGCGATCCCGGCGGCGTATAGAAAAGGCCCGCCCCGCGGCATGCGGAACGGGCCTTCTTTTGAACCGGCGGCGGCGTTCAGTTGGAAGCGAACTCCCAGGTGGTCCCCCGCGCGAGGTTTTCCGAAGCGAACGCCCAATTGAGGTTCCGGTTGATGACCTGATCGAGATATTCGGGCCGTTTGTTCTGGTGATCGAGATAATAGGCATGTTCCCAAAGGTCGATCGTCAACAGCGGATTGTAATCGGTATCGGCCAGGGTATCGCCGTCATGCGTTTCTTCGACCGACAGTTCCCCGTCCTTTTCGGCCAGCCATACCCAGCCGCTGGCAAAATGACCCGCGCCGCGCTCGGCCAGCTTGGTCTTGAGCGCGTCGACCGACCCGAATGCACTTGCGATCATCGATTTAAGTTCGTCCGATGGCTGCGTCGTTTCGGGGGCCATGGAATGCCAGTAAAAGGCGTGGTTCCAGCTTTGCGCCGAATTGTTGAACAGTCCCTGATCGGAGCCGCGGGCCGCCGATACCACCTCTTCCAGCGACTTGTCGGCATGATCGGTGCCTTCGATCGCCTTGTTGGTCTTGTCGAGGTAGGCCTGGTGATGCTTTCCATGATGATAGGACAGCGTTTCATCGGACACGGCGGGCTTGAGCGCGGTGTCGGCATAGGGAAGGTCGGGAAGTTGGAAAGCCATGTCTGTATCCTTTATGCGTTGCTTGCCTTCCCAACGCACGACAATCCATTCGGTTGCAAAAAACGCATGTTGCGAAGGGTTCTCATTTTTTCGCAGTCATTGCTTCCCGCTCCCCGCGATCGACGGCGGATGCGACCGCGACGTTCATCGTCACATTGGTCAGCGTCCGGATAATATCGGGGAGCATTTCCACCGCCACCAGGATAGCCAGCGGGGCGACCGGCACGCCCATCGCCAGTGCGATCGGTCCGATCGATATGACAAAGCTGATGGAACCGGGCAGGCTGACCGAACCCACGCTGATGATGAACGCGACCGCGATGCCCGCGATCATGATCATCGGTGTCAGTTCCACACCCGCCAGCGTCGCCACGTAGATGACGACCGCCAGGTTCATCGCCGGGCTCGTCGCACGAAAGATCGCCACGGCAAGCGGCAGCACGAAATCGGCGGTCGCGTCCGCGACGCCGAGCCGGCGGGCACTGGTTAGCATGGCCGGCAGACTGGCAAGCGAGCTCTGCGTCGAAATCGCCACCGCCTGCGAAGGGACCATTTCGCGCGCGAACCGCAGGGGTGACAGTCGCCCGGCGGCCACCGCCAGCACATAGGCCGCGACGAGTAGCAGCATGCCCATCGCCGAAACCGTCAATATGTAATGCGCCAGCGTCGCAAAGGCATCGCCGCCGCTGCGCGCGGCCACGCCGATCGCCAGCGCGAACACCCCGACCGGGGCGACCCACAGCACCCAGCCGATAATCGTCAGCATGGCGTTGGCGAGCGCGTGGAAGAATCCGATCAGCGTCGCGCGCTGTCCGTCGGGAAGTCCCGCCACCGCGACCGCGAACAAAGCGAAGAAGATGGTGAGCGGCAGCATCGCGGTTTCGCCCGCCGCCGCGATCAGATTGGGCGCGATCAGCGATTCGAGGAAGGCCCAAATTTCGGGGACTGTATCATCCGCGCTTTCACCCGTCGCGAGGATCGCGCCGGCCGTTTCGGGAATTGGAAACGCTTCCAGCAGCAGGGGCATGACCAACGCCGTCAGGACGCCGCCTGCGAGCAGCACGCCGAACACCAGTATCAGCATGCGCCGTGCCGTCGCGCCGGCGCGGGCCGCCCGCGCCATCTGCGAAATGCCCAGCACCAGCAGCGCCGCGACCAGCGGAATGATCGTCATCTGCAGCGCCCGCAGCCACAGCTGTCCGATCAATGCGACCGGCTGCGTGGCGGCATCGAGCAGCGCGGTATCGCTCAGCAGCATGCCGGCCAGCAATCCGCCGATCAGACCGCCAAATGTCCACCAGACCGGCAAGCGGATGGCGACCAGTTCGGACGGTTGCTGCGGTGTCGATAATGCCATTCTGCTTCCCGTTTCAACTGGTCCGGCAGGGCATCGCGCCCCCGCCCCTTTTCTTTTAGATGCGATCGCGCCACAAGCCCGTGGCAAAGATGCGCCGCGGGCGCGAGACAAATCGAAGGGGCAGGGGTCGCATGACACGCAGGTTTTTCGGAACGGACGGTATCAGGGGCCGCACCAATGCAGGCGTAATGACCGCCGAAACCGCGATGCGTGTGGGCCAGGCGGCGGGGCGGCATTTCATGCGCGGCGATCACCGCCACCGCGTCGTCATCGGCAAGGATACGCGCCTGTCCGGCTATATGATGGAAAGCGCGCTGGTTGCCGGCTTCACCAGCGTGGGCATGGATGTCATCATGACCGGTCCGCTGCCGACGCCCGCCATCGCCCTCATCACCCGCGAGATGCGCGCCGATATGGGGGTGATGATTTCCGCCAGCCACAATCTGTACGAGGATAACGGCATCAAGCTGTTCGGGCCGGACGGATTCAAACTGTCCGATGCGGACGAGCTGGCGATCGAGGACGGCATCGTCGGAACGCAGGAACTGGTCGATGCGCCAAAGGTCGGGCGGGCGCGCCGGATCGAGGATGCGCGCGGCCGCTACATTCACGCGGTCAAGCAATCGGTGTCGGACGAGACGCGGTTCGACGGGCTGAAGGTCGTCGTCGATTGCGCCAATGGCGCCGCCTATCAGGTCGCGCCTTCCGCGATCTGGGAACTGGGCGCGGAGGTGGTCACCCTGGGCGTCGAACCCAACGGCATCAATATCAACAAGGATGTCGGTTCGACCTGCCTCGATGCGCTGAAGCGGCGGGTGGTGGAGGAACGCGCCGATATCGGCATTGCGCTGGATGGCGATGCCGACCGCCTGATGGTGGTCGACGAACGCGGCAAGACGGTCGATGGCGACCAGATTATGGCGCTCATCGCCACACGGATGCATGAAAAGGGCGATCTTACCGGCGGCGGGCTGGTGGCGACGGTGATGAGCAATCTGGGGCTGGAACGCTACCTCCAGTCGCAGGGGCTGAAACTGGAACGGACCAAGGTCGGCGACCGGCACGTGCTGGAACGGATGCGGGAAGGCGGTTACAATGTCGGCGGGGAGCAGTCGGGCCACATCATCCTGCTGGACTACGCCACCACCGGCGACGGGACGACGGCGGCGCTGCGGATCCTCGCCAGCCTGGTCCGGTCCGACAAGAAGGCAAGTGAGCTCATGCATCTGTTCGATCCGGTACCGCAGCTGCTGAAGAATGTGCGCTATGATGGCGGCGCGCCGCTGGACGATGCCGGTGTGCAATCCGCGATCGCCGAGGCGGAGGCGGAACTGGCGGGCACCGGCCGCGTGGTGATCCGCCCTTCGGGAACGGAGCCGGTCATCCGCGTGATGGCGGAAGGCGACGATGCCGGTCAGGTCGAGCGCATTGTGGCCCATATCTGCGACGCGGTTAGGGACGCCGGCTGACATGACCGCATCCCCGCCACGTATCCTGTCGGTCGCCGGTTCGGACAGCTCGGGGGGTGCCGGCATTCAGGCCGATATCAAGACGATCACCATGCTGGGCGCCTATGCCATGACCGCGATCACGGCGGTCACTGCGCAGAATACGACCGGTGTGCGCGCGGTGCGATTGATGACGCAGGACGATATTTGTCAGCAGATGCAGGCCTGTATCGAGGATATCGGTGTCGATGCCATAAAGACCGGCATGCTGCCCGACGCCAATGCCGTGCGCGGTGTCGCAAGCGTGTTACGCCTTACCAAACCGCTCGCGAAAAACCTGCCGATCGTCGTCGATCCCGTGCTGGTCGCGACATCGGGCGATGCGCTCGCGGACGGTGCCGTAATCGCGACCCTGCACAAGCTTCTGCTGCCCGAAGCCACGTTGATCACGCCGAACCTGCCCGAGATGGAAGCGTTGACGGAACGCCGCATCGCCTGTTTGCAGGACATGGTCGATGCGGCGGAGACACTGCGCGACCGGCACCGGTGCGGCGTCCTGGCGAAAGGCGGCCATCTCCATACCGGATCGCGGGTTGTCGATATCTATCTTCCATCGAAAGGCCGCATGGTGCCTTTCGACGACGAACGGATCGACAGCCGGTCGACGCATGGTACCGGTTGCACCCTGTCGTCCGCAATCGCCACACTGGCCGGAAGCGGTATGCCGATGGAAGAAGCCATTCGGCAGGCCCGTATTTTCGTACGCCGCGCCATCGAGCATGCACCGGGCTTTGGCGAAGGTCACGGCCCAATGGCGCATCAGGCGGTGCGAACCGGGTGGGCGCAGACGTTCGAAGCCTAGCGATCGAGGTCGTAGAATTCGGTGATATGGTCCCAGGCTTCGTCCGCCGTTTCGCAGGGGTGGAACAGGTCCAGATCCTCGTGATTGATCGTGCCTTCGTCCGCCAGCGCTTCCAGATCGATCACCCGGTTCCAGAAGTCACCGCCGAACAGCATGATCGGGATCGGCTTCATCTTGCCGGTCTGGATAAGCGTCAGAAGTTCGAAGAATTCGTCGAACGTTCCGAACCCGCCCGGAAACACGGCAACGGCACGCGCGCGCAGCAGGAAATGCATCTTGCGCAGCGCGAAGTAATGAAAATTGAGCGATAGGTATGGCGTTACGTAAGGATTGGGCGCCTGTTCGTGCGGCAATACGATGTTGAGGCCGATGGATTCCGATCCCGCTTCCGACGCCCCGCGATTGGCCGCTTCCATGATCGACGGGCCGCCGCCCGAACAGATCACGAATTGCCGTTTGCCATCCTCGACGATCGCCTTCTCGCTGACGATCCGGGCGAGTTTCTGGGCCTCCGCGTAATATTTCGATTTGGCAGCCAGCCGCTCGGCTACCGCCCTCTTCTCCGGCGTAGCCACTGCCACCAGTTCGTCCGCATGTTCCGGCGCGGGAATGCGCGCGGATCCATAAACCACCAGGGTGGAGCCGACGCCGGCTTCCTCCAGCAGCATTTCGGGCTTGAGCAGTTCCAGCTGAAAGCGCACCGGGCGCAATTCGTCGCGCAGCATGAAATCGGTATCGCGAAATGCCAGTTTGTACGCCGGGTGCGCCGTTTGGGGTGTCACGACCGGGTTTTCGTCGGCGAACTGAGCTTCTTCGCCCGCACGGTAGAATTTGCGATCGGTCACCTGGCCGTCGGTCTTGCTCGGCTTCATATCATCGGTCATGCCGCGGCCCCTAGGCTCGCGTGCATCGCCGCACAAGCTGGGACGCGGCGGGACGTCAGATCACGAACGCCAGCAATGCGAAGGCGATGGTGCCGATGACGGTCGAAGCGATGGTCTTGGTGCGATAGGCCTTCGCCATCAGCCCCACCGCCAGCCCGCCCAGCACGATCAGGGACAGCGCGACCGCCGCGACCATCTGGTAGATCTTGAACTTTTCCGGGCCATGCCCCTTGTGCAGTTCCATCATGCGGTATTGCAGGCTGGGCTGGTTCAGCGTCGCGGACCAGAGGCCGTCCTGTTCCTCGAACGCGACGAAATCGGTGGAGGTTGGACGAGTGGTGATCGACCCTTCGCGCATCCGCAGATACTCGAAACCGGTCGGCAGGTCGTTGGCTGCCAGCACACCGCGAACCGTATCTTCGATATCCGCCGCGTCGGGATCGATCTGCGTGCCCGCCGGAATGGTCAGCGCGGTTTCGATGGTCTCCCCCTTGTTTCCGATGAGATAATTGAACCCGGTGATCGCCACCAGAATGAAGGCAGGCGCGATCAGGGACGCCATGAACAGGTGACACAGGATCAGGAAATTGCGGGTTTTGACGCGATTCATGCTAGGACACTCGTTTAGGGAAACCGCCTAATGCGAACCAATCGCAACTATGTCAATCACTCCCGCAGATCACTCCCACCAATAGGGCAGGCGTTCGGCATCCCCCGTCGCGACCTCGTTCATGGTTTTCGCATCGTAAAGCCGTCCGCCGAGCATGACGCGGTCGATTCGGTCGGAATTGCGGATATCCACGCTGGGGTCCGCATCGAGCACGATCAGATCGGCCAGCTTGCCCGCTTCCAGCGAGCCGATGTCGTCCTGCATTCCGAGCGAGCGCGCCGGTTCGATCGTGCCCGCGCGCAACGCCGCCATCGGGCTCATGCCTCCGCGCACGAAGCTCCACATTTCCCAATGTGCGGCGATGCCCGCCTGTTGGCCATGCGCACCGATCGACACGGCCACGCCCCGATCCGCCAGCTTCTTCGCCTCGCGCGCCGCGTCGTCGTCGACGAAGGCCCAGTCGGGCGCCTTCACGCGGCGGGCATTGTCGGCCAGCAGGCGTTTGGGAGGGGTGTGGACCAGCAGCGGATGGTCATACACATCGGTCGCCTGGCGCCAGTAGGGATCGCCGGCCAGCCCGCCATAGGTCACCACCAGCGTCGGCGTGTAATTAACGCCGCTTTGCGCGAAAAACTGCAGCACGTCGTCATACATCACATCGACCGGGACATTGTGTTCGAGCGTCGAATTGCCGTCCGCGAGCAGGTTCATGTCCATTCCGAAAAGCGAACCGCCTTCGGCCACGACCAGCATGTTCTCCGCGGCTGCCGCGCGCACGACCTGCTGGCGCTGTTCGCGGCGCGGCTGGTTGTAATTCTTCACCGATATACCGCCCTGCGCCTTGATCCGGCGAACATGCGCCAGCGCATCGTCGTAATCGTTGATCTCCGCATAGACGCCGGGCGCCTTCGCCCCATAGATGATCTCGCCCGTGGAGAAGATGCGGGGCGCCAGCAGCATGCCGGCCCGCTGCCGTTCCGATGCGGCGAAAATCTCGCTCGCACGCGAAGAGGGATCGTGCAGCGTCGTGGTGCCCAGCGCCAGGTTCTGCACCATCGACCAGTTCTGCTGAGGCACGAGATCGCCGGTCCCCTGCGCGCCATGGGCATGGGCGTCGATCAGCCCGGGCATGATGGTCTTGCCGGTCACGTCGATGCGGGTCGCCCCCGCGGGAATGGATACGGCGTCGCTCGCGCCGATCGCCGCGATCCGGTCGCCGGCAATGACGACGGTCCCGTTGTCGATGATGTCCTGCGCCCCGCCCTGCATCGTCAGGATCCGCGCGCCGGTAAGCGCGAGCGTCCCGCGCGGCTTGTCCGCTTGCCGCGTCATGGCGAGACTGATGCCGGTCGTCGGAGGGGCGAAGCCGGTTTCCACGCCCGGCGCATTGGCGAACATGGCGGGCATCGATGCGGAGAAGAGCGTTGGACCCATGCTCCAGTCGAGACTGAGACTGTCGCCGCCGCGCGACCAGCCGATATACTCCGCCCCGCCCGTGCTTGCCTTCACCACCGGGAAGGCGTCCCCATCCGGACTGACCGTGACCGCCTGCCCGCCCGGCATCAGCGGCATGGCGAACACTTCGTAATTCTGCCTGAACGCAAGGAAGCGTCCATCGGGCGACACCGCGAAGGCGTTGACCAGTGCGCCCTTGGCATGGACCCGCTTCGCCTCGCCATGCAGATCGGTCGATACGAGTGCCAGTTCCTCGCCTTCGCGCCCGACCATGTAGAGCCGGTCGTTTGCCGCGCCGAATTGCGGATCGCCCATGTCGCGGCTGACCAGTTCGGGCGTCCCGCCGCTTGTCGACACGCGATAGACGCCGGGATTCTCCGAATAATCGGGCGATGTCAGATAGCCGCCATCGCGCTTCTCGAACACGATGGTCCGGCCGTCGGGCGAGAAACGCGGGCTGGCATAATGGCCCGGCTGCGTCGTGATGATCCGTTCGCGCGAACCGCGTGCGTCGCGCAGCACGATTTGCCCCAGCCCCGTATCGCTCCACCGGACGAAGGCGATCTGCGATCCGTCGCGCGACCAGCTGGGGAAGGCTTCGACCCGCGTGTCATCGCCGCCGGTCAACCGCCGCGCCGCGCCGTCGCCGGTGGGTTTGACGTAGAGCTTGCCCAGGGTTTCGAACACGACGCGGCTGCCGTCGGGCGAAACCTGCGCGAATTTGGGGATGCGGGTGGTGAAGCTGTCGGGCGCGACCTCGATCCCGGGATGCGGCGAATCCGCGACGCCGCGCGTATCGTCGATGGCGAAGGGAATGGTCCGCGCGTTTGAGCCATCCATATCGACCCGCCGGATCTTGCCGCCCGCCCAGAACAGGATCGAGCGGCCATCGGGCGTCCAGTCCATGTTCGGATAGACGCCGGTCACCGCCCAGGTTTCCTGAACGTCCAGGTCGAGATCGCCATAGATCATGCGTTCGCGTCCGCTGGCGATATCCTTCACCCATAATTGCGACCGGTCCTTGTCCCGCCGCACGAAGGCGATCGAGCGGCCATCGGGCGAAGGTGTCGGCCGGACTGCGCCACCATAGCCTGACACCGCCGTCGTGGTCTCGCCGCTTGCGAGATCGTAACGTTCGATGGCGAAGATGCCCTGCGTGGAATCCTGCGCATATTCGAAGATCGGCCCGGGGGTTGTGTTGCGCGTGAAGAACACCGATTGTCCATCGGCGGCGTAGACGGGTTCGCCCAGTTCCTTCTGATGAACTTCGCTGGGACGTTCGACCAGCTGCACGCCGCCGCCGCCCGATATGTGATAGACCCAGACTTCGCCCGTTCCCAGCGACCGACCGGTGGTGAAATGCTTCTTCGCCACGATGAACTGCCCGTCGGGGCTCCAGCTCGGCTGGTTCAACAGGCGGAACTTCTCCTGCGTCACCTGCGCCGCATTCGCGCCGTTCGCATCCATCACCCAGATATTGTCGGCCCCGCCCCGGTCCGAAGTGAACGCGATCCGCCGCCCATCGGGCGAGAAACGTGGCTGCACTTCCCATGCCAGCCCTTCCGCGATGCGGGTCGGCCGCCCGCCCGCGATGGGCATGGTGTAGATATCTCCCAGCAGCGCGAAGGCGATCGTGCGTCCGTCGGGCGACACGTCGACGTCCATCCACGTCCCCTCGTCGGTGCGGATCGGAACCTGCCGGATGGTCGCGCCGGCGGGCGCGGAAACATCCCAGGCGCTTTCCTCCCGGTCCCCGCCCGGTTCGACGGGCCCTGGTTCGACGGGCCCAGGTTCGACGGGCAGCGTTCCCTGCGCTACCTGCTCGATCGGCACGAGCGGCTCCGCGTCCGGCTGCGGCGCGATGATCTCGTCTTCGGGCGCTTCCGTTTCGCCGACGTCGAGATCGCTGTCCTGCGCGAACGCAGCGGCGGCAAGCACGGGTTGCAGGGCGAAGGCGCTGGAACACAGCAGAAGCGACGTGAACTTCATGGACAAAATCCTCATGGAACAGGCGATCGATGGCGCAGCCTGTTTGAGGCAAACCGCCGATGTTTGCCACATCTTATCGCATGGGGTTCGCGCGGTAAGCGGCTGGATGCCCCGTGAGGATTCGAACCTCAATTGACGGAGTCAGAGTCCGTAGTCTTACCATTAGACGACGGGGCATCAGTGGCGGTGGCCGCGTCGATTCGCTTGCGATCGGACGTGCAGCGCGCGTGGCGGCGGATAGGTAATGGCGTCGCCGAGGTCAAGTCTCCGGGCCGAACCGGCAGCTGTGCGTACCCTTGTGCGGCACGCGGTTGGGCGTTAGCGTGGTTTTCAAGTCCTTGCGGCCTATTCGCAAGAGGAACAAGAAAGTACGACTATGGCGGATTTTTCTCCGCCGGACGACGATAGTAGGGCTGGCCAAAGAGGGGCCGACAAGTCCGGCACGGTGGCCGATACGCGCCGCCGCCCCTCTCAACCCGATACGCCGCAACGCGGTGCGGACAAGGACGGCGGCGCCTGCGCCGGTGTGGCGATGTCCGGATCCGCAACGCCGGCCGACAAGACGCAACCGCCGCATCGCGCCCGTTCCCAGCGGCGGCAAGCCTATGCCGCACTCGATTTGGGCACCAATAATTGCCGATTGCTGATCGCGCGTCCGTCCGGCGAGGATTTCACCGTGATCGACGCCTTCAGCCGCGTGGTGAAGCTGGGCGAAGGGCTCGCGAAGTCCGGACGGCTGAGCGATCGGGCCATGGATCGAACCTTGCGCGCGCTGAAGGTATGTGCGGAGAAACTGCGCAACCGCAACGTCCACCTCGCCCGCTCCGTCGCGACCGAAGCGTGCCGCCGGGCGGCGAATGGCGCCGCCTTCATCGAACGCGTGCGCCAGGAAACCGGCATCGCGCTGGACATCATATCGGCGGAGGAAGAAGCCCGGCTGGCGGTGCTGGGCTGTCACGTCCTGCTGGAAGACAACGACCATCCCGCGGTCATCTTCGACATCGGTGGCGGCTCGACCGAACTCATTCTGATCGAACCCGGCGGCAAGGTGCCGCGCATCCTGGACTGGCAGAGCGTACCATGGGGCGTCGTGTCGCTGACCGATACGGTCGGCGGGTCGGAAGCCGATCCGGCCGAACGCCTGGCGCGCTACGATCGCATGCGTTCGATCGTCGGCGACAGTTTCGCGCCCTTCGCCGAACGGATCGCGGTTCGTTCGCGCGGTGCCCGGTCCATCCGCCTGCTGGGTACCAGCGGCACGGTGACGACCCTAGCCAGCCTCCATCTGGAACTGCCGCACTATGACCGGCAGCAGGTCGATGGCCTGATCGTGCCCGCGCAATCGATGCGCGACATCAGCACCCGCCTGTCGCGCATGTCCCCGGCGGAGCGCGGCGAACTGCCCTGTATCGGCAATGACCGCGCCGATCTGGTCGTGGCCGGGTGCGCGATATTGGAGGCGATCATGGACATCTGGCCGGCGCAGCGGCTGGGCGTCGCCGATCGCGGCATTCGCGAAGGCATATTGCGCAGCCTCATGGCGGCCGATGCGACGGGCGATCGCCGCCGTTCCGAACTGCGAAACGTACGATGACCGCGGCGCTATCGTGACCCGGGCCGGCAATCCCGACAAGCGCGTCCGCACGGCCAAGAAACGCAGCCAGTCGTCGGTCAACTGGCTGCAGCGGCAACTGAACGATCCCTACGTCAAACAGGCGAAGGCGGACGGCTATCGCAGCCGGGCGGCGTATAAGCTGATCGAGCTGGACGAGAAGTTCAACCTGCTGCGCGGCGTCCGGCGTGTGGTCGATCTGGGTATCGCGCCGGGCGGCTGGGCGCAGGTGGTGCGCCGGCAGGCACCCAGGGCGGCGATCGTGGGTATCGACCTTTTGGAGACCGATCCGATCGAGGGGGTCGCCATCCTGCAGATGGATTTCATGGACGACGCCGCGCCGCAAGCGCTGGAAACCGCGCTGGACGGTCCGCCCGATCTGATCCTGTCGGACATGGCAGCCAACACGGTGGGTCACAAACAGACAGACCATCTGCGCACGATGGGACTGGTCGAGGCGGGCGCGTGGTTCGCAGTCGAGAACCTGCAGGACGGCGGCGCCTATGTGGCGAAAGTGCTGGCGGGGGGAACCGATCGCGACTTGCTCGACCTGTTGAAGAAGCATTTCAGGACGGTGAAGCACGCCAAGCCCCCGGCGAGCCGCAAGGGTTCGTCCGAATGGTATGTGGTGGCGCAGGGATTCAAGGGGCGCGAATAGCTGCCGCCCGTGAAATTTCCTATTCGACCGGGTTGGTCGTGCCCGTCCCCACAACCGGCTGTTCGGCGCCCATCGCACCCGCGGCTTCGACCGCGCTGGCGTCGCTGCCTTCGACCGCACCCGGTCCTTCGCCGGCGCCGTCGACGCCTTCTTCACCCTCGACCGCGTCTTCGGGTGCGGGAGCGGGAACCGGCAGGTTCGAGCCGAGCGAATTCAGATAGACCAGGATATCGGCGCGCTGTTCGTCGTTCTTCAGACCCGCAAAGCCCATCGAGGTGCCGGGAATGTAGGCGCGCGGGTTGATGAGCCATTTGTTCATCGCCTCCCAGTCCCATATGCCGCCCTTGGACGTCAGCGCATCGCTATAGCCGAAGGATGGCGAATGGCCGAGCTTAGCGCCCATGATGCCGTAGAGGTTCGGTCCCTGTCCCGCAGGACCGCCGGAATTGAAACTGTGGCAAGTGCCGCAACGTGCCGCCGCCTGCTGTTCGCCCGCGGCGACATCCGCCGCCGCCAGCAGCGTGCCGATATCGGGGCCGCTATCCGCGCCGCCCGCATCGGCGACTTCGACCGGGTAGCCCAGCTGTTCCGGGCGTTCCATGTCGAAAACCCGCAGGAATATGCTCGACAGGCCGAGCGCGATGATCCCCGAAAACAGAACCCAGCCGGCGGCGGTGTTGAAACGATCGTCCATGGATGAAGAAAACCCGCGAAATGCAAAAGTGATAGGATCGCCGCCGATGTAAAGCGGCACGGTGCATATCGCAAGGCTTGGAATCGCACGTGATGTTGCCGCGCATGCATGCATCGACGGTCGGCCGCGGATAAAGCCGTATCGTCATTGCCGAGCCGCATAGGGACGGTTAGCACGTGCAGCCGATGCACAGCTTCCCCGAACCCGCCATCGCCATGGTCACGAACATGCAGGGCGCTGCCGCCGCCGCGCCCGGCCGGGCGGTCGCGTTCCAGGGTTGCCCCGGTTCCAATTCGCACCGGGCCGCCACGCAAGCCTGCCCGGATCATCTGCCGCTGCCCTGTTTCAGCTTTGCCGATGCGCTGGACGCGGTGACGCAGGAACAGGCGGGCTGCGCGATCATTCCGATCGAGAACAGCCAGAACGGGCGGGTTGCGGACATCCATTTCCTGCTGCCCGAAAGCGGGTTGTCGATCGTCGGCGAGCATTTCATGCCGATCAGCCACGCACTGATGGCGCTGCCCCGGGAAGACGGCACGTTCGGACCCTTCACCGCCGCCTACAGCCATCCGCAGGCGCTCGGCCAGTCGCGGCACTTTCTTCGCGAACGCGGCATCGTGCCGCTCAGCCATGCGGACACGGCGGGCGCGGCGGCGTTCGTGGCGGAGCGCGGCGATCCCTCCATCGCCGCCATCGCCCCCGGGCTCGCGGCCGATCTCTACGGTCTTCACATCGTCGAGCGGCGCGTGGAGGACGCGCATGACAACATGACCCGCTTCGTCATCCTCGCCCGCGATCCCCGCGAACCGGCAGTGGAAGACGGCGACGCGCCGGTGTCGATGACGACCTTCGTGTTCGAAGTGAAGAACATCCCTGCCGCCCTGTACAAGGCGATGGGCGGCTTCGCGACCAACGGCGTCAACATGACCAAGCTGGAAAGCTACCAGAAGGGTGCGAGCTTCTCCGCGACCATGTTCTACGCCGACATCATCGGCGCGCCCGGCGATCCGGCGGTCGATCGCGCGCTGGAGGAGCTGGCGTTCCACTGCAAGGCGTTGCGTGTCCTGGGCACCTACCGTCAGGCGCGGGCGCGCGGATAGGATGAGGGGCGGCGCCGGATCGAACGCGGAAGGCGGCGCGGCCAACGATGCGCGAGGCGATAACGCCTACGATGCCGTTCGCGCCGACGATACCATCCAATACGCCCCGTTGGAGATCGAGCCGCCCGCCCCGCCGCCGGACTGGCTGGAGCGGTTGGCGGCGATGATCGGCGACATGTTCCTGTTCGTCGCCGGACTGTTCGGGGAAAGCTGGCCCGTCGTCAAATGGGTGCTGATCGCGGCGGCGGTCATGCTGGCGGTCTATATCGTGTGGAAGCGCATCGCTCCATTGCTGAATACGCGCCGTGCCAACGAAGGCGATGCGGACATCTGGTTGCCCGATCGGCAGGCCGCCGTCGCCCTGCTGGACGATGCCGACCGGCTGGCCGCCGCCGGCGACTACGATGGTGCGACCCGCCTTCTCCTTCACCGTAGTGTCGACCAGATCGCGGCGGCGCGGCCCGGCCTAGTCGAACCTTCGACGACCGCGCGCGAGCTGGCTTCCCTTGCGCAATTGCCGCAAGACGCGCGCACCGCCTTCGCCACGATCGCAACCCATGTCGAACGCAGCCTGTTCGCGCTCGACCGCCTCGGCCGCGGCGATTGGGAGACGGCGCGCGATGCCTATGGACGGTTCGCCTCGCAATCGCTTAGGAAGGACGCCGCGTGAGCGACGGCGCCCGCCAGCGCGGCACCCTCTTCAACCCGCGCGTCGTGCTGGCGATGATCGTCTTCGGGGCGGCGGCCTTCCTCGCAACCTTGTATTTCATCGGGTCCGGGCAGACGGGCGGACGGATCAACGATGGCGGGGCCCATGCCGCCGGCAAGGGGCTGACCGGATATGCCGCGCTGGCAGCCTATCTCGAAGCCGAAGATCACGAAGTCGTGCTTTCCCGCAGCCAAGCGCGCTTCGACGATTACGCCCTCATCGTGCTGACGCCCGGTCACGAGGCCGATGCCGAGGATATCGACGCCATACTGGACCTGCGCGGCGCGATCGGTCCGACGTTGGTCATCGTACCCAAATGGCGCACGGCGGCGCTGCCGTCCTTTCCCGGTAGCGAAGCGGAGGAAGGCTGGGTCCGGCTCGGCGACCCTGCACCCGCGGGCTGGGTGGCACGGCTGGACGACGGCCGTGACTTCGCCACGCGTTTTGTCCAAGCGGCGAAGGCGTCGGATCGCCGCTGGAGCGGCTACGGCACGACGGGCCGCCTGCCCGATCCGCGCTTCCAGGTCGCGGACACGAACGCGCTCACCCCGCTGGTGCGCGACGTTACCGGCGCGACAATGGCCGGTCTGGTGCCGGAGAATAGATCGGGCGGCGACTATCCGGTCGCCTTCCTCGTCGAACCCGATCTCGTGAACAATTACGGTTTCGCCGATCGCGCGGGCGCCCGGCTGGCTGCGGCGTTGATCGACGATCTGTCCAACGACGGCGAATTGCCGGTGGTGTTCGACCTGACGCTGAACGGACTGGGCACGCAGCAGAACCTGCTGACGCTGGCCTTCCGGCCGCCTTTCCTCGCTGCGACTCTGTGCCTGCTGCTGGCGTTGCTGGTGATCGGTTGGCGGGCGCTGAGCCGCTTCGGCCCGCCCATCGCGCAGAGCCCGGAGATACCGTTCGGCAAGACCCAATTGGTCGTCAACGGCGCGGGCTTCATCCAGCGGGCGAAGCGGTTCCATCTGCTCGGGTCACCCTATGCCGACATCATCGAACGACGCATCGCGAGAACGCTCGGACTGAGGCCAGCCGACACGAATGTCGAGGCGATCGAGCAGGCCCTGACGCGCGCGCGCGCCGATGCACCATCCTATTCGGCCAGCATCGCCCGGCTGCGTTCCGCGCGCCGGGGGCAAGACATACTGGGCGCTGCTTCCGCGCTCGCTTCCATCGAAAGGATTATCGCCAAATGAACGCGACCGAACCGGATAGTCAACCGTCCGCGCGGGCCGAACCCATGTCGCTCGATGACGTGCGGGCCATGGCCGGCGATATTCGCGGCCAGATCGCGCGTGGAATCGTCGGGCAGGACGATATCGTCGACCATCTGCTGATCGCGCTGCTTGCGCAGGGGCATGTCCTCATCGAGGGGCCGCCGGGCACCGCCAAGACGTTCCTCGCCCAATGTTTCAGCGCAGCCATCGGCCTCGATTTCGGGCGCATCCAGTTCACGCCCGACCTGTTGCCCGGCGACATTCTTGGTTCGAACCTGTTCAATTTCCAGACCAGCAGCTTCACCCTGACGCGCGGACCGATCTTCTGCGATCTGCTGCTGGCGGACGAGATCAACCGCACCCCGCCCAAGACGCAGGCGGCCCTGCTGGAAGCGATGCAGGAACGCCGGGTCACGCTGGACGGGGAAAGCCATCCGCTGGGCGAACGCTTCATGGTCGTCGCCACGCAGAACCCGATCGAGAACCAGGGCGTCTATCCCCTGCCCGAAGCGCAGCTGGACCGGTTCGCCTTCAAGCTGCTGGTCGATTATCCCACCGCCGAAGAAGAGGCCGCGATCGTCGCGCGGTCCGGCGACCGGCAGGGGCCGCAACGCCCCGCCGCATTCGGGATCGAGCCGGTCGCCGATGCTGCGCGGCTGGCCGCGGCGGGGGCCGCTCTGGCGCAGGTGACCGTGGCGCAGGATATCGTCGACTATGTCGTGCGCCTGATCCGCGCGACCCGCACCAATGCCGACATCGAAAGCGGCGCCAGTCCGCGCGCCGCCATATTGCTGGCCCACGCCGCGCGCGCCCGTGCGGCGCTGGAAGGGCGCGATTACGTGGTGCCCGACGATGTGAAGGCGCTCGCCACCGCCGCGCTGCGCCATCGTTTGACCTTGAGCCCCGCGGCCGAAATCGAAGGGCGGATGATGGAAGATCTGGTCGCCTCGATGATCGATATGACCGAGACGCCGCGCTGACGCCCACCGATGGACGTGCGTCTCCTTCCCACCGCCCGCGCCGCCTGGACGAGCGCGCTCGCCGCACCGGTGGCGCTGGTCGTCGCGGCCAGCGCACCGGGTGCCTGGATCGTGGTGCCGGCGGCGGCGGTCGCCATCCTGGCGTTGATCGTGCTGGACGCACTGATCGCCGGCCGGATGTCGGACGTGGCGCTCGACGTCGCATCGCGGTGCGAAGTTGGGGAACCGACGGCGCTGGCCGTATCCGCCCGGTTCGCGGGACAGGTGGCAGGGCGCGCGCCGCGCATGGCGCTGGAAGTCGATCCGAAGCTCGTCGAAACCGGGCGTATCGACATCGCGATGACAGCCGATGCCGATGCCGATGCCGATGCCGATGCCGATACCGGTCCGGCCGACAGCTTCAGCGGGGAAGCCTCGTTCGTTCCCGTTGGGCGGGGGCAGGGCTCCATCACGCGTTTCTGGCTGCATCGCGAAGGTCCGCTGGGTCTGGGCGCGCGGCAGGTATCGCGCGCGCTCGACCGGACGATATCCATCCGCCCCGACCTTTCCCCCGTCCGGTCGCGCGAATTGCAGCACCATCTGCGCGGCGCCCGGTTCGGCATCGTCGCGCGGCGCATTCGCGGCGAAGGCACGCAGTTCGAGGCATTGAGCGAATACGAACCGGGCATGGACCGCCGCCGGATCGACTGGAAGGCGAGCGCGCGGCACGCCCGCCTGTACGTGCGGGAGAACGAAAGCGAACGCAACAACCAGATCGTGTTCGCGATCGATTGCGGCCATGCGATGTGCGAACCGGTGGACGGCCTGACGCGGCTGGACCGGGCGGTTTCGGCGGCGCTGACCGCGTCCTATGTCGCGCTGAAGGGCGGCGACCGGGTCGCCTTGTTCGGCTTCGCGCGGAGGCCCGAAGTGGCAACGCCGTTCATCACCGATCCACGCGCCTTTCACCGGCTGCAGGAAGCGGCGGCGGGGCTGCGCTATCGCGCGCAGGAACCCAACTTCACATTGGCGCTGGCCGACCTGACGGCACGGCTGCAACGCCGGTCGCTCATCATCCTGTTCACCGATTTCACCGATCCGACCGGGGCGGAACTGATGATCGAGAGCGTCGGGCGGCTGGCCCGGCGCCACGTGGTCCTGTTCGTCACCGTGGAAGATGCCGAGCTAAAATCGCTCGTCCGCCGCGAACCTGCAATCCTGGACGATGTGGCGGTCGCGGTCACCGCCGATACGCTCGCGCGGCAACGGACGATCGTGATCGAACGACTGCGGCATCTGGGGGTCGATATCATCGAAGCGCCGTGGGACCGGATCGGTTACCGCGTCATCGACGCGTATCTCGACGTGAAGCGCAAGGGGTCGATCGGATGAGGGCGTGGCGTTCGAAGATAGTCGCTGCCCTGCCGTTCGGGCGCGAACCGGCCGGGGATACCGCACCGGCGATACCGTCCGCGACGCTACGGTCGGATCGTTTCCGGCAGGAACGCGAAGGCGACTGGCACCGGCTCGATACCATCCTGACGCAGATCGAGAAGGGGCGCCTGCGCCGGTTGCGGGACGAGGACGTGCTGGAACTGCCCACCCTCTATCGCACCGCCGCATCCAGCCTGGCGGTGGCGCGCGAAACCTCGCTCGACGCGGCGACGGTCGCCTTTCTCGAAGGGCTGGTCCAGCGGGCGTGGTTCCAGGTCTACGGCCCCCGGCGCGGCGTGGCGGCCTGGTTTCGCGGCTTTCTCGGCGGCGGGCTGAGCCGTTCGGTCCGCGCCATCTGGCTCGACATCTGCATCGCCCTGTTCGCGATGGTGGCGGGCACGATCGCCGGCTGGCTGCTGGTCGCGCGGGACAGCGAATGGTATTACCGGCTGGTACCGACGCAATTCGCCGATACCCGCGTACCGGGCGCGGGGCGCGAGGCGCTGGAACAAAGCCTGCGCGTGGAGGAGGGGACGGCGGGGATGTCCGCCTTCGCCGCGCAGCTGTTCACCAACAATGCGGGCGTCGCGATCCTGGCGTTCGCGCTGGGTTTTGCATTCGGCATCCCGTCGCTGCTGCTGCTCGTCCACAACATGGCGGTGCTGGGCGCGATGCTGTGGCTCTATTCGGGCGAAGGGCTGGCGTGGCCGTTCCTCGCCTGGCTGGCCGTTCACGGGACGACCGAACTGTTCGCGATCCTGCTGGCGGGCGCGGCGGGCGTGCATATCGGGCGGGCCATGGCGTTTCCGGGCGATCGCAGCGTGACCGCATCGGCGGCCGAGGCCGGACGGCGCGCGGCGCAGGTGATGATCGGGGTGGTGCTGATGCTGGTCGTCGCCGCCCTGCTGGAAGCGTTTCCGCGTCAACTGGCCGGGCAGGAAGCGCGCGCGATCATCGGCATATTCATGGGCCTGTTCTGGCTTTCCTACTTCTTCGCCTTCCGGCGCGGCGGAGCGGCGGGAGCGGCATGAACGCGCTGCGTACCGGGGGGAAGCGGCGGCGCGAGCCGAAAAGCCGCATTCGCGAGATCGCGACGCCGGAAGGTCTCGCCCTGCCGCTGACGGTCGCGACGCGCGGAGCACGGGCCGGCGCGCTGATCATCGATCTGATCATACTGGGCGGTGCGACGATCGCGATGATATTGCTGCTCGCCTTTACCGCTTTCGGCACCGCGATCGGAAGCGCTACGGAACAGCAGGTGACCGGATCGCTGGAGTTCCTGTTCATCGTCGGCCTCGTCCTGTGGTTCCTCGCATGGAACGGCTATTTCATGATGTTCGAGATGGGGCCGCGCGGGGCGACCTGGGGCAAGCGGCTCCTCGGCATTCGCGTAGCTGCAAGGGAAGGCGGCGGAAGCGGAAGCGGGGGACGGCTGACGCCCGAAGCGGTGGTCGCGCGCAACCTGCTGCGCGATATCGAACTGTTCCTGCCGCTTGTATTCCTGATTTCCGCTCCGTTCGGCGATGGCGGGGCGGCTGCCTGGGCGGCGGCGGCATGGTTCGCGGTGTTCCTGCTGTTTCCGTTCCTCAACCGGGACGCGTTGCGTGCGGGCGATCTGATCGCGGGAACCTGGGTCGTGGAACTGCCGCGCACGAAGCTGGCGGATGCCCTGTCGGCCGGACGGTCCGATGACGAACCGCCGATCAACGCCTTCCGGTTCGGCGACGAGGAACTGGCTGTCTATGGCGAATATGAACTGCAGACGCTCGAAAATGTCCTGCGCGCCGACCGGCCGCAGGCGCTCGAAGCGGTCGCGCAGACGATCGCCGGCAAGATCGGATGGACGCTGGGCCAGGGCGACGAACGGGAATTTCTGGACGCGTTCTACGCCCAGCTTCGCGAACGACTGGAAAGCGGCATGAAATTCGGCAACCGCAAGGCGGACAAATTCGCCGAATAGGGGCTCGAGTTTATTCGTCTGCGAAGATGGCCACTTCCGACATGCCCGTGCTGTCGGTGCGGCCGCGATACATGCCTTGGGTGTTGAAGCTGAAGATCGCATCGCCGACCGGCGTCACGAGGATCACACCGCCGTCGCCGCCCAGTGCCTTCACCTGTTCCATGACACTATCGGACACGGCTTGCGCCATGTTTTTGCGCATCCGGCGATCCTCTTCGAAGCCGGGTTCCAGGTAAGCGCCCACGCCCATGAACCTCAGCGCCGCGCAGATTTCATGCGCCACGCCCACACGGATGAAATATTCGCCCGCCCCGGTCGCGCTCACCGCGCAGCTGCGATTGTCGGCATAGGTGCCCGCGCCTATCATGGGCGCATCGCCGATCCGGCCCCAGCGTTTGCCGGTCAGCCCGCCGGTCGACGTACCAGCCGCCAGATTGCCCGCCATGTCCAGTGCCACCGCACCGACCGTGCCGTATTTGTGATCGACGTCCAGCGCGGACAGTTCGCGCGCTTTCACCCGTTCCAGCGCCTCGCGACGGCGATCGGTCGCGAACCATTCGGGCGGCGCCGTTTCCAATCCGGCATCGGCGGCGAATTCCTCCGCCCCGGCGCCGCTCAGGAAGACGTGCCGGCCATCGGCCATCACCGCATCGGCCAGCAGGATGGGGTTCTTCACCGCCTGGACGCCGGTGACCGCCCCCGCCGCGCGGGTTTCGCCCAGCATGATCGCGGCATCCATTTCGTTCGCCCCGTCCCAGGTGAACACCGAACCGCGACCCGCGTTGAACTTGGGATCGTCTTCCATCAGCACGATGGCTGCCTTGACCGCATCTGCCGCGCTGCCGCCGTCGCGGAGGATCGCGCTGCCCGCATCGAGCGCCGCTTGCAGCGCCGCCTTGTATTCCGCCTGCTGCGCCCGGGTCATGGTGGCGCGATCCATCGTCCCGGCCCCGCCGTGAATGGCGAAGCTCCATTCGGGGCTCCTTTCGGACGAAACATCCTCCGCAGTGACCGGTACTGCGAAAAGAAGGACGAACAGGGCGGCGGTTCTGCGAAGAATATCCATCGGACAACGCTATCACGACGGCCCGTCCATGCGCCAGCCGGAACGACGGGATGCGAAGGTGCGCGCTTGTGGATTGCCTTTATTGCAAAACCCGTTTCGTTTCACGGCCAACCGTGTTAATCGCACGGCAATAGCGCAACAGGGGAACATGATATGCAAGTCGGAAATTACCGCTTCGATGAAAATCTGGCGATGGAAATTCTCGTAAAGGCTCTGTGGATCGTCCTGATCCTGGTCGTCACCTGGCTGCTGGCGAAAGCGGCCAAGGCGGCCTTCGCGAAGCTCGTCGACAGCGTATCATGGTTCCGCAACCACAACACCAGTTCGGGCGAAAGCATCGGCACGGCGCTCGGGCGGATCGTTGCGCTGATCATCTGGCTGTTCGGCCTCATCGCCATCCTGCTGGTGCTCGATCTGGGCGAGGTTATGGCACCGCTGCAGCAGCTGCTCGGCGATATCGCCGCCTTCATTCCCAATCTGGTCGGCGCCGCGATCATATTCTTCGTCGGCATCACGCTGGCCAAGATCGTGCGCGACCTGACGGTGACGACTTTGCAGACGGTCGATTTCGACCGGTGGCTGAGCCGCGGCGGGGCGGAAACGATGACGGGCAATCCGCGCATCAGCCGCACCATCGGCACCATCGTCTATGCGCTGATCGTCATCTTCTTCTCGATCATGGCGCTCGACGTGCTCGATCTGAGGGCCGTGTCCGAACCGGCCAGCGACATGCTGCGGATGATCTTCAACGCCATTCCGAACATCATCGCTGCGGCGCTGCTGCTCGGCATCGGTTACCTGATCAGCCGTTTCGTGGTCCAGGTCCTCAAGGAAGTGCTGCCCGGCCTGGGTGTCGACCGCGCGCTGGCTTCGGCCGGCTTCGTACCCGAAACCACGACCGCGTCGAACATCTTCGCGCGGATCGCGCAGATCGCCATCATGCTGGTCGCGGCGATCGCGGCGACCCGCGCGCTGGGCTTTCCCGAACTGACGGTCCTGCTCGGCGAAATCCTCGAACTCGGCGGACAGGTCATCTTCGGCGCGGTCATCATCGGCGTCGGCTTCATGCTCGCCAACATGCTGGCGCGGATGATCGGTGATACAGGAGAGCCCGGCCTCGCCGGAACGATCGTCAAATATGCGACGATCGTGCTGTTCACCTTCATGGGATTGAGCTTCATGGGCGTCGGCGACGAGATCGTGCAGCTGGCCTTCGGTGCCCTGGTCATCGGTGGTGCAGTCGCCAGCGCCCTCGCCTTCGGCCTCGGCGGTCGCGAGTGGGCCGGCCGCAAGCTGGAAGAGATGGACGAAAAGGTGCGGGAGATGCCCAGCAGCGGCAGCCCGACGACATCGGTCAGGAGCGAGATCCCGACCAAGGGCGCCGGCAAGAGCGACAAGCCGCTGCCTCCCGGCGCATGACATGACCGGATGACGGCGAAAAGCCTTCGGCAATCGAAGGGGCGCGGGATATGATCCTGCGCCCCTTTATTCGTTCCACGAGCCGGCGAACGAACACGGGCGGTTGCCGGCGATCACCTGCCTCGCACAGCCGGCGGGGTGCCGGCGGGCGCGGGTCCGACCGTCCTTGAAATCTTCACCGACGAGTGTGATTTGGGCCGGGGCCAGGGCTTGAAACGGACCGGGCCATGGCGGCGGGGTCCAATCTTATGCGACCGATGTCAGTCGCGCGAAAACCCTGAGGACGCAGTCTGAGGAACGGGTCGGTGCTTTGGCCTATCGAGGCCGATCTGCCGGAAAGGGGCCTTCATCGAGAAACCTCTTCACCAGCGCGAACGTGTCCTTCGCTTCTCTGGTGAAGGTCAGCGCCATGTAGACATGCGGCGCACCTTCATATTCGTAGAGCGCGACCGGCACTCCCGCGGCGGCGGCTTCGGCGGTGAAGCTGCGCGCATCGACCGTGAAGACGTCGTGCCGCCCCTGAAAGATCGCTATCGGCGGCAATCCCTCCAGATCGGCATATAGCGGGCTGGCATGGGGATGACCGGTCCCCCGCTCGCCCGCCCACCATTCGCCCATGACGCGCAGAGCGTCGATACCCAGGATGACGTCGCTGGGTTCGATCGCCCGGGCCGCTTCGTCCTTCATCGCCATGTCGAGCCATGGCGCGAACGGTATGAGCCGTGCGGGAAGCGACTTGCCCGCCTCGCGCCGCTGGATGGCCAGGCTGAGTGCCAGATTGCCGCCCGCACTGTCACCGCACAAGGCGATGCGATCATCGCCCCAATCCGCCTTCACCCGTTCATACACCGCATCGGCGAGGTCGGTCGCCGGCCGGTAATCATGTTCGGGCACGACCTTGTAGAGCGGGACCGAAATGCTGGCCCCCGTCGCTTCGGCCAGGGAGGCAACCAGCGGCCAGTGTTCTTTGAACATGGGCAGATAGAACCCGCCGCCGTGAAAATAGATAATGTGCCAGTCGCCCTTTCCGCCTTCGGGATGGAGCGTGATGACATCCTGCCCTTCCGACCGCCAGCGTTCGACGTCGAACCTGTCGTTGAACGCATCGGGCATCGGGGCGTCACTCGGCGGGGGGCGACGAGCCACCCGGTCGGCAAAACCTTCCGCCCCCTTGAATTCGCTGTTCTGCATGGCGACCACCCGCTCCCCCAGTCGCATGGCGAGGGACGGTCTGGCGAAGCGTAGATCGTAATGCATGTCGGTCATCCATGATGCGGCGGGGTTCGCGGCACAGGAAAGACCCGCCGGCGCCCGCGGTCAAGCGCCGCGTGTCACAGCCACTTCCATTTCCAGAAAAAGATCACCTGCCCGAACCCGATCGCCGCGCACAGGGCCACCACGATCCAGAACGCGTCGCCATCCTCCACCCCCGGCATCCCGCCGACATTAATGCCCATCAGCCCGGTCAGGAACCCCAGCGGCAGGAAGATCGCGGCGACGATGGTGAGGAGGTAATTGGTCCGGTCCGAACTCGCGACGGCGCGGGCACGCAATTCGTCCATCAACACCACCGCGCTTTCCTTGCTGATGTCGATATCGTCGAGATAGCGGCGCAGGTGGTCGATCGTTTCGGCGATCTCGCGCCGATCGTGCTCCTCGAACCAGTCGGGCGCATCGCGGCTGATGTTCTCGAGCGCCGCATGCTGCGGGCCCATATGGCGCTTGAGTGCCAAGCAGTTGCGGCGGATCATGGTGATCTGTTC
Source organism: Pontixanthobacter sp. (assembly GCA_965214445.1). Lineage (GTDB taxonomy): Bacteria > Pseudomonadota > Alphaproteobacteria > Sphingomonadales > Sphingomonadaceae > Pontixanthobacter. Next base: position 1,808,991 of record CBDCBU010000001.1, read on the forward strand.
CAGCACCGCGTCCGAATTGTCGTCCAGATCGGCGTGTTCGCAATGGTCGATATGATCGTTCATATCGACGATCGAGCGGTTCATCCGCGCGATCATCTGTTCGGTGAGCGCCGTGATGAGCGCGCCCGCATCGGTCGGTCCCACGCCGCGGTCGATCGCCGCCAGCGTGTCGCGCGGGGTCTGCAGCGGCAGGCGGCGCAAGGTCACGACGCGCGCCCCGTCGCTCCATATCTGCATCGAGACCATGTCTTCGGGCTGCGCGCCGGGATTGAAATTGATGCCGCGCAGGGTCGCGACCAGAGTGTCCCCTTCGCGAAAGGCGCGGGGTCGTGTCGAATCGCTGGTCAGCAATTCGGCGGTCGGCTCGGGCACCGCGAACCCCGTCTGCAACCATTCATAGACGCCCGCATGGTTGCGACACAGATGAATCCACAGCACTTCGTCCGGGCGGCTCGGCTGCCAGTCCGCCACCACGTCCCAGCCGATCGGGGTGCCGCCGCCCCGCCCGTCCAGCACCCGGCCGAACAGCATGGGCGTGTCGGCATCCGTTTCGAAATCGCGCATCGTGTCGGGCATCGGCGCCATCCTTAATCGCCCCTTGGCTTAGGGCAACACGCCATCGTTTTCCTATTGCGCCGGTTTGGGGTAGGGCACGCGCGCGTCTTGCCTGTCGCAAAACGGCAGGAAAGACGGTATATGCCCATTCGATCCGGTGTATCGAGCGTCGGAACATTAACCCCCTGTACCGTGTAACACCGGTCCATCCGTTCAGTCCCGAAGGTCAAACCATGAACGACATCCGCCCCTGGCGCACCATCGAACGGCGCCGCTGTCGCCAGATCATGGTCGGCGACACGCCCGTGGGCGGCGATGCGCCGATTACCGTGCAGACGATGACCAACACCCCGACGGAAGATGCCGCCGCGACATTGGACCAGATCCGCCGCTGCGAGGATGCGGGCGCCGATATCATCCGCGTCTCCGTCCCCACGGTGGAAGCCAGCGCGGCGTTCTCCACGATCACCCGCGCGGCGCGGGTGCCGATCGTCGCCGACATCCATTTCCATTACAAACGCGCGCTGGAAGCCGCCGATGCGGGCGCGGCATGCCTGCGCATCAATCCCGGCAATATCGGATCGAGCGCGCGCGTCGCCGAGGTCGTGCGCGCAGCCAAGGCCAATGGTTGCGCCATCCGCATCGGCGTGAATGCGGGCAGCCTGGAAAAGCATCTGCTGGAAAAATACGGGGAACCCTGCCCCGAAGCGCTGGTCGAATCCGCGATGGACCATATCAAGCTGTTGCAGGACCACGATTTCCACGAATTCAAGGTCGCGGTGAAGGCGAGCGACGTGTTCCTGGCCGTCGCCGCCTATCAGGGGCTGGCCGATGCGGTCGATTGCCCGCTCCATCTCGGCATCACCGAAGCGGGCGGGCTGATCGGCGGGACGGTGAAATCCAGCATCGGCATGGGATCGCTCCTATGGGCGGGCATCGGCGACACGATCCGCGTGTCGCTCTCCGCCGAACCGGAGCAGGAGGTCAAGGTCGGCTTCGAAATGCTCAAGGCGCTGGGCTTGCGCACCCGCGGCGTCCGCGTGGTATCCTGCCCCAGCTGTTCGCGCCAGGGTTTCGACGTGATCCGCACGGTCGAGGCGCTGGAGGCCCGGCTGGAACACATCAAGACGCCGCTGTCGCTCTCCGTCCTGGGATGCGTCGTCAACGGTCCGGGCGAAGCGCGCGAAACCGATATCGGCCTGACCGGCGGCGGCAATGGCAGGCACATGGTGTATCTGTCGGGCGTAACCGACCACACGGTGCAGAGCGCCGACATGCTCGACCATATCGTTGAGCTGGTGGAAGCGAAAGCCGCCGCGCTGGAGGCGGAGGCCGAACTTCAGTCGGTCGCGGCGGAATGATGCGCGCGTGATGCATGCGTGAGACAGACTATCTCGTCATCGGTGCGGGCGCGGTGTGGCCGGCATATGAAACGCCTTGCCGCCAGGACGCGAGCGGAGCATTTGACGCCGTGATCCGGTGGCTCGCCCTTCCCGTCCTGTTGGCGGCGTCGAGCGGTTGCACCGCGGCATTGGCAGGCGACCCGGCTTCGCTCACGGTGCCTGCCCATCCCGAAGCACGACCCTATTCCGCCACCTCCGACGCGCGGGCCGATCTGGCCGAGGCGACGGCGCGCGCGGCGGCGAACGGCAAACTGGTCCTGATCGCGATGGGAGGAAACTGGTGCCACGACAGCCGCGCGCTCGCCGGTTGGTTGGAAACCCCGCGCTTCATCGCGCTGACCCAGGCGCATTACGAAGTCGTGTTCGTCGATGCCGGTACGCCCCGTAGCGGCGGGGGCCGCAACCTCGACATCGCCGAACGCTACGGTGTCGACGTCGTAGGCACGCCCAGCCTCATCGTTGCGGCCGCGGATGGCAGGGTACTGAACGCAAGCACCGCCGCCGCATGGTACGATGCCGCCTCCCGCAGCGGGGATGCGATCTTTGGCGAACTGGCATCCTATGTCGTTCCGCCCGATAACTGATGCCGCGATGCTGCATGTCGTCCACCATGTCGATTACATGGCCCCGCCGCCGACGCGGGGCACGTTCAAATTCGACAAGTACCAGTTGGTGATGATCGCTCTTCGGAAAAGCGGACAGCCCATGACCGAACATGCGCCCTCCCCCATGCCGCGCGCGTGGTTGGAGGCGGTGCACGATCCGGCCTATGTCGACGAAGTGTTCACCGCCCGCGTTCCGGCCGCGAAGGAACGCCGCATCGGCTTCCCCGTGACGCCGCGGATCGCCAGCCGCGTGCGCCACACCAATGGCGGCACGTGGTTGGCGGCGAAGCTGGCGATGCGGCATGGCTACGCCGCCAACAGCGCGGCGGGCAGCCACCACGCGCTGCATGATACGGGCGCGGGTTACTGCGTGTTCAACGACCTTGCCGTCACGGCGAACCGCCTGATCGCGCAAGCCGATGCGCGCCGTATCCTGATCGTCGATCTGGACGTGCACCAGGGCGACGGCACCGCGAGCCTGATGGCCGGGCGCGACGACGTGTTCACATTCTCGATGCACGCGGAAAAGAACTTCCCGGTGCGCAAGGCACGCTCCAGTCTGGATATCGAACTTCCCGATGGAGTGGGCGACGATGATTATCTCGCTGTTCTCGAACGCCATCTGCCCGGCGTTCTCGATAAATTCGCGCCCGATCTCGTACTGTATCAGGCCGGCGTCGATCCGCATGAGCACGACCGGCTGGGGCGGCTGTCGCTGAGCGATGCCGGCCTTGCCCGCCGCGAACGCTTCGTGGTGAACGCGGTCCGCCGCCGCGGACTTCCCATCGCCAGCGCGTTGGGCGGCGGTTATGGCAGCGACCAGCGCGCGGTTGCGGACCGCCATGCGCGTTCGATGCTGACGATGGCACAGGAAAATACTCTTTTCGCATCCTGCGATAACGGTCCGGGGGCGGTACCGATGCAGTCGTCGAAACCGGGGCGCCATGCTCATTCACGGGCCAGTTAGGCATTACCTGCTAGGTACGAACGATGAACAGACGCGATCTTTTGAAAACCTCTCTCGGCGCGGGAAGTGTGCTGGCGGCCGCAGCGTCGCCGCTGCGCCTGTCCGCGCAGCCACGCGTCGGCCTGCCACGCGATGCGAAACTGGCGGAAATCGCCAAGCGCGCGCGGGAGAAAGTGCGCGCGCGCAATATGCTATGGCACGAGGATTATGTCGGGATTGCGGATTTCGGGCTGCACTCGTCGCAGCCGCGCTTCCACATGGTCAATCTGGAGCAAGGGAGCGTAACTTCGCACCTGGTCAGCCATGGCGATGGGTCCGACCCGGAACATGATGGCTGGCTCAACTGGTTCTCCAATGTCCACGGATCGCACTGCACCAGCGAAGGCACCTATGCGACCTATGGCTGGTACACCGGACGCTTCGGCACCTCGATCCGGCTGGAGGGTCTGGACGCGACCAACAACAATGCGCTCGATCGTGCCATTGTGATGCACCGCGCCCGTTATGCCGAGCCGGGCCACGTCGCGCGCTGGGGGCGGCTAGGGCGGTCGAACGGCTGTTTCGCATTTGGGGACGCGGATTTCAAACTCGCGCTGCTGAATATCGGCGGCGGACGGGCGATGCATGCCGAAAGCCTGGGCTTGCTGCCCGACGGCACGACGCAGCCGACACCGACTCGCCCCGCGCCCGCCGATCTGCCGATCCTGCAGCCCGACGTGCCGAGCCAGTTCCAGCGCAGCAATCCGGGCGTGTATTGACCGGTGACATACCAACCCAGCTACGAATTGTTCGGACGCTGGGCCAAACCGCAAGTTACCGCCATCATCCCTGCCAGCGGGATGGCCGCTTTGATCGGAACGGCGGGCTTCGTCCTGCTGACCCTTCTTTTCGAACCGATTTTGCACATCCCGACATTAGGCGAGCTGTTTAGCTTTCTCGTCATGGGCGGTGTGGCGACTGTGTTCGCTGCTATCTCCGCCCTGTTCGTGACGGCGTTTTTCATATCGCTGCTCGGCTTGCCCATCGCGCTCGTGATGGGAGAGACCATACGCAAACCGATCGCCCTGCCCGTCGCTATGGGTGTGGCCGCCGCCGGCGCCTTGTTCGTCGCATGGCGTTTCAGTGGTGGCGAAACGGATTATTTCGCCGACGAACGCATGTTGCCGTTCCTGCTGTTCGCCCTGCCGGCCGGCTATTTCTACCGCCGTTTCATCATCGCGGCGATGGACGCTCAAGAACCGGAATAGCAATCCTGCTTAGGCAATATCGCGCGGGTCGTTCTCGATCTCGATGACCTGCTCGCCCGTAATGCGGCTGCGGTCGGGTTTGCGGGGAGAAGCGAAGGCTTTCAGCACGGGCGCATCGCGGTCGTATATGTCGGGGAAGCTTTTCAGCGTCCCATCGATGTCCTGCGCCATGGTGAAATAGGTGATATAGGCGGGCATCGTCTTTTCGAACGGCACCTTCGTGTACTCGCCCGATTTCAGCTTCTCGACACCTTCATCCGCCGTCAGACCGCCCTGCAGGATCGCCAGCGTGATCGCCAGTTCGGTCGCGCGTTCGGTGCGGATGCAGCCATGGCTCAACGCGCGGACCGAATTGTCGAACAGGTGGCGCGATGGCGTATCGTGGAAGAAGATCGCGTGGCGGTTGGGCATGTCCAGCTTCATCAGGCCCAGCGAATTGGTCGGACCCGGCTGCTGCACCACATTGACCCAGCCATTGGCGTGACGTTCGGCGGTGTAGCCCGCATTGCGCGCCCAACCCGGATTGTTCAGCACTTTCGCGCCCAGCCCTTCGCCCTTCACGATGGATTGCGGCACGGTCCAGGTGGGATTAAAAATAACGCCTTCGACGCTTTCCGCAATCTGCGGCGTGGCAGTGCGGCCCGGCTTGCCGACGACGGTGCGATAGGTGCGCACGATGTTGTCGTTGACCGTCAGACGCAGCTGGTATTCGGGCACGTTGGTCATCAGATATTGCGGCCCCAGATCGCGCGGCAACCAGCGCCAGCGATCCATGTTTGCCTGAATGAGCTTCGCCCGTTTGCCGGTCTTCGACTTGACCTTGGCCAATTCGGTTTTCAACCGCGCATAATCGGGATGTTCCGGCATGATGGTGGCAAGCGTGCCTTCGATATCGCCGCTTGCCAAAGCCTCGCTCATCAGCGTGCCGGTCGGATAGCGGTCCTGATCGGGATCGAACACGAACCATTGCTTGCGATGGTCCATCGGCGTGCGGCCGTCGCGCAAATCTTCGACCAGGAAGCGGAAAGAGCGGCTTGCCGCCTCGTTCAAAGCGGCGCCTTCGCCCGATGCGATCTGCGCGCGCAGGGTCGTTATCTCGTAATCCTGCGGCAACAGGCCGTGTTCGCCGATCGCATCGATCATCCGGACGAGCGCATCGGCATTCGCGACCGACCATTCCTGCACCACCGGCTGTTCCGGCACCGCCATTTCGTCGATTGCCTGGACCACCGCTTGCGAAACGACATTGCTGTCGGCTTCGATCCGCTCGCCGCGAATTTCCGGTGCCGCGCCGCTCTGCGCGGGGATGAGATCGTCCGGCGCGTTCTGGGCCGTAACCGCGCCCAAGGGAAGCGCCGCTGCAGCCGCTGTCAAAAGGGAGAGGCGAAGGGTTGCGATGCTGTTCACGGGGGATCTGTCCAATAATTGCGGCCGGGGCACGATATAGCGCCATTCATAGCCCATCTTCAATGACGTTCCCTGACTGGACGCTGAATCCGGTTCGGTCGAACGCAGGACCGCCGATCGCTTACCTGCACATGGGGCGCGCGACGGCGCACGATAGCGCGTGTAGGGGCGACGGCGGTCATGGTTAAACGCGAACATCTCTTGCCCATCGTGGCGGCACTGGCCGGAGTCGGGTTCCTTGCCCTGATGGATGCGTTCATGAAAAGCGCGGCGCTGGCGGCGGGTGCCTACAGCGCGACGGTGCTGCGATCGGCGATAGCGGCGGCAGTTATCGTGCCGGTATGGCTCGGCGCGGGGGGCCGGTGGCCTGTCCGCTCCGTATTCAAACTGCATTTGCTGCGCGGTGTCATATCGGGCTTCATGGCGCTCGCTTTCTTCTACGCGCTGACCAAGCTGCCGATGGCCGAAGCGATCGCCATCTCCTTCGTCGCGCCGTTGATCGCGCTATATCTGGCAGCGGTTTTTCTGAGCGAAACAATCCGGCGCGAAGCGATCGCGGCGTCGATCCTGGGGCTGGCGGGAACGATCGTCATCGTCGGGGCCCGGCTAGGCAGCGCGGAATATACCGGCGAGACGGCACTGGGCCTCGCCGCGCTGGCTTTTTCCGCGCTGCTCTACTCCGCCAATTTCATCGTCATTCGCAAACAGGCGCTGGTATCGTCCCCTTTGGAGGCGACCGTGTTTCACAGCGGGGTCGCCGGCGCGGTGCTCGCGATGTTCGCGCCGTGGTTCTTCACCATGCCGGAAGGGCCGGTGTTCGTCGATATCGCCGCGGCGTCCGCGCTGACATTGTGCGGATCGCTGTGCATCACCTGGGCCTATGCGCGGTCGCAGGCGCAGAAATTGGTGCCGCTGGAATATACCGGGTTCCTGTGGGCCGCGCTGCTGGGATGGCTGTTCTTCCGCGAGCCGGTCACTTGGCTCACATTGGCGGGCACGGCGCTGATCGTGATCGGATGCTGGATCGCCGCACGGCCCCGCCCGGTGGTGCCGCAAACGAAGGGAAGCGTGGTGTGAAGATGCCCCTCCACCCTTGACCAAATGAGCCAGAAGTAGCAGGTGGATGGCAACCTATCAGCCCCTGGCGAGACGTGATCTCGCGCGATCGGGCGATCACCATAACGAGGACAAGAACGCCACATGACACAGGTCGGCAAAGACACTCTGGGAACCCGCAGCACGGTGGATGTGGGCGGCAAGTCCTACGCCTATTACTCGCTCGACAAGGCGGCCGAAACGATCGGAGACGTCTCGAAACTGCCGTTTTCGATGAAGGTGCTGCTGGAAAACCTGCTGCGGTTCGAAGACGATGGCTTCACCATTTCGAAGGACGACATCCAGGGCATCGCCGACTGGCAGAACGATCCCAGGACCGGCCAGGAAATTCAGTATCGCCCGGCCCGCGTGCTGCTGCAGGATTTTACCGGCGTCCCATGCGTCGTCGACCTGGCCGCGATGCGCGATGCGATCGCGAAGCTGGGCGGCGACACGGCGAAGATCAATCCCCAGGTGCCGGTCAATCTCGTCATCGACCATTCGGTGATGGTCGACGAATTCGGCCATCCCAAGGCGATGGAAGCGAATATGGACCTCGAATATAAGCGGAACGCCGAACGCTACGATTTCCTGAAATGGGGCAGCAAGAGCTTCGAGAACTTCTCTGCCGTCCCCCCCGGCACCGGCATCTGCCACCAGGTCAACCTCGAACATATCGGCCGGGGCGTCTGGTCGAGCGAGGATGCGGACGGCACCTTGGTCGCCTATCCCGACACCTGCGTCGGCACGGACAGCCACACCACCATGATCAACGGCCTGGGCGTGCTGGGCTGGGGCGTCGGCGGAATCGAGGCGGAGGCGGCAATGCTCGGTCAGCCCATCTCCATGCTTGTGCCCGAAGTTGTCGGCTTCAAGCTGACCGGCAAGATGGCCGAAGGGGTGACCGCGACCGATCTGGTGCTGACCTGCGTGCAGATGCTGCGCAATGTGGGCGTGGTGGGCAGCTTCGTCGAATTTTACGGGTCGGGCGTGTCCAACCTCTCCCTCGCCGACCGTGCGACGATTGCCAACATGGCGCCCGAATATGGTGCGACCTGCGGGTTCTTCGGGATCGACGACAAGACGCTCGACTACATGCGCCTCACGGGGCGCCCCGAAGGCGATATCGAACTGGTCGAAGCCTATGCCGAGAAGCAAGGCATGTGGTTCACGCCCGAGAACGAGCCGATCTTCACCAAGACGCTCGATCTCGACATGGCCAGCGTCGTACCTTCCCTGGCCGGCCCCAAACGGCCGCAGGACAAGGTCATCCTCCCCGAAGTGGATGAGCTGTTCAACGGCGAGTTGAAGTCGGTCTACAAAAAGGAAGGCGCGGTCCGCACGCCGGTCGATGGCAAGGACCACGATATCGGCGATGGCGACGTGGTTATCGCCGCGATCACCAGCTGCACCAACACTTCCAACCCAGACGTGCTGATCGCCGCCGGACTGGTCGCGAAGAAGGCGAACGAGAAGGGTTTGAAGCCCAAGCCATGGGTCAAGACCAGCCTCGCCCCCGGAAGCCAGGTGGTCACGGATTATCTGATCAAGGCCGGCCTGCAGAGCGAGCTCGACCAGATCGGCTTCGACCTCGTCGGCTATGGCTGCACCACCTGCATCGGCAATTCCGGCCCGCTGGCCCCGCCGATCAGCAAGGCGATCAACGGAAACGACATCGTCGCCGCCAGCGTCCTGTCGGGCAACCGCAATTTCGAAGGGCGCGTGTCGCCCGATGTGCGCGCCAATTTCCTCGCATCGCCGCCGCTGGTCGTCGCCTATGCGCTCAAGGGCACGGTGACCGAGGACATTACCACCACCCCGCTGGGTCAGGATCAGCAGGGCGAAGACGTGTTCCTGCGCGACGTGTGGCCAAGCAATGCGGAAATCACCGAGATCCGCTCCGGTTCGATCGACCGCAAGATGTTCGAAGACCGCTATGCCGACGTCTACAAGGGCGACGAGCACTGGCAGGCGATCGACGTCGTCGGGTCCGACACCTATCAATGGCGCCCCGGCAGCACCTACATCGCCAACCCGCCTTATTTCGAAGGCATGGAGATGACGCCGGAGCCCATTACCGACATCACCGATGCGAAGCCGTTGGCGGTGTTGGGCGACAGCGTCACCACCGATCACATCAGCCCCGCCGGCGCAATCAAGGAAGACAGCCCCGCCGGCGAATATCTGATGAACAACCAGGTCGCCCGCGCGGACTTCAACTCCTACGGTTCGCGGCGCGGCAATCACGATGTGATGATGCGCGGCACCTTCGCCAATATCCGCATCAAGAACGAAATGGTTCCGGGCGTCGAGGGTGGCTACACCACCTACAATGGCGAGCAGATGGCGATCTACGACGCCGCCATGAAGCACAAGGAAGACGGCACGCCACTGGTCGTCATCGGAGGCAAGGAATACGGCACCGGCTCCAGCCGCGACTGGGCGGCGAAGGGCACCATCCTGCTGGGTGTGCGCGCCGTGATTGTCGAAAGCTACGAACGGATCCACCGCTCCAACCTCATTGGCATGGGCGTGCTGCCCCTGCAGTTCAAGGACGGCGAAACGCGGCAGACGCTGGGTCTGGACGGTGGCGACACCTTCTCCATCAAGGGGCTGGCCGGCATGAAACCGGGGCAGGATGTCGAAGTCGAAGTGACCCATGCCAATGGCGATACCGCGACCTTCACTGCCCAATGCCGGATCGATACGGCGAACGAGATGGAATATTACAAGCACGGCGGCATCCTGCACTACGTGCTGCGCAATTTGGCGGCCTGAACTCTTCACCAGACCGACGAAGGGGCTCCGCGATGCGGGGACCCTTTTCGTGCATGAATCAAAACGGGCGACCCTGGCGGGGCCGCCCGTATCGTCTCGTTCGTAGGTGAGGGTTAGGCTGGCTGCTTTTTGACCATCAACCTGCGGCGACCGAGCACGGCCGCGGCGGCCAGTCCGAACAGGATCGTCATGGGCGGTGCCGGAACCGGAACGCCGCTGGTGCCGCTGGTCCCGCTCGTGCCCGTCGAACCCGATGTGGACGACGACGTGCTGCTGGACGTGGACGACGACGTACTGCTCGACGTCGAGGAGGACGTGCTGGACGAAGTCGAAGACGCGACATTGCCGGACGAACTCGAACTCGTGCTGGTGGACACGTTGCCCGATGTGCTGGAGCTCGTGCTGGTCGAGACATTGCCCGAAGTGCTCGAACTCGACGAAACGTTGCCCGACGAACTGCTCGACACGTTGCCCGAAGTCGAGGAACTCGCATTGTTGCCGGACGAACTCGAGACATTGCCCGATGACGTCGAAGTGGACGAAGAACTGCTCACCGCGCCGGAGGAGGAACTGACGTTCCCGCTCGACGAGGACACGTTCCCGCTCGAACTCGAAACATTGCCCGACGAACTCGAAACCCCGCCGGTCGAAGATGAGACCGCGCCGCTGGACGACGATACGTTGCCGCTCGAACTGGAGACATTGCCCGACGAACTCGACACGCCGCCGGTGGAGGACGACACGTTGCCCGATGTGCTGGTGCTGCTGATGCCGCCGGTCGAGGTCGAAACGCCGCCCGTGCTGGTGGAGGTCGACACGCCTCCGGTGGACGTGCTCACGCCGCCGGTCGTGCTGCTGCTGCCGCCGGTGCTGGAAGTCGACGAGACATTGCCCGACGTGCTGCTGATGCCGCCCGTCGTGCTGGAAATGCCGCCCGTGGTGCTTCCGCCGGTGGTGCTGGAGATACCGCCGGTGGTGCTGCCCCCGGTGCTCGTGCTGGTGCTCGTTCCGCCGCTGGAATTCTCAATGACGATCGAAATACCGCCCGTCGATCCCCCATTCGATCCCCCGTTCGTACCATCTCCACCGCTGGAGGAGGATGTCGATCCGCCGGAAGTGGAGGTCGAGCTGCCCCCCGATCCGCCGCTGGAGATATTGCCGGAAGTGGACGTGGTCGAACTCACGACCACGCTGCCGCCGCCCGAACCCCCGCCGCCGCCGAAGAAGCCGCCGAAGAACCCGCCGCCCAAACCGCCGCCGAAGCCACCGCTGCCGCCGATGACCGTGACGCCGCCTCCGCCGCCACCGCCGATCGGACCCTGCGGCAGAGGCGCGAAGGGTGCCGGGATCGCCGCCATCGCCATGCGATAGGCGGGCGCGCAGCCGTCTGCCTGATTCTGTCCATACACATCATCGATATATCCCGATGCGCCGTAATCGCGCGAATCGATCGGCTCGCATTCGACGACCCGCTTCACGATCCGGCGCTGGCGCGGTTCGGTGCGGACGACGCGGCGGCGCGTATCGGGGCGATCCTTGATATAGACCGGTCGCGATTTGACGGAGCGCGGTTCCGCTTTCACCGATTTGTAGGTCGGATTGTCCGTGATGGGCTGCTCGGCGACATGCACCGCTCCGCCCGCGAGGACGGCACCGCCGGCTGCGGTTGCGGACAGTTTCGCCAGGGCCATTTTTACCGACATGGACATGCTCTCTTGTTACTTCGTGGGAAAGCGACTGAGCCACGGCGGGTCCGCGTCCTTTGCACTTCCTGCGCCTTCAAGAGAGAGCATGACCGATTAACGGGCAATCACGTTAACCACGATAAAGGGCCGGGCAGGCAATTAATTTACCGCCACGAGCCGCGCCGACGGCGACCTGTCCCACTATGGAACCGTTCGCCGCCCGGTATTTACGGATCGGTCAGGCTTCGTTCGTGAAAAGCCCCGCCTGACCATTATGCGATGTAAGGTCGATGTTTCGATTCGGAATGGCCAGCCCCAGATGCTCCCACCCGCGATCGTTGAGGCACCGGCCGCGCGCCGTGCGGGCCACCAGACCCAGCTGGATGAGGTAGGGTTCGACCACCTCTTCCACCGTGTCGCGCGGTTCGGCCAAACCGGCGGCCAGCGTTTCGACGCCCACCGGGCCGCCCTTGTAGATATCGGCGATCATATGGAGATAACGCCGGTCCATCGCATCGAGGCCGAGCCGGTCGACCTCCAGCCGGGTCAACGCATCGTCGGCAATTTGCGCCGTTACCACGCCGTCGCCGGCGACATGGGCGAAATCGCGCACCCGGCGCAGCAGGCGTCCGGCAACGCGCGGTGTGCCCCGTGCGCGGCGGGCGATCTCGCGCGCGCCGGCGGGTTCGATAGCCATGTCGAGCAGCTTCGCGCCGCGCCGCACGACCCGCTCCAGTTCGTCTTCCGTGTAGAAATTCAGACGCACGGGAATGCCGAACCGGTCGCGCAGCGGCGTGGTCAGCAGCCCCTGCCGCGTCGTCGCCCCGATCAGCGTGAAGGGCGGCAGGTCGATGCGGACGCTGCGCGCGGACGGCCCCTCCCCGATCATGATGTCGAGCGCGCGGTCCTCCATCGCCGGGTAGAGCACTTCCTCGACCACCGGATTGAGGCGGTGGATTTCGTCGATGAACAGGACGTCGCCGCTTTCCAGATTGGTCAGCAACGCGGCCAAATCGCCCGCCTTGGCCACGACCGGCCCGCTGGTGGCGCGAAAGCCCACGCCCAGTTCCTTGGCCACGATCTGCGCCAGGGTGGTCTTGCCGAGGCCCGGCGGCCCGAAGAACAGCACGTGGTCCATCGCCTCGCCGCGCGATTTCGCAGCCTCGACGAACACCCGCAAATTGCCCCGCGCCGCCTCCTGCCCGACGAACTCTCCGAGCGATTTCGGGCGAAGCGCGGCATCCTGATCCTCGGGTTGGCGCTGGGGGGAAAGGTCGGGGTTGTCGGTCAAAACGGGTTCACCGTGTAGCCTTGTTGCTGCAACCGGGCATGGGCGGTCATGGCCGACAGGGCAATCTCGACGCCGGAAATCAGCTCGTCCGTTCGATAGCCCGAACCGATCAAGCTCTGCCCGCACACGATGAACCGGACGCCGCTTTCCATCATGGCGCGCACTATTGCACCGCTGGGATTGGTTTCGCCGAAGTCGCGCGCCGCCCGTGCCTCGTCGTGCAGCAGGTCGCGCACCGCGCTGCCATGCACGACCACGGCGACCTGGATATTGTCGGGATCGACCCCGGCGGCCGCGTGCATGTTGACGAACCGCGCCGCGCTTTCGAAACCGCGATTGCGCGCTTCGCCTTTCGCGCCTTGCGCGACATCGAAGCTGTGCTGGAAAGCTGTGTCGGCTGCGAATGCGTCCACGCCGGGCACCGCGACATGCGGGCCGAAATCGGCGAACACCGGACCAAGCTCGAACGTCGGTGTTTCATCCTGTGCCGCCTCCTGCGCCCAAATCGGGGCGGCAGTCAGGAGCGCCGCGATCGTCAACACTCTCACCATACGCATCACCCCGCCGCCTTCTTCAATGCCACGCGTATCACTTCGCCTTCGCCCGCATCGTCGCCCAGTTCGGCGAGCGCCAGTTGCACGGCGCGCGATGCGGCCGCCGGTTTGAACCCCAGGTTTTCCAGCGCCGATATCGCATCCGCACCGGACCCCGACCGGGGGGTGTTGACACTTGTGACACTGTTCAGGCCCTCCGCCGAAACCGCCAATCCGCCCGCCCTGTCCTTCAATTCGTTGACGATCCGCCCGGCCAGTTTCGGGCCGACGCCGTTCGCCCGGGTCACCATCGCGGCGTCTCCGCCCGCGCAGGCCGCTTGTATCTCGCCCGTCGACAACGCCGACAGGATCGCCAGCGCGACCTTGCTGCCCACGCCCTGAACCTGATTGAGCAACCGGAACCAGTCCCGCTCCGCCGCATCGGCGAAACCGAGCAGACGCAAATCGTTCTCGCTCACCTGCAGGTCGGTGTAGACCGTGCAGCCCTCGCCCTTCTCACCCAGCGCGCTGAGCGTCTTGGTCGAACAATGAACCAGATAGCCGACGCCGCCCACGTCGATCACCGCCCAATCGTCGCCCGTGTCATCGAGCAGCCCCTTCAGTTTCGCAATCATGGTTTGTTTTTGGCTCCGCCCGGTCCGTTTGGCCAGCCCCTATGCCGGATATGGCGGATGTAGGAAATCTCGACAGGCGCGCGCGTTCGGGTAAGGCTGGCGCGCATGAGTTGGAACAGCTTCGGCCGCGTGTTGCGGTTCACCACTTGGGGCGAAAGCCACGGGCCCGCCTTGGGCGCAGTGCTGGACGGGTGCCCGCCCGGTCTTGCCCTGAGCGAGGCGGACATCCAGCCTTTCCTCGATGCGCGTCGGCCCGGACAGTCGAAATACACCACGCAGCGGCAGGAGCCCGACGCGGTGCGCATCCTGTCCGGGGTGTTCGAAGGGCGGACGACCGGCACGCCGATCTCGCTGATGATCGAGAACGTCGATCAGCGGAGCAAGGACTACAGCGAGGTTGCGAACGCGTATCGCCCCGGCCATGCCGATTACGCCTATGACGCGAAATACGGTTTCCGTGATTATCGCGGCGGCGGGCGCAGTTCGGCGCGGGAAACCGCCGCCCGTGTGGCAGCAGGCGCGGTCGCGCGGCTGATCGTGCCGGAGGTGGGCATCACCGCCTATGTCAGCCAGATCGGGGACGATTCCATCGATCCCGCCAATGTCGATTTCGACACCATCGGCGCAAATCCGTTCTTCTGTCCCGACGCTGCCGCCGCAGAACGCTGGGCCGGGCTGGTCGATGCAGCGCGCAAGGCGGGCTCATCATTGGGTGCGGTGGTCGAATGCGTGGCGCACGGGGTTCCCGCTGGCTGGGGCGCACCCATCTATGCCAAGCTCGACGCCGATCTCGCGAGCGGCATGATGGGCATCAACGCGGTGAAGGGCGTGGAGATCGGCGACGGCTTTGGCGCAGCGTTGTTGACCGGCGAGCAGAATGCCGATCCGATGCGTGGCGGGGCGGACGGTCCCATTTTCGAAGCCAACCATGCGGGCGGCATTTCGGGCGGCATCTCGACCGGGCAACCGGTGCTGTGCCGCGTCGCGTTCAAACCGACCAGTTCCATTCTCGCGCCGGTCGATACGATCGACCGCGAGGGGCGCGATACTCAAATTCGGACGAAGGGGCGCCACGATCCGTGCGTCGGCATTCGCGGCACCCCGGTCGTTGCGGCAATGATGGCGTTGACCCTGGCCGATCATCGGATGCTGCACCGCGCGCAATGCGGATAGACTAATCCGTCGGAACACAAACCTCGAACAAACTTAAGAGTTTACGGTTTTTTCAACGGTACTGGTACGTTCCATCGATTTTGTCGATGGAAGCAATCGCAACACTCCGTTTTGATGCAGCGCAGCATACACTATGTTGGCGTCATACGAAATCGTTCAAGAACGACACCAATCGGAGTTGACATGGGTATTATCGGAAGCACAATCAAACCGTTCAAGGCAACCGCCTTCCAAGCAGGCAAGGACTTTTTCGAAGTCACCGATGAAGACGTAAAGGGCAAATGGGCTGTCTTCTTCTTCTATCCCGCCGACTTCACCTTCGTCTGCCCGACCGAATTGCAGGATCTGGGCGAACAGTACAACCATCTGCAGTCGATCGGCGTGGACGTCTATGCGATCAGCACCGACACGCATTTCAGTCACAAGGCGTGGCACGACACGTCGGAGAAGATCAACGGCATCCGGTATCCGTTTCTGGGCGACCAGCTGCACACGCTGTCCAACAATTTCGGCGTGCTGCGCGAAGAGATGGGCCTGGCCGACCGGGCGACTTTCGTCGTCGATCCCGATGGCGTGATCCAGATCATGGAAATCACCTGCGAAGGCGTGGGCCGCAATGCGAGCGAATTGGTCCGCAAGATCAAGGCCGCGCAATATGTGCGCGCCAACCCGGGCGAAGTCTGTCCCGCCGCATGGGAAGAAGGTTCCGACACGCTGGCACCGTCGCTGGACCTCGTCGGCAAGATCTAAGCCTCACCACCCTTTACGCCTAAGAGCCCGAGCAATCGGGTCGCTGGAAGGCCCGGGACCATCCCCCCCCCGGTTCCGGGCCTTTTGCTATCTGGAATCCCCCACGAAGAACGAGAAAATTTCCATGCTTAGTGCCGATATGCAGAAGCAGCTCAAATCCTACTTCGAAAACCTGCGCGAACCGATCGAGCTGGTCGGCACGTTGGGTGACGATGACAATTCCGCAAAGACCCGCGAACTGCTTACCGAGATTTCCGCGCTGCACGATCATGTGACGGCGCGCTTCGACGGCGATGCCCGCCACGTGCCCAGTTTCGAGATACGGCGCGCATCCGACCATGCCGCCGGCGTCCGGTTCGCCGGCCTGCCGATGGGGCACGAGTTCACCTCGCTGGTGCTGGCGCTGCTATGGGCCGGCGGCCATCCGCCCAAGGTCGATCCCGCGATTGTCGAGCAGGCGCGCACTCTCGAAGGCGATCACGATTTCGAAATGTATTTCTCGCTGAGCTGCCAGAACTGCCCCGACGTGGTGCAGGCCCTCGCGCTGATGGCGATCGTCAATCCGCGCATATCCGCGACGCTGATCGAAGGCGGCGCGTTCCGGGACGAGGTCGAGCAACGGCAGGTGATGGCGGTACCCGCCGTCTATCGCAATGGCGAACCCTTCGCCAACGGACGCATGGATGCCCGCGACATCATGGCCAAGCTGGACGGCGGCGCCGATGAAAAGGTCGCGGCAAAACTGGCGGAGAAGGAGCCGTTCGAAGTGCTCGTTCTGGGCAGCGGTCCGGCCGGCAACGCCGCGGCGATCTATTCCATCCGCAAGGGGTTCAGCACCGGGATGGCCGCCGAACGCTTCGGCGGGCAGGTCGCCGACACGATGGGGATCGAGAACTTCATCGCCACTCCCTACACCGAAGGGCCGAAACTGGTCGGCGAGATGGAACGGCATGTCGGCGAATACGACATCGACCGGATCGATCGGGTCGAAGCCGCGGAACTGCGTCCCGCGGGCGAGCCGGGCGGGATGCATGAAGTCGTGATGACCAATGGCGCTTCGCTGAAGGCGCGATCGCTGATCCTGGCGACCGGCGCCCGCTGGCGGCAGCTGGGCGTGCCCGGAGAAGAAGAATACCGGAACAAGGGCGTGGCATACTGCCCGCATTGCGACGGTCCGCTCTACAAGGGCAAGCGGGTCGCCGTGATCGGCGGCGGCAATTCCGGCGTGGAAGCGGCGATCGACCTTGCCAATATCGTGGCGCACGTCACGCTCATCGAGTTCGACGGCGAATTGCGCGCGGACCGCGTACTGCAGGACAAGCTGCGCAGCTTCGCCAATGTGGACGTGCTGACTTCGGCCCAGACGATCGAGGTGACGGGCGACGGCACGAAAGTCACGGGTCTTAGCTACCGCGACCGCGCCAACGGCGAAGAACACGGCGTTTTGCTGGATGGCGTGTTCGTCCAGATCGGACTCATACCCAATACCGAATGGCTCGAATCGTCCGGACTGGAACTGACCCGGTTCGGGGAGATCGTGATCGACGACAAATCGGCGACCAACCTGCCGGGCGTGTTCGCCGCCGGCGATTGCACCACCGTGCCTTACAAGCAGATCGTCGTCGCGATGGGCGAAGGCTCCAAGGCGGGGCTCAGCGCATTCGATTATCTCATCCGTACCGAGCCGGCGATGGAGATCGCGCAGGCGGCCTAGCTGCCGCCCCCATCCGCCGAATTAACCTGCGGGCGGTCAGCGGTCGCGGCGCAGGATCAAATAGAGCGCACCCTCGCCCCCATGGCGACGGTGCGCCGCCCGTATGGCGGCGATGGCATCGGCATGGTCGCCCGCCGCCAGCCAGTCGAGGATCTTGGCGCGGATGACGCCGCGCCGCGCCCCTCGATCCGCCGCTTCGACCGGACGCGGACGGCCGGTAATCACCAGCACGAGGCGTGCGCCCATCGCGCGGGCCTGATGCATCCCGCTGTCGAGCCGGGCATAGGCCGCATCCACGAAATGGTCATGCAGGTCGAGCGTGTAGTCGGGGGTTATGGAACCAGCCTTGAGCTTGCGATCCCAGCTTCGGTCGAGCGTCGCGTGCCCGATACGGCGCGCGGTTCGCGGTGGCGGTTGGGTTGGCGCCAGGCGCGCGGTCGGCGGCGGCCGGTTCGCCGGCTTGGGTGCCGATGCCGATGCGGGTCCCGATACCGATGACGGGCTTACCCGTGCTTGCGGAACGACCCGCCCATCCAGCGGATCGACGGATGCCGCCAGCCGCGCCCATGCCGACTCTTCCGCCTCGGTCAGGCCGCGCGGCAGCCTCACTGGCGGGGAAGTTGCGCGGCGACCTCGTTAGGCAGCAGGATCAAGGCGGTGCCCCGCCCGCTCATGCCGCCGGCGATACGGCGGGCATCCTCTCCCGCGCCCCAGAACGTATCGAACCGGTTCATGCCCTTGATCGCGCCGCCGGTGTCCTGCGCGATCCAGATGCCGTCCGCCTCGTCCCGGTCGAGATCGAGCAGCACCGGTGCGCCATAGGGTACGTATCGCGGATCGACCGCGACCGAAGCGCCGCCGCGCACGGGCACGCCGATCGACCCGAGCGGCCCGTCGCCGGTCAGTTCGCGAAAGAATATCCAGCTTTCATTGAGGCGCATCAATGCGCGCCCCTCGACCGGGTTTTCGCGGATATAGGCCATGATGCCCTGCATGCTGCCGGCATATTGACCGGGCCCGTCGCCCAGCAGGCCGCGTTCCCGCATGACGCCGCCGATGCCGGTATAGCCGTGACCGTTCTGCCCGGCATAGCCGATCCGCATGACGCCGCCATCGTCCAGCAGCAGCCGGCCCGAACCCTGTATCTGCAGGAAGAAGAATTCGACCGGGTCGGCGGCATAGGCGATCGGCACATGGGTTGCCGCCATGGCCCCGTCCTCGATCTCCGCGCGCGTGTAATAGGGGACGAAATCGCCCTTGGCGTCGATTCGGCCCAGCGGCGCACGGCCGGTGCGTTCCGATTCGGGCATGTCGTCCGGCCATTGGCGGATGAGGTCCGCCGGAAGGGCATAGACCGGCGTGTCGCAACCGGGACGCGGGACGCGGCATCCACGTATTTCGGGTTCGAAATAGCCGGTGGCGAAGGCTTCCCCCGTACCGATGCGGACGGGTGTGAAATTGTCGGCGAAGAAGGCGCGCGGATCGCCGCGATGGACGTTCGCCCTGGTGCATACCGGTGCCCATTGGACGGGCAGCGTCAGGCCCGAGCGATCGGGGCGGCTGGTGGCGACGCGGCAGGATTCGATGAACGAAGCGAGCGCAAGTCGCGCCTGCGAACCACTCGTGCCGAGACCCGTAGGCATCGCCGACAGCCGGATCGGCGCTAGGGCGGCGTTCTCGGGCACTACCGATGGCGTGGAAACGGTTTGAGGCACGGGTTTGGGGGCTGGAACGACCCCGGCACATGCGGCGAGCAGCAGTGCCCCGGCCACCGCGAGACAGCGCCGCGCCGACCCCATGTCGAACACCGGCAGCCGGTACCGCCGCCCTCTCAACCTTCGTCGGTCTCGTCGAGCAGCCAGTTGGGATCGTCCGATTTCACATCGCGCATGAAAGTCCACACGTCCCGACTTTCGACCGCATCGTCGAGCGATCCGGCGATCATGGTGCCGTCGCGATCATGCGTCACCGCGGCGATATCCGCAACGAAGCGGACCGCGACCCGCGCGATGCGGCCGTCCATCGAAGCCCGGTCGATAACCGCTTCCTCGATCCGGATGAGGCGGTTGTTCAGCGTCTCGCCCGCTTCCTCGCGCGCCGATATGGCCGCATCGAAACTCGCATAGACATCGTCGTCGCACAATTCGCGCAAGGTTTCGCGATCGCCGTTCCAGAAAGCCTCCAGAATCATGCCATAAGCCCCCTTGGCGCCTTCCAGGAAACCGGTGATGTCGAAATCGCGGTCGGCGGCGGCGATCTCGCGGACGCCGCGCTCCACGGCCGGAAGGACATGCGGGGTTTCGCGGAACTGCTGTTCGTTCTGCGGCCGCGCGCCTGCCCGATCCTCGTCCAGCGGCTGCGGCTGCTGACGCGCGGGTTCGGGATTATGGGGGATGGATTTCTCCTCATGCTCAGCGCGTTGCCCCAGGACGGAATACAGGCGAAGTCCCAGAAAGGCGGCGATCATGGCGAGAATGACGATTTCGAAAATCACGATATGGAACCTGTCCTGTGCGCCCGGCAACCCCGGCGCCATTGAATTGAGCGTCGCAAGTCTGCCCTAAATAGGAAGGGATTACAAATGAACAACGCGAATTACCGGCGATTTGGGCGGATCGCCGGTGCGTTTCGTCCCGAGCGGGTCTTACCGGGATGGCCAACGCGATGGCCAGCGGGATAGATTGCGGGCAGCGTTCGCGGATGCTAGGCGCGCCGCCGACACGATCGACACGCATCATACCAATGGAAAGCAACACGAACATGGCCGATGAAAACGACATCCTGACCGATCTCGACATGGAACCCGCAGCCGATGGTCCGGTGCCGAACGGCGAAGATACCGCCCCGGTCGCCGGGATCATATCGCAATATGTGAAGGATCTGTCGGTCGAAAATCCCAATGCGCCCGACAGCTTTCAGTACAAGGATCAGCCGCAGATCGACCTGCAGTTCAATATCGGCGCACACGCGGTGAACGACGAGGTCCATGAAATCGAACTAAAAATTAACGTCACTGCCAAGACCGATCAGGGCAACGTGTATCTCATCGAACTTTCCTATTGCGGGCTGGTCGGAATGCGCAACATGCCCGACAACCAGATGCACGCCTTCATGTATGCCGAAGCGCCGCGCCTGCTGTTCCCGTTCGCCCGGCGCGTCATTGCCGATGCGACGCGCGATGCGGGCTTCCAGCCGCTGATGCTCGATCCCGTGGACTTCAACGGCCTCTATATGCAGCAGCTGCAGCGCAAGGCGGAAGAAGGCGCAGGCACCCCCGCCCCTACCGGCAACGCATAAGAATATCGGCGCGCGCGGGCGGGCGACGGGACGATGAGCCTGCTGAAGAATGTCGGGACGATCGGCGGGCTGACGATGGTCAGCCGCGTCGCGGGCTTGGCGCGGGAGATGATCTTCGCGCGCGTATTGGGCGCCAACGCCGTCACCGATGCATGGTTTCAGGCCTTCATCATCCCCAACGTCTTTCGCCGCCTGTTCGCCGAAGGCGCGTTTTCGGCGGCCTTCGTGCCGATGTTCTCCAAGCGGTTGCACGGGAAGGACGGCGTGGCGGGGCCCGATGGGCTGGAGGAAGCGCGATCGTTCAGCGCGGATGTCCTGTCCGTGTTCCTGCCCGTCCTGATCGCGCTGGCCGCCCTGTTCGAGATCGTCATGCCGGCGGTGATCTGGCTGCTGGCGGAAAAGCCGGTGGACCCCGCCGGTTTCGACATCGCGGTCGATTTCGCGCGGATCATGTTCCCCTACATCGTGCTGGTCAGTCTGGTGACGCTGTTTACCGGAATGCTCAATTCGGTGTCGCGTTTTGCGCCGGGGGCGAGTTTTCCGATCATCCTCAACCTCGTGCTGATCGCGGCGCTGCTGATCGGCGAACGCTGGATGGCGGCGGGGGCCAGTCTGGAACAGGTCGCCTACGGCATCGCCTGGGCGGTGACGCTGGGTGGCGTGCTGCAACTGGGCTGGTTGCTGATCTGGGTGCGGGTGGAGGGGTTTCGCCCCCGCCTGCGCCGTCCGCGCCTGACGCCGGAGGTGAAGCGGCTGGGCATCATTGCCCTGCCCGCCGCGATCGGGGGCGGCGCGTATCAGATCAATACGCTGGTACAGCTGTATTTTCTCAACCAGCTGGATAGCGGCGCGGTCAGTTACATGAACTACGCCGACCGGCTCAATCAATTGCCGCTGGGCATCATCGGCATCGCGCTCAGCACCGCGATCCTGCCGACGCTGTCCAAATTCGTGGGCAGCGACAATCGCGAAGGGGCCGCGCGGGTGCAGTCGGACGCGATCGAGCTGGCGATGCTGCTGACCATCCCGGCCGCCGTCGCCTTGGCGGTTTGCGCGACGCCGTTCATCACGCTGATCTTCGAAGGCGGGCGGTTCGATCTCGCCGATGCGCTTCTGACGGGGCAGGTGCTGGCGATGCTGGTCGCGGGGCTGCCCGCCTACGTGCTGGTCAAGGTGCTGGTGCCCGGCTTCTATGCTCGCACGGACACCCGCACGCCGGTTTATGCCGCGCTCATATCGCTCGTCGTGTTCGTCATCTTCAACCTGCTGCTGCTGGACCGGTACGGGGTTGTCGGCGTGGCGGCGGCGAGCGTCATCGGCGCATGGCTCAATGCCGCGTTTCTGTACGTCGTGATGGTGAAGCGCGGATATTACCGCGTGCCGGGCGGCCTGTTGCTGCGGATCGGGCGGCAGGTCGTGGCCGCGGCGGCGATGGGCGCGGCGCTGTATCATACCAGCGATCTGCTTTCGGGATATTATTCCGCCGGCCTGTTCGCACGGCTGTTCGCGCTCGTCGTGCTGGCGGCCTGCGCCGCGATCGCCTATTTCGGTATCGCTTTCGCTATCGGCGCGATCGACCGGCAGCGGATCGCCATGCTGACCCGCAGGACCGCCCAATGACGCAACTCAGGCAGACCATAGTTTCGGGGATCCAGCCGACCGGCAATCTTCACCTCGGCAATTATCTGGGCGCGATCCGCAACTGGGTGCGGATGCAGGACACGCTGGCGGACGATGACAAATGCCTGTTCTTCCTCGCCGATCTCCATGCGCTGTCGATGCCGCACGACCCGGCGACCCTGCGGCAGGGCACGCTGGAGATGACCGCGGCGCTGCTTGCCTGCGGGATCGATCCCGACCGGTCCATCCTGTTCAACCAGGCGCAGGTGCCCCAGCATGCGGAGCTGCAATGGCTGCTGACCGGCACGGCACGGATGGGGTGGCTCAACCGGATGACGCAATTCAAGGACAAGGCCGGCAAGAACCGCGAGGGGTCCAGCATCGCGCTGTACACCTATCCCGTGCTGCAGGCGGCCGACGTGCTTCTCTATCAGGCGACACATGTTCCGGTCGGCGACGACCAGAAACAGCATCTCGAGCTGGCGCGCGACATCGCGCAAAAATTTAACGTGGATTACGGTTCCGAAGACGCGCCGGTGTTCACTTTGCCCGAACCGATCGTCCCTCCGCAAGCCGCCCGTATCATGAGCCTGCGCGACGGGACCGCGAAGATGAGCAAGTCGGACCCGTCGGCGATGAGCCGGATCGACCTTACCGACGACGCCGATACGATCGCGAAAAAAGTGAAGAAGGCGAAATCGGACGCGGAACCCCTGCCGGCCGATGCCGCCCGGCTGGAAGGACGCGCGGAGGCGCTGAACCTGGTCACGATTTATGCCGCCGTCAGCGGCCGGTCGGTGGACGATATCCTGCGCGAATATGGCGGTCGGGGTTTCGGTGCATTCAAACCCGCCCTCGCCGAATTGCTGGTCACCGAACTTGGCCCCATCACCACCCGGTTCCGGGAGCTTATGGCCGATCCTTCCGCGCTGCAGGACATTCTCGCGGCGGGTGCGCGCAAGGCGCGCGAAGTCGCCGGTCCCACGCTCGGCAGAACTTATGACGCGCTTGGCCTGGTACGCCCGGACTGAACGCCTCACTCACGATCCGACGCCGTTCAAACACGGTTCATCGCCATTCGTTAGGTCTTTGTTCCATAAACCCATTCTCGCATTGAACGCGTTCTCGCATTATCGGGCTTCGTCGCCCCGGTGGCCGGGATTATCACGATAGGGATCAGACTGATGAACATACGCCCACTCGCGCCCCGATTCGCACCGGCCCGCATAGCCAAGCTGGCATTGGCACCGCTAATGATCGGATCGCTGGCCGCCTGCGCCGCGCCCGCTTTCAAGTCGGACGTGACGCGGTTTCAAACCCAGCTTCCCGCGCCGACCGGCCAGACATTCGCCGTCGTCGCCGAAGACCCGACTCTCGCAGGAGGGCTCGAATTCTCGCAATATGCCGATCTGGTCGAAGCGGAAATGGCCCGCCTCGGCTACGTTCAGGGCACGCCGGAAACGGCGACGCTGCTGGTGCAGTTCGATTACGGGGTGGACAATGGCCGCGAACGCATCCGCACCACCGGCTTCGTCGATCCCTATTACAACAGCTGGGGCGCGTATCGTCCGTTCTACCGGTCGCGGCTCGGCTATGGCCGCGGGTTCTATGGTCCGCGCTTCGGATACAGCCGCTTCGGTTATGGCGGGGCTTGGGGCTATGGCTTCAACGATCCGTGGTTCGGCGGGCCGAATATCCGCAGCTACACCGTCTATACCAGCGGCATTGACATGAAGATCGACAACACCGTGACCGGCGAACGCCTGTTCGAAGGCAAGGCGCAGGCAGCGTCCACCTCCGACCGGCTGCAATATCTGGTGCCCAACCTGGTCGAGGCGATGTTCACCGACTTCCCCGGCAATTCGGGCGAAACGGTCCGCATTTCGATCCGGCCCGAAGAAACGAAGGTCCGCCGTCTGGATTGAAGGGGCCTACAACAGAAACATTACCGAGGGCGGGCCGGCGACGGTCCGCCCTGTCTGGTTCAGGGCTTGGCCTTCTGCTTCCTGTGCCAGCGAATGGCGGCGATGCCGGTGCCGATGGCGACCGAGCCGATCAGGAACGCGCTGGGGATGGGAATGGCGGGGGTGACGCCTCCACGAACCATCGCTTCCACCAGATCGATCGCGTAATTGCCCAGGTGGATCGCCGCGCCCAGTAGAAGGATGGTTGAGGCGATGTTGCGCGCGTCCAATGGGGGCCAGCCGGTTCGCAGCCCGATAAAACGCAGCACGCGCTCCGCCAGCCATACCAGCACCACTATCCATACGATCAACGCCAGCACCGCGACCAGCGATCCGCCCAATCCGAAACCTGCGGGCATCAGCCAGGATTCCTCATCGGCCGGTCGATCCGAACCCGCCGCCGCCGCGCGCCGTATCGCCGAGCGTATCGACCGGGACCCACGCAGCGCGCACCACCGGGGCCAATACCAACTGCGCCACCCGGTCGCCGCGCGCGATTGCGAAATCACGCGTCCCGTGATTGATGAGCAGTACCTTCATTTCGCCGCGATAGTCGCTGTCGATGGTGCCCGGCGCATTGGGGACCGATATTCCGTGTTTCAGCGCCAGTCCCGATCGCGGCCGTACCTGCAACTCGTATCCATCGGGGATCGCGACCGCCAGGCCCGTGGCGACCGCATGACGTGCGCCGGCCGGAATCGTAACATCCTCCGCCGCCAGCACATCCATTCCCGCCGCACCTTCGCTGGCATAGACGGGCAGGTCCAGCTCCTCGCCATGCGGCAGGATCTTCACTTCGATGGCGACCGGTTCAGTCGTCATGGCGCGGTTGCTCATCGAGGGCGGTGGCGACACGCTCGATGAGAGCGCTCGCGACGTCGCTCTTGCGCATCATGTCCAGCCGTTCCACGCCGCCCGCGCGCACGATCTGCACGCTGTTGTTCTCGCCGCCCATGACGTCTCCCGACACGTCGTTGGCGACGATCCAGTCGACGCCCTTGCGTTTCAGTTTGGCTTTCGCATTCTCCGCGACATCTTCGGTTTCCGCCGCGAAGCCGATGAGCAGGCCGGGGCGCCGCGCGCCCGCCGCCGTATTGGCGAGGATGTCGGGGTTTTCCGTCAGCATCAATGCCGGCGGCGCGGACCCACGTTTCTTTATCTTCGCATCGGCGTAATCCTTGCTGCGCCAGTCGGATACCGCCGCGACCATGATCGCGACGTCCACCGGTAGGACCTTCTTCACCGCTTCCGCCATGTCGCGGGCAGTCTCGACGTCGATCCGGTCGACGCCGGGCGGGGTATCGAGCCAGACCGGTCCGGCGATCAGCGTGACCTGCGCCCCCGCATCGGCTGCCGCCGCCGCGATGGCGAAACCCTGCTTCCCCGAGGAACGATTGGCGATGTAGCGGACCGGATCGATCGGCTCGTGCGTCGGTCCGGCGGTGACCAGAACGTGCCGTCCGTGAAGCGGGCGATGCGCCGGCGTTTCGTCGAAGGCGTCCTGCCCGTCCAGCGGATCGCGAACGGAAACTGGCTGTTCGTCGCCCTCGATCGGTTCGGGCGCGGCCCCGCCCGCAACCGTGTGGTTGGTCGCTTCGGGATCGGTCGGCGGAGCCGATCGCGCGCCGCCCTTCGCGGCAAGCGGAGATGCGCCACCAGACCCGAACGCCTCTTCGCCTACAGCAGCATCGGTCAAGTCCTCTGGCACTGGCTCCGCTTCCAGCCATTGCGCTTCCAGTTCGTCTGCGCTGCGTTTCGGCGTGGATCGCGGAATGAGCGACGACAGCAGGCCACCCAGTCCGCCCCGCCCCGCATTGTCGTCAGCGTGAGCTTCATCGGCGGCGGTGTCGTCCTCGGCATCGTCGCTCTCCGCAGCCGGCAATGTTTCCTGAAGAAACCCTTCGATGTCCTGTCCCCCGACATCCCCGGGATCGATATCCAGCAGATCGGCGATTTCCAGCCAGATCGCTTCGGGTTCCGGCAGACGACCCGGACCGAATTCGCCGCACGCCATGGGTCCGATATCGGGTTCGACCACGTGCACCCCCGCCTGGCGGAGCCACTGCGCGTTGCGCTGGGTCGCGTCATGCTGCCACATGCGGACATTCATCGCGGGCACGGCCATCACCGGCTTGTCGGTCGCGAGGATGAGAGTGGTTGCCAGATCGTCGGCGATGCCCGCCGCCATCTTCGCCATCATGTTGGCGGTGGCGGGGCACACCACGACCAGGTCGGCCTCCCGGCTGAGCTGGATATGTCCCATCTCGGCCTCGTTCTTCAAATCCCACAGTTTCGTATGGACCGGTCGCTCCGACAGGGCGGCCAGCGTCATGGGCGTCACGAATTGCTGCCCGCCTTCCGTCACGACGCAGGTGACGTCGACCCCGCCCCGGCGCATGTGCCGCACGAGCTCGCACGATTTGTAGGCTGCGATGCCTCCGCCCACCACCAGCAGCACGTGCCGTGCGTCGCCCTGCCTCATGATCGCTCCCGTCTCATCGGCTGCAACCTAGCGCGGCCCTGCGGTGCCTGCCAGCCCCCGCGACATGTTCGCATCCTCGATGCACAAAATCCTGCCGTCTTCCTATCGCCAACAGCCGACCGCCGCCTATAAGGCGTCGGATTGCCGCTATGACAGATGCGCGGCGTCCGGAGGTAAGATATGCGATTGATCGTGACGGCCCTGATCTTCGTGGGCGGCCTGTTCTTCACCCTGATGGCGGCGGATTTCCTGTTCCGCCCCGAAGATGCCGCCGCGTCGCTGGGTTTCGGCGCCAACGACAATATCGGCGTGGCTGCCATCCGCGGCGACATGACCGCTTTCTTCGCGATTACCGGCCTGTCGATGCTGTATGGCGCGTGGAAGCGCCGCACCGATATCCTGCTCATACCCGCCTTCATGCTAAGCGTGGCTTTCGTCGGGCGGACCGTCACTCTGGCCACGCATGGGGGCGAGGACGGGTTTTTCGTGCCCATGCTGGTCGAGGCGGTGTTTGCGGCGGCGTGCATCGTGGGGATCCGTATCCTGCCGCGCCGCGTCCAACCGCTCAAAAGCTAGCCGACCAAGCCGAGAGCGACCGCTGCGATAAGTCCGAAGCCCGTGCCGATCACGGAACCGACGATGACTTTCGCCCAATAATCCTTTCCATCGTCGCCGTTCGAGCGGCGGCGTTGCCACATGATGTCCACGTCGGGCAGCGGTATCTGCGCCGGCGCGGCGCCTTTCGCGGGATAGCGATCTTCCACCCGGCGGACCAGCTGCGGCAGGCGAAGCAGGGTCGCCGCGTCGTTTCTAATCCGATCGGCCAGCGCTGCTTCCGGTCCCAGTTCGTCGCGTATCCATTCGCGCACGAAGGGTCCCGAGGTATCCCACATGTTGATCTGCGGATCGAGCTGCGTCGCGACGCCTTCGACCATCACCATGGTCTTTTGAAGGAGAAGCAGATGCGGCTGCGTCTGCATGTCGAAATCGCGGGTTATCGCGAACAGGCCGTCCAGCATCTGCCCCACGCTCAACTCGCTGACCGGCTTGCCTCGCATCGGTTCGCCCACCGCGCGCAATGCGGTCGCGAATTCTCCGACATCGTGGTAGTCGGGTACATATTGCGCCTCGAAATGGATTTCCGCGACGCGGCGGTAATTGCCCGTCGTCAGCCCGTACAATATCTCCGCCAGCCACGCCCGCGCCTGCCGGTCGATCCGGCCCATGATCCCGAAATCGATCGCCACGATCGTACCGTCCGCCTTCACGAACAGATTGCCCTGGTGCATGTCGGCGTGGAAGAAACCCGCGCTGATCGCCTGCGTCAGGAAGGCGAGCACCAGGCGGTTGGCGAGCGCCGGCAGATCGTGCCCTGCCGCGATCAGTTCGTCGCGCTTGCTGATCTTGATGCCGTCGACCCATTCGACGGTCATGACCTTGCCGTTGGTACGGTCCCAGTCGATTCCGGGCACCTCGTAGCCGTGGATGGCGACCATCGCCTCTGCCAGTTCGCTCGCCGAAGCGGCCTCCCGCCGCAGATCGAGTTCGCGGTTGGTCCAGCGTTCGAAATTGGCGATGGTGGTGCGGGGGCGCAGGCGCTGCGCTTCACCGCCCATCGCTTCCAGATGCGCGGCGGCCCAGTGATAGGTCTGGATATCGCGCGCGAATTTCTCGCGGATACCGGGGCGCAGCACCTTGACCGCGACCTGCCGCCCCTCGATCGTGACCGCCCGATGGACCTGCGCGATGGACGCGGCGCCGACCGGATGCTCCTCGATCGAAGCGAAGATCGTGTCGATCGGCCGTTCGAAGCTGCGCTCTATCACTTGCTTGATCCGGTCGAACGGCACCGGCGGCAGATCGTCCTGCAACGCCAGCAGATTGTCCGCGGCCTCGTCCCCGACCAGATCGGGCCGGGTGGCGAGAGATTGCCCCAGCTTGATCGCCGCCGGACCGATCGCGCGGAACGCGGCGGCATAGTCGGGGCGCTTGGGCTGGACTGTCCCGAAGCGCGCGATCCGAACCAGACGGCGTACCGGCGGCGGCGTGTTGGGATCGGCCTCGATCCCGCGCAGCGCGCCGTGTCTTGCAAGGGTTCGGCCCCATTTCAGGAGCCGCCAGATATGCGTCGCGGGTCCGGCCACGCGTCAGATTTTCCAGCCCGAATGGATTGCCACCGCCCCGCCCACGATCGCCTCCACCTTCGTATGGGCGAAGCCGGCATCGCGGACCATGCGTTCGAATTGCGGCATGGGCGGGAAGCGGCGAATCGATTCGGCGAGGTAGCGATAGCTCGCTTCGTCCTGTGCGATCAAACCGCCGATCTTGGGCATGACCGTGTGTGAATAGGCATCGTAGACCTGCCTGAAACCCGGCCACGTCGTGGTCGAGAATTCCAGGCAAAAGAACCGTCCGCCATATTTCAGCACCCTGTGCGCTTCCGCCAGCGCGCGGTCGATATGGGTGACGTTGCGGATACCGAAAGCGATCGTATAGGCATCGAAGGACCGCG
The DNA here is from genome assembly GCA_965214445.1 of Pontixanthobacter sp. GTDB lineage: Bacteria > Pseudomonadota > Alphaproteobacteria > Sphingomonadales > Sphingomonadaceae > Pontixanthobacter. The sequence continues at coordinate 1,838,704 of CBDCBU010000001.1, forward strand.
CGGGAAAGGCGAGTTCTTCGGCATCCTGCCGCGACCAGACCAACCCGTCCAGACCCCGCTCGATCGCGCGTTCGATACCCACGTCCAGCATTTCGCGGTTGATGTCGGCGACCGTGATATGCGCGCCGGACGGGGCCATGCGAAAGGCGATGTCGCCCGTGCCGCCCGCCATATCCAGGATGTGCTCATCCGCCCGCGGCTTCACCCGGCGCACGAAGCGGTCTTTCCACACACGGTGCATGCCGCCAGACATGACATCGTTCATGATGTCGTATCTGGCCGCCACGCCCGAGAAAACGTCGCCGACCAGCGCGGCTTTCTGCGATGCGTCGACCTCCTTATAGCCGAAGGAAACCGTATCGTGACCAGGTGCGCTCATGGGGCGTTCCTTAACGGTGAATTGCGACTTCGGCAAAGGGTGTTAAAGGGCAGCGATGCCCGAACTGCCCGAAGTTGAGACAACGGTTCGCGGCCTGGCCAAGTTCCTCATGGGGCAACGCATTACCGCGCTTCGCGTCAACCGGCCCGACATGCGCCGCCCCTTCCCCGCCGATCTGGTGCAGGTGATGACTGGCGCGCGGGTCATCGCATTGGGGCGCCGCGCGAAGTTCGGCCTTATCCATACCGACCGCGATAACACGCTGATCTTCCATCTCGGCATGTCGGGACGCTGGCGGATCGATCCCGATGCGCCCGACCGCCACGATCATCTGGTGCTGGAAACTGCCGATCACAGCTTCGCATTGTGCGATCCGCGCCGGTTCGGCTGGGTCGATCTGGTGGCGACCGGCCGCGTCGGCGACTGGCCGTCCATCGTGTCGCTCGGGCCGGAACCGTTGGGCGACGCGCTGACGGCGGAATATCTCCATGCCGCCTTTCGCGGGCGCGCCCAGGCGATGAAGCTGCTGCTGCTCGATCAGCGGATCGTGGCCGGCCTCGGCAATATCTATGTGTGCGAGGCGCTTCATGGAGCGCGGATCAGCCCGAAACGCGCCGGCGGGCGGGTCTCGCTTGCCGCCCTGCGCCGGCTGGTGCCGGAAATCCGCGCCGTGCTGGAACAATCGATCGCCGATGGCGGCTCGTCCTTGCGCGACTATGCCCGGCCCGACGGCCAGCTCGGCTATTTCGCGACGCGGTTCAAGGTGTATGGGTGCGAAGGCCGCCCCTGCGAACGCGGGGATGGCGGTGTCATCCGGCGGTTCGAGCAGGGTGGCCGCAGCACCTGGTACTGCCCTTGCTGCCAACGCTAGCGTGCGGTTCAAACACGGCTAATTCGGTTGACGATTCGAGTGCGTGACGGTAAACGGCGCGCTTTCCGGTGGGCGACCGCCGTTTTTCATATGACCGAATAGCATAATGGTCGCGCCCCCGGCGCGGCTATGTACAAGGGACGAACATGGCCAATACGCCGCAAGCACGCAAACGCATCCGTCGCAACAACAGCCGGGCCGAAATCAACGGCGCACGGGTCAGCCGCATTCGCGGTTTCGTGAAGAAGGTCGAACAGGCGATCGAAGGCGGCGACAAGCAGCAGGCGACCGATGCCCTGCGCGCCGCTCAGCCCGAACTTGCCCGCGGGGTCGCGCGCGGCGTCATGCACAAGAACACCGCATCGCGCAAAATGTCGCGCCTGTCGAAACGGGTCGCAGCGCTCTGATCGCATATTACCGCGACGGACGAATCGCCTGACGCTCGACAGGATTAACAAGATCGGCCGGCGCGCGAAGTGCCGGCCTTTTTCATGGTTAACAAATGATGCACTGCGGCATTTTTCTGGTGGCCGGAATGCCAGTGTCGTCGGCACGCGCGACGATTGCAGGGCGCCCCGCGATTCGCGATAAGTGAACGCCTGTTTACACGTTTAATCAATGGCTTGAACGCAGCTCTGCGGATGGATGATGTCAACTCATATATTTCGGATTTTTTACAGTCAGCGCACTTGCGCCTCCGCGCAGGCCGTTCATAAGTAGCTGCGTATTCGGGGCCAGGCGGTTCCGATTCACAGTTAAGAACAGTTGCAATCCGCATTCGGAATCGCGGGCGATTCCGATGGCCGGCAAGGCTTTGCCCGGATTTCGCGATAATAACGAGCTGGTACCGGCGTGGCCCTGGTGGAACGGGCGGCGGCCCGGCCGGAGATGGGGATCGTAAGCGCAATGGCACTTGATGACGGCAATTCCACTTCCACCCATCGCAAACCCGGCCGGGACGATATCGACGATATGGAAGCGGTCAACCTCGCCGCCGACTGGGCGGATATCAGCCAGGGGCTGCGCAAGGATCTGGGCCATCAACTGCACAGCCAGTGGATCAGGCCGGTCCAGCTCGGACCGTTCTGCAAGGATACCGGAACGCTCAAACTCTATCTGCCGACCGAGTTCTCGGCCAACTGGGTCCAGGATCGCTTCGCCGACCGGCTGTCGCTCGCCTGGAAAATCGCCAAGAACGATATTCGCCACGTCAAGATACAGGTTCATCCGGACCGCCGCACCATGTCCGACCTCGCGCTGGACAATCCCGGCCGCCGCGCTGCGAATGACGGCGGCGGCAATGCAATGATCGCCGTGGCCGCGGGCACGGTGGGCGAACAGGGCTTCGCTTCCTCGATCGGGCTGGATCCCTCGCTCAGTTTCGCAGCGTTCATTACGGGCGAAACCAATATTCTGGGCTACAATGCGGCGCAGCGCATGGCAGCCAGCGAAACGCCGCAGTTCTCGCCCCTCTACCTCAAGGCTGCGACCGGTCAGGGCAAGACCCACCTGCTGCACGCGATCGGACATAATTTCCTGGCCGCGCATCCCCGCGCGCGGATTTTCTACTGCAGCGCGGAGCGGTTCATGGTCGAGTTCGTCCATGCGCTCAAAGCCAACCAGATGATCGAGTTCAAGGCGCGGCTGCGCAGTTTCGATCTGCTGCTGGTCGACGATATCCAGTTCATCATCGGCAAGGCGAGCGCGCAGGAGGAATTGCTCTACACGATCGACGCGCTGCTGGCCGAAGGGAAACGGCTGGTCTTCGCGGCCGACCGCGCGCCGCAGGCGCTGGACGGAGTGGAGCCGCGTCTGCTCAGCCGCCTGTCGATGGGGCTGGTCGCCGATATTGCGGCGGCGGATATCGAATTGCGGCGCAAGATCCTCGAATCCAAGCTCACGCGATTCGCTCCACTCGAAGTGCCAGGCGACGTGATCGAGTTTCTGGCGCGGACCATCACCCGCAATGTGCGCGAGCTTGTCGGCGGCCTCAACAAGCTGATCGCCTATGCCCAGCTCACCGGGCAAACGGTGTCGCTGCAACTGGCCGAGGAACAGCTGACAGATATATTGTCGGCCAATCGCCGACGCATCACGATCGACGAGATCCAGCGGACCGTGTGCCAGTTCTATCGGATCGACCGCAGCGAGATGTCGTCCAAACGCCGCGCCCGCGCCGTCGTGCGCCCGCGCCAGGTGGCGATGTACCTGTCCAAGGTGCTGACGCCGCGCAGCTATCCCGAAATCGGGCGAAAGTTCGGCGGGCGCGATCATTCGACCGTTATCCACGCCGTCCGCCTGATCGAGGATCTGCGCACCCGCGATGCGGATATGGATGGCGACGTGCGCAGCCTGCTTCGGCAACTGGAAAGCTGAATCATTACGCGTCGGCCGCTGCGATTACCGAAGCGGGTTACGGCACATACCGTTATCGACAGGCTCTTAACAGCCTGCCAACAGCTTACCCATGAGTCTGTCCGTAGATCAGCTTGAACGCCACGCGCGCACCATCATCGTTCCCGAAATCGGCGGTGCGGGGCAGGTCGCGCTGGCACAGGCACACGTCACGCTGGTCGGACTGGGCGGCATCGGCAGCCCGGTGCTGCAATATCTGGCGGGCGCGGGCATCGGCCATCTACGCGTGATCGACGATGGCGATGTGGAGCTGTCGAACCTCCAGCGGCAGACGATCTACACGCAGCGCGACGTCGGCCATGCCAAGGCCGTGGCGGCCCGTCGCTGGCTCGCCAATCTCGACGGGTCGATCGCGGTCGAGGAGCGCGACGACAGGATTACGCCCGACAATGCGGCGACGCTGCTTGCGGGCACGGACCTGGTCATCGACGGAACCGACACTTTCGCCACCCGGCTGACCATATCGGACGCCTGCGTCGCGCTGGCCACACCCTTGCTGTCCGCCGCGATCGGCCGGTTCCAGGGGCAGGTCGGCGCGTTTGCGGGGCATCTGGAGGACAGTGCCTGCTACCGCTGTTTCGTCGGCGACGCGTTCGACAATGACGATTGCGACAGCTGCGCCGATGACGGCATGCTGGGCGCGATGGCGGGCTGGGCCGGCAGTTTCGCGGCGATGCAGGCGGTGCGCGTCCTGCTCGATGGGAAGGCGGCGTTCGGCGATGCGGGGTGGGGCAAGCTGCATCTGCTGGACGGGTTGAAGCCGGGTCTGCGCACGCTCACCATCGCGAAAGACCCCGATTGCCGGGCCTGCGGTTCACCCGCCTAACAGGTCCTCGACCCATTCGGGCACCAGCGCGCCCGCCGCCCCGCGCCGGCTTCGCGCGAAGCGATGCGACCCCTCGCTTTCGTCCAGATTGAGTTCCAGCGTATCGGCGCCCGCCAGCCGCGCTTCTTCCACGAAACCCGCCGCCGGATAGACTGCGCCCGAAGTGCCGATGCTGACGAACAGGTCGGCTTCGCTGAGCGCACCGTAGATATGATCCATCCGATAGGGCATTTCCCCGAACCATACGACATCGGGCCGCAACGCCGCTTCGCTGCAGGCCGGACAGGGCGGGCGATCGATCAGCGGACCGGCCCATCGATGGCGCGCGCCGCAGGCGGAACACAGCGCGCTCAACAATTCTCCGTGCATATGCAGCACCCTCGCCCCGGCGCGTTCATGCAGATCATCGACGTTCTGCGTCACGATCAGCAGATGCCGGCCCTCCCCCCGCCATTCCCGGTCGAGCCGCGCGAGCGCGTGATGGGCGGCGTTGGGTTCCACCGTCTGCACGGCCGCACGGCGGGCGTCGTAGAAACCCAGCAACAGATCGGGATCGCGCGCGAACCCCTCGGGCATGGCGACATCCTCGATCCGGTGCTTCTCCCACAAGCCGTCTTCCGCCCGGAACGTGTCGATCCCGCTTTCGGCGCTGATGCCCGCTCCCGTCAGGATCACGATATTGCGAAGGTCGTCCATGTCCCCCATGAAGCACACGGCGAAGGGGAGACGCAATGACACGGATCGGAATTATCGGCAGCGAGGGCCGCATGGGGCAGGCCTTGCAACAGGCGATCGCCGATGCCGGACACGATTATGCAGGCGGCGTCGACAAGGGGGAGCAGGCATTCGCGCTTGCGTCGCGAAGCGAAGTCCTGGTCGATTTTTCCGCGCCGGAAGCATTGGAGAACACCGTTCAGGCAGCCACCTCTTCGAGCATTCCCATATTGATTGGAACGACCGGCTTGCGGCCCGGCGATCATCGTCGCATCGACGATGCGGCGCGCGACATCGCCATCCTGCAAACCGGCAACACCTCGCTCGGTGTCACGCTCCTCGCGCATCTGGTGTGGCAGGCGGCGGCGAAGCTCGGGCCGGACTGGGATATCGAGATCGTGGAGATGCACCACCGGATGAAGGTGGATGCGCCGTCGGGCACCGCGCTGCTCCTGGGCGAAGCGGCGGCGGAAGGGCGCGGCGTCGATCTCGCCACCCTTTCGGAACGCGGACGCGACGGCCAAACGGGCGCGCGGGCGGATGGCGCGATCGGTTTCGCGGCCTTGCGCGGCGGCACGGTGGCGGGCGATCACAGCGTTATCTTCGCCGGTAACGAGGAACGCCTGACCCTGACCCACAATGCCGAGAACCGCATGATCTTCGCGCGCGGGGCGGTCAGGGCGGCGGCGTGGCTGGTCGGCAGGCCGGCGGGGCGATACACCATGAACGATTTGCTCGACCTTTGACCGCAGACGCATGACCAACGACCAGATTTTCGAGTTTTTCCGGCGGTTGGCCGAGGCGAACCCCGCGCCCGAAACGGAGTTGGAATATGGCAACGCCTATCAGCTGGTCGTCGCGGTCGCCCTGTCCGCGCAGGCGACCGATGTGGGGGTGAACAAGGCGACGCGGGCGCTGTTCGCCGCGGTCAAAACGCCGCAGCAAATGCTCGATCTGGGGCTGGACGGGTTGATCGCGCATATCCGCACCATCGGGTTGTTCAATTCCAAGGCGAAGAACGTCATGGCCATGGCTCATATGCTGATCGACAATTACGGGGGCGAAGTTCCGGCGACGCGTGACGATCTGGTGCGATTGCCCGGCGTGGGGCGCAAGACCGCCAATGTCGTCCTCAATTGCTGGTTCGGCCAAGAAGCCTTCGCGGTCGATACGCATATCCTGCGGGTCGGCAACCGCACCGGCTTGGCGAAGGGCAAGACTCCGCAAGCGGTCGAGGCGAAGCTGGAACGCCGCGTGCCCGCCCCCTTCCGCCTCGATGCGCATCACTGGCTGATCCTGCACGGCCGCTACATCTGCAAGGCGCGCACGCCCGAATGCTGGCGCTGCCCGGTCGTCGATCTGTGCAGCTTTCGCAAGAAGGTGCTGGTCGCCCCTAAACGCTGAGCGCCGCCGTCGCGATCCGCGCGTAGATGCGTGTCAGCACGTCGAGATCGGCGACCGCCACCGCCTCGTCCGTCTTGTGCATGGTCGCGTTGCACAGGCCGAATTCGATCACCGGACAGACCGCGCGCAGGAACCGCGCGTCGGACGTGCCGCCGGTCGTGCTGGGTTCGGGGTCGATGCCGGTTTCCGCCAACACCGCCGCCGCGACGATGTCGCTGAATGCGCCGGGCGGGGTCAGGAAGGGTTCGCCGCTGATGACCGGCAGCAGGGTGCCGCCATGCCGTTCCACGATGCCGCGCACCAGGTCGGACAGCGACGCGCCCGAATGGGTGTCGTTGAAGCGGATCGACAGGCGCGCGGTCGCTTTGGCCGGGATGACGTTATGCGCCGCATTGCCGACTTCGAGTTCGGTCACTTCCAGGTTCGACGGCTGGAACCAGTCGGTGCCCTCGTCGAGCATCAGCGCATCCAGTTCGGCCAGTATGGCGACCAGGCTGGGGATCGGGTTGTCGGCGAGATGCGGATAGGCGACGTGGCCCTGCGTCCCGTCCACCGCGATCCACATATTGACCGAACCGCGCCGCCCGATCTTCATCATGTCTCCCAGCCGGTTTACTGAGGTCGGTTCCCCCACCAGGCACAGATCGGGCGTGTGGCCGACCTCGCCCATCCAGTCGATCAGCGCGCGGGTGCCGTGCAGCGCCGGGCCTTCCTCGTCGCCGGTGACGATGAAGCTGACCGTGCCCGCGTCGGCAGGAACGTCCGCCATCGCCGCGACCATGCAGGCGATCGCGCCCTTCATGTCGACCGCGCCGCGCCCGTAGAGCAGACGCCCCCGCTGTTCGGGCGTGAACGGATCGCTCGTCCATTCGCCGCCCGGCGGCACGACATCGAGATGCCCGGCGAAGGCGAAATGCTTCGATCCAGCCGGGCCGGGGCGGATGGCGAAGAGGTTCTCCACCGGGGCCTCGTCGCTGCCTGCCGGTCCCGCGCCGCGCGTAAAGCGGTGGACCGCGAAGCCCAGCGGCGTCAGCATCGCTTCCATCGCATCGAACACCGCGCCGGTGGCGGGCGTGACGCTGGGCGCCGCGATAAGTGCCCGCGCGTGGTCGAGCGCACTCATCGTCCATCCTCCGGTTCGGGCAAGGGGCCGGGCGCGAACGCCGCGTCCAGCATCGCCGCCATCCGCAGCCCGGCCTGGCGTATGCGCCGCTGCGCCACCGGCACGGCGCGCACGATGTCGTCCTGCGTCAGCGCGGTTTCATCCGGAAGTTCGACCGTGCAGGCATCGTCCACATCGAAGGCGGTCGGATAGACGAACTCGCGCGCCGTCTGCCAGCTTTCGCGGCCCCAGTCGGGCGCTTCCCCGCCCCCATACTCCACGCGTTCCGCCGCGTCGTAACGGCGCACCATCGGCCCGTCGGTCGAAGTGATCGCCCGTTCCGCCAGCGCCCCGTCCCAGATCGAATGGAGGTTCTTGTCGGGCACGATGCCGTAGGCGGCGCGGCGATCGTTGCCGCCGCGATCGTCTTTGTCGCCCGAATGCAGCGGCATGTGAATGTCGCCCACGAAATGCGTCATGAAGGCCAGCGCCTCCAGCCGGATCGGGGCGGGCAGGCTTTCATCGGCGAGCAGCCGCTGGTTGCGCTCGATCTGCGCGGTGACGCAATTGCCTCCGCTGCAGTTGGCCCAGGGATCGTAGGCTTCGCAGATCGGAGTCGTGCGGTAATGCCAGGCGGCGGTGTAGCCCCAGCGCCAGCGGGTCCGCCGCACGCAATCGGGCCAGACCGTCGCCTCTTCCAGGGTCGACAGCGGGCATTCGGGCGTGCCCAACTGCTTCTCGTATCGCAGCAGACGCGCGATCGCGGCGCGTGTTTCGGGCTTCACATTGGCGAGTGCGATGGCACCCGTCGTGCGGTGTCCGTAGCCGCCCCAGGCCAGCACCGGCGCTGGCAACAGCGTGCCGGCGACGAGTGCGAACGCCGCCAGAAAGGCGCTCAGCCGACGGACGGCATCCGTTCGTATTGTTCCAAGGTCCATTGTTCGTTCTCCGCCGCTTCGCGCCATTCGACCATCCAGTCATGTTCCCACACCGCTTGGCAGTAACTCTGCGCGAAGCCCGGCACCGCGATGTTGTATGTCAGGAACCGGCTGACGACCGGGGCATAGAAGACGTCCGCCGCGCCGAACGTGCCGAACAGATACGGCCCGCCCTGCCCGAAACGCGCGCGCGCTTCCGCCCATAATTGCAGGATGCGCACGATGTCCTGCCGGCAATCCTCGGTAATCTGCACCCCGTCGTAACGTTTGCGCATGTTCATCGGGCATTCGCGCCGCAGGGCGAGATAGGCACTGTGCATCTCGCCGACCATCGAACGGGCCATGCCGCGCGCGGTATCGTCCTTCGGCCAGAAGCGGTCGCGTCCGACCTTGTCCCCGCAATATTCGAGGATGGCGAGGCTGTCCCAGATGACGGTCTCGTCGTCCCACAGGATCGGAACCTTGCCCGAAGGCATGATCTCGCCCGATTCCTTCTTGGCCGTTTCCCATTCCTCGCCGCCGATATTGACGAGGATCTCTTCGAAATGGAGACCCGACTGCTTGCAGGCCAGCCAACCGCGCAGCGACCAGCTCGAATAGTTCTTGTTGCCGATGATCAGCTTCATGTTCGCCCCGTTTCCACCGGGTCCGGCAGGTAGGCGTTCATCGCGTCTATGTCGAGCCTGAACGGATGGACCGGGTGTTACACGGTCCAGGGTATAAACCGGGGGGCGGAGCGAGGCGCGATAATCGGCGAGAATCCGCTTGGCTTCGTTCAGGCTTATGGGGATGTTGTTCGAATCTTCCATCGCGCAGCCTATGGCGAACCGGCGCGATGTAGGAAAACGGTTTGCGTGAACGCCTGGCGTGCTAGGTTACACAATTGTGACACTGCGCCCGTTTCATCTCGCTTTCCCCGTTCACGATCTCGAAGCGGCGCGCGCGTTCTATGGCGTCACCCTTGGCTGCGCGGAGGGGCGGTCGTCCGAACGGTGGATCGATTTCGATTTCTACGGCCACCAGATCGTGTGCCACCTGGACGAAGGGGCGCGGGAAGACGCCGCGTCCAATGCGGTCGATGGGCATGGCGTACCGGTGCCGCATTTCGGCGTCGTTCTGACCATGCCGGATTGGCAGGCGCTGGCGGAGCGGCTGGATGCAGTAGGGACGCGGTTCGAAATCGCGCCGACCATCCGCTTCAGGGGCAAGCCGGGCGAGCAGGCGACGATGTTCTTTCGCGACCCGTCCGGCAACGCGCTGGAAATGAAGGCGTTCGGCGACGATGCGGCGCTATTCGCCACATGATCCGCTGGCCGAAGGAGAACGGCATGCGATTGCTGGCCGCCTTGTTCGCGCTTTCTGTTCTGGTGGTGACGGCCGGTCTCGGAATGGTCGATTTTCGTCATATCGGCACGCTGATGCGGGACGTGACGACCACGGCCGGGGTGCACCCCCTGGTCGGCGCGGTATCCAATCTCGGCGCGTTCCTGTGGATGGGAACGGCGTCGGCTTGCGCATTCGCGGCTGCGGTCCTGCATCGCCGTCATCGGCTGCAGGATCGCAATTTCATGATAGCCGCCGCCGCGATGACTCTGACCTTGATGATCGACGACTTCTTCCTGGTCCATGACTGGCTGGCACCGCGTCTGTTGAAGGTTCCCGAGCCCGTGATACTGATGGGTCTTGCGGTGATTTTCGCCGCATATCTGACGGTCTTTCGCCGCCGCTACATCGCGGAAAGAACGACCGCCTTGCTGGCCGCTATCGTATGTTTCACGATATCGGTCGCGATCGACGCGATCGACCGTGAACATGGCAGTTTGATCTCGGAATGGACGCTGTTCGCCGAAGACGGATTCAAATGGCTAGGCATCGTCTTCTGGTCATGGTTTCACGTTCATAAGGCGTTTCTTCTCGTCGACGATGCGCGCCCACGCAAACCGGTCTAGTCCGGGGCTGCGCCGAGCGCGGCTCATCCCCCCGCATCGCCCAGCACCGCGCCGCGCAGTTCGTCGATGCCCATGCCCTTTTCCGCGCTGGTGATGTGCAGCTGCGGGAAGGCGGCGGGGTGTTTGGCCATTTCTGCCTCGGTCGTGCGCGCGACGGCGTCCAGCGCGCTGGCCTTGATCTTGTCCGCCTTGGTCAGCACCACGCGGTAGCTGACGGCGGTCTCGTCGAGCATCCGCATCATCTCGCGGTCCACGTCCTTCAGCCCGTGCCGCGCATCGACCAGCATCAGCGTGCGGTGGAGCACCTGGCGCCCGCGCAGATAGGTGCGGATCAGCTTCTTCCATTGCTCGACCACTTTCAATGGCGCCTTGGCGAAGCCGTAGCCGGGCATGTCGACCAGCCGGAACAGCGTCGGATCGCCGACCTCGAAGATGTTCAATTCCTGCGTCCGGCCCGGCGTGACCGATGCACGCGCGATCGCCTTGCGCCCGGTGATGGCGTTGAGCAGCGAGGATTTGCCGACATTGCTGCGCCCGCAAAAGGCGATTTCGGGCACGGTCGGTTCGGGCAGGAATTTGAGCTGCGGCGCGGAGAGGAGGAATTCGACGCGGCCCGAAAACAGTTTCGACGCGCGGCGTTCGCGTTCCGTGCGTTCGCTCGCTTCGCGCGCTTCGAGTTCTTCGGGGGTCAGCATCACTTAACCAAACCGTTCGGGCTGAGCCTGTCGAAGCCCTGCCCTTCTTTTGACAGTTTCGGTCGAAAGTGAAGTGCAGCCCTTCGACAGGCTCAGGGCGAACGGGTCGTGGACATATGCCATATTCTCACCCCTTCGCTTCCCGCGCGGCGGCCGCTTCCTTGTCCGCGCGCTCCTTCTCCGCCGCGGCCCGCAATTGCGGGTGTTTCGAATAGAGATAGGTCTGCTGCGCCAGGGTGAGCACGTTGTTGGTCACCCAGTACAACAGCAGCCCGGCGGCAAAGGGCGCCATCACGAACATCAGCATCCACGGCATGATGCTGAAGATCTGTTTCTGGATGGGGTCCATCGCGGTCGGGTTCATGCGGAAGGTCAGCCACATGGTGATGCCCAGCAGGATCGCCAGCGGCCCGATCGCCAGCAGGCTGGGCACTTCGAACGGCAGCAGGCCGAACAGGTTCAATATATGCGCCGGATCGGGCGCGGACAGATCGCGCAGCCACAGGGCGAAGGGCTGGTGCCGCATCTCGATCGCCAGGATCAGCGTCTTGTACAGGGCGAAGAATATCGGGATCTGGATGAGGATCGGCAGGCATCCGGCCAGCGGATTGACCTTTTCCGTCTTGTACAGCGCCATGATTTCCTGCTGCTGTTTCGGCTTGTCGTCCTTGTAGCGGTCCTGGATCGCTTTCATCTTGGGCTGGATGGCCTTCATCGCGGCCATGCTGGCGAATTGCTTCTGCGCGATCGGGAACAGGACCAGCCGGATGAGGCAGGTCAGAAGGATGATCGCGACGCCGAAATTGCCGACCAGTGCGAACAGATGGGTCAGCAGCCACCAGATCGGCCAGGCTATGATCTCGAACCAGCCCCAGTCGATCGCCTTGCCGAACTTGTCGACGCCGGCGGCGGCATATTCGTCCAGCACCGCGCTTTCCTTCGCGCCGGCGAACAGGCGCGTGGTGCGCGTGACCTGCCGGCCCGGCGCGACGGTGACGGGATCGTAGATCATGTCCGCGCGGAATATGTCGTCGCCCAGCGCGCGGAACCGGCTGTCGGTCGCGGCCCCTTCCTGCGGGATCAGGGCCGACATCCAGTAGATATCCGTGAAGCCGAGCCAGTCGGTCCGCCCCTGCGCCAGCCCTTCGTTCGCGTCCTCCACCAGATCGTCGTAATCGGGGCCGAATTGGACGGCCTCGTCGAAATTGCCGATCGGGCCGGAATGCACGTTCCAGGTGGAGGCGCTGGCGCTGCGGCTGGTGCGGTTGATGAGGCCGAAGGGCTGGACGACCGCCGCCCCGCTGCCCCGATTGGATACGGTCTGCTGCGCGGTGATCATGTAATGATCGTCGATCGACAGGGTGATGGCGAATTGCTGGCCCGCGCCATTGTCGTATCGCAGCGTGGTCGGGCTGGATTGCGTCAATGCGCCGCCTTCGACCTGCCAGACGGTGTCGCCGGCGATCCGTTCGCCGTTCACGATGAAGCCGAATTCGGCGAATTGCTGCGCCTCGCTGCCTTCAGGCGCGAATATGCGGATGGGTCCGCTGTCCCGGTCGACATCGCGGCGGTGGGTCTTCAGTTCGATGTCATCGATCCGCGCGCCGACGGGATTGATCGCGCCCAGTATTTCCGGCGCGTCGATTGGCACGCGGCCGGGGCGGGCCAGTTCCGCATCCACATCGCGGATGACCGGCGCGACGGCCCGCCCTTCGCGCACGGCTTCGGCGATCGCGTCGCCCTCCGCCGCGATTTCGGCGCGCTGCGTCGGCGAGTCGATCCGTTCGGCCTGCGTCAGCGTATCGGGTTGCGGATAGAGGTAGCGCATGGCCGCGTCCCAGCCCAACAGCATGACTCCGCAAAGCAGAACCGCGAGCAGGAGATTGCGCTGATTGTCCAAATCTTTCGTCCGTATCGTCGTTTGCAGCCGGGCGGGCGCACGTCAGGGCACCGGATCGTGCCCGTGACCCCCCCAGGGATGGCAGCGCACTATACGTTTACACGCCAGCCATCCACCCTTGATTGCGCCGTGCCGGGTCAGCGCCTCGATCGCATATTGGCTGCAACTGGGCGCGAAACGGCAGGTCGGCGGGAGGAGGCGCGACGGGCCGATCTGCCACAGGCGCGCGACACCGACCAGCAGCATTTTGGGCATGGCGGTAAGCGCACGCTTCATCGCCGCGCTTGCCCTTGACCCCTGTTCTTCCTGCCGCGCGGGTGACGTGCCGGATCGCCCTTTCCGGCGCGCAGCCGTTCCAGCGCGATCGACAATTCGCGCCGCATCGTTGCGAAATCCCGTTCGATCCCGCCATCGCGGCCGATCAGGATATGGTCGTGATCGGGCAGCCCTTCATGGGGAAGCGCATCCCATAGAAGCGCGCGAAACCGCCGCTTCATCCGGTTGCGCGCGACGGCGTTGCCGATCCGCTTGGTTACCGTGATGCCGTAGCGACGACCGAGGCCGCCATTGGGATGGGCTAGCAACACGAAACCCGGCCGCGCCACCCGCCGGCCCGCATTGGCCCGCAGGAAATCGGCGCGGTTGGAAATGACTGAAAGTTCGCTGGCGGCCATTGCGACAGTCTGACCATGTGCGCTCACAATGTCACCAGCACCGATCCGGCCAAAGCAGTATCTCGGAGTTCACGTAAAAACGGCCCCTCCAAAGGTCTGCAAGGCCGACCGGCAGTCGCCCGGTCAGGGCGTCGCCAAGCGGAACGGATGCCCCGCGCCCGGCGCAGGAGGGTCTTGGAAAATTACGCGCTCAGCTTCTTGCGGCCCTTGGCGCGGCGGGCGCGCAGAACCTTGCGTCCGCCAACCGTCTTCTTGCGCGCGAAAAATCCGTGACGACGGGCGCGCACGAGATTGCTGGGCTGAAAAGTACGCTTCATGGATATCCTCGAACCGAAATGAAAAGGGCCGCCCCGCGGGGTCGACCGTCGATCGCTGCAATTTGTATGATGGGGGCGGTTACAACGCCGCCGGGTTCAAGTCAATATGCCGGAATGTCCGCATAGGCGATCTTCGGGGCGGCGGCGCCCCCTTCCATGGTGCTGCTTTCCTGCCCGATCCAGCCGCGCATCTCGCCCGCGCTCAACCATTTCGCTTCGGCAAAGGACACCGAGTTGGTCATCCCGTAGAATGCAACCGCTTCGGAGCGCGTCATGCCCATTTCACGGTAGTAATCGAGATACATCGCATTGGGCGCCGCTTCCATGGCGAAATCCGATGGCTCGCGCCCTTGCGGATCGATCCATGAATGAACCGCGAATTCCGCGCCATCGTCGATCCGCCGCTCCGCCCCGGCCAGGAACAGTTCGACCGCGCCCGAACGCACCGATCCGCCGCGGGGTACGTGCGTCGCGATGCCGGCTGCCCGGATCATGCGGCCCAGACGAAGGTTGGCGCGATCGTCGGCCGTTCCCGGAGCCTCGACCAAGGAGAGAGTCGCGATGCCGGGAAAATCGGCCATCATGGTGGCGAAATCCGTAGGTGAAGCGCGATCGGTCACGTCGGTCAGTTCCGCCACCGGCCCCGCCGCGCCGTGATCGGTTACGCGGAACGGGCCGTATTGCGCCAGTACCGGACGAGTCGCCGCCAACGAAGCACGCGGTGCGGCCATCGGATGGGCGAGCCGGTCCGCGCCGTCCCCTTCCACGCGAACCCAGCGCTGTTCCGCCGGAATCCATTCCTCGATCCAGCTTGTTTCGGACAGCACCTGCGCCTGGGCGGGTCCGGCCATCAAAGCGGCAAGGGCGATCAGGAAGGCGACGATGCTGCGCATGGCCCGTCTATGGCGGGCGCGCCCTTGCCCGTTCGGCAAGCAAACTGGTCAATCGATACGGTTACCACCGTCTTAGTGGTGCTTAATACGGGCTGCCATTCGGTATGCCCGGAAAGCGCCGCAAACCGCTCGACACCAGGGATAGATACGGTAACAGCCATTTACGTTTGGGATCGGAGGGCAGCGTTAACCAACGCCCGTAAAATGGATGGAAAAGGGGCTTCGCGCGTGGTCGCATTGGTAAGGACGGTCGCGTATCTGGGACTGGAAGCGCGCGCGGTGGAGGTCCAATGCGCGCTTGCCCCCGGCCTGCCCAATTTCAACGTCGTCGGCCTGGCCGACAAGGCGGTCGGCGAAAGCAAGGAACGCGTGCGCGCCGCGCTGTCGTCCATGGGTCTGGCGCTGCCGCCGAAACGCATCACCATCAACCTGTCCCCCGCCGACCTGCCCAAGGAAGGGTCGCATTACGACCTGCCGATCGCGCTCGCCCTGCTTGCCGCGATGGGAGTGACCGATGGGGAGC
Source organism: Pontixanthobacter sp. (assembly GCA_965214445.1). Lineage (GTDB taxonomy): Bacteria > Pseudomonadota > Alphaproteobacteria > Sphingomonadales > Sphingomonadaceae > Pontixanthobacter. The sequence continues at coordinate 1,854,304 of CBDCBU010000001.1, forward strand.
AACTGGGCGACTGGATCGCGGTCGGCGAACTGGCGCTGGACGGGCGGGTCGTCGCCTCGCCCGGCGTGCTGCTCGCGGCGCTTCACGCGAGCGAACAGGAAGTCGGCCTCATCTGCCCGACATCGCAGGGGGCGGAGGCGCGCTGGGCCAGCGGCGTGCCGATCTGCGCCGCGCCCGACCTGCTTTCCCTGCTCGACCATCTCAAGGGCACCGCCCAGCTGCCGCAGCCGGAACCCGGCAAGGTCGAACCGGCCCCGCCCGCCGCCGATCTCAAGCAGGTGAAGGGGCAGGAAACCGCCAAGCGCGCGCTGGAAATTGCGGCGGCGGGCAATCACAATTTGCTGATGAACGGTCCGCCGGGCGCGGGCAAGAGCCTGCTCGCCTCCTGCCTGCCGGGTATTCTGCCCGAACTCGATCCGTCGGAAGCGCTCGAAGTGTCGATGATCCAGTCCGTCGCGGGCACGCTGGAGGGCGGACGCATCAGCCGCGCGCGTCCGTTCCGCGCCCCGCATCATTCGGCCAGCATGGCGGCCCTGACCGGCGGCGGGCTGAAGGTGAAGCCGGGCGAGGTCAGCCTGGCGCATCTCGGCGTCCTGTTCCTCGACGAACTGCCGGAATTCCAGCGCGCCGTGCTCGACAGTCTGCGCCAGCCGCTGGAAACGGGGAAGGTCGATGTCGCGCGCGCCAACGCGCATGTGACTTTTCCCGCGCGGGTGCAGCTGGTGGCGGCGATGAACCCGTGCCGCTGCGGCCATCTGGGCGATCCGGCGCTCGCCTGCAGCCGCGCGCCGAAATGCGCGATCGATTACCAGAGCAAGGTGTCCGGCCCGATGCTCGACCGGATCGATCTGCATGTCGATGTCGATCCGGTCAGCGCGCTGGACCTTGCCTTGCCCCCACCGGCGGAAGGCAGTGCCGAAGTCGCCAGGCGGGTGGCCACCGCCCGCGCCGCGCAGACGGCGCGTTTTGCCGAAACCGGCGCGCGCACCAATGCGGAACTGGATGGCGACGCGCTGGAACGCTTCGCCACGCCGGACGAGGATGGGCGCAAACTGCTGCTGCAGGCGGCGCAGACCCTGCGGCTGTCCGCCCGCGCCTATACCCGGATGCTGCGGGTCGCGCGCACGATCGCCGATTTTTCCGGCATCGAGCAGGTCGGACGCGTGCATGTGGCGGAAGCGCTGAGTTATCGGAGACAGGCACCCGTTGCGTGACAAGTCACGGTCGAAGCATGTCCCCGCGCTATCTATTGGGCCGACATCCGTTTCTGCCACGTGGGCGTCAGGATCAGCCGGTCGATCTCTTCGCGCAATCGGGGCTCGGATGGCGATACCAGTATCACCGGCAGGACAATCTCCGCTTCGCTCTTGGCGATCCCGCGGTCCGGATTGGCGGCTGTCGCGGCTCGAAAGGGGTGCGCGATCACGTCGATCCGGTCGTCGTCCAATGCGGCGAGGGCGGCGTCCAGCGATCCGTATTCCGTTACTGCTCCGGCCCCCGGCATCGCATCGCGCAGGACCGGATTGTCGGCCACGATGCCGACGGTCTTACCCGACACGCTCGACGCGAAATCGACGGTGGGCGATCGGCCCCCGGTCAACGACACGAGATAGGCCGTCAACATCGCCGTCACCGCCATCGAAATCAGCATCCAGACCATGGCCAGCGTGCGGCCGCGAACCGTTTTGGGGATCGTATCGCCATATCCGATGGTCGTCGCGGTCACGCCCGCCCACCAGAACCCGTTTCCGATACCCTTGATCGCCGAATTGTCGCCATCTTCGCCATCGACGCCCGAATTCCTCCCGCGTTCGAGCAGCCAGAACAACGCCCCGAAAACCGCCAGGATACCCGCGAACACAAGCGCGACCTTCAAGAAATCCATCGAGAAGAGTTTCATCAGATCGCGCAGGAACCCGCGACTCTGGCTGCCGCCGATCAATCCGATCGCATCGCGCGTAAAGGGTAGGCTGCGATCGTAGGAACCGGGCCGATCCGCAGTCGCGAAGGCCGGCAGCACCGCGATGGCGCCCGCCCGCGCCGCCCCATCATCCGCGTCGCCCGCGCCGTTCGGGCCTTGCTCCACACCGGTGAACGACACGGCCAGGCCGCTGCGTTCGGCGGCGCTGCGGACCAGATCGACGGCCGGACCCGTCCACGCACCGCTCTCATCCTGTTCGGCATAGGGGGGCGACGACGTGACCAGCACGGTCCGACGGGCATCGGCCGATGTCGCGGTGAATATGAGGAGGATACCGAGAAAGACCGGAAGCAGCGCGGTTTGCAGTTTCAGCATCGTTCCGATCCCATCCGTTTTGTCCAATATCCGCTGGAGTCCGTATCTGTCAAAAGGCGCGTTCACCCCTTCGATCGCGCCATCTTCAGCTTTCAGCATAGGGCGTGTTGGCCACCATCTTCCGGTTGTAATCCGGCGCACCGTCATCCCACCACACGGGGCCGCGCTCTCCAAGAGCCACTTTCGCCGCGTGTACCTGCGACCGGGCCCGTGTCAATGCGGCGGCATCATCGTCTTTCAAGGCGGCCTTGACGGCGCGGCGGGCGTCCATCAGCCGATCGACACAGGCCTGTCGCTCGCCCTCCGGCAAGCCGGGGTTGCTCGCCCGCCACAACCGCCCGCGAACGATGATGTACCGGCCATCGGGTGTCGTTTCGGGCACTCGACCGGGTCGCCCGGCTCAATGCGACGCCGTCGCGGGTTCGCGAATGGCGTCGTCGGCCGATGCGAACATGTCGCCGCGACGCGACCGCGTGCCGTCGCTGCGCCGCCCGACATCACCGCGCGCGACCAACGCCAGATCGTGATGCTGCAGGATGCGTCCGTCATGCGCCAGGATCGACACCGGCCCGATCGGCAACCGGTCGCGATCGTCGACCAGCACCGGGTTTTCCTGCATCTCGACGCCGTATTTCTGGCCCCATTGGCGCAGGCACAACATCGCGGGGAGCAGGTCGAAGCCCTTTTCGGTCAGGCGATATTCGATGCGCCGCTTGTCGGCGGCGCATGGTTCGCGGCTGAGGATGCCATGTTCGACCAGCTTGGCGAGGCGGTTGGACAGGATGTTGCGCGCGATCCCCAACTCGCCCAGAAACTCTTCGAAATGGAAGACGCCGTTGAAGCCCGCCCGCAGGATCATGAAGGCCCATTTCTCGCCCATCACGTCGAGCGCCTGTGGCAGACCGCATTCGGTCAGTTCCTTCAGCGGTTCGCGCAGATCACCCATGTGCCATGTCCCTTTGTCGCCAATATGATAGCAACCGGAGGGTCCGCTGTGAACGGATTAAAGCGTGCGCGCGATCAGGGGAGCAGCCCGCGTTCGGTCAGATCGCGTTCCAGCATGACGGCATCGCGAAAGTGATGCGTCTGCCATCCCAGATCGGCGGCGGCGGCGATGTTGGCTTCATTGTCGTCGATGAACAGCATCGTTTCCGGCGCTTGGCCGAACCGGCGCTGCGCCATGCGGAAGATGTCCGGATCGGGTTTCGCCAGTTTTTCCATTCCCGAAACGACGATGTCGCGGAAACGGTCGAGAACCGGCTCCGTCGGGCGGAACTGCGCCCAGAATTCCGCGCCGAAATTGGTGATCGCGTAAAGCGGGACGTCGCGCGCCGCCAGCCGTTCGATCAGCGCCGCGGTACCCGGAACGGGGCCGGGTATCGTTTCGAGGAAGCGCGTGCGATACGCCTCGATCAGGTCGGAATGATCGGGAAACTCCGCCTTGCGCTGAGGTATCATGACGGACAGGGGCACGCCGGCATCATGCTGATAATGCCATTCTTCGGTGACGACGTTGGCCAGGAACCAGTCGAGTTCGTCACCGTCCTCGATCAGCTTGACGAACAGGTGACGCAGGTCCCACTGCACGATGACGCGGCCCACGTCGAACACCGCGACCGTGCATCGTGGGGACATCGCGACCACTCTCCCATCAAAAAAACGGCCCACGTCCCGCATAAGGGAAGTGAGCCGTCATGTCTCATCGATCGGGGTGCCACCGGCACCCGCGACCGGACGATTGAACTAGCCCTGACGCGCCTTGAAACGGCGGTTGGTCTTGTTGATGACGTAGGTGCGCCCGCGACGGCGGATGACGCGGCAGTCGCGATGGCGGTTCTTCAGCGACTTGAGGCTGTTGCGGACTTTCATGATCGTATGTTCCAAATTCTCGAAGGATATTGCCCGGCAAAGATCGCATCGCCGGTAAAATCAAGCTGCGCGCCTAGGCGGCGGGTCGTCCCAAGTCAAGCACTTCGCCCGCTACGCGAGACCATGGGCCGTCAGTTGCCGTTCCCATGCCAGCGCATGCGTCACGATGGTGTCGAGATCGTCGAAACGCGGTTTCCATGGCAGTGTGGCGCGTATCCGTGCCGGGTCCGCGATCAGCGATGCGGGGTCGCCCGCCCTGCGGGGTTCCGGTCGGCGCCGGATCGTGCCCCGCGTCACCCGGTCGACCGCATCCAGCACTTCGCGCACCGAGAAGCCCCGACCGTAACCGGCATTCATGGTCAGCGAATGTCCCGGCCGCGCCACCAGCGCCTCCAGCGCCAATACATGCGCCGCCGCCAGGTCGGACACGTGAATGTAATCGCGCACGCCCGTCCCGTCCGGCGTGTCGTAGTCGGTGCCGTAGATCGCCACGCCATCGCGCTTGCCCAGTGCCGCCTCGACCGCGACCTTGATGAGATGCGTCGCGCCCGCCGTGGACTGGCCGCTGCGCCCTTGCGGATCGGCACCCGCCACGTTGAAATAGCGAAGCGCGCAATAGTTCATGTCGTGCGCGGCGGCGGTATCGGCCAGCATCCGTTCGGTCATCAGCTTGGACCAGCCATAGGGATTGATCGGGATCGTGGGCGCATCCTCGGTTACCGGGGAGGTTTCGGGCACGCCATAGGTCGCCGCCGTGGAGCTGAACAATATGTGGCGCACACCGCCGGCGATGGCGGCCGCGATCAGGTCGCGGCTCCTGCAGGTGTTGTTGTGATAATAGCCCAGCGGATCGGCGACCGATTCGGGCACGACGATGGATCCCGCGAAGTGCATGATCGCGCCGATGCCCTGTTCGGCGAAGATGCGGTGCAGCAACTGCGCCTCGGCAATGTCGCCTTCGTAGAACGGCACACCCTCCGGCACGGCGGCGCGGAACCCGGTCGTCAGATTGTCGATCGCGCTGACCGTCCAGCCTGCATCGCGCAAGGCCAGCACCGCGTGGCTTCCGATATAGCCGGCGCCGCCCGTGACCAGCACCGGGCAGCGGGCGGCGTCTCCGGGTCGGGTCGCCGATGAACGGGGTGCCTTTTTCATGTTTCGACCGTTATCAGCGGAGCACGAAAAAACAATGCGTGCCGGACGGTCCGCCTCATTTCGGGGGATTGGTTAATCGGCTGCGGTAGAGGAGATCGATCCATGAACGCGTTACGAACAGTCATCCTGTCGGCCGCCACCCTTGCGCTTGCGGCCTGCGCCGCGGGCCCGCGGGTCGAGCCGGTGCAGGTTACCCGCTTCCACGAAACCGCGACTTTACCGCAGCTGGGCAATGGCACGATTTTCGTCGAAGCCGCGCCGGGCGGCGACACGAATTCGCTGGAACTGGCGCCTTACAAGGCGGCCATAGCGGCGGAGCTTGCGACACTTGGCTATCGCGAGACGGCGCGCGGCGACGCGCGGCAGTTGGCGCAGCTGCGCGTGGAACGGTTCGAACGGCGACCCGGCGGTCGGCGCGGCCCGGTTACGGTGGGCGGCGGTGCCTCCACCGGTACTTACGGATCGGGCGTGGGCCTCGGCCTCGGCATCAATCTTGGTGGCGGGGAACGGACGATGATCGGCACCGAACTGGGCGTATCGATCCGCGACAAGGCCTCCAACGCCGTATTGTGGGAAGGGCGCGCGACCTTGAACGCCAGCGACAATTCGCAATATGCGGACCCGCAAGGCGCCGCCCGCGCCATCGCCGGCGCGCTGTTCCGCGAATTTCCCGGCAATAGCGGCGAAACGATAGAGGTAGAGATTTCCGAATGAGCGAACGCGCAATCGAAGATACAGTGCTTATCGACGCATCCTTCGACGGCGGCAATATCGACGTCCTGTCCGCGGACACCGATGGCGCGCGGCTGGCGCTACGCGCCGACAATGGCTCGCAATTCAGGCAATGGTTCCATTTCCGCGTCTGCGGCACGGCGGGCAAGCCCATGATCCTGAAGATCGAAGGGCTGAACGCTTCGGCCTATCCCGGCGGCTGGCCCGACTACAATGCGCGGGTCAGCGAGGATCGCGAATATTGGCAAGCGGCCCCTTCGTCCTTCGATAAGGATACCGGCAATGGCACCCTGACGATATCCTATACCCCGGCCAGCGACATCGCCTGGTTCGCCTATTTCGCACCCTATTCGATGGAACGGCATCACGATCTGATTGCCGAATGCGCTGCCAGCCCGCTCGTGTCCTACCGCCGGATCGGGCAGTCGCTGGACGGTCAGCCGATCGACTATCTGCGGATCGGGGACGGCGATACGCAGGTCTGGTTCTATGCCCGCCAGCATCCCGGCGAGACGCAGGCGGAATGGTGGATGGAAGGCATGCTGGAAAGCCTGACCGATGTATCGGATTCGACCGCCCGCGCGCTGCGGGAGCGATGCACGTTCCATATCGTCCCCAACTGCAACCCCGACGGGTCGCGCAGGGGGCACCTTCGGACCAATGCCATCGGCACGAACCTCAACCGGGAATGGGCGGAACCTTCGGCCGAACGATCGCCCGAAATCTTGGCGATCCGCGCCATGATGGACGAAACCGGCGTCGATTTCGCCATGGACGTGCATGGGGACGAGGCGATACCGGCCGTGTTCCTGGCCGGTTACGAGGGCATTCCCGGACTGACGGGGGAACATTACGCACATTTTACCCGGTATCAGGCGATCCTCGAACGACGCACGCCCGATTTCCAGACGGCTAAGGGTTATCCCAAGTCGCCCGAAGGCACGGCCAATCTTACCATCAGCACGAACCAGGTCGCGCACCGGTTCGGTTGCCCGGCGATGACCCTGGAAATGCCGTACAAGGACAATGACGATTGCCCCGATCCCGATCAGAACTGGTCGCCCGAACGGTGCAAGATGCTGGGCCGCGATTGTCTTGGCGCGCTGCTGGAGTTCCTGCAGGGTTGACTGTCAGGCGAGGCTCGTAGGGCCGAAGGCGCGCGGGAGCAGCCCGCTCAGCCTGATCCGGTAAACCTCTTCGCGCCCCACGCAGATGATCAGGGGATCGCTGCCGCCCAACTGTGCCAGTTCGTTCAGCACCTGACGGCAGCGGCCGCACGGCGTGATCGGTTCGATGCCCGGACCGATCACGGCGACCATATCGAGATCACCGCGCCGTCCATCGCCCATCGCCGTCGCCACTGCGACCGTTTCCGCGCAAAGCGACAGTCCGTAGCTCGCGTTCTCGACATTCGTGCCGGTGACGATGCCGCCGTCCGCGAAGCGCAGGGCCGCGCCCACGGCAAAGTCGGAATAGGGCGCATAGGCGTTCGATGCCGCCTTGCGGGCCGCCGCGATCAATTCGTCTTCACCATTCATGGTTGCACCACCACCCATTCTATCGGTTCATCCGCCGCTTCTGTTTGCAGCCGCGTGTTCGCCGACCACATCAGCCAGGGACGCCGCGTGTAACCCGGGGCGAAGCGGGTCCGGCTGACCCACAGGTTCCGGTCGAGCCGCGCCGAGATACCATAGGCCGCTTCGAAGGGCCGATCGACCTTGAGGATCGCGGGTTTCTCCGCGTGGATTTCGATCTGGTTGATGAGTGTCGTCAGTTCGCTTTCCACCGCCGCGTCGCTGACCCGGCCTGCGCATCCCTCCGCCGTCCGGTCGAGGGCGATGGCCGGCGGCAGCACGTCCGCGCTGCGCGGCACGACGGTGACGAAATTGGCGGTCTGTCCATCCGCAAGGATGCACGGGTCGAACCGGTGAACGGCGCCGACAGCCAGCCCCGCCTTGCGGGCGGCCGCGAAATTGTCGGCGAAAGCGGGATCGACCGCGCCTGCGCCGTCGCTGGCGGCGAGATACACGAATTCCGCCCCCAGGGCGGCCAGCGTCTCGAACGCGACCGGCCCGTCCGCCGCTCTTACCATCGCGCCCTGATCGGGATATTCAATTTCGGAAGGCACCCAATGCTGCACGTCCCACCAGAACCAGGCCGCCACGCCGATCCCGATCAGCGTCAGCGCGCCGAGCAGGCGCAGCAGCCGGTTCGGCTTCCTTCGTCTACGCCCCATAAGCCCCCTCAGCCCCTGATATGCAGAACGCAGATCAGCGTGAACAATCGCCGTGCGGTCGGAAAATCGAGTTCGACCTTCCCCTCCAGCCGTTCCTGCAACAATTCCGCCGCGCCGTTGTGAACGCCGCGCCGGGCCATGTCGATGGTCTCGATTTCCGCCGGCGTAGCCTTCCGGATCGCCTGGTAATAGCTGTCGCAGATCGCGAAATATTCGCGGATCGGGCGGCGGAACCGAGCGAGGCCGATGATGAGCGTCTCGAGCACGTCGCCCCCCGCAGATTGGATCGTCAGCGCCAGCCTTCCATCGCGCACCGCCAGTTCGCAATGATACGGACCGTCATGCCCGCGCGATGCGGCGCGCAGCGGCTTGAAGCTGTTTTCCTCGATCAGGTCGAACATAGCGACCCGCCGTTCCTGTTCGACATCGGCATTGCGCCACAGGATCGTATCCTCGTCCAGCGCGATTTTGGCGATGCGATAATCCGGCATGGCGTATCCCTTCGCAGAAGGGCGGGGTCAGGCGCAAGTGCGATGGGCCGGTCGTGGACGGGGTGGGGGGCGGGGCGGGGGGCGGGGTTGTGACGGGGAGGGGTTTGCTTCGCTTCGAATATTTCCCACCCCCGTCCATCCACAGACCTGTCCAACCCCTGGTCCCCGACATCGCTTGCCGTCCGCGCCCCTAATCCGCATGGTGCGCGCATGCCCCATTCCGATCTTCTCGACCGTCCCGCCGCGAACGATACCGCCGACATCCTGCCCGGCCGCACCCTGCCCTCCAATATCGAGGCGGAGGCTGCCTTCCTGGGTGCCGTGCTGATCGACAACCGCGTGATCGAAGAGCTGCCGGCACCGATCCGCGCGGAACATTTCTTCGAACCCGTGCATCAGCGCATCTACGACCGTATCCTCACGCTGCTCGACCGCAATGCCGTGGTCACGCCGGTCACATTGAAGCCCTATTTCGAAACCGACGAGGCGTTGAAGGAGCTGGGCGGGATCACCTATCTCGCACGGCTGACCGCCGACGGGCAGGGCTTGCTCGCCCCGCGCGAGCTGGCGCAGCAGATCTACGATCTCGCTTTGCTGCGCGAACTGGTGACCGTCGGGCGCACTTTGGTGGAAGGCGCGCTGGACACGTCGGAAGACGTCGCGCCGATGCAGCAGATCGAGCATGCCGAAGCGAGCCTGTTCAAGGTGGCAGAGGGCGCGGGCGGCCAGACGGAAGCGTCCACGTTCTCCGCCGCATCGCACAAGGCGCTCGGGATGATCGAAAGCGCGATCAATTCGGGCGGCAACATTTCGGGCAAGACCACCGGCCTCACCAGCATCAACCAGAAGATCGGCGGGCTGCACGACAGCGATCTCATCATCCTGGCCGGCCGGCCCGGCATGGGCAAGACCTCGCTCGTCACGAATATCGCGTTCAACTGCGCCGATCGACTGCTGCGCGATACCGCCGATGGAATCGAGGATTCAGTCGGTGCCGGCGTGGCTTTCTTCAGCCTGGAAATGAGCGCGGATCAGCTCGCCACGCGCATCCTCTCCGAACAGGCGGGTATCTCTTCCGAAAACCTTCGGATGGGAAGGATCAGCCGCGAGGATTTCCAGCAACTGAGTTTCGCCAGCCAGCGCCTCGCTGAACTGCCCCTCTACATCGACGATACGCCCGCGCTTACCATCGCCGCGCTGCGCACCCGCGCCCGGCGGTTGAAGCGCAAGCACGATGTCGGTCTCATCATCGTCGACTACCTGCAGCTATTGCAGGGTACGGGCCGGGCCAACGACAACCGCGTCAACGAGATATCAGAAATCAGCCGCGGGCTGAAGACCCTGGCGAAGGAGCTGGAGGTCCCGGTTATCGCGCTGTCCCAGCTCAGTCGCGCGGTCGAACAGCGCGAGGACAAGACCCCGATGCTGTCGGACCTGCGCGAATCGGGGTCGATCGAGCAGGACGCCGACATGGTCTGGTTCGTCTATCGCGAGGATTATTACGTCGCGGCGAAGGAACCCAAGCGCCCGATCGAAACCGACGACCAGAACGTGCATGACGCGCACACCGCCTGGATGGCGGAAATGGAACGGGTTTTCGGCCTGGCGGAACTGGTCGTTGCCAAACAGCGACACGGTTCGACCGGCAAGGTACGGATGAAATTCGAAGCCCGGATCACCAAGTTCTCCGACCTGGCCGACGACGATCCGCGCGCCGGTTACGACAATTCGCTCTAGGCGTCGTCCGCGTCGTCGACATCGACATTGAGGCGGCGCGTCACGGTATAATCCACCGTCGACACCATCGACCAGCCGAGCCACCATTTGAACTTCGTCCAAAGGTTGCGCCGTTCGCGGTGCAGTTCGCGGGTCACATGCACCGATGCCTCCTGCATCCGGTCGATGAGGCTGCGCATGCAATCGGCGAAGCCCGCATCCTCGAACCGGAACATGAGCTCCAGATTGAGGCGCAGCGACCGGTGGTCGAAATTTGAACTGCCGAAATAGACGACATCATCAACCACCGCCAATTTCATATGCAGCTTCGTCGGCTGGAATTCGTAGATCGCCGCGCCCTTGCGCAGCATCTTTCCATACGTCGCCCGCGCCGCCGCGATCGTCGCGTCATTGTCGGACTTGCCGGCCAAGATCAGCCGCGCGTCACCGCGCTTGGCCAGCTTGCGGATCAGGCGCCGGAAACTGAGCGGGGGGAGAAATAGGCCATGACCATGTCGAGCCGCCGGCCCTTGGCCAGGTCGCGCTTCATGGATTTCGCCCAGTTGTTGGAACTGCGCGTCGGACCGCCGATGGTCAGACGCGCCGTGCCCTCGCCCGGCTCCCAATCGCTGACGAGCTGGCGGATCGCGCGGAACTGCGTGTCCTCGTCGCGCGCATATTCCGCAAACTGCCGATACCATTTGAGCAGGTCCTGCACCACCGGGCCGGACATCTTCACACCGAGATCGGTCCAGCCATTGTCGGGCGGGGGATTGAAATAATGGTTGGAGATGTTGAACCCACCGACCATCGCCACCTTTTCGTCCGACACGCAGATCTTCTGATGGTTGCGGATGAGGTAGCGGCGCGTCATCTTCGGGCTGAAGATCGAAAAGCGCCCGCCCGCCTCGACAATCGGATCGAAGAACGCGGGCTTGGCGTCCGTGCCGAACCGGTCGACGATCAACTGCACGTCGACGCCGCGCTGCGCCGCCTTCGCGATGTGGTCGCGCACCCGTTTGCCGACCCTGTCCGGCTGGAACATGTAATAGAACAGGTGCAGCGTATCGCTTGTATCGTCGATCAGGTCGCACAGCGCATCCAGCCGGTGCTCGCCATGGGGATAGATCGTGAGATCATGCCCCGCCGCGGTCAGCGATAGCGGTTCGGCATGCTGGTATTTTTCGGGGTCGGGTGATAATATGTCACCTTCGACATCGGTTTCGAAAAGCGGCAATGGCTACTCCTGATATAGCCGGCATGTCGATGCGACACGCATGCCCCATACAGCATGTACGGGACATGGGCACCCACGCGCTCATCTTGACTTTGCGTACTCCTTTCACTAGTGCGCGGCCAATCCCCGAAACATTCAGCCTATCGGAGTGCCCATGGCGCGCGTCACCGTCGAAGATTGCGTAGACAAAGTCCCCAACCGGTTCGATCTCGTGCTGTATGCCGCCGAACGCGCCCGCGAGATTTCCGGCGGCGCGGACCTGACCGTAGATCGCGACCGGGACAAGAACCCGGTCGTTGCGTTACGCGAAATCGCCGAACAGACGATCAAGCCGAAGGATTTGAAGGAAAGCGTCATCAGCGGGCTGCAGAAAATCCTTCCCGATGACGAGGATGAGGCCGATGAGGTTTCCTCACTCAGCCAGTCGGCCGAAGCGCTGCGGATCACCGCATCGGCACCGGCCCGCTCGACGTCGATCGGCGGGGATTACGACGGATAGTCCACGCCGTCCTCGAATTGAAAGGGCCGCTTCAACGATGGAGGCGGCCCTTTTTTGTGTCGGAATATTAGAGGCGGCGTTATTTTCCGCGGCCCGTCTTTTCCTGAAGAGCATCGATTCGCTCGGATGCTTCCGCCTTGGTCAGGCTCTCGTCGTACTGGTCGACATCGCCGGCCTCTTCCGCCAGCGTTTTGAGGTAGCTCGCCTGGGCGCCGGTCATCTTTTCATCGCCGGTCGTCCAATTTTCCGGGTCCTTGATCGCGTTGGATTTGGGATCGGTTTTGGGATTCGCAGTGGGTTGGGGTGCGGACATTGCAGTTCTCCTTTCCCGACCAACCGTCCGGTTCACCATCTGTTCCCGGCCGATACCCCCGCTTTCACGATAAAGGGTTCGGCGCGGGAGAAGCCGAGCGCGACCGACCTAAGGCAACGCGGTTGACGCTGTCGTGTGCCGGCGGAGCGCGGCAACGATAATCGTCAGGCCCCCTGCGGTGTCGCCCCGCCTGCCCCGCCGAACTTCTTGCCGGCCTTGGGTATGGTGGACCCTATCTGCGGCTTGACCACGCCCGGCCCCTTGGGAATATCGGGCCGGTCGAGCTTGCCGTCTTCCATCAGCTGGTTGATTTCGTCGCCAGTCAGGGTTTCGAATTCCAGCATCGCCTGCGCGAGGAGATGCAGCTTGTCTTCCTGATCCTGCAGCACGTCGGTGGCTTTCTTGTGCGCCCCTTCGACCAGCGCCTTGATCTCGGCGTCGATCAGCTTGTTCGTCTCGCCGCCCGCCATCGTGCGCTGGGTCTGTCCCATGCCGAGATAGCCTTCCTGGCTTGCCTCGTACTGCAACGGGCCGAGCTTGTCGGACATGCCCCATTTGGTGACCATGTTGCGGGCCAGGTCGGTGGCGTACTGGATGTCCGACGACGCACCGCTCGACACCTTGTCGTAGCCGAAGATGATCTCTTCCGCCACGCGTCCGCCCATCGCGACGGCCAGGTTCGCGTGCATCTTGTCGCGGTGGTAGGAGTAATTGTCGCGTTCGGGCAGGCGCATGACCATGCCCAGCGCACGGCCGCGCGGGATGATCGTCGCCTTGTGGATGGGATCGGATGCCGGTTCGTTCAACGATACGAGCGCATGGCCCGCCTCGTGATAGGCGGTCATCTTCTTCTCGTCGTCGGTCATGACCATGCTGCGGCGTTCGGAGCCCATCATGACCTTGTCCTTCGCATCCTCGAATTCCTGCATCGCGACCAGCCGCTTGTTGCGGCGGGCAGCCAGCAGGGCGGCCTCGTTCACCAGGTTGGCGAGATCCGCGCCGGAGAAACCGGGTGTGCCGCGCGCGATCGTGCGGCCGTTTACGTCGGGCGCCAGCGGCACTTTCTTCATGTGCACGTCGAGGATCTTCTCGCGCCCTTCGATATCGGGCACCGGCACGACGACCTGGCGGTCGAAGCGGCCGGGGCGCAGCAGCGCGGGGTCGAGCACGTCGGGCCGGTTGGTGGCGGCGATGATGATGATGCCTTCATTCGCCTCGAACCCGTCCATTTCGACCAGCAGCTGGTTCAGCGTCTGTTCGCGCTCGTCGTTGGAATTGCCGACGCCATTGCCGCGATGGCGACCGACCGCGTCGATCTCGTCGATGAAGACGATGCAGGGCGCGTTCTTCTTCGCCTGTTCGAACATGTCGCGCACGCGGCTCGCACCGACGCCCACGAACATCTCGACGAAATCGGAACCCGATATGGTAAAGAACGGCACGCCCGCCTCGCCCGCGATCGCACGCGCCAGCAACGTCTTGCCGGTACCGGGCGAACCGACCAGCAAGGCACCCTTGGGTATCTGCCCACCGAGTTTGGAGAAACGCTGGGGGTCCTTCAGGAACTCGACGATCTCTTCCAGTTCCTCGCGCGCTTCGTCGATTCCGGCGACATCGGCGAAGGTCACCTTGCCGGACCGTTCGGTCAGCATCTTGGCCTTCGACTTGCCGAAGCCCATCGCGCCGCCCGCGCCGCCGCCTTTCTGCACCTGGCGAAGCGCGAAAAACGCAATGCCCAGAATGAGGATGAACGGCAGCGACTGGATGAGAATGACCAGCAACGGGTTCATCCGCTCGACCGGCGCCCCGGAATAGCGGACGTTCTGTTCTTCCAGGAGTTCGGTCAGACCGGAATCGTTGCCGACGGGAACAGTCGTGAAAGCCTCCCCGTTCTTCATCGTGCCGACAATCCTGTCGGGCGCGATCTCGACCTGTTCGACGGAACCTTCCGCGACCCTGTCTCGGAAGCCCGAATAATCGATCTGCGTCCCGTTGGCGCCACCGGAATTGCCGAACATGGTCACCACGAGAATCAGCGCCATGAAGATACCGCCCCACACCATCAGGCTTTTCAGCCACGGATTGGGGGTCTGGGGTTCGTTTTCGTCGTTCATTTCAGGAGTAATCCTTTCACCGTGCCAATGTAGGCGCGGTCAGGTGAATGGCAAGACAACGCTTTTGGGCTACAGTTATCGGTTTGATCGATCATGAGCGTTCATCCGAAGCCGGGCGATAGGCTTTGAGAAACACGGCAACCGCGCCGGCGACCCGGTCGCGATCCCGCTTCGCGTCCACACCGGCACCGAATCGCCGCTCCAGATCGCCAAGCCCCTTGCACATGGCGACGAACTGTTCGGTGGCGAGCGGGGGATCGGGAATGCGAAGCGCGCCTTCCTCCACCAGTCTTTGCAGAAGCCGCGTGAACTGCGCCTTCATGCGGCGCGGCCCCGCATCGAGAAAGGCAATGCCGAGTGCGGGGTTATGCTCCGTCTCCGCGGCTATCCTGCGTTCGAACTGGATCATTTCGGGGCGTGACAGGAACGCCCCCATGGCGGTACCGATACGAGCGAAGCGATCCTCCAGCGTGCCGCAATCATCCTTCTCGATTTGAAAATACCCGCCGAGCTTGGCGCATTCTCGCTCCACGGCCGCCGTGAACAATCCGCGCTTGTCGACGAAATGGCTGTAGACCGTGACCTTCGATACGCCCGCATCGGCGGCGACCTGCTCGATGGCCGTCGCGGCGTAACCATGTTCGAAGAAGGCGGCGGACGCGGCCGACAGCATGGCCTCCCGCTTGGCAGCATCGGCAGGGCGCCCGATCTTGCCGGTCGTGTTATCGCCTGTTGACAATATGAACGGTCCCGTTCAGTTAAACGTTACCGTTCAATATGTGCCTGCGTCGGCAAAAGCGCAAGCACCGGACAAGAGACCCCGCCGATGTTGTGGATCGCCATTCGAATGCTGACGGGGGACAAGACCAAGTTCTACGGTCTGCTGTTCGGCATCGCGTTCTCCACGCTTCTCATCACGCAGCAGCTGACGATCTTCGTCAATCTGGTCGAACGCGGGGCATCGGGGGTCTACAACGTGCCATCCGCCGATGTGTGGGTGATGGACGAAGTGAGCCGGACGGCGGATGTGAACTATCCCATGCCCGCCACCGCACTCGACAAGGTACGCGGTGTCGCCGGCGTCGCCTGGGCGGTGCCGCATCTGCGCGCCAATGCGTCGGTCCGCACCAATGAAGGCGATCTGGAAGGCGTCGGCGTGATCGGCGTCGACGATGCCACGCTGATCGGCCTGCCGAAGAACATGGTCGAAGGCAGCACGGCGGTCCTCAGCCAGCCCGACAGCGTCATCATCGATGATGTCGGCGTGACCAATCTGTTCGAACAGGGCCAGTCGCCCATCGGCGAACGGCTTGAACTGAACGATCAGCGCGCCGTGATTCGCGGAATCGCCGATTCGATTCCCAGCTTCACCAGCCAGGTGGTGCTGTACACGAAGTACAGCCAGGCCCTGCGTTACGTACCGGGCACCCGCAACCGGATGAGCTTCGTGCTGGTCGGCGCTTCCGACGGCGTCGCGGGGCGCGCGCTTGCCGACAGGATCGAGGACCAGACCGGACTGCGCGCGCGGACCCGCGACGAATTCGCGCAGGACGGGGTAAACTTCATCATCCAGAACACCGGCATTCCCATCAATTTCGGGATCACCGTGGTGCTCGGTTTCATCGTCGGCGTGGCGATCGTGGGCCTGACCTTCAGCCTGTTCATCCGCGACAATATCAAGCAATTCGGCGCGCTGAAGGCGATCGGCGTCACCAACCGCAAGATCGCGGGAATGGTCGCGGCACAGGCGGGAATGGTCGGGATGATCGGATATGGGCTGGGCGTATTGGGCACAGTCGGGTTCATCGGCGCATTCTCGGCCAATCCGACGTTCAAGGGATTCTACATCCCATGGCAGGTGCCGATCGTATCGCTGATCGCGGTGGTGGTCATCATCACGCTGACCGGATGGCTCGCGCTGCGCGGGGTCATGAAAACCGAACCGGCGGCGGTGTTCCGGTGAACGATCCTAGCAAAACGGGCGCGCAGACCGCCATCGCCACGCACGGCGTCACCCGCGATTTTCAAGCCGGGCAGCAGACCGTCACGGTGCTGCACGGCATCGACCTCGACATTCGGGCGGGCGAGCTGACCTATCTCGTCGGAGAAAGCGGGTCGGGCAAGACCACGCTCATATCGATCATGTGCGGTATTCTGTGGCCGACGGAGGGACAGGTCCATGTGTTCGGCACCGATATCTACAATCTGTCGGACAATGATCTCGTCGAGTTCCGCCTTAAGAATATCGGTTTCATTTTTCAGCAGTACAATCTCATCCCCTCCATCGACGCCGCCTCCAACGCCGCCGTGCCCCTGATCGCGCAAGGGATGGACCGCAAGGCAGCGCGCGCCAAAGCCGCCGACATGCTCGAGAAACTGAATATCGGAGATCAGGCGGACAAGCTGCCCAGCCAGCTTTCGGGCGGTCAGCAACAACGCGTCGCCATCGCCCGCGCGCTGGTTCACGAACCCAGGCTGGTCGTGTGCGACGAACCCACCGCCGCGCTGGATGCGAAATCCGGCCGCCGGGTCATGGACCTGCTGCGCGAAGTGGGCGTGGCGCAGGATCGCAGCGTCATCATCGTCACTCACGACAACCGCATTTTCGACATGGCCGACCGCATCCTGGTGCTGGAAGACGGCCGCGTCACCCATGACGGGACGGACATGCCCGATGACCATTGAACCGATACGAGATTGGAAACGCTGATATGGCGCTGCTAACCGACAATTTCAGTTTCTCGCGCAAGGTCCTGCCGATCGTTGCGTTGATCGGCCTCGTCGTCGCGGCGGTCTTCATCTGGCGCGGCCTGCCCGATCGCACGATGTCGCAGCCCGAACAGGAGCCGCCGCGCGCGACCGGCGCGCTGGCCGATACGGCGCGAGTGGCGGGTTCGGGCATTGTCGAACCATCGAGCGAAATCGTCGACATCGGCACCGCCCTTTCCGGGCTGGTTACCGATCTGCGCGTCCAGCCGGGTGATTATGTCACCAAGGGGCAGCCCCTGTTCGTCGTCGACGACCGCGCGGCCCGTTCGCGCATTTCCGAAACCTCCGCCGCCATTGCCGAAGCGCGCGCCGCCATTCGCGAAGCGCAAACGGCCCGTGCCACCGCGCAGCAGCAGCTGGCGCTCTACCGCAATGTCGAGGATGCCGCCGCGGTGTCGCGAGCCGAGGTTATCCGGGCGGAAGGCGATGCGGCGGCAGCGAACAGCCGGCTGGAACTGGCGCGCGCCCGGCTTGCGGGGGCGCAGGCCGATGCCGGCAGCGCGCAGACCGAACTTGGCCGGCTGACCGTCCGTGCGCCGATGTCGGGCGAAATCCTCGCGGTCAACATCCGGCCCGGTGAATATGTGTCGACCCAGGGCGGCGGGAGCCAGCCTTTCATTCGCATGGGTGAGACCCGTCCTCTCCATATCCGGATTGATATCGACGAAAGCGAAGCGACGCGGCTCAGGCTGGGCGCTCCCGCAACCGTGTCCCCACGCGGTGCGGCGGAAGCCCAGGTGCAGGCGCGCTTCGTGCGTGCCGAACCGCTGGTGGTGCCCAAGACATCGTTGACCAACAGCGCCAGCGAGCGGGTCGATGTACGGGTGTTGCAAGTGTTGTACGAACTGCCCGGATCTTCCGCTGGTGAGCAATCGCTGTTCCGGGTCGGGCAGCAGGTCGACGCGTTCATTCCGGCGCGCGGTTCCACCGCCGCGCGGGACAATCGCCGGTGACGCGGCCGTTCGCCCTTCCCGCATTGCTGGGCTTCGCTCTGTCGGCTTGCGTCGCCGGTCCGCCGCCCGAGATAGCGACGTCGTCGGTCGAATTACCGGAAGCCTTTTCCTATGCGCCGACGCAGGTCGAGGCGGACGCGATCGACGGCTTGCTCCCGACGGGCGATCCGGCCTTCGTTCAACTCGCGGGGCAGGCATTGGACCGGTCGCCGGACCTGCTGGAGCAGGCGGCGCGGCTCGACCGGGCGCTGGCGGAACTGGACGGTGCCAGCGCCCGCCGACTGCCGCAGATCGGCGGCGACGCGTCCATTGCCGCAACCCGCACCAGCCCTGCGCAATTCGGTGGCAACCTGCCGCCGGGGATCGCGATCGATACCGAACGCGTCGCCTATGGCGCAAACATCTCCGCCAGCTGGGATCCCGACCTGTTCGGCCGGCTGCGCGCGCGGGAACGGTCCGCCGCCGCCTTGGTTCGCGCCGCCGATGCGGATATTGCCGCGGTCCGCCTATCACTCGTTGCCGAAATCGCTGCGTCGGTCATAGACTGGCGGACCCTGGCGAACAGGCAGATGGCGCTTCGGGAAGATCTCGTTGCCGCGGAGACGCTGGTGAGCCTTGCCGATATCCGTGAACGGGCGGGGATCGCGCCCGGCTTCGATCGGGTGCGCGCCGAAACGACGGCGGAGGCGAGCCGCAGCCGGCTTGCCGCGCTTGCCAGCGAGGAACCGCGCATCATCGGGCGGCTGGTGACGCTGACGGCGTTATCTGCTCAGGAGGTTCGCGGAGCGCTCGCCCAACCGGCGGCAATCGCTTCGGCCATGCCCGTTCCCGT
This sequence comes from Pontixanthobacter sp., assembly GCA_965214445.1. GTDB lineage: Bacteria > Pseudomonadota > Alphaproteobacteria > Sphingomonadales > Sphingomonadaceae > Pontixanthobacter. The sequence continues at coordinate 1,873,516 of CBDCBU010000001.1, forward strand.
CGCGCTCCCGTCATCATTGCTGGCAAACCGCCCGGACATTCTCGCGGCATCGTCGCGCCTGGCGGCGAGCGATGCCGTTCTCGCCGCGACCGCTGCCAATCGCTTCCCGCAGTTCACGCTGTCCGCAGCGCTCGGCCTGCTGGCGTTCGATCTAAGCGACCTGTTCGACGACGATGCCGTAATTGGATCGGTCGGTGGATCGCTGCTCGCGCCGATCCTCGATTTCGGCCGGATCGAAGCGGAGATCGATGCTGCGGCGGCGGATAAGCTAATTGCGTTCCAGACCTATCGAGGCCGGGTGTTCGCCGCGCTCGGTGAAGCGGAGGAAGCCTACGGGCTGATCGAAGCGGCGGATCGGGAACTGGAGACCGCCGAACGCGAACGCGCAAGCGCCAGCCGCGCGGCGCAACTGGCCGAAGTGCGCTTTCGGGCCGGACTGTCCAATTTCCTCACCGTGCTCGATGCACGCCGGGTCGCCGATGCATCCGGCGAACGGGTGGCACTGGCCAGGGGCCGCGCCGCGCGGGCGCGTGTGGTCCTATGGCAGGCATTGGGCGGCGACGGATTGGCGCGGAGGGATTAGCACGGGCGGACTAGCCCGATCTTGTCTTTATCAATGCCGAGCGGCTGCACCGGACGACCACTTCGTCCCGCTGGTTAATGAGTTCGTGGTCCCAGGTGACGATCCCCGCATGCGGCCGCGATCGGGATGGCTTCAAACCGGTCACCTCGCTCGTCGCGCGCAGCGTATCGCCGATGAACACGGGTTTCGGCATGACCAGCATATCGTAGCCGAGATTGGCGATCAGCGTGCCCAGCGTCGTATCGCCGACCGAGAGGCCGACCATCAGCGCGAAAGTGAACGTGCCGTTCACCAATATCCGGCCGAACTCGCTTTCCCCCGCCGCCTCCGCATCGAGATGCAGGGGCTGGGGATTGTGAGTCATCGTCGAAAAAAGCAGATTGTCGGTTTCGGTCACGGTGCGGCGGATTTCGTGTTCAATCCGATCCCCGACCGTCCATTCGTCGAAATATCGTCCTGCCATCGTCATGCTCCCGCCCATTGGCGCGAACTCGCTCGTACACTTCGCTTGCCTGCGGAGGCCGGCGGGTTCAGACCGTCGTGAAACCCGCATTCTAGTGCAGAGTCGCCGATGACGAAACCCGCCCCGCTCGATCGTACGAAACTGCGCCACGCCTACCGGCAGGAAGAAAACGCCTGCGTCGCGCAGCGCATGGCACAGGCGGCTCCCGTCACCGCCTGCCATGACGAGGCATCGGCGCTGGCCCAGACGCTGATCGAGGGGGCGCGCAAACGCAAGGCGAGCGGGATCGACGCGTTTCTTCAGCAATTCGGGCTGGACACCGAAGAAGGCATCGCGCTGATGTGTCTGGCGGAGGCGCTGCTCCGCGTGCCCGATGCGAGCACCGCCGACATGCTCATCCGCGACAAGATCGGCGAGATCGAATGGGGCGACCATCTGGGCGCGAGCAGTTCCACCTTCGTCAACGCCGCGACGTTCTCGCTGATGCTGACGGGCGAGGTTCTGGAACAGCCCGAACACCACCAGCGGGGCATGGGTGCGACGCTGAAACGCACCGTCGGGCGGCTGGGCGAACCGGTGATCCGCAAGGCAACCCTGCAGGCAATGCGTATCCTGGGCGGACAGTTCGTGTTCGGGCGCAATATGGAAGAGGCGCTGAAACGCGCCGCACCCGAACGCAGGCAGGGGCTGACGCACAGTTTCGACATGCTGGGCGAAGCGGCGATGACCTTCGGAGATGCAGCCCGCTATCGCCTCGCCTACGAGCAGGCGATCGACCGGCTGGCAAGCGAGGCGGGGAGCGGTATCGAACGCGCGCCCGGCATTTCGGTGAAGCTGTCCGCGCTCTATCCCAAATATGATTTTCTCCATGCCGAAGCCGCGCATGATGCGCTGGTGCCGATAATCCGCGAACTCGCGCTGAAGGCGCGCGCGGCCGACATTCATTTCACCATCGACGCGGAAGAGGCGGAGCGGCTCGAACTGTCGATGACGATCATCGAAACGCTGGCGGCCGACGATGCGATCTTCGAAGGCGGCTGGGCGGGCTTCGGCCTCGCCATTCAGGCGTATCAGAAACGGGCCACGCCCTTGTGCGACTGGGTCGTCAAGCTGGCCCGGCGGTACGACCGGCGCTTCATGGTCCGACTGGTCAAAGGCGCCTATTGGGATACCGAGATCAAGCTTTCCCAGGTTGGCGGCTACAGGGACTATCCGGTGTTCACCCGCAAGGTGGCGACCGACGTGTCCTATCTCGCCTGCGCGACCCGGCTGATGGCCGCGCCCGATGCGATCTATCCCGCCTTCGCGACGCACAACGCCTACACGGTCGGCGCGATCAAGGCCTTGTCCGCGCGGGGCGACATGGCCGACTCGTTCGAATTCCAGCGGCTGCACGGCATGGGGGAGGATATCTACGATGCCCTTGCCGCCCATGAACGGAACGACACGACGCCGGTGCGCATCTATGCCCCGGTCGGCAATCACAAGGATCTGCTCGCCTATCTCGTGCGGCGACTGCTGGAGAACGGCGCGAATTCCTCCTTCGTCAACCGGATGGCCGATGCGCAGGTCGCCGCAGCCGATCTCGCGACCGACCCTATCGAGGATATACGCGGCCTCGATCCCTATCGCAATCCGGCGATCCCGCTGCCGACGGACATTTTCGCCGATCGGTCGAACAGCGCGGGCATCGATCTGGCGGACCCGGTGGTGCGCGAACCGCTGATGGCGGAACTCGCCAGGCTGGAAACGCGTCACTGGCAGGCCGAACCGACGTTCCGCATGGCGCAGCTGGATGGCGAGGCCGAGATCGCGCCGATCAACAAGCCGCATGATCTGACCAGCGAAGTCGGTACGCGGCGCGACAGCCTGCCGCAGGAAGTCGAGCGCGCCATCGGCCTGGCTGCCGACATCCAGCCGGGCTGGAATGCGCTCGGCGGTGAGAAACGCGCCGTCTTGCTGGAAGCCGCCGCCGATCTGTTCGAGGAACATGGCGCACAGTTTCTGTCTCTGTGCCAGCGGGAAGCGGGAAAGACGCTCGTGGACGCGGTGCTCGAATTGCGCGAAGCGGTCGATTTCCTGCGCTACTACGCGGCCGAGGCGCGGTCGAAGTTCGCAAGACCGCTTATCCTGCCCGGACCCACGGGGGAAGAGAACCGCCTGACCCTGACCGGGCGCGGAGTCTTCGCCACGATCAGCCCGTGGAACTTTCCGCTCGCCATCTTCATCGGCCCTGCCGCCGCCGCCCTGGCGGCAGGCAATGCGGTGGTCGCCAAACCGGCCGAACAGACGCCGCTGATCGCCGCGCTCGCCGTGCGTCTGTGTCACGAGGCGGGCATTCCGAAGGAGGTGCTGCAACTGCTGCCCGGGGCCGGCGATGTCGGCGAATACATCACCGCCGATCCGCGGCTGGCCGGAGTCGCTTTTACCGGGTCGGCCGACACGGCGCGCGCCATCAACCGTGCCCTGGCGGCGCGCGACGGACCCATCGCCACCTTCATCGCGGAAACCGGCGGACAGAACGCCATGATCGCCGACAGCTCCGCCCTGCCCGAACAGGTCACGCGCGATGTCGTCGCAAGCGCGTTCCAGAGCGCGGGCCAGCGATGCTCCGCGCTGCGCATGCTGTATATCCAGGACGACGTGTATGACGAGGTGCTGACGATGATCCGCGGCGCTTTCGATGCGCTGGTCATCGGCGATCCCGAAAAGCTGTCGACCGATGTCGGTCCGGTGATCGACCCGGATGCGAAGGCGGCGCTGGAACGCCATGTCGCCCGGCGCGAAAAACGCGGGCGCACGGTCTGGCGCCGCGATCTGCCGCACGGGATCGCGGGCTGTTTCGTCGCGCCCACGATTATCGAGATGGACTCGATCCTCGACCTGCGGCGCGAGAATTTCGGCCCGGTTCTGCATGTCGCACGGTTCCGGGCGGAGGAACTGGAGCGCGTGATCGAGGATATCAACGCCACCGGATACGGCCTGACACTGGGGCTGCACAGCCGGATCGAGGCGACGCGCCGACTGGTCGAAGCGCGCGCGAAGGTCGGCAATTTCTACGTCAATCGCAACCAGATCGGTGCCGTGGTCGAAAGCCAGCCCTTCGGCGGAGAGGGGCTTTCCGGCACGGGGCCGAAAGCCGGCGGGCCGCATTACGTCGTCCGTTTCGCGACCGAGCGTGTGTCGTGCATCGATACGACGGCGGCGGGCGGAAACGCCACCCTGCTGGCCAGCTGATGGCCATGTTCGGTTCCGGTTAAGCCGCGCCCACGCTATGGCGACGTGCATGATACGCCTGCTGTCCGTCTTTCTCGCCCTCATCCTGTCCGGCTGGTCGCTGCCCGCCTTTGCGCAGGTCACGATGAGCTTTCACAGCTTCAACGGATCGGTCCTGTTCGGTCGCTATCCCCATGCCTTCGTCAAGCTGGAGGGAACGGTCGAAGCGACGGGCGAGACGATCGATGAAAATTACGGCTTCACTGCCAAGACCATCAACACGCGGATCCTGTCCGGTCCGGTCGAGCACGAGATCATGACGGAAAAGGACAAGTATATCCGCAAGACCAATCGGCATTTCACCGTCGCCATCAGCGACGATCAGCTGGAACGCGTTCGCGAGACCATGCGCGAATGGCGCGATGCGCCGGGCAAACATTACGATCTCGACCGGCGCAACTGCATCCATTTCGTGGGCGCCATGGCGCAGATCGTCGGTTTGCAAGTCGAATATCCGGACAACATGACGCGTCGCCCGAAGAAATGGCTCAACCATATCTCGGCGATCAATCCGCAATTGGACGCAACGCCCGTTCGGTGAGGGCGACGATCCTGCACGGCGGGGTAAAACCGCCCGGTCGGGCTTGCCCCGCGCCATGCGCTGGGGGAACGTGGCATCATGGCCATATTGAACGACAAGTGGATACGCGAACAGGCACGCAAGGACGGGATGATCGAACCCTTCGTGGAGGCGCAGCGGCGGGGTGGCTGCATCTCCTACGGGCTCAGCTCCTTCGGTTACGATGCGCGGGTCGCGCCCGAATTCAAGATCTTCACCAATGTCGACAGCAGCGTGGTGGACCCCAAGAATTTCGATCCGAAGAACTTCGTCGATCGCGACACCGATGTCTGCATCGTGCCGCCCAATTCCTTCGCCCTTGCCCGCACGGTCGAATATTTCCGCATTCCCGAAGACGTGCTGGTCATCTGTTTGGGCAAGAGCACCTATGCCCGCTGCGGGATCATCGTGAACGTCACGCCACTGGAACCGGGGTGGGAGGGGCATGTCACGCTGGAGTTTTCCAACACCACCCCCCTGCCCGCGAAGATCTACGCCAATGAGGGCGCGTGCCAGTTCCTGTTCCTGCAAGGCAATGCGCGGCCCGAGACGACCTATGCCGACCGCGAGGGCAAATATATGGGGCAGAAGGGCGTCACGCTGCCGCGCCTGTGATGTCCGCGTCGCTTTGACAGGCTACTTCCGCCCGGCCATGCAGGGGCGAATATTTGCACAGGAGACAGCATGAGCACGCACAATCGCGAATTCGACATCGTCGTCTACGGCGCCACCGGCTATACCGGGCGACTGGTCGCCGAATATCTCAGCGAGCATTACGGCAACCGCGACGATGCGCCCACCTGGGCGATGGCGGGCCGCAACCGGTCCAAGCTGGAAGATGTGCGCGATCTGATCGGCGCGCCGAAGGATACGCCGCTGATCGTTGCGGATGCCGATGATGCCGAAAGCCTGACCGCGATGGTCAAGCGCACGCGCGTGGTGCTGACCACCGTCGGTCCCTATCAGCTCTACGGTGACGAACTGGTCGAAACCTGCGCGCGCGAAGGCACCGACTATGCCGATCTGTGCGGCGAACCCGGCTGGATGCGCGAACAGATCGACAAGAACCACGATCTGGCGAAGGCCAGCGGGGCGCGTATCTGTTTCTCCAGCGGGTTCGATTCCATCCCCTTCGATCTCGGCGTGCTGATGCTGCAGAAACATGCGATGGAACGGTTCGGCAAACCGGCACCGCGTGTGAAAGGCCGCGTTCGCGCCATGGAAGGCACGTTCAGCGGCGGAACGGCGGCCAGCCTCACCGAAACGATGAAAAGCATTGCCAAGAACCCCAAGCTCATCCCGATCCTGCAAAGCCCATTCGGCCTGACGCCGGGTTTCGAAGGGCCGGACCAGCCGGGCGGCATGATCCCGCAATATGACGAAGCCCTGGGCAAATGGGCCGCACCGTTCATCATGGCACCGATCAATACGAAGAACGTGCATCGCACCAACTTCCTGCGCGGGCACCCGTATGGCAAGGAATTCCGTTACGACGAGATGATACTGACCAGCCCGGGCGAACTGGGGGAAAAAGCGGCGAAGGCGGCCGCCAATCTCATGAAGAACCCGTTCGGGGCGAAACCGCCCAAGCCGGGCGAAGGCCCCACGCCCGAAGAACGCGAAAACGGTTTCTACGACGTGCTGTTCATCGGCGAGATGCCCGATGGGCGGACCATCCATTACGGCGTCAAGGGCAAATACGATCCGGGCTACGGTTCGACCAGCCGAATGCTCACCGAAACCGGCATCGCCCTGCTATCGTCGGACGCGGTGGGCGGCATCGGCACACCCGGATCGTTCCTGGGCGAAGACCTTGTCGAACGGTTGGAGGACCATGCCGAGATCAGTTTCGCGGTCGAAAGCTAATCCCGACAAATTCAGGCGCGGGCGGGTCAGAAACTCGTCCGGAGGCTGACCTTGAAATTGCGCCCCGTCAGCGGCACGAAATCCTTCGTGAAGCTGGCGTGGCGGCGTCCGGTAACATCGAAAATGTTGTCGGCGCGCAGCAACAGCCGCACGGTATCGTTGCCTTGGATCGGCGAGAAGGACACCGACGCATTCACGAAGATGAAATCGCCGGTTGCCGTCTCGAACGGAGCGACATCGTTCTGCTCCGCGAAATATTGCACTTCCGCGCGGGCGTCGAATGCGCCTATCTCCGCCTCCAGCGCACCCAGGGCGCTGAACGGCGGGATACGCGGGAGCGGGGTTCCATCATCCAGTTCGGCTTCGACATATTGGGCGCGCAGATCGGCGATCAGTCCGAAATCGTCGGACGCGATCAATGGAAACTGTATTTCGCCTTCCGCGCCGAAATAGTCGGCATCGTTCTGCAGATACTGGAATACCGGCAGATCGTCCTCCTCCTCGCCCGTACCCTGAAGATAGCTGTAATCGTCGAACCAGTTCTTGAACACGGAGAGCGAGACGGTGGCCGGGCCAACCGCGCCGCGAATGAAGCCTTCCACGCCATAGGCGCTTTCCGTCGCCAGATCGACATCGCCGATCTCGAACGATTGCGTGGCAATATGCGGACCGTTGGCGAACAGTTCCTCGCCGCCCGGGGCCCGTTCGGTCCGCGAACCGGTCACACCGAAACGTAAGCCCTCATCGCCGCCCGGCTGAAAGACGAACGACAGCGCACCGGAGAACAGATCGAAATCGCGTTCGACCGCGAGCGGACGGGAACGGATATCCACCCGCTCGTAGCGTCCGGCACCTTCGATCTGGAACGTGTCGAAATCGAGTTCCTGCAGGGCGAAGACGGCGAACTGGTCGGTCAGGTTCGGCGCGACGAAGGCTTCCGCTCCGATCGCGGCGAAATCGCGGAAATAATACTGGACACCGATCGATCCGCCCAGCGCGCCGCGTTCGGCCTGGACCAGTTCGACGCGTGCTTCGATGCCCTGGACATCGAACACCGTGCCCACTTCTTCGCCTTCGAATTCCGTATGGGTATAATCGCTGTAGCCGACCCGGGTCTGCAGGCGGGCGAAGAACCCGTCGCCGAGCGGAACGTCGCCGCGCAGATCGGCGCGATATTGGCGCAGGTCGATCGAGACGACTTCTTCGCCCTCCTCTTCCTCTTCGCCGCCTTCTTCGCCTTCCTCTTCCCCGTGGTGGTGACCGGAACCAGGCCGTCCTGGTATGCCGTAAACGGTGTCGTACAGACCGCCGGAGATGCCCAGGCTGCCATCGCCGATAAATACGCTCGCGCCCACATTGGCGCTGTAGGTTTCGGTATAGCTGTTGGGGAGGATGCCACGCTGCTCGGCAGCCTCCAGCAGTTCCTCCGCCTCTTCGAAATTGCCTTCCTCGGTTTCTTCGGCAGCATCGGCCAGGAGATCGTCACGCAGAACGGGCGCGACGGTGAAGCCGGGCACCTCGATATCGTCGGTGTTGCGATAGGCGCCATCGGCGTGAAGGACGATGGTGTCGCCCAGCCGGAAATCCAGCGATCCCCCACCGGAGAGCAAGTTGCGCGCGGTATCCGCCTCGAACAGAGCGTCGAGATGCACCGGCTCGTCCAGCGGGCGCAGAGGAATGCGCTTGTCGATCACATTCACCGCGCCGCCGATCGCCTGACCGCCATAGAGCAGCACGGCCGGCCCGCGAAGAACTTCGATACGTTCGATCGTGAGCGGCTCGATCGACACGGCGTGGTCGGCGGACGTGTTGGATACATCGAGCGTACCAAGCCCGTTCACGAGGACGCGCACCCGCTCCCCATCGAAACCGCGCAGGATCGGGCGCGACGCGCCGGGTGCGAAGCTGGTTGCCGAAACACCGGGTTGCTTGGCGAGGATCTCGCCGATCTGCCCATCCATCTCGCGCTGCAACTCGCGGCCTTCGACGACTGCGGTGCCCGCCAATACGTCGAGTTGCGTCAGGCCGGGCGCGGTAACCACGATCACCCCGGAATCCAACCGACGGTTGTGGAAATCGTCATCCTCGGGTTCGGCGCGTGCCTGGGCGCGACTATCGGCGTCCGCCTGTGCCACTTGAGCGGCGACCGATGTCGAGAAGGCCGCTGCCGCGATGGCGATGGCGGACGTAGCGGAACGGGCTATACGGTCAAGTTTATGATACAACATAACTTTATTTACCAATGCCACCCGGACACGCAACCCCCGAATTGCACGTCACGAAGAATCTCGGGACCGGTGCACGCAAGGCTCCGCGATGGAAGACGCATAAAAAAGGGCGCGTGGGTTTTAACAACCCCGCGCCCTAATCATTATCGGTGGTTGCAGATCAACCGCCGGGGGCAACCAGCAGACGGCCGTTCAGCGGCTGCACCGGGCGGGCATTGTTGCCCATGACCCGGCTCATCGCACGAAGCTGGCCTTCGCTCATCGTGACGGTGTCCTTGACCACATGCCAGTTCACGCCTTCGCTGCATGGCGGCGTGGTGAGCGATCCCTGGAAACGGAATACGTCGAGATCGTCGGGCAACAGCATGTTCGGATCGAAAGTGACGCCGGACACGGCGCGCGTATCGGATTTCGTGCGCGGTGCGGCAGCGATCAGCTTGTCCAGTTCGGAATTGGCGGCGCCGATCTCGAACAGGACGCCCAGAACGGCCAGATTGCCTTCGTCATCCGCGTGCACGAAATGCGCGACCATGGGGTATTGCTGGCCATGCATCACTTCTTCCGAAGGCGTATGGAAATGAACCTGGAGCAGATTGAACTGCATGGTTCCGCTCGTCAGCGTGGAACCGCCCGCGAATTCGGCCTGGATGGCCGGACCCTTATTGGCGATATTGAGGGGACCGGGTCGGTAATCGGTAAAGACCGATACATCGCCGCGCGCATTCGCCTCCGCCAGATCGATGGGGGACTGCATCATGCCCCGGTCGCACAGTTCGTATTCGGGCGACAACGAACCCCAACGCTCGGGTCCGGTTGCCCGGTCGTAACCCCAATCCTGCGCGGCGGCGGTGCCAGCAAGGGCCGTCAGCGCGGCAAACGAGATGCCGGTCTTGATAAGCTTGTTCATATTCGTTCGTCTTTCCCTGTTTGTATCACTCGTCTCGATAACCGCCGGGCGCGCGAAAGGTTTCAATGGAAAACCCTGTCCCGTCGGATAGAACCGATCTATCGAACGCGACTTTGCAAACGCGTCGAAGTCGGCCGTGATGGTACATCAGGGGAACCAGAGATGAAAGAGAATGGAGCGGGCGAGGCGATTCGAACGCCCGACCCCAACCTTGGCAAGGTTGTGCTCTACCCCTGAGCTACGCCCGCTCAATAGACGTTGCCGATACGGCACCGGATCGATCGGCAGACCGTGCCGGTTCCGGTGGGGAAGCGCGCAACTAGCAGCGCGGCGATGGTGCGGCAAGCGGAAAGATGCGCCAATGCGGACCGCCTTTCCTTGCCCTTCACATATGGTGTAGGTGTCCCACATACAGGCCTGACAGGCATTCTAGCGAAGGAAATCGAAGTGGCGAGCATGGGGCTGAATATCGAAGAGGAAAAAGCGGTCGCCAAGTTCCGTACCGAAGTCGTCGAACCGTCGATGACCAGCCTGGTGATCCTGGATTTCTGGGCCGAATGGTGCGGTCCGTGCAAGGCGCTTGCGCCGATGCTGGAGAAGGTCGCGGCCGAGTATGCCGACAAGGGCGTCGTCCTGAAGAAGATCGATGTCGATGCGGAAAAATTCATCGCCGGACAGTTTCAGGTGCAATCGATCCCCACCGTCTATGCCATGTTCCAAGGCCAACCGGTCGCCGACCTCACGCCGTTCCGCACCGAAAGCGAAATGAAGAAGGCACTGGACGAACTGCTGGCGAAATTGCCGATGGACGGTGCGGCGAATGGGGGCGCCAATGGGGCCGCGAACGACCCCGCGCAGGAAGTCGCCCAGTTCGTCGAGATGGGCGAACAGATACTGGCCGGCGGCGATGGCGAACGGGCCGCGGGAATCTTCATGCAGGTGGTGCAGATGGCGCCCGACAACCTCGCTGCCCAGGCGGGCCTCATCCGCGCGCTGGTAGCTGCCGACCGGATCGACGAAGCGCATGCGGCCGCGAACGGTCTGACCGACGATATGAAGGATGCCCCCGTCGTGCAGCAGGCGCTTGCGGCGCTCGAACTGTCCGGAACGCAGATCGATGACGGCGAACTTGCGGCATTGCAGCAGGCCGCCGCCGCCAGACCCGATGACATGGACGCGCAATACGCTTATGCCGAAGGCGCTTTCGCGGCCAGGGATCGCGATGCGGCGGCGGATACGCTGTTGGCCATGGTCGAGCACGACCGCGAATGGAACGAGGGTGCCGCGCGCACCAAGCTGCTTCAGATATTCGAGGCGGTCGGGCTGGAAGACCCCTGGGTCGTCGCCACCCGCCGTCGTCTTTCCAAGATCCTGTTCGGCTGAACGGATGGCGACGCGCCTTTCCATCTTTCCGCTGTCGGGCGCGATCCTGTTTCCCGGATTGCAGATACCGCTGCATTTCTTCGAACCGCGCTATCGTGCGCTGGTCAGCGATGCTTTGGCGCGCGACCGGCGCATCGCGATGATCCAGCCGCAAGGTCCCGCCGAAGGCGCCCCGCTGTTCGGTATCGGCTGCGTCGGAAAGATCGGCGATGTCGAAGCGCTGGAGGATGGGCGATACAATGTCGTGCTGCAGGGGGTTACCCGTTTCAGGCTGATCCGGGAACTGGACGTGACAACGCCGTTCCGCCAGATCGAGGCCGAATTGCTGGACGAACCGGCGGAAGAATATCTCAGCAGCGTGGAGCGCGCGGGGTTCGAGAGGCAGGCACGCCTGTTTGCGGATGCTCAGGGTTACAGCGTCGATTGGAAATCGGTAACGCGGCTCGACGATGTGTCCCTGATCGACGGTGTATCGCAGATCGCCCCGTTCGATCCGGCGGCGAAGCAGGGCCTGCTGGAAGCGCGGACGATCAGCGAACGCTGCGAATTGCTGATCCAGCTGATGGAGTTCTACGGACGGACGGACGGCGAAGACGAAATCATCACCCTGCAATAGGTATCCGCGCGCCGTTCAAATGTTGAAGCTGCCTCTCAATCCGTCGATCACATATTGCGCGGCCAGCGCGGCCAGCAACACGCCGAGCAAACGCGTAATGACCGCTTCCACCCGGTCGCCCAGCAGGCGGATCAGCGGCCCCGCCGCGATCAGCGCCGCCATCGTCATGAGCAATACGGTGGCCAGGGCGGCCAGCACCACCAGCGTCTGATCGGTCCCTTCCGCTTCGTTCATCAGCAGCATGATCGCGGCGATCGCGCCCGGCCCGGCCAGCATCGGCATGGCCATGGGGAAGACCGAGACGTCCTCCGCTTCCGGCGTAAGCTCGTTCGCCGCCGCGACCTTTTCCGCGCGCTCCTCCCGCCGCTGGGTCCGTTTTTCGAACACCATCTCGAACGCGATCCAGAACAGCATCAGCCCGCCTGCGATGCGGAAGCTGTCGAGTTCGATATGCAGCGCCGCCAGCAACTGTTCGCCGAACAGCGCGAAACCCACCAGGATAGCCATGGCGATCCCGCAGGCGCGGATCGCCATGGCGCGCTGCTGCGCCGCGCCCGCAGACTTGGTCAGTCCGGCATAGATCGGCGCGCAGCCGGGCGGATCGATCACCACGAACAGGGTGATGAAAGCGGAGATGAACAGTTCGGTCATGGCGTCGCGCGCCGGTTATTCGCGGCGAGGGGCGGGAGCAACCGAAAAACTCCGGTCGAGCCCACGTTCCCAACCGGAATAGGTGAAATGATCGGCAACGACGCTGCGCGTGCCGTCCGTCCGACCGGTCCATACGACACGAAGCGTGCCGTCCGCAGAAACGAGCCGACCTTGCGCCTGGCCAGGGGCAATCGCGACGACCGGTGCCGTGGTCACCACCTGTTCGGCGTCGGGACAATCGGCGACGATGCCCTTGATCGTGTCCAGCGCGCTGACGACGATTTCGTCGACACCCGCCGGCGTATCGTCCGGCCGGGGCGGAGGCTGCGGTATGGAAAGCGCCTGCGTGCGGTAGGACCAGCGATAGATGCCGTCTCGCTGCCGCTGCCAGATGGTCACGAAATCGCCGACCTTGCCGTCTATGTCGCGATAGCGCCCTTCGCTGACCGCCATTGCGCCGTCGCAACTGGTCCACACGGCGCGGGGCCGCCAGCTGGCCGGACGCTCGAAAGGCACGGAACCTGAAAACCCGCGTGCGCCCGTTTCGTCATGGAGGATCGCGCCGGGTGCGGCGCGACCGCGCAAGGCCTCGACCATGCTCGTTCCGCGCATGGCCTGCGCCAGTTCGATTTCGGCTGCGACCACCTTGCTAGGCTGCGCCTCACCGGGGGCGGTTTGCAGCATCCGGTCGATCTGACGGTCCGAAGGTCGCGGTGGACCGGAACCGGCGCAGGCGGTCAGCAGCAGCGTCGACCAGACAATCGCGGCGCCCAGGCCGGCACGCGTAATCATAGCGCGTCCGGCACGGCCAGCCCCGCATTGCGATACGCCGCGACAAGGGTGTTGCGTAGCAGCACCGCGATCGTCATGGGCCCGACGCCGCCCGGTACCGGCGTGATCGCGCCGGCCACTTCGCTCGCTTCGTCGAAGGCGACATCGCCGACCAGCCGCCCTTTCGGCGCTCCCGGCTCCGGCTCCAGCCGGTTGATGCCGACATCGATCACCGTCGCCCCATGTTTGAGCCAGTCCCCCTTCACCATTTCGGGGCGTCCGACCGCGGCGACGACGATATCCGCGCGCCGCACGACCGACGGCAGATCGCGTGTCCGGCTGTGCGCGATCGTGACCGTCGCATTCGCATCCAGCAGGAGCTGCGCTATCGGCTTGCCGACGATGTTCGACCGGCCGATCACCACCGCGTCGAGCCCCGACAGATCACCCAGACGATCGGTCAGCATCATCATGCAGCCCATCGGCGTGCAGGGCACGAAACCCTTCTGCCCCACTGACAGTCGCCCGGCGTTGATGACATGGAACCCGTCCACATCCTTGTCCGGGTCGATCGCCGCGATGATCGCCTGTTCGTCGCATTGCGGCGGCAGGGGAAGCTGCACCAGAATGCCATCCACGCGCGCATCCGCATTCAGCCGCCCGACCAGCGCCAGCAGGACCGCATCGTTCGTATCGGCGGGCAGGCGGTGTTCGAAACTTTCCATGTTGGCGGCGATCGTGGCCTTGCCCTTGCTGCCGACATAGACCTGGCTTGCCGGATCGTCCCCGACCAGCACGACCGCCAGCCCCGCCTTGCGGCCCGCTTCCGTTTCGAAATCGACCGCCAGTTCGCCGACCCGCCCCCGCAGATCGGCGGCGAACGCCTTCCCGTCGATCAGCTGGGCCGCCATCAGACGATGTTCGCCAGCACGATCATGATCGCATTCAATCCCAGAATGAGGATCAGCGGCGAGAAATCGATGGCGCCCGTCTTGGGCATGATGCGCCGGATCGGCGAAAGAACGGGATCGAGCAGCGCGTTGATCGAATTGTAGATCTGCATCATGAACTGGTTCGACTGGTTCACGACGTTGAACGCGAACAGCAGTCCGACGATGAACTGGACGATGACCAGCATGATCAACACGTCGATCAGCATTCCCAGGATCTGGATCACGGCATTCATCGGTTTGGAACCCTTTATCGGTTGGAGGCGAGCATCGTATCTAGGGCGATGGACCCCTTGCTGCAATGCGAAGACGCCCGGGCATCGCCGTCGATCAGGGCTGCGGCGCGCGTATCAGCGTGCCCGCCCCGCGCGAGGTGAAGAATTCCAGCAGCATCGCGTGGGGCACGCGCCCGTCCAGGACGACCGCGGCATCGCATCCCGCCTCGACCGCCTGCACGCAGGTTTCCAGCTTCGGGATCATCCCGCCGCGAACCGTGCCGTCTTCACGCAGCCGGGCGATATCGTCCGGCACCAGATCGGTCAGCAGCGTCTTGTCCCGGTCCAGCACCCCCGGCACATCGGTCAGCAGGAACAGCCGCGCAGCGCCCAGCGCGGCCGCGATCGCACCGGCCATCGTGTCGGCATTGATGTTGTAGGTCTGTCCGTCCTCGCCCGCACCGATGGGCGCGATGATCGGGATCATGCCTGCGCCGACCGCCGTATCGATGATCGTCGTGTCGACCTGCGCCGGTTCGCCGACGAAGCCCAGATCGACCACGCTTTCGATGCGGCTCTGCGGATCGCGGTTGGTCCGTTGCAGCTTGCGCGCCGTGACCAGCCCGCCATCCTTGCCCGATATGCCGATCGCCTTGCCCCCGGCCCGCGCGATCCAGCCGACCAGTTCCTTGTTGATCGCACCGGACAGGACCATCTCCGCGATTTCCGCCGTGGCCTTGTCGGTCACGCGCAGCCCGTCGACGAATTCGCTCGTCACGCCCAGCTTCGCCAGCATCGCGCCGATCTGCGGCCCGCCGCCATGGACGACCACGGGATTGATGCCGACCGCCTTGAGCAGCACGATATCCTCGGCGAATTCGCGCGCGGCCTTGGGATCGCCCATGGCATGCCCGCCATATTTCACCACGAAAGTCCGGCCCGCATAGCGCTGGAAATAGGGCAGCGCCTCGATCAGGGTTTCCGCCTTGGCGACGTTTGCGTTCATGCTGGCGGGACGTAGCGGTTCGGGCGGCGCGGGGGAAGCGGCGACGTGATTGCCATTGGCGCGCGGCGGTGGCACGAAGGTCCCATGGTACATCCCCGCATCAGCAGAGCCGCCCTCGCTGTCGCCCTTCCCGTCATGCTGGCGGCCTGCAGCCATGCCACCATCGCGCCATCGTCGCCGCAGGACGCGTTCTGGTCGGCGCTCTCCAGCCATTGCAACAACGCCTATGCCGGGCAGCTGGTCAGCGACGACGCCGCCGACGCCGATATGCGCGGCGCGGACATGATCATGCATGTGCGGGAATGCGCGGCGGACCGCATTGCCGTGCCGTTCCACATTCGCGAAGCTGGCGGGGAATGGGACCGGTCGCGGACCTGGGTTTTCACCCGGACCGCATCGGGCATTCGTCTCAAACACGATCACCGCCATGCGGATGGCACGTCCGACGCGGTCACCATTTATGGCGGAGACACGGGCGACGGGGGCACGGCGGGACGTCAGAGCTTCCCGGTGGATGCGTTCAGCATCGCCCTGTTCCGGCGAGAGGGGCTGGACGCGTCGGTGACCAATATCTGGCGGGTGGCGGTCGATCCGGTATCCGCCCCGGCTGCCCGTTTCTCCTACGCGCTGGAGCGCCGCCAGGAACGCGGCGCACCCGCGGACCGCGATTTCCGGGTCAGCTTCGACGCAAGCCGGGCTGTTCCGGCGCCGCCCGCCCCCTGGGGCCACTGAATCGCGGAGACGAACAGACGCCGCGCCTTCCATATAGGGAAGCGCGGCGTTCGTTCGAACGAAGAACGGCTCAGGTCCGGCGCGTGGTCACGCGGTGATAGACCGGCACGTAATCGGGCGCGGGCTCGCGATAGACCACGTGATCGCCCGCGATATCGAGAAAGTTGACCCCGCACATCCGTCCGTCGTCCAGACGGATCGCGGCGACATGTTCCTTACCGGTATCGACCAGCATATCCTCGATAATGCCGTGGCGTTCCCCGGTTGGCGAAACGAGCGGCCTACCGCGAATATCCTGACCGCTATCCGCCAATTGCCAGTTATCCAGCGCGTCCAGTTCGCCGAAACGTTCCTCGTTCCTCATCAGCCGGAACCTGTCAGTTCACGACTTCGACCAGATCGGCGAAGATGTAGGCCGGGTTCTTGCCGCGCAGGTCGGTCTTCACCGATTCGGGCAGTTCGGACACGGCCAGCTCGCGCACTTCACCGCGCAGCTTGACGTTGGAGGGCGGGTTCACGTCGACATGCCCTTCCTGGTTCGGCATGTTGGGGCTGGGACGTTCGTTGAACATGATCAGCGTTTCGTTCGCACCTTCGCCGATGGTGAAGCCTTCATCACCGATCACGCGATTGACCGCGACGCTGTCCATGCTGACATTGCGCCCGATCTTGTCGCTCAGATTGGCAAGACCCGCCACGCCGGCGATCGCTTCGACGGGGCCGGCGGCGGCCACGGGTTCTTCAACGACACCGAAATCGTCGTCGCCGTCGAGCATCTCGCTGGACGCGACCTCTTCGGGCAGCGCTTCTTCGTCGTTGGCTTCGGAAGCGAACCACCAGATCAGCAGCCCCAGCAGGATCAGCGCCAATAGCAACCACAACCAACCGGGAATGCCCGATTTCTTCTCTACCGGAATTTCAGCCATGTGTTGGGTCCTTCATGCTTGTGATAATAAAGTGCTTTTGCGAGTGTTGCATTGCGACGTTAATCCCAACGCAAGCCTCGCGCAACCGTTCCGACAGGGCCGCGACACAGAGCGCGGATCGTCGCAAGGCCGAGACATGGACCACGTGTTACACGGTCCAGGGGAAAGAACTTCCGCATGCCATTCGCCCACCGCACTGTTGGCGAGCGCATGAATTGCCGGAGGTATCGAAACGCCGGACGAGATAGGGATGGTATCGCTGCGCATGGCACGATGCATAGGCGCGTGGGGGCGGTGTAGGACAGGGGCAAATGATCTTAGCGAGTCCACGGCTGACCCATCGCCCAAATCGCCGTGATTTACGGTTCGGAAACACCATACCGATAACGTATCCGCATGGGTACGATCCCTCCTTTCCGCAGACCCCGCAACCGGGCCGGGAGAAACGCAGCCCGAGAACGGTGTTCTTGGGCGGCCGTCATGATAGCCGCTCCTGTCGGAGCGTGGACCGCTATCGTCTCCCCGTTGGCAAGGAATGCTATCTCAGCGCAACCTCCTTCAGACTAGTCTTACCATCGCAGCGATGGCAGTGCGCATGATCGAACGCTACTCGCAGCACCCACTCCTGCCGGGCGATATCCCAACCGGCCCAGGCGTCGCGCGACACATCATCCGACCCGCACGCACCGCAGACGATAGCAAGTTTTTGCACTTTTCGAACAGCTTCCATGGGCGCATGATAGCACGATTGGGTGTAGGGGAACAGTATGCCGGACGTAGATTGGTCCAGATCGGTCGAAATTGCCGTGCGACGGCTGGCAGCACGGCGAGGCAGCGAAACTTTTACACGACAGGACATGATCGAAACCGAACTGGAGCGGATCGTTCACGAAACTGGTTCACGCGGCATGACCCCAGAAAGGACGTTGAGCCGTGAATTGCAACAACTCCGCGATACCGGACAAATTGCATTCGAAAAACGGGGGCATTATCGTCTGCTCGATACGTTGGTACAGTTACCAGATACATCGCCAAGTAAATGTGTGTTCGTCATCGGTTCGCATTCCATTTACGATGACGAACCGGACCGTTTCTATCGCTTCCCGCAGCGATGGCTAAATGCCGCGGCGCGTTCGATCGGACAATGGATAGTTTATCAAGAACCGCGTCGAGCCGGCCGCCGTGGCTATTATGCAGTCGCAAGGGTCGAACAGATCATTCGCGATCCTTCTGATCCGGATATTTATCTCGGACTTATCGAACCGGGCAGCTATCTAGAATTCGGTAAGGATGTGGCGTTTCAACTAGACGGCTATGCCATCGAGCGCGGACTGCTCAATCCCGATGGACGATTGAACAATGGCCGTGCCATTCAATCGATCCGCCCGATCGCCGATACAGATTTTGATCGGATTGTAGAATTAGGGTTGATTGATAGCGAAATGCTTCCCCGCACGGATACAGAAGAATTAGGCAACAGTGACCGCCTACAGGATCGGCAGGAACCTTTTCTTGGTCCTGTGGATCGCACCACCGTTCTGGTTGAACGCAAGGTACGTGATCGACAGTTCCGCAAGCGCGTGCTGGAAGCCTACGACGAACGTTGTGCCCTCACCGGCATGAAACTGATTAACGGCGGCGGCAGGGCGGAAGTACAGGCCGCGCATATCATGAGTGTGGAAGCGCGCGGCCCGGACACGGCGGCAAACGGCATTGCGTTATCGGGAACCGTCCACTGGATGTTCGATCGGGGGTTGATAGGATTGAGCGATCGCGGCGATATTCTGCTGTCGCGAAAGATCAACGATCTCATCGGTGTCGAACGCCTTATCCACCCTGACCGTAAAGCACGCTTGCCCGCAAATGAGAATGCGCGGCCACATCCGCGCTATCTAGCGTGGCATCGGGAATGGCATGGTTTGGCAAACTAATAATTACAACTTTATTTCACGATGTATTGTCAGTGGGTTGAGACCATAAGCGTCCGCTGGTCGTCCAAAGAGTCCTATCAAGGGAGTTATAAGCTGCGCGATCGTTTCAAATCCACCTGGCACAACACGCTTTTCATCAAAGCCCGAAATGTGGTCGGCTATGTCCGCATAATCCTGCGGTAAAGAGTCCACGATGCCAGTTACGTGCCAAACACCACCGATTTGCACCGGGAATTTTAGCGGGATGTCGAGAGATTGAAGTTGTAAGTACTCTCTTTTCACGTTAAACCAAAAGGCGTCTCTAGCAGTAAAAAGAATGAAAACTACACCCAAAGGTAAAGACTGAATAAACTCTCTTATGATTTCGCCTAACTCATTCTTATTTTTGTTTTTAACTTTCGAACTTCTGCTCGACTCAGGATCATCCATCCCCGAAGTTATTTGATTAACAATAGCAGGACTTTTTAGAATATTGTTAAATAAACCTTGGTCCATGCATAATAGCTTACCTGAAACGGTCAATATCTTCCCATACTCATATTCAACCAAACTATCCGTCGGTTGATCCTGCCCGACTAGATCAACCAATCGCTTCGAGTTTGACCATAAGGGATCATACTCCTGGCGAAGCTCCTTATTCCAATTGGTAGATACCGATTTCCCACCTGAGATAATTCTCACCGACCCGGAAACCGAAGTGCTGTCATTTTTTTGTTTCTCCGAGGACCGCCCATAGCTTATCGGGTTTCCAACGCCTTCTATCTGTGAGATTAAAGCAGCTACGCGCTCGTGATCCGAGTAAAGAAAATCAAACATTTGTACGGAAGATTGATTCGACATTAGCGAAATATCCTGCGTGTCTGGCACCTACTCCGTCGCAACTGCCGCAACACTATCCCCAAACAATCCCGGCCCGTCATCCACGGCCCCGTCATTCGCGCTGTCATTGTCTCCGGCGCCCCGCTTCGCCTTCGCGCGGTTGTCGAAGCTGGACCATACGTCCTGCCAGTTGCCCTTCGTCGCGCCCTTGGAATATTCCGTCGCGCGGGTTTCGAAGAAATTCGCGTGCTCCACCCCGTTCAGCAGCGGGGTGAGCCATGGCAGCGGGTGATCCTCCACCATGTAGACAGGCTGGAAGCCCAATTGCTGCAGGCGCCAGTCGGCGATGTAGCGGATGTATTTCTTGATCTCCTTCGCCGTCATGCCGGGGACTGGGCCATCCTCGAAAGCAAGATCGATGAAGGCGTCCTCCAGCCGCACGACCTTCTGGCAGCAATCGACGATGTCTTCCTTCACCGCCTTCGTCAGGCAGTCGCGTTCCTGCGTGAACGCGTGGAACATGCGGGTGATGCCTTCGCAATGCAGGCTTTCGTCGCGCACCGACCAGCTGACGATCTGCCCCATCCCCTTCATCTTGTTGAAGCGCGGGAAATTCATCAGCATGGCGAAGCTGGCGAACAGCTGCAGCCCTTCGGTGAAGCCGCCGAACATCGCCAGCGTACGGGCGATATCCTCGTCCGTATCGACGCCGAAATCCTGCATGTAATCATGCTTCGCCTTCATCTCCTCATATTCGAGGAACATGCCATATTCGCTTTCGGGCATGCCGATCGTGTCGAGGAGATGGGAGTACGCCGCGATATGCACCGTCTCCATGTTGGAGAAGGCGGCGAGCATCATCTTCACTTCGGTCGGTTTGAACACGCGGCCGTATTTGTCGTGGTAGCAATCCTGCACCTCGACATCGGCCTGGGTGAAGAAGCGGAAGATCTGGGTGAGCAGGTTGCGTTCGTGATCGGTGAGGTTCTGCGCCCAGTCGCGGCAATCCTCGCCCAGCGGCACCTCCTCGGGCATCCAGTGGATCTGCTGCTGGCGTTTCCAGAAATCGTAGGCCCAAGGATATTCGAAGGGCTTGTAGGTCTTTCTGGCTTGCGTCAACGACATGTTGTGGGTCCTGCTTTTGTTCCGGTGGCTTGCCATTCTACCCAAGACGAAACGCGAAACGAGGGCAAGGGCGAAGTTTGTGCGGGATAAATAACCCGCGAAATGGCTTGCGGTATCGTTGATCGCCGCGCCGCGCGCGAGTCGCAGGTTTGTCCTGGGCGGGAACCGGCGGGGCCGTTCTCCGGTTCTTGTATCATATACCGAACCAACAGGAGATTTGCGATGCCCAGCTTCGAAGGCGAATATGAACCCAAGGACAGCCGCGAGGTGACGCGCGGCAAGAGCAACGTGCCGGGCGAACCGGCAAAGTCCGGCCGTCACGAGGGCGACACGCGCGTGAGCAAGGCCGAAAACGCCGATGGCGCCCCGACCGGCGAGACCGAGATCGACGGCAGCGGCGGCGCGGCCGGTCCGGCGGACGCACCGCACAAGACCGCGCAGGATGCGGCCATCCCCGGCGAAACGGCGGAAGATCCCGCTATCCGCGCCCGCGCCGATGCGGGTCGCCCGCTCGATGGCGGTCAGTGAAGATCGGTCCGACAGGTAGAAACCCCCGGTTCGCGGATAATGCGGACCGGGGTTTTTCGTGATCTGCAACCGAGGCTACAACAGCGCGATCAAGCCCAGGATCGAGAAACCGGCGGCCACGGCGTAGCACAGCAGGGCAATGCCCCCGCCCAGCACGGGCCGCTTGCTGCTCGCCCCGCGCGGGCCGAGTACGAAACCCATGACCGCGGCAAAGCCGGCGATCATGATGTAAAATCCGATCGTGCTCACTGCGCCCTACCCCTGCCGATCGCCGGTCAATGTGGTCACGCCGCTATCGGCGGGATCGCCCACATCGTCCAACGCGGCAACGACGGCGAGGATGACAGCCATTACACCCAGAGCGAGCGCCACATATTTACGGGCCTTGCGTGCCGGAGCGGACAGCCCGTCCTTCGCGACCGAACGCAGCAATACGACCGACAGCAATACCAGGACGATTGCGATATAGGGCAGCGAAGTCATACCGCTCCCCCTCGTGCGGCGATCACGATGGCTTGGCGACCTTGGTATCGAGCGGGGTCTGCTGATGCTGGACGACTTCCCATTCCTCTTCGCCGACGCGGCGCAGGGTGCTGGTACACAGCGCATCGTAGCTTTCGGTGCTGTCGCCTTTGCTGCGTTCGGCCTGCGCGCGATAGGCGATGACGATCAAACCTTCCTCGGGCCGTTCGACGCGGGTGCCGGAAAAATCGACGCTGTCCCAGCGCGGCGTATCCTTCACCGCCTCGCGCGCTTCCTTGCCGTCGAGCAGCCAGGGATCGGTCGGCAGCGCCATGATGCAATCGTCCGCGACCTTGCGGTCATAGGCGTCGGTCGGTCCGGTCCACAATTCGCGCTCGAAATTCCAGATGCGTTCGTCGTTCATGGGTGTCTCCGTTCGTTTTGTCCTGTCAACGCGTGAGGGGCGCGATCGTTCACACGGGCGGCGATCGTGTGGAGAACACCGTCCGGGTTCTGAAGAACATCATGGTTCCAGAAGCGGATGACGGCGTAAGTTTGTGCTTCGAGGAAGGCAGTTCGGCGGGCGTCTTGATTGGCCTGATCTGCATGCTGGCCGCCATCGACTTCGACGATGAGTTTGTGGCGGTGGCTCAGGAAGTCGGCGAAGTATGGGCCGATGGGGGACTGTCGGCGGAACTTGGCATTTGGGAGGTTTTCGCGGAGTTTGCGCCAGAGGAGTCGTTCGGCCTCGGTGGCGTTGCGGCGGAGGGAGCGGGCGCGGTCGGTAGTTCCTGTCTTATAATCCTTCATACCCTCACCCTTTCGCGCCTCCGGCGCTCTTTCCCTCTCCCATCGGGAGAGGGAGGGGCCCGGCGCGAAGCGCTGGGAGGGTGAGGGTGACTACGCGCCACTGCAAACTTCACGTCACTGACAGCTCAAACACTCCTCGTAATCTGTCTGCTCTCCAGCGCCCGCCGCCAGTTCGAACTTCGCGGGATCGGCGGTGTTGTCCGCTTCCACGCCGCCGGCGAAACCGGCCCGCTGGACGCTCTTCGAACGCAAATAGTAAAGCGACTTGATCCCCTGCTCCCATGCGCGGAAATGCAGCATCATCAGGTCCCACTTGTCGACGTCCGCAGGGATGAACAGGTTCAGACTCTGCGCCTGGTCGATGAACGGCGCGCGGTCGGCCGCGTATTCCAGCAGGTAGCGCTGATCGACTTCAAAGCTGGTCTTGAAGGTCGCTTTCTCGGTGTCGGACAGGAAATCGAGATGCTGGACGCTGCCGCCCATCTCCAGGATCGAATTCCACACATTGTTGGAATCCTTCGATTTGTCGCGCAGCAACCGTTCCAGATACGGGTTCTTGACGACGAAGCTGCCCGATAGCGTCTTGTGCGTGTAGATATTCGCCGGGATCGGTTCGATACAGGCGCTGGTGCCGCCGCAGATGATGCTGATCGAGGCGGTCGGCGCGATCGCCATCTTGCAGCTGAAGCGTTCCATCGCGCCCATTTCCTCCGCATCGGGGCACGGGCCGCGTTCCTTCGCCAGGATCAGCGAGGCTTCTTCGGCACGCCCGCTGATATGCTTGAACATCTTGAGGTTCCAGACCTTGGTCATCGGACCTTCCAGCGCGATGTCCTTCGATTGCAGGAAGGAATGGAAACCCATGACGCCCAGCCCGACGCTGCGTTCGCGCATCGCGGAATATTTCGCCCGCGCCATTTCGGGCGGCGCGCGGTCGATATAATCCTGCAGCACGTTGTCGAGCATTCGCATGACGTCTTCGATGAACGCCTTGTCGGTATGCCATTCGTCCCATTTTTCGAGGTTGAGCGAGGACAGGCAGCACACCGCCGTGCGATCGTTGCCCAGATGGTCGACCCCGGTTGGCAGGGTGATCTCGCTGCACAGGTTCGACGTCGACACTTTCAGACCAAGTTCGCGGTGGTGCTTGGGCATCATGCGGTTTACCGTGTCGTTGAACACGATGTAGGGTTCGCCGGTGGCGAGGCGCGTTTCGACCAGTTTCTGGAACAGCGAGCGCGCATCGACTTGCCCACGCACCTCGCCGGTCTTGGGCGACAGCAATTCGAACCGGTCGCCGTCCCGCACCGCTTCCATGAACTTGTCGGTCAACAGCACGCCGTGGTGCAGATTGAGCGCCTTGCGGTTGAAATCGCCCGATGGCTTGCGGATTTCGAGGAACTCCTCGATCTCCGGATGCGACACGTCGAGATAGCAGGCGGCCGATCCGCGCCGCAGCGAACCCTGCGAGATGGCCAGTGTCAGGCTGTCCATCACCCGCACGAAGGGGATGATGCCGCTGGTCTTGCCGTTCAGCCCGACCGGCTCGCCGATGCCGCGCACATTGCCCCAATAGGTGCCGATGCCGCCGCCCTTGGATGCGAGCCAGACATTCTCGTTCCAGGTGTCGACGATGCCGTTGAGGCTGTCGGACACCGAATTCAGATAGCACGAGATCGGCAATCCCCGCGCGGTGCCGCCATTGGACAGGACCGGCGTGGCGGGCATGAACCACAGGCGGCTGATATAGTCGTACAATCGCTGCGCGTGTTCGGCATCGTCGGCATAGGCATCGGCCACGCGCGCGAACAGGTCCTGGAAGCCTTCGCCGGGCAGCAGATAGCGGTCGATCAGCGTTTCCTTGCCGAAATCGGTCAGCAGATCGTCGCGCGATTCATCGGTGCGGACGGCGAAGCGGCGAGCGTTCACCTTCTTGCTGTCCTCGACCGGCGGCTTGGCGGCTTCCACCATCGCATCAGTCATCGTCAGGGCGGCCTTTTCGGCGACCAGTGCGTCGCTGCCCGTATCTGTCTTGTCCATCGTCATCGCTTTCGCTTCGCCTGTACCCGGGGATGCCGGCGCGGGGGTCCGGCTGTCGTCCATCACGTCGCCGCACCGATCTACGCCCCGGTCGCTATCGCTGTCATAACCTGCATCCATGTCGCCGCCGCTCCTCAACTCCATCGTCATTCTGCCCGCTCCCGATCTTTCATACATACCGCGCGGCAATCCTCTCGCCGCCGCGATGTTCCACATTCGTTCGAATCGGGACAATGCCCCACCTAGCACCCTTCCAAGCGAGCTTCGGCGATTACTTATCCCCGAATCGCGACGAAATTTCCTGGCTCCGGTTCACCCAGCGCGCTTTCCGACCATGATTATTGGCCGCGCCGCGAATACAAGGTGTAGTAGGTGCCCCGAAGGTCCGACACATTCGATAGTGAATCAGACGTGGTTACCATGCAAGAGGGTAAATCGCGTTTAACCTTTGCTTCGTGTTCCGGACTTCGGTGCGCTTGCCATGTTGCGATGCAGCGACGCGCCGGATTTGTGCGGGTCCGCAAAAGCGCAAGAGGCAAGCGTTGCACAAAAAATAAATTGCCGGAAAAGCCGGGAAAGAGTTTGACGCCGATTGCGGGTCCGAATTCCCGGTACGCGCTTTGCGCAAGGTTTGCTTCGGAAAACCCGTGCGCGGATCGCTAGCCGGCCGCTTTCGCATGCGCGGCCACCCGATCCGCGATTCGATCGACCAGTTCCAGCGGCAGATCATGACCCCAGCCCTTGTAGGTGTGAATCGTCGCGCCTTCGATATGGGCGGCGGTGTCGTGCCCGCCTTCGACCGGGACCAGCGGGTCGGCTTCCCCATGCAGCACCAGCGTGGGCGCGGCGATATCCTTCAGCATGGCGCGCCGATCGCCATCCGCCAGGATGGCGGCAAGATGCCGGGTGGTACCTTCGGGATAGGAGCTGCGGCGGACCGTTTCGCGCACCCGGTTGCGCAGGCGCGTCTCGTCGGCGGGATAGTCCGGACTGCCGATGGTGCGCGACAGGTGCACGCCGTGATCGACCAGCGCATCCTCCTCCATGCTGCCAGGCCGAGTGACCAGCGCTTTCATCGCCTCCTTTTTCGCAGCGGGCAGCTTGGGGTTGCCGGTGGTGGAGAATATGGTGGTAAGCGATATCGTGCGATCCGCATGGCGGGCCGCGAAATGCTGCGCGATCATGCCGCCCATGCTGGCGCCGACGATATGCGCCTTGTCGATGCCAAGCGCATCCATCAGCCCCGCCCCGTCATCGGCCATATCGGCGAGGGTGTAGGGAACCTTGGGTGTCATGCCGATCTTGCCGAGGATCGTGAGTTTCACCGGCCCCGGCGCTTTCACCCCGTCGAATTTCTGGCTCAATCCGACATCGCGATTGTCGTAGCGGATGACGCGGAAACCGTGCGCCGTCAGCGCATCGACCAGCTCGTCCGGCCACAGGGTCAACTGCGCCCCGAACCCCATGATGAGCAGCATGACCGGGTGGGTGGGATCGCCGTGGTCTTCGTAATGCAGGGCGATGTCGTTGGCGGTTATCTGGGGCATATCGAAAACTTTCATGGGTCATTCCCGCGAACGCGGGAACTTAGAGCGTCAAAGCGGATCGAACCCGAATTGCTCCGAAAGATCAACCCAGAGCGGATTGTCGGCTTCGAGCAGTTCCAGTTTCCATGCCCGCCGCCATTTCTTGATTCGTTTTTCCCGGATGATGGCTGCCTCCATGTTGTCGTGGACTTCGTACCAGACGAGACGGTGGATACCGTATCTTTCGGTGAAGCCGGAAACTGCGCTGGTGCGATGCTGATGGAGACGCGCGATCAAATTGGACGTCACACCGCAATACAACGTACCGTTGCGCTTGGATGCAAGCAGATAGACTATCGGCAGGAAGTCGCGCTTCGTCATCCTAGGTTCCCGCGTTCGCGGGAATGACCAGAAGGTTCGTCATCCCCGCGAACGCGGGGACCCAGAATATCACGGCACCAACACCGTATCGCGCGCCTCCTCAGCCCGTCGCGGCCAGTCCAGCGTAAAATGCAGCCCCCGGCTTTCTTTCCGTTCCAGCGCGGACCGCACGATGAGTTCGGCGGATTGGAGGAGGTTGCGCAGTTCGATGAGGTCGGTGGTGACGCGGAACGACCCGTAATAATCCTCCACTTCCTGGTTCAGCACCTCGATGCGGTTGCGCGCGCGTTCGAGGCGCTTCGTGGTGCGCACGATGCCGACATAGTTCCACATGAAGCGGCGGATCTCGGTCCAGTTCTGCTTGACGACGACCTCTTCGTCCGAATCCGTCACGCGGCTTTCGTCCCAGTCGCGGATGGCGGGCGGCTGCGGCAGATCGTCCCACCGCGCGGCGATGTCGCGCGCCGCCGCCTCGCCGAAGACGAAACATTCGAGCAGGCTGTTGGACGCGAGGCGGTTGGCACCGTGCAGCCCGCTTTCGGTGCATTCGCCCGCCGCCCACAGGCCCGGCAGATCGGTCGCCGCGTCGAGCCCGACCAGCACCCCGCCGCAGGTGTAATGCTGCGCCGGGACGACGGGGATCGGCTGCGCCGTCATGTCGATACCGAGGCCGGTCAGCTTCTCGTGGATCGTCGGGAAATGCGCGGTCACGAAATCGGCGGGACGGTGGCTGATATCGAGATGCACGTAATCGAGGCCATAACGCTTGATCTGGTCGTCGATCGCGCGGGCGACGACGTCGCGCGGAGCGAGCTCCATGCGTTGCGCGTCGTAATCCGCCATGAAGCGGTGCCCGGTTTCGGGATGCAGCAGATGCCCGCCCTCGCCCCGGACCGCCTCGGTGATGAGG
Source organism: Pontixanthobacter sp. (assembly GCA_965214445.1). Classification (GTDB taxonomy): domain Bacteria; phylum Pseudomonadota; class Alphaproteobacteria; order Sphingomonadales; family Sphingomonadaceae; genus Pontixanthobacter. The sequence goes on from CBDCBU010000001.1 coordinate 1,901,180, forward strand.
AAGTTTTTGACCTCCAGATCATACAGGCAGGTCGGGTGGAACTGCATCATTTCCATGTTCGATACGCGCGCGCCAGCACGCCAGGCCATCGCGATCCCGTCCCCCGTCGCGCCGCGCGGGGCGGTGGAGAACTGATACACGCGCCCCGCCCCGCCCGCCGCCAGCACCGTGGCGCGCGCGACATGCGTTTCGACCTTGCCCGTCGCCTGGTTCAGCGCATAGGCGCCCCAGACATGGCCCGAACCCGAATAGGGGTCCGCATTGCGCGCGGTGATCAGATCGACGCAGGCGCGGCCCGCCAGCAGGGTGATGCCGGGATGGGCCTGTGCCGCCTTCAGCAACGCCTCCTGCACCGCCCAGCCGGTCGCGTCGTTCACATGAACGATGCGGCGATGCGAATGGCCGCCTTCGCGCGTGAGGTGGAGGGCATCGGTATCCCCTTCGAATGCCGACTGGTTGAACGGCACGCCCAGTTCAATGAGCCGCGCGATGGAGGCGGGCGCGCGTTCGATGACGAATTCCACCGTCTCGCGCCGGTTGAGGCCCGCGCCGGCCACCATCGTATCGCGAATGTGATCGTCGAACGTGTCGCCTGCATCAAGCACCGCCGCGATTCCGCCCTGCGCCCAGGCGGTGGACCCGGTGTCGAGCCCCCCCTTGGCGAGCACCAGCACCCGCTTCGTTTCCGCCAGCGCCAGCGCCGCGGTGAGCCCCGCAGCGCCGGACCCGATGATGAGGACGTCGTGCGTCATTCAACCCCCCTCCCGCATGCGGGAAGGGTTGGGGGTGGGCCTTTCTTCGAGAACCCGGCAAATCTCCCGCAGCACCCTTTCGACATTCGCCAGCACGTCCTCGTTCGTAAGATGCAGCACCCGATACCCTTCGCGCTTCAAGGATTGATCGCGCCTTTCATCGCGTTCCGGTGCGATATCATGCGAGTGTCCATCGACTTCGACGATCAACTTGTAAGAACGGCATAGAAAGTCGGCAAAGAATGGCCCGACGGGCATTTGGCGACTGAACTTCGCCCCCAACTGCGATCGTGATAGATAGCGCCAAAGTTCGCGCTCCGCCGGCGTCGCGGCATTGCGCAGTTCGCGCGCGCGCACCGTATTGCGAGTTTGGAACTGTGCCATCAGCGGTCCATGCCCACCCCTGACCCCTCCCGCAAGCGGGAGGGGGACTTTCAGCGCGCCGCGCTCGTCAAGCTGACGAAGACATCTTCCAGATCGGCCTCGCGCGTTGTCACGTCCTCGATCACCAGCCCCTGTTCCTGCAGGATGGCGAGCACCTGCCCGGCGGTCATCCAGTCCTTGTCGTACGTGACTTCGACCCCGCGCGTGCCGGTCAGTTCGACCTTCACGAATGCTTCGTGCGCCGGCGCGGCGGCAAGATCGCGGCCGACAGTCACCGCCACGATCTTTTCGCGCGCCATGTCGACCAGTTCGCGCGTCGGCTTGTTCGCGATCAGCCTGCCGTGGTGGATGATGGCAATGGTGTCGCACAGCTGCTCCGCCTCTTCGAGATAATGCGTCGTCAGGACCACGGTCACGCCGTCGTGGTTGAGCTGCACCACCAGTTCCCACAACAGCCGCCGCAGTTCCACATCGACGCCGGCGGTCGGTTCGTCCAGCACCAGGATCGGCGGTGAATGGACCATCGCCTTGGCGATCAGCAACCGCCGCTTCATGCCGCCCGACAGGGTGCGGGCATAGGCGTCGCGCTTGTCGGCCAGGTGCACCGCGCGCAGCAATTCCTCCGACCGGCGCAGCGATCGGGCGATGCCGTAGAACCCCGCCTGGTTTTCCAACACCTCGTAGGGCGTGAAGAACGGGTCGAACACGATTTCCTGCGGGACGATGCCGATCGCGCGTTTCGCGTTGCGGCGCTGTTCGTCGATGTCGAAGCCCCATATGTCGGCGGTGCCGCCGGTTTTCGTGACCAGTCCGGCAAGGATGTTGATGAGCGTCGACTTACCCGCGCCGTTCGGCCCGAGCAGGCCGAAAATGCCGCCGCCGGGCACATCGAAAGTGACATCGTCCAGCGCCAGCTTGCCCGGCGCGCCATCGACGCCGGCATATTGCTTGGTCAGATTGCGGATGACGATGGCGGGCGGCTGGCTCATATGGGAAGCGCACTAGCCAGCGCGGCGGTGCAGCGCAAAGCGGATTTTCGTCTTTCGGGCGGGTCCGATCGCGCGCGCTTCGCCTTGCGCTCCCAGGCGTAGCAGCGTATTTGCGGTGCCCATGCCGACACCGCCCCCCGAAGTGATTACCACCGATACGCGCCGGGTCGCCTGCGACGGGGCGACCGCGATCCGCGAAGGTTCGGGGTTTCGCCCTTCCGCCCTCGGCCATCCGCGCATTTTTCTGGAGATCGACGAGCATGGCTATGTCGATTGCGGCTATTGCGACCGGCGTTTCGTGCTGGCGGGCGGCCCGGCCGACGGGGCGGACCATGCGGCGTTGAGGGATATTTCCGAAGGCGCCGATCCCGGATATCGCTAAGGCGCGGCGAGGGAAGTTCAGAGTGGCGGGGAGCTTTTTTCCCGCAAGGCGCGTTCTATCACCGTCAGGTCCGGTTCAGGGCCGTTTCGGTAGGTCATGCGTCATGTCGAAAATCATCACCACTCTAGCCACCTTCGCAGCGTCGGTTGCCCTTGCCGCACCGGCCATCGCCGACGACCGCGACGACCGCGGCGAGAAGGAACTGGCGGACCTGATCGACGGGCGCGTGGCGGGCGAACCGGTGCGCTGCCTCAATCGCAACGAACGCGACCGGTTGACCGTCATCACCGACACCGCCCTGGTCTTTCGCGATGGCGACACGATCTACGTCAATCGCACCAACGCCCCGCGTTTCATCGACGAGTTCGACGTGCCGGTGTTCCGTATCTTCACCTCCAGCCTGTGCCGTTCCGATCAGGTCGAGTTCGTTTCGCGGTTCGGCGGGATCGGCGGCGTGGTGGTCGTGATGGACGAATTCATTCCCTATACGAAACCGTCGGAGACGGTCCAAGGAGGTCAATCATGATGATCCGCACGATCGCGCTTGGTCTCGCCCTTGCTACAGGGGCGCCTCTGGCGGCGCAGGATGACGGGAACGATGCCGCGCCGACCGAAGGCGAAGCGAAGCTGGCGCGCATGCTGGAAGGGCGGGTCGCTGGCGAACCGCAAAACTGCATTCCCATGCGCCCCCATGCCGATCTGACGGTGATTGACCGGACCGCCCTGGTTTACGAGGTCGGCCAGACGCTCTATGTCAACGTAACCCGCGATCCGCGCCGCCTGGATGACAATGACACGCTGGTACGGCGCACGTCGATTCCCAACCGGCTGTGCAGCACGGAAATCATCACCAAGATCGACCGGTTCCACGGTGCATATACGGGCAATGTCAGCCTTGGCGAGTTCATTCCCTATCGCAAGGCGGACAGCTGATACGACGATGGCCGCGCCCGTGCCGCCATGGGCCGCCGACCTGCTTCATGTCTGGTTCGCCAGGCTGAGGCCGGAGGACTGGTTCGCCCGATCCGATGCGGTGGACGCAATGCTGACCGCCCGGTTTGCGGACAATCTGCAGGCGCTTCGAAACCGCCCGGCATCCGCGTTCCTCGGCAATCCGAGGTTGGCCCTGGCCGCCATTCTCCTGTTCGATCAGATATCGCGCAACATCTACCGCGGAACGCCGCAAGCGTTCGCGTTCGACGGCAAGGCGGCGCTGCTGGCCCGGGCCGCTATCGATCGCGGACTGGATGAAAGCTTTTCCGCCAGACAGCGGCAATTCGTCGCCATGCCCCTGATGCATAGCGAGGATATTCAGGATCAACGCCGTTCCCTTGGCTATTTCGGCGCGCACGTGCCGGCCAACCTGCCGTTCGCGCGCCGCCATCATGCGATGATCGCGCGGTTCGGACGGTTCCCGCACCGCAACGCCATCCTGGGCCGCGTCAGCACGCGGGCGGAACTGAAGGCGATCGACCGGGGCTTCAGCTGGTAAAGTTTCGCCGCGCGATCAAGCGGCCATCGGTACGTTGTCATTGTCGAACCGGTCGACGTCGATGACGTGCGATTGCTCGATGAACACGCCATAGACCTGAACGACCCGGCCGGCCTCGTCGGTCTGGCACATTCCCCGGGAAATGACGGTGCGCTGCGAGCCGTCCTCCGCCATCAGCCGCGCCTGGAATTCGAAATTGCGGCCTTGCCCGATGGCCTGTTCCACCAGGGTGCGCACATGATCGCGGTCGTCGGGATGATAATAGTTGATACTGCTTTCGAGCGGCGGTTCGCCCCGCACCGGATCGCGCCGATGAATGACGAACACCTGATCGGACCAGCGGACATTCTCGTTGCGTACGTCCAGCACCCACGACCCGACGCCGCCCATCTTCTCCGCCAGGTAGAGGGAATTCGACACGCGCTGCAATTCCAGCGTCAGCCGCCGGACCTGTACGGACCGCACGAACAGCCTGACGGTGCCCCCTGCCACCAGGGCTGCGACAAGAAAATACGCGAAAAGCGGAAACATGTTCAAGGCGGTCTGCATGACGGCCATCCATCGCGTAAGAACGTTTCCGATCGGGCAAACCGGTCCCTAGGCAGCTTTACCTACGCCGCCCGCGTCTCTATGCCGCGATGGCGTTCATCCGCGCGCGAATATCCTCAGCTTCGGCCATGATCCGGTCGATCAATTCCTTGCATGTCGGAATATCGTTGATGAGCCCCGCGACCATGCCGCAACTCCAAGCGCCGGCATCCATGTCGCCTTCCATCATGATGCGCGGATAGACGCCCGCGACCTGTTCGACGATGTCCTCGAATTTCAGGTCGTCGCCGAGCTCGCGTTCCTTTTCGAGCAATCGCTCGACCGCATCGTTGGTGAGCACGCGTTCGGTGTTGCGCAGGGGCCGCATGACCAGCCGCGTGTCGAGCTCGGTGGCGGCGACGATCGCGGCCTTCACATTGTCGTGCACCGGGGCTTCCTTGGTGGCGATGAACCGCGTGCCCATATTCATGCCCGCCGCGCCCATCGCGATGCTGGCCATCAGCGACCGCCCATCCGCCATGCCGCCGCTGGAGACGAAGGGTATGTCCAACTCGTCCGCCGCGCGGGGCAGCAGGATGAAATTGGGCACGTCGTCCTCGCCCGGGTGGCCGCCGCATTCGAACCCGTCGACCGACACCGCGTCGCAGCCGATCGACTGCGCTTTCATCGCGTGGCGCACGCTGGTGCATTTGTGGATGACCTTGACGCCCGCTTCCTTGAAGAAGGGCAGCACCTGCGCGGGATTGTTGCCCGCCGTTTCCACCGCCTTCACCCCGCCTTCGATGATCGCCTTCACGTAACCGGGATAATCGGGCGTGTTGACCATGGGCAGGAAAGTGAGGTTCACGCCGAACGGCTTGTCCGTCATCTCGCGGCATTTGGCGATTTCTTCCGCCAGAAGGTCCGGCGTTTTCTGCGTCAGCCCGGTGATGATGCCCAGCCCGCCGGCATTGGACACCGCCGCCGCCATTTCCGCGAAGCCGACATAATGCATGCCCCCCTGGATGATGGGATGCTGGATGCCGAACATTTCGGTGATGGCGGTTTTCACGATGGCTTCTCCTGTGTTCCCTCATGTTCCGCATACCATTGGCACAGATCGGACACCGGGCATTGTTCGCATTTGGGGCTGCGCGACACGCAGACCCGTTTGCCGAACTGAATGAGCCAGAAATGCCCGTCCCGCAAGGCCCAGTCGGGCGTGCGTTCCTCAAGCTGCCGTGCCGTAGCGTCGGCGAGCTTCGCGTGCGTGATCCCGATGCGGTTGCACACCCGGTGAACATGCGTATCGACCGCGATCACGTCCCGCCCGAAGGTGAAACTCAGCACGATGTCCGCGCATTTGCGGCCGATGCCGGGCAGGGAAAGCAAGCCCGCGCGGGTATCCGGCACGACGCCGCCATGCTCCCCGATCAGCGATTCGCAGAACCTGCGGATGTTGCGGGTCTTCACATTGTACAGCCCGCACGGCTTGATCGCGGCGGCGATATCGCGATCGTCCAGCTCCAGCATGTCCTCCGGCGTCGTCGCCAGCGCGAACAGCTGCCGCACCGCCTTCTCCGTATTGCGATCGAGCGATTGCGCCGACAGCATGCACGAAATGCACGACCGGAACGCATCCGGCTGCCCCTTCGGTCCTTTCGCGTCCTTCGTCCGCCCCGGCATCGCCTCGGCCAGGCGGCGGTAGACGGTTTCGAGGTCACTATCATTAATCATGCCATCGCTATTCATCAGCCTGGAACGCTTGACCGAACGCATCGGTTGCATAAGCCTGCCGGACGAAGGAGTTTTCCATGACCAACCCCCACGGCTTCACCCTCAATCACACGATGTTGCGGGTGAAGGATCCGTCCGCCAGTCTCGCGTTCTATTGCGACGTGCTGGGCATGACGCTGCTGCGCAAGGCGGATATCGAGGCGGGGCAGTTTTCGCTGTATTTCCTGGGGTTTACGGGCAGCGCGGACGAGGTGCCGCAGGACGATGCGGCGGCGATGGAGTACGTCTTTTCGCGGCAGGGAGTCGTCGAGCTAACCCATAATTGGGGGACGGAGGACGAGGACGGGCCGGTCTATCACGACGGCAATTCGGAGCCCAAGGGGTTCGGCCATCTGGCGCTGAACGTCCCCGATCTGGACGCGGCGGTCGCGCATTTCGATGCGCATGGCGTGCGGTTTCAGAAACGCCCGGAGGACGGCATGATGAAGCACATCGCCTTCATCACCGATCCCGATGGCTACTGGATCGAGATATTGAGCGCGAAGGCGATGGCGGGCAGCTAGGCTATTCCCACTCGATCGTGCCCGGCGGCTTCGACGTGTAGTCGTAGACCACCCGGTTGATGCCCTTCACCTCGTTCACGATGCGCGTCGATACCTGCGTCAGGAACCCGGCGTCGAACGGATACACATCGGCCGTCATGCCGTCCGTGCTGGTGACGGCGCGCAAGCCGCACACGCTGTCATAGGTGCGCGCGTCGCCCATCACGCCGACGGTCTTTACGGGCAGCAACACGGCGAAGGCCTGCCAGATCGCGTCGTACAGTCCCGCCCGCCGGATTTCTTCCAGATAGATCGCGTCCGCCTTTCGCAGGATATCGCAGCGTTCCTTCGTCACCTCGCCGGGAATGCGGATGGCGAGGCCGGGGCCGGGGAAGGGATGCCGGCCGACGAACACGTCCGGCAGACCCAGCTCGCGGCCGAGATCGCGGACCTCGTCCTTGAACAATTCGCGCAAGGGTTCGACCAGCTTCATGTTCATGCGTTCGGGCAGGCCGCCGACATTGTGGTGGCTCTTGATGGTGACGCTGGGTCCGCCGGTGAAGCTGACGCTTTCGATGACGTCGGGATAGAGCGTGCCCTGCGCCAGGAAATCCGCGCCCCCGACCGCCTTCGCCTCCTTCTCGAACAGGTCGATGAACGCGCCGCCGATGAACTTGCGCTTTTTTTCAGGGTCGGTTTCGCCGGCCAGTCCGCCCAGGAACTGTTCCTCCGCATCCACATGGACGAGCGGGATGTTGTAGTGATCGCGGAACAGGGTGACGACCTGCTGCGCCTCGTTCATCCGCATCAGCCCGTGATCGACGAACACGCAGGTCAGCTGGTCGCCAACGGCCTCGTGGATGAGGACAGCGGCCACCGCGCTGTCGACCCCGCCGCTGAGGCCGCAAATGACTTTCCCATCCCCCACCTGCTCGCGGATTTCGGCGATCTTGGTCCGGCGGAACTCGGCCATGGTCCAATCGCCCGCCAGCCCGCAGACATGGCGCACGAAATTGGCGAGCAGCCGCGCGCCATCGGGCGTGTGGACGACTTCGGGATGGAACTGCGTGCCGTAGAATTTGCGTTTCTCGTCCGCGATCACGGCGAAGGGCGCGCCGTCGCTGGTCGCGACGATTTCGAAGTCGGGCGCGAACCGCGTGACCTTGTCGCCGTGGCTCATCCACACCTGGTGGCGTGTCCCCACATCCCACATCCCGTCGAACAGGGCGCAATGCTTCGACACGGTCAGGAACGCCCGGCCGAATTCGCCGCCTTCGCCCGTTTCGTGCCCAGGCCTGACTTCGCCGCCCAGCTGCTGCGTCATGACCTGCTGACCATAGCAGATACCCAGGATCGGGACGCCCGCTTTGAACAGCATGCCGGGCGCGCGCGGGCTGCCGTCGTCGGGCACGCTGGCGGGGCTGCCGGAGAGGATGATGCCCTTCGGCTGCATCCGGCGAAACGCCTCTTCCGCCATGGTGAAGGGTGCGATTTCGGAATAGACGCCCGCTTCGCGCACGCGGCGCGCGATCAACTGCGTCACCTGGCTGCCGAAATCGACGATCAGAATGGAATCAGGAAGATGGTCGGGGTTCATGCAGGCGGAATTACGGGTGCGGCACGCGGGTGGCAAGCGTACCGAAGCCGCGTATCACCGTGCCTCGACTGCGCGGCGCGCATTCAATTGTCGAAATCGCAACCAAGCTACCGCTTTTGGCATTTGAAGAAAGCGCCGCGTAAGATTATTACACTGTGCGTACCGGTCGGCGGACCTCCCTCTCCTCCCAAACCCGCCGCCGGTCTCCAGCACTTCGCCCCCGTGGCGAACCCGACATCCGGATCACATCCGTCGATTGCGGTCCGCTGGAAACTGAGAGACGCAGTCCGCTTTCCTTCCCCCAAATCCGGAAACGGGCTGCGTCCTCCAATTCGTCGTGACTGAGCCGCTGGATCGAGGTGTCGGCCTCTACAACCGTTTCAGCAAACGATCGATATGCGCGCGCTGGTCGGCATTGGCGAAGGCGCGCACTTCGCGGATGATCGTGCGCGCTTCGTCCTTGCGGCCATTCGCGGCCAGCGCGGCGGCATAGTGCCAGCGTATTTCCAGATTGCCCGGCAGCGTCGCTTTCGCCCGGGACAGGAGGCGCAGCGCCTCCGCCTTGTCGCCGCTGGTCTGCAACAACGTCCAGCCCAGCGTGTCGAGCACATGCGGATCGTCCGGCGTCAGCGCGGCGGCCTGGCGGGCGAGTTGCAGCGCCTCCGCCCGATTGCCGGTGTTGAGCGCGGCCAGCGCGCCATTGTTCAGCACCAGCGCGTTGGTCGCGGCGCCATCCTTGCGCAAACCGGCATAGATGGTGCGGGCGGCCTTCCAATCGCGGCGCGATATCGCCGCGTTCGCCTTCGCCAGCCGGGCGCTCAGATCGGCGGGCGGGGCCGTCCCGTCGAGCCGGTCGGCGAAGCTGTCCTTGCGCCCCGTCATTCCCGCGAGCCTGGACGCCAGCGCCAGCGTTTGCGGGCTGGCCACCGCGCGCGATGCCGGGCCGACGATCGTATCGTATGCCGCATCCGCATCGCCGGCCGCAATCATGGCCTGCGCCATGACGGTGGCGCCCTGCACATGGCCGGGATTGTCGCGCAGGAAGGGTCGCAGGAAGGCGATCGCCTGTTCGTGGCTGCCGCGCAGATGGGCGATCTCGCCCTGCAGCAACTGCGCGGCGGGGACCTTGCGCAGGTCGTTTTCGGCATCCTGCATGATCCGATGCGCGCGATCCAGATCGCCGCGCACGAAAGCGAGCTTGGCGCCCAAGAACATGGCCATGGGGTGGCCGCTGGCGATCTCGTTCACCTGGTCAAGCGTCGCCTGCGCATCGTCCAGCCGGCCCATATCGGCCTGCACGGCGGCCAGCGACAGATATGGGCCGGGGATCGAACGGTTGGCTGCAACGGCGGCGGAATAATGCCGGGCCGCCGCCTCGTGGTCGCCTTTCGCCAGCGCGATCTTGCCGGCCAGCAATTGCGCGGTGATTTCGCCCGCATCGGCCTTCAGCGCGCGGGCGGCGAGTTGCTTGGCGCGTTCGACCTTGCGCGCCTGCAACGCAATTTCGCCGGTCAGTGCGAGCAGGCGGGCATCGTTCTTGTGCGTTGCGATCGCCGCGTCCGCCAGTTCGCTCGCGCGTGTCGTGCGGCCCGCCGCCAGATGCGCACCGATGCGCAGCCAATCGGCATAGGCAGCCTGTGCATGACCGTCCTTCAAGCGAACGGTGTCGAGCAGTTCGAGCGCCGCGTCCGGGCGGTTTTCAATAAGCTGCGCATGGGCCGATCGCAACCGGTTCGCGGGCGCCGCGCGCGCCTGTTCGGGCAGCTGGTCGATCGCGGCCTGCGCGCCGATGCCGTCGCCCAGCTCGATCAGCGTATCGGCGAACCGCGCCCGCGCCGCGTGATCGCCGGGATTCTCCGCCAGGATGGCGGCGTAGTGAATCCGCGCGGCGGCAATGTCGCCTTGCGCCAGAGCCTCCTGCGCCTGCGCGGCGGGATCGTCGTCCAGCATCCCGCAACCGGCGGTCGCCAGCAGCATGGGCACAAGGACGAGCGGCGTGAGAATGCGTGTGTTCATGGCTGCAGCGTATCAGGCGCGATTTAAGGACTGCCTAATGCAGCGTTGACCCTTGTCTAACGAGCGGGGCCGGAAAGCGGGGGACTTACGAAAAGGGGCCGGCACGACGATCGTCGCACCGGCCCCTTTATCGACTGAAAAGCTTCGGCTCAGCTATAGCGAACCGTGGCCGCGCGGCGACGCTGGCCGGCCCACAGGCCGACGAGTGCCAGGCCGAACAGCGCCATGCCGCCGGGTCCGGGAACCGGCGTGCCCGGACGTGCGGCGAGGTCGAAATTGATATCCCAGTGCGGGATGCTGCGGCCATGGGGGTTGAGGATGTTCAGCCATGCCGAACCGCCGAAATCGTCGGTCTTGTCGTTGGTTCCGGGGCCGACCTGTACGGTGGTGTTTCCGGCCAGCGGATCGCGCGGATTGACGCGGAAGACGTTGCCGCCGATCGTGATCGTGCCCGATGCGCTGGAATAGAAATCCATCGTCGCGGGATCGTAGGGGCTGCCGCCGTCCTTGTATTCGTCATGCGAACCCAACGCGTCGAGGAAGCCGGAGAAGCTGAGGTCGAGCGTGGCGACCTGGCCGGAACCGTTGATCGCGGTGCCGGTGAAAGTGGCGGTGCCCGCATCGGTGTCCTGCGAGAACAGCGTGCCGTCCTGGAAGGAATAACGCCGGTCGCAGCCGCTGCCCACATTGTTGGTCCACAGCCCGTGCGAGCATTGCGCGTCGGTCGCGTCGGTGACGTCATAGTCGATGACGGTAGCGGAAGCCGGTGCGGCGGCGACCGCGCCCATGGCGGCGGTGGCCAGTGCGGCGGCGGTGAAGGCGCGCTTGTGATACGATATGGTCATGTTCAAACCCCTGTTGATGCCCGTGTCTTTGCCTGCCGGACGCGATCGGATACCGAACCCGGAAATTGACTATGCCGGGGTTAATGCAGAGATGGTGCCAGTTTGCCCCTGCCCAAGGGTTTGCAGAGCTTACAAAGGTTAACGGTGCAGGCGGCGTTCGCGCCGTTGTCAATTATTCCGACGTTTTCCGGTCGGTTCGCGATCAATCCGGCAATCCGCGCCGCGCCGCCTCCGCCCGCAATTCGGTCTTCAGCAATTTTCCGATATGGCTGCGCGGCATGTCGGCGATGGCGTGCAATTGCGCGAGGCGCTGCGTCTTGCCGAGCCGTGCGTTGACCGCCGCCAGCACGCCGTCCACATCCGCTTCGCCGCGCAGCGTCACGAAGCCCACCGGCGTTTCGCCCCACCGATCGCTGGACACGCCGATCACGGCGGCTTCGAGGACGCCGTCCTCCTTCAGCAATTCGTTTTCCAGATCGATCGGGTAGATGTTGAAGCCACCCGATATGATCATGTCCTTCGTTCGGCCGACCAGTTCGACGAAACCGTCGGCGTCGACCCGCCCGATATCGCCCATCCGCATCCAGACGTCGCCGGTATCGGGATCGGTCCATTGCGCCTGGGCGGTAATGTCAGGACGGTTCCTGTAGCCGCTCATCATGGCTGGCCCCCGCCCGATCAGTTCGCCCGTCTCGCCCGGGGGAACCAATTGCCCTTTGTCGTCCATCACCTTGACCTCGCTGCCCGGGGCGGGCCGACCGACCGTGTGGAGCTTGTCGGCATGCTCATGGGCGTAAAGCAGGCAGACGACGCCGCCTTCGGTCATCGAATAGATCTCGATGAGCCCGCCGGGCATCCGGTCCAGCACTTCGCGCTTGAGCTCGGCCGAGAAGGGTGCGGAGGTGCAGTATTTCAGCGTCAGGGCGGACAGATCGGCATCGTCGAAGCCGGGGTCGTCCAGCAGCCGTTGATACTGGACCGGGACCAGCATGGTAACCGTGATGCGGTCGGCTTGCGCGATCTCGAGCCAGCGGCCGGTGTCGAACTTGCCCATGATCGTCACCGTCCCACCTGCGAGCAGCGCCGACAGGAAGCCGACCATCGTGGTGTTGGAATAGAGCGGCGTCGATGTCAGCGATCGCACCGCTAGCTCCGCATTCAGGAACGATCCGGCGGTCGGCGCGAATTGCCGCCAGCGCATGGTGTGCGAATGGACGATGCCCTTGGGAATGCCGGTGGTGCCGCTGGAATAGATGATGTTGAACGGTTCGTCTCCGCGCGGGACGAAGGGGGAGGCGGTGATGCCTTCGGGCGCCATCCATTCGTCCAATTCCTCGTCCAGCACCACGCGGTCGAGCTGTCCCATGAACCCATCACCCAGTTCGGTCAGTTTCGCGCGGTCGATGAACAGGTGCCGGGCGCCCGAATCGCGGACCATGCCGTCCAGCTGCTCCGGACTGGCACTGGTCGTCAGCGGCGCGGCAACCCCGCCCGCCAGCACGGCGCCGAGAAACACGACCGCGTAATTGGCGTCCGACGTGCCCAGGATCGCGACCGATTGCCCCTGCTGCAAACCCGTTTGCTGCAACCGCGCCGCGATCCGTTCGATCCGGTCCATCATCGCGGCCCAGCTCAATTCGCCCTTCGCGTCGCGGATGGCGGGATGGTCGGGCTGCGATGCGGCCCAATCATGCAGGATTTCGCGATAGGTGCCGGTCGGGGCGGAAAGCTTGGCGAGAATGGCGTCCTTGGTCATGCGTCGATCCTACGCCTTACATGCCCGCGATCAACATTCGATCACGTTGACCGCCAGTCCGCCCTGGCTGGTTTCCTTGTATTTGGTCGACATGTCGAGGCCGGTCTGGCGCATCGTCTCGATCACCTGGTCGAGCGACACCAGCGTCGCCTCGTCCCGGTGCAGCGCCAGCCGCGCAGCGTTGACCGCCTTGACTGCGCCGATGGCGTTGCGTTCGATGCAGGGCACCTGCACCAGCCCGCCGACGGGATCGCAGGTGAGGCCGAGATTATGCTCCATCCCGATTTCCGCCGCGCTGGCGATCTGCGTCGGGGTGCCGTTCCACAGCGCCGCCAGTCCGCCCGCCGCCATGGAACAGGCGACGCCGACTTCGCCCTGGCAACCCATCTCGGCCCCGGAGATCGATGCGCGCTGCTTGTACAGCAGTCCGATCGCTCCGGCCGTCAGCAGGAACTTGCGCCGGCTCTGAATGCACGCCTGTTCCTGGTGATCGAGGCAGTAGAACCGCATGACCGCCGGCAATATCCCCGCCGCGCCGTTGGTGGGCGCGGTCACGACCTTGCCGCCCGCCGCGTTCTCCTCGTTCACCGCCATGGCGAAGCAGTTGAGCCAGTCGAACAGTTCCTCGCGTTCGTTCGATCGTGCGGGCCCTTCCAGCTTGGCCCAGAGTTCGGGCGCACGGCGGCGGACCTTCAGACCACCGGGCAGGATGCCGGTCTGGACGAGGCCGCGATCGATGCAGTCGTCCATCGCCTGCGCCACGGCGTCGATCCCGGCGATGGTCTTTTCGCGCGGACGGAACGCGTCTTCGTTCGCCAGCATCAGCGCGTCGATGGTCAGGCCGGTTGTCGCGCAGATCGCCAGCAATCCCTGCGCCGACAGGAACGGATGCGGCACCGGCGCACCGGCGCGCACCTTGTCGCCGCGTGCGGGGCGGCGCAGTTGCTCCTCCGTCGCGATGAAGCCGCCGCCGGTCGAATAATAGGTCCGGTCGGACACGACCGCTTCGTCCGCATCATAGGCTCGCAGCCGCATGCCGTTGGGATGCAGATCGGGCACGATATGCCCCGCCAGATCCATGTCCAGCGCGCTGTCGAAGGCGATATCGTGCCCGCCCTTTAGCGTCAGCTGCCGCTCCGCCTCCAGCCGCGCCAGCTGGCGGTCGGCCAAGGCGGGGTCGAAGCGTTCGGGCGTATGCCCCATCAGACCCAATATCGCCGCGCGCGGGGTGCCGTGCCCGACCCCGGTCAGCGCCAGGGATCCCTGCAATTCCACATGAATGCGCGCGACCTTCGCGAGCTTCCCCGACCGATTCAGCGCGGCCGTGTACTGGTGCGCGATCCGCATCGGCCCGACCGTGTGCGAGCTGGACGGGCCGATGCCGATCCGGAATATGTCGAGCACCGAAAGCATGGGCGGCGCGATGGCCCCGCCCCTCCGCCACGTCAACCTTCCGTTACGTCAACCGTTTCCGCAAGGCTTGCCGGACACCGCCGCCCTGTGGGTAAAACCGGCCTTTATGCTTTGGTTTGGGGCCGCGCGCGGCTATATCCTATACCATGAGCGATACACCCGAAAACAACGTCACACCCCCCGCCGGTTCTTCGCTGGCAACCAGCGCGCCGCCGCCGGAAAAGATCGTGCTGCAGGGCGAATATGGCGCGGATTCGATCAAGGTGCTGAAAGGGCTGGACGCGGTGCGCAAGCGGCCCGGCATGTATATCGGCGATACCGACGACGGGTCGGGCTTGCATCACATGGTGTTCGAAGTCAGCGACAACGCGATCGACGAGGCGCTGGCGGGTCATTGCGATCTCGTCCTGATCGAACTCAACCCCGACGGCAGCGTGTCGGTGGAAGACAATGGCCGCGGCATCCCGGTGGACATGCACAAGGGCGAAGGCGTGTCCGCCGCCGAGGTCATCATGACGCAGCTTCACGCGGGCGGGAAGTTCGACAATACGAACGACGAAAATGCCTACAAGGTGTCGGGCGGATTGCACGGCGTCGGCGTCTCGGTCGTCAACGCGCTGTCCGAATGGCTGGAACTGACCATCTGGCGCGATGGCAAGGAACACTGGATGCGCTTCGAACACGGCGTCGCGGTCAGCGCGCTCGAAGTCAAAGGCGATGCGCCGCCGGCCGACGATGGCGGCAAGCGCAAGGGCACGCGCGTCACCTTCATGGCTTCGGAAGACACGTTCAAGAACGTGACGACCTATGATTTCGAGAAGCTGGAGCATCGCTACCGCGAACTCGCCTTCCTCAATTCCGGAGTACATATCAAGCTGCGCGACCGCCGCGGCGAAGAGGTCGCGGAACACGATCTGTTCTACGAAGGCGGGATCGGCGCGTTCGTCACCTATCTCGACCGCAACAAGCAGGCGCTCATTCCCGAACCGATCGCGATTTCCGCCGAGAAGGACGGCATCGCGATCGAAGTCGCGCTGGAATGGAACGACAGCTACTACGAAAACGTGCTGTGCTTCACCAACAATATCCCGCAGCGCGACGGCGGCACGCATCTCGCCGCCTTCCGCGCGGCTCTGACGCGCACGCTCAACAATTATTCCGCGTCGTCCGGCCTGATGAAGAAGGAGAAGGTCTCGCTGTCGGGCGAGGACATGCGCGAGGGGCTGACCGCGATCGTATCGGTGAAACTGCCCGACCCGAAGTTCTCCAGCCAGACGAAGGACAAGCTGGTTTCCTCCGAGGTCCGCTCCCCGCTGGAAAGCCTGATGGGCGACAAGATGACCGAATGGCTGGAAGAGAATCCGGCCGATGCCAAGATCATCATCCAGAAGATCATCGACGCCGCCGCCGCGCGCGAAGCGGCCAAGAAGGCCCGCGAGCTGACCCGGCGCAAGGGCGCGATGGACATCGCCTCCCTCCCCGGCAAGCTCGCCGATTGCCAGGAACGCGACCCGGCCCTGAGCGAATTGTTCCTGGTGGAAGGCGACAGCGCCGGCGGCAGCGCCAAACAGGGCCGCGACCGCAAGACGCAGGCGATCCTGCCGCTGAAGGGCAAGATCCTGAACGTGGAACGCGCCCGGTTCGACCGGATCATCTCGTCGAAGGAAGTCGGTACGCTGATTCAGGCGATGGGCACCGGTATCCGCGACGAATTCGACATCGCCAAGCTGCGCTATCACAAGATCGTGATCATGACCGACGCCGATGTCGACGGCGCGCATATCCGCACGTTGCTGCTGACCTTCTTCCACCGGCAGATGCCGGACATCATCCGCGACGGGCATCTCTACATCGCGCAGCCACCTTTGTTCAAAGTCGCCAAGGGCCGCAGCGAGGTGTATCTGAAGGACCAGCCCGCCATGGACCGCTATCTGGTCGCGGGCGGGCTGCAGGGCCGCATCCTCGAAAGCGAAAGCGGCGCCCGCGCCGGGGCGGAGCTGGAGGCGCTGGTCGCCCATGCCCTGCGCATCCGCAACCTGATGGCCTTCGTGCCCAACAAATATGATTACGCCATGATCGAATCCGTCGCGCTGGCAGGCATGTTCGATCCCGATCTCGATATGGCAGGCCGCAAGGCCGCGCTCCAGCGGGCGGCGGCGCATCTGAATATGGGCGACCGGGAGGCGCAATGGTCGGCGTGGTTGAAGGACGATGGCGGCATCCGCATCGACCGGCTGTGGCGCGGCGTGACCGACGTGCACGAGATCGAGGCGGCCTTCATCGCCAGTGCCGAAGCGCGTCGGCTCCACCGCCTGGCCTCCGAACATGCCGATGTCTACGAAACGCCCGTACGACTGGTCAAACGCGACAGCGAGAATGCCGCCCCGGATACGGTCAGCCCCGATGGGGAAAGCGCGGATGAAACCGATGCGGACAGCCCCGCCTTCACCGACGACGATGCGATCACCCGCCCGACCCAATTGCTGGACGCGGTCCTGGCGGCGGGGCGCAAGGGCCTGTCGAGCCAGCGTTACAAGGGACTGGGCGAAATGAACGCGGAACAGCTGTGGGAAACCACGCTCGACCCCGACAATCGCGCGCTTCTTCAGGTGAAGGTGGAAGATGCCGATATCACGGACGAGATCTTCACCCGCCTGATGGGCGACGTGGTCGAACCGCGCCGCGAGTTCATCCAGGACAACGCGCTCAATGTCGCGAACCTCGATATCTAGGAAGCTGCTTCGCGGCGCGGCAGCACTGCTCGCCACCCCCGCGGTAGCGCAAACCGGAGACGATCCCTATTGCCGCAACGGCCTGTTCGCCGGCGACCCCCCATTCGAATTGGCGGAAGTAGCAGAGGCAGCACGCAGTTACTTCCATCACGACATGAATGGATGCCCGACGGCAGCCGATCGCTGCCGCGAAGGGCGCTATGTCGTGCCGGGCGACGAAGTCATCATCGGCAAACGTCGCGGCGAATTCGCCTGCGCCTATTTCGTGCCGAGCGACACCGCGGGTTGGATACGAATAGGCACGTTGGCGTTGAAGCGGGTCGATCCGATGCCGGAAACCGGGAAGTGGATCGGTCGCTGGGACGACGTCTACGACGTGAACACTATCGATATCGCCGCGGCTCCGGATGGAGGTCTGTCGATCGATGGCACGGCATACTGGCCGGGGCGCCCCGGTACCGCTGATTATCCCGCTACCCATATGGGCGACATCGGCGGACAGCTGGTCCGGCTTGGCAATCGCGCGCGATATGACGGGGAATTTTCCTGTCGGATCGATTTTACCCTGCTCGGTCCGTATCTGCTGGCTGGCGACAATGGCGAGTGCGGGGGAATGAATGTGCGTTTCTCCGGAGTCTATCGTCGTGCTCAATAGGTTCAGGAAAAAGCCGGACCGCCCGACCGTTGAACCGGCGCGGTTCGATTACGGAACCACCCGCATTCGATCGCCGAAGGACGAGAACCATCCCTGGTGGCTGGCACTCGCAGCCATCATCGTGATCGGTTTGCCTTATCTGCCACTGGGCAAATATATCCTCTATCCGTTCTTCATCCTGACCACCTGGTTTCACGAGATGGGTCACGGGCTGACCGCGATGGCGATCGGCATGACGTTCGAACGTCTGGTCATCCTTCCCGATGGCAGCGGCTATGCGATCACCATGTCGGGCAGTCGCGGGTGGGGCATCGGGCAGGCGGTCGTCAGCGCGGGCGGGCCGCTTGGCCCGGCGGTGGCCGGCGCGCTGATGATCCTCGCTTCGGCCAGCGCGAAGTGGCGCAAGCCTGCCCTGTATGCGCTGGGCGGGATCATCCTCATATCGGTGCTGATCTGGGTTCGCAGCATGATCGGCTGGGCGGTGCTCGTACCGACCGGCATCATCATCATCGCGCTGGCCGCCCGTGCGAACGCGCAGCTTGCGCGGTTCGCCACGCAATTTCTGGGTATGCATGCCGCCATCTCGATGTTCGGCCAGTGGAACTATTTGTTCAGCAGCGGCGCGGTGATCAAGGGGACGCATCAGCTTTCCGACACCGGCGCTATGGCGCAGCGGCTCCTGCTGCCCTACTGGTTCTGGGCGATCGCGCTTGTCGCCACCGGCGCGATCATCGTGGGGGCCAGCCTGCTGCGCGTTCTTCGACGCACGAACTGATCCCCACCGGGTGGCCAAGCGGAACACGGGACGATGATGCACGGACAGGACGATTACCGGCGACTGGAGCGGGGCGGCTTCCTCTTGTTCCTCGCCCTCGTCACGCTGGCGTTGCTGCTGGTGATCCTGCCTTTCGCCCAGCCGCTCCTGTGGGCGGTCCTCGCCGCCATCATGTTCCAGCCGCTCTACCGCGCGATCATGCGGATGATCGGACATCACGAGAACCGCGCGGCGGGCCTCACACTGCTGATCATCACCATTGCCATCCTGCTGCCCGCGTTCTTCATCGGGGGCATCATCGTGGAACAGGCGATCGAGCTTTACCTCGCGTTCCAGACCGGGGCGATCGACATCGCCGTCCTGTTCAACCAGATGCACGACGCGCTCCCTGTCAGGGTGCAGAACACCATCGACAATGCGGGCTTCGCCAATCTCGAAGCGTCGCTCGCGCAGGCCCAGGATTTCGCCCGCGAAAGCTCCGGCTTCATCGCCCGCAGCGCGCTCGCCATTACCGGCGGGGCGCTGAGCTTCGTGCTGGCCTTCGGCGTCGGTCTCTATGCCGCGTATTTCCTGCTGCGCGACGGCCGCGGCATCGGGGAAGCGGTCATCAGCGCGCTGCCGATGGAACGCGGCGTCGCCGATCGGCTGGCGGACAAGTTCCTGCAGATCGTGCGCGCCACGATCAAGGGATCGGTGGTGGTCGGCGCGGTGCAGGGGGCGCTGGGGGCGATCACCTTCTGGATCGTCGGCATGCCGTCTGCCCTGCTGTTCGGCCTGCTGATGGCGATTTTCAGCCTGTTGCCAGCGGTGGGGCCGGCGATCGTGTGGGGACCGGTGGCGATCTATCTGCTCGCGACCGGCGCAGTTTGGGAAGGGCTGGTCGTTATCGCGTCGGGGATCGCGGTGATCGGACTGGCGGACAATTTGCTGCGGCCGATCCTGGTGGGTCGCGATACCGGCATTCCCGACTGGCTGGTGCTGGTCACTACGTTGAGCGGCATCGGCCTGCTCGGCCTGTCGGGCATCGTGGTCGGTCCGCTGGTGGCCGGGCTGTTCCTCGCCAGCTGGTCGATCTGGGCCGAAGGGCGGCCGGGGGTATCCTCGCCGGTCGAACTGCCGGACGATTGATCCTTCGCGATGGAGTATGACGCCATCATCCTCGGCGGCGGGGCGGCCGGGCTGTTCTGCGCCGCGCAGGCGGGGCAACGGGCCCGGCGCGTGCTGGTCCTGGAACGCAGCGCAGCGGTGGGCAGGAAGATCCTCATATCCGGCGGCGGACGCTGCAACTTCACCAATATCGGCGCGGGATACGAGAACTTCCTATCCGACAACCCGCATTTCGCGAAATCCGCCCTGCGCCGCTACACCGCGCAGGATTTCGTCGCTCTGGTCGAAGCGCACGGCATCGCCTGGCACGAAAAGACGCTGGGGCAGTTGTTCTGCAACGGCAGCGCCAGACAGATCGTCGCGATGCTGCTCGACGAATGCGACCGCGCGGACGCCGTGGGCGGGCAGGTCGATATCCTCTGCGATCAGGACATCGCCAATGTCGCCCATGATGACGGCGCCTTCGTCGTGACTGCCAATGGGCGGGCTTATGGCGGACGCGCAGTGGTGCTGGCGACGGGCGGGCCGTCGATCCCGAAGATGGGCGCCAGCGGCTTCGCCTACGATATCGCGCGGCAATTCGGGTTACGGATCATCGAGCCACGCCCCGCTCTCGTTCCCCTTACGCTTGGCGGCGACGACGTCTTGTTCCGCGACCTTTCGGGCGTATCCGCGACCGTACGGGCGCGCAGCGGGGCCGCTTCGTTCGACGAGGCGGCCCTGTTCACGCATAAGGGACTGTCCGGCCCTTCCATCCTGCAAATCTCGTCCTATTGGCGGCGGGGTCACGCCGTGACGATCGATTTCCTGCCCGACCGTGCGGCTGGCTGGCTGCCGGATGCGAAACGAACGACTCCGCGCGCGACCCTGAAAACCGTCCTGAAGGATGCGCTGCCCGAACGGCTGGCCGCGACCCTTGCCGACAGGCTGGACATGCCGGGCGACCTCGGCAATCTGCCCGACAAGGCCTTGCGCGCGGCGGAAGCGCGCCTTGCCGCATGGTCCTTCACCCCGAACGGGACCGAAGGGTTCGCCAAGGCAGAGGTGACCGCCGGCGGGATCGACACGCGCGAATTGTCGTCCAAGACCATGGAGGCACGCCGCGTGCCCGGCCTCTACGCGATCGGCGAAGCAGTGGACGTCACGGGCTGGCTCGGCGGATACAATTTCCAATGGGCGTGGGCCAGCGGATGGGCGGCGGCGCAGGCCCTTTAACGAGGCATTGGGACGCGACTTCGTTCTGACAAATTGGCGGGGTAGATACGGGCACATGATTCGCTCCCTGCTCGCCCCGATCGCGCTTCTCGCCCTGTCCGCCTGCGCCTCCCTGCCCGATGCCGCCGCCGGAGCTGGTCACGATCAAGATCGTCGGCCTCAACGATTTTCACGGGAATATCGAACCCCTACGCCGACCGCTCACGGTGATCGAGGCGGACGGATCGAGCGCAGGAGGTCTACGCCGCCGGCGCCGCCTACGTCGCCAGCGCGGTTAATGCCTACCGGCAGGGCGGCGATCACAGCCTGGTGATAGCGGCCGGCGATCTCATCGGCGGCAGCCCGCTCGCATCCTCGATCTTCCTCGACGAACCCACCATCGGCGTGATGAACCGCATCGGGCTGGATTATAATGCCGTCGGCAATCACGAATTCGATCGCGGCTGGCGCGAACTCAAGCGTATTCAGGATGGCGGGTGCGACAGGTTCACCCTGCGCGAGCCGTGTCTGGTGGAAAATCCCTACCCCGGTGCGGATTTCCAGTTCCTCGCCGCCAATGTCATCCTGCCCGATGGCGGCACGCTGTTCCCCGGTTACGGCATCCGCACCTTCGGCGAAGGCGCGCGCGCGGTCAAAGTCGGCGTGATCGGCCTGACCCTGAAGGACACGCCCAGCCTGGTCACGCCCAGCGGCGTCGAGGGGCTGACCTTCGCCGACGAGGCGAAGACGATCAACGCGCTGGTCCCGCAGCTGGAAGCGGAAGGCGTTGATGCGATCATCGTGTCGATCCATCAGGGGCTGACGACCGAAGTCGGCTACAACGACAAGAGCTGCGGCGGGGTCGCGGGGCCGCTGATCGACATATTGAAACAGGTCGATCCGCGGGTCGATCTGGTCATTTCGGGCCACACCCACCGCGCTTATATCTGCGATTTTTCCGCCATCGACCCGGCGCGGGATTTCCTGGTGACAAGCGCGGGCTACGGCAATTCCATGCTGACCGACATCACGCTGACGGTGGACCCCGTAACTGATGAAGTGATCGCGCGCGCGGCGGACAATATCGTGATCCAGTCCGTCGGCATGGACCGCGATGGCAATGCGGTTCCGCCCAACACAGCCTATCGCCAGTTCGCCCCCGATCCGGAAGTCGCCGCTTATGTCGAACGCTACGTCGCCGCCTCGCGCGAAGCGTCGCAGCGGGTGGTCGGGCGGCTGCCAGCGGAGGCACGCGATCCCGGCCCTCCGACGGAGGAAACCGCGCTCGGCAATCTGATCGCGGACGCGCAATTATACGCCACGCGCGATGCGGGCGCGCAGATCGCACTGATGAACAATTCGGGCATCCGCACCTCGCTGATCCCGGCGGCGGATGGCGCGGTGAGGTATGGCGACATCTACACTGTCCAGCCGTTCGGCAACACGCTGATCACCAAGAGTTTCACCGGCGCGCAGCTGATCGCCCTGATGGAACAGCAATTCGACGATGACAGTTTCGTGCAGACATTCTCGCCTTCGCAAGGGTTCGCTTTGGTCTGGGATATGGATCGCCCCGCCGGTTCGCGCGTGGTTTCCGTCATGCTGGACGGGGCGCCGATCGATCGGGAGGCAACCTACCGTGTGACGATGAACAGCTTCCTCGCATCCGGCGGCGACGGCTTCACCGTGTTCGCGGACGGCACGAATGCGGTCACCGGCCCGCTCGATCTCGATGCGATGGAAGCCTATTTCGCGCGCGAAGACATGACACCGCTCCCTGATCTTGGGCGGATGCGCGAATTGAATGCGGACTAGCCGACCGGATCACGCCCTTCCGCGATGATGGCCTCCGCCTGCGCTTCCAGCACCTTGTAGCGTTCGAAATCGGGGCGGTTGGCGCGCAGGAAGGCGGCGATCTTCGCAAGGTCCGCGCCGTAATCCCCGCTCGGCCAGATGGGCGGGCCGAAGCCCAGCTCGCGCCGTTTCCAGCTGACCCAGGTGGGCACGATCGGCACGCCCGCCGCCTGCGCGATGTGGTAGAAGCCCGACCGCCAGGTGCCGTCGCTGGTCCGCGTGCCTTCCGCCGCGATCACCAATGCCAGAGCATCGCGCGCGGCGAATTCCTCCGCCACCTGCTCCACTCTGTTCGCGCTACGCCGCCGGTCGATCGGCACCCCGCCCATATCGAGCATGAAGTTGCGCATCACCCCCTTGAACAGCGTGTGTTTGCCCATGAAGCTGGGCTGCACGCCCTCTTCCGCGGTCGAACCGATGAAGAACACGAAATCCCAGTTCGACGAATGCGGCGCGCCGGCAATGACGAACTTTTTGATGTCCTTCGGCATTCCGCTTTTGATGCGCCAGCCCTGCAGTCGCCAGATGCGGAAGATGATCCAGCGCACGAAGCGGGATAGCCATGTTGGAGTACGGCCCAAACGCGTCGCAATCGTGTCGGTCATTCCGTTTCACTCATGATCCGCCGCCTAGCACTGCCGTGGCGTAAAAGCGAAATCACATCCGGAACACGCCGAAGCCGGGCCGCTCCGGTATCGGCGCCTCCAGCGTGGCGGCGAAAGCTAGGCCGAGCACGTCGCGCGTCTGGGCCGGGTCGATCACGCCATCGTCCCACAACCGGGCGGTGGCGTAGTAGGGGTTGCCCTCGTCTTCATATTTCCGGCGGATCGGCGCCTTGAACGCTTCCGCTTCGTCCTCGCTCCAGCCGTCCGCATCGCGGTGGACGGTGGCAAGCACGCTGGCCGCCTGTTCCCCGCCCATGACCGAGATGCGCGCATTGGGCCAGGTGAACAGGAAGCGGGGAGAGTACGCGCGCCCGCACATGCCGTAATTGCCCGCGCCGAAGCTGCCGCCGATAACTACCGTCACTTTGGGCACGGTGGCGGTGGCAACGGCGGTGACCAGCTTGGCCCCGTGTTTCGCGATCCCTTCCGCCTCGTATTTCCCGCCGACCATGAAGCCGGAAATGTTCTGCAGGAACAGGAGCGGAATGCGCCGCTGCTGCGCCAGTTCGATGAAATGCGCGCCCTTCTGGGCGGACTCCGAAAACAGCACGCCGTTATTGGCGAGGATCGCGACCGGCATGCCCCAGATATGGGAGAAGCCGCAGACCAGCGTATTGCCGTAATGCGCTTTGAATTCGTGGAACTCGGATGCGTCCACCAGCCGCGCGATGACCTCGTGCACATCGTAGGGCGCGCGGACATCGTCGGGGATCAGCGCATAGAGATCGTCCGCATCGAATTTCGGTGGGCGCGGTTCTTCGCGCGTTACATGCGCCGCCGCGCCGGTATTCGCGCCCAGATGCGACACGATATCGCGCACGATAGTCAGCGCGTGTTCGTCGTTCTCGGCCAAGTGATCGACCACACCCGACTTCTTCGCGTGCAGGTCGCCGCCGCCCAGATCCTCCGCGGTGATTTCCTCGCCCGTGGCAGCCTTCACCAGGGGCGGACCGGCCAGGAAGATGGTGCCCTGTTCGCGCACGATCACGGTCTCGTCGCTCATCGCGGGCACATAGGCGCCGCCCGCCGTGCAGCTGCCCATGACGCACGCGATCTGCGGAATGCCCAGCGCGCTCATATTGGCCTGGTTGAAGAATATTCGCCCGAAATGATCGCGATCGGGGAACACCTCTGCCTGGTGCGGCAGATTGGCGCCGCCGCTATCGACCAGGTAGATGCAGGGCAGCCGGTTTTCCTGCGCGATTTCCTGCGCGCGCAGATGCTTCTTCACGGTCATCGGGTAGTAGGTGCCGCCCTTCACCGTCGCATCGTTGCACACGATCATCGCCTGCCGACCCGATACGCGCCCGATCCCCGCGATCAACCCGGCCCCGGGAATATCGTCCTTCCCATACAGGCCGTTCGCGGCGAGCTGCCCGATTTCGAGAAAGGGCGATCCGGGATCGATCAACCGTTCGACACGCTCGCGCGGCAAGAGTTTCCCGCGGGAAACATGCCGCTCCCGGCTGCGCTCCGACCCGCCAAGCGCGGCGGTGGCGACCCGTTCGCGCAGATCGTCGTTCAAAGCGCGGTTGTGCGCCTCACGCGCTTTCGCATCGGTGCTGGAACGGTCGAGCTTGGTCGTGAGGACGGGTGCGGTCATATCGGGTCCGGGGATTTGCGTGTGTCCGGCCTCTGCCCCAGCGCGACGAAAAAGACAAAGGCTGCGAACAGGCTCTGGAGAACGAGGCCGGGCAGCAGATCGGCGAAACCCGCGCCGAACACGGTCCACGCGTTGACGACCAAATTGCTCCCCATGATCGCGCAGCCAAGCCACAGAGCGCCGCGTTGCCGAAGCCAGATCAGCGCGGCGGCGACGGGGTCGAGGAACGTCAGGCTGGTCCAGTACAAATTGAACCCGATCGGCATGTATTCATAGGGCAGCCAGCCATAGACGGTGATGTCCGCGACATGCGACACCGTGCCGATCGCGAAACCGGTCGACCACAGGATCTTGGCGATCTTGGGAATCGGGCGACGCTTCATCGCGGTTCGCCTAATCTCCATCCGGCTCGGGATCGTCGGCTTTCCCCGCGATGAGATAGCGATAGACGCCAACGATGTTGATCAGCAGCAGACCGATATTCTGCCACGCGATCGCCTCGCTGTCGCCGGAGAGGAAACCCCATGCGACCAATGCGATCGAGGAGGTGACGAACAACACGAACGCCCAACCGGTGATACGCGCCCCCAGATTGAGGCTGACGATGAACGCCGCCAGCAACGCCGCGCCCGCCCCGTAATATTCGAGGCCGTTGAGTACGGTATCGCTCACAACTCCTCCTTCGCCGGGGGAGGGGAACCATGGGCAGCATGGTGGAGGGGCAGATTAAACATAATCTCGTTCCAATAACTCGCTGCGGCAACGGTCGTCTGAGACGTTTGGACCGTGCAATGAAAGATCCGCATCGCTGGTCATCGAACACGGTATTGTCGGCCCGTAAACAGTCCTGCCGCACCATTCACAATCTTCCGATGCGGCGCTAGAGTAAGGACGCTCGTTGAATAACCGATTGCTTTTCAATATCTCCAGTATTTCGTCATCACGCCCAGGAAGAAACCAGATCGCTTTAACCAAATAGCCGAGCGACAGCAAGATGATACCAAGACCAATCCCAAGATTGGCTGCAACCGCACTCCATATTAAACCATCAGAAGTCTCTGCATTTACACCAAAGAAAATGGCAAACAAACCTATTGCGATAAGCAGCCCCCCGAACAGCGTGGCGGTCGAGCCGTCGGGTCGTTCCATAAGTATTTCCCAGGAATGTGTTTTAGTGGGAGAATGATAAGACCGGTTCGAATTCAGCTCGCCCCGATCAGTTCGCGGCCAATCAGCATGCGGCGGATTTCGTTGGTGCCGGCCCCGATGTCGAGCAGCTTCGCGTCCCTGAGATAGCGTTCGACGGGCCAGTCTTTCGTGTAACCCGCTCCGCCCAGTGCCTGCACGCTTTCGCCCGCGACGCGGAAGGCGTTTTCGCTCGCCAGCAGGATGACGCCGGCCGCGTCGAACCGCGTGGTCTGATCGCCATCGCACGCTTTGGCCACGGCGTAGGTATAGGCGCGCGCGGATTGCAGGGCGACATACATGTCGGCGACTTTCGCCTGCATCAGCTGGAACGAACCGATGGCACTGCCGAACTGCTTGCGTTCGCGCACGAAGGGGATGACGGTGTCGAGACAGGCCTGCATGATGCCGAGCTGGATGCCCGACAGGACGACGCGTTCGTAATCGAGCCCGCTCATCAACACGCCCACGCCGCCGTTTTCCGGGCCCATGACCTGTTCGTCCGCCACGAAGCAATCGTCGAACACCAGTTCGCTCGTCGGGCTTCCGCGCATCCCCATCTTGTCGATCTTCTGGCCGATGGAAAAACCATCGAAATCCTTTTCGATCAGGAAAGTCGTGATACCGCGGCTGCCCTCCCCGGTCTTTGCATAGACCACGAGGACGTCGGCATAAGGCGCGTTGGTGATCCAGAACTTGGTTCCGTTCAAGCGGTAGCCGCCCTCCACCCTGTCCGCCTTCAACTTCATCGAGACGACGTCCGACCCGGCATTTACCTCGCTCATTGCAAGCGAACCGACATGTTCGCCGCTGATCAGCTTCGGTAGATATTTCGCCTTTTGTTCGGGATTCGCCCAGCGCGCGACCTGATTGACGCAGAGGTTGGAATGCGCGCCATAGGACAGGCCGACACTGGCCGAGGCCCGGCTGACTTCCTCGACCGCGATGACATGTTCGAGATAGCCGAGGCCAAGGCCGCCATCCGCCTCCGCCACGGTCACTCCATGCAGCCCCAGTTCGCCCATCTGCGGCCACAGTTCCTGCGGGAACCAGTCCTCGCGATCTGCCCGTTCGGCCAGCGGCGCGATTTGTTCATCGGCGAAGCGCGAAGTCGTCTCGCGAATCATCGCGGCGGTTTCGCCCAGCTGGAAATCGAAATCGGGTGTCGCACGCATCGCTTGTCGCTCCTTTTCAGTCGCATCCGCATAGCCGAGGCCGCCTAGTGCCGCAAAGGGTCAACGCATGCTGCGTAATCCTTGCGATAATCATTGATAGGAGCGGTCGCAGCCGCTAACCCTTGCGTTCTACGCAATGAAGAATGCGCCACCGCAACCTTGGCCGATCGGCACACCGGCTGCGCCACAACCCGGCGGCGAGGATACGCGCGCGCCCATTCTCGACGCCTTCGGGCTGGATGCGCTGGAAGACGATCCCGAACTTGCTGAAATCACGCAATTCGCCGCGCGTCTTTGCGACGCGCCGATCGCTCTCACCAGCTTGGTGGAGGCGGAACGTCAGCGTTTCCTTGCGCGCAGCGGATTGGAGGAACGCGAGACGCCGCGTTCGGCGTCCTTCTGCGCCCATGCCATGCTCGAAGCCGCGCCGATGGTAATCGAAGACGCACGGGCCGACGATCGTTTTTCGGACAATCCGCTGGTCACGGGCCATCCGCATATCCGCTTCTATGCCGGCGCCCCGCTGGTATCGCAGGAAGGCGTGGCGCTGGGTTCGCTATGCGTTATCGATACGAAGCCGCGGCCCGGCGGGCTCAGCGAGATGCAGTTGCACGGACTTCAGGTCCTGGCGACATCGGTCATGCGCCGCCTCCGCTATCGCCGCGAACAGATCGAGCGGATCGAGGCGGTGCAACGGGTCGAGCGCGATTTGCGCCGTTTCATCGACACCATACCGCAGATCGCGTTCTCCATGACCGATACCGGCCATTTCGACTATTTCAATGCGCGGTTCGACGAACAGGTCGGCGTGGACCATCCCCAGGATGCGGAAGATTGGCGCGCGATCATCCATCCCGACGATCAGGATCAGATTTACTCACAGTGGTATGAGGCGTTCGAACGAAATGTCTCGTTCGATGCACAGTATCGGTTGCGACAGCGCGACGGATCGTGGCGCTGGGTCTTGTCGCGCGTCGTTCCGGCCCGGTCGCAATCGAATGCGCCGACGCGCTGGTTCGGCACCATCACCGATATCGAGGATACGCATCGCCAGAACGAAGCGCGCGATCTTCTGTCCCGCGAACTGACCCATCGCATCAAGAACATCTTCGCGGTGATCGGCGGGTTGGTATCGTTGAAAGCGCGCGAATATCCCGAAGCGGACGGTTTCGCAGACGACCTGTCGCAAACATTGCAGGCGTTGAACCGCGCGCATTCCTACGTGACCCAGGAACAGGACGATGCGCAGGATACGCTGCACGGCCTGATCGACAAGCTGATGCGGCCTTACGGGGATCGCGACGGGGCGCGGTTCTCGGTGACGGGGGACGAAGTGCCGGTCGGCGCACGGTCCGCCACCCCGCTGGCGCTGGTGTTTCACGAACTGGCGACAAATTCCGCGAAATACGGATCGCTCAGCGTGGCGAATGGTCGCATCGCAATAGGAATCGCGCAGGATGACGACAATGTGCGGCTCGAATGGCGTGAAACCGGCGGGCCCCCGCCAAAAACGATGCGCGGCGACGGCTTCGGATCAAAGCTGGTCGAACGGTCCGTGACCAGCCAGCTTTCCGGCAGGCTGGAACGCCGGTTCGAGCAGGGCGGCCTTTCCGCCACGCTCACGGTGCCGCTGTCGTCGCTATAGATACCGCCGGGCACGGTATCGTATTTCGCGACGTGACCAAGCGGTTCGGCGAGGTCATGGCGGTGAACGGGGTCGCGCTGCATATCGAACCGGGCAGTTTCGTCTCGCTGGTCGGCGCATCGGGATCGGGCAAATCGACTCTTCTCAAAACGATCAATCGCCTGGTCGAACCGACGGACGGACGGGTTCTGGTCGGCAATGAAGACGTGCGCAACATCGCGCCTGCCGCGCTACGCCGCAGGATCGGTTACGTGTTCCAGGGTGTCGGCCTGTTCCCGCATATGGATGTCGCCGCAAATATCGGTATCGGACCGCGCATCACGGGTCAGCGCCTTTCACGGACGCAGGTTGCACAACGCCTTGAAATGGTGGATCTGGATGAGGGCTATGCGGCGCGCATGCCGCATGAACTTTCCGGTGGGCAAAGACAGCGCATCGGGGTCGCCCGGGCCCTGGCGACCGACCCGCCGATCCTGTTGATGGACGAACCGTTCGGGGCGCTGGACCCCATCACCCGCGACGCCTTGGGCAAGCGTGTGCGCGCATTGCACGATCGGCTTGAACTGACCACCGTGATGGTCACGCACGACATGGCGGAGGCTCTGCTGCTCGCCGACCGGGTGCTGGTGATGGATGCGGGATCGATCGTCGCCGATTGCAGCCCGCACGATCTGCTGGCGGGCGGAGGCGGCGCGGTGGCGCAGGACATGGTCGCGGTTCCCCGCGATCAAGCGCAGGCAATGGCGGCAATGGCCCAAAGATCGTCCGGAGATCATTCAGTGACCGTCGAGTGATCGTCCAATGAACGCCATCCCCGCCGCGCTGCTCGATCTGGGCGACAAGCTGGCGGCGCATGTCCTGCTCTGCGCCGCTTCGATCGGCCTGGGTATCGTGATGGCATTGCCGCTGGCCGTCTGGGC
Source organism: Pontixanthobacter sp. (assembly GCA_965214445.1). GTDB lineage: Bacteria > Pseudomonadota > Alphaproteobacteria > Sphingomonadales > Sphingomonadaceae > Pontixanthobacter. The sequence goes on from CBDCBU010000001.1 coordinate 1,931,123, forward strand.
GAGCCGGTCCGCGCCGGTTGCCCGTGTCGCACTGGGCTTCGCCAGCCTGGTGCAGACGATCCCGGCGCTTGCCTTGCTGGCGCTGTTCTTTCCCGCGCTTTTAAGCCTGCGTGCGGTGTTCGGTGAAGGACTGCCGACGCTGGGCTTCCTGCCCGCTTTCCTGGCGCTTGGCCTCTATGCGCTGCTGCCGATCCTTCGCAACGCCGTGACCGCGCGCGAGCAGATGGCGCCCGCAGTGTTGGAAGCCGCCGATGGCGTCGGCATGACGGCTACGCAGAAATTGCGGCTGGTCGAAGCGCCGCTGGCCGCGCCCTACATCATGGCGGGTATCCGCACCGCGGCGGTCTGGACCATCGGCGCGGCGACGCTGTCCACCACCATCGGTCAGCCCAGCCTGGGCGATCCGATCTTCGCGGGATTGCAGACGCAGAACTGGGCACTGGTGCTGGCCGGCTGCATCGCTTCGGCCGGGCTGGCGATCGTCGTCGACGGATTGCTGGGCATGGTCGAACGCGGTCTCGCGCAGCGGCGGCGCTGGATGGCGTGGGCCGGCATCGCGATCGCCGCCGCCGGCATCGCGGCATCGGCCTGGACATCGTCATCCTTAAGCGAAACCGACCGCGACGACACCATCGTGATCGGAGCCAAGACTTTTTCCGAACAGTATATTCTGGCACAGCTGGTCGGCATGCGGCTGGAAGAGGCCGGCTTCGATGTCGAGTACCGCGACGGGCTGGGCTCCGCCGTGGTTCACAACGCGCTCACCTCTGGCGAGATCGACATCGCGTTCGATTATACCGGTACGCTGTGGACCAACCAGCTGGGGCGTAGCGACAATCCGGGGCGGGAGGCGGTCTATCGCGAAATCGTCACGTGGGAAGCCGAGACGACAGGCACGCTGGTGCTCGGCCCGCTGGGGTTCGAAAACGCCTATGCGCTGGCCATGCGGCAGGATCGGGCACGCGAATTGAACGTCGCTTCAATCGCCGATCTGGCGCGGGTCGCACCCCGCCTGACGATTGGCGGCGATGTCGAATTTTTCGAGCGGCCCGAATGGATCGCGGTGCGCGATGCCTATCGTCTGAACTTCGCGAACCGGCGCAATTTTACCACCACCTTCATGTATGACGCGCTAACCGGCGGGGAAGCGGACGTAATTTCCGCCTACAGTTCCGACGGGCGCGTGGCGGCGGACAGGCTGACGGTTCTGGCAGACCCGAAGGGCGCGTTCCCATCCTACGACGCGCTGCTGATGCTGTCGCCGCGCGCCGCGCGCAACGAACGGCTGCGCGGGGTGCTGCAACCGCTGATCGGGGCGATCGATGTGGAGGCAATGCGCGCCGCCAATTTCGCCGTCGACCGGCCGGACGACAAGCGAACCCCGCGCGAAGCGGCGCGGCAGCTTGCCAAAGCTATTGCTAATTAGAAGCCTACACCCTCCGGCCAGTCCGGCGCGGTCAGCCCCATCACCTTGAACAGGCGTCCCATCTGGTCGTCCGCGACCAGCCGGTCTTTCGCCGCCATGATAGCGTCAGCATGATGCGGTGCACCGGCCACGAGGCTTTCCGCCCGCGCATCGATGCCGAGCGCCCGCAACCACGCGCCCTGCCCGACCGTTCCCAGATGCCTGGCGTCGCGCGACCGGGCGATACGGGCCAGCGTTCCGAAATCGACCAGCGCCGTCAGATCGGCTTCGCCTGGCGCGGCGAAGGGGGGCAGTTTCGCATGACCCCGCACCGCCTGAAACGTCGACCCGGTCGTCGGCGTCGCATGGCCGTAATCGATGAACAGCGCCGCGCCGGACTGGTCGACCAGCCGTCCGGCAACCTCGACCATCACCGCCGCCGCCGCCGGGCAAGTTTCGATGATGGTTCCTTCCACTGCGTCCAAGAATTCGGCGGGCACGGCCGGACCCATATCCTGCGCGCCCATCACGAAGGCGAATTCACCGCCGCGCAGGCCGACCATCCGCTCCCGCCAGCCATCGGGGCCGCGCACCAGCTGCCGGATTGGCAGCGCGTCGAGGAATTCATTGGCGATCAGCAGGATCGGGCCGTCTTGGGGCACCGTGCCGAGATCGTCATGCCAGATCGCGCCGGGAACGGCGGCCAGCTGCACATCCTTCAGCGCCTGCGATGTTTCGACGAAATGGACGCGCGGCTCCAGCCCGTATTTCCGGGCGGCGCGCAAGGCGTCCTTCGCCAGCGTGCCGCGCCCCGGCCCCAGCTCCACGTAATGCACGGGTTCGCCGCGTCCGCTGCGCATCCAGATATCTGCGAACCACAGACCGATAAGCTCGCCGAACATCTGGCTAATCTCGGGCGCGGTGATGAAGTCGCCGCCGCTCGCCGGATCGCCGAGCGGGTCTTTTCCGGCATAATAGCGCGCGTTGCTTTCGCCCATGAATTGGGTGAGCGATATGGGTCCGGTCGCACGGATGAGACGACGGAAGATATCGCCCAGCGGGGTCGAATGATCGGCCATGGTCGGCGGTTTGGCAACCGGCGGGTCAGGCCGGGGCGGTGCTTGGCGCAGAATTGTTCGTGTTACCGCTGGCCAGCGGCGGCTTGCGAAGCGCGCGGATCGCCACATACATGCCGATCGCGATCAGCGGAATGGTCAGCCACTGCCCCATGGAAAGGCCGGAACTCGCGGCAAACTCGCTTAGGTGCGCATCGGGTTCGCGGAAAAACTCGACGATGAACCGCCCGCCCGCGACGCCGACCGTGAACACGCCGACCAGGAGGCCGGGGCGGTAGCGCGCGCGGGTCCGCCAGAACATGTAGAGCAGCACCGCGATCAGCAGCGTCCCTTCCAGCGCCGCCTCGTAAAGCTGGCTGGGATGGCGCACGATGCCGCTGGTAAGGCAGGTGTTGGCGGTTTTCTGCATGTCGCAAAAGACCATGCCCCACGGCACGTCCGTCTCCCGCCCCCACAATTCGCCGTTCACGAAATTGGCGAGCCGCCCGAACATCATCCCGAACGGCACGTTGACGGCGATATAGTCGCAGACGCGAAGGAACTTGAGATCGCCCTGCCGGCAAACCCACGCGATCGCGATCAGCACGCCGATCAGGCCGCCATGGAAGCTCATGCCGCCGTCCCATAATCGAAGCAGCTCCCACGCAATCAGTCCGTCTCCGCCGAAGCTGACGAACAGTTCGGGCTTGTAGAACAAGGCATAGCCAAGCCGTCCGCCCAGAATGATGCCGAGCGTGCAGTAGAAGAACAGATCGTCGGCATGACGCTGCGCCATCGGGGCGCCGGGAGCCCTGATCATTTTCGACAGGTGCCAGTATCCCAGCAGGATACCGCCCAGATAGGCGAGCGAATACCAGCGCAGGGTGAAGAACCCCAGCTCGATCCCTTCCGTCAGGCCCAGATCGGCCCACTGGATCGCCGGACCCGCAACTCCGACAGCGGCGATAGCGCTCGATAGTGACAGCAAGAGCGTAACCCCCTAGGTAATTCGCCGAAACGCCGTTAAATCCGTGCAGGAACACCGGCTTGCGCGCCCCTTTGGCATAGTCGTCCTTTCAGGGAAAGGGCGCAGGCCGGACCGGGGTCACGGGAAGACATGTCACGCGTATCAGCGCGGACCTATATTGGAAGAGGAGTAGACGACGCAATGCCCACTGAACTGGACACCGCCCTCAACACGATCATGGATCAGCTGACCGCGCCGGGCCAGCCCTTCGCGACCGTCGATCACGAAGCGAACCATTTCGAAGGCGGGCCGGTCACCATGCCCGCATTCGCCAATGCCCCGCCCAGCCTCGCGCATTATTTCGCGCATTTCTGCAAGGAACATGCCGACAAGGTTTTCCTGGTCGATGGCGATACCAGGCTGACCTTCGGCGAATGCTGGGAAGCGGCCACCCACGTCGCGGCCGGCCTCGCCGCGACCCATGGGGTGCAGAAGGGCGACCGGGTCGGTATCGCGGCGCGCAATTCGGCGAACTGGATCATCGCCTATATGGGCACGATCATGGCGGGCGGCTGCGCCACGTTGCTCAACGGTTTCTGGACCGGGGACGAACTCGCTTATGGCATTCGTCTGGCCGAATGCACGCTGGTACTGGCGGACGAGCCCCGCGCGCGGCGGCTGGAAGGCACCGATCATGCGGCTACCATCGTCGTCATCGATCACGACCTTCCACCAAAGGACGGGCTGGCCCCGATCTGGGGGACAGGTGACACCGCCATGCGGATGCTGGGCGAACTGGGACCGGACGACTTGGCGACGATCCTCTACACCTCCGGTTCCACCGGCCAGTCGAAGGGCGCATGGTCCGACCATCGCGGCGTCGTGCACGGCACTTTCAGCTATGTCGCGCAAAGCGCGATGGCGAAGGTCCTGCTCGACAGCCAGGGGCAGGATACCAGTTCGCAGCCCTGCGCGCTCATCGGCGTGCCATTGTTCCATGTGACCGGCGAAGTGCCGCTGTTCCTTCAAAGTTACGGTATCGCGCGCAAGCTCGTCCTGATGCCCAAATGGGATGCGGGCGAAGCGCTGCGCCTGATGGAACAGGAGCGGGTCAGCTATTTCGTCGGCGTGCCGCTGATGAGTTACGAGATCGCGACCCATCCCGACCGCGCCGATTTCGACTTGTCGGCCTGCAAGAGCTTCGCCGCCGGCGGCGCCCCCCGCCCCACCGATCACGTCACCAAGATCAAGAAAGCCTTTCCCGAAGGTTTCCCGCTCTTGGGTTACGGCCTCACCGAGACCAACGGGGTCGGCTGCGGCAATTTCAACGAGAACTACATGGCCAAACCCGGCAGCACCGGAAAAGCCAGTCGACCGATCGTGGAAATCGCGATCCTCGACGATGATGGCAGACGGCTGGACCAGGGCGCGGTCGGCGAAATCTGCTTCCGCACGGTCGCCAATTTCCGCGGCTATTGGCAGAACGACGAAGCGACGACGGCTTGCTTCACTTCCGACGGATTCTTCCGCACCGGTGATCTGGGCTATCTCGATGCGGACGAATATCTGTTCATCGTCGACCGCAAGAAGGACATCATCATCCGCGGTGGGGAAAACATCTCCTGCATCGAAGTGGAGGAAGGCATCTACGCGCATGAAGGCGTGGCGGAATGTTCCGTCTTCGGCCTGCCAGACGATCGCTTCGGCGAGATACCGGCCGCGATCTATCATATGAAGGAAGGGCAATCGCTGACGCCTGAAGAGCTGCAGATTTTCATGGGCGGCAAGCTCGCCCCCTTCAAGGTGCCGGCGCCCGAACATATCTGGCAGTCGGACAGCCCCCTCCCCCGTCTCGGCACGCAGAAGATCGACAAGCGGGCCCTGCGCGAAAGCTATGTGAACGCCATGTCCGGCTGAGCGGATGCAAGCAGCGAAGGAACGCGTGCCTCCAGTGAACCAGACCAGGATCCCCAAACAGCGCACGATCGTCGATCGCCGCAAGCTGGATGGCCAAGTTGCGGCGCTGTTCGACGAACAGGGCACGGATGCGCGCCCCGCCATCCTAGCCGTCCTGCGCGAAGCGCTGGATACGGGGCGCGAGGAAGTGGCGCGGCGGCTCGCCGCAAGACCGTCCTCCGGGCATGAGGCGTGCGGGGCGCAATCCTTCCTGATCGACCAGATCGTGCGGGTCTTGTTCGATCACGTGACGGGCCGCCTGCATCCCGTTGAAGAACCGGGCGAGAAGCAACGCATCGCGATCATGGCGGTCGGCGGTTACGGACGCGCGGAAATGGCGCCGCATTCGGATGTCGATATCGCTTTCATAACGCCCGTTTCAGGCAATCCACGGTGCGAAACGGTGATCGAGGCGATGCTCTATTTCCTGTGGGATCTCGGCCTCAGGGTCGGGCAGTCCAGCCGCACCCCGGACGAGATGGTCCGGATGGCGAAGGACGATCTCACGATCCGCACCGCCCTGCTGGAAGCGCGCTATGTCTGGGGCGACGAAATGCTCTACGATACGGTCCGTAGGCGCTTCAACGCCGAAGTCGTAGTGGGCAGCGAACGCGAATTCGTCGCTCGCAAGCTGGAGGAACGCACCGCGCGGCACAAACGCATGGGCGACAGCCGTTACGTCGTGGAACCCAACGTGAAGGACGGTACGGGCGGCCTGCGCGATCTGCAGACGTTATACTGGATGGGCAAATATATCCACCGGGTGCGCAGCGCGTCCGAGCTCGTCGACGTGGGGCTGTTCACCCGCGCCGAATATCGCAGTTTCCGCCGCGCCGAGGGATTCATGCTGGCGGTGCGGTGCCACCTGCATATCGTCACCGGCCGGGCGGAAGACCGGCTGACCTTCGATCTGCAGCGCGAGGTCGCGGCGCGGATGAATTTCGCCGAACGACCCGGCAAGAGCAGCGTCGAACGCTTCATGCAGTTCTATTTCCTGCAGGCCAAACGCGTGGGCAGCCTGACGGCCGTGTTCCTCGACCATATCGACGAAAAATTCGCGCGCAAACGCCGCCGCAGCGGCTTCTTCGCCGGCTTCACCGCGCGCGCCCGCACGCATAAGGGATATCGCATCCATGGCGGCAAGATCGGCGCGCCGACGGACGACTGGTTCCGCAAGGATCCCGTGCGGCTCATCGAGATATTCCAGATCGCGGAGGCCGAGGATCTCGAGATCCATCCCGACACCATGCGGCAGGCCGATCGCGACAGCGGGCTGATCACCGGCGCGGTGCGCAAGGATCGGCGGGCCAACGCCCTGTTCCTCGATGTGCTGACGGGCCGCAACGATCCCGAGAAAGTGCTGCGCTGGATGAACGAGGCCAATGTTTTCGGCCGCTTCGTGCCCGATTTCGGCAAGGTCAACGCACAGATGCAGTTCGACATGTATCACCATTACACGGTCGATGAACACACGATCCGCGCGATCGGCCTGCTCAATCGGATCGAACGCGGTCGCCTGGCCGACGATCATCCGCGATCGACGAAGCTCATCCACCGCATCCATTCGCGCCGCGCCCTGTATGTCGCGGTACTCTTGCACGATATCGCCAAGGGGCGCGGCGGCGATCATTCCGTGCTGGGGGCCGAGGTGGCGCAGCGCCTGTGCCCGCGTTTCGGCCTGAACGATGGCGAAACCGCGCTGGTCGCATGGCTGGTGGAACAGCATCTGCTGATGAGCGCGACCGCCTTCAAACGGGATCTGACCGACCCCAAGACGATCGAGGATTTTGTCGCCGCCGTGCGGAGCCTGGAGCGGCTGCGCAATCTCGCGATCCTCACCTCCGTCGATATCCGCGCCGTCGGGCCGGGCACCTGGAACAGCTGGAAGGGGCAGCTGCTGGGCGAATTGTACGACAATGCACAGGAACGGCTGCGGCTGGGTCATGCACCGCACGGGCGGGCACAGCGGATCGCTGCCAAGAAGGCGCTGGTCGCGGAACTGCTGCAGCATCGCGCACATCTGATCGACGATTACGATGCGATCCTGCCCGATCCCTACTGGATCGCCGAACCCGAAGACGTCATCGCCCGCAATCTGGTGCAATATTCGGTCGCCCGCAGCCGCGACGAGCAACTGTCGATTCACTGCGAATATGACGAAGAACGCGGTGCCACGCTGGTAAGCGTCATCGCCGCCGACCATCCCGGCCTGTTCTACCGCATCGCCGGCGGTATCCACCTGGCCGGCGCGAACATCATCGATGCCCGTATCAGTACCACGCGCAGCGGTTGGGCGATCGACAATTTCCTGATCCAGGACCCCCATGGCGAACCGTTCCACGAAGACCGGCAACTGTCCCGCATCAAGCAGGCGATCGGCGACGCACTGGCCAACCGGGTGGAACTGGCCCCGCGGCTCGCCAGGCGACCTTTACCCATCAGCCGGTCGAAAGCGTTTACCGTGCGCCCCCGCGTCATCTTCGACAATGACGCGTCCAACCGCTTCACCGTCGTCGAAATCCATGCGCGCGACCGCCCAGCGCTGCTGAACCGGCTGGCGCGGACCCTGTTCGAACACCAGCTGATTGTCCATTCCGCGCATATCACCGCCTATGGGGAGCGGGCGGCGGATATTTTCTACGTGACCGACCTGATCGGTGAAAAGGTGATGAACCCCGCGCGGTTGGCCACGATCGAGGAGGAGCTGCTCGACGCGGCGAGCGATCGACGCCAGGCGGAGCTGGAGCGCGCTTCGTAGATCGGCCGCGCGTTTGCCGATTGCGTTTCGATTCGCGACGTATTAGCGGGCGGACAATGATTACCAACAGGGAGAGTTCCATGAAATTCACGTCCGCGCTTCGCGCATCCGCCATCCGCACCCCCTCTTTCGGCACGATCGCGCTGATGGGCGCCGGCATGGCCATGCTTCCCGCCGCCGCCCACGCGCAGGATGCGGATGAAGATGCGGTCGAAGCGCAGGACGAAACGCCTCAGGAACGCCGCAGCGCGTTGGACAGCTTCAACGTCATCACCGTGATCGGCACCAAGACCCGCGATGCGGAAGACGTGCAGGACGCCCCGGTCGCCATCACCGCCTTCAATGCCGACACGCTCGACGCTCTCAATGTGCGCGACGTCCAGTCGCTGACCTATTCCGCCCCCAACGTCTCGCTCGACGATGTCGGCACGGCGCGGGGCACGGCGAACTTCTCGATCCGCGGTCTTGGTATCAACTCGTCCATCCCGTCGATCGACCCGACCGTGGGCGTGTTCATCGACGGCGTCTATCTGGGCTTCAACGCGGGGGTCGTGTTCGACCTGTTCGATCTGGAAAGCGTCGAAATCCTGCGCGGTCCGCAAGGCGTATTGTTCGGCCGCAACGTGACGGGCGGCGCGGTGCTGATCAACACCGGCAACCCGACCGAGGAGTTTTCCGGCAAGTTCCGCGCATCGGTCGACGGCCCGTTGTTCGAAGACGGTCGCGGTGGCCCCAACTACACCGCCAGCGGCGTCGTGTCCGGGCCGATCATCGAAGACGTGCTGTTGTTCAAGCTGGGCGCCTATTACAACGAAGACGAAGGCTATTTCACCAATCTGTTCGACGGATCGAACCATGGCGCGGCGCAGACGGAAATCTATCGTGGCGCGCTGGAAGCGCGGCTGGGCGGGCTGACCGTTACCGGCAAGCTCGATTATTTCACCAGCAACGGTGATGGCCCGGCGGCGCAGAACCGCGGCATCTTCGATCGCGACAGCTTCGATTTCTCGATCGACAATCGCGGGTTCTACGACAACGAGATCTATACGGGATCGGTCACGGCGGAGGTTGATATCGGCCCCGGCACGCTGACCAACATCTTCGGCTATCGCGACTATTCCGGCGCGACCAGCGGCGATATCGACGCGACGCCGAATTTCCTGTTCCATTCCAAAACGGAAACCGTACAGGACCAGATTTCCAACGAACTGCGCTACGCGATGACGTTCGACGGGCTGGAACTGACCATCGGCGGGTTCTATTTCGACCAGTCGATCGCCTATACCGAAACCCGCGACCTGCCGTTTACCGGACTGCCGACCTTCATCGGCGGCGGGCAGCAGGACCACGAGGTGATCGGCGCATTCGCCAGCGGCCAGTTCTATCTGACCGACGCGTTGAGCATCATCGCCGGCATTCGCTACAGCAAGGAAGACAAGGCGGCCGCGGTCACCTACATCCGTCCGCGTCCCGAATGTTCCGTGGTGGACGGCACCTGTCCGATCGACGGCACCAATCCCTTCATCCCCGGCGAACCCAATGGCTTCGTGGATGACGTCTCCTTCGAAAACTTCTCGCCCAAGGCGGGTCTGCAATATGAATTCGGTACCGGGCAGGTCTATGCGACGTGGTCACGCGGCTATCGTTCGGGCGGCTACAATTTCCGCATCACCAACCCGGCGGTGTTCCTCAGCGTCGTGGTCCCCGCGACCGGCGGAAACCTCAATTTCGACGAAGAGAAGGTCGATAATTACGAAGTCGGCCTGAAGTACCAGACGTTCGACAACGCCTTCACGCTCAACATGGCGGCCTATTACACCGACATCGCCGATATGCAGCGCGAAGTGAACCAGTCTTCCCCGACCGCCGGCGTGTCGCAGTTCATCCTCAACACCGCCGATGCGTCGATCTACGGTTTCGAGGCGGAAGCGCGTATGCGGGTGTCGGATGCGCTGCTGTTCACCGCCAATATCGGCCTCATCAACGACGAATATGACGAAGTGCGTTTCGACATCTCCAGCGACGGCGTGCTCGACGACGAGGATCTCGACCTGCGATTGCCGCGCGTTCCCGAAGTAACCTGGGGCGTCGGGGTGATCCACGAGGCGGATTTCGGAACCAGCTCGCTCGTCAGCCGTGCGAACCTGCAATTTCGCGACGAGTTCGCCTATACCGACAACAATTTCGGATACATCCAGGATTCGATCAATCTCGATGCCAACATCACCTACAACACGCCGATCGAGGGATTGAGTTTGTCCGTCTACGGCAAGAACCTGCTGGACGAGGTTCAGGCCGGCGGCGATACGCAGGTGCCTTTCGGCGGGCCGCTTTCCAACGGCGTCAACCGTCCCTTCGATCCGCGACCGGCGGCGGGCACGTTCTCTCCCCTGGTGAGGGGGCGCACGGTCGGCGTGGAAGCCGGTTTCGAATTCTGATCGGCGCCACGTCGATAACACAAAAGGGGCGTCCATTGCGGCGCCCCTTTTTTGGTAAGGACTTCAGGCTTCGCGCGGGCCGAACAGGGCCGTGCCGACGCGGATATGCGTCGCGCCCAGCATGATGGCGGTTTCATAATCGCCGCTCATCCCCATGCTCAAGCCCGACAGTCCATGGTCGTCGGCCAGTTTTGCCAGCAGCGCGAAGAACGGCGCCGGTTCGATGTCGGCGGGCGGCAGGCACATCAGCCCGGCGATCGGCACGTCCTTCGCCCGGACCTGCGCGATGAAATCGGGCAGCGCATCCAGCGCCACGCCACCTTTCTGATCCTCGTCGCCGACATTCACCTGGATGAAGCAAGGCACCCGCCGACCCGCCCTGTCCATCGCCTTCGCCAGCGCCTTCAGTAGGCTCGTCCGGTCGAGCGAATGGATATAATCGAACAGCGCCACCGCATCCTCCGCCTTGTTCGATTGCAGCTGCCCGATCAGATGCAGTTCAACGCCGTCGTAATTTTCGCGCAGACCGGGCCATTTCCCCTGCGCTTCCTGCACGCGGTTTTCCCCGAACACCCGCTGCCCCTGTTCCAGCAAAGGCCGGATCGCCGCCGCGTCGCGGGTCTTGCTGACGGCGATCAGCGTGATGTCATGCACATCGCGCCGTGCGATCGCGGCATTCTTTGCGATGGTGTCGCGCATCTGCGACAGGGGGGTGTTTTCAAGCGGCAGCGCCGGTGCATTGTCCATGCCGCATGGCTATAGCCGTGCGATGGCCGATGACCAGACCCTGCCCCTGACATGGCTGTTGAGCGACATGCGCAACGATGTGGGCCTGGAGAACGCGCTGCGCCGCCTGCCCGCCAGATCCGGCTTCGTCTATCGCCACTACCACCTCGACCACGCGGCGCGTCATGCGCGGTTCGCGGCGCTGCGATCGATCGCGCGTGCGCATGGGCATAGGGTCATTCTGGCGGACAGGCTCGACCTCGCGGCGGATTGGGGCGCGGATGGCACCTATGGCCCGCCGATACGAACGGCATGCGAAACGATGCTGGCCCTGTGCACCGCGCACGACCGGAGCGAGATCGAGGCCGCCGACGGAGCGGGCGCGCATGGCATCTTCCTGTCGCCCGTTTTCCCGACCCGGTCGCATGACGGTGCCGCGACGCTCGGACCCGAACGGTTTCGCGATCTCGCGCGCCATGCCCATGCGCCCGTCATCGCATTGGGCGGCATGACCCGGGCCCGCGCGGCGGCGATGGGTTGGCCGCGCTGGGGGGCGATCGACGGGTTGCGGTTCCAAGAGGATTCTTGACGGGCAGTTCCCGCGCGGGCCATGGTGCGCGCGGATCGACACGATTGGGGACGGATATGGCCACGCGCGCGGCCGCGAACAGGACGAACACCGATTGGCGCGCCGCATTCCGGCGGTCCTTCCGCCGTGCCGCGCAGATGACCGGCGCCGGCATGCTGTTCGCGGCGATGATCGTGCTGGGGCTGGCCCTGTTCAGTTACACCCAGACCGACCCCAGCCCCTCGACGGCCGCCGCGGGCACCGATATCGCCAATTGGATGGGCGGCTTCGGCGCGTGGAGCGCGGAGCGGGTGCTGTTCGCCTTCGGCCTCCCCGGCATCCTGCTGCTGCCGCTGCTCTACATCTCGGCGCGCAAATTGTGGCGCGATGTCGAAGAGGAGGACATCGATACCGATACGCGCTGGTGGATGCCGGCGGGCGTGTTGCTGATCGCATCAGTTCTACTGGCGACGGTCCTGTCGCTGACCTTCGATGGTCCCGGCGGCAATCTGCCGGCATCGATGGGCGGCTTGACAGGCCTGATGGGTGCAGGCGCGATAGAGGCGGTGGCGGCGCGTTTCCCCGATGCGGCAGGCGGCTGGATCATCCTGGCGCTGGCGGTGCTGTGCCTGGCGGGCGGTATATTGCTGGTCACCCGGGTGTTCGCGATCGATTGGGCGCAGTTGCTGACGCTGCCCGGTTTTCTGAAGCGCGATGCCGGTGCGCACGGAGAGGATGATGCTCCGTCCTCCACCCGCCGAACGACGACGGAACCCAATGCGGTAAAGAATGCCGATGATGGTTATATGGAGAACGATTCCGCGCCGGAAACCCCCCGCCGCGCGCCAACGATCAGCGATCCCAGCCAGCCGCCAAGAAAGGCCCCCCTGGCCAAGGCGAAGCAGCGTGACATGTTCGCCGATTACGAATTGCCCAGTCTTGACCTGCTGGTGGAACCGCCGCTCGACAATACGCCCAAGCTCGACAAGCTGGCGTTGGAGCGCAATGCCCGCCTTCTCGAAACCGTGCTCGACGATTTCAACGTGAAGGGCGAGATTACCGCGGTGCGGACCGGACCCGTGGTGACGATGTACGAACTGGAGCCCGCGCCGGGAATCAAGTCCGCCCGGGTCGTCGGCCTAGCGGAAGATATCGCGCGCAACATGTCGGCGATCAGCGCGCGTGTTTCTCCCATCCCCGGCAAAACCGTTATCGGCATCGAACTGCCCAATGCGGACCGCCAGATGGTCGTGCTGAAGGAGCTGGCCGCCTGCGAGGAATTCGTGGACGCGAAGGGTTCGCTGCCGATGATCCTGGGCAAGGATATCGCAGGCGGCCCGATCGTTGCCGACCTTGCCGCCATGCCGCATCTGCTGGTCGCGGGCACCACCGGTTCGGGCAAGTCGGTCGGCCTGAACTGCATCCTTTTAAGCCTGCTCTACCGCTTCACGCCGGCCGAATGCCGCCTGATCCTGATCGATCCCAAGGTGCTGGAACTCAAGACCTACGACGATATCCCGCACCTCCTGTCGCCGGTGGTTACCGAACCGCATAAATCCGTGCGCGCGCTGAAATGGGCTGTCGAGGAAATGGAGCGCCGCTATCGCATGATGAGCAGCGTGTCATCGCGCAACATCGCGGGCTTCAACGAAAAAGTCGGCACCGCGATCGCCAAGGGCAAGCCGCTGGGCCGCCGGGTGCAGACGGGTTTCGATCCCGAGACGGGCGAGGAACTGTACGAAGAAGAACAGCTGGATTACGCGCCGCTGCCGCAAATCGTGCTGATCGTCGACGAGCTCGCCGATCTGATGGTCACGGTGGGCAAGGAAATCGAAGTGCTGATCCAGCGATTGAGTCAGAAGTCGCGCGCGGCGGGCATCCACCTGATCATGGCGACGCAGCGCCCTTCGGTCGACGTCATCACCGGCGTCATCAAGGCGAACCTGCCGACCCGCATCAGCTTCAAGGTCACCAGCCGGATCGACAGCCGCACCATCCTGGGCGAGCAGGGCAGCGAACAGCTGCTGGGTAAGGGCGACATGCTGTACAAACCCAACACCGGCGCGATGGTCCGCGTGCACGGCCCCTTCGTGTCCGACGAAGAGGTGGAAGCGGTCGCCGATCACTGGCGTGCGCAGGGCAAACCCGATTACGTCGACGCGGTCACCGAAGAACCCGAAGACGGCGGCGGCATGAGTTTCGAAGACGAGTTCACCGCCAGCGACGATCCCGAAGAGCGCAAGTATCGGCAGGCCTGCCAGATCGTGATCGAGAACCAGAAGGCGTCCGGAAGCTGGCTCCAACGGCAGATGGGCGTCGGGTACAACACCGCCGCCAAATGGATCGAACGGATGGAAGGCGAAGGGTTGGTCGGTCCTGCCAACCATGTCGGTCGCCGCGAGATCTTCCGTGATCAGGACGGCAATCCGCTATAGGAACGGCGCTCGACAATATTTCGTAGCGCCGTGTTTTCGGCAGGCGTAAGGGGCGTGCGATGCGCACGTTCAATCCGGTTCGCCTGATACCGTTGCTGTTCCTGGGTGCGATCGCGATCGGAACCCTGCTTCTGATGCTGCCGGTCATGACCGCCGACGGACAATCGACCCGGTTCATCGACGCCCTGTTCACCGCAACTTCCGCGGTTGCGGTCACCGGTCTGATCGTGGTCGACACGGCGACATACTGGTCGGCCACGGGCAAATGGGTGATCCTGCTGCTGTTCCAGATCGGCGGGTTCGGCATCATGACCGCCGCGACCCTCCTGGGGTTGGCGGCGGGGCGCGGGGTGAGCCTGTCCAACAAGTTGGCGACTCAGGTGGAGCGCAGCCGCCTCGACATCGGGAACGGAGCCTCCGTTCTGAAGCTGGTTCTGGCAATTACCGTGGTGGTCGAAACCATCGTCGCCGTTATCCTCGCATTGCGGTTTCGCCTCGCCTATGATTTTTCATGGGGGGAAGCCGTCTGGCACGGCATTTTCCAGTCGATCAGCGCGTTCAACAATGCGGGCTTCTCCAGCTTTTCGGACAGCGTCGCCTCGTATCGGCTCGACGGGTTCATCCTCGTCCCGATCATGATCTCGGTCATCATCACAGCGCTGGGCTTCCCGGTCATGCAGGAATTGCGCGCGCTTCCCTTCAGCCCCCGCCGCTGGACCCTCCATTCCAAGATCACGGTGTCGGGTACGATCATCCTGCTCACCTTCGGCTTCGTGACGATCCTGCTTGCCGAATGGAACAATGGCGACACCATCGGGGGCATGAATTTCGGCGGCAAGGCGCTCAACGCGATGTTCCATTCCGTCATGCCGCGCACTGCCGGCTTCAACAGCCTGGATGTCGGCGCATTCACCGAAATCTCGCTCACTGCCAACTATCTGATGATGTTCATCGGCGGGGGCAGCGCGGGCACGGCGGGCGGGATCAAGATCACCACCTTCGCCCTGTTGCTGGCGATCGTCTGGTCCGACATTCGCGGCGACAAGGATCCGTCGATGTTCGGCCGCCGGTTCGGCCACGGGATGGAGCGGCAGGCCGTCACCGTCGCTTTCCTTGCGATCACACTGATCGCGCTCGGTACCCTCATCATCATCGCGTTGACCGACCTCGCCATGACCGACGTATTGTTCGAAACCATATCCGCCTTCGCCACGGTCGGCCTGTCGACCGGCATCACTGCCGATCTTCCCGATCCCGCGCGCATCGTCATCGTGGTCCTGATGTATGTCGGGCGGGTGGGAACCATCACCGCAGCCACCGCGCTTGCCCTTCATGCGGGACGCAAGCCCTTCCGCTATCCCGAGGAGAACCCGATTGTCGGCTAGGAAGAAACCCATCATGGTCATCGGCCTCGGCCGGTTCGGCAGCGCCGTCGCCAATTCCCTGTACAATATGGGGCACGAGGTGCTCGGCATCGACGCCAATGGCGATATCGTGCAGTCCTTCGCCGGATCGCTTACCCAGGTCGTCGAGGCCGACACGACGGATATCAAGACGCTGCGACGCCTCGACGCGCCGGATTTCGATGCGGCGGTGGTCGGCATCGGCGACGATATCGAGGCGAGCGTGCTGACCGTCCTCGCCCTGTCCGATCTCGGTGTGCGGGAGATCTGGGCCAAGGCGGTGAACGCCAATCACGGCCGCATCCTGGAACGCACCGGCGCGACCAATATCGTCTATCCCGAAGCGCGCATGGGGGAACGTGTGGCGCATATCCTGTCGGGCAAAATGATCGACTTCATCGAATTCGACGACGACTTCGCCATCGCCAAGTTTCGCGCGCCGGTCAAATATGCCGACATGACGCTGGAAGAAAGCGGCGTGCGAACGAAGCACCACGTCACGGTGGTCGGGGTGAAGCGGCAGAACGAAGACTTCGTCTATGCGCAACCCGACACGATGCTGCGCGAAGGCGATCTGATCATCGTATCGGGGCGCAGTGACGAGGTCGAGAAATTCGCGGCTGCTGCCGGCAAATAACAGGCGGTACGGCCCACCGCCCTATTTCAATTCGGCCATCGACAGCGTCGAGAAGTCGGTCGTCTTCTTCAGGTTGGCGGCCCGCACATCGTCAGGGGAGGCAACCAGGCCGAGGCTGGTCAGCACGCCGCCCTTATCCCACAATTTCGGCCATTGCATCACGTATTCGCGCAGCCCCGGAACGGCATCGAGATGCTGTTTCTTCACATACATGTAGAGCGGACGCGCGCCGGGATAGGCGAAGGTGGAGATATTCTCGTAAGTCGGGTCGGAACCGTTCATCGGCAGGCCCTGCACCTTGCCCGCGTTTTCTTCGAGATAGGAATAGCCGAAGACGCCGATCGATCGCGGGCTATTCGTGATCTTCTGAACGATGAGATTGTCCTGTTCGCCCTGATCGACATATTTCCCGTCGCTGCGCACTTCGGTGCAGACCTGTACGAACCTGTCTTCGTCGCTATCCTTCAGCGCTTCCATACGCGGATCGGTGGTGCAGCCCGCTTCCAGCACCAGTTCTTTGAGCGCGTCACGCGTGCCCGAACTGGAAGGCGGCCCGTAGACCAGGATCGGCTCGTTCGGCAGGGAGGGATCGACGTCGGACCAGGTCTGGTTGGTCTGTTCCCCGCCATAGGGGCTGGCGGCGAGCGCCTCGTAAACGATCTTCGGCGTCAGATCCATCATGATGCCGCCCTGCGCCGAAGCGAAAGCGATCCCGTCCAGCCCGACCTGGATTTCGACCACATCGGTAACCCCGTTGTCCATGCAGGTCTGCAGTTCCGATGCCTTCATGCGGCGCGACGCATTGGTCACGTCGGGATATTGCGATCCAACCCCGGCACAGAACAAGTTGAAGCCGCTGCCGCTGCCGGTGGATTCGATCAACGGCGCGGCCATGCCGGGGCTTTCCTGGCCGGCCAGTTCGGACACCCGCTTGGCGAATGGGAACATGGTGGACGAGCCCACGACATGTACCGATTCGCTGGCCTGTTCACCGCAACCGGTAAGCGCAAGCGCCGATGCGGCGATGAAAGCGAAGGAATGGATGATCCGCATGATACTGTTTTCCGTGAGAGAATACTTAAAAGGCGTTTGTTCCCACCGCCTATGGCGTTTGTGTGACGGGACGGTGACAAGTGCATTGGCGAACGTTTTTATACGCGCTTTCGTAGCCGCTGCGATTGCCGCGGCGCCGTCGCGGACAGCGCCGCTTGCCAGGTAGCCGGAAACGGCAATCCGGTCGCGAACCGCGTCGATAGGAAGTGCTGGACAATGGCTTTCGCAAGCCGCGAATTTCGTTGCACGTGCAACCATCGCGCCGTTACAGCGCGCCCATCCAACAGGAGTTTTCCCTATGCGTATCGGTTGCCCGGCTGAAATCAAGAACCACGAATATCGGGTCGGACTGACACCGGAAAGCGCGCGCGAACTGATCGAACATGGCAACGACGTGTGGATTGAAAGCGGTGCGGGAATGGGCATCGGCGCGACCGACGGCGAGTATCGCGATGCCGGTGCGGAAATCATTCGGGGCCCCGACAGCATCTACGCCGAATGCGAAATGGTGGTGAAGGTAAAGGAACCGCAGGCCGAAGAGCGGACGAAACTGCGCGAAGGGCAGATCCTCTACACCTATCTGCATCTGGCCCCCGATCCCGACCAGACGCGGGATCTGGTGAGTTCGGGTGTAACCGCGATCGCTTACGAAAC
This sequence comes from Pontixanthobacter sp., assembly GCA_965214445.1. GTDB lineage: Bacteria > Pseudomonadota > Alphaproteobacteria > Sphingomonadales > Sphingomonadaceae > Pontixanthobacter. The sequence continues at coordinate 1,949,178 of CBDCBU010000001.1, forward strand.
CGTGACCAGCGCACATGGCACGCTGCCGCTGCTCAAACCGATGAGCCAGGTGGCGGGCCGCATGAGCATCCAGGCGGGCGCGAACGCGCTGCAGAAGGAACATGGCGGGCGCGGCGTGCTGCTGGGCGGTGTGCCGGGCGTGCTGCCGGGCAAGGTCGTGGTGATCGGCGGCGGCGTGGTCGGCTTCAACGCGGCGCAGATGGCGGTCGGGCTGGGCGGCGATGTCGAGATACTGGACCGCGATCCCGAAGTGCTGGAAAAGCTCGGCACCTTCTTCGAAGCGCGCGCCTCCACCCGGTTTTCCAACAAGACCAACCTCGAAGATTCGGTGCGTCAGGCCGACCTGGTGATCGGAGCGGTGCTGATCCCCGGGGCGGCGGCGCCCAAGTTGATCGCGCGCGACTTTCTGAAGCAAATGAAGCCCGGCGCGGTGCTGGTCGATGTCGCGATCGATCAGGGGGGCTGCTTCGAAACGTCCAAACCGACCACCCATGCGGAACCGACCTACACCGTCGACGGAGTGGTCCATTACTGCGTCGCGAACATGCCCGGCGCGGTGGCGCGCACCAGCACCTATGCCTTGAACAATGTCACCCTGCCCCATGCGCTGCGCATCGCGCGCGACGGATGGAAGGCCGCGCTGACCCGCGATCCACATCTGGCGGAAGGCCTGAACGTCCATGCCGGCCATGTGACGTACAAGGCGGTCGCCGACGAACTGGGCTACGATTACGTATCGGTGGCGGATGCCATCGCCGGTTGAGCAGCGCGCCACCGGCGATAGCGCCTGGCCCGGCGGGCGGTCCGCCACTGATCGGCCAGCATCGCGCGTATGGGCGAGACGTCCGACTTGACCGGCTTGCCGAGCGCCATCCGTTCCATCTGCGCCTTGGTCGTGGCCATCGCGGCGAGACTCTTGAACGTCTGGTTCGACCAATCGGGCGACGGCAACGTCATCGCGGTCGCGCGCCCGGCCTTCCAGTCGTTCGGCAGGTTCGGATTGAACGCCATCGCCCGCGCCACACCCAGCATCGCGACGCCGAAACCCGCACTGTCGGTTGCCAATGCCTCCTCGGCGGTCGTGCGCCGGGTGATGCCGCCCGTGACCATGATCGGCATGGAAGCAACCTTGGCGATGTCCTGCGCGAAATCGATGAAATAGGTTTCACGGCTTTCGCTCGACGTTTCTGCCGGAGAGCCGGCCATCGCCGGGCTTTCATACGAGCCGCCCGACAATTCGACGAAATCGACGCCCCGACCGTCCAGCCATTCGACCACCTGCCGTGCATCCTCGAATGCGAAGCCGCCACGCTGGAAATCGGCGGAATTCAGCTTCACCGCGACACCGAAATTCGGCGACACCGCCGCCCGCACGCGTTCGATGATGGTCAGCAGGAACCGCGCCCGGTTTTCCAGACTGCCGCCCCAACGGTCGGTCCGCTGGTTCGTAAGCGGAGAGAGGAACTGGCTGGAAAGATATCCATGCGCTGAATGCACCTGCACCCCGTCGAACCCGGCCCGTTCCGCCTGACGCGCGGTATCCACGAAACGCTGTATGATCGCCTCGATCTCCGCATCTTTCAGTGCTCGCGGCTGCGCGAACATCGAGGATAGCTTGCCGAGATCGAGGGCGGTGGCCGATGGCGCGACCGCTTCCTCGCCAAGATTCGTGTACATCTGCCGGCCGGTGTGGTTGATCTGCATCCACATCTGACCGCCCTGCGCCTTGCCGATCGCGGCCCAGCGTTCGAATGGCGCGATATCCGTTCCCGCCTCCAGCACCACGCCGCCCGGCCCGGTCAGTGAAGTCGGTGACACCATGACATTGCCGGTCAGGATCATGCCGGCCCCGCCCCGCGCCCACGCGTCGTACAGCGCGAACAGCCTTGCGCCGGGATATTGCCCGGGTTGTTCGGCGAGATTCTCCTCCATCGCCGCCTTGCACAGCCGGTTGGGAACGGTGCTGCCATTGGGCAAGGTCAGCGGCTCGAAGAGTGGCGATTGCGTCATGCGGTGACTTTCATGAAAGGTTCGTAGACTTGGCGGCGGATACGAAGCAACCGCCCCGACGCGCGGTCGATCATCGCCCAGCGTGTATTGGCGGCGACGATATTCCTGCCCGCCTCGTCGCGGAAATCCACCCGCCGTTCGAACGTCGCGCCGCGCGGGGGCACGGGCAGGTAGGTTTCGCCCGTCACGCATTCCCCTTCCCTGATGTTCCCGCGATAGTCGATCTCGTGCCGCACCACGATCCAGGCAAGCGTCGCTTGCTGTTCCGCGCTCGCCATCGCTTCCCAATGTGCGGTCGCCATATCCTGCACCCAGCCGACCCACACCGCGTTGTTCACATGCCCCATGACGTCGATATGTTCGGGCGCTGCGGTGAAGGTCCGCGTGAAAGGGTTGGTCATGACAGAACCGGCAGACCGGAAGCGTTCGGCACATAGGCAATATCCGCCGCGTCGAACAGCGCGGACAATGCAGCTTCCGGCGCATCGGATCCATGCTCCAGCAACGAAGCAATACGCGCGATCAGTTTCGCATCGCCGCCCGTAGCCAATAGATGGGCAAGCCAATCGTCGCTGCCGATGTTGCCGTCGCCCGCCGCTTCGCCTGCAATCAGGCCGTTCAGGAACGTGAAGAAATCACCGCCGTTCCGGATCGCGATGGCTTCTGCCACCATGCCGAACACCGCTCCGCATGCGTAGTACGCCCGGTTCTCCCTACGTTCGAAAGCGCGTGCGATCGAGCCGCGGGGAAGTGTGTCGGCACATTGCGCCACTGCCGCCTGCAGTCGGATATCGGGATCGAAGCGCGGGTCGCTTATATGCGTGGCGCGGGCGGCCAGCAGATCGGCGCCCCCTTCCGTTATCCACATATCCGCCCGGCTTTCGTAGCCAACCGTCGTGCTCAACCAAAAATGCGCCGCTTCGTGCGCGATGAACCACCGCGCATCGTCCAGCGCCTTGGAATTGGCCTCCACCAGCCCCTCGCCTTCCAACGCCATCACAACGATACCGTCGAGCACGCTGCCGCCCAAACTGGTGCGGCCGGGCGTCGCGCCACCCCAGCTGACAATCAGGATGGGCGCGGTATTGTCCTTGCGGGGCCCCAACCGCGTCCCATAGGTTTCCAGCACGTCGGGAATATCCGCGACGAGACGCGCCGCGAGCCAGCCCGGCAGGCCGCCATCAATATAGGCAGTCAGATGATCGGTGCGCAGCGGAGCTTGCCCGCCGAATATGACATAGGTCGGCGTATTGGTAATAAATGCGGTATCATGCGCTTCCCCCAGCACGCGTACTGGCCCTGCCATATCGCGCAGAACGATCGCCATGCCGTCCGCGCGCGTGGCATCCGGTTCCCCAGTCATCGCCCACGGCACCACGGTAAAATGACCGGTGAACAGCGCCGTCATCCCGTCTGAGAACCGCATGGCCGGATCGTAATCCGCGTCGAGATCGTCGATCACCGGCACGAAGCGGATGCGAACCTGTCGTGGAATCGCATCGCCTTCCGCCAGCAGCACGTCGTGCCCCAGTTGACCGTCCGCATCCATGATACGCGCCAAGCGTACGCCGGGCGTCTCCACGATCCATGCCCCCTGCCTCCAAGGTCGCTGGCCGCGCCTAGTCACCGCGGATCGAGTGAAGGCCCAGACCTTCTCGTCGGAAGGGAACTCGTACTGCGCAATCCAAACATCGCCGTCGCGCACGATCTCGATATTCTGCGCAGCGGACGGAAACGCCCAAACCGCGAACAAACCAGTCATCAATCGCAGAATCACTCCCCAATCCCGTGATGCGACAGGAGGAAGGCGTATTCCTCCGCCGTGTCGTAGAGCGAGCTGAAGCGGCCCGATTTGCCGCCATGGCCCGCGCCCATATTCGTCTTCAACAGCAATTCGTTGTCGTCGGTCTTGGTATCGCGCAGCTTGGCGACCCATTTGGCGGGCTCCCAATAGGTGACGCGCGGATCGTTCAGCCCGGCGGTGACCAGCATCGGCGGGTAATCCTGTGCGACGACCTGATCGTAGGGGGAATAGGACAGGATATAGGCGAAGGCTTGCTTGCTTGTCAGAGGATTGCCCCATTCGGGCCATTCGCCGGGCGTCAGCGGCAGGGTATCGTCGAGCATCGTGTTGAGCACATCGACGAAGGGTACGTGCGCGGCGATGGAAGACCACAGCTGCGGGTCGGTGTTGGCGATCACGCCCATCAGGCTGCCGCCCGCGCTGCCGCCGCTGGCGCTGATCCTGCCTTCCGCCGTATAGCCTTTCGCCGCCAGCCCCCTCGCCACATCGACGAAATCGTTGAAAGTGTTCGTGCGTTCGTTGCGCTTGCCCTGCAGATACCAGCTGCGCCCCAGATCGTCGCCGCCGCGAATATGGGCGATGGCGTAGCTGACCCCGCGATCGAGCAAGCTCAAACGGCCGGTCGAAAACCCCGGCGGCACGGCATAGCCATAGGCGCCATAGGCATAGAGATGCAGCGGTCCGCCCGGCTGCGTGCCCTTGCGGCGAACCACGCTGACCGGGATCTGGGTGCCGTCGCGCGCAGTCACCGTCTCGCGCATGGTTTCATAGAGCGACGCGTCATAGCCGCTGGGTATTTCCTGCGTCTTCAGCAGTTCCAGCCGCCCGTCCGCGACGTGGTAATCATACACGCTGTCGGGCGTGACCATGCTTTCATAGGACAGGCGCAGTCGGTCGACGTCATATTCGGGATTGTTGGATAGGCTGGTATCGTAGCTCGCCTCGGGGAAGGCGATCGCGCTTATCGCGTTCGCATCATTGTAGGATCGTATCTGCACCTGATCGAGGCCGTTCAACCGCCCCTCGGTGACGTAGAAATCCTTGAACAGGCCGAAATCGGTAAGGTAGAATTCGTCCGATCCTTCGATCAGCGTGGTCCAGTTCGCTGGATCCTCGATCGTCGCGGTCGCTAGCCGGAAATTGAGGTGGTCGTCATTCGTATGCACGAACAGGCGGTCGCCGCGCACATCGACGTCGTATTCCACGCCCTTCTCGCGCGGGCGGACCATGATCTGTGTCCCGGTGGGGTTGTCGGCGCGCACCAGGCGTATCTCGCTGGTTTCATTGTCGCCGGTTGCGATCATCAGCCAGTCGTCCTGCGCGGATTTGCTGGTGGAGACGCGAAAACCTTCATCGGCCTCGCGATACAGCTCGGCATCCTCCGCCACCGGGGTGCCGATCACGTGCAGCCGCGCATTGTCGACCCGCCAATTCGCATTCGCCTTGCCGTAGACGAGCGCCGTGTCGTTCGCGACCCAGATGAGGCCGGACAGGGTTTCGGGGATCACATCGGGCAGCAGTTCCCCGGTATCGAGGTTCCTGATCCGGGCGGTGAAGCGTTCCGATCCGTTATCGTCGTAGGAATAGGCCAGCAGCCGGCCATCGTCGCTTTTCGAAATCGAGCCCAGCCGGAAATATTCCCTCCCTTCGGCCAGTTCGTTCTCGTCCAGCATCAACTGCTTGGCGGCGTCCGTCTGCGGCCCGTCGACGGGGCGGCGATACCACAGGCGGTATTCGCGCCCCTCTTCGAACTCGGACCAGTAATAATAGTCGCCGTCCTTTTGCGGCACGGTAGAATCGTCTTCCTTCAACCGACCCTTCAATTCTTCGAACAGGGTCTCGACCAGCGGCTTGCGGTCCGCCATTTCCTGTTCGAACCAGGTGTTCTCGGCCTTCAAATAATCCAGCACGTCCTCGTCGTCGATTTCCGGATAGGATTGGTCGTGCAGCCAGTTGTACGGATCGGCGATGGTGATGCCGTGATGGGTGTAGGAATGGTCCCGCTTTTCGGCTTTCGGTGGGGCGGGCATTTTGGTCGGCTTTGGGGCGGGCACGGACATATCCTTCGAAGACGGGGCGGTTTGGGCAGCGGTGGGCGACACGGCGATGACGGCCACGGCAAGCGCGAACAGGCTGATGCGGGCGGAAATCATGGGCAGTGCTCCCTCACACAAGGCGCGCGGGCTGGAAACCCGACGTTAAAAAACGTATATCGATCGCCTTACCCCCGCCCAACGAAAAGCCAAGCGCAGGAACCGCCCCCATGCTGCAGCAGACCCACGAAGCCCGCCTCTCCGCCCTGCGCGAAGAATTGAAACGGCGCGATCTCGACGGGTTCATCGTGCCGATTTCCGATGAACACATGTCCGAATATGTCGGCTCCTATGCGCAGCGCCTGGCATGGATATCGGGCTTCGCCGGGTCGGCGGGCAGCGCGATCGTGCTGCGCCACAAGGCGGCGATGTTCGTCGATGGCCGCTACACCATCCAGGTGCGCGATCAGGTCGACGCCAATCTGTTCGAATACCAGTCGACGCTGGACACGACCCATGCGCGATGGTTGGCGGACAATGCCGGGGAAGGCGCGCGGATCGGCTTCGACCCGTGGCTGCATACGAAGGCGTTCGTCGACGATCTGACCGCGAAACTGGCGCGCAAGGGCGTGGAACTGGTCGCGGTGGACGGCAATCCGATCGATGCGGTGTGGCAGGACCGCCCCGCCCCCTCCGCCGCACCGGCGACCATTCATCCCGATAAATATGCCGGGCAGTCCTCGTCCGAGAAACGGGGCGTGGTTGCCGACTGGCTGAACGAGGAAGGATACGATGCGGCGGTCATATCCGCGCTCGATTCCATCGCATGGATGCTCAACATTCGCGGCGCCGACGTGGACCGCACGCCGGTCGCCCTGTCCTACCTCATCGCCCATGCCGACGGTACGGCGGACCTGTTCATCGCGCCTGAAAAAGTGACGCCGGAGCTGGAACAGCATCTGGGCAATGCCGTCACCATTCGCGATCGGACGGAATTCGAACCCGCTTTGGGCGCGATGAAAGGCAAGAGCGTCACCGTCGATCCGGCCTATGGCGTGGCGGCGATCCACAGCGCCTTGGAAGCGGGCGGCGCGACAGCGGTATCGGTGCGCGACCCGGCGATCCTGCCCAAGGCGGTGAAGAACCCGGTCGAGCAACAGGGCCACCGCGATGCGCAGGCCCGCGACGGGGCGGCGATCGCGAAATTCCTGCATTGGCTGTCACACGAACCGTCGAAGGCCGGGCGGGACGAGCTTTCCGCCGCTGCGAAACTGCGCAGCTTCCGCGAGGAAACCGAAGTGCTGAAGGACCAGTCCTTTGACACGATCTCCGCCACCGGCCCGCATGGCGCGCTGTGCCATTATCGGGTGGACGAGGACAGCAACATGGCTATCGAGCCGGGCAGTGTGTTCCTGTGCGACAGCGGCGGGCAATATGTCGATGGCACGACCGACATTACCCGCACCGTGTGGATCGCCGGTCCGGGCGACAAGGCAAGGCCGACCGCCGAAGTGCGCGATCGTTATACCCGCGTTCTGAAGGGCCATATCCAGATCGCGCGCGCGGTGTTTCCGGCGGGCACGGCCGGTAGCCAGCTTGACGCTTTCGCGCGGCAATATCTGTGGGAAGCGGGCGTCGATTACGCGCATGGCACCGGCCACGGCGTCGGCAGCTTCCTGGCGGTGCATGAAGGGCCGCAGCGGATCGCCAAGCCCTCGGGCGGGCAGGCCGGCACCGACCAGGAATTGATGGCGGGCATGATCCTGTCCAACGAGCCCGGCTATTACAAGGACGGCGCCTTCGGCATCCGCATCGAGAACCTCGTGCTGGTTGAGGAACGCGCGATCGAGGGGCAGGAAGGCACCTATCTCGGGTTTGAAAACCTCACCTGGGCGCCCCTGGCCCGCGACATGCTGGACCAATCGCTACTGACTGAAACGGAACGGCAGTGGTGGAACGATTACCACGCGCGCACGCGGGAACTGCTTGCCCCGCAACTGGAAGGCGAGGTGCTGGCGTGGCTGGAGGATGCCTGCGCGCCGATCTGAACAGACCTTGCCAATAATCGTCGTTCCTGCAATGTTCCGCCCCATCAACTCCAGGGGAGGGAAATATCATGTTGGGCTACGTAACTTTGGGAACGAACGATCTACCGCGCGCAGCCGCATTCTACGACGCGGTCGCGAAGGCGATGGGGTTCGCCAGGATGATGGATTTCGACAGCTTCATCGCCTGGGGCGACATGGAAAGCCCCGCCGCCGGTCTGGCATTGACCAAACCGTTCGATGGCAAGGCCGCATCCGTCGGCAATGGCACCATGGCAGCCTTGCAGGTCGAGACGACCGATCAGGTGAAAGCGGTGTACGATACCGCCATGAAAGCCGGCGGCACCGATGAAGGCGCTCCCGGACCACGCGGAGACGACGGATTCTACGCCGGATATTTCCGCGATCCCGATGGCAACAAGCTGAATGTGTTCACGATGACCGCACCAGCCGCCGCCGGGTAACGCGATAGGGCGCGCTGCGTCCTAGCGCATCAATCCGCCGATCAAATTGCGCACGAACCGCCCCGCGATCGGTCCGGCAAGGTCGCCAGCAATCGATCCGGCGGCGGAGGTCACGCCCGAACGCATCGGATTGGCGCGCGATTTCCTACCCAGCACCGAACGCGCGGCCATGCCCGCCGCCGAACCGGCCGCGACCTTCGCGCCGCGGCTGAATGCCTTCCCCCAGACCGATTTCGTCTTGCGCGGACGCTTGGCAACCTCCGCTTTGCCGACCGCTTCGACCTCTTGGGCGGTATCGGCGGCATCCGCGGCTTTCGCGAACAGCGCCTCTTCCGCGCTTTCCCGATCGATCTCCTCGTCATATTTGCCGTCGAAGGGGCTGACCGACCGGATGATCGCGCGCTCCTTCGTCGTTACCGGGCCGAGCCGCGATCGCGGCGGCTTGATCAGCGTGCGCTGTACGACCGATGGCGCCCCGTCTTCCATCAGGGTGGACACCAGCGCCTCGCCCACGCGAAGCTGCGTGATCGCCTCCTCCACGTCCAACTCGGGATTGATGCGGAACGTGTCCGCCGCCGCGCGAATCGCCTTTTTATCGCGCGGGGTGAAGGCGCGCAGGGCGTGCTGCACCCGGTTGCCCAGCTGCCCTGCGATGCGTTCGGGAATGTCGATCGGGTTCTGCGTCACGAAGAAGACGCCCACCCCTTTCGACCGGATCAGGCGCACGACCTGTTCGATCGTGTCTTCCAGCGCGTCGGGCGCATCGTCGAACAACAGATGCGCCTCGTCGAAAAAGAACACCAGCCTGGGCTTTTCCGGGTCGCCCACTTCAGGCAACGTTTCGAACAGTTCGGCTAGCAGCCATAGCAGGAAAGTCGCGTAAAGCTTGGGGCTGCGAATCAGACGGTCGGCGGCGAGCACGTTTACGATGCCGCGCCCCTGATCGTCCACCAGCAGGAAATCGTCGATCTCCAGTGCCGGTTCGCCGAAGAAAAGGTCCGCGCCCTGGCTTTCGAAGCTCAACAGCTGCCGCTGGATCGCGCCGACGCTCTGGCGGCTGACATTGCCGTATTTGCCCGACAGCTCCTTTGCGTTTTCACTGGCCCAGTACAGGATCGCCTGCAGATCGGCGAAGTTCAGCAGCAGCAGGCCGTTGTCGTCGGCATGGCGGAAAACGATCTGCAGCACCCCTTCCTGCGTATCGTTCAGGTCCAGCAGGCGCGCGAGCAGCAACGGCCCCATCTCGCTGATCGTCGTGCGGATGGGATGCCCATGTTCGCCATACAGGTCCCAAAATACCACCGGATTGTCGGAATAGGCGTAGTCGACCATGCCCAGCCGGGCTGCGCGTTCCTCCAGCTTGTCCGCATGCTTGAAGGTCGGCGAACCGGGCATGGCGATACCCGACAGGTCGCCCTTTACATCGGCCATGAACACCGGCACGCCCGCGGCGGAGAAGCTTTCGGCCATGCCCTGCAGCGTCACCGTCTTGCCGGTGCCGGTTGCGCCCGCGATCAGGCCGTGGCGGTTGGCGCGCGAAAGGTCGAGCGACTGCGCCGTGCCGGTTCCGTCCTGCCCCAGAAATATAGTGCCCATCACCGTTCGCCCCTTGTTCGCCGCAATTATTGCCGTGCCTGTGACGCAGCGTAACCGGGTTCGCAACACGCATTGCGGGTTGGACGCCATAGCGGCTAAAGCTGCAACGCATGGGTGACCGGTCGATCTTTGTCCTGCTCAACGATGCGCGCGCGGACGGTGCCGATGCCCGCTTGTATGAAGCCCCGTTTGAAATCTTCAATGCAAGCCGCGCCGACGAGATCGACGACGTGCTCACCCGCGCCGATGCGGCCCGGACGAAGCGCGGCGGACATCTGGCCGGGTTCGTCGCCTATGAAGCCGGGTTGGCTCTGGAGGAAAAGTTGCGCGGCCTCGCCGACGCGCGCACCGGTGCGAACGGCCCGCTGGTCTGGCTCGGCCTGTTCGAGCATGAGCGGGTTATCCGCGCCGATGCGGTCGATGGCTGGCTGTCCGAACATGGGCAAGGAGGCGGCAGTATCGGCCCACTCGATCCGCAGCTGTCCTGCGGCGGGTATATGACGCAATTCGACCGGCTGCAGGATGCGATCCGGGCGGGCGATATCTATCAGGCGAACCTGACCTTTCCGCTGGCGGGGTCGTATCGCGGCGATCCGGTGAGCTTGTACCGCGCGCTTCGCCCCGCGGCGCAGGCGGGCTATGGCGGGATCGTGTTCGACGGGTCGCACTGGCTGCTTAGCCTGTCGCCCGAACTGTTCGTCTCGCTGCAAGACGGTGCGGCGCGGGTCCGCCCGATGAAGGGAACGCGGCCGAGGGGGCGTGATGGGCAAGAGGACGTCGCGCTGAAAGAAGACCTCGCCCGGTCCACGAAGGACAAGGCGGAAAATCTGATGATCGTCGACCTGATGCGCAATGACCTGTCGCGCATCGCGCGGCCCGGAAGCGTCACCGTCGATGCACCCTTCGCGGTCGAGACCTATCCCACATTGCACCAGATGGTCACCACGATCCATGCGACACTGAGCGAGGACAGAAGCGCCACTGATCTGGTTCGCGCGCTGTTCCCCTGCGGATCGATCACCGGTGCACCCAAGATCCGCGCGATGGAGTTGATCGACGCGGTGGAACGCGACGCGCGCGGGCCCTATTGCGGTGCCATCGGCCGGATCGGGCCGGACGGCGATGCGGCGTTCAATGTCGCCATTCGAACGCTGCGCCTGACCCCGATCGAGAACGGGCAGGGCACGGCGGTGCTCGGCGTTGGTTCCGCCATTGTGGCCGACAGCGATGCGATGACCGAATGGCGCGAAGCGATCCTGAAAGCCGGCTTCGTCCGCGCGGCCACACCCGAATGTGCCGCCGCGCAATTCGACCTCATCGAAACCATGCGGTTCGAACCCGATAGCGGCATCGCGCTGATCGAACTGCATCTGGACCGGATGAAGGAAAGTGCGTTTGCCCTTGGTTTCTCATTCGATCGCCATGCGGCGCGCAACCAGATCCACGCGCTGTGTTTCGAGCTGGAGCATGCGTCGAAAATCCGCCTTCTATGCGCGCGCAGCGGCGCCATCGCATTGGAAGCGGGCGACCTGTCGCCCGCGCCGACACACGACATGGATTGCATCGCGCTTCCCCTGCCGGTCGACAGCGGCGACTGGCGGCTGCGGCACAAGACCACGGATCGCGGCTTCTACGAAGCGGCACGAGAGGTTGCGCTGGACAATGGCGCACACGAGGCGCTGTTCGTGCGCGACGATGGCCGCGTGACCGAAGGCAGCCGGACCAACGTCTTCATAGAAGCGGGCGGAGAATTGCTGACGCCGCCCTCCGCGTTGGGGCTGCTGCCCGGCGTGCTGCGGCGGTCCCTTCTCGATGATGGCAAGGCGCGGGAAGCGGAAGTAACGTTGGACGATCTTTCAGATGGCTTCTGGATCGGTAATGGCGTGCGCGGGATGATGCCGGCGAGGCTGCGGCCATGACGGCACCTCCGGTCCCGATTCTCTACGAGGACGGCGAGGCTCTGGTCGTGGACAAACCCGGCGGGCTGCCCATCGAAACCCCCCGTCGCGGCGGTCCGGCGCTGAGCGATCTGTATGCTGATCTGAGGCTGGGTTTCCACCGCTCGCCGGTTGCCGTTCACCGGATCGACACCGATACCTCCGGTTGCCTGCTGCTGGCGCGCAATCCGAAAGCGCTAAAACGGTTCGGCAGGGCATTCGAAGACCGGCTGGTCACGAAGCGCTATCTCGGCATCCTGGCCGGCGAAACTGCCGAAGCCGAAGGGGCGATCGACATCGCCTTGTCGAAAGTCAGCAACGCGGAACGCGGATGGCAGATGGTTCCCGACGCGGTAGGCAAAGCGTGCATCACCCACTGGCACCGGCTGACCGTGATCGACGGGTTGACGCTGGTCGAGTTCCGCCCCGAAACGGGACGAACGCATCAGATACGCGTCCATGCGGCATCGGGGCTGGGCGTTCCGTTGCTGGGCGATCCGGTCTACGGTCCGAACGACGGTCGCACCGGTCCCGCCGTGCGGCGGACCATGCTGCATGCAGCATCGCTCGCCGTCCCGCGCGAAGGTAAGCCCGCAATTTCCGCCACCGCCCCCCTACCGATGGATTTCACCGCGCTGGGTTTTCATGACGGATGACGTCGTCGCCCGCGCACTGGCCCATTCGGAAGAAAGCTTCATCGCCAGTTCCGGCCCCGGCGGGCAGAACGTCAACAAGGTGGCTACCGCCGTCCAGATGCGGGTGGATGTGTTCGCCCTCCGCCTCAGCCCACCGGTCTTTGCCCGGCTGAAATCGCTTGCCGGGAGCCGCATGACGCAAAAAGGCGAGATCGTCATCACCGCGCGCAATTACCGCACGCAGGATGCCAATCGCGACGATGCCCGCGCCCGCCTCACCGAACTCATCGAAAAGGCGCTGACTGCGCCCAAGAAACGCAAGAAAAGCCGCCTCAACCGCACGGCCAAGGAAAAGCGGATCAAGGCGAAGAAGAACCGCGGCGCGGTGAAAGCCAGCCGCGGCAAGGTGGACTGGTAGAATGGCTTGACTTATCGCCGAGCCAAAGCCATTGGGCGCGGCTGAGCGGCACCGGTTCCCAGCGATGGAACGCGCCGCGCGTCTCATCCCGCCGGCCCCGGCCGTTACTTCATTTCTAGGACAATACGATGGCGAAGCCAGCAACCGTCAAGATCAAGCTCGTTTCGACCGCCGATACGGGCTTCTTCTACACGACCACCAAAAACCCGCGCAACATCACCGAAAAAATGAGCTTCCGCAAATACGATCCCGTCGTGCGCAAGCATGTCGAGTTCAAGGAAGCCAAGATCAAGTAAGGCAACTGTTGCAACTGCCACCGGCCTGCTGAATGAACGGTGGGAACCGCTTCAGTTCACGGGCGGTTCAATGCTCGAACCCTAATCATGCGAGCATGACGACTTTGAAAAATCTCACACGCAAGCCGGTATCGCTGGTTATATTCGGTGCTTTGGCATTGGCCGTGCCAGGGGCAATGATCGCGCCCGCAGCGCCCGTGGCGGCGCAGCAGTCGCAACTCGACCGCGCCGCCGCCGCATTGCGCGGTATCACGACCATGAAAGCCAGCTTCACGCAAACCGACCGCCAGGGCCAGACCGTTTCGGGCACGATGACGCTGAAGAACCCGGGCAAGATCCGGTTCCAGTATCAGGACGGCGTGCCCCTGCTAGTGGTGTCGAACGGCAAATCGCTGACGCTCGTCGATTACGAGGTCAACCAGGTCCAGCGCTGGCCGATCCGCAATTCACCGCTGGGCGCGCTGCTCGATCCGGGCCGCGACATCGCGAAATACGGCAAGGTTGTCGATAGCGGGAACAAGGACGTTCTCAGTGTTGAGGTACGCGATGCGAGCCGACCGGAATTCGGTGTCATTACGCTCATTTTCCTTCGTAACGGCAACGCGCCGGGAGGATGGCAGCTGACCAACTGGGTTGCGCTCGATTCCCAGAACCATCGCACCACGGTGCGCCTCAACAATCACCGGTATGGCGTGGCGGTTTCGGACAAGACATTCACTTACCGCGATCCACGCCGATCATCTCGTCGGCCACGGTAAACACTTGGCCGACCAAGCGGTATCGGCGTCCGACAAACGGCGGTTCTCGTTCATAGCACAGACAGCGTTAAAGTCTTAAAAACACAAATGTAAAGCGGTCGAGGGCGGGTTACCCCCCTGTTGCCTCAGCCTTCATCAAAGGCCGCTTTGCACAGCGTGACGAACGCTAACAGGAACCCTCGTGTCACCGCCCCCGACACGGGGGTTTTTTGTATCCGGGGTGCATGGACAGCATCGGTCCACCATCCTATCCGACCCCGGATGGTTTCTGTCGCTTCCTGGAATATCAATTCGGTCCGTCTGCGCATGGGCATCGTCGAACGCTTTTTGACGGAACGGACGCCCGATATTCTGTGCCTGCAGGAAATCAAGACGGTAGAAGACACCTTTCCCTACGCCGCCTTCGACGCGCTGGGTTACACCTATCATGTGGTCCACGGGCAGAAGGGCTATCACGGCGTCGCCACGGTCAGCCGCATTCCCATCCGCGAATTCAGCCGCCACGACTGGCAGGACAACGGCGAAGCGCGCCATGTCGGGGTCGAGCTGGCGGACACCGGTCGGGACATGGTGATCGAGAATGTCTACGTGCCCGCCGGCGGCGATGTGCCGGACCGAAAAGCCAATCCAAAATTCGCGCAGAAACTCGACTTCCTGGCCCGGATGACCACCTGGGCCGGGCGGATCGCAAGACCGACGCTGATCGTCGGCGATTTCAATATCGCGCCGCTGGAAAGCGATGTGTGGAGCCACAAGCAATTGTTGAAAGTCGTCAGCCATACGCCGCTCGAAGTCGACACGCTCGACCGGTTCCGCACCGCGCATGGCTGGGTCGATATCGGGCGCGAATTTGTCTCGGCGCCGGAACGGTATTACAGCTGGTGGAGCTATCGCGCGAAGGATTACCGCACGGGCGATCGCGGGCGGCGGCTGGATCACATGTGGGCTTCGCCCGATCTGGCTGCAAAGGCTGTCCGCCATGATGTATACGAAGATTGCCGCGGCTGGGAAAAACCGTCCGACCATATTCCGTTGCTGACGGAATTCGCGCTCTGACCAATGAGCGGGTCCCTCCTTCGCCGACGCGGCGGGTGGCACGGGTCGTCGATGCGCTTCGTCATGGCTGGCCGATCGCGATGGAGGGCGGGCCGGTGCTGCTGCCCATCGAAACCGCGATCGCGACCGAAGCCAGCGCGAGCTTGCTGCTGATTTCGGCCGCGCGGGCCGCCACGCTGAAACTCGCGAACCAGCGCGAAGCCGCCCGGCCGGATGCGCCGGTGCTGGTCCGGGGGGCGGAGCCGTTCGATCTGCCAGCGGCGCGGCCGGTCGCCGATCCCGCGCTCGATCTCAAGCACCCGCTGAAGGGGCCTTTCCGCGCGCACGAACTGGAATGGTCCGAAAATGCCGAAGCCGCGCTGGAACTGGCACGCATTGCCGGTATCCTGCCCGCGTTCTTGGTCGATCCCGACAAGGGCGGCGAGGCGGAGGACGTGGCCGCCGGCGATCTTGCCGCATGGCGCGATCCCGCCCGGCTGACCATCGTCAGCCGGGCGCAGTTGCCGGTTGCGGTCAGCGACGACACGCAAATCGTCGCCTTCCGCAGCGTGGACGATATGCGCGAGCACGTTGCGTTGATCGTGGGCCAGCAGAACGGCGAGCGCACTCCCCTAGTCCGCCTGCATTCCGAATGCCTTACCGGCGACATTCTCGGCAGCCTCAAATGCGATTGCGGCCCGCAGCTGCATACCGCGCTCGGAGCGATGGCGGCGGAGGCGCGGCAGGGCGGCTGGGGCATCCTGCTCTATCTGCGGCAGGAGGGACGCGGCATCGGCCTGGTCAACAAGCTGCGCGCCTACGCGTTGCAAGATCAGGGGTTCGATACGGTCGATGCCAATGCGCGGCTGGGCCTGCCGGACGAAGCGCGCGATTTGCCGGTGGCGGGCCGGATGCTGGAACTGCTGGGCGCGCGGACGGTTCGGTTAATGACGAACAATCCGCGCAAGGTGGACGCGCTGGAGCAGGCGGGCATCGTGGTTGCGGAACGCATCGCGCACCAGCTGCCCGACAATCCGCACAACCGCCGCTACCTTGCCACGAAACGCGATCGATCGGGGCATATATTGTCATGACCGCCATCATCATCCGACCTGAGACTTCAGGAGACGAACAGGCGATCCACCACCTGGCGCAGGCGGCGTTCGACGGCATGCTTCGCAGCGATGGCAGCGAACCCGATCTGATCGACAAATTACGGCGGGACGGGGATCTCGCCCTGTCGCTTATCGCGGCGGATAGCGACCGGATCGTGGGCCATATCGCGTTTTCGCCCGTGACGATTTCCGACAATACGCAAGGCTGGTACGGTCTTGGCCCGGTGGCCGTGCATCCCGAATCGCAGGGGCAGGGGATCGGGTTCCGGCTGGTCCAACGCGGAATAGCGGACATGCGGGAGATAGGTGCCAAGGGCGTCGTGGTTCTTGGAGATCCCGCCTATTACAACCGTTTCGGTTTCGAAGACGACCCGCAATTGACGTTCGACGGATATCCGCCCGAACTCTTCCAGCGGCTCCTGCTGGAAGGGCGCGCGCCGTCCGGGGCCGTTATCTACGCCAAGGCATTCCGCTGACCCTTCAACACCATTGGCCGATCGACTGGCCCATCCGCACCGTTTGGCCCGGCTTCAGCTCCTCGTTCCAGATCGCCTGACCCGGTTCGAACAGCAGGATGACGGTAGAGCCGAGCAGAAACCGTCCCATTTCCGCGCCTGCTTCCAAAGCCGGTGCCTGCGCATCGTGCGAATAGTCGATATGCACCGGCCGTTTGCCATGCGCCTCGACCAGGCCGCCCCACACGGTTTCGATGCTCGCGACGATCATCGCGCCGACCATGATGCTGGCCATTGTTCCATGCGGCGTTTCGAACACGCTGGACAGCCGCTCGTTGCGGGCGAACAGGCGGTCGACATGGGCGGCGGTCACGGTGTTTACGGAGAACAGCTTGCCCGGAATGTAGGTGGTCGATGACAGGATACCTTTGGCCGGCATATGCACGCGGTGATAATCGCTGGGCGACAGGTAGATGGTCGCGAAAGTGCCGCCGTCGAACCGTTGCGCCAACTCCCCGTCCCCGCCGACCAGTTCGCGCGCGGTATAGCTTTGGCCCTTCGCCTGGACGATCCGGCCACGATGGATGGTGCCGATCTGGCTGATCGCCCCATCGGCGGGGCAGATGATGTCCGTCGATGCATCGGCGATCGGACGAACATTTGGCTTCAAGCCGCGAGTGAAAAAATCGTTGAAGCTTTCAAACTCGCCCTCGCGCCGTTCGGCTTCGCTCATATCGACGTCATAGGCGCTGATGAAGCGGCGGATAAGCCGGTCGCGCAGCCACGGGCGGGTGCTGTCGGCGATCTTTCCGGCGAAGGCGGGACAGGCGGTGCTGCGGCGCTACATGCTGCGACCAGATGAAGGGATTGCTCATCGTAGCTGACTGTCCTTGCTGCCGCGCCGGTTGATGCCGGACGTGCGCGCGGCAGCGTCACGCGCCGACTGGCAGGCGATGCAGGTGCGCGTCGAGGGCAGGGCCCGGCGTCGCTCCACGGAGATTTCCTCCCCGCAATCGTCGCAATATCTCGCGCCCGTTCCATCGCGCATATGCGCCCGCGCGGCCATGACCGCGTCGTTTACCGTATCGTCGATCTGATCCTGCACCGCGCCATCGCGCGTCCAACCGCCTGCCATGCGAAAGCTCCTTTACCCGCGCCAAGTACTGGCTCAACGGGTAAAGCGATGGCAATGTTCCAGCGCGGTCAGCGGCGTTCGAACCGGGTCAGCCCCTGCCCCAGGGAATTGTCGCCCCATTGCAGTTTCGCGCCGGACCAGTCGGCAACGAAAATCGTGTTGCGGTCGACCTTGGGGGCGAGCCGCGCATCGTTGCCCGCGATGACCAGCCCGTCGGAACTGCGAAGGCTCTGTTCCGCGCCGACCGCGATGAAGGCGGAATAGTTCTCCTTGTCTTCCCCTTGAACGAACCAGTTGTTCGCGATCCGTCCCCTCGATCCGGCAGGCAAGTCGATCATGTAATTGGTCGCCCGCCCCCGGCTGTCGTCGAAACTGGAAGAAACGACTTCGACATGCGCCGCGCGGGCTTTCACGTAATGGCCGCCGGTGCCGCGTTCGAAACGGCTGCGGGTGATGGTGACATCGCCGTAATCGCCGACATAGACCGAATGCGCGCAACCCCCGGCACCCTCGCACGTGCCGAGACCGGAAAAGGTGGACTTGTCGATCCTGATCGACCCTGCCGTATCGTTCGCGGTCAGGATACCCTGCTGGCTATCCCTGAACCAGCTTTGCGCGACCGTCAGATCGCCTTGCTCCAGCCGGATGCCTGCGCCGTTGAAATCACGCACTGCCATGTTCTGGAACGTCAGCCCCGAGACATTCGCGCTTCGGCCGCGCAGGACCAGCGCAGCCTTGCCTTCGCAGCTGCGCCCGTCGAATATGGCGGCGCCCGGCTCCACCGCGAGATACGAGATGTCGCCGCCCGTCTGCACCGCGCACTGGCGATGCGTGCCGGACTCGATGGCGATGCTGCCCGAGCCATCGCCGATCGCGTTCACCGCATCCTGCAACATGGCGAAACTCTGCCCGGTTTCGACGACGGTAAAGTCGGCCCGGTCCTGCGCCAGCAGCACGCCTGCGGGAATGGCGACGATGGTCAGGGCCGCGAGCAGCGCGGCGATCCGGAACGAGCGGCGGGGTATGGTCGGGTGGATAGCGGGCACAGGGGCGGAATGGTCCATGAGACGTACGTTTAGGACCAAAGGGTTAACGCGCCGCTAAGCCTTTGGCTAATGATCGCGGATGACGCGCAGGAATGCGTCGCCGAATGCCGCCAGCTTCTTGGCGCCGACACCGCTGATCCGTCCGAACGCGTCCATCGTTTCGGGCCGGCGCGCAGCCATCTCGCGCAGGCTCGCATCGCTGAAGATGATGTAGGGGGGCACCTGGCTGTCCTTCGCCAGGTCGCGGCGCAGATCGCGCAGGGCCTCGAACAGGGGATCGCCGACCGGGTTGGGCACCGTGTCCCGGCGCCCGCTCCGGCTCCGGCGCGGCGGGATGACGATATCGACCGACGCGTCGCCCTTCAAGATCGCCGGTGCTTCGCCCCCCAGGGCCAGCCCGCCATGCTCCGTCGGCACCAGCGCCCCGCGCGCCTGCAACGCGCGCGAGAGTGGCTTGAGCATGGCGGCTTCCTCCCCTTCGACGATGCCGAACACGCTCAAACGATCATGCCCGCGCTGCGCGATGCGATCGTCGATGCTGCCGGTCAGCACCTTCTGGATATGGCCGAAGCCGAAGCTCTGCCCGGTGCGGTAGACGGCTGATAGCAGCTTGCGCGCCGTTTCGGTCGCGTCGGTCACCTTGGGTGGGGACAGGCAGTTGTCGCAATTGCCGCATTGCGCGGGCGGGTCTTCGCCGAAATGCCGGAGCAGGATCGCGCGGCGGCAGGTCGGCGACTCGACCAATGCGGCCAGCGCGTCCAGCCGCTGGCGTTCGTCGTCGCGGCGGTTTTCGGGCAGTTCGGCCAGCCGCTGGCGGCTTTGCGCGAAATCCGCCGCCCCCCACAGCATCATCGCCTGCGCCGGATCGCCATCGCGGCCTGCACGGCCGGTTTCCTGGTAATAGGCCTCGATCGATTTGGGGATGCCCGCATGGGCGACGAAACGGACATCGGGCTTGTCTATCCCCATCCCGAAGGCGATCGTGGCGACGATCACCATGTCTTCGGAAGCAACGAAGGCGGCCTGGTTGGCGGCGCGCTCTTCCGCAGGAAGACCCGCATGATAGGGCAGCACCGTACGGCCCGTTGCGGCACCCAACTTCGCTGCGATATCCTCGACCTTGCGGCGCGTGGGGGCGTAGACGATGCCAGGCCCGGGATGCTCGGCCATCAGCGCCGCGACCTGCGTCACGGGATTGTCGCGCGGCCGGATGCCATAACGGATGTTCGGACGGTCGAAGCCCGCCAGCACCAGCCCGTCCACCGGAATACCGAGCTGGTCCAGAATATCGCTGCGGGTGCGCCGGTCGGCGGTCGCCGTCAGGGCCAGCCGGGGCACCTCGGCGAACCGGTCCATCAGCGGGCGCAGCTGGCGGTAGTCGGGGCGGAAATCGTGCCCCCATTCCGATACGCAATGCGCCTCGTCCACGGCGAACAGGGCAATCGGGTTATCGCTCAAGAACTCCGCGAATTGCGGCTGGCTGGCACGTTCGGGCGCGACATAGAGGAGGTCGAGCGTGCCGCTGCGATAGGCATCCATCGTTTCGCGCCAATCGGCATCGGCGCTGGTCAGGGTGGCGGCGGCAATACCGTTCGCCCGGGCGGATCGCAGCTGATCGTGCATCAACGCGATGAGCGGGGATATGACGATGCAGGTGCCGCGCAGCAGCGTCGCGGGCAATTGATAGGTCAGCGATTTGCCGGCGCCCGTCGGCATCACCGCCAGCGTGGATTGCCCAGCCAGTATCCGCTTCAGCACAGCCGTCTGCGACCCGCGAAAATCCTCGAACCCGAACACCGTGCGCAGCTGGCCGCGCGCCGCATCGAGAGGCGCTTCGTTCGGCGTCGCGATTTCCGTATCGGTAACCATATCCGCTCCATGACAGAGGCGCGGCACCGGGCAAACCGGCAAACCATCCTATCCGCAGGCAAGTTTGCGAGGCACAATACCCTCGGCGATCCGATAAATTGATTTGTCGTGAACCCTGTCGCCCATGTATGGCATAGGCAATTCATTCGATAAGGAGGCTGTTGCCATGAAGAAGTTTATGACGCTCGCATTCGCATCCACTGCCGCGCTGGCCCTGTCCGCCTGCGGCACGTCCGAAGACGCTTCGGTCGAAGCGGAAGCCGAGAACGTCGAACTGCCCGCCGAAGAAGCGGTCGCGGAAGTGGAAGAGATGCCGGTGGCCGACCCCGTCAACACCGCGCCGCGCACGGTCGAGGATACGGTCCGCGCCGGTGAAGCCGCCCGCGCCTCGATCGAGGAGGAGGCCGACGATGCCGGCGCCGCCGCAGCCGCCGCCGCAGCCGACGTGCGCGCCATCGCCCGCGATGCCGGCAACCGCACGGAAGAGACGATCCGCCGCGAAGGCAATGCCGCCGTCGATCGCGCCGCCGATGCGGCGCGTCGCGAGATCGACTGATCGCCGTGGCCTCGCCCCCTTTTACGATCGCATGAGATTTGCGCCGCCCCTGCTCGGCGCATGTCTGCTGATGGGTTGCGGGCCGGCGGATAACGACCCCGGCCCGGGCGGCGTGACCGTGGGCGAAGCGCGCGCGCTGGACGAAGCGGCGGAAATGTTGGAAGCAGAGCGTCCCGGTGCGGAACCCTTCGTTCCGGCCGGGAATAGCGCCGATACCGAACCCGACGGATAGGAAACGACCATGACCGACATCCCTGCAACGATCGTTTCGGATGGCGGCATGGACCCCGACACCTTCGCCCAGTTCATCGAACAGCTGACCCGCTATGTCCGCGAACGGCTTATCCCGGCGGAAGAGGACGTGATCGCGAACGATCGCATTCCCGAAGAGCTGTTGAACGAGATGCGCGAAATGGGCCTGTTCGGCCTGACCATGCCGGAAGAATATGGCGGGTCCGGCATGAACGTGCCGCAATATGTCGAAACGATCCGGGTGCTGTCCTACGCACTGCCCGCCTATCGTTCGATCACCTCGATCAATCTCGGCATGGTGTGTTCGGCGCTGAAGAAAGCCGGGACCGAGGAACAGAAGGCGGAATGGCTGCCGCGTCTGGCAGCGGGCGAGATCGCCTGTTTCGGGTTGACCGAACCCGGCAGCGGATCGGACAGCGCGGCGATGGCCACGACGGCCAGGAGGCAAGGCAACGGTTACGTTCTCAACGGTTCCAAACGTTACATCACCAATGCGCCGCATGCGAAGCTGGGCCTGATCATGGCCCGCACCCATCCCGATGCGCAGCCGCGCAACGCCCATGTCAGCGCGTTTCTGGTCGATATGGAGTCGGATGGCATCAAGGTCGGCAAACCCGACCGCAAGATGGGCCAATCGGGCAGCCACATCGCGGACATCTATTTCGACGATGTGAAAGTACCGGGCGACGCGCTGCTGGGCGGCGAGGAAGGCCGCGGCTTCGCGACCGCCATGCAGAGCCTCGACAATGGACGCCTGTCGGTCGCGGCGGCGAGCTGCGGCTATGCCAAGCGTATCCTCGACACGGCGCTGAAATACACGACCGAGCGCAAGGCGTTCGGCGAACCGATATCGAACTTCCAGCTGATCCAGGCGATGCTGGCCGACAGCCGCGCGGAAATCTACGCCGGCGAATGCATGCTGCGCGATGCGGCGGCGAAGGCGAATGACGGCAAGGCGATCATCGAAGCCGCCAGCGCCAAGATGTTCGCGTCCGAAATGTGCAACCGCGTGGCCGATCGCTGTGTCCAGATCCATGGCGGCGCGGGCTATCTCGCGGAATACGAGGCGGAACGCTTCTATCGCGACAGCCGCATCTACACGATCTACGAAGGCACGACGCAGATCCTGCAGCTGGTCATCGCGAAGAACATGCTGCGGGACTTCGCAGCGGGAGCGGCAGCGTAAATGTACGATCTGCTGAACGATCTTTCCGTCATCGAAGTATCAAGCTTCGTCGCATCGCCGACTGCCGGGCTCTATTGCGCGCAGATGGGGGCGGAGATCATCCGCGTGGACCAGATCGGCGGTGGTCTGGATTACGATCGCTACCAGCTGACCGAGGAAGGCCGTTCGCTTTCCTGGGAAAACCTCAACCGCGCGAAGAAGAGCGTGGCGCTCGACATGCGGAGCGGGGAAGGGCGCGAACTGGTCCGCGAACTGGCGGCAGCGACGGGGCAGCTGATTACCAACGTGCCGGAAAAAAGCTTCCTGTCGCATGACGCGTTGGCGCAGAAGCGCGCCGACATCATTACCGTGCGGATCATGGGCTGGGGCGACGGGCGCCAGGCGATGGATTTCACCGTCAATGCGGCAAGCGGCTATCCGCTGATGACCGGCCCGGCGGAATGGGACCAGGACGAAGCGCCGCCGGTCAACCAGCTGCTCCCCGCATGGGACTTCATCACCGGAGCCTACACCGCGTTTTCGTTGCTCGCCGCCCTGCGCCATCGCGACCGGACGGGCGAGGGAACGCAGCTGCGTATCCCCTTGGGCGACGTTGCCATCGGCACGGTCGCCAATAGCGGCGCGATGGCGGAAATGCTCTATCGCGGCGGCGATCGGGAGCGGTTGGGCAACGCGATCTGGGGTGCATTCGGGCGCGATTTCCGATCAAAGGACGGGCTCCGGTTCATGGTCGCGGCGCTCACCTCAAAACAATGGGCCGGGCTGGTCGAGGCGTTCGACGTGGCGGAAGAAGTCGCCGCGATCGAGGCGAAGCACGGCGTCGCCTTCGCCCATAGCGATCGCAACCGCTTCACCCATCGCGAAGAATTGTTCGCCCTGTTCCAATCGGTCGCCGACCGGCATGATTACGATGCGCTGGCGAAGCGGCTGACAGCGGCCGGCACGACTTTCGAACGCTATCGGACCATGCACGAAGCATCGAGGGATCCCGAACTCGTCACGAACAACCCGTTCTTCGGCCCCTCGACGGACAATCCCAGCGGGTTCGACTATCCCGCCCCCGGCCCGTTCGCCAACATGCCCGAAAGGAAGCGCGGTTCGCCCCGCCCCGCGCCCTATCTGGGGGCCGACAGCGAAGAGGTGCTGGCGGAACGGTTGGGCATGGGATCGGGCCAGATCGCCGCGCTCATCGACAAGGGCGTGGTCGCGGGGAGCGATAAAGGTACCCTCCTCCGTTCGCCCTGAGCTTGTCGAAGGGCTGCACTTTCCCTTATTCGAAGCACGATGCTTCGACAGGCTCAGCATGAACGGAAGAGAAGTTAGCCCATGACATTACGCCGCGCCGCCATCGTCAGCCCACTCCGCACGCCTGTGGGTAAGTTTCTCGGCGCGCTGGCGCCCCTGGAAGCGGGCGCATTGGGGGCGGTCATTCTCAAAGCGCTGGTGGAACGCAGCGGCATCGATCCGGTGCGCGTCGACGACGTGATTTTCAGCCAGGGTTACGGCAGCGCGGAAGCGCCCGCGATCGGCCGGTGGAGCTGGCTCGCCGCCGGGCTGCCGATCGAAGTGCCCGGCTATCAGCTCGACCGGCGCTGCGGCTCCGGCCTGCAGGCGGTCGTCAACGCCGCGATGATGGTGCAGACCGGCGCGGCGGATATGGTCGTGGCGGGCGGCGTCGAAAGCATGTCCAACGTCGAACATTACACCACCGATATTCGCAAAGGCGTGCGCTTCGGCGATTTGACGCTGCACGACCGGCTGACACGCGGGCGTTTGATGAGCCAGCCGATCGAACGCTTCGGCGTCATCAGCGGCATGATCGAAACGGCGGAGAACCTGGCCGCGGATTACGACATTTCGCGCGAGGCCAGCGATGCCTACGCGGTCCGCAGCCACCAAAACGCCGCCGCTGCGTGGGATGCGGGCAAGTTCGACGCGCAGCTGGTTCCGGTGGAAGTGCCGCAGAAACGCGGCGACCCGGAGATGTTTGCGAAGGACGAGGGTTTCCGCCCCGATGCAAGCATGGACAGTCTGGGCGCCCTGCGCGCGATCGAGGGAAAGACCAACCCACGAGCCGTGGTCACCGCCGGCAATGCTAGTCAGCAAAACGATGCCGCCGCCGCCTGCCTCGTGGTCGCGGAGGACAAGCTCGACGAACTCGGCCTCGAACCGGTATTGTGGTTCGGCAGCTGGGCCGCCGCGGGATGCGATCCCGCCCGCATGGGCATCGGCCCGGTCCCGGCGGTCGAACGATTGTTCGCGCGAACCGGCAAGGGGTGGGGCGATATCGATCTGGTCGAACTGAACGAAGCCTTCGCGCCGCAGGTTCTAGCCGTGCTGAAAGGCTGGGGCTGGGGCGAGCAGGACAGCCGCATGGACATGCTGAACGTCAACGGGTCGGGCATATCGCTCGGCCATCCGATCGGCGCGACGGGCGGGCGGATATTAGCCGATATGGCGCATGAAATGCACCGGCGGGACGCGCGCTTCGGTCTCGAAACCATGTGCATCGGCGGTGGTCAGGGGATCGCGGCGCTGTTCGAACGGGCGCGGTAATGACCGACTGGTCGGACTGGATTGGCCGGGAGCAGAGGCAGACGGATACGCTCGACCCGGCGTTCGCAAGGCGGTGGCTGGCGACGTTCGATCGCGATGCGTCGGCCTCTGGTCTCATGCCGCAGGGCATTCATTTCTGCCTTTGCACCCCAGAATCCCGGACCGAGGTTCTCGGCACCGACGGCCACCCGCTGCGTGATGCGCAGGCCGACAGCTTTCTGCCGCCGATCGACCTGCCCCGGCGCATGTGGGCGGCCAGCGATATTGCGTTTCATTCACCCGTCCGCCCGGGTGCGGCGATTGAACGGACGAGCCGCGTCGCATCCGTCGCCGAGAAAGACGGTAACAGCGGCCCGCTGGCTTTCGTCGAGATCGAACACGTCACCATGGCCGATGGATCGCTAGCCGTGCGCGAGATGCAGACGGTCGTCTATCGCGATGCTGCCGCGCCCGACGCGCCCCTGACACCGCCCGAACCAGATGCGAATCGTTTCGACAAGACCGCGTGGTCGACCGTCCGCGCCCTTACGCCTTCGCCCGCGCTGCTGTTCCGTTTTTCCGCGGTGACCTTCAACAGCCACCGCATCCATTACGACGCCCCCTATGCGCGCGGAGTGGAACGGTATCGCGGACTGGTGGTCCATGGCCCCCTGATCGCCAGCCTGCTGCTGCAACTCGCCGCCGACCGATGCGGCGACAATGCGCTGCGCAGCTTTCAGTTCAAGGCGGTTTCCCCGGCAATCGCCGGCGATACCCTGTACCTCGCCATGCGCGAGGGGAACCAAGGCCTGGAATTCGGCGCCTTCGCACAGGACGGCCGGGCGTGCGTACAGGCGGCGGGACGCCTTCAGACGGGATAGTCGGGTATCGGTTCGATTACCGTGTAGCTTTCCTGTATCGGTTCGTGGCCAAGTGGTTCGAACGCCTGTTCCTGCTCCTCTACCTTCCCGTCGGGCAGACGGTCCAGCAGGTCGCGGATCAGCGTCAGCCGTCCGCGTTTCTGATCGTTGAAATTGACGAGCGTCCAGGGCGCATGTTCGGTGTGGGTCGCTTTCAACATCGTCTCGCGGGCGGCGGTATAATCGTCGTAACGCGATCGCGCCTCCAGATCGATCGACGTCAGCTTGCCGCGTTTCAGCGGATCCTCCAGCCGTTCCGTCAGACGTTCTTCCTGCTTCGCCTGGTCGGTCGCGAGCCAGTATTTGAAGAGCAGGATGCCATCCGCCGTCAGCATCCGTTCCAGCTTGGGCACCTCTTCAAGGAACCGGGCGACCTCCGCTTCGCTTGCGAATTCCATTACCTTTTCCACGCCGGCACGGTTGTACCAGCTGCGATCGAACAGCACGATCTCGCCCGCCGCGGGCAGGTGCGCGATGTAGCGTTGGAAATACCACTGGGTGCGCTCGGTCTCGTCCGGTTTTCCCAATGCGACCACCCGGCACTGGCGCGAGTTCAGATCGTGGCTGACCGTGCGGATCGCCCCGCCCTTGCCGGCGGTGTCGCGTCCTTCGAACAATATGCAGATGCGCGCGCCCGTCTCCTTCGCCCAGCGCGCCTTGTCGACCAGCTCTTCCGCAAGCGGTTGCAGCAACGTGTTAAATTCCTTGCGTTTCATGGCGATCGTCCTTGTCGTGCGCGCGCGATATTGCCAAGCCCGCGGCAATCGCTACCATCCGGTCTATGGCAACCGCATCCGAACCGCAAAGCGATTTCACCACCCTTCCCGACATGCCCGAAGGCGTGTTCACCGCACCGCTCAAGCGTCCCGAACATCTGGGCGATGACTGGCTGGAGCCGGAACAGACCCCCTACGACAGCGCGGACGATGCGATCTGGGACGAGTTGTTCGAACGGCAGATGGGCGTGCTGCCCGGCCGGGCGGCCAGCGCGTTCATGCACGGGCTGGACAGGCTCGATCTGGGGCAGGGCGGCGTGCCCGAATTCTCGCGGTTGAGCGAGGAACTGGGCACGCTCACCGGTTGGAGCGTGGTGCCCGTGCCGATGCTGATCCCCGATCACGTGTTCTTCTGGCATCTCGCCAATCGACGGTTTCCTGCAGGAAACTTTATCCGCACGCGCGAGACCTTCGATTATATCGAGGAGCCGGACGTGTTTCACGACGTGTTCGGTCACGTGCCGATGCTGACCGATCCGACCTATGCCGATTACATGCAGGAATATGGTCGCGCCGGGTGGAAGGCGATGAAATACAACCGGCTGAAGGCGCTGGGCGCGCTGTACTGGTACACGGTCGAATTCGGATTGATGATGGAAGGCGACCATATTCGGGCCTATGGCGCCGGCATCCTGTCCGGCCCGACCGAAGCCGCCTTTGCGGTGGAAGCTGCGAGTCCCAACCGCATCATGCTGAACGTCGATCGAGTCATGCGGACCGATTACGTCATCAGCGATTTGCAGCCGACCTATTTCGTCATTCAAAGTTTTGCGGACTTGTACAGACAGACAGTGGAACGCGATTTCGATCGGCTTTACCGCAACCTGCCCCCCGCCTTCACCTATGCCAATTCCGCGATCATCGATGTCGACAACGTCCTGCATCGCGGGACGCAGGAATATCTGCTGAGGGGTGGACGCGGCAGCGGCGCGGCGCCCGTTTGAGGGAGCATGAACCTGGCCTAGTTGCGGATTATCGTCCGGCGAATGATGTTGACGATCGCAATCTTGCCCAGCGCGCCGATGATTGCGAACAAGAGTGTTATCGGATCGAGCGACGCCGTCGCCGATCCCGTTCCCACGATCATGCCGATGAGCGCGGCACCGAAAGCTCCCGCGGCGATATCGGTGTAGATCATCTCGCGATCGGCTTCGGTCACGATGACGGCCACCAGCCATCCCAGCGCGCCCCCCATCGTCAATAGAACCAGCAAACCCATGGGCTTTCTTCCGAAAAATTCATGTTCACCGATCAAAACGAGAATGGCCTGCGATAGGTTCCCTGATGAATGTTAATCTTTTCGGTTAATCATCGCATTTCGCCTTCATCAAAACAGGATGAGCAACGCGACGCCGAGCGCGATGCGATAGACGACGAACACCAGCATAGACGCCTTGCGAAGGAAGTTCATCAGGAACGCCATGGTTCCAAAGGCCGCGCCGAAAGTCAGGACGCCGGTAATCAGGGCCTCTACCGCCAACTGCTGACCTGCCTCGAAAATTTCCGGCACGATCAGGACGCCCGCGCCGGCCACGGCGGGGATCGACAGGAGAAAGCTGAACCGCGCCGCTTCCACGCGTTTATAGCCCAGGAACCGCGCGGCGGTCATCGTGACCCCCGACCGGCTGGTGCCCGGAATGATCGCCATAGCTTGAGCGAGGCCGACGATCAGACCGTCGCGCCAGCTCATATCTTCGAAACTCTTGATCTCGCGTCCGACGAGATCGGCAATGCCCAGCAATATGCCGTAGAGGATCAGATTGACCGCGATCAGGTCGGTAAAGCGGATGGATGCCATCAGATCGTCGTCCACCACCGTGATGCCGAACCATGTCTCGGCGATCGTGTTGAACGCACCCAGCTTGATCGCCAGGCCGAAGGCGACGGCGGGAATGGTACCCAGCGCGATCCACCAGAACAGCCGCCGTTCGGCCGGGGCGGCGGCGCGATCCGATCCGATGCCGATGCTGGCGAAGCCGCCACGCGCCAGCACGCCGACATCCTTCGCGAAGTAGACGATAATCGCCAGCAGCGATCCCACATGCACCGCCACGTCGATCAGCGGCCCCTGGTCCTCCCAATCGGTAAGGGCGGGGATCAGGATCAGATGGCCGGAAGAACTGATCGGCAGGAATTCGGTGATTCCCTGCACGATCGCGATGATGAGCATTTGCACAAACGTCATGGCCCGCGCCTGTCCAGCCAAGCGCGGGCCGAGTCAATCGGGGATATGCGCCGGTTGCCGATTACCAGATCGACACGCGTTCGTCCGGCGGCAGATACATCGGATCGCCCGGACCGACATCGAAGGCATCGTACCAGGCGTCCATGTTCCGCACGACGCCGTTCACGCGGTACTCTTCCGGCGAATGGCTGTCGGTCCTGAGGCGCTGGCGGGCATTGTCCTCCCGCTGCTGCGAACGCCAGACCTGCGCCCAGGCGAGGAAGAAGCGCTGGTCGCCGGTCAGGCCGTCGATCATCGGCACTTGCCTGCCCTCGGTCGCGATCTTGTAGGCGCGATAGGCGAGGCTGAGGCCGCCCAGATCGCCGATATTCTCGCCCAGCGTCAGCCTGCCGTTGACACATGTGACACCGTTGTCGAGCGGGCAGAACGCGTTGTACTGTTCGACCAGCGCGTCGCCGCGTTCATCGAAGGCGGCACGGTCGGCGTCGGTCCACCAGTTGCGCAGATTGCCCCGCGCATCGGATTTGGAGCCTTGGTCGTCGAAGCCATGGCCGATCTCGTGCCCGATGACCCCGCCGATCGCGCCGTAATTGACCGCCGGATCGGCCGATATGCCGAAGAAGGGCTGCTGCAGGATCGCGGCGGGAAAGACGATCTCGTTCTTCGTCGAATTGTAATAGGCGTTCACGGTCTGGGGCAGCATGAACCATTCGGTCCGGTCGATCGGGCCGCCCAGCTTCGCGATATTGTCGGTGACCTGCCATGCCTCCGCCGCGATCGCGTTGCGCAGCGGATTGCCGGGATGGATGTTCAGCCCGTCATAGCTTTCCAGATTGTCGCGATAGCCGATCTTGGGGTCGAACGTGGCCAGCTTGGCGCGCGCCTGTTCCTTGGTTTCCGCGCCCATCCACTCGATTTCGTCGATGCCCTGCGCCATCGCGAGGCGCAGGTTCGCGACCAGCTGGTCCATCGCGGCCTTGTTTCCGGGCGGAAAATAGCGATCGACGTAAGCCTGGCCGACCAGTTCGCCCAAGGCACCCTCGGTCGCGCCGATCGCCCGCTTCCACCGGGCGCGCTGCTCCGGCGTACCCTGCAGCGTCTGACCGTAGAATGCGAAATTCGCCTCGTCGAACCGGGTCGGCAGCATGTCGGCATGTTGCGACAGGAAGCTTTTGGCGGTCCACGCTTTCAGCGTGTCGAGGTCGGTCTGCTGCAACGCTGCGAACATGCCGGGTAGACCACTGCCGATTGTGTCCAGCGTTTCCGCCGTCAGACCCAGTTCCCTTGCGCGTTCGTCGGTCGGCGGCACGTTCGCCACCACGAATTGGGGCGATGCGGAAAGGCCCGTTGCATCGAGCATCGTACCTACGGGAAAGCCCGCGCCCAGCGCGACCAGTTCGTCCCGGGTGAAGGCGTTGTAGGTAAGGTCGCGGTTGCGGCTGACGGTGCGGTCCCAGACCACGTCCCGGGCGAGCATGTCCTCGAACGCATAGATCCGCGCAGCTGTATCGGCAGGATCGTCATACCCCGCTTCGCGCAGCAGGAAGGTCAGATAATCGCGATATTTCGCCTGTATCTCCTGCCCCTTCTGGCTGGTGTCGAGATAGTAATCGCGATCCGGCAGACCCAGCCCACCCAGGCCGAGATAAGCGACATATCGATCGGATTGCTTCGCATCGACGCTGACATAACCGCCGACCGGGGACGGGTAGCCCGCACTGCCCCACAGGCGGGTCAGCGCCTCCAGCGAAGATGCCTTGTCGATCGCATCGAGATAGGGTTGCGCCGGGGCCAGGCCCGCCGCCTCGATCGTATCGGTGTCGAGATAGGCGTTGTAGGCATCGACGATCCGCTGTTCGTCCAGCGTGCGGGTGTCGGCGGCGACCAATTCGTCGACCAGCGCCTTCACGTCGCTCGTCGACTTTTCGCGCAGCAGATTGAACGCGCCGAAGCGGGAAAACTCCGCGGGCAGCGGATTCGCATCGAGCCATTCCTGGTTGACGTAGGCGAAGAAATCCTCGCCCGGTGCGATTTGGTCCGACAGCAGGGCGGGATCCACGCCCCATTCGCCGAAGCTCATCGTAGGCGTCGCGATAGCGGCGGGCGCTGCTTCTACGGTTTCCGCGTCGCCATGATGGTCGGCCATGGCAGGGGTAGTGAAAGTTAGCGCCAGGATACTGGCGCCAAGGGTCAGATAGTCACGGTTCTTCAACGATACTCTCCTGAATTCAAAGTCGTTTCATTATGGTCACGCGGCTTTATCGGCAGTGAATTGCAGCGCGGCCAGGCGGCTGTAGAGGCCGCCTTTATCGACCAGCTGGCGGTGGTTGCCCTGTTCGACGATGCGCCCGTCCTCCAGCACCACGATCCGGTCCGCCGCACGCACGGTGGCGAGGCGGTGGGCGATGACCAGCGTGGTGCGGTCGGCAATCAGATTGTCGAGCGCCTGCTGGACCGCCGCTTCGCTCTGCGCGTCCAAGGCACTGGTCGCTTCGTCCAGCAGCAGGATCGGCGCATCGCGAAGCAGCGCGCGGGCGATGGCGATGCGCTGCTGCTGCCCACCCGACAGGCGCGTGCCGCTTTCGCCAAGATAGGTGTCGAGACCTTGCGGAAGATCGCGCAGAAAACCCTCCGCATGGGCTGCCCGCGCCGCTTCCCATATCTGCTCGTCCGTCGCGTCCCAGTTGCCATAGCGCAGATTGTCGCGCGCATCCGCGCTGAACAACACGCCGTCCTGCGGCACCAGCGCGATGCGGCGGCGGATGTCGGCGGGATCGGCGCTGGTGAGGTCCACACCATCGATGCGGATGGAACCGGCCTGCGGATCGTAGAACCGCTCGGCCAGCTGGAACACCGTGCTCTTGCCGCCGCCCGACGGACCGACAAGCGCGACCGTCTCGCCCGGCTCCACCTCCAGGTTGAAATCGGCAAGCGCGGCGGTTTCGGGCCGGGTCGGGTAATGGAACGTGACGCCCCTAAACGACAGCGATCCGCGCGGCGGCACGGGCATGGCCTGCGGCCGCGCAGGCGGCGCGATGGTCGCCTGCGCATGGA
Source organism: Pontixanthobacter sp. (assembly GCA_965214445.1). Lineage (GTDB taxonomy): Bacteria > Pseudomonadota > Alphaproteobacteria > Sphingomonadales > Sphingomonadaceae > Pontixanthobacter. The sequence continues at coordinate 1,981,293 of CBDCBU010000001.1, forward strand.
GCAGCTCGTTCAATCGACTGGCCGCCCCCGCCCCGCGCAGCAATTCGCCATACACTTCCGTCAGCGCGCCGAATGCCCCCGCCACCAGCCCGCCGGTCAGCACGAAGGCGATGATGGTGCCGCCGCTGATCGTGCCTTCCGATACCCCGATCGCGCCGCGCCACATGACGATGGTGATCGATCCGAAGATGAACAGGATGATGATCGCCGTCATCAGCGCGCGCAGCCAGATGCGTTTCTTGGCGATGTCGAAGCTCGCCTCCACCGCGCGGCCGAAGCGCGTTTTCTCGCGTGGTTCCTGGTTGAAGGCCTGCACGATCTTCATTGCGCCCAGCGTTTCGGACACCATCGATCCGATATCCGCCACCCGGTCCTGGCTGGAGCGCGATATCGACCGGATGCGCCGGCTGAACAGCATGATCGGGATCATCACCAGCGGGATCGCGATCAGCAGTCCCATCGTGAGTTCGGGCGCGAGATAGAACAGATAGGCCGTGCCGCCGATCGCCATCAGCACGTTGCGCAGCGCGACCGACACCGTGGTGCCGACCACCGTCTGGATGAGGGTGGTGTCCGCCGTCATCCGGCTGGCGATCTCGGTCGGGCTGTTCTCCTCGTAGAAGCCGGGGGCAAGGCGCAGGAGATTGTCCTGCACCTTCGCGCGGATGTCCGCGACCACGCGTTCGCCCAGCCAGCTGACGTAATAGAACCGGAACGCCGTCCCCACGGCGAGCACCGCGACGATCAGCAACAGGTAACGGAACCGTTCGCCGATTGCGCCGACATCGCCGCCGGATGCGAAGCCGTTATCGACCACCATCTTGAACCCGGCAGGTATCGCCAGCGTCGCCGCTGCCGTCACCATCAGCGCGGCCCAGGCGAAGGCGACCTTGGACGGATATTTCACCGCCTCCACCCAGATCATCTTCAACGGCCCCAGCGTTTTCGCCGGTTTGGGATCGGTTTCGACGGTTTGGCCTTCCATATCTGCCGAGATAGGGCGCACGGCCTTCAAAATCCACGCGGGATTTGCCATTGCGCGCCCATCGCGCCATGACGCAGTGCACAATCGCGCGTGACGCACGCGTCAGGAGAAATCGATCCCATGCTTTACAACGCTTACGAATTGCAACGCGCCTGGCTCAACGGGGCCAGCGCCTGGGCTTCCATCGGGGCGGAGATGCTCGCCAATCCCAAGCTGCCGATCAATTATCTGAGCATGGGCGCGACGGCCCCGATGGCATCCGCGCTGGAAGTGTTCGCGCACGCCGCCGCGCCCTATGGCAAGCCGGAATTCGGCATCGAAAGCGTGCGCGTGGACGGGACCGATCACGCCGTCGTCGAGGCGGATGTACTCCACAAACCGTTCGGGAACCTCAAACGCTTCCGCCGCGCCCAACTACCGGAAGACGCACCGCGCCTTCTGATCGTCGCCCCGATGAGCGGGCATTACGCCACCCTGCTGCGCGGGACGGTCGAACGCATGATCGACAGCTGCGAAGTGTATATCACCGACTGGGCCGACGCGAAGACGGTGCCGGTGGAAGAGGGGCTGTTCGATCTCGACGATTACATCGACTATCTCATCGAATTCATGGAGCATATCGGTTCCGATGCGCACATGATGGCGGTCTGCCAGCCCTCGGTCCCCGCCTTCGCCGCGACCGCGATCATGAACCGCGATGAACATCCCGCCACACCGAAAACGCTGACCATGATGGGCGGCCCGATCGACACGCGCGAAAGCCCGACGACGGTCAACGATCTCGCCATGAAACGTCCGATCGCCTGGTTCCGCGAAACCGTGATCGCGACCGTTCCCTTCGCCTATGAGGGTGCCGGGCGGCGCGTCTATCCCGGCTTCCTGCAGCTCGCCAGCTTCATGAGCATGAATTTGGGCGCGCATATCCAGAGCCATTACGAACTGTTCAAGCATTTGAACGACGGCGACGCGGAAGGGGCGCAGGAAAGCGCGCAGGCGACCAAGGATTTCTACGACGAATATCGCAGCGTCTGCGACATGACGGCGGAATTCTACCTGCAGACGGTGGAGGAGGTGTTCCAGCTCCACTCGATTCCGAACAACGAATTCACCCATCATGGAAAACTGGTTGATCTCAACGCGATCACCGACACCGCCATCCTGGCGATCGAGGGCGAGCGGGACGATATCTCGGGGCTGGGCCAGACGAAGGCCGCGCTGAAGCTGACGCCCAATCTACCCGACGACAAGAAACGCTATTACATGGCCGAAGGAGCCGGCCATTACGGCATCTTCAACGGCAGCAAATGGCGCGGCAAGGTGGCCCCGGTGGTCGAGGAATTCATCGCCGCGCATGGGTGAGGGGGATGACAGAAAATGAGTGGTTTTCTGCCGTTGTCACGTTCGAGAGCCATCGGTATTTAAACCCGATGCTTTGGAACATCATCGACAGGCGCACTCGGCTTCATAGGTGGCGAGAGGTTAACGCCATTGTCGAGGCGACCGAGCACGACAACAGCTGCAAGGATGCCGATCAGGCGCCTGAGAGTGACCCTAGCCTAACCGTTGACTATGAGGCCGCTAAAGCCGTTTCGGTGGCCGAAGCAGTGCAATGGGCTGAAAGCAAGCCGTGCCCTGTCACGCTCTACCTCTACGACCTCGGCGACGGCTTCGCGGACGAAGACCATTTCACGAATGTCGCTGCTCGTTTCAACGACTAGGACTGGGCCATTCGATGTCCGCCTTTAGGATCGTAAGCAGCCACTACTATAGCAAAAAAAGGGGCGCAGCATTAGCTGCGCCCCTCATTATATTTCGCGACTGATCAAAAAATCTCGAACAGTCCCGCCGCTCCCATGCCGCCGCCGACGCACATGGTGACGACGCCGTATTTGGCTTTACGGCGTTGGCCTTCGCGCAGGATGTGGCCGACGCAGCGGGCGCCGGTCATGCCGTAGGGGTGGCCGATGGAGATGGAGCCGCCATTGACGTTGAGCTTGTCGTTGTCGATGCCGAGCTTGTCGCGGCAATAGAGCACCTGCACCGCGAACGCTTCGTTCAATTCCCACAGGTCGATGTCGTCCACTTTCATGTCGAACCGTTCGAGCAGCTTGGGAATGGCGAAGATCGGGCCGATGCCCATCTCGTCCGGCTCCGTACCCGCAACCGCCATGCCGATGTAACGGCCCAGCGGATCGAGGCCGCGCTTCTCCGCTTCCTTGGCTTCCATCACGACGACAGCCGCCGAACCGTCGGACAATTGGCTGGCATTGCCGGCGGTGATCGTCGTGTCTGGGCCGAGAACCGGCTGCAGGCTCTGCAAACCTTCCAGCGTGGTCGAGGGACGGTTGCCTTCATCCTTGGCGATGGTCACGTCGGCATCGGAAACCTCGCCGCTTTCCTTGTCCTTCACCTTGTGGGTGGTGGAGATGGAGACGATCTCGTCGTCGAACACGCCGTTTTCCTGCGCGGCCGCGGTGCGCTGCTGCGACTGGAGGGCGTATTCGTCCTGGTCTTCGCGGCTGATCCCGTAACGTTGCGCCACGGTTTCGGCGGTCTGAAGCATCGGCATGTAGATCGCGCCGTGCATCCCCATCAGTTCGGGATCGGGCATGACGCGCATTTCCGGTGTCTGCACCAGGCTGATCGATTCCTGCCCGCCGGCGGCCACGATGTTCATGCGATCCGTGATGACCTGCTTCGCGGCCGTGGCGATGCTCATCAATCCGCTGGAACACTGGCGGTCGATGGTCATGCCGGAAACGCCGATGGGGCAGCCTGCGCGCAAGGCAACCTGGCGGGCGAGATTGCCGGCTTGCGCACCCTGCTGCAGCGCGGCGCCCCACAGCACGTCGTCGACTTCGCCCGGGTCGATGCCGGCGCGCTCCATCGCGGGCTTGAGCGAATGAGCGCCCAACGTGGCGCCGGGGGTGGCATTGAAAGCGCCCTTATAGGCCTTGCCCATACCGGTACGGGCGGTGGAAACGATGACTGCGTCGCGCATGGCGAACTCCTTGTATCAATGGGAATTAGGGTCGGGAATCAGACGAAGAACATCGTGATCCATTCGCAGATCAGGGCGGGCTTTTCCTCGCCTTCGATCTCGATCGTAATCTCGCAGGTCTGCTGCCACTGGCCGGGGCGCTTTTCGGTCATTTCGATGAGTTTCCACACGCCGCGAATGCGCTTCCCGCTGCGGACCGGGGCGATGAAGCGGGTTTTGTTGCCGCCGTAATTCACGCCCATCTTGATGCCTTCCATCCGGGGCATGTCGCTCTCGGCAGAAAGATAGGGGATCATCGACAGGGTCAGGAAACCATGGGCGATGGTGCCGCCGAAGGGCGTGGCCTTCGCCGCCTCCTCGTTCACATGGATGAACTGGTGATCGCCCGTTGCCTCGGCGAACTGGTTGATGCGGTCCTGGCTCATCTCGGCCCATTGGCTGGTGCCGATCACTTCGCCGGTCTTGGCGGCGATATCCTGCGGGGTCATGTGTCTCTCCTTTAAAGGGATGGGTCGATATGATCCCGTCATGAAGCATGAACCGTCCGAGCGCAACGCGCTTTCCGTTTACGTCAACCGGGCCTTACGACATTGCCACGCGTTTCGGCGGCGGTGGACGGCTCTGGTTCCGCAATGCCCGCCGAAGCGGGTGAAAGCGGCGAATCGGTCTGCCTGCAATAGGAATGTAGCGCGCATTGCAGGCCCAGCAGCATCAGGATGAAGGGCTGGTAGGCGATTCCCTGAAACAGCGATCCCACCAGGTAGATCGCCTGCGCATATTGCAACGCGGTCGCCAGCGGGGCCTGCCATTGTTCGTTGTCACCCGTCTTTCGGCGCCAGCGGCGGCGAATGCGTTCCATGTGCCACAGGCCCAACGCATGCAGCCACAGCCAGACGATCAGCCCGGGATAACCCTGCTCGCCCAGCATTTCGAACACTGCGGAATGATAGGCCCGTGCGCTATCCTCGACCTTGCGATATTCGGTCGATACGGTGCTGCCCTGTTCTTCGCGTACGGGCATTCGATAGGTGAAGCTGTTGCCGCGAAACGCGTCGAACCCGCCGCCGGTTGGATTGGCGGCGGCATAATCCAGCGTCCATTCCCACACCGCCATCCGGGTCGACGCGCTCTCGTCGGCATCGGTGTTGCCCAGCGTGGACATGCGATCGAGATAGCTTGCCGGAATTAACGGCAGCGCCACCAGCGCGAACATCCCTCCTGCAACCAGAAACATGATGCGCCGCTTCACGTCGCGCAGCGCGAGCACCAGCAAGGCTGCGATACACACCAGCCCCGTGCGCGCTTCGGTGCCGATCGGCATCAGCAGACATGCGAAGATCAAGGCGTAGGCGAAACCCTTCACCCGCCAGTCGGGCGGAAAGACGGTGCCGTGCCGGGTGAACCAGATGATGATCGGGATGCTGCATATCGCGACCGTCGCCAGGGTCGAACTTTCGTAAAGCCCGCTATTGTCGTTGACGAAGAACATCGCGTTTTCGTATCCACCGCCGCCCAGCGTCACCTTGATGCCCGCGCTGATGACGATCGCGCCCACGGTCAGCAGCATGATCAGCAGCGCGCTTTCGATTCTGAGCCTGGTGGTCAGCGTCAGCGGCAGGAAGATTGCGAAGACCAACGCCTTCCATACCCATTCCCATTTCAACGCCGCTTCCACCGGAAAATCGGCATTCGTCGTCGTCCAGAAACAATAAGCCAGCAATGCGGTCATCAATCCCTGACGGAAAGTGAACCGGCTGCCGCGTTTGGAGTCCGCGAGCAGCCAGCCGGCAAATGCCGCGCAGAACGTGATCAGCGACGCCTGCAGGATCGGCATGAAGGTCCAGCCGATCTTGCCGGGTGCCAGGATATCGACGTAAAGATAGGCCAGCACCCAGATGAACGGTCGCCTGAAACCGATCGCGAGGAATGCGATCAGGAACAGGAACAGCGCCAGGTCGATCATGGTTCGCGGCTAGTCTTCGAACCGCGGGGTGCGGCGCGCGGCGCGACGGGAACGGCGGTCCTCGATCGCGGGATCGCGGTCGAGTTCGGGGTTGCGAACCAGCCGCAGCAGCACGACGAGGATCAGCCCGTGAATGAGGCTGAGTGCGAAGATGTCGATCATGCCGCTATTGCCGCCCTTTCATGGCCCCGTCTTATGGCCCCGGTTCATGGCCCGTTGCGATTGCGCGTTATCAGAGGGGGGTTGACGGTGCGTTAAGCAAACCATGGCAAAGGCGGCGGAGATGACAAGGTCCGCCCCTCCCGCGCAGCTTCGCGTCTGCCACGTCCTCGACCATTCGTTGCCCTTGCAGAGCGGCTACACCTTCCGCACCCGCGCCATACTTAAGGCGCAGCAGGCGGCAGGGGTGGAAGTCCGCGCGCTGACCGGGCAGCGACACAATGCCGACATACGGAATGCGGCGTTCCACCTGTCCGAAGAATGCGCCGCCGGTGACGATCTCGATGGCGATGGCGATGAACGCCACGATGGCATTGCCTTTCACCGCACCCCCGGTCTGGCTGCCGGACCGGCGGGGCTGCGCGAATGGCGCGAAATAGCCGCCTTCGAACAAGCGCTGGAGGCCTTGGCTCGCCAGTGGCAGCCGGATGTGCTGCATGCCCATTCGCCTGCCCTTTGCGGGCACGCCGCGATGCGGGTGGCGCGAAGGCTCGACATACCGCTCGTCTATGAAATACGCGCCTTCTGGGAAGATGCCGCCGTCGGCAACGGCACGGGGGGCGACAGGACGATCAAGTACCGTCTTATCCGCGGCCTGGAAAACCGCGTCGTGGCCGCCGCCGACGCGGTGCTCACCATCTGCGAGGGGTTGCGCGGCGATCTCGTCGAACGCGGTTTCGAAGGGGACAAGATCGCCGTCGTCCCCAATGGGGTCGACATGGCTATGTTCGGCGAACCGCTGCCGCGCGACGACGCGCTTGCCGCCCGGCTCGGCCTTGGCGACGGGCCGGTCATCGGCTTTATCGGCAGCTTCTACGATTATGAAGGGCTGGACGATCTGGTCGCCGCCATGCGCCCTTTGCGCGAACGCCACCCGACCGCGCAGCTTCTGCTGGTCGGCGGTGGCCCGAAGGACGCGGAGATCCGCGCGCAGGCGGCGGCAACTCCCGCGCGCGACGCGATCCTGTTCGTAGGCCGCGTGCCGCATGTCGAGGTCGAACGCTATTATTCGCTGATCGACATTCTCGCCTATCCGCGCAAGAGAAGCCGGCTGACCGACCTGGTCACCCCCTTGAAACCGCTGGAGGCGATGGCGCAGCGGCGCATCTGTGCCGCATCCGACGTCGGCGGGCATCGCGAACTCGTCGCCGACGGGGAAACCGGAACCCTTTTTCCTGCCGACGATCCGGAGGCTGCCGCCAGAGCGCTTGCCCGGCTCATCGATTACGCCGACTGCTGGCCCGCCATGCGCGACCGCGCGCGGGCGTATGTTGCCCGGCATCACGATTGGGCGAAAAACGTGGAAAATTATCTGTCTGTTTACCATCGATTGATAGCAGAACGTGCCGATCGGTCCCTGTCCGACGCGCCTGACCGGCACTTCGGATGACCGATAGAGCGACGCTATACGGATGCACAAGACTATGAACGACAGCGATTACGGCTTGGGCAAGGGGGCGACCCCGATCAGCGCGCATCCGGTATTCCCGCTCGTCGTGGCCACCTGGTTCGCCGCGCTGCTGGGCATCGGCAGCCTGATGTTGCCGATCGCCCTGTTTGAAAACCTCTTCGCCGCAACCGGCCTGGCGTCGATCGTTCCGGCTGCACAGGCGCCCCTGGGGACGACCGCACGGGTCGCCATTTGCGGCGCGGCTGCGCTGGCGGGGGCGGTTGCCGGCTGGCTGATCGCGGTCCGTATCGGACGCTCGCACCGGCGGCAGGCCCCACGATCTTCGAACATCGGGTCGCATCGGGCGCAGACCGGCAAAAAACCGATCTTGGCCCGCGAAGAGTTGGGCAGCGACAGTCTGGACGAGCCAGTTGTCAGTCCCTTCGCTCCGACGCCGCCGCCCTCCACTCGCTATCAAGGAAAGTGGCGCGCGGTGGCGGTGACCGACGATAGCAGAGCCAGCGAATGCCATGAAAGCGCCCCCCTTCCGGGCCGACTGGACATGGAAGATTGCGACGATGAGCCTGAAAACGAACCTTCGGCGGAGCGAACGCGTGAAACCGCTCCCGACCAGTTCGATGATGCGGACGAGCCTGCCCGAACAGAGCCAGAGCCAAAGCAGGAGCCATTGCCGAAGCTGGTGCCTGCATCCGCACCCGAACCTGGATTCGCGCCGGCGACCGTTTTTCCCGGCAGGCCGGTCACGGACCGGCCGCTGAGCGACCTTGGTATCGTCGAACTGGTCGAACGCTTCGCCATTGCCCTGCAGAACCATGCGCCCGTTCAGACCGTTCGGCCGGACGCCCGATCCGAGATACCGGCGCTGGACAACAGCGATAGCGCGACGCCGATGGTCTTTCGCGGGTCGCATCAGGATGACGACGCTTCGGTTGCGGAACCTGTGGCAAGCGGGAACGGCGAACTACCCGCCGCCCTGCGGATGCCGCATTTCGACGATGGCGAGGAACTGGACGAAGAAGACGCAACCGCCCCCTTTACCCTGCCCTTCGGGCGCATGGGCGATCGAAACCCGGACCCCGCCCCGTCGCCGATTAACAACCCGCTTCATGCGAACCGCGAATTCGTACGGATAGATGATGACGCATCGCCGCCGCCGATGCCGCAGCCCGCGCGTCCGTTCGACGCACCAGGGTCGCGTCCTGCCTCGGCCGATCGGGTCCGTAGTCCCGAATCGTCCGGGGACACGGAAAAGGCATTGCGACAGGCGCTCGATCAACTGCAGCGGATGAGCGGCGCCGCCTGACACCCCGCGGCGGTTATCGGCGATACGGCCTCGACACCCTCCGCCGTAAGGCAATGTCGTAATTTCATGCGCGAAAAGGTGGCGTTACGCGCACAATATGTAATCTTGCCCGCTTCGCAGTTGCAATAATCCTACCGAAAAGGCATCATCGATGTTTGCGAACCCGATCGCGCGCCGTTGCATGGCCGGGACCGCATGATGCCGTAACGATGCCGTCGGCAGGCTTTGCCGCGCGGCGCGCGGTGGCTGCGAGAACAGGATTTTCGGGATGAACACCCCTGCAGCGCAAGGGCTTTACGACCCGCGCAACGAACACGACGCCTGCGGTGTCGGCATGGTCGCACATATCAAGGGCGAACGCTCCCACGCGATCGTCGCGCAGGCGTTGGAGATCCTCGACAATCTCGACCATCGCGGCGCGGTGGGGGCGGACCCGCTGCTGGGCGACGGAGCCGGCATTCTGCTGCAGTTACCCGATCCCCTGCTGCGGAAATGGGCGACAGGCGAAAGCGTCGATCTGCCGCAGACCGGGCATTATGCCGTCGCCATGTGTTTCCTGCCGCAGGACGAAGCGGCGCGCGACTTCGCGACCGAACAATTGGAAAAGTTCATTGTAAAGGAAGGTCAGCGGGTCGTCGGATGGCGCGATGTCCCTACCACGCTGGACGGGCTCGGCACCGCCGTCATCGCCTCCATGCCCGTGATCCGCCAGTGCATCGTGGCGCGCGGCGCCAATTGCGCGGATCAGGCGGCGTTCGAACGCAAGCTGGTGGTCATCCGCAAGCAGACGCTCAATCCGCTGGCGGCTTTGGCGCAGAAACACGATCTGCCCGAACTCGTGCAAACCTATATTCCGAGCTTCTCCAGCCGAACCATCGTGTACAAAGGTCTGCTGCTCGCAAACCAGGTCGGTTCGTTCTACGACGATCTGCGCAATCCCGATTGCGTATCCGCGCTGGGTTTGGTGCATCAGCGGTTCTCGACCAACACCTTCCCCAGCTGGCGGCTGGCGCACCCCTATCGCTTCATGGCACATAATGGGGAAATCAACACGGTTCGCGGCAATGTGAACTGGATGAACGCCCGCCGCCGCACGATGGAAAGCGAATTGCTGGGCGCCGATCTCGACAAGATGTGGCCGCTCATTCCGCATGGCCAGTCGGACACCGCCTGCCTCGACAACGCGTTGGAACTGCTGCTGGCGGGGGGATACAGCCTTGCCCATGCGATGATGATGCTGATGCCGGAGGCGTGGGCGAAGAACCCGCTGATGGATGACAAGCGCCGCGCCTTCTACGAATATCACGCGGCCTTGATGGAACCGTGGGATGGCCCCGCCGCCGTGTGTTTCACCGATGGCCGGCAGATCGGCGCGACGCTGGATCGCAACGGTTTGCGCCCCGCGCGTTTCTGCGTGACGAAGGACGATATCGTCTGTCTCGCTTCCGAAAGCGGCGTGCTGCCTTTCGCGGAACAGGACATCACCCGCAAATGGCGGCTGCAGCCGGGCAAGATGCTGCTGATCGACCTCGAGACGGGGCGCATCGTCGAAGATGCGGAGCTGAAGGCCGATCTCGCCGCCATGCATCCGTACGACGAATGGCTGGAGGCGGCGCAATACAAGCTGGACGATTTGGGCATCATCGATCCCGAATTCGCCGAACTGCCGCAGGACGACAATCAGGAAACGCCCACCCTTCTGCAGGCGCAGCAGGCGTTCGGTTATACGCAGGAAGATATCAGTAGATTCCTGGAGCCGATGGGCACCCGCGGCGAAGACCCGATCGGTTCGATGGGCACCGACACGCCGATCGCGGTGCTGTCCGCACGATCGCGTCTGCTCTACGATTATTTCAAACAGAACTTCGCGCAAGTCACCAATCCGCCGATCGACCCGATCCGCGAGGAACTGGTGATGAGCCTCATCTCCATGATCGGTCCGCGCCCCAATTTGCTGGGCCGGGATGCCGGCACGCATAAGCGGCTGGAGGTCAGCCAGCCGATTTTGACCAATCACGATCTTGCCAAGATACGATCGGTCGAGGTCGCCCTGGACGGGGCGTTCCGCACCGAGACGATCGACATCACCTGGGACGCGGCGACCGGCGCAGACGGGCTGGCGATCGCCTTGAAGGAAATGTGCTGGGCCGCGACCGAGGCGGTGCTGCAGGATCACAACATCCTGATCCTGTCCGACCGCCGCCAGGGGCCGGACAGGATCGCCATGCCGGCCCTGCTGGCGACGGCGGCGGTGCATCAGCATCTGGTGCGTCAGGGCCTGCGGATGCAGACCGGGCTGGTGGTCGAAACCGGCGAGGCGCGCGAAGTGCACCATTATTGCGTACTGGCCGGTTACGGGGCGGAAGCGATCAATCCCTATATCGCGTTCGAAACGATCGAGGATCTGCGCGCCCGGGCCTATCCCGAACTGGACTCGGCGCAGGTCGAGGCGAATTACATCAAGGCCGTCGGGAAGGGTATTTTGAAGGTCATGTCCAAGATGGGCATATCGACCTACCAATCCTATTGCGGGGCGCAAATCTTCGACGCGGTCGGCCTGTCGAGCGGCTTCGTTGATGCCTATTTCAAGGGCACCGCAACCACGATCGAGGGGATCGATCTGGCTGAGGTCGCGGACGAAACCGTGCGCCGCCATGCGACCGCCTATGGCGACAATCCGCTTTATGCCGGAATGCTGGATGTCGGCGGCATCTACCAGTTCCGCCTGCGCGGGGAGGATCATGCATGGACGCCGGGGAACGTCGCCAATTTGCAGCATGCGGTGCGGGCGAAAACTTCCAACGATGGCGTCGGGAATTACGAAGAGTTCGCCAAATCGGTTAACGATCAGTCCGAACGCCTGCTGACCATTCGCGGGTTGATGGAGCTGAAGAAGGCGCGCACGCCCCTGCCGCTCGACGAGGTGGAGCAGGCTTCCGAGATCATCAAGCGCTTCTCCACCGGGGCCATGAGCTTCGGTTCGATCAGCCATGAAGCGCATAGCACGATGGCGATCGCGATGAACCGTATCGGTGGCCGCTCCAACACCGGCGAAGGCGGCGAGGAGGTCGAGCGGTTCACGCCGATGGCCAATGGCGACTCGATGCGAAGCCGGATCAAGCAGGTCGCCAGCGGGCGGTTCGGCGTCACCACGCAATATCTCGTCAATTCGGACGATATCCAGATCAAGATGGCACAAGGCGCGAAGCCCGGCGAAGGCGGTCAGCTGCCCGGTCACAAGGTCGATGCGCGGATCGGGGCGGTCCGTTATTCGACGCCGGGCGTCGGCCTCATTTCGCCGCCGCCGCATCACGACATCTACTCGATCGAGGATCTGGCGCAGCTCATCCACGATCTCAAGAACGTGCAGCCATCGGCGCGCGTCTCCGTCAAGCTGGTATCCGAAGTGGGCGTGGGCACCGTGGCCGCCGGCGTGTCCAAGGCGCGGGCGGATCATGTAACCATATCGGGTTATGAGGGCGGCACGGGGGCGTCGCCCGCTCACATCGCTGACCCATGCGGGTTCCCCATGGGAAATCGGCCTAGCCGAAACGCAGCAGACGTTGCTGCTCAACGATCTGCGAAGCCGCATCGCGGTGCAGGTCGATGGCGGCTTGCGAACCGGGCGCGACGTGGCGATCGGAGCCCTGCTGGGCGCGGACGAGTTCGGTTTCGCCACCGCGCCCCTGATCGCGGCAGGCTGCATCATGATGCGCAAATGCCATTTGAACACCTGCCCCGTCGGCGTGGCGACGCAGGATCCGGTGCTGCGCGCGCGCTTCACCGGAACGCCCGAACACGTCATCAATTACTTCTTCTTGGTGGCCGAGGAACTGCGCGGCATCATGGCTGAAATGGGCTTTCCGCAACGGTGGACGACATGGTCGGCCGGGTGGACCGGATCGACGTGAAGCGCGTACAGCGCCACTGGAAGGCGGATGGCGTCGATCTTGGTCGGCTGCTGCACCGGGTGGACCCCGGACCGGGCAAACCCGTCCGCCATACGCAGACGCAGGAACACGGGCTTGCCGCCGCACTCGACAATCACCTGATCGCGCGGTGCCGTGCCGCGATCGATGGCGGTACTGCGGTGCAGCTCGATCTGGCCGTTCGCAACGTCCATCGCAGCGTCGGCGCGATGCTGTCCGGTGAAATCGCACGCAAGCACGGACATGGCGGACTGCCCGCCGATACGATCCGGATCGATTTCACCGGCGTCGCCGGTCAGAGCTTCGGCGCGTGGCTGGCCCATGGCGTGACCCTGTCCCTCACCGGCGACGCCAACGACTATGTCGGCAAGGGGCTGTCGGGCGGGTGCATCATCGTGAAGCAGCCCGATGTCGGCCGTATCCCATCCGACAATATCATCGTTGGAAACACCGTGCTTTACGGCGCAATCGCGGGCGAGGCCTATTTCAACGGGGTGGCGGGGGAACGGTTCGCGGTGCGCAATTCCGGCGCGGTCGCCGTGGTCGAAGGCACGGGCGATCATGCCTGCGAATACATGACCGGCGGCGTCGTTTGCGTGCTCGGCACGACGGGCCGCAATTTCGCGGCGGGGATGAGCGGGGGCATCGCCTATGTCTATGATCCCGACGGTAATTTCGAACGCCTGTGCAATAGGGCGCAGGTCGATATCGAACCGGTTGTGCCTTCCGATGAGACGGATGATGGTCCGGATCGTCCGCTTCAGCGTGCCGTGTCGGTGAACGACAGCGGGATGGGCAACCCCCTTCGCCACGATGCGGAGCGGCTGCGGATCCTGGTGGAGCGGCATCGATTGCATACGGGCAGCGCGCGCGCCGCCGAATTGCTGGCCGATTGGGACACGAGCCTCACCCAGTTCCGCAAGGTCGTCCCGCGCGATTATCGCCGCGCTCTGCAAGCACTGGACGCGGAACGGCGCGATGCAGAAATGGAAGCGGCAGAGTGACGGGTATCTACATGCCAGCCACGCTGGCTTTCGCGAGTATCGCGCCACCAATCACGGACGGAACGTAAGATGGGTAAACACACCGGCTTCCTGGAGATCGAACGGCGCGACCGCGATACTATTGCACCCGAAGAACGTTTGAAGAATTACAAGGAATTCGCGGTCCCGGCGGATGCGGATGCCCTGCGCCAGCAGGCGGCGCGGTGCATGGACTGCGGCATCCCGTTTTGCCATGATGGTTGTCCGGTGAACAACATCATCCCGGATTGGAACGATCTGGTTTACAAGGACGATTGGCGCAGCGCACTCGCCGTCCTGCATTCGACGAACAATTTTCCCGAATTCACCGGCCGGGTATGCCCCGCCCCGTGCGAAGCTGCCTGCACGCTGAACATCATCGACCAGCCGGTCACGATCAAGAGCATCGAATGCGCCATCGTCGATCGCGGGTGGAAAGAAGGCTGGATCAAACCGCAGCCCGCCGCGAAGCAGACCGGCAAATCCGTCGCCGTCGTCGGTTCTGGCGCCGCCGGCATTGCCTGCGCTCAGCAACTTGCCCGCGCCGGCCATTCGGTCACGGTGTTCGAGAAGAACGACCGGATCGGCGGCCTGCTGCGCTACGGCATTCCCGATTTCAAGATGGAAAAACACCTCATCAACCGGCGCGCCGTGCAGATGGAAGCCGAAGGCGTGACCTTCAAAACCAGCGCGGAAGTCGGCGTGGAAATCAGTTTCAACGCGTTGAAGGAGAACTTCGACGCGATCGTGCTGTCCGGCGGGGCGGAGAATGCGCGGATGCTCGACGTGCCCGGTGCGGAACTGCCCGGCGTGCGGCTGGCGATGGAGTTTCTGACGCAACAGAACAAGCGCAATGCGGGCGACGACGAACTGCGCGCCGCGCCGCGCGGCAGCCTGACCGCGACTGGCAAGCATGTCATCGTGATCGGCGGCGGCGATACCGGCAGCGACTGCGTGGGCACGTCCAACCGGCAGGGCGCGGCCAGCGTCACCCAGCTGGAAATCATGCCCCAACCGCCCGAGAAGGAGGACAAGGCGCTGACCTGGCCCGATTGGCCGATGAAGATGCGCACCTCCTCCAGCCATGAAGAAGGGGCGGCGCGCGACTGGTCGGTGCTGGCGAAGCGCGTAGTGGAGGAAAACGGCGATGTGACCGGGCTGGAATGCGTGCGGGTCGAATGGCGCGACGGAGCCATGCGGGAGGTGGAAGGCAGCGGCTTCATCCTGCTCGCCGATCTGATCCTGCTCGCCATGGGCTTCACCGGCCCCAGGCGGCGCGGCCTGTTGGAACGGATCGGTGTGAAGCTGGATGCA
Organism: Pontixanthobacter sp.; assembly: GCA_965214445.1. GTDB lineage: Bacteria > Pseudomonadota > Alphaproteobacteria > Sphingomonadales > Sphingomonadaceae > Pontixanthobacter. The sequence continues at coordinate 1,996,440 of CBDCBU010000001.1, forward strand.
CGCGGAAATGTCGCAGCAGATACGGACAGCTACTCCACCAGCGAACCGGGCGTGTTCGCCTGCGGCGATATCCGGCGCGGACAGTCGCTGATCGTGTGGGCCATCCGCGAAGGGCGGCAATGCGCGCGATCGGTCGATGCGGCGTTGATCGGAACGAGCCAGCTGCCGCGCTAGGCGGACAATCTAAGCGTCGGTGATGCCGGACAGGTTCAACGGTTCGTAGTCACCGATCGCGAGCTGTTCGAATACGCCCAGCCCGTCCTCTCCGTCGGCGCCCGTCACGCGGCACAGCATCTGGACATGCAGGTTTTCAGGACGCGCCGGGTTGATATCGGCGAGCGCGATAGTCTCGCGTTCCACCTTGTGCGCGCCCCGATCGGCGCCATGTCCCCAATCGGGCGACGTGTAGCCCAGCCCGCGCATCATGAAGCGCGCAATCGGCTCCAGCGTGAAATGCTCCGCGCCGACGCGCAATCTGCCGGCCGCGGGCCAGCGCGTGCCTGGCTGCAGCGTCGTGGCAAGGTCCGCATCCTGCGTCTCGCGCATATCCTGGGCATCACGCCCATCCGGCGTCACCACCGCGCGGGTGTTCCACGCCGCTCCGTCCGGATGGGCATTCAGGTGAAAGAACACGCTGCGGTCGGCCAGGTTGATCGGCGTCCATTGCCAGAAGAATTGCGGCGCAATCGCTGGCTGCTGCGGATCGGGCGCGCCGATCGGCCTGACGCCCCAGCTGCGATCGCGCGTGCCGATTGTATCGCGCGGCAATTCCTGCCGATCGCCATCCACTTCGATCCAGCCGGCATAGCGGCCGTTCTGCGTCATCCGGGTGTAGTCCATGATCGTGCGCGGACCGCGCCGCCAGGTGAAGCGCGGTTCCTCGATCGGACACGACCGCCCGGTAAAGGTGAGGTCGGCCGACAGCCCTTCCCCCTCGACCCGCACGCGCAACCGGTTCAGCGGTTCAACGACTTCTATCGCAATGCCGCCGCATTGCAGGTCCATCCGCTCCATGTGAAGCGCGCGCGATGCGTGGAGGCAATGCTGCACGCCGCCGCGAATAACGCTGAAATGCGCGTCGACCACGTCCAGCACGGGATAGACGCCGAATGCGACGGCGAAGAAGGTGGACCCGTCGGGCGAATATCCGTTGAAGAAATAGCGGTCGTAGAAATTGCGATCGGTGCCCGGATAGGCGACCGGCTCGGGGGTCTGGTGAAGCGGGTAATCATCGCCGCGGCTGAGCATCTGCGTCGTCCTTCAATAATGGTCGAGCGCGCGGCAGTCGCGCATCAGTTCAAGCGCGCCCGCGGCCATCGACAGGAAATTCGCGTCCCCGCGCTCCGTCCGCGCCACATTGGCAGCGCTGAACACAGCGGTGGTAGCGCCGCGTATCGCGCCCAGCCGGTAACCCGGCGCGATGTCCGCCCGCGTCAGGACGACGCCGTAATGTTCCATTTCGCGGCAATAGAGATCGAGCAGTTCATCCTCATGCGCGCGTCGTAATGCAGAGCCTGTGCCCGCGCCCAGAAAATAGCCGAGATCGGAAGCGCCGTCGCCGGGATACAGGGTCTGCCAATCGACGATCGCCAGCGGCGCCGCGCCGCCCTTCACATCGAACATCATGTTGTCCAACCGGTAGTCGCCATGGACGAGACAGCGGCGCGGTTCGTCATGGGTGAAAATCGCGTCCGTCAACGCACCCATCCGCTCGACGATCGCGAGCAGTTCGGGGGCCAGCCGGTCCGCGTAGCGTTCCACGAACACCGTGGTCGATTGCGGATAGAGCGCGCGGGTCACTGCGCGTATCTGCGGGTCGGGCTGGAGGAACGGGGCGTCGACGACGCGGCTGTCGTTCCAGCTCGGTCCATGGAACGCCGCCGCTTGCGATACGGCGTGACGCGCATCGGCGAGGGTGCATCCATCGAGCTGATTGCCTTGCCGCGCTGGGCCAAGATCCTCCATCAGCAGGATGAACGCGTCGTCCGCCTCGTCCAGTTCGGCATGGATGGCGCGCGGCGTACGCACCGGCAGAGTGCCCGCGATATCGCGGTAGAAGCCGACTTCGTGCCGGTAGAGATGCATCATCGCCGCGGTTTGGTGGCTGGTCTGATCGCTGGCTGCGAACTTACCCGCGATGGTCGGTGGACCGCAATCCGCCGGATCGTAAGTCAGCGTGAAGCGGACCGAATCACCGATCTGCCCCGTGCCGATCGGCGTATGGTCGATATCGCCCACGCGCGCGCCCACCAAATCACCCGCCAGCAGACCCGCCTTCGCCATCCTGTCGGTAAGCCAGTCCGGCGTGACCGCCTCGGGCCGTTTTGGAAAGGCCGCATTTCTGCTCACGCGGCCGCCGCCCGTCCGGAAAGGGCGGTAGGCTGGTCGATAGCAGAACGCATCGTCCGACTTATCCGATCAGCCGGTCTCGAATAATCGTTTCACCATCCGTCGCGACGACCAGCTGCCCGTCCTGCTGGATGTCGTTCGATTTCAAACGCCCCTTCATACCGATGCGGAACGTATGCGTATCGTGGAACGCATCGGGCGCTGTCAGTCGGATATATTGCCAGCCATGCGGTTGCAGCGCCCCGTCCAGCTTGGGTTTGAGCGATGCGAGCGTCGCATCGAGCTTGCCGTAGCCGACTTCGCTCAATGGATCCGTATGCCTCTTGGAAATCATCGTATCGTCTCCTTTTTTTATACGTCGCGATCCTATGGCGACGACAATCAACTAGCAATAACGGGGTATCCGGCGCTCTACCAGTCTACCGCCCCGCGTCCGTGCGCCGCCAAGAACGCGTTGGCGCGGCTGAATGGCCGGCTGCCGAAAAAACCCTTGCGTGCGGACAGGGGACTCGGGTGGGCGGAGCGCAGCACCAGATGCCGCGCGGTTTCATCGAGCCCCGTGATCCGTTCGGCGACGCCCTGCGCATGATTGCCCCACAGTATGAACACGCTTGGCTCGGCGCGATCCGCCACGGTCTGCACGATGGCGTCGGTCAGTGCCCGCCAACCGCGCTTTGCATGGCTGGCGGCCTTGCCCGCCTCCACGCTAAGCGCGGTGTTGACGAGCAGCACACCCTGCCGCGCCCAATGGGTAAGATCGCCGTGATCCGGCACGGGCCGCCCGATATCGCTAGCCATTTCCACGTGGATATTGCGCAAGGACGGCGGAATGCGCTGCCCCCGCGGCACGCTGAAGGCGAGGCCGTGCGCTTGGCCCGGCCCATGATAGGGATCCTGCCCCAGGACGACGACGCGCACCTGATCGGGCGGGGTCAGCGCCAGCGCGCGAAACCGGTTGGCGCGGGACGGATAGATCGCGGTGCCTGCCGCCTCCTCGGTCCGTAGCCACCTGTCGAGTTCCCGCATCGCCGGTGTCTCGCAGGCGGATCGAAGGGCGGAACGCCAGCTTTCGGGAATCGCCTCGATATCCATCGGCACGTGCAATACGCGGCCCGCGCTGCAATGGCCAAGCGGCACTTCCCCTCCATCCCCAAGAAGACTAAGGCCCCTTTCATGAAGGCGAACGATCCATGACCGTGCATTTCCACGAAGAAGACCTGCCCGAAGGCGTATTGGTGGGCACCGGCCCGGACGCTTCTCCCTTGGCCGTTGATACCGAGACCATGGGTCTCGTCACCCACCGCGACCGGCTGTGCGTCGTGCAGATCAGCGACGGGTCCGGCGACGAGCACCTGGTGCGCTTCAAGGTGGGCAGCGATTATGCCGCGCCCCGTCTGAAGGCTGTTCTGGCGGACAGGAACCGGCTGAAGCTCTACCATTTCGCGCGCTTCGACCTGGCGGCGATCGAATATTACCTCGGCGTGGAAGCCAGCCCGGTCTTCTGCACCAAGATCGCTAGCAAGCTGACCCGGACCTATACCGACCGGCATGGTTTGAAGAACCTCGTGACCGAACTGCTCGGCGCGGAGATCTCCAAGGCGCAGCAGAGCAGCGATTGGGGTGCCCCGCAAATCAACGAGGCGCAGCGGGACTATGCCGCCAGCGACGTGCGCTACCTTCACGGATTGCACGCGATCATGGTCGCGCGGCTGGAACGCGAAGGGCGCACCGACATGGCGCAGGCCTGCTTCGATTTCCTGCCGACCCGCGCCCGGCTCGACATTGCGGGTTGGGCCGAACACGATATTTTCAGCCACATGTAAGGGGACATTCAAGGGTAGGCGCGCACGGCACGGTATCATGGCGAAGCAACGGCGGATCGAAACGGCACGAGCCAAGGAGCGGCGCAGCGCGCGGCAGCGTTTCGCCACGCCCGGCGGTCGGCACGACCGGCTCATCGCATTCCTGGGCAAGGCGTTGCCGATGGCGGTAGGCGTGCTGGCGGCGTTCATGGTCATCACGCCGCTCAGTCCACGCGGCGAGGTCAGCTTCCTGCTCGACCGCAACAAGGTCGCGATGATCGACGAACGGCTGCGGGTCGACAACGCGCTTTATCGCGGACAGGACGACAAGGGGCAGCCGTTCTCTTTGACCGCGGGCGAAGCGGTCCAGCGATCGAGCGCCGAAGGCATCGTGCGGATGCGCGATGTGGTTGCCCGCCTGCTGCTGCCCGGCGGACCCGCGCGGCTGGTGGCGATGGGCGGGGCCTACGATCTCAGCGACAACGACGTCAGCGTTCCGGGCGAAGTGCGCTTTGCCGCCGCCGATGGTTACAATTTGGTCACGCGCAACGTGCTGATCGACCTTGCCGCAAGGGAACTGCGCGGCGAAGGCGGGGTGAGCGGCGCGGTCCCGGCGGGCACCTTCTCCGCGAACCGCTTGGAAGTCGACCTGGCGGCGCGTACGGTTCTGCTGGAAGGGAATGCCAAGATGCGGATGGTTCCGGGAAAGCTGAGGATGCCATGACAGGCACAATCGCAAACGCTGTAAAATCCGCCACCATCGGCTTCGCGCTGACCGTAGCCGCGTTCGCCGGGGTCGGCCTCAGCGCTCAGGGCATCGGCTCCCACAACTCCAACGCCCCGGTCAATTTCGGCGCGGACCGCATCGAACTGCAGGATCGGCAGGATCGCGTGGTCCTGGCCGGCAATGTCGTCATTGAACAAGCGGGGTTGACTCTGCGGTCGGCGCGCACGCTGATCCTCTATTCCGATGCCGGAACGCTCAGCATTCAGCGCATGACCGCGACCGGCGGCGTGCAGGTCACGCGCGGCGGCGAAACCGCGACCGGCGATGTTGCGGTCTATGATTTCAACCGGCGGATCATCACCATGGCGGGTAATGTCCGGCTGCGGCGGGGCGGCGATACCTTGAATGGCGGGCGGCTGACGATCGATCTGGAAAGCGGCGTCGCCAGCGTCGACGGACGCGCCAGCGGCACGTCGCCCGTAACCGGGGAGCCGAGCGTGGGCGAGAGCAGCAGCGGGCGGGTGACGGGCACGTTCCGTGTGCCGCAGGATTAACCGGACGCGCGTAGTTTATGCGCGCCGCTGCGCCGCATGGCGGGCGATCTCGGCCAACCCCTGCGCCAGCAGCACTTCGCCCGCCTGATGGTTGGCGATGACGGCGCGATGCAGCGCGATGAGCTTGCTGTTCAACCGTTCAAGCCGCTTCCCCCGCCAGCGGTCGATCTGCGTTTCGATATCATGCTCGTCCTTCCAGACGATGCGTCGCGCGCGTTTTTCGGCCTGGATCGTCGCACGGATATCGCCACCCGGCCCGATCCGCGCCGATAGCTGGATCAACTGGACTGCGCGCCGTTCGAACGCGAGAAGCAGCCCGACGGGATTGAGCGACAATTCGCGCATCCTGTGCAATTCGCGCGGCAGTTTCTTGAGATCGCCCGACAGGACCGCGTTCACGATCGGCAGGAACCCGTCATCCTCCGTCGTCGCGGCGATCTCCCCCAGCATGGTCGCATCCACCGGCCGGGGCGCCTGCGGATTGGCATCGCAATACAGCGCCAGCTTCGTCACCTCCGATTGCGCCAGCCGCACGTCGAGCCCCGCCCCTTGCGCGATCCGCTCCGCCAGATCGCCATTCAGTTGCAGCCCTTCCCTGTCCGCCATCATGCGCACGGCGGTGGTAACCGCGGGAAGACCGGGAAGATAGAACATGGCAACCAGCGCATCGTCGCGCTTCGCCAGTAATTTGGCCGTGCGCGACTTGTCGGTCGCCGAAGTCGCCACGATCAGGACCGGGGACGCATCGCCGCTCGTACCGAGGTGGTTTTCGACCGCCGCCGCCGCTTCATCGCCATTGGCGCGGACATAGATATGCCGGCTTGCGCCGAACAGCGAACCCGATCGCGCCTCGTCGGCCAAAAGGGCGGTATCCTTGCGCAGGGTCGCTCCAGCCAGTTCCACGCGCTCGCCGGGATCGGGCAGCAGGGCGACGATCCGAGCGGCAGCGGCGGATGCGCCCGCCTCGTCCGGCCCGCAAAAGAAGAACACGCGGCATTGCGCCGCCGCGCGGGCAGCCAGACTAGCGAAATCCTTCTGGGTCGCCTTCAATTTGTCTGCCGCAGAGTCAGCGCGATGCGGGTGACGATCCGGTCCGCAACCTCGCGGGCGAGATTTTCCAGCGCGGTCTGTTCCGCGGCGATGGTCGCATATTCGCTGGAGACGACGTCGATCCCCGCATCACTGCCCGACGTCGCATCAAGCAACACCGTGTCGCTGGCGATGTCGACCAGCCGATAGCGCGCGCGCAGGATGCGCCGTTCGCGCCCGATCGTATCGTCGCCCAGCACGCCAAGCCCCTCCAGCCGGTCGTCCAGCGTCACGTCCAGGCGAAAACGCGGCGCGGCGTTCGGACCCGCGGCCAGCCGATCAATGAGCGCATTGCGGACCAGCCAGCCCGCCTGACCCTGGATCGGAGCGACCTCGATCGCGCCGAGGCCCTGCGCCACCTCGCCGCGCGTTCCGCCCGCATACATCGGCTGCAATCCGCAAGCAGTCAGCGCAAAACAGGCGAGCAGGGCGGCGAGCATGCGCATCAGGTGACGATATTGACCAGCCGGTCGGGCACGACGATCACCTTGCGGATGGCCGCGCCATCCAGCGAACGCCGCACTTTCTCGCTGGCGAGGGCGAGGGCCTCCAATTCGGTTTCAGGCAAACCTTTCGACACGATAATCGTGTCGCGCAGCTTCCCCTTGTGCTGGATGGCGATGGTCACTTCGTCCTCGACAAGCATGGCGGGATCGACATCGGGCCATGCCCCTTGCGCAATCAGTCCTCCCCCATACGCTGCGCCGAGCATCGCCCACGCTTCCTCCGCCAGATGCGGCATCATCGGGGATGCGAGTTTCAGCAGCGCCAGGATCGCATCGTTGCGGGTTGCGGAAGGCCGGGCCTTTTCGGTTGCGCCGGTCAGTTCGTAGATGCGCGCGACCGCCTTGTTGAACGACAGCGCCTCGATATCCTCGGCCACCGCCGCGATCGTTTGGTGCGTCTTGCGCGCGAGCGGTTTGTCGTCGCCGGACGCGCTCGCATCATGTTGGCCGAACAGGCGCCACAATCGATGAACGAAGCGCGAGCACCCTTCGATGCCTGCTTCCGACCACGGCAGATCGCGTTCGGGCGGGCTGTCCGACAGCATGAACCACCGCACCGCATCCGCGCCATAGGTCGCGACGATCGTGTCGGGGTCAACGACGTTCTTCTTCGATTTGGACATCTTGACGACGCGGCCGACGTCAATCTCAGCGCCTTGTAGTTTGTCGAGAACAATTCCATTCCATGTTTCGACCTCCTCAGGAGAGCGCCATAGGTTCCCATCTTTTATTGTTACAAACCTATCCTCATCTTCGCTTGGTTTAGGAAATGAGATCGGCATTTTTAACTTATAAGTCTCATGCGTCACCATGCCCTGCGTAAACAGGCTGGCGAACGGTTCCTTTACCTCCAGCTGCCCGATACTCGCCAACGCGCGGGTCCAGAAGCGCGCATAGAGCAGATGCAGGATCGCGTGCTCGACCCCGCCGATATATTGTTCGACCGGCAGCCATTGCGCTATTTCCGCCGCGTCGAACGGACGGTCCGCGGGCTGGCTGGCGAAGCGCAGGAAATACCAGCTGGAATTGACGAAAGTGTCGAGCGTGTCGGTTTCCCGCACCGCTTCGCCGCCGCATTTCGGGCAGGTCGTGTGTTTCCAGGTGGGATGATGGTCGAGCGGATTGCCGGGCCTGTCGAAGGACACATCCTCCGGCAACGCGACCGGCAGTTGGTCCTTCGGCACCGGCACCACGTCGCATGTCCTGCAATGCACGAACGGAATGGGCGTACCCCAATAGCGTTGCCGCGACACGCCCCAATCGCGCAGCCGCCAGACGGTCTGCCCCGCGCCCCAGCCTTCCTTCTCCGCGCGCGCGACAATCGCCGCCTTGGCCGCGTCCACATCCATCCCGTCGAGGAAGCCGGAATTGACCAGCGTGCCATCCCCGGTTTCCGCTTGCGTCATCGGCGCGTCGGGCGGCGTTTCGTCGTCCGCGACCACGCGCAGGATCGGCAGGCTGTATTTGGCGGCGAAATCGAAATCGCGCTGGTCGTGGCCCGGCACGCCCATCACAGCGCCGGTGCCGTACTCCATCAGCACGAAATTCGCGATATAGACGGGTAACGCATCGCCCGTGATCGGATGCGTCGCGACGAGGCCGGTATCGAAGCCCAGCTTCTCCGCCATTTCCAGCTCGGCCGCCGTAGTCCCGCCCGCCTTGCATTGCTCGATGAAAGCCTGCGCTTCCGCATTCTGCGCCGCCGCGCCCTGCGCCACGGGATGGTCGGCTGCGACCGCCACGAAGCTCGCACCGAAAATGGTGTCGGGCCGGGTGGAATAGACGGTTATCGAATGCGGCTGAGAAAACCGATCCCCCATATCCGTTCGGGTATTTATAGCGAAATTGATCTCCAGACCCTGCGATTTGCCGATCCAGTTTTCCTGCATGAGCCGCACCTTGTCGGGCCACTGATCGAGCGTATCCAGACCCGCCAGCAGATCGTCGGCGAACTGGGTGATCTTGACGAACCACTGGTTGAGCTTGCGCTTTTCGACCACTGCGCCGCTGCGCCAACCGCGGCCGTCGATCACCTGTTCGTTCGCCAGCACGGTCATGTCGACCGGGTCCCAATTGACCTGCGCCTGTTTGCGATAGACCAGCCCGGCTTCGTAGAGATCGAGGAACAGCGCCTGTTCGTGCCCGTAATATTCCGCGTCGCAGGTGGCGAATTCGCGTGTCCAGTCCAATGCGAAGCCGATGCGTTTAAGCTGCGCCTTCATGTTGGCGATGTTGTCGCGCGTCCAGCCGCCGGGGTGCACGCCCCGCTCCATCGCGGCGTTTTCCGCCGGCATTCCGAACGCATCCCAGCCCATCGGATGCAGCACCTCGTGCCCCCGCATCGCCTTGTAGCGGGCCAGCACGTCGCCCATCGTGTAATTGCGGACATGCCCGATATGAATGCGCCCCGAAGGATAGGGAAACATCTCCAGCACATAGCTTTTGGGTTTCGTGCTGGCGGTATCGGCGGTAAAGCAACCCGCATCCTCCCACGCCTTCTGCCAGCGCGCGTCGGCAGCGCCGAAATCGAACTTGCGTTCGAACCCGGGTTTGGAAGCCGTATCGGTCATGCTTAAAGTCGCTTAGCCGGAAACCGATTTGCGGCGCAGATCGCGCGCCTTGGTCAGGATGATGTCTTCGAGCTTCTGCACGGTGGCCGCCTGCACCGGCGCATCGACCCACTGGCCGCCCTGCGCGACCTGGCGGCTGGCCGCGACCCGCAGCGCATCGGCGCGCAGATCCTGGTCGAGAATGGTAACGGACAGCTTAACCCGCTCCCCCGGATTGGCGGGGTTGGCGTACCAGTCGGTCACGATCACCCCGCCCGCGCTGTCCGCCTGAAGCAGCGGCGCGAAAGCCACGGTATCCAGCGATGCGCGCCAGAGATAGGAATTAACCCCGATCGTGGTGACCTGCGACGCGGCAAGATCGGCCGCCGGCCGTTCGCGTCCGCCGCACGCCGCAAGGCTCGCCAAGGCAACCAGCGCCAGCATCGTCCGGGGAAGGCGGGAGTTGATGTTCCGTCGTACCATAATGACAGTTCCAGATCGTTCGATCGAATGTTCCGGCACCGCTTTGCTGAAAGATGCCATCCTCGTGTGTCGCCGCTCCCTATAGCCTCCCCCGCCGGTCGGCAAGGCGTCGTACACAAGGCGAAGGACGTGCCCGCTTCCTGGGTGGTCGAGGCGTGAACAATTTCTGAACGCGCGCAGTGCGACGATCGGCCAGCGTGCGCGCGCATTGTTGAAATCGTGCAACACTATGAACGCGGTGGGACCTGAAAGATCGTTTGAGGACTCGCTAAGCGCTTTGGCGGGGCCTATCGTCACGGTTCCATCCAGCGGCGACTCCGTTCGATACCTTGCTTTCAGGTGCGGTAGGTCAGGAACGGTTCAGCGGCGGAATGATTGAATACCAGGGGATGCATAGATTTCGATGCGTTTCTGAAGAACGGGGTATGATGTGGCGAAGCCAATGTTACAGGCAACTCTGGGAAAGCGCGCGATGATCCTGGCGGGTGTGGCCGGTATCTTCTTTGCGGCTCCAACGGCTGTCTTCGCCATCGGCGGGCAGGCTGTGGATGCGCCGTATGCGCCCGTCGTTTCAACGCTGTTCACGCCCGCATCGGTCGATCCGGCGCTGGCCCGCCGCGTGGCGGACGATTTGCGGTCCAAGGGGCTCGATCTGCGCTTTACTCCCGCCAGCAATATGGGTGACCGCATGGTCACGGTTGCCGTCCGGGTCGATGATTCCACGGCGCAGGCGATTACCGCCCGCGCCATCGGCGTGCGTTCGTTCGCTTCGAATTCGCAGGCGCAGTCCGGCACCGCTTCGGTGGCAATTGCGCCGACCCGCTACAATCTGGGTATCGCCCGCGGGTATCAGGGCTTCGCCCAGTCGTCCGAACTGGCGGGATCGCCGCTGACACCGTCGGCCACGCGCCGTACGGGTGGTAAGCCGTCTCTGGCATCTGTCGGGCTGCCTTCCAGTATCAAGCCGGTCAACATGCCCGATCTCGCCGATTTCAAGCCTTCGCCCGGTGCTGCGGACAAACCCAGCCGGTTCAAATCGCGCATCGCGCTTGATAAGGACACGCCCGTCGGCCGGTCGCCGCAGACGCGCGAAGGTCTGGGCGATCAGTCTTTCGATCTGGGCGGCGCCTACCGCGTCACCCGCAATCTGGATGTCACCGCCGGCGTCCGCCTGACGCAGGATCGCGACCGGCTGGATCCGGTTACCGACGACGTGCAGGACAGCCAGGCCGTCTACGTGGGCACTCAGTTCCGCTTCTGATACGACGTTTACGGACGCTTACTTGGAGACCCCGCCTCGGCGGGGTTTTTCTTTGCCCTCTATCCGGCTTGCCGTAAGGTAAAGACCAGGAAAAACGGGGAAAGGATGCATCTATGGACCGGATCGCCATCGTGACCGGCGGCACCCGCGGCATCGGGCGAGCCATCTGCGAAAAATTGAAGGCCGACGGCTTTACCGTCATCGCCAATTACGCCGGCAATGACGAAGCCGCGCGCAAGCTGACCCACGAAACCGGGATCGAGACGGTCAAATGGGATGTCGGCGATCACGAAGCCTGCATCGAAGGCTGCGAACAGGTGGCTGAGCGCTTCGGCCCGATCGACGCGGTCGTCAACAATGCCGGTATCACGCGCGATGGAACCTTGCACCGGATGAGCTATGACGACTGGCACGAAGTCATGCGGATCAATCTGGGCGGGTGCTTCAACATGGCCAAGGCGTGCTTTCCCGGCATGCGCGAACGCCAATGGGGCCGTATCGTCAACATCGGGTCGATCAACGGGCAGGCGGGGCAATATGGCCAGGTCAATTACGCCGCGGCCAAATCGGGCATCCACGGCTTCACCAAGGCGCTGGCGCAGGAAGGCGCGAAATTCGGTGTGACGGTCAACGCGATCGCGCCCGGCTATATCGACACCGATATGGTCGCCGCCGTCCCCGAACCGGTGCTGGAGAAAATCGTTGCTCAGATCCCCGTCGGGCGTTTGGGCCAGGCCGAGGAAATAGCCCGCGCCGTCAGCTTCCTGTGCGCCGAAGACGCCGGTTTCATCACCGGGTCGACCATGAGCGTGAATGGCGGGCAGCACATGTATTGATCGGTTTGCCATGATGCGATGAGGCGATAATGCCAGCATCGGCCGTCCGGCCGTAAACGAATTTATACGTATTCGATTGTGCAAAAACTTTACGATCTCAGGCGTATGGGTTTCATCCAGCATCAAGGATGGAAAAAACCCCGCATGATTTCCGAAACGAATTTAAGTCCGGTCGATGCCGGTCTGCTGCTGAACGCGCTTCCCACGGGTATCGCGCTCCTCGACAATGGCGGTACGATCATCGAAGCCAACGCGACTTTCCTCGCCGCCGTCGGCTGCGCCTCGGACGAATTGCCCCCGTTCCGGGAGCTGTTCGGCGCCGGACCGAACGACTTCGCGGATGCCGGCCGGACGGTTGCGATCGGCGAACGCCATTTTTCGATCCGTCTCCACCCGATCGCGGAAATCGGCGCGGTCTGCCATCTTCACGAAGTCACCGACTGGGTAATCGATCAGGCCAACACCCGGCGTTCCTCGCACACCGATGCGCTGACCGGCCTCAGCAATCGCGCGGCTTTCCTGCCAGAATTGTCTAATGCGGCCGAAGGCCGCAATACCGTGGCGTTGCTCACCGTCGATCTCGACGATTTCAAGGGCGTCAACGACACGCTGGGCCACCCGGTCGGCGATGCCTTGCTGGCCAAGGTATCGGAACGCCTGTCCTCCGCGCTGCGCAAGACCGATCGGCTGGCGCGGCTCGGCGGCGATGAGTTCGCGATCCTGCAAACCGACGTCGCGCAGCCGGAAGGGGCCGAAACGCTGGCCAAGAGGCTCGTCGACCTGATCGGCCGGCCCTATGTCCTGCAAAGCCACATGATCGATATCGGTGCGAGTGTCGGCGTCGCCCTGTCCGATGCGGCCCGGGACGCGGACGAGTTGATGAAGCAGGCCGATATCGCGCTTTACCGTGCCAAGAAGGAAGGCCGCAATACTTATCGTTTCTTCGAGGAATCCATGGACGCGGAGATGCAGGAACGCCGCGCGATGGAGCTCGACCTGCGGCGCGCGCTTCCGTTCCGCCAGTTCGAACTGCATTACCAACCGCAAATGAACCTCAAGACCAAGGCCGTGACCGGTATGGAGGCGCTGATTAGGTGGCAGCACCCCACGCTCGGCGCTATCCCGCCGGACAGGTTCATTCCCCTGGCGGAACAGACGGGCCTGATCATTCCGATCGGCGAATGGGTCATCCGCCAGGCTTGCGAGGATGCGGCCCTGTGGCCGTCCGACGTTGTCGTGGCGATAAACGTATCGGCCAAGCAGCTTGCGAGCGGAAAATTCGTCAACACCGTCATGAACGCCCTCGCCCATAGCGGGCTGCGGCCGGACCGGCTGGAGGTGGAGATCACCGAAAGCGTCCTGATGACAAATATCGAAGGCTGCGTCGCCACGCTGCACGCCTTGCGCGATCTGGGCATCCGCATTTCTATGGACGATTTCGGCACCGGCTATTCCTCGCTCAGCTATCTTCAGAGCTTCCCCTTCCACACGATCAAGATCGACCAGAGCTTCGTGCGATCGATCGCCGGCGAGAAAAGCGCGGGACTGATCCGTGCGATCACGGCGATCGGCGAACATCTCGGCATGGGCACGATCGCCGAGGGCGTCGAGACATCGGAGCAGCTCGACCATGTCACCACCAGCGGTTGCAATTCGGCGCAGGGCTTCCTTTTCAGCCGGCCGGTTCCATCGGGCGAAGTTGGGGCGTTGCTGGACCGTCTTGCCATCCAGCCCATCGACACGCGTGGTCCGACCTCGGACGCGCAACCGGAAGACGTTGGCGACCCGATCGAAAACGGTCTCTATCGGCTGGTCTATTACAGCCAGAACATGATCATGGGACTGGATGAAGAAGTCGAAGCGGCCGTCCAGCAGATCCTCGAAACTTCGCAGCGCAACAATGCCGCCGTAGCGGTCACCGGCGCACTGATGTTCACCGATGGACTGTTCGCGCAAATCCTCGAAGGGCAACAGGCCGAGGTGGAACGCGTGTTCGAACGGATCCAGCTGGATGAACGGCACGGGGAGGTTCACCTCCTGTCGTTCGGCCCCGTGGAAAGCCGCATCTTCGCGCGCTGGGCGATGGCCTTCGTCGGGGAGACGCATGACTCCAAAAACGCTTTTGCCCATTGCGCGGATGAGAGCGGGTTCGACTACGAGGCCGCCAGCGCGGATGAGATGACCTCGCAGCTCTTCCGATTGCTGACCGACGAAGACCGATTGTCACGCAAGGCCGCTTGATCGCGGGGCTGCCTGATCGCAGGGCCGCCTGATGGCAAGTCGGCGGTTCCGAAAATGCGATCACGAAATATAGTACCCAACCACTCTCCAAGACCCGCCTTCGCGCACCAGCGTGACCGTTTCGGTGGCGCCCGCCCTGTTCGCGAAATCGGTCGTAAACAACAATGTGCGATAGCCGGCTGGCGGAGCGGGAATATCCAGCGCACCGGTCGTTTCGCGCGCCAGCACCGCGCCGAGCGGCAGGCGGACTTCCTTCGACACCGTGGTCCAGCGCTCCAGCGTGTTCGGATCGCGGAAAGACTGCGCCGCCGCGTTCCAGCTTTCCTCCCATCGCTGCGCATCCACCAGAACCAGCCAGTCGCGCGCGGCCTCTTCCGTTTCCATGCGGAGGAATTCGGCACTTGCCGCGGCTTCGACTTCGTGGATGTCGGCAGCGGAGGGTGGCTGTGTCGCCTGTATCGAAAGGATGAGGGCAATGCCGGTGGCGAGCAGGGACATGATGGCAATTCCTCCGATAAGAAAGGCGGGGCGTATAGGCTTCCGCTGGCCGACATTCGGCACGGCTTCATGATCGGGTGTGGCGGCGGCAAGGTCATCCCCGATTTCCTTGGATACAAACAAATCGGGGGTTTCGCCTTCTTTGGCCAGCAGCATCCGCGCAGCGCCACGGCTGCTCGACACGTCCATCTTGCGCCGCGCATGGCGGAGGCGTTCATTGACGGTATGGACCGAGATATCGAGCCTGCGAGCGGAAGATTTGGCATCGTGACCGCGCAGGATCAGCCGCAGCGCCTGCTTCTCCTTTTCCGTCAGTGCTTCATATCCCTGCGCCATCGCCGCGCCCGTCCGATCCATGATTATGTGCTGTGCGTTGTAGGAACCGCTGGATTTGTGAGCCACCCCCAATAATTTGGGCGGGCGAATGCCAGCATCGTTCCCAGCAAAGCCGCTGCCGTCACTCCTTTGTGATAAAGCGGGAACGCGATGTAGTAATAAACAGGTTATCTGCGTAAGGGTGACGCCGTAAGCGGTCGGCGTTGCGCTTTAACAGCCCGTTATTTCCCGAGGATCAATCATGCCCTCGTCCCACCAACCGCCCTACCATCCGCCCGTCAAGCGCAGCGTGCGGATCGCGGGGCACAGGACCTCGGTCAGTCTGGAGCCGGTGTTCTGGGATATGCTGTGCGATGCGGCGGCGGAACAAGGGGTGGCGATCAACGCGCTGGTCGGGCGGATCGATGCCGAACGGATCAAGGCCGAAACGCCGCCGGGTCTTGCCGGTGCGATCCGGATATGGCTGGTCAGTCGAGGGGATTGACCACCTATTCCTCGCCGACGCGTTCGATATCGGCGCCGACCAGCTGCAGCTTTTCCTCCAAGCGTTCGTATCCGCGATCGAGATGGTACAGGCGCCGGACCTGCGTTTCGCCCTGCGCGGCCAGCCCCGCGATCACCAGGCTCATCGAGGCGCGCAGGTCGGTCGCCATAACCTCCGCCCCCGTCAGCTGCACCGGGCCGCGCACCACGGCGGTGCGGCCATTGGTTTCGATATTCGCGCCCATGCGGGTGAGTTCGGGCACATGCATGAACCGGTTTTCGAAAATCGTTTCCTTCAGAACGCTAGTTCCTTCGGCTCGCGCCAGCAACGCCATCAACTGCGCCTGCATGTCGGTGGCAAGGCCGGGATAGGGCGCGGTGGTCAGGTCGGTCGCCTTCAGCGCGCCGTCCGCCGCGATCGTTACGCCGGTCCGGTCGTGCTCCACCCCGACGCCGATCTTTTTCAGCGCCTGCAAAGTCGCGGTCATGTCGTCCGCCTTCGCCCCGTCCAGCCGCACCTCGCCACCCGTGATCGCGGCGGCGCAGGCATAGGAGCCGGCCTCGATCCGGTCGGGCATGACCTTGTAGGTGGCACCGTTCAGGCGGCGCGCGCCATGCACGGTCAGGTCGGACGTGCCGACCCCTTCGATTTCCGCGCCCATGGCGAGGAGCAGGTTGCACAGATCGACGATCTCCGGTTCGCGCGCGGCGTTGGTCAGGCGGGTGGTGCCATTGGCCAGCACCGCCGTCATCAGCGCGTTCTCCGTTGCGCCGACCGACACCACGGGGAAATCGAAATCCCCGCCCGACAGGCCCCCATCGGGCGCATGGGCCCGCACGTAACCCTGCGCCAGTTCGATGGTCGCGCCCATGGCCTCCATTGCTTTCAGATGCAGGTCGATCGGGCGATTGCCGATCGCGCAGCCGCCGGGCAACGATACGGTCGCTTCGCCCGCGCGCGCCAGCATCGGGCCCAGCACCAGGATGGAGGCGCGCATCTTGCGCACAAGGTCGTAGGGCGCGACGGTGGAGGTCAGGCGCGATGCCTCGAACGTGACCACCCGCCCGAATTCTTCCGGCCGTTTCCCCCGGATCGCGACCGAGGTACCGAACTGCCCCATCAAATGCTGGAACCCGTCGATATCCGCCAGGCGGGGGAGATTGCGCAGGGTCAGCGGTTCCTCGGTTAACAGGGCGCAGGGGATCAGTGTGAGTGCGGAATTCTTCGCGCCGGAAATGGGGATGCTGCCCGACAGGCGCTTCCCGCCCTTGATGATGATCTTGTCCATCTTAGCGGTGTAGCTGCTATGCTTGCACGATCAAGCGTCTCGCCGCTGGACTGATACGCGTTCCGTATTGACCCGCCTCGTCTTGTCCGTATCCTTCGCTGCATGACCCAGCATAAACCGATCCGAAAAGCCGTATTCCCCGTCGCCGGAATGGGCACGCGCTTCCTCCCCGCGACCAAGGCGGTGCCCAAGGAATTGCTGCCGATCGTCGACCGCCCGCTCATCCAATATGCGGTGGACGAAGCGCGCGAGGCGGGGATCGAACAGATGATCTTCATCACCGGGCGGGGCAAGACCGCGATCGTCGAACATTTCGACACCGCTTTCGAGCTGGAAACGACGATGCAAGCGCGCGGCAAGAACATGGACGCGCTTGATGCCAGCCGCTTCACCCCGGGGGAAATCATTACCGCGCGCCAGCAGGTGCCGATGGGGCTGGGCCATGCGATCTGGTGTGCGCGGGCGATCGTGGGCGACGAACCCTTCGCCATATTGCTGCCCGACGAATTGATGGTCGCGCAGAAAGGCGGCGGGACCGGCTGCATGAAACAGATGGTCGATGCGTATACCAAAGTCGGCGGTAATCTCATCAGCGTGCTGGAGGTGCCGCATGACGAGGTATCCAGCTATGGCGTGATCGATCCCGGCGGCAGTGATGGCGCATTGACCGAGGTGAGGGGCCTGGTCGAAAAACCGGCGGTCGCCGATGCGCCGTCGAACAAGATCGTGTCGGGCCGCTACATCCTGCAGCCCGAAGTGATGCGGACCCTGGAAACGCAGGAAGCGGGCGCTGGCGGCGAAATCCAGCTTACGGACGCGATGGCGAAAATGATCGGCACGCAGCCTTTCAACGCCGTCACTTTCGAAGGCCGCCGGTTCGATTGCGGCAGCAAGCTGGGATTCGTCGAAGCGACGCTGGCGCTTGCGCTGGAACGCGACGACATGGGCGGCGACGTGCGCGCAATGGCGACCCGGTTGCTCGGCTGAGCCCTGGTCAGGTCAGCGTTAGCCCGCCATCCACGGTGAGGGTCTGCCCGATCATGTAGCTGGCGAGCGGCGACGCGAGGAATAGAGCAGCGTTAGCGATTTCTTCAGCTTGGCCTGTCCGGCGCAGCGGGATGGTCCGCAAGATACCCTGTTCGCGCTTCTCGTCCTCGAACTGCGCATCGGTCATTTTGGTGCGCACGAAGCCCGGCGCGATGCCGTTCACCCGGATGCCGTCCCGCGCCCATGCGAGCGCCAGCGCGCGGGTCAACGCGACCGCCGCTGCTTTTGAAGCGCCATAGGCAGGATTGGTAAAAGCGGCGGCATAGGCGGCGACCGAACTGATCGTGATGAGCGATGCGTTCTCGCGCCCTTTCAGAGCCGGCTGCACGAGGCGCGCGACGTCCATCAGGGAGGTGATGTTGACCGCCATGACATCGTCCCACCCCTCCCGTTCGAATTCCGCCCGATTGTAACGGACCAGCCCCTGGCTGAGCACGGCGATGTCGAGCCTGTCGGGTATGTTCGCCACGTCCAGCCGGTCGCGATCCGCCACGTCGACCTGCGCGTAAGTAAGGCCGGTCATGTCGGAATTGCCGTAATCCGCTGCTCCGGCGCGGGTGCCCCACACGGTCACGTCCGCCCCGCCCCGGCGCAGGCCCTGCGCGATAGCATTGCCGATGCCGCTGGAGCCGCCCACGACGAGGGCGTTCTTTCCAGTAAAATCGAAGGGATGGCTCATGTTGCGATCCTTTGAAAAAAAGGTTGATCGGGTGCGTCAGTCTTCCACGAGGGTTCGCGCGAATTCGTCTTTCAGCTTGCGCTTGTACAGCTTGCCATTGGCCTCCCGCGGCAGTTCGGGGCGGAAATGGAATTGGCGCGGCAGTTTCAATCGAGCGAGCCTGGCGGACAGATAGTCGCGCAGCGCCGCTTCCAGTTCGGGTCCGGCGTCGTCCATGGATACCGGCTGCACCATCGCGATCACCTGTTCACCCATATCGGGACAAGGCGCGCCGATTACGGCGGCATCCATCACGGCATCGTGCCCGACCAGCAGGTTCTCGACCTCCTGCGGGTAGATGTTCACTCCGCCCGAAATGATCATGTTGGACCGCCGGTCGGTCAGATAGAGAAACCCCTCCTCGTCGACCCGCCCGATATCCCCCAGCGTGGTCCAGCCTTGCGGATGGGTGGCTTCCTTCGTCTTCGCGCGGTCCTTGTGATATTGAAAGGGATAGGGGCTTTCGAAGAAGATCGCGCCCTCCTCGCCCGCATCCAATTCGGTCCCCCCATCGTCGCAGATATGGATCGTGCCCAGGATCGCCTTGCCGACCGATCCGCGATGGGTCAGCCAGTCCGCGCTGCCGATCATGGTCATGCCGTTGCCTTCGCTCCCCGCATAATATTCGAACAGGATCGGCCCCCACCAGTCGATCATCTGCTGCTTCACGTCGGCGGGGCAGGGAGCGGCGGCGTGAATCGCATGGCCGTGGCTGGATAGATCGTATTGCGTACGCGCCGCTTCGGGCAGTTTGAGCATCCGCACGAAATGGGTCGGAACCCACTGGCTGTCGGTGATGCGGTATTTCTCGATCGCCGCCAGCGCCTCTTCGGGGTCGAATTTCTCCATGACGACGACCGTTCCGCCCAGCCGGTGGATGGTAGTCGTCCAGGCCAGCGGCGCGGCATGGTAGAGCGGTGCGGGTGATAGATAGATCGCGCTGCCATCGCCCGCGATCTGAAAACCCATGGTCGCCAGCCCCATTAGCGGCGTGGGCGCATCGACGGCGGGATCTTCGGGCGGAGCGGGCAAGATGCCTTTCGGCCGACCGGTGGTGCCGGAACTGTACAGCATGACCCGCCCGGCCGTCTGGTCGGGTATTACCTCCGCCGGGATTTTCGTCAGTTCGGCTTCCGCATCCCGTCCGAAAACCAGAGTCTGCAGATCGACCCCGTGGGACGGCAGGGCACCCACCACTTCGTCGAACCGCGTCGTGGTTATCAGCAACCGGGCATCGCTGTCTTCGAGGATGTAGCCGATTTCCTCTGCCGTGAGATGGGTGGAAATCGGAACCAGCACCATGCCGGCCCGCTGCGACGCCCAGACGACCTCGTGATAGCGGGCGCAATTCTCCATCAGCAGGGCGAACGCATCGCCCGCCTCCAGCCCCTGCCCGCGCAGCCAGCCGGCGATCCGGTTCGCCGCTTCGTCGAGATCGCGATAGGTCGTGGTTTCCCCGCTCCTCGCCATGATGATGGCGGGATGGTTGGGCTTGCTCACGGCATAATGGCTGGGGTGCATCGGAATTCCTCTCCGCCGCGCACCTTATGAAAGCGGGTAAGGCGGGGGAAGGAAAAACGACAGTTTCCGCCGCGGTTCCAAAGCATCATCCAAAGAGAAGGGGCCGCAACCGAAATGGCGGGCCCCTTCGAAATACGGTATTTCTGTTTCGGGTGGGTCAGTCGCCGCCGCGGGCCGCGTTCTTGTCGCCGGTTGCCAAGGTGTAAGCCAGCTGCGCTTCGGATTCGACCATGTAGGGGATGGGATTGACGGCCTCTCCGGCGATACGGACTTCGTAATGCAGATGCGGCCCGGTCGAACGCCCGGTCGAACCGACATAGCCGATGATGTCGCCCTTCTTCACGCGGTCGCCATGTGATACCGCGATCCGCGACATGTGGGCGAAGCGGGTTTGCAACTGCGCGCCATGCTCGATCGAAACGAACAGGCCGTAGCTGCTGAAGCGCGACGCCTTGCTCACGATGCCGTCGGCGGTGGCGAAGATCGGCGTTCCGGTCGCCGCGGCAAGGTCGACGCCCTTATGCGCCCGGCGGCTACCCAGAACCGGGTGAGTCCGCATGCCGTAGTCGCTGGTCAGCGCAGCGTTGTCGAGCGGCATGCGCGAAGGAATGGAAACGATCGCGGTCGGCGCGGCGGTGGCGGCTCCGCCATCCATGGCCTGCCAGTCGGAAAACAGCTGCGCGAACTGGGCATCGCCGCTACCGACGGCCGTATCGTTCTCAATGGAGATTTCGGCGATCGGATCGTCCATATCGACGCCCAGGACATCGCTTTTCGCCAGGACCGGCTGCGCCGCGATCGACAAGGTGCCGAAAAAGGAAATGGTAACTGCCGTCAGGCTGCGCTTAAAAAAAGATACGACCACACTGCGTCCTTGTTTTTCCGGTCGAAACCGGGAGGATCCCTGTTCTTTTCCGCCGCCGAACCCCAATTCCGTCCCGACCTGCGACACCGGGCGAACGTGGTCTGGAACCATCGTCCGCTTCGTTGGTATTGGTGATAACCGGGTAATTCCCAACGAGGCAACAGGACTCGGGTTCTTGCGCGATAGAGCGCCTGTTCGATGCGTCGAACCGTTCCGCCGCGACCGATCGGGGTGGCGGAACGCGGAAAAATGGCCGGGATCAGTCGTTTTGGGTGTCGTGATCCGTTCCATCCGCAGCGATATGATCCAGAACGTCGGCGGCGTGACCTTTGACCCGTACTGGGTTCCAAACCTTGGCAATCCGACCGTCTCCATTCACCAGATAAGTCGTGCGGACCATGCCGATATAGGTTTTTCCGTACATGGCTTTCTCGGTCCAGATACCCAAGGCGTCAGAAAGGCCGTCTCGCGCGCCATCTGTGGCGAGATCGACCGTCAGATCATGCTTGGCGATAAAATTGCGATGCTTGCGCGGCGAATCCTTCGATACGCCCAGGATCGCGGTGCCCGCTCTGGCAAATCCGTCCTTCAGCGCGGAAAAATCCTTGGCTTCCTGCGTGCAGCCGGGCGTGTTGTCGCGCGGATAAAAGAACAGGACCAGCCTGCGTCCGCGATAGTCGGATGGGCGGATGCGGCCGCCATCGGGCGCCTCCATGGCGATATCGGGCAGCATGTCCCCTTCGGCGAGTTGCGTGGTCATCTATCGGATCTCCATCGTCTCTTCGAATATGCGCGTCCATTCCGACGCCACCGCGCGCCGCGAACCGGTCAGGGCGGACAGCAGCGCGCCCATATCGTCAACCCTGCACGCCTGCGCCAGCCGGGCGGATGCGGCAGTGGTCGGGACGTCCAGTCCGGGGGCGAGCAGCCGGATGGATACCAGCAGCCGCGTCATCGCCGCATGGGCCTCGATCAACGTGTCCGACACCAGCCCGCCATCGACAAGCTCGGCGATGGCGCAATCGACTTGCGGGGTCAGCGCCGTTCCGTCGCGCAACTGCAGATAATGCGTCAGAAACTCCAGATCGACCAGTCCGCCGCGCAGCAGCTTCACATCGAGCGGACCCTTCGCCGGCTTGTGCGCGGCCATGTCCCTGCGCATGGTCAGCACGGCGTTCCGCAATTCTTCCGCATCGCGGGGATGCCTCAATGTCCGTTCGAGCACCGCGCCGACTTGCTCCCTCACCTTCGGCGAACCGATGAGAACGCGCGCGCGCGTCAGCGCCATGTGTTCCCAAATCCAGGCGTCCTGCGTCTGATAGCGCGCGAAACTTTCGATGTTGACGGCAAGCGGCCCCTGCACGCCCTGCGGCCGCAGGCGGGTATCTATCTCGTACAGCGCGCCATGGGCGGTCGGCACGCTCAATGCGCCGCCGACCCTTTGCGCGAGCCGGTTGAAATAAAGGGTCGCGCCGAGCGGGCGTTCGCCGTCGGACTGCGCGTCATGCGTGCCTGAAAAGAGATAGACGATATCGAGATCGGACCCGTGCGTCAGCGCACCGCCGCCCAGCCGCCCGAGCCCCAGCACGGCAAGTTCGCCGCCATCGATCGTTCCGTGTTTCTCGGCGAAATCGAACGCCGCCGCCCGCGCCGCTACCTGCAACGCCGCCTCCGCCAGTCGGGACAGCGCAGCGGCGATGTCCAGCGGATCGTGCGCCGCCTCGATCAATTGAACGCCGAGCGCGAAACGCCGTTCGGCCGTGACGATACGAATCCGGTCCAGCTGCTGCTCGTAATCGCCACCCGCCGCGATAGTCATGACCGCGCGCAATTCATCGACGCTGCCCGGCAGATCGAGCGCGCTCCGGTCGATCAGCGTGTCCATCAAGGCGGGCGTGCGCGCCAGTTCGCCGGCCAGTGGATCGGCCAGGGTCAGGACCCGGATCAACTGGTCGAACAGGCCGGGACGCGCTTCCAGCAAGCGGAACAGGTCGATCGCGCTGGTCGCTTGTTCCAGCATGGTTTCCCAGCGCACCATCGCGCGGTCCGTGTCGGGCGCGTTCGCCACCGCCTCCAGCGCGGCAGGCAGGATAGCCTCGAACGCCTCGACCGCGGCGGCACTTCGCAGCGCCCGATAGCGACCGTCGGTCCACGACCGCACTCTTTGCACGGCCATGTCAGGATCGGCGAACCCCATATCCGCCAGATTTTGCAGAAGCGCGTCGCCCTTCATCGCAGGTTCGTCCGCAGAGCCACCCGGTGCGATCAGCGCATCGAAACGCCGCGCCACCGCCTCGCTGATACCCGCCAGATCGGCAACGAGCGCAACGCCATCCACATAGCCGCCCAGTTTCGCGGCTTCGTCCAGTGTACGGCCATCGGGCAGCGAATGGGTCTGCTGATCCTCCATCATCTGCAAACGGTGCTCGATCGTGCGGAGCCGGTCGTAAGCCTCGCCCATCACCACCGCATCCTCCGCCGTGACGAACTGCGCCTGTGCCAGCGCATCCAGGGCATCGCGTGTGCCCCGGACCCGCAATGACGGAGCGCGCCCGCCATGAATCAGCTGATGCGTCTGCGCGAAAAATTCCACTTCGCGGATCCCGCCGCGCCCCTGCTTGACGTTGTATCCCGGACCGGGTTCGGGCGGCCCCCGATAGGCGGCGCGAATCCTGGCGGTCAGTCGTTCGATTTCGGCAATCGCTCCGAAATCGAGGCTGCGCCGCCAGACGAAGGGCGCGATCGTATCGAGAAAGGCCCGCCCTTGCGCGACATCGCCCGCCGCCGCCCGCGCGCGGATGAAGGCCGCGCGTTCCCAGGTGATGGCGGAGGATTCGTAATGCATCAGCGCGGCGTCGAAGGATATCGCCAGCGGGCTGACTTCCGATGCGGGGCGCAGCCGCAGATCGACGCGGAAGACATAGCCGTCCGCCGTATTGTCGGACAACAGCTTCACGATGTCGCGGGCGTAGCGTTGCGCCGCTTCGCCCGGCTCGTCCCGTGTTCGCCGTGGCAGGGTATCGGGATCGTAGAGCAATATGGGGTCGATGTCGGAACTGTAATTGAGCTCGCCTGCGCCATGTTTGCCAAGAGCGAGACCGGTCATTCCCTCCGGCTGCGCATCCGGCACCCTCCTGGCGATGGCGGCATTGATTGCGCGGTCCAGCGCATGATCGGCGAAATCGGACAGTTCCGCCATGACCGCGCCGACCGGCAACGCCCCGGCGAGGTCCGCCACGCCCAGCATCGTGACGAGCGCCAGACGCTCCTTCCGGAGAGCTTTCGCCGTGTCGGGTAAGGCATCCGCCGCATCGCGGGCCCAGGCGAGCGCCGCGGGACCGTCGCCTTCGCGCAGCAGGGCTTCGAGGTCGGGAAACGAAACGAGCGATCGGCACAGGAACGGCGAATAGGTCCGCGCACGGTGGAGCGCGTCGTGCCAATCACCGTCCCGCCAGACCGGTTCGCGATATGTCCTGCCCATCGACTGTCCAGACCTCCTGCCGGCCTATTCTCTTGCCCCCAAAGGCTGCCTTTGCAATGACACTCCGCACGCTGATGTCACGCCTTCCAGGGATTTGTCCTACTATGCCCCACTCGTTCGCACGCTTTCTCTTCGCCGCATCTGCTGCCATTTCTATGACGGGCTGCGCGGCGACCATGGATTCGCCGCCGATGGCCCCCGCGCAGATGGAGGCGACCGCTGCATTGGACATACCCGACGTCGCACCCGGCGATCTTGATCGCGACACGATGATCGACATTACCCGCACCCTGTCGTCGGACGCGTTCGAAGGGCGGATGCCGGGCACCGTCGGCGAAGAAAAGACGGTCGCCCTGCTCATTGAAAGGTTCCGCGAAGCCGGATTGCAGCCGGGCAACAACGGCAGCTGGGTGCAGAAGGTGCCGCTGGTCGAGATCACCGGCCGCGATTTCGCGCCGCTGACGATCGCGGGCAATGGCGAGACCATCGCGCTCGATTATGCGAAGGATTGGGTTGGCGTGTCCTATCGCGAGGTTCCCGAGACCGTCCTGGCGGATAGCGAGCTGGTGTTCGTCGGTTACGGCATCAATGCGCCCGAACGCGGCTGGAACGATTACGCCGACGTCGACATGCGTGGAAAGACGGCGGTCATCCTGGTCAACGATCCCGATTTCGATACGCCGACACTGGAGGGGCCGTTCGGCGGCAAGGCGATGACCTATTACGGGCGCTGGACCTATAAGTATGAAGAAGCCGCGCGGCAGGGGGCGGCGGGCGCGCTGATCGTCCATGATACGGAGCCTGCGTCCTATGGCTGGAATGTCGTCGAATCGAGCTGGTCGGGTTCGCAGGCCTATGCGCGGCGCGGCGCGGATGCGCCGCCGCTGACGCAGATGAACGGCTGGCTGCAGAAAGACGCGGCGAGACGGATCATGGCAGCTGCGGGACAGGATCTGGACGCGCTGTCGCGCCGGGCCAAGATGGACGGTTTCACCGCGGTACCGCTGGACCTGACCGCAGGCACGCGTTTCACCAATGACAGCCGCAGTTTCGAATCGCAGAACGTGCTGGGCGTTCTGCCAGGGCGGACACGGCCTGGCGAATATGTCATCCACACCGCGCATTGGGACCATCTGGGCCGCTGCACCCCCGCGCCCGACGGCGACGACATCTGCAACGGCGCGGTCGACAATGCGACCGGCACCGCGGCGCTCGTCGCGCTTGCACAAGCGCATGCGAAGGCGGGTGCACCCGAACGCAGCCTCGCCTTCCTGGCCGTGACGGCGGAGGAACAGGGGCTGCTGGGCGCGGACTACTACGCCGCCAACCCGGTGCTGCCGCTGACCAGCACGGTGGGCGGCATCAACATGGACGCGTTTCTCATCGCGGGTGTGTCCAAGGACGTGACCGTGGTCGGACCGGGCAAGTCGCAGCTCGACCTGTTCCTGGAAAGCGCGCTGGAAGCCGATGGGCGCGTGGCGACGCCCAACCCCTCGCCCGAAGCGGGCTATTATTACCGCAGCGATCACTTCGCCTTTGCAAAACGCGGCGTGCCGATGCTGTATGTCGACGGGGGCGAGGATCTGGTCGATGGCGGTCGGGCCGCAGGCAAAGCGGTGTCCGACGAATATCGCCAGAACCGCTATCACGGGCCGAAGGACGAATTCGACGAGAACTGGAACTGGGACGGGGTTATGGCCGATCTCCAGCTGTTCTACCGCATGGGCCGGATGATGGCGGATTCGTCGAGCTGGCCGAACTGGGTCGAAGGCGACGAGTTCCGCGGTATCCGCGATGCGGCCTGCGCGAAGGACCGCTCCGCGAACGCCTGCTGAACTGCCGGTGATGCGCATGCCGCCCGAATGGGCGCCGCAGGAATGGCTGTGGATCGGCTTTCCCCACGATGCGGAGGAATGGCCGGGCCAGCTGGAGCGCGCGCAGGCGCAGATCGCCGCCTTCGCCAATGTGGTCGCAGATAGCGGACAGGCAGTGCGCCTGCTTGTCCGCGACCCGGCGAACGAGGCGGTGGCGCACGCGCTGCTTTCCGGCAATGTCCGCGTCGAGCGGCGGACCTATGGCGACATCTGGCTGCGGGATACCGGTCCGCTGGTGGTGTCGTCTCGCATTGGCCGCACGGCCATGCGCTTCGCTTTCAATGGCTGGGGCGGCAAATACCGGATGGCGGGCGACGAGACGATCGGGGCGGAACTGGCGCGGGACGCCGGTCTGCTCGTGGAAACGCGCGACTGGGTGCTGGAGGGCGGCGCGGTGGACGGCGATGGCACCGGTCTGGTCGCGACGACCGAACAATGCCTGCTGAACCCCAACCGTAATCCCGATCTGGTCCGCGCCGACATCGAACACCACCTGCATCGCGATCTAGGCTTCGACCGGGTGCTGTGGCTGGGCGAGGGGCTCGTCAACGACCATACGGATGGGCATGTCGACAATCTCGCGCGCTTCGTGGCGCCGAGGCGGATGGCCGTTCCGACAGCAACGGGCGCGAACGATCCCAACGCCGCTATCTACCACGATTGCCGCGCACGGGTGCGCGCGGCGGGTGTGGAGGTGGCCACCATCCCCTCCCCCGGAAGGATCGAGCGGGACGGCTGCATCGAACCCGCCAGCTACGCCAATTTCGCGATCACCAGCCACCTCGTCGTCGTGCCCACATTCGGCACGCGGCACGACGATGACGGGGTCGCCGCCATCGCCGCCCTGTTCCCCGATCGCGACACCGTCGGGCTGCCCGCCGATGCGGTGCTCGCGGGCGGCGGGGGCTTCCATTGCGCCAGTCAGCAGATGCCGGCCGTTAGCACTTAGGTAACCTGGTTATACAAGTGAACCTAGTTGCCCAGCTTGATAAGGGCCGCCGCCGCCGCCGCAAACAGTGCGAACGCCACGAAGCTGCGCCAGAGGCGATCGCTCACTTTCCCGAACGCCTTGGCGCCCAGCCAGTTGCCGATCAGCACGGCGGGAAACAGCAGCAGCGCCAGCGACAGCTGGTCCCAGCGCAGTTCGCCGATCGCCAATCCCGATGCCAGTCCGGCCAGCGCGGCGATTGTGAAGATCAGCAGCATGGATGCCTTGGCCAAATGGCGCGGGATCGTCCGCCCGACATAGTACGGCACCACCGGAGGCCCCGGCATTCCGGCGAAGCCCGTCAGCAGGCCGCTTGCCGTGCCCGTCGCCACGGTGGTCAGCGTCCCCGGAACCGCCGCCGCGCGGGTCGGCAACAGGATCGCGGCGAAGGCGGACAGGGCGACCAGCGCGATCAGCAGCCGCGCCAGATCGGGCGGCGTCGCGGCCAGCAGGATGAGGCCGGGCGCGGTCGTCAGCACCACGATACCGCCGATGACCAGCGCGCTTCGCTCGGCATCGCGCAGGATGCGGCGTATCTCGCTCAAACCGATGAACAGCGCGACGAAATTGGTGATCAGCACGGCTTCCACGGGCGTGAAAGCGAGTGCCAGCACCGGTACCAGCAGGATCGCCAGCCCGAACCCCGCCAGCCCCCGGACGAACGCCGCCGCCAGCGCGCTGGCTATGGCGACGCCGATCTGAAGCGCCGTGAAGTCGGCCAGCAATTCCATCGCGCCGCGCCTTATCTGAGGTCGGGGGGAGTCGCATCCGCTTTCAGCATGGCAATCGCGTCGTCCAGCGGCACGACCCGCTGGTCCTTTTCGCCCAGCGTGCGGATCGCGACCGTACGATCGTCGCGCTCCCGCTGTCCGACGACGAGCAGATGCGGCACTTTCTTCAGCGAATGTTCGCGCACCTTGTAGTTGATCTTCTCGTTGCGAAGGTCCGCATCGGCGCGCAATCCGACGGTTTTCAGCACATCGAGCACCTCGCCCGCATAGCCATCGATATCGGATACGATCGGCGCGACCACCGCCTGCGTCGGGGCGAGCCACAGCGGCAATCTGCCCGCGAAATGTTCGATCAGCACGCCGATGAAGCGTTCGAACGTGCCGAAGATCGCGCGGTGCAGCATGACCGGACGGTGCTTGCCGCCATCTTCGCCGATATAGGTGGCGTCCAGCCGTTCGGGCAGCACGCGGTCGCTCTGCATGGTGGCGACCTGCCAGGTGCGCCCGATCGCGTCGGTCAGGTGCCATTCCAGCTTCGGGGCGTAGAACGCCCCCTCGCCCGGCAGTTCCTCCCAGCCATATTCGGCGGTGTTCATGCCCGCATCGGCCACCGCGTCGCGCAGTTCCTGCTCGGCCTTGTCCCACATGGCGTCGTCGCCGAACCGCTTTTCGGGACGCAAGGCGAGCTTCACCTGATAGTCGAAACCGAAATCGGAATAGACCGCGTCGACCAGTTTGCAGAACGCGCGGACCTCGCCCACGACCTGGTCTTCGGTGCAGAACACATGCGCGTCGTCCTGCGTGAACTGGCGCACGCGCATGATGCCGTGCAGCGCGCCATGCGGTTCGTTGCGGTGGCAGCAGCCCATCTCGCCCAGCCGGATCGGCAGGTCGCGGTATGACGTGATGCCCTGTTTAAAGACCAGCACATGGGCCGGGCAGTTCATCGGCTTGATCGCCATCCAGTCGGCATCGTCCGCGACCTTGGGCGCAGCCGGACCGTCGCCCAACTCATCCACCTGCGGTACCATGTCGGGCACCGCGAACATGTTTTCGGCATATTTGCCCCAATGGCCGGACTGCTCCCACTGGCGCACATCCATCAGCTGCGGCGTCTTGATTTCGCGATAGCCCGCCGCGTCCATCCGGCGGCGCATATACGCTTCCAGCTCCCGCCAGATGATGTAGCCCTGCGGATGCCAGAACACGCTGCCATGCGCCTCTTCCTGCAGGTGGAACAGGTCCATCTCGCGGCCCAGCTTGCGATGGTCGCGCTTGGCCGCTTCCTCCAGCCGCATGAGATGCGCATCGAGCTGTTTCTTGTTGAGCCAGCCGGTGCCGTAGATGCGGGTCAATTGCGCGTTGCGCTGATCGCCGCGCCAATAGGCGCCGGCCACCCGCATCAGCTTGAACGCCGCCGGATCGAGCTTGCCCGTGCTGGGTAGATGCGGGCCGCGGCACATGTCGAGCCAGCTGTCTTCAGCGGCGGGTCCGGAGTGATAGACGGACAGTTCCTCGCCTTCCGGCAGTTCGGCGGCCCATTCGGCCTTGAAGGTTTCGCCCTTCGCCTGCCAGCGCGCGATCAGGTCTTCCCGGCTCCAAACCTCGCGCGTCAACGGCTTGTCCGCGCGGATGATCTCCCGCATCTTGTCCTCGATCGCGGGCAAATCGTCCTTGCCGAAAGGCGCGCGGTCCCCGGGCGCCATCACGTCGTAATAGAAGCCATCCTCGGTCGTCGGGCCGAAGGTAATCTGCGTGCCCGGCCATAATGCCTGCACCGCTTCGGCCAGCACGTGGGCGTAATCGTGGCGGGCGAGTTCCAACGCCTCTTCCTCGTCGCGCACCGTGACCAGCGCCAGCTCGGCATCGCCGTCGAACGGGCGGGTGAGATCGCGCAATTCGCCATCGACCTTCGCCGCCAGCGCGGCCTTGGCCAGGCCCGGCCCGATCGCGGCGGCCACATCCGCGGGGGTGGACCCCTCCGGCATTTCGCGCACGGAGCCGTCGGGCAAGCTTATCTTCAACATCTCATTCATCGCAGGCGTCCATGTCCGTTCGCCTGCCCCTGTGGCAGAACGCCGCGCCAATCGAAAGGGCGGTGTTAGACGGTCAGACGGTTCGTTCCATGGCGCGATACGATCCGGTGCGAACCGGTCAGCGCCGATCCCCGCGTCCGGACATTGCCGGTAAAGCGATATTCGCTGGTCGCGGCATCCGGCGTCAGTTCGACGGCCATGTAGCCGCGCCGCGAGGTATCCGCCCAGACCAGCTGCGGGTTGGCGTTGACGATGGCGGCGTTCAACCGCGCGGGGTCGATCCAGCCGATCGTCCCTTCGAAACCGGGCGAGGTGACGCTCTGCCCGGCAAATTCGACACCGGCGGGCGCGCCGTCATTCGCAAGCTCGAACGCCCAGCCATTATGGCTGTCCCCCGCCAGCACGACGAGATTGGCATCCGCCGCCTGCGCCGCCGAAAGCAGCCGCGACCGGGCTGCCGGATATCCGTCCCACGCATCCATGTTGAGCGGCAGGCCGACCCGCTGAGCCCCCGCCGCCGCTGTCAGCCGCGCGCGGATATAGGGGGGAACGCCGGCCGGTATATCGTTCACCAGATCGGGCGCGGCGGCCAGCGCGCCCATGATGACCTGCTGCACCAGAACCTGCCATTTTCGGCCCGCCGCCGTGGATGCGCGCAACGCGTCCGCCAGCCACTCTTCCTGCTTCAAACCCAGCATCGAGCGGGCGGGATCGCGATAGGCACCGTCGCGAAAAGCGGCCAGCGCGGCGATGGCTTCCGCCTCGTTCGCCTTGCCCTGCAGGACCGCCCCGATGCTAGGCGGCTCGTCCCGTCCCAGCAGGCGGGTTTCGAGCCGGAACAAGGTCGCCAGATCGCCGATATCGTAAGTCGCATAGGGCGTATCCGATACCGGCAGCCATTCGCGATAGGCGCGCATGGCGGCGGCCTTGCGCACGTCCCACGGCCCTTCGGTTTCCGGCTGATGGTTTTCCGCCCCGCCCTGCCAGCTGTCATTGGTGCTTTCGTGATCGTCCCAGCCCATGATCATCGGGTAGAGCTGCGTCATGCGGCGCAGATCGGGGTCCGCGCGATAGGACGCATGGCGGAGCTGGTAATCGGCCAGCGACACGGTTTCGCTCACCGGCAGGACATCGCGCCCGTCGACCTTGCTGTCGGCGCTGGGATAGGTGGCGGGTCCGTATTCATAGAAATAATCGCCCGTATGCACGATCAGGTCGAACGCGTTCTGCTCCGCCGCATGGGCGTAGGCGTTGAAATAGCCGAAGCCGATATTGGAGCAGGAGAACACCGCCATCCGCCATGCATCGACCTGTCCGACCGGCAAAGTGCGCGTGCGCCCGGTTTCGGACATGGTGCCATCGGGGGCGATGAACCGGTAGTAATACCATTGCCCCGGCTCCAGGCCATGCGCGACCGGCTTCACGCAGAAATCGTGGGTTGGCGTGGCGTCGACGCTGCCCGACGCGGCGATGCGGGTGAAGGCGAGGTCGTCCGCCACTTCCCACCGCAGAGCAACGTCCTGCGATGCGCCATATCGGGTCCATAGCAGCACGCTGTCCGCGCCCGGTTCCCCGCTGGCGACGCCATAGGTGAACCCGTCCGCCATTCCGTTCGCCGCGCGCGCGGGCAGCGCCGCCATACCCGCAGCCAACCCCGCCGCCAGCATTCCGCCGCGAAACAGGGTCCGGCGATCGAGAGAGGGGAGGCGGGCGGAAGCGGGGGGTTCGTTCTTCATGGGTCGCCACACTAATGGCAAAGTGTGACGGGGCAATGACCGGGTGCAAGCCGGTTCACGCACGACACGTCGCTTTCCAACACGTCCCTTTAACATGGCGGTTGCACCTGTCGCGCGAAACGCGGATTATGACGCGATGACGCAGACCGCCATGCATATCATGCCCGATGGACGCCGCATCGCGTATCGCCACCACGCGGGTTCCGGTCCGACGCTGATCTTCCTGCCCGGCTACATGTCCGACATGCAGGGCGGCAAGGCAACCGCGGTGATGGAATGGGCCAAGGTGCAGGGCCGGGCCTGTCTGCTGTTCGATTATTCGGGCTGCGGCGATAGCGCCGGAGACTGGACCGGCGGCGACTTCAAGGACGGCACCCTGTCGCGTTGGTCGCAAGAGGCGATCGCGCTTGTCGAGGCGAAAGGCATCGCGCAGGTCGTGCTGATCGGTTCGTCGATGGGCGGCTGGCTGATGCTGATGATCGGCATGGCGCTGGGCCACAGCTTGCGGGGCATGATCGGCATCGCCTCCGCCCCCGATTTCACCGATTGGGGGCGCAGCGCCGACGATAAACGCCGGTTGGAAGCGGGCGAGACGGTGTTCGATCCCAACCCCTACGGTCCCGAACCCACGCC
Organism: Pontixanthobacter sp.; assembly: GCA_965214445.1. Taxonomy (GTDB): domain Bacteria; phylum Pseudomonadota; class Alphaproteobacteria; order Sphingomonadales; family Sphingomonadaceae; genus Pontixanthobacter. The sequence goes on from CBDCBU010000001.1 coordinate 2,029,073, forward strand.
GATGCATGGCGGGTTCTGGTGCAACGGGCAGTACAACAGGCTGCTCGATACGGTCATCCCGATCGATTGCCCGGTGCGGCTGCTTCATGGGCAGCGCGATGCCGACGTGCCGTGCGGCATATCGCTGCGTCTCGCCGCCGCGCTGCGTTCGGATGCGGTACAGGTCACGCTGGTCAAGGATGGCGATCACCGCCTGTCGCGGCCGCAGGATATCGCGCTGCTGCTCGACACCATCGAACGGATGCCTTCATGATATTGACGCCCCTGTTGCTTCTCGCGGTGCAGGTCGCTCCGAACGCGGCGGGCTACCCCGAACCGATCCCCGACGAATTGCGCGAACAGCGCCGTCTGGAACGCGAGAAGGCGGACCTTGCTTCCGTCTGGCACGAAGACCGGCTGGCCGCCTGTTTCGATCTGACGCAGACCAATGCCGTGCGCGCGGTGATGGTGGCACAGGAGTGGGCGGCCGAGGCAGCGGGAGAGAACCTCGCCAATGCGCTCCATTGCAAGGGCGTCGCGCAGATGGAGCTTGGCCGGGGGGCGGATGCGGCGGCAAGTTTCCGGCAATCGCTGAATGCCCAGAAGAACGACGACGCGGTCCAGGTCGCGCGGCTGAATGCCATGGCCGGCACGGCGCATCTCATCGATGGCGATGCGGTGCAGGCGATCCCGTTGCTGAACACCGCAAAGGCGGCGGCGGAGCGGGAGGACCTGACCGGTTTGAGCGGGCGGATCGATCTGGAACGCGCGCGCGCCTTCGTCGCCATGGGCGAGGATGGGAAGGCGAAAGCCGCGCTGGAAAGCGCGCGCCGGCTGATCCCGGACGACCCGCAGGCGTGGCTGCTCTCGGCCACGCTTGCCCGGCGGGCCGATCGATACGCCACCGCGCAACCCTTCATCGAACGCGCCCGCTCGCTCGATCCCGACGATCCCCAGATCCTGCTGGAATTCGGTGTGATCGCATTCGTTCTTGGCGATACCGATCAGGCGCTGGCCGATTGGCAGCGGATTCTGACGATGCCGGACGCCGCGGAAGAGCAGGAACGCGCGCGCTTCTATCTCGAACAGGCGCAGACGCCATGACCGCGCTTTCCGTTCTCGATCTCGTTCCGGTGCGCGAAGGGGGCACGCTGGCGCAGGCGTACGCGGCGACCACCGCTCTTGCGCAAACCGCCGAAGAACACGGATATCGCCGTTTCTGGGTCGCAGAGCACCATGCGATGGAAGGGATCGCGGGCGCCGCCACGTCGGTCGTGCTCGCGCATATCGGCAATGCGACGCGCAATATCCGCATCGGATCGGGCGGCATCATGCTGCCCAATCACACGCCATTCCAGATCGCGGAACAGTTCGGCACGCTGGACGCGCTGTTCCCCGGCCGTATCGATCTGGGGCTGGGCCGCGCACCGGGGGCCGGGCCGCAATTGCAGCGCGCATTACGCAAGGATTTGCACCGCGCGGCGGAAGCGTTTCCGGGCGACGTAGTCGAACTGCGCGCGCTGATGACCGGCGATATCGACCTGCCGGTGACCGCCACCCCGGGGCGCGGGGCCGATGTGGAGCTGTGGATGCTCGGTTCCAGCCTGTTCGGCGCGCAATTGGCCGCGAAGCTCGGCCTGCCCTATGCTTTTGCCTCGCATTTCGCACCCGATCACCTTGATGACGCGCTCGCACTCTATCGCCGGGATTTTCAGCCGTCGGACGCGCTCGACCAGCCGCATGTCATGGCCGCGATGACAGTCGTCGCCGCTGATAGCGATGCGGAAGCGGAACGGATCGCCTCGTCGCAAATGCAGTCCTTCGTGCGTCTTCGCACCGGATCGCCCGGCAAACTGCCGCCGCCGATCGAGGATTACCGCAGCAGCCTGCCGCCGCAGGCCCGCGCCATGCTCGAGCATATCGGACAGGCGAGCGCCATCGGTGCGCCGGCGACGGTACGCGAAAAGATCGGCGCGTTCTTCGAGCGGACCCATGCCGACGAACTGATCCTGGCGGGCAGCACCTACGATCCCGAAGACCGGCGCCGTTCGCTTGCACTGACGCGGGACGCACTGGCGGGACGACCCGCCACCGCATCCTAGCCAACTCCCTGTAAACGCTGCATGAGGTTCGGCAGACGCGGCGGATTGCGGGGCCGTGATGCTTGCGGGGGTCATGCGTTCCGCCTATTCGCACGTGCGTGATCGATATGCGTCATGGATACTGCCGTTACGGAGCTTGACAGATGGGTTCGAAAACCGCCCCCCCGGAAAAAATACCGCGAAAGACGGCGCGCAGAACGCCGCCGAAAGCGGCTTCGCAAGGTCCCGGAACGATTGCGGCGCTGACGGACCGCCTGCGGGCGTCACTGCTGCCCGGCGAACCCTCGTTCGACGACGACCGGATACGCGAAGCGGCGGCGTTCGTCATTGACGCGGCGGCGCGGCGCGAGCCCGGGCGTTCCGCCATCGCGATCGGCACGGCCAGCGACAATCGCCGGTTCATGCGCATCGCGATCATCAATGACGACATGCCGTTCCTGGTGGATTCCGTTGCGGCGACCGTTGCGGCGCAGGGTTTGGCGATCGACCGCCTGGTCCATCCTGTCGTCCCGGTCATTCGCGACGGCAAGGGCAAGCTGATCGAGCTGTTGAGCGTTGGCGCCAAGCCAACGGGAACATCCGAAACGCAGCGAGAATCGATGATCTACATCGAAACGCCGCGTATCGAAGCCAGGCAGCGACGCGAACTGGAGCAGGCCCTGCGCGTCACGCTGGGCGATGTGCGCGCGGCCGTCAGCGACTGGCAGCCGATGAGCGATGCCATGCGCGCCGATATCGAACGGATCGGCGATACCGAAGGCGCGGCGCTGCTGGCATGGCTGAACGATGGAATGCTGACGCAGCTCGGCCATGTCGTGCGCCGCCGGGACGGGTCCGAACCGGTCGTGCTGGGCATCTGTCGCAACAGCGCCGATCAGGTGCTGGCCGAAAATTCCTTCATACGCGCCTTCGCCTGGTTCGACGGCGCGAAGAACGCGCAGGCGCGCGCGCCGCTGATCATCAAGGCGAACGTCGTTTCCAAGGTCCATCGCCGGGTGCCGCTGGACCTGTTTATTATTCCCGTCGAAGAGGACGGAAAGACGGCCGCCCTGTCCATCCATGCCGGTGTCTGGACCAGCGCGGCACTGGCGGCGCCGCCCGCCAAGGTGCCGCGGCTGCGCACGCATATGTCCGATCTGATGGACAAATTCGGCTTCGAGGCCAGCGGCCACGCGGGCAAGGCGCTGGTCCATGCGTTGACCGCGCTGCCGCACGACCTGATCATCGGTTTTCGAGATACCGACGTTGCCCGCGTCGCGACCGCGATGATGGGTCTGGTCGATCGCCCGCGCCCGCGCCTGTCGATCGTGGAGGCACCGCTGGCCCGACATCTGTTCGCGTTCGCATGGCTGCCGCGCGACCTTCTGTCCACGCAGGTGCGCAAGCAGATCGTCGCGTTGCTGGAAGAGGCTGCCAATGCGCGGCTGCTCGATTGGAGCCTGGAGGTGGAGGGCGGCAATCTCGCCATGCTGCGCTTCGTCCTCGACATTCGCGATGGCGGCAATCTGCCGGACGAACGGGTCGTCGAACAGCGGATGCAGACCATGCTGCGCGGCTGGTCCGAAGCGGTCGAACACGAACTGTCCGCTTCTGAGGAACCGGGCAGGGCCGCCGCGCTGGCCGCCCGCTATGCCGAACTGTTCCCGGCATCCTATCGGGCGGAATACGGACCCGGGGAAGGCGCGCGGGATATCCTTCGCATGCGCCACCTCCTCCATGTCGACGCGGCGGATGCGGCGCGCCGCATCCATGCGCAGTCCACTCCGCGCCGCGATGTCCGGCTGTACCGCAAGGATGGCGATCCCAAGAACTGCCTGCGGCTCAAGATCTATGCTCATGAAGGCACGCTGCCCCTGTCCGATGCGGTGCCGGAACTTGAGAATTTCGGCTTCGACGTATTGTCCGAAGTGCCGACGCGGTTGGGAGACGGCAAGTTCGGCACGCTGCACGATTTCGTGCTGGCGGTACCCGAAGGCGTCGCGGTCGAACCCATCTTCGAGCGCGCGGACATGATCGAGGAAGCGATCGTCGCGGTCCTCAACGACGATGCGGAAGACGATCCGTTCAACCGGCTGGTCATCGCCACCGGGCTGAGCGCGGGACAGGCGGACTGGCTGCGCGCCTTCTACCGCTATCTGCGGCAGGCGGGGATGGGGTTCACCATTTACACAGTCGTCGACGCCCTGCAGGCCGCGCCCACCGTCACCCGGGCCTTGATTGCCCGGTTCGCCGCCGCCCACGATCCCGACTTCGCCGATGATCGCGACCTCGCGGTCGAGCAGGCCGAAGCCGCGATCAAGCAGGGTCTGGCGAAGGTCGCCGCAATCAACGACGACCGGCTGCTGCGGCTTTATCATGCCCTCATCAAGGCGATATTGCGGACCAACGCATTTGCCGACGCGGCGAAGGAGGCGCTCGCTTTCAAGATTCAGTCCGACATGGTGCCCGGCCTGCCCAAGCCTCTGCCATGGCGGGAGATCTTCGTCTATTCGCGGCGGGTGGAAGGCATTCATCTGCGCGCCGGACCGGTGGCGCGCGGCGGTCTTCGCTGGTCCGACCGGCGGGACGATTTCCGTACCGAAGTGCTTGGTCTGATGAAGGCGCAGCGGGTGAAGAACGCCGTGATCGTGCCGACCGGGGCCAAGGGCGGTTTCTTTCCCAAGCAGCTCCCCTCCCCCGAACGCGACCGCGATGGCTGGGCCGCGGAAGGCCAGGCGAGTTACGAGGTGTTCATCCGCACGCTGCTGTCGATCACCGACAATATCGTCGATGACGAGGTCGTGCATCCCGATCGCGTGCGTCCGCTGGATGGCAAGGACCCCTATTTCGTGGTCGCCGCCGACAAGGGCACCGCGCGCTTTTCCGACATCGCCAACGGCATCGCGGAAGCCCGGGATTTCTGGCTCGACGACGCCTTCGCCAGCGGCGGTTCAAACGGTTACGATCACAAGGCGATGGGCATCACCGCGAAGGGCGCATGGGTTTCGGTCCAGCGGCATTTCCGCGAAATGGGCGTCGATGTGCAGACCGATCCGATCAGCGTGGTCGGCTGCGGCGACATGTCGGGCGACGTGTTCGGCAACGGGATGCTGCTGTCGCAATCGATCCGCATCCTGGGCGCGTTCGATCACCGGCACATCTTCATCGACCCCGCCCCCGATCCGGCCGCAAGTTGGGAGGAACGCAAACGCCTGTTCGACCTGCCGCGTTCGAGCTGGGCCGATTACGACAAGTCGGTCCTGTCGAAAGGGGGCGGCGTCTACCCGCGCGCTTCCAAGACCGTGAAAATTTCCGCGAAAGCGGCCAAGGCGCTCGGCCTGGACACCCGCCAGTGGGAGCCCGATGCCCTCATCGCGGCGATCATGGCTGCGCCCGTCGATCTCATCTGGTTCGGCGGGATCGGGACATACATCAAGGGATCGGCGGAAAACAACGTGGCTGTCGGCGATCCCGCCAACGATGCCCTGCGGATCGACGGGCGCGACGTGCGCGCCAAGGTCATCGGCGAAGGCGCGAATCTAGGCGTGACACAGGCCGGTCGCATCGAATTCGCGCTGCAGGGCGGGCGCATCAACACCGATTTCATCGACAATTCGGCGGGCGTCGATTGTTCGGACAATGAGGTGAACATCAAGATCGCGCTGGCCGCCGCACGGCGCAACGGCGATCTCACCGAGAAGAAACGCAACGCCCTTCTTGAAAGGATGACGGACGAAGTTGCCGCCATCGTGCTAGAGGACAACCGTTTGCAGGCCCTTTCGCTCTCCATCGCGGAAGCGGGCGGCGCACGGGCGATGGCGGCGCAGCTGCATTTGATGCGCACGCTGGAAGACAGCCTCAGCCTGGACCGCCAGACGGAAGGGCTGGCGGACGACCAGACGCTGCTGCGCCGGTCCGCCGATGGCGCGGGCCTGACCCGTCCGGAACTGGCGATTCTGCTGTCATCCGCCAAACTGGTGCTGCAGGATGCGATCGAGAATGCCGGGCTGCCCGACGATCCGGCCCTGGAAGAAACTCTGATCGCGAGCTTTCCCGCGCCGATGCAGGCAAAATACCGCACGCAGATCCTCGAACACCGGCTGCGGCGGGAAATCATCGCCACGAAGCTGGCCAACAAAATCGTCAACCGCCTGGGCATCGTCCACCCGTTCGAACTGGCCGAGGAAGAGGGTTGCGAACTGGCGCAGATCGCCGCCGCTTTCGTCACGGTCGAAAAACTGTTCGATCTGGATGCCTTGTGGGCGCGGCTCGACACGGCCGATATGAAGGAAACCGCCCGGCTGATGCTGTTCGAGCGGCTGGCGGCGGCGGTCGGCAACCTCATGTCCGATGTGCTACGAACCGCGCGGGGTACCGTAGCGCCGTCTCACCAGATCGCCGAGCTGGGCCCCAACGTCGCCGCCCTGTCGCAATCGTCGGACCGGTTGCTCGCCCGCGCATCGCGCCAGCAATCGGCCGAGCTGCGCAGCAGCTTCGTGGATGCCGGGGCACCGGAGAGGTTGTCGGCCGATGTCGCGCATCTGTTCGAACTGGACGGCGCGGCGGGGCTCGCGCGGACGGCCAGCGATACCGGGATCGAAACGACCGCTCTCGCCGAAGCTTTCACCGGTTTCGGCGAGCGGCTGGGCCTTGACTGGGCGCAAGGCACCGCCGCCTTGATGAACCCGTCCGATGTATGGGAACGACTGCTCGTCGCCGGGCTGGCCCGTGATTTTCAGCAGATGCGGCTCGATTTCCTGCGCCGTCTTTCCAAGCGCAAAGGCGCAAAAGACCATCCTTCCGCCGCAGTGGACGACTGGATAGCGCATAATGAGGCCAGCGTAAGGCAGTTCCGGTCGATGGTTGCCCGGGCGCAGGCGCATACCAAGGTGGCGCCCGCCATGCTCGCGCAGATCGCCAGCCAGGCGCGCAACATGCTCGCAAGGTAAGGCTCAAGGACCGCCGCCCTTGACCAGCGGCGGCATTGCGCCGCATCCTGTCGCTTATGAATCACAGCGACATCATCATCGTGGGAAGCGGCCATGCGGGGGCGCAGGCCGCCATCGCCCTGCGCCAGAACGGGCACGCCGACACGATCACGATGATCGGGCGGGAGCGTGACCTCCCTTACGAGCGGCCGCCACTGTCCAAGGATTATCTGGCCGGCGGAAAACCGTTCGAACGCATTCGCATCAGGCCCCCGCAATTCTGGACGGACAAGCATATCGCCATGATGCCGGGCGTGGCGGTGGTCGAGATCGACCCGATGCGGCGCACGGTCACGCTGAGCGACGACGGCGCGATGTCCTATCGCAAGCTCGTCTGGGCGACCGGTGGCGATGCCCGGCGGCTGTCCTGCGGCGGCGCCGATCTCGGCGGGATCCACACCATCCGCAATCGCGCCGATACCGATCGGATGCGCGCCGAACTTGATGCGGGCGCCCGGCGGGCGGTGATCGTCGGCGGCGGCTATATCGGGCTGGAGGCGGCGGCGGTCCTGCGAACGGCGGGGCTGGCGGTAACAATTATCGAAGCACAGCCGCGCGTCTTGGCCCGGGTCGCCGGCGTCGAACTGTCGCAGTTCTACGAAGCGCAGCATACCGCGCGCGGCATCGAGCTGCGGCTCGACAGCACGGTCGATCATATCGACGGGGACGGTACGCGCGTGACCGGCGTCACGCTGGCGGACGGGACCGTGATCGCGGCCGATATCCTCGTCACCGGGATCGGCATCATCCCTGCCGTCGGGCCGGTCATTTCGGCGGGCGCGGCGGGCGCGAACGGCGTCGATGTCGATGAGTATTGCCGCACCACGCTCGACGATATCTACGCCATCGGGGACTGCGCCGCCCATGCCAACGTCTATGCCGACGGGGCTGTCATTCGGGTCGAATCCGTGCAGAACGCCAATGATATGGCCAATACCGCCGCCCGTTCGATCATGGGTGACAAGCAGCCTTATGCCGCCTTTCCCTGGTTCTGGTCGAACCAGTACGATCTGCGGCTGCAGACCGCCGGGCTTTCGATCGGGCACGACGAAACGGTCCTGCGCGGCAACCCGGAAGCGGCGAGATTCTCGGTCATCTATCTGAAGGAAGGACGCGTCATCGCCCTCGATTGCGTCAACAACACGAAGGATTACGTCGCCGGTCGCAAACTGGTGGAAGCGCGGCTGACGCCCGATCCTGCCGTGCTGGCCGATACCGAAATATCACTTAAGGAACTGTTGTAGCCATGATCGCCGGAAACGATGGACGCCCCATGCTGGAAGGGCTGAAGGTCATCGATCTGACGACGATCGTGTTCGGCCCCTACGCCACGCAGATTCTTACCGATTTCGGAGCGGATGTGACGAAGGTGGAGGCGCCGGGCGGGGATTTCTATCGCCACGCCCAGAAACCCGCGGCCACGCCGGGTATGGGGCCGGGTTTCATCGCGTTGAACCGGGGCAAGAAATCCGTCCTGCTCGACCTCAAGCGGGCGGAGGATGCGGATATTCTGCGCGCAATGCTGCGCGATGCGGACGTGTTCATCCACAACATCCGTGCCGATGCGATCGCGCGTCTGGGCTTTGGCTACGAAGCGGTGAAGGCGATTGTACCGGATATCGTTTATATCCATTGTGTCGGCTTCGGATCGGGCGGACGCTATGGCGGGTTGCAGGCCTATGACGACGTGATCCAGGCGGCGAGCGGCGCGGCCAGCCTGCTGCCGCGCGTCGATGGCAATCCGGCGCCGCGTTACCTCCCCAGCCTGATCGCAGACAAGGTCGCCGGGCTTCATGCCGCCTATGCAGCGATGGCGGCGATAATCCACCGGATGCGCACCGGTGAGGGGCAATGCGTGGAAGTGCCGATGTTCGAAGCGTTCACCGGCTTCATCTTGAAGGAACATCTGGCCGGCACGAGTTTCGATCCGCCCGTCGGCGAACGCCACTACGCGCGACAGGTCGATCCCGATCGCCAGCCTTTCGCCACCAGGGACGGGCATATCAGCATCGTGCCTTATCGCATCGATCATTTTCCAAAGGTGATCGCGCTGATGGGGGACGCGGATTTTGCGGGGCAGGAACGGTTCGCGACGGCGGGCGGGATCATGGCCGCCGGGCCGGAACTCTACGCCCGCATCGCCGCACTTGCGCCCGCACGCACGACCGGCGAATGGCTGACTGTCTTCGCCGATGCCGACATTCCCGCCATGGCGGTGCGCGATATCGCCGACATGACCGACGATCCGCATCTGAACGACGTCGATTTCTTCACCATGACCGATCACCCCACCGAAGGGCGCGTGCGGCATATGCGCGAACCATCGCGCTTCAGCGCATGGACGCCGCAGCCGCCCGGCCACGCGCCTTATATCGGCGAGCACGACCCGGATGACTAGGCGCGGGCCAACCGATCATCGGCCCAGCGTGCCGCTTCCGCGACGACCGGATCGGGATCGTCGCGCAAGCGGGTGACGGCCGGCGACAACGCCGCATTCCCGCTGTTCCCTGCCGCGATCAGGCAATTGCGCACGAAGCGGTTCCGCCCGATACGCTTGATCGGCGATCCGGAAAAGAATTGCCGGAATCCGGCGTCGTCCAAACCCAGCAATTCGGTCAGCTGCGGCCCGTCCAGTTCGGCGCGCGGGGCGAACGCCCGGTTCCGCGCGGCGGTTTGCGCGAACTTGTTCCATGGGCACACGGCGAGACAGTCGTCGCAGCCATAGATGCGGTTGCCGATAAGCTCGCGGAATTCGTCCGGGATGGGGCCCTTGTGCTCGATCGTCAGATAGGAGATGCAGCGGCGCGCATCCACGACATAGGGTCGTGGAAAGGCGTCCGTCGGGCAGGCGCGCTGACACGCGTCGCACGATCCGCACAGATCGCCCTGCGGCGCGTCCGGCGCGAACGGAACCGTCGTGTAGATCGCGCCTAGGAACAGCCAGCTGCCATGTGTCCGGCTGACCAGGTTGCTGTGCTTCCCCTGCCAGCCGATCCCCGCCGCTTCGCCCAGCGGCTTTTCCATCACCGGTGCCGTATCGACGAACACTTTCAATTCCGGCGCATCGAGCCTCGCATCCTGCGCCGCTGCGACCAGCCAGCGGGCCAGCGCCTTCAACGCCCTTTTCACGACGTCGTGATAATCGCGCCCCTGCGCGTAGACGGACACGCGCGCGCGTTCGCCGTCATTTTCCAATGCCAGGGGGTCGGTATCGGGGGCGTAGCTCATGCCGAGCGCGACGACGCTGTTCGCATCCGGCCACATCGCCTGCGGACCTTGCCGCACGTCCGCCCGGTCCTCCATCCAGCCCATGGTGCCATGATAGCCAGCCTCCAGCCAGTCGTGCAGGCGGCGCGCGCGTTCGGAATCGTCCCGCGCATCCGCGAAGCCGATGCTCGCGAAGCCCAGCCGTCGCGCTTCTTCGCGCATCGCGGTCTGCAGACCGGCAATCGCGCCCGCATTAACCATAATTGGGGTTGCTCCCATTCATAAGCTCGGACTAGCGGGGGGCATGGAAATGCCGCTAAGCGATATGATACCCGTAAACAAGCAGGTCGCGCCTCAAGGGACGGGTCCGCTCGCCATCGAGCCGCGATCGAATGACGCGCTGGCGATCGAGGCGCGGGGTCTGGTAAAACGGTTCGACGGTACGCTGGCGGTCGACGGCGTCGATCTCGCCGTTCCCGAAGGCGCGATCTACGGCATTCTCGGCCCCAACGGCGCGGGCAAGACGACCACGCTGCGCATGCTGCTCGGCATTATCGATCCGGACGATGGGGTGCGGCGGATTTTCGGTCATGAACGGCCTCACGATATCGCCCGCATCATCGGCTATCTGCCCGAAGAGCGCGGATTGTATCCGTCGATGAAATGCGACGAGGCGATCGGGTTCATGGGCGCGTTGCGCGGTCTTCCCGTGGCCGATGGCAGGAAGCGCGGCCGGGCGATGATGAAAGAGCACGGGCTGGGCCATGCGATCGAGCGGCAGATACGCCAGCTGTCGAAAGGCATGGCGCAGACCGTGCAGCTGCTCGGCACGCTGGTCCACCGCCCGAAGCTGGTCGTTCTCGACGAACCGTTTTCCGGGCTGGATGCGATCAATCAGGGCAAGCTGGAAGCGATGATCCGCCACTTGGCGGCGAACGGCACGACGGTGATCTTTTCAACCCACGTCATCCATCATGCCGAACGCCTGTGCGAACATGTCGCGATCATCGCGGGGGGCAAGGTGCCCTATGCCGGATCGGTCGAGGCGGCGCGCGACCGCATTCCCGCGCAGGTCCGGCTGGAAACGCGTGCTCGCGATGGGCAATGGCGCAATGCCCTGCCCACCGATGCGCGGCAGGAAGGTGATTTTCTGTATTTCGGCCTGCCCGAAAGCGGCATCGAACCGCTGCTCCGCGCGCTCATCGAAGGGGCGGCGGGAATCGAATCGCTGTCGATCGAACGCGCGGGCCTGCATGACGCCTTCGTCGAGATTGCCGGTGCCGCCGCCGCGAAGGCGCTGGAAGCGGACAACGCGGCGGACGCGGCCCGATGAATGCCACCGAACAGTCGCGGTTGTCGCTGTGGCAGGCTGCTTTCGTCATCGCCCGGCGCGATTTTTCTGCGATCCTGTTCAGCAAGGCGTTCCTGCTGTTCCTGATCGGCCCGCTCTTCTTTCTGGGCATCAGTCTTGGAGCGGGCTTCATCGGGGCAGCCGCGGCCGACGGGCAGAATGCGCCCAAGCTGGCCGTGGCTTTGTCCGATAGCGAAAGCGCCGCGTTCGCCCGGGCGCACAACCGGCTTGCGGAACTGGTCGATCTGCCCGACGTCGAACTGATCGGCGGGGCGCGGCGGGGCGACCCGGAAGCGCTGCTCGCCGACGACAGCGACAATTTCGCCGCAGTCCTGGGCGGAACCCTGTCGCAGCCCACGCTGTCGGGCACGCAGGACCGGCTTGACCGCTGGCAGGGCGAAGTCGCGCTGGTCGCGGCGCGCGCATCCGGAGACGACAGCGCCTATCCCGCCATCGCCCTCAGGCCCACCGGCACGAGCATGGCCGACACGCGCAACGTAAACGCCGCTACCGCCACCGGCGCGCTCACGCTGATGTTCCTGCTCACCATGCTGCTCGCGGGCATGGTCCTGTCCAATCTGGTGGAGGAGAAGGGGAACAAGATCATCGAGATCCTTGCCGCCGCGATCCCGATGGACGCGGTTTTCATGGGCAAGCTGTTCGCGATGCTGGGCATCAGCTTCGTCGGCATCGCGGTATGGGGCGGCATTGCCGGCCTGATCCTCTATCTCGGTGCCGATGCGCTGCCCGCCATCGCCCCGCCGGCGATCGGGTGGCCGATGATGGTGGCGCTGTTCCTCGTCTATTTCGCGATGGCGTATCTCCTCATCGGTTCGGTGTTTCTGGCGGTCGGTTCGATGGCCCCGACCGTGCGCGACGTGCAGACGATTTCCATGCCTGCGACGATGCTGCAGCTCGGCGTATTCTTCCTCGCCACATTCGCGATGAACGACATGGGATCGCCGGTTGAGATATTCGCGGTGCTGTTTCCGCTAAGCTCGCCTTACGCGATGCTGGCCCGTGCGGCGCAGGACGCCGCAGTCTGGCCGCATCTGCTGGCCCTGGCCTGGCAGGCCATGTGGGTGCTGTTGTTCGTAAAAGGCGGCGCGACGCTGTTCCGCAAGAAAGTCATGAAGTCGGGGTCGGGCGGCGCCGGGAACGGCAAACGCCGGAAATGGCGGTTCGGACGCACGGGATAGGTCGCAAATCGCAACCCACTATTGACTTAAACGTGCGTAAGGCCACGATGGCGAAGATACCGACTCCGGGCAAACCGGAGCGAAGCAAGGAGAGACATGCCATGGCCACCACAGCCCCCGACAGCCCCGATACCGCCGCGCAGACGGCAGGCTACCGCACGTCGCCGACGGCTTACGAAACGCTGCTGAAGCATCTGGAGCTTCATCCCGAAGATACGCCGCGGCACGATCACCCTTTCGATGTCAGCCGCAGCGATATCTATGCGGAGGATCGCTGGCAGCCGATCTTTGCCGAAATGCGCGCCAAAGGCCCGCTGCATCACGTAGCTGACAGCCCCTACGGCCCCTATTGGAACGTGGTCAGCCATCAGGCGATCCAGCACGTGGAATCCCTGCCCGAACTGTTCTCGTCCAGCTGGGAACATGGCGGTATCACCATCCTGGAACGCGATGAAAACCCCGAACTGGCGCTGCCCATGTTCATCGCGATGGATCGGCCGCAGCATACCGGACAGCGCCGGACCGTCGCCCCCGCCTTCACGCCGAAAGAAATGAAGCGGATGGACGATGAAATCCGTGCGCGCACCGGCGAAGTCCTGGACAGCCTGCCGCGCGGCGAAACCTTCGACTGGGTCGACAACGTGTCGATCGAACTCACCACCGGGATGCTCGCGATCCTGTTCGGCTTTCCGTGGGAGGACCGCCGCCTGCTGACCTACTGGTCCGACTGGGCGGGCGATACCGAAATCGCGACCGTGCGCGATTTGAGTGACGAGCGGGAAAAGGTGCTGCACGAGATGGCCGCCTATTTCCAGCAGCTTTGGATGAAGCGCGTCCAGGAGGAACCCGGCCCCGACCTCATCTCCATGATGATCCATTCCGAAGCGATGAGCCAGATGGACCCGCGCGAATTCATGGGCAATCTGGTCCTGCTGATCGTCGGCGGCAACGACACCACCCGCAACACCATGTCGGGCATCGTCCACGGCCTGGACCGCTTCCCGCAGCAGCGCGAAGCATTCGAACAGAACCCTGGCCTCATCCCCAACGCGGTGCAGGAATGCATCCGCTACCAGACCCCGCTCGCCCATATGCGCCGCACTGCCAGCGAGGATACCGAGCTGTTCGGCGAAACGATTGCCAAGGGCGACAAGCTCATCCTGTGGTATCTGTCCGCCAATCGCGACGAGGCGGTGTTCGAGGATGCAGAGACGCTCGACCTGTCACGCGACAATGCGCGGCGGCATCTGGCCTTCGGCTACGGCATCCATCGCTGCGTCGGGGCGCGTCTCGCCGAGTTGCAGCTGCGCATCCTGCTCGAAGAGATGCACAAGCGGCGCATGCGCGTGAGCGTCGTCGGCGCGGTCGAGCGCGTGCGCGCGAATTTCGTGCATGGGTTCCGCAAGCTGGAGGTGCAGGTCTCCGAGTTCTGACGCGAGGCGCCCGCGAGCTGCTGTTCAGCGGGGGTTAGCCATCCTTTTGGTAGGCGGTCTTTCCAAGCGGGCACGGTTTCGCCTGCACAGAAAGGTTTACCCATGTCCGACACGCAAGCCGCCAAAACTCCAGCTTCCAGCCGCCGCTCCTTCCTCGGCTGGCTCGGCATCGGCGCCGCGTTGCCCGCGCTGACCGCTTGCGGATCCCCGGCCGAAGCGCGGACATACCGCGTTGCCCTGTCGGAGGCGCAATGGCGCAAGAAACTGACCGCCAGCGAGTTTCGCGTCCTTCGCAAGGCCGGCACCGAACGGCCGCACAGCTCGCCCTTGGACAAGGAAAAGCGCGCCGGCACCTTCATCTGTGCAGGCTGCGACAACCGGCTTTATCCCTCGACCACCAAATTCGACAGCGGCACCGGTTGGCCGAGTTTCTGGAAACCGTTGGGCGGGGCGATCGTGACGAAGACCGATTACAAGATCGGCTTCCCGCGCACCGAGGTCCTTTGCGCCGATTGCGGCGGGCATCTGGGCCATGTGTTCAACGACGGTCCCAAACCCACGGGCAAGCGTTACTGCATGAACGGCGCGGCGATGGATTTCATTCCGGCGTGACCCGGTAGACGCGGAAGGTCGAGACGGCTTCGAGCCGCACGGGATGCAACCAGTCCGGCGGATCGTTCGCATCGAGGCGCGCGGCCAGGCTGTCCTCCCGCCCTTCCCTGTAGTTCACCAGCTCGACCAGATCGGTGCAGAGCGCGACATAGGCGACGCCGCGTCGCTGCAAGATCGTTCGCGCCTGTTCCGGTGTACCGATGAAGGTCGCGATGACGTCGCGTATTGCTGCATCGGCGCGATGGTGACCGGTTGCGACGACCGCATGCGATGTTTCCCGCAGGATCGTCGGCCCGATATCGAGCGAAGCCATGATGGTGCCCGTCGGCAGCGTGTCGAGCGCGGCGGCAGCCTCGTCGATGTCGCATGGCGGCTCACCGTCCAACGCCAAATCCGGTGGTGTTATCGGCGCGGCGGCTCCCGGCAGAAGCGGCGCCCATATGCCCGGCAGCAACGCGATGGCGATGATGGCGAGCGATCCCGCCCTGATCGCCGCCGCATTCCCGTTGCGCAGAACATGCAGCAACCGCGTAATCATCCATCCCAGCGGAATGGCAGCGATGATGCAGGCGAACGCGGCCGATCGCCACACGACGATCGCCCCGAGGATCGCCACCGCTAGCAGCAGCGCATATTCCCTCCACCAGCGTTTGAGCCAAAGGTTCGACTGCGCAAGCAGCACGATGGTTACCCCGAGGGCTATCGTCAGTTGCAACAATCCCGGGAATACGGTCGCGGGGTCCTGCGACCATACCGGCTGCCCTTCCAGCACCTCGACATACCAGTACCGATGTACCAGCGGATCGAGCTGTGCGAAGGGGGCTGCGATGCAGCCGGGCGCCGAAAGGGCGAAGAAGACCAGCCCGAGCGCCGCTATCCCACCCAGTATCGCGATCAACACCATGCCGGGAATGTTGCGCGCGGCGGCCAGTCCGCCGGTCAGTACCGCGCAGATGAGGAAGAACCCGAGGTGCGCAGGCGAAATTGCATCGCAATATTGCGCGGTGTCGCTCCAGCCGCGAGTCGCCAGAAACAGTGCCGTCAGGCCGAGCGCCAGCGCCTGCATATAGCTGACCAGCCACCACCGGGCATCATGTTCCCGAAACCAGCGCAGCGCCAGCACCGCGCCGAAGGCCGCCGTCATCGGCAGCAATTCGATGGAAACGGTCAGGCCGACGGCCATCGCCGCCCCGGCTACACCGCCGCCGACATAGGGCGATCGATGCGCGATGGCCCATAATGCGGCGGCGACCAGCATGATCTGCCAGCCATGATGGTCGATCCGCATCGGACTGATCTGCATCAGGACCGGCGCCATCAATCCGACGATCAGGCAGGCGAAGCCCGCGACCTCCGCTCCGAACAATCGCCACGCAAGCCGCCCGACGAAGAACAGGATCGCGCCCAGCAGCAGCAGGGGAACGATCACCGCGGCTATTGTCTCGGCAACGCCCGGCCCGAAGATCGGTGCAAGGAGCACGATAAGAAAAGCCAGCGGCAGATCGACGATCCGCGACCAGTGCATGGAAGCGCCCTGAGGCGGGTCGATGCGATATTGCCGCAGATCGAACCAGCTCTGTCCTGCCAGCCAGTCGCGGACCTGCACCAGCCGCAGATTATCGTCGGGATCAGGAAAGCGCCCTTCCACGATCCCTTCGAATCCGATCGTGATCAGGATCGCGCACAGGCCGAACCAGATCAGCGCGATGCGCCGATTGGGATGTTCGCGCAGCCGTTCGCGGCGGTCGGTGTCGATCATTTCGGGTACGGCGTCATATCGTCAGCGCGAAGGGGCGCGAAACACGATGCGGCTGCGGAGCAGCCAGACCACCGCGAAACTCGCCGCGACCGCGACACCCTTGCCGGCCAGGGGCGCAACGCCGATGCGATCGGCCGCGCCGACGATGACGGTCGTCACGAACAGCCCGATCAGCGCCGATATCGCGAAGAGGAATTTCTGCCGATGACGCTGCGCCCCCGCCCCGGCCAGCGTGTCGGCAAACACGGCGCGGCTCGACAACACCCAATGGGCGGCGATCCCGGCGGTATAGCCGAAAGCGGATGCCAGCGCCGGAGAAAGCGTCACCATGAAACTGAGGAACACCGCCATGTCCATGGCCAACGCCCCGACACATGCCGCAAGGTAGCGCAGCAGGCGGACATTTCGCATCCGGATCAACCAATCGGTCATGACGCGCGCCCGGCTGGTCAGGCGACCTTGCGCGGTTCGGCGTCCGGCTCGACGATCCGTTCGGGCACATCGCGGATGGAGCCGAGCGCCGCAGCCTGATCGGACGTGACCGCCCCCCTCGCCGTATCGCGCCGGATCGGCCGACCGTCCGCACCTTCCTCGCCCGCCTCGTGATATTCGGCATCCTCGTTCACGCACCAGATGTCGTACAGGCGCTCGCCGGCAAGGATGTTCTCCACCGTCAGCATCGCGGTCATCATGGCGTGATCCTGATTGTTGTATCGGTGCATTCCATTACGGCCGACCAGGTGCAGGGTCGGATATTTGTCCTCCAACTCGCCGCGCAGCGCAGCGACATTGGCGGCATAATGCTCGTCGTAGACGGGATAGGCCTTTTCCTGCCGCACGACCGCCCCACCGATGACGTCGGCGGGATCGCACAGGCCCAGTATCGCCATTTCCGCCGTGGCCAGCGCGATCAGTTCATCGTCGCTGGACGACCACAGCCCGTCATTTTCAAAGCAGAAATACTCAAGGCCGACGCAGGCGACATCGTCGTCCGGCACCATCTCGGGCGACCAGCTGCGGAAATTCTGGACGCGGCCGACCTGGACCTTTTCGTCGTGGATGTAGATCCAGTTGTCGGGGAACAGATCGTCGGATTTGATCTTCAACGCGACGGTCAGGAAGTCGCGATATTTTAGGTTCGACGCGTTCAGCGTGGTTTCGGGCAGCGGGTGCATCCGCTTCGCCAGTTCGCGCATCGGGGCGGAACTGATCGTGTCCTTGGCACAGATCGTCATTGCTTCGCCACCTGCGGAGCGCGCGACCATGCGCCAGCCATTCTCGCCAGTCGCGGAAAGGCGCTCCAGCGAATGGCCCATGATGATTGCGCCAAACCCGCTTCGCTCGATCCGGTCGCGCGCGGCATCCCACATCATGCCGGGACCGAGGCGGGGGTAGCGGAAGGTTTCGAGCAGCGTTTTGGCCGCCTGCCCGTCATTGGGCGCCCGGTTGAGGCCGAGCGACCGCTTGACCCCGTCGACCACCGCGCTCCACAACGACAGCCCCTTGATGCGCTGCGCCGCCCAGTCCGCGCTCATTTCATCGCACGGCATGCCCCACACCTTCTCGGTGTAGGTCTTGAAAAAGATGGAATAGAGCTTGCGCCCGAACTGGTTTGTAGTCCAGTCCTCGAAACTGCGGACGTCCCTGATCGGGAACAGCTTGTATTGGAGGTAGCTCGCCATGCAGGCGGTCGATCGCAGGATGCCGAGATTGGCCAGCGCCTCGAACGCGCGCAGGGGATAGCTGTAGAATTTGCCTTCGTAATAGATGCGGCTCATCCGCGGGCGCTGGATGAAATCGTGCGGAAGTATCTCGTCCCACAGGTCGACCACTGCCACGCTCTTGGAGAAGAAGCGGTGACCGCCGATGTCGAACCGGTATCCGTCATGTTCGACCGTCCGGCTGATCCCGCCGACATAGTGTTCGTCGCGTTCGATGATCGCGACACTCTTGCCCTTCTTGGTTAGGAGATAGCCGGCGGTAAGGCCGGCGGGGCCGGCCCCGATAATGGCGACATCGACGTGCCGTTCGTTCGTCTGCGTCGGTCGTGAATTCATGGCCGCTGGGTCCCCCGTGCAATCGCCTGGTCGGGGAATGAAGGAAATTGGTTAGCAGTTGGTTAAAGCGTGCTAGAACCCTTGGCGACCAGATGCCGCGTCGCAGATCCCGGGTGTCAGGGGAGGCAAAGATGGTACGGGTGACTGGACTCGAACCAGCACGAGCAATGCTCAGGGGATTTTAAGTCCCCGGCGTCTACCATTCCGCCACACCCGCATGTCGGCGCGCTCATAGGCGCAGGCTTTCCAAACGCCAAGGCGGCGCCTGCGAAGCGACATCATTCACCGGCACATTCGTTTCAGAAGGAAACCCTCATTCCGGGTTCAGGCGCTCGCGCATGTCCTTGCCCGGCTTGAAATAGGGCACCCGTTTGGCAGGAACGTGCACCGTTTCGCCGGTGCGCGGGTTACGCCCGGTGCGCGCGCCGCGTTCGCGGGTGCTGAAGGCGCCGAACCCCCGCAATTCGACGCGGCCGCCCTCGGCCAGCCGTCTCGCGATGTCGTCGAAGAAGATATCGATAATCTGTTCGATCTCCTCCGCACGGAGATCGGGATTGTCCCCGGCCAGGGCCTGCGTCAGTTCCGAGCGTATCACGGTAACATGTTCTCCATCCATACGGCATCCGGAACGCATTCCGTGACACCCTCAATATTGCGTGCGCCTAACGTGACAGGGATGACAGAACCCCATGCGCTTGGCAAATGTTGCCTGCCATTTGATCGCTGCGGCATCGCGCGCAGTCTGGGCGGGCGGTCTGGGCGGGCAGTCTGGGCGGGCAGTCTGGTCAGGCGGTCTGACGCAACTGTTCCCAATCGATGCCCAGCCGGTCGATGCGCGCGCGGATTTCGGGCCAGTCCTGTGTGAGGAAGCGCTTGCGCTCGGCTTTGCAAAGCGCGTCCGCCGCGCCGGGAACCACGAACATGCCGACCCCGCGCCGCACCTCGACCAGCCCGTCGATCCGGAACTGTTGATAGGCCTTGGCCACGGTCAACGGGTTGGCCCCCTGATCGGCGGCGAAGACGCGCACCGATGGCAGCATCTGCCCTTCCCCGTAGCGCCCATCGATGATTGCGGCGGCGATCCTGTCGCGCAGCTTGAGATAGACGGGTCGGGACGGATCGCTCATTCGAAGGACACTCATACAAGGTGCGTCAGTGCCATAATACAGCGCGGCGCGTCAAGGTCGGGCGGGCAGGCTTGGCGACTCGTGGGCCACGGGCGGCAAACATGATGGGCGGCCGCGTAAACAAATGCTTCACATGAATGAAACAGGCGCTAATGTCCCGCCCTTCGGCCTTCTCGGTGGGAGGGGAGGCGCATCTTGTGTTTGAGGGGGCCGCGCCCGTGACCGAATTGATCTTCACTTTTGATTCCGCGTTCGAAATGTGGGCGTTCTGGATTGCCGTTATCGCCTTGGCGGTTTTCCTGCTTGGCGGATCCTACATCATAACGCGCCCCCAACCCGAATTCGCGGGCCATCCCAAGGGTCTGTTCCTGCTGTTCCTCGCGGAAATGTGGGAACGGTTTTCCTATTACGGGATGCGCGCGCTGCTGATCTTCTATCTGGTGCAGCATTGGCTGTTCACCGATAGCGAAGCGTCGATCATCTACGGTGCCTATACCGCGCTGGTCTATATAACTCCGGTCGTGGGCGGGTATCTCGCCGACCGCTATCTGGGGCAGCGCAAGGCGGTGCTGTTCGGCGCGGTCCTGCTGACTTTCGGGCACTTCTTCATGGCGTTCGAAGGCACCGGGGGACAGGACGATCCGACCATCAACGTGTTCTGGGCCGCCCTTGCCCTGATCATCGTGGGCTCCGGCTTCCTGAAAGCCAACATATCGGTGATCGTCGGTCAATTGTATTCGCGCACCGATATCCGCCGCGATCCCGCCTATACGATTTTCTACATGGGCATCAATGTCGGCGCGGCGACCGCATCGATCATCTGCGGCTATCTTGGCCAGACCTATGGTTGGCAGTATGGCTTCGGCCTGGCCGGTATCGGCATGCTGATCGGCCTTATCTTCTTCGTGCTCGGGAAGCCCCTGCTTCTCGGCAAGGGAGAGCCCAAGGACCCCGCTTCCCTAAAGGGCGGCAAGGAATGGGCGATCTATGGTGCGGGGCTCGCCATGGTCGTGCTGTGCTGGGCGGCAATCCAGTATCAGGAACTGGTCGGCATCGTCCTCGGCGTGTTCGGCGGAGGCTTGGTGCTTTTCGTGCTGTTCACGGCGGTGACCAAACTGGCGCCGGAAGAACGCGACCGTATTTTCGCGGCGATGTTCCTCATCCTGACGTCGATCGTATTCTGGGCCCTGTTCGAACAGGCCGGCTCGTCGCTCAACCTGTTCACCGATCGCCATGTCGACACCCAGGGCGTCAACGCTTCGATGTTCCAGTCGATCAATGCGATCTACATCGTGCTGCTCGCTCCGGTCTTCGCGCTGATGTGGCAGGGATTGGCGCGCAAGGGCGCGGAACCATCCACGCCGCTCAAGTTCGGCCTGGCGATCATCCAAGTCGGGCTGGGCTTCCTGGTCCTGGTCTGGGGTGCGCAATCGGTCGGCGTCAGCGTGCCGACACCGGTCATCTACATCTTCCTGATCTATCTGCTGCATACGACCGGCGAATTGTGCCTGAGCCCGGTCGGACTCAGCGCGATGAACCGCCTGGCACCGGCGCATATGGCATCGCTCATTATGGGAACCTGGTTCTTCGCATCGGCCCTGGGCAATTTCGCCGCCGGCCTGATTGCTTCGGCAACCGGTGCGGAAGGTGTCGGCGAGGAAGCGGGCAAGCAGCTCGTTCTCGACGTCTACGGCACCGTCGGCTGGTACGCCGTCGGCATCGGTGTCGCGGTAATGGTGGTCAGCCCGCTCATAAAGAAGCTGATGCATATCGACACCCTGGCGGACGACAATGTCGGTGACGATCTGGCAGGTCAGGCGGCAGCCGGACTCGAACAGCAGGAAGCCGGCATCCACCCCGCCATGAAACGCGACGTCTGAATCGGATCGGAACGACATGCAGGCTTTGGAGAATACAGCGATGCGCCTTCGTGCCCTGGTCCGGTTGGTATCCACCATCGGGGGCGCGATAGCCGTCGCCGCCTGCTCGACCACCGGCACGGACAAACCGGGCCGGTCCGCCACCGCGGCGTCGGCGCTGAATGGCCCCTTCGCCTCCACCTACACCCCCTACCCCGGCGCGCCAACGGCATTGGTCGGTGCGACCGTCTATGACGGCAAGGGCGGTAGGATCGATAACGGCGTCGTCCTGTTCCGGGACGGCAAGGTGGTGGAAGTGGGCGACGCTGCGCTTTCGACCGCCGGCTATGGTGAGATCGACGGCACCGGCAAATTCGTAACACCGGGCATCATCGACATCCACAGCCATCTGGGCGACTACCCATCCCCATCGGTCGATGCCCATGCGGACGGTAACGAGGCGACCAGTCCAACCACGCCCGAGGTATGGGCCGAACATTCGGTATGGCCGCAGGATCCCGGCTTCAGCCGCGCTCTCGCCAATGGCGGCATCACCAGCCTTCAGGTCCTGCCCGGCAGCGCGAACCTCATGGGCGGCCGCTCCGCCACGCTGAAGAACGTGCCCAGCCGGACGGTGCAGGGCATGAAGTTCCCCGGCGCGCCCTATGGCTTCAAGATGGCCTGCGGCGAGAACCCGAAACGTGTCTATGGCAATCGCGGGCGGATGCCATCGACCCGGATGGGCAATTTCGCGCTCAATCGCCAGACCTGGCTCGATGCGAAGGATTACGCGGATGGCGACCGCAAGGATCGCGACCTCGCCAAGGAAACGCTCGCCGGCGTGCTCGATGGCGACATCCTCGTCCACAACCATTGCTACCGCGCGGACGAGATGGCGCTGGTCATCGATATGGCGAAGGAAATGGGATACAAGGTCGCCGCGTTCCACCACGCGGTCGAAGCCTACAAGATCGGCGACCTGCTGCGGACGAACGACGTGTGCAGCGCGATCTGGGCCGATTGGTACGGGTTCAAGATGGAAAGCTACGACGGCATTCCCGAAAACGCGGCTTTCCTGCAGCGCGAGGGGGCCTGCGTGGTCATCCATTCCGACGATGAGAACGCCATCCAGCGCCTCAACCAGGAAGCGGCCAAGGCGCAGGCCGCCGGCGCACGGATCGGCATCGCCATTCCCGACGCGCAGGTCATTTCCTGGATCACCCACAACGCGGCGAAGGCGATGGGAATCGATGGCATGACCGGCAGTCTGGAAGCCGGCAAGATGGCCGATGTGGTCCTGTGGAACGGCGATCCGCTGAGCGTCTATTCCCGCCCCGAAAAAGTGTGGATCGACGGTGCGCTGATGTATGACGCGAACGATCCCAAACGCCGCCCCGTCAGCGATTTCGAACTGGGTCAACCCGGCGAAGGAGACGTGAAATGAACCGCCGGCGTTTGATCGGCAACCGCAACGCCGCCATGTTCTTCGGCATCGGCGCAGCCTTCCTCGCCGCTTTGGCCGGGTCGGCATCTGCGCAGAACGTTGTTGTTACCAACGCCACCGTCGCGACCGGCGACGGCAGCGATCCGATCGAAAACGGTGTGGTCATAATTGAGGATGGCAAGGTGACCTATGCCGGCCCTTCATCGGGCGCAGGTTCGTTCCAGACTGATATGGTCCTTGATCTTCAGGGCCAATGGGTCACTCCCGGCCTGTTCGCGGCGGCGACCACGCTGGGTCTGTGGGATGTCGGCGCGGTCAGCGAAAGCAACGACCAGGCCGCCGGAGGATCGCCCTTCAGCGCGGCATTGGACGTGGCGCCGGCGCTCAACCCGGCATCGCAGCACGTGCTGGTCAGCCGGGCGGGCGGCATTACCCGTGCCAGCGTCTATTCGCGGCCGTCCAGCTCCATCTTCGGGGGGCAGGGCGCGATCGTCGATCTCGGCAGCGATCCGCAAATGGTCATGCGTCCGCGCGCGTTCCAGCTCGTAACGCTTGGCGAAAGCGGTGCGCGGCTCGGCGGAGGAAGCCGCACCGGTGCCCATGCGCTCCTGCGAAACGCCCTGCGCGAAGCGGGTCAGTATGGGGACGATTCGCCGCTGGTCGGCCGGGCGCTGCCGCGCGAACAGGATGTCAGCGGAGACGACCTGCCGATCGATCCGCGCCTCGTCGACAACCGTACGGAACGGGGAAGCGATACCTTGCTGACCCGCTTCGATGCGGCAGCGCTGGTGCCGGTCGTGCGCGGGCAGCAACCGCTTTACGTGGCGGTCGAACGGGCCGCCGATATCCGCGAGGTGCTTGCGCTGAAACGCGAGTTTCCCGGGCTCGACCTGGTGCTTGTGGGGGTGAGCGAAGGCTGGCTGGTCGCGCGGGACATCGCGGCGGCGGGCGTGCCCGTCATCGCGGACGCGCTCGACGATCTTCCCTCCAGTTTCGAACAGCTGGCGGCGACGCAATCGAATGTCGGGCGGATGATCGATGCCGGCGTCGTCGTCGCGATCGGCGGGCTGGATGGCGGTACGGACGGCCAACCACGCAGCGCGACGCAGTTCGCGGGCAATCTGGTCGCGCTGACCCGGGTTCCGGGCGCGTCTGGCCTGCGTTGGGGACAGGCTTTCGCCACGATCAGTTCCACTCCTGCCGCGATCGCGGGATACGAAGGGCGCCTGGGCGTTCTTGCCCCCGGCGCGATGGGCGATCTGGTGGTGTGGGACGGCGATCCTCTGGAACTGGACAGCGCACCGACCCGCGTCTTCATCGAAGGGGTGGAGCAACCTCTGGTAAACCACCAGACCCGCCTGCGCGACCGCTATCGCGATCTCGACGAACGCGACCTGCCCAAGGCGTATGATTGGTAAGATGGTGAAATTAATAGCCTTTTCCTCCCTGATGGTTTTTATGACCGCTTCGGCCGCGGCGCAGAATGCTCCCCCGGCCGACCGGTCGCAGGACATGGCGTGGCACAGCCAGCAACAGCTCGCGCTGGCATCGCGCGGCTACGACGATGGCTGGAGCTATCTCGACGGAGGTGTGCTTTGGCGGCGGGTGGCCGGCGACGGCGCGGGGCCGAGCCCCGATGTAAGCGATACGGTCACCGTGCAATATGAAGGCACGTTCGTGGACGGCACCGTCTTCGACAGTTCCTACTCGCGCGATACGCCTGCGACTTTCCCCCTGCGCGGACTGATCAGGGCGTGGCAGCTGGCTATCCCGCAGATGGGTATCGGCGACACGATCGAAATCGCCGTACCCGCATCGATGGGTTATGGTGCGACGGGCAAGGGGCCGATCCCCGGCGGGGCGACGCTGCTGTTCAAGATCGAGCTGCTCGACATCGCCGGTCGCTGATCCGGTTCAGTCCGCGGACCCGCCCTTCTGCCAGTCGCGCGGGCGATCACCGCCCTCGAACAGATGCTTCGCGCTCCATTGCGCGATAGTCAGGAAGCTGGCCTGCAGATCGCGCCCGGCCTCGGTCAGCGCATAGGACGCCCGCTTGGCTTCGGGCGGATCGCGGCGCATCAAACCCGCGTCGATCATCATGACGAGCCGCGAGGACAACGCCGCGCGGCTGATCGAGAGGCGGTCCATGAACGTCTCGAACCGATCGGCGCCCAGATAGGCTTCCCGCAGGATCAGCAGGACCCATCGGTCGCCCAGGATGCTGGCAGCTCGGCCGATCGGACATGGAGATCGTGATGGGCGATAGGTTTTCACCATTTCCCTATTCACCTTGCACAAAACGATCGCAACCCGCATGAGGTCTTCATAACAGACTTGAGGTGGTCGGATGATGAACGACAGGGTGAACGAAGGAAGCTCGCGGTTCGCTACGCCGGAAGCGTCGATCGCCTATATGAAAGACGTTGCGGTCGGCCGGTCGGGGTTTTCCAGATGGCTCGACGTCGAGCCGATCGTGGTGTGGCAGGGGCAGTCCGAACTGCGCCTGGTCCTGCGGCCGGAAATGACCCAGCACCACGGCTTCGCACATGGCGCCATCGTGGGTTTGATGGCGGACAATGCCTGCGCATGGGCAGCGGCCAGCGCGGTCGGCGATGTCGTGACCGGGTCCTACACGATTAACTTCCTGGCACCCGCGATCGGCGACGCGTTGCGATCGAAGGGGGTGGTCATCAAGGCTGGAAAGCGCCAGGTCGTCGTCCGTTCCGACGTGTGGAGCGAAAGCGAAGGGGTGGAACCAAAGCTCGTCGCTACCGCGCAAGGCACCATCATTCCTACCGGGAAAGTCGAACTACCGCGTTAGTGACAACCGCTTGTCAGTCGCCCGTAAAGTCCGGGGCGCGTTTCTTCAACAAGGCCGCAACGCCTTCACCATGATCCGCCGTATGGTGCATCAGCGCCTGCGTGTTCGCCGCCAGCTCCAGCGCGGTGTCGTAGCCGATCGAACGTCCCTGCCGCATCAGCATCTTCGTCTGACGAAGCGCATGGGGCGGCATCGCGGCGATCCTGGCGGCCATGGATTGCGCGTCGTCCATCAGCGTGTCACCTACGACCACCTGATTGACCAAGCCCCAAGCCAACGCCTTTTCCGCATCGATGATTTCGCCGGTGTAGAACAGTTGCGCTGCCCGCGCCTCGCCGATCACGCGCGGTAGTATCCAGGTTCCTCCGTCGCCCGGTATGATTCCCAGCTTGAGGAACGTCACGCCGAAACGCGCATCGGCGGACGCGATGCGGATATCGGCAAGGCAAGCTATATCGCATCCCAGCCCGACCGCCGCACCGTTCACGGCTGCGATCATGGGCACCTGCAGTCCATCGAACGCGCGCAACAGACGGTGAATGTTGTCGCGGTAGCCGTTTGCCACATCGATCGGGCCGCCCCCGAACATACCGCCCCGGTCGCGCATCGCCTTCACATCGCCGCCGGCGGAAAACGCCTTGCCCGCACCCGTCAAGATGACGCAGCGCACTTCGCGATCGGCATTGATCGCATCGCATGCCGCCGCGATCTGCGCGCCGTCGCCCGCCTGCCCCAGCGCGTTCATCGTATCGGGGCGGTCGAATGTCAGCGTGACGACGTGATCGACCTGCGTGACGGATAGCAACGCCATGACCTCAGGCCCGCGCCTCTTCCACGCCCGTGCTGTTGTGTCGCAGCGCAGTCAGGACCGTATCGACGATCTGCGGGGCGTTCAATCCCGCCTCGTCATATTGCTTCATCGGATCGTCCTGATCCTGGAACATGTCGGGCAGGCGCATGGTGCGGATTTTCAGACCCGCGTCGGTCAGCCCCCGGTCGCTGGCATGGGTCAGGACATGGGCGCCCAATCCGCCGATCGCCGCTTCCTCGATCGTAACGACGATCTCGTGGCTGCGCATCAGCCGATCGATCAGTGCGGTATCGAGCGGTTTGACGAAACGCATATCGGCAACGGTCGTGGAAAGCCCCTTCGCCTCCAACTCGTCCGCCGCTTTGAGGCTTTCGGCAAGGCGTGTCCCCAGGGACAGCAGCGCGACCGTACTGCCTTCGCGCAGAATCCTGCCCTTGCCGATCGGCAGCTTCTCCAGCGTTTCGGGCAGCGCCGCGCCGGTGCCGTTGCCGCGCGGATAGCGAAAGGCGATGGGGCCGCTGTCATGCTGCGCGGCGGTGTAGGTCATATGCGCCAGTTCCGCTTCGTCGGCGGCGGCCATCACGGTGAAATTCGGCAGGGTGGATAGATAGGTTACGTCGAACGATCCGGCATGCGTCGATCCGTCCGCGCCGACCAGCCCGGCACGGTCGATCGCGAAGCGCACCGGCAGGTTCTGGATCGCGACATCGTGTACCACCTGGTCATAGGCACGCTGCAAAAAGGTCGAATAGATCGCCGCGAAGGGCCGCATCCCCTGCGCCGCCAGGCCGGCTGCGAAGGTCACGCCGTGCTGTTCGGCGATCCCGACATCGAAACTGCGGTCGGGATGGGCCGATGCGAACTTGTCGACGCCGGTGCCGCTCGGCATGGCGGCGGTGATGGCGCAGATGCGCGGGTCGGTTTCGGCCAGCTTCGACAGGGTTTCCCCGAACACGTTCTGATAGGCGGGCGGGCCGCACTTCGCTTTCGCCTTCTCGCCGGTGACAACATCGAATTTCGGCACGCCGTGATATTTATCCGCGCTTTCCTCGGCCGGCGCGTAGCCCTTGCCCTTCTTGGTGACTACGTGGATCAGGACCGGACCCTCCTCGGCATCGCGAACGTTTTCCAGCACCGGAATGAGGTGATCGAGATTGTGCCCGTCGATCGGTCCGACATAGTAGAAGCCCAATTCCTCGAACAATGTACCGCCGGTGACCATGCCGCGCGTATATTCCTCCGCCTTGCCGACCGCCTTGTGCATCCGGCGCGACAGCTTGGCGAAGGTCTTGGACGCGAGGCTGCGCAGGCCGAGATATTCGCTGCTCGACACGGTCCGCGCGAGATAGGCGGATAGCCCACCGACCGGCGGCGCGATCGACATGTCGTTGTCGTTGAGGATCACGACCAGCCGGTTGCCCGCCTGTTCGGCGTTGTTCATCGCCTCATACGCCATGCCCGCGCTCATCGCGCCGTCGCCGATCACTGCAATCCCGCGTCCCGGCGCGTCGGACATCTTGTTCGCCATGGCGAAGCCCAAGGCTGCCGATATGGAAGTCGACGAATGCGCCGCGCCGAATGGATCGTATTCGCTCTCGCTTCGCTTGGTAAATCCGCTCAGTCCCCCGCCCTGGCGCAGGGTGCGAATGCGATCGCGACGGCCAGTCAGGATCTTGTGCGGATAGCATTGGTGGCCGACATCCCAGATCAGCCGGTCTGCAGGCGTGTCGAAGACGTAATGGATCGCCACGGTCAGTTCCACGACGCCCAGCCCCGAACCGAGATGCCCGCCCGACTGGCTGACCGCATCGATCATCTCGGTCCGCAATTCGTCGGACAGCTGGCGCAGTTGTTCGGGTTTCAGCCGGCGCAGATCGGCCGGATAATGCACGTTGTCGAGCAGCGGTGTATCGGGGCTTTGAGACATAGAAATCATGCTTAGCTGCGCCCCGGCAGCTTGTCGATTCGCCCGTTGCCGGGAAAGCGTTGCCTAGCTGCAGGATGCGCAGATGCCGCGCACTTCGATGATGGGACGACGCGCTGCAAAATCATGACCGCGGGCGATGTCGCGGATGGTGCCGCTCACCGCATCGTTGTCGATATGCGTCGCTTCCCCGCATTCGTCGCAGACCAGGAAGATGCAATCGTGCGTGCAACCGGGATGGCTGTTGGCGAGAAAGGCATTGGCGCTTTCCACCCGCAACGCCAGGTTGTTGGACACGAACAGGTCGAGGATGCGGTACACGCTGTTGGGCGCAACCCGCTTCCCGCGCGCCGCCGACAGATTGTCGGCAATGTCGTAGGCGGAGGCGGGCCGCTCGTGCCGGGCCAGTTCCGCGAATACATCACTGCGCATGCGGGTCCATTGTTCACCGGACGCGACGAGTGCGGATTGCGCCGCTTCGATCAGCGTTTCGCCCGAAGCGATATGGTGCGGGTGGTTATCGTTCGCCATATGCACGAACATATAGCGTGCATCGGGGCGACATTCCACCAACGCTCAATTGCGGACGAACGTGGTCCGGTAATGGGATGGATACATCCGTTTGAGCGCCGCGATCTTGGGCTTGTCCCACTGACGGATATAGCCGTGATCGGGGTTCTTGAGCGCGAAATCCTGATGATATTCTTCGCCCTTGTAGAACTTCTTGTAGCTTTCGATCTTCGTCACGATCGGCCGGTTCCATATGCCGGACGCCTTCATCTGGGCAAGATAGGCCGACGCGACCCTGCGCTGTTCGGCGTTGAGGGGTACGAGAGCGGCACGGTACTGACTGCCGAGATCCGGACCCTGCCGGTTGTGCAACGTCGGATCGGCGACGACCGAAAAGAAAATACGCAGCAACTGATCGTACCGCACCACCTTGGGATCGTATGTTATGCGCACCGCTTCGGCGTGGCCGGTGACGCCGCTATTGGTCCGTTCATAGGTGGCCGTGGCCGCATTCCCGCCGTGATAGCCCGCGACCGCACTCTGGACGCCCTTCACATGGCTGAACACCGCTTCCACGCCCCAGAAACAGCCGCCGGCGAAGACCGCCGTCTTGAGACCGGAGCCTTCATTGGCGAATTGCTTGGCCGCGGGCGCTTTCACCACCGTGTCGGCCGCATGGGCCACTTGCCCGCATCCCGCCAAAGCGAGACTGGCGGCGGCGAGCGGAAGAAACGTATGTCGCAGAATGTTCATGGCAGAATGCTCGCTACGGTCTGCGGTACCATGGAGTGCGCCAGGTCGGGATTGAACTGGAACAGCGCGATCATGGTGCCCGCGATGAAGCCTATCATGAAATTACGCGACAGATCGGATTTCAGAAGTTTCATGGAAGTCCAGTTCTTCGCGTTACGGTTTGTCTGCAGTCTGTATGGACGACACCGTCTGTCCCGGCGGTGAATACCGCGTTGTCCCGCATTATGTCAGGGTCGGAACCGGCGAGTTCGATCAGTGCCGGAAATGGCGCATCCCGGTGAAGACCATGGCCAGACCGGCTTCATCGGCGGCAGCGATGACCTCGTCGTCGCGGATCGAGCCGCCGGGCTGGATGATCGCGGTGGCGCCCGCTTCCGCGGCGGCCAGCAGCCCGTCGGCGAAGGGGAAGAACGCATCGGAG
Organism: Pontixanthobacter sp.; assembly: GCA_965214445.1. Lineage (GTDB taxonomy): Bacteria > Pseudomonadota > Alphaproteobacteria > Sphingomonadales > Sphingomonadaceae > Pontixanthobacter. Next base: position 2,059,409 of record CBDCBU010000001.1, read on the forward strand.
GCGACCGCGCTTCCAATCGTGCGCGGTGCGTCCCAGCCTTGCGTCCGTGCCGCTTCGGCCGCCTTCATCGCCGCTATTCGCGAGGAATCCCTGCGGTTCATCTGGCCCGCCCCGATACCCGCCGTCACGCCATCCTTCACATAGACAATGGCATTGGATTTCACGTGCTTGGCGATGGTCCACGCCATCAGGCAGTCGTCGATTTCGGCCGCGGTCGGCGCCCGCCTGGTCACGGTTTCGAGGTCGCTCCGGTTCACGCGGCCATTGTCGCGATTCTGGATGAGCATTCCGCCCGCGATGGTCCTCATGATGAAGCCCGCCCGCCCCGCATCGGCGAAGCCTTCGGTCAGCAGGAGACGCAGGTTCTTTTTCCTCGCGAACACCGCTTTCGCCGCGTCGTCAGCACCGGGCGCCACCACGACTTCGGTGAAAATCGCCGTAATCGCTTCCGCCGTCGGCGCGTCGAGCGGACGATTGCAGGCCACGATCCCTCCGAATGCGGAAACGCTGTCGCAGGTCAGCGCGTTCCTGTAAGCCTCGAGCAAGGTAGCGCCGCTTGCGACGCCGCAGGGGTTGGCATGTTTGACGATCACCACGCAGGGCGGGCCGTCCGCAAATTCGGCGACCAGTTCGAGCGCGGCGTCCGCATCGTTGATGTTGTTGTAGCTGAGCGCCTTGCCCTGCACCTGGTTCGCGGCGGCGATGCCTTTCGCGCCCGCCGCCTGCTCCAGATAAAGCGCGGCATTCTGATGCGGGTTCTCGCCGTAGCGGAGCGTGTCGGCGCGGATGAAGGCCATCGGCAGGGTCCTGGGAAAAGGCGTCGCTTCCAGCGCTTCGGTACCCAGCGGATTGGTGAACGCATCGCCCCAGGCGAACCAGTTGGCGATCGCCGCGTCATAGGCGGCCGTCGCGGCATAAGCTTTCGCCGCCATCCGCGTGCGCAATGCCAGCGTGGTCGCGCGGTCATTCGAATCCAGTTCGGACATGAGCGCGGCGTAGTCGGCAGGGTCGGTCACGATAGTTACGAACGCGTGGTTCTTCGCGGCGGAGCGGACCATGGCGGGGCCGCCGATATCGATGTTCTCGATGATCTGTGCCCGCTGCGCACCGCGCGCGACCGTGGCCTCGAACGGGTAGAGATTGACCACGACCAGATCGATCGCGCCGATACCATGCGCCGCCATCGCGGCGACGTGATCCGGGTCGTCGCGCACCGCCAGCAGGCCGCCATGCACCGCCGGATGAAGTGTCTTGACCCGCCCATCCATCATTTCCGGAAAGCCGGTCAGATCGGCGACGTCGCGCACGCCGAGCCCGGCATCGCGCAGCGCCTTCGCGGTGCCGCCGGTCGACACCAGTTCGACGCCGCGCGCCGCCAGAGCGTGTCCCAGATCGACCAGCCCGGTCTTGTCGGACACCGAGAGCAATGCCCGCCGGATCGTCACTTGCGTCATTTTGCGACCGTCATCCCATTTTCTTCAGCAACCAGGAGAAATTGCCTCCGCCGCGCGACACGATTCCCTGGATGACCAGCTGTTCGATCGGCTGCGGGCGCCCATTGCCGTCGACCCACAGGCTTTCCTCGATCGTCAGCGCGTTTGCGGCATCGTTGCCCCCGCCCTCGCCTGCAGCCATGCGGAACTGCCACAGGCTGCCATCGGGCAGGGCCAGTCCGGCACCCTTCCCGTCGTCCGACATGCGCAATTCCACTCCGGGTCCGATATGGAACCGTATCGCGAAGCCGATCTTGCCGCGCTTGCCCTTGTTCCCGGCGGGCACCAGCATGTCCTGTCCGCGCAATTCGCTGCCGTCCTCGCGCATGATCAGGACCCGGCGGTGGTTGAGACCGAACCGCGCGACATAGCCGTCATGCGAAGCCTCCAGACGGGTTGCCAGCCCCCGCGGCGTTTCCAGTATCCTGCGGTCCACTTCCACTTCGCCGACGCCCGCGCCCAGCTTGCCGTTGATGTGCACGGCGGTGGAATTGGCATCCTCCAGCGTCAGCGTGGAATGCGCGGCGGTCGCGCGCAGCCCCTGACCGACCCGCGCCGGCACCTGGCCGCCGGCGAAGGCCGCGCCGCCGCAATTCACGACGATGCGGCATTCCCCTGCACACAGTTCGAACGCCAGTGTCGATGCGCATCCGAACCGAGCATGACGCGCGAGCGGCGGCGGCGCCGCATCCGCGATCAGCGTCGTACGGTTGCCGGCGATCCGCTGATACCCCCATTGGCGCACTTGTTTGAGCGGGCGGGTCCGCACACCGCTCGCCCCGATCAGCGATGCGATGCGATCGGCGCGAACGGCGCCCGCGCCCTGCCAGTTGCCCAGAGCGCCATCAGCGTGGAGAAGTGTGAGCAGCGGCGGCACCAGCAGGTCGAGCATCGCCTGCAACGCTGCCGGCGGATCGCCTTGCGTCGCCCGGTAGCAGGCGGTTACATCGACCAGCAGGCCGATCGCGTCCATCTGCGCCAGCGGGCTGCGCGACAGCGTTCCGCCGTCTTCCGCAACCAGTTCGCCCAACGCGCGGATCAGCCCCGCTTCCGCGTAGAGCCGGCGCGGGCGCCCGTCCGGCAACAGGAGCCCCGCGGCCAGCAGGCCGCACCAGCCCGCGACTTCGCCCAGACGGTCCTGCGGCTTCGTCACGTGGCGATCCAGCCAGCGGGCCGTATCTGCGACGATCCGCATCGTTTGCGCACGCTTGGCCGCATCCTTGTTCGACAGGACCAGCGGGGCATGGACCAGCCAGTTGAGCAGGCGGTGACCGACATGCTCGACGTTCCAGGGCGGGCCCTTCGCCGGGCGGGGATTGGCGGCGACCCAGGCCTGCAACACCCGTTCGGCGGTGCCGGTGCATTGTTCGCGGTTGGCGGAGGCGGCAAGATCGCGCATCCATCCGAACCCGTGAACGATCCGGTCGAACGGCGCGGTCAGCCGGGCGGACGCACGGAAATCGACCTGCGCGATCGGCGCCTTGACCCCGTGCACGAGGAAATGTCCCGCGCGCAAGGCGACGCCGGCGGCCCGATCCCCTTCCAGCGGCGAGTGGACCGTTGCCAGCAGGCGTGGCCGAGCGGGCTTGGAAAAGGGCTTCGACAATGTCGACCCGGGCACGCCCATGCGATAGGCAAGCCGGATCAGCCGTTCCGCCGCGCTGGTCGAAGGATCGGCGAAATCGGCGATGGCCAGGGAGCGCCCCGGCTCCAGCGTTTCGCGTTTCGCCAGATGCCTGGCGGCGTCATCGTGTTCGACCACCAGGCCGGCATCATCGTCCTCGGTTCGCATGTTCAGTGGCACGGCCATGTCTTCGCCTGTATCGTCCGATGCTTCGCGCCCCGGCCGGGCGGCCGCCTCAAACGTCGTTTCGGCCATCAGGACATGCCTTTCAAGGCGGCGATATTGGCGGCGTAGCGATCCGGCCCGCCCCTGAACGTCGCGGACCCGGCGACCAGCACGTCGGCACCCGCATCGACGCACAGGCGCGCTGTATCGGGATCGACGCCGCCATCGACCTCCAGCCGTATGTCGCGCCCCGTCCGGTCGATCATCGCGCGGATCGCCTCGATCTTGCGCAGCTGGCTGTCGATGAAGCCCTGCCCGCCGAATCCGGGATTGACGCTCATGACGAGGACCAGGTCGATCGCATCGATGAGATAGTCGAGCGCGTTTTGCGGAGTGCCGGGATTGAGGCTGATGCCGGCTTTCTTGCCCAGCGCCTTGATCGCCTGAATAGTGCGATGGGTGTGCGCGCCCGCTTCGGGATGGACGGTGATGATGTCCGCGCCCGCATCCGCGAATTGTTCCAGATAGGCGTCCACCGGGCTGATCATGAGATGCACGTCGAACGGCTTGTCCGTATGCGGTCTCAGGGCCTTCACCACCGCCGGACCGATGGTGATGTTGGGAACGTAATGCCCGTCCATCACGTCGATATGGATCCAGTCCGCCCCCGCCCGGTCCACCGCGTGCACTTCCTCGCCGAGCCGCGCGAAATCGGCGGATAGGATGGATGGCGCTATCATCGGATGGGATGCGGGCTTGCGAGCCATGGCGGCGGGCCTTCGTTACAGGTGTTCCACCGCCTACAGACCGCGATTCACCGCCACAAGCGCCAAAGCTGCGCTTTTCCACACCGCCCGTTTCCCAATGCCTGTCTCCCGGCGCCCGCCTGAACGAACGCATCAACAGACAGTTCAGCCGCAATTCAGCGCGTTCGAGCCATATCGATGCTCAATAATGCCGACCCGCCCTTCACATACCGCCGGCGGACGGCTGGCGGGCGACAGGCGGGTGACAGGTGGAACACGAGATAAAAAAATGAAAAACATTATGAGAATCGGTATCGCGGCGATCTTCGCAGGCGGCGTCGTGGTGGCTGCGCCGGTGCAGGCCCAATATCGCCAGACGATCGGCAACGACATGGCAAAGTGCCGCGGCTCCGGCCCGGCGGTGAAGGTGACAGTGCGCGGGATCGACAGCGCTTCGGGCACGATCCGGGTGCAAAGCTACAACGGTACAAAGGGCGACTGGCTGAGATCGGGCCGCTGGCTCAACCGGATCGAAGCGCGCGCACGGGCCGGCACGATGAACTTCTGCATGCCGGTGCCGGCAGCAGGCAGCTATGCCATCGCGGTTCGCCACGACAAGAACGGCAATGGCAAGACCGATCTCAGTTCCGATGGCGGGGGCATGTCGAACGATCCCAGCATCAATATCTTCAACCTCGGCAAGCCGAGTCATACCAAGACGAGCTTCAACGTCGGCAACGGCGTGAAGGCGATCACGATCAACATGAAATACATGTAGTTACGTCTGATTTCGCGCGGGGGCTAATTGTATACGGGGTGCCGTTCGGTTCTATTCCGGTTCGGCCCTCCCCGGTTTGCTCCGTTTCGCCCGCCAGACGCCAAACAGAACCTGCGGCGCGGCCAGGACGGGGTGCCTTTCGCGCCATGGGGTCAGTTCCACGGGTACGCCGGTATGGCGGGTGATCTTCCACGCGCCGTAGCGTGCCGCGCCATCGAACGTGGTGCTGGCCTTCAGCAGCCGTACGAGGTTGAGCAGTTTGCCCCACCGTCGCTGGCGATGCCATCCACCCAGTGCCTGCACCAGTTCGCGCGGCGGCCAGGTCGGCTCCAGCCGGCCGCGATGTTCCTTGAAATAGATGCCGCCCGCCTTCCAGGCCGCTGCGAGCAGACCGTCGAAATGTTCGGGGTTCAATGTCAGGATGGACGCTTCGCGCCCACGTGCCTCGACCCGGAATTCAGCCTTGTAGGTTTCGCGGAACAGGGCGCGCCAATATTCCTCTTCCTCGCCATATAGCGGCCCCAGCGCGGCGGCGGTGCGCGCGGCGGTGATCGCGGCGGCTTCCAGCGCGACGGCGACCTTCGCGCGCGCCCGTTCGTCGCGCTGCCAGACGAGGGCGGAAGGTTGGACGAAGCGGGTCCAGATCGTGCTGTCGCGGCTGCGCCCGCCCGCCGCCTGCCGGAACTTGGCGATGGACATGCGCGCGACCTTGGCGCGCAGGGTCCGCCCGCCATACTCGGCCTCGTGATAGCTGACGCGCGGCCAGATCCGTTCCACTTGCCCGCCCGGCATCAGCAGGTAGAAATCGAGCACGCCGTCCAATTCGCCGGTGCGCAGGTTCGATCCGTAGAACAGGGCCGCCATGGCACCTGCCTCTTCGGCGAGACGCGCAGCGAACGCGACGACATCGTCATGCACATCCCGATCGAGCCGCGCTATTATCATCGGGCGAAGATCGCTGTTCACGGCGCGAGAAACGTGAGTTCGGGGCCGGTCGATACGGCGTATGTTCCGGCGGGGTAGGCTTCCCCGTCGAGGATATAGTCATCGCCGATGGCGAGTTCGAACTCGGCCGTCGACAGCTGGTGGAAACCGGCCCGCTTGGCCCAGCGCGGGACCCGCCCAGCGAGGATCGCGGGCACGATCGCGAATATCCGGCGGCGCGGCGCGTCGAGCACCATCAGCTTGAGTTCGCGATCCTGCATCGCATCGGTCAGCCCGAACAGTTTCATACCCGCCGGAAACCGTTCCAGAGTGGATGCCAGAAACAGGCTGCGGCGCCCCGCGTTAAGGACGCCATCGTTCGGCAGCGCATGGCGGTCCGTACCGATCAGGAAGCGCATCGGCGTGCCCCGCCGCCACTTGTTGCGCGCGTTGCCGGCAAGTATGCTGACGACGCCCCAGCCGGTCGTCACCGCGACCGCGAGCGAATTGAACGCGCCCATGCGATGCGCGTCCTGGCCCGCCCGCACGCCCAGCGTGAACGCCCCGCCGCCCATGATGAACCCGAGGCGTGGATGCGCGTCGTCGCCCGCCATGTCGCGCACGGCGATGGGCCGGCGGCGGATGCGACGCGCCGTGGACCACGCATCGATTGCGGCGGTCAGGTTCCAGTCCGCCGGCGCGCCCAGATCGACATTGAGCGCATTCGTCTTCCCCTTGGGCAGCACGGCGAGAACGGGCCAGGAATCGCCGAACACGTATTGCCCCTGCGTCAGCACGTCGCGCACCGTCCCGTCGCCGCCATTGATGATAAGATAATCCAGGCCGCGGCGATGCAGGCTTTCGAGCGCGGCGGCGATGTCCGCTTTCCCGTCCGGCTGTTCGATATGGACGTTCGCCCGCCCTGCCACATCGAGGTCGCGTCCGCGATTGCGGTGGCTGCGGGGATTGTAGATGACTCCGATGATCGGGGTCTTTTCGGGCGATGGCGGCTGCATGACGGAACGCGCCTTAGCCCCGAATGCGCGAAAATTCACCACTCTTATGGCGAAACGGGCTAGGCCTTCGCGCATGACCGATACCGTCCTGACCTCCGCCCGCGCGCTGGCCCCCGACATAGTGGCCCTGCGCCGGGCGATCCATGCCGAACCCGAACTGGGCCTGCAGACGCCCTTGACCAGCGCGAAGGTGCGCGCCGCGTTGGACGGCTTGCCGCTCGAATGGCGGGAAGGCGGCGCGACGACGGGCATGGTTGCCACCCTGAAAGGCGGACGCGGCGGCACGCGGCGCGTATTGCTGCGCGGGGATATGGACGCGCTGCCGATGGCGGAGGAGACGGGCCTGGACTTCGCCTCCGCGATCGAGGGGCGGATGCACGCCTGCGGGCACGACACGCACACGGCGATGCTGGTGGGCGCGGCCAAGCTGCTCTGCGAACGGCGGGCCGACCTTGCAGGCGAGGTGCAGTTCATGTTCCAGCCGGGGGAAGAGGGGCATCACGGTGCGCGCTTCATGCTGGATGACGGATTGATCGATCCGCTGCCCGATGCGGCCTTCGCGCTGCATATCATGCCGAACGCCCCCTTCGGCGTGATCGCGGGCAAGCCGGGTCCGCTGATGGCGGCGGCGGACCAGTTCGAGATCGTCGTCAAAGGCGCAGGCGGCCATGCCTCGATGCCGCACGACGCGCGCGATCCCATCCCCGCCGCCGGGGCCATCGTCGCCGCGATACAGGCCATGGTGACGCGCCGCTTCGACGCGGCCGATGCGGTGGTGGTGACGGTTACGCAGATACATGCCGGCACGACGCACAACGTCGTCCCCGATACCGCCACGCTCGCCGGCACCATGCGCAGCCTGTCGCCCGCCCATCGCGCGAAGCTGCACGAGGTGTTGACACATGTGACACACTCCACCGCCGCCGCGCACGGGGTGGAGGCGGATGTCGCGATCACCCCCGGCTTCCCGGTGACCATCAACGACCCTCACGCGGTCGATCTGGGCCGCGAGGTCGCGCGCGACATGCTGGGCGCGGACGGGTGGCGCGAATTGGAGGCACCGATCATGGGGGCGGAAGATTTCGCCTATGTGCTGGAAAAAGTGCCGGGTGCGATGTTCTTCCTCGGCGTCGCGCCGCAGGGGGAGGATTGGCGGTCCTGCTGCGGCATCCATTCCGCGCGGATGCGTGTGGACGAGGATGCGATGCCGATCGGTACCGCCATGCTGGCCCACTGTGCCATGCGGTTTTGCGATCGCGGCTTTACGTGAGCGCGCCCGACCGCGCATGGTAGCGTAGATAAGAGCCGAATGATTCGGCCGCGAACAACCCTTGAGAGAGGCCAGTCATGACGGCGACAGAACCGTATTATCCGACATATCCCGATGCGCTTGCCGCCCATGCCCGCGACCGGGGCGATCAGATCGCCTTGCGCTTCGAAGGGCGCGAAACGAACTACCGCAGCTACGATATTCATGCGACGCAAATCGCCAACGGTCTGGCGGCGAAGGGCGTCGGCAAGGGCGACCGGGTCGCCTATCTCGGCAAGAACAGCGATCGCGCGGTCGAACTGTGCCTGGGTGCGGCGCGGGCCGGTGCGGTGTTCGTGCCGATCATCTGGCGGCTGGCCCCTCCGGAGGTCGAGTTTATCCTGAAGGACGCTGGCGCGAAGCTGCTATTCGTGGAGGCGGAGTTCGCAGACGGCCTGCCATTCGGCGGCGAGACGATCCTGATGGACGACAGCTTCGATACCTGGCGCGACGCACAGTCGTCTGATACCGTTACGGTGGATGTCGATGCGCAGGACGGCGTGCTTCAACTTTATACATCGGGCACGACCGGCCTCCCCAAGGGCGTGGTCCTGTCGCATCACAACGGCACGCATCTGCGCCCGCTGATGCGCGAACATAACATATACTGGTATTGTGCGGAGCCCGGCGATTCGGTCATCCTCGCCATGCCGTATGGGCATATCGCCGGGGTCGGCACGGCGCTGGGCGCGGTGCTGGGCGGGCAGGAGATGATCATCCACCGCGAATTCGATCCCGCACTGACGATCGCCGACGTCGAGAAATACCGCGTCAAATGGCTGTTCCTCGTGCCTGCAGCGATCGGCCTGATGCTGGCGCATCCGGATGCGGGACAAGCGGATTTTTCATCGGTCAAGGGTCTGACCTATGGCGCCAGCCCCATTCCGCTCGACTTGCTGAAGGAAGGGGTCGAGCGCCTCAAATGCGATTTCGCGCAACTTTACGGCCTCACCGAAACATTCGGCACCGTCATCAGCCTGTCGCCCGACGATCACAAACCCGACAGGATCGTCGGCCGCGAACACGTGATGAAGTCGGCGGGGCAGCCCCTACCGGGTGTCGAGGTGCGCATCCTGGATGAAAACCACCGGGATCTTCCGACCGGCGAAACGGGCGAGGTCGCCATTCGCAGCGAATGCGTGATGCTTGGCTACTGGAACCGGCCCGAAGAAAACGCCAAGGCGATGCTGGAGGGCGGATGGTTCCTCACCGGCGATGCCGGAATGATGGACGAAGACGGCTATCTGTTCATCCAGGACCGGATCAAGGACATGATCATTTCGGGCGGCGAGAACGTCTATCCCGCGCAGGTCGAAAGCGCGATCTACGGCCATCCCGATATTGCCGACATCGCGGTCATCGGTGTGCCGGACGACAGATGGGGGGAGGCGGTCAAGGCGGTGGTGGTCCGCAAGCCCGGCAGCGATCTCGACGAAAATGGCGTGATCGCCTATGCCAAGCAAAGCATCGCCGGGTTCAAATGCCCCAAGACGGTGGATTTCATCGACGCCCTGCCGCGCAATCCGTCGGGCAAGATCCTGCGCCGGGAATTGCGCGCACCTTATTGGGTGGGGAAGGAACGCGCGGTGAACTGACCCGCCTTTTCGGGCAGCGCTTCCTTACGCCTGGTCGTGCGACGCCTTGTTGGCGTGATGTTCCGCGTGGCGCTTGCGTTTCTTTTCCAGCGCTTCGGCGTCGATCGGCCCCGCAACCGCCACATCCGCCATCACCGCCCCGCGTTCGCCCATCGGGCGGTCCTCGCCCACGGTGGTATCGACATGCGTCTGCCGTTCGATCTCCGCATTCAGAAGCGCCCCGATCAGGATCGCGTAGCTGGTCAGGAACAGCCACATCAGGAACACGACGATCGCCGACAGCGAACCATAGGTCGCGTTGTAATCGCTGACATAGCGGACGTAGAGCGAAAAGCAGAACGACACCGCCACCCATGCAAAGGTCGATAGGAACGATCCCGGAGACAGCCACCGCCATTTGGCCTCCCGCCGATCGGGGCCGTATCGCATGATGATGGCGAATCCGGTGGTCCCCAACGCCATCGCGACCGCCCAGGTCAGCAGCTTGAAGAACCCTTCCGCCAGCGGACCCATCAGATCGCCCGTCTGCGATTGCAGCCACGCCACCATGCCGCCGCTGACCAGCCCGGTCAGCGCGATCAGGATCGCCGCGGCGGTCAGGATCGCGGCCTGCAAAGACCGCGACAGGATGTTGCGGGTCTCCAGTTCCGAATTGATGATATTGAGCGCGCTGATCAGGCCGTTCGCGGCGCGCATTCCGCCGAATATCGCCAGCGTCAGCGAAATCAGCAGGGCGAAACCGGTTACCCCGGAACTGGTCGTCACGACCGCGGTCAGCTGTTCCTCGATCATCGCCGCCGCTTCGGCCGGGACCATCTCGATGATCGTGCCCATCTGGCGCTGTACCGTCTCGACGTCGCCCAGCAGGCCGTAGGTCATGACCGTCGCCGCCAGCAGCGGCGTGATCGCCAGGAAGACGAAGAACGCCATTCCCGCCGCCAACAGCGATAGGTTGTGAAAACCCAGCATCACCCACATGCGTTTCAGGATCTGCTTCCATGCGGACCACGGCAGCTTCAGTGGCGATACGGCATTTGCACCGGGCTGGTTTTTGTCTATGGGACGACTCCTTGAAGGCGATGCGCCTGTCTGGGGGGCCATAAACACGCAAAGCGTGGCGGTGCAAGGGATCGGATGGTAAATCCGTCCCGTTACATCCTGCGTATTGCGGGATATAAAGCCAGGGTCGGATATAGTAACCATGCGCGTTCCATCGCCGAATTTCCCGCAGCGCGACGCCGCGTGCCTGCGCCTCAGAAACGGCCGTGGCTTGAAAACCGGGTTGTCGGCCATCGCCATTGTCGCCATGTCCCTGTCCGCGCAGGGCGCCCGGGCGCAGGGCGTCGAAGACGCGAACGATCCCGAAGCGGCCATTGCCGAGATCGATCCGCTGACCGCCGGCGCCTTGTCCGTTCCGCTGCCCCCGCCGGGGGCGGATTTGCCGCCGGTCGAACCGATCATCACCGATAGCGAGTTCAACGAAGCGATTCCCGATCTGGGGGAAGACGATCCTGAACTGATGCGCGATCTGGAAAGCATCGAGGATTTCGAACGCCGATTCGCCGAAGCCGAAGCCGCAGCCGCAGCCGAAGCCCGCGCCGAAGCGGGCGAAACGGCCGTCCTCCAGGCGGATGGCTCCATGATCGCCAGCGATCCCTCCGCCCCGCTCGGCCTGCCCGAACTGGCCGATGGCGACCTGAACGAGGAGATCGGCGATGCTCCCATCCGCGATGCCGAATTGCTCGCGCCGCTTTCGCCGATCGAGGAATTCGAGGTGGACGAGGCGCGCTTCGCCGACAGCGCGCAGGACAGCGAAGAAGTCGTAACGATCGAATATGGCGTCACGATCAACGGACTCGACGCAATCGAGAGCGACGGCGATGTCGATATTGCGGGCATGTTCAACGATCTGTCCGCGCTCGAGAACAGCGACGACGAGGTTGCCAATATCGCGATGCTGTCCGCCCGGGTGGAAGAGGACAGCCAGCTGCTCGAACGGATTCTTCATTCCGAAGGATGGTACGGCGCTGCGATCACGACGCGTATCGATCGTTCGGAAGCGGATAACGGCCAGCCGCTGACCGCCGTTCTCGATGTGTCGCCGGGCGAACGCTATGTCTTTGCCGATATCGATATCGAAGCCGGCCCGACCATTCCCGCCGATCTGATCGCCGATAATTTCGCGCTGGAGGTCGGCGAACCGATCGTCGCCGCGCGGGTCCAGGGGGCGGAGGCGCAGATCGCGGTCGCCCTGCCGCGCGAAGGCTATCCCTTCGTCGAAGTGGGCCAGCGCGACATCCTGCTCGATCCCGAAACGTTCGACGGTGTCTATACGCTGCCCGTGACCACCGGTCCGCGCGCACGCTTCGGCGGGTTCACCACCAGCGGCGATCTCGCCTTCGACGCCGAACATGTCGGCGTCCTCGCGCGGTTCGAACGCGGCGAATTGTACGACAGCCGCAAGGTCGACGATCTGCGCGACGCGCTTATCGCGACCGGCCTGTTCGACACCGTCACCGTGCAGCCCGAACGCACGGGTGAAGTGGCCGATAGCGAAGGCGGGGCGGATACTGAATATGTAACCATCGCAGTCGAACAGAATGCCGGCCCGCCGCGTACCCTGGCCGCCAGCGCGGGTTTCGGCACCGGTCAGGGTTTCCGCCTCGAAGGCAGCTGGGCGCATCGCAACCTGTTCCCGCCCGAAGGCGCGCTCATCGGCAATATCGTTCTGGGCACGCAGGAACAGGGCGCGGGCGTCACCTTCCGCCGTTCCAATGCGGGGCGGCGTGACCGGACGTTCGAAGTCGGCCTTAACGCCCTGCGCGCCGATTACGATGCGTTCGAGGCGCTGACCGGGCGGCTTTACACCGTTTTGAGCTACAGCTCGACGCCGATCTGGCAGAAACGCTTCACCTATGCCGTCGGTGCGGAAATACTGGGCACGAGAGAGGAGGATTTCGACTTCGCTACGGGCGAGAATGTCGATCGCACCTATTTCATCGGCGCGCTGACCGGGCAGGTCGGCTTCGACACGACGGACAGCCTGCTCAATCCCACGCAAGGCTTCCGCCTGCGCGCTTTGATCCAGCCCGAAGGGTCGCTGCAGGATGGGTTCTCCCCTTATGCCCGCGGCGTGCTGGAAGGATCGACCTATCTGCCCTTCGGCGACAGCTTCGTGCTGGCGGGCCGCGCGAAAGTCGGCAGCATCCAGGGCGTCGATCGTGTCGATATCGCGCCGTCGCGGCGGTTTTACGCGGGCGGCGGCGGATCGGTGCGCGGCTTCGGCTTCCAGCAACTGGGGCCCCAGGTTCTCGAACCCAACCCCAATTTCGATCCCGACGATCCCGAAGAGGAAGCCGATCCGTTCCGCCTCCGCCCGATCGGCGGATTGAGCCTCAATGAAGCCGCGCTCGAACTGCGCTATCGCTTCGGCAATTTCGGCGTGGTCGGCTTCGTCGATGCGGGCCAGGTTTACGAAGGATCGACACCGGAATTCAGCGACATCCGTTTCGGTGCCGGCCTGGGCGGACGCTATTACACCAATTTCGGTCCGCTGCGGGTGGATATCGCGACCCCCATCGGCCGGCGCGAGAACGAAAGCCTGATCAACCTCTACATTTCCATCGGGCAGGCGTTTTGATGGTCGATGCGGTGCAGGACCACGAGGCGGACGTCGCCTATGCCGACGAGGATCCGGCAGTCGAGGCGCGCGATGGCCGCACGGCCGCGCAGAAATGGAAGCTGGCGGGCAAAATCCTGTTCGGGGTCGTCGCTTTCCTCGTCGCGCTGGTCGCGCTGGCGCTGGTCGCGATCAACACCGATCCGGGCCGCGAATTCGTGGTCGAGCAGATCGAGGGGCTGGAATTCGAAACCGGCATGGAAATCGGGATCGATGAAATCGACGGCTCGCTCTACAGCGACATGACCATACGCGGCCTGACCGTGGCGGACCCGAAAGGCGTGTTCTTCCGTTCGCCCGCGATCCGGGTCGACTGGCACCCCTTCGCCTTCATCAACGGCCACATCGATATCGACGCACTGACGGCGGAAACGATGACCCTGGAGCGTCTGCCCGAATTCAACGAGGTGCCCGAAACCGACGATCCGCTGCTGCCGGATTACGACATCGACATCGACCGGCTGCAGGTCGGCGAATTCATCGTAGGGGCGCCGGTGTCCGGCGAACGCCGCGTGGTGGGCATGAACGGGGAAGTGCATATCGCCGACGCCCGCGCCAAGGTGAAGCTGGATGCGCGCACCATCGCCGGTCCGGACCGGGCGGGCGGCGACCGGATCGCCCTGCTGCTGGACGCGGTGCCGGAAAAGAACAAGCTGGACATCGATCTCGACCTGCAGGCCCCCGGCGACGGGGTGATCGCGGCGCTGGCCGGCCTGACCGAACCGGTGAACGTCGAACTGGAAGGCCGGGGCGACTGGGCCAGCTGGGCCGGCACGCTCGATGCCACGCTCGGCGGCGTTCCGCTGGCCGATCTGGCGCTGACTGCGCGCGATGGCACGTTCGGATTGAAAGGAGCGGCGCGCCTCACCCGTTTTACGCCGCCATCGACCGCTGCCCTGCTGGGCGAGGCCACCGATATCGACCTGACCGCCGCGCTCGACGAACGCCGCGCGCGGATCGCCGGACGCATGTCGAGCGATGCGTTCAATCTGGCCGCCAATGGCGGGATCGACCTGTCGGACAACAGCTTCGACGACATGAAGGCGGCGTTCGTGCTGCTGAAGCCGTCCACGCTCGCCCCCGATCTGCGCGGGCGCGGACTGCGCGCGCTGCTGACGCTGAACGGTGCTTTCGCCCAGCCGGAGGTTGAATACGACATCCGCGCCGAACGCATCGTGATGAACGATCTGGGCGTGCAGAACCTGCGCGCGCAGGGGCAGACGAAGGTCGATACCGGCAGCATGGTGGTGCCCGTATCGCTTACCGCATCGCGCATAACCGGGCTGGATACCGTCGCGGGCGGAACGCTCACCAATATCCGCATGAACGGCGATGTCGCGATCGACGGGCCGCGTATCCTGTCGGACAACATGCGGCTGCAATCGGACCGGATCGATGCCGATCTGATTCTCCTCGCCGATACCTCGACCGGACTTTATACCGGCGCGATCGACGGACGGATCGACAATTACCGCCTTGAAAGCGTCGGCATCTTCAATTTCGAAACCGATATCGACCTGAAGACGCAGGCCGATGGCGGGTTCGCCCTGCAGGGCAAGGTTCGCGCGCGATCGACCCGGCTGCTCAACGAATCCATGCGGACCTATCTCGGCGGCAATCTGACGGCGTCCAGCAACATCGCCTATGGCAGCGACGGCACCGCGCGCTTCGCCAATGTCCGCATGACTTCGCCCCTGCTGCGGATCACCGACGGGCGGGGCAGCTACGATACGGGCAGCGGCGAAATCGCACTTACCGCGGCCGCCGTTTCGCAGCAATACGGCCCCGTCGGCGTCACGCTGAACGGCACCGTCGCCAATCCGCGCGCGACGATCCGCGCGGCGCGGCCCGGCCTCGGCATCGGGCTGGCCGATCTGACCGCCACCATTCGCGGCGACAACGGCAATTTCCGCATCGATGCCGATGGGCAGACCGATTACGGCGCATTCACCGCCGACGTCACCGTAGCGACGGCCAGCGGGCCGCTCGCGCTGACCATCAATCGGGCGAATTTCGCAGGCATCGATCTGTCGGGCCAGGTCCGGCAGAGCGCGGCAGGCCCGTTCGTCGGGCGGCTCGACGCGAATGGACGCGGGCTTGGCGGAGTGGTCCGTCTGGGGGCGGAAGGGCAGTATCAATCCGCCATCGTCAATCTGCGCGCGCGCAACACGACACTGCCCGGACCCGCCAATCTGCGGATCGGTTCCGCCATCATCGATGCACAAGCCATTCTCTACGACACCCCGCAAGTTGTCGCCGATGTGCAGCTTTCCGACACCGCCTATGGCTCGGTCAGCATCAGCCGGATGCGCGCACTCATCGATTATCGCGGCGGGCGCGGCGACGCGAAACTGCTGGCCGAAGGGACGAGCGGCGTGCCGTTCCGCATCGCCGCCAATGCCGATCTGACGCCCGAACTGTGGCGCGCGTCCCTGCGCGGCAAGGCGCGCGGAATCGAATTTAGGACCGCCGGACCGGCGCGGATCATTCCCGGAGCGGACGGATATCGCCTGTTGCCGACCCGCATCGATTTCGGACAGGGCAACCTGCGGGTAGCGGGCCGGTTCGGCGACGGGCTCGAGCTGCAGAGCCGGCTCGATTCCATCGATCTTGCCATCCTCAATTCCTTTTCGCCCGGCCTCGGCATCGGGGGACAGGCGACGGGAAGCGTCGACTTCGTGCAGGCTACGCCCAACAGCTTCCCGTCCGCCGATGCGCGGTTGCGGATCCGCAACTTCACGCGGACCACCGCGGTGTCGGTCAGCCAGCCGGTCGACGTCAATTTCGTGGGACAGCTGCAATCTGTCGGCGGGGCGGCCCGTGCCGTTATCCGGCGCGGCGGCACGGTGATCGGGCGGATGAACGCCTCGCTGACTCCGCTGCCCCCCGGTGCCGGGCCATGGACACAGCGGCTGATGCAGGCGCGGCTGGGCGGCGGCATACGCTATAACGGTCCGGCCAGCACGCTGTTCTCGCTCGCCGGACAGGTCGATCAGACGCTCAATGGCGCGCTGGGCGTCGCGGCCGATTTTAGCGGGCGCCTGTCGGACCCCGAACTCACCGGCATCATCCGCGCCAACAGCCTGACCTATGAAAACCAGACCTACGGAACGCGCCTCAGCAATATCGCGCTGCGCGGCCGGTTCACCGGCGACCGGTTCGAAATCGAGCGCATGACCGCCGATGCCGGCGACGGTACGGTGTCCGCCAGCGGTTTCGTCAGCCTGGCGGCCGATCGCGGCTATCCGATGGATATCGACGTACGGATGCAGGATGCCCGCCTTGCGCGCAGCGACGCCCTGGCCGCAAGTGCGACCGGCAATCTCTCGCTGACCAAGCAGGCCGGCCAGTCCGCGCTGCTGGCGGGGCGCATCCGCCTGCCGGAAACCCGGTACAAGATCGTCCGCTCCGGCGCGGCGGAAGTCCCCGCTTTGACCGGCGTGCGCTTCAAGCCGCCACGGGGCCGTGTAAGGATTACCGGCGACGAGCCGGCGACACCGGCTGCGGGCGTGTTCGAACAGCTCCGGCTCGACATCGCGCTGGTCGCTCCCGAACGCCTGTATGTCTCCGGCATGGGCCTCGAAAGCGAATGGAGCGCGGACATGCAGATCGGCGGAACCAGCGCCGCGCCGCGCATTTCGGGCGGAGTGGATCTGGTACGCGGTACGTTGGGCTTTGCCGGACGGTCGTTCGAACTGACCGAAGGTAGCGTGCAGTTCACCGGCGGTCGCTCGCTCGACCCGCTGATCACGCTGGTGGCGAGCGAGGACATCGAAGGCGTCACGGTGAACGTGAACGTGACCGGCAAGGCCTTCGATCCGCAGATCGCGTTTTCCAGCACGCCCGGCCTCCCGCAGGACGAGATCGTATCGCGGATCCTGTTCGGCAGTTCGGTCGCCAACCTGTCCGCCATCCAGGCGGTTCAGCTGGCCGCATCGCTCAATTCGCTGCGCGGCGGCGGCGGGGGGCTGGACCCACTGGGAACGCTGCGTTCGGCGACCGGGATCGACCGGCTGCGCATCCTGGGCGGTGACGAGGCGAGCGGGCGCGGCACCGCTCTGGCCGCCGGGCAATATCTGACCGACGACATCTATATAGAGATCATCACCGATGGCCGCGGGTTCACCGCTACCCAGTTGGAAGTCGCGCTGACCCCCGCCTTGTCGGTCCTGAGCCAGGCTGGCGGCACCGGCGGGACCAACGTCAACGTACGATACAAGATCGATTACTGATGCGGCCCGCCATCGTCCTGGGCGTTCTGGCGGCGGGCCTGTTGGCGACGTTCCTGCTGCACGAGGAGGAAACGCGCGGTTTCGATGGACGGTATGAAAAGGCGCAGCAGAGGATCGAAACCCTGGCACGAGAGATGGACGCCGAGATCGAACAGGAAGAAGACGATCTACCTGCGAACTGAAAATTGACGCTGGCTGACAAACGTGGATAATCATCTTGCCGAACAGGGTCTTACCAGCCTAGGTTGGCGGATGTGCCGGCAATGACAGCAGCGGCGATAGGGTCAGGGGGGCCGAACGATAAGTCATGAACCGGGGGGCGCATCAATCCGACCTGGTCGATGATCTGGCCGCAATCGCGAATGGCGATCGTGCGGCCATGCGGCGACTATACGGCGCGACCATACCGACGCTTTACGCGATCTGTCTGAAGGTCGTGCAAAACCGCGAAGGCGCGGAAGACGTATTGCAGGAAGTGTATATCAAGGTCTGGAACCGCGCCGGCGAATTCGACCCGGCGAAGGGTGCGCCCATGGCGTGGCTCAGCCTGATCGCGCGCAACGCCGCGATCGATCGGGTACGTGCGCGCATGCGGCGCCGGTCGGCGGGCGAAGCGCCCCTGGCCACCATGACCGACAAGAGCGAGCCCACGGAGCTGCGCCTGGTCCGCGAAAGCGAGGCGGCCGAGCTCGCCGAACACGTTACCAATCTGCCCGAACCGGAACGCAGCTATATCCGCGATGCCTATCTGGGCGGGATGACCTATTCGCAGGTCGCCGACAAGACCGGAGTGCCGCTGGGTACGGTCAAGACGCGCATCCGCCGGGCGCTGGCCGAATTGCGGGTAAAGGTGACCCGTGGCTGATCGGCGCGCCCTTACCCCCGACGCGGACGTGCGCGCCGCCGAGCTCGCGCTGGGTCTGCTGGAAGGCGATGCCAGGCAGGCGGCGGAAGCGGAACGCCGGACCGTTCCCGCCTTTGCCGACGGTGTTCGGGTATGGGAGGAAATGGCGCAAAACTGGTCGGCCGGGATTGATCCGATCGATCCGCCCGCCGGTTTGTGGGATCGCATATCGGCATCGCTCGGGGGGGAGACCGAAGAGGCCGATCACGAAACCGTCGGCGTGCCACCGGCTGCCAATGACGGCGGCGCGGCCGCACCCGAGTCGGGCCGGCATACCGTATGGAAATATGGCACGATCGCCGCATCCCTCGCCGCGCTCGCTTTCGCCGGCATGTGGATCGCCCGCGATCGCGACATCGCGGAGAGGGACGACCGGATCGCGGCGCTTTCGAACGATCTGGCACAGGCGAATGACGACTACCGCGTGGCGCAGGTCAACGGCGCGGACACGCCGGCACTGCTGACCGCACTTTACGATGGTTCGTCCGGTGAGATGACCGTGCGCGTCCAGACCGCGAACAATGAAGGGCTGGTTCCGGAATTATGGGTCATCGGACCCGATGGACAGCCCCGGTCGCTGGGACAGAGCGGTGACAGCGCCACGATCGTGATACCGCTGAGCCCCGCGATGCAGGAAGATATCGCCGCCGGCAGTTCCATCGCCATTTCGCTCGAACCGAAATCCGACCGGCCGAGCGACACGCCCACGGCCGAGAATATCCTGGGCGCCGCGCAACTCGTCCCGCTGACCTGACCGGCTTATCGCGCGACGCCACCGTCGTCGATGCGCGGGCAACACGCGCTCGGCTGCAGATCGCGGGTCCCGGTGTTGCCCGGCGAATTGTACGACAGCGGTCCGGATATAGAATCGGCTGACAGCGTGGGAGAATGCGCCTAATCCCGGCAGGCGGGCCGCTGCCCGGCGTAGATGCGAGATGGGATTAATGGAAACACGCGACGCGATTGCCGGCCTCAACCCGTCCTATCTGCGATCGCGGGGCCTCGTCGTCCTCGAACGGGATCGCGACAGCGTAACTGTGGGCAGCTGGCGCGATCTCGATGTCGGTGAACGCCGCGCGCTGGAATTCGCGACGGGCGCGCAGCTGCGTCTGGTCCGCTTGAGTAAGGATGAGGTCGCGGCCCGGGCGGCCCCGGACGCGGTCGATCAACCGGTGCCCGCCCTGCACAGCGCGGCCGGCATGCCGCACGCCCCCAGTCTCGCCAGCTTGCTGCAGGAGAAATTCCGGGTCGGAGGTTCGCCCGAAGCGATGCTGGCTCACCTGCTGGAAGCTGGTTATTCGCCGCAGGACGCCTGGACCTCTTTCGATGTCGACGGCTCGCATACCAGCCGGTTGCCCGGATTTTCCACCGCCATGGCGCGCGGCGATAGCTTCGCCGATGCGATCGAAGGCGAGGGGGCGCTTCCTTTATGGCTCCGCAACATCGTCGCGGCCTCGCATGAAGAGGACGCACAGATCGGCAGTTTCATCGCGGTCGCACGGTTCGACGAAACAATGGCGCGCATGTCGACCACTGTGCGCCGCAGCCGGATCGAAGCCGCGATGCTGTGGCTCGCGGCGGTTGTCGCCGCCTTCACGGTTTCCGCCGTGTTCGGCCTGATCGCGGCGACGACCGGCACCGCGATGACGCTGTGGTACGGGCGGCTATGCGCGCGCCACCCGCAAAGCGACCTGATGCGCGCCGAGATATTGCGGATGGTGGACGTTGCCGCAAGGCGCGATATTCCGCCAACTCTGGCGATCCGGGCAAGTCTGGCGCGGCTCGATGCGGTGCTGCCGACTTGGGGGACGCTACCCGACACGCGGGAGGGGCTGGCGAAGGCCCTGTCGCTTCCGCCCCTGTCGCACGCCGTGCTGATGAAAGGCGATCTGTCCGAAGGTGCCGGGCGCGCCGCGGCGGTGCATGCGCAGATCGGCGAAACGACATTGGCGAAATGCCACTGGTGGAACACGCGCGCGGCTTTCTTCCTGCTTGCGGCGGGAATCATCGGACTGCTTGCCGGATGACAGCTGCAAACACGACGCTGGTCCTGACCGACGAGGCACGCGACACATCCGAACCGTTGCCGCCGTCCGTGCAGGGCGGCGCGATCCTTGTTCCGGCGCACGCAACGCTGGATATCGCATTGCCCGCCATGCCGCGGACCCGACGCGACATGGCGCGCCTGCTCCAGGATCACGCACCCATCGCGCCGGAACAGATCGCTCGGACCGACGCGGTGCCTGCCGCCGGCGAAACTGCGACCGTTACCGTCGTCCGTCGGGGTTGGCTGGATGACACGATCGGCCGGCTGGAGCGCGAGACCGGCGCGCTATTGCACGCCCGCACCGCCGATGGCGCCCAGGCGTTCCGTTACCGGTCACCGGCCACGAAGCGGGCCTGGTCGATAACGCTCGCCTGTTGGGGGGCGGCCCTGATCGCCTTCACCGCCGCCGGAGTGTCCTATTTCGCAAGAGTGAGTGAACCGCGGACGGAAATGGTGCCCGGTCCGGTTTCGCCCGGCAGTGCGGAAATTCCTTCCGGGCCGGGCGTTGCGGCATCGATCCTTTCGATGCCTTACGACGGGCTGCCGCGCGATCGACTGGTGGCGATTTCGGGGGCGCAGGACGGCACGGTCGAATTGCAATTCGATACGCAGGACCCCGACGAACTGCGTCGGGAATTTGCGCAGGAGCCTGCGCTCGAAGGTTTGGCCGAAGGCATGCAGACGCAGGGCCGCGATGGGCGGTTTCGCGTCGGCTATCGCAGCGAACGTGCCCCGATAGCACCAGTAGCGTCGCAGGTCGAAGCAGACGTTCTGGCGGCCGAAAGCCGCACCGAGGCAATCATGGCCGTGCGATCCCGGCTAGGTGCGCGAACAGCCGGCACCGGAATGCAACTGGCCGTTCTCGAGCCATCGGGGCGTGCAGGGGAAGAACCCTTGCAATTCGATCTCGAATTCAGCGGCAGTCAAGGCGACGTCCTGGCGGCCGTGGATGCGATCGAAAGCCAGGCGCCGCCCATGCGGTTCGGACCGTGGCGGCTGGCCCCTGCCAAGCAAGGTCAACCAGACACATTGCGGTTTTCGGGCACGCTGACGGTACCCTGGACGAAGCGTCCGTGACCTACCGGCACCATCACGCGATGCGCGCTGCGGCGCTCCTGCCATTGGTGGCCGCGTTCATGCTGCTGCGCGCGGGTTCCGACACGGATGCGATCATCCCGGATCAGGGCATGGCAGTACCGGGCGACACGCCGGCGGCGGCGTTGGCGGTGCCCGCCAAAAGGATCGCGAACCTGCCGCCCATTTTCATGGGAACCATCGCCGCTACCGCGGATAGCGTTTCCGATGCGGTCGAACCGCAGCTCATCGGTATCGCAGGGCGCCTGCCCGACGATGTCGAAGTGCTTTTGCGAATGGCGGACGGAACGACACGTTCGCTGCGTATCGGCGAAAGCGCGGGCGGATGGAGCCTGGTATCGGCGAAAATGGACAGCGCGGTCTTTACCGACAATCAGCGGCGGATCGTCCTGACCATGGCCGCGCCTTCCTAACGCAGAAACCTGCCGCCCCGGCGTGGCCGATCGATCGAAGAACCGATCGGCCGGGCAAAACGTATAGGCAGTTCACTGTCACTATGGGTGTATCGATGAAAACAAGACTTCTGTTGGCTGCATCGCTTCTCTGCGCCGCCCCTGCGCTGGGGCATGATTTCTGGATCCAGCCGGATCGGTTCGTGCTGGAGGCGCCGGCCACCGTGCCGGTTTCTCTATATGTCGGTCATGGGCAGGATCGCAGCCGCTGGAGCGTCCCGGCGGAGCATATCGTCGAATTCAGTATCCGGGGACCGGGCGGCGTGGTCGACCAGCGCTCCATGATCGCCATGGGCGGGATGGACGGGGACGCGGCGCTGTCTTTCGCGGAACCCGGTACTCACGTGATTGGCTTGGTGTCGCGCAATTCGAAGAGCGATCTGGCCGCCGACCGCTTCAACGCCTATGTCGAGAAGGAGGGGCTCGCATCCATCGCCGCCTTCCGGATGGCGGGCGGGACCATGCAAACGTCCGGGCGGGAATTCTACAGCCGCCGCGCCAAGTCCATCATGCAGGTCGGTCCGGTTACCGCCGCCTCGATCGATCAGGTCACGATGCCGCTGGGTCATGAACTGGAAATCGTTCCGGAACGCCATCCGCAAACGCTGGGCAAGGACGGACGCCTGCCGGTGCGCATTCTGTATCGGGGCGAACCGCTGGTCGGCGCACTGGTCAAGCTGACCGATCTGGACGACGATGCGGAGCCTGCCGGGGGCGTCAGAACCGACGCGAACGGGCAGGCGGCCTTCGCCCTGCCGCGAACCGGCCGATGGCAGCTGAACGTCGTCTGGGGCGTACCCATGCACGACAATCCGGACGCGGAGTTCCAGACCATCTTCGCCAGTCTGAGTTTCGCCAACGGCTGAGCGCGGCATCGTGCTTCGAGATCAGTAAATGCCGTCGATCTCCGCCGGCAATCGCGCCTGCGGTGGCTCGAGGAGCAGGCGGGAATCGAGTAACAGCGCCCCCTCCGCCTCGCGCAAGCGATCGTATTTCTCGCCCGAGATGTCCGCGACATCGGCGGGCCCGCGCAGGATGGTCGGCTTCAGGAATACGAACAGGGTGCGCCGCGTCTTCGATTTGCGGCGGCTCTTGAACAATTCGCCCAAAATCGGAATGTCGCCCAATACCGGCACCTGACTGCGTGTTTCCAGTTCATCGTCGCTGATCAGACCGCCCAGCACGATGGTCTGGCCATTATCGGCCAGCACGGTCGTCTGGATGGAGCGGCGGTTGGTTACGATGTCCGCCGCCCCCGCCACACCGCTGGTCAGGGACGACACCTCCTGATTGACTTCCAGCCGCACCGTATCGCCTTCATGAATGCGCGGAACCACGCGCAAGGTTATGCCGACATCGGCGCGTTCGATGGTGGTGAAGGGAGTGGTGGTGATGCCCTGCGACACGAAGCTGCCCGTACGGAACGGCACGTTCTGACCGACCACGATTTCCGCCGGGCGGTTGTCCAGCGTGGTGACGCTGGGCGTGGACAGCAAATTGGCCCTGGTCGACTGGCCCAGCGCCTGCACCAGAACCGCGAAATCGCCGCGGCTGCCGATGACGCCGTTCAATCCCTCGCCCACCACGGCGGCGGCGGGCGCGCCGACGAAACCCAGTGCCTGACGAAGCGATATGCCCAGATTGCTGAACGACGTGCCGCCGGTATTGACCGGAATATCGGCCGCCCCGCCCAGCCCCAGCTGGATGCCGAGCTGTTCGGACTGGTCGCCCGTAATCTCCACGATCGCGGCCTCGATCATCACCTGCGGCCGGCGCACGTCGAGGTCGGCAACCAGCGTTTCGATCATGGCGACCCGCGATTTGGTCCCCCTGATGACGATGGCGTTGAGTTCGGGCGCGGCCTGAATGGCGAGGTCCTCGCTGGAAAACCCGATCGCGGAAGACGCGGTGCCCGCCGCCGACCCCGCCCGATCCCGCAAATCCTGGATGAACGCGGCATTGTTGCCCAATGTCGGCAGACCGCCCGCCGCGGCAGTGGTTTCGCGAAGCGGATTCGCGCCATCGACCAGCCGGTTGTCCCCGATCGTGCCGCCGCCGCTCTGCAGGGTGCGGGCGACCGGATTGTTCGCCTGCGTATCGCCGCCGATCAAGCCGCCGACGACCTGCGTGATCGTTTCCGCATCGTTGTAGCGAAGGCGGATCACGCGCACGACCGTGGGTTCGCCGTTCGGCCTGTCCAGCGTTCGGGCGATCCGCCGCGCTTCGGCGATTTCCGCCCTGGTACCGCGCACCAGCACGATGTTGCTGCGTTCGTCGGCGACGGCGCGCGGTCCGCCTTCCTCGCCGCCCATGATCGCCTCGATCGCCGCGGCGACGTCGGTGGCGGCCCCTTCGCCCAGCGCGATGGTTGCGAAGCCGGGCGCTTCGGCGGCGACCCCGCCGCGGTCGAGCGTGTTCGCGAGCGAGGCGATGCGCGCGACATTGTCGGCATAGTCCGTCACCACGATCGCGTTGGGATTGGTCACCGCCTCCACGCTGCCGAAGGTGGCGACGAGCGGCTTGAAGATACGCGCTGCCGCTTCCGGCGACAGGGTGCGCAGGCGGATCAGCCGGGTCACGATGCGCCCTTCGGCGGAACCGTTGGCCGGTTCGCGCGCGGCGTTCGCCTGCGGCACCACCCGCCATGCGCGGCCGTTGCGGACCACGGCATAGCCCTGTCCGCGCAGCACGGTAACGAACAGCTGCCAGACCCCGGCCGGACTGAGCGGCGTGGCGGAAGTGACGTTGATCGTACCCTGAACCGAGGGATCGAGAATGATCGTGCGTCCGGTAATGCGCGAGATCTGCTGTGCCACATCCGCCACGTCGACATCGCGCATATTGACGATCACGTCACCCTGCTGTGCATTCGCCGCGCGCTGGGCGTATGCGGGTTGAAGCGCGGCCACGGCCAGGGCGATGGCGAATATCCAGCGCGACAGATTGAGTGTGATCGGGGACACGGCCATCCAACTAGCGCAGAGGCACAGTCAGGGAAACCGGTTTTCCGTCGCGGAGCAGCTCGATGCGCGCCGTATCGGACCCGCCCCGCCCGCTCGCCATCGCCTGCTGCAACAACGCGCTCTGGCTCGTGCCTGCCGAAACCGCTTTTCCATTGACGCTGCGAATGACGTCGCCGCCGCGTATTCCAGCCGCCCGCAGCTGCGATGGCGGGCGCGCAGGGACCCGATAGCCGGACGCCGACGCCCCCTGGCGCGAAGGTTCGATGGACCCCCGCTCCTCCGCCGGTTGCGGTGACGTGTCGGATGGTGGCGGAACGGGCGCGGAAGGCGCGGCGGACGGGGATCGCGCACCGGGCGGGATCAGCGCGCGAATCGATTCGACGCCGGCCGGCCTGCTGGTCCGCGGCGATCCGGAAGTGCCGCCACGATCGCCCTCTTGCGAACTGCCGCTCGACGCCGAAAAACCGGATCGCGCGGCACCCCCGCCCTCTTCGGGCCCGAAGCCCAGAACGCGCAGACCGCTGCTGGTCCGCAACATGACTTTTTCGGGTTCGATTGCTTCGACGATACCGCCCGGTGTGGAATCGCCGATGCTTACCGGAATGACTTCCCCGTCCGGCCCGGCAATCAGCGCGACCGAATTGCTGGCGGGGAACGCCGCGAAGATCGCGCGCAGGGTGAGGTCGCCGCCGCCCTGTTCCACCGCCCCGCCGCTGGCGATACCGAACGGCGCGAGCGCGATCAGCGGCGCGATGTCCACTCCCGCGGCGGCATGTCCAGCCGGTACGGCAACCGGCTCCTGCGTTGCGTAACCCATCAGGCGCCAGGTCAGACCGGCGAGCGCCCATGCGACAGACGCGATCACCAGCGCGGCGAAGATATCCGCGGCCAGCCGTTTCTGCCGGTCGTTCATAGTATCGAGAAAGGCCGGCAGCCGTATCATGGCGTAATCGTTCCGCTGTCCACGAACCCGCGAAGGGTCACCATCGAATTGGCGCTGCCCTGCGGCATGACCGTGATGGTTGCAAGTTTCATATCCGGGTCCTCGCTCGCCGTAAGGCGCGTCTGAACGGTCCAGCGATATTGCAGCATCTGCCGGTCGATAGCTGTATCCGCGGCCCCGGCTCCGCCGGCATTGAGACGCGCTTCGGCCAGCGCGTTTTCCGCGACCCACCGCGCCGCGGTCCGCTGATCGAGCTGGCCCAGGCGGTCGACATGCGCTTCCACCGCCCGCACTATGCCGACGGCGGCAATGCCCAGGATGACGAGCGCGACCATCGATTCGATGAGCGTGAAGCCCGCTTCGGACGATGCACGCCGGACGCTCATTCGCGCGGGTCGTCCGATACCGTCTGCTCCATGCGCGCCGTCACGCCGTCGAAAGCGATCGTCCAGCGCCGCCCGTCCCGATCGAGTTCGAGTACGAAGGGCCGCCCCGATCCGTCCGCGCCCAATGGATAGATCGACTGCCCGTCCGCGCCGCGCAACCGCATGTCGCCCGGCACATCGAAAGGTTCCGCCAATACGCGATCCTCGATTGCCGCCCATTCGCCGGACGCAGGATCAATTTGCACGAAACGATAGGCGCGATCGGTAATTTCCATGGCGCGGGGCAGTCCGTCGATCATCGTCTGGTCCGCCGCGAGCTGCAATCGCGCCGCGATCCGCCTAGCTTCCGCCTGCCCGCGCAGATTGCTGTCGCCGCCCAGTGCCAGCACCGATACCGACGCCGTGACCGCAATGATCGCCAGCACCACCAGCATCTCCACCAGCGTCATGCCCGCCTGTTTGGGGCCCGCCTGTTTGGGGCCCGCCTGTTTGGGGCCCGCCTGTTTGGGGCCCGCCTGTTGGGCGCGAGGCTGAACACCCGATATGGTCCGGCTGTACATCACTCGCGCATTACGGTCCCGTCACGGGCACGTCATTGGCCCGATAGCGCGATGTCCGCATCCACGCCGTCGCCGCCAACCGCACCGTCCTTGCCCAGACTGACCAGTTCGAAACGCCCGCCTTCCGACCGATAATTGTAATCGCGCCCCCACGGGTCCTGCGGCAACTGGCCAAGATAACCGCTCGGCGACCAGTTTATCGGCTGCGGACCCGAAGTCGGCTGCTCGACCAGAGCGGGCAGCCCCTGCCCGGTGGTGGGATAATCGCCATTATCCAGCCGATACATCTTGAGCGCGGCGGAAATCGTGCGCAGGTCGGTCTGCGCCACCGTGACGCGCGCCTGGTCGGGCCTGCCGATCACGTTGGGCACGATCAGATAGGCCATGACCGCGATGATCGCGAGCACCACCAATATCTCGATCAGGGTCAGGCCCGCTTCGCGCAGCGGCACGTCGGGCGCTACCGGACCGTCGCCGCGCCGTTCGGATCGGCGCGGCGCGGGCGAAATTTGGAATATGGGCACAAGAGGCTTTCGGGTGCGGAGCATAGCGTTTAGACCATAGCCTGCTCATGGACAAAACACAGCCCCAAACGACGGTCTTCGACAGCACGCCGCCGGCGGCCCCGCATGATGTCCAGCGCAATGCGAGCGGCATCTGGTCGCTTGCCGACGATCACATCGCCAGTATCGAGGATTTCGAAGAAGGGCCGTGCGTCGTTCTGGTCCGGAGCGAAAACGTGCTGCTGCTGAGCGTGGAACTGCCGCCCATCGCCAGCGCGGCCAAGCGGCGCGGCGCGCTTCCCTTCGCGATCGAGGACCGCGTCGCCGAACCGCTGGACAAATTGCACGTGGCGCTGGGCGCGGAACTGGCGCCCAATGTCTTTCTCGTGGGCATCGTGCGGCACGACCTGATGCGCCGCTGGGTCGCGCGGCTCGAACTGACGGGTTTGCACCATGCCGCGCTGGTGCCCGACTGTCTGTCCCTGCCGCGCCCCGCACCGGGCCATTGGGCAGTCGATCAGGCGGCGGACCGGGCTTGTGTCCGCGCGCCGGACGGTACGGGCTTCGCCATGCCGGCGAAGCTGCTGGAACAGGCTTGGACCGCGGCGGGGCAGCCGGACTGCATCGCCTATGGCGACCCCCTGCCGCCGCATATGCACGACGCCGATTCGGACCTGCCGGCCGGCCTCGTCCTGCAGGAACTACCCCTGGCGGAGCGTTTGATCGCCCCCGCGCTCGATCTTCGGCAGGGCCTCTATGCCGCGCCGCGACGCCCGGTCGATCCCTTTTTCAAACGCCTGGCGACGATAGCGGTCGCCGGCCTGGTCGCTCATGCGGCGATCGCCGGCGCGAATGTCATCGCGTTGACCGACGAGGCGGAAACGCGCGAGGCGGAAGTGCGCCTGCTCGCGCAGAACATGCAGCCGCCCTTCCCGATCGACGCCGATCTGGCGGTGACCGCCGCGACCCTGGTGCCGGCGGGGCCGGTTGCCCCGCCCGGACAATTCCTGCCCCTGCTGACGCGCGCCGGCTCCGCTCTTGCAGGAGCGAACGACGTGTTCCAATGGCAGTCAGTCGGCTACGACCAGGCGGCACGCACCCTGTCGATCACCGTCGAGGCTGCCGATCTCGAAGCGTTGCAGGCGGCATCCGCCGCGCTGGAGGCGAGCGGACTGGTCGTGACGCCGGGCGCGGCCAATAATGGGCAAAGCGCCGCGACGGGCGGCGTTGCCGGCAATTTCATCGTGCGCGCGCCATGATCGGGCGGTCCGTCGATCTGGGCGCGCTGGCCCCCTATTGGCAGACGACCCGCGACTGGTGGGGGACACGCAGCGACCGCGAACGGGTGTTGCTGACCATACTTGCAGCCATCGCGTCTGTCGCCCTGCTGCTGGCCATCCTGCTACCCCTGCGCGAGGCGCGACAGGATGCGCGCGAAACGATCCGCAACGCCGATCTGATCGAGGCGCATCTTCGCAGCGGCAACGGCGCTTTGGCGCGTAGCGGACCGATGCGGACCGGCACGCCGTCCGCGATCGTGACCAACAGCCTGGCCGCGGCCCAATTGCAGGTCGGTCGGGTGGCGGCGGAGGGGGATGCGGTCCGCCTCACGCTGGAAAACGCGCCGTTCGATGCGGTGATGATCTGGGTGGCCGATGTCGAAACCACCAGCAATCTGCGGGTCCGCGATGTCGATATTACGGGCCAGCCCGCACCGGGGACCGTATCCGCCAGCATCGTGCTCGGCCGATGAACCTTTTGGAGCAGCCCTCCTTGTCCGAAGCGGCGCCGGTCGAATCGCTGCCGCTGGAAACGGCGCCGGCACCGCGCGGCGAACTCGCTTACAGCTTCGCGCGCGAAGGCGGCGCGCTGGTGCGCGAGGAAGACGAAGGTCTCGTCTGCCTCCACCGGGCGGACGCTGCCCTGGCGACGCTGCTGGAGATACAGCGATTATACGGATCGTTGACCTGGCGGCCCGTCACGGACGAGGCATTCGCCGCCGCGCTGCAATCGCAATATCGCGACAGCGCCAGCCTCGTCGCCGACGTGACAGCCGGGGACAAGATCGACCTGGCGACGCTGGCGGACAGCGCGGCAGAAGTGGACGACCTGCTCGACACGCGCGACGATTCGCCGGTCATCCGCCTCATCAACGCGCTGCTCTTGCAGGCGATCAAGGAAGGCGCGTCGGACATCCATATCGAGACGCAGGAACGCCGGCTCATCGTGCGCTTCCGCATCGACGGCGTGCTGCGCGACATGATCGAACCCAAGCGCGCGCTGGCCCCGTTGCTGGTCAGCCGGATCAAGGTGATGGCCCGGCTCGACATTGCCGAAAAACGCATTCCGCAGGATGGCCGGGTGACGCTGCGGATCGGCGGGCACGACGTGGACGTGCGCGTATCCACCATCCCGACGCAGCATGGCGAGCGGGTGGTCATGCGCCTGCTCGACCGAGGATCGGTGGAACTCGATCTGGAAAGTCTGGGCATGAACGCGCGTAATCGCGAGCTGCTCGACCGGCTTCTCAAACGCCCCAACGGGATCATCTTCGTCAGCGGACCCACCGGGTCGGGCAAGACGACCACGCTCTATGCCGCGCTCACCCGTCTCAACGACCGGGTCAGCAATATCATGACGGTCGAGGATCCCATCGAGTACGAACTGGAAGGGATTGCGCAGACGCAGGTCAATCACCGCACCGACATGAGTTTCGCCCGCGGGCTGCGCGCAATCTTGAGGCAGGATCCCGACGTCATCATGGTCGGCGAGATACGCGACGGCGAAACCGCCGAAGTCGCGGTGCGCGCCAGCATGACCGGCCATCTCGTCATTTCCACCCTGCATACCAATTCCGCCGTCGGCAGCGTCACGCGGCTCATCGATATCGGCGTCGAACGCTATCTGCTGGCGCCGATGGTGATCGGCCTGCTCGCGCAGCGACTGGTCCGCCGCCTGTGCCCGCATTGCCGGGTCCGGGGCACTGCCACGCAGGCTGACGTCGCATTGCTGGACGGCGCGATCGAGGCGGGCGAAACCGTCTGGTCCCCGGTCGGATGCGACGCGTGCCACCAGGATGGCTATCGCGGACGCACCGGCATCCACGAACTGGTGCCGATCGATCGCACGATGGAAGCGCTCATTCACGATGGCGCGTCCGAAGCGGAACTGACCGCCCATGCCCGCACGATCAGCCCTTCGCTGCTGGACGACGGGGTTGCCAAGGTCCGCGATGGCTCGACCAGCGTTGCCGAAGTGGCGCGGGTCGTGCGCGAGGAAGTCTGACATGCCCGCCTTCGCCTATCAGGCCATCGACCGGCAGGGCCGTTCGACCAAGGGCGTGATCGAGGCGGGCAATTCCGCCGCCGCGCGCCATGCCCTGCGCGCGCAATCGCTGCTGCCCGTTTCCGTCGCACCGAGCAGCCCCGGAGCCTCCCCGGCCGTCATCGCCGCCGGTTCGGCCAAAGCCCCGGCGATACCGCTTTACCAACGGCTGCGCCGGCGCGGCATCAGTTCGCAGAACCTGTCCACCGCCACCCGGCAGCTGTCGACCCTGATCGGGAGCGACGTACGGATCGAGGAAGCGCTGCGCCTCGTTTCGCGGCAGAGCGACGGCCAGATCGCGGGCATCCTCTTGGATGTCCGAGCCAAGGTCATGGAAGGCTCCAGCTTCGCGCGCGGTCTCGCCCAGCATCCCAAAGTCTTCCCCGATTACTACACCGCGTCCATCCATGCCGGCGAGCAATCCGGGCGCTTGCCCGAAGTGCTGGCCTACCTCGCCGATTTCGTGGAGGCGCGCCATGCCGCGGGGCGCAAGCTGAAACTCGCCTTGCTCTATCCAGCGTTGCTGGCGACCATTTCCGCCCTGATGATGACCCTGATGATGGTCTATGTGGTACCCGATATCGTGCGGGTGTTCGTGTCGCGCGGGGCCGACCTGCCGCTGCTCACCCGGATGCTGATCGCGGTGAGCGCGGCGATCAACGATTACGGGCTGGTGCTTCTCATCGTGCTGCTGGGCGCGGTTTTCTTCGCCCGGCGGGAATTCGCGCGGGCCGAACGGCGGCTGGCCTTCGACCGGCTGATTGCAACGCGGCGGCCCTTCGCGCGGTTCAGCCGGCAACTGAACGCCGCGCGTTTCTCCGCAACCCTCGCCACGCTGGTGCAAAGCGCGGTGCCGCTGCTCGATGCGCTGACCGCCGCCGCCGCCGTCATTCCCAACGGTCATATCCGTATTCGGATGGAAGAGGTGGCGGCCCGCGTGCGCGAAGGCGACAGCGTCAGCCGATCGATGCGGGAAGCGGACATCCTGCCCGGCATGCTGGTCGCCATCGTCGCCAGCGGGGAAGCAAGCGGCAAGCTCGGCCCGGCGCTGGAACGCGCGGCGGGCGAACTCGACCGGGATGTCGATGCGCAATTGCAGGTGGTCGTCTCACTGGTCGAACCTTTGGTGCTGTTGTTCATGGGCGGCATGGTGCTGCTGATGGTGATGGCGATCCTGATGCCGATCATAGGCCTCAACGATCTGGCGATTGCCTGAGTTCGGGCCTGGACATGGGCACGAGTGCGGGGGCGTCGAACGCGTCCGCTATTCCACTTTGGTATCGTAGCGCTGTCCCGCCAGGACGGGCGCGATCCGCGTTGCCGCCTGGGTCGGCCAGATGCTCAGCATGCCGTCGGGCGACAACCGCAGCTCGATCAACCGTTCGCGGCCGGCAGCGGCCGCGAGCGCGCCGGAGGTCATGGTGTCGCCGGGGACCAGTTCGCCCCGCATCGCCGGGAAGTCGACCGGGAAGGCAGCCAAATCCTTCGCATGGCAGGCGGCGGGGCCGGTCCTTGCTCCGCCGGCACCGCCCTGCCCGTCTCCACCCAGATGAAGATAGTCGATCGATATTTCGGCATCGAACCGGCAACGTAGCGGCAGATTGGGGAACAGCACGTCGAGCAACGCGCCATCGGCAAGACCGGTCACGTCCTCCACCTGCAGCTGGTCCCCCGCCTGCGCCAGTTCTCCGGTCAGGTCGGTGCCGGTTCCGGTAAGGTTCCAGTCGGCCGTGAAGGCCAGATTGCCGATCGTGTCCAGCGGCGCGAAATCCCAGGCGAAGCGGATCGTGGAACCCACGACGGCCACCCCGTCCCAGATCGTGCCGCCGACTTTCAAACGATCGTTCTCGGTCACCACGGCCGTGGCAGGAATTAGGGCGATCATCGCGATCAAATATGCTATTGCTCCGGTCAGGGCCAAAACCAGCCTGCGCCGGGGCCATCGGCGCGGACGAACCGGAGTATCCTGCCGTGCCAATCGATCGACGTCAGCTGCTGCGATATTCGCCGTCATTCCTGCTGGCATCGTCCTATCCCTTGTTCGGCACACCTGCCCTGGCAGCACGCGGCGACGGTGTCGCGGCCCTGCTGGTACCGCAGAGCGGCCCTTATGCCGCGCTTGGCCGCAGCATGGAACGGGCAGCGATGCTTGCGCAAGCAGGAAATGATGCAGAGGCCCTGATGGTGGTGGACACGGGCGGGACGGGCGAAGGCACCGCCGCCGCCGCCGCGCTGGCGCGCAGGAAAGGCGCGGCGGTCATTCTCGGCCCGCTGCGGTCGCAGGACGTTCCCGTCGTCGTTGCGCAGACGGGCGGCACCATACCGGTCGTCGCCTTCGGAAACGACGCCGGTCTGCGCGAAAGCGGTGCGTTCATCTTCGGCATCACCGCACAGCAGACCGTGTCGGGCATCCTGCGCTATGCCGCCGGTCGCGGCATCCGCCGGATCGCCGTCGATGGTGCGGACGACGCCTGGACCGCGCAGATACGCGCCGCCGCGCTTGCCGAAAGCACCGATCTCGGGCTGATCGTGCAATCCATGATGGATGGCGATACGGCTGCGTTGGCCGGTAATTTCAGCGGGTCGGAGGATGGCCTGCCCGACGCGGTGCTGATAGCCGACCCGGCGCGGCTCGCCCGACTGATGCCGCAGCTTGCCGCCAACAACGTGCAGCCGCTGGCTGCCTTCCCGGAACTGGATCTCGCACCCGATCTCGTGCGTACGCTGACCGGAACCTGGCTCGCCGCGCCCGATCCGACCGTCTTCGCCGATTTCGCGCGCGCGTTCGAACAACGCATCGGGACCCGCCCGGGTCTGATAGCGGGGCTGGCGTTCGATGCTTCCAGCATGGTCCTCGCAATGTTGCGGAGCGGCGGGATCGACCGCTCGGCGGTGCTGTCCGCCAATGGCTATCCCGGCGTGTGCGGCCATGTCCGCTTCCGCGAAAACGGCACTGCGACTCGCGAATTGGCGGTGCTGTCGCTGGAAGCCGGGGGCATCCGGAAGGTCGGCTGAATGGCTGCGGCAACCGTGCGGCCCCTACAGCAGGAAAGCGGCTTCACGCTGGTGGAGCTACTGGTATCGCTGCTGCTGTTCGCGCTCATCTCGCTTGCCGGCGTGGGGCTCGTCGAAACCGTGATCGGCGTCCAGCAACGCACGGAAGCCCGCAGCGAGCGATTGTCGCAGGTGCAGCGCGCACTCTATCTTGTCCAAGCCGATATCGAACAGATGGCTGCGGGTCCGCTGATCGAGAACGGCGCGCTGATGCTTACCCGGGCCAGCGCGGCGGGCGACTACCCGGTGGTCTACCGGTTCGGCGGCGACGCGCTGTATCGGCAGGCAGCCGATCGCGAGTTGCCCCTGGTCGATGGCGTCGGCGCGATGCAACTGCGCTTCTTCAAGAACGGTGCATGGACCGCCTCGCCGTTCAGCGAGGAAGACCTGTCACGCCCACAGGCGATCGAACTCAACCTGCAGCTGCTACCGGCCCCGGGCCGAACCGCCGGCCCGGTCCGGCGCGTGATCGAACTACCGGACGAACGATGACGGATCGGCACGTTGCGGCGGATCAATGTTATGCCGATAGCGGCATGATCCTGATCAATGTCCTTATCATCGTGATGTTGGCGACGGCGATACTCGCGGTCATGATCGCCGGCGACGACACCGATGTGGAACTCAGCCTGCGGATGAACAACGCCGCGCAGGCACGTGCGGTGGCGGCGGGGGCGGAACTGTCAGCGGCGGTCGCCCTGCGCCGCGACCTTGCCCGCGATATCCAGGCGAACGGATCGAGCGATTCCTATTTCGACGAATGGGCCACTATCGGGGACGACGATGCCGCGATCGAACGCGGACGCTTCACATTCGCCGTCACCGATGCGCAGGCCCTGTTCAATCTCAACAATCTGACGCGCGGCGATACCCTTACGCAAGGGACATTTTCAGCCATTGCGGCGGCCGCCGGGCTGCTGCCGGAACAGGCCATCTCCGTCATCGACCATGTTCGCGCAACGGGGGGCCTGTCCGATCTGGCCGATCTTGCGAACGTCGGGCTATCGTTCGCCGAGATCGGCCGTCTTTCGCAATGGGTCACCGTCTTGCCCGAACCGACCGCGGTCAATCTCAACACCGCCCCCGAAGCGCTGGTCGCGATCCTGCTGAACAATCCGGGCAAGGCGCGGGTGCTGGCGGCGGAACGGACCGCGGCACGGAGCGGAGGTGGGATGACGCGGCAGGACCTGATCGCCTCCGGCATCGTGCCGCCGCCCGGCAGCGGTGTGAACTCCAGCTATTTCTGGACGCGCAGCATCGTGGAGATCGGCGGGGACAGGCAGCAGTCGACCAGCTTGCTCTATCGGCGGACCCGCGATGGCGGACCTCAGGTTCTGGCACTCAAACGATGGAGGGGGGCGGCCCCCATCCAGGTGCCGCCCCCCTCTGTCGGTCCATAGGTTCCGTTACCGTAAGCCTCTAGCCATCGTCGGTGATGGGATCGTCCGCCGGTGCCAGAGGCGGTACGTCGCTCTGCTGCGGATCGACCGGATCGGCGGTTTCCGCCCGCGCGAAAATGGCCGAGAACGCCGCTCCGAACTGGTCGAAGAAATCCTCTCCGCCTCCTGTCGGTGGCTGAGGCGGGACGGGCGGCGGTGGTTCCGGCGGGCTCACGATCACGTCATCCGGCGAATCGTTGTTTCCGCAGGCGGCCACCGTTCCAAGCAGCATGATCGCGGCACCGGCCCTGAGCAGGTTTCTGGTCAACATGGTTCCACCTCCCCTCATGGCTGCGCCGCGCGCTGCGCGCGGTCGCGGCGTGCCTCATCCGGCGAACCGGGTATCGGCGTGTTGAGATAGGGGAACCGGTTCTGAAGGTCGCGCGCGGAAATCGGCGCGCCGTCGGTAAACGCGACCTGCCCGACCGGCGCGTCGTCCGGACTGCACAATCCCAGATCGGTATCCTCGCCATTGATCGGCACGGGGTGGCACAGGCGCCCCATGGCGACTCGCAGCACGATGTCGGTCGCATCGTCGCCGGGACGCCGGCCATTGGGGAAGCCAGCAAGATCGTCACCCACGACACCGAACCGGCTTTGATCCGCCCGCGAGGTCGGCGCGATTGCGGTATTGAGCCGGATCATCTCCGATGCCGTCACCGTCTCCTGCTGGTTGAGCGTGTTGATCCCGGTCAGGAACGCCGCCACCAGATCTTCGCGCGGGAAGTTGCTCGGTGCGAGATCATCGATATCCGTGCCCAGCGTCGCATTGACCGGCCCATTGAAGAGCTGGTCCAGGATCGCCGGGAAGGTCGGATTGGTCACGAAATCGGCCAACGCCCCGTCCTGCGTCGGTTCGGCATGGTTGAACAGGTTTTTCTGATCGAGCCCGATGACCAGTTCGTTCACCAATGGCATGCCGAGCCGCGAGACCTGGACGAATGCGCCACCATCGACCGTCGGTTCTTCATAGGTCGGCGACGGATCGTTGAGGCGCGCCTGCGGCAGGCTGGCCGTGGCCCAGCTGCCAATGACGCCGTTGCCGTCGCCCGTAATGCACGAAATCGGCACTTCGATCGCAATGCTGGTGACGTTGGCCCTGCCCACCAGGTCGTCGTTCGCCCGGCTTTGCGTGATGCCGCCGGGGAAACCGCCGCCATCGCCTTCGAACGCGTCGCTGTCCCCTTCGATGGGAACGTAATTCACCAGATCGAAAGTTTCACCAAGATTGATCGCGAACGCTTCCTCGCGCTGGCCGACGAAGACCTTGCTGCCAGCCGAGCAGCCGGGAACGCTGGCGGTGTAGACCAGGCTGTTGGCGTAGCTGTCGTAATCGGGCAGTGTCTTGTTGCCGATATTGTCGATCGGCTTGATGAACCGGTCGCCGCCATTGGTGTTGGTCACCGTCGTGCGGTCGCCGCTACGCCGATCGCCGCGGATCAGGGTGACCTGATAGGTTTCCTGTTCGTTGAGGTTGCCGTCGTTCGGTTCGTCGATCGGTCCCACGGCGCGCAGCGGTACGGTGACGGTCTTGCCGCCGATATTCAGCGCGATGCCGCCATCGGTAAGGTTGTTGTCGAACTTGAAGGAGAACGTCAGGTCTTCCTGCGCGTCGCCATCATTGTCGATATGGATTTCATACAGCGCATCGGGGTCCATCGTGTAATAGTTCGGACCGGCCCCCGGATATTGCGCCGGCTGATAGTTGGCGATGATGGTCACGAAATCCTCGCGCCCCGGCTCGTAGCTGCGGAACACGTAGGTGTCGGTGTTGTCGACCTTTGGCGTCTTCGTGATCGCCGGCGCTTCGCGATGGCTCGATGCGTTGAGCGCACTCATCGGCAACGCACTTATGGCGAGCCCGGCGACACCCAGTGCCAGAACGTTTTTAATGGAATTCATCTGCAATCCTCCTGTTTCTAACCCCGATATAACAATCTTTTCACCGGCCCCCGAACCTGCATTCGCGAAACATTCCTCGGTGCTACATCGAAGTTACGGTTCAACTCCCCAAACGGATTGCATTATTTTTTGAACCCGATCCGTAACCGGTGTCATGGGCCGTTGCCGGCCGCCCCTTCTATCCGTGTCGTCGGTTTCTGCTTCCGCGCTGTCGGCGACTTCCTGCCAGCTCCACCGGCCCGAACCCATGGCCAACACCGTCGTCCTGTCCTGCCCGGGCACATAGAGAAGCCGCGGACCGCGCAGTTCCATGGTGCGGCACGGCTCCGGCGCCGATGCAATCACCCGTTGGACTGTTTCGCGGATCGCCATGATCGCTTCGGGCGGAAGACGGCGGTCCGGTTCCACCCATCGGCCTTTCCACAAGGCAAGCGCATTCGCGACCGACCGGCGGTCCTCGGCGATCGATGGCAGGGTGGCTTCGATCGCGGGATCGGCGCGCATCGCG
The DNA here is from genome assembly GCA_965214445.1 of Pontixanthobacter sp. Classification (GTDB taxonomy): domain Bacteria; phylum Pseudomonadota; class Alphaproteobacteria; order Sphingomonadales; family Sphingomonadaceae; genus Pontixanthobacter. Next base: position 2,097,050 of record CBDCBU010000001.1, read on the forward strand.
GCCTGCACCGTTCCCGTCAGATCGCAGCCGCCCCCGCCTCCCTCGGCGGTCTCCTGCTCGATCATGGCGACGGGCATCGGATTGTCGGTTTCAAGCGGGAAGGGCATGATCGGTACGATCACGGGTTCGGGCGGCGTCGGCGGTGTTTCCACCTGCTCTTCCTGCGGCGCTTCGGGCGATTCCAAACCCGCCTTCTCGATATCGAAAGCGGTGACGGACATTTTCTCGACCGGCTCGTCTGCATGCGGCATGGCCAGCAACCATATAAGCGCGAACATCCCGCCGTGCAGCAGCAGCGTCGCCGCCCCCGCAAAGCCGCGGCGGCGATGAAGCCCGCCTGCGGAAATGCCGCGCCAAGCCGTCATCGGCGGCATGAAATTGTTAAGGAAGAGCGCGGCATCTGGTCCTTCCGGGAGCGTGTGGGCGCAGGCGCGGATCAGCGAAGTATTACTTTCATACGCGTCTGTCGCCGGTTCGGTTTCGCCCGGAATACGAAAACGCCTTGGCTTAGCCACTCGGCTGGGCTTGAACGCATCGAATGTTCCATCTGTCCGAACTTCTGCCCTTTACCATGCCAATTTGGCTCGAAGTGGTCGGCGGGTTCGTGCTGGGCGCGATATTCGGCAGCTATTTCGCGACCCTCCTATGGCGATGGCCCTTAAGGCTTTCCGCCAATAAGGGGCGTTCCCATTGCGACGCCTGTTCACGCCCGCTTACCGCGCTGGAACTGATACCGTTGGCGGGATGGCTCATCCATCGCAGGCGGTGCCGGACCTGCGGGACCCGGATCGATGCGACCCATTTCGCGATCGAATTGTCGTGCGCGTTGTTCGCCGCCTATTGCTTCGCCCGCGGTATGGTGTTGCTGGCCCCGTTCGGCTGGCTGCTGATCATATTGGCCGTGTTCGACGCGCGGTATCTGTGGCTTCCAGACCCCCTGGTCGCGGGCCTGGCTGTCATGGCGTTCGTGGCGCCGGTCCTACCGCAGCTCACTCGCGAAGAGCAATTGCTGGGCGGGGCGGTCGGGTTCGGCACGCTGTGGCTTGTCGCGCGAACCTATCGCCTGCTGCGCGGCCGTGCTGGTTTGGGCGGAGGAGATGCGAAGCTTCTAGGAGCGATCGGCCTGTCGGTCGGCGCCCTGCAATTGCCGACCATCGTTCTTGTCGCAAGTGCGGTTGGTCTTGCCGATGCCGCCTGGCGCATCGCGCGGGGTCAGGATCGTGAGGCGATCAAGCTGCCGCTGGGTACCTATCTGTGCGGGACGACGATACTGGCGGTTATGCTGGTTCCGTGGTGGAGCGGGTAAGGGGAATCGAACCCCTCTAGCTAGCTTGGAAGGCTAGAGCATTACCACTATGCTATACCCGCCCGCTGAACGCCGCTTTCGTCCTTTCGCACGGATTCGTCAATACGGCGTTTGTCCCGCTTCGTATCCGGGAAGCAAATCTGGCTTGTCGGCGCGGCGTGATTTGGTAGCGGCGTCGTTCGATCGACAACTCGACGCCGGACATCCCCCGTCAGGGAAGCTACAGCCACAAGGAAGCCCGCATGCGCCGCCTAACCCATCTCGAACGGCTGGAAGCCGAAAGCATTCACATAATGCGCGAGGTCGTGGCGGAGGCGGGGAAGCCGGTGATGCTCTATTCGGTAGGCAAGGACAGCGCGGTGATGCTGCATCTGGCGAAAAAGGCGTTTTTCCCAGCACCGCCGCCCTTCCCCCTCTTGCATGTCGACACGACCTGGAAATTCAGGGACATGTACGCCCTGCGCGAAAAATCTGCAACGGACGCCGGCATGGAACTGCTGGTGTGGCACAATCCCGAAGCGCAGGAACGCGGGATCAATCCGTTCGATCACGGTCCGCTTCATACCGATATGTGGAAGACGCAAGGATTGAAGCAAGCGCTCGACCATTATGGTTTCGACGCCGCCTTCGGCGGGGCCCGTCGTGACGAGGAAAAGAGCCGGGCCAAGGAACGCATTTTCAGCTTCCGCAGCGCCAATCACGGCTGGGATCCCAAGCAGCAGCGTCCCGAATTATGGAACCTCTACAACACCCGCAAGGCGCCCCGCACGCATTCGGGCGGCGAAAGCATCCGGGTGTTTCCGTTGTCCAACTGGACCGAGCTGGACGTGTGGCAATACATCATGGCGGAGAATATCGAGATCGCTCCCCTCTATTTCGCCGCTCCGCGCCCGACATTCGAGTATCAGGGCGGGCTGTTCATGGCGGACGACGTCGAGCGGCTGGAACGCGTGATGGGTCACCGCCCGCAGCTTACCACCCGATCGGTACGCTTTCGCACGCTGGGCTGTTTCCCGCTGACCGGCGCGGTCGAAAGCGAGGCTTCCACTCTTGGCGAAGTGGTGCAGGAGATGCTGCTGACCACCACCAGCGAACGCCAGGGGCGCGTCATCGATCAGGATGAAGGCGGCGCGGGCATGGAAAAGAAAAAGCAGGAGGGGTATTTCTGATGGCGGATCGTCCTTCCTACGAAACCGACGCCCTGATTGCCGACGATATCGACGCCTATCTCGAACTGCATCAGAACAAGTCGCTGCTGCGGTTCATCACCTGCGGAAGCGTGGACGACGGCAAGAGCACGTTGATCGGGCGCCTGCTCTACGATTCCAAGATGATTTTCGAAGACCAGCTCGCGGCCCTGGAGAGCGACAGCAAGCGGGTCGGTACGCAGGGGCAGGACATCGATTTCGCATTGCTGGTCGACGGGCTGGCGGCGGAACGCGAACAGGGCATCACGATCGATGTCGCCTACCGATTCTTCGCGACCGAAAAACGCAAGTTCATCGTCGCTGATACGCCCGGGCATGAACAGTATACGCGCAACATGGTTACCGGCGCTTCGACCGCCGATTGCGCCGTCATCCTGGTCGATGCGCGCAAGGGTATGCTGGTGCAGACCCGCCGCCATTCCTACCTCGCCCATCTATTGGGTATCCGTCACATCGTGCTGGCGGTGAACAAGATGGACCTGGTCGGTTACGACCGGCAAGCGTTCGATGCCATCGTCGCCGACTATGCCGATTTCGCGCGGAGGATCGGGATCGAGGTCTTCACTCCCATTCCGCTTTCCGGTTTCAAAGGCGACAATATCGCCGCCGCCCCTTCCCCTGCGACGCCATGGTATGACGGGCCATCGCTGATCGAGCATCTCGAAAATGTCGAACTGGAAAACGTCGCGGCGCAGGGGCTTTCCTTTCGCATGCCGGTCCAGTGGGTCAGCCGCCCCAACCTCGATTTCCGGGGCTTTTCCGGACTGATCGCCAGCGGTTCCGTATCCCCCGGCGACGCGGTCCGCATCGTACCGTCGGGTCTGACCACGCGCGTAAAATCGATCGCGACCTTCGACGGTGATCTCGATGAAGCGGTCGCCGGCCAATCGGTCACGCTGACATTGACCGACGAGGTCGATTGCAGCCGCGGCAACGTGATTGCCGCCGCCGATGCCCCGCCCGAAGCCAGCGACCAGTTCGAAGCGACGATCGTGTGGATGGACGACGAAGCGTTGAAGCCGGGTCGCGGTTACTGGCTCAAACTCGCGACGCAGACCGTGACCGCCACGGTGCAGGAGCCGAAATACGAGATCAACGTCAACGAACCGGCCAGCGAAAAGGCGCGACTGGCCGCTAAAACGCTGAATTTGAACGCGATCGGTGTCGCGGAGATCAGCACCGAGCGTCCGCTGGTATTCGAACCTTATGCGGAAAACCGCGCGCTGGGCGGTTTCATCCTGATCGACAAGATCACCAACGCGACGGTCGGCGCCGGCATGCTGCATTTTAGCCTCCGGCGCGCGCAGAACGTGCATTGGCAGGCGACTACCATCACCCGCGACGATCATGCCGCGATGAAGAACCAGAAACCGCGCGTGCTGTGGTTCACCGGTCTGTCGGGATCGGGAAAATCGACTATCGCCAATGCGGTGGAACAGCGGCTCAATCTGATGAATCGCCATACGTTCCTGCTGGACGGCGACAACGTCCGGCACGGACTGAACCGGGATCTCGGCTTCACCGAAGCGGACCGGATCGAGAATATCCGACGGGTGGGCGAAGTGGCCAAGCTGATGACCGATGGCGGCCTCATCGTACTCACCGCCTTCATCAGCCCCTTCCGCGCCGAACGCGATATGGTCCGTACCATGATGGACGAATGCGAATTCATCGAAATTTTCGTCGATACGCCTTTGGAAGTGGCGGAAGAGCGCGACGTGAAAGGCTTGTATGCCAAGGCGCGCAAAGGCGAACTGAAGAACTTTACCGGGATCGACAGCCCCTACGAGTCGCCAAACTCACCCGAAATAATCGTCAACACGGTGAAAATGACGGTCGATGAAGCGGCCGATCATATCATCGCCGCGATCCTTCCGCTAAAATAGAATACGAGGTGCATGCGATGCCCGCCCCGCTGATCGATCCGCCGGAAATGAACGACGCGCAGTTGGCCGCCCATCTCGCGGAAGTGGCGGGCGCGATCCTGCTGACCATCCGCGCATCCGACGTCTTCGATGGCAAAGCGTTGGGTGTCGCGGGCGATCGCACGGCGAACGCCTATCTCGTGGCGGCGGTCCGCGCGCTCCGCCCCGGTGATGGCCTGTTGTCCGAAGAAAGTCCGGACGATCTCGCGCGTCTGTCGAAGTCGCGCGTCTGGATCATCGATCCGGTGGATGGAACCCGCGAATATGGCGAAGCCCGTGCGGATTGGGCGGTCCATGTGGGACTGTCGATCGATGGTGTGGCGGCGATCGGCGCGGTCGCGCAGCCCGGATATAAAAGCGGCTTGATATTGCGCAGCGACCGCCCGGCCGCGCGAATGCAGCGCGAAGGCGCGCCGCGCCTGGTCGTGAGCCGCACCCGCCCGGCAAAGGAAGCGGTGCATGTCGCGAAGGAACTCGGTGGGGAATTGCTGCCGATGGGCTCCGCCGGAGCGAAGGCGATGGCGGTAGTACGCGGTGAGGCGGAGATCTACCTTCATTCCGGCGGCCAGCATCAGTGGGATAGCTGTGCCCCGGCGGCTGTAGCGCGCGCCCATGGCCTTCATTGTTCCAGGATCGATGGATCGCCCCTGCGCTACAATGCGAAGGACACCTATCTGCCCGATCTGTTGATCTGCCAGCCGGAGTGGGCGGACCGGGTGCTGCAACTGGTACGGGATTTCGATCCCGACACGCGGAACATGGTGAACTAGTCCGCTTCGGAAACCCGTTCGATCAGACTTTTCGATCCTTCTTCCTGTTCCGCTTTCAGAGCGGCGGGAATGTTGATCGTGAGATCGACGCGCCGATTGTAAGCGCGCCCTTTTTCGTTCGGTGTTCCATCGGGCAGGGCATTGGGCCGGGCAGGATTCTGTTCGCCCATGGCGATGATCGTGATGCGGTCTTCGGCAACGCCCTTCTCGATCAGCCAATCGGCGACCCGCCTTGCCCGCCGCTCGGACGCCGCGAGATTGACCGCATCGCTGCCGCCCGCATCGGTATGACCGCGCAGCACGATCGGCCCGCCCGCCCTCATCTGCTCCGACTGCAGGACTTCGTTCAGTTCGGCCAGCGCGGCCATGCTCAGCTGGCGTTCGCCATCGTCGAACGAGATGCGTTGGACGAGCGGTTCGAGCAGGATGGGATCTGGCTCGACTTCCGCTTCGGGCCGCAGGATGGACACGGGTTCGCTCCCCTGTTCGGGCAGTTCCGCTTCGGCCGCGGCCGAGGGGTCGGCAGCTGTCCCGCTATCGTTGCTGTCGCACGCCGCAACGGCGAGCGCAGCGGCGGCGATGATCGAACCCGTCGCGAACGGATGGAACAGGCTGGCGTTGTGGGGCTTTGCTTTCATTGCGGCCTTCTTCGGAATTAAAGTCTCTATCGAATGGCGGAGGGTTACGCGGGTTGCGGTTTGGGACCGCTCTTGGTTGCGCGTTTCGCGGCGACTTCTTCCGCCGTCTTCGCGCGAGGTGGCGAAAAGGACACGATCGTATCGCCGGCCCGGGGTTCCGGACGGCTTTCATGGGTGAAGAAACGCATGACGCCCGTTTCGCGTATGATCAGCAGCATGTGCGCGGTATCGGGCAGCTTTTCCTGCGCGTCGGCGAAATCGAATTCCTTCGACAAGGTCGTCTTGCGAAAGACCCAGCCTTGATCGCGGCGTTCGGCGACATCGGATACGCCGAAACCGGATTCGAACAATGCCCGTCCGCGGATCGACGGAGGCAGCGCGTGACGGTCGTCCTCCGTCGTCGACTCGCCGAGCTGATAGACGGAGTCCCGCCCGATTTCGTAGGCGAATTCATTGCAGACAAGTGCATTGTACGCCTCGTTCCCGGTCGCCGCGACCAGCACCTGGAAAGGCGTCAGGTCGAGCGTGTGCTCGGTCGCTTCGTTCAAAATTTCGCCGTGGTAGAAAGGCACGCCCTCCTTCCGGGCATTGCGCAGCGATTGCCAGCTCGGGTCTACGATCATGACCGGCGTTTTGAGTTCCTGGAGCAGCTTGGCGAGCGAGATGGTCCACGGCGTGCTGCCTACGATCAGCAGGCCGGGTCGCGTGTTGCCCTTTACCTTCAGCCATTTGGCGACGATATTGACCGAAAACCCATGCGCGAACACGGTTGCGACCACGACCGCGAAGCTGAGGCCGATCAGCAGGTTTCCGTCGGCATATCCGATCTCCCCCAAACGCAGTGCGAACAGGCCTGAAATCGCGACCAGGACGATCCCGCGCGGTGCGATCCAGGCCAGGAACAGACGCTCGTTCCAGGGTACGGAACTGAACGCCAGGCTGACGAGAATGGTAAGGGGGCGGACGATGAACAGAAGCGCCAGCAGGAACAAGAGGAACGACAGGCCGGTCGGCGTGACCGGATTGAGATAGCGCAGGTCCTCCAGACTGAGCGATGCCGACAGCAGGATGAAAATGCCGGACACCAGCAGGACCGCGATATTCTGCTTGAAGGGATGGATCGATCGCAGGCTGGAGACATGCATGTTCGCCAGCGCGACGCCCATGACCGTCACGGCGACCAGCCCCGCCTCGTGTTCGATCTTGTTGGACAGCACGAAGACGCCGATCACGACGGTCAGCAGCACCGGCACTTTGAGGAATTCGGGAATGACCCCGCGGGGAAAGGCCCAGGCGATCGCCTTGGCCGCGCCGTAGCCGATGACGCCCGCCAGGATCGCCGCGATGATCATCGGGGGTACGACCTGCCATACGGTCGCATCGGGATTGTCGGCAGAAATGCGGAAATATTCATAGGCGATCACGGCGCACAGGGCGCCCGTGGGATCGTTGACGATCGCTTCCCATTTCAGGATCGAGGCGGGGCGCGTCTGCACCGAAGACTGGCGCAACAACGGTATGACGACGGTCGGCCCGGTGACCACCAGGATTCCGCCGAACAGGACCGCGACGGGCCATGCGAGATTGGCGATCTCATGGGCGGCGATCGATCCCAGAAACCAGCCGACGATGACGCCGATCGTGGCAAGGCGATAGACGGCGGACCCCGAATGACGCAATTCGCGCAGATCGAGGCTCAACCCGCCTTCGAACAGGATCAAGGCGACGCCGATGGCGACCATCGGTTCCAGCAAATGTCCGAAGGTCGCTTCGGGATCGAACAGCTTTTCGCCGACCAGATATTCAAACCCCGGACCCGCCAGGAATCCTGCGGCCAGCATCAGGACGATCGCCGGCCAGCCAGTCCGCCAGGCCACCCATTGCGCGCCGATCCCAAGGACGCCGACAAGCGCGATTACCAGACCTTCTTCCATAAACTGCCGAAACCCACCTGTCCGTGCCGCACCCCGATATCACGGGATGGCGCGACCTTAACGGGGTTTTGTCCCGATATGTCCAGCCTTTTCAGGTTCCCGCATAATCGACCAGGGTCGCGACATCGAGGTCCAGCTCGCCGAAACGCGCCATGCCGCCAAGGTCGGGAAGACCGATCACGAACAATGCGGTGTCGACCGTCGCGCCGGCTTTGCGCAACAGCCGAACGGCGGCTTCGGTGGTACCGCCGGTAGCGACAAGGTCGTCCACGATCGCTACCCGGTACGATTGCGGAATACACACCGGATCGAGTTCGAGACGATCGGTGCCATATTCCAGATTGTAATCTACACCGATAGTGGGAACCGGAAGTTTACCGGGCTTGCGGATGGGAATGAAGGGAAGCCGCAGCCTGAAGGCAACCGCCGCGCCGAAGATGAAACCGCGCGCTTCCATGCCGGCAATCGCCTGCGATCGTGCATCGTTCGCCCGGTCGGCGTTCCGTTCGACAGTCGCGCTGAAACCGGCTCCGTCGGCGAGCAATGTCGTGATGTCGCGGAACCGGATGCCCGGTACCGGAAAATCCGGAACCGTGCGGATCAGCGAACGGAGATCGTCGGCTTTCACGAACGGCCCGGGCAATTGCCCAACGCTGCCTAACGATCGCTATCGACAACCTTCTTGCGTTTGGCGTCCGCCCAGACATGCTTCTTCGCGAAATAGGCCAGGACGGTGGCGAAAAGCAGGAATCCCATTACCGGCCAACCGGTCCGCTTGCGTTCGACCAGGGTCGGTTCGGCGGTCCAAGTGAGGAATGCGGCAACGTCTTTCGACATCTGGCCGATCGTGGCGTCGGTACCATCGGCGTAGGTTACCTGACCGTTCGATGTGAGCGGGGGGGCCATCGCGATATTGAGATTGGGAAAGTACTGATTGAAATGAAGTCCGTTCGGGGTGGCGAATTCCGGATATTCCGCCTTCAGTTCGGCGGGTATCGGGCCATAGCCGGTGAGCAACGAATAAAGGTAGTTCGACCCGTCTCCGCGTGCTTTCGTGATCAGCGAGAGATCGGGCGGGATCGCATTGTTGTTGGCCGCCGCCGCCGCGACCGCATTGGGATAGGGGGAGGGGATGTAATCGGTCGGTTCGCCCGCGCGGATGATCGCCTCGCCCGTATCGGGATCGACGCCGGGCACGGTCTGCCATTCCGCGGCGATCGCCTTCACTTCGTCTTCGGTGTAGCCGAGTTCCGCAAAGTCGCGGAACGCGACGAATTTCATCCCATGGCAGGCGGCGCACACTTCCTTGTAGACCTGGTAGCCGCGCTGAAGCTGCGCCAGGTCCCATTTCCCGAATGGCCCGTCGAATGGAAAGGCGATGTCCTTGGGTGCCTTGTAGAACTCATATTCCGCCGAGCTCTGATGTTCTTCCGTCGCCCAGTTATAAGCGCCGGTCAGGAATGAAAAAAGTACCACCAGCGTGAAGCCGATGCCCAGAAGAATGCCGCCAATACGGATCATGATAAAAATCTTTCTTTAATCCTCAGGCGGTGGCCGGTGCGGTGCCATCGGTACGTCCGCGATCGCTGCGTTCTTCGACGGTATCGGGGGCGTTGAACGGCGCCATGGCATCTTCATCGTCGCCCAGAACCGCCTGCGTGATCGAAAAAGGCAGCGGTTTCGGCTTCTCGACCGAGGAAACGATCGGAAGGATCACGAGAAAATGAAGGAAGTAATACGCCGTCGCCAGCTGGCTGAGCATGACGTAGGGCTCTTCCGCCGGAGCGCCGCCGCAGATGAACAGGATTAGCATCGCCGGGATCAGCCCGAACCAGAAGAACTTGCGGAACAGCGGACGGTAATGGCCCGATCGGACCGGCGACTTGTCGAGCCAGGGCAGGAAGAACCAGACCAGGATCGCCGCGAACATCGCGATCACGCCCCACAGCTTGGCCGACAGGATGAAGTCCGTCGTGAACGCGCGCAGGATGGCGTAGAACGGCCAGAAATACCATTCGGGCACGATATGCGCGGGCGTCGCCAGCGGGTTCGCCTCGATATAGTTGTCGGGATGCCCCAGCGCGTTGGGCAGGAAGAACACCATCAGCATGAAGAACAGCAACGCGATGCCGAGCCCGAAACCGTCCTTCGCGGTGTAATAGGGGTGGAAGGGCAGCGTATCGCTTTCCTTCTTGATTTCCACCCCGGTCGGGTTGGACGATCCGGGAATATGCAGCGCCCAGATATGCAGGATCACGACGCCCGCGGTGACGAAGGGCAGCAGGAAATGCAGGCTGAAGAAGCGGTTCAATGCCGCATTGTCGGGCGCGAACCCGCCCAGCAGCCAGACCTGCAGCGTCTCGCCCACCAGCGGGATGGCGCCGAACAGGCCGGTGATGACCTTCGCGCCCCAGAAGCTCATCTGCCCCCAGGGAAGCACGTAGCCCATGAACGCGGTCGCCATCATCAGCAGGAAGATGACCACGCCCAGCAGCCAGATCATCTCGCGCGGAGCCTTGTAGGAGGAATAGAAGAACCCGCGGAAAATGTGGATGTAGACGACGATGAAGAAGAAGCTGGCTCCGTTCGCATGGGCGTAGCGCATCAGCCAGCCCCAGTTGACGTCGCGCATGATATGCTCGGTCGTGGCGAAGGCAACTTCGGCATTGGCCGCGTAATGCATGGCCAGCACGACGCCGGTGACGATCTGCGCCATCAGGAAGAAACCGGCCAACACGCCGAAATTCCACATATAGCTCAAGTTCCGGGGCACGGGGTAACCAGCACCCACGGCATTGTAGACGAGGCGCGGCAAGGGCAGCCGTTCATCCAGGAACTGCATCATGCCATTGGATGGCGTATATTCGCGGGCCCAGGGGAAACTCATAGCGCGTCTAACCTCGTCTATCCGACCTGAACGACGGTTTCGGATGTGAATTCATAGTCCGGAACTTCCAGATTGGTCGGTGCCGGACCTTTGCGGATACGTCCCGCCGTATCGTAATGCGAACCGTGGCAGGGACAGAAGTACCCGCCATATTCACCCTTCACTTCACCCTCGGCCGCACCCAGCGGCACGCAGCCCAGATGGGTGCAGACGCCCATGGTGATGAGGATATCGCGATGCCCCTCTTTCGTGCGATCGGCGAGGCTTTCCGCTTCCCGCAAGCTGCCGAGTGGAACCGCGTCGGCCTCCTGCATTTCGGCGGGCGTTAGCCGGCGGACGAACAAAGGCTGCTTGCGGAAAATCGCCTTGACCGCCTGACCCGGCTGAATGGCGCTGACGTCGACTTCGGTGCTGCTTTCGGCAAGGACGTCTTGCGAAGGGGACATCTGGCTGATGAGCGGAAGCAACACGACCGCACCACCGACGCCGGCGGCCCCGACCGCCGCGATATTGATGAAATCGCGCCGGCGCACGCCGTCTTCGATCGGTATTTCCGCCATGAACCTGCCTTGCCTGCGATGCCCCGCGACTGGATCGCAGGACGCTTCGAACTTCAGCCGACACGCAGACGATTTCGTATCTGCGTCGCGGGAACGCGTCATGCGACCCGCGCATGCCGGTTTGAAGGCGCTGATAACTCCGATTGCCAATTCTGCCAACTGCCTTTTTGGCACGGCCCGTTCGGTTTGGTGCAAGCAGAACGCACCGGAAATCCGCGGCGGTTCAATCCTTCGATGGCCGCCGCGCGATGACGCTGACCTGCCGGCCGGTGGCGGTGGTGCCATCATGCGTCGCCCGGCGATAGGAGTGGAAGAGCGACGGGTCGGCATAGGTGTCATACCCGATGTCGTCGATTTCGCCCACCCCGGCCCGACGCAGTCTCGACGCGACATAGGCCGGGAGATCGAACCGATAGCGCCCCTCCCGCCCGTCGCCGAAAAAGCCGCCGGCATCCGCATCGAAACGCTCACGAAACGCGGCGTCCACTTCGTAGCTTGCTTGCGCTATCGTCGGGCCGATGACAGCGATCATGCGGGAAGGCCGCGCCCCCAGGTCCGCCATCGCCGCGACGGTGTTCTCGCACACGCCCGCCAACACGCCGCGCCAGCCGGCATGGGCCGCGCCGACGACGCCCGCCTCGACATCCGCGAACAGGACCGGCGCGCAATCGGCCGTGACGATCGAAAGGCCGATACCGGCGTCGGACGTAACCATGGCGTCGGCTTCGACAGGATCGGTGTTGCCGGCCCGACGCGGGCACGTCAGTGTCCGCACCTTCGCGCCATGCACCTGGCGGACCCGGAACCACGCGATGCCCGGCAGTTCCGCCGGCACCTCTTCCGACGTGCGCGTCGAGAAGCCATGCGGAACATCGCCGAGGGCCGCGGAGCGCAGCATGTCACCCAAGCGAGCGCGTGACCTGTTCGTAGGTATCGCGCGACAGGGCCCTGGCACCGGCGATCCGCTCCAGCTCGTCGCGCATCATCGCCGCCCGCCCCGGTTCGATCCGCCGCCAGCGACCCAACGACGGGACGAAGCGCGCTGCCATCTGGGGGTTCACCGGGTCGAGGCTCAGGATCGTGTCGGCGATCATCCGATACCCCTCGCCCGTCGCATCGTGAAAGGCGTGCGGATTACCGGCGAAGGCCATGTAGAGCGACCGTACCCGATTGGGGTTGCGAAGAGTGAAATCGGCATGCCCGGCCAGCGCCTTCACATGTTCAAGAACATGGGGATGCAGAGACGACGCCTGCAACGCGAACCATTTGTCCACCACCAGCGGATTGTCGGCGTAGCGCCGATGGAAATCGATCAGCCGGTCCGTCCGCGCGGCGGTCCCCAGCCCTGCCAGAACCATCAGGGCTCCTTGCCGGTCGGTCATGTTGTCGGCATCGTCATATTGCCGCGCCGCCATGCGCGCTGCGCGGTCCGGGTCGCCGGCCGCCAGATAGATCAACGCCTGCGTCTTGACCTTGCGCGCGCCCCGCGACGCCTGGTCGAAACCGAAAGGCAGCCTGGCCGCTTGCTGATGCTGATCCGTTAATTCGTCGCCAAACCGCCGACCGAGCCACGCCTTCAACGCCTCGCGCTCCTCGTGAATGCGGATCGGGTCGGACACCGGCTGCTGTTCGGACAGGTAGGTATGGCCCGGCAGCATCATCAATTCGCCACGCATCGAACCGTCGAGGCCATCGTCGCCAAGGATTGCGCCCAACGCCTCGGCAATGGATCGCCGGCCGGCGTCGCGCGTGTCGTCGTCCAGATCGCCTTTGGATGCGGCAGTCAGATGGCGGACGACGAGTTCCTGCATTGCCTCGCACCGGGCGAAGGGATCGTCGTCATGCGCGGCCAGGAACACCAGTTCCGCGTCCGAAACCGCGCGCTCGATCGTCACCGGCGCGGAAAAGCCCCGATTGATCGACAGGACCGGCTTCTGCGTGAACCCTTCGAACGTGAAGCTCTGCTCGTCTGCATCCAGCACGATCAGCTCCTCGCCGCGATGTCCGCCGTCATCGGCGTCGAGCAATGCGATCCTGAGCGGTATCGGCATCGGTTTCTTGTCGGCCTGTCCCGGCGTGCGCGGAATGATCTGTTCGAGCGTGAGTGTCGCCGTATCGCCTTCATGCGACAACGCGACCGTCACGGTGGGCGTGCCCGCCTGCGAATACCAAAAGCGGAACTGTTTGAGATCGATCGCCGCGCCGTCTTCGATAGCGCAGATGAAATCCTCGCAAGTCGCGGCGCTGCCATCGTGATGTTCGAAATAGAGATCGCATCCGCTGCGGAAACGCTCCGCCCCTACCATCGTGCGCATCATGCGGATGACTTCAGCGCCCTTGTTGTAGATCGTTGCGGTGTAGAAATTGGAAATCTCGCGGAAACTGTCGGGCCGGATCGGATGGGCGAGCGGGCCCGAATCCTCGGAAAACTGGATCGATCGCAAGACCCTCACATCCTCGATCCGCTTGACCGCTTCCCCCTGCATATCCTGACTGAACAGCTGATCGCGCAGGACCGTGAAGCCTTCCTTCAGGCTGAGCTGGAACCAGTCGCGGCAGGTGACGCGGTTGCCCGACCAGTTGTGAAAATATTCATGCGCGACCACCCCCTCGACGCCGTCGAAATCGGCATCGGTCGCGGTTTCGGGATCGGCGAGGACGTATTTGGTATTGAAGACATTGAGCCCCTTGTTCTCCATCGCGCCCATGTTGAAATCGCTGACGGCGACGATGTTGAACAGGTCGAGATCGTATTCCCGCCCGAATACCTCCTCGTCCCAGCGCATGGATTTCTTCAAGGACCGCATCGCGTGATCAGTGCGCGGCAGGTCGCCCTCGCGGACATAGATGGCGAGATCGACTTCGCGGCCGCCACACGTCGTGAAGCGATCGCGATTGGCGACCAGATCGCCCGCGACCAGCGCGAAGAGATAGGACGGTTTGGGCCACGGATCATGCCATTCGGCCCAGTGCGTGTCGGCGCTGTCCGATCCCTCCCCAACCTTGTTGCCATTGGACAGAAGCACCGGAAAATCGGCTTTGGATCCTTCCATCCGCACGGTGTAGGTCGACAGCACATCGGGCCGGTCGGGGAAGAAGGTAATGCGCCGGAACCCCTCCGCCTCGCATTGCGTGCATAGCATCCCGCCGGTGGCGAACAGGCCCATGAGCTGAGAATTGTTCGCCGGATCGATCTCGGTCACGATCGTCAGCGTATGGGTATCGCCCGACAGCGATACGATCAGGTCGCCATCCTCGATCGTGTGACTGTCGCAATCCTTGCCATCGCATTGTAGCGATGTCACGCGCAGCCCGTCGCCGTTCAGCCGAATGGTGGGCGATCGATCGACGGCGAGATTGCGTTCCACTTCGAAGGTCGCGGTGACCCGCGTTCTTTCCAGCCCCAGTTCGAAAGACAGGCGCGTTTTAGGTATCCGCCAGGGAAACGGCGTGTAATTCTCACGCCGAATCAAGGGCGGCTCGTGCGGAGTGGGGGCGGCGTCTGCCAGCATTGGCGCCGTTTCAGGACCGGTTGCAATATCCATGGGAGGCGCCTTTGCGTGCTTTTCAATTCGTCGTCATCCCTTACAACACTTCCATGGCGCATTTGTTCATTTTCGGTCTGGGCTACACCGCGTCGCGCATTGCCTGTGCGCTGCGGCGGGACGGCTGGCGCGTGGAGGCGACGGGAAGCGCAGGCAATGTCGATTTCAGAGACGGGGCGGCGGTGCGCGACGCCCTGAGGCGGGCGGATCATGTCCTGTCCTGCGTTCCCCCGGCCGATGGCGGCGACCCGGTGCTGGACCCGTATAGCGGCGACATCACGCAAGGCTGGATCGGCTACCTTTCCTCCACCGGGGTCTACGGCGATGTGGACGGTGCCTGGGTCGACGAAAGCGCGCCGATCGGCGGCGGACGGCGCACCGCGCGCGCTGAATGCGATGCGCGCTGGCTCGAAAAAGGTGCGCGCGTCTTCCGACTGCCGGGAATATACGGGCCGGGCCGAAGCCCGCTCGACCGGGTGCGGGATGGCCGGGCGAAGCGGATCGACATGCCGGGACAGGTGTTCAGCCGCATCCATGTCGATGATATCGTGTCGGCGGTGATCGCCGGTCTGACGGCGCCGGCCGGCGCCTACAACATCGCGGACGATCTGCCGGCCGGCAGCAATGCCGTGACCGAAGAGGCGTGCCGCATGCTGGGCATCGAACCGCCGCCGCTACAGACGCTGGATGCGGCCGATCTGTCGCCGATGGCGCGCGGCTTCTATGCGGAGAACCGCCGGGTCGCCAATGGCAAGGCGAAGCGGGTGCTGGGCTGGAGGCCTGCCTATCCGACCTTTCGCGAAGGACTTGGTGCCATCATCTCCGGCGAAGCGCGCTGACCTGAAGGACCCGTCTTGGCCCGCAACGCCAGCGCCATGCCGACAAGGGCCAGCAACGCGCCCGATATGGCGAGCGGCGACCAGCGATAGCCTTCCAGAAAAGTCGAAATCAGCATCGCGACCACGATCACCAGGATATTCTGATAGGCAGCCCGCCCCGCCCCGATCTTGCGGATCAGGCCGTAATAGAGTGGGAACGTCACCACCGATCCGGCAAGGGCGAGAAACAGCGTGCCAAGCCAGTATGGCGCATCGGAAGGCAGGACGAAATCCGGCGCGCTGGCGAACGCAAGGACGAGATTGCAGATCGTGCCGTAGAACATCGACCACGCCAGCAGGCTCGCCAGACCGAAGGCTTGCCCCGCCTTGTTCGCCTGCAGCACGTTGGCGATCGAGGCGGACAGAATGCCGCCCACCGCAAAGGCAATACCCAGCGGCACCGATCCGTCCAGCCGCAGCTCGCGCGCCTCGTGCACCAGCAGCAATGCGACGCCGCTCAACGCAACCGCTCCGCCGAGATAGAAGCGCGGCGTTACCCTCTCCCCCAGCAGCAGCCTGGCGAATACGGCGTTGGTGACGATCATCAGCGAGAACATGACGGCGACGATCCCGGACGTGAGATGCGCTTCGGCCCGATAGACGAAATTGAAATTGCCGCAGAATTGCGTGATGCCGACCATGACCGCCAACATGTGCCCCGCCCGCCCGATCCGGAGCGATTGCCCCATGACAAGCGCGAGGATGGCCATGCAGGGAGTTGCGACGAGGAACCGCCATGCGATCGACCAGCTTGGCGGTACGCCGTCGATCTGGTCCACGATGACATACCAGGTGGACCCCCAGATCAGCGCCACGACGATGAAGGACAGGGCGATCGCGGGACGCAGCAAGGCATGCGGTTTCGCGTCGCCGGCAGAGACGCTCACGACGCGATCGTCATAATGCCGCGACCGCTTTCGCCAGCGCGGCGGCGTGATCGGGGTCGGTGTTCCAGGCAGTCACCAGCCGGGAAGCATCGGCGCCCCAGTCGTAGAACTCGAAACCCCGGTCGCGCAGGGAAGCGCGCTCCTGCGCCGTGCAGCGCAGGAAGATCTCGTTCGCTTCCACGGGATGCAGCAGGCGATCCTTCGCAGCCTCGGCGATTTCCTGCGCGGCGGAATTGGCAGCCCGCGCGTTCTCGAGCCACAGACCGTCCTCCAGCATGGCGAGAAGCTGCGCCGCGAGATAGCGTCCTTTCGATTGCAAATGACCCGCCCGCTTGCGCCGATAGCGGGCGCTGTCGGCCATTGCAGGGTCGAAGAACACGATGGCTTCCGCACTCATTCCGCCATTCTTGACGAAGCCGAAGCTGAGCGCGTCGATCCCGCCGTCGAAAGCCCCCGCCGCCTCGGCCGCATCGCCGCCCAGAAACGCGCAGGCGTTGGCGAAACGCGCGCCGTCCATATGCAGTTTCAACCCGCGCTCCCGTGCCAATCCGGCAATGGCGGCGATCTCGGTCGGGCGATAGACCACCCCGTATTCCGTGGCTTGCGTGATACTGACCGCGTGCGGCTGAACCTGATGCACGTCGTCGCGGATGGGGTCGATGACGGCGCGAATGGTGTCGGGCGTCAGTTTTGCGGCATCGCCTTCGGCCAGCAGCAGCTTCGCGCCGTGAAGGTAGAAGCCGGGCGCGCCGCCTTCATCCATCTCGATATGCGCTTCGCGGTGGCACACGACCCCGCCATGCGGTTGCACCATGGTCGCAAGCGCCAGACAGTTCGCCGCCGTGCCGGTCGCCACCCACAATACCGCGCATTCCCGTTCGAACAGATCGCCGAACGCGTCGTCCAGCCGCCGCGACAGGGTGTCGCCGTCATAGGGGGAATCGGGTTCATCCGCCGCGCGCATCGCATGCCACAGGCGCGGATGCACGGCGGCGGCATTGTCGGACAGGAACTGCATGCGGGCCATCGGGGGAACGCCCTGACCGAGACGGGCGTTGGATACAAGAAGGAGATTATCCCCCATGGCGGATACAATGGACGAAAAAGGCGGCATTGCCGGCCTGACCATCACCCATCACGACAAGGGTGACGAAGGCCAGTACAACGCCGAAATCGACGGCGCGCGAGAAAGCGGGAAGCTGACCTGGGTTGCCCGCAAGCAGGACGGAAAGACCGTCCGCGTCGCCGAGCACACCATCGTTCCGCGCGAAATCGGCGGCAAGGGCGTGGCCGCGCAGCTGGTCGACGCGCTGGTCGCCGATGCGCGTGAGCAAGGCTTCCTGATCGATCCGCAATGTTCCTACGTCGCCGCGAAGTTCGACGACAATCCGGCATGGCACGATCTGCGCGCCTGAGAGCTATCGCGCGGGTTCGTTCAGTTCGGAATAGTCGGTTCGGGCGATGCTCGACAGGATGGCGGAGCGTAGCGTTCGCGCGCGCTCGGCCGGCAGCCCCTCGAATTCCAGCGTGCCGCCGGCCAGCCCGAGCTTGACGGTGGCGTAGCCTCGCCGCTGCGCCAACGGTCCGCGCACGATCTCGACCGATTGCAGCTTTACCCGCGATGCGATGTCGCGCCGGGGCGCCAGCCATCCGCGCTTTGTATAGATGCGCGCCTCGTCCAGCGCGTTGTAATCGTAACGCCACAGGAACATCTGGCGCGTACCGAACAGGATGGCCGCAGCCAGGGAAACAAGCGCGAACCAGGGCGATGCCAGGTCGAATATGGCCAGCACGCCAGCCGTCGCGATGGCGACGATCGCGAAAACGGCGAATTCGATGATCGCGCCGTCGATGCGGTAATTTCGGCTGCCGCGATGCCACGCGACCTCCTGTGCCGGTTCGATGGCGAAGCCCGCGATCCGCGCGATCGGTTCCAGCTCCGAAAGCCGCCCGAAAGGCGCGACGTCATGGCTGGCGGAACCGCTATCCTGCGCGAGGCTGACGAATTTGAGGCCGTACCAGCCGAAGCGGCGGCGCAGGAACCCCGTGACGACCGCTACCGCCTGCACGCGATGAACGGGCATGACGACGTCCGTCTTTGTCAGCATTCCCCGTCGCCGCCGGAAATTGCGGACGTCGTCCGCACCGGCCAGTTCCAGCTTGAAATCCCAATCCCTGAGGGCGGTCCGCACGATCCCGGTGACCGATCCAACCAGCAGGAACGCCAGCAAGGCGGTGGCGACGCTGAAAATCTGGGCGCCCAGCCCCAGCCCGGAAATCGCCCCGCTCGTATCGTCGGCCAATCCCGTCCAGACGCTCGCATCCCAAACCTGGAAAGACGCGAAACTTTCGACATATTGAAAGAGGCCGGCGATCACCGCGAACACGGCGAGCGAAAATTCGAACACTCCGAATGTCAGGACGCGTCGCTCGTCCATCGCGAACAGGGTTTGCGTGGTTTCATCGCGTGCGACGGGTTCGGTTTCGGCGTCGTGACCGGCGGCATTCTCCGCCTTTGCCCCGCCCTTGCGCGCGCGGACGACGTCGCGCAGCCGGGCGCCTTCCGCTTGCGTCAGATAATGCAACGACAGGTCGTCCCCGCCGCCCGCACCCGTTTCGAACTTGACCACGCTCAACCCGAACAGGCGGGGCAGCAGGCTTTGTTCGAGGCTTACGTCCTGAATGCGTTCGAACGGAACGGACCGCGCGGCACGAGACAAGATGCCGCTTTCCACGCGGATGTCGTGCGCGCCGACGACGTAGGTCAACCGTTTCCAGCCGAGATAGCTGCCGCCCGCACTCAGCAGAACGACCACGAGCGCGACCGCCAGCGCCGCAAGTATCGCCCACGGCTCCTCGCGCAGCGCCACGAAAGCGGCGATCGCGGGAAAGGCCGCGTTCTGCACGCCGGACAGGCCGCCGACCATGGGGCTCAAGGGGTGCGTGCGCCTGCCCTCGGACGGTTCGACCGCCGATGACTCGTCTTCGTGCGACACTGGTTTCGTCACGCCGTTTCGCGGTCGATATGGCGGCGGATTTCCTCGCGCATCGCATCCGCATGGGTCTTTTCAAGTCCCGGAAGTTGGACCGACGCGTTGTGGGTGCCCGCGGTATGCACGGTCAGCGTGGCGAGGCCATAGGCGCGCTGCAATGGTCCCTGATCGACATCGATATGCTGGATGCGGCCGAACGGGACCACCGTATCGACATGGAACAATATGCCGCGCACCACGCGCAGCCGGTCCGCCCCCATATCGTACCCGCGCGCCTGATAGCGGCGCAGCGGGACGCGGAACACGATCAGCGCGGCGAGAACCAGGACCGGTACCACGACGATACCCGGCAGGCCCGGAACGACGGCTTCCAGCACCCCCGCCGCGATGAGGATCGGCACCGCGTACAGGCAGCCGACGATGCGCGTGACCTTCACATGGTCGGGATGCAGCGCGGTCAGTTCGGTTTCGGTCTGGTCCATGACGTCTTTAGATGCGCACTCCGAGCCGCTTGGCAAGATGCCCGTCGCGCCCGGTATCACTGGTATCACCTGCGCTGATCGAACCGCCGCCCGATCAGCGCGGCGGTGATATTGGTTTTCTGAACATCGGTGGTGCCGCCCGCGATGCCCCATGCGAACCCGTCGCGCAGGCGCTGTTCCATCGGGTAGTCTTTCGAATAGCCATACCCGCCCATGACCTGCACGCCCAGGCTGGTCACCTCGCGCACGATCTCGTTGGAATAGCATTTGGCCACGCTGCTTTCATAGACACTGGGAAGGCCGCCCTGTTCCTGACGCATGGCATTCGCCGCCGCGCGCCAGATCAACAGACGCGCCGCATCGACCTTCATCGCCATTTCAGCAAGCTTCAGCTGCACCGCCTGGAAATCGACGATCGGCTTGCCGAACGCCTTGCGTTCCTGGGTGTAGGCGAGCGCATCCTCCAGCGCCGCCACCGCCACGCCCAACCCCATCGTCGCATTGCCGCAGCGTTCAAGGCCGAATGCGCCCATCAGTTTTGAAAAGCCGCCCGCGCCGACGATGAGATTGCCGGCCGACACGCGTACTTCGTCGAAATAGATGTCGGCCGAGGGGATGCCGCGAAATCCCATCAACTCCTCGCGCTTACCGAAGCTGACGCCGTCCGCGTCTTTCTCCACCAGCACCGCGCCGACCCCTTTCGCGCCGCCCATGCTGTCGAACCGGCAATAGGTGACATAATAATCGGAATGCCCCGCCCCCGAACTCCAGCGTTTACGGCCGTTCAGTATGATGTGATCGCCCTCCATCCGCGCTGTTGTGGTGAGATCGGTCAGCGCGGTGCCCGCATCGGGTTCCGACATGGCGACCGCGACGATCTTCTCGCCGCGAACGACTTGCGGCAGGATGCGCGCCTTTAGCGCGTCGGACCCCAGCCGCTCGATCGTGCGCACCGGACCGGTCAGCGCCTCGAACACCGGAAACGCCACCGCGACGGAGATTTTCGCGAATTCTTCAAGCACCAGCAGCGCCTCGACATGGCCCAACCCCATCCCGCCATGTTCTTCAGGCAGATTGATGCCGAGAAAGCCAAGCTCGCCATAGCGGCGAACCATATCATGCGGGACGGGCACGTCCTCGCGCTCCATCCGCCGCGCCAGATCGGGCAGTTCGCTACGCGCGAATTTCCGCGCGGCTTCCTGCAAATCGCGCTGCTGTTCGCTGAGATCGAATTTCATGAACGTGCTCCCAAAACGTAAGGAAGCGCTGCCCGAAGCCGAACCGCTTCGCAAGGCCGACCGGCCGCCCGAGTTGATACGAGGAAGCAAGCGCGCCGGATGGCTCGCGCCCGCAGGGTCACCGGGAAAACACGAATGGTGCTGCTAGGGAGAATTGAACTCCCGACCTCGTCATTACCAATGACGCGCTCTACCACTGAGCTACAGCAGCATGACCATTCGGCCCTCATATCGGCTGGCGCGCCCTATTGGTCGCGGCCCGTGCAAAGTCAAGAAAAGAACGGCATAACCCGCTTGGCGCAAGGCACCGTTGGGGGGTAGAGCCACCGGCAATGGCAAAGGACACCAACAGCACGACGCGCGAGGAACGCCTTGCCGCCAAATTGCGCGAGAACCTGCGTCGGCGCAAGGAACAGTCGCGGGAAATGAAGACGGATGCCCTTCCCAAAGGCGCTCTTCCCAAGGCGGGCAGCGAAAGCTAACGCATCGCGCTTGCCCCCTCTTACAGGAGCCGCCCTTTGCCTACCCTCATTCTCGTCCGCCACGGCCAGAGCCAGTGGAACCTCGAAAACCGCTTCACCGGTTGGTGGGACGTCGATCTTACCGACAAGGGCGTGGCCGAGGCGAAGGCGGCGGGCCGGCTGCTGCTGGAAAAGAACGTCCTGCCGACCGCCTGCTTCACATCATTGCAGACGCGGGCGATCAAGACGCTCAACCTGGCGTTGGAGGAAGCGGGGCGGCTGTGGCTGCCGGTGACCAAGGACTGGCGCCTCAATGAACGGCATTACGGCGGGCTGACCGGGCTGGACAAGCAGGAGACGCGCGACCGGCATGGGGACGAGCAGGTTCACATCTGGCGGCGCAGCTTCGACACGCCGCCCCCGCAGATGGCGGAAGGCCATGATTACGACATGCGCGCCGATCCGCGTTATGCCGGGATCGACATTCCCGATACCGAAAGCCTGAAACTCACTATCGAGCGTGTGCTGCCTTATTTCAAAAGTGATATCATGCCGGTCCTAATGCGTGGCGAAACCGTGATCATTTCCGCCCACGGCAACTCGTTGCGTGCATTGGTGAAGCATCTGTCGAACATCTCGGACGACGATATTACCGGGCTCGAAATTCCGACCGGGCAGCCGATAATCTACGAATTCAACCCCGATATGACGCCGGGCGAGCGCCGCTACCTCAAGGATATGTGATGTCCATGCAGCGCGCCAAAGTCGCCATCGTCATGGGCAGTCAGTCGGATTGGCCGACGATGCGCCACGCCGCCGAGGTGCTGGCGGAACTGGAGGTCGATATCGACACGTGCATCGTCTCTGCCCATCGCACGCCGGACCGCATGGTCGCCTTCGCCAAAGGCGCGGCGGATGAAGGGTTCGCTGTAATCATTGCGGGCGCAGGCGGAGCAGCGCATCTGCCGGGCATGATCGCGGCGTCGACCCATCTGCCGGTGCTGGGCGTACCGGTGCAGTCGAAGGCGTTGTCGGGCATGGACAGCCTGCTGTCGATCGTCCAGATGCCCGCCGGGGTGCCGGTCGGAACGCTCGCTATCGGCGAAGCGGGCGCGGCGAATGCAGGGCTGCTGGCGGCGTCTATACTGGCGCTTTCGGATGAAGGACTATCCGGTCGCTTGCAGGATTGGCGGATCGCGCGCAGCGATGCAGTTGCGGAACGGCCGCAAGGTTAGGCGCTATTCCTTCCCGTTCACCCAGAGCTTGTCGGAAGCGAAGCTGATCCGTAGGATCAACGGTTGCGCTTCACTTCTACCACGGCACAAGACAAGAACGATGCTTCGACAGGCTCAGCATGAACGGAACGGGAAATGGTGGACATGCTGAAACCAGGCGGGACGATCGGCATTCTGGGCGGCGGACAACTGGGGCGCATGATGGCTGTTTCCGCCGCGCAGCTCGGCTATCGCACGATCGTCTTCGCGCCGGGAAAAATGTCCGTCGCGGCGCAGGTCGCCGATGATTTCTTCTGCAACGCCTGGGACGATATGCCCGCCCTGTCGGCCTTCGCCCAGCAATGCGACGTGGTGACATGGGAATTCGAGAATGTGCCCGTCGGACCACTGGATGCCATTGCCGATCGGCTTGCCCCCCACCCCCGCGCACTGGAAACCGCGCAGGACCGGTTGATGGAAAAACGGTTCGCGGAACAATGCGGCGGGCGGCCTGCCGCCTACATCGCGATCGATACGGCGTCCGAACTGACCGAGGCGGTCGATCGGCTGGGCGCGCCGGCCATATTGAAAACCCGCCGTGACGGGTATGACGGCAAGGGACAATGGCGCGTCAAGTCCGCGCATGAGGCGGAGGCGCTCAAGCTGCCGGATGTGCCGACGATCTACGAAGCGTTCGTGGAATTTTTCGCGGAATTCTCCGTCATCCTGGTGCGCGGAAGCGATGGCGAGACGCGCTTCTGGGACAGTCCGCAAAACCGGCACGAGGGTGGCATTCTCGTCGCCTCCACCCTGCCCGCTGATCCGCGTATCGCCGAACAGGTCGCGCCCGCCCGCCGATTGGCATCGGAGATTGCGCGGAGGCTCGACTATGTCGGCGTGATGACCTGTGAGTTCTTCGCAACGCAGGAGGGTCCGATCTTCAACGAAATGGCCCCCCGGGTCCACAATTCGGGCCACTGGACGATCGAGGGGGCGGCCACCAGCCAGTTCGAGAACCACATACGCGCGATCTGCGGTTTGCCACTGGGCGACACCGCCACCATCGCGCGCCAGGTGGAGATGACCAACATCATCGGCAAGGCGGTGGAAACCGCGCTGGACCATTTGAACGATCCGGCGGCGCACCTGCATCTCTACGGCAAGAAACAGGCCCGCGACGGACGCAAGATGGGCCATGTGACCCGTATCTGGCACGGCGCATGACACGCACCGTCACCCTGATCTATGCCCGCGCCGCCAATGGCACGATCGGCAAGGGCGGCACGCTGCCATGGCATCTGCCCGCCGACCTCAAGCATTTCAAACGGTTGACCATGGGCACAAAGGGCGAAGGCCTGCCGATGATCATGGGCCGCAAGACTTTCGAAAGCCTGCCCGGCCTGCTGCCCGGGCGCCGCCATATCGTGCTCACCCGCCGCGAACGGTGGGACAGTTCCGGCGCCGAGGTCGCGCGCTCGCCCGACGATGCCCTGGCGTGTGCCGGTGATGGCAACGTGACGGTCATCGGCGGGGCGGCCATATTCGACGTGTTCATGGTCCATGCGACTCGCATCGAGCTGACGCAGATCCACGCCGATTATACAGGCGACACCTTCATGGCCGCACCCGGCCCCGACTGGGAAATCATGGCGCAGCACGATCATGCGGCGCAAGGCGACACGCCGGCATTCTCCTTCATCACCTACGAACGGGCATCCGCGACATGAGGTGGCTTGACCACCGAGAACCGGTGCCCGAGCCCTTGCGCGGTGCGATCGTCGCGCTCGGCAATTTCGACGGTTTTCATGCCGGGCATCAAGCAGTTGCGGGGGAGGCAATTCGCTGGGCGCGCGAGGAAGGGCGCCCCGCCATCGTTGCGACCTTCGATCCGCATCCGGTGCGGTTCTTCAAACCCGGCACCGAACCCTTCCGGCTGACCACGCTGGAACAGCGGCAGGAACTGTATCTCGCCGCTGGCGCATCCGCGATGCTGGTGTTCCATTTCGACGCCGAACTCGCCGCCACCAGCGCGACGGATTATATCGACGACATTCTCGCTAAGCGGATCGGCGCGGCGGGCGTCGTCACTGGGGAGGATTTCACCTTCGGCCATAAACGCGGCGGCGATGTGGACGTGTTGAAGGCGGTCGGCGCGGATCACGGCATTCGGACCCGGATCGTGGCACCCGTCGGCGAAGGCGATGCGGTCATATCGTCCAGCCGCATCCGCGCGGCCTTGCGCGACGGCGATCCGCAGACCGCCGCGCGCCTCCTTACCCGCCCCTTCGCCATTCGCGGCATCGTGCAGCATGGCGACAAGCGCGGGCGCGAAATCGGCTATCCCACCGCGAACCTGTCCATCGAAAGCTATCTACGGCCCAAATTCGGCATCTACGCCGTGACCGGTCGCATTCTGTCGACGAGCGAGGAACTGCAGGGCGCGGCCAATATCGGCATTCGCCCGCAATTCACGCCCCCCAAGGAATTGCTCGAACCCTATTTCTTCGATTTCGCTGGTGATCTCTACGGCCAGGAAATCGAGGTCGCCTTCCACCATTTCCTGCGTGGCGAGGCGACGTTCGATGATCTCGACGCGCTGATCGCCCAGATGGAGCGCGATTGCGGAGAGGCCAAAAGGCTTTTAGACGCGCGCCCATCATGAGCGACGCTTCCGACCCCAAACCGCGCGATTACCGCGACACCGTCTTCCTGCCCAGGACCGACTTTCCGATGAAAGCCGGCCTGCCGCAGAAGGAACCGGCGATACAGGCGCGCTGGGCGGAAATCGGGCTGTACGAGAAGCTGCGCGCTGCGCGCGAGGGGCGCGAAAAGTTCATTCTGCATGACGGCCCACCCTACGCCAATGGCGATATCCATGTCGGCCACGCGCTTAACCATGTGCTCAAGGACACGGTCGTCCGCACGCAATCGCTGCTGGGCAAGGATGCGCCTTACGTCCCCGGATGGGATTGCCACGGCCTGCCGATCGAATGGAAGGTGGAGGAACTCTACCGCAAGAAGAAGCGGTCCAAGAAGGACGTGCCCCCTGCCGAATTCCGCGCCGAATGCCGCGACTACGCCGCGAAATGGGTTGAGGTGCAGAAGGGCCAGCTGCAACGCCTGGGTGTGCAGGGGCGATGGGACAAACCGTATCTGACGATGCGCCCCGAAGCCGAAGGCGCGATCGTCGCGGAACTGCACAAATTCGCCGAGACGGGCCAGCTCTATCGCGGATCGAAACCTGTCATGTGGTCGCCAGTCGAAGAGACGGCGCTGGCGGATGCGGAGGTCGAGTACCAGGATCTGACCGACAGCCCGCAGATCGACGTGGCGTTCGAGATCGTGTCGTCACCGATCGAGGAACTGGTCGGCGCCCACGCGGTGATCTGGACGACGACGCCATGGACGATCCCGGTGAACCAGGCTTTGGCGTATGGGCCGGATGTCGAGTATGTATTAGTCGAAGCTAGTCGCGTTGAGTTGATCCCAACCACCCAGCGTGGCGAACCTTCCATACTTAGAGACAATAGTCTTGATCGCTCAATTCTGATAGCTAAGCCATTGCTTACGCAGGCAGGTCAACGCCTACTTCGACCGGCATCAAACGGTTACGCATTGAAGCGGGTGATATGGGAAGGCAAAGGCTCCGACCTTGTGGGAACCTTCGTGCGTCATCCGATTGCCACCACCCTTCGTCGTTCCCGCGAAAGCGGGAACCCAGCGCAGCACGCTAACACCTCCGACACTCTGGATCCCCGCGTTCGCGGGGAAGACGGTGTAATAAGGGATGATGGCGGCAAGGTCGACGTTGCCGCGACCATCGCTGCGCAGGCGAAGCGTCCGTTCTACGACCGCCTCCGTCCCATGCTCCCTGGCGACTTCGTCACCACCGACAGCGGCACCGGTATCGTCCATATGTCGCCAGATCACGGCGAGGATGATTTCAATCTGTGCAAGGCGTATGGGATCGAACCCGTCTTCGCCGTGCAGGCCGACGGGCGCTATCGCGACGACTGGCCGTGGCTGGGCGTGAATGATGTGGACGCGGATGGCAAGGAGCGCCGCCGCAGCGTCATCAACAAACCGTTCAACGCGCCCGACGGACCGATCTGCCGCGACCTCAGCGACGCAGGCGCGTTGCTTAGCGCCAGTGCGGATTACCGCCATTCCTACCCGCATAGCTGGCGGTCCAAGGCGAAGGTCATCTACCGCTGCACCCCGCAATGGTTCATCGCGATCGATGAGCTATTGCCCGAACTCCCCAATTCCGTTCACCCTGAGCCTGTCGAAGGGTCGCCCTCGACTGTATCCAAGGGGGTAAAAGGAAGTGCGATGCTTCGACAAGCTCAGCATGAACGGGTCGAGGCGGCAACGCTTAGATCGACCGCCCTGTCCGAAATCGCGGCAACCCGCTTCGTGCCGGAAAAGGGGCGCAATCGTCTGCGCTCGATGGTCGAGGGGCGGCCCGACTGGCTGATCAGCCGGCAACGTGCATGGGGCGTGCCGCTCGCCTTGTTCGTGCATCGGAAAAGCGGCGAATTGCTGGTCGATCCGGCAATCAACGCGCGTATACAGGCGGCCATATCCGCCGATACCGTCGATGCGTGGGACGAGTCGCGCGCCGCCGAATTCCTGGGTCCGGATCGCGATCCCGACGATTACGAGATGGTCCACGATATTCTCGACGTGTGGTTCGACAGCGGCTCCACCCATGCGTTCGTGCTCGAATCCGATGAGTGGCCCGAACTTGCCAGCCCCGCCGACCTGTATCTGGAAGGCAGCGACCAGCATCGCGGCTGGTTCCAGTCGTCCTTGCTCGAAAGCTGCGGCACTCGTGGCCGCGCGCCTTACAAGGCGGTGCTGACTCACGGGTTCACGATGGACGCTAAGGGGTTCAAGATGTCCAAATCGCTGGGCAACACGGTCAATCCGCTGACCCTGATGGACCAGTATGGCGCGGACATCATCCGCCTGTGGGCGCTGTCGGTCGACTATACTGAAGACCATCGGATCGGCGACGAGATACTAAAGGGCGTGGGCGACACCTACCGCAAGTTGCGCAACACGTTCCGCTATCTGCTCGGCGCGTTGGACGGCTATGTCGGCGAGATGGGCGACGAGACGCCGATCCCCGAACTGGAAATCTACATCCTGTCGCAACTGGCCGAGCTGGACGCGAAACTACGCCGTGCGGCCGAGAATTACGATTTCAACGCCTATGTCCGTCTGCTGGTGGAATTCTGCAGCGAGGATCTGTCCGCCTTCCTGTTCGATATCCGCAAGGACAGTCTCTATTGCGACGCGGCCGACGATCCGGGCCGCCGAGCATACCGCACGGTGCTCGACATCCTGTTCCATGCGCTGGTCCGCTACACCGCGCCGGTGCTGATCCATACGGCGGAGGAGGTATGGCTGGCGCGCTACCCCGAAGACGGCGAACAGGGCGGCAGCGTCCACTTGCTTGAATGGCCCGATATTCCGCAGGTTTCCGCCGATGGCGCGCGCTGGGCGGGTTTGCGCGCGTTGCGGGAGGACGTGATGGAAGCGATCGAGCCGTTGCGGCGCGAAAAAACCATCCGTTCGGGGCTGGAGGCGGACGTGACCGTGCCCGCCGCCCGCGTGCCCGACGGTTTCACCGATGATAACCTGGCCGACCTGTTCATCGCGGCGTCAGTCGAGCGCGGTCAGGGCGGCGACGTGACCGTGACGCGCACCTCCCACGACAAATGCGGACGCTGCTGGCGCCTGCTGCCCGATGTGTGGGGAGACGGCGCACTGTGCGACCGATGCGAGGATGTGGTTGCGAAACTGGATGCTGCGGCATGAGCGGAATTCGCAAACACCGCCTGATCGGCCTAGCCATCGCGCTGGCGATTTTTGCCGTCGACCTGTTCGTCAAACGGCTGATGACCGGTCCGCTCGATCTCAAAAACCAGCCGGGCGGCGTCATCGAATTGCTGCCGTTCTTCGATCTGCGCTGGACCCAGAATTTCGGCGTTTCGCTCGGCATGTTCGAAGCGACCTCGCCCGAAATGCGCTGGGGCCTGGTGCTGGTCACTGCGTTCATCGCGCTGGTGGTGGCGGTGTGGATGTTCCGCGAGAAGGCGTTCGAGGATATCATCGGCCTGGCGATGATCCTTGGCGGGGCGCTGGGCAATATCGTCGATCGCTACAAGCTGGGTTACGTGATCGACTATGCCGATCTGCATTTCGGCGATTTTCGCCCGTTCCTCATCTTCAACCTGGCCGATGCGGCGATCAGCATCGGCGTGGTCATCATCCTTGTGCGTTCGTTCTTCGTGCGCGATACTGGGGATGAAACGTCCAACGGGGCGCCTTTGCCTGAGGAGAACCGACATGCGTAAACTTGCAACCATCCTATGCCTGACCGGTACCAGCGCCATGCTGGCCGCATGCGGCAGCGGCGGCGGCATTCTGGGCCGCGACCGGCCGGACGAATTCGCGGTGCAGCGTCAGGCCCCGCTGGTGGTGCCGCCCGATTTCAACCTCGTCCCCCCCGCCCCCGGCGCGCCGCGTCCGGCGGAAGGCACGGCGAGCGAGCAGGCGCTGGAAGCCATCTTCGGCGGCCCCGCCCCGCGTTCCGGCGTGGAAACCAGCGCGCTCGACCGCGCAGGCACGGCGGCACCGGGCATCCGGTCCTCGATCGGCGATCCCCAGACCAACACCGTGGCCAAGGGCCGCGTGACCCGCGACATCATCGCCGCGCCGGAAGGCGACGGGCCGAACAGCCAGGCGGTCATTCCGGGCTGATCGCGCCCAACGCGAGCGGCATTGAACCACGTAGTTCACCTAGTTAGACAGGTCAGACCGTCTCATCCGCATCGGGCAGCCGGCTGACCAGCAGCTTGTCGATCTTGCGGCCGTCCATGTCGACGACTTCGAAGCTCCAGCCCTGTTCGTCGAACACCTCGCCTTCGGCTGGCAGTTTTTTCAATACCGATAACACGAACCCTGCCGCGGTCGCGAATTCGCGGTCATCCGGATAGGAAAGGCCAAGACGGTCGCCCAGCTCGTCTGCCGACAATCCACCTGAAATCAGTAGCGAACCGTCGCCCCGCTCCGTCACTTTCGGCGCGTCGCCCTGGTCCTGATCGCTGACGAATTGCCCGACCAGCGCGGTCAGCAGGTCGATCGGTGTGACGATCCCGTCGAGATGACCATATTCGTCATGCACCATCGCCATCGCGACCTCGGCCTGTTGCAGCACGCGCAGCGCATCCATCGCATCCAGCTGATCGGGCACGATTTCCGCCTTGCGCATCAACCGGCGCAGATTGACGCGCTTGCCCGCGACCAGCAGCGCCAGGATGTCGCGCACCTTGACGATGCCCAATATCGTGTCGGCGGATGATTCCCCTACCGGAAGAAGCGAATGCGGACTGCCCTCGATCGCCTTGCGGATTTCCGTCTCGTTCGCGGCGACATCGATCCAGTCGACTTCCGTACGCGGCGTCATTACCTCGCGCACGGGCCGCTCCGCCAGCCGCACCGCACCGGTCAGTATCTGATGCTGATCCGCCTCGATCACGCCCGAATTGGTGGCATCGGCAAAGATCATGTGCAGCTCTTCCGCCGTGACCGACGCTTGCCCGTCCGGTTGCTGGCCGAACAAGCGGATGAGAAGGCCGGACGAGGTGTCGAGCACCCAAACGACCGGTGCCGCGATCTTCGCCAGGATCGCCATCGGTCGCGCCATGACCAGCGATATCGGCACGGCGGCGCGCAGTGCCAGCTGCTTGGGCACCAGTTCGCCGACGACCAGCGCGAAATAGGTGGTCAGTGCGATGACCAGTGCGAAGCCCGCCTGATCGGCCATGTCCCCCGGCACACCCAATGCGCCCAGTCGCTCGCCCACCGGCCCGCCCAGGCTGGCCCCAGAATACGCGCCCGATATGATCCCGATGAGCGTGATACCGATCTGCACAGTGGACAGGAATTTGCCCGGATCGGCCGCCAGGTCCATCGCGATGCGGGCCGAGCCGCTGCCTTCCTGCTCCGCCGCCTGCAAACGGGTGGTGCGCGCCGATACGATGGCGAGTTCGGACATGGCGAACACGCCGTTCAGCACGATCAGGCAGGCGATGATCAACAGGTCTGTCCAAGGGAACGGTGTCACGCAAAATGCGCTAGCATAGTTGCGCCTTCGCGCCATCCCATTCCATCCGTGGTCAACTCTGTACGTTGTGTCGCGCGCAACGGAACATGCGGCCCGTTCAGGTATTGTGTGTGTGGTGGGCCACATATGACGGCGGGGCGAGATGGTCTTGCCCGCAACACCCTAGAGGGGAACAGACATGAAGAATCCACGTATTTTCGTATCGAGCCTGGCGGCCGTATCGCTGATGGGCGTATCCGGCTGCGTGACCGATCCCAACACCGGCGAACAGAAGATTTCGCGCACCGCGATCGGCGGCGTCGGCGGCGCGGTTCTGGGCGGCCTGCTGGGTGAGGTTATCGGCGGCAAGACCGCGCGCATCATCGGCGCGGGCGTCGGCGGCGTGGCCGGCGGCGTCGTCGGTTACCAGATGGATCAGCAGATCAAGGAACTGCGCGAACAGACCGCGGGTTCGGGCGTCGACATCACCGAAGTCGATGGCGGTGAAGCGATCCTCGTCAATCTGCCCGACGGCGTGACCTTCGCGGTTGACAGTTCGAACATCAATCCGCAGTTCCAGAACACGCTGGATACGGTAGCCAACAGCATGCAGGCCTATCCCAACAGCCTGATCGACGTATACGGCCACACCGATTCGACAGGTGCGGACAGCTACAACCAGGGTCTGTCCGAACGCCGGGCACAGGCCGTCGCCAGCTATCTGACGCGCCGCGGCGTCAGCGGTGCGCGTATCCGTTCGCAGGGTTTCGGCGAAACCTCGCCGGTGGCGGACAACACGACAGCGCAGGGCCGCGCGCTCAACCGCCGTGTCGAAATCAAGATCATTCCGATTTCCGACGAGGACGTGCGTGCCGCCAACGCCGCACGCTGATCGGTTCGAAATCGATAGATCGAGAGGGGCAGCTTCGGCTGCCCCTTTTTTAATGGGCCTGAACATGGCGCTTAATCCTTGGCGATGATCGTATTCGCCCGGTCCGCCAGATGCGCCACGGCATCGCCGTGAATATCGGGAGCCGTAACCAGCAGACCGAACGCGCGCGGATTGCGTTTGTTATACGCGAACGGCTTCCCGAACGCATCGGTCACCCGCGCCCCCGCTTCGCGGGCAATCAGCGCGGCGGCGCCGATATCCCATTCGTTGCTCCATCGCAGTGCGGCCAGCAGATCGGCCCGGTCGTCCGCGACCATCGCGATGCGCAGCGCGATCGAATTGGGCTGATCGACCATGGTCAGGATCTGGTCGACTTTCTGTAGCGAACTGGCGGGAACGCGCGCACCCAGAAACTGCGTGCAGCCCGACGCACATAGCCGCCTGCCATTCAGCATGGCGCCCTGCCCTGCTTCCGCCGCCCAGCGTTCCTGCCGCGCGGGCGCGTTCAGCATCGCGATCAGCGGCCTGCCATCGCTGATGAGCGCGACCGATATGCACCAGCCCGGCCGGCCGCGCAGGAAATCGCGCGTGCCATCCACCGGATCGACCAGCCAGATCACATTATGGTCCAGACGGTCGAGATCGTCCGCCGTCTCTTCCGACAGCCAGCCGGCGGCGGGCAGCAGCCTGCCAAGCTCACGTCGCAAGAATCCGTCGACTTCGATATCGGCATCGCAGACCGGGCTGCTGTCGTCTTTCTGCCAGCTTTCCACGTCATGTCCACTGCCCGGCCAGAGATCCATCGCGATCCGGCCGGCTTCATCCAGTATGGCTTCGAGGCGGGAACGATCGATCATCGCGGACGCTGGTGGGGTGGGACCCGCGCTTTTGCAAGGCGGCATATGCCGTCCGCCTGCGCGGATCGCACTTTTCAAGCCCGCCCAACCATGCTTATGCGGACGGCGACATTCTTCTTCCCCACACAGGACGGACGCTTCACCCATGAACATCCACGAATATCAGGCCAAGGAACTCCTTTCGAAATACGGCATCGGCATTCCCGCCGGTCACGCCGCCGAAAGCGTGGAGGAAGCGGTCGCCGCCGCCAAGAAGCTGCCCGGCCCGCTCTATGTGGTGAAGGCGCAGATCCATGCCGGGGGACGCGGCAAGGGCACGTTCAGCGAGCTGGGCGAAGGCGCGAAGGGGGGCGTGCGACTTGCGAAAAGTATCGAGGATGTCGAACGCGACGCGAAGGACATGCTCGGCAACACGCTGGTCACCATCCAGACGGGCGACGAGGGTAAGCAGGTCAACCGCCTCTACGTGACCGACGGCGTCGATATCGAAAAGGAATTCTACCTCGCGATGCTGGTCGACCGGGCCAGCGGTCAGGTCGCGATGGTCGCATCGACCGAAGGGGGCATGGATATCGAGGATGTGGCGCATGAGACGCCCGAAAAGATCACCACGATCACGATCGATCCGGCGCAGGGCTTCATGCCGCATCACGGGCGCGCTGCCGCTTTCGCGCTCAACCTGTCGGGCGATCTCAACAAGGCGTGCCAGAAGCTGTGCAAGCAGCTTTACACCGCCTTCACCGAACTCGATTGCGAGATGCTGGAAATCAACCCGCTGGTCGAAACGAAAGACGGCAAGCTGCTGGTGCTGGACACCAAGATGAGCTTCGACGGCAATGCGCTCTATCGGCACAAGGATGTGGAAGCGATGCGCGACGAGACGGAGGAAGATCCCGCCGAAGTCGAAGCATCGAAGCACGATCTCGCCTACATCAAGCTCGACGGAAATATCGGCTGCATGGTCAATGGCGCGGGCCTCGCCATGGCGACGATGGACATCATCAAGCTGAATGGCGCGTTTCCCGCCAATTTCCTGGACGTTGGCGGCGGCGCGACGAAGGAGAAAGTGACGGCCGCGTTCAAGCTGATCCTGTCCGACGATGCGGTCGAGGGCATTCTTGTGAACATCTTCGGCGGCATCATGAAATGCGACATCATCGCCGATGGCATCGTCGCCGCGGCGAAGGACGTGAACCTGTCCGTCCCGCTGGTCGTGCGGCTGGAAGGCACCAATGTTCAACAGGGCAAGGACATTCTCGCCAATAGTGGCTTGCCGATCGTGGCGGCGGACGATCTGGGTGACGCGGCTAAGAAGATCGTCGCCGAGGTTAAACAGGCCGCTTAGTTCGCAGGAAGGACCACGATGACGGATAATGTCGAGAACCTCTTGCTCGAACACCTCAAGCGCTTCCAAACGACGCTGGATCGGATTGAAGCGGATTTGCGCGAAGTGAAGACCCGGCAGACCGATACGCATAGTGCCGTACTCGGAATGCGGCGTGATCAGGTGAACGATGCGGAAGTGTCGGCGCACCTCCAATCGCAATTCGACCAAATGCGCGATCGTCTTGCGCGGTTGGAGCGCAGGTTGGAACTGACGGACTGAGCCGAGGAAACATCGCACGGTTGCCGCGTTATGACAGTAACTCGCCACTCGACCCAAAGTTGACGTTTACGTAAATGTAAGCTACCCCAGCGGCAACATTGTTTGAGGAAGGAAACTCCCATGAAAATCCTCGTGCCCGTCAAGCGGGTCATCGATTACAACGTCAAACCGCGCGTCAAAGCCGACGGTTCGGGCGTCGATCTCGCGAACGTCAAGATGAGCATGAATCCGTTCGACGAAATTGCCGTCGAGGAAGCGATTCGGTTGAAGGAAGCGGGCAAGGCGGAAGAGATCGTGGCGGTATCCATCGGCCCCGCTAAGGCGCAGGAAACGTTGCGCACCGCTCTTGCAATGGGTGCCGACCGGGCGATCCTTGTCGAAACCGACGAAGAGGTCGAGCCGCTGGCGGTCGCCAAGATCCTGAAAGCGATCGCGGCGGACGAACAGCCCGGCCTCATCATGCTGGGCAAGCAGAGCATTTCGGATGACAGCAACCAGACGGGTCAGATGCTCGCCGCATTGATGGAGCGTCCGCAGGGCACTTTCGCCAATACCGTGGAAGTGGACGGCGACAGCGTGACCGTGAAGCGTGAAGTCGACGGCGGGCTGCAGACCGTGAAGCTCGACCTGCCGGCGATCGTCACCACGGACCTTCGGCTGAACGAACCGCGTTACGCCTCGCTTCCCAATATCATGAAGGCGAAGAAAAAGCCGCTGGACACGAAGGCGGCGGCTGATTTCGGCGTAGATTTGACGCCGCGCCTCAACACGACCCATGTCGGCGAACCTTCCGTTCGCCAGGCCGGCGAAATGGTCGAGGATGTCGATGCGTTGGTTGCGAAACTGAAAACGATCGGAGTTGCCGCATGAAAACCCTGGTATTGGTCGAACACGACAATTCCACCGTCAAGGATGCGACCTTGGCGGTCGTCACCGCCGCGTCACAGCTGGGCGAAGTGCATCTTCTGGTTGCCGGTTCCGGCTGTTCCGCGGTTGCCGAGGAGGCAGCCAGGATCGAAGGTGTGGGCAAGGTTCATCTGGCGGACGATCCGGCCTATGAAAACCAGCTCGCTGAGAACGTCGCCCCGCTTGCGGCCGATCTGATGGGGCATCACGATGCCTTCCTGGCGCCCGCCACCACGACCGGCAAGAATATCGCCCCGCGGGTTGCCGCTCTGCTCGACGTCATGCAGGTGTCGGACATCCTTTCTGTCGAAGGCGACAAGAGTTTCACCCGCCCGATCTATGCCGGCAACGCCATCGCGACGGTCCAAAGCAGCGATGAAAAGCTGGTCATCACCGTACGCGGCACGGCCTTCGACAAGGCCGCGACCGAAGGCGGCTCCGGCACGGTCGAGGCGGTTTCCGGTCCCGGCGATGCAGGTATTTCCAGCTTCGTATCGGAAGAAATGGCCAAAAGTGAACGTCCCGAACTGACCAGCGCGAAGATTATCGTATCGGGCGGGCGTGCTCTTAAAGACGGTGAGACGTTCGAAGAGATCATCACGCCGCTGGCGGACAAGCTGGGTGCCGGGATCGGCGCAAGCCGCGCGGCGGTGGATGCGGGTTACGTGCCCAATGACTATCAGGTCGGGCAGACCGGCAAGATCGTCGCGCCCGAAGTCTATATCGCGATCGGTATATCGGGGGCGATCCAGCACCTGGCGGGCATGAAGGATTCCAAGATTATCATCGCGATCAACAAGGATGAGGACGCGCCCATCTTCCAGGTCGCCGATGTCGGTCTGGTGGCAGACCTGTTCAAGGCCGTTCCGGAACTGACCGAAAAACTGTAACCGATTGACCGAGCCTCGTACCCCGTTACAATCGAGGATATGGGTCGGACTTATTTTGCTAAAGTCTGGGGAGGTTGCCTGATCGCAGCCTCCCTTTTCATATCCGCTCAACCGGCGATGGCGCGGGGCGATATGATTGTGCTGTCACTGAACGGCCCATGGCAAATGGACCATGCGGAAGATGCGTGCCGTTCGGCCCGAATGTTCGGCAGCGGCGACGACAAGACGGTTTTCTACATCGAACGTTATGAGCCGGGGGAACCGTTTTTCCTGCTGGTTGCCGGCAAACCGTTCGAAGGCCGCAAACGGTCGGATGTCGTGTTCCAGTTCGGTCCCGGCGGTGCCAAACGCGAAAATACGGGCGAGCGGGGCACATTGGGCGATTATGACCCGGCGTTCTTCGAACCGCAGATGACCCTTCTGCCATGGCCTGCGGAGCTCATGGATGAAGACGGCGACAGCAAAGCACCGCCCACTCCGTTCGGGCGGGTTTTCTCCGACGAGCAGGAACAGACTATCGAATGGCTGGATGTGTGCCGCGGATCGGACATCGTCCGCCTGCAGCTCACCCCGATGGGTGCGCCGATGAAGGCGATGCGCGATTGCACGGATACGTTGTTAAACGATTGGGGGCTCGACGTGGACGCGCATCGCACCATGCGCGCACGCCCCGTGCCCATCGATGCCGGTGATTGGATGACATCCAGCGATTATCCGACACGCTCGTTGCGCAAGGGTCAGCAAAGCCTGTTGCAGACCCGTTTGATGGTCGATGCACAAGGCGGCGTAACGTCGTGCCACATACAGCGCGAAACCATGGGCGACGGTTTCGGCGATGCCGCATGCAAGGCTCTCTTGCACCGCGCACGTTTCGAGCCTGCGCTCGACCGCGATGGGCAGCCGATGGCCTCCTATTACAAATTCGTCGTCCGGTTCGACATACCGGGGCGTTAGGCGGGTCGCGCAAAACGCGTCGAATTGGGGGGGATAGGCGAATGAGGATGTACGCAAAACTTTTCGGGTTCGCGTCTTTCGTGGCGCTTACACTCCATCCTCCGGCTACGGCACAAACGGGCGATGCGCCGGCGACCTTCACCCCCTCATCCGACTGGCGCGTGGAGCGGATGGAGGATCGCTGCCAACTGACTCGACTGTTCGGCGAAGACGAAGAGCAAATGCGTATGACGCTGGAAAAAGGCGGACCGGACGCGACCTTCAATCTCACTTTGATCGGCGATGCGGTGAAGAACCCGGTCGGCCCGATCATCAGCCTGCGGTTCGGCGCGCAGGAAGAGGCTTTTGGCCGCACCTATATCACGGCGGCCACGGGCGACGGCAGGCCGGTCATCATACTGTATGGTGCCAGCTTCACCGCTTCGATTCCGAATGAAGAGGGTGGCTACGATTTCCCCGAAACGGACGCCGCGCGTCTGGCGGCGATGGATTATCTCGAAGTCGAGCGCGCGGGCCTGTCGCCCTTCCGCCTCGGTTTCCCGCGCGGACTGGCCGCGCCGATGGACGATATGGCCGAATGCGCCAAATCGCTTGAAGGGGCGCTGTCGGCCGCGCCGCGCGGGCAATCGCGCGCACCCGAACCTGTCGGCAATCCCGGTCGCTGGATGACCGCGCAGGATTATCCGGCGATGATGCTCAATTATCGCAAGGAAGGCGCGGTAAAGTTCCGACTCACCGTGAACGAAGACGGGCGTCCGGTCTTCTGCACGATCGAAAGCACCAGCCTGCCCCAGATGTTCGACGATGCGGTGTGCCTGGCGCTCATGCGCAAGGCAAGGTTCGAACCGGCTCGCGACTGGGAGGGCAATCCGGCACCATCCTATTGGCGCAGCGGCGTGCAGTTCGTCATCCGCGGTGTCCGATAGCAGCAGGCGTCATATGAGCGTGTCGATCAGGTGAATCGTCATGCCGACCAGCCCGCCGACCAGCGTGCCGTTGATACGAATGAATTGCAGGTCGCGCCCGACCGCGCTTTCGATGCGGTCGGTCAGGGTGCGGGCATCCCAGCGGCGGACGGTGTCGGACACCAGCCGCACGATCTGGTCGCCGTAACGGGTCGATACACCTACCGCCGTGCGCCGGGCGAAGCGGTTGACCTGCGTCTGTAGCCGCGCATCATCGCGCAGGGCGCCGCCGAGTTCCGCCAAGCTGTCGCCGATCTGGCCGCCGAGCGTGGTTTCGGGATCGCGCGCCATGCGGATGAGACCTGCGCGCATGCGTTCCCAAACACCCTCCCACCAGCGGGCGACCGCGGCGTTCTCCAGCACTTCCGCCTTCATCCGTTCGACCCGGGCCTGCATGACGGGATCGTGCATCAGGTCGTGCGCGAAACCGTCCAGCCCCCCCTGCACCTTGTTGCGCAAAGGGTGATCGGGATCGACCAGGACCTCCGCCAGCAGCTTGTACAATCCGTCCAGTACGGAATTCGCCAGCCGGCCGTCCAGCCCGGCCCAGCGAATCAGGTTGTTGGCGCGGTCGCGGATCATGTTGCGGACCATCTCTTCATTGTCTTCCAGCGTCAGACCGGACCAGCGGATGATCGCATCGATCAGTGGCAGATGCTGCTTGTCCGCGATCATGGTCGTCAGCATCTGGCCGAGCAGAGGCGCGATCTCGATCTTGTGCGTCTGCGCCTTCAGCCCGGCTTTCACCTGTCCGCCGAGCCGGTCCGGATCGAGCGATTCGAGCACACCCGCGATGAGTTCGGCAGCGCCGGTGCCGATGCGCGACTGCGATCCGTGGGTAGGCTGAACCAGAAATCCGCCGACCGCCTGCGCCATGTTCATATCGCGCATCCGGCGCGCGACGACTGACGGAATCAGGAAATTGCTACGCAGGAAAGCCGCCATTGTGTCGGCGATCCGGTCCTTGTTGGTGGGTATGATCGCGGTATGCGGGATCGGCAGACCCATGGGATGGCGAAACAGGGCGGTAACCGCGAACCAGTCCGCGATGCCGCCGATCATCGCCGCCTCGGCGAAGGCATGCGCGTACCCCCACGCGGCGTGATCGCCGAGATATTGCCGGGACAGGAGGAACAGCCCCGCCATCGCGACCAGCATCGCTGTGGCGGTAAGGCGCATGTTGCGCGCATTGTCCTGCAGCATGTCGATTGGCGGGGCTACGGGCTCACCCGCCATATCCACCGTGACGACGCTATTGTGCGGGGGCGGGCTGGGATCGGTCTTCGGTGGCTTCATCGCCCGGTCGATATGTCAGGAACTTGGCACGCATCCAAGGGCCCATTCGCCGTTCGAGCCCATCGGCCAGGCTGAAACCGGCGGGCACGATCAGCAAGGTGAGCACGGTCGACATGATCAGTCCGCCGATCACCACCGTTCCCATCGGTGCGCGCCATGCGCCGTCGCCGGACAGCGACAGGGCCGTCGGGACCATCCCGGCGGTCATCGCTACCGTCGTCATCACGATCGGTTGCGCGCGCTTGTGCCCCGCTTCGATAATGGCGGCGATCGGGTCGGTGCCGGTCTTCATCTCCTCGATCGCGAAATCGATGAGCAGGATCGAATTCTTCGACACGATGCCCAGCAGCATCAGCACGCCGATCATCACCGGCATCGAAATCGGCTGTCCGACCAGCCAGACGAGGAAGATACCGCCCAGCGGGGCCAGTGCCAGGCTGCCCATGTTTACGAGCGGGCTCATGATCCGCTTGTAGAGAAGCACGAGCACGGCGAAAACCAGGAATATGCCGGACACCAGGGCGATGATGAAGTTGTCGGCCAGTTCCTGCTGCCATTCATCCTCGCCCACGACATCGCGGATGACTCCTTGCGGCAGGTTCTGCAGTATGGGCAGCGCGTCTATCTGTTCCTGCGCGGTACCTTTCACCACGCCGGACGCGAGATCGGCGCCGACGAAAACGCGCCGGTTCTGATTGTATCGCTGAATGGATGTTGGGCCGGAGCCGTAGCTGATTTCCGCTACCCGATCCAGCGGGACCGTGCCGCCACTGGCGGTGGGAACGGGCAGACCCGCGAGGGTCGACAGGTCTTCGCGCGATTCGCTGGGCAGGCGAACGCGAATCGGTATCTGTCGGTCCGACAGGCTGAACTTGGCCGCATTCTGATCGATTTCACCAAGCGTCGCGATGCGGATCGTCTGACTGAGCGCGGTTGTCGTCACCCCCAGTTCGGCGGCCAGATCGGCGCGGGGCGTAATGATGATTTCCGGACGGCGGATATCCGCATCGACGCGGGGTGCCACAAGCGAACCCAGTGATTTCATCTGCGTTGCCAGTTGTGCGGCGGTTTCCTTCAGCAGGACGGGGTCCGATCCGGCGAGCATTACGGAGATGTCGCGTCCGGTACCGCCGCCTCCCGATTGCGACTGGAAACGGACCCGCGCATCGGCGAACTGCGCCAGTTGCGGCGCCAGATCGCGTTCGAATTCAATCGAGGTTTTCTCGCGATCGGGTTTGAGATCGATATAGATCGTTCCGCTGCCGGTCCGCATGACCTTCAGCGCCAGCTCGACCTCCGGCTGCGCCTCGATCAGCTCGGCGACTTCCTCGACCAGCCGTTCGGACGTTTCCAGAGTGGTGCCCGGCACCATCTCGATCTCGACGCGGCTCTCATCGTCGTTGATCGTCGGCTGGAACTGGAACGGGGTATCCACGAACAGCAGCACGGTAAGGATGAAGGCGAAGAAACCGGTCATCATCATCCACAGGCGATGATCGTAGAAGCGCGCTTCGTACCATCGCCATGCCTGACGCATCGCGCGCCCGAACATCCCGAAAACGGCGCCAACCGCCTTGATCAGCAGCCAGACCAGAACGGGGCACAGGAGGATCACGAGCGCAAGCTGCAGCAGTTGCAGGAATTTGGTGACTGCCATCGCGCCCCAATGATCGGGCTCGGTCGAGATTGCCCCGCCGATCGCCTGCGCGACTCCCAGCCCGTCCAGCATCTGATGACCGAGATACGCCGCGCCGCCGACTGCGATCAGCAGTGCCAGGAAGAAAATCATGGCGCCCATGGCGTAGAGGAAGCGGTGGCGGATGCCCGGAAGCCCCGCGCGCCGCGACAGCATGCGCGACCGGTCCAAGGTCCAGCGCAGGACGGCCATGTAACGGTCCATCCATTTGCCTTCCCCGTGTTCCGCGTGACCGCTGGCCTTGAGGAAATAGGCGGCTAGCATCGGCGTTATCATCCGCGCGACCGCCAGGCTCATCAGCACGGATATGACGACGGTTATTCCGAAATTCTTGAAGAACTGTCCCGATATGCCGGGCATCAGGCCAACAGGCAGGAATACCGCGACGATGCAGAAAGACGTGGCGACCACCGCCAGGCCGATCTCGTCCGCGGCGTCGATTGATGCCTGGTAGGCGGACTTGCCCATCCGCATGTGCCGCACGATGTTCTCGATCTCCACGATCGCATCATCGACCAGTACGCCCGCGACCAGGCCGAGCGCCAGCAGGGACAGGAAGTTCAGGTTGAAACCAAGCAGATCCATGAACCAGAAGGTGGGGATCGCGGATAACGGGATGGCGATGGCGGAAATGATCGTCGCCCGCCAATCGCGCAGGAAGAAGAACACCACGACCACGGCCAGGATCGCCCCTTCGACCATGGCGGCGATACTGCTGTCATACTGGCTTACGGTGTATTTCACGCTGTCGGTCAGCTGGATGAAATCGACGCCCGGATTGGCCTCTTCCAGTTCCGCGATTGCTTCCTTCGCGCCGTCGAAAACCGTGACGTCCGATGCGCCCTTGGCGCGGGACATGGCGAAGTTCACCACTTCCTTGCTGCCGACGCGGGCCATGGAGGTGCGCTCGGAATAACCGTCGCGCACCGATGCGACGTCCGCCAGGGTAACGGTATTGCCGTTGCCCAGCGCGATCTCGCTACGCGACAGTTCGAAAGCGGTGTCGACATTGCCCAGGATACGGACCGACTGCGTGGTTCCGCCGACTTCCGCGGTACCGCCCGCGGCGTCCACATTGACCTGTCGCAGGACGTTGTTGATCTGGCCCGCCGTAACCCCCAGCGCCTGCATCCGCGCGGGGTCGAGGATAACCTCGATCTCGCGATCAACTCCGCCGAAA
The DNA here is from genome assembly GCA_965214445.1 of Pontixanthobacter sp. GTDB lineage: Bacteria > Pseudomonadota > Alphaproteobacteria > Sphingomonadales > Sphingomonadaceae > Pontixanthobacter. Next base: position 2,139,334 of record CBDCBU010000001.1, read on the forward strand.
CGATCGACTTCGGCCATGCCTTCGACCGACAGCAGCTTCTTGGCGACCGTATCGTCGATGAACCAGCTAAGCTGTTCGATCGTCATGTCGTCGGCCTCGACCGCGAAGATCGCCAGGAAGCCGCCGAAAGCCTCGATCTTGCTGATGCGCGGCTCCAGAATGCCTTCGGGCAGCGATCCGCGCACGCTGTCGACCGCGTTCTTCACTTCCGCCACCGCGTCGTTCACGTCGGTGCCGATCTCGAATTCGACCGTCGTGCGCGAATTCCCCTCGCTCGCGGTGGAGGAGATGGAAGCGACCCCGTTGATCGACCGTACGGCGGATTCGACGTTCTGGGTGATCTGGTTCTCGATCTCCGTCGGGGCGGCACCGGGCTGCGAGATGGAGATGTTGACCGCCGGAAATTCGACGTCGGGATTGTTGACCACGTCCATCCGGTTGAAGCTGAGCATCCCTGCCAGCAGCAGGGCCGTGAACAGCACCAGCGGTATGACCGGGTTGCGGATCGACCATGCGGAGATGTTGTTGAGGTTCATGCCCCGCTACCGTTCGCTGCGCTTGACCAGCTTGGGATCGACGGTTTCGCCCGGAGTGAGGAAGCCGCCGGCGCGCAGGACGATCCGTTCGCTGCCATTGAGTCCGTCCGTGACCGTCACGCCGGTATCGTTGACCGTGCCGGTGCGGATCGCACGACGGACCGCCTTGTTGTTGCTGTCGATGATGTAGACATAGGCCCCGTCGTCATCGGACAGGATCGCCGATTCGGGCAGGACCGGCGCGACGATGGTGCCGCTGGCGATGGTTGCGCTGGCAAAACCGCCAGGACGCAGTTCGGCGGCGTAGGGAAGCGCGATGCGCGCCGTGCCCTGCCGGCTTTGCGCGTCGATCGTCGGGGAAATCTGCCACACCTGCCCCGCGAAACTCCTATCCGTTCCGACCGGCGTCACGGACGCTTCGACGCCCACCGATATGCGGGCGAGATCGCTTTCGCTGAGGCGGGCCATCAGTTCCATTTCGCCGCCTTGCGCGATAAGGAACAGCGCGGCCGATCCAGCGCCGACGATCTGGCCGGGTTCGACATTGCGTTCCAGGACGTAGCCCGAAGCGGGAGCGACGATGCTGAGGCGGGCATTGCGCGCCCGTAATTCGCCGACCTGGGCGCGGGCCACCTTCACCCGGGCGGCGGCGGCATCGCGCGTCGCGGTCAGCCGGTCCACATCCGCTTTCGATATGAAACCGCGATCGACCAGCTGCAATGCCCGGTCGAGGTTGCTCTGGGCGAGCCGCGCATCGGCCTGGGCGACGTCGATCTGGGCGGACGCGCTTTCGACCTGCTGGTTCTGGACCGAACGGTCGATCACGGCGAGCACCTGCCCCGCCCGGACCCACTCGCCCGCATCGACCGGCACCGACACCACCCGGCCGCCTTCGCCGGCGACTCCGACGGGCAGTTCCCGTCGAGCCGCCAGCGTGCCCGTCGCTTCGATGGTTCCTTCGATGGTCGTGCGTCCCGGCGCGATGACCGATACGGCCGCGGCCTGATCGTCGCCATCGTCCACACCGGCTTCCGCCGCGCCCCCGGTGACATAGAAATAAGCCGCCGCGACCGCTCCGATCAGGGCAAGCACCACAATGCCGATCGTCAACAAACGGCGGTTGTTGCGGTCCCCCATACCAGCGTCCTTATCAGCACCTGTATTGGCCCCCGTATTGGCCCCCGCACCGGTGCTTGCCACCGACGTCCGCACCGTCAGGTCGCGATCTTCAGGCCGTACGGAGGTTTCGTAATTCATCGTCAGTCCCGCTGCAGCGCCGCATCATGGGGTAGGGTCGGGCAATGTTGCGCCCTGGTTCGACCCGTCCTTACCGCCATTCCCGGCTAAAGCGTAGAGCAAACCTTCGTACAAAGCCGCTATCGATGGATGGCGTCAGGGTCCGACGAACCGCGTGAGAAACCTGCCGCCCATGAAAAAGGGCGGGAACAGCCATAGCCGCCCGCCCTTCTTCGCGTAATATTCGATATGCTGAACTAGCGAACCTTGCCGCGCTGGATCAGATTGACGATCGCCAGAAGGACGATCGCACCGACGAAAGCGGTGATCAGATACATGATCCAACCGGCGTCATCGGTAAGAAAACCCGTAATGTTGCCGATGGCCGACCCGATCAGACCGCCGATAACGCCGACGATGATGTTCCAGAAAATGCCCATGGACGCATCACGGCCCATGACCATGCTCGCCAGCCAGCCAGCGATACCGCCGAGTATGATAGTAGCAATCCAACCCATTTAAACCTCCTGTTTAACCCGTATTCTGCCGCATCAACGGGGCAGTTCATCATACGGTTCCCTCCGCGCGAAAGATCACGGAGTAATTGGGCTTATACAACGGCACGCGCAAAAGCCAATTCGGCAACGGGGACAGTATTTTGAGCGCGTGAAATAGGCTCAGTATTTAAGCTGCCGCTCGTACAGATCGCGATAATGCTGGATGCGGGTGACCCGCAGGCCCTGCATCCCCGATCGGTCGACCGCGCGCTGCCAGGATGCGAATTCTTCGAGCGTAAGCGTGTAACGTTCCAGCACCTCGTCGATGGTGAGGAGTCCGCCATTGACCGCCGCGACCACTTCCGCCTTGCGGCGCACGACCCAACGCTTGGTCGAAGGGGGCGGCAGATCCTTCAGCGACAGGGGTTCGCCCAACGGGCCGATCACCTGCGCGGGACGGATTTTCTGGTTCTCGATCATTCGCACTCTCTGTCGTCAGACGGGCCGCGCGACAGGGCGGCATCGTCGAAAGCCCCGCGGGGTTCCCCATAGGCAGCTTGCGCCGCACCCGAACCGTATGGATCGGATCGTTTGCGTTTCGCTGAAATTTCAAGGTTAACGCCACGGATACCTAGCGGACATGGTTGCGCGGGCGACGCACTGCTTCCAGGTTTCGGCTGCACGAAACAGGCGGCGCCGCTATCCCTTGCCGGGCCCGTAACGCTTCGATTGCGGCGCGCGGCCGCAAAATGCGCGGCGAGCGTGTCCCAGCACAACGACCGCAACGCATCGCCGTCCGACGCGTTTCTATCCGCGCCGTCCGCAAGATTGGCGATGATGGTCCGTTCGATCATGGAACCGGCGATAGGCGCGCATGATCAAGATCGGGTAAAGAGCGGATTTACCGCAAATTAGGATTGGTTACCGCGCGCCGCAGCCCTGTCGGCTGGCCCCCGCGCCTCGGGGCGTCTATAGGGCGTCCAATGACTGTTACACGCAAACATACGCAAGTAGGCGGTGCCGGCGATCATGCGCTGTTGCGCGCGCCCCGGGACGCCGCCGCGCTGTTCGACCTGCCCCGAGCGGCCAAGGACTGCCGGATCATCGTGGCGATGTCGGGCGGGGTCGACAGTTCCGTCGTGGCGGCGCTCGCCGCCGCGAGCGGGGCGGAGGTCGTCGGCATTACCCTTCAGCTTTACGATTACGGTGCCGCAACGGGCCGCAAGGGCGCGTGCTGTGCGGGCGACGATATAAGCGATGCGCGTGCGGTTTCGGATCGCCTCGGCATCGCGCATTACGTGTTCGACCATGAAAGCGCCTTTCGCGAAGACGTGGTCGAACAGTTCGCGGACGATTATCTGGCGGGGCGTACGCCGGTGCCGTGCATTCGCTGCAACATGGGTCCCAAGTTCACCGATCTGTTGCGAATGGCGAAGGAGCTGGGGGCGGACTGCCTGGCGACCGGACATTATGTCCGCCGCGTCGAAGGCGCAGCGGGAACCGAACTGCACCGCGCCATCGATCCGGCGCGCGACCAGTCCTACTTTCTCTACGCGACGACGCAGGAACAGCTCGACTTCATCCGCTATCCGCTGGGCGGGATGCCGAAGACGCTGGTGCGCGAACTTGCCGATGCCGCCGGTCTTCGCAATGCGGCCAAGCCCGACAGTCAGGATATCTGCTTCGTCCCCGATGGCGACTATGCCCGGATCGTCCGGTCGATGCGGCCTGAAGGGGGACAGCCGGGCGCCATCGTGCATGCCCGGACCGGCGAGACGCTGGGGCAGCACAAGGGTATCATCCATTATACGGTAGGCCAGCGGCGCGGGCTGGAGATCGGGGGGCTGAAAGAGCCGCTATATGTCGTGGCGCTCGACACGGACAGGGCGGAAGTCCGGGTCGGACCCAAGGCGATGCTGGCGATCGGCGAAGCGCGGATCATCGAAACCAACCGCATCGGTCCTTTGCCGCACGTGCCTTTGACGGCCAAGGTGCGTTCGCTCTCCAGGCCGGTGCCGGTGACGCTGGAGGGTCCGCTCGGCGACGGAGCGACGGTCACGCTTCGTTTCCAGCAACCGGAATTCGGCGTCGCACCCGGACAGGCGGCGGTGATCTATGCCGGCAACAGAGTATTGGGCGGGGGCTGGATTGCGGAAACACGGCGCTGGACGGGCGAATGATTGCGCGATAGCGTATTGCCCATGATCGAAAACATCATCGACGTGCTGAGCGGGGATGCCGCGATTTTCCTCCTCGGCGGGGTTTACGTCACGCTCGTCGTGGGCGAACGGCTTCTCGCCTTGCACCGCCGCACCGAATATGACGATTCCGATGCGCGCTGTTCGGTCGGTCTCAATCTGATCGTCTCCGTCATCGGCCTCGTCCTTGCCATCGCGCTGCCGTTGGCGTTGTATGTGTTGGTGTACGACCAGTTCCGGCTGACCACGATCGACAGCCTGTGGATTGCGATCCCCGCCGCGTTCGTGGTCCATGAACTCGCCTATTACTGGGAACATCGGCTGTCGCATCGCATCGGATTGTTCTGGGCGTTTCATACGGTCCACCATTCCTCCAACGCGTTCAACCACACCACGGCGGCGCGTGGATTCTTCCTCGACGGGCAGCTGAAGGGGCTGTTCGCCCTGTCCGGCGCGATGATCGGGATCGATCCGCGCGTCTATATCGCCATGGAAATCGTCAAGAACGCTTTCGGCCTGTGGAACCATGCAAGCTATGTCGGCCATCTGGGGTGGTTCGAAAAATGGGTGATGACACCGTTCAACCACAAGGTCCACCACGCCAACCAGCCGCAATATATCGACCGCAATTATGGGCAGGTGCTGCTGGTGTGGGATCACCTGTTCCGCAGCCATGTGCCCTATGGCGATGCCCCCCAAGTGGGCCTGGTCCAGCGGGTGAACGACAACAACCCGCTGACCGCGCAGTTCGTCGGCGTTGCGGGCCTGCGCAAACGCATGGCGCAGGCCGACCGGTGGCAGGACAAGCTCGCCTATCTTTGGCGACCTCCCGAATGGTCGCATGACGGGGAATGCAGGTCGGATTGTCCGAAATATGCGGCTGCCGATTATATCGAGGCTGGCGCGGCCTGATCCTCAGTCGCGCCATTTCTCCAGCACGCAGCCATAGCCTTCGCGATAGGTCGCAGTTTCCGAAGCGACGAAGGGCAAACGCGCTGTCACGCTCCTGGCCTCGACATCCTCCGACAGGCTGACCAACTCCATTCCCGCGAGCTTGTCCTTTGCGCAATCATCGAGATCGCGATTGCCGATGAACCGGCACGAGCACGCGACGCGGGCGGAATAGGCCGCACCCGCGCCGCTATAGCCGGCGATCGGCGCGCGATAGACCCAGGCCGCAGCCGCGATCGCCAGCAACAGGATCAGCACCACCCACGGCCATCGCGCCGCCTTTCGCGGCCTGCCATATCGTTCGTTCGTGTTTTGCATTGCCAACCCCGATTGCGTGCGCGAGTAGCGCGGACATGTCCAGCCGCCCCGCGACCACCGCCCATCTTGCCCTGAAGACGCCTGCCCTGAAGACGCCTGTCCTGAAGACGCCTCTTATGCGCCGCCTCGGCGTTCTGCCAGCCCTTGCAGCGATGTTGGCTGCATGCTCCGATCAAACAGCTGCGCCAGTCCCGCTCGACCCGGCGGCCATGCAGGCGGTAAGCGAGAGCGCGGGTGCGCCGCGCGATCAGCTGGCCCGCCAGATCGATGATCTGTTCACGAATGCCGACCTTGGCGAAACCCGCGCGCTGGTGGTCATGCATGGCGGGACGATTGCTGCCGAACGCTATGCACCGGGCTACGATGCGGATACGCGGTTCGTCAGCTGGTCGATGGCGAAGACGGTGACGGCAGTGATGATCGGGATGCTGGTGTCCGACGGGCTCTTGCGGCTGGACGAACCGGTGCCCGAACCCCGATGGAACCGGCAGGGCGATGCGCGCGGGGAAATCACCTTGCGCCAGCTTTTGCAGATGCGGTCCGGCCTGCGCCATACCGAAGCAGGCGAAGTGCCTTACGAATCGTCCGAGGTGCGGATGCTGTTCATGGACGGGCGCGACGACATGGCCGATTGGGCCACCGCCGAAACGCTGGAAGCGGAGCCGGGCGAAAAGTTCGAATATTCAAGCAACACCACCGTTATCCTTGCCGACATCGCTGCGCGCGTGCTGACCGACAGCAGCGATCCCGATATCCGGCGGAGGCGCGTGGACGACTATCTTCGCAATCGGCTGTTCGCCCCGCTGGCCATGGATTCGATGGTGGCGGAATATGATGCGAACGGCACGCTGATCGGCGGAAGCCTGATGCATGCCAATGCGCGCGACTGGGCACGGTTCGGCGAATTCCTGCGTAACAAGGGATCCTATCGGGGATCGCAGCTGATCCCGCGCAACTGGATCGAGTTCATGCGCGAACCCAGCCCGGCATCCGAATTCTACGGCGCGCAGACGTGGCTCAACCGGGCATCGGGCATCGACCGCGACGAGGCCCGAGCCGATCGGGGACCGGACACGATGTTCGCGGCGGTCGGCCATATGGGGCAATATGTACTGGTGTCGCCGGACCAGAAATTGACGGTCGTGCGGCTCGGCCATTCGGATGGGGAGCAGCGGCCGCTGATGGTGCAGGCACTGCTGGACATTGTGGAATTATATCCGGATTAACTCCCCCGGCGCGGGCTGAGAATCCCTCGAGTATAGCGCTTCATCTGGCTCAGGTTCCGGCCTTCGCTGGGGATCAGGGTATGGTGAACGTACCTTCCACCACCGTCACGCATTGTCCGCCCAGCCAGGCCCGCTCGCCGTCCATCCGGCAAGTGAGATTGCCGCCGCGCGCGCTCGCCTGATGAGCGGTGAAGGTGTTGCGGCCTAGTCGACCGGCCCAGAACGGAGCCAGCGTCGCATGGGCGGAACCGGTCACGCTATCTTCGTCCACCCCCCCGCCGGGCACGAATACGCGGCTGATTACGTCCGTTTCGATGCCCGGTGCCGTGCAAATGAACTGGTCGTCCCCCAACGCCCCCAGCCCGCGAATATCGGGCATCAGTCCCCGAACGGTCAGTTCGTTCTCGAACAGAAAGATGTTGTAGCGGTCGGGATTACGCCAGACCTCCAGCGGCTCCGCTCCCAGAAGCGCGACGGCTTCCGGCCAATCCCGCTTCGATGTGCGGATCGCGGGCAAGGCGACTTCGTAACCGCCCGGTCGCATCCGCTTCACGTCCAGCAGTCCGGCCTGCCGCGTACGAAACGTCACGGTATCGCCGCCATCCCGGTTCAGCAGGACATGCCCGCTGGCCAGCGTGGCATGGCCGCACAGCCGGATTTCCATCGCGGGCGTGAACCAGCGCAATTCCCAATCCGCGGCACCGCTCGCATCCTTCACCACGAACGCCGTCTCGGCGAAGTTGTTTTCCGCCCCGATCATTTGCAGTACATCGTCCGCCAGCCATTCGCGCAGCACCATGACCGCCGCCTGATTGCCGGTAAAGGGGCGGTCGGCGAAGGCATCCACATGCCAGTAGGGTATGGCTGTCATGTCGCAGTTTTCTCCAGATTGGCGAATTCGTCGCGTTCGGCCAGCGGGTTGCCCGGTTCGTCGACATGGCCCGCCGGATCGATATGGATGAGCAGTTCCATATCGGGAAAATGACGTTGCAAATCCTGCTCCACCCGTTCGATGATGTCATGCGCGCGGCCCACGCTCATGCCGGCAGGCAGGTCGACATGGAATTGCACGAAATCCTGCGCGCCGCTGGTCCGGGTCCGCAGATCGTGCAGATTGGCAAGCTCCGGGTGCCGCGCCGCCAGTTCGACGAAACGCTGGCGCTTTTTTTCGGGCCATTCGCGGTCCATCAGATGGTCGATCGCCTCCCCCGCCGCCCGCCAGGCCCCCCATGCGAGCCACAGGGCGATGGCGATACCGAATACCGGGTCGATGCCGGTCAGCCCGGCATACTGGTCCAGCGCCAGAGCCGCGATGACCGCCAGATTGAGCAGCAGATCGGACTGGTAATGCGTATGGTCCGCCGCGATCGCCACCGATTTCGTCCGGCGCAGGACGTAACGCTGCCATCCGAGCAGCGCCAGCGTGGCAAGGATCGCGATCACCGATACGCCGATGCCCTCCCCCGCCGCGCGTGTGCCGCCGCCTTCAATGAGGGCGAAGATGGCGGCGTAGAAGATCGCCGATGCCGACAGGGCGATCAGCATGACCTGGAAGATCGCCGCCAGCGCCTCCGCCTTGCCATGGCCGAAGCGGTGTTCTTCATCCGCCGGTTGCGCGGCAATCCAGACGCCGACCAGCGTCGCGACACTGGCGACGAGGTCGAGCCCGCTATCCGCCAGCGAACCCAGCATCGCCGTCGAACCGGTTTGCGCCGCGGCCCAGCCCTTGAGCGCGACCAGCAATACCGCCACCGTGATCGAAGCGAAGGCCGCGCTGCGGACAAGGACGCCGCGCCGTGTCACGGGTAGAGCAACGTATCGTTCCACTCGCTCCCGTTACGGCGGAACTGGCGGGAAAACTGGCGGCGATCATGCATGCGGCCCGGCCGGTCCAGCCAGAACTCGATCGTATGCGGTTTCAAACGGAACCCCGTCCAGTGCGGGGGGCGCGGCACGATGGTTCCTTCGGGATAGCGTTTTTCCAAGGCTTGTACCCGTCTTCGATATTCCGCCCGGGCCGCCAGGGGCCGCGACTGGTCCGAAGCGGCGGAAGCGATCTGGGAAGCGTGGCCGCGCGAATGGAAATAGGCATCAGCCTGCTGTGCGCCGACTTCCTCCAGCGGACCTTCGATGCGGATCTGGCGGCGCAGGCTCTTCCAGTGAAACAGCAGCGCGGCCTGCATATTCGCGCGGATTTCACTGCCCTTGCGGCTGTGCGTGTTGGTGTAGAAAACGAAACCGTCGGCATCGTGCTCTTTCATCAGGACCATGCGGACCGAAGGCGCGCCAGCCGGCGTCGCCGTTGCCAGCGCCATGGCATTGGGATCGTTCGGTTCGATCGCCTGCGCCTCGGCGAACCAGGCGTCGAAGGTGTCGAACGGGTCGCCATCGGGCACCTGGCTTTCATCGTCGTCCATCGGGGCCGCATAGCGCGTGCATGCTTCGCGTGAAAGGTTCCCCTTCATCGCCCTCCGACGTAGTCGTCCAATCGCTTGCAAGCCTGCGCGCCCGCACCTAGCTGTGAGGACATGGCCGATCCCTATTCCATCCTGTCCGTCAAACGCGATGCGAGCGAGAAGGATATCAAGAGCGCCTATCGCAAGCTGGCGAAGGAACTGCATCCCGACCGCAACGCGGACAACCCCAAGGCGGCGGAGCGGTTCAGCCAGGTGACGCAGGCCTACGACCTCCTGTCCGACAGCGCTAAACGCGCGCAGTTCGACCGCGGCGAGATCGATGGCGAAGGCAATCCCACGCACCCGTTCGGCGGTATGGGCGGCACGCATGGCGGGATGCGCGGGGGCGGCTTCGGCGGGCGTCCCGGCGGCGGTTTCGGTGGCCCCGGGGGCCAGGAGGGGTTCGGGCAGGGTTTCGGTCAGGAAGCCGATCTCGGCGATATATTCGAAGGTTTGTTCGGCGGCGGCGGTGGAATGCGGGGCGGAGCCGGTACCCGTGGTGGACCGCAGGGCTTCGGTCGGCGCCCGACACCCCCGCAGAAGGGCGCGGATGTTGCCTATCGGCTGAGGGTGCCATTCACCGATGCGGCGACTCTCGCCAAACAGCGTATCACGCTGTCGGACGGCAAGACGATCGATCTCTCCCTCCCCGCCGGGGTCGAGGATGGCACGCAAATGCGTCTGAAGGGCAAGGGCGAACAGGGGCCGGGCGGCGCCGGAGACGGCATCGTCACCATCACCGTGGAGCGCCATGCCTATTTTCGCCGCGACGGTTCGGATGTCCGCGTGGACCTGCCGATTACCTTGGACGAGGCGGTGCGCGGCGCGAAGGTCAAGGTTCCCACGGTCGACGGGCCCGTCATGATGACGCTGAAACCCGGCACCGATGGCGGCACGGTCCTGCGGCTGAAGGGCAAGGGGTTTTCGAAAAAGGCGGGTGGTCGCGGCGATCAGCTGGTCACGCTTGAGATCGCCTTGCCCAAGGATATGTCCGCCCTTACAGAACGACTGGAAGGCTGGCAGGACGACAGCGATCCCCGCTCCGGTATGTAGATCGGCAGGCGGACTGACGCTGCGCCGATCGGTTATTGAGGGGACCGCATAATCGCCGAACTGCCGCGCCCCGAAGAGCGCCGCGTGCCATCGCTCACTCCGGAGGCGCGGCGGAGGCGGCGCGACACGCTGCGCCGATCGATCGGCACCCGCGTCGGCCCCGGAACGCGCGTGTTCGCCGTGGTGAAGCGCGTCGTTTCGGGCACCTGGAACGATGGCTTCATCCATGCCGGCAATCTAGCCTATATGGCCCTGCTCGCCCTGTTCCCCTTCTTCATCACCGGTGCCGCGATCTTTTCCCTGATCGGGGAGGAGGCGGATCGCGCCGCGACCATCGACGCGATATTGTTCGCACTGCCCCCCGTAGTCGGCAAGGTCATCGAACCGGTCGCGCGCAGCGTAGTGGAGGCACGAACGGGCATGCTTCTATGGTTCGGCGGGCTGGTCGGCCTGTGGACCGTCTCCAGCTTGATCGAGACGATCCGCGAAATATTGCGCCGGGCCTACGGGACGGAAGCCACGCTGGCCTTCTGGCGCTATCGTCTGCTCTCGATCGGGGTCATCGTACTGGCGGTAATCCTGTTGATGCTGTCGCTGATCGCCCAGGTTCTGATCGGGACGGCGCAAGAGGTCATCAGCGCCTACCTTCCCTGGCTCGACGACATCATGGCGCAGCTTGCCCTTTCGCGGATCATTCCGGCCTTCGGCCTGTTCGGGTCCATCTTCCTCTTGTTCCTGACGTTGACGCCGGAGGCGTATCGCGGAAAAACCTATCCCAAATGGCCCGGTACCCTGCTCGTCACGGTCTGGTGGGTTTCGGTGACGATCGCGCTACCGCCGGTTTTGCGGCAGTTCTTCGTCTACGACCTGACCTATGGCAGCCTCGCCGGGATCATGATCGCGCTTTTCTTTTTCTATCTGGTGGGGTTAGGGATGGTCGCGGGTGCGGAACTGAACGCGGCGCTGGCGGAACCGGAGCCGGATGAAGACACGCGGGGCGAACATAGCGACGACGCCATCGAAGGAACGACGGGATGACAGGACTTCTGGCTGGTAAACGCGGCCTCGTCATGGGCCTGGCGAACGAGAAATCGCTGGCATGGGGGATTGCGAGGCAATGCCGCGAACAAGGCGCGGAACTGGCCTTCACCTACCAGGGCGATGCGCTGGCGAAGCGGGTAAAGCCGCTCGCGGAGCAACTGGGTTCCGATTTCACCTTCGAATGCGACGTATCCGAAATGGCGCAGCTGGATGCCGCTTTCGATACGCTCCAATCGCGATGGATGACGCTCGATTTCGTGGTCCACGCGATCGGATTTTCCGACAAGAACGAACTGCGCGGCCAATATATCGACACCAGCCTCGATAATTTCCTGATGACGATGAACATTTCCGCCTACAGCCTGGTCGCGGTGACGAAGCGCGCGGCGGCGATGATGCCCGATGGCGGCGCGATCCTTACGCTGACCTATTACGGCGCGGAAAAGGTGATCCCGCATTACAACGTCATGGGCGTGGCCAAGGCGGCGCTGGAAACCAGTGTCAAATATCTCGCCAACGATCTCGGCCCCAGAAACATCCGCGTGAACGCGATATCGGCCGGGCCGGTCAAGACGCTGGCTGCCAGCGGCATAGGCGATTTTCGGTACATCTTGAAGTGGAACGAGCTGAATTCGCCGCTGCGCCGCAACATCACGATCGACGATGTCGGCGGGGCGGGCGTGTATCTCCTGTCCGACCTGTCCTCCGGCGTCACCGGGGAGACGCATCATGTGGATGGCGGCTATCACGTCGTCGGCATGAAGCAGGAGGACGCGCCCGACATCGCGCTCGATTGACGCGAGGAAACCTGTCGGTCCGGCGCAATTCGGCGCTCAGCCACCGGTTGCGTTCCATGTCCCGCGATTCTAGGGGGTTGCGCGCACCCCACCCTATTCATCGGTAAGAGCCATGTCCCAGCGAGTATGTGTAATCGGCCTCGGCTATGTCGGTCTACCCCTCGCCGTCGAACTGGCGAAACATTTCGATACGATCGGCCTGGACATATCGCACAGCCGAATCGCCGAACTGAAGGACGGGCACGACCGGACCAACGAACTGACCGGCGATCAGCTGGCCGCCTCCGCGCTCGCTCTGACCGGCGATCTTGCCGAAATCGGACCGTGCGACATCTGCATCGTGACCGTACCCACTCCGATCGACGAGGCGATGGACCCCGACCTCGCCATGATCCGGTCAGCATCCGAAATGGCGGCCGAACTGGTGAAGCGCGCGCATGAAGACGGACGCAGGCCGATCGTCATCTACGAAAGCACCGTCTATCCCGGCGTGACCGAGGATATCTGCGCGACGATTATCGAAGAGCGGACGGGGCTGACCTGGAAGACCGACTTCTTCCTCGGCTACAGCCCCGAACGCATCAATCCGGGCGACCGCGAACATACGATCGGCAAGATTACCAAGGTCGTGTCCGGCGACACGCCCGAAACGCTGGCCACGGTGGCCGCGCTGTACGGCAAGGTCACCACCGGCGGCGTGTTCGAAGCGGCGTCGATCCGCGCGGCGGAAGCGGCCAAGGTGATCGAGAACGCGCAGCGCGATATCAACATCGCCTTCATGAACGAGATCACGCAGATTTTCGCGAAGACCGGCCTGTCGATCTGGGATGTGCTGGACGCAGCCAATACCAAATGGAATTTCCTGCCCTTCTCGCCCGGCCTCGTCGGCGGGCACTGCATCGGGATCGACCCCTATTACCTCGCCCATCATGCACGCGCGCTGGATCACGATCCCAAGGTCATACTGGCGGGGCGGGGGGTCAATTCCTCCATGGCCGAATGGGTCGCGGGCGAATTGCACGACGTGCGCGGCGGCGTAGCGGGCAGCGCACTGGTGCTGGGCCTGTCGTTCAAGGAGGACGTGCCCGATCTTCGCAACAGCAAGGTCGCAGACATGATCGCCGCCCTGGCCGATCGAGGTCACGAGGTGACCGTGCACGATCCGCTGGCCGATCCTGCGGAGGCGAGCCACGAATACGGGCTTACGCTCGATACGGACGCGCTGTCGCGGCAGTACGACTTGGTGGTGCTGGCGGTGCCGCACCGCGAATATCTGGACATGGGCGTCACCAAATTGCGCGAATGCGTTTCTCAGGACGGCACGCTGGCCGATCTCAAAGGCGTGCTTCGCGGCGAAGCGGACTGGACATTGTAATGCGTGTTTTGATCACCGGCGTCGCCGGCTTCATCGGCTCCAACCTCGCGCGCCGCCTGCTGCAGCGCGGTGACGAGGTGGTCGGGATCGACGAACTCAACGATTATTATTCGGTCCAGCTCAAGCAGGACCGCCTAGCCTGGGTCGAAGAAGTCGCCGATGACCGCTTCACTTGGCACAGGAACGACTTTTCGGACATGGACTCGCTGCGGTCGGTGCTCGCGAAGGAGAACTTCGACCGGATCGTGCATCTGGGCGCGCAGGCGGGCGTCCGGTACTCGATCGAGAACCCGCACGCCTATGTCACCGCCAATCTGGTCGGCCATCTCAACATGCTGGAAATCGCCCGCCATGCGCAAGTGGACCATATGGTCTACGCCAGCAGTTCGTCGGTCTATGGCGGCAACGAGGTGATGCCGTTCTCGGTCGAGGACCGGGTCGATCATCCGCTGTCGCTCTATGCCGCCACGAAGAAGGCGGACGAGCTGATGAGCGAGACCTACGCCCATCTCTACCGCCTCCCCGCCACCGGTCTGCGGTTCTTTACCGTCTACGGCCCTTGGGGCCGGCCCGACATGATGATGTGGAAATTCACGAAGGCCATCCTCGCGGGGGAACCCATCGAACTTTACAATGGCGGCGACATGTTCCGCGACTTCACCTTCGTCGAAGATATCGTGTCGGGCGTCGTCGCGGTGCTGGACAGCCCCCCGGCCGACGACGGCTCGACGAAGCCGGGTGGCAGCAAGAAACCGCATGCGCTCTACAATATCGGCAACCATCAGTGCGAACCGCTGATGAAAGTCGTCGGCCTGCTGGAAGAGGCATGCGGGCGAAAGGCGAAGACCACCATGCTGCCGATGCAGGATGGCGACGTGCACAAGACCTTTGCCGATATCGACGCAATTCGCGACAATCTGGGTTACGCGCCGACCACCAGCGTCGATGTCGGCGTGCCCAAATTCGTTGATTGGTACAAACGCTACCACGGGCTATGATCCGTCTGGCATATATAGCATCAATCAGGGGTAGACGGCCATGAAGATCGCGATGGTGGGTTCGGGCTATGTGGGGCTGGTATCGGGCGCATGCTTCGCCGATTTCGGGCATGACGTGGTCTGCATCGACAAGGACCAGTCGAAGATCGACGCGCTGCATGATGGCGTCATGCCGATCTACGAACCTGGCCTCGCGGAACTGGTCGGCGCGAATGTGAAATCGGGTCGCCTGTCCTTCACCACCGATCTTGCGGACGGGATCGAAGGAGCATCGGCCATATTCATCGCGGTCGGCACGCCGAGCCGGCGGGGGGATGGCCATGCGGATCTCTCCTTCGTCCATGCCGTAGCCGAGGAGGTGGCCGAGCATCTGGCGAACGATGCGGTGGTCGTCACGAAATCGACCGTTCCCGTCGGCACCGGCGATGCGGTGGAGCGCATCCTGAAGGATAGCGGGACGGCGCACCGAGTCGCGGTCGTCTCCAATCCCGAATTCCTGCGCGAAGGCGCCGCGATCGAGGATTTCAAGCGCCCCGACCGGATCGTGATCGGGGCGGAGGAGGATTTCGGGCGCGATATCATGCGCGAGGTCTACCGCCCGCTATTCTTGAACGAATCGCCCATCCTGTTTACCAGCCGCCGCAGCGCCGAACTGATCAAATATGCGGCGAATGCGTTCCTGGCGACGAAGATCACCTTCATCAACGAGATGGCCGATCTGTGCGAGAAAGTTGGCGCGGACGTGCAGGATGTCAGCCGCGGCATCGGCAGCGACAACCGGATCGGCCCCAAGTTCCTGCATGCCGGGCCGGGCTATGGCGGGTCGTGCTTCCCCAAGGATACGCTGGCGCTGCTGAAGACGGCGGAGGATTATGACAGCCCCGTCCGCATCGTGGAAGCGGTCGTCAAGACCAACGAAAGCCGCAAGCGCGCGATGGGCCGCAAGGTCGTGGACGCGCTTGGCGGACCGGGGGCGGCGCGCGGCAAGACCGTGGCTCTGCTGGGGCTGACCTTCAAACCCAATACCGACGATATGCGCGACAGCCCGGCCATCGCCATCGCGCAGACCCTGCACGATGCCGGGGTGAACGTTGCCGCCTACGATCCCGAAGGCATGGCTCAGGCCGCGCCCCTGATGCCGCGGGTTCGCATGGCGAACGATCCCTACGATGCCTTGAAAGGCGCCGACGCGGTCGTGATCGTGACCGAATGGGATGCATTCCGCGCGCTGGATCTTGCGCGGGTCAAGGCCTCCATGAACGCACCGGTGCTGGTCGATCTTCGTAACATCTACAAGGCCGAAGATGTCCGCGAGGCCGGTTTTGCCTATAGCAGCATCGGCAGGTCCTGACGCCGCGACATATCTAACCTAGTGTACTAACTCGCCAGCCGTAGCCCGGGCTTCACCGGGAGCGCGTCGGCTTCGGGCCAGATACCGCGCGTATCGTAGATCGCCATGCCGGCGCGTTCTTCATGTGGCACCACCTTGAACACTTCGTGATCGACCAGCACGATCAGCACGCCGCAATTTTCGAGCGCGTAATCGACATCGATCAATTCCGCCCCGGTACCATCGAACTCGCGCGGGAGCCGGGTGGCATAGGGTTCGACGATCTTGATCCGATTGCCGAACTCGCGCGCCATGGTCGCGGCGATGAAGCGCGCGGGGCTTTCGCGGAAATCGTCGATATCGGCCTTGAAGGCCAGACCGAGGCAGGCCACCGGAACGCCCGGATGCGCCGCGATGAGATCGCGCGCGCGGGCAATGACATGGTGCATCTTGTGGTCGTTGACGGTGCGCGCGGCGCGGATCAGCGGCGAATCTTCGGGCGCGCCGTGGATGATGAAATAGGGGTCGACCGCGATGCAATGGCCGCCGACGCCCGGGCCGGGCTGCAGGATGTTAACCCGCGGATGGCGATTGGCGAGCCTGATGACTTCCCACACGTCCAGCTTCATCGTATCCGCGATCATCGACAGTTCGTTGGCGAACGCGATATTGACGTCGCGATAGGCGTTTTCGACCAGCTTCGTCATTTCCGCGCTGCGCGCATCGGTGGTGACGCAGGTGCCGCGCACGAACCGCTTGTAGAATGCCAGCGCCTTGCGCGCGCAGCGGGGGGTGATACCGCCGATCGAACGGTCGTTATGGGTAAGCTCTTCCAGAATGCGGCCTGGCAGAACGCGTTCCGGGCAATAGGCGATCGCGATGTCGGGTATCGCATCGGTCCGTCCCGGCATGGCTAGATCCGGCCGTAATCCCGCCACGAGGTCGCGCATGGCCTCCGTCGTGCCGACGGGGCAGGTCGATTCCAGGATGACGCAGTCGCCCTTCTTCAAGACACCGGCAACCTGCGTCGCGGCGGCCATGACATGGGACGTGTCGGGCGTATGGTGCCCGTCTCTCGCGAACGGCGTGGGAACGGCGATGACGAACACGTCCGCGGGGACGATCTTGGTCGAGGCTGTCAGCATGCCCCGCTGCACCACCCCGCGAACCAGCCCGTCGAGATCGACTTCCTCGATATGGATTTCGCCGCGATTGATCGTGTCGACCACGCTTTGCGTCACATCGACACCGGTTACCGGGCAGTTCGCCCGCGCGATGATCGCCGCGGTCGGCAGGCCGATATAGCCGAGGCCGATGACACAGACTTCCGGTTTGACTTCGCCGCGCATGATGGTCCTGTCGCTGGGGGTCGTTGCGCCGGGGTCTAATCCGTCAAGGTAAACATAAGGGTAACGCAGCCGCGCGGCTCAGGCGCTTGCCAGAATGCCAACGATGCGGCCGACAGCATGCCCATCGCCGAACGGGTTGTGCGCCTTCGCCATGGCGGCATAGGCGTGCGCGTCGTCGAGCAGGCGGTTCGTCTCTGCCACGATCCGCGCGGCGTCGGTGCCCACCAGCCTGGCCGTTCCCGCCTCCACCCCTTCGGGGCGTTCGGTCGTCTCGCGCATGACCAGCACCGGCTTGCCGAGCGCCGGGGCCTCTTCCTGGACCCCGCCGCTATCGGTCAGCATGAGCGTGCTTATATCGAGCAACCGGGCGAAATGCGGGTAGTCGAGCGGGTCGATCAGCGCGACGTCGTCCAATCCGCCCAGTTCGGCATTCATGATGGTGCGAACATTCGGGTTGAGGTGGACCGGAAAAACGACACCCACGTCCCCGCGCGCCGCGATTTGCCTGATCGCTTCCGCGATGGCTGCCATGCCGTCCCCGAAATTTTCGCGCCGATGACTGGTGACCCCGATGATGCGTTTGCCCGCGAAACGCGTCTCCAGTTCCGTCAGCCCTGCCGCCAGCGCGGGATTTTGCGCGATCTCGCCGGTAATCCAGTGCAACGCGTCGATGACGGTGTTGCCGGTAACATGCACTGTGCCGGGATCGACCGCTTCGCGCAGCAAGGCGTCCGCCGCCGTCCGGGTCGGCGCGAAATGCAGAGCCGCGAAACTGCCGACGATCTTGCGATTGACCTCTTCGGGCCACGGATGGTGGATGTCCCCGCTGCGCAATCCCGCCTCGACATGCGCGACCGGTACCTTGCGGTAATAGGCGGCGAGCGCACCGGCCATGGCCGTAGCGGTATCGCCCTGGACGATGACCCAATCGGGTTTTTCCCGGTCGAGCACATGGCCGATACCGGTCAGCAGATTGGCGGTCAGCGCATCGAGCGTCTGATCGGGCTGCATCAGGTCGAGATCGTGATCGGGAACGATACGGGCGATATCCAGCACCTGGTCCAGCATGCCGCGATGCTGACCGGACACGCAGATGCGCGAATCGAAACGCGTATCGCCGCCCAAGGCATGGAGCAGCGGAAAGAACTTGATCGCTTCTGGACGAGTCCCAAAAACGCAGAGTGTCTTGATCGAACCTGTCATCACGCGCGCCTTACCGCGGTGGGGTTAACGGCGCGTTCGCGATAGCGCGCGGCGATCATCGGGGGAGGGGAAGAACCTCCTCGTCACCATCGTCGAACGCGGTATCCTTCGATGGCTCCATCGCCGGCAGACCGTCGGAATTCGCGATCGCTTCGGGCAGCGGGCTGGGATCGACGACCTCGTCGCCGACAGGTCCGGCCCGTTCGCGTTCCAGCCGTTCCAGATATTCACGCTCGATCGATTCGACACGGGCCTGTTCGGCCGCGGCCTCTTCGTCGATCGTGCTCAGGCGGGCCTGCCGCGCCGCGCCGATCAATTCGCTGAACCGCACGTTGGAACTTGCCGCGCGTTCGCCATACGCCTGCGCAATGAGCTTCTGCGTGCAGCCCGTAAAGCTGCCCACGCCGACGGTCGAACAGGACAGCGTGCCGAAATCGCCGATCATTTCCAGCGATTCGACCCGTTCGGCCCAGGCGGTATTTTCCGCATCGTCGGAAAAGCGCAGCGTTTCGGGAATACGATAGCGGTCCGCTTCGGGCAGGCGCGCGATGACGACGATTTCGTTCGCGGCGCATTCCGGGGCGTCGTCATTACCGTAGACGATCGCCATGCATACGTCTTCGGATCGCTCGCCGGTCGCCGCTTCGTCCTGCGCAATGGCCGGGATCGATACCGCGGCTGCACAGGTCGTCAGGGCGGTTGCAATAAGGCGTTTCATACAGGGATCCTGTCGTTCGATAGTGCAGAAGCGTTACGCCGGAGGTGTCGTACGCCGCGTGAATGGACGCTGAAGTCGGCTTCCGTCGAGCCAGTCATATGCGTTCCGCGAGCCTGATCGCGACGCGGCAACCAAGCCTTATGGCGCCGGACAGGACGGGGTAGCCGAAGGTTTTCTCCGCTCCCGCCGCCAGCGCCGAATCGCGATGGTTGCGCTCGTCCTCGCGGAAATCCTCGATCATCCCGGCCAGTTCGGGGTCGGCATCGCTCGCTTCCAGTTCGTCCAGCTGATCGGAATAATGCTTGTCGATTTCCGTTTCGACGGCGGCGGTGCAGGCCATGGCCGCTTCCGGACCGAGCAGGGCGGTGCCCGCACCCAGCGCATAGCCTGCCGCCGACCAGAAGGGCTGCAGGATGGTCGGGCGCACGCCGCGCCGCGCCATCAGCGCGTTGAATTGTTCGTGGTGGCGTTCTTCCTCGGCCGCCATTGCGCGTATTTCGGCCGCCATCGGATGCCGGTTCCCCATCACCGCGAGCTGTCCGGCATAGATGCGAGTCGCGCCGAACTCGCCCGCCTGGTCGACGCGGATCATGCGGTCGGTGCGGGGCTTGTCTAGTGAATTGGCGGTAGCGGTCATTGCGGGCTTTCTCGGTTCGATCGGCGAAGCAGCATCAGAATGGCTATGGCGGTAACGCCGCTGATCAGGAAATTCCATCCTGCCAGACTAACGCTCAGCAGACTCCATGGTGCCTGATCGCATCGGACCACCGGCGCGCTGATGATCGAATCGAGTAGGTCTTCGCCCCGAACCGCCGTCGTCGCGCAACCCGTAATCCCGTCCCACCAGCCATATTCGACGCCGGCATGGAATGCGCCGATCGCCCCCGAAACCAGGACGGCGACGGCCGCGAGCGCGGTCCACAACCGTTTCGGCGGCGCGACACAGGCCAGCAATGCGAACCCCAACGCGGCGAAATGCGGCCAGCGTTGCCACAGGCACATCTCGCACGGATACAGGTCGAACGCGTATTGGCCGATATACGCGCCGCCCAGCAGCAAGGCCGGAACACCCAGCGCGATATGCCGCGCCAACAGGGCGGATGGTGTCAGCGTCACGGGCGGATCATCATCGACGCGCGACGGTGCCCGGCCTGGTGCGGCGGAGGGTTTGCAACGCATAATGCAGCTGGAAATCCTCGACCCCTTCCGCCTTCAGCTCCCCGGCGGTTTTCTGGAAGCGCGGATCGTCCATCCCGTCCTTTTCAAGCGCATCGTCTTCCAGCCCAAGCTCGTTCACCAGATGGCCGCGCAGATCGCTTTCGCGCAGCTGGAACTTGGCGCGTTTGGCAAGGTCGGGGTCGGACAGCTGCGGCACCTTGATGTCGGGCTTGATCCCGCCTTCCTGCACCGAATGGCCCGCCGGCGTGTAATAGCGCGCCGTCGTCAGTTTCAATGCCGAATCGCGGGTCAGCGGCAGCAGCGTCTGGACGCTGCCCTTGCCGAAGCTCTGCTGCCCCATCACCACCGCGCGGCGATGATCCTGCAACGCGCCCGCGACGATTTCCGATGCGGAAGCGGAGCCCGCATCGATCAGCACGATCATCGGCACGTCGCCGGCGATCGCCCCGCGAAACACGCTTTCGCTGTCGTAATAGATCGTTTCGCCGGATGCGCGGCCGCGCTGGGACACGATGCGCCCCTTGTCGAGGAACAGGTCCGACAGCGCCACCGCCTCGTCCAGCGAGCCACCCGGATTGGACCGCAGATCGAGCACCAGCCCGTTCATCCGTCCGGTCGCCTCCCGGCGCAATGCCTGCCAGGACGCGAACACGTCGGCCCCGACATCGCGCGAAAACTCGTTGACGGAGATAATCCCGATATTGCCCTCGGCCAGCTCGTGCGTCACCGGTTCCAGCTCGATCACGCCGCGCGTCACGGTGACGTCGAACGGCTCGTCCCGGCCGGGGCGGAACACGGTGAGGCGGATGGACGTGCCCGCCGGACCGCGCATCTGCCCGACCGCGTCGTCCAGGCTGCCACCGAAGATCAGCGTGCCGTCGAGATGGGTGATGTAATCGCCGGCCTTGATCCCCGCCTTGTCCGCCGGGCTGCCGCGGAAGGGCGAGATGATCTTCACCGCCCCGTCTTCCTCGACCACGCTGAGCCCCAGTCCGGAATAATTGCCGTCGATCATGGTGTTGAGGCGCTGGAGATCGGACCCGTCGAGAAACGCCGAATGCGGATCGAGCGATGCGAGCATGCCATCGATCGCCCCGCGGATCAGCGTTTCATCGTCGACATCCTCAACGTAGTTGGCTTTGATCTGCTGATAGGTCGCGAACAGTCGCGCGAATTCCGGCCCCGCCTTCGCATCGACCTGCGCCAGGGAAGCGGTGGTCGCGGGGATCAGCGCGACGGCGGAAACCAGCGCGGCGGAACGGATGAACGGGGCGAATTTCATGGCGGTGGATTACCTTTCCTGTGCCCCCGCACTATCGCGTCCATCGCCTGAATGGAAGGTGACATGGAGGGGGCCTTCGCAGGTGCCTCACCAAGGCACGGTTTCCGTAAAAGGCAGCCTAACGCAGATATTGCAGCGGGTTGACCGGCGTACCGTCCCGCCGCAATTCCAGCGTCACGCGCGGCGACGCGACGGCGGCGATGCCCAGCGGCGACCCCGTCACCAGTTCCTGGCCCACTTCGACATCCGTCCGGGCGAGGCCGGTGACGAGGCTGGTCCAGCCGCGAGCATGTTCGATGATCACGATCCGCCCATACCCGCGATAGGGACCCGCAAACGCCACCCGGCCCCGTGCCGGCGCGACCACTTGCGCGCCGGGACGCGGCGCGAGGGTGACGCCGTCGTTGCGGATGCCGGTATCGCCAGTGGTGCCGAAACCTGCGAGCGTGCGTCCGCCGACCGGCAGCTGAAAGCGCACCGACGCGGGCCGAGACGGGGAAACGCGCCTGGCAATGGTGCCGCTGTTCCCGGGCCGATCCGATCCCGGCGATCCGGGACGAAGCACCGGACCGGGCAGCGCCGCCAGTTCCTTGCGCAGTCCGCCCGCAGCGTCGAGTTCGCCGATGAACGCGTCGAGATCGCGCGCTTCTTCCGCCAGGGCAAGGGCGCGTTCGCCCTCTCGCGCCGCATCGCTGCTGGCTTGCCGGGAAGCGAGGCGTTGACGGGTTTCCAGTGTGGCCAGCCGGGTGCGGCGGGCGCGCAGATCGCTTTCGTTGCGGCGCAGGGCGGACAGCGCCTGTCCCGCTTCCTTCTCGAGCGCGACGCCCCGGGCGATTTCGCCGCGCAGCGCCGACGTTCGGTCACGAACCTGCGGCACGGTGCTTTCCAGCATGGCGCGCAGATATACCGTTTCCCGCAGCGATCCCGGGCGTAGGGCGGACAGGATCAGCGGGCGGCGTGCCATGGTCTGCAGGGCGCCGGTTAACCGGATCAGCGGTTCGCGCCGCGCGGCCAGCCTGCGGTCGAGCCGGGCGCGCTGGCGGTCGATCAGGACGAGGCGCGCCTCGGCCGCGGCGATGCCGGCTTCCGACTGCTGGATGCGGGCGGCAAGGGCGGCGGTGGAGTTGGCGGTCTTCTCGACGGCCAGCGACGCGCTGGCGGCGCGTGCTTCCAGGGCTTCGCTGCGGCGTTCGGCGTCCCGCTGCTGGGCGAGGGCCCGGGCGAGGGCGGCGCGGGTGCCGGACGGCGTGGCGGCGGGGTCGGTTACGGACAGATCGGACTGCGCGTATGACCAACCGCCGGCCAGGATCATCAGGGCGGAAACACCAATGAATACAATACGTAATATCGACGTCACGGCGTCATCCCTCCCGGTGGTAGGGATGGCCGGCGAGGATCGCGGTAGCGCGGTAAAGCTGTTCCATCAGCATCGCGCGGACGAGAAGATGCGGCCAGGTCGCCGGACCGAACGCCATAGCCATGTCCGCTTCCTCGTGCGCGGCGGAGTCATGTCCGTCCGCCGCGCCGATCACGAACCGGGTTTCGCGCATGCCGTCATCGCGCCATCGCCCCAGCACTTTCGCAAAGTCCCGCGATCCAAGGGCCTCCCCCCGTTCATCGAGCAGGATGGTGCGCGACGGGTTCGCCGCATCCGGCACCCGGCCGCCCGTTTCAGGCAGCTCGGTCAGGCGCAGCGGCCAGGCGATCCGCTTCTCGTAGCGGGCCACCAGTTCCGCTTCGGGAGAACGGCCGATCTTTCCGCGCGCGATCACATGCAGCAACATGGGCACCCCCCGGCGCGGCGTGTATCAGGCCGTCCCGGCGGCCACCGGCGGCGCATCCCCGAACGCCCACATGCGTTCCAGATTGTAGAAACTGCGCACTTCGGGCCGGAACAGGTGAACGACCACGTCGCCCGCATCGATCAGCACCCAATCGGCAGCGGGCAGACCCTCCAGCCGGACGGGCCCGAAGCCTCCCTTCTTCACTTCCTCCGCCATCTTCTGCGCCATCGACGCGACCTGCCGTGTTGATCGGCCCGATGCGATCACCATGAAATCCGCGATCCCCGATTTGCCGGCGAGCGGTATGGTGACGACATCCTGCGCCTGATCGTCGTCCAGCTGCCGCAGCACCAGCGCCAGCAGCGATCCCGGTTCGGGCGTCACCTGCGGCATGTCGGTTCCGTCAACCATGGCGGCGGAATTCGCAGGTGCAGTCGGGATTGCAGTCGGGGTTCGCGTGTCGGTCATCATGAAAGATGGTGATACTCCAAAAGTGAAAAATCATGGGCGCGCCGGTCATAGAGGCCCGCCCGTCATGCTGTATATGGGCGTTCGATCGGCCATGTCACCCGCGGATGGCCGTATCAGCCGATGCGTGACAGCGTCGCGGATGGAACGCCCGGCATATTCCTGCGCCCAATCCGGATCGCCCCCGCGGATGGCCGTGGCGGAACGCGGATCGGGATCGAACTGCAACATCGTCAGTGCCGGGGCATTCCCACACGCCCCGTCCTTCATGCAGGAAACGCGCACCCGGTGCGGGCGCAGCCAGGCCATTGCGGGGCTGCCAATGGCGGTCGAATCATAACCGGGCCGGGCGATCACCGCAATCGGCATCATGCGGGCGATGTCCCGCCAGCGCCGCCAGCGATGGAACTGCGCCAGATTGTCGGACCCCATCAGCCACGTGAAGTCGTGGCGCGGATAACGATGCGTCAGCGCGGCGAGCGTGTCGACGGTGAAGCGCGTACCCAGATGTCGTTCGATCGCGGTGACGCGGATGGGCGCACGCCGGGCCTGCTTAGCGGCGGAACGCATCCGCGCGGCCAGCGGCGCCATTGCGTCATTGCGCTTCAGGGGATTGCCCGGCGACACCAGCCACCACACCTCGTCCAGCGCCAGCGCGCGCCTGGCGAACAGGCTGATCCGGCGGTGCCCCCCATGGGCCGGATTGAAACTGCCACCGAGCAATCCGATCCGCCCGGCGGCCGCGCTCATGCAGCCCGGCTCCGCGTCAGGCGACACGACGTCACGGCCGCACCTGTCCGCTGCCCCGGACCTGCCACTTGTAGGTCGTCAGCCCTTCCAGCGCGACCGGACCGCGCGCGTGCAGCCGGCCGGTCGCGATGCCGATTTCCGCGCCCAGACCGAACTCGCCGCCATCGGCGAACTGGCTGGAGGCGTTGTGCATGACGATGGCCGAATCGACCCGCGCCAGAAACGTGTCCGCTGCCCGGCCGTCATCGGTCACGATCGCGTCGGTATGGCCGGACCCGTAGCGCCCGATATGGGTCACCGCTTCGTCGATCCCGTCGACCACGCGCACCGACGCGATCGGTTCGAGATATTCGGCGCCCCAATCCGCATCCCGCGCCGCCGCGATGCGCGGGTCCAGCGCCTGCGCCCGCGAATCGCCGCGCAGCGCGCAGCCCGCATCGAGCAATGCCGCCGTGACGTCGCCGCCATGGGGGAAGCGCGCATCCAGCAGCAGGGTTTCCATCGCGCCGCAGATGCCGGGCCGACGCATTTTCGCGTTGACCGCGACTGCGCAGGCCATGGCGCGGTTCGCATGGGCATGGATAAAAGTATGGCAGACGCCGTCGAGATGGGCGAGCACCGGCACGCGCGCTTCCGCCTGGACGCGCGCGACCAGCCCCTTGCCCCCGCGCGGAACGATCATGTCGATCGAACCCGTGGCCCGCAACATCGCACCGACCAGCGCGCGGTCCTGCGACGCCACCAACTGGACCCGGTCGGGCGACAGGCCGCCGGCTTCCAGCCCCTCCGTGAAAGCGGCATGGATCGCACGGTTGGAATGCGCCGCCTCGCTCCCCCCGCGAAGGATCGCGGCGTTCCCCGACATCACGCACAGGGCCGCGGCATCGGCGGTCACGTTGGGCCGGCTTTCATAGATGATGCCCAGCACGCCGATCGGCACACGGATGCGCGACAGCTTCAATCCGTTGGGCCGTTCGTCCTCGTCGATGACGGCGCCGACCGGGTCGGGCAACTGCGCGATATGGCGGATCGCGGCGGTCATCGCCGCCAGCCGGCTGGCATCGAGCATCAACCGATCGCGCATGGCAGGGGAAAGACCGGCCGCCCGAGCCCCGTCCAGGTCGCGCGCATTGCATTCCAGCACCGTCGGCGCTGCGTCGTCCAGCGCTTCGGCGGCGCGCGCGAGCGCCGTATGTTTGTCAGCGCTTGTCTGCAGGGCGTCGTGCGACAGCGCGCCCTGCGCGCGGCGGGCCATGTCGGCAATCGCGCGCGTATATCGGAGTTCGTTGCCATACATGGATGGCCCTATAGCAGAGGATTCGGACGGGAACAGCGGCCTCCGGCGGCAGGTCGGCACGCACGGGATTCGTCTTGGTTCCCGAATTCATCATAAAAATTTTTGGGATGGAACACGTTTCACCCCGCGCAACTTTCGGTTCGTCCGGTAGAGCCGCATGAAGATTCGACCGGTTAACATTCGCTATGTATTGGCCGCTTCCACGGACGAACTGCAAGACGAACTAAACCAGAACAACGGGTCACGGGGTTGCATTTGAAACACATGTCACCGGCTGGCGGCTGGATAATCCGCTTGCACGAACGAATGGCGCAGCTGTTTCCGGATCGCGAATTCTTCATGCGGTCGCAGGGACAGGTCCGCTTCATCACCATATCCTCTCGCATGCAGAAGATCGCGGCTGCGGCGCTCGCACTCGCGCTGATCGTATGGGCCGTGTCCATGGCGGTGATGGCGTGGAACCAGTACAGCGCCGGTTCCGAACGCAACCAGCTGCTGGAACGCCAGGCACGCATCGCGACGAAGGAAGAACGGCAGGCGAAATACGCGGCCAATCTGGAAGCCATCACCCGCGACCTGGAAGAGCGGCAGCAGTTTCTCGAAGCGATGGCGCCGCTGCTGCCCGACGATATCCAGGGCGATGAGGCCGCCAGCGATAGCGCCGCCGAAGCCGAGGGGGCGGCGGACGAGATCAGCGCGCTTATTCCCGAAGCCGCCGGTCTGGCCAGGCTGGAAGCGCGCCAGATTGCCTTCACCGAACGCCTGACCCGCTATGCGGACCGCCGGTCGGCGCGCGCGGCCGAAGCGATCCGCGCTCTGGGCCTCAATCCCGATCACATCGCCGGAAATGCGCAGACCGCCGGGACCGCCGCCGCGATGGGCGGCCCCCTGGAAGCGCTGGCGTCCGCCGCACATGGCGCGATCGATCCCAGGTTCCAGCGGCTGGGCGCCGCGATGGCGCGAATGTCGGCGCTGGAACGGGGTCTGGACGGCATTCCGCAGGTCGCCCCCGCCCATGTGACAATGGTGACGTCTAGCTACGGCTACCGCCGTGATCCCTTTACCGGCGCCGCCGCGATGCATAGCGGCCTCGATTTCAGGGGGCCCAGCGGCGCGCCGATCTATGCCGCCGCCAGGGGCCGCGTCAGCTTCGTCGGGCGCAAGGCGGGCTACGGCAACACGGTGGAGATCAGCCACGGCAATGGGCTGATGACCCGCTATGCCCATATGTCGCGTTTCGATGCGCGAGTCGGGCAGAACGTCGATGCCGGTTCCGTCATCGGCGGGATCGGCAGCACCGGCCGATCCACCGGACCGCATCTACATTTCGAAGTCCGCATCAACAATCGCGCGGTCGATCCGCGCCCGTTCCTGGAGAAAGCCCCCGATGTTCTCGAAGAAGCCCGAACAGGCCGATCGTCCGCTCGCACCGTCGCGCGGCGATAGAGGGATGGGCAAGGCGGGCAGCAAAGCGGGCGGCTCGACCTTTTCCGTGATCGGCGGCGACGTCACCATCACGGGCGATCTCGCGGCGACGAGCGAACTGCATGTCGACGGCCGGATCGAAGGCGATATCGCCTGCGCCGCACTGGTGCAGGGCGAAGGCAGCGTGATCGAAGGCGCGGTGTCGGCGGAAAGCGCACGGCTGGCGGGAACGCTGAAAGGTTCCGTCGCGGCGCGCGAACTGGTGATCCTCAAATCCGCGCAGATCGATGGCGACGTGCAATATGAAACCCTGACGATCGAACAGGGCGCGGTGGTCGAGGGGCGTTTTGCCCCCAAGGGAGTCGGACACGGAGGAGTCGGACACGGGGGGGTCGGACACGGGGGGGTCGCACACGGGGACACGCACGCGGCGCCCGGCGATGCCGACATGACAGCCGGCAGCGAACCCAAACTGACGCTGGCAACCTGACGCGCCCGTTCAGGCGCCGATTTCCTGGCGCAGCGCCTTGCGGTCGAGCTTGCCGATCATCGTCTTGGGCAGCGAGTCGCGGAAGACGATTTTCCGGACCCGTTCGTGCTTACCGACGCGGGCGTTGATCCATTCGGCCAGCGCATCCTCCGTGATCGCGGCGCCGTCCGCGCGCACGACGAAAGCGTGCGGCGTTTCGCCCAGATAATCGTCCGCCATGCCGATCACGAGCACTTCCTTGACCGCGTCGTTCTGCAGCGCGACATTCTCGACCCGGCTGGGAAACACCTTGAACCCTCCGACCGCGATCATGTCCTTGCTGCGGTCGACGATCCGGATGAAGCCTTCGTCGTCCTGCACGGCGATATCGCCCGTCCTGAGCCAGCGCAGTCCGTCCAGCTCGACGAATGTTTCCGCCTCCGTATCGGGGCGGTTCCAGTAACCCAGCATGACCTGCGGGCCGTGGACGACCAGCTCGCCCGGTTCGCCCGCCGGAGCCGGCTTGCCCGCGTCCTCCTTGTCGACGAAGCGGATGCGGGTGCCCGGCACGACCTGCCCGATGGTGCCCGGCTTGCGATATCCGGCATAGGGATTGACCGACACGACGCCCGCGCTTTCGGTGAGACCGTAGCCTTCCACCAGCCGCACGCCGGTCTCCGCCTCGAACCGTTCGCGGACCGGGGCCGCCAGCGCCGCACCGCCGGAAATGCACACGCGCAGGGCGGAAAAGTCGGTCCCGGCCCTGCCCCCCTCATCGAGTAGCGCCTGGAACATCGTCGGCACGCCGGGAAAGCCGGTGGCCCCTTGCGCTTGCAGCGTCTCGAGCACCTGCCCCGCATCGAAGCGGGGCACCATCGCCAGCGACGCGCCGCAGAAGACCGCGTGGTTGAGCAGGGCGGTGTTCGCGAACACGTGGAACAGCGGCAGCGCGGCCATGAACACCTCGTCCGAAGGACGCCCATGGGGATTGATCGCGGCGACCTGCTGCGCGTTGACCGACAGATTGGCGTGGGTCAGCATCGCGCCCTTGGGCGCGCCGGTGGTGCCGCCGGTATATTGGAGCAAAGCGAGATCGCCCGGCGCGATGCCGGGCAGCGTCCCGCCGCCATTTCCGGTGTCCAGCATGTCCGACCATCCGCGGATCGACGGGCCGTAATCCACATGGGCGATCTTGCCCCTCGCGAACAGCTTCATGGCGAAGCCCTTCAGCCGTGGCAGCATCGCCGACAACCGGCCGACGACCAGCGTTTCCAGCACCGATCCCGCCAGCACCCGCTCCGCCGTGCCGTAGAGTTCGGGTACGTCCACCGTAACCAGCAGGCGCGTGCCGGAATCCTCCACCTGGTGGCCGAGTTCATCGACCGAATAGAGCGGCGAGAAATTGACCACCACTGCGCCGGCCATCATCGCGCCGTAATAGGCGGCGACGTAGATCGGCACGTTGGGCAGGAACAGGCCGACCCGGTCGCCGGGTGCGATGCCCGCCGCCTTCAGCGCGAACGCGAACCGCCGCGCATCGTCATGCAGTTCGCGATAGGAGAAGGTCCGGCCCATGAAATGGACCAGCGGCGCGGCGGGCGCGCGTTCCACCGAGGCGGCGAACATCGCCGGCAACGCCATCGGCGGCTGCGCCATGTCCCATTCGCAGGGGTGGTGATAGGTGATATTGGCGAAGGGCGACGAACTGCTGTCATTCATGCCCGCTGGATGCGCGAAACCCGCACCAGCCACAAGAGCTAATCCCCGGCACCAGAAGCTCAAGACGCGTCCGGACCTTCCGCCGCCGGCGCTTCGGGTTCCTCATGCGGGTTCTGTTCTTCGACCGCGCCTTCGCCCGAACGCTTCGCTTCGAGCCACGCCGCCGCTTCGGCCTCCTGCGCCGCTTGCGCCGCCGCCTTCTCCGAAGCGTCGCGTTCGGCGTGCAGTTCCGCGATCAGCTTCTCGCGGTCGGACAGGCCCGTATTCGCCGGCGCGGGCGTCAGGCCCGTGTCCTCGACGCCGTCTTCCACATCATTTTCCACCGGCGGCTTGGGCAGGTTCTTCGCGGCCTTCGCCACCACCTGATCGAGCTCGCGCTGCGAACACAGGCCCAGGGTGACGGGATCCTTGGGCTGGATGTTCTGGATGTTCCAGTGGCTGCGGTCGCGGATCGCCCCGATCGTGTTGCGAGTGGTGCCGATCAGCTTGCCGATCTGCGCGTCCGAGATTTCCGAATGGTTGCGCAGCAGCCAGGCGATGCCGTCCGGCTTGTCCTGCCGTTTGGATACGGGGGTGTAACGCGGCCCCTTGGTCCGGGTGACTTCGACCGGCGCCTTCTGCATGACCAGCGAATAATCGGGATCGGCCTGTCCCCGGTCGATCTCCTCCTGCGTCAGTTCGCCGGAATGGAGCGGGTCGCGGCCGGTATATTTGCTGCCGGCCAGATCGTCCGCCATCGCCTGCACTTCGAGGATGTGCAGCCCGCAAAATTGCGAAATCTGTTCGAAACCCAACGATGTGTTGTCGATCAGCCAGGTCGCGGTGGCATGCGGCATCAGCGGCTTGGCCTGATCGCCACCGGTCGCTTTTTGGGAAGGTTTGGCCAAATCGTGTCTCCGGTATAAAATAATAGGGCCGCCCCTTGCGGAGCGGCCGTGCAGGGCACCAGCCTAAGCCATCGGCCACCAAACGGCAAGCGGTTAGGGGCGCGCGACTGTTAGCCGTCCGGCATTTGCAGCACAATTTTCCCGATATGGTTGCCGGCCTCCATATGCGCATGGGCCGCCGCTGCTTCGGCCAGCGGGAAAACCCGGTCCATTTCGGGCTTCAACCGCCCTTCTTCAACGAACGGCCACGCTTCCTTCGCAATCTCGTCGCACAGAAGCGCCTTGAACGCATCGGGTCGCGCGCGCAGGGTCGATCCCGTCAGAGTCAGCCGCCGCGCCATGATCTGCGCCATGTTCAGTTCCGCTTGTCTGCCGCCGAGCACCGCGATCGTCACATGACGGCCATCCTCCGCCAGGCAGGCGAGGTTGCGCGCCACATAATTGCCCGACACCATGTCCAGCACCAGCTGCACGCCCGCACCATCGGTGATTCGTTTGACCTCGGCCACGAAATCGCCGGTCTTGTAATTGACCGCATGATCCGCCCCGATCCTGCGCGCCGCGTCGCATTTGTCGTCCGATCCGCAGGTCACGATGACGGTCAGATCGAACAGGCGGGCCAGCTTGATCGCCATGGTGCCGATCCCGCTGGTGCCGCCATGGACTAGCAGCGTTTCGCCCTGGGAGGCCCAGCCGCGCTGGAACACGTTGTGCCATACGGTGAACAGCGTTTCCGGCAGCGCCGCCGCCTCGGCCAGCGACAAGCCGTCCGGAACGGGCAGGCAATGGTCGAACTTCGCCAAGGCATATTGCGCATAACCGCCCCCCGTGACGAGGGCGCAGACCTTCTGACCTATCGCGCTGCCCGCAACGCCGCCGCCCGCCGCGACGATTTCGCCGGCGATCTCCAGTCCGGGAATCGGGGATGCGCCCGGCGGCGGCGGGTAATGCCCCTTGCGCTGGATGACGTCGGGCCGGTTGACCCCGGCATGGGAAACGCGGATCAGAACTGCGTTCTGGTCATCCGGTCGCGGAACCGGCATCGTTTCTAGGCGCAACACTTCCGGCCCACCGGGCGCATCGTAACCTGCCGCCTGCATGTTGTCCGGTATCGCCATCATCGCCCCCTGCCAACCGCCGTCAGAAGCGGGTTGCCCCCAAGTCGACCAACCTGTCGACCAATTTGCCGGCTAACGTGCCGACTAACCAATGCCGCCATTGACAGCAAGCATGGTTGCTTGCGAGGTTGGCCATCACGATGGACCACGACGACACCCCGCGCCCGAAAAGCGATGCGGCCGACCGGCTTTCAGGTGAAGACCTGGCCCCCTATTCACAGGATGAACTGGCGGCGCGCATCGCTTTGCTGGAAGCGGAAATCGCCCGGGTGACCAAGCATCGCGATGCGGGCGCCGCCCATATGGAAGCCGCCGCCGCCCTGTTCGGCCGGAAGGGCTGACAACGCCATGCCCGCCCCTTCCCATACTACCGCGTCCCGTCTCGAAATCGGGCGAAGACATCCTATCTAGGTTGTAAACCGATCGAACTGAAAGACCCGCCGAATGCCCAGCTTTGCCCAGAACCTCGAAAAGACGCTCCATGCCGCGCTGACCCATGCGTCGGACCGCCACCACGAATATGCCACGCTGGAACATCTGCTGCTGGCGCTGATCGACGACGAGGACGCGATGCAGGTCATGGACGCCTGCGGAGTGGACATGAAGGAACTGGGCGAGGTCGTGCGGACCTATCTCGATCAGGAATACCAATCGTTGCAGACCGACGACGATGCGGATCCGCAACCGACCGCGGGCTTCCAGCGGGTGATCCAGCGCGCGATCCTGCATGTGCAATCGTCGGGCAAGGATACGGTCACGGGCGCCAACGCGCTGGTCGCGCTGTTTTCGGAACGCGATTCCTACGCGGTCTACTTCC
Source organism: Pontixanthobacter sp. (assembly GCA_965214445.1). Lineage (GTDB taxonomy): Bacteria > Pseudomonadota > Alphaproteobacteria > Sphingomonadales > Sphingomonadaceae > Pontixanthobacter. Next base: position 2,171,811 of record CBDCBU010000001.1, read on the forward strand.
TGCAGCAGCAGGATATGAGCCGGCTGGATGCCGTCAGCTTCATCAGCCACGGCATCGGAAAGGGCGGACACCAGGCGGCGAACAACACCGCATCCGGCGCGGCGCAGGATGCCGATGGCGAACAGGCGGACGGGCAGAAGGGCGACGGCAAGAAGAAGGAAACCGCGCTCGACCAATTTACCGTCAACCTCAACAAGAAGGCGCAGGACGGCAAGGTCGATCCGCTGATCGGGCGCGGGCCCGAAGTGGACCGGACGATCCAGATCTTGTGCCGCCGGTCGAAGAACAATCCGCTCTACGTGGGCGATCCCGGCGTCGGCAAGACCGCCATCGCCGAAGGGCTGGCGCGCAAGATCGTCGAAGGCGACGTGCCCGAAGTGCTGGCCGAAGCGGTCATCTATTCGCTCGACATGGGCGCGCTGCTCGCCGGCACCCGCTATCGCGGCGATTTCGAGGAACGGCTGAAGCAGGTCGTCACCGAATTGGAGGCGATGCCCCACGCGGTGCTGTTCATCGACGAAATCCACACCGTGATTGGCGCTGGCGCGACCAGCGGCGGGGCGATGGACGCGTCCAACCTGCTGAAGCCGGCGCTGTCCGGCGGCACGATCCGCTGCGTCGGGTCGACCACCTACAAGGAATTCCGCAACCATTTCGAAAAGGACCGTGCCTTGCTGCGCCGGTTCCAGAAGATCGACGTCAACGAACCGACGATCGAGGATACGGTGAAAATCCTTAAAGGGCTGAAATCCGCTTTCGAAGACCATCACAAAGTCAAATACACGTCCGATGCACTCAAGACCGCCGTCGAGCTGTCCGCGCGCTACATCAACGACCGCAAATTGCCGGACAAGGCAATCGATGTCGTGGACGAGGTCGGCGCGATGCAGATGCTGGTCCCGCCCAGCCGCCGCAAGAAGAAGATTACCGCGCGCGAAATCGAACAGGTCGTCGCGACGATGGCGCGCATCCCGCCCAAGTCGGTATCGAAGGACGACAAGAAGGCGCTGGAGAACCTTTCGCGCGATCTGAAGCATGTCGTGTTCGGCCAGGACGAGGCGATTACCCGCCTGTCGACCGCCATGAAGCTGAGCCGGGCGGGCCTGCGCGATCCAGACAAGCCGATTGGTTCGTTCCTGTTTTCCGGGCCCACCGGCGTCGGTAAGACCGAGGTGGCGCGCCAGCTCGCCAGCATCATGGGCATCGAACTGAAACGCTTCGACATGTCCGAATATATGGAACGCCATTCGGTCAGCCGACTGATCGGCGCGCCTCCCGGCTATGTCGGTTACGATCAGGGCGGTCTGCTGACCGATGCGATCGACCAGAACCCCCATTGCGTGCTGCTGCTGGACGAGATCGAGAAAGCGCATCCCGACCTGTTCAACATCCTGTTGCAGGTGATGGACAATGGCCGCCTGACCGATCATCACGGCAAGACGGTGGATTTCCGCAACGTGGTGCTGATCATGACCACTAATGCCGGCGCGTCCGACATGGTCGGGCAGGGCATCGGTTTCGGCGACGTATCGAAAGCGGATGCCGGCAGCGAGGCGGTGAAGAAGATGTTCACGCCGGAATTCCGCAACCGTCTGGATGCGATCGTGCCCTTCGCCTATCTCGGCGCCAGCACGGTCAGCCGCGTCGTCGACAAGTTCATCCTGCAGCTGGAACTCCAGCTCGCGGAGCAGAACGTCCATATCCAGTTCGACGACGAAAGCCGCGCCTGGATGGCGAAGAAAGGCTACGACAAGCTGTACGGTGCCCGCCCGATGAGCCGCCTGATCCAGGACGAGATCAAGCAGCCCTTGGCGGAAGAATTGCTGTTCGGCAAGCTGGCCGATGGCGGCGAGGTGCAGGTCACGATGAAGGACGGCAAGCCCTCCTTCGAAACCACGCCAGCCCCGCCCAAACCCGTCCGGAAGAGAGCGAAAAAAGCCGCGCCAAAGCCGAAGGACAGTGAAACCACCGATAGCGGCGACGAGACGCCCTCCGCCGAATGACGCGCATCAGCTGAGCGGTCATGGGCGCCGACTTCTCCTGGATCGAACCGCATCCGCACGGCATCTATGTGAAGCCGGCGGATGCGTGGATCGACCCCTCCATCGCGGCCGACAACGCGCTGGTAACCCATGGCCATGCCGATCACGCGCGCGGCGGGCATGGCGCGACCGTGGCGACCCCAGAAACGCTGGCGATCATGAAGCTGCGCTACCAGACGGGGGAAGGTCCATCCGGCGGCAACACGACGCCGGTCGAATATGGCGAAACCGTCCGACTGAAGGGCGGAGTCGACGCGACCTACCTGCCCGCGGGCCATGTGCTGGGCAGTTCGCAGATATTGCTCGAACATGCCGGCGAACGGATCATCGCAACCGGCGATTACAAGCGCCGGCCCGACCCGACCTGCCCGCCCTTCGAAGTCACACCTTGCGACGTGCTGATCACCGAGGCGACGTTCGGCCTGCCAGTCTTCACCCACCCCCCGATCGAAGGCGAGATCGGCAAGATCACCGAGCGTCTGGCTGCCTATCCCGATGCCTGCGTGCTGGTCGGCGCCTATGCGCTAGGCAAGGCGCAGCGGGTGATCGCGGAACTGCGCGCGGCGGGACATGTGGAGCCCATTTACCTCCACGGCGCGATGGAGAAAATGTGCTGCCTGTATGAAGATCACGGCATAAATCTGGGCGAATTGCGATTGGTTGCCGACCATACGAAAGACGATATGCGCGGCGCCGTCATCGTCGCGCCCCCATCGGCGATGAACGACGCGTGGAGCCGCCGTCTGCCCGACCCGATCACCGCCATGGCCAGCGGCTGGATGCGGGTGCGCCAGCGGGCCCGGCAGCGCAATGTCGAATTGCCGCTAATCATTTCCGACCATGCGGACTGGAACGAACTCACCCGTACGATCGAGGAGGTGAACCCGACCGAAAGCTGGATCACCCACGGCCGCGAAGATGCGCTGCTGCGCTGGTGCCAACTTACCCAGCGCCGCGCCCGCGCTCTCGCCATGGTCGGGCGCGAGGAAGAGGATGAATAGCCTTTCCGAATGGGCGCGTCGCTGAATGGAAGAATTCGCCGCCCTTATCGACGCGTTGGTCTTCACCCGCAGCCGCAATGAGAAGCTACGCCTGATCGCCAAATATCTGCGCGAAACGCCCGATCCCGATCGCGGCTGGGCGCTGGCTGCGATCACCGACGGGCTGGATTTCAAGGCGGTCAAATCCTCGACCGTCCGCAATGCGCTGAAAGAACGCGTCGATCCCGTTCTATGGACACTGAGCCGCGATTTCGTGGGCGATACCGCGGAAACCGCGAGCCTCTTGTGGCCCGATCCCATCGGTGCCGTCGAACCGCCACCGGGAGTAAGCGAAGCGGTCGAAATCCTTTACGGCATGACCCGCGCGACGGTACAGAAAGATCTGCCTCGCCTCCTCGACCGGCTCGACAGTTCGGGGCGCTATGCGCTTCTCAAAGTGGCGACCGGCGCGATGCGGATCGGCATTTCCGCACGGCTCGGCAAGACGGCCTTCGCGCAGGCATTCGACAAGACTGTCGATGAGATCGAGGAATATTGGCACGCACTAGAGCCGCCCTACGCTGCGCTGTTCGCCTGGGCGGCGGATGGTGGGGAACCCCCCGACACCGAGAATATTCCGCTGTTCCGCCCGTTCATGCTGGCCCATCCGCTGGAGAAAACGGTGGTGTCGATGGACGATTATGCCGCAGAGTGGAAATGGGACGGTATCCGTGTGCAGCTCGTGCATGCGGCGGGTGAAACGCGGCTCTATTCACGATCCGGCGACGACATTTCCGCGACCTTCCCCGAAATGCTCGACGCGCTGCGGATACCCGCGGTGCTCGATGGTGAGCTGCTGGTGCGCGGCAATGTGCAGGGCGGGGAGGCGAACGATGCGACGCAAGGCGGGGCGGCCAGCTTCAACGCGTTGCAGCAACGTCTCGGGCGCAAGGCCGTCAGTAAGAAAATGCTCGCTGAGGCGCCCGCTTTCGTGCGCCTTTACGACGCATTGCAGATCGATGGTGAGGATCTACGCAAGCTTGGCTGGTCCGAGCGCCGCAAGCAGTTGGAAGCGTTCGTTCCGCGCCTGCCCGACACTCATTTCGACCTGTCGCGCATCGTGCAGGCGGACAGTTTCGAGCGTCTGACCGAAATTCGCGAAACCACCCGCGACGACGCGATCGAAGGGCTGATGCTCAAGCGCCGCGATTCGCCCTATGTCGCGGGTCGCAAGACCGGGCTTTGGTACAAGTGGAAGCGCGATCCACTGCTGGTCGATTGCGTGATGATGTATGCGCAGCGCGGCAGCGGCAAGCGGTCGAGCTTCTATTCCGACTACACCTTCGGCTGCTGGGACGGCGATCCGGACGAAGGCGCGGACCTGCTTCCCGTCGGCAAAGCCTATTCGGGGTTCACCGATGCGGAATTGAAGAAACTCGACCGGTTCGTGCGGCGCAACACGCTCAACCGGTTCGGCCCAGTGCGCGAGGTCAAGCGCGAGATGGTGCTGGAAGTCGCGTTCGACAGCGCGCATGAGAGCAAGCGCCACAAATCCGGCCTCTCCATGCGCTTTCCCCGCATCCACCGCATCCGCTGGGACAAGCCGGCGCATGAAGCGGACCGGATCGAGACATTGCGCAAACTGGTGCGCGACTGAACCGAATGAAGGACACCGCCATGATACTGTATGAAACGATCGTTCCCGCCTATCGCGACATGATGACCGCGATGCGCGGCATGCTGGACAAGGCGCAGGCGCATGGGGGCGATACACTGCTCGATGCGCGCATTGCGGCGGATATGCACCCGCTGGCCGTGCAGATACGCTTCGTCGCGAACATGCCTGGCGAAGCGCTGGGCCGGCTCGCCGGTAACAAAATGCTGGCATGGGAGAACGACGATCCCGCCACGCTTGAAGCTGCGAAGGACCGGTTCTTACAGGTCGATGCGGCGCTGGCCGAGATAGACGCGGGCGACTTTTGCGCGGAGGACAAGCGGATCGCGCTGAACCTCCCGAACGGCATGGCGTTCGAGTTGAGCGCCGCGGAATATGCGCGCGACTGGGCGCTGCCGCAATTCTACTTCCACGTGACCGCCGCATACATGATCCTGCGGCACAAGGGCGTGCCGCTGGGCAAGGCGGATTTCGTGCCGCACATTGGGCGCTATGCCACGGCGATACCATCGCCGAATTGAAGTCGCGCCGCGCGACTCAGGTAATCTCGCTGTCCGCGATGGCCGTCGCGTGGTCCTTCGCATTCTGGGAATAATGCGCGACGCCCAGCCGCATGGCCGCGATCGCTTCGTCCGACAGGTTGCGCATGGGTTTGGCGGGGCGTCCGGCCCACAGGCTGCGCGGTTCCATGCGCTTGCCTTCGGTCAGCATCGCGCCCGCCGCCAGCATCGCATCCGACGCGATCACCGCCTTGTTCATCGCGATCGCTCCCAGCCCGACGAAACCGCGATCCTCGACCGTGCAACCATGGAGCATGACCATATGTCCGACCAGCGCGTCGTCGCCGATGATGCAGGGCGAGCCATCGGGATCGCCGGGCCGTGCCGGATCGCCATGAACGACCGTGCCGTCCTGGATATTGGAGCGCTCACCGATCACGATCCCGATCGTATCCCCGCGCAGCACGCAATTGTACCACACGGAGCTGTCGGCCCCCACCACGACATCGCCGATCAGCGTGCAGCCCGGCGCGATGAACGCGCTATCGTGGATGCGCGGGGCCTTGCCATGGATCGAGATGATATTGACGCCGGGGCGGTCGGTCATGGAGTGTGCTCCTTCACATAAGTCACATGGAGGCGAAGCGGATCGTCGGTCGACAATTTACCGTGATCGAAATCCATTTGCGGATGGTGCTGCATGCCCAAACGCATCATCAACCCCCGGCTTCTCGTATTGACGGCCGCGGTGATCGCCACGATGCGTTCATGCGAATAGTGGTGCGATGCCCAGTCGATACAGGCGAGAGCGGCTTCGCGCGCATAGCCGCGCCCCCAACAATCGCGCGCCAGCCGCCAGCCGATCTCCAATTCGCCGACGATGGGGCCCTCGTGACCGCGATCCAGACCGCAGAAGCCGATCACGCGTTTGTCGATTCGCCGTTCCGTGGCCCAGAACGTAAATCCGTCATTGCGCCGCGAACGGTTCTGCAAGTCCGCTATCAGGGAAACGGTATAATCCATGCCGCGAACCGGGCCAAGGGTCGCCATGACCTGTGGGTCTTCATGCAGGCGATGGAAATCTTCTGCATCGTCGTTGCGCCAATCGCGCAGGACCAGCCGCTCCGTTTCGAGACGAAACTCAGTCATTCAGCAGCCTTGCCGCGTGTGCCGCATGATAGGTCAGCACTCCGGTGCAACCTGCGCGTTTGAACGCCATCAGCGTTTCCAGCACCAGCGCGTCGCGATCCCCCGCGCCGGCCGCTGCGGCGGCTTCGATCATCGCATATTCGCCGCTCACCTGATAGGCGAACACCGGCACGTCGAACTGGTCCTTCACGCGGCGCACGATGTCGAGATAGGGCATGCCGGGCTTCACCATGACGCTGTCCGCCCCTTCCGCCAGATCGAGTGCCACTTCGCGCAGCGCCTCCTCGCCATTGGCGGGGTCCATCTGGTAGCTTTTCTTGTCGCCTTTCAAAAGCGCGCCGGACCCGACCGCATCTCGGAACGGGCCGTAGAAGGCGGATGCGTATTTGGCGGCGTAGGACATGATCTGCACATTGACATGGCCGGCCCCCTCCAAGGCCGATCGGATCGCGCCGACGCGGCCGTCCATCATGTCCGACGGAGCAATGATGTCGGCCCCCGCAGCCGCCTGGTTCAGCGCCTGCCGCGTCAATATGTCGACGGTCGCGTCGTTCGCGACGTAGCCGGTATCGTCCAGCACACCGTCCTGCCCGTGGCTGGTATAGGGATCGAGCGCGACGTCGGTGAGAATGCCGATATCGTTCCCGCACGCGTCGCGGATCGCGCGGATGGCGCGGTATATGAGATTGTCGGGATTGGTCGCCTCCGCCCCATCGTCGCTGCGCCGGTCGCGTCCGGTATGCGGGAACAGCGCGATACAAGGGATGCCGAGCGATACGGCTTCCTTCGCCTGGGCGACGATCGTGTCGACCGAATTGCGCGATACGCCCGGCAGGGACGCGATCGGGTCGGTGACGCCTTGGCCTTGTGTCACGAAAAGCGGCCAGATGAGGTCCGACGGGGTCAGCGCATGTTCGCGGTGGAGCGCGCGGCTCCATGCCGTGGCGCGGCTACGGCGCATGCGGATGGCGGGATAGGCGGCAGTCATGATGTCCATCGTTGGCACCCTTGACCCAGAAGGACGCCGTGTTCAATCGGCCAGAGCGAAGTTCACACGCCCGGCTTCCTTTTCTGCAACCGGTCGATCTCGCGAAGGGGCCGTTCCTCGACTGCCTGCGACGGCGTCAACGCTTCCAACGCCGCCCCCGCATCGACCCGCTTCAGCCGGGCAAGCGCCGCGCGGAATTCGGCGAGGCTGGCACCCGAAAGCTGCGCGCGGGTGACGAATTTGACCGACGCGGGATCGACCGATCGGCCGCCGCGATACATTTCGTAATGCAGATGCGGACCGGTCGACAGGCCGGTCGACCCGACATAACCGATCACCTGGCCCCGCCGTATCGACTGCCCGTCCCGCACGGCAATGGCGCTCATATGGCAGTACCGGGTGGCCAAGTCCCCCGCATGGTTCAGCCGCACTGCATTGCCGCATCCGCCCATCCGTCCCGCGCCCGTAACCCGGCCATCCGTCACCGCCACGATCGGCGTGCCCCGCCCGGCCCGGAAATCCAGGCCGGCATGCATCCGGCGATAGCCTAGGATGGGATGGCGGCGCATGCCGTAACGCGAACTGACCGGTCCGGGCACTGGGGCCATCAGCCCGCTGCGCTGTTCGCCAACGCCCGACGCTTCGAAGAAATCGCCCTCGCTGCCCCACCGCATCAGCTGGGTGCGAGGTTTGCCGCCGCGTTCGATGCCCGCATACATCAGCTTGCCCGCTTGTCGTTCGCCCGTTTCGGCGCGGCGGTGGGCGATGATGATGTCGAACACATCGTTCGATCGCACCGACCGGTCGAGATCGACGTGATCCCCCAGCGTTTCCAGGAACTGCTGTACCGCGCTGGCCGGGGCGCCCGCCGCCCGCGCGGATCGATACAGGCTGGAACCGACCGTGCCGCGGATGCGTAGCGGCGTATCGTCCACCCGGATCGGCAGGCGGCGCAGTGCCAGATTGCCGTCCGTGCGCTCTAGCTTCAGCGCCAAATCGAACCGCGCGCGGAATTGCAGGCCTTCGAGCGGGCGGGCGACCCCCGGGGCGGGCCGCCGGCCGAGCGTGATGTCGACCTGCGTTCCCGGTTCGATATCCTCCACGATGATGCTGCGTCCGACCAGCTGTGTCACGCGCTCCGCATCGTCCGTACCTACCCCGGCGCGCTGCAGCATTCGATCGAAACTGTCCCCGCGCGAGAGGGTGGCGACGACGTCCATCTGCGGGCGTTCCGGAGCGCTCCGGAGCGCGATGACCCTGTCCGTCGCACCCATCCGGCGTCCGGTGTCGGCCCCCAGGCCAAGCGGCATGATCATCTGACTGCGAAATTCGTCGTGCACCGCGCGGTCGTCGGGATCGTCGAGCGCTAGAATCGGCGCGGCTTCGAGCGGCGCGAAGTCGGGCCACAGCGCCAGCGAACCGGCGATCAGCGCGATGACCGTGCCCGCCCCGCGCAGCCAGCGGCGGCTGCCGATCGCCTGGGCCAGATCGGGCGCGAGGTCGGGCGCGAGGTCCGTATTGGCGATCTTTCGGGCAGTTTCCATCCGCCAATGGCCCAGACGGTCCCGCCAGCCCGCGTTCCGCGACAACACGCCGCTCGTTTTATCCGTGACCGTCGGAGCCACGCGCGGCGGAGCGGTCCGCGTGACCGCGCCCCGATCGTCAGAATGGTCGATGCCCTGCGGGGTGTACAATCCGCGCTCCCAATGACACGCCGGACCCTTGGCGCGATGCGTTTCCTTAGACGCCGACACGCTGCGCCATCAAAGTTAATTTGCGCTTAAACGCGAGGTTGGCCGGACGGATCGGCGCGGCGAACCGGTGAACGGGCGCGGCGGGCGGTTGCCGATCGGCACCTGCGATGCCACATTCGCCGGCGTGCAGGCAAATCCAGACCAACGCGGCCATTCCATCGTCAAGGCGGTGCTGGGCCCCACCAATACCGGCAAGACCCATTTGGCGATCGAGCGGATGTGTGCGCATTCGAGCGGGGCTATGGGCTTCCCCTTGCGACTGCTCGCGCGCGAAGTCTACGACCGGGTCGTCGCCATCAAGGGCGAAGCGCAGGTCGCTCTCGTCACGGGGGAGGAACGCATCGTGCCGCCCAAGGCGCGCTATTTCCTGTGTACGGCGGAGGCGATGCCGCGCGTCTGGCCTGCGGAGCTGGGCGGACCGAACGGCGAACTGGCCTTCGTCGCGCTGGACGAGGCGCAGCTTGGCGGCAGCCGCGAACGCGGGCATGTCTTCACCGACCATCTGCTGCATACGCGCGGCCGCGAAGAGACGCTGATCCTGGGCGCCGCCACGCTGGAGCCGCTGGTCAGGAACCTGCTTCCCCGCGCGGAAATCGTGGTCCGGCCGCGTTTCTCCACCCTTACCCATATCGGCCCGCGCAAATTGTCGCGCCTGCCGCCACGCAGCGCGATCGTCGCATTCTCGGCCGAACAGGTCTATTCCGTGGCCGAGATGCTGCGGCGGTTCCGGGGTGGCTGTGCGGTGGTGATGGGGGCTTTGAGCCCGCAGACCCGCAACGCGCAGGTCGAATTGTTCCAGTCCGGCCAGGTCGACTACATCGTCGCCACCGACGCGATCGGGATGGGGCTCAACCTCGATATCAACCACGTCGCCTTCGCTTCGCTCACCAAGTTCGACGGCGTGCGCCAGCGGCGGCTGGCTCCAGCGGAGATGGCCCAGATCGCGGGACGCGCCGGGCGGCACCAGAAGGACGGCACCTTCGGCACCCTGTCGGGAACCGGGGTGGAGGGAAAGCGCGGCGGCGCGGTTTCGGCGGAATTCGAAGAGGAAGATATATACGGGATCGAGGAACATCGGTTTGCCCCGCTCACCCATTTGTTCTGGCGCGACAGCGAACCGCGTTTCGATACGATCGCCACGCTGATCGCCGATCTCGAACGGGTGCCGCACGAACCGGCCCTGCGAGTAATGCCCGAAACCGTCGATCTGGCCGTCCTGAAACGCTTGTCGGAAGAACCTCTGGCGGCGGACATACGCGGGTCCGCGCAAGTGCGGCGGTTCTGGGAAGTATGCTCCCTTCCCGATTTCCGGCAACAGGGGGCGGACACGCATGCCCGCTTCGTCGCGCGGCTGTGGCAGGACCTGCGCAGCGATTATATCGGCGCGGATTTCGCCGCCGCGCGCATCGCGGAACTGGACAACATGGCCGGCGACATCCACGTTCTGCAGGGACGGATCGCCGCCATTCGCAGCTGGGCATATATCTGCCAGCGACCCGACTGGGTACTGGCGCGCGACGAGATGGCCGCGCGCGCCCGGGCGGTGGAGGCCCGCTTGTCCGATGCGCTCCATGCCCGGCTGACCGAACGATTCGTCAACAGAAGGACCGCCATTTTGATGAAGAGCCTTGGACAGGATCCGCACCTGCTGCCGGTCCATCTGCGCGACGACGGCGCGTTGTGCGTGGAAGACGAACCGATCGGACGTGTCGACGGATTCCGGTTCACTGTCGATCCGATGGCCCGTCATGAAGACCGCAAGATGCTGCTGGCTGCGGGTGAAAAGGCGCTGCCACGCATCCTCGGCGAAAAGGCGCGGATGCTGGCTTCGCGAAATGACGCATTCGACCTGCGCGATGGCGCCATCCATGCCGAAGGTCACGCCGTGGCCAAAGTGGAATTCGAAGGCGCGGTCGTCAGCCCGCGGATCGTGACCGGACGGGAACTTGGCGTGCTGACGGATCATGACCGCGCGGCGCTGATCACGGCGATGGAAACCTGGTTGAAGGCGCAGTTCGCTCCGTTGGCAGCGCTGGTCGCGATGGAGGATGCGACGCGGGATCCCGATGCCGGGTCGCAGGCGCGCGCTTTGCTGCATACGCTGATCGGCGGGCACGGCTACATCGCGCGCGATCGGGCAGGGATCGACAATCTACCACAGGAACTGCGCCCGTTCTTGCGCCGCCTTGGCGTCACCTTCGGCGCGCTCGACATATTCGCTCCAACCCTGCTGAAGCCCGCGGCGCGGCATGTACTGCACGCGCTGCGGATCGACCGGCGGCCGCTCAATGACGACATGAGGCCTGTGATCGGCAGGGCGGGTCCGCTACCTTCGGGTTATCGCAATGCCGGGCCGCAGCATGTTCGCATCGACATCGCGGAGAAGCTGCTGAAAGCCGCTCATGACGCGCGGGGGAAGGCCGGCCGGCGGCGGTTCGTCATCGATCCCTCGCTCGCCATATCGACGGGTCTCAAACCGGCGAGCATCCGCCATCTTTTCAAAAGCGGCGGCTTTCGTAATCTGCCGGCCAAGCCGCTGCCGCATGATGCCGCAGGTCCGCCCGCGCCGGATCGGTGGGAGTGGCAGCCGGGGCGCAAACCCGTGCAGGCAAACCATCGCAAGGGCACGCCCAGGCATAAACGGCGGCGCGACGCCCCCGACAACGCGTTCGCGGCTCTGGCGGATTTGCTGTGACCGCTACGCGCTGATGCGGCTGGACCGGCTTCTCTGCTGCCTGCGCTTCGTCAAGACGCGGAGCAAAGCCCAAGGTTGGATCGATCAGGGGCACATGCGCTGCAACGGCGTGCGGGTCACCCGCCACAGCCACCCCGTCGCTCCCGGAGACATACTCGTCTTTTCGATCGGCGAACAGGTTCGCGTCGTGCGGATCGACGCGCTTCCGCCACGCCGCGGCAGCGCGGCGGATGCACGGCGGCATTATCGATTTCTTGACCCACAAGCGGATAATGCCATAGCGGACTGCAACGCCCCGCCTTCCGCCGATTGCGAAGGCAGGCAGGCCGAAGCGAATACATGAAGGAAACGCCCTCGCCATGACCTATGTCGTCACCGAAGCGTGCATCAAGTGCAAATACACCGATTGTGTGGAAGTCTGCCCCGTGGACTGTTTCTACGAAGGCGAGAACATGCTGGTCATCAATCCCAGCGAATGCATCGATTGCGGCGTATGCGAACCCGAATGCCCGGCGGAAGCGATCTTGCCGGATACGGAGGATGGGCTGGAGAAAGTGCTGGAACTCAACACCAAATATTCCGCCGAATGGCCGAACATCACCAGCCAGAAGGAACCGCCCGCCGATGCGGACGATTACAAGGGGATGGAAGGCAAGATGGAGCAGTTCTTCTCCGCCGAACCGGGCGAAGGGGACTGATCGAGAAATCCGGTCCACTTTGCGCAATTCGATTCACATCAGTTTATACATTCGCAATTATGTTGCGAATGTGCTATACAATGCTGCAACCGCTTCGGTCCCATCCCGACGGCGGTCCAATCGTGTGTATGTGCCGGCTCCTCTTGCGACAGTTCGGATATGTGTTTCGCCATAGCTGGCAGCTATGGTGCGAACGGTTCGAACGCGTCGCCGGCGCGGCATCTTGAAAGGACATTCATGGCAGCTTCCCCCGCTAACACCGCCCTCGCTTTCGATGTGGGCGATTACGTCGTTTATCCCAAGCATGGCGTCGGCCGCGTCACCGAAATCCAGAACGAGGAAATCGCCGGCATGCAGCTGGAGCTTTATGTCCTGCGTTTCGAAAAGGAGCGCATGACGCTCCGCGTGCCGACCAACAAGGTCGATGCGATCGGTATGCGCAAGCTTTCCAGCGACAAGACGCTGAAGGAAGCAATGCAGACGCTGAAGGGCAAGCCCAAGGTAAAACGCACCATGTGGTCGCGCCGCGCGCAGGAATATGAGGCGAAGATCAATTCCGGCGACCTCGTGTCGATCGCGGAAGTCACGCGCGACCTGTTCCGCCCCGACGATCAGCCCGAACAAAGCTATTCCGAGCGGCAGATATTCGAAGCCGCGTCCAGCCGCCTGGCGCGCGAATTGGCTGCGATGGACAAGACGGACGAACCCACCGCGCTCGAAAAGGTGCTCGACGTGCTGCGCGAACATGCGCCGCAATATTACGACAATGACGACGACAAAAGCTGACCGGTCGCGCCAGGCAATTCCATGACGAGGGGCTGTCCGCAAGGATGGCCCCTTTTTATTTGCGGACTTGCCTTGCCCAAACGTGTGTATCAAAGAGGCAACACACTTGCCGCCAGGAGTTTGCCAATGGCCGTCCCGTCTCTTGCCCCCAAAGCCCTGCTGGCCGGACTGGCGATGTTCTGCGCGTCCGGATGCAGTGCGGATTACCGTTCCTACGCCGCATCCGACGGCGTTCCGCTGAAGGAACTCGATATGTCCGGCGACCCGCCGGCGCGCATCGGGTTGGCTTCGGCCGATCGGGTCGTCATCACGGCGGGCGACGTTCTCGCTATCGAACCCGAAGGCACCAAGGACGCGGTTGCGCGGTTGCGTTTCGAAAGGGACGGCGACGCGCTCAATATCTCGCGTGAGAGAGGCGACTGGACCGATGGCCCGCCGGCAACCGTCCGCATTACAATACCGCCGCCGCGCGCGATCGCCCTGTCGGGTTCCGGCCATCTGCAGACCGACCGCGTGGCGCGGGAAACGGAAATCTCGATTGCCGGATCGGGCCGGATCGATGCGCCCATGATCGACGCGGAATCCCTGGCGGTCTCCATTGCCGGCAGCGGCCACGTGGATGCCGGTGGATCGGCGCGCCGCCTGCGGATCGCCATGCCCGGCTCGGGACAGGCCGACCTGCGGAACCTGCGAACCGAGGACGCCAGCGTGTCGATATCCGGTTCGGGCGACGCCGCCTTCCACTCCGACGGAACGGTCGCGGCCAAGATCGCCGGTTCGGGCGACGTGATGGTAACCGGCAATGCGCGCTGCACTTCGAGCGTGGCGGGTTCGGGTAAGCTGACCTGTACCCCGTGACCTGCCTTGGGGGTGCTTAACCTCATATTCAACGGTCATGCGACAGGCGCGCATTGAAAAGGGAACTGCCGGAGAGCGCCGCATGCGACTGACGACCATCGGTCTTTTACTGGGCGGTTCCATCATGCTGCAGGGCTGTCTTGCCCGTACGGCGTTCGATGTCGTAACCGCCCCCGTCCGCGTGGCGGGAAAAGCGATCGATCTGGCCACCACGAGCCAGTCGGAAGCGGATGAAAAACGTGGCCGCGAACTGCGCCGGCGCGAAGAACGGCTGGGCAAGCTCGATCGCCGATATGCCAAGGAACGCAAGGACTGCATGGATGGCGATCGTTCCGCCTGCGAGGATGCGCGCGTCACCTACGAAGCGATGCAGGCGCTGTCGCGGACCATCCCGGCACCGCCCGATGATGACGCCCAATGATGACACCCGATGATGACGCCTGCCGCTAACGTCTTGCGTCGATAATTCCATCAGGCGGCGGACCGGCGCAACCGGTCGTTGATCGCGCGGCCCGGTCCGATATCCGGGATGGGCGCGACGGCGATTCTCGGCCGGGGCGAGATGGCGGCGCGGTGCAACGCGTCGTACAAACGCGTCGCCGCCAGACGCAGATCGCTTGCCGGGGACAGGTTCCAGTCGCCATCATGAGCCCCGAACCCGATCCAGTATTCCCCGTCGCGCGCATCCACGGCGTTCAACCGCACCGGTTTGCCGGGCGCGTAATGCCGTGCAAGCTGACCGGGCGCTTCGACCCTTCGCGAGGGCTCCGCCACCGGCATCGGCGACCCGCGAACGGTCTGGTGCAGTGCATCGCAGTCGACCACGCCCGGTCGCAATTCCGCCCATGTGCCGTCATGGCGGATCGCCAGGATGGTAGATTCCACGCCGGTTTCGCATGGGCCGGCATCCAGGATCGCGTCGATCCGCCCGTCGAGCGTGCGCAAGACGTGCGCTGGCTGCGTGGGGCTGACGGTTTCGCTGCGATTGGCCGACGGGGCCGCCAGCGGGACACCGCAATGTTCCACGAGCGCCTGCATGACCGGATGTGCGGACCACCGTATCGCCACCGTATCCAGCCCGGCCGTGACCGCTGGGGTCAGGGGGCCGTCCTTCCGCCCGGGCAGGACAAGGGTCAACGGTCCGGGCCACATCCTGCGCGCGACTTCCTCGGCATGCGCCGAAAACACCGCGAGTTCACGCGCCTGCGCCAATGAGCCGACATGCACGATCAGCGGATTGAAATTCGGTCTGCCCTTGGCCGTATAGATCGCGGCCACGGCCTTCGCATCGTCGGCCCGTGCGGCCAGCCCGTAGACCGTTTCCGTAGGTACGGCGACGATACCCCCGCCAAGCAGGATCTGCGCGGCCCGGTCTATCCCGGCGGGACCGGCGCGCAGGACTTCCGTAGCGTTCTTGTCGCCCATGCCCACGCGCTATAGATAGGCATTCGGAAAAACCGAAAAGAAATCGCGAGGATATCGTCCGTGACCCCCTTTAATCCGCCGATCCAGGACCAGCTGCTGGCCATACGCATCAATGCCGGCATCGCCGAACTGGCGCAGTCGGAGAAATTCGCCGCGGCCGAACCCGACATGGTCGAAGCGATCGTCGAAGGAGTCGGCGCGTTCGCCGCCGGGGAGTTCGCGCCGCTCAACCGGATCGGGGACACGGAAGGGGCGAAGCTGGAAAACGGCGTCGTCCGCCTGCCCGACGGGTTCGAAGCGGCCTACCGGCAATATGTCGAGCAGGGCTGGAACACGATTGCCTCGCCCGGCGAACATGGGGGTCAGGGGCTGCCCTTCACGCTGGCGGTCAATGTGCTGGAAAATCTCGGTGCCGCCAACATGGCGTTCACCCTGCTGCCGATGCTGTCCGTCGGCGCGATCGAATCGCTCGAGCATCATGGCAACGACGCGCAGAAGGCGAAATATCTGCCCAGGCTGGTCAGCGGCGCATGGTCGGGCACGATGAACCTTACCGAGCCGCAGGCAGGCAGCGATGTGGGCGCCTTGCGGACTACCGCCGAACCGATCAGCGACGGCGAACATGCGGGCAAATACCGGATCAAGGGGCAGAAGATATACATCACCTGGGGCGAGCATGACCTGGCGGAGAATATCATCCATCTCGTCCTCGCGCGCCTGCCCGATGCGCCGGAGGGCAGCCGCGGCATCTCGCTGTTCATCGTTCCCAAATACCATGTCGCGGACGACGGGACCGTGGGTACGCGCAACGATCTGCGCTGCGTCAGCTTGGAACACAAGCTGGGCATCAACGCCTCGCCCACCTGCGTGATGAGTTATGGCGACAACGACGAATGCGTCGGCGAACTCGTCGGCGTGGAGCATCGCGGACTGGCGGCGATGTTCACGATGATGAACAATGCGCGCATCAATGTCGGCAGCCAGGGCGTGCAGATCGCAGAACGGGCGTTGCAGCAGGCGGCCTATTACGCGAAGGACCGGATTCAGTCCGCCCGTGCGGGATCGGACGACCGGTCAGCAGTGTCCATCGCCGAACATCCCGACGTGCGCCGGATGCTGCTGCGCATGCGGTCGCTGACGGAAGCGATGCGCGCGCTCCTCTATTACACCAGCGGGCAGACCGATCGGGGATCGCTGGGGGATCGCGATGCGGGATTGCGTGGCGACCTGCTGGTTCCGATGATCAAGGCCTGGGGCACCGATACCGGAATCGACGTCGCCAGCATCGGCGTCCAGGTTCATGGCGGCATGGGTTTCGTCGAGGAAACCGGCGCGGCGCAGCACTACCGCGACGCGCGGATCGCACCGATCTACGAAGGGACGAACGGCATCCAGGCGGCCGATCTCGTCACGCGCAAGCTGGGGCTGGAGAACGGCGCCGTATATGCCGCGCTGATGGGCGATATCGCCCGCGATGCGGCGGACGAGCCAGCGCTTTTCGCACTGGCCGGTGAATGCGCCGCCATCGCCACCTGGATGCGCGACGAAGCTTCGCTGGACGATCGTCTGGCGGGCAGCGTGCCGTTCTGCACCATGTCGGCGGTCGCGGTCGCGGCATGGCAAATGCTTCTGCAGATGCGCGCGGTGGCGGACGGCGCGTCCCCGTCGCTGGCCATCCTCAAACCGGTCACGACCCGTTATTTCCTGGACCATGTCGTTCCCGAAGCGGCGGGCCTCAAATCCGCTTCCATCGATGGTGCAAACCTTCTTTACACCCTTACGACGGAGCAACTGCTCGCGTGACGACGATCACGCGGCGCGGGTCGAGCAGGTTCAGCGGGAGTTAGCGGGGCGCGTCTTCGGAAAAGGCGCGCCGCGGATCCCCTCGCAGTTCGCTCTGCGGCGGAAGCGATTCGCCGCGTATCCGGGTAACGGCCGGCGCGGGCGCGGCGGCCTTGTCCATCACCCGCCAGATGATCCCGGCCGTATCGTCCGTCACCAGAAGCGCGCCGTCCGCCGCCCATTCGATCCAGGTCGGTCGCCCGCGTGTCGCCCCGGTGCCGGTCAGGAAACCGGTCAGTACGGGTCGGGGTTTCCCCAGCGGGTTGCCGCGCGCATCGAACGGGACGAAGACGACGTCGTAGCCGGATGCCGGCTTGCGGTTCCACGAACCGTGGCGTGCGATGAACGCACCGCGTCCGAAAGCGCCGCCCATCCGGTGCCCTTCATTGGTGAAGCGAAAGCCCAATGCCGCCACATGCGGTCCGAGCGCGTATTCGGGCCGCCGCGTATATCCGACGATCGATTGCGGCAAGGGCGCATCGACCCGGTCGTCCACCACATCGCCATAATAGAACCACGGCCAACCGTAGTTCACCCCCAGCGGTACGTTGGTGAGGTAATCCGGCACGAGGTCCGATCCAAGCATGTCCCGCTCGTTCACGGTGGTCCACAGCTCTCCGCTCCACGGATTGAAGTCCAGTCCGTTGGGGTTGCGCAGCCCGGTCGCGAAAATGCGGGACCGTCCGCTCGCGATATCGTATTCGTGGATGGCGGCGCGGCCCTGTTCCGCCTCCATACCCTTCTCGCCGATATTGGAATCCGATCCCACGGCGACATACAGCTTGTCGCCGTCGGGACTGAGTTCGATATTCCGCATCCAGTGATTGCCGGCGGGGGGCAGGTCCATCAGCTTTTCAGGTTCGCCCGTTACGCGCCCCGCCCCCAGTTCATAGTCGAACGCGATGACGGCATCGTGATTGGCGACGTAAAGCCGACCGTCGCGGTAGGCGATACCGGACGGTGACGAAAGATCGGTGCGCAGCGGGTATCGCTGATCCGCCGCCCCGTCATCGTCGGTGTCGCGCAGCAGGACGAGCGTATCGGCAGATTCGCCGCCCGCGCCGGCGCGGCTCATTAACAGTTCGGCGATCCAGGCCGTGATGCCGCCGCCATCGTCCTTCGCCGGGGCGCGGGTCAGCGTGACCAGAATATCGCCATTGGGCAGGCGGTGCATCACGCGCGGATGATCCAGACCGCCTGCGAAGCGCGTCACGGTAAGACCTTCGGCCGCGGTCGGCAGTTCCCCGGCATCCCAGCCGATTGGTTCCGCGATGTTCACGGTCGGGATCGCTTCCGCATCCGGTTCGTCCAGCAACGGATCGCTGCCGGTCACCTGCGCAACCGCGTAATCGGCCGTGTCCCCCCGGGTCGCCCAATAAAGGAGCGCGGCCACCGCGATCAGTATGACGATAACGGACCACAGGATTTTGCGCTTGATGCTCATAAGCATACGAATAGGCACGCGACACCCTTGCGGCAATGGTCCATCGCACTAGAGGAAAGCGGTGTTCGATTTTACCGCAGATCCCGATGCGACCAAGGAGGAGAACTATCGCCTCCTCGCCGATGCCGCCGCCGCGCTGGTCGCCGGCGAACACGACACGGTCGCGAATATGGCGAACATCGCGGCGTTGCTGTGGGAATTCCTGCCCGATTTGAACTGGGCCGGTTTTTATCGTGTGGTCGAAGGCGAACTGGTGCTCGGACCGTTTCAGGGCCGCCCGGCCTGCGTCCGTATCGCCAGAGGTGCGGGGGTTTGCGGCGCGGCGCTCGCTTCGGGCGAAACGCAATGCGTCGAGGACGTTCACGCCTTTCCCGGACATATCGCTTGCGACGCAGCCAGTCGTTCCGAACTGGTGATTCCCGTGCGTCGTGACGGTGCCGTCATCGCGATCGTCGATCTCGACAGTCCGATTACCGCCCGATTCGATACCGAAGATGTCCGGGGGATCGAGCGGCTCGTCGCGCGGCTCGACGGGTTTATCTGATAACGGTTGCAGGATCGACCGGTGACTCACGCGCCCCGAAACGGGACAGACGCGATCACCCGTTTGGATGGCGGCCCATTACGATGGTATATTTCGGCTTAACGCCGGGGATTTCACTCCCGGCATGGAAACACGATATCGTCCAAAGGGGAATATCATGACTGGCCGCACCATCCTATCTGCCGGAACCGCGATCGGCGCGATGCTCTTCGCTTCGTCCGCGATGGCCCACCCCGTAGGGGACCGTACGATGGACGACCGGGCGGATGCCATCGTGGAGGGTGCGCTGGACGACGCGACTGTCGCTGATGGACGCATTGAATCCTACGACGATCGTGACGCGCGTCGCATCGATCGACGCCAGCCATATCTGCGCGCACCGATCGTTTCGGGCGGCAACGGCCCGATGGGTCCTTACGTCGGTCATGCCTACCCGATGACGCATGGCTACGATTACCAGCCGGCCGCGTTCGATCGCGACGGCTGGCTCGACGCCTGCGAATATCGGGTTGGCGGAGGCGAACCGCGCCGCGATCGCAACGGCAATATCATCGGCGGGTTGCTGGGCGCAGTCGCAGGCGGCTTCATCGGTGACGGCATTGCGGAAGCGGGGGACAAGCTCGGCGGCGCGCTGATAGGCGCCGGAGTTGGTGGGCTGGCAGGGCTGGCCATCGGCGCAGCGATCGACGCGGGATCCGACGACGATCGCGACGACGCGCGCGCCTATTGCGAGGATTACCTTGCGAATTATATGCGGCAGGGACCTGCCTACGGCGCGGACTATCGGCAGCATTACTATCATGGGCAACCGATGATGATGGTGCCCGTGATGATCGAAGTGCCACGCCGGGCGGTCGTCCGCGAATATGTTACCGAGGAAACCGTCGATGTGGAAGTGGTGACCTACGAGAATGCACCGCGTCGTCGGGTTATCCGGCAGGCGCCGGCACCTCGCCCATCAAAACCGGTTCCCGCAAAGCGGGTGCGGTCCATCAAAGGTCGGTAATAGAATGCACGCAAGTTGCGCGACGCAACTCTTGACGGCGCGTCCGAACCAGCCAGCTGTCCGTATAAGCTACTGTTTTATTAGTTAAATATCACCGCCGGTCAATCGTTGGCATATCAGATCAAGCTGATCCAGCGTGCGATATTTGATCGTCACTGCGCCGGACCGGGGATCCGCTTCGCTCTTTATGGCAACCGAAAGTCCGAGCACTTCCTCCAGATGGTTTCGGACGGCCGCGATATCCGCATCGTCCGCGGAACTGCGTGCGGGGCGGGCGTTACGTCGACCTTCGCGGCCTTCACCCCCGCTCGCCGCGTTCGACCGCACCCGCTTCTCGACATCGCGGACGGACAGCTTTTTCTTCACGATCTCACGGGCAAGATCGATCGCGTCGTCATATCCGATGAGCGCCCGGGCATGGCCCATTGACAGGTCGCCACCTTCCACCATCGTCAGAATGGGATCGGGCAGGGCCAGCAGACGCTGTATGTTGGCGACGTGGCTCCGCGATTTGTCGACCAGCTTGGCGATGCCGGCTTGCGTCATTCCCTCGCTGTCGGCCAGGCTTTGGTAAGCGCGCGCTTCCTCGACCGGATTGAGGTCTTCGCGTTGCAGGTTTTCGATCAAGGCGAGCGCCATGACGTCCTGCGGGTTCAGCACACGCACGATGGCGGGGATCGTGTGCAGCTGCGCCTTCTGTGCCGCGCGCCAGCGTCGCTCTCCCGCTACCAGCCTGTATTTTCCGGATCTTTCCGGAGTGACGATGATCGGTTGGATGACGCCCCGCGCGGCTATCGATGCAGCGAGCTCATCCAGCGCCTGTTCGTTGAAATGCGTACGGGGCTGTCCGGCAAGTGGCTCGATCGCGGCCACATCGATGGACCGGAGACCTTCCAGGCTCGCGGCTTCATCGGGCTTTGGCCTGAACCCGCAGGATGGCGGCGGTTCCGGTTCGACAGGCGTTTCCCGCCGCGCTTCGCCCATGAGTGCGCCGAGTCCGCGCCCAAGCTGGCGCCTTTTAGGGGCTGCAGCCAGTTTCGTTTGCCCATCGTTGGTTGTCATGCGGCTTTCCTATGTTCCGGCAGACGGCCGATCAATTCCCGAGCCAGGGCGATATAGGCGCGGCTGCCCGAACAATTATGGTCATATACCAGAGCAGGCAAACCGTGGCTGGGCGCTTCCGACAAGCGTACGTTGCGTGGGATTACCGATTCGAACACCAGATTGCCGAGGCAGTCGCGCACGTCGTCGGCCACCTGATCCGTCAGGCGATTGCGACGATCGAACATGGTCAATACAACTCCGATGATGTCCAGCATCGGATTGAAACGTTTCTGCACGCGTTCGACGGTTTGCAAAAGCTGGCTCAGCCCTTCCAGCGCGAAGAATTCGCATTGAAGCGGAACCATGAGAGTATCGGCCGCTCCCATGGCGTTCAGAGTAAGCAGACCGAGCGAAGGGGGGCAATCGATGAAGCAGATATCGTGCCCGTCATGCCGTCCGATCGCCGACTTCAAACGGGCGGTTCGATCGTCCACGGAAACGAGTTCGACCTCGGCCCCGCTGAGATCGACGGTGGCGGGCACGATGTCGAGGTTCGGGATCGCGGTGCTGTTAACGCATTGTCCTATCGGGCGCTGATCCACGAGTAGATCATAGCTCGAACTGTCTCGCTGATCGGCTCCGATACCCAGACCGGTCGATGCATTTCCTTGGGGGTCAAGATCGATAAGCAGCGTTTTCCAGCCGGTCGCGGCCATCGCCGTCGCGATATTTATCGCGGTCGTGGTCTTGCCGACTCCGCCCTTCTGATTAGCTATTGCTATGACGAACATTCAACGATCCCTCCCTTTCAACGATCCGACAATGATTTCTGCGCTGTCCTCCGTCCGCGATTGTTCCACGTGAAACCGCTTCAAGTCCTGCGACTTCAAGCTTTCAACTTCTCGCTTGGCAGATTTACCCTTTGGCAGCACGAAGACTGTATCAGAAGTAGCGAAAGGGGAAGCCAACTCCAACAATTTTGGCAGCGGCGCAAAAGCTCGGGCCGAAATGACCGTCGTCTCGAAAGGTTGAACCGTTTCCAATCGTTTCCCGAGTATCGTGCAATTTTTCAGCCGAAACTCCGCTTTCAATTTTTCTAACCATAAAACCCGCTTGCGTCGCGGTTCGACCAAGTAAGTTCGTTGATCTTCCCGGATCATGGCGATCAGCAGGCCCGGGAACCCGGCACCTGTGCCCAAATCCAACCATACAGGCGTTTCACGTGGAACATGCTCGACCAGTTGGATGCTGTCTGCGATATGCCTCCGCCAGACATGCTCAAGCGACGAGTTGGAAACCAGATTTTGCTCCTGGTTCTCGGCTATCAGCATGGCGACGAGCCGTTCCAGATGGCCGAATTGTCGGTCCGCGCAAAAATCAGTTACATACTCCTTGGCGGACTCCTCGTCGCGAATCATGCTATTGACCGCTCCAACCGGCGTGCGTGAACAAGCAAGGTCGATAACGCCGCAGGTGTAATGCCGGGTATTCGCGAAGCTGCGGACAAATCGGCAGGGCGTGCGGCCGTCAATCTCTCGATCATTTCGTTCGAAAGACCGGGCACCGTCGCGTAAGGAAAGTTTTTGGTCAACGGTACGGCTTCGCTAGCTTTCAGATCTCGCAGTTCGACTTCTTGCCGCTGAAGATACGGCGCATATGCGGCATCTTCGATCAGCTCATCCGCCAGGCTGCCGGACGAGGTGAAGCCTTTTGGAAACCAATGTTCCAGGGCATGACGGTAAGTAGGATCGACACGCAGCCATTCGGCTAACGTCTTGGTGCCCGCATCGCGCTTCACGACTATACCTGCAGCGTCGAGCTCGGTTGCCTTGATTGTTCGGTTCAATCCTTCGGCGAAGTTTCCACGGTCGGCTTCGCGCTGTTCGAACCATGCGCGACGGGCATTGCCGACGCAGCCGATTTCTATCCCGAAACCGGTAAGACGCGTGGTCGCATTGTTGGCACGCAAACGCAGTCGGTATTCCGCACGAGAGGTCAGCATTCGATAGGGTTCGCTCACGCCCTGCAAGGTAAGGTCGTCGATCATCACCGCCATATAGGAATTCGAACGGTCGAGCGCCGGTGGATCGCACTGCTTGACCTGACATGCGGCCGCGATGCCCGCGATCAGGCCTTGCGCCGCCGCCTCCTCATAGCCGGTCGTACCATTGATCTGTCCGGCGCAGAACAAGCCGGGCGTGTCATGCATCTCCAATCCGCGATTCAACGCGCGTGGATCGATATGGTCGTATTCGACGGCATAGCCCGGCACCGCCATCTCAACCTGTTCCAATCCCGGCATCGCGCGCAACATCGCTTCCTGCACATCCGCCGGTAACGACGTGCTGATCCCATTGGGATAAACGAGATGCGTATCGAGCCCTTCGGGTTCGAGAAAGACCTGATGCCCATCCCGATCGCCGAAGCGGTGAATCTTGTCTTCTATCGACGGGCAATATCGGGGCCCTTCGGCGTCGATCGCTCCGGAAAATAGCGGGGAGCGATGCAAATTGTCGCGAATGATGTCATGCGATGCCAGGGTCGTCCGGGTGATGGCACAGAACACCGTCGGGTTGCGTCGTTCGGCGTCGAACGCCGACATGGTCCACCGCTCCTGATCCGAGGGTTGTTCCGCCAACATTGCCCAGTCGATCGTGCGTCCATCGAGCCGCGGGGGCGTACCGGTCTTCAGTCGCCGCATGGGAAGCGCCGTTTCGCGCATCTGTTTTGCCAGAACGGAAGCAGCGTTTTCGCCAACTCGCCCGCCAATCAACCGCTCTTCGCCGCGAAAGAGCGTACCGCCGAGGAAAGTGCCGGTGCACAATATGGTCGCGCGTGCGCCGATTGACGAACCACCGGCAAGATCGACGCCAACCACGCGGTCACCGTGGAACCTCAAGGCAACCGCTTCCCCTTCGATCAAGGCAAGATTGGGCTGACTATGAATGTGTCGCTGGACAAAAGCCTTGAACAGTCCCCGGTCCGCCTGGACCCTCGGCCCCCATACCGCGCTGCCCTTGGACCGATTGAGCATTCGGTAGTGTATCGCGGCGGCGTCGGCGGCCTTGGCTATGACGCCATCGAATGCATCCACTTCCCGAACGAGATGACCTTTGCCGAGACCACCTATCGCGGGATTGCAGCTCATAGCCCCGATCGCGGCGAGGTCGAAACTTATCAGTCCTGTTCGCACACCCATCCGCGCGGCGGCACAGGCCGCCTCTACACCGGCATGACCGCCACCGATTACGAGTATGTCGAACTGGTGCATGTTCACTGCTTACGACATAATACAGAGCTAACTCAACAACAGTTTCACGTGAAACAAGCGTGGCCCTATGACTCAATGTTTCACGTGAAACATCATTTCCCAACACAGAACCTCCCGAACAAATTGTCGAGCATATTTTCCGTCGAACTGCGTCCTATCAACATGTCAAACGCATTTCGGCAGACCCGTAAATGTTCGGCGATGATCAGAAGGTCGGTGGCGCTGCCTATAGCGGCGATCGCAACCCGCGCCCGCCGCAACAGCGTATGCTGGCGGTCGTTCAGTGCCACGTTACCCGGCTTCGGCAGACCATCGGTAACCTCGTCGATCAGGGTTTGTTTCAACTTATTCAACCCAGCGCCCGACACCGCCGACACGCGAATAGCGGATAACGACTTCATGCCATCGACAGAAAGATCGGATTTGGAGTCGATCTCGAGCGCGCGAGCGGGACCGCCCCCTTCATCGCCCAGCCACAAGACGACGTCCGCCCGATCCATTTCCGCCCGGGCCCGGGCAATCCCGATCGTTTCGATGGTTTCCCCGCTATCGTCCCGCAAGCCGGCCGTATCGACGAATGTGAACGGGATGCCGTTCAACGCGATGTGACGTTCCAGAACGTCGCGGGTGGTCCCTGCCGTAGGCGCGGTAATAGCCGCCTCGTCTTCGAGCAAAGCATTAAACAGGCTGGATTTTCCGGCGTTAGGCGGGCCGGCGAAAACGACCCTGATGCCTTCGCGCAATCGTTCGGCCCGCGGTCGGTCAAGCCACCGGGCAAGCGCTTCGGACAATTCGCCGGTTTCTGCGTAGAACGCGTCCGGCAAACCGCCGACGTCGTCTTCGTCCGAGAAGTCGAGCTCGGCTTCGACGACCGCGGACAATTGCAACACCGTATCGCGCCAGCGTGCCACCCGCTCCGACAGGCTACCGCTCGCCATCGATACGGCCACGCGGCGTTGCAATTCGGTTTCGGCGGCGAGCAGGTCGGCCAGCCCTTCCGCCTCGGCAAGATCGATCCGGCCATTGGCGAATGCCCTGCGGGTAAACTCACCCGGCAACGCCGCGCGAAATCCAGTGTATGACGCCAATTCGCGCTCGATTGCGGCGACGACCGCCCGCCCCCCATGAACGTGAAGCTCTGCAACATCCTCGCCGGTCGCCGTGTTCGGCCCAGGAAACCACAGGAGAAGCGCGGTATCCAGCAATTCGCCGCAGGAATCGCGCAATGGCCGTAAGGTGGCCACCCGCGGTTCGGGACAAGTCCCGGCCATGCGTTCGAGTCCCTGCCGCGCGGCGGGACCGCTGATCCTGATTATACCGATCGCGGCGGGCGGACTGCCGCTTGATAGCGCGAATATCGTGTCCATTCGATCTATCCCGCCCGGGGCCGGCTCGAAGTGCGTTTCAGTCCTTCTTCGGTGCCTTGTCACTATTGTTGAAGCCGCCCGCCCCTTCCACGAAGTTCTGGAACATTTTGAGCCCGAACTGACCCATCGGCGCCAGCTGCTTGGCGAATTCCTGCAATTGCTCCGGGTTGCTGACTCCCTTCATCGCATTTGAGACGCTGTCGACATAGACGGCATTGGCTTGGGAGACGTCGGGCAGACCCATGAATGTCCGCGCCTCTTCGGGTGTGCAATCGATTTCGACATGAACCTTCATCGGCTTTTTCTCCAGCAGGGGTTTTTCGAAACCAATCTGGGGTTGATCCGCCTTGGGTGCAAGCGATAAGCCGTTTGTACGACCATCCTGCGCCAGTAGCCTGCCAGCAGATAGCCGGCGTCCGGCCTTCCGCCAACCATCGGGAATTTTTCCATGAGCAAGACCGTCCAGATCGACACGCTTCCGTCCAAGCAGGACGAGGGCGTCACGCGTTTTTCCGCCTATATCGCCGAACCTGCCGACGCGGCCAGGGCCGCCATCGTCGTCATTCAGGAAATCTTCGGAGTGAATGCCGGCATCCGTCGCAAATGCGACCGCCTGGCGGAAGAAGGCTACCTCGCCGTTGCGCCGGACCTGTTCCACCGGCTCGTCGCCAACGTCGAACTCGATCCCGATGTCGAACCGGAGTTCCAGCGCGCCCTCGACCTTATGGGCAAGTTCGATGCCGACCAGGGTGTCCGCGACATAGAGGCCACGATCCGCTGGGCACGCGATGCGGCCGGTGGCGGCAAGGTCGGCGCGGTGGGATACTGCCTGGGCGGGAAGCTCGCCTACATGACGGCTGCAAGGACTGACAGCGATGCGACCGTGGGCTATTACGCCGTGGGTGTGGATGAAATGCTGAACGAAGCGAAGGCGATCGCAAATCCCCTGATGCTGCACATTCCCGAAGAGGACGGCTTTGTCGACAAGGACGCGCAAAAGGCGATGCATGACGGGCTGGACGATCATGCAAAGGTGACGCTGCACGACTATCCAGGCCTCGATCACGGTTTCGCGACCGAATTCGGCGAACGGCGGAACGAAGAAGGCGCAACTTTGGCGGACAGGCGAACGGCCGAGTTCTTCGCCCGTCATCTCGGCTGAAGCGATGCGCAACAGGCTGGGTCCAAAGGCGCTGGTCGCGCCGCGCTATCTCATACCGTTCGTCCTGCTGCTGATCGTGGCGGGTTGCGTGTATTATTGGCCTTCCCCCTGGGCCATTGTCTTTACGGCGGCCGCCCTTGCCGGTTTGCTGGTCGCCCTGTGGGATTTCGCGCAGGATCATCATGCCCTGCGCCGCAATTATCCGCTGGTCGCGCGTATCCGCTGGGCGATGGAGGACTTGCGGCCCTTCGTGCGCGCCTATTTCATCGAAGGCGAACTGGAAGGCCGGCCATTCAGCCATCAGGAGCGCGCGCTGATCTACGCCCGCGCGAAAGGCGATCTCGATGCGCATCCGATGGGCACGGAACTGGACGTCTATTCCAACGAATATGAATGGCTGAGCCATTCGGTCGTACCCAACGACAATCCGCCGGAAAGCTGGCGTGTCGATGTCGGCCTGCCAATATGCGCGAAGCCTTATTCCACATCGCTCCTCAATATCTCCGCCATGAGTTTCGGTTCGCTTTCTGCGCGCGCGATCGAAGCGCTCAATCTGGGGGCTAGCCAGGGCGGTTTTGCGCACAATACGGGCGAAGGCAGCATCAGCAGATACCACCGGATGCACGATGGCGACCTCATCTGGGAAATCGGCAGCGGCTATTTCGGCTGTCGCACGCCCGATGGCGGGTTCGATCCGGAACTGTTCGCGAAGAACGCCGGCGACGATCAGGTCAAGATGATCGAGGTGAAGCTGAGCCAGGGCGCCAAACCCGGTCATGGAGGCGTCCTGCCGGGATCGAAGGTCACCGCCGAGATCGCCGAGGCGCGGGGTATTCCCATCGGGGAAGACTGCAATTCGCCCGCCGCGCATTCCACTTTCGCAACGCCCATCGAAATGCTGGAATGGATCGTCCGCCTGCGCGAACTGAGCGGCGGGAAACCGGTCGGTATCAAGCTGTGCGTCGGACAGCCGCACGAGGTTTTCGCCATGGCGAAGGCCATGCTGGAAACCGGCACGACCCCCGATTTCATCACTGTCGACGGAGCGGAGGGTGGAACGGGCGCGGCCCCGCTGGAACTTTCGAACAGCGTCGGGATGCCGCTGCGAGAAGGATTGATCTTCATCCGCAACGCGCTGGTCGGCACCGGGCTGAAAGACCGGGTCAAGATCGCCGCGGCGGGAAAGATCCATTCCGGCGCGCAAATGGCGAAGGCGTTCGCATTGGGCGCGGACTGGTGCAATGCGGCCCGCCCCTTCATGTTCTCGCTCGGCTGCGTGCAGTCGATGCACTGCCATACCGGAAACTGTCCCACCGGCGTCGCGACCCAGAAGGACTGGCGGCAGAAGGGCCTGATCGTGGAAGACAAGGGGCCGCGCGTCGCCCGGTTCCAGCACCAGACTCTGCATTCCCTGCGCGAGATCGTGATTGCCATGGGCCTCGACAATCCATGGGCTATCGAACCCCGCGACATGCGCGAACGCCTGAACGGCGCCAAGTCGAACGCGATCGACGCGATTTACGAATTCGTCGAACCCGGCGAGTTTTTGAGCGGTACGGATAACCCCCTGTTACGCACGCATTGGGAGCTGGCGCGCGCCGATACGTTCCGGCGGGCTGCGTAAGCCACCTGTAGCGATCGTCAGTAGCCGCCCATCAGTTCAGGGCGGAAAAATTGAGCAGGATGCGACGGATCGCGGGATCGAGACCGCCGGGCAGATCCGCGTCCAGCGCCGCCCTGCGATCCGCGACATCGTCGACCATGGGAATGTAGCGCATCGTCCAGTCGGGGCACGCCCGCGATACGATCGGTACCTCTTCCAGCACCGACAGGCCACTATGACGGCCATCGGCGCTTATCCGGCGCATGACCCATAGAAGATCGACCATCGCGCCTTCCAGCAGCTGCATGAAATTGCGGCCATTATATACAAGCAGGCCGGTAATGTTGCGCCGTTCGTTGTTCCGGCTGCAACTGCGCAGAACGTCCTCCAGCACCTCCCGGCTCATATCGGGCGCGGTGCTGACATAGAGATATTGGTGCAGCATGGGCCTAGTCCGTCTTGCTTCGCAATGAACCCCTTACTGGTTCATATTGTCGAAGAAATCCTCGTTCGTCTTGGAATCCTTCATCTTGTCGAGCAGGAATTCCATCGCGTCGATCGTGCCCATCTGCATCAGGATACGGCGCAGCACCCACATTTTCGACAGCTTGTCCTTCTCGACCAGCAGTTCCTCCTTGCGGGTGCCGGATTTGCCGACGTCCAGCGCGGGGAAGATGCGCTTGTCCGCAACC
The DNA here is from genome assembly GCA_965214445.1 of Pontixanthobacter sp. Classification (GTDB taxonomy): domain Bacteria; phylum Pseudomonadota; class Alphaproteobacteria; order Sphingomonadales; family Sphingomonadaceae; genus Pontixanthobacter. The sequence goes on from CBDCBU010000001.1 coordinate 2,201,336, forward strand.
TTGCGGTCGAGCACGATTTCGCTGTTGCCGGTGCCCTTGAACTCTTCGAAGATCACCTCGTCCATCCGGCTGCCCGTATCGATCAGCGCGGTCGCGATGATGGAAAGCGATCCGCCTTCCTCGATGTTGCGCGCCGCGCCGAAGAACCGCTTGGGCCGTTGCAGGGCGTTCGCATCGACGCCGCCGGTCAGCACCTTGCCCGAAGACGGCACCACGGTGTTGTAGGCCCGGCCCAGCCGCGTGATCGAATCCAGCAGGATGACCACGTCGCGCTTGTGTTCGACCAGCCGCTTCGCCTTCTCGATCACCATTTCGGCGACCTGGACGTGGCGCTGCGCGGGTTCGTCGAAAGTGGAGGAAATCACCTCGCCCTTCACGCTGCGCTGCATGTCGGTGACTTCCTCGGGCCGTTCGTCGACCAGCAGCACCAGCAGGAACACTTCGGGATGGTTGTCGGTGATCGCCTTGGCGATGTTCTGCAGGAGCACGGTCTTACCGGTCCGCGGCGGGGCGACGATCAGCGCGCGCTGACCCTTGCCCTGCGGGCTGATGATGTCGATCACCCGCGCGGACTTGTCCTTGACCGTGGGGTCCAGCGTGTCGAGCGACAGTTTCTGATCGGGATAGAGCGGGGTGAGATTGTCGAAATTGGTCCGCATCCGGACCTGTTCGGGATCTTCGAAATTCACGCTGGTCAGCTTGGTCAGCGCGAAATAACGCTCGCCTTCCTGCGGGGCGCGAATCTCGCCTTCGACCGTGTCGCCGGTGCGCAGGCCCATCTTGCGAACCTGGTTGGGGGAAACGTAGATGTCGTCCGGCCCCGCGAGATAATTGGCTTCGGGCGAACGCAGGAAGCCGAAGCCGTCCTGCAGCACCTCGATCGTGCCGATGCCCATGATCTTCTCGTCGTAATCCTCGTCCTCCGCCAGTTCGCGCAGGATGCAGAACATCAGATCCTGCCGGCGCATCGTGCTCGCGCCCTCGACGCCCAGTTCCTCCGCCTTGCTGACCAGATCGGCGGGCGCGGTGAGTTTCAAATCTTTGAGATGCATGTGTGGTTACTCTTTGGTCCCCGTGGCGGGGTGAATGTCATTAAAAACGGAGATGCCTGTCGGGCTTGGGGAAAGCGAGGCGAGATCGGCCGTATTGCGCCGCGATTACGGGTCGCGGGGCGGCGCGTCAACGCATTACGAGTTCAGAAGGGTTTGACGATCGCCAGGACGACGATGATCGCTGTCGCGATACCGGGCACCTCGTTCGCCAGGCGCAATTTCTTGCCCGAAAGACCCTGTTCGCCGCGTGCCAGTTTCTTGCCGTAGATGACGAGCCAGCCATGATAGCCTGACAGGAGCAGTACGAACACCAACTTGGCATGGAACCAGCCCTGCGTATGCGCGCCGATCGTCGTCATCAGCAGCAGGCCCAGCACCCATACCGCGACGATCGCGGGCAGCAGGATGATCTTTCGCAGTTTCGCCTCGCGATCGATCCAGGCGTCGATTTCGGCCGATCCGTCGCCGGCACGGGCCAGCGCCTCCTGATGATAGACGAAGAAGCGCGGCAGCATGAACAGGCCCGCCAGCCAGAAGATGACGAAGATGATATGGCCGGCTTTCAGCCACAGATAGATCGGAGCGAGAAATTCCTGCATCGGGCCGATTTAGGCGCAGTTGCGCGGGGCGTCACCCCCATGAATATCACGCGCGGCGGCGCAGATGGGCGAGCAGCCGTTCGACATGGGCGATCGGCGTATGCTGCCCGATTCCGTGGCCCAAGTTGAACACATGCGGACGCTCGGCGAACGCCTTCATGATCGCGTCTACCGCATCGTCCAGCGCCCGCCCGTTCGACAACAGCAGCAGCGGATCGAGATTGCCCTGCACCGGCATGTCGGGCGGCAGCGCGGCATCGGCCCAGACGGGGTCCACCGTCTCGTCCAGCCCCGCCGCCGATACGCCCGTTTCGCGCATATAGGCAGGCAGTTTCTCGCCCGCGCCCTTGGGAAAACCGATGATCGGCAGGTCGGGAAAGCGGACGCGCAAGCCGGCGACGATGGCCGCATTGGGCGCGATGACCCAGCGCTCGAACTGCGACGGTGACAGCGATCCGGCCCAGCTGTCGAACAACTGCACCGCTTCCGCGCCCGCTTCGACCTGACCTGCCAGATATTCTATGGTCATCCGCGTGATCGCATCGATAATCGCACCGAATGCGGCCGGGTCGCGATAGGCCATCGCGCGCGTTTCGTGCTGATCCCGGCTTCCCTCGCCGGCGACCATGTAAGTCGCCACGGTCCATGGGCTGCCGGCAAAGCCCAGCAAGGTGGTCTCAGGGTCCAGGCGCGCCTTCACCGCGGCAACGGTCGCGTAAATCGGTTCGAGGCGCTGTGGCACGGCTTCCAGCCCCTCCAGCGCATGATCGACGAGGCGCGGCGACAGGCGCGGCCCCTCGCCTTTCAGGAATTCGAGGTCCTGCCCCATGGCGTAGGGAATGATGAGGATATCGGAAAACAGGATCGCCCCGTCGAAACCGAACCGGTCGATCGGCTGCAGCGTGACTTCGGCGGCGGCCTGCGTATCGTAAACCAGTTCGAGAAAGCCGCCCCGTTCCGCCCGCAAGGCACGGTATTCTGGGAGATAGCGCCCCGCCTGCCGCATGAGCCAGACCGGCGCGCGCGGGCCACGATCGCCGTGTAGCGTGTCGAGGAGAAGACCGGGCATTCAGGCGTCCTTACCAAATAAATATAAGAGTATAGATAGATTGATGGAGATAGTTGGCCCTGTGGATTCAGGGGACAGCGCCGCCCTGCCCGAATTGTCCCGGTTTGAACAGCGCTGCGGGGCACGCGACTCTGCGCGCAGCTTGAGTCGAGTCTTACTTATCCCCGCTGGCCGATGGCTGTGAAGAACGCGCCTTCCCTGTCCAGAAATACATGGTCGGCGGACTTGCAACGGGCATGGAATCGATGCCCGAACTTGTCGTCCGTTTCGTCCCGTGGTTTATGCCCGGAACTGTCCACAAGCGATTTTCGACCGGAGCCGACTGCACAGCCATGACCCGCCTCCATCTGCATCTGCTGTCCGACAGTACCGGGGAAACGCTGGAAATGCTCGCGAAAGCTGCACTGGCGCAGTTCGAAGATGCGGATATCGTGCGGCATTTCTGGCCCATGGTCCGCTCGCGCCAGCATCTCGACCGGATCGTGCCCCAGCTCGCCGCCAGTCCGGGTCTGGTGCTGTTCACCCTGGTCAATCCGGACACCCGCGCCCGGCTGGAGGATCACTGCCGCCGGTTGAGCCTCAAGGCCATCCCGGCGCTGGACGAGGTGACCGCCGCGCTGGAGGACCAGCTGGGGCAGGTCGCGCTCACCCGTCCTGGCCGCCAGCATCTGATGGACGAGGCCTATTTCAAGCGAGTCGACGCCATCCATTTCACCATCGCCCATGATGACGGCGTGGGGTGGGAGAACTGGGAAGAGGCGGACATATTGCTGGCCGGCGTGTCTCGATCGTCCAAGACGCCGACCAGCATCTATCTCGCCAATCGCGGATACAAGACGGCGAACATCCCGCTGGTGGTGGAAAGCCCCCCGCCCGACAAGCTGTTCGCGCTGCAAAATCCATTGGTGGTGGGGCTGACGACCGCGCCCGAGCGGCTGGTGCAGATCCGGCGCAACCGCCTTTTGAGCCTGAACGAACAGACGACGACGTCCTATGTCGACGATGAACACGTGCGCGACGAGGTGAAATTCGCGCGCCGCATGTTCGCGGACAATGGCTGGCCGGTGATCGACGTCACCCGCCGATCGATCGAGGAGACGGCGGCGGCGGTCATCAATCTGGTCGGCGAACGCGAACGGCGCGACATTCCGCCGCGGGTCGGGACCAAGCCGATATGATCGGCCCCGTCGCGCTGGAACCCGCATGATCGTGCTCGCTTCCAGGAGTGCCTCGCGCCGGGCCATGCTCGACGCGGCCGGGATCGGCTATCGCGCGGTTCCGGCTCATATCGACGAGCGGGCGCTGGAGCGGTCCCTGGGTCGGGATGCCGCGCCTGATGAAATCGTGCGCGCGCTGTCGATCGCGAAGGCCACGGCTTTGCGAGCGAACGGTGCACTCGTTCTCGGCAGCGATTCGCTGGTTGTCTGCAACGGGCGCCGCTTCGACAAACCGGTAACTCGCGATATGGCTGCCGAACATCTACGGGCTTTCAGCGGGCAGGTGATGGAACTGCACAGCGGGGCCGCGCTGGTCCGCGGCGGCGCGGTAGTCTGGGACCATGCCGCGACCGCCAGGCTGCATGTCCGCACATTGTCGGATACATTCATCGCCGATTATCTCGACCGGGAGTGGCCGGCGGTGGCCCAGTGCGTCGGCGTGTTCCGGATCGAGGGGCCGGGCGTTCAATTGTTCGATCGGATCGACGGTGATTACTTCACCGTGCTGGGCATGCCGCTGCTGGCTGTCCTCAGCGCGCTGCGCGTTCATGGCGCGATGCCGTCATGAGTGCCTATGCCGAAATCATCGGCGATCCCGTAGAGCAATCGAAATCGCCGCTTATTCATGGCTTCTGGCTTGACCGGCTTCGGATCGATGCCGGTTACCGGCGGGCGCGCGTGGCGAATGAGCCGGGGGCGTTGCACGATTACCTGTCGCACCGCCGGGACGACGCAAGCTGGCGCGGCTGCAACGTGACCATGCCGCATAAACGGGCGATCATCGCCGAACTAAACAGTCTCGATCCGCTCGCCCGTGCAATCGGCGCGGTGAATACGGTCGTGCGCCAGGACGATGGCAGCCTGCGGGGCTACAACACCGATGTGGGCGGGTTCCTCGAACCGCTGCGCGCCAACCTTGGACAACAGCATCTGTTCCGCATGGCCCGCATCATCGGTACGGGCGGCGCGGCACGGGGGATCGTCGCGGGACTGGTAGAGCACGGTTTCACCATTGTGCTGGCCGGACGCGATCCGGCGAAGGCGAGCGCCATCCTGGCCGATATCGATCCCGATGGGGAGCATCACACGCCGCCTCTATCGCATTTCGCCGATCCGACCGATTTCGCCTTCGATGATCGCCAAGGGTGCTACGATCTCGTCATCAATGCGAGCCCGCTCGGCATGGTCGGCGCGCCGAACTTGAACTTCGACATGTCCCACGCGCCTCCCGGATCGGTGTTCTATGATATCGTCACGAGTCCGGTGGAAACGCCGTTGCTTCGCAACGCCGCGGCTCACGGATTCCGTACGATCGACGGGCTATCGATGCTGATCGGACAGGCTGCGGAAGCGTTCGAGTTGTTGTTCGGCCAGTCCGCTCCGCGAGAACATGATGCGGCGTTGCGCGCGGCGCTGGCCGCATGAACGGCCCGCTTGTCATCGGCCTCACCGGATCGATCGGCATGGGCAAGTCCACCGTGGCACGGATGTTCGCAAAAGAAGGCGTGCCGGTGTTCGATGCCGATGCCGAGGTGCGCACGATGCAGGGGCCCGGCGGCAGGCTGGTGCCCGCGATCGAGGCGCTGATGCCCGGCAGCACGGGGCCGAACGGCGTCGATCGGGACGCGGTTGGCCGCACGGTATTCGCCGATCCGGAAGCGCTGGCGGAGCTGGAGGCGTTGATCCACCCCGCCGTTGCCGAACGACGCGAGGCGTTTCTCACCGAACATGCGCGCGCGCCGATGGTTGTCTTCGACATCCCCCTGTTGTTCGAGCGGGGCGGTCATGCCCAGGTCGACCATATCGTCGTCGTCTCCGCCCCTGCCGACATCCAGCGGGAACGCGTGCTGGCACGCGATGGCATGACGGCGGAGAAGTTCGAGCATATCCTCGCGCTGCAGATGCCCGATGCCGAGAAATGCGCGGGCGCGGATCATGTGGTCGACACCGGCACAACCATGGAAGATACGCGCGTCACCGTCGCTGCGCTGATCGCCGACTTGCGCGAACGGGCGGGTGCGTGAATAATCGGCCGATGCGCGAAATCATCTTCGATACCGAAACCACCGGCCTCGATCCCAAGACGGGCGACCGCATGGTCGAAATCGGCTGCGTCGAGATGATCGGCCGGGTGGAGACGGGCAGGAGTTTCCATGCCTATTACAATCCGGAACGCGACATGCCGGCGGGTGCCGAAGCGGTGCATGGCCTGTCCGCGAACTTCCTGTCCGACAAACCCCTGTTCCGCGACGGGGTGGACGATCTGCTCGCCTTTATCGGCGACGCGCCGCTGGTCGCACACAATGCCGCATTCGACTTCGGTTTCCTCAATGCCGAACTCGCGCTGATCGGGCGGGAACCGGTGTCGCTTGACCGGATGGTCGACACGGTTGCCATCGCGCGCAGGAAACACCCCGGTGCCAAGCTCTCTCTGGATGCGTTGTGCACCCGTTACGGCGTCGATCGCAGCCACCGGATCAAGCATGGCGCGTTGCTGGACGCCGAATTGCTGGCGCAGGTCTATATCGAACTCACGGGCGGCCGGCAGATCGGGCTGGAACTGGCGGCCGAACTGGACGATCGGTCGGGCGGGACACGCGAAGGCAGGACATCCGAAGGCAGGAGATCCGAAAGCGGGGCGACGCCCGCAGCCGGCGGCGGCCGCGTGTTCCGCGAACCGCGCCCGCACCACCCGACCGCGGCCGAGATTTCCCGCCACCGGGCCTTCGTAAAGCAGATCGAAGCGCCTATCTGGGGTAACTAGGACGGCATCCGCCGACATCGATCACAGGAGATAACGACAATGGACATTCGCGTTTCAGGTCATCAGGTGGAAACCGGCAGCGCACTGCAGGATCATGCAACCGACCGTCTGAACGCCATTGTCGAAAAATACTTCGGAGGGGCGATTTCCGCCCATGTCACCTTCAGCAAGGCGCCTGCGAACGGCTTCGCGTGCGACATCGTGACCCACGTGATGCAGGGCCTGACCGTCAAGGGTCATGCCGAAGCGCAGGACGCTCACCAAGCTTTCGATCAGGCGGCGGAAAAGATCGACAAGCAGGTCCGCCGATACAAGCGCCGGATCAACGACCGCCATTCGCAGGCCCAGCATGCGCTGAAGGAGGAAGAAGCGGCCTACACCATCTTTTCCGGCGACAAACCCGGCGATTGGCCCGGCGACCGGCCCGACGACCGGCCCGACGATCAAAATATGGACGACGCGCCCGACGCGCCGCTGGTGATCGCCGAAACCAGAACCGACATTCCCGAAGCGAGCGTGGCGGATGCGGTCATGATGCTCGATTTGCGCGATACCAACGCGATGTTCTTCAAGAACGCGAAATCGGGGCGGCACAACATGGTCTATCGCCGCCGCGACGGATCGGTCGGCTGGGTCGAACCGCATTGAGGGGCTGACGGGATATGCGCGGCTCTTCGCGGGACGATACCACGAAAGTCGGGGCCGATCTGCATTTCCGCGCGCTGGAACGGCTCTACGGTTCGGCGCCGGTCAACGATCTGTTCGATTCGACGCTGTCCATTCCCGGTGAAGGCTTGGCGCGGGTCGATTTCCAGGTGACCCGGGCGTCCTATCACGCGGCGGGCGCGGCGCATGGAACGATCTATTTCAAGATGCTCGACGATGCCGCCTTCTACGCGGCGAACACGCTGGTGACGGACCGTTTCCTGCTGACGACATCGTTCAACCTGCATTTCACCAAACCGGTGCGGGTCGGACCGGTGGTGGCGGAAGGGCGCTGGGTCAGCGGAAAGCGCCGCGTGTTCGTCGCCGAATCGCGGCTGATCGATGCGGAGGGTGACGAGATCGGGCGGGGCACCGGCACTTTCATGCGCTCGCACATCGGCCTGTCGGGCCTGCCCGGCTACAGCGCGGACTGACGGTTCGGTGAACGATCGGCTTCCGGCCCATCTCGAAGTGTCGGGCATCATACGCGCGGTGCAGGCTGCCGGCGGTTTCGCGACCGTGCTGGCGAAGGGGGAACGCGATGCGGGCACCATATTGCTGGTGACCACCGCACGGGGCGAGCCGACGAGGCTGTATGAACGCATGCCGCAGATGGACGGATCGCGCCGGTTCGAACGCACCCGCGAACAATCTGCCGATGTCCCCGCCGAGTTCGACGAATATCTTGCCCGCCGCCGCGCCCAGGACAGCGATATCTGGGTGTTGGAACTGGATATCGCGGATGGGGAACGCTTTGCCGCAGGGCATAATGAGTAGTTCTGATTGCAATTGAAACTATCTCGGCCGCTCTTATTCGAGGCGAACCGGCGCCTGGTAACACGCCGCCGCCGGTTCGACCGACGCGCCGCGCCCATGTCAGCCGATCTCGACCCAGACCGGCGTATGGTCGCTGGCTTTCTCGCGCCCGCGATATTCCTTGTCGACGCCGACCGCCTGCATCCGGTCCGCCAGTTCCGGGGATAGCAGCAGGTGGTCGATGCGGAACCCGTGATCGCGTTGCCACGCGCCGGCCTGATAGTCCCAATAGGTCCACACCCCGCCGCGCGGGTTCAGTATGCGGACCGCATCGGTCCAGCCATCGCCAAGCAGCCGCCGATAGGCATCGCGCGACCGCGGCTGCATCAGCGCGTCGTCGCGCATCCGGGCGGGCGACCAGACATCGTCGTCATGCGGGATGACGTTGTAATCGCCGACAACCGCGCAGGGCACCTCCAGGGCCCACAGATCGTTCATGCGCGCGCGCAATCGTTCCATCCAGCGCAGCTTGTACTCGAATTTCGGCCCCGGCAGCGGGTTACCGTTGGGCAGATAGATGCAGGCGACGCGAACCCCGTCCACTTCCGCTTCGAGATAGCGGGACTGGTCGTCCGCCTCGTCAACGTCGGGCAGGAGCGGCAGGCCGCGCTGCGTTTCGACGGGCTCGACGCCATCGGCCAGGATCGCGACGCCGTTGAAGCTCTTCTGCCCATGCCAGACCGCGTGATAGCCGATCTTTTCGAACGCATCGGCGGGGAACCCTTCGTCCTGAGACTTGATCTCCTGCAGGCAGGCGACCTTGGGCCGGGTTTCTTCCAGCCATTCCAGCAGACGGGGCAGGCGCGCCTTGATCCCGTTGATGTTGTAGGTCGCGATTTTCACGCCGGGATCAGATACCGAAGCTGGACCCGCAGCCGCAGCCGGCGGCGGCGTTGGGATTTTCGACCCGGAATGCCGCCCCGCCCAGCGATTCGACGAAATCGACCACGCTTCCACCGACCAGATCGAGGCTGACCGGGTCGACCGCCAGGCGCACGCCATCGGTTTCGCTGACGACATCGTCGTCCTCGACCCCGTCGGCGAGGTCGAACTTGTACTGGAAACCGGAGCAGCCGCCGCCTTCGACAGAGAGGCGCAGGATCGCCGGTTTCGCCTGTTTCTCTGCGATCCAGGCGACGCGTTTCGCCGCGGGCGGGGTCAAGGTCAATGTGGGAGTTGCGGTCATGCCATGGATGTAAGCGCCGCGCGCGCGATGCTCAAGCCGTCTGGATATAATTGCGCAGGGCCTGCGCCTCCAGCTGCACTTCGTCGATCCGCGATTTGACGAGATCGCCGATCGAGATGAACCCGCACATCGCCCCGTTATTCATTACCGGCAGATGGCGGATGCGGCGGCGGGTCATCAGGCCCAGCGCCTCGTCGACTTTCGCCGATACCTCCACGGTGATGGCCGGCGCGGTCATCACGTCGCCGACCGGCGTATCGAGGCACGCGGAACCGTCTTCCGCCAGCCGGTAGATGACGTCGCGTTCGGAAAAGATGCCGACCAGCTCGCCGCCGCGCAACACCGGCAGCGCGCCGATCCGTCTTGTGGCGAGGGTCGTCACGACGTCGCGCACGGTATCACCGATATCGCACGAAATGATGTCCGCCGCCGCGCGGCTGGCGATGAGTTGTGCGATGTCCATGATAGTCGTCTCCCTATGCCTGGCCTGTACCCGGCGCGCATGGTGCCATGGAAAAACACATTTGGCGAATCGCCAAGGTTCGCCCGCTTATTGAAAACACGGACAATGACGGGCAGAAGCGCGGCGATGATACCCAAAAGCCCTTTGGAAGATCCCGAAAACGCGGCCTTTGCCTGGGCGCGATTCCGCCGGTTGATGCGGTTCATGCTGCTGGTGACGGTGGGCGTGGTCGCCATCGCCATCGCTCTGTTGTATGACGGGGAAAGCCCCGCTTCGGTACATTTCTACATCGCGGCGGCGCTGGGCATCGGTTTCATGATGCTGCTGACGGCGGCGCTGATGGGTCTGGTGTTCCTGTCGAGCGGCACCGGCCACGATGAAAGCGTGACCGATCTGGCGGAGGATGACGACGACAGCTGGAAGCGCGACGACTAGGCCGGCGCGGCGTGGGCGGCATCGCGCAGCCGATATTCCTCGACCACTTCTCCGCCGATCAGATGCCGCTGGATGATCCGTTCGAGAACGTCCTCGCTACAGGAATGGTACCAGACATTGTCCGGCCAGACGAGCGCGATGGGGCCGGCGGCGCAGATCTGCAGGCAGTCGGCCTTGGTCCGCTGAACACCGCCGATAGTCCGGCCCGTGCCGTCATCGCGTTTCGGCCCAACCAGATCGAGCTGCTTCATGCGCTTTTTAAGGTAAGCCCACGCGGCCTTGCCTTCCTCGCGCGTGCAGCATTTCTGCTTCTCCGGCAGGGCGCATAAAAATATCTGCCGCTCGATCGTCTCGCCGCCAATCTTGCCGAGCGCGAGCTGCGCTTTCAGCAGGTCTTTCTTGCGCGCACTCATCGATCGGCGATCGCTTCCCCGCTGGGTTCGATGCCGGATTCGACTTCGGGTTTGCCCAGGTAGGTGTCGAGCCAGTCGATCACCGTATTGTGCCATTGCAGGGAATTGGCGGGTTTCAGTACCCAGTGGTTCTCGTCCGGGAACACCAGCAGCTTGGACGGCACGCCCTGTTCCTGCAACGCGGTGAAGGATTGTAGGCCCTGCGTATAGGGCACGCGGAAATCCTTTTCGCCGGTAATGACCAGCATCGGCGTCTGCCAGTTCGCGACATAGTTAACTGGGTTATATTTCTCGTATTCAGCGGCGTTCTCGGCATAGGAACCACCGAAATCCCAGCGGGGAAACCACAATTCCTCCGTCGCGTAATAGAAGCTGCGCATGTCGAACAGGCCGTCATGCTGAACGAGGCAGTCGAACCGGTCGGGCCATTGCCCGGCGATCCAGTTCATCATGTATCCGCCATAGGATGCGCCCATGGCGCAGGCGCGGTCCCCGTCGATCGCGGGATCGCGGGCAAGGGCGGCCGCCAGGCCTTTCTGGAGGTCTTCCAGCGGCTTGCCGCCCCAGTCGCGATTGATGCTGTCGGTGAAGGCCTGCCCGTAACCGGTACTACCGTGGAAATCGACCGAGATGACGGCGTAACCCCGGCTTGCCAGGACGCGCGGGTTCCAGCGGCTGGACCAGCTGTCGTTGAACGATCCTTGCGGCCCGCCATGGACGTAGAGGATCGCGGGAAGGCGACCCTCGTGCCGTTCGGGTTTCGTAATCTGGCCATGAACCGTATCGCCGCCTGCCCCTTCGAAATCGAAGCGGGTGGTGGTGATCCCGGCCAGCCGCCCGATATCCGCGCGGGCGACGGTGGTAAGGGGGATGGCCTGCGACCAGCCTTTCGCCAGATAGAGTTCCGCCGGGGCGGCGATCGAATCGCGCGTGAACAGGATGCGCTCGCCCGTCAGCGGCACGACATTGCCGATATGCGCCTCGTTCCCGGCCATCAGGTCGAGCCGGCGGACCTGCCCGCTGCGTGGATCAATGCGGAAGGCGGGCGTATCCAGCACGTCCTGCGCGGTGGCGACGATCCAGCGCGAATCGGGCGTCCATGCGAGCGAACCGAAGGACCGGTCGAAGCCCTGCGTCAGCGCGCGGGTCGCTCCGGTCGCAAGATCGCGCAGATGCACGACCAGCCGATCCGATTCGTAACCCGGCCGTTCCATCGCGAGATAAGCCAGCCAGTTGCCATCGGGCGATGGGGCGGGCAGCGTGTCGGTGGCTTCGTTGGCCGCCGTCAGATTGACGGGTGCCGCGCCGTCGAGCGACGCCCGGTAGATATCGACATTGGTGGATGTCGGCTCCTGCGCGCCGGTGCGGCGGGCGGCGAAGAACAGGCTGCGCCCGTCGGCCGCCCAGGCGATTTCCTCCCCGCCGCCGAACGGCCTGGTCGGCGTATCCCCGATCAGCGCATCCGGGCCGGGAGGGCCGTCCGCCGCCATTCCTTTGCCCGTGGCCATGCCATCGACCAGATCGTAAACGAACACGCGGCTGTAGGTGCCCGGTGTTTCCCAACTGTCCCAATGGCGCACGAACCCGTCTTGCGCGTCGTAGAGCCGCCCGCTGCCTGGACCGGGCAGATGCGCGCGGCCGTCCCCTTCGCAGCCGAATTGCATGCAACCACGCGCGACGTCGCCGAACACCGCGATCCGCCGGCCATCGGGCGACAGGTGGAAGCCGTGTACATCGGCGGCGAACCGGGTGACCGGGCTGGGCATGCCCGTCCCGCCGTCCGCCGCGATGGGAACGCGCCAGACCTGGCTGGACGTGTCGGCATCCGCCCCATCTTCGGTCGAACTCTCGCAGGACGCCGGTCGGACAGGAAATAGAGATGGCCGTCGGAACCGAAAGCGAGGCTGTTGGCCGGCCCGCCCAGATCGAGTTCGACCGGCGGGCTGTCGGGTGTCCGAAGATCCTTGCGGTAATGACGTGTCGTGCGCGCGTAATCCTCACGGTCGGTCAGGGTGACGCCATAGACGGCATGGCGGCCGTCCGGGCTGACGACCGGCACCCCCAGTCGCGGCATGGCGACGAGGTCGATCGCCTGCATCGGCGCGCGTTCGGAGCCGGTCGGCGTAGCGCGTCTCTCGGTATGGTTATCCGCCAGGGCAGGCGCGGCGATGGCCAAGGCGAGGACGGAACTGGCGAGCACGGCCTGGCGCCGGAAGGGAACGGTCATAGGCGGCAGGAATACGGGTCGAAGCCGCCCGCGCAAGCCAAAAGCGACGTGGCGGTCAGTTCCGCTTGCCGGCGATCCGCGCGATTTCCGCCTTCACCAGCGTTTCGACCATGCCCGGCAGATGATTGTCGAGCCATTCGGACAGCATCGGTCGCAGCATCTCGCGCGCCAGACCTTCCAGCGAGGTTTCGCCCGAACGCACGATTTGCGGGGGAACCCCCGGTTCGGCGATCATCGCCAGCGCCGCGAGATTGTCCCGCATGGAATTGCGCGCCGCCGGATTGACCAGCGGTTCGCTGTCGTCCGGATCGTCAACGGCCCCTGCGAAGCCATGGTCCGCATCCTCCTGCATGATCGCGTCGCTGCCCAGATCGAGCACTTCTTCCGCTTCGTCATGGCTGGCCGGTTCGGGCACGTTCGCGCGTTCATCCGCGTCGTCATGGTCCATCATGCCGGTATTCCCATGGGTATCGGTACGGTTCCCGGAATGGGTCCGGGCATCGCGCGCGATGACTTTCTTGATCGATTCCAGAATGTCCTCGACCGAGGATTCGCCGTGCTGGCTCATGCGATTCTGCCCCTGTTCGTCGCTTTTGATGCGCGGTGCGCAACCCGATTCGGTTCAGTCGTCCGTTTCGGGAATGTCCGCCCCGGGCGCGGGAATGTCAATCGTGCGCGTCGAACGCGCGACCGGATCGTCATCGTAGCCCCAGTCCCAGAAACGCCGCTCGACCAACTCGTAATTCAGCATCGGGTCGTAGAGCAGTCCCTCGTCGGCCAGTCCCAGATCGCGCGCTTCCGCCCGGCCCATCGCCGCCAGCAATGTGAAGCCCGCGACATAGGCGTTGCGCCGCGCCGTGACCAGCTGGACCCGCGCGGTTACCAGTTCCTGTTCGGCGTTCAGCACGTCCAGGATCGTGCGGTTGCCGATGGAATTTTCGGCGCGCACCCCCTCCAATCCCAGCTCCGCCGCCGATACCGCGGTCAGCGACGATTCGATGATGGCGTTCGCGGCCTGCAGGCTGGAAAAGGACGCCCGCACCTGCGCGATGACGTCGCGTTCGGCGGCGATCACCTGTTCCAGCGCGGCGCTGGCGCGGGCGGTCGCCTGGCGCTGGATCGCGGCGGGCCGTCCACCCTGGAAGATCGGAATATTGAGCGATACGCCGGCCTGCGCGCCGGTCGCGACTTGCGGGGCGGTTATGCGGGGACCATCCGGATTTTCGGGATCGGGAAACGAACCGCCCAGCGTGCCCAGGAAGTTCTGGTAATCGTAGCCGGCGAAGACCGACACGCGTGGGAGCCGTCCCGCCTCCGCCACTTCGATATCCAGCCCAGCAGCCTCGGCCCGCTCCTTCGCTGCGATCAGGTCGGGGTTGGATTCCAGCGCGATGAACACCGCATCGTTCACATTCGCCGGCAGGCCGGGCAGGGGCGGCGGCGGCGCGAGATCGACGGGCGCATCGCCGACCAGCTGGATAAAGGTTTCGCGCGCGCCGATCAGGTTGGCCTGCGCGCTCCTCAGGTCGCTTTCCGCGACGGCCAGGCGCGATTGCGACTGGGCGATGTCGGTCCGGGTGAGATCGCCGATTTCGAAGCGGTCTTCCGTCGCCTGCAGATTGATGCCGAGCACCTGGACCTGGTTGCGCGACAGGCCGACGATCGCCTGGTTGCGCAACACGTCCATGTAAGCGGCGACAACCTGACTGAATATCGCCGATTCGGTCGCGCGTAGATCGGCGCGCCCTGCATCGACGCGTTCTTCGGCTGCCCGGATGGAATTCCTGACCGCGCCGCCCGAATAGACCGGCACGGTCAGTTCCGGACCGATATTGATGACGCGGGCGGGCGCGGTGAAGTTGGTCGAGTTCTGTATCAAAAATTCGATATATTGCGCATTCGCGGTCACGCCAGGACGGCCGGCGGCGCGTTCGATCGGCACGTTTTCGTCCAGCGCGCGCTGCTGCGCCCGGGCTGCCTGTAGCGTCGGATTGCTGCGATAGGTTTCGGCCAGCGCCTCTCGCAGGGTATCCGTGACGCCCACGACCTGCGCGTATGCGCTTGTCGGCGCGGCCAGCCATACGGCGCCCGCCAGAACCATCGCGGTCCGCGCACGCATCAGGTCAGAAGCTCCACGCCTTTGGCGTGTCGAACTGCGTCAGTCGCGGGATGCCGAGTTCCGCCAAGGGGATCAGCGCGATCTCCGATCCCGATTTGCGCCCGATCGCGAGACGGGTGACACCTTTCGACACCAGACCGGTGACGATCCGCGCCCGGTCGGTCATCTGCGCGGCGAGGGTGGTAGGCACATTCTCGACCGCTCCGTCGATCAGCACGAGCGTATGCCGGGCTGGTTCACTATCGATCCCATCGGCCCGCTCGCCCGCCTCATCGGGCGTGACGATCGTCACGCTTTCCACCAGCGGCTCTATGAGGGCGGGCAGATATCCGCTGCCGCCATCGACGATCAGCACGACCTCCCCCTGGGCCGGGGCGGCTTCTTCGAGCATCATGCCGTAGAACACCGGCGCGGCGAGCCACCGCCCGTCGCCCAATGGAATAGCGCGGTCGATATAGGCGGTGCCGCGTGCGTGAGCCGGTACGTACTCTTCGCGCGGGACGGCGAGCATGCGGGACAGGACATAGGGCTCGTTGACGCCGCTGGTGCGAAGCTGGCTGTCGATCATCGCGCGGCGGGCGGCGGCGAATCCATCGGGAGCGCGCGAACGATCCTCATACGCGCCGCCCTCCTTCAGATTGTGGATGGGAAGATCGGACGTGACGGTCATCGGCGGTTTCTCGTGTCTTCGGCATTGGACGCGTTTGTGGATCGCACTAGAGCGGCATCGGGTTTCGGCCAAGTGCTTTGAGCTATCCGCCCTTCGCGGCTCTTTCGCGGCGTTGGCAGCCCCCATCGACCGGCAGGAGTATTCATTCGATGAGCGACGTGGTTCCAATCAGCGAAGACGATCTTGTCGAAAGCATTGCTGACGCGCTCCAATACATCTCCTATTACCACCCGATGGACTACATCCGCGCTCTGGGCGAAGCCTACCAGGCGGAGCAGGGACCGGCCGCCAAGGACGCGATCGCGCAGATCCTGACCAACAGCCGCATGTGCGCCGAGGGGCACCGGCCGATCTGCCAGGACACCGGCATTGTCAACGTCTTCATCCGCTGGGGGCAGGATTGCCGTTTGGCATCGACGCGCAGCCTGCAGGAGGTCGTGGATGAGGGGGTATGGCGCGCCTACGCCCATTCGGGCAACAAGCTGCGCGCCAGCATTCTGGCCGATCCCGCCTTCACCCGCCGCAACACACGCGACAATACGCCCTGCGTCCTGTCGGTCGAAATGGTGCCCGGCAACACCGTCGACATAGACGTCGCGGCGAAGGGTGGGGGTAGCGAGAACAAACCGAAATTCACGATGATGAACCCCAGCGACAACATTGTCGAATGGGTCCTGGAACAGATCCCCGGCATGGGCGCGGACTGGTGCCCGCCGGGAATGCTGGGCATCGGCATCGGCGGCACGGCGGAACATTGCATGAAGCTCGCCAAGCAGAGCCTGATGGACCCCATCGACATGGCGCAACTGAAACGGCGCGGAGCGCAAAGCGATATCGAACAGTTGCGGATCGATATCTACGACGCCGTCAACGCGACCGGTGTCGGTGCCCAGGGGCTGGGCTGGCTTTCCACCGTGCTGGATGTGAAGATCTACGATGCACCCTGTCATGCGGCGGGCAAGCCGGTGGGCATGATCCCCAATTGCGCCGCCACCCGCCATGCGCATTTCACGTTGGACGGCAGCGGTCCGACCTATCTCGAACCGCCGAAGCTCGACGAATGGCCGGACGTGAACTGGACGCCCGACGCTGAGGCGAAGCGCGTCGATCTCGACCGTCTGACGCCCCGAAGAGGTCGCCAGCTGGGAACATGGCGATCGTCTGCTGTTGTCGGGCAAGATGCTGACCGGGCGCGACGCGGCGCATAAGCGCATCGAGGACATGCTCGACAAAGGCGAGGAGCTGCCCGTCGATTTCCGGGGCCGTGCGATTTATTATGTCGGGCCGGTCGATCCCGTGATGGGTGAAGTGGTCGGCCCCGCCGGCCCCACCACCGCCACCCGGATGGACGCGTTCACCGAAACGATGCTCGATCTCGGCCTGCTCGCCATGATCGGCAAGGCGGAACGCGGCCAGGATGCGGTCGAGGCCAGCAGCCGCTTCAAGGTGGCCTATCTGATGGCGACGGGGGGCGCGGCCTATCTCGTCAGCAGGGCGATCAAAGGTTCCCGAACCGTCGGGTTCGAAGATCTCGGCATGGAAGCGATCTACGAATTCACAGGCGAGAACATGCCCGTGACCGTCGCGGTCGACAGTGCGGGCAACAATGTCCCACAAGCTGGCGCCGGCAAAATGGCGGGAAAAGATCGCGCGGGAAAAGTTGCTGGCCTGATGGCGCCTCTTCGATGAAGAGGCCATGCCGTCCGATGGCGGGAATGGCGGGCGGAAGCGGCATCGCGCTATAGAAAAGATAGCGATGCAACGGCCTTCTCTTATGCGCCCGGCTGAAACGGATGCCGATGCCATCCCGGTCGTCCTGGACGGTCCGGCACGGGTGTCGATCCGCACGATCCTGATTTCGATCGCGGTTCTGTGGGCATGCTATTTCGTGCTGACGACACTTCGCGGATCGATCGTTGGCCTGGATCTGCAGTTCGATCTGCTGTGGCGGCGGCTGGCGGTCACGTTTGCGGGGGCGGCCATCACGGTGATCCTGTGGCTCGGCCTGCGGATGTTCGACGCGCGGCCACTATGGGTAAAAGTATGCGTGGCGGTGATCTTCGCCCTGCCCGCCGCGGTTGCCGTCGCGGTGGTCAACCAGGCTGTCTTTCAGCCCGTTCAGGGCGCGGTGGCGGAAAAGATGGCGAAGCAGCGGGGCGTGGCGATCCGTCAGGATCCGGCCGGCAACATCTTTCTGGAAGTACCATCCGACCCTGCCGGTTCCGGGACCGACCGCGGACCAGATGCGGCTGCCAACCCCCGCGAAGTGCTGCTGGCACCCGCCGATCCGCGCGGGCTGGATCGCTGGCGGCTGATCGTGGATATCGGCATCGGGCGCTATTTCCTGCTGCTCGCTTGGTCGTCGCTTTATTTCGCGTTGCTGGCGGTCAAGCAGACGCAGTTGGCCGAACGGCGGGAGGCGGCGTTCCGGCGGCAGGCGAAGGAGGCGGAGCTGCGTTCCCTGCGCTATCAGGTCAATCCGCATTTCCTGTTCAACGCCTTCAATTCGTTGAGCGCGCTGGTGATGACCGGCAGGGCCGAACGCGCGGAGGAAATGATCCAGACCCTGTCGCGCTTCTACCGCCATTCGCTGGCCGACGGGACGAGTTCCGACGTCGTTCTGGCGGAAGAGCTGGCGCTGCAGCGGCATTATCTCGCGATCGAGGAAATCCGCTTTCCCGAACGGCTGGTCGCACGGATCGAATGCCCGGCCACGTTGGAGAATGCGCTGGTTCCCGGCATGATCCTGCAGCCACTGGTGGAAAATTCGGTAAAATACGCGGTCGCGCCCTTGAGTCGGCCCGTCACCATCCGGATCGAGGCGCGGGCCGAAGGATCGCAACTGGTCCTCAGCGTCACCGACGATGGACCGGGCGCCCATGATATCGCGGAAAGCGGTTTCGGTATCGGTCTCGTCAATATCCGCGACCGTCTGCGCGCCAGGTTCGGCGATACAGGGACGATCGAAGCCGGGCCGACCGACTCCGGCTATCGTAGTGAGATCCGCGTTCCGCTGCGAATAAGCGATCGGTCAGTGTCATGACTGATCCGAAAAGCGCCAAACGCCTGCGCACCGTGATCGTGGACGACGAACCGCTGGCGGTGGACCGGCTGATCGCGCTGGCAGCCAAGATCGATGCGCTCGACATCGTGGGCTGCGCCGGTGAGGGCGCCGCGGCGCTGGAACGGATCGCATCGCTGGAGCCGGACCTGCTGCTGCTCGACATGACCATGCCGGAAATGGACGGGCTGGAAGTTGCACGGCGGGTGTCCGAGCTGGCGGGCCGGCGTCCGGCAATCATATTCGTTACCGCGCATGAACGTTTCGCCGTCGCCGCGTTCGATCTGGAAGCGGTCGATTACGTATTAAAACCGGTTGCCCGCGACCGTCTGGAACGCGCCGTCGAGCGGGTAATGGCACGCAGCGGCACGGCGCGTCCGGGTGGCGGCGAATGGCTGGAGGAGCTGTGGGTCCCGCATCGCAGCGAATTGCTGCGGATCGACATGGCGCGTGTGGACCGCATCGATGCGGAGCGCGATTATGTCCGGCTGCATGTCGAAGGCGCTACCTATCTGCTGTTGCAGACGATCGCCGGGTTGGAAGAGCAGCTCGATCCCGGGCAGTTCATCCGCATTCACCGTTCCACCATCCTGCGCCGCGACAGCATCCGGGGATTGCGACATGACGGGCTGGGCGTGTGGTCGGTGGAACTTGGGGCCGGCGATCGCGCCGACGATACGGGCACCAGCTTGCGGATCGGGCGAACCTACCTGCCGAAGGTCAAGGCGATGGCCGGACGGTAGGCGCGCCCATGCGATCGCGGCCGATGAATGGATGTCGGTATCGCTCAAGCCGACCATGCGCGAAGCCGCGCGTTCTTCTCCGCCTGATCATACGAAAGGCGACCCGTTCCGGGGCCGCCTTCCGTCGTTGGCATATCTCGTCGTTTAACGCTTGGAGAACTGGAAGCTGCGGCGCGCTTTTGCCCGGCCGTATTTCTTGCGTTCCACCACGCGGCTGTCGCGGGTCAGGAACCCTTCGGCCTTGACCGCGCTGCGCAGCGCCGGTTCGTAGCGCGTAAGCGCCTGGCTGATGCCGTGCTTCACCGCGCCCGCCTGTCCCGACAGCCCGCCGCCGCTGACCGTGGCGATGATGTCGTATTGACCTTCGCGATCGGTGACGGTGAAAGGCTGGTTGATGACGAGGCGCAAGGTCGGACGCGCGAAATAGGTTTCCTGATCCTTGCCGTTGACGGTGATCTTGCCCGATCCGGGTTTCAGCCAGACGCGCGCGGTGGCGTCCTTGCGGCGACCGGTCGCGTAGGCGCGGCCCGCATCGTCGATTTCCTGTTCGCGCAGGGGCATCGCCTCGACGACGACGTTCTGTGCCGTGGACGCGTCGGAGGCCGGCGCGTCGGACGCGATGTCCTTGAGGTCGGCGAGATCCGAAACGCTGCCGGGCTTGTCAGCCGGTTTGTCGGCGGAATGATCGGTGGATGTGTCCGCCGTCTTGTTGGAGCCGGACGTATCCTTCGGATCGGCCGTGTTCGTATCGCTGCCGGTTTCGCTGGCGGTTTCGCTGGCGGTTTCGCTGCTTGTTTCGGTGGAACCCGTCGTGGTCGCCGCATCGTCCTTGCCGGCGGTGTCGTTCGATTCAGCTTTGGGGGTGGTGTCGGCCATTATGCGGATGCCTTGTTCTTGCGGTTCATCGATGCGACGTCCATCACCTGCGGGTCGGTGCCGCCATGGGGATGTTCGCTGCCGGCATAGAGGTGCAGGGCGCGCATCTGGTCGCGACCCAGCGGACCGCGCGGGATCATGCGCTGGATCGCCTTTTCGAGGACGCGTTCGGGGAAGCGGCCTTCCAGCACCTTCGCCGGGGTCGTTTCCTTGATGCCGCCAGGATAGCCGGTGTGCTTATAATAGACCTTGCCGGTCATCTTGCCGCCGGTGAACTTCACCTTGTCGGCATTGATGATAACGACATGGTCGCCGCAATCGACATGCGGCGTGTAGCTCGGCTTGTGCTTGCCGCGCAGCAGATTGGCGACGATCGCGGCCAGGCGGCCGACGACGAGGTCTTCGGCATCGATCAGGTGCCATTTCTTCACGACCTCGGCCGGCTTGATCGACCGCGTGGTCTTGCTGAGAGCCTTCATGGGCTGGTGTCCAGTCTGGTTGGTTTTGCGAATCACGCGCGCGGCCCGATGGGTCACGGCGAAGTGGGCGCGATCTGTGCGTTCGGACGCGCGAAGTCAAGCGAATCCGGGCCCTATGGAGGAGGTAAAATAATACCTCAGAGTTGCGGAGCGGCGATTCGCCGTCCCACAACATGGATGCCCCACGCCGTTGCGGCCACCAGCAGCGCGCCGATCGCTTGATGCGCGGTGGCCACCCAGAGGGCGACGCCGCTACACACCGTCACGATGCCAAGGATGATCTGCGTGCCCACTGCAGCATGGATCGCTATCGACACGCGGCGGTCGATCGGCCTTGCCCGGTGCGCCAGAACGAACAGCGCGATCGCGGCGACCCATGCCCACCAGCGATGCAGGAAATGGAGGAGGAACGGATCGTGCGTCGCCGCACGCAGCCAGCCGCGCGTCGTATCGAAATCGGGCACCAACCGGCCTTGCATCAAGGGCCAGCTGTCGGAAGCGTGGCCCGCGTTCAGCCCCGCGACCCAGGCGCCGAGCAGAAGCTGCAGGAACAGGATGGCCGATACGGTCCAGCCCAGGCCGGTAAACCGCGCATGCCCCGCGTTGGCAAGCGCCGCGAGCCGCCGAAGGTCCAGCGCCGTCCAGATCAGTCCAGCGAGCGTGAACAAGGCGGTCAACAGATGAATGGAAAGCCAGAAATGGCTGACATCGGTCACGTCCACCGACAGTCCGGAACGCACCATGTACCACCCGAACACACCCTGAAGCGCACCCAGGCCGAGCAGGGCGAGCAGTCGCGGCTTGTACCCTGCAGGGATTGCGCCGCGCACCCAGAACCAGGCCAGCGGCACCGCATAGATCAGTCCGATGAACCGGCCGAGCAGGCGGTGGAACCATTCCCAGAAATAGATGAACTTGTAGTCGGCAAGCGTCATGCCGGCGGGGCCGCTCACCTGCCGGTATTCGCCGATCTCGCGGTAGGCTGCGAACTCCGCCTGCCACTGCGCCTCGTTCAGCGGAGGGATAGCGCCGGTGACCGGCTTCCATTCGGTGATCGACAGCCCCGATTCGGTGAGCCGGGTAATGCCGCCGACGATTACCATGATGACGATGACGAATGCGACCGCCAACAGCCACCGGGCGAGAGCCAACGGACGCCCATTGGCTTCGGCGGCATTCGGCATGTTGCGTTCCATCGACCGCAGATGTGCGCGGCGGTTGGCGGGCGCAAGACCAAACCCTGCAACCTGCATGCGCCTTCGTGCATGGTTGCGGGAACGTCTTGCGTCATGTTACATTATCACATACATGAGCATCGACATGCGCAGCGTTGCCAACTCGATTCGGATACGCATGGACCGCGCGGGCGTGGTCCTGTCAGGGCTGTGCGCGGCGCATTGCATCCTGTCGATCCTGATCGTGTCGACACTGGGGATCGGCGGCGAATTCCTGCTGGTGCCGGAAATCCACCGGTTCGGACTGGCGGTCGCCCTGGTCGTGGCGGCGGTCGCGATCGGCTGGGGCGCGATCCAGCACCGGCGGGCGGCTCCGTTCGTCGTCGCGATGATGGGGTTGAGTTTCATGGGCGGCGGACTGGCCGTTCCGCATGGCGTCCATGAAGTCGTGCTGACCATCATCGGCGTCGGACTGGTGACGCTGGGCCATCTGCTCAATCTGCGCGGCCACTTGCCTGATACGCGCTGAACGCTATCTCGGCGGGTATGAACGATCCTGCCGAGACAGCAACGTGCAAATCAATCACTATAAACGGGGAATCGCGTGACAGCGATGCGCCGACGATCGCCGCGCTCGTCGCGTCCATCGGCCTCGACCCGGCCAAGGTCGCGGTGGAGCGCAACCGTGAAATCGTGCCCCGCTCGACCCTGGCGAACGCACCGCTCGACGATGGCGACGTGCTGGAGATCGTGCATTTCGTGGGCGGCGGGGATCATCCGCAAGACGCCGACGACAGCTGGGAGGTTGCCGGACACCGGTTCACCTCCCGCCTGATCGTCGGCACCGGAAAGTACCGCGATTTCGCGCAGAACGCCGCCGCGCTGGAAGCTTCAGGGGCAGAGATCGTCACGGTCGCCATTCGCCGCGTGAACGTGACCGATCCGGATGCGCAGATGCTGACCGATTATATCGATCCCAGAAAAGTGACCTATCTGCCCAACACCGCCGGCTGTTTCACCGCCGACGATGCGATCCGCACGTTGCGGCTGGCGCGCGAGGCAGGTGGCTGGAACCTGGTCAAGCTGGAAGTGCTGGGCGAAGCGCGCACGCTCTATCCCGACATGCGCGAGACATTGAAGGCCACCGAAGTGCTGGCGAAGGAAGGCTTTTTACCGATGGTCTATTGCGTGGACGATCCGATCGCCGCGAAACAGCTGGAGGAAGCGGGCGCGGTCGCCGTCATGCCGCTGGGCGCGCCGATCGGTTCGGGGCTGGGCATCCAGAACCAAGTCACCATCCGCCTGATCGTGGAGGGCGCCAGCGTGCCGGTGCTGGTCGATGCGGGCGTCGGCACGGCATCGGAAGCGGCGGTGGCGATGGAACTGGGCTGCGACGGGGTGCTGATGAACACCGCCATTGCGGAGGCGAAGGACCCCATCCGCATGGCCCGCGCCATGAAGCTGGCGGTGGAGGCCGGGCGGCACGCCTACCTCGCCGGGCGGATGGGCAGGCGGAAATATGCCGATCCCAGCTCGCCGCTTGCTGGCCTGATCTGACGCGTTACCGCTACGGCATGCTGGCGTCGGACGGAGCTTGGGCGGAACTGAACGGGTACCAACCCGTTGATCTGGTATGACGCTACGATGCGCCGCATAACACGATCAGGAGAGACATGATGGGTGAATTCACCGACAAGGTCAAAGGCAACGCCAACGAAGCCGCCGGCAAGATGAAACAGAATTCGGACGATGCGGAGACGCGTGCCGAAGGTAAGGGTCAACAAGCCAAGGGCAAGGGCCAGCAGGCCAAGGGCGAAGTAAAGGGCAAGATGGGCGACGATATCTGATCGCCACTGCCAGCTATCATTTGAAGGGCTGCGGAGCGATCCGCAGCCCTTTTCATTGTGTGACCGTCCAAAGATTGTGCCGCCCCTTTTACACCATGTTAACCATGCCGCGCGATGTTGATGTCCCGCCGGGCGTGCCCCGGTTGCGACGGGAAGGGGACGTCACGATATGGCTATCACCAACACGGCATCGCCGACCATCGCCGAAATGCGCGAATTCGCGCGCTTCACTGCGGCGGAGCAGCGCTATATCCGGCGCAGTCTCGATATCGGGCTGGGTCGGCAGGATGCGTTTCGCACCTGGGCCCGCGATGCCCGGGAGAAAACCGCGATCCGCAACCAGTATATCGTCTACCAGGATCTCAAGCTGCTGCGCGGCGCGATCCCGGCGCAAACCGGGTTCGAGAACGTCGATCGTTTCATGGGTCCGCTGACCCGCATCGCCGTGTTCGACCTGTCGCAGGAACGGATCGCATGTTTTTCGGCGTTTCGCTTTCTTTACGAACGGCTGCTCGGCGCCGAAGCCCGGCCATGGCTGCCCGGTGCATTCTGCGGGGCCGCGGCGCTGCCGCAAATCCGCCCCGACCGGCGCAAGGTACTGCTGCAGACGTTGAGCGAAGCCGCCGCCACCGCTCCCGCCTGGAGCGATGCGGCCCCTAGATTCTTTCCGGAATTCATCGATGAATTTGTGTAGTTTAGCTTCGGAACGTCAATTTGAACGAACCGTCGAAATCAAGGTGTAGAGACCCCCGAGAAAGAATGTCCATGCCAAGCAGGACATCGAAATAACGGCTATCCCCTAGATCAATGCCTTCGATCTGATCGCCTATTCCAAAAGCGGTCGGCACCCTGCCATCGTCGCTGTTCGGCCAAATCGCGACGTGAAACAAGTAGGTCCAATGGAGCGCTTTGCCCCTTACGTTCTGGATCGGTACGCGCCCTCTTCGTTTCAGACCAAGCTTATCGACGACATTTTGGGTCACGCATGTCCGCATGGCACCCGTATCGATCAACGCGACAAACTGTTCGTGTCTAAGATTGGGGAATCGTGAAGGATCCATAGCAGGTTCAAATGCGCGAATTCCCACAGGCACACGCATTCGGTTCTGCTCAATGCGACCTTCAAGGAAGTGCATAGGAATAGAAACCTAAATCGATTGGTTCGCATTCTACCTGTTGAATAGAATAGGGTTGTTCGCCAAACCGTTTGTATCCGGCAATTTCCGCTTCCGTAGGACTATCAAAAATACCTTCAAGTTTCCGCGAGCGCAGCAGCGCGTATCGTCCCCGTTCCTGAGGCAACAAATCGCCAAGTAAGTCGACAAACGCAGCATAGTTGCTATCGATTTCTACTTCGATCGCTTTCGTCATGCAAGTTCCCCTCAAAAGAACATGTCGTCCTAATCAGACGACATGTCATAAAATTACCGGTGCACTTACGTTCGGGCGAGTCTTAGACGCGACAAAACGAGTCGTCACCGCCGATACAATCCGTCCAGCCGATCCTGATAGCGTTCCCTGATCTTGTGCCGCCTTATCTTCATGCTCGGCGTCATTTCCTCGTTCTCGATCGTGAAGCCCTCGTCGGCGAAAGCGAACTGGCGCACCTTTTCCACGACGGACAGTTCCCGGTTCACCCGTCCGACCGCGTCGCTCACCGCGCTGCGGAATTCGGGCGTATCCTGCAGCGCCGCCATATCGAACGGCTTGCCCTGCGCCCGGCTCCATTCCAGCGCCCATTCGGGATCGGGCACGATCAGGCCGACGACGTAGGGCCGCTTGTCCCCGATCACCATCGCCTGCGCGATCTCGGGCTGCAGCGTCAGCATTCCTTCAACCTTTTGCGGCGCGACGTTGTCGCCCTTGTCGTTGACGATCATGTCCTTCTTGCGGTCGGTGATCTTGATCCGGCCGCGTTCGTCGAGATGGCCGATATCGCCGGTGTGCAGCCAGCCATCGCGGATCGTGCGCGCGGTTTCCGCCTCGTTCTGCCAATATCCCAGCATCACGAGTTCCCCGCGCACCAGGATCTCGCCGTCTTCCGCGATGCGGATATCGACCCCGCGCAGCGGCGGGCCGACCGTGTCCATCGCGATGCCGGCCGCCGGTCGGTTGCAACTGACCACCGGGCCGGCTTCGGTCTGACCATAGCCCTGCAGCACAGTCAGCCCGACGGCGTCGAAAAAAATCCCGACTTCGGGATTGAGCGGCGCGCCGCCCGATACCATAGCCTTCATCCGCCCGCCGAATTTGGCCCGGATTTTCGGGCGGAAAGCCTTTTCCAGCACGAGGTTCATCGGCCGGTCGCGCCGGCGCATCCGCCCGCCTGCCGCATGGCCGCCGATCGTCAGTGCTTGATCGAGCATGTAGCTGGCGGCTTTGCCCTGCTTCTCGACCTGCTTCATGATCCGCGTCCGCAGCACTTCGAACAGGCGGGGAACCACGACCATCAGCGTGGGGCGCACTTCCTCAATATTGCTCGCAAGCTTCTCCAGCCCTTCGGCGTAGAAAATCTGCGCGCCGACCGCGATCGGCAGATACTGACCGCCCGAATGTTCGTAGGCATGGCTCAGCGGCAGGAAACTCAGGAACCGCTCCTCCTCGCTCAGTGCGAAATCGTTGAACAGGACTTCCGCCGCGCCCGCGGCATTGCACAGGATCGCGCCGTGATGCTGTTTCACCCCGCGCGGGGCGCCGCCGGTACCGCTGGTATAGATGATGCATGCGAGATCGTCGCGGGCGATCCCCTCCAGCCGCCGGTCCACGGCTTCGCGCGCATCATCGCTGTCGCCCGTCACCATCGACGCCCAGCTGCGCCGGGTGAGGTCGCCGGCCTGATATTCGGGCAGCGCGTCCATTGCGATCAGGAATTCGGCCGTGCCGGTCCGCATGATCGCGGGCAGCAGCGGCTGCGCCAGCTTCGCGTTGGACACGATGACCGCGCGCGCGCCCGAATTGTCGAGGATATGGACATGGTCGCGTTCGGTATTGGTCACATAGGCCGGCACGGTGACGCATCCGGCGGCCATGATGCCGAGATCCGCGACGCACCATTCGGGCCGGTTTTCGGATACCAGCATGACGCGATCGCCGCGTTCCAGACCCATCCGCCGCAGGCTCTCGGCGAACAGGCAGACCTGATCCGCCGCTTCCCGCCAGCTGATCGTGTGCCATTCGCCATCCTGCTTATGACCCAGGAACGGGGTGTCGCCGCCCTCCCCGGCGCGCTGCAGGAACAGGGCGACCAGGCTGCTGGTATCATCGATATCGGATAGGCTGAAGATGGCGTCCTGCTCCTGATTGCGGGTCCGCAATTGCGGTTAACTTAAGTTTAGGACGCGTGTCGCGGCCGCACA
Organism: Pontixanthobacter sp.; assembly: GCA_965214445.1. Classification (GTDB taxonomy): domain Bacteria; phylum Pseudomonadota; class Alphaproteobacteria; order Sphingomonadales; family Sphingomonadaceae; genus Pontixanthobacter. The sequence goes on from CBDCBU010000001.1 coordinate 2,228,608, forward strand.
AGATATCTAGAGGCAGGTGTCAGCGGGGCACGGTTTCCAGGAACCCGTCGAGCCGGGGGTCGCGCGCGGCGACCCATTGCGCGCCGTTCCACCAGACACCGCCGGCTTTCAACGGCGGTGCGCGCGCGATGATCCGCGTGTGGCCCAGCGCCTCGAATGCCGGGAGCCGCTCCGCCATCCAGCTGCCTTCTTCGACCACCACCCGGTCGCCGAACGCCATGATCAGCGGCAGGGCCAGCGCCTCTTCGATGGTCAGCTTGAAATCGATGAGCCCGACGATGCTGCGCGCGGTTTGCACGGGAATGGTCGATCCGCCGGCTGCGCCGATCGCGGCGAAAGGCCGGCCTTGCGGCGTGTAGATGACGGTCGGCGCCATCGAGCTGCGCGGACGCTTGCCGCCTTCGACCCGGTTGGCAACGGGGAGGCCGTCCATTTCCGGCGAGCGGCTGAAATCGGTGAGCTCGTTGTTGAGGTAGAACCCGCCATATATGAGGCCCGAACCGAACGGTCCCTCGATCGTGGAGGTGTAGCTGACCATGGTCCCCGTCGCATCCACCACCGCGAAATGGGAGGTGCCCTGTTCCCCCGGTTCGTCGCCGTCGCCCAGCGCCTGCATCACGCCGCGCGGCGTTCCAGCCGCTACGGTATCGGCGGCGCGGCCGGGATCGATCAACTGGCTGCGTTCGGCAAGATAAGCGCCGTCGATCAGCCCCGAAACCGGCACGGACACGAAATCGCTGTCGGCGAGATAGAGTTCGCGATCGGCATAGGCGAGTCGCTGCGATTCCAGGAACAGATGCCAGGTCGCGGGATCGTCGACGCCCATTGCGGCGAGATCGAACCGTTCGAGCTGCATCAATATCTGCAGCACCGCGATCCCGCCGGAAGATGGCGGACCCATGCCGCAGATCCGGTAGCCGCGGTAGAAGCCGCAGACCGACGGGCGTTCCTTCGGCGTGTAGTCGGCCAGATCCCGCTGGACCATTCCGCCCGTCCGGGGGGTCGCGGCGCGGACGGTATCTGCCAGCTCCGTCGCATATTGCGAATGATAGAACGTGTGCTCCTCGCCGGCGGAAATACGGTGCAGCGTTTCGAACAGTTCGGGATTGGTGATGCGCGTGCCGACCGGCTTGGGTTCTCCATCGGGCGTATAATAGAGTTCGCGGCCCCGTTCGGTCAGGCCGGCCCGGTCCAGCGATCCGCCGAGCGAGTCATGCAACCGGCGATTGAGGATGAAACCGTCTTTGGCCAGCTCCATTGCGGGTGCGAACAGGTCGGCCCAGGGAAGGCGGCCATGTTCGCCATGCGCCTTGGCCGCCATCGCGATATTGCCGGGCACCCCGACGCTGAGGCCGCTGCGCACGGTTTCGCCATAGGGGCGAAGTTCGCCCGTCTCGTCCATGAACCATTGCGGATCGGCTCCCGCCGGGGCGGTTTCGCGTCCGTCGAAAGTTGTCACGTCGCCTGCCGCCGTCCCGCGCACCAGGAAACCGCCGCCGCCGATGCCTGAGCTTTGCGGTTCGACCACGGTCAGCGCCAGCATCACGGCGATAGCGGCATCGGTGGCGGACCCGCCCTGCGCCAGAATCGCCTCGCCCGCCGCTTGCGCGCGCGGATCGGCGGCGGAAACCGCACCCGCGTAATCCTGCGATTGCGATACTGCCGGTGGCGTGCCGGTAACCGAAGCAGGGATATTGGCGCAGCCCTGCAGCGCGAGCGCGGTGAGCGGGGCGAATAGGAGAGTCAGGCGTTTCGACATGACCGCCATCGCTATTCGCTGCCGACCGCTTCGGCAATGGTCGAAAAACCGTCGCGCCGCATCAGCGGTTCCAGCCCGTCGACGATCCGGCGTATTAGCCACGGGCCTTCGAAAACGAGCGCAGTGTAAAGCTGTACCAGGCTCGCCCCCGCCCGGATGCGGGCCCAGGCATCCTCCGCGCTGCCGATGCCGCCAACCCCGATCAGGGGCATCTGCCCGCCCGTCGCGCGGCGGAATTCGCGCAGCTTGTGCAGCGCCGGTATTCTGAGCGGTTCGCCCGAAAGCCCGCCCACCTCGCCCGCATGGCGGGAAGTCAGGGCCGGCCGCGCGATGGTGGTGTTCGACACGATCAGCGCGTCCAGCCGCCTGTCGATCGCGATGCGGGCGATGGCGTCCACGTCGGCAGGTTCGAGATCGGGCGCGACCTTCAGGAAGATCGGCGGACCATCACCGCCACAGGTCGCTTCCCGCGCTTCTATCACCGAGTCGAGCAGGGCGGTCAGCGCGCCTTCGTCCTGCAATGCGCGCAGGCCGGGCGTGTTGGGGCTGGAGATATTGACCGCCAGGTAGGTCGCGATGGGGGCCATCGCCCGCGTCATCGCGACGTAATCGGCGATCCTGTCTCCGCTGTCCTTGTTCGCGCCGATATTGATGCCGACCACGCCCGCCGCCGCACCGTCCCGGTCCTTGCGGCGCGTCAGGCGTATCGCCGCCGCTTCGCCCCCGCCATTGTTGAAGCCCATGCGGTTGATGATCGCGCGGTCTTCCACCAGCCGGTAGAGGCGCGGCTTGACGTTGCCGATCTGCGGACGGGGCGTGATCGATCCGACTTCCGCGAAGCCGAAACCAAGACGAAGGAGTGCGTCGGGCACTTCGCCGTCCTTGTCGAAACCGGCGGCCATGCCGACCGGATTGGGGAAGTGGATGCCGGCGACCTCGACCGCCAGCGGGCCATCGCGTACCGCCGGCCGACCGACGGCGGGTGGCAGCGCCTTCAAGCCCGCAATCGTCAGGCGATGGGCGCGTTCGGGGCTCAATGCGAACAGAGCGGGGCGGATGAGATCGAACAGCATGGGCACCCCCGCTATGCCAAGGCCCGTCGTCCGTGTGAATAGCGCTATGGCCACGGGGGCTGGATGCGCTGTCGATTCCATCCAATGCCCGCGCCGGCGAATCGGATAGGGGCTGCCTCGCGACCCGAAGGGCTCTTGGCAACACGCCGGAGTTCTTGACTTTGAAGGGGCGGTATCAGCGATGATGCCGCCCCCTTTTTTGTGTCCTCCATTCTTCCGCGTTTGCATCCGGGTCATCTTGCCACCTATATCCATCGGCAGGGTATTTCCGGGAGAACCATCATGCCGCGCCCATTTCGTCGTTCGAGCTTGTCGTGCACCATAGCCCTGGCGGCGCTTGCGCTTGGCGGTTGCGCCACGACACCTGCCGAAACGCCCGGCATGCAGGCCGCGCGGACGCAAGCGCCTGAGCGCAACAATCTGCTCGCCCTCGACCGCGTATTCGCCAATTACGACAGGGAACAGCTGGCGCTGTCGCCGATGGCGAAATCCTATCGCGGGATCGTCGATGCGGATTACGGGCGCTGGGGGGACTTTTCCGATCAGGCTGCGATCGAGGAAAACGCCTTGCTCCAGCGATATGCCGAGGCATTGCGCGATAACCGGGATTACCGCTCGCCGACGGCGGAAGAAACGCTGTCGCTGCGCCTGTTCGACGCGATGGCGCAGCGGCAGGCCAGCCTGCATGAATATCGCGAATACGGATACATTTTCGACCAGATGCGCGGCGCGCAAAGCCAGCTTCCCGCCTTCCTCATCAACATTCACCGCGTGACGAACGAAGGCGATGCGCGCGCCTATATCAGCCGGATCGAAGGGCTGGGCACCGTGATGGACCAGCTGATAGCCGAGTCGCGAAGCCGCGCCGACAAGGGCATCATGCCGCCCGGCTGGGTCTATCCCTATGTCATCGACGATATCGAGAACCTGCTGTCAGCTGGGAACGAAAATGCCGTTCTCGAAGACTTCGCCGAAAAGGTGAACGGGACCGATATACCCGTTCCATTGAAAGAAGGGCTGAAGATGGATGCGGCGACCGCCTGGCAGACCTCCGCGCGCCCTACCTACGAACGCCTGCTTGCTGAAATGAAGCGGCAGCAGGCGATCGCGCCGACGCAGGACGGCGTGTGGCGCTTCCCCGAAGGCGCGGAATATTACGGCGCGCTGCTGGCGAACTACACCACCACCGATCTTTCGGCAGACGAGATACACGCGATCGGTCTGCGCGAAGTGGACCGGATCCATGGCGAAATGCGCGCCATAATGAAAGAGGTCGGATTCGACGGGACGCTGCAGGAGTTCTTCGAATATACCCGCACAGACGACCGGTTCTATTACGACAGCCGCGAACAATATCTCGCCGACGCGCAGGCGAAGATCGACGCGATCGAAACGAAGCTGCCCGAATATTTCGGCGTCCTGCCGACCGACCCGCTGGTGATTAAGCCGGTCGAGGCGTTTCGGGAAAAAAGCGCGGGCAAGGCCTTCTACCAACGCCCCGCGCCCGATGGATCGCGCCCCGGCACCTATTATGTGAACCTCTACAATTTGAAGGACATGTCCAAGAACGAGCTGGAGGCGCTTGCCTATCACGAAGGGCTGCCGGGCCACCATCTTCAGCTGTCGATCCAGACGCAGCTGGGCGACGTGCCCGCGTTCCGCCGGTTCGGCGGCGTGACCGCCTATTCCGAAGGATGGGGGCTGTACTCCGAAGAACTGCCCAAGGAGATGGGGTTCTACACCGATCCCTATTCCGATTTCGGGAGACTCGGCATGGAGCTGTGGCGCGCGGCGCGGCTGGTCGTCGATACCGGCCTGCACCATAAACGCTGGAGCCGCGAACGCGCGATCGCATATCTGACTGAGAACACGCCCAATCCCGACGGCGACATCCGCAAGTCGATCGAACGCTACATCGTCTATCCGGGCCAGGCGACGGCCTACATGATCGGCAAGCTGAAGATCATGGAACTGCGGACACGGGCGCGTGACCGGCTGGGCGACGCGTTCGATATTCGCGGCTTCCACGATACGATCCTCACAAGCGGGCCGGTGCCGCTGTCGATCATGGAGGAGAATGTCGACGCGTGGATCGCGGCGGAGGCCGGCGACACGCCCGCGCGATAGATAATCCGCGCGATAGATAAGGGGCTTTCACATCCGGAAGTATAACGGCGGGGGCCAAGCGTTTCTTGTCTTACCGCTTCCGTTGCCCTACCGATGCGCCGGGTCGCGTGCTTCATTGGGGGGCATGAAGCGCCATGGCCGAAAGCGATTGTGCGACGGGCGACCGCTCCATCGACGAGAAAGCGCTTACCGCGCCCGGGCTGTTCACGCTCGACTATCTCGCCGTACGACCTGAATTGTCGGATCATGTCACCACCTTCTATCATTTTCGCTGCGACGAGCCGAAGATTGAGGACATCCAACCGGCGGCGGTCGGGCATCTGACGCTGTTTCCGCACGGGAAGGGTGCGATGCGGTTTGCCGACGGGCGAACCGATCCATCGCACGAGGTCAATCTGCTGACGCCCTTTTCGGAAGCCACGCCGTTCTCGATGAACGGGCCGTTCCACGCCATCGGCGCGGTGCTGACCCCGCTGGGCTGGGCGGCATTGACCGGCCTGCCGGCGGACAAACACGCCAACCGCCTGCACCATGCGGGCGACTGGCTGGACCCCGTTCTGGTCGATGGCGGCACGCATCTATGCGCGCTGTATCGCGATCGCACTCGGTCGGGGGAGGAATGCGCGGCCGCCCTGGGCGATCTCATCCTGGCGCATCTGAAGCCGGTGAAGCCGCGCCATGTCGAACTGATCACCTTGACCAACCGCTGGCTCGGCGGCGCGATCGATCCCGATGTGGAGGACCTGTTCGCGGCGCTCGCCTATTCGCGGCGTCAGGCGCAGCGGCTGGTGGAACGCTATTTCGGATTGCCGCCCAAGTCGCTGGCGCGCAAGTACCGGGCGCTGCGTGCCGCCATGCTGATGTCGCTGCCGCAACTGTCGGATGAGCTGGACGCCGAACTGGCCGAGGCGTTCTATGACCAAAGCCACATGATCCGCGAAATCCGGCTGTTCGCGGGCCGCACGCCGGCAAAGCTGCAGGACGATGCCAGCCCGTTCCTCACCGAGATGCTCGATCCGCGCAACCTGCGTGAAATCGACGCGCGGATACCAGGCGCTAACGACTCGCAACAAGGGGATTCCCGTTGAAATGGCGGTTTCCGGTACTTAACTGCTAATAGGACCAATTTCGTCCCATTAACTTCACGAGTGTCTGGAAGCCGATGCGCCTGTCCAATCTTGCCGATTACGCGGTCATCACGATGGCTGCCGCCGCGCGCCATTGCGGGGGCGGACGTGTGTCGGCGGGCAAGCTGGCGGCGGAAACCGGGTTGCCTGCGCCCACAGTGCAGAAGATCGTGAGCAAGCTGACCGCGGCCGGGCTGCTGCGATCGTCACGCGGAGCGGGCGGCGGATTGCAGCTGGCGCGTCCGGCGGCGGCGATCACGCTGGCCGATATCGTCGAGGCGATCGAGGGGCCGATCGCGCTGACCGCCTGCGTCGAACACGGCCGGCAGGATTGCGGGTTCCAACATAATTGCGCGGTTCGCGCGCATTGGCCGATCGTCAACGACGCCGTTCGCGGGGCGCTGCACGGTATCCCTCTGACACAGCTTTCGGCGGGGCAGGCGTGATGGTGTGTTTCGCGCAGAGGCGCAGAGGAAGGAGAGACCGCAGAGGGCTTCCTTCCGCCGCAGGCGCTTCAAACAGAACCGATCGGCCAATCCGATCCCGGAAATTTGCAAGCGGCTTCGCCGATAGCGCATCCTCTCCGCGGCTCACCCTGTCCTCAGCGCCTCTGCGCGAACCGCATTTTTCTAGAGTTTAGAACCATGACCGACCAGACCATCCTCAAGGACCGAGATGCCCACGAAGCCGCCGCGCGCGCCGCCGATTACGAGCATGGCTGGGCAAGCGATATCGAGCAGGATTTCGCGCCCAAGGGTCTGAACGAAGACACCGTGCGCTTCATCTCCGCCAAGAAGGACGAGCCGCAATGGATGCTCGACTGGCGGTTGAAGGCGTTTCGCCTGTGGCAGGACATGCCCGAACCCAACTGGGCCAAGCTCGGCTTTCCCAAGATCGATTACCAGGACGCCTATTATTACGCGGAGCCCAAGAAGAAGGAAACGATCGGGTCGCTCGACGAACTCGATCCCGAGATCAAGCGCGTCTACGACAAGCTCGGCATTCCCATCGGCGAACAGGAAGTGCTCGCTGGCGTGGAGGGCGCGCGCAAGGTCGCGGTGGACGCGGTGTTCGACAGCGTTTCGGTCGCCACCACCTTCCGCAAGGAATTGGAAGCCGCCGGCGTCATCTTCCGCAGCATTTCCGAGGCAATCCGCGAATATCCCGACCTCGTTAAGAAGTGGCTGGGCAAGGTCGTGCCGCAGCGCGACAATTACTTCGCCACGCTCAATTGCGCGGTCTTTTCGGACGGCACCTTCGTCTATATTCCCAAAGGCGTGCGCTGCCCGATGGAGCTGAGCACCTATTTTCGGATCAACGCCGAGAATACGGGCCAGTTCGAACGCACGTTGATCGTGGCCGAGAAGGGCAGCTATGTCAGCTATCTGGAAGGCTGCACCGCCCCGATGCGCGACGAGAACCAGCTGCACGCCGCCGTGGTGGAACTGGTCGCGCTGGAAGATGCGGAGATCAAGTACTCGACCGTGCAGAACTGGTATCCCGGCGATGCGGAGGGCAAGGGCGGCATCTACAATTTCGTGACCAAGCGCGCTCTGTGCCAGGGCGACCGGTCCAAGGTTTCGTGGACGCAGGTCGAAACCGGCAGCGCGGTGACGTGGAAATACCCCTCCTGCGTGCTGAACGGCCGCGACAGCGTGGGCGAGTTCTACTCCGTCGCGGTGACCAACAATCACCAGCAGGCCGACACCGGCACCAAGATGATCCATAACGCGTCCGGCACGCGCAGCACCATCATTTCCAAGGGCATCAGCGCCGGCAAATCCGACAACACCTATCGCGGGCTGGTGCGCGTGGGCGCGAATGCGGAGAATGTCCGCAATTTCACCCAGTGCGACTCCCTGTTGCTCGGCGGCGAATGCGGCGCGCACACCGTGCCCTATATCGAAGTAAAGAACCCCACCGCGCAGATCGAGCACGAGGCCACCACGTCGAAAATCAGCGACGACCAGCTGTTCTACGCCATGCAACGCGGCCTGGGCGAGGAAGAGGCGGTTGCCCTGATCGTCAACGGCTTCGCCAAGGAAGTGATGAAGCAACTCCCGATGGAGTTTGCGGTCGAAGCGCAGAAATTGCTGGCAATCTCGCTTGAGGGGAGTGTGGGATGATAAAAAGCTATTCTTTGTTTTTTTCAGTCTTGGCTTTTTTTCCAATATCACATGCCTTGGGAAAAACGCTTATTGAAATCGGAACTACTGGAGATAATTCTATCTATTCTGCAGATTATGATTCTGTTATTCAATTATTACCAAAAGCAGAAGTTTGGATATATATTGATCATTCAAACGATGTAACTACTAAAGCCCGATTAACAAAGGAGTTATGGTCTTTCGATTGTCATAAAAGCACATCAACAACTTTAGTTTCAGTATCCTACGATGAAGCGGGGCGAGTATTGATTTCTAACTCTCAACCGGACATTGATTTTCTTTACGAACGTCTTATTCCTGATTCATTTGGGATGTTTGCAAAGAATCTGGCTTGTTCGCCACGATGACCGACCGCCAAACCCTTACCCTCGCCTCAACAGACACCACGAACGCCGACAAGACCGCCGGATGGAACATATCCGAGGCGCGCAAGGACAAGTTGCACGATCGGGCGCGGTTCAATCGGCGGCATCCGTCCGAAGCGCATAAGCGGATGTGGGCGCTGCTCAAAGACAAGGGCGTCGGCTTCACCTTCAATCGCGAAGTCGTGATGGGTTCCTCCGTCGTCGATTTCGCCTGCAAGCCGCGCTGGCTGGTGGTCGAGATTTCGGGCGATAGCGAGGCGGACAAGCGGATCGAGGAACTGTCGGACCGTAAATTGCGCGATGTCGGCGTGCGGGTGCTACGGTTCTCGCAGGACGAAATCCTGGGCGATCTGGAACCCGTGCGCGAAGCGATCGCGGCGGAACTGGACAAGCCTTTCGATAAGCCATCCCGCGCGCCGAAGAGGCGCGACGACGGCATGCATCACCGGAGCCGTCATTGATGCGCGGCTCCCCCACTCTCGTCATCCCGGACTTGATCCGGGATCCCGCTTTTGTTTGCGAAGAAGCGAGCTGGGCCCCGAATCAGGTGCAGGGCGACGTAAGTCATGAGATCACACAATGCTGAAAATCGACAATCTTCACGCCAATGTCGGCGATACGCCCATCCTCAAGGGACTGACTCTCGAAGTGGGCGCGGGCGAGATCCATGCGATCATGGGGCCGAACGGCTCCGGTAAATCCACCCTGTCCTACACCCTCGGCGGTCGCCCGAATTACGAGGTGACGCAGGGCACCGCCACGCTGAACGGCACCGATCTGTTCGATCTGGAACCCCACGAACGTGCCGCTGCCGGGCTGTTCCTGGGCTTCCAGTACCCGGTCGAAATCCCCGGTGTGTCCAACGTCCAGTTCCTGCGCGAGGCGTTGAACGCGCAGCGCGGCGCGCGCGGGCAGGAACCGCTGTCCGGTGGCGAGTTCCTAAAACTGGCGAGGGAAAAGGCCGCGCTGCTCAAGCTCGACATGGACATGCTAAAGCGGCAGGTGAATGTCGGCTTTTCGGGCGGCGAGAAAAAGCGCGCCGAGATGGTCCAGATGGGCATCCTCGATCCCCAATTCGCGGTGCTCGACGAAACCGACAGCGGCCTCGACATCGATGCGCTGCGCACGGTTGGCGATGGCATCAACGCTATCATGCGCTGCATCTGACTAAGGGCGTGCTCCTCGATCACCCACTACCAGCGCCTGCTCGACTATGTGACGCCGGACAAGGTCCATGTCCTGGCCGACGGCCGCATCGTCGCGACCGGTGGCCCCGAACTCGCCCAGCGGCTCGAGGCCGAGGGCTATGACGGCGTGATGGAAGAGGCGGCGTGATGGCGACCGCATCCCTACCCACCAACAAGGACGAGGACTGGCGCTATTCCGATCCCTTACTTTCCTGAAAGCCGCCAGACGCGGACTGGCGCTATTCCGATCCCACTTTCCTGAAAAAGATCGGGTTCTGGCGCGAGCTGGACGTGCCGGCGGGAGAGACGCGCAGCGAATACAGGAACCACGATGCCGGGATGGATGCGCCGGGCATGGTCGAGCGGTTGCGCGTGACGGTCGGCGCGGGCGGCCGGTTCGAAGCGTTCCATACGATCGCAGGCGGCCGCTACTGCCGGGTCGAAATCGACGTGACGCTGCACGAAGGCGCGCATTTCGAATTCGGCGGCGTGACCTTGGGCGGCGGCGACAGCGTGCAGGAATTCGTGACCCGGACGCGCCATGCGTATCCACACGCGACGTCGAACCAGGTCGTTCGGGCGGTGCAGTGGGGCAAGTCCACCGGCAATTTCCTCGGCCGGATCGAAGTCGCCCGCGACGCGCAGAAAACCGATGCGGGGCAGAATTTCCGCGCCATCCTGCTGGAGAAAGGCGCCAGCGCCAACACCAAGCCGGAGCTGGAAATCTTCGCCGACGACGTATTGTGCGCGCATGGCGCGGCGATCGGCCAGCTGGACGAGCAGGCGGCGTATTACCTGGCGGCGCGCGGGATCCCGCCGGTAACCGCGCGCAAATTGCTGATCCAGGCGTTCATCGGCGACGCGTTCGAAGCGATTGCGGACGAAGAAACGCGCGAACGGATGCAGGATGCGGCATTACGCGAACTGGAGCAGGCGACACTATGAACACCACGACCTCCGTTCGCCCCGAGCCCGTCGAAGGGCAAGCGCGTTCACCGAATAAGGGCTTCGAAAAACTTAGCGTGAACGGTACCGCGGCGAAGGTCGATTTCCCCGGTATGGTCACGTCGGATGGCGCGCCCTGGCATTATCTCGACACCGCCGCGACCGCACAGAAACCGCAAGCGGTGATCGATGCGATGTCCGATGCGCTGGGCAAGGATTACGCCACGGTGCATCGCGGCGTCTATTCGCGATCCGCGCAAATGACCTTGGGTTACGAGGCGGCGCGCGAACGCGTTGCCGGTTTCATGGGCGCGCCCAGCCCCGACGAAGTCGTATTCGTGCGCGGCGCGACCGAAGGTATCAATCTGGTCGCGCAAAGCTGGGGCGGGGCCAATCTGAAGCCCGGCGATCGCATCATGCTCAGCCAGCTGGAACATCATTCCAACATCGTGCCATGGCAGCTGATCGCGGAAAAAATCGGCGCGCAGATCGATGTCTGCCCGCTGACCGATGATGGCTTGATCGATCTGGATGCGATGGAAGCCATGCTGACGCCGAACCATAAAATGGTCGCGCTTGCCCATGTGTCGAACGTGCTGGGTTCGATCCTCGGCGCAAAGCGGGCGGCCAGGCTGGCCCATGCGGTCGGCGCGAAAATCCTGCTCGACGGCTGTCAGGCCGCGCCCCGGATGCGGCTGGATATGGCGGAACTCGGCTGCGACTTCTACGTCTGGTCCGCGCACAAGCTGTACGGTCCGACTGGAATCGGCGTTCTGTGGGGGCGTAAGGAGTTGCTGAACGCCATGCCGCCCTGGCAGGGCGGCGGGGCCATGATCGACATGGTCACTTTCGAGCGGTCGACCTATGCACAGGCGCCCCAGCGGTTCGAGGCGGGCACGCCGATGATCACCGAAGCGCGCGCGCTGCATGCGGCGATCGATTATTGCGACGCGCATGGAACGATGGAGGCGATGTTCGCGCATGAAAGCGCGCTGGCCGCTACGCTTCGCGCCGAATTGCTGGCGATGGACGGCGTGCGCGTGTTCGGGCCGGAAAAGTCCGCCGGAATCGTCTCCTTCGCGATTGCGGGGGTTCACCCGCACGATCTGGGCACCATATTGGATGAAGAGAATGTCGCGATCCGGGCGGGGCATCATTGCTGCCAGCCGCTGATGACCGAACTGGGCGTTCCCGCCACCGCCCGCGCCAGCTTCGGCCTGTATAGCGACGAGACCGATATCGACGCGTTGCTGCGCGGTATCGAACGCACGAAGAGGATCTTTTCATGAACGAGACCCGTAGAATCGAAGCCGAGGAAGTGGCCGCCGTCGCCCCGCCCAAGCGCGCACGGGTCGCGGATGCCGATCCTGCGGCGGAAACCGCCCCGCAGAAGCTGGAGCGCAAGCGCGATTACCTCGAAGGCTTTCTGCAGAAGAAACCCGAACAGGTCGCGCCGGGCGAGCCGGGCGGCGAAATCCACGATGCGGTGATCGCCGCGATGAAGGAAATCTACGATCCCGAGATACCCGTGAACATCTACGATCTGGGCCTTATCTACGGGGTCGATGTCGATGACGAGAACGACGTGACCGTTTCCATGACGCTGACCACGCCCAATTGCCCCGTGGCGGAGTCCATGCCGGCCGAAGTCGAACTGCGCGCCGCCAGCGTGCCCGGCGTGCGCGATGCGGAGGTTGTACTGGTCTGGGATCCGCCGTGGGACCCGCAGAAGATGTCCGATGAAGCCCGCCTCGAACTGGGGATGCTGTGATGGCCACCGATACCAAGACCCGCGCCTTGCCCGCCGCCGTCACGCTGACGGACCGAGCCGAGGCGCGCATCGCCGACCTGATGGGCCGTGCGCCCGCCGACGCGATCGGGGTGAAGCTGTCGACTCCCCGCCGCGGCTGCTCCGGCCTTGCCTATTCGGTCGATTACGTGACCGGGGAAGTGGCGATGGACGAGAAGATCGTCACCCCGGGCGGCACGCTCTATATCGACGGCGCGTCGGTCCTGTATCTGGTCGGATCGGTGATGGACTGGGTGGAGGACGATTTCACCGCCGGCTTCACCTTCGAGAACCCGAATGCCAAAGGCGCCTGCGGATGCGGCGAGTCCTTCATGGTCTGAATTGGCGTAGGAGCGGCTGCGAATAGCGCCGCACTGCGCTTCCGGTGCTCACGGGCTGGATGCCCGCTGCGCGCCGGTTCTCGTGCGACACTATTCTCGCTCGCACCTACACCAATTCCCTTAGATTTACCGGCGGGAGGCGGCGACGCAGGCGGCGCGGTCGACGTCGAGCGCGTCGCTGGCGCGGCGGGCGTCGACATGGGTCGCGGTCGGCTGCGCGCCGGGGCTGAGCGGGTAGAAATAGATGTCCAGCACGCAGGCGGCGCCGCGATATTGCAGCTTGCGGACGTCGCCTTCCACCACGTCCAGCGCCGGTGTGCCGAATTGCCGCTGCACCCCCGCCACGCCTTGCCCGATCACGCCTTCCAGACCGGGCACGGCCATGACGCGCGGCGCGATGAACCCTTCGCGCGACGGCGCGGGCTGCGTTGGCGGCGGCGTGCTCGGGCGGGCGGGGATTGCCGCGACCGGGCCGCCCGCGCCGCCCGCACCGCCGGCGGTGCCGACACAGGCGCCGAGCAGCGGGACCATCAGGCAGGCGAGGAATCGGGTGCGGCCGAACGGCGAACGATGTTTCATCATGACGCGCCTTCTACCGTCCGCGAACCCGCCCGCCAATCCCGCTTTGCCTTGGACTCGAGACGTTCCAACCGCTAGGCGCGCCGTTCATTCTCTAAACTGTTTCGCAAAGGTCCGCCATGTCCGCCACGCCCCGTTTCGACGTCATCGCCATCGGCAACGCCATCGTCGACGTGATGGCCCCGTGCGAGGATGCGCAGATCGACGAGCTGAACCTGGCCAAGGGCGGCATGTCGCTGATCGATGCGGACGGCGCGCGCGATCTCTATGCGGCGATGGGTCCGGCGAAGGAGATTTCCGGCGGTTCGGCGGCCAACACGCTGGCGGGGCTGGCCAATCTGGGCGCGTCCTGCGCCTTCATCGGGCAGGTCGCGTCCGACCAGCTGGGCGCGGTGTTCAGCCACGATATCCGCGCCGCCGGCATCGCCTTCGACACGCCCGCCCTGGACGAAGGGCGGAGCAGGGACACCCCGACTGCCCGCTGCCTCATCTTCGTGACTCCGGACGGGGAGCGCACGATGAATACGTTTCTCGGCGCGAGCCAGTTCCTCCCTGCCGCCGCATTGAGCGAAGACGCGATCGCCGATGCCGCGATCCTCTATCTCGAAGGCTATCTGTGGGATCCGGAAGAACCGCGCGGGGCCATGCGCCGGGCGATCGACGTCGCCCGCGATGCGGGGCGCAAGGTCGCCTTCACCGCTTCGGAAAGTTTCGTGATCGAGCGCCATGGCAACGATTTCCGCGCGCTGATCGCACAAGGGTTGATCGACATATTGTTCATCAACCACATCGAACTCGCGACCCTGACCGGCGAAGACGATTTCGACGCCGGCATCGACGCGCTGAAGGACCAGGTGCCGACCCTGGTCGTCACGCGCGGCGCCGACGGCGCGGTGGCGGTATCGGGCACCGCGCGCGCCGAAGTCGAGGCCGAACCGGTCGAGACGTTGGTCGACACCACCGGCGCGGGCGACCTGTTCGCCGCCGGCTTCCTGTCGGGCCATGTCAAAGGCGAAAGCCTGGAGAACTGCCTCATCCGCGGAGCCGTCTGCGCGGCGGAAGTGATCGCGCATTACGGCGCCCGGCCGGAAGCCGATCTGAAGGCGCTGGTGGCGAAGAAGCTGGGCTGACGCGATCCCGCGCGGTCAGGCGGACCCGCTTTTGCCGAACGGACCGATCAGGCGGCGATATTCCCGCTCGGGCGAGCCGTAGGAATCGCCCGCCCGCGCCTCCAGCCCGCTTCGGTCGCGGATGGCGACCTTGCCCCTGGTCGCGCGGATCAGGCCTTCGCCTTCCAGGACATGCAGCGTCTCGGTCACGCCGGGGCGCTGCGCCGCGATCATCATCGACATGAATTCATGGGTGAGGCTAATTTCGCTACCGGGCAGCCGGTCATGGCACATGAGCAGCCAACGGGCGAGACGCGCCTCGATCTTGTAATGGGCGTTCGCCACGGCGGATTGCGCCGCCTGCACGATGAATGTCTGGACATAGCGCAGCAGCAGGGTGCGCAGGGACGGGTCGGAATCGCACGCGCGCAGCAGATGCGCGGCTTCGATGCGGAAGGCGGTGCTGCCATCCACCTGCACGAACGTATCGTGCGGCATGCGATCGGAACCGAGCAGGACGGCGGTGCCGGTCAGCCCTTCGTAGCCGACGATGCCGATTTCGGTCATCCCCGCTTCCGCGGTGCGCGCCGTTGTCGACACGATCCCGCCTTCGGGAAAATAAATATGTTCGATGATCCGGTCGGCTTCGATCAGGGACTGGCCATGCCTCAGATGGACATGCTCCAGATGCGGCTTGAGCAGCCCCGATTGCGCCGGCGTCAGCGCGCTCAGTATGAGATTCGGACTGAAGGAATGTGCGGTGTCGTTCGACATGTCGCCCTGCTGTTCATGGGCGAAAGTGAACTCGGACCTTCCAGTCGCCCGCGCCCAGTGAAATCGGCGAGCAATGGACAGCGTATGTGCGGTTTGTAAAAAACAGTCGAGGTAAATCGTTATAATCATTCAGCTGGGAACCCGTTTGGTCTTATATCGGACAGTTGCGACGAAACTCCTTCGCCTCGGCATCGGCCTTCCTTAGCTTGCGTTGGACAACGCAACGAACGGGTGGAGGCTCATCGTGGCAACATTGATCAACGCTTATCGCAGCACCATGCCGCATCCGATTCGCCAATCGGGCAGCGGGGCGCAGGATCTGCTGCTGCGCGAATTCGCGCATCGCAGCGTCAACGACATGCAGATGGTCGCGGGCCTGCTGACGCTGCAGCTGCGCAAGGCCTTGAGCGAAGAGACGCGGGCTGCCCTCGAAAACGTGCGCAACCGCGTGATGGTCCTCGCAAATGCGCGCGCCGGTTTGCTGCGCGATGCGCGGACGACACTCGACACCGCGCTGCAGCAGGTCTGCGTCGCGCTGCAAAGCCAGGCGGAACCGTATGGCGTTACCGTGACCTATGCCTCCAACGTGAGGGACGGCCGTTTGTCTTCATCGCAGATCATGTCGCTTTCGCTGGCGGTGAACGAACTGGCTACGAACGCGCTGAAACACGGGTTCGGTGCTCTCAAAGGCGATGGCAAAGGCGATGGCAAGGCCGACGGTGGCGGCGGGCTGGACGGTAGCGGTGGGGGTTCCATCTCCATTACCGCGCATATGCATGACGCGGACATGCTGACGATCACGGTCGAGGATGACGGCGCGGCCTTTACCGCCCTGTCGGATCGCCGCGGAAGCGGTTTTGGCCTCGATCTCGTGCGCCGCCTGATCGAATCGGCGCGGGGGCTGGTCATCATGCCTACGGGCGGCGGCAAATGTTTCGAAATCCGGGTTCCCCTCACCGGGAACGATTGAAAGATGGAGCGATAGATGAGCCGGACAGCGAAGAATGGTACCGACGGGCATGCCAACGGTCATGCTGACGGTCATGCCGATGGTCATGCCGACGGTCAGGGGTACGGCGTGATCGACGGGGTTCTCGAACTTGCGGAGGCCGAACGGCGTTCTGCCGCGACGGCCGGTTCGAACGATCTGCGCGACGAGCACCTAATACGGGCCGAACGCTATGCCAGCCTGGCCTGGAGTATCGACGAGGGGTATGTCGACATTCCGAACGCCGATGCGTTCGAAGCGGACCGCTATCTCTGATTGTCCCGCTCGATCTCGCGCCAGCCGATGTCGCGGCGGTGGAAGCCGGTGGGAAAATCCACACTGTCGACCGCGCGATAGGCCGCGTCACGCGCCGCGCCTACGGTCGCGCCCATGCCGGTCACGTTCAGGACGCGGCCGCCCCGGGCCGTCAAGCCGCCATCCCTTTCCCGGCGGGTCCCGGCATGGAAGATCTTCGCGTCCCTTTCCGTAACGCCATCTAGGCGGATCGCGCCGCCTTTCTGCGGGTCGCCGGGATAGCCTTCCGCCGCCAGCACCACGATCAGCGCGGCGTCGTCCGCAAAGGTTGGTGCCTCCAGTTTAGCGAGTTCCCCCTGCGCGCAGGCCA
The DNA here is from genome assembly GCA_965214445.1 of Pontixanthobacter sp. Classification (GTDB taxonomy): domain Bacteria; phylum Pseudomonadota; class Alphaproteobacteria; order Sphingomonadales; family Sphingomonadaceae; genus Pontixanthobacter. The sequence goes on from CBDCBU010000001.1 coordinate 2,245,564, forward strand.
GCATGATCGCGCCCAGATCGCCGGCCAGCCGCATCATCAGCACCTGGCATTCGGGATCGCCGAACCGGCAATTATATTCGATCAGCGCGGGGCCGTCGGCGGTCAGCATCAGGCCCGCGAACAACACGCCCGAATAAGGCATGCCGTCTTCGCGCAAGGTCCGCACGGTCGGCTCCACGATACGTTCCATCGCCTGGCGTTCGAGATCCGCGGTCAACACGGCCGCCGGGCTGTAGGCGCCCATGCCGCCGGTGTTGGGGCCGGTGTCGCCTTCGCCCACGCGCTTGTGATCCTGCGCGTTGCCGAAGGGGATTATATGCGTGCCGTCGGTCAGCGCGAACAGACTGACCTCCTCGCCTTCGAGAAATTCCTCGATCACGACCTGCGGGCCGCCAAAGCCGCCATTGCCATCGCCGCCGCCATCGCCGCCGCCATCGCATCCGCGACCATCGTCCCGCACGGCGAACATGCCGGTCAGCGCTTCCGCCGCCTCGCCCCGAGTGGGCGCGATGACCACGCCCTTGCCCGCGGCCAGCCCGTCCGCCTTCAACACGTAGGGCGGGTCGAACCGGTCGAGCGCGGCGACCGCCTCGCCCAAGCCGAAGGCGCGGACATAACGGGCGGTGGGGATGCCGGCGCGGGCGCACAGATCCTTGGTGAAACCCTTGCTTCCTTCCAATTGCGCGGCGGCTTTCGATGGGCCGAACACCGGGATACCGGCGTCGCGCAGGCTGTCGGCGAGACCGTCCACCAGCGGTGCCTCCGGCCCGATCACGACCAGGCCGATGTCCTTCTCGCGGCAGAAGGCGGCGACGGCGGCGTGATCGGCGGCGTCCAGCGTCACGGTGCGCGCATGTTCGGCAATGCCCGGATTGCCCGGTGCGGCGTAGAAATTATCGCCGCTCCCCTGTAACAGGCTGGATTGCGCCAGCTTCCAGGCCAGCGCATGTTCGCGCCCACCCGACCCCAACAGCAGGATGTTCATGCCCCCTCCTTCTTCCGCTTCCGGCCTGCCGTTCGACGCCGATGCCACCTTGGACAGTTCCGGCGGTTTGATAGCGCGCGGGCGGGACGGCGACAATGCCGCGCCGTTCACCATCACGGAGATTTCGGCGAAGCTGAAACGCATGGTGGAGGACCGCTTCGGCCATGTGCGGCTGCGCGGGGAACTGTCCGGCGTGAAACGCGCGGCGTCGGGGCATGTCTACTGCGCGCTGAAGGACGACAAGGCGGTGATAGACGGCGTGATGTGGCGCGGCAATGCCGCGCGGCTGGGCTTCGTTCCCGAAGACGGGCTGGAAGTGATCGCGACCGGCAAGCTGACGACTTTCGCCGGGCGGTCGAAATACCAGATCGTGATCGAGACCATGGAAATCGCGGGCGAGGGGGCGCTGCTGGCGCTGCTCGAAAAGACCCGTCTGCGGCTGGAGGCGGAAGGCTTGTTCTTGGCACAACGCAAGCGCGCGCTGCCTTTCCTGCCGCGCGTGATCGGCGTGGTGACGTCGCCGACCGGGGCGGTAATTCGCGATATATTGCATAGACTTGGCGATCGGTTTCCGGTGCATGTGCTGGTCTGGCCGGTGCTGGTGCAGGGGCAGGGGAGCGCCGCCCAGGTCGCCGCCGCGATCCGGGGCTTCGCCGCCCTGCCAGCCTCGCTCGCGCAGCCCGATCTGCTCATAGTCGCCCGCGGCGGCGGCTCTATCGAAGACCTGTGGGGCTTCAACGAAGAGGCGGTCGTGCGCGCCATCGCCGAATCGCCGATCCCCGTCATCTCCGCCGTCGGCCACGAAACCGACACGACGCTGGCCGACCACGCCGCCGACCGCCGCGCCCCCACGCCGACCGCCGCCGCCGAGATGGCGGTGCCGGTCCGCGCGGACCTGGCCGCGGTGCTGGACGATCTCGCCTATCGGTCGAAGCGCGCGATCGCCCGCCCCGTGGCGCTGGGCCGCGAAAGGCTGGAAGCGCGGGTCGGGCGCATGCCCGGTGCCGATACCCTGATGCAATCGCCGATGCAGCGGCTGGACGACGCGACCGAACGGCTTCGCCGGGGGCTGCGCGACCGGGCCGCACATGGCCGAGAGCAACTCGCCGCGCTGCCTCTGCCTTCGGCCATGCTGACAAGAGCCCTGCGAGAGGCTCGCAGGAAGTTCGCCGATAACCGCCTCGTCCCCGCCCTTCTCGAAACCCGGATGGTGCGCGGCACCGAAAGGTTCTTGGCATTGGAGCGCCTGTACCGGTCCTTCGATCCGAAAGCGCCGCTCGCTCGCGGCTATGCGCTGGTACGGGACGGCGATGGTGCATTGCTGCGCAACCGGTCGGAGGCGAGGAGGCACGACCGCCTAGCCATCGAGTTCGCCGACGGCATGCTCGAAGTCGCAGCGGGCGCCCCCCGCAAACGCCGGAAAGCGAGGCCTGCCGAAGCACCCCCTGCCGAACCCGCGCGACAAGAAGATTTGTTCGGCTAGGCATGTGTTGCTAAGGGCCCGGCCATGCTCATGTCATCCAGCGATAAAGCGGCGAAGCTCGTTTACGGTCCCAACGGTTTTCGCGTCGTCAAACCGGGCGATCACGTGATCTGCGCGGTCACTGCGGCACAAGTCCCGCTTGAGGAACTGCGTTACTGGAGCGTCGATCTGCAGGAACCCTATGCCAGCGCGCAGGTCGCGACGCGCCGTTTTCTGGAAGCGTCCTGATGCGGATCTCCGGTGGCTTTGCCATGTCCATCGCATTTGTGCTGGGCGCCTGTACCAGCGGCGGGGTAACGCCCGAAACTGCCGAAGCGCCCCCCGCGGCGGTTGGTCCGGCGCCGGTCATGATATTGCCGCCCACCACGGCATCGTCCGAACCGGAGCCGACGCCCGGTCTTATAAACTTCCTCTACGAGGGCGAATTGACGCAGGGCGGCTGGATCCGGGGCCAGGCACCGGCAGGCACACTTTCGGCGACGCTCGGCGATCAGCCGCTGGTTCTCGATGCGGAGGGGAACTTCTTCGCGGCTTTCGATCGGGACGCGGGGCCGCTGGCCAAGTTGACGGCGCAGATGGGCCGGGGCCGCACGATTGAAAGCCAGATTGCCGTTTCGCCGCGCGAATGGAACATCGAGCGGGTCAATGTCGCGCGGAGGGCCGGGGGCTCCAGCGCGGCTTTCATGGAACGCCGCCGCCCCGAACTCGCGCAGATTCATGCCGCGCGCACGGCGGATGCCGATGCGAATGGCTGGCGGCAGGACTTCATCTGGCCCGCCACCGGGCGCATCTCGGGCCGGTTCGGATCGCAGCGCATCTATCGCGGCGTACCGGGCAGCTATCATTCGGGCATCGACATCGCACAGGGCGGCAGCGGGGGTGCCGTGGTCGCGCCGGCCGACGGCGTCGTCACGCTGGCGACCCCGCGACCGTTTTCGCTGGAAGGCTATCTTCTGTTCATCGATCACGGGCAGGGACTGAACAGCGCGTTCCTGCATCTGTCTAAGATCGCAGTGGAAGAAGGCGACCGGGTCCGGCAGGGGCAGTATATCGCCAATATCGGTTCGTCCGGCCGGGCAACCGGGCCGCATCTGCACTGGAGCCTGAAATGGCGCGACGCGCGCCTCGACCCGCTGCTGTTTACCGGCCCCATGCCCTGACGCAGTGGCGTTCGCGATGAGGGGGCGCCTGATCGCCATCGGGCTGATCGCCGCCGCATTGGCACCGGGAACCTGGCTGCGAACGCCTCTGCCGGAGCCGGACCACAGTCAGGTTCTGCGTCTCACCCCGCTTGAAACGGGGCAACTCGATCTTGGCGAAGTGCAGTTCAAGCGGGCGTGGCGGCTGAACAGTCCGAACACGCATTTCGGCAGCTATTCCGCGCTTATTATAGATAAGAATGGTCGTTTTCTGGCGGGAAGCGACCATGGCCGCCTGTTACGCTTCGATATTCCCGGCTCGCGAACCCGGGCACGCGCGCCCGAACTGCGCCAGTTCCCCGGAATCGGCAACGCGGACAAATTCTCCGTCGACCTGGAATCGCTGACCCGCGACGCCGCGACCAGCCGGATCTGGGCCGGGTTCGAAGGTCGGAACGCGATCGTCCGCGTATCGCGCGACATGACGCAGCGCCGCCTGGTCGAACCGGCCGCCATGCGCGAATGGTCGAGCAATTCGGGACCGGAAAGCCTGGTGCGCCTCGAAGATGGACGGTTCATCGTCATTTCGGAAGGCACCGACCCGGCCGGCGGTGCGCTGTTCCCCGTGCTGTTGTTCGCAGGCGATCCGACGGAGGCGGCGACAGCACGGCATTTCCGGTTCCGGCCGCCCGAAGGCTACCGCCCGGTCGATGCGACACAATTGCCCGACGGGCGCCTGCTCGTTCTCGTACGCAATTTCACAATCGCCCTTCCGCCTCGATTCGCGGTGAAACTGGTGGTGGCCGATCCGGACGACCTCGATCCGGCACGCCCCTGGCAGGGGAGGGAGATCGCCGCGATCGACGATCCGGCCATCGCCGACAATTACGAAGGTGTCGCCGTGCAGGACGAGGGCGATGGCAGCCTGACGATATGGCTTATATCGGATGACAACAACGCCATCTATCAGCGAACCCTGTTGCTCGAGCTGCGCTGGAACCCGTCCCGCTAGATTTATGGGAAAGGCGCCCGGTTCGACCGCGCGCCTTCGTGTTCCGATATCGTTACGTAGATCAGCGCCGGCCGGTCGGCGGCGCGAAAGCGTCAGGCAGCTTGCGCCGTCTTCGCCGCTTTCTTGAGTTCGCGCTTCACCTTCAGCGCGTTCTTCGACAACTTCTCGTCCTTGGTCTTGAGCAACCAATTATCGAGACCGCCATTATGTTCGACCGAACGAAGGCCATGGGTCGATACGCGGAACTTGAAACCGCGATCCAGCTTTTCACTGAGCAGCGTCACATGCTGCAGATTGGGCAGGAACACCCGCTTCGTGCGGTTGTTGGCGTGGCTGACATTGTTTCCGGTCAGGCGGCCTTTGCCGGTCAGTTCGCAAATGCGCGACATGTTGGTCTCTCTATCATCGTAATGAGAATCAACGCCCGGAACATGATGTCCGGAGCAGGTGAAAGAGAGGCGCGTAGCTTCCACGGGTGGTCGCGTCAACCGATTGTCCATTCGCCGCGTCGTGCCGCCTTATTACGAACACCGTTGCCATGATTATGCCATGCTTCTATTCTGGCCCTCATCTTGAAAGGATGACAGACATGAAAAAGATCACAGCCCTTCTTGCCGCCTCCGGTTTCGCCCTGACTCTCGCTGCGTGCGACGTGGATCAGACCGAAGAAGGCAATCTGCCCGAATACGACGTGGAAGGCCCCGATATCGACGTGGACACCGGCACGACCGATGTGGAGATTCCCGATTCCATCGAAGTACCGACGCTGGATGTCGATGTCGATGGACCCGGTGATGCCGAAGGCGAGCCGGTGACCGGCGAAACCGAATAAGCCATCGGCGGGCGGGCGCCGCGACCTTTGACGCAGCGCCCGTTATTTCCGCCGCGATACATGGATCGCGCCATCGAACTGGCGCAGGAGGCGGCGTCGCACGGGGAGGTTCCCGTCGGCGCCGTCATCGTATGTGCGGGCGAAATCATCGGGGAAGGGCGAAACCGGACGCGGATCGGTACAGACCACGTGCCGGACCCCACCGGTCACGCCGAAATCGTGGCTATTCGCGACGCTGCCGGCCGCCTGTCGCGCGAGAGGCTGACGGATTGCGACCTGTGGGTGACCCTGGAACCTTGCGCGATGTGTGCCGGCGCGATCGTAAACGCGCGGATCGCCCGCCTCTATTACGCGGCGGACGACCCGAAGGGCGGTGCAGTCGAGCATGGCGCGCGCGTGTTCGGCCAGCGAAACCGCCTGCACACACCGCAGGTGTTCACGGGGATGCGCGAGGCCGAAGCGGCGACATTGCTACGCGATTTCTTTCGGCGCCGGCGCCGGGGCTAGAGCCCGCGCCAGATCTTGAGGCTGGCACCGTCCTTCGTGCCGAGCCGTCGTGCGTCGCATGACCGGGGCATGAAGTCCTTGCCGTAACACAGCCGCAATTCGCGCAGCCAGCCGCGCCGATTGCGGTCGATGCCGATCGCGGATCGGGGCCAGCCGGGGTTGCGTTCGACAAAGGCGTCGCGCAGCTTTCCGGCAGTCAGCGTATCGTCGCGCGACAGGTAATCGGCATCGGGGAAAGTGATCGATCCCCACAGGATGCGCGTGATCCTGAAATATGTCGCAGGACTGCGGGCCATGCAGCTGCCATGCTTGGCCCATTGGCTGGCAATGAGACGGGCGGATGGCATCATGCACATATTGGCGCGCGCGACGGAGGGTGGAACCTTGCGCCGCGCCGCGCACCATTGCGGCCAGCTGTCCCGGCTTTCGGGCCACAGCCCGTGCGCGATAAAGCCGAAGCGGCCGTTGCGCCCCGAACATTGCGTGGCGTGGCGGGCTTGTTTCGCGCGGCCCTTGCAGAATTCGGGCGACCAGCTGGCGGCCAGCGTATAGCCGGTAACGGGCAGGCGGCGGGGCCGGGATTGCGGCGCGATGACCGGGACCGTCACCGCTCTGGGCATACGGCACTGATAGGCCTGAGCGGTAGCGGGTGTGGGCAGCCACGATATCGCGACGCCAGCGGCAATCATGCCCAACCGTTTCACGCAAGACGTTCTCAAAGGGGCTGGAAATCCAGACCGATATCGGCTGCCGGGGCGGATTGCGTCAGCCGCCCGACGGATACGTAATCGACGCCGGTAGCCGCCTTCGCCGCGATGGTTTCCAGCGTGATCCCGCCCGATGCTTCCGTCGGCACACGGCCCGCGACCAGTTCGACCGCCTGCCGCAGCATGGGGGGGTCCATGTTGTCGAGCAGCAGGCGCGTGGCGCCCGCTTCCAAAGCCGGTTCGATCTGGTCCATCCGGTCGACTTCGCAAATGACGGTCGCGACGCCCGCCTCGCGCGCCCGCCGCACGGCCGCACCGACGCCGCCTGCGACAGCGACGTGATTGTCCTTGATCATGGCCGCATCCCACAATCCCATACGGTGATTGCCGCCGCCGCCCATCCGCACCGCATATTTGGCGAGTTGGCGGAGGCCGGGGATGGTCTTGCGCGTATCGAGCAGGGTGCAATCGGGATTGCCCATCCGATCGACATATTCGCGCGTCAGGGTGGCGATGCCGGAGAGATGCTGTACGATGTTGAGCGCGCTGCGTTCCGCCGTCAGCAGGGCGCGCGCATCGCCCGACACCCGCATCAGATCGGTACCGGGGGCGACCGTAGCCCCATCTTCGACCAGCATGTCGATGACTGCTTTCGGGTCGAGCGCGCGAAAGAACGCCGCGGCCAATGGCAGGCCCGCGACCACGATCGGATCGCGGCTGTCCATGACGCCGGCGAACCGAGCGTCTGCCGGAATGACGCTATGCGAGGTTACATCCCGTCCGCCGCCGGGAAAGCCATCGCCCAGATCCTCCGCCAGCGTATCGCGCACGAACGCGTCGCAATCGAACCCCGGCAATGTAAACGGCGTAAGCGTCAATGGACGAACCGCGCGACGACGTCGCGGTAACTGCGCGATACCTTGATCTCCGCGCCCGATCCCAGAACCAGGAAGCATTCGCCATTGGTATGCGGCTTGACCTCGCGGACCTGATCGAGATTGACGATGGCGCTGCGATGGACGCGCTGGAATTTGCGCGGATCGAGGCGCCGTTCCAGATCCTTCATGGTTTCGCGCAGGATCAGCGAATTGTCGCCGGTATAGATGCACATGTAATCGCCCGCCGCCTCGACATATTCGATGGAGCCGACCTCCACGCGGAAAATCTGTCCGCGATCCTTCACGTTGATGAGCTTTTCGAAACGGTCCGCGCTTTCCTGGCCGCCATCGGCTGAATCTTCCGAAAACTCCTCGGCCGCATCGGGCGCGACTTCGGCCAGCACGTTCATCAGCTTCTCCGCGTCGTCCGAAGACCGCTTTTCCGCCATCCGGATGCGCAGGCGTTCGACCGTGTCGGCCAGCTTGTCCGCATCGACCGGCTTCATCAGGTAGTTTACCGCATTGGCTTCGAATGCGCGGATCGCATGTTCCTGATACGCCGTGACGAACACGATCAGCGGCGGCTCGATCCCCATCACCCCCTTCACCACGCTGAACCCGTCGAAGCCGGGCATCTGTATGTCGAGGAAGACCACGTCGGGCTTTAGCGTCTTGATCTTGCGGATCGCCTCGCGGCCATTGGCGCAGGTGTCGATCACTTCGACATCGTCGAACGCCTCCAGCCGCAGTTGGAGGCCCTGGATAGCCAGTTTTTCGTCGTCCACGATGATGGCTCGCATGGTCATGTCGCATTTCCGATCTGCCGGTTGGGCTGTTGGGCGGGAAGTTGTGCGGGTTCCTGGGTGGCTGCCGATCGCGCCGGTGGATGCGCGCGTCCTATGGCGGGCTTGCTGAAGAATTCCTGAAACCCGCCCGACGCCGTCTCGTCCTCCGCTTCTTCGAACGGCAGTTCGATGATGACGGTGAAGCCGCCGCTGGGCGGGTTGCGGATTTCCAACAGGTGATCGCTGCCATAGGCCTGCGACAGCCGGTCGCGGATATTCGCAAGCCCGACGCCGGTCGAAACCGTTTGCCTGCCATTGGCGGCACGGCTGGGCAGGGCCCGAACGAGGCGGTCGGTCGCATCCCCGGCTTCGGGCATTCCCGGCCCCGTATCGGATACGCTGATCCGCAACCGCGGCCCGACGATTCCCGCGGCGAGCGTGATCTCGGCCCCTTCTTCCTGGGCCGACACCGCGTATTTGATCGCGTTTTCGACCAGCGGCTGGAGTAGCATGGCCGGCAGGCATGCCCGGTAGGCGCCAGGTTCGATCTGGAAGTCGGTGCGGAGGCGTTCCTCGAACCGCATGCGTTCGATGCCGAGATAGAGGTTCAGCGTCTCCACCTCCTGCTTCAGCGTGACCTGGCCGCTCGCTTCCACCATCAGCGTGTGACGCAAGAAGGAGGACAGGCGGGTCAGCATCGCGTTGGCCGGTTCCGTCTGTTTCAGCAGCACCAGCGTGCTGATCGAATTCAACGTGTTGAACAGGAAATGCGGATTGAGCTGATATCGAAGCATGGCGAGCTGCGCGCTGGTCGCCTGCGCTTCCAGCCGTTCCAGCCGGTCCGCCTGCTCTTCCACCTGAAGGAAGAAATTGATCGCGTAATACAGCGCCGACCATGCACCCAGCAGCGTCAGATCGAGATAGAAATTGCCGAGGAACCGCTGAGCGAAGCCGCCTTCGCGGTCGGGATAATACAGTTCGATCACCCACACATCCATGAACGCATAAAGGCTGACCGCGATCGCCAGCACGATGGTCGTCATGCTCCAGGTGACGAGCGGACGCTGATTGATGAGCTGGCGGTAGATGACGGACAGCACCAGGCTGATCGACAGGCCCATGGCGGAGGCGATGATGATGACGATGAGGAAATCGAAATCCGCCCGGTTCGCCAGCGCCGACATCGCGCGCAGCAGCAGGGCGCCGCCCCAGCCTGCAATCTGCAGGTTCCAGAAGGCCCGGTTCTTGTTGGCGAAGAACGGCGTGGGTTGGAAAGGCAGGACGGCCATGCGCTGTTCCCTAACAAGGATGGAGGCCCGGCGTCACATGCAATCGTGCGGGCATTTTGCGTGACGGGGCCGAATGGTGTATTATCGGGGCCGAGGAGAGTGCCGTGATGGATATCGAAACCGGACAGATGAAGGCGGAAGCCGCGCATGCGGATTTGGCGCATGGCGCGCGCGAACATGCGAAGTTCCGCACGATGAGGGAAGGAACGCAGGAAGACTGGTCGCTCATCAGCAGGCATTACATGGAATTCGCCGGCGATCTGCCGGACCGCGTGCTGAAACATCTCAAACTGCTGGAAGGGGATTTCGGCGGCTTTCCCGTCTGCCGGATGACGCATTCGCTGCAGACCGCGACCAGGGCCCATCGCGACGGGCGGGGCGAACGCTATGTCGTGATGGCCCTGCTGCACGATATCGGCGATACGCTGGGCACCTACAACCACCCCGACGTCGCCGCCGCGATCCTCAAGCCGTTCCTGACGGAGGAGGAACACTGGATCTGCCAGCATCACGGTATTTTCCAGGGGTATTATTTCTTCCATTTCATCGGCAGCGACCGCGACATGCGCGACGCCCATCGCGACAATCCGCATTTCGATGCCTGCGCACAGTTCTGCGAAAAATACGATCAAGCCGCGTTCGATCCCGATTACGATAGCGAGCCGTTGGAATTCTTCGAACCGATGGTCCGCCGGGTGATGGCGAAACCGTTGAAATCGGTATACGTCAACGCGGAATAGGGTCGGTCACGGCAGAGCGCGTTGCCGTTGGAAATCTTGCGACCAGTCCGCCGCGCCGCGTGCCGCGATAGACGCTGCGACCAACGGCAATTCCCGTTCGATCAACTCCAGCCGCGCCTCCCAGTCGTCATGATGCCGGCCCGATCGCCGCGCGTGGTCCGGCCCCCAACGCCGCATGAAGCGTGCCGCCGCCCGCGGATCGTAGCCGGCATTGGCAAGCAGCCATGGCATCAGCCGGTCGGCCTCCCGCTCCGTCCGGCGCACATCGCGTTTCGTGCGGCCGTTCGCGTCCAGGAAGGACCGGTGCCGCAGGACATTATGCGCCAGTTCATGCGCGAGGATCGCGGCGAATTGGCTTTCCGGATAGGTGAAGCCGATGAAATCGCGGTCGATCACGACCCGCGACCCGTCGGCCACCGCATCTTTAAAGCCCAGGCCGGTTTCGAAACGGGTGGCGCACACGGGAACCAGGGGCACGGTGAAAGTTTGCGCCGGACGGTCGGTCGACACCGTCATGCGCGCGCGCGCAGGATCGGGATCAGTCAGCATCATCGCGATCAGCACCATGCGGTGCCACCGGCGTTCCGGGTCCGCAGGCAGTTCAGCAAGAACATGACCGTCCACTGCTGCGATCTCCATGCCCGGACGAAGGCCGGCCCGTTCGGCGGGGCTGTCCATGGCCACGGTCTGCACCGCGAAGTCGCCGCGTATCGCATTCGCAGCGCGCATCGCGGCCGGGTCGGCATAGGCGGACGCATCGTCGACGGTCATTCCCGCTGCCTGCACCACATCGGTGCAGAAGCGCGCATTGCCCCGCTGCAACCGCCAGCCGATGTCCTGCAGGGTCGTATCGCGGTCCCGCAGCTGCGCGTGGCTGTCTGTGCCGGCCTGCCGAGCGTGCAGCATGGCGGGGGCCAGGGCCATGGCGCACAGCGCGCACCAAAGCCATAGCGGGCTCACGAATCGCGCGCGGCGTCGATCGCCTCCTGCAGCCCCTCCACCCCGATCGCCCCTTCGAACACCTGTTCGCCGACCACCCAGCTGGGCGTCCCGCCGAAACCCAGCGCGCGCGCGAGATCGGTATTGCGCGCCAGTTCCGCCTGCACCGCTCGCGACGAGACCGTCCGCTTCGCTGCCGCCATGTCGAGCTTCGCGGCGCGCGCGGCCCGTTCTATGCCCGCTTCGCTCGGCGATCCTTGCGCGAACATCTCATCGTGGAAAGCGGCAAACTTGCCCTGCCGCGCGGCTGCCAGCGCCATTCGGGCCGCCGCGTCGCTGCCTTCGAAAATCGGCCATTCGCGGATGACCACGCGAAGATCGGGATTGGCCGCGATCAGCGTTTCGACGTGGTCCCGGCTCATCCGGCAGAAACCGCATCCGTAATCGGTGAATTCGACGAGGGTGACGCCGCCGTCCGGATTGCCCAGCACCGCGCCGGGAAAGGGCTGCGTCACTTCGCTGCCGGCGGATGCGAGCCGTTCGCGCGCCTGTTCCCGTTCGTAGGCGGCCGCCATTTCCGGCAGGATGTCGGGATTGTCGATCAGGTAGTCCCGCGTATCGCCGTGGCCCAATCCCGTAAGCGACCACAGCGCCGCCCCGCCGAAGCCGGCGACAAGAGCGACGAGGGCCGTAACGAAGTATGGACGCAGCGAATGGAGCATGGAGCCGGGCGCTAGCGGCGGTCCTTTAACGCTTCAAGTTCGGCGCGCGCCTGCAGGCCGATATCCTGCGCGCGGATCCAGTCGGGCGACCCGCTGGGCAAGCCGTTCTCGGCGATCTGCGCGCTTCGCAGCGCCAGCGCATATTGCCGGCTCATCACCTGTTGTTCCGCACTGGCGAGGCGGGCGCGCGGCATGTCGCCCCGCGCGGCATAGACCACGCCCAGCTGGTACCAGGCGAACGGATTGTACCGGTCGCGTGCCACCGCCGCGCGCAGCACCTGTTCGGCTTCTTCGAAATGGGCGTCGTCCTCCGTGGCGATCAGCGCGTGGCCGAACATGGAGGCGATCAGCGGCTCGCTCCGCGTGAGGGCGGTCGCCTGCCGCAACGGATCGAGCGCATCGTGCGGGCGGCCGGATTCAAGCAGCACCTGCCCCTTCAATTCGAGGAAATAGGGGTCCGACGGGTCGGTGGCCAACAGCGCGTCCGCTTCTATCAGCGCCTGATCGATAAGGGCGTTCTTGTGATAGGCATAGGCGCGCGCATAACGGGCGGGCACGTCCTGCCGGGTTTCAGGAAAATCGCGCAACGTCTGCGCAGGCTTCGACTGGTAGCCTGACAGCTTGGCCTTTACCCGTTCGAACCGGCTTTGCAGCATCGCATCCGCCGGCGCGTCCCAGGCCGGATCGGTCATGTAGTTTTCGCGCAGCCGCGCAATCCGGTCACCCGACAGGGGGTGGGTGCGGCTGAAGGCGGCCTCGTCGCTCTGGCTGACGGCGTAGCGGAATTCCTGGTTCTGCAGCTTCCTGAAGAAATCGAGCGACCCGCGTCCCGAGATGCCCGCATCCGACAGATATTGCATGCCCGCCGCGTCGGCGGAGGCTTCCTGCACCCGGGAAAAGGCGAGAAACTTGCCCTGCGCGGCCTGCTGCCCCGCGGCGAGGATGCCCATCCCCGCCTCGCCCGCGCCGGCCAGTACGGCGGCCGCGCCCAGCAGCATGGACAGGATGGAGATGTTGGATGCATCGCTGATCCCGTCGCTGTAGCGGTTGATATGCCCGCCGGTAATATGACCCAGTTCGTGCGCGATCACGCCCTGCACTTCTTCGGCGCGATCGGCGGCATCGATCAGGCCGGTGTGGATATAGATCGCCTGTCCCCCCGCGACGAAGGCGTTGATGCTGGGATCGCTGATCAGCACGATGTCGACATTGCCCGGCTCCAGCCCGGCGGCTTCCACCAGCGGCGCGGCCATGTCGTCGAGCAGCGCCTCCGTCTCCGCATCGCGGAGCACCGATTGCGCGGCGACGGGCTGCGCCGCCATCGCCGTAAGCGCCAGAACCGCCAGACAGCGGGCGAGGAAGGTTCGTATGGCGCGCATGGTCGGCACCGGTTAGGGCGTCTCGGGCTGAACCGGGACTGAAGCGGCGGACGCGTCCGTGAAGCGCACGATCCGGTCGATCGCATTCCGGTTCCGGCGCCACGGGCAGGCCAGCGCGGTCAGCATGCCGGTATGGTCGAAATCTTCGTAGAAGGCGGTCTGAACCGGGCCGCCCGCCCGCCGGATCGCGGCGGCCAGCGCGCGGCTGTTGCGCGGTTTCACGGTGGTGTCCTTCTCCCCCGTCAGCAGCAGCATGGGCGGCGCATCGGCACGCGCGAAATTCACCGGCTGCGTTCGCTGCGGAACGGGGGCGTCGCCGAAAGCGGCCTTGGTCGAATCGCTGTCGAATGGGTAGAAGTCGTACGGTCCGGCCAGGCCAATGACGCCTGCGATCGCGCGCGTATCCAAGCCTTGCGCCCGCAGCCATTGCGGATCGAGCGCGATCATCGCGGCGTTGTAGGCGCCCGCGGAATGCCCGGCGATGAATATCCGTTCGGGATTCCCGCCATGGCGCGCGATGTTCCGTTTCGTCCAGGCAAAGGCACTGGCTGTATCTTCCAGCATGGCGGGAAACCGGCCATCATCGCCCAGCCGGTAACCCGCCAGCACGACAACAAAACCTTCCGGCACCAGAGCGCGGGCGACGAAGCCGTAATCGTCGGGACTGCCGCTTCGCCAGCTGCCCCCGTGGACGAACATGACGACCGGCCGGCGAACGTCCGTTCGGCTGGAACGATAGACGCGCAGCTTCTGTTCGGGGTGATCGGCATAGCGCGGGGTTTCGACCAGTTCGACATCGCGCGCACCGCCAGCGATCCGGTCCACGGTGTCGAGCACGGCGGGACCGTTGCGACCTATCGCGGATTGCAGCGCCAGCCAGCCCCCGCCGATCGATACGGCCAGACCCGCCAGACCATAGGACAGATGTTTCGAATTCATGTGCACATCGCCTATCTTACCGCGTCCTTCGCATGGACGATCTGCGCGGCATCCTTATCGCCGATAAGGCCGGTTTGCGTCAGGAACGCTTCGCCCGTCGCATAATCGGGCCCGCGCCATAGCGGCACGCGGCTGGCTTCGATCGTGCGGACGGCTTCTTCCTCCTGCTGCGAGAGGGCGTCGCCGGCCGAGCGGATGAAGACCGCCGCGATCTGTTCGCCATAATCCGCCACCACCGCACCATAGGCGGTCAGGTCGCCCTGCGTATCGTCGCCGATAAGGGCGAAGCGCATGCCCGGATAGGTTGCCAGGATACGGTCGATCGCATGGCGCTTATGCGCGCCGTGGCTGCCCCCGCCGAACGTCGCCCGGTCCAGCCCCCAGTCCCGCAGCGCCATCGGACCCAGCGGCAGCGCGTTCAGCCGCATATAGGCGACGAGATAGGAATAGAGGTTCCACGGGCTGGACGACACGTAGAAGAACGGACGTTCCATCGCGGCCGGCATGTGCCTGCCGACATCGTCCGATGCGCTGTCCACCGGGAAGGCGCCCCCCAGTGCGCCGTAGAAATTGTCGACGCCGGGCACCGCGATCCGTTCGTCCGGCATCTGCGCCAGCACGCGTTTCCAGTTCCTCAGCAAGGCGCGAATGTCGCCGGTGATCCCCGTTTCTATGATCGTGTCGTCGATGTCCGATATGACGCCCAATGTGGTGGTATGACCGGGCGCGAGCACCTGTCCTTCCACCGAATGGCGCGTCCCGTCGTCGTTCCAATGCAGCGCGACGACTTCCCATTCGGGGCGTCCGGGCAGCGGCCAGCCATCCAGGGACACGTCGAAATGCACGAACCCTTCCCCGTCGGTCGCGCTTTCAAAAAACAGATGATCGCGCCCTTCGCGCGATATTTCCAGAACGACCGGCAATTGCGCCACTTCGCGCGAAGCGAACTGCGCGATCATGGTCCGCATCGCCTGCCATCGCCCGCCGGCGGTGAATTCCGCCTTGCCGCTGCGCAGGGCGCGGGCAGAGATGCGCAGACGGTCTTCGCTGCGATACCCGAAATAGGGCTGCAGGCGGACGGGCGTATTGCTTGCGAACGGCATCGGCCGGTGGCTAGCGGCAGTCGCCGGTTTGAGCCAGCGTCATTTCCCGAATGCGCCTATGGGGTCAGGCTATTGCCTGGTGAGTATGCGCGCGGCCTTTTGCGTCAATGCGATGTCATCGCCGAAATCGCCCAGCATGACGATGCCGCCATCACCCATCCGGCGGACCATCACCAGCGCGAATTCCGGTCCGTCGGCATCGATGTCCGACAAGGGCCGCGTGTCGAGGTCGCGCAGCTTTCCGGCAAGCGCGGGAGCCAGCCCTTCGTGCGGAACGGTGTCCGCCCCGGCTTCTTCCCTGCGCAGGCGGCGTTCGGTCCGCACGACGCCTTTCAGTCCGCCTTCCGCGTCTCCGAGAAACGCGGATAGCGAACCACGTTCGATCCCCAGCCGCCGTGCGTGGGACAGTACGGCGGCATATTCGGTAAGGCGCGTCTTGTCGTAATCGGCACCGAAGACCAGCTTGACCACCGGGGTCATCGGCGCGCGTTCCTGAACCGTGAGGCCGTTTTCCACCATCAGTTCGGCAAATTCCTGCGGGCGTTCCCGCGCGGCCAGGCTGACATCGTAGGCGCGCCCGACGGCGGCATAGAGCGCGTGGCGAGTCCGGTCTTCCGACGACCGGGCGCGGTCGGCGAGTTCGCGGGCTTCCGCCAGACAATCGTGCAGGCCGGCATCGGGATCGTGCCGAATGGACGCTCCCATCGGGGGCGCATGGTCCCGCGCGTCATGCGACGCCGCCCCGCCGTCTGCCCCGCCGGCTGCCCCGCCGTCTGCCTCGCCATCCGCTCCGACGAGGGCGAGCCTCGGTCGGGAACCCTGCCCGCCGGTGGCATCGTCGCTGCCGTCAGGGTCGCCCAGATCGACGAATTTGCGTTCCCCGTCCGGTCGCGGCTGGATCAGCGCGGACAGGCGCGCGATCGTCGCCTCGTCTTCATCGTCATGCGCGTCATCGGCGTCGGCCGGATCGTCGCGGGCGCCATCGTCCATGGCCGCCATGCCGAAAGCCGGAGCCGGAAAGCCCGACGGATCGGGAACATCGCTCTGCACGCCGTTACGATCGGCATCGCCGGAACCCCGTGCGGCACCGGAGCCATCGACTTCGCTGCCCGGCCCGTCCGCCCAGTCTCCGATCGGTTCGCCGCTGCGATCGCCGGGATCGGGTTCGTCATTCTCCAGCGCCTGGTCGATTTCGAGCAGCAATTCGTCGGTCGTGACCTGATCGGCCACTTCCTTCCAGTTGATCACGCCATAGATGAAGTCGATCGTATCGCCATCGCTGGAATAGGGAAGCAGGATGCCGCGATACAGGATCGTCGCGCCACGCTGATTCACGAATTCCGCTTCGAAACCGATCGGCGCCTGATTGGCGATGATCTGCATGTAATGATCGGTGATCCGACTGAGCAGCGAGCGGCTAGGCACGTCGGCGAGATCGCTGATCGCGATGTCGGTGCCGCATTCCTTGGCCAGTTCGGGACCAAGATATTCGATGCCCGGGTTCTCGATTCCGGCGGTGAAATCCAGCAGCACGCTGAACGGTCCGAAATCGGGCAGGTCGGACGGTTCCAGATCCTCGATCGAGGGCAGGCTGCGATCGTCGAGCTGGCTGGCCCAGTGATTATAGGCCCGCACCTGCATGCGCCGTTCATCGGTGCCGATGGCAGCGGGCGGTCCTTCGCGGCTCAGATCGTCGTCATCGGCGCCGGCGTCCAGCGCATCGGTATCGAACGGATCGCCGTCGAACTCCGCCCCGTCATATCCCGTCGATCCAAAATTGCCGCGCAGCGTATCCATGGCCGTAAAAGCCCCCTTGGGTTCCAGTCAGGGGCCGTTGTGGCGCAGCGTGGTAAAGATACGATTAAGACTGTTTGCGGTTTGGCGATCGCGCAGTGATCACAGCATGTACCGCATCGCGATCGTCTGCTTCTGATCGTGCGGCAACACGTCGAAGGCGGCGTCCCGGAACTTGGGCGGGCCCAACCGGACCTTCGCATCGCGCGAAAATCCATACCCCTCGGTCGGCATCATGAACAGGGCGGTGTCCGCCTTGCCGTTGTTGTTCTCATCATGGAGCAGCGCGATGGCATATCGGCCGGGCTTCACATCGGTAAAACGGAACTGCACCGTCCGGCCAGCCTTCACGACGGTGCGGTAGGTCACTTCGCCGTCGCGGCAATCGGGAAAGCGTTCCGGATCGCGCGTCATGCAGGCGCGCACCACGCCCCTGTCGGAACGCAAGTCGGTAATCTTGACCGAAACGCTTCCCTTCTCGGGCGACGCGGAATGCGCGGTTTTGCCGATCGCCGTCCCGCCCAGCATCAACGCGCCGCACAGCAGCCCGCCTTTCATCGCCAGCGGGGCAATCGATCGGATATGCCGCGATCGGTCCCGCACAGGCGGTCCCAGAACCGGAAATACAGCCCGTAATTGCATAGGTAAGCCTCGTGATGGCGCTGGTGGTGGCTGGCGGTTATGAGCCAACCACCTAACCGGGAGTGAACGAGCCTGCGGGGAAACATGTCCCATCCCATGTGATTGGTCACCCCCATCAGGGTCATGATCCCCAGAACCAGCCCCAGCACACCGACATGAATGGGGACGAGGAACACCAGCGCGGGAATGATGGCGGCGCCGATGACGGCTTCCACCGGGTGGAAACTCATCGCCGCCCAGGCGGTCGGCGGCCGGCTGGCGTGATGCACCGCATGAGCGATCCTGAACACCGATGGGCGGTGCATCCAGCGATGCGTCCAGTAGAACCAGCTGTCATGGGCGAACAGGTAGATGAACAAGGATGCCGGGAGATACCAGATCGGGTATGAGGCAATGTCCGTATAGATGCGCGTCCAGCCGGCATCCTGCCAGCCCCAGCCAACAATGCCCGCCGGGATACCGTAGATGACGGCGGAAGCCAGCGACCAGCCGACCTCCCGCCCCATCTGGTCCGTCAGACCGTCATACAGCCCCGGAGCCACCCGCCGCGTCGCCCATGCGAACAGCCCGCTGGTCGCCAGATATCGCACCGCGACGATCGCGATCATGGCCAGAACGGAAATCAGGATCGCGATACCCATGCCCGTTATTATGGCGCAGCGGCGTTAAGAATTACAGAGCGTTATTTCACGGTCGAACGAACCAGGCGATCACGCCGACACCTGCCCCCAGGTGGAACATTCGGGATCGCCCGACACCACCTGGCGCCGGATGGCGATCCGCGCGAGCCGTTCCACTTCGACCTTGCGGCGCGCCGCGGCCAGCGGGCGCGACGGTGCGGGGCGAACGATCTCCGCATCATATTCGTCGGCCACGATCACGCCGCAGCAATCCGGCCGGAATCCATCCGTATCCAGGGGCTTGCGATCGAGTTGCGGTGGCAACCCCCAATAGAACCTGTCGCAATGATCGAGATAATCCGGCCATTTGCCATCGCCGAGCAGATCGCCGCGCGCGACCTTGATCTCCACGATCACGATGCGGCCCTTGGCGTCGATCCCCATCAGATCGGCCCGCCGCGCGTTGCGCAGGGGAATCTCGGGCAGAAGCCACGTATCGTTGCGGCCGAACAGGCGCATGATACCCCGCGCGACATCGCCAGCGGCGGGTGTATCCTTCGGGTTCAGGAGAATGTCACCGCTGCCGGTTTCGGCGGGACTGTCTTGGCGGCACATCGGCTTCATCATCGACCGAGCCGTTGGAACATATATGGAACACCGTCAAGCCAGCATCCCTGATCTCGCGGACTCAGGCGGCGCGGCGCGGATCCATACGGCCCGGCTCCGGCAGGAGCTCCAGCACTTCGTCGCGGCTGCGGCGGAATTCCTGCCACAGGACTTCTGCCGCATATCCTGCATCCTGCCCCCGCGCCATGCTGGCGAGCAGCGCTTTCAGCCCGGGCTGCAGGAAAGCCACCATGTCGCCGACGCTGTTCTCGATCAGTGCCCGCCGCGCACCGTCCATATCGCGAACTATCGCTTCGAAGCCGCGGCTTTTGGAACATGGGTCGCCCGGTTCAATGCCCGCAATCCGGGCGACCGCCTCGGCGGCATCGTGGATAGCCGCCCACTGGCGTCCCGACCACCGGTCGGCCCCCCGCGCAGCGCACGGCCGGTTGCGCATTCCCGGTGGAAGTCCGGCCATGGCGGATGACATATCGCTCATGTTCGATGGCCTACCGGAACCGATTTGACAATTTCCTAATGCCAGGGCGCTGTGAAACAGTTTTGAGCGCACGGCATCGATCTTTCCTTGAGGAAAGATTCCCCGAAACCGCGCAAAACCGCCATTATCGACCGATCCCGCCAGTGGTTTCTTCCAGCACGTCCAGCAGTTCGCCGAACGATTGCATCAATTGCCGCCGGTTCAATCCGTGCCCGTCGTGGATGCGGACCGTAATCCCCTGGCGGTTGGTGGACCGCACGCTGAGCGACGGGCGGCCCTGTTCCGCGATCACGATTCGTCTGGCGCCTTTCGGCTTGTCGGCCTGCGTATCGAGCAGTCGCCGGATGACGTCCGCCGCACCGAGCGCGGCGTTGTTCGTTACCCGGCGGTTATGCTGCATGGCGGATACGGCAACGGCATTGCGGACGATGCGCTCCCGCCGCGTCTCGTCGGTGTAGGCCTGCGCCACCTTGTAGGTTGGCTGCAGCCGGATATCCATCGGGGAGGCGAACGCCTCCACCACCTCGTTGGGCAGGGCGGCGACCTTGAGCATCTTCGACAGCCAGCCCTGCGACAGCTTGAGCCGTTCGGCCATGCGGGCCTGGTGCCCGCCATAATGCGCGCCCAGGGCGGCGGCGTAATTGCGCGCGCGTTCCAGGTCGGACACATCCTCGCGCGCGCGGTTCTCTATATCGGCGAGGCGAAAGGCGGCCTCGTCGTCGAGATCGGCGACCTGCGCCAGGAAAGCCATGTCGGGATAGTTGTTGGCGCGAAGCCAGGTGATCGACCAATGACGACGGGTGCCCGCGATCACTTCGTAATCGTGATCGGCACCCCCGCTAACCTTGCGCACGACTGCCGGAACCTTCTGACCCCCTTCGGCAATCAGAGCGTCGATCAGTTCACGGCAGTTTTCTTTGGTCAGCTGATCGTAGGCGCGCGCGTTGCCTTCCCATACGCGAACGCGAGCCGGGTCGAGCAGCAGCTGCGTGACCTGTTTGGCTTCGCCGCTGGACACGCGGGCGAGGGCGCTTTCCCGGCCAGGCAGCGTCGTGCCGCGCGACCGTGCCGCACGTGCGGAACGGTCGGCAGGCCGATCGGTGGGGGAAGGGGGCGGGGCGGCTTCGTCACCGAGGGCATTTGTTTTTTCGGTTCCTGCGTCCGGCGTATGATCGCCGAGAATATCCGCCAGATAGTCCTTCTGGTTCTTCGCCATGACCTTTAATTCTCCTGCTGCCATATTCGATCGGCGTAGGAACGTATGCGGAACGGTGCCGTGTAGGAAAGCCGTTTCGCGTGAAAGATGGAGTGTGTGCTCAGCCATTGACCATGCTCCGTATGATGGCCGCTTCGTCCACCGTATCGATCCGACCCCATCCCTGCCGGACCAGCTGTTCGACCTGCGCCAGCGCTTCGTCCAGATTGGCACGGCAGCGTTTATGCGTGCGCGGTGTACCGATCGGTTTTTCCAGCTCGTATACGGTCATCATGCGCGGAGCCGCGTGGCTGATCTCCGCGCTTTCCAGGATCGGCACGGGGGGGAGGGCGGGGCCGAACGCTTGTTCCATGATCGTGCGGACCATGTCGTGACTGGGATCGCCGCCGTCGAACTTGGAACAGATCAGCCGTACTAAACTGTAATCGACTTCGATTTCCGCTTCGACCAACTGTTCGATCACCTGGTCCATCATCGACAGGAACTGGACGGTCGAACAGAAATCGGGCGTGGTCGCGGCCAGCGGCACCAGCAGCGCATTGGCCGCCTGCATCGCCGCCAAGCTGATAGTGCCCAGGGCTGGCGGCGGATCGAGGATGACGATGTCGTAATCTCGGGCCAGATCGGTGAGGCCCTGCTTCAACTTGCGGAACCGGGTTGCCAGCACGCTCTGCCCGTCGGCTCCCGCCGCCGCCAGTTCGTATTCGATGTCGAACAGTTCGAAGTTGGAGGGGATGAGATCGACATTAGGCCACGGCGTCGGCTTGACGGCGTAGAGCAGGTCGGCCTGCGTGGGATCGATCGACAGGTAGGGGTAGAGCGTTTTTTCGCGCGTGATATTGAAATGGGGGTTGCAGCCGAAAAGGGTGGTGGTCGTTGCCTGGCTGTCGCAGTCGACCACCAGCACGCGGAAATAATGCGCCAGATGCGTGGTGACGGTGCATTTGCCGACGCCGTCCTTGAAATTCTGAACCGCGATCATGGACGGGGGGATCGTCCGCCGCGCGGGCGGGGGAGGCACCCAGCACGGCGCGCATGTTAAGCGGTTCCTTCACTGACGCATTTGCTGGAGCGGGAGATCGATGGACACTCCTGGATGAAGGAGGCCCGGGAGCGAGAGGACCCCTTGTTGCTTTCGATGACAGAATGACGGGCAGTACCGGCCTTCATCCCCTTGTTCCATTCGCGCAACGAACATCGTTCCCGAAAGCACGTCGCCCGTACCTGTTCTATCGATGGTAGGGTTTGCCTGTCTTGTTCGTGTGCTGGATCGAACTTGCCGTCGGGCGCGGTGTAGTCGATCGGTTTTCTAAAAATAATCGTTGCAGAAAGCCGACAAGTTCAGTTTCCAGCGCTTGTCGATATGACCGTATGCTGATAATAACAACATTGACGCACCCGTAGCTCAGCTGGATAGAGTGTCGCCCTCCGAAGGCGAAGGTCACTGGTTCGAATCCAGTCGGGTGCACCAATCTGCAATGGAAGTGGTTGCGAAGGCAATGATCGTTTCGCAGTCGATCATCGGCGCTTTCTTTAACAAAGATTTGGATCGGACCCGGCGGAACGCCTGGCGGCTTGTTGTCCTGTATTCATCGTAGGGGACAATGGTTGCATATCCTTTCGCTCGCACTGGGCGGTTGCCTGCGGGGCGAGCCTGTTTGTTACGGTATCACCGAGGATACGGGCGGCCATATTACCTACATTCTGGGTGAAATGCGTGCACTGGCGAAACGTGCGGACGTGCGCATGGCGGAGATCGTCACGCGCCGTTTCGACGACGAGACGCTGGGTACGATCCACGCGCAGGCCGAGGAATGGCTGAACCCAAAGCTAATCATCCGCCGCATCGACAGCGGCAATTCCGGATATCTGGCGAAGGACAACCTGGCGCGCGACCGTTCCGCCTTTACCAAAGCGCTGATCGAGGAGCTTCGTTCGCGCGAAACGCTGCCCGATATCATCCATGCGCATTTTGCCGATGCCGGGGATATCGCCATCGCCATCGAGCGCGAACTAGGCATCCCGTTCATCTACACCGCCCATTCGCTGGGGCTGGACAAACTGAAAACCGGGGTTTCGAACCCCGCCTTGTCGGCCAGGATCGCGGAGGAGGATGCCGCTATCCGTCATGCTTCGGCGGTCGTCGGGTCGTCCCGCGACGAGTGCGAGCGGCAGATCGGCGCCTATCCTTCCGCCCGCCTTGACCGCATCCACGTGCTGAAACCCGGCGTCGAGCCTGCCGATACGAACTCTGCCAGCCTGGGCGCGGCGCGCGATCTGATCGCGCCGTTCCTGCGTGAAGCGGACAGGCCGATGATCCTCGCGATCGCGCGGCCGGTTCACAAGAAGAACCTGGTGGCGCTGGTAGAGGCTTTCGGATCGAACCCGAACCTGCGGCAAAGCTGCAATCTCGTGATCCTTGCGGGTCAGCGCAGCGGACTGGACGAAGGCGAGACGGAGCATCGCGAGGTGCTGAACGCGCTTCTCCGGGCGATCGACCGTCATGATCTGTACGGCCACGTGGCCTATCCCAAACGCCATGCCGCCGCCGAAGTATCGGGACTGTACGGATTGGCAGCGCAAACCCGCGGGGTGTTCGTCAACCCCGCGCTTGTCGAACCGTTCGGTCTGACGATCTGCGAAGCCGCGGCGCATGGCCTTCCGGTGGTGGCGACCAATCGCGGCGGTCCGGTTGATAGCGTGCGTCAGCTCGATCACGGAATCTTGGTCGAGGCGACCGATATAGCGGCGCTGTCCAAGGCAATCGAAAGCGTGGTTTCGAACCGCGGGGAGTGGACCCGTATGTCGGACAACGGGCGGCGCAACGTCCAAGCGATGAGCTGGGACCTTTACGCCGACGGCATCGTAGCTTTGACGCGGACCATACTCGATCCGGCCGTTCGCAAGGATCAAGGGCCGGCCACGTCATTGGCTACATCACTGGTCGTCAGTGATCTCGACCATACGTTGACGGGCTGCGTTGCGGGTGCGCGGCGCGTATCGGCCTTTTTCGAACGCCGCGGCGATTTTGCATTCGTGGCCGCCACCGGCCGATCGATCATCGAAGCGCAGCGGATCGTACGCGAATGGGCCCTGCCGACACCGCGGGCCTGGATCACGTCGACCGGGTCGGAGATCTATTGGCAGACACCGCGGGGATTGCAGCGCGACCTGGCGTATCACGATGCGATTTCGGGCGAATGGGCGGGAGATGCGGTTACCAGGGCATTGGCCGATATCGATGGTCTGACGCCGCAACCGATCTACGAACAGCGCCAGGCGAAGCGCAGTTATTTCTACAGGGACGACGCCGTCCTGACCCATGCGCACGAAGCGTTGCACAAAGCCGGATTGAAGGTACAGCTGATTGCCAGCCATGGCGATCTCCTCGATATCCTTCCTATCAATGCCGGCAAGGGGCCGGCCATGAACCATGTCGCGCATGTGCTGGGTATCGCGAGAGACCGCGTGGTCGCGATCGGCGACAGTGGCAACGATATCGACATGCTGGTTGCCTGCGAAAACGCCGTCATGGTCGGCAATCATGCCCCGGAACTGACCGCCCTGTCGCAACGCTCGAACGTCTACGTTTCGCGGCGCCACCATGCCCTTGGTGCCCTTGAAGGTATCTTTGCCCATCGCGCGCGCCGCAAACGCCGCGCATCGGGCAAGGAAAGCGCGTGATGGTCGAACCTCGTCCCATCGGTTATTTCGTGCATCATCAGGGGCGGGGCCATGCGGAGCGTGCGGCATCGATCGCCAACCTTCTGATCGATCGGCGTCCGGTGACGCTGTTCTGCGCAAGGTCGGACATCTTTCCCGATCTCGATCCGCGCATAGAACGCATCGCGATACCGTCCCTGTTCGAAGCGACCGGCGACGAGGCACCGCGCATGGCGGCGCTGCCCATGCCGGAGACCACGCATTGCGCGCCCATCGGCTGGCCTTCGATAACCAAAGCCACGGCAACGATCGCCGGATGGTTCGCCAGGTCGCACGCCGCATTGTTCGTCAGCGATGTTTCGGCCGAGCTGGCGCAGCTCGCGCGTCTGTGTTCGGTGCCGCATATCTGCGTGATGCAGCACGGCGATCGCACCGATGCCGGGCACCGGGCCGCCTATGAAGGGGCGGTCGGCCTGCTCGCCCCCTATCACCGCCGGCTGGAACAGTCGGATCGGGAAGGATGGATGGCACGCAAGACGCATTACGCCTCGGGCGTGGGCGTCGATTGTTCCGCGCTTCCATCCATGGCGGAAGCGCGGCGCAGGCTCGATCTCGATCCCGACGCGGATATCGTCCTGGTCGTGGCCGGGGGCGGGGGAGAGGGCACGCCGTCCGCGCCCCTGACCCTGGGAGCGCGGGCGAAGCCGGACAGTCAGTGGATCACTATCGGATCGGTTCAAAGCGCGTGGCATGAAACGTCGCCCGGCAATCTCGCCCATCGCGGCTGGGTCGACGATCCGCAAAACTGGATTGCCGCCGCCGACAGGGTCGTATCGTCGACCGGCAATACCACCGTTCACATGGTCCTGTCGGTCGCGAAGCCTTGGATCGTCGTTCCGGAATGGCGGTATTTCGACGAACAGTTGCGCAAGGCACAGATATTGGAGCGCGAGGGGTTGGCGATCATGTCCCCGCAATGGCCGTCGCACGCTGATGGCTGGGCGAGATTGTGGGAACGGATGCACGATATCAATCACTGCGCGCAGCGCGCGATCGTGGATCCCGATGCCGCGCAAGGCGCGGCGGCCTGGCTGGATGAATTGGCCGAACGGTTATGGGCCGGAACCGAGGAGCAAAATCCAAAGCTGGAAGTCGTCGCATGACGGTGTCGGTCTGTACGCTCGCCTATGGGCGCGAGGAACATCTGCGCAATCTGGTGCGCGGTCTCCAGCGATCGTCCACGCCCCCCCGCGAACTGATCGTCGCGGTGATGCAGGACCAGGCCTATATCCTGCCCACTACGAACTTCCCGGTTCGCCAGATCATGATGGGTGCGCGCGACATTCCCCTGGCCAGAGCGCGCAATGTCGCGGCCGAAAAGGCTTCGGGCGATCTGCTGATCTTTCTGGACGTCGATTGCATTCCCCATCCCGACCTCATCGAAGATTACGCGAATGCCGCCGCCGGGCAGAACGGTGTATTCATGGGGGAAGTCGGTTATCTGCCTAAAGGAGCGGTAGGCGGAAAACTGAATTTCCGTTCTTTCGAAGCGATCTCGGTAAAGCATTCGGAACGCGCGGGACCACCCGAATCGCCATTGGGAGCCTGCCGCGACTATCGCTGTTTCTGGTCCCTCAATTTCGCGCTGCGCAAATCCGATTTCCAGGCGATCGGCGGCTTCGACGAGGCTTATGTCGGCTATGGCGGCGAAGACACCGATTTCGGCCGGATGATCGCCAAGGCGGAGTTACCCATCTGGTGGGTACGCGGGGCGAAGTGCTATCATCAATATCACCCGCATCACATGCCGCCGGTCCATCATCTGGACAGCGTGCTCGCCAATGCGAAGGTGTTTCAGGACAAATGGGGCGAACCCACGATGCAGCACTGGCTGCGCGCGTTCCGGCTGATGGGACTGATCGACCGCGACGGCGACCGGTTCGTCAAGCTGCGCGAGCCGGATGAGAAGGACCTGCGCCTGACGCGGCAACAGGCGCATCAACCATACGCCAGCAGCGCCGCCGTACTGGCTCAACTGGAAGCTCAGGCGGCGTTGGCGACGGGCTGCGCGGCGGCGTAGCCGATCGCTTCGTCGTAGCACCGCTCGTACCCCGCGATCATCGCATCGTTCGACAGATGGCGTAACGCGCGCCGCCGACAGGCACCGCGATCGATGGTAGCCATCCGGTCGAACCCCTGCGCCAAGGCAGCAACGTCGCCGGCAGGCACCACGATGCCGCAATCGCCGATCACTTCGCGCATAGCGCCGCGATCGAACGCAAGGACCGGAACGCCGCACGCAAGAGCTTCCGCCGCGACCAGCCCGAACGGTTCATCCCACATCGGCGTAACGACGGCGCCGCGCGCCGCGGACAGAATGGGAACAAGGCCGCGCTGATCGGCGTGACCGTGATATTCGACATAGTCCTGCAGCAGCGGCTCGACCCGATCGGCGAAATAGGATGCGTCTTCGATCGGACCGAATATGCGCAGCTTCGCCCCTGCGATACGCGCGGCCGTCACGGCCTGCGCCAAACCCTTGTTCGGCACGATCCGGCCGATCCATGTAAAATAATCGCCGGCAGTTCCCGCATTGCGCCAGACATCGCAATCGACTCCGTTGGGAACCACGCGCATGTTGCGGCGGCACGTTTCTTCCCACAGGTCGAGCTGGCTTGCGGAGGTTACGGTAAAACGGGCATGCGGGTGCCGGGACGCCTGCGCCACCGCCCCGGCCATGGTCCCGAACGGGGGAACATGCTGCGAAGTCGTGCAGGGGATACCGTTCCGCGCCGCCCAATCGATCACGCCAGGATGGAGGGAATTGTTATGGACCACGTCGAAATCCCTCGCCTCGATCTCCGCCTGCGCCATGCCGAATGCGGTATTCTGGTATTCCGCCAATTCGGGCGATCCACGGTAGATGTTCCACGGAAGCACGGTTTCGTAAGGATGCGCGCAAATAGGAAAGAGACTTTCGTCCTGCGATCCGGCAGCCGCGAACAGCGTCACGTCGTGTCCGGCGGCGCGAAGGCCCTTGCACAGGCCGGCGCAATGCGCCTCCATCCCGCCCGAATACGGTTCGGCGATGGCATGGCGGATATGGGCCAGCACGGCGATCTTCATGCAATGTCCTTCGAGGAGAGTATGATGGATGCAACGCGCCGCCACGTCGATGGGGCGGGAATCTAACATCCATGCCGCCGGAAGAACCGTTGGACGGCAATGGCGGGTTGCGCTAGCCCCGCGCAAACCCTTGCTGGAGATGTATCGTGCGCGTGCAGACCGGATACATCGACGCCGACACCGCACTTTATCCCGAGACTGCGCGGTTCCTGGCCGGGCGTCTGCGCCACCAGATGACCGACACCCAAAAGGCGCGGATGGAAGGCCTGGTGGAATACAGCGAATGGATCGACGAACCGACGCGCCTTTTGACGAGCGGGGAAATCTACGATCATTCCACTATGCTGATTGACGGTTTCATGCTTCGCACCATAGACGGGGACGACAGGCGGTATGCCGTCAGTTTCCATGTGCCGGGCGACTTCGTCGATCTTCATTGTTTCGCCCTCAAACGGCTGGATCACAATATCGATACGGTCGGCCGTGCAAAGGTCGGTTACGTGCCCCATGCGGAACTTGCGCGGGTCATGCAAACCGATCCGGAACTGGCGCGCATCCTGTGGTTTTCGACCCTGCTCGATTCCGCCATGCATCGCGAATGGATCATGAAGCTCGAACAACTGACGACGGCGCGGCGGCTGGCCCACATATTCGCGGAGATCGCGTGGCGATTGCAAAAAGTCGGGTTGAGCGATGGATTGACCTTCGATACCGATCTCAGGCAATCGGAACTTTCGGAAATGGCCGGTGCGACCACCATACATATCAACCGTACCCTGGCCGAGCTGCGCAAGGATGAAATGGCGATCTTCAAACGCGGGCACGTCTCGATCCCCGATATCGACCGGTTGCACGAATTCGCCAGCTTCGACCCGGATTATCTGTTCGGCGAAGGCGCCTTTACGACGTCGGTCGGTGCTGCCCGGCAGGATTGACGGGAAGGGGTAGCCGGGTGAAGCCGCGTTTCGTATTCGTTGCCGGTCTTCATCGGACGGGGACCAGCCTCATCGCACGGATATTGTGTCAGCATTCGGGTATCAGCGCCATTCGCGATGCGCCGGTTCCGGAACAGGAGGGTTGCTATCTGCAAGGCGCCATCCCGCATACGGCACGGCACGGCGTTCCCGGCCATTATGCCACCGACCCGGCGCAGCATCTTACCGAGGAGCACCCGCTCAACACCATGGAAACGCGCAATCGGCTGTGGACCGACTGGCGCGACTGGTTCGATCTTTCCCGGCCGTGGCTGCTCGAAAAGTCGCCGGTCAACCTGTCGCATATGCGGTTGCTGCAGGCCCTGTTTCCAACATCGAAATTCATCATCGTCCTGCGCCATCCGCAATATATGGCGGCCGCCCTGTGCAAATGGAGCGATCGCGACGTCGCGCAGACTACCCGATACGGATTGGAAGCCTATCGCATCATGAAGGAGGATATTCGCTTCCTGCATTCCTATCTGCTGGTGCGCTACGAGGACCTCGTGGCTTCACCGGAAATGTGGATTGCGGCGATGCACGGTTTTCTCGACCTGCCGAACGAACCGACCAACATCGCCATACGCGATGGCAACGAGGATTATCGGCAGCCACCGGATTGCGCGCCGGAAATCGACAGCGCTCTGGCGCAATGGGGCTATGGCGGGGCGGGCGTTCACCGTCCGATGCCTGCCAATGTCGCTGATCCGCTTCGTTCCATTCGCGACCGCGTGCGCTCAACCCTTGATGCGCCACAAAAAAATGCAAAAAACTAACAAACATCAATGGAACCCGATTACGCGGACGATTACTGATTTTTGATGCTTTCCGATCAAGACCCCGCAACCTCCAAGCGCTCACGCCTGAGCGATAATTTCATGGCCGGACGGCTGCGGCACCTCTTGTCGGACCGTGACGAAGATTACATCGAAAGCCTGATCGACGACGTCATCGATCATCCTGCCGGCGCCATGCTGGTCGAGCGGGGCACGCGGATCGAACAGAGCATGCTCCTGCTCGACGGTTTCGTTTTCCGTACCACGCACAGCGAAGATCGCCGGTTCATCGTGGGTTTCCATGTACCGGGCGACTTTTTCGATCTTCACGGCTTCGCGCTCAAACGCCTGGATCACGATGTGATGGCCCCCGGACCCGTGAAAGTCGCGACGGTCAGCCATGTGAAATTGCGGGAAGTTCTGCGCGAACATCCGCGGATCGCTCGCGCCCTGTGGTTCGCCACGCTGCTGGACGCATCGATCCATCGCAAATGGATCCAGACATTGCAGCAGCTCGACGCGCCGCGCCGCATCGCGCATCATTATGCCGAACTGCAGACGCGCCTGTCGCTGATCGGGCGCGGGGCGGACCGGGCGCTGCGGACGCCCTTCACCCAATTCGACCTTGCCGACATGTGCGGAGTGAGCGCGGTTCACGCCAATCGCGCGGTCGGTAAATTGCGGGAACTGCGTCTGGCCGAAATCCGTCGCGGCGATCTGTACACCGATGATTGGGATGCGCTGAAGAGCTACGCCCGCTTCGATCCTGGCTACCTCTACGGCGACGGTCCGCTTGCCCTCAAGGAAGCCGTCTGGGACTGATCCGGCGCATCAATTCACGATGGCATAGTCGATCGGCTTGAAGCTGCCGCCATTCGACGCATAGGCGGAACAGGCCGTCAACCCGATGACGAGGTCCATTTCCGCCCGCAATTCGATGCTGTCGCCCGCATGGCTTACAGGCGGATCGACACGCAACCCGCCCGTTCCACCATCCACCGGCACATTCATGAATATGTTGAACGCGGTCGGTATGGCGTCTTCTTCAATCCCGTAAGGTTCGAGCGCGGCGGCCAGATTGCCGAAACAGCCGCGATGGACGGGTTTGTCCGGATAGAAATGCCGGAACGTATCAATGCTGCACGGCGTAAGCAGGAAGTCATGCCGACCGACCGTATCCCCGGTAATCGCCAGCATCCGGTTCGACCGGTTGGACCACAGCGCATGGCCTGCCGCCAGGTGGATCGTCTCTTCATAATCGAACGTGCGCCCGTTCGACATGACTTCACGCGTATCCGATGCGTTATAGGCCAACAGATCGGACACTTGCCCACCATAGGGATCGATGACGCGGAGGGTTTGCCCTTTCATAAGCCGGAATGCCGCTCCGGTGCGCGGTTCCACGCGTTTCGTATCAGTCCCGGTCATTGTCGCCCTTTCGCGGGTCGCGGAAGGGCGCGCGCCAGTCCTTGTCGACCACCCGGCCGCTATATTGCCGCGCCTCGCTGCTTTCTCCATGGCGGGCGAGCATGGGATTGAGCGATCCGGCGAGTGCGACGTCCCGGTCCAGGATGGCTTCCCGCATACGTTCGTACCGCCCTTGCTCTCGCAGTCGTTCGAACTGTTCGTGCAGATTGAAGATCATCGTGGGGTAGGCGAACCGCCGCGCCGGCCGCGAGGCACCGGGGTGCAGACCGACGACGAAATACGCCTCTTCCCCGAAGCTCAGCGAAAAATGGGGATCGGAAGGATCGGGGCTCACGTCCGGATCGTAATCCTGCCCCAGCCAATGATCCTTGTCAGCCAGCGACTGGATGCGTTCCCACATCGCGGTTTCGAACGTCGGCTCGTCCATCTTCTCCGGTCCGGCGAAGACGATCGCAAGACTACGCAGCTTTTCCGGATCCTTCCGGCTTTCACGCGACCATTCCAAGAGGCGGCGATGGATACGAAGATCGTCCCATGCGCTGTCGATCCGACTGGCGACGAGGATTTCCAGCGTGTTGCGGGCCAGCGCCGATTTCGCGCCGACGCAGGGGAACCCGTCCTCCGCGATCCATTCGCGCAACATCGCCCCGATCGTGTCGGCCTGCTGTTCGTCGATCTGCATGGTTTGTGCCCCCATGGGTAGGTCCGTCCTTCATATCGTGCCGCAAATCAACAGACGGGCTGCTGCTACGCTCCCAAACCCATATTTGTGTATTCCCGTCGGCCAACGCCCAATTCGCGTTTGCACGAAAAGAGAAGCAATAGGGCGCATATGGTGTAGGGGGCCGAATTACCCGCACTGCCCGTACTACGAAGCGGCGCGACCCGGCGTGTCACGACGCGCATCCAGCAACCGAAAGCCAGAATGACCTTTTCCCAATTGCCGCCAGTCCTTGGCGAAGCCCTATCCGAACGCGGCTATGACAAACCCACGACGGTCCAGTCCGCCGTCATCGAGGACGAAGCCGCAGGGCGCGATCTGATCGTGTCGGCGCAGACCGGTTCGGGCAAGACGGTGGCGTTCGGTCTGGCCATGGCGGACGATCTGCTGGGCGGCGACGGGAAGGTCGCTTACGGCATCGCGCCCATTGCCCTGGTCGTTGCACCGACGCGCGAACTGGCGTTGCAGGTCAGTCGCGAACTGATCTGGCTGTATGGCAAGGCGGGCGCGCGCGTCGCGACGTGCGTCGGCGGTATGGACGCATCGAAGGAACGCCGCAGCCTGCGCGGCGGAGCGAGCATCGTGGTCGGCACGCCGGGCCGCCTGCGCGACCATCTGGAACGCGGCGCGCTGGACCTGTCGGCGCTGAAAGTCGCGGTGCTGGATGAAGCGGACGAGATGCTCGACATGGGGTTCCGCGAGGATCTGGAAGAGATACTGGACGCGACGCCCGACGGGCGACGCACGCTGCTGTTCTCCGCAACCATCCCCAAACCGATCCTGACGCTGGCCAAACGATACCAGAAGGATGCCTTGCGCATATCGACCGTGGGCGACGATCGCGGTCACGGCGACATCACCTATCAGGCGGTGACTATTCCTCCGTCGGAAATCATGAATGCCGTGGTCAATCTGCTGCGTTTTCACGAGGCGGAGACCGCGATCGCCTTCTGCGCCACGCGCGATGCGGTCCGGCGGTTGCATGCGACTTTGCAGGAACGCGGCTTCGCGGTCGTGGCGCTGTCGGGCGAGCATTCGCAAGCGGAACGCAACCAAGCGATGCAGGCTCTGCGCGACCGGCGGGCGCGGGTGTGCGTGGCAACCGATGTGGCCGCCAGGGGCATCGACCTGCCATCGCTCAGCCTGGTCATCCATGTCGAGGTGCCGCGCGATGCGGAGGCGCTGCAGCACCGTTCGGGCCGCACCGGCCGCGCGGGCAAGAAGGGTACAGCGGTTCTGCTGGTGCCCTATCCCCGCCGCCGACGCGTGGAATCCATGTTGCGCGGCGCGAAGATCGAGGCCGACTGGATCGACGCACCGACGCCGGAAGCCATCCGAGCGCAGGACCGCGAACGGCTGCTCGAAACGCTGATGGAACCAGTGGACGCGGACGAGGAAGACCGCGCGCTGGCCCGCCGCCTGATGGAGGATCGTTCGGCCGAGGATATCGCCGTCGCGCTGGTCCAGTCGCATCGCGCGAAGATGCCGCAGCCCGAAGAGATGATCGCCAACACGCCCGAAGCGCGCAAGGCGGCGCAGAAGGAGCGGCATCGTCCCGGTTTCGAAGATACAGTGTGGTTCCGCATGGATATCGGGCGCCGCCACAATGCCGATCCG
Source organism: Pontixanthobacter sp. (assembly GCA_965214445.1). GTDB lineage: Bacteria > Pseudomonadota > Alphaproteobacteria > Sphingomonadales > Sphingomonadaceae > Pontixanthobacter. The sequence goes on from CBDCBU010000001.1 coordinate 2,278,685, forward strand.
CGCTGGCTGCTGCCGCTGCTGTGCCGCCGCGGCCACATTACCCGCAACGAAGTCGGCGCGATCCGCATCGGCGGGAACGAGACGTTCTTCCAGGTGCCGACCAACATTGCCGCCAAGTTCGAAGACGCAATCAAACGCACGGCCGCGTCGGAGGACGACGATCGACCGGTGCTGATCGAGCGGTCCGAAGGCGGCCCGCGCGAACAGGCGCGGCACAACAGCAAGCCGCATCGCAAGGGGGCGGGGCCGCATCGGGGGAAGCCGGGCGCCAAAGGCGCAACCGACGGCGTGCGTGCCGGCAAGTGGGACGGGAAGCCAGGCCCCACCAAGCCAGGCCCCACCAAGCCGGGCGGAAAGAAGCCGGTCAAGCAACGCGGCCCAAGGGTCAGCTACAAACCGCGCAAGGATTGATGCAGGCAGCGCGCTTCACAATTATTGCGTCCTGGGATAATTATCGAACTACGATCTGATCAAGGGAGCGCGCATGATGAAGGCATTGGTGAAAGCGAAGGCCGAACCCGGCCTGTGGCTGCAGGACATGCCCAAGCCGACCTGCGGGATCAACGACGTGCTGATCCGGGTCAAACGCACCGCGATCTGCGGCACCGACATGCATATCTGGAAATGGGACCAATGGGCCCAAGACACCGTGCCCGTACCGATGATCGTCGGCCATGAATTCGTCGGCGCGATCGAGGAGATCGGCAGCAATGTGCGCGGTTACGAGGTCGGGCAGATCGTATCGGGCGAAGGGCATGTCGTGTGCGGCCGCTGTCGCAACTGCATGGCCGGACGCCGCCACATGTGCGCCGATGCGGACGGGATCGGGGTCAACCGCACCGGGGCTTTCGCCGAATATCTCAGCCTTCCCGCCGCCAATGTCTGGCTGCACAATCAGGCCATCGACCTCGACGTCGCATCGCTGTTCGATCCGTTTGGAAACGCAGTCCATACTGCTTTGCAATTCGACGTGCTGGGCGAAGACGTCCTCATCACCGGTGCCGGCCCGATCGGCATGATGGCCGCCGCCGTGTGCCGCCATGCGGGCGCGCGGCACGTGGTGATTACGGACGTCAACGAGACGCGGTTGGCAATGGCTCGCGATATGGGTGTGACCCGCGCGGTCAACGTCGCGAAACAGACCGTCGAAGAGGTCCAGGCCGAACTCGGCATGTCGGAAGGGTTCGATGTGGGCCTGGAGATGTCGGGCAACGAAGCCGCTTTCGCTTCGCTGATCGACAATATGTGCCACGGTGGCAAGATCGCGATCTTGGGCCTGCCGGAAGCGGGCATGGCGATCGACTGGCACAAGGTGATCTTCAACATGCTGACGCTGAAAGGCGTTTACGGCCGGGAAATCTTCGAAACCTGGTACAAGATGAGCGTGTTCATCGAATCCGGCCTCGATATCGCGCCGCTGATCACGCATCGCCTGCCCTATACGGATTTCGAAGCGGGCTTCGAAGCGATGCTGTCGGGCGAGGCGATGAAGGTCGTTCTGAATTGGGAAGACATGAAGCATGTACGGTAAATTCCAGGCCCATCTGCAGGGCGAACTCGACCAGATCCGCGCGGACAGCCTGTATAAGGACGAACGCCCGATCACTTCGGCACAGGGTGCGGTCGTCGATTTGAAAGGGCGCGAGGTCATCAATCTGTGCGCCAACAATTACCTCGGGCTGGCGCAAGATGAAGGCGTGAACGCCGCCGCGCGAAAGGGAATCGACGACTGGGGCTACGGCATGGCGTCGGTCCGCTTCATCTGCGGCACGCAAAGCCAGCACAAGGAGCTGGAGGATCGCATTTCGGCGTTCGTGGGCATGGAGGACACGATTCTCTATCCGAGCTGCTTCGATGCCAATGGCGGATTGTTCGAAACGCTGCTGACGAAGGAAGACGCGGTCATTTCGGACGAGCTCAACCACGCCAGCATTATCGACGGCATCCGGCTCTCCAAAGCGCAGCGATACCGTTACAAGAACAACGACATGGCCGATCTGGAAACGCAGCTGAAGGCGGCCGACGAAGCGGGTGCACGGTTCAAGCTGATCACCACCGACGGGGTGTTCTCGATGGACGGTTTCATCGCTCAGCTCGACACGATCTGCGACCTCGCCGACACATACGGCGCGATGGTCCATTTCGACGATTGCCACGCCACCGGTTTCGTCGGGACACGAGGGCGCGGCACGCATGAATATCGCGGCTGCATGGACCGGGTCGACATCACCACCGGCACGCTGGGCAAGGCGCTGGGCGGGGCAAGCGGCGGCTACACCAGCTCCAAGCGCGAGGTCGTGGAGTTGCTGCGGCAGCGGTCGCGGCCCTATCTGTTTTCCAACACCGTCGCGCCGCCCGTCGTCACCGGCGCCATCGCCGCGATCGATGCGATCGAGCGCGATCCGTCGCGGATCGCCGAACTGCACGAAAAGACCGCCTATTTCCGCGAGAAGATGGAGGCTGCCGGTTTCGACCTGCTGCCCGGCGAACATGCGATCGTGCCGGTCATGCTGTACGATGCGAAGACCGCCAAGGAATTCGCCGACGAAATGCTGAAGGAGGGCGTGTATGTCGTCGCCTTCTCCTACCCCGTGGTGCCCAAGGAAAAGGCGCGCATCCGCACGCAGATGTCTTCGGGATTGAGCTACAAGGAGATTGACCGCGCGATCGCTGCGTTCAAAACGGTGAAAGCGCGGATGTCCCTGTAACCCGTCGCCCGGCCCCCGGATCAGGTCCGGGGCGACGCGACCGCCTTATTGTCGATCAGCCGGGTGCCCCCGATCCTTGCGGCGACCAGCAGGCGGGCGGGGCGGTCCGGCAACTCGTCCAGCGGCTGCAAGAGTTCCGCATCCGCCAGTTCGGCGTAGTCCACGCGATCGAATCCCGCGCCCAGCAGCGCGTATTCCATGGCCGTCAACACCCGGCGGACCTCCTGCCCGTCCGCGATTCGAGCGGCGGCTTCTTCCATCTCGCGCGGCAGCACGGCGGCGGCCGCGCGGTGATCGGGCGTGAGGTACCGGTTGCGGCTGCTCATCGCCAGACCATCCGCCTCGCGCACGATGGGCACGCCGATGATGTCCGCCGCAGCGGGCGCGGACAGGTCGAGATCGCGGGCCATCGCGCGGATCACCGCCAGTTGCTGCCAGTCCTTCTCTCCGAACACGGCAATGTCCGGCCGAACCAGGTTGAACAGCTTGCACACGACCGTCGCCACTCCGTCGAAATGGCCGGGGCGGTCGGCGCCGCAGAAATGGTCGCCGACGCCCGTGACCGTGATCGACGTGGCGAAGCCGGCTGGATACATCGTGTCGGCGGTCGGCGCCCACAGGATCGCCACGCTTTCCGCTTCCAGCAAAGCGATATCGTCCGCGATCGGGCGGGGGTAAGCTTCCAAATCCTCGCCCGCTCCGAATTGCGTCGGATTGACGAAGATCGATGCGACGACATGGTCCGCCCGCTCCGCCGCCCGGCGCACCAGCGTGAGATGCCCTTCATGCAGCGCGCCCATGGTCGGCACCAGCGCGACGCGCCCCCCATCCGCTTTCAGCGCCGCAACCGCGTTTCTCAACACATCCGGATCGTGGATCGTTTGCATGGGTTCCGGCCCTCCGATAGAAGCGGATGCCTTAGCGCCCCGTGCGCGACACGAACAAGCCAAGACACGAGGATCGAACATTTTGCCCGACGCGCCGCACTGGATCACCTTCGCCAATGAAAAGGGTGGCACGGGCAAATCCACTACCGCGGTGCATGTCGCGGTGGCACTGGCTTACCGGGGCGCGAAAGTGGCGGCGGTGGACTGCGATCCGCGCCAGCGCACGATGGACCGCTATTTCGAGAACCGCCGCGACCACACCGCCAAGCGCGGTCTGGCGCTGCCGACCGCGCAATGCGGCGTGTTCGACGGCGGATCGACCGAGGCGTTCGATGCGATGGTGGCGGAACGCGGGGCGGGCATGGATTTCATCATCATCGACACGCCGGGCCGGGACGATCCGATCGCCCGGCACGCGGCGACCAGGGCCGATACGCTGGTGACGCCGATGAACGACAGCTTCGTCGATTTCGACCTCATCGGGCAGGTCGATGCGACCAGCTTCAAGGTCCGCCGCCTGTCGTTCTACGCCGAACTCATCTGGGAAACGCGCAAGACCCGCGCCCTGCAGCACCGGCAGGAAATCGACTGGGTGGTCGTGCGCAACCGCAGCGGCCATACCGAAGCGCGCAACATGCACCGCATCGAAAAGGCGCTGGGCGAATTGTCGAAGCGAGCGGGTTTTCGCGTGGCCAAGGGCCTGTCCGAACGGGTGATCTATCGCGAGCTGTTCCCGTCCGGCCTGACCCTGCTCGACAAGGGGCATCTGGGCGAACTGGGCACCAGCCACCTGGTCGCCCGGCAGGAAATGCGCAGCCTGCTCGCCAGCCTCAACCTGCCGGCCAGGACGAGCGCCGGCGAAGCCGCGCTGGAGCCGGCCTGACCCATGCTGAAGCTGCTCATCATCACAGCGTTCGCATGTGTTCTGTGCCGCATGTTCACCGGCCGATGGCCCTGGCAACTGGCCGCGATCGGCGGCACGGATGTTGATCCCGGACGCGCTGCCCGCAGGTTGCTGGGGGTCGGCCGCAAGGCATCCCGCCCGCAAATCTTGCGCGCCCATAAAACCCTGATAGCACGCGTGCATCCCGATCGCGGGGGCAGCGACGCGCAGGTTCACGAAGCGGATGCCGCCCGCGATCTGCTTCTCGCCCGCCTTCCCGATGCGACCCGAAGGAAAGACCCGTCATGAGCCATCGATTCGACCCCACCGTCCTGCGCGAATACGACATTCGCGGCATCATCGGCGAAACCTTGAGCGCAGAGGATGCGCGCGCCATCGGGCGCGGTTTCGCGACTTTGATCAACCGTGCGAAGGGCTCCACCGGCGGCGGCCGGATCGCGGTAGGCTATGACGGGCGCACCAGTTCGCCCATCCTGGAACATGCGCTGGTCGAAGGGCTCAACGCCGGCGGCTGCGACGCGGTGCGGGTAGGAATGGGGCCGACCCCGATGCTGTACTACGCCGCCGCGTCAGATGAACAGATGGATGGCGGAATACAGATAACCGGCAGCCACAATCCCGCCAATTACAACGGCTTCAAGATGGTGTTTCAGGGCCGCCCGTTTTTCGGAGAGGATATCCTCACGCTCGGCCGGATGGCGGCGGCCGGCGACTGGATGGACGGCACCGGAACTAACGAAACGCGCGATATCCTGGTCGAATATGTCGATCGTATCTGCGCGCCGATCCGGGCGCTGACCGATGCGGGCCATGCGGGCGCCCTCGCCGATCTGCGGGTGGGCTGGGACGCGGGCAACGGCGCGGCCGGCCCGGCGCTGGAATTGCTTGCCGAGCGGCTGCCGGGCACGCATCATCTGCTTTATACGGACGTCGATGGCCATTTCCCCAATCATCATCCCGATCCCACGGTGGAGGCCAATCTGGAGGATCTGCGCGCGCTGGTCGCGGACAAGAACCTCCATTTCGGGATTGCTTTCGACGGCGATGGCGACCGGATCGGCGCGGTGGACGGCGAAGGGCGGGTGATCTGGGGCGATCAGCTGCTGATGATCTATGCCGAGGCGCTGCTGGCGAAGATGCCCGGTTCCACCATCATCGCCGATGTGAAAGCCAGCCGGGCGCTGTTCGATCACGTGGCCGCGCATGGAGGAACGCCGGTCATGTGGAAGACCGGTCACAGCCTGATTAAATCCAAAATGAAGGAAACGGGTGCGCCGCTTGCCGGGGAGATGAGCGGGCACGTGTTCTTCGCGGACGAGTATTACGGGTTCGACGACGCGCTGTATGCCGGCGTCCGCCTGATGACCGCCGCGGCCGAACTGGGCCGGTCGGTCACGCAGCTGCGCACCGACATGCCGCCGATGATCAACACCCCCGAGATGCGCTTCCAGGTCGACGAGACGCGCAAATTCGCTGCGATCGACGAGGTCAAGGCGCGGCTCGCCGACAGTCCGGCGCAGGTCGATGGCACCGACGGCGTGCGCGTGACCAACGACGATGGCTGGTGGCTGCTGCGCGCCTCCAACACGCAGGACGTGCTGGTCGCCCGCGCGGAAAGCGACAGCCAAGCCGGGCTCGACCGGCTGATGGCGCAGATCGACGAACAATTGGCCGCATCGGGACTTGAGCGGGGCGAGAATGCGGCGCATTGAGCGATAGGAAAATGGGAGTGGGATTTATGACGATGTTACGAAAGATGGGCCTGACGATCGGTGCCGCCGTGACGCTGGCGAGCGTGCCGGCCCCTGCGATGGCACAGCCCATGAACGACGAAGACGCGATGGCCATGATGGCCATGATGGCCGGCATGTTCGAAGTCGAACCGCTGACTGCCGAGCAGGAAGCACGCCTGCCGATCGCCCGCGAAGTTGTCGCGCGGCTTATACCGGAAGGTGCCATGGCCGAGATGATGGATGCCATGATGGGCGGCGTGCTCGGTCCCATGATGGACATGGATACGGCCCCCAATGCTGCGAAAGTCGCCGAGCAATTGGGTCTGTACGCCACCGAACTGACCATGGACGACGCTGCTGCCGAGGAAGCGCTGACGCTGCTCGATCCGGCATGGCGCGAACGTGTGGCGATCGAACGCGAGATGTTTCCCGCGATGATGTCGGAGATGATGACCACCATGGAACCGGTCATGAAGAAGGCCATGACCGAGCTTTACGCGGTTCATTTCACGGGAAGCGAACTGACCGATATCAACGCCTTTTTCAAGACCGAAACCGGTGCGTCCTATGCGCGCAAATCCTTTACTCTCGCCAGCGATCCGCGCCTGATGGCGACCACGATGGAAGCGCTGCCGGACATGATGGGCATGTTCGAAACGCTGGATACCCGCATGGAAGCCGCCATGGCCGACCTGCCCGAAACACGTGACTACGATGAACTGGACGCGGCCGAGAAAGCGCGGTTGGCACAGCTGATCGGTTTGAGCGAGGCGGAGCTGGAAGCGCAGCGGATGGAGGCCGATGCCATGGTCGACATGGAAGCCATCGACGACACAATGGAAGAAATTGCCGAAGAAATGTAGCGACCCGGCATTGCCGGAACCCGGTGAGCCTGCCACCCGTTCGATAACCGGCATGGCCGACCCTGAAAACAAGTCCTCGATACCGGTCGAGATAACCGACTGGTTCTCGAAACGCGACTGGCGCATCCGGCGGCATCAAAGCGAAATGTTCGCCGCATCGCAGGCGGGCAGCCATGCGATGTTGGTCGCCGATACGGGGGCGGGCAAGACACTGGCGGGGTTCCTGCCGACATTGGCCGATTTCTGCCCGTCGCGCTTCGGCAAGACGCCGCCGCCGGACGATCTGCATACGATCTATGTCAGTCCGCTCAAGGCGCTGGCGCATGACGTTCAGCGCAATCTGGTGACGCCGGTCGAGGATATGGGCCTGCCGCTCCGCATCGAGACGCGCAGCGGCGATACCCCGTCCGACCGCAAGCGTCGTCAGCGAAGCAAACCGCCGCATATTTTGTTGACCACGCCTGAATCGCTGCACCTTCTAATGTCCTATCCCGACAGCTTCGACCTGTTCCGCGGCCTCAAGCGCATTGTCGTGGATGAAGTCCACGCCTTCGCGACCGGCAAGCGGGGCGACCTGCTGGCGCTGGCTTTGTCCCGTTTGCAGGCGATCGCGCCCGACCTCCAACGCGTCGCCCTGTCGGCAACCGTGGCGGAGCCCGAGCGGTACCGCGAATGGCTGGCCCCGTGGGGCGATCTCGACGGCACGCAGCTGGTCATCGGGGAGGCTGGCGCCGATCCGGACATCGAAATCCTCCTGCCGATCGAAGAGCGCATTCCATGGGGCGGACACGCCGCGACCTGGGCGATCCCGCAGCTTTACGAACTGGTGCGCAAGAACCGCACCACGCTGATCTTCACCAACACGCGGTTTCTGGCCGAATACATCTTCCAGAACCTGTGGGACGTGAACGAGGACAAGCTGCCCGTCGGCGTCCATCACGGCTCCCTGTCGCGGGAGGCGCGGCGCAAGGTCGAAGGGGCCATGGCGCGCGGCGAGTTGCGCGCCTTGGTCGCCACTGCTAGCCTCGATCTGGGGGTCGATTGGGGCGATATCGACTGCGTGGTGCAGATGGGCGCGCCCAAGGGCTCTTCGCGTTTGTTGCAACGCATCGGCCGCGCCAACCACACGCTCGACCAGCCGAGCAAGGCGGTGCTGGTGCCGGGCAACCGCTTCGAATTCCTGGAAGCGACAGCCGCCATGGACGCGGTGGAGGAGGGCCAGCGCGACGGGGAGGATTTCCGCGACGGCGGGCTGGACGTGCTGGCGCAGCACGTGATGGCCGCCGCCTGCGCCGCGCCATTCCACGAGGACACGTTGCTGGACGAGGTGCGATCATCGCTGTCTTACGCCTGGATCGACGATGAAGTGTGGAACCGGGTGCTGAATTTCGTGGCCAATGGCGGCTATTCGCTGCGGGCCTACGACCGGTTCAAACGGATCGTCCGCCAGAAGGACGGCACCTGGCGGCTGGCCCATCCCGAACATGCGGCGAAACACCGCCTGAATGCGGGCATCATCCTGGATGGCGAGATGCTCAACGTGCGGTTCGCCAATGGCCGGTCGCTGGGCAAGGTCGAGGAACGCTTCGCCGCCGCGCTGTCACCCGGCGACACCTTCGCCTTCGCCGGCACCGCGTTGCAGGTCGAGCAGTTGAAGGACATGGAGGTGATCGTGCGCGCTTCCGCCAAATCGGCGATGATCCCGTCCTATGGCGGGGCGCGGATGCCGTTGACCACCCATCTTGCGAACCGCGTACGCGCGATGCTGGTCGATCGGGCGGGCTGGGGGCGGTTCCCCGACGATGTGCGCGAATGGCTGGAAATGCAGGATTACCGTTCGGTCATGCCCGCGCCGGGTCAGTTGCTGGTCGAAAGCTTCCCCCATGTGAAGCGGCATTACACCGTCTATTACACGTTCGAAGGGTGGAACGCGAACCAGTCGCTGGGCATGCTGATCACGCGCCGGATGGAGGATCGCGGGCTGCAGCCGGGCGGTTTTGTGGCGAACGACTATTCGCTGGCGGTATGGGGGTTGAAGCCGGTGACCGATCCGTTGCCGCTGCTGTCGCCCGACATCCTGACCGACGAGTTTATCGACTGGGTGCAGGATTCGCATCTGCTGCGCCGCGCGTTTCGCGAGGTGGCGGTTATCTCCGGACTGGTCGAACGACAGCAGCCCGGCAGGCGCAAGACGGGCAAGCAGGTCACGTTCTCGACCGACCTTATCTACGACGTCCTGCGCAAGCACGAGCCCGAACATGTGCTGCTCGAAGCCGCATGGGCCGATGCGCGCGAGCGGATGACCGATGTCGGGCGGCTGGGCGTCCTCCTGGAAAACTCCGCCGAGCAGGTCGTGCATGTGGAACTGGAACGGGTCAGTCCGCTGGCCGTGCCGGTCATGGTCGTCATCGGCCGCGAAAAGATGGCGGGCGGCGCGATCGACGACGAGTTGCTGCTGGAAGCGGAAAGCCTGGCGAATGCCGCGATGTCCGCTGACGGGGACGTCGCGCTTTGATACGTAACCGGCGTCCAGACAAAAAGGGCGGCCCGTGATTTACGGACCGCCCTTCATAATGACATTTGCGTTCGGCGCTTACTGCTTGCCGAATTCGCGGTATTTCTCGTTGCCGACGAAACCGAATTTCGAAACGCCCGACACCTTGATGATGTCGAGAACCTCGGCCGACAATTGATAGCTGGCGAACGGTTCGGGCTCGAACTGCAGCTCGGGTTCCGGCGTGATGTTCTTCGTCGCGTTGAGATTGCGAACCATTTCATTGAGCGAGATCGCGTCGCCGTTCCAGAAAATCTGGTTTTCCTGGCTGATGACGATCTTGTTCTGAATGGGATCGACCTGGTTTTCCGGTATTTCGCTGTCGTCTGGAATCGGCAGGTCGATATCGATCGAATGGGTGGCTACCGGAATGGTGATGATGAACATGATGAGCAGAACGAGCATGACGTCGATCAACGGCGTCGTGTTCATTTCCATCATCGGTTCGCCATCATCCGATCCTGCTGACATTCCCATAATGTTTACTCCTGAATGTGTGTTGTCGCACCCGGACGCCCTGATCGCGAAGGATCAGGCCGGATTGGGATCGACCGGATTGGATATGAATCCGACGGTCGGGTAACCAGCCCGCTGGATGTTGTAGATCGTGCCTGCGATGCAGCGCCACGGGGCGTTGACATCGCCGCGGATATGCACCTGCGGAACCTTGTCCGGATCCTCCGCGATCGCTTCCGGGCCGCCGGCGCGCTGAACGATGGCATCGAGCTGTTCGAAAGCCAGTTCGTAGAGTTCGGCCGAATCCACCGGAGTCGTATTGTTGAAATAGACCCGGCATTCACCGTCGCGGCTCGCGCCTTCGAAGCCGGCATCGCCCGCGCTGCGACCGCTGCCATCGGAGGTACTGACCGTCAGCAGCAGGTTTTCCACCTTGTCCTTCGATTCTTCCGTTTCGAGAATCGGGATCTCCAGCTGATCGATCGTCTGAATCGCAACCGGAACCGCGATGAGGAAGATAATCAGAAGAACCAGCATCACGTCGACCAGCGGCGTGGTGTTGATGTTCGACATCGGCTGGTCATCTTCGCCAGGCATCGAAACTGCCATCGTTACATCCTATCCTGCAATTTACTCGTTTTATCGGTTCGCGTTTTATCGGGTGGCGGGGCGGACATGTTCGCTGTCCGCCCCATGGCTCCCAGTATTGGCGCCCGCGTTACGGACGCGGCTTGGCGCCGGGTGTCGTCGTCGCGGGCTTGCCGGTAGCTCCGAGCGGCTTCGAAGTGGTGGTCGCGGTGCCAGCCGTACCGGTTGTACCCGTAGTACCGGTAGTGCCCGTAGTGCTGGTTGTGCCAGCAGTACCGGTCGTGGTCGTCGTCGACTTGGCCGGCGTCTTCTGCGTGGTGCCCTTGGTCGTCGCGGCGACCGGCTTCACGGTGCCCTTCGAATTCAGATTGGCAAGCAGATCGGTCGAAAAACCGCTCAGCATGGAAGCGAGACGCTTGTTGCGGCTCGACAGCCAGTTATAGGCGAGAACCGCGGGAACGGCTACGAGCAGACCGATGGCGGTCATGATCAGGGCTTCGCCGACGGGGCCCGCGACCTTGTCGATCGACGCCGATCCGGCAAGGCCGATATTGATCAGCGCGCGGTAGATACCGATAACCGTTCCGAGCAGACCGACGAACGGCGCGGTTGCGCCAACCGATGCGAGGAACGGCAGGCCGCCGGCGAGCTTCGCGTTGATCGACGCTTCCGAACGGGCCAGCGAACCGTGCAGCCAGTCATGCGCTTCCATGCTGTCCTGCATCTTGCCGTGCTGCGCATCGGCGGCCAGCGCGTCGTCGACCAGCTGGCGCCAGGCGGAATTCTTCTCCAGCTTGGTCGCGCCTTCGGACAGGCTGTTGGCCCGCCAGAAAGTGCTGCGAACGTCATTGTACTGTTTGAAGATCTTCTGCTGTTCGAGCAGCTTGGTGATCAGGATGTAGAACGATCCGACCGACATGATGACGAGAACGGCGAAAATCGACCATGCGATGGCACCGCCCTGGTTCATGGCTTCCCAGAAGCCGAACTGGTTGACCGGTGCTGCACCGTCGGCAGCGACTGCGAGTAGTTGAGTAATCATTGCGGTTTCCCTCTCAGAAAGAAGCGTGTGTAAGATAATCGGAACCCGGCCGCCCGCATGAACGGGCGGCCATCGCCCTTATTCCGGTATTTCCCATCGTACGGCGCTGGACCATGTGCCGGCGACTTCGTTGCCGCTGCCATTGGTGGCCGGCGAAAACCGTCCCCGGCGTTCCATCAGCTGGCAGGTTTCCCTGTCCAGATCGCTGTGTCCGCTGGATCCCGTCACCCGGCAGCTGGTAACGCGGCCGTCGGCACCGATGTTCAGCGTAAAGGCGGTGACGCCTTCGCGCTCTTCACGCAGGGCCCGCGACGGGTAGTCCCGCGCACTGGCCCAACGGCCGGGGTTGCCGCGAGGCGACGCGGCCTTGGGCGTGAACCTGGGTTCGGGTTCCGGCTTCGGCTCCGGCTCGGGACGCGGACAGGTTGCCGTGATCGGATAGGTCCGGCCGTTCGGACACACTTTCGTCGGCGGTCCGCAACGGGCGGTGATGGCCACGGTCGTTCCGTCGCTGCACTGCTTCGTCGTCGGCTGGCGCGAGACCGAATCGTTCGGCGTGATGTTGGGCGGCGAACGGCGCGGTTCGCGCTGCGTCGGCACATTGATCTGCGGGGGCGGAACGAAGGGCGGCGGAACCACGGTTTCGGGCACTTCTTCCGGGGGTGGCGGTTCTTCTTCCGGTTCGGGTTCTTCGGGTTCTTCCTCATTCACGTCGATCGTGGTCACCTTCTCCACCGCTTCCTGATACGCTTCGTAAGCGAGTCCGGAAATGAGGACGTAACCAATAACGATATGGATCAGGGCCACCAAGACTATCGCGGCAATTTTGTTGCCGCTCATCTGTTGATCAGCGTAGGCCATTCAGTCGCTTCACTCCATCGTAATACACCAAGCGCAAACTTGGCCGCTCGTCCCTTGGGCAGCGCGGGCTGCCAGAGTGCTAGTCTGCTCACCATGCCTTTTGCGTGCATACGCCCGAAAATCATGGGACCTGCCGGACATATCGATCCGGGCAGGGTCGGCTGGAGATTTGGTTGTGTTTTGTCCCCAACAGAACGGCGACCTTTAGACAGGATCATGGGGCCGCGCAAACGCTTTGTGGGTTCACGGGCAATTCACGGGCGTTACTATTGGGTAAAGAGGATCGCGTTTCCGAAATCGTTCGGGCCGGGTCGTTGCATGTTGGAGCAAGCCGTTGATAGATCGTAGCAATGTCTGGAAAACGATGTCCGCGGCGGTCGTCGCTTCGGTTCTGGCGGCATGCGTTCCGGGGGCGTCGGCGCAGGATATGGGTAGCATATCGCAACCCACCTATGCCGATCTCGTCGATCTTGCCGATCCCGCGCAGATCGTGGTCAAGGCCCGGATTCGCAAGCAGGCCGCGGTCGAGCCGGAACGGGCGCCCGGCCTCGCTCCCGGACATGCGCGATTGTACATGGAAGCGGAAACGCAGGCCCTGATCGCGGGCGATGTTCCGGTGGGGGAAGCGCTCAGATATCTGGTCGACGTGCCGCTTGGCAGCGACGGCAAGGTGCCCAGGTTCAAGAAGCGCGACGTCCTGCTGTTCGGGCGCGGCGTTCCGGGACGGCCCGGCGAGATACAGCTTGTCGCACCCTCGGCGCAGCTCGTTTGGACCGATCAGCTGGAGGCGCGGCTGCGGCCGATCCTGACCGCGCTGGTCGCGTCCGATGCGCCGCCCGCGATTACCGGCATCCGCGACGCCCTGTCGATCGAAGGCAATCTGGCGGGCGAGTCCGAGACGCAGATATTCCTGAGCACCCGGACGCGCGAACCGGTTTCGATCAGCGTGTTGCGCACACCGGGACAATCGCCGGTCTGGGGCGTTTCCTGGACGGAGATCGTGGATGCCGCCGCGCGGCCCCCGGTGCCGCAGACTCTGGAATGGTACCGCCTCGCCTGCTTCCTTCCTGCCAGGATCGCGCCGTCCGAAATGCTCGCACGCGATGCCGCATCGCAGGCGCGCACCACTGACGACTATGCCTACGTCCTTGAAAGCCTCGGCGGCTGCCCCCGCAATCGAACCGGCTGACCGCCCCCGCGCGATCACGCGGTTTTGCATGGCTTGCGATTTTGCCTATGGCGCGTGAATGACCGGACCGACGCCAGCGCCGAACACAGCACCCTTCATCCATCGTTTCCGCGTGCGCTACGCCGAACTCGATCCACAGGGGGTCGTCTTCAACGCGCGCTACCTCGAATATGCCGATCTGGTCGTGACCGAATATTGGCGGGCGCATGGCATCATGGGAAACCGCGAGGAACCGCTCGACTTTCACGTCGCGCATGCCGCGGTCGATTTCCGCAAGCCGATCCGGGCGGAGGAAACGGTCGAGGGGCGCGCCTGGACGACGCGGTTCGGCACCAGCAGCATGACGACCCGCATCGAACTGCACGGCACAATGGATGAACACCCGGGCGACGATCTGCGCGCCGAGATCTTACTGGTGAACGTGCATGTCGATCTTGCGAGCGGAGCGCCGAAAGCCATTCCGCAAAGAGTGCGCGACGCGTTGGCACCGGACATCGCGGACGCGCCTGAAACGGGATCTGGCGATACGGGAGCGGGCGCATGAACCGTCCGCTCGACATCGCGATTGCCGGCCTGGGCACGGTCGGCGCCGGCGTCGTCCGCCTGCTCGACACCAATGCCGCCCTGATCGCGGGGCGCACCGGACGCGCGATCCGCGTCGTCGCCGTCAGCGCGCGCGATCGCGGCCGGGATCGCGGCATCGATCTGAGCCGGGTCGATTGGACGGACGACATGGCCGCGCTGGCCCGGCGCGACGATGCGGACGTGGTCGTCGAGCTGGTCGGCGGGGCGGACGGGCCGGCTCTCGCTTTGGCGCAGGACGCGCTCGGCCGGGGCAGGCATTTCGTGACCGCGAACAAGGCGATGGTCGCGCACCACGGCATGGCGCTGGCCGAACTGGCCGAAGCGGCAGGCGCGGCCTTCAAGTTCGAGGCCGCGGTGGCGGGCGGCATCCCGGCGGTGAAAGGCCTGCGCGAAGGGGCCGCCGCCAACCGGATCGAACGGATTTCCGGCATCCTCAACGGGACCGCCAATTACATCCTCTCGGCCATGGAGGCGACCGGCGCGGATTTCGCCGCGACGTTGAAAGACGCGCAGGCGCTGGGCTATGCCGAAGCCGACCCGACATTCGATATCGAGGGCGTGGACGCGGCGCACAAGCTGGCGATCCTGGCCTGTATCGGCTTCGGCACGCGGATCGATTTCGGAGCGGTGACGTGCGAGGGAATCGCGCAGATCAGGGCCGCCGACATCGCGCAGGCGGATGCGCTGGGTTATGTCATCCGCCTCATCGCGACCGCCGATATCGATCCGGCCGGGGCCGGGACTGAGCGGGGAAGACACACGCTGTTGCAGGAAGTGAAGCCCTGCCTCGTGCCGAAGGGGCACCCGCTGGCCCATGTCACCGGCGCGACCAATGCGGTGGTCGCGGAAGGCGATTTTTCCGGACGCCTGCTGTTCCAGGGCGCGGGCGCCGGTGCGGGCCCGACGGCCAGTGCGGTGGTCGCCGATCTCATCGACATCGCGCGCGGCGATGTGGGCGCGCCGTTTTCCGTACCGGTGGCGGCGCTCGATCGCATGGGGAAGGCGCATGCGGGGCACCGTATCGGGCAGACCTATCTGCGGTTCGCGGTCAGGGACCGTCCGGGCGTGCTGGCGGAACTGACCGCCGCGATGCGCGATGCCGAGGTTTCGATCGAAAGCCTCATTCAGAAAGGCCGTGCGATCGACGGGGGCGAAGTGCTGGTCGCGATGGTCACCCATGACGGTCCGCAGCGCGGCGTCGCCAAGGCGATCGAACTGCTCCGCCGGTCGGACAGCCTGACCGCGCCGCCGCTGGCGATGAAGATACTGGAAAGTTGATCGGCACTCACGGCTGTTTCGCCGGATGCGTCGGGGCGGGACGCGGCGGCAGGCCCAGCTCTTCGCGTTCGTAGTCGGACAGTTCCTCCCGGTCCGCATCCCGATCTTCTTCCGGTTCCAGCCCCTGCGCGATACGGTCGGCAGCGGACCCTTCCGGCGCTTGCGGAAGTGCACCGACATCGATGAAAACGGCAGGCGGCGGCGGACAGGGATTGAGGCCGATGCCGCAGATGCCGCTCGCCGTGGCGGGACCGCGGAAGATACCGGGACCGGCGATATCGGGCGGCGGAACCGTGCCGGCAAAGGCGGTCTCTCGCGCATGACGATCCTCCGCCGCTTCCGCGTCGCCGCTATAGAAGAACGCGTCGTCGTCGCCGCGGATGCCGCATACGATTATCGGGTCCTGGCTTCCCCCATTCACTTGGCCATTTTCCGCGACCGGTTCGCACTGCCGTTCGGCCTCCGCCGTGCTGGGCAGGTCAACGAGAATGTCGATCCGCACGGTGCCGCCCCCAGCCTGTTCTTCCTGCGCCGAACCGGGCACGGACATGAGGGCTGCCAGCGGGATCAGGACGGCAAGCCTCATTCGTCCCCTTTCGGCGCAAGCCCGCGCGCGATCCGGTCCGCGTCGGAGCCGGCCGGCGCCAGCGGAAGGGCGGTGACATCCACGATCAGCGCGGGCGGCGGCGGCGCGCCCATCGAGAAGGTCGGCTCCCCGTGAAAGATGCCCGCCCCCGCCACGCTGGGCGCACGGGGCAGGCCATCGTCCAGCGCCTCGTCCGATTCGGGGTCGAGCGCGCTGCTCGCTGCGACGCGGAACTGCGATTGCTCCTGTTCCTCGGCGCAGACCAAGATTTCGCCGTCCTCCGCTTCCCCGCAGACCGGTTCGGGCGGCGGCGGTCCGTAGGCAATCCTCGCGCGTTCGATGACGGTTTCGGCGGTCCGCGGCGGCGCTTCCTGCGCATGAACTCCGGGGGGGACCGCGGCCCATAGAGGGAAGACGGCCATTGTCGCGAAGCGGCACACGCGCGGCGGGTGGTATCTCGACATCGGCGCCATCCCCCTCTAACCGCTGCCGTTCCAGCCGCGCGCACACCAAGCCACAGGGACTGAATTGACCATGAACACCCCCCCTTCCAATCCGGCTACCACCCCCTCCTCCACCCCGTCTTCTACGGCGCCCAGCAAGGTCCTCGACCGGGTCCTCGTCCTCGAAATGGTGAGGGTGACCGAAGCCGCCGCCATCGCCGCCTCCCGGCTGATCGGCCGGGGCGACGAGAAAGCCGCCGACGCCGCCGCCGTGGAAGCCATGCGCGAAGCCTTCGACGAGCTTTACATGGACGGCACCGTGGTCATCGGGGAGGGCGAGCGGGACGAGGCGCCGATGCTGTATATCGGCGAAAAGGTCGGCGGCGCACCAGGCAAAGGGCCCAGGATCGACATCGCGCTCGATCCGCTGGAAGGCACCACCATCACCGCCAATGCCGGACCCAACGCGCTGGCCGTACTGGCGGCGGCGGAGGAAGGCTGCCTCCTGAACGCGCCCGACACCTATATGGACAAGCTGGCGGTCGGGCCGGGCTATCCCGACGGCGTGATCGACCTCGCCAAATCCGTGACCGAGAATGTCGAGGCGGTGGCGAAGGCGAAGGGCGTGAAGCCCGCCGAGATCACCGTCTGCGTCCTCGAACGCGATCGCCATGCGGACATCATCGCCGAATTGCGCGGGATCGGCTGCGGCATCCACCTCATCCCCGATGGCGATGTGGCGGGCGTGATCGCGGTCACGGACGAGGACACCAGCATCGACATGTATATGGGGCAGGGCGGCGCCCCCGAAGGCGTGCTGGCGGCGGCGGCGCTGCGCTGTGTCGGCGGGCAGTTCAACGGCCGGCTGGTCTTCCGCAACGAGGAGGAAAAGGACCGCGCCCGCAAATGGGGCATAGCGGATAAGGATTTCGACCGCATCTACAAGCTGGAGGAGCTGGCGCGCGGCGACTGCATCTTCGCCGCGACCGGCGTGACCAGCGGCTCGCTGCTCGACGGAGTAAAGACGCGGCGCGACGGGGTGATGACCACCGAAAGCGTGGTGATGCGGGCGAGTTCGGGCACGGTACGCTGGATCAAGGGCGAACATCGGACGGGGTGACGCGAACGCTGCATCAGGTGTCACACGAAGGCACGAAGGCACGAAGGCACGAAGGCACGAAGGCCGAGGTAAGTGGTTCGCGCCTCTGCATGAGAGTTTTTCGGCGCGAGATACTTTTTTGGCGCGAGATGTAGTACAACGGTTTGCAGGCTTATCGACATTTGACAGACGGTTGCCAGATCAAGCGAACTTTCAACAGGAAGCTATGTCATGAAAATCTCGAACGCATGGTTTTACGCAATCGTACTGGGGCTATCCTCGCCCGTTTTTGCGAAGGATGCGGCACCCGGTGCTGCGACCGAAGAGGTGTTTGCCGGTGAACTGCCTGGTTCCTTCGTAATGGTACCGGAAGGTGAGGGGCCGTTCCCCGCCATAATCGTGCTCGGGGGAAGCGAAGGCGGCGACACTACCGCCAGAACCAAGGCGAAGCTGTTCGCCGCTGAAGGCTATGCGGTCATCGGCTATCCTTACTATTCACCGCGGTATTACAGCCGCGAGGCGCAGTTCCCATCCTTGCCTGCGGCTTTTCACGACATCCCCGTCGATCGGTTGGAAACGGTCCTCAACCGGGCGCGTCAGGACACCCGGATCGGCAACATGCCGATAGGTGTTTATGGTGTATCGAAGGGCGCCGAATTCGCTCTTATCGCAGCCAGCAAAATCGATGGTTTTTCGGCGGTTGCGGCGATCGTTCCATCGGATGTCGTTTGGGAAGGTTGGGGGCCGGGCACGGTGGATGGGGCCAGCAGTTCGTTCAGCTGGCGCGGCGTGTCTTTGCCCTTCGTGCCCTATATCGGCATGGACGCGGAGATCGCCAAATATTCCGATCCGGACGCGACACCCCGCCTCAGAACCCCTCAGGACAGTGGACGTCATGCCCATCCGGAACGAGTGGAACCGGCACGCATTCGGGTTGAAGAAATAGAAGCGCCCGTGCTGGTAGCCGGGGGGGATCAGGACAACGTATGGGCATCGGGCGAAATGGCGCAATATATCGCCGAACGTCGTTTCGCTGCGGGGCTGGACACGGTCAGTCTGATTTTTCCCGAAGCGGGACATGCGCTTTCCGGCACGGGGACACCTCCGGAAAGCAGCGCTTACCGTTACTCCGAAGCCGATCTTGCCGCGCAAAAAGCGATTTGGCCGGCAACCCTGCAATTTTTCCAGCATCACCTGAAACGCATCGCGCAAGCATCCCGCTGACTAAAGGCTTGTAGGTCCTTGCGAGGGGGCGGATGTCGACCAGCCAAGCGCACCGACACTGCCCGCCATCGCAACCCGTGCACACTACCCGCCACCCATGTTGCATTCCCATGACGCGCGACTAAGCCCGTGGCGCACCGCCCTTCACGGAGAATCACGCGCATGAAACTGATGGCCGCCAATTCCAATCTGCCTCTGGCCCGCGCGGTCGCCGCCTATCTCGAAACGCCGTTGTGCGATGTCAGCGTGCGGCGGTTCGCGGATGAGGAAATCTTCGTCGAAATCCACGAGAACGTCCGCGGCGAGGACGTGTTCGTGATGCAGTCCACCAGCTATCCCGCGAACGACAACCTGATGGAACTGCTGATCTGCATCGATGCCTTGCGCCGCGCGTCTGCGCGCCGGATCACCGCCGTCGTCCCCTATTTCGGCTATGCGCGGCAGGACAGGAAGCCGGGCCCGCGAACGCCCATCTCCGCCAAGCTGGTCGCCAATCTGATTACCGAGGCCGGGGCCGACCGCGTGCTGTCGGTCGATCTTCACGCGGGGCAGATCCAGGGTTTCTTCGATATTCCGACCGACAACCTCTATGCCGCGCCGGTGATGGCGGCGGATATCCAGGCGCGTTATGGCGATCGCGACCTGATGGTCGTCTCCCCCGATGTCGGCGGCGTGGTCCGCGCGCGGGCGCTGGCCAAGCGGCTGGAGAACGCCCCGCTCGCCATCGTCGACAAACGCCGCGAACGGGCGGGCGAATCGGAAGTCATGAACATCATCGGCGCCGTGCAGGGGCGCCATTGCATCCTGATCGACGACATCGTCGATTCGGGCGGCACCCTGTGCAACGCGGCGCAGGCGCTGCTGGACGACGGCGCGAGCAGCGTCGCCGCCTATATCACCCACGGCGTGTTGTCGGGCGGCGCGGTCGCGCGGGTGGAGGCATCGGCGCTCACCGAACTGGTCATCACCGACACCATCCTGCCGACCGCCGCTGCGGGCGACGCCAGCCGCCTGCGCGTCATGACCATCGCCCCGCTGATCGGCGAAGCCGTCCGCCGCATCGCCGACGAAAGCAGCGTGTCGAGCCTGTTCGACTGATCGTGGCCAAGCCGTCCGACCTCGCTCTCGCCAACCGGCTCGCCGATGCGGCGGGGGCGGTCATCCGGCCGAAGTTTCGCGGGCAGTGGAGCCATGAGCGCAAGGCCGATGCCTCGCCGGTGACCGAAGTCGACCGGGCGGCGGAGGCGGCGATGCGGGCGATACTCGAAGCCGAGGCGCCCGATGACGGGATCATCGGCGAGGAATACGGCACACGCAATGAGCATGCGGGGCGCCAATGGGTGCTCGATCCTATCGACGGCACGGTCAGCTTCATGGCGGGGCGTCCGATCTTCGGCACGCTGATCGCGCTGATGCAGGATGGCTGGCCGGTGCTGGGCATCATCGACCAGCCGGTGGCGGGCGAGCGCTGGGCGGGGCGGGTCGGGCACGAGACGACGCTGAATGGCGAGCCGGTGCGGGTACGGGCGTGCAGGGAATTGTCCGATGCGACGATTGCCTCCACCGGACCGCAGAACTTCACCGATGACGAGGCGGGGGCGTTCATGTCGCTTGCGGCGCAGACGTCGAAGACCGTTATCTGGGGCGGCGACTGCTACAATTACGGGCTGCTCGCCGCCGGGCATCTCGACATCGTGTGCGAGGCGGGCCTGAAGCTTTACGACTACGCCGCATTGGTCCCGGTGGTGGAGGGCGCGGGTGGTCTGATGGCCGATTGGCAGGGCAATCCGCTGGATGCGGGCTCCGATGGCCGCGTGCTGGCGCTCGGCGAACCGGCGCGGCTGGAAGAGGCGCTGGAGGCGATGGGGTAGCCCGTAGTGCGCTTGATTTCGTGCGCCGATCCTATATAGGGCGCGGCTTCACACCACGTGATTCCTCAAATTGGCCTGGCCGTCAGGGCTGCCAGGGCCGATGGTACGTGTTTCGGACAGGAGACGAAAATGCCCAAGCTGAAGACCAAGAGCGGCGTGAAAAAACGCTTCAAGCTCACTGCCACCGGCAAGGTCAAGCATGGCGTCGCGGGCAAGCGGCACCGGCTGACCCACCACAAGGCGAAGTATATTCGCCAGAACCGCGGAACCGACGTGCTTGCGAAAGCCGATTGGGCGGCGGTGAAGAAATGGGCCCCTTACGGTTTGGATTGAGGCAGGAGTTTTAAGATATGCCACGCATTAAACGCGGCGTTACCACGCGCCAGAAACACAAGCGGCTGCTCGACCAGGCCAAGGGCTATCGCGGCCGCCGCAAGAACACCATCCGCGTCGCGCGCCAGGCGGTCGAGAAGGCCGGCCAGTACGCCTATCGCGACCGCAAGGTCAAGAAACGCAGCTTCCGTGCGCTGTGGATCCAGCGGATCAACGCCGCCGTGCGCGCCGAGGGCCTTACCTATTCGCAGTTCATGCATGGCGTGAAGCTGGCGGGCATCGAACTCGACCGCAAGGTCATGGCCGATCTGGCGATGAACGAAGGCGCGGCGTTCAAGAGCGTCATCGAACAGGCGAAGAAGGCTCTGCCCGCGTAAGTCTGCCTTCGCCGTCCCGAATATCGAAGCGCCGCCCCGGCACGTCGCGGGGGTGGCGCTTTTTCGTATGGCCCCTTATCGGATCGACGCATGACCGACACACGAACCGCCCCGAAAGCCGAGCTGGAACCGACGCTGGTTTCGACCCTGGCTGCCATCGAGGCCGCCGACGATGCCGACACGCTCGAAGCCATCCGGGTCGCGGTGCTGGGCAAGAAGGGGTGGGTCAGCGCGCAACTCAAGACGCTGGGGCAGATGTCCGCCGAAGAACGGCAGGAACGCGGCCCCGCCATCCAGACGACGCGCAGCCGGATCGCCGATGCGATTGCCGCGAAGAAACAAGCGCTTACCGATGCCGAGCTGGATCGGCGGCTGGCGGAAGAAACGCTCGACCTGACCCTCCCCGCACCCGCTACGCCAAGGGGCAGCGTCCATCCCGTCAGCCAGGTGATGGACGAGCTGGCGGAGATCTTCGCCGATCTCGGCTTCGCGGTGAAGACCGGGCCGGAGATCGAGGACGACTGGCACAATTTCACCGCGCTCAACATGGACGAGAACCATCCCGCGCGCGCGATGCACGACACGTTCTATTTCGATCCCCTCCCCCCGACCC
Organism: Pontixanthobacter sp.; assembly: GCA_965214445.1. Classification (GTDB taxonomy): domain Bacteria; phylum Pseudomonadota; class Alphaproteobacteria; order Sphingomonadales; family Sphingomonadaceae; genus Pontixanthobacter. Next base: position 2,300,879 of record CBDCBU010000001.1, read on the forward strand.
CCTCCCCTCAAGGAGAGGGGGAGAAACGAATGTTATTGCGCACCCACACCTCGCCGGTGCAGATCAGGACGATGGTGGAGGAAGGCGCGCCGGTGCGCATCATCGCGCCGGGCCGCGTCTATCGCAGCGACAGCGATGCGACGCACACACCGATGTTCCACCAGGTGGAGGGGCTGGTGATCGACCGCGACATCCATCTCGGTCACTTGAAATGGACGCTGGAGACGTTCCTCAAGGCGTTTTTCGAAACCGACGACATCGTCCTGCGCCTGCGGCCGTCCTACTTCCCCTTCACCGAACCCTCGGTCGAGGTCGATGTCGGCTACCGCAAGGACGCCGGGCGCCGCGTCGTCGGGGGCGACGGAAACGCGCAAGGCCACGACTGGATGGAACTGCTCGGCAGCGGAATGGTCAACCGCCGGGTACTCGAGTTCGCCGGGCTGGACCCCGACGCATGGCAGGGTTTCGCGTTCGGCGTCGGTGTCGATCGGCTCGCCATGCTGAAATACGGGATGGATGATCTGCGCGCCTTCTTCGACGGCGACGCCCGCTGGCTCGACCATTACGGGTTTTGCGCGTTCGACCAGCCGACGCTTTCCGGCGGAGTGGGAGCCACGACATGAAGTTCTCCCTCATCTGGCTGAAAGACCATCTGGAAACCGATGCCAACGTGACTGCTCTGGCCGATGCGATGAACTGCATCGGGCTGGAGGTCGAGGGGATCGACGACCCTGCGCAGAGGCTGGCCGGCTTCACCGTGGCCGAAGTCCTCACGGCGGAAAAGCACCCGGATGCGGACAAGCTGCAGGTGCTTACCGTCGATGCGGGAAGCGGCGACCCGCTGCAGATCGTGTGCGGCGCCCCCAATGCGCGAGCCGGCATGAAAGGCGTGCTGGGGCGGCCCGGCGCGGTGGTGCCGTCCAACGGCATGGAGCTGAAGCAGAGCGCCATTCGCGGCGTCACCTCCAACGGCATGATGTGTTCGGTGCGCGAACTGGAACTGGGCGAGGAGCATGACGGCATCATCGAATTGCCCGCCGATGCGCAGGTCGGATCGAGCTTCGCCGATTACAACGGTTCCAGCCCCGTATTCGATGTCGCCATCACGCCCAACCGCCCGGACTGCATGGGCGTGCACGGCATCGCGCGCGATCTGGCGGCGGCGGGGATGGGAACATTGAAACCGATCGCCTTCCCCGGCTTCACGGCGGACGACGCGTGTCCGGTCGAAATCCGCACCGACGATCCCGAAGGATGCCCTGCCTTCTACGGCCGCGTCGTCACCGGCGTCCGCAACGGTCTCTCGCCCGACTGGCTGCAGCAGCGATTGCGAAGCGCGGGGCAGCGTCCGATCTCGTTGCTGGTGGACCTTACCAATTACCTGATGCTGGCCTTCGGCCGTCCGGCCCATGCCTACGATCTGGCGAAGCTTAGCGGTGCGGTGGTGGCGCGCCGCGCGCGTGATGGCGAGCAGGTCGAGGCGCTGAACGACAAGACCTACACGCTTGACGATGGCATGACCGTGATCGCCGACGATGCGGGTGTGCACGACATCGCCGGGATCATGGGCGGCGCGGCATCGGGCTGTGCGATGGACACGACGGACGTGCTCCTTGAAATCGCCTATTTCGATCCGCCCCGCATAGGCACGACCGGGCGCAAGCTGGGCCTGGCATCGGATGCCCGCACCCGGTTCGAACGCGGCGTCGATCCGGCGTTCATGGACGAGGGGCTGGACCTTCTCACCGGGCTGATCGTGGAATTGTGCGGCGGCACGGCGAGCGATGCGGTCCGGGCCGGATCGCCGCCATCGCAGCCGGCGGTCATCGCGTTCGATCCCGCGCTGACGCAGCGGCTGGGCGGGATCGACATTGCACCTGACGAACAGAAGCGGATCTTGCAGAACCTGGATTTCGCGGTGGTAGGAGCGGACGTCCCATGGACCGTCACGGTCCCGCTGCGCCGCCACGATGTGGAAGGCCCCGCCGATCTGGTGGAGGAGATCGTGCGCATCCATGGGTTGGAGCACGTCGCCAGCGTCGCCCTGCCGCGCGCCGAAGGCGTCGCCGCGCCCACCGCCACCCCCGAACAGACGCGCGAACGCCGCCTGCGCCGCGCCGCTGCCGCGCGGGGCCTGAACGAAGCGATCACCTGGTCCTTCCTTCCCGTACCGCTGGCGGAGCATTTCGTCCTTCGACAGGCTCAGGATGGACCGGGTCAGGCATTATGGATACTCGATAATCCGATCAGCGAGGAGATGAAGGCGATGCGCCCGTCCCTGCTGCCCGGCCTGCTGATGGCGGCGAAACGGAACGCCGATCGCGGGGCGGCATCGCTGCGCCTGTTCGAGCTGGGGCGACGCTATTTCAGGAGAGCGGACGGATCGAGCGACGAGCGGGCGACGCTGGGCGTGCTGCTGGCGGGCGAGAAGACCCCGCGCGGCTGGGCCACCGGAAAGGCGGCAACTTTCGATGCGTTCGATGCGAAGGCGGAAGCGATGGCCCTGTTGGCGGAAGCCGGCGCGCCGGTCGACAAGCTGCAGGTGTTCAACACCGGTGGGGGCGAGGCGGGCGCGCAGTTCCACCCCGGCCAGTCGGGTACGCTCCGGCTCGGCCCCAGGAACATCCTCGCCCGGTTCGGTACGCTGCATCCAAGCACATTGTCGGCGTTCGACATCGACATGCCGGTCGCGGCCGTCGAGCTGTTTCTGGATGCGGTGCCGCTGAAGAAGGGTGCGCCGTCTTTCGCCCGCGCTGCTCATGCGCCGCCTGCGCTCCAGCCGGTGATGCGCGATTTCGCTTTCCTCGTGCCCGACGCTCAGCCCGCAGGCGATCTGCGGAAGGCGATCCGCGGCGCGGACAAGGCGAACATCGTCGACGTTCGCGTCTTCGACGTGTTCGCGGGTCAAGGCGTTCCGGAAGGGCGGAAATCCGTCGCGCTGGAAGTGACGCTGCAACCGGGCGACAAAAGCTACACCGACGATGATCTGAAAGCGATTTCGGACAGGATCGTGGCGGCGGCGGCGAAACAGGGCGCCGACTTGCGGGGCTGACCGCGCCCCGTTCACCCTGAGCCTGTCGAAGGGTCGTTTTCCCTACAAGTGTAGGGCAGGGCTTCGACAAGCTCAGCCCGAACGGATTTATTTGATATGACATCCACTGCCAACTCCCCCCCCAACAGCCGCCGCACCTTCGCGATCATCTCGCATCCCGATGCGGGCAAGACGACGCTGACCGAAAAGCTGCTGCTGCAGGGCGGGGCGATCCATCTGGCGGGGGAAGTCAAGGCGCGGGGGCAGGCGCGGCGCGCGCGGTCGGACTGGATGGATATCGAACAGAAGCGCGGCATCTCCGTCACCAGCAGCGTGATGACGTTCGAACGCGCATTCGACGATCTGGGCACCATCACCTTCAACCTGCTCGACACGCCGGGGCACGAGGATTTTTCGGAAGACACCTACCGCACGCTGACCGCCGTCGACAGCGCGATCATGGTGATCGACGCGGCCAAGGGTATCGAACCGCAGACCCGCAAGCTGTTCGAGGTGTGCCGCTTGCGCAGCGTGCCGATCATCACCTTCGTCAACAAGGTCGATCGCGAAGGGCGGCCGGTGTTCGAATTGCTGGACGAGATCGCGGACATGCTGGCGCTGGACGTATCGCCGCAGATGTATCCGGTCGGCATGGGCGGGCAATTCGAAGGGGTGCTCGATTTCGCGAACGGCAAGGTCGCCCGGCCGGAAGGGCCGTCGAAGGAGTTTCTCGGCACGCGCGACGCCGATCCGGTCCTGCCCGAAGAGGTCGCGGAGAATGCCGAACTGGCGCGAATCGGCTACCCCGCCTTCGATCTGGAGGCCTATCGCAACGGCGATCTGACACCCGTCTATTTCGGATCGGCGCTGAAGAACTTCGGCATCGTGGAGCTGATCAACGCGATCGCGCGTCATGCCCCGCCGCCGCGCGCGCAGCCCGCCGGGGACCGCCAAATCGCGCCCGACCACGACGAGGTCACCGGCTTCGTTTTCAAGGTGCAGGCCAACATGGACCCCAACCACCGCGACCGGATCGCGTTCATGCGGCAGGTGTCCGGCACCTTCAAACGCGGCATGAAGCTCATTCCCAGTGGGCTGGGCAAGCCGGTCGCGGTGCATTCGCCGATCATGTTCTTCGCGCAGGACCGCGAGATCGCCGATACGGCGCATCCGGGCGACATCATCGGCATCCCCAATCACGGCACGCTGCGCGTGGGCGACACGCTGAGCGAGAATGACGAGGTGCGCTTCACCGGCCTGCCCAATTTCGCGCCGGAAATCCTGCGCCGCGTGCAATTGCGCGATCCGACAAAGACGAAACAGCTGCGCAAGGCGCTGGACGATCTGTCTGAAGAGGGCGTGATACAGGTGTTCTATCCCGAACTGGGCGCGAACCATATCGTCGGCGTGGTCGGCCAGTTGCAGCTGGAAGTGCTGGTTTCCAGGCTGGCGGCGGAATACAAGGTCGATGCCGCGCTTGAGGCCGCGCCGTTCTCCACCGCGCGCTGGGTCCGGTCAAAAGCCGGCGGCGACACGCAGGCGCTGCGCGATTTCGAGGAATTCAACCGGCCCAACCTGGCGAAGGACCGCGACGGCGATCTGGTGTTCTTGGCCAAAAGCCCGTGGGACATCGGCTATCAGGAAGAGCGGAACCCGGACCTCGTATTCTCCGCGACCAAGGAACGGTAGGCCGGGCCGGGGGGTTGCCCATAGAGTGACCCTGACCTTCGCCAGCTACAACATCCACAAGGCGGTCGGCATGGACCGGCGGCGCGATCCCGACCGGATCATCCGCGTGCTGCGCGAGATGGACGCCGATATCATCGTGCTGCAGGAAGCGGACCGGCGGACCGGCGAACGGGCCAGCGTGCTGTCCCGCGCCGCGCTGGACGACACGCCGTGGAAAGTCGTGGAAGTCGCCCGGCGGCCGCGCAGCCTGGGCTGGCATGGCAATGCGATGCTGATCCGGCGTCATTTCGACGTGCTGGACGCGCTGGCGGTGCCGCTTCCCACGCTGGAGCCGCGCGGGGCGATCTCCGCGGATATCGACGTTGGCGGGGTTTCAGAAGGCGGGGTTTCAGAAGGCGGGGCCCTTGGCGGCGGGGCCCTTGGCGTCGGGGCCCGGACTCGCGTGCGGGTGATCGGCACCCATCTCGATCTGTCGGGCCTGCGGCGGCGGGACCAGATCCGCGCCCTGCTGGCCCATGTCGCCCGATGCGAACCGAGTTGCCCGACCATCATTCTGGGCGATTTCAACCAATGGGGCAACGGTACCGGCGCGATGCGGCAGTTCGGACCCGACTGGACCGTCCTCGACACCGGATTGAGCTTCCCGTCGCGAAACCCGATCGCCCGGCTCGACCGGATCGTGCATTCGCGCCATTTCCTGTGTGTCGACAAGGGCGTTCACCATACCGCCACCGCGACCCGCGCATCGGACCATCTGCCGATCTTTTCCAGAATGACGCTGCCTACGGATTGAGCACTGCCTCTTTCGCTGGCAGCCAATTCCAACGCCTGCCTACGCCGACCAAGACGTGGCATGCGCTTTTACGGCATTGCACAAGATTGGCACGATCATTGCTCATGAACCGTCATCGGCGACATGCCGTGGACAATTCGGGGGCCGTCCATGAAATATATCATCGCCATCGTGAAGCCGTTCAAGCTCGACGAACTGCGCGAGGCGCTGGGCGCCATCGGGGTGGCGGGCATGACCGTGTCCGAAGTGAAGGGCTACGGCCGCCAGAAGGGCCAGACCGAAATCTATCGCGGTGCGGAATACACCACCAACATGCTGCCAAAGATCAAGCTGGAGATTGCCGTGAGCGACGATCTGGCCCCGCAGATCGTCGAAACCGCGACCCGCATCGCGGGCACCGGCGCGATCGGCGATGGGAAGATCTTCGTTCTCGATCTGGTCGAGGCGACCCGCATCCGCACCGGTGAAACGGGGGAGACGGCGCTGTGACCAGAGACAGGAACAAAATGACCGGCACGACCATTCGCAATTCGATCGCCGCCGCCCTTGCATTCGCGACCGCTACGCCCGCCATGGCGCAGGGGCCGGCGGTGGCCCCGGCAATCGAAGCCGCCGCCGCCGTCGCCGATCCGGGCAACAATGCCTGGATGATGACCGCGACCGTGCTTGTCATGCTGATGATCCTGCCCGGCCTGGCGCTGTTCTACGGCGGACTGACCCGGTCGAAGAACATGCTGAGCACCATGACGCAGATCGGCGCGACCGCCTCGCTGGCGATGCTGGTCTGGGTGATGTGGGGCTTCTCCCTCGCTTTTGGCAGCACCGCGATCGACGGCTGGCTGGGCAGCTTCTATTCCTCCGGCAGCTATTTCCTGTCGGGCATGTCGGCCGAGACGACGGCGGCGACCTTTACCGATGCGGTGATCAGCGAGTATGTCTTCGTCAGTTTCCAGATGACCTTCGCCGCGATTACCGCCGCGCTCATCCTGGGCGCGACGGCGGAACGGATGAAGTTCAGCGCGGTGATGGCCTTCGTGCCGATCTGGCTGACGATCGTCTATTTCCCGATCGCGCACATGGTGTGGGCGGAAGGGGGCCTGCTGTTCGACGATGGCGCGCTCGATTTCGCAGGCGGCACGGTGGTGCATATCAATGCCGGCATATCGGGGCTGGTGCTCGCCTTCCTGCTGGGCAAGCGGCGCGGCTACCCGGCCGAACCGATGCCGCCGCACAGCCTGACGATGACGATGATCGGCACCGGCCTGCTGTGGGTCGGCTGGTTCGGCTTCAACGCCGGTTCCGCGCTGGAAGCGGACGGGTTCGCGGGCCTCGCCATGATCAACACCTTCGTCGCCACGGCGGCGGGCGCGCTCACCTGGATGGTGATCGAGCGGGCGATGGGCCATCGCGGTTCGGCGCTGGGTTTCTGTTCCGGCGTGATCGCGGGGCTGGTCGCGGTGACTCCGGCGGCGGGCAATAGCGGCCCGTTCGGCGCGATCCTGCTCGGCATCGCATCGTCCATCATGTGCTATTTCATGGTCGCCAAGGTGAAAGCGAAATTCGGCTACGACGATTCGCTCGACGCGTTCGGCATTCACGGCATCGGGGGCATCGTCGGGGCGATCGGTACGGCGGTGGTCTACCAGCCGTTCCTGGGCGGGCCGGGCGACGGTTCGACCGCATTGGGCACGCAGCTCTGGATACAGACCTACAGCGTTCTGGTGACCATCGCGTGGGCCGGGATCGGCACGCTGATCGCGGGGCTGATCGTGAAGGCGGTGATGGGCCTGCGCGTCAGCGAAGAAGCCGAGATCGACGGGCTCGACATCACCGAACATGGCGAGCGCGCCTATAACTGACAACCAGGTTCGGCGGGGGCGGGCACACGCCCGTCCCGCCCCCGCTGCACGACGTTCCTCCTGCGAACACCGACTATGGGCCGGGGCTGCGATGCTCCGGCCTTTTTTTTGTTGCATGGTGTCATTGCTGCATGTCATCCTGGCGACATGTCGATCGTTCAACGCTTCGCTGATTTCGTGGCTGCGCAGACGGGTGAGAACCGGGCCGCGCTGGAAGACATGATGCTGGCCATCATGCAGCAGAAAAGCGAAGATTGGCCGCTGTCGAAAGACCAGTGCGACGAAATCGACCGGCGCTTGGAGCAAGGCAATTCCTTCATGCCGACATCGGAAATCGAGGCCTTGTTCGGGCGGAGCTTCGCCGATTGAAGGACGTTCGCATTACGATACAGGCGGGGGCCGATCTCCGCGACATTCGATCGTATTTCGCGCAATTCAAATCGGACAAGCTGGTTCTCGATGATATCTACGACGCAATCTCGATGTTACGCAGCTTCCCTATGTCGGGACGCGCGATTGCCGGAAAACCTTATCGACGCAAGCTGACCCGCCGATACCGGTTCAACATCGCATATCTGATCGAACCTGAAACGATCGTCGTGTTGGGTGTTTTTCGCTACCAGGACAGGGATCGATAGGCATAAGCGCACTAAGAGTCGGTACGATTATCGCGAAGCGTTGGTGACGACTGAAACTCCGGTTTGCGCTAGGCTCATGTTCGGGATCAATTGGACGATAGAAAATCCGCGCAGCGTTCGCCGATCATGATGCTCGGCGCGTTGGTGTTGCCACTGACGATCTTGGGCATGATGCTGGCATCGGCGACCCACAGATTATCGAGGCCGCGCAGTTTCAGCTTCGTATCGACCACGCTGTCGTCGTCGCCGCCCATGCGGCAGGTGCCGACCGGGTGATAGACCGTGTCGGCGCGGCTGCGGATGAGGTCGTCCAGCGCGGCATCGTCGTTGAGGTCGACGGGATAGCGGTCCTGCGGGTCGTAATCGGCGAGCGGCGAGGCTTCGGCGATCCGGTGCGACAGGCGCACGCCCGCGCGCAGGGTGGCGATATCGCGATCGTCGTCGAGGAAATTGGGATCGATCCGCGGCGCGTCGCCGGCATCGTCCGAATTAAGCCGCACCGTGCCCCGGCTTTCGGGGCGCAGCACGCAGGCATGCAGGGAAAAGCCATGGCCTTTCACCTTCACCCGCCCGTGATCTTCCAGCATGGCGGGCACGAAATGCCATTGCACGTCGGCCGCCGGGGCATCGTCGTCCATTGTCCAGAAGCCCCCGGCCTCGGCATAGGGCGTGGTCATGATCCCCGTGCGGCTGCGGCGATGTTCGACCATCGCCTTCACCATGCGGACCGTGCCTTCCAGGCTGTCGCCGATCGTATCGGTGCTCTCGGTGCTCCAGCTCGACACGTAGTCGACGTGATCCTGCAGGTTCTCGCCGACCTGCGGCGTGTTGCGGACCACTTCGATGCCGCGATCCTTCAGATGGGCGGCGGGGCCGATCCCGGACAGCATCAATATCTGCGGCGAATTGAAGGCTCCGGCGGACAGCACCACGCCGTGGCGGGCGCGCACGATCTCGCGCTTGCGACCGCGCCGGCCCCGGCTGATCTCCACGCCGACCGCGCGGCCGTCTTCGATCACGATCCGTTCGACCAGCGTCTTGGTCCGGATGTCCAGGTGCTCGCTGTCGCGCTGCGGTTCGATATAGGCGCGCGCCGCCGACCAGCGTTCGCCCTTGTGCTGCGTCACCTGATACATGCCGAAGCCGTCCTGGTGCTCGCCGTTGAAATCGTCGTTGAGGCGAAGCTGCAGCGCCTGCGCGCTTTCGACGAAGGCGCGGCTGGTGGGGTTCACGTGGTGCTGGTCGGACACGAAGAGCGGACCCTGGGCGCCGTGATATTCGCTTGCGCCCCGTTCGTTCGATTCGGCATATTTGAAGAACGGCAGCACATCGTCATAGGACCAGCCGGTGCAGCCCTGCTCCGCCCAATTGTCGTAATCCCATTGATTGCCGCGAAGGTAGAGCATCGCGTTGATGGCGGACGATCCGCCCAGCCCCTTGCCCCGCGGTTGATAGCCGATGCGGCCCTTCAGCCCCTTTTGCGGGACCGTATCGTAGCGGTAATTGCTGCTGCCGCGCAGGAACGGCATGAAGCCCGGCGTCTTTACCAGCATGTCGTTGTTGCGCCCGCCCGCTTCCAGCAGGCAGACGGTGTGCTTGCCGTATTCGACCAGGCGCCCGGCCACCGCGCTGCCGGCGCTGCCCCCGCCGATGACGACGTAGTCGAAGGTTTCTTCGGAAGGATTCGTCGCCCGCTTGCTCACTTGTCGCTCTCCTGTGGCGGACGGATCATGCTGCCCGTTCCGCGTCGCCGACCATGATGTCCGGCTTTTGCCGCCCATGCAACCGCGCATCGCGTTCTTCCCAGCGCGCGCGGATCATGGCGGAGGTTTCGCGGCTGCCATCGTGCGACCAGCCGGGTTCGCGCAGCAGGTAGGACAGCTTGTGCCGCCACGGCGCGTCGCGGATGTCGCGGGCCATGCCGATCCATTCGTGGAATACGGCCCATAGGAGGTTGAAGCTGCCCAGCTGGCGCACGATCCCGTAACGGATGCGCTCGCCGCCTTCCGCGGGGGTACGCTCCGCCTCGAACGATCCGAACATGCGGTCCCATACGATGAAGACGCCGGCATAATTGCGATCGAGATAACGCGGATTGGTCGCGTGATGCACGCGGTGATGGCTGGGCGTGTTCATCACCGCTTCGAACCAGCGCGGCATGCGCTCAATTGCCTCGGTATGGATCCAGAACTGGTAGATCAGGTTGAACCCGCCGCAGATCGCGATCATCACCGGATGGAAACCGAGCAGCACCAGCGGCAATTTCAGCGCGAACAGAATGGTCAACCCGCCGGTCCAGCTCTGGCGCAGTGCCGTGCTCAGATTGTAATGCTGGCTGGAATGGTGGTTCACATGGGCGGCCCAGAACCACCGCACACGGTGCCCCAGCCGGTGGATCCAGTAATAGGCGAGATCGTCCAATACGAAGCACAGCGGCCAGGCCCACCAGACCGCCCACCATTGCCCCCCGCCGATCGCCTCGAAATCGAACAGCCGATATTCATACGCTTCGAGGAAGACGAACAAGGCCAGCCCGCCCAGAAGCGCGCCGACGATCGTGCTGCCCAGCCCCATGCCGAGCGACGTCAGCGTATCGCGCGCCTCGTATCCGTCGGGCCGGCGCTTCCACGCCCACAGCATTTCGGCGAGCACCAGCACGACGAAGGCGGGCACGGCATATTGCGTAGGCGAGAAATTGGGCATTATCGCGCCATCCGCCGCAGGCTGGCCGCCCAGACCTGCGCCTGTGGCCCCAGGTCGAGCGTGACGGCGCCGAACGGACGGTCGCCGCCTTCGATGATGAGGAGGTTGCGATCGAGCCGGGCGATAGGCCGCCGGTCGAACATGCGGCCCGCAAAATGGCTGCCATGGCGGCGCAGGGTCGCGATGCGTCCATCGGCATCGCGCAGGATCGCCCCATGTCCGGACCGGTCGATCGCGACCGCCACCGGATCGAACCCGCCAAACGCCTCCTCGGCCAGCTCGCGCGCCTCGTCCTCGCTCCCGATGCGCCGGTCGCCGCCCAGGCCCAGCCGATGCGCGAGCCACGCCAGCGCACCGATCGCGGCAAGCGACGGGATAAGCGTCAGGGCAAGTTGACCGGCAAGTTCCATGATACGGCGATATCTGGCATGATCGTCAGCGATCGTCGAGCGTTACTCGCGGGTCCGCTCCGACCGCGTGCCCTTCGTCGGCACGACCGGCGTTACGTCGTATCCGGCACCCGCCGCCGCCGCCCGGATATCCTCCGCCGGCATCCCGTCCCGCGCCTTCGACAGCGACCACAGGAAAGTCGACCGGGTACCCGACCGGCAATAGGCCAGCACCTTGCCGTCATCGCGTGTGGCGGCATCGCGCAGCGCGTCGGTCATCGCGGCGATCTGCGGCTCGCCGAAGCCGGCTTGCGTCACCGGGATCGCGCGATAATCGATGCCGTGCGCGCGCGCCGCCCCGGCAATATCGGAACCGGCCGTCTGATCGGGCGATTCGCCGTCCGGACGGTTGTTGACGATCATCGTCACGCCTTGTGCCTTTGCGCGCGCGACATCCTCGATACCGATCTGTTCGCTGACGAACATGGTGTCGGACAGGGATTTGAATGCGGTCATGATCGTCACTCGATGGGTTTGCCGGCTACAGGAAAACTGGGCGTTACCCATAGAAGGGTTCGCGACGAAATTGCAATTCGCGTGGCGATGAACGCGATGTCGGGAAATAATTCGCGCTTGGTCGGTTTTGTCGTTATGCTGCGGGCGGTTTGGGATGGCTCTGTCCGAGTCCTACTCCCTGTCGCCAAATGCCGGTTTCGCATTCCGTCCATGCGGCCGGCCCTTCGATACGGGGCGGGGACACGAAGGTACGATCAGAATTATGGGTTATGACAAAGGGCGCCGTGGTCGGGGCCGCGACAAGCGCGACAATATCGGCGAAGACAGTTTCGATCCGTTCGGCGGCGGTAATCACGGGGGCGGTCATGGCGGCGGTCATGGCGGCGGCGGTTTCGGCGGCGGTGACAGTTATGGCGGCGGCGGCGACCGCTTCGGCGGTGGCGATCGCTTCGGTGGCGGAAATCGTGGCGGCGGCGGCGGCGGCGGCGGTGGCTATCGCGGCGGCGGCGGTGGTGGCCAGGGCGGCGGCGGGGGCGGCGGTTTCAACCGCATGCCCGCACAGGTCGTCGGCACCGGCAAGGGCGTCGTAAAGTTCTTCAACGGCGAAAAAGGTTTTGGCTTCATCCAGCAGGAAGGCGGGGGGGAGGACGTGTTCGTCCACATTTCCGCCGTCGAACGGGCCGGACTTTCCGGCCTCGCCGAAGGGCAGGGGCTGGAATACAACCTCGTCGACCGCGGCGGCAAGACCTCGGCGCAGGATCTCCAGGTCGTCGGCGATGTCATCGAAGTGACGGGCGGCAGCCGCGGCGGAGATGGCGGTGGCGATCGCGGGAATGATCGCGGTGGCGATCGTGGCGGTGATCGTGGGGGCCCGCCCCAGCGCGAGCTGACCGGTGAGAAGGCGACCGGCACGGTCAAGTTCTTCAACACGATGAAAGGCTTCGGCTTCCTCGTGCGCGATGACGGGCAGCCCGACGCATTCGTCCATATCAGCGCGGTCGAACGCTCCGGCCTGTCGTCTTTGAACGAAGGCGAACGCTACCAGTTCGATCTGGAAGTCGATCGACGCGGCAAGCATTCGGCGGTCAATCTGGTACCGGCCGAATAGGCATTCGTTCACTTAGCGACGGATTTGAAAAACCGGATGGCGGCTCCAGCAGGGGTCGCCATTCGTCTTTGCAGCGCAGACTTCGCACATCGAACAGGAAAGCACTTCCGCCATGTCCATCACTCCACTCATGCCCGTCTATCCGCGCTGCGATGTACGCCCGGTGCGGGGCGATCATTGTCATCTCATTGACGAGGACGGCACCCGCTATCTCGATTTCGCCGCCGGGATCGCCGTCAATCTGCTGGGCCATTCGCATCCCGGCCTGATCGCCGCCATCCAGCGGCAGGCGGAAACGCTGATGCATGTCAGCAACCTCTATGGCAGCCCGCAGGGGGAGGCGCTGGCGCAGAAGCTGATCGACCATACCTTCGCCGACACGGTATTCTTCACCAATTCCGGCGCGGAGGCCGTGGAAACCGCGATCAAGACCGCGCGCGCCTATCACCAGGCGGGTGGCGACGGGAAGCGGCACGAACTCATCACCTTCACCAGCGCCTTCCACGGGCGAACGATGGCGACCATCAGCGCCTCCAACCAGACGAAAATGCATCAAGGGTTTCAGCCCCTGCTGGGCGGCTTCCGATATTGCGAATTCGACGATCTGGAGCAGGCCAGGTCGCTGGTCGGACCCGACACCGCCGGCTTCCTGGTCGAACCGATCCAGGGGGAAGGCGGCATCCGCCCCGCATCGCGGGAATTCATGACCGGGCTGCGCGCGCTGGCCGACGAACACGATCTGATGCTGGTGCTGGACGAGGTGCAATGCGGCATGGCCCGGACGGGCAGGCTCTACGCGTATGAACATTACGGCATCGAACCCGATATCCTGGCTTCGGCCAAGGGGATCGGCGGCGGCTTCCCGCTGGGCGCGTGTCTGGCGACACAGAAGGCGGCGCGCGGCATGACCTTCGGCACCCATGGATCGACCTATGGCGGCAATCCGCTGGCGATGGCGGCGGGCACGGCGGTCATGGAAGCGGTCGCGAACGACGCGTTTCTCGCCGAAGTCACGGCCAAGGGGGAACGCATCCGGGCGCGGCTGGAACCAGTTCATCGGCAATCATCCCGATCTGTTCGAACTGGTACGCGGCAAAGGTCTGATGCTGGGTCTGAAAATGAAAGTCGAGGCCCGCCCCTTCTTCGTCCATCTGCGCGACAACCATCAGTTGATGATGGTGGCGGCAGGCGACAACACGCTGCGCCTCCTGCCCCCGCTGGTCATCGGTGACGCGGAAATCGACGAATTCTTCGAAAAGCTTTCCGCCGGCGCCGCGTCCTACGAAGTGCCAGCCGCCGCCTGATGGCCGATGTTGCGAATAAGCGCGACTTCCTGGATCTGTCGGATGCGGGCACGGACGCGATCGCGGCCATGCTGGACGATGCGCATACCCGCAAGGCGGCGCGTACGGGCTGGCCGAAAGGGCGCGTGGACGCCGACCGGCCGCTCGACGGGTTCGTGCTGGCGATGGTTTTTGAAAAAAGCTCGACGCGGACACGGGTGAGCTTCGACATCGCGATGCGTCAGCTGGGCGGCAGCGTCGTGGTGCTGGAATCCGCGACCAGTCAACTCGGGCGGGGGGAAAGCATTGCGGATACCGCCCGGGTGTTGAGCCGGATGGCCGATGCGATCATGATCCGGACGGACGATCACACGAAGATCACGCAAATGGCCCGCCATGCCAGCGTGCCGGTCGTCAACGGACTGACCGACCGGTCGCACCCGTGCCAGATCGTCGCCGATCTTCTGACCATTCTGGAGAACGGCAAGACGTTGCCCGGATTGAAGGTCGCGTGGTTTGGCGATGGCAACAATGTACTGCATTCAATCGTGGAGGCGGCGGGGCTGACCCGGTTCGACCTCGCGATCGCGACGCCGGCGGGCTATCAACCGCAAGACGCCTTCATCGCGGAGGCGCGGCGACTCGGAGCGCGGATCACCGCGACGCAAAATGCGGCGGATGCGGCCCGCGATGCCGATGTGGTGGTGACCGATACGTGGGTGTCGATGGGACAGGGCGATGCCGATGAGGATTTCGGGGCGAAGCGCGACGACATGAACCCGTTCCGGGTGACGACCGAGCTGATGGCACTTGCCAGAAAGGACGCGATCTTCCTTCACTGCCTGCCCGCCCATGTGGGGGAAGAGGTGACCGCGGACGTGTTCGAAAGCCCCCGATCCAGGGTTTTCGACCAGGCGGAAAACCGCATCCACGCGCAAAAATCGATCCTGCTATGGACGCTGGGCAGGCTCTGACGCGGGCGCCTCTGGCTTTTGGGGGTGCCCGCCCCATATGGCTGCAATGACCGATATCGCCGCCGACAGTTCGAACGAAATCTTCGCCGACCGCATCCTCGGCTTCACCATTCCCGTACGCAATGCCCGCGGGCGCGCGGTCCGGCTGGACGATGTGATGGACACGATCCTGTCCGCCCACGACTACCCCCCCGCCATCACGCATCTGCTGGCGGAGGCGCTGGTCCTTGCCACGCTGATCGGCGGCCTGACGAAACAGGATGACGGGCAGATGACCATGCAGGCCCAGACGCAGGACGGCGTGGTAAAGCTGCTGGTGTGCGATTACCGCGGCGGGGAACTGCGCGGCTATGTCGATTTCGATGCGGAGCGGCTGGAACGGCTCGGCGCGAATCCCGGACTGACGGCTTTGTTCGGAAACGGCTACCTTGCGATGACTTTCGACAGGCCGGGCAAGGGGGGGCGCTATCAAGGCATCGTTCCGCTGGAAGGCGCCAGCCTGACCGAGGCGTGCGAATCCTATTTCCGGCAATCGGAACAGGTGCCTACGCTGATCCGCGTCGCTACCGTATCGGGTAGCGCCGGCTGCCGCGCGGGCGGGCTGCTGGCGCAGCATCTGGCCGATGGGGAAGATGGGCGCGAACGGCTGCATGTCCGCATGGACCATCTCGAATGGGAACATGTCGCGATCCTGGCGGGCAGCATCCGGCACGACGAACTGCTCGACACCGCCATTTCGATGGAGGGCCTGGTCTGGCGACTGTTCCATGAGGAGGACGAGGTCCGCATCCAGCCCGGCCCTGCGCTGACGCGCGGCTGCCGGTGCACGGTGGAACATTATCGCGGCGTGCTGGCCCAGTTCGACGAGGCGGAACGTGCGGACATGCGGAACGACGATGGACTGATCGAAGTCGATTGCGCATTCTGTTCGCGCAAGTTTCCGATTGCGCTATAGCTTCGAAACGCGATTTGATGGCATGACTGAAACGAATTCCGGTTGAGACAGATGGTGCCGACATGATCCGATCATTGCGCCCGGTTGCGACGCGCCTTTCCATGACAGCCGCCATCATGCTGGCCTGCGGATGGCCGGCCGCCGCGCAGGCACCCGGCCTGGGCGTGCTCGACGGCATCGCGCCGGGTCAGTGGAAGATCGCGAACCGGGACGGCGCGGCGAACCGACTCGTATGCCTCAAAAGCGGACGCGATATCGTGCTGCTGCGGCATCGCGGACAGGATTGCAGACGGATCGCCATCCAGAATGCCCCAAATGCGGTCACCGTGCAGTTTTCCTGTCCTGGCAGGGGTTATGGCCGGATTGCGATCCGGCGCGAGACCCCGGCATTGATCCAGATCGAGGGGCAGGGCATTTCCGACGGCGTCCCTTACGAATTCAAGTCGGAAGGTCGCCGGGTCGGGGCGTGTCGGTAGGATTGCGACTTTGCGCAATCGCGCCTAGCGCGCCATGCCTATGAACGATGCCGTTTCTCCAACCGCGAGTCCCGCCGTGCCCGCCGCTGCGCCCGCCAGTACGCCCGCCGCCGTGGTCCTCCTGTCCGGCGGACTGGATTCGATGGTATCGGCGGCGATTGCCCGTGAACGCGGTTTCCGGCTCTACGCCCTGACTATCGATTACGGACAGCGTCACCGCATCGAAATCGCATCGGCTCGCAGGATCGCGGCCGCCCTGCAATGCGACAGGCATGTGGTCCTGCCGCTGGACCTGCGCGTCTTCGGGGGGTCCGCGCTGACCGATGGAATCGACGTGCCCAAGGACGGCGTCGGGGAAGGTGCGGCAATACCGGTGACCTATGTTCCGGCGCGCAACCTCGTGTTCCTGTCGCTGACGCTCGCCTGGGCGGAAGCGGTCGGAGCGCGCGACATCTTCATCGGGGTTAATGCGCTCGATTATTCGGGCTATCCCGATTGCCGACCGGAGTTCATCGCCAGTTTTTCACAAATCGCGAGGCTGGGAACGAAGGCGGGTGTCGAGGGTGCTCCGTTCACGATCCACACGCCTTTGAAGGACATGACCAAGGGCGATATTGCGCGCGAGGCCGCGCGTCTATCCCTCGATACACGAATGAGCTGGTCCTGTTACGATCCCCAGGCGAACGGAAAAGCTTGCGGAACCTGCGATAGTTGCCGATTGCGGCGGAAGGGATTTGCAGAAGCGGGGCTGAAAGATGGTATCGACTACGCCGGAACAACGGGGAACGGGTGATACGGTAGCGGTCGAACCGCCGGCGATCGATCCCAACGCGCCGGTACCCCGCTACAGCTGGTACGCGCTGACCGTCCTGGTCATCATCTACGTGCTAAATTTCGTCGACCGGCAGATCCTGTCGATCCTGGCGAACGACATCAAGGCCGATCTGGGCGTGGACGATGCCTATCTCGGCTTCCTCTACGGCACCGCCTTTGCGATCTTCTACGCCCTGTTCGGCATACCGCTGGGCCGGTTGGCCGATAGCTGGAAGCGGGTGCGGCTGATGACGCTGGGCCTGACCCTATGGTCGGCGATGACGGTGGTATCGGGGTTCGCACGCGATGCCGCGACCCTGACCTTTGCCCGGGTCGGCGTAGGCGTCGGCGAGGCATCGGCCAGCCCTTCGGCTTACTCGTTGATTTCGGACTGGTTTCCCGCGCGCATCCGGGCGACGGCTCTGGCGATCTATTCGTCGGGAATTTATATCGGGGGCGGTATATCGTTGCTGATCGGCGGTTTAATCGTCGATAGCTGGAATGGAGCCTATCCCGATGGCGGCCCTCTGGGCCTGGCCGGCTGGCAGGCGGCCTTCATTGCGGTGGGGCTGCCGGGGCTGCTGCTGGCGCTGTGGGTCATCACACTGCGCGAACCCGTGCGCGGCGCGATCGACGGTATTCCCACGAAGGAGGATCCCCATCCCTTCCGCGGCTTCGTGCAGGAGCTCCTTACGGTCATTCCGCCCTTCACGCTGATCGGGGCCGCGATGCGCGGACCAAAGGCGCTGGTCCTCAACCTGGCAGTGCTGGTCGGGCTGGTCGCGCTGGCTATCGGTATCACCGATGTGTTGGATTCGGGACAGGGCGCGATCATCGGCTATTTCGCAGCAGCAGGCTACCTGCCCGCCGATCTTGCGATCACCGATCAATGGCTGTTCCTGGCCGTCGGTTACTACGCCGTGTTCTGCTGGGCGACGGCATTGCGGCGACGCGACCGACCCACCTTCATGCTGACCTGGGGTTCGCCGGCGTTCCTGTGCACGATCCTGGGTTACGGCACGGTCGCTTTCATAGCCTACGCCGCTTCGTACTGGACGGCACCCTATGCCGAACGGGTTTTCGACATCAGCAAATCGGCGCTAGGCCTGTGGATCGGGGCACCCAGTGCAGTGGCCGGGTTCCTGGGCGTCATCGGCGGCGGCCGGATGGCCGATTACCTCGTATCCAAATTCGAAGCGGGACGGGTGTTCGTGATCCTGTTCGGCCTCGTCACGCCGATTCCGGTCCTGATCTGGCAATTCACGACGGACGATTTGGTGACGTTCCTGATCCTCGCGTTCTTTTCGGGCATGCTGGCTTCGACCGCGCTAGGGGCCGCGGCCGCATCCAGCCAGGCGCTGGTTTTGCCGCGCATGCGCGGGGCGGCGACGGCGACGTTCTTCCTGGCGACGACGCTGATCGGCCTGGCGCTTGGACCGTTTCTGGCAGGCTATGTATCGGCTCAGAACGATGGCGACCTGTCGCAGGGTTTGCTGGCAACGCTCTGGATCGCACCGCTGGGACTGTGTTGCCTGATCGGGGCGATAGTGCTGGTCCCCGCCGCGGGCCGCACTCTGATAGCACGGGCAAGCGCGGCGGGGGAACCGGGGCTTACGACCGGGTAAGCACTCCGCAGGCGACCCGCGCGCCGGCATCGCCGCTGGGGTCGGTCTGATAATCGTCGGGCTGGGCGTGAACGATCACGGCGGTTCCATCCGCGTCGAACAGCCATTGCGCGACCTGCGCGGCATCGCCTTCGATGGTTTCGGTGACGGTCCCGGTTCCATCGGTTGCGATATCGACATTACGCATATCGCCGACATGGGGGCCGTTATCCGATTCGAAACCGTGGCTCTTGTTCAGCGGGTTGAGATGACCTTCCGCGCTCGTGAAATCGGGGGCGTCGCAGGACCCCACCGTGTGCAGGTGAAAGCCGTGCGCGCCCGGTTCGATGTTCGAAAGCGCTGCGTTAAGCATGACCGCGGTGCCGGTATCCGTAATCTCGACCGTTCCCGCTTCGCTGCCGTCGGCGCGTTGCAGCGTCGCCATGGCGATGGTCGTTTCTTCCGGCATGGTCTCTGCCGATGTCGCGTCAGCGATATCGGTCTTCGTATCCTCCGGCACTTCGGAGCAGGCGCCGAGTACCATGGCGAGGCTAAGAGCAACGCAAGACGTCCTGATAAGCATGTTAAATCTCCATGTTAAAACAACGTAGAAGATACAGGCGCGCCAACAGGGTGCAATCCTATTCGTGCAGCCGCTGTCACCGCAATCGCCCGGCATGCCGCGCAGGCAATAAAAAAGGGGCCGGATCGCTCCAGCCCCTTCTTCGAGATTATCGCGTGATGCGAAATTACATGCCGGAACCGGGTCCGTACATGACCTGCACACGGCGGTTCTGCAATTCGCGAACGCCATCGGCGGTCGGTACGCGCAGCTGCGATTCGCCGAACGCTTCGGTCGAGATGCGAGCCGACGGTACGCCGCGACCGGTAAGGTAGCTTTGTACCGAATCGTTACGACGTTCGGAAAGGCCGATGTTGTAGTCGCGCGGTCCGGAAGTGTCGGTGTGACCCGCCAGCATGACCGATGCCATTCCGCAATTCGCGTAGGCCGATACGGCGTTGTCGAGGATCGTGGCCGCTTCGGGCGTGATGTTCGACTGATCCCATTCGAAGAACACGACGTAGGGACCCTGGTTGCAGACCGGCGCCACGGGCGGCGGAGCGGGGCGCGGAGCCACGGGTGTCGGAACCGGCGCGGGGACCGGGGGTGCCACATAGACAGGCTCGTCGTCGCCACCGAAGTTGAAGGTCAGCGTGCCGAGCAGCGAGTGGCTGCGGGTCTTGGCGTCGATGCCGATGCCGTCATTGTCGATGATGCCGACATTTTCGGCGGTGAACATGCGATAGCGCAGACCTGCATCGATGGTGCTGGTCAGCGGTGCGCGGACACCGGCGAGAAGCTGCCAGGCGAAACCGGTATCCGAATCATCACCGATGCCGGTGTCGCGGGGATCGACGTTCGCCTGGAATTCGGTGCGGGCTACGCCGACACCACCACCGGCAAACCCCTGCAATCCGTCATCGGGTCCGAAATCGAACAGTCCGTTGACCATGAAGCTCAGCGAGTTGATATCGCCGGCGGCCACGAAATCACCGGATTCGCGACGGCCGAAGCTCGTGCGGATGTTGGGCCCCGCAGAGCTGACGCCCCGGACATCGATTTCACGGTAGCTCGCTTCGGCTTCCATGCGGAAGGCGCCGAAATCGTAGCCGACGAGGCCGCCGAAATCATAGCCGTAATCATCCGTATCGACGCTGAAGGCGTCGAGGCCGGCAGTATCGTCGTCATCGTCGTCGAGATCGCCGTCGAAGACGAAATCGACATCTTCGGTGATCATCGGACCACCTTGGAGTTCGACATACCACTGACCGTCGCGTGCGAGGGCCGGCGATGCAAGAGCCGTAGAGGCCATCGCCATTCCTATGACGAGTTTGCGCATTATATAATTCCCCTTTGTATTAGGCAAAGTAAGCCACCGAGTGACCGTTTTCTAACTTTTCCTCAGGACCGAGGCAAGCAATCAATCGAAACAACTGTTGCAAGAATGCCTCTCTTTCAGCGGGAGAGGCCGAAAATGAATGGTTTTCCCGTTCATTCGACTTGGCAACGGGGAAGGTTGGCCAAGGTTCCGCTAATTGTTTGAAAGAATGCCGGCTTTGCCAAGCGTTTCGACAAGGGCGGCAAAGGCGGTCCGCAATTCCGAATCGCCGCCGTCGCCCACCGCCGGAACCGGCGGGGCGGCGATGTCCCGCCACACTCCGTCGAAGAACAGCGATCCGCCGGTCGCCTTGTCATAAACCGACATTCCCGGCACGGGCTTGATATACAGCCACGTACCGCCCTGTCGCCCCGCAAGCTGGTCGGCGCGGCCACCCCATTCATCGGCGGCGTCGGGACCAACCAGCCAGACACCGCCGTCGGCGGCATCTTCCGGCGGTACGGCGGCAACACCCTCTATTGCGGGATGCAGCAGCAGGTCGATCCGGGCCAGTCCTTCATTGACGGTCAGTTCTTTCTGTGCCTGTCCCGGAAACAGGTAAGGCAACGCGAAACGGGCGGCGGTACCGGTGGACGCGGCGGGATTGGTCGTATCGGTCATGGTCATGATTCCTGTTCTAGGGGTTATGCGACGTTGCGATGAGGAGGGGACGGGAACGTGCGAACCGGCCGATCTGGCGTACCCAGATCGCCTCGCCGCCGATCTCCGCCCTGGTCAAGGTGATTGCGGGGGCGGTCGTCTCTCGAATCGGATCGGTAGTCGCCGGGTCGCCGATGCCGACGGCGTAGAGTTCGCGTTCTTCGTTGAGCGGCACTTCGACCCCGTCGTGCCAGCCCCAGGCCCCCCGCGCCCGTCGTATCCAGCTGAACCGTACGCGATCGCCGGCCAGTGGTTCGGCGCCGCCATGCACCGGCGGCAGGGGTTCGCGCGAGCGGCCGGGATTGCGGATGGTCGTAATGACAGGTTCGCTATCGCCCAGCCCGATCGCGGCAAGATTGCCAGCGCTATCGAGAGGCACATTGGCAGGATCGATTGCCCGCAAAGCGTCGTCGAGCAACACGATCGGTGCGCCCGCATGGTGCCCGGCGGCGGCGGCATGTTCACTACCGCCGCGTCCGCGAAGCAGCCCGGTCAGCCGCCACCGCGTTTCGGACAGGCGTTCGGCGCGCGCATATTGCAGGATTTCGTCGCCGACCAGCAGGCGGTTGGCGCCCATAGCGATGGCGCGGATGTCAGCGTCCGGCAGACCCGGATGGGCGGTATCGAGCGTTAGGACAAGCTGCGCATCGCCGTTGAACAGGACCGACGCGGCACCGGCGAGCGGCGCGTCGAGCCGTCCGATCGCCGCCTGCGCGCGCGTGAGGGCGGCGATCGGGTCCAGCCCGTCCGGCCCGTCCCGATACAGCGTTGCCCCGCGCCAGGCCGCCCCCGGCGAACCGGCGGCAACGAAGATACGGCGTTCGCCGGATGATCCTTCCCCGTCCCAGGGCAGTTCGAATGCCGTCAGTATCGTCGGGCCAACGAGAGCGTCGAGCGCGGCCAGGGCCGCTCCGCTATCGCCCGCGGTCGCCGGTTCCGGCGCGGCAGGCAGGCGGCGCAGAATCAGTTCGACGCCGATATCGCGCCACTCCCACTCCTCCACGATCCAGCGACTATCATCATCGCCGTTCGCCGCGGGCAGGATGATCTGGCGCCCGGGCATGAGCCGCGGATCCACCGTGCTAACCCGCCAGTGCAACCGGTCCGAAGCCCAGCGCAGCCGCGACCGCGCGGAAGCGAGCCGCTCGCTGGCGTTCGCGGCGGTCAGCGCGCCGGGGAAGTCGATCGGCGGGCCATCGGTATTGGAGGCCCGCCCGATCGCGTGCTGCACGCCCGGCTGATAGTCGCGCGACACGTCGTAATAGCGTAAGCCACCAGGCGCATGGCCGATTATGGCGCGCCGTTCGCGGCGCTGGCCGCCGCGGCTTCCGAACTCGTCCTCGCCCTCAGCGACGACCGGAGCCGGCAGCACGGTGGCCGCGTCGTCGCGAACGGCGTTGTCCGACAAGGACAGGGCTTTGCCGCCCGCGTTAATCGCGATCGGATACAGAACGTCCAGCATTCCGATCGTATCGGCAAGCGGCCCGCTCTCGTAGGAATAGCCGATCAGGCCATCCAGGCGCCTGTCGGCTTCGACCGGTTCAGGGAGACCGGCCACCATCGTGTCCAGCCGAAGCGGACCGGTGTCGGCGAAAACCTCGAATGTCAGCGCGGGGATGCGGTTGCCGAAATCGCCCAGCTGCAGATCCTCGAACACGATATAGGCGAGCCCGCGAAAGGCAGGTGTGCCTGATCCGCGATCGGATGCGATCAGGGGGTCGGGTGACTGGTCGTCATATCCGCGATGCAGGCGGAAGCCGCCGCCGACCTTGAGGTCGCCCGCCGCCCCGCGCAGCAGATTGCCATCCGCCCAGATGCGGCCGACATGGTGGATCGGCCGGCTGCACAACGCGACCGCGAAAGAGGTGGAATAGCTGTAGGTCGTGGTCCTGGGCTGCCCCTTGCCCCCGCCGCCGGTTTCCCGGCTTTCGTTGAGTTCGGTTGCCCAGATGATCGTGCCTGGCACCCGCATGCGTCCGAAATGGCGCGGGATCGGCGTGCCGTAGCTCGACGTGCTGACCGCCAGTTCCTTGAGGCGCGGGCCGTCGCGCGAACCATTGCCGATAATCGCGCCGTCGATCTGCCGCCCGGCCAATGCGCCGATCGCACCGCCGACCGGACCGCCGACCAGCGTGCCGAACGCGCCCAATACTAGAGTTGCCATGATATATGCTTTCTGTTGCGGGAATGGCGCGGTGTTCAGAAATACCGGAAGATGTGTCGGACCGGCCACGGACACGGTGCGGGCGTCGATACGACTCTTCGCAATCCGGCGTGGGCATGAACGAAACTGTCGCCCGAAACCCTGACCAGCATATGCAGCTGCGCCGGACCCGGGATCGCCATGGCGATATCACCGATACGGGCGTTATGGTCGGCGGCAGGCCGCAGCCCGGCCAACCCCATGCGATGGACGAGTTCCCCGTCCCGGCAGCCGCGCAACCGGTATGCGGGCAGGGCTGGTAGCGGCAGTCCGGCCGCCGTCAGCGCGTGGCAGACCACTCCGACACAATCGAATCCCGTAAGCGGATCACGACCATACAAGCGGAAGGGCGCACCGACGAGTTCCTCCGCCCCGATTGCGATTTGCGCGGAAATCCGCGCGGCCTTCGTGTTCATCTCAGGACGGCAGAGGGTAGCGGGTTAGCAGATCGTTGCCCGGCAAAAACGGTTCGCCCCGGAAATTGGCGGCATTGCCGAACCTGGCCGTGCAGGTCGCGATCGTATGGTCGCATCCTTCGCCGAGGATGGCACGGGTGCCGGGCGCTGTATTCGCACAGATCGGGGTATCGAGGATCAGGCTATCCCCCACGTGACCGACAATCCCGAACCGAAGCCCGACATGCGGTCCGTCGATCCAGCGCAGCCCCCCATGCACGTAATCCTGCGCATTCACTGCCGGCACGCGCACCGCGTTCTGCGTAGGATCGACCGACAGGACTTCGACTTCCAGCGAATGGCGCGCGGCTGAAAGATTGCATCCCGGTCCGCAGAATTTCACGCGGCAGGTCGGGCTGGTGCGGGGGACGTAATCGCGTTCCAGCACCATCTTCGACGATCGCAGTTCGGCGGCGAACGCGTTATCCTCTTCCACCAGACTGCCCAGCGTGCCGTGATACAGATCGATATGGGCGCGCGTCTCCCAATCGACCGCGCCGATCACGATGGCCGCATCGTCGTAGCGGCCGGCGCGCAGCTCGTCGGAACGGATGGCGTCGTGCGACAACACGCCGCGCACCTCCGCATCGTCGGACCGCAGCCCCGCCGTGCGGCGTATCGCGCCCGGCACCATGCCGGGGGCCGCGCGGTGCAGCACGCCGGCAAACCACAGCGCGCGGTCATGGGTGGTGAAGCCCAGCGCCACCCCGTCGCGGCGCATGATCCGCCAGAAGGTCGCGACCGTGCCCAGTTCGGTATCCAGGAACGCGCGGCTCATTCCGCTTCCCGCACTTCAACGAGCGGAACGGACGGCGCTTCGCCCGCCTGAAAATTAGCACCCGTCACGTCCAGCCGGTCTTCGGCGAAGCGGACGGGCACGTCGAACGAATAGCCTGCGCGTATTTCGGCGCCTTGCGGCGGCGGATCGGCCAGTTCGACGATGCCGCCCGGGCGCAGCGTCCATGCCTGAACCTGAGCGCCGTCGACGCTGATGGAAACAGTGTCGGCGCGCGGGCGGGTGATGCGGCGTATCTGCGGGTCGTCATCGGAACCGTAGCTTTTGACGAGCGGGAAAGTCGCCAGCGCCCCGTCGCCCGTCCCGATGCGCTGGTCCGTCGGCCCAGGCGTTCCGGTCATGCCGGCGGAGCTGAAATCGAACGGGTCGGACAGCCGGAAACCGCGTGCCGGTCCCCGCCGCGCCCGGAAGAACGCGATCAGCGCGGAGAGTTCCCCTTCGGCGCGGATGCCCGGCCCGACATCGAACCGCAGCCTTGCATCGGACCACTGCGCATTGCGCCGCTCGTGCCCCGAAGCGGTGACCGCCACGCTGGTCGAAAATTCCGGGCTCACCGCCACGTCGCGACCGAAAGCGAGCGGGTAGAGTACATCGTCGAAAGCCTGCATGTCGTCGTCTTCCCGTTGGTGAAGGCGCGTATATCCGTCGCGCGAAATCTGCGGCAGCGCCCAGACGAAACGCTGGGTCACCCCGCGCGCCGCCGCCTCGTCCAGCCCGCGATCGATATTTCGCCAGTAATCATCGGCATCCTCAGCCCGCAGGACGAAGCCCGACAGATAGTCCTGCCGGTCGACCGGATAGCCCAGCCGCGCGTCGAATTCCGCGTAGGCCGCGCGCCGGTTGGCGTCGGCACCGGCGGTCAGCCAGTCGTAATCCTCCAATTGCAGCCGGTCGAAGGCGGGCCAGGCCCAGCCCAGGGGCACGTTCGCGCGCCTGAGTTCCGGGCTTGCGGGATCGAGGATGGACGGGGTGAAGGCGAGCAGCATGATCTCTGCCTGTCCATCCGCCGCATCGCGCACCGCGTTCGCCAGCGCCGCCGTGGATGCCGCCAGCATCGCCCCCGCCGCATTCAGCAGGGCGATCTGGTCCGCATCCATCGGCTCGCGGATCGAAGCGATGACCGGCGGATCGCCGCCATGCGCTGCCACCGCCGCCGCGTCGTAGAGGCACGGCTTGTGATCGGGTGTCACCCACCACCACGGCTCGCCGATCTGGAACAGGACCGGGAGGCCTGCCGCATTCGCCAGCTGCGTGAAGCGCGCAGCGACCTGCCGCAGCCATTCCATCGCCTGGCCATGGGCAGGCGATAGCAGGGCCGAGGGTGGCTCCCACCCGGTACGCCCCGGCTTTCCGTCAAACGCGAGCTGCTGCCAGGCGGCGGGGCAATGCTGCGCGAACAATTCATAGGACAGCGACAGGATCGGCGAATATCCCTGGGCCTCGCATTCCTCCAGAAACGCCGTGTGCCAGCGTTCGGCGGGCACCGCCAGGGCGCCGTCCGGCGCGGCGAGGAGGCGGCCTTCTCCCGGCCCCGTTTCTCCCGGCCCCGTTTCGCCCGGCCCTGTTTCGGCCAGGACGAGCGCGAAGAAATGGCTCATGCCGACATAGTGCACGATGCGCCCGCGATAGCCGAGATGACGGATCGCCCGCATCAGCCGCTGCGGCGTCTGATCGTAGGCGTCGTCATACGCGGTGGCGATATGTTCGCCATGCGGCGGCAGCATCGCGTCGCCGATGGTGAGGAGCGGGCGGTGTCCTTCGCACACGATATCCTCCAGCACCGCGTGGCCGCGTCGCACGCCTTCGAATGCCTGCGTGCCATTGCCGCGATAGCCGGGCGGAACCAGCGAGATGAACATGCGGTCGATATCGGCGGGGTGGACCGGCGCGCCAGGCAGTCCGTATCCGCTTTCCAGCTCTGAGAACGGCAGGGTGATCCGCGCATCCTGCGGCGTGCCCTGCGCGTAATTCCACAGCCGCACATACCATGTTCGCGCCGCGCCCGCCGCATCGCGCCCCTCGATCGTGAGAGTGGGGCCGTTCGGCTGGTCGAGGGGGATCAGCCCCTGCGACCGCCAGCGGAACCGCAGCGTGGTGCGCGTGTAATCGCGGTCCGTATCATAGGCGAGCAGCGGGTGGTCGAGACGGTCCGCGCTCTCCCAGATCAGCCCGCACAGTTCGCCATCATTATAGAAGTCGCAATCGATCCGCATCGCATCGGCGCGCGTCGCGACGACGGAAGCCATCATCGGGCGAGGAAAATTGACCGTCCAGAACCGCGGATCGAATCGCTGGATATGATCGGTTTCCTGTCCGCATCGTTCGCGGCAAAGCCAGAAGGGCATTGTGTTTCTCCTTTTCGTGGCCCTGCGGGCGCGGGGCATCCGCCCCGCTTGCTTCCTCGCATAAGCTCGGGCGGCCGGTCGGCCTTGCGAACCCTGTCGGGTCCGTCGCTTTCCAGGCACGGTGGAATTGATTGGGTCAGACCCGGCTCAACCGATGAATATCGATCCGGGCGCCGGCGCTCGAGGCTCAGACAGTTCAACCAAACACCCCTCGCCGCACCGCGCTGGCGACCTGGCGGGAGGACCTTTGCAGGGCGACGGGGGCGGAGGTGCCACGCGGGGTCGAAAGCTGGATATTGACGCGCACGTCGCGCCCGTTTGCCGCGATCGGGCCCGCCTCGACCCGGCCGGCGCTGGTCGGGACGAACAGTTCGGGTCCGCGTTCCCCCACGACATAGCCGCGGCCCGGCGATACGGGGCCGCCGGTGGCGCGGCCGGGCAGGCCGAACAACGCCCCGGCAATACCGCCGATCGCAGCGCCCAGACCATCCTTCCCGCCGCCGAACAGCTGGCCGAGCCCCAACTGCAGCGCCTGCGCCGCGATCTGGTCGAGCGCGCGCGACGCGGCACTTTTCAGATCGTCGAACCCCAGGCTTCCCTTGCGTATCGCGCCCAGCAGGCTGCGTTCCAGCACGGTGCCGGCGCGCTCGAAACCGGACAGCAGCGTGGTGTCCACCGCACCGCGCATCCGCGCGATGTCGGCGGCGAAGCCGCTGGTGCTGGCGCGCACGTCCACGATCAGTTCGTCTGAGAAATCGTCCATCATCGTCCTTCTTCCATCAGGCGTTCCAGCGATGCGCGGCTCAGCGGCGCATCGACCGGTTCGGCGGGTGCCATCGCCAGCCGCAGATCGGCAGGCGTCGCGCGCCAGAATTCGTCCGGTCGCCAGCCCAGCATCTGCGCGGCGAAGGCCGCGGCCCGCCGCGTTTCATCGGCGAATGTCACCGCTCAGCCACCGCCCTGCACGATCTGTTTGAGGATGATCCGCAAAGGCGGCGTGCAGCCCGCCAGACCCAGCGCCAGCACCGCTTCGCCGATCGCATCGCGCGACACGGTTTCGGCGGGCGCGCAATGCCAGAACAGGGCGGCGACTTCGGCCAGTTTCAGCCGGCCATCCGCCGCCCGTTCAACGAGTTCGAACAGCGATCCAAGCTCCTCCTCCGCCGCGACGAGCCCGGCGAAGGTCGGCCGCAGCAGGCAGGCCTGCGCATCGACCACGATGCTCGCTTCCCCGCGCATCGTATTGGCGTTCATGCCGCGGGCCCGTGCGGAACGATGGCGCCCGAACTTTCCAGCTGAAGCGTGTAATTGCGCTCCCCGTTGAAATCCCCGGCATAGTCCAGCCGCTGGACCAGGAACCGCCCGCGCAGCCGTTCGCCATCTTCGAACGACAATTCGTAATCGTTGATCGTTCCCGCCAGCGCATGGGCGCGGATCGCCGCTTCCGCCGCGCTGCCGAGGAAAATGCCCGCCGCGCTGACCGATACCGACCGGGTGCCCGCGCCGGACAGCAGATCGCGCCAGCCGCCCGATTGCTTGTGCGTCACCACCACCGCATCGCCGTTGATCGACATCTGCGTGGTTCTGAGGCCGGCGACGGTTTCATATGCCGCGCCGTCCCCGATCTTGAGGAGGAAGGCGGAACCTTTCTGTGCTGTCATGTTCGGTTACTCCGTGGGTGTTTGAAAGAGGCGGAAGCGGTATTCGAGGAGGGCGGAACGCAGATTGCGCGCCCGTTTCTCGCTGCGCGCCCGCAGGAATTGCGTGGTGACGAGGGTAAAGCCCGGCTGGCTGCTTGGCAGCGCCTCGATGCGCCGCTCCACCGCCGCGATCAGGGCCGCGTCCGCACCCGCACCGCCGCCCCGCGTATGCAGTTCGACGGCGACGCGGATCTCGCGGCCCCGCCGGTCCTTGGTGCTCCAGTCGGTCGATGCGCTGGCGGCGATGCCGAGCCAGGGTGGCTGGGCGGCGGGCGGAGCCTCTTCCGCGACGATGTTGATCCGCGCCGCCAGGGTAGGGTCGCCGCGCAGCCAGTCCAGCAGCGCGGCGCGCAGGAGATTTTCCATCTAGCGTTCCTTGTTCATGGCCGGCCCCAGGAGGGCCACAGGAGAGCGGGGTGGCGCCAGTGCGACCCGTCCCGCCTGCGTCGCCGCCGGATTGTCTCGCCATGCGCCACCGCCAGGCGGTGGACGATGTCGGTCAGCGCGGGTGTCCGGCGTGTACCGCGCGCCCTGATCGATGCCTCGATCATGCGACGCGCAGTCTGCGCCAGGGCTGCCACAGCGCCGCGACCGAAGCGGGCGGGCTGCGATCGGTCCCGGCCGCCGCCGCGTCGCGTGCATGATATTGCTGCGCGGCGAGCCGGACGATCCCCTGCGCCAGCGCATCGGGCAGCGCGTCCCATTCGGGTGCCAGCCCGGCCACGAAACGCATGACGATGCGGCGGCCTGCGGCAGGCGTTCGGATGCGGAACCGCCCCGTCCCGTCCGCCTCCAGTTCGAGTTCGTAAGCGGTGGGCGCGAGCGGCTGGCGCGTGCCGTCTCCCGCCAGCGCGTCGACCCCGACGATGCCATGGACGGGACGGGCCGCGAGGCAGGTCCAGCCGCCATGCGCGGCATGCGTTTCCTCCGCCGTCACCGCGAGCGGAACCAGCCCCGTATGCGCTTCGCACAGATCGATCGCGGCGCCCAGCAACTGCAGCAGCGCCGCGTCCTCTCCACCGGTCGAAATGCCGAGCCATCGCTTCAACGCGGCAAGAGCCGCCCCGCCGGGATCGGCGGGCGTGATTATGGTGCGTTTCATCGGAAATCTTTCAAGAGCTGGAGCTGGCCGGCTCGAACCGAACGGACCCGTCAGGGGCCGCACGGCCGACCGGCCGCCCGAGTTAATACGAGGCAGCAAGCGAGGCGCAGGCCTCGCGGCCGAAGGGCTTCAGCAAAAAACCTACTCCTCGATCTTCAGCAGCTTGATCGCATTGCCATCGAGCACCTGGCCGCCCACGCGCTTGGTCGCGTAGAAGTGGACGAAGGGCTTGTTGGTGAACGGATCGCGCAGGATCTGCGTGGCGGAGCGTTCCGCGATCAGATAGCCCGCCCGGAAATTGCCGAAGGCGACGGGGCATGTGCCCGGGGCCATATCGGGCATATCCTCCGCCTCGACCACCGGATAGCCGAGCAGGCGGTCGGGCTGCCCTTCCACCATGCCGGGCTGCCACAGGAACGCGCCGTCGGTCGTCTTCAGCTTGCGTACCTCGCCCAGCGTCTTCGAATTCATCACGAAGCTGGCACCCTGCCGGTAGCCGGACTTGAGCATGTGGATGAGATCGATGAGCTGCGTGTCGGGCGATCCGCCGAACCCGGCGGCGTCACCGGTACCGAGATATTGCAGCGCGCCGAACGCCCGGTCCTCGTCGAAATCCTCCGATTGCGGGGCGGACAGGAAACCTGCCGGCTGGTTGTTGCCGGTTCCGTTCACGAAGGCGGCGCCTTCCGCGCGGGCAAATTCGAGCGCGATCTCGCCGGCGAGCCAGCTTTCGAGGTCGAAGGCCGCATCGTCCAGCATCGCCTGGCTGGCCGCGGGGTTGGCGTACAGTTCGCCGGTCGGCGGAGCGATCTCGGCGAATTGGGGCGTATCGGTTTCCGGGCGCGCCGCCGTCTCGCTGACCCAGCCGCTGGCGGTTCCGCCGGTGCTGACGAGCTTGCGATAGCCCGCGCTGCCGGTCTGCACGACCTGTGCGAGAGCGCGGATCGGGCTAATTTCGACGAGTTCGCGGGCGATCATCGCGTCGATGATGCGCGGCACGGCATAGCCCCCGTCGGCCGGCGTCTGGCCGTGAATCGATTTCAGCTCATATTCGCGGCCCTGGCGCAGATAGCCGTCGACGAAACCCTTCACTTCCGCGCGTTCGGCGGAAATCGCGGCCGCGGTTCCCTCGGACGACAGCGCGGGACGCGCGGCGGCGCGGGCGACCTTGTCGAACCGGGCCTTCACATCGTCCACATCGTCGCGGAGCGCGGCGACATCGGCCTCGGTCCTGAGATATTTCTGTTCGAGGGTGTCCTGGCGCGCGACGATGTCGAAGCTCGCTTCGAGAGGGTCGGTAGCGATCGCGGCGGAGGGCGTGTTGGTAGGAATGGTAACATCCATGCGTATTCACCTTTTTCGGTTGGGGGTGGTTAGTTGTCCTGGGTCCCTGCATTCGCGGGGATGACAGAAAGGGGCGTCAGCTAATCAGATGGACCCGCGCGCCGTGCTGGAGCGGATGGGCCACGAGACTGATCTCGATGAGGTCGATATCGTCGAGCCAGCGGGTCGTCTCGATGCGGCGGAAACGGCGGGCGCGGTAACCGAAGCTCAATCCCGACACGACGCCGTCGATAAGCAAACGCGCCGCCTTGCCGATGGCGGAATCGAGACGGGCTACGATCCGCAGGCCGCGCGCATCCTCCTCTGCCCGTTCGACCCAACCGATCCGCTGCCGCGGGCGGTGTTGCCAGTAGAGCGGCAGGGGATCGCTACGTTCGGCCAGCGTCCGGCGGAACGCGCCCGGTTCGATCACGTCGCGCGCCGCGTCGGCAATGCCGAACAGGGCGGCATATCCAGCGAGCCTCACGGTCGGCGGCGTCATCGCAGCAGGTCCGGCACACCGATCCGCACCGCGATGCCGATCAGCAACAGCGCCAGTATCCCGCGCATCAGCCACCCGACCGCCGATTTCAGCGCGCCCGATTTGGCATCGCGCCAGGCGCCCAGCAATTCGCGCAACTCGTCGATATCGTCCTGCGCCTTCGCATCGCTGAGGCCGAGGCGGGTCATCGCCCGTTCGGCGCCGATCTCGCTCGCTTCCTCCACGATGGCGCGCATCGTCACGAGGTCGCTGCCCTGCAGCGCGGCCTGGCCCATCAGCCCGGCCAGCATGTCCTGTCTGTTCATGGTTTGTCCTTCCCATCGTCCGATAGAGCATCCAGCCCGAGCATCGCGCGCTTCTCCGCGTTGGACAGGAAGTCGGCGGCGGACACCTGCGACCACAGGCGTTCGCGATCTTCCGACAGGGCGGATATACGGTCCATGTCGACTTCGAGCGTCGCGCCCCGGAACCAGTCGGCCAGCCCCTGGCGCAGCCCGCCATGGATCTTCTCGGCCAGCGGCAGCAGGGTCAGTCGCCACAGCGCCTTGTTCGCCTCGCGATAGTTCGAATAGGTGTTGTCGCCGGGCAGGCCGAGCAGCATCGGCGGCACTCCGAATGCGAGCGCGATGTCGCGCGCGGCGGCGGCTTTCAGCGTCGCGAAATCCATGTCCGCGGGCGACAGCGACATGGCTTTCCAGTCGAGCCCGCCTTCCAGAAGCATGGGCCGCCCGGCATTGGCCCCGCCGGCATAGGCCCCGGCCAGTTCCAGCTGCAGCCGGTCGAACTGTTCGGCAGTCAGCCCGCCCGCTTCCCCGCCGTCATAGACCAGCGCGCCCGATGGGCGGGCGGCGTTCTCCAGCAGGGCGCGGTTCCAGTCCATGGCGGCGTTGTGGATCGCCACCGCCTGCTCCGCCGCCGCCAGCGTGCCGGCACCGTAATGGTCGTCCGCCGGATGGATCGAGCGCAGGTGAATGATTTCGGGCCAGCCCCGGTCATCTTCCAGCGGCACGCTCAGCACGTGGTCGGGCCTGGTAGGGGATGGCCGATATTCATAGGCGGCAGGCCAGCCATCGGCACCGGCAACCACGGACACGCGTTCGGGCCGCAGCGCGAACAGCTCGATCGGGTGGCAGGCGGCATCCTTGATGATCTGCACATAGGCATTGCCGTGGAGCAGGAGATGCATCGCCAGCGTCTCGGTCAGCGACTGCCCCGCGCTGGTGGTGCCGATCAGTGCCTTCAGCCTGTCGTCGCTACATGTGACGGGCGCGCTTCCGACCCCTTCCGACACGATCCGCACCGCTCGCTGCGCCACCGGGTTCTCGACGAACCCGCGCTGGATCGCGGATGCGTAATCGAAGGGCGCGCCGCGGCGATCGTCCTGGAATGCGCCCGTGAAAGGGCGCGCCGATGGCGACGAGAAGCCGCGCGTCACGGGCACCCGGACGCCGCCCCCGCCCTTGAAGGCGGAAGCGAGATTGTGAAAGAATGACATGAAGAATCCTTATTGTTGACCCTGCGAGCGCGATGCCGGCAGGTCGTCCTTGCGGACCCGGATAAGTCCGTTCCAGTTCGAACCGGCCAACCGATACCGATCCCCGGCGAAGGGCGTCACAGCCGGCGTATGGCGGGCCGCCGCCCATGCCCCAGCATCAGTTCGGTCAATGCCCAGACCAGTGCGTCGGCGCGGTCGGGGCTGTTCGTAGGCCCGTGATAGCCGCCGCCGACCATCATGCCGCACATCTCGTCCTCCAGCGCGCCGAACATACCGGCATGCGCCACGCGGCCGGTTTCATAAAGCGCGGCGATCGGTTCCGCGCGGGCGGTCTTGCCGCGGCTGGCATGGACCAGCTTCACCGGCAGGGTGACGCTGGCGGCGCGCAGGACGCTGGCGACCATCGCACCGCCCTGGTTGGCTTCCGCCACCACCCGGTCCGCGCCCCACAGTTCCGCCGCATCGGCCACCGCCCTGGCCCAGCGTTCGGGCGAGGGCCGGGTGATCGAACAATCGGCCAGCACCAATGCCCGGTCATTGGCGATCAGCCCCGCGACCACGATCCCGCAGGCATCGCCGTTCGCGCTCGCCGGCGGGTCGACGCCGACGATGATCCGCCGGATCGCTTGCGGCACGCCGGTCACGCGGTGCTGTTCGATCAGGGCGCGGGACCACAACGCCCCTTCGACATCGTCGATCATCACGCCGTCCAGCTCCTGCCGGCCGATCTGCGTACCGCCGAATTCGCGGGTCATCATGGCGAAGAACCGTCGGGGCAGGAACGCGGCATTGTCCCGCGTCCGGCCGCGCGTCACCACGGTGGCTCCGTCCGCTTCCCCGGCCAACAGGCGGCGCATCAGCGGAACCGCGCGGGGCGTCGTCGTCGCCAGCACGCGCGGATCGCTGCCCAGCCGCAGCCCCATCAGCAGATTGTCCCAGCAGCGCGTCGCCCCGCCATGGGCGAGCGGCCATTTGCCGATCTCGTCGCACCAGGCGTGGCTGTGCTGCGGCCCGCGCAGGCTTTCGGGTTCAGCGGCCGAGAACAGCGTCGCCTCCGCCCCGTTGGGCCAGCGCAGCCGGTGGAGCGACGGTTCGAAGACCGGTCGGTCTCGCGGCGCGCTGCAGGCCATGATACCGCTTTCCCCCTCCACCATGACGCGCCGGGCCTCGCCCATCGATGCACCGACCAGGGCGATGCGGGCAAACGGATCGGAAGCCGCCTGCGCCTTAACCCATTCGGTACCCGCGCGCGTCTTGCCGAACCCGCGTCCGCCCATCAGCAACCAGACGTGCCAATCGCCGGGCGGGGGCACTTGGCCCGGATGGGGCGTGAACTGGAACAGCTCGTCGAAATTGAGCGCGGTGACGGCGGAATCGGCTTGGTCGAGCGACGATGCAAGATGGCGTCGATCGGCCGGAATGAATTCCGGTATGCAGCCATAGAGCGTGTCGTCCCGTGCGTGGTCGTCACGGTTGTCGCTGTTCACTGCCGGGCTGCTCATTGCAGGGTCGCTTTCGCCGCATCGCGCCGGGCGATGACGCGCAGGCGCAGCTCTTCCAGCTTGGCGTCGATGATCGCCCGCGCCCGCGCCACGTCCATGTTGCGCTGCTGCGCATGGTCCTGCGCCCGCGTGTCCTTGTGCAGGGCGAGCAGCCGCAGCGCCGCGCCGTTGTCGTGGCGCGGGCCGTCCTTCGGTTCGCCGACGCGCAGCCGCGCCAGCAATTCGAGCTCGAGATGTTCGTACCCCTCGATCAGCGCCGCGCGCCACGCCCGGGCGAATGCCTCCTCTTCGCGCCGGACCTTGTAGGCGCGGGCCGGGTTGATACCGGCTTTCTGCGCCGCCAGCGTCACGTTGGACGTATTGGCAAGCACGGCGAGAAACAGGCCGCGCCAGTGGCGGTCGAGCTTGTCCTTCTCGCCTGTTGTCAACGCCGGATTGATTTTCGTTCTGCTGCTTCTGGCCATGAATGTGCTCCCGCCATGATATCGAACGCGCATGAAAATAGCGGCGGGCCGCCGGGGCCACGCCGCTTTCGAATCGGTCGGTTCGTGCCGACCTGTCGCGATGTTCCGTTCCCCTAACCAATCAGCATCACGATGTCAATAAGAAAGTGCCATATAGGTTATATTAGCATGATTGCTCCGCGGCCGGGAAGCGTTTACAGGCTGCCGATACGAAGCGATCGGGCCATTCCCCCATGATGAAACTGCTGCACGGCCTGTATGGCTGGACCATGGAAAAGGCGGCGCATCCCCATGCGGTGTGGTGGCTGGCGTTTTTCTGTTTCATCGAATCGAGTTTCTTCCCGATCCCGCCGCATCCGCTGCTCGGCCTCATGTGCCTGGCGGAACCGAAGCGGGCCATCAGGTTCGCGCTGGTCGCAGTGGCGGCGTCGGTCGCGGGGGCGCTGTTCGGCTACGCGATCGGCTATTTCCTGTTCGAAGCGGTCGGCGAGCCGGTCATCGCCATGCTCGGCCTGACCGAGGCGATGCCCGCCGCGCGCTGCACGTTCGCGGAATGGGGGCCGGCCGCCGTCGTGGTCGCCGGGGCGACTCCGGTTCCGTTCAAGCTGCTGACGATTACCGCCGGTTTCCTCGAAATGGCGCTCATCCCGTTCATCCTCGCCAGCATCGTCGGGCGGTCGATCATCTTCGTCACCGTCGGTGTCCTGTTCCGCATGTTCGGCGCCCCGATCAAGCGGGTGATCGATCAATATCTAGGCACGGTGACGACGGTGTTCGTGGTCCTGCTGGTCGGGGGCGTTCTGGTTCTGACCCAGCTGGGCGGCGGAGACGAGGGAAGCGCCGAGCAGACCGAATGCGCCGCGTGACAGGCTATCGGCCGTAGTGATCGAGGACGCGGCATAAGGGGCACGAAAAGGGGCCGGGAAACTGCATCCCCGGCCCCATGTTCGACGGCCCTATGTTCGGCTTCGTTACGCCCGGCGGCGTTCGATCGGTGCGTCGAC
Source organism: Pontixanthobacter sp. (assembly GCA_965214445.1). Taxonomy (GTDB): domain Bacteria; phylum Pseudomonadota; class Alphaproteobacteria; order Sphingomonadales; family Sphingomonadaceae; genus Pontixanthobacter. The sequence goes on from CBDCBU010000001.1 coordinate 2,337,201, forward strand.
CTCATGTTCGCCCGGCCGGCCCATCGCCGCTCCGACGACGGCCGCGATCAGGCTGATGAGCGACGCCAGGAAGGCGATGAGCGCGACCGTCGCCAGCGCATCGGTGGCAGCTGTCGCGGCCTTGCCCACGGTGGCCGGGGCGGAATTGGCGATCTGCTGGACCTGCCGCTGCGCGTTGTCGACCGCCTGCGCGGCTTCGGCTTCGCTCATGCCGGTCCGATCCGCCAACGTGGCGATCGCCTGTTCGCGGTCATCGGGGCCGATCACCCCGCCGCTGCCGAACAATTGCCCGGTGAGATCGCGAACCGCCTCGCCGACGCTCGCTTCGCCGGTGGCGACCTGTTCCGCCGCCTGACCCGCGGCGTTCGCCGCGCGGTTGCGTTCGGCTTCGGATACGACCGATCCGACGATTGCCTCGGTCTGGGCAGCGATGTCGCTCTGCGTCTGCTGGTCGGGTGCCGCCGCCGGAGCGACCTGCGCCACGCCGGAAGCGACGGTGCTGATCATCGAGGTGGCGCCGTTGACCAGCGAACCGATCGCGCTCGATGCGATATACAGCGTCAGCAGCGTCGTGAGACCCCAGACCGCCGCGCCGTGCAACGCCGCGCTGACCGTCTTGGGAACCGCGGCCAGTCGTCCGGCGACGAAGCCCCCGACACCCAGCGCGATCAGCTGCGAAAGGACAAACCAGATCGCCGCGCCTGTCGGAACGCCGGACGCGCCGTCCTGCCCCGGTCCGAAATCCGCGAGCGAGAGACCCCACGCCATGCCAAGCAGCGACAGCATCGCCATCGTCGCCACGCCGATCACCGTACCGGCGAAAATCGCGCCCCACGACACGCGCGAACGAAAGGCGTCGCCCATGTAATCCGGCACATGCTCGCGCGTTCTTTCGTGCGAACCATGCGTGGCAACCGTATTGTCGTCATCGACCCGTTCGACCGGAATGACGGTTTCCCCGTGGCGATCATTACCCCTGCGTTCGTCCACCATTTGTTCATACTCCTGTTTAGAATGCATGTTGCGGTTACGCGCCTACACCTGCGAGACTCATGGAAGCAACTGAATTATAACATCTTCATTTGATCATGAATAAATGAGATTGGTATGCGGGACCTCTTCTAAATCCCGAAGGCCTTGAGCACCGCGTCCAGCGCGTTCTGCAGACCGCCGCCGATACCCCGCCTCCGTCCGGCCATCGGCGCTTCCTCGATGATCAGCACGCCCGTTTCCTGGCCGTCTTCATCGGCCACGCGGTCGCGGAACAGCGGCTCGCGCCCGAACAGATAAGGGAGGAAGGTTTCGCTGCGGCGGATGGTATAGGCGGTCTGCGCGGAAAATCCGATGAGCTGGTCCTGCCCGAACACGCGCCCGGCCTGCGCCGCCTCGATCCGAACGCCGCGCCCGCCCTTCACGATCAGGCCGGCCCCATGCCCGGACGGTCCGTGGAAGACGAGGTAGCGAAACTGGAAGGTCAGCCAGGCGTGCAGATTGAACAGGCGCCAGCGGCTGCGAATGACGATTGGGCGGTCGATCGGCTGGACCACGGCGGCCAATCCGCGCGGTTGCAGCACGATCGCTTCGCCCGGCGCCAGGTCGATGCGCGCGACCTCGGCGAAAGGATCGTCGCGCGCGGACACGCCGAACGTCGCATTTGCGCCCCGCGCCCGGGTCAGGAACGCCATGCCGCTGGCGAGGCTGGTGAGCGGGCTGCGCCAGTCGAGCAGCAGCCGCGTGCGCATGTCCGCCCCGCTCTGGCTGGATTGCAGATAGCTCTGCCGGATCAGCAATTCCTCCCCCTCCGCCAGCGTCACGTCCACCGAAGGACGCGAGGGAGCCACCGGGGCCGGTGCCCGCCGCATTCCGCTATCCAAACCCAATCGGATCGGCGGCCCCTTCTGAACGATGGGAGCGAAGACGTAATAGAACACCGTGCGCAGGATCAGGGGCAGCAGCAGGATCGCCAGCAGCGCCAGGGCCGCGCGCACCGCCACGTCGCGGATCGTGCGATCCGACAGGTTGCGCGCGGGATCGGGCAGGGCGGCCACGGTCCAGCCGCGCGCATCCTCCAGCCGCCGGCGCGCCGCCGCCGTTTGCGCCCGTGCCGCCAGACCGGTCGCGCGAAATTCGGCGAGGTCGTCCGCCCGTGCGCAAGCCTCCTTCTGCGCCGATGCCAGCCGTTGGCGCTGCCCCAGAAACACGTCGCGCACCAGCCGGTCGGCGCGGTAGCGGCTTTCGAAGGCGTCCAGATCGCTGCGCGCATCGCGGCAGATCGTGCGGGCGGTGGCGATCGCCTGCGTCGTGGGAATGCGGGGATAATCGCGCAGGGCGGTTTCGGCGCGCAGCAGGGCGGCCCGGCGTTTGCGTGCCTCCAGCGCGAAGCCCAGCGCTTCTATCTCCGCATCGAGCGCGGCGCGGCGCAGTTCCAGCCGCTTGGTCGCCAGGATACGCGACGGGCGAATACCATCGAGCCAACCGCCTTCTTCGCCAAGCTGCGCCACGACGCCGGCGCGTTCCCGCCGCGCGACCGCCATCCGCCGTTCCAGCGCCGCCCGGCTATCGTCGCGGATCGCCGCCCCGCGCCTTTCCAGCGCCGCCTGCGCTGCCTGCCGATCTTCCGCCAGCGTATCGCGTACGCTGTCGATCGACATCGTATCCTGCCGCCAGTCGCCACCCGAAAATTGCGCGGTGATCGCGGGCCAGGCGAAAATGTAGAACGCGATGCCCGCGCATAGCAGCAGGTAGAGCAGCCCCGTCCGCCCGAGCCAAGCGAAGACGGCTTTCACGTGATCAGCCTTCGATGATGCCCACGGCCTTGCCCGCGCGTTCGAACATGGACAGGATCGTGGTCACTTCCTCGTCGCTGTGTTCCGCGCAAAGCGAACAGCGCAGCAGCGTCATGTTGGCGGGCGTCGCGGGCGGGCGGGCGAGATTGACGTAGAGCCCCTCGCGCAGCAGCGCCTCCCACATCGCGGCACCGCGTTCAAGATCGGGCATGATGACCGCCACGATCGCGCTCTGGCAGGTTTTCGTGCCGAGCTGGAAACCGAGATCGGTCAGGCCGGAATGCAGCCGCCGCGAATTTTCCCACAGGTGACCGCGCTTGTTGCCGGCGTTCTTGAGCTTGGCGATGCTGGTCGCGGCGGTGGCCACTACGGAGGGAGGAAGCGATGCGGTGAACACGTAAGGGCGGCAGACCAGCCGCATGATCTCGAACTTCGGATGGTTCGACACGCAGAACCCGCCGACCGTGCCGACGCTCTTGCTGAACGTGCCGATGATGAAATCGACATCGTCGATCACGCCTGCATCTTCGCACACGCCGCGGCCGTGCTCGCCGATGAAGCCCATCGAATGCGCTTCGTCCACCAGCACCATGGCGCCGTGCCGCTTGGCGATCCCGACCATCTCCTTCAGCGGGGCGACATCGCCCAACATCGAATAGACGCCTTCCAGGATGACCAGCTTGCCCGCCCCTTCGGGTACGCGTTTCAGCCGTTTTTCCATCGCATCGATGTCGTTGTGCTTGAACGGCACGACTTCGGCATTGCCCATCGCGCAGCCATCCCAGATGCTGGCATGGCTGTCGATGTCGAGGATGATGTAATCGCCCTTGCCCGCCAGCGTGGAAATGATTCCGAGATTGGCGAGATAGCCGGTCGAGAAGACCATGGCATGATCGAAGCCGTAGAAATCGCGCAGCGCGTCTTCGCATGTCCGGTGGCCCTGATACGTCCCGTTGAGAACGCGGCTGCCGGTGGTGCCGGTGCCGAAATCGGCCAGCGCCTGCTTGCCCGCGTCGATCACGTCGGGATCGAAGGTCATGCCCATGTAATTGTATGTGCCCAGCAGGATGGTGTCGCGCCCGTTGCAGATCGCGCGGGTGGGGGACAGCACGCGTTCCATGACGAGATTGAACGGATCGGTCACGCCGGTCGCCAGCAAGCCTTCGCGCATGGCGATCGTGTCGTCGAATTTGCTGAGGAGGTCCGTATCGCCGCCCTCCCGGGTCGGCGGCTGGTCCGGTTGCATGATGGCTTCACTCATCTCATTCGATCCCGTTCGTAAGCGTGAATTCCGTTCATGCTGAGCTTGTCGAAGCATCGCTCTTGATCATCCCGCGGCGCCAAAGGAAAGGCGGCCCTTCGACAAGCTCAGCGCGAACGGAAAGTTGGGGGGAATACCCTGTAATTCAAGATTTCTGCAGCTTCATCACAGCATCCACCAATTGGCCGTATGTCTCGATTTCCGCCTGCTGGTTCATCGAGATGATGATGTCGAACTCGTCCTCGATCTCGGCGACGAAATCCATCACGGTCAGGCTGTCGAATTCCAGATCCTCGACGAAGCGCGTCTCGTCCGTGATCGTCACGCCCGTCTTGTTGAACGGTTCGATCAGGCGGCGGATGGTGGTGTCGGTTTCGGCGCGGTCCATGGGTGTCTTTCCGGTTGGGTCAGCCGCGCGGATACCCCCCCAGGGCCCGGCGCGCAAGGAAAGGCCCCTTCGCTCGGTCGGTCGACGCCAGGCGCTACGGCGCGATCAACGCCTTCACCGCCGCCATGAACGGGTTAATGGAGACGGGCTTCGACAGGTAATCCTGCGCGCCGGCGTCGCGGATGCGGTCCTCGTCCCCCTTGCCGGCATAGGCGGTCACCGCCAGGATCGGCGTATCCGCCAGGGTCGCATCCGCACGGAACGCCTCGATCAGGTCGATGCCCGAAATATTAGGCAGCTGGATGTCCATGACGACCAGATCGGGGGCGAAGGCGCGCGCGGCGTTGGCGGCGAGTTCGCCGTCGGCGACCGGCTCCACTTCGAAACCGTTCGCGCGCAGCACGTCGCAGAACAGCTTGCGGTTGAGATCGTTATCCTCGACAACCAGAACTCGCTTGGCCATTTCGTTCTTATCCGCATCGCTTGCACAAAGTGGCCTCCTGCCTATTGTCAAACGCCCGGAACGTCCAAGATATTTCCATGATGAAACATGCCGACTTATCGCCCGAAACCATCGCGCTGGCGGCGCTGGGCTGGATTCTCGGTAACGGGAAACGCGCCGAACGCTTGCTCGACCTCACCGGTCTGACGCCGGACATATTGCGGGACCGATTGGCCGAGAGGGGCGTTCAGGCTGCGGTGCTGGAATTCCTCATCGCGCACGAACCCGATCTGATGGCGGCCAGCGCAGATCTGGACTTCCCGCCCGAAATGTTCATTGCCGCCCACCGCCGACTGGCCCCCGATCGACCTTACGAAACGAGTATCTGATTTGTCCGACACCGATCCACGCCCGCTGCTCATCACCGATTGCGACGAGGTGTTGCTGCACATGGTCGCGCCGTTCCGCGACTGGCTGGCGGAGGAAAAGGGCGTCGATTTCATCATGGAAGGCAACAGCTTTGCCAATGCGCTGCGCTGGCAGGAGACGGGCGAAGCCGTGGGTGAGCAGGACATATGGCGCCTCCTGGGCGGGTTCTTCGACACCGAGATGCACCGGCAGAAACCGATCGCGGGGGCAATTCAGGCGATCAACACGATCGCCGAGGATGCCGATGTCGTCATCCTGACCAATCTGACCGATGAACGGCAGGTCGCGCGCACGCGGCAATTGGCGGATCACGGTCTCCATGCGAAAGTCTACACCAACCAGGGACCAAAAGGTCCGGCGCTCGCGAAAATCGTCGCGCAATACCGTCCGACCCGGGCGATCTTCGTGGACGATCTGCCGCAGCATCACGCATCCGTGATGACCGACGTGCCGCAGGTGAAACGGCTGCATTTCTGCGGCGAACCGATGCTGGCCCCCCATATCGACTGCGCCCATAGAGCCGGCCATGCCCATGCGCGGATCGACGATTGGGAGGCGGCGCTGCCGTGGCTGCTGGCGGAACTCCATGAGGCCGGGGACAGCGACCGAACACGGGGGGAAGCGGCATGACCATCGAAACGCGCCTTGCCGAACTGGGCATCTTGCTGCCCGATGCGGCGGCCCCGGTCGCCAGCTATGTGCCGGTCGTGGTGCACGGTGATCTGGCTCACGTGTCCGGCCAGCTTCCTTTCATCGATGGCGAACTGGTTACCGGCACGCTGGGCAAGGATGTGGAGATTGGACGCGGCATCGCCGCCGCGCGCGCCTGCGGGCTGATGATCCTGGCGCAGCTGCGCGCCGCGCGCATTCCGCTCGACCGCGTGCAGCGGATCGTCAGGCTGGGCGCTTTCGTCGCCTCGACGCCCGACTTCACCGATCAGCCCCAGATCGCGAATGGCGCGTCGGAACTGATGTTCGACGTGTTCGGCGAGATCGGGCGCCATGCCCGCGCGGCGGTCGGCGTGCCGTCCCTGCCGCTGGGCGCCGCGGTGGAGATCGACGCGGTGATCGCGATCACACCAGCCGCATGATTCGCTGGATCGACGCATGGCGTGCCCCCGCGCCGGATCCGCGCCGGGTCGAATGGCTGGGCGCATGGGACTATGCCCATCGCGGCCTGCACGGTGCGCCGGGTAACGCCCATAATGACGGGGGCGTGCCGGAAAACAGCCCTTCCGCCTTTGCCGATGCGATCGCGCGCGGCATCGGTATCGAACTGGACGTCCAGCGCAGCCGCGACGGGCGGGCGATGGTGTTCCACGATTGGGAATTCGACCGGCTGACCGGCGAGACCGGCCCGCTGCTCAAGCGCAATTCCGCCGATATCGAGAAAATCGCGCTGTCGGGAAACGACGACCGGATACCGACGTTGCGCCGCACGCTCGACCAGATCGGCGGGAAGGTGCCGGTGCTGATCGAACTGAAATCCGCTTTCGACAAGCGCGGCACGCCCTTGTGCCTGGCCGTCCAGCGCGCGCTGGAGGGATATCGGGGCAAGCACGCGGTGATGAGCTTCGATCCCGCCATCGTCCATTGGTTCGCCCGCCATTCGCCGCGCACCGTGCGCGGTCTGGTGGTCGAGGAGACGGGCAAGAAGGCCCTTCGCGGAACACTCGAAAGGCACCTCGCTTTGTGGCATGCCCGCCCCGACTTTCTCGCGTATCATATCGGCGATCTGCCCAGCGCGTTCGCCGCGGCGCAGCGCAGGCGCGGCCTGCCGGTGCTGACCTGGACCGTGCGCACGGCCGAACAGAGCGAGCGGGGCATGGCCCATGCCGACGCGCTGATCGCCGAATACGAACATCCGGATGGCTGAACCGCTTATCGCCAAAGTGGCAGGATCGGTTGGCGCGCTGGACCGCGACCAATGGAACGCGCTGGTGCGTGACGGGGACAAGCGGGGCAATCCCTTCGTCAGCCACGAGTTCCTGACCGCGATGGAGGATTCGGGCAGCGTGGGACCGGGCACCGGCTGGCAGTCCGCGCCGATCGTGATCGCGGACGATGCCGGCACTCTCGTCGCCGCGCTTCCCGCATTCCTCAAGGGCCATAGCCAAGGCGAATACGTGTTCGACCACGCCTGGGCGGACGCCTATATGCGCGCCGGCGGCGCGTATTATCCAAAACTGCAGATCGCCGCGCCGTTCACTCCCGCCACCGGGCCGCGCATCCTGACCCGTGATGCCCGCTATGCCGCCCCGCTGCTCCGCGCCGCCGAACGATTATGCCGCGGCAACGGTTTTTCCTCCGCCCACGCGACTTTCATCGAACCGGCGCAGACGGCGCTGTTCGAGCAGGCGGGATGGCTGTTGCGGTCCGATCTGCAATATCACTGGCAGAACCGCGGATACGCCGATTTCGACGGATTCCTGGATACGCTGTCGTCGCGCAAGCGCAAGGCGATCCGCAAGGAACGCTCCGCTGCGCAGGAAGGGCTGGAGATCGTCCATCTCACCGGCACGCAGATCACCGAGGATCACTGGGACGCGTTCTGGCTGTTCTACCAGGACACGGGCGCGCGCAAATGGGGCACGCCCTATCTGACGCGCGAAGCCTTTACCCTCCTGGGCGAGCGGATGGGCGAGGCCTTGATCCTGATGCTGGCGATGGAAGGAGACGACGCGATTGCCGGCGCGCTCAATTTCATCGGCGGCGACGCGCTGTACGGCCGCTATTGGGGATGTCGCGAAGAACGCCGCTTCCTGCATTTCGAACTGTGTTATTACCAGGCGATCGACGCCGCGATCGCGCGCGGGATCGAACGGGTGGAGGCGGGCGCGCAGGGCGGTCATAAACTTTCGCGCGGCTACGAACCGACCCGGACATGGTCCGCGCACTGGATCGCCGATCCCGGTTTTCGGGACGCCGTGGCCGATTTCCTCGACCAGGAGCGCCAAGGCGTGACTATGGAGCAGATGGTCCTGGATCGCCGCACGCCCTTCAAGAAGGGCAGCTGAGGCGTCAGGCGACCCTGCGCGTGCCGGCGCGGAGCCATTCGCGGGCGCGGCGCTGCGCTTCCGCGATATCGCGGGCGGTCATTTCTTCGGCGATATCGGCGCGGCATTGCGGGGCGCCGTCATGCCCGCCGGTAGCGGCCAGGTTGAACCATTTATGCGCCTCGACCAGATCGCACGGAACGCCGTGACTGCCGGTCGAGAAAGCCACGCCCAGATCGAAGAAGGCGGTCTGTTCGCCCTGTGCGGCGGCGGCCAGGCATTGGGCCACCAGAAGATCGCCGGCGGCTTGCGCCTGGAGAGCCGTATCGGCCGTTTGCGCCGATGAAGTGTCTATCGCGGTCAGTTTCATCATGTTTCCCCTGTCACCCCCGGCGCTGTCCTTGTCCCGCCGTTCCAGGGTTCGAAAGATCGCCCCATCGTGGTCAACAAATGGTTAACGCCGGCGGGGTTAATTGGGGGTCGTTCTATCGGAACCCCTTTTGTTCCATCACAAACCACTGGTTTTGCTGATAATTATCCGATCCGTCATGCAGTGTGCCTATTGCCGCTTGTGCACGAAAACCTGCCCGCCTATAGGCCCGCGAAAGACGAGAACGGGCCAGAAACGGAGAGCGATACGCAGCATGACCGATCGGTCACCGAACGAGGCAGAGACGCTGGAACGGGTGAAGGGCCGGCTGGCACCCGATTACCTGCCGTCCGATGACGAAGACTATATGGGATCGCGCCAGCTCGACTATTTCCGTATGCTGCTCATCGAATGGAAGCGATCGATCCACGATGCGTCCTCCGTCACGCTGCAATCGCTGCAGGACAAGCCGATGCGCGAACCCGATGCCAACGATCGCGCGTCGAGCGAAACGGACTGGTCGATCGAACTGCGTACCCGCGACCGGCAGCGCAAGCTGGTGTCGAAGATCGATGCCGCGCTCCGCCGGATCGAGGCGGGCGATTACGGCTATTGCGAGGTGACCGGCGACCCCATCGGATTGAAACGCCTGATCGCGCGTCCCGTCGCGACGATGAGCGTGGAAGCGCAGGAAGCGCACGAGCGCCGCGAGAAAGTGACGCGCGACGACTAGGCGCGGCACGCAATGCCGCCCGTATGCGACCAGCACCCGGGGACCCGGGCCGGATAGTCCGAACATACGGCCGGTTTCCGAGGCGCCGCTTAAAGCTTCATTAGGCATTCGCGGCCTAGTGGAACCCTCCGGCCGCGCAAGGGCCGACAATACAGAAATCGAAGGGTTTTCAAGCCACCATGTCCGGAGTCGATACCCGCAATATATCCCGCGACAGCCTGTTCCTGATGGCGGACGTGCATCTCGATGGCCACGAAACGCCGCACCGCGTCAAGGTCCGCAACCTGTCGTCCGGCGGCATGATGGCCGAAGGCGGCCCACAGGTTCGGCAGGGTATGCCGGTGGCGGTCGTTCTTCGCAATGTGGGCCGCGTCGACGGGATCATCGCCTGGGTCGAACCCGGATCGCAGCAGAACCGGTTCGGCATCGCGTTCTCGCGGGAGATCGACCCCAAGATCGTGCGCGCGCCGGCCACCGCATCCGAAGGCAATATGCCCCCACGTTTCGTGCGCACCGTGGGCATCAAACCGCACGGGGAAGAGGTCGATCCCCGGCGATTGCGTAAAATCTGATCGAGGCCTTGCCGTTTTGGGCGCTGACGGGCACGCGACGAACTGCTAGGCCGCGCATGCCATGCGCCGCCTGACCCTTCTCGCCTTATCGAGCCTGACCATTGCCGGCTGCGGCGGCGGGGCGGACGAGGAAGAGGTGCGGATCGCGTTTATCGGTTCCGACGCCGAATTGACGACGCGCGGCGTCATGCTGTCGCCTGCCGAACAGCATTTGCGCGCCGCCACGGCGGAAGGGTTGATCAGCCTGAACGCGCGGGGCGAAGTCGTGCCCGGCCTGGCCGAACGCTGGATCGTGACGGATGATGGCCTCAGTTACATCTTCCGCCTCCGCAGTTCCCACTGGCCCGACGGCACGCCGCTGACCGGGGCCAATGTGCGCTCTGCGCTGGAACGCAACCTGGCGGCGTTGCAGGATACCTCGCTCGGTCTCGATCTGGAAATCGTGGACGACGTGCGGGCGATGACCGGGCGGGTGATCGAGATACGGCTCAAAAGTCCGATGCCGCAATTCCTGCAACTGATGGCCCAGCCCGAACTCGGCCTGATGCGGGGCGGGATGGGCAACGGCCCGATGCGCGCGCGGGTGGACGGCACCGATGCCGTGCTGGAGATGATGGCTCCCGAAACCCGCGGCGTTCCGACCGTTCCCGATTGGCGGATGGCGACCCGCCGCGTCGTCATCACCAGCCTGACCGCGCAGGATGCCGCGCAGGCATTCGACGATGGCCGGGTCGATGCGGTCCTGAACGGCCATCTGTTGAGCCTGCCGCTGACCGATCGCGGTCCCCTGTCGCGCGGGACCGTGCAGCTCGACACGGTGTTCGGCCTGTTCGGCCTGCAGATCATCGGCGAAACGGAGCTGCTCGCCGATCCGTTGCGGCGCGAGGCGCTGGCCATGGCCATCGAACGCGGTACCCTGCTGGAACCGTTCGGCATCGGCAGCTGGGCGCCCAGCAACCGCATCGTGCCCGCGGGCCTGCCGGGGGAGGAACCGGGGGCGGCCGGGTTTCCATCGCGCTGGTCCGGTCTCACGATCGAACAGCGCCGGTCGCAGGCGCGGGCGCGGATTGCGGCCTTTGTCGGCGCGGGCGGCTCGCCAGGCGTCACGCTGACCCTGCCGGACCGGGTCGGATCGGACCTGCTGTTCCAGGCCCTGGCGCGCGACTTCGAAGAGATCGGCGTCGAATTGCAGCGCGCGGCCCCGGGCACGCGCGCCGACCTCCAGCTGGTCGACCGGATCGCGCGTTACGGCGATCCGCGCTGGTTCCTCAACCAGTTCAGCTGCGGCTTGAGGGGCGCGCGCCGCAATCGGCTGTGCGCACCCGAAGCCGACGTGCTGGTGGCGCAATCGCTCGGTCTGACGGATGCCGCCATGCAGGCGCAGCAACTGGCGCAGGCGGAGGAGATCATGCTCGATGCCAATATCTATATCCCGATCGGCGCGCCGGTACGCTGGTCCCTGGTTCGTGGTGGTTTCGAAGGGTTCGCCGACAATCCCTGGGGGCTGCACCCGCTGTTCGACATGGCGATGCGCCCGATTTGATGGTAGCCGAGCGAAATGACCGACTTGAAACCCTACCGCCCCGAAGATGATCCCGGCTTCCACGAGGATGCCGGACCCGGCGGACGGGGTGCGCGTCCCATGGGCTTCGAAATGCCGACCGGCACCGATCCGCAATCGGTGCGCAAGCGGGTGGAGATGATGGAGCGGATGCTGGAACGCAGCTTTACCATACCGGGCACGAAGTTCCCCATCGGCCTCGATTCGATCATCGGCCTGATCCCGGTGGTCGGCGATCTGGTGACGACCGCGATGGGCGCCTATATCGTGTGGGAGGCGAAGAACCTCGGCCTGCCGAAATGGAAGGTGTGGCGGATGGTCGGCAATGTCGGCTTCGACACCGCGATCGGACTGGTCCCGCTGGTCGGCGATGCGGCCGATCTGGTGTTCCGGTCCAACAGCAAGAACTTGGCGATCATCCGCAAGCATCTGGACAAGCACCATCCCGAAACCCGCGTGATCGAGGGATAACGCGATGGCGGACGGCCCCACCTATTCCGAATATCTAGATCTCGAACGCGTGCTTGCAGCGCAGCATCCCGCGTCGGACGCGCATGACGAAATGCTGTTCATCATCGTGCACCAGGCATCGGAATTGTGGCTCAAACTGTGCCTGCACGAATTGGAGGAAGCGCGGGGCCATATCATCGCCGACGATCTGCGTCCCGCCTTCAAGATGCTGGCCCGCGTCGCCCGCGCGCAGGGGCAGCTGATCGCCAGCTGGGAGGTCCTATCCACCATGACGCCGCATGATTATTCGCAGGTCCGCCCGCGTCTGGGAACCAGTTCGGGTTTCCAGTCCGCGCAATATCGTTGCATGGAATTCATGCTGGGCGGTCGGAACCCCGACATGGTCACGATGCACGAAGCGGTGCCGGAGGTGGCGGCGAAGCTGAGGGCGGAACTGAACCGGCCGAGCCTGTATGACGAGGCGATCCGCCTGCTCGCCCGGCGCGGCTTCGCCATTCCGGCGGAGGTTCTAAAACGTGATCTCGATGCCCCTTGGGAAGGGTCGCCTGCGGTCGAGGCGGCATGGGCGCAGGTCTACAGCCATCCCGGCCGCTATTGGGACCTGTACGAGCTAGCCGAAAAGCTGGTCGATTTGGAATATCATTTCCAGCGCTGGCGGTTCGGCCATCTGAAGACGGTGGAACGGATAATCGGTTTCAAACGCGGCACCGGCGGCACCGCGGGGGTGGCCTATCTGGAAGGCGTACTGAAGTTGACCTTCTTCCCTGAGCTTTTGTCGGTCAGGACCGCACTTTGAGTAGTTGGCAATCACAACTCCGCATCTGGGACATATCGCAGACGCTGCGCCCCGGCCTGCCCGTCTGGCCCGGCGATACGGATTTCGCGTTCGAGCGGACCTGGACGATGGAGGGCGGCTCCCCCGTCAATGTGGGGCGCATGACGATGTCCACCCATTCGGGCACCCATGCTGATGCGCCGCTGCATTACGGCGCGGATGCGGACGATATCGCAAGCCTCGCGCTTGACCCCTATATCGGCGAATGTCTGGTCGTCGATGCGCGCGGCGTGTCGGGCGAAGTGGATGTCGCCGACCTGCCCGATATCGACAGCGCCGACCGAGTGCTGTTTCGTACTTACGACGCTTTCCCGCATGCATGGTGCAGCGATTTCCTGCCCATAGCGGCACAGACGATATCCTGGCTCGCGGTGCAGGGGGTGAAGCTGATCGGCACCGATGCGCCTTCGGTCGACCCGCAGGACTCCAAAGCAATCGCCGCACATAAGGCGGTGCTGAAGAACGACATGCGCATATTGGAAGGGCTGGTGCTGGATGACGTGCCGGAGGGTCGGTACGAGCTGATCGCCCTGCCGCTGAAGATCGCGGGCGGAGATGCGGGTCTGTGCCGCGCGATCCTGCGAGAACTGCCCCATGAATGACCATGCTCTGACTGATTTGCTGGACGATGCCAAGGCGCGCGACGCGGCCGATCCGTTGCGCGAATATCGCGACCGGTTCGACCTGCCGGGAGGCATCGTCTATCTCGACGGCAATTCGCTGGGCGCGCTGCCGAAGGCGACCAAAGCGCGAATGGCCGATGTGGTGGCGCGCGAATGGGGGCAGGACCTCATCCGCAGCTGGAATACGAACGACTGGATTTCCATGCCGCAGCGTGTCGGCGCCAAGATCGCTCCGCTGATCGGCGCGGCCCCCCACGAGGTGATCGCCTGCGACAGCGTGTCGGTCAACCTTACCAAGCTGATCGGCGCGGCGCTGGAGATGCGGCCCGATCGGAACATCGTTCTGTCCGAGCCCGGCAATTTCCCGACCGATCTGTATATGGTGCAGGGCCTTTCCGGGGCGGAGCAGCGGCTGGCGGATCGCGACGCCATGGCCGACGCGATCGACGGGAACGTCGCGCTGCTGCTGCTGACCCATGTGCATTACAAGACCGGCGCGATGTACGACATGGCTGCCTTGACGAAGGCGGCGCATGATGCCGGCGCGCTGGTGCTGTGGGATCTGTCGCATTCGGGCGGAGCGGTACCGGTCGATTTGTCGGCATGCAACGCGGATTTCGCGGTGGGATGCGGCTACAAATATCTGAACGGAGGTCCGGGGGCGCCCGCCTATGCCTATGTGGCGGAGCGGCATCACGATACCTTCCGCCAGCCCATCACCGGCTGGATGGGGCACAAACGCCCCTTCGCATTCGTCGATGAATACGAACCGGCGGATGGCGTCACCCGCATGCTCGCCGGCACGCCGCCGATCCTGAGCATGGCGGCGCTGGAATGCGGGGTCGATCTGATGGCCGAAATCGGCATGGATGCGCTGGTCGGCAAATCGCGCGCGCTGTCCGAATTCACGCGATCGGCGATGGCGCGGCTTTGCCCGTCGCTCGAATGCGTCAGCCCGCCGGACCCGGCGCGGCGCGGCAGCCAGCTGTCGTTCCGCCATGAGGAAGCCTACGCCCTGTCCCAGGCGCTGATCGCGCGCGGCATCATCGGCGATTTTCGCGAACCCGACATATTGCGGCTCGGCTTCGCGCCCGCTTACGTGTCGTTCGCGGACTGCGCGCGCATGGTGATGGCGCTGGCGGAGATACTCGACACCGAAGAATGGAGTGCGCCGCGATTCAAGGAACGCGCGGCGGTAACATGAAAGCGGCCCGCGCTTCCCATGGGGAAGGCGGGCCGTTTCATCGGGTCAATGCGATGTCCGGTTCAGAACTGGAACACCAGCGATGCGCTGGGGCGGAAGGATTCGAAATCCTTGAACGTGTCCACGCCGAAACGCAGGCGCGGTCCGGCTTCGCCGGTTATGCCGCCCAGACCGATATCGCCCGGCCCGACTTCCGCGCCGATACCGTAGATGATGCCATCGCGGTCGCGGCGGCTCGGGCCGTCATCGGTGTCGATGAAATCGCTATCGTCATCGTTGAAATCGTTCTCGCCTTCGACCCACATGTAGCCGACGCGGCCGTAGAACATACCGGTTTCACCGACACGGACGCCGAAGCGGCCGGCGGCACCATATTCCCAGTCGATATCGGAAAAGCCGTAAGCGCCGAACCCTTCCGCGCCGACGAATACGGGACCGAGCGGCACGTTCGCACCGACGGTTCCCTGAATGAAGGCACCTTCGGTCGGATCGTCGAAGTCGAGCGAGTCGATTTCATCCCTGCGGTCATACACGTCGTAGCCGCCGCCGATGGCAATATAGGGTTCGAAGCCGAACGCGTTGCTGCCGTCGGGTGCGGTCGCGCCGTCGTCGAAGCGGTCCTGCGCGAAAGCCTGCGCCGGCAGCAGAGCTGCGACGGAAGCGAGCAGTAAAGTCGTCTTGATATTCATATCCATGTTCCTGTTGTTTGAGCGGGGTCACTCCTCCACTCGCCACAACAGGGGAAACGAATGGTCGTTCCACGCCCGACCCAAACAACAGGAATGTGTGACATTTCGGTTACTTAGACCCAGCATGAACCAAATTTCCGGCCAATGTTCACGTGATTTAGGGCGCCCGGTTCATTCTTCGAGTTCGATGTCCCAATAGAGCCAGTCGCGCCAGGTTTCATGCATGTAATGCGGGGGGTAGCCGCGCCCATATTGCTGCAGCTGCCATGTCGTGGGCCGGATCGGCTGGACGGATTTCATATGGGCCTGCGCCGGGGTCCGCCCGCCTTTCTTCATGTTGCACGGCGCGCAGGCGGATGCGATATTCTCCCATGTCGTCTTGCCGCCCAGCCGGCGGGGAATGACGTGATCGAAAGTCAGGCTGTCGTGGCTGCCGCAATATTGGCACTGGAAACGGTCGCGCAAGAACAGGTTGAAGCGGGTGAAGGCGGGAAATTCGCCATGCTTCACATATTGCTTCAATGCGATGACCGAAGGGATCTTCATGTCGAGCGACGGCGAATGGACTTGCCGGTCGTAATTTTCCACGATGTCCACCCGGTCGAGGAACACCGCCTTGATCGCGGTCTGCCACGGCCACAGGCTCAACGGATAATAGGACAGCGGCGTGTAATCCGCGTTGAGGACCAGCGTGGGGCATTCGGCGGGGTTGCAGCCGGCATCCTGTGTCAACGATCGGAACCGCGCGCTGCGATCGATCAGTTCGGCCTTGAACACGAATTGGGCTCCTTCCCGGGTGGACATTGTCTGCCCCGTAGCGACACGAAACGTCAAGCCTGTTACACGATGCCGAACCCCGGACAAACAGCGGGGCCGGTCCGGTTCGAAAACAGGGGGTCCGCCGCGATGATCGTCAGCCGTTTCGCCCCCAGTCCCAACGGTCCGCTTCATTGCGGACACGCCTATTCCGCCATCGTCGCACACGATCTCGCCATTGAAGGCGCGGGACGGTTCCTGCTGCGGATCGAGGATATCGACGGCACGCGCAGCAGGCCCGAACTCGTGCCGGCATTCCGCGACGATCTGCGCTGGCTCGGCCTTGCATGGGAGGAAGTCCCCCCGCAATCGGATCGCCTCGCGCGTTATGACCGCGCGGCGGACCGGCTGAAGGCGCTGGACCTGCTTTACCCGTGCGTTTGCTCGCGGGCCGAGATTGCCGCGGCTGCCGTGGAGATAGGGCTGGAAGGACCGATCTATCCCGGCACCTGCCGCCGCGACCCGCCCGATCCGGCGGGCTTACGAGGGGGCGCATCGGCGCGTGGATCGGCCTGGCGGCTGGACGTGGCCAAGGCTAAAGCCATGACCGGTCCGCTGGCCTGGCACGATGCGATCGCGGGCCGGCAAATGGCCCTGCCCGAACTCCTGGGCGACCAGATCCTGTGGCGGAGAAACGATCCGGCCAGTTACCACCTGGCCGCCACGCTGGACGATGCGGCGGACGGAGTGACGCTGGTGACGCGCGGGCGCGACCTGTTCAACGCGACCCATATCCACCGGTTGCTGCAGGCGGTGCTCGATCTGCCGGTGCCCCGCTGGCATCATCATGCGCTGGTGCTGGACGACGATGGCGCCAAGCTGGCCAAGCGGCGGCGTTCGCGTTCGCTCGCCGACTGGCGGGATGCGGGAACGCGGGGATACGAACTTGCCGCGCAGTTGCGCGCCGGACACGTTCCATGCGGATATTCGCTATCGGACCCACGCATTTAATCCTGTCATTTGCGCAAACCCGCCCTAGATTGACGGCATGAACACATTCTTCATCATCGTGCTCGTCGTCCTGTGCGGCCTCGTCGTCATCTCCCTCATACGCGGCATCATCGCCTTCATGCAGAGCACCAAGATCGACCTGCAGACCGGCGACAGCATGGATTCAAGCGACATGCAGATAAAGCAGAACAAGGCGATGTTCGCGCGGATCAAATATCAGGCGCTGGCCGTCGCGGTGATCGCCATCATCCTGGCCGTGGGCCGCTAAACGCCCCCCGATGGTCAAGCTCAACAAGATCTACACCCGCACCGGCGACGACGGGACGACCGGGCTGGTCGACGGTTCGCGCGTGGCGAAACATGATGCGCGGATGGAGGCAATCGGCGCGGTCGATGAAGCCAACAGCGCGCTCGGCCTATTGGCGGCGGCATTGCCCGATGGCGATCACGCGCGGGCGATCTTCCGTATGCAGAACGACATGTTCGATCTGGGCGCCGATCTCGCGACGCCGCTGGGCGAAGGGGATTACGCGAATTTCGAACCGTCCGAAATGGTGCTGCGCATGGTTCCTGCGCAAGCCGAATGGCTGGAACATGCGATCGACGCGCTTAATGCCGATCTCGAACCGCTCGACAGTTTCGTCCTTCCCGGGGGCTGCGAAGCCGCCGCCCGCGCCCATGTCGCCCGCGCCGCGGTGCGCATGGCGGAACGGCGCATGACCGCGATGGGTGGCCGGATGCCGCTCAATCCCCACGCCGCAGCCTATATCAACCGCCTGTCGGACTATCTCTTCGTCCTCGCCCGCGTGCTGAACGATTCCGGAGCGGGCGACGTGAAGTGGGTGCCGGGGGCGAACAGATAGATCTCATGATCGGGTTCGCGCAGAGGTCGCGGGGGAACAGAGAGCGCAGGGGCCATGGTCCCGCCGAAGGCGCTTTATAAGCCCCGGCTGTCTTGTCGCCTTATCATCGGAAGTGGGGAATGCGGCTCCGCCGCAGGCGACCATTCGCTGCGCCCCCTGCTTCTTTGCGGGCTCAGCGCGAACCGACAACGCATGGTGACGCAGACCACAATCGGCGTTACGGACCCTGTTTGCTGCAACTGCGAAGAGGTATTCCATGCGTAATGTCGCCATCATCGGTGCGGGCCAGATGGGGTCGGGCATCGCCCAGACCGTCGCCCGGAACCAGATCGACGTGCTCCTGTCCGACGTCGATCTTGCCGTCGCCGAGAAAGCGAAGACCGGGATCGAGGCGTCGCTGCACAAGCTGATCGGGCGAGGCAAGATCGATGTCGCCGATGCTCAAGCCGCGCTCGCCCGCATCACCCCCATAAGCGACGTTGCGCCGATGGCCGATGCCGATCTCATCATCGAAGCCGCGACCGAACGCGAAGAGATCAAGCAGCGCATCTTCGAGAGCGCCGGCAAGGTCCTGGCGGACGATGCGATCATGGCCAGCAACACCAGTTCCATTCCGATCACCCGCATGGCCAATTACGCGCCCGATCCCGAACGCTTCATCGGGCTGCATTTCTTCAATCCGGTGCCGGTCATGGGCCTGATCGAAGTGATCCCCGGTCTCGCCACGTCGCAGGACACGACCGACCGTATCACCGCCTTTGCGCAAGGACTGGGCAAGGAGGTGGTGCTGAGCCAGGACGAACCCGGCTTCGTCGTCAACCGCATCCTGCTGCCTATGATCAACGAAGCGGTGTTCGTGCTGGGGCAGAGCACGGCGAGTATCGAAGATATCGACAAGGGCTGCCGACTGGGCCTCAACCATCCGATGGGGCCGCTGCAACTGGCGGATTTCGTAGGGTTGGATACTTGTTTCGAGATTATCAAGGTGCTTTACGACACCACCGGCGACAGCAAATACCGGCCCGCGCCGCTGCTGGTCAAATATGTCGAAGCCGGATGGCTCGGCCGCAAGACGGGGCGCGGTTTCTATGATTATTCGGGCGAAGCGCCGGTTCCCACCCGCTGACGGGAACGACCATACGGGCCGGGCGGTTGGTTAAACAAAGGAGACTTTCCCATGACCGATCCGAAATCCGACAAACCCGCCTCGCAGGAACAACGCCAGGCCGATCTCGCGCCCGAAACGCATAATGACGAGCAGGACGACCACCGGTCCCAGGCGCAGGAGGTGACGAAACAGGCGCGGAGCCTGACCGAAGAAACCGGCAGTCCGACCGAAAGTCGCAAGGATACCCGCACCGACGATCCGATGGGCACCGGCGTCAAGGATACGATCGACAAGATGCGCGACATGGAAAGTTCGGGCACGATCGACATGGGCGCGTTCAGGGGCGAACCCAACCATGACGACAATGTCGACAAGTTCGGGAAGCGCAACAAGCCCGACGGGCTGCGCGGCGACGGAACGTAAGGCCGGCTAAAGCTGCTGGCGGTGGAAGAACCATAGCGCCGCCGCCAGGAGCAACGCGCCCGCGCAGACGCCCCATCCGATCCACCGGATACTGGGGATCTGGGGCGCGTCCATCTGGTGCGAAGCCAGTCGGGTAAGTGTCGCGGAGGCGCGTCGTTCGGCTGTGAACGCCACGATCGCGCCTAGAAGGATGAAACCCGTGGCGATCGCCCGCGCGAGCCATGGCGGTTCGAATTCGCCGAACACGGCCCGGAACGCTAGCCCGATGCCGATGGCGGCGAAGGATGTCCGCATCCAGCCCGCGAAGGTGCGCTCCATCGCCATGATGTTGCGGTCTTCCGCCAGATCGGTGCGTTCGACGGCGAGATCGTTGCTGTCCTTGCCGCTATGATTGTCGGAATTGCTGTCATCGGTCATGGAAAGCTGCGTTAATGCGGCCCACGGCGTTCCACAACAGTCGAGGGGAGACCCAAACGGTTCCCCGATCAGATTTCCGGGCGTCCGTCCTTCACGACGATAACGACATCTTCGGTTTCCGGATTAGCGTCGATACCTAACGGATCGGACAGATCGACAGGCGTGGGATCGAACCCTTCCGCCTCGTCGATCAGCGCCTCGTCGGGCGCCAGCGGAATATCGGCCAGCGCGGGATCGGCCATGATGAGGGGGCGGTCGCGGCCGTTCGTCGCTAATTCCTGAGCGCTTGCATCGAAATCCGCCTTTTGCTGTTCGATGCTGGCGGCGGTCTGCGGTATCAGCCCGTCATCCTCGTCCGTGCCGACCAGGGCGGCGGCACCGATCATCGTCAGCCCGACGAAAGCCAAAGCGCCATACCGGTTCTTGAACAGGAACGCATACATACGTGACACGGTCTAGGCTGGGCCTGGTTAATTCGCCGTTACGATCCTTCGCTCGCATCGCTTTTTAGCGCGTAGAGAAAATCGAGCGCTTCGCGGGGCGAGAACGCATCGACATCCGCCTCGCGCAGGCGGTCGGCGACGACGTCCTTCGGCGCATCGTCCTGCCGGGCGGCGGCGGCGAACAGCGGCAGGTCGCCCAGTCCCGCCGCCAGCCCGCCCGTTTCCGCGCGGCCTTGCTCCAACTTGTCGAGCACCGATTTGGCGCGCGCCACGACCTTGGGCGGAATGCCCGCGAGCTTCGCGACGGCGAGGCCGTAGGACCGGTCCGCCGGCCCGTCCGCCAGTTCGTGCAGCAGCACCAGATCGCCCTTCCATTCCCGCGCGCGGACATGGTGCAGCGACAATGCCTCGCAGCTATCGGCCAGCCGGGCGAGTTCATGGTAATGCGTCGCGAACAGGCATCGGCAGCGCAGTTCCTCATGCACCGCCTCCACCACCGCCCAGGCCAGCGCCAGCCCGTCATAGGTCGACGTACCGCGCCCGACCTCGTCCAGAATCACGAAGCTGCGCGGCGTCGCCTGCCGCAGGATCGCGGCGGTTTCCACCATCTCGACCATGAAGGTGGACCGCCCGCGCGCCAGATTGTCCGATGCGCCCACCCGGCTGAACAGGCGGTCAACCATCCCGATCGTCGCACGGGTCGCGGGCACGTAGCCACCGGCCTGCGCCATCAGAACGATCAGCGCGTTCTGCCGCAGGAAGGTCGACTTGCCGCCCATGTTCGGCCCGCCGATCAGCCACAGCCGATCCTGATGATCCAGCGCGCAATCATTGGCGACGAAGCGCGCATCGCCCTTCGCCAAAGCGGCCTCGACCACCGGATGCCGGCCGCCTTCGATATCGAGGCATATGTCTTCCGTCACGGCCGGGCGGCACCAGTTGCCTTCCACGGCGCGTTCGGCCTGACCCGCTGCCACGTCCAGCCGGGCAAGGGCGTCCGCCGTGGCGGCGATGGATTGCCGCGCTGTCGCAACCGCTTCGCACAATTCCTCGAAATGCGCCTCTTCCGCGGCCAGCGCATGGCGGCCCGCCTCGCCGATACGGCTGGCTTCCTCGTGCAGGATCAGCGAATTGAACCGCACCGCGCCCTTCATCGTCTGGCGGTGGGTGAAGCCGCTGTCCGCCGCCATCAGCGCATCGGCATGGCGCGCGGGCACTTCGATGAAATAGCCGAGCACGCCGTTGTGCTTGATCTTCAGCGCGGCGATGCCGGTGTCGTCGCGATAGCGCGCCTCCAGCCCGGCGATGGCGCGGCGGGCGTTGCTGCCGGTCTGGCGCAATTCGTCGAGCGCCGCGTCGTAGCCTTGCGCGATATAGCCGCCATTGTGCCGTTCTGTCGGCGGGGCGGGGACCAGCGCGCGCTGCAAATGGTCGACCAGCGCGCCGTGGCCGCTCATGCGCGGCAACAGATCGTCGAGCAAGGGAGGCCGGTCGTCCTTCGCGGCCAGAAAGTCGCGCAGCCGCCGTGCCTCCGCCAGCCCGTCGCGTATCTGCCCCAGATCGCGCGGACTGCCGCGCCTAGCCACTAAGCGACCTAGGGCCCGCCCGATATCGGGCAGCGCGCGCAATGCATCGCGTAGATCGGCGCGGAGCCGGGGATCGTCGTGGCAATAGCGGACCAGCGCCAGCCGCCGCGCAATCGCCTCCGCATCGCATAGAGGCGCGGCCAGATCATCTGCCAGCAGCCGCGCGCCCGCCCCGGTGCGGCACCGGTCGATCGCAGCGATCAGGCTTCCCGTCCGGCCACCATCCTGCGCGGTCAGGATTTCCAGGCTGGCGCGCGTCGCTTCGTCCATCGCCATGGCCCTATCGCCCGCGCGCGTCACCGGCGGTAGCAGCAGCGGCAATGTGCCCGCTCCTGCATGGTCGAGATAGGCGATCAACCCGCCTGCCGCCGCCAGCATTTCGCGGTCGAACTGCCCGAAGGCATCGAGCGTGCCGACGCCGTGGATCGCCTTCAGCCGTTTCTCGCCTTCATCGCTGGCGAAGTCCTGTTTCGGACGCATGATCGCCTTGGTGGGGCTATGCGCGAAGTCTTCCGGTGCGACCACTTCGCTCGCCCCCACCTGCGCCAAGACCGCGCCGGTTGCATCGGCTTCGCAGCTTTTCAGCTCCATCTGCCCGGTCGAGATGTCGCAGGACGCGATGCCGATCCGCCCGCGCACTTCGCATATCGCCGCCAGCCGGTTCGCGCGGCGCGGTTCCAGCAGCGCATCCTCGGTCAGGGTGCCGGCGGTCACGAAGCGCACGATATCGCGCCGCACCAGCACCTTGGATACCGGCGATCCTTCCGCCTTCGCCCGCGCCTTGGCCTCGGCCGGCGTTTCCACCTGTTCGGCGATCGCCACGCGGCACCCCGCCCTGATCAGCCGCGCGAGGTAGCTTTCCGCCGCATGGACCGGCACCCCGCACATCGGGACGGGTTCGCTCGCTTCCCCGTCCTTCCCCCGGGTGGTCAGCGCGATGTCGAGGATGTCGGCGGCGACGCGCGCATCCTCGAAGAACAGTTCGAAGAAATCGCCCATGCGATAGAACAGCAGGCAACCTTCCGCCTGTTCCTTCAGGCCATGATATTGCGCCATCATGGGGGTGGGCTGGGAGGTCGTGCGGGTGGGCATCGCCGGTCGGTAAACCCGCGTGCCAGCGATTCGGGAAGGGCGGGCACGCCCCCTTTCCCCTATCGCATGGCCTCGCGCTTCGTTTATACCGAGAGCGCATTACAGGAACCGGGACACCCAAGCGACCATGGCCGACGACACGAACAACAGCTTCACCGCGCGCGAGGCGCTGTTCTATCACGAGACGATCCGGCCCGGTAAGATCGAGATCGTCGCGTCTAAGCCGATGGCGACGCAGCGCGACCTTTCCCTCGCCTATTCGCCCGGCGTCGCGGTTCCGGTGGAAGCGATCGCGGCGGACCCGGCGAACGCTGCCAAATATACCGCGCGCAGCAATCTGGTGGCGGTGATTTCCAACGGTACGGCGATCCTCGGGCTGGGCAATCTGGGCGCATTGGCGTCGAAGCCGGTGATGGAGGGGAAGGCGGTGTTGTTCAAACGCTTCGCCGACGTCGATTCCATCGATATCGAATTGGACACCGAAGACCCCGACAAGTTCATCGAGGCGGTCGCGTTGATGGAGCCGAGCTTCGGGGGCATCAACCTCGAAGACATCGCCGCGCCCGAATGCTTCATCATCGAACAGGCCCTGCGCGACCGGATGAACATCCCGATCATGCACGACGACCAGCACGGAACCGCGATCATCGCTGCAGCCGGCCTCATCAACGCCTGCCACCTGACCGGTCGCGACTTCAAGACCGTGAAGATGGTGGTGAACGGCGCGGGCGCGTCGGCGCTGGCCTGCACCGCGCTCATCAAGGCGATCGGCGTGCCGCACGATAACGTGATCGTGTGCGATCGCACCGGCCCGATCTACCCCGGACGCGCGGATGTCGACCAGTGGAAAAGCGCCCATGCCGTGCCGACGCAGGCGCGCAGCCTGGAAGAGGCGCTGGTCGGCGCGGACATTTTCCTGGGGCTTTCGGCGGCGGGCGCGCTCAAGCCCGCATGGGTGGACGGCATGGCGAAACAGCCGATCATCTTCGCGATGGCCAATCCCGTGCCCGAGATCATGCCGGACGAAGCCAAGCGCGTGCGCCCCGACGCGGTCATCGCCACCGGCCGATCGGACTTCCCCAACCAGGTCAACAACGTGCTGGGCTTCCCCTTCATCTTCCGCGGCGCGCTCGATGTGCAGGCGACCGCGATCAACGAGGAGATGAAGGTCGCCGCGGCCCATGCCATCGCCGATCTGGCGCGGCAGCGGGTGCCGGAAGAGGTCGCGGTCGCCTACGGCGTCAATCACAAGTTCGGTGTGGACTATATCATCCCCGCGCCCTTCGATCCGCGGCTGATGGAGGTGGTATCCTCGGCCGTCGCCAAGGCGGCGATGGATTCCGGCGTCGCCAAGGCCCCGATCGCGGATTTCGACGAATATCGCCTGGTGCTGAAGGCCCGGCTCAATCCCACGACTTCGGTCCTCACGCAGACCTACGAGATCGCGCGCGCTAACCCCAAGCGGGTGGTGTTCGCGGAAGCCGAGGAGGAGGTGGTGCTGCGCGCCGCGATCCAGTTCCGCGATTTCGGCTACGGGACGCCGGTGCTGGTCGGCCGCACGCAGAAGATCGCCGACAAGATGCACATGCTGGGGGTGGAGGATCACGCGGGGTTCGAAATCCAGAACTCCAACGACAGCGAACACGTGCCCGCGATGGTCGATTTCCTGTACAAGCGCCTGCAACGGCGCGGCTATACCGAACGCGACATACGCCGCATGGTGAACCAGGAACGCAACGTGTTCTCCGCCCTGCTGGTCGCGCTTGGCCATGGCGACGCGATGATTTCCGGTATCACCCGCACCTTCGCCCAGACCGCGCGCGAGGTGAACCTGGTGCTGGATGCCAAGGCGGGCGCGCTCCCCTTCGGCATTCACATGATGATCGGGAAGAACCACACGACCTTCCTGGCCGACACGACGATCAACGAACGCCCCAGCGCGGAGGAATTGGCACATATCGCGCGCGAGACCGCCGCCGTTGCCCGCCGCATGGGCCACGAACCACGCGTGGCGTTCCTTAGCTATTCCACCTTCGGCAATCCCAGCGGCAAATGGCTCGACAACATCCGCGGCGCGGTCGCGATCCTGGACGGGGAGGGCGTCGATTTCGAATATGAGGGCGAAATGGCGCCCGACGCCGCGCTCAATCCCAAGGTCATGGCGCTCTATCCCTTCAGCCGCCTGTCCGGCCCGGCCAACGTGCTGATCATGCCCGGCCTGCAATCGGCGAACTTGTCCGCCAAGCTGCTGCGCGAGCTGGGCGGCGACGACACGATCGGGCCGATGCTGATCGGCATGGAGAAGCCGGTCCAGATTGCCCCGATGACGGCGATTGCGCCGGATGTGCTGACGCTGGCGGTGCTGGCCGCGGCGGGGGTCGTGGGCTAGCTTGATGGTGAGCCGCTGGCTGACGGCGCTGCCGCTCCTATTCGCGCTTTTGGGCCTGCCCATGGCGCTAGGTCGGATCGCGCCGAACCCCGTTTACGGGGTCCGCACAACGGCTACGCTCGCGTCGGACGTTTCATGGTACAGCGCCAATACCGCCGCCGGTATCGCTATGGCGGTGGGCGGGATTGTTGGTTTTGTCGTGAACGTCGCAATTGTTCGGTCGAACCTGGATGTGGCTGCGAAGAACAGATACCAGCTGGCCGTCGTGATCGCGATCGCGGTGTTGATCGTGATAGCCGGTTTGGCTGCCGATTAGATGGATTGCTAACTCCCCCCGTTATCCCGGACCCTTCGACTGTGCTTAGGACGGGCTTGATCCGGGATCCCGCTTCTTTTCCACGCTTGGCATTAAAGTGAGCGGGGCCCCGGCTCGGGGGCCGGGGCGACGGGGTGGGCGCTGACAATCAGAACGCCAGTTTCTTCCCGGTGTAATCGACGAAGCGATACCCACCGCTACCCGCGCTTTCCACCACATTCGCCATGCCGGCCACGCTCTCCTCGACCGTCAGCTTGGCGTTCGGGCCGCCCATGTCGGTCCGGACCCAGCCGGGGTGGAGGGACAGGACTTCGATGCCGCGCGCCTTGGCCTGCTGTTCCGCCATGCCCTTCGCCAGCATGTTCTGCGCGGCCTTGCTGGTGCGGTAGAGGTCGTAGCCGCCCGAACTGTCCTCGATCGATCCCATCAGCGATGACATGAAGGCCAGCGTGCCGCCATCCCTCAGCGCGGGCAGGAGCGTTTCGGCAAGCGCCACTGGGGCGAAGGCGTTGGTCATCATCACATGCGCCACCTCTTGCCCCGTCGCTTGCGCCGCCGATTGATGTTCCGCCCCCGTGATGCCTGCATTGACGATCACCGCGTCGAGCGCGCCGTCGTCGAATTTCGCGCGGAAACCCGAATAGCTTTCGCGGTCGGTCACGTCGCAGGTCAGGATTTCGACCGAGTGTTCATGAATCGAAGCGACCTTGCGCAGATCGGCCCCATCGCTGCGTTCGGTCGCGAAGACCTTCCATCCGCGGTTCGCGAACTCCTTCGTCAGTCCCAAGCCGATGCCACGCGAGGCACCGACGATCAAAATGCTTTTTCCCGCCATTTTTATTCACCCTGCTCAAAATGCATAAAAAAGGGCGGGACCGGCCAAATCGCCCGTCCCGCCCGTCAAGTTCTGCTTTCGGCCAATCGGATCAGACAGCGGCCTTGTTGACGCTGCTATTGGCGATCTTCGTCATTTCCTCGTCACCGTGATAGGTGCTGTCGAGGCACTTCTGCAGCTTGCGCGCATCGTCGTCGAGATCGAGGCGCTTGGCGAATGCGACCACGCAGCCATAGCCCGCGATGCCGTAATGGGTCATGCGCTGATATTGCGTGATGATCGAGGCATCGCGGACATCGTCGTCGCCGAAATCCTCGTCCAGCGTATGCGCCTTGGCTTCCTTGACCAGGCCTTCCATGCCCTTGCAATGTTCGCCGGTCGGGTCGGCGCCGTGACCCTTGATCAGGCCTTCCAGCGTTTCCATGCCCTGCTGGATACCTTCGGTGCCGTTCTTCAGCGCCGACTTGAGGTCGGAATTGGTCGCGGCCTCATGCAGTTTCCTGGTTACGGCAAGCGATTGCTTATCCGCGCTGTACATGTCCTGCAGCTGGTCGATGTAAAGGTCTTTGAGTGTGTTCATGGCCATGGTGGCGTATCTCCGCTTGGATTGGATGTATGGTACCCAAGCGGATGGGCGGCACGACGGTTCCGAACTATTCGCGCCCGATCAATCGCGGCGGCGATACCGAAAATACCAGACTTCGTGGCGGAACACGTCGCGCGCCTTTTTCTCGTAGCGGGTTTCGCTCCAGCCGCCGGGGCGGTTCTGCCAGTCCGCCGGTTTGGCGGCCAGCCATTCGAAGGGGGCCTGCGCGCCGATCGTAAACCGCCGCATTACCATTAGCGCATGGCGCAGATAGATCGCATGATCGGTGCCGAAGCGAAACTCGCCGCCGGGTTTCAGCTTGTCGGCGATCATGCGGATGGGGCCGTCATTGACCATCCGCCGTTTCGCATGGCGCGCCTTGGGCCATGGATCGGGATGGAGGAGGTACACGAAGCTCAAGGCATGGTCCGGAATGCGGGCCAGCACCTCCAGCGCATCGCCGAGATGCAGCCGGACGTTGGCAAGCCCGCGCTCCTCGACATGGCCCAGCGCCGCCGCCACGCCGTTGACATAAGGTTCCGCGCCGATGAAGCCATGATTAGGCAGCATGTCCGCCCGGTCGGCGAGATGTTCGCCCGAACCGAAACCGATCTCGAAATGCATCGGTCGGTCGTCGCCGAACAGCGCCCGTGACGTGATCGGACCATCGACCGGCATGGCGATCTTCGGCAGCAGATCGTCCACCAGCCCCTGCTGATGCGGGCGCAGTTTCTTGCCGATCGACCGGCCGTAAAGGCGGTTCAACGTGGTGGGATCGCCGGGTTTATGCGCGGTCATGGCGCGCATCTAGTGGGGAAGAACGGTGCCCTCAAGCCTCGTCATCGTCATCTTCCCTTGGCCTAGGCAGCCTCCGCCGCGCTTTCGGGATCGCGCAGGACATAGCCGCGGCCCCACACGGTTTCGATGTAATTATCGCCCCCGCAAGCATGCGACAGTTTCTTGCGCAGCTTGCAGATGAACACGTCGATGATCTTCAGTTCCGGCTCGTCCATCCCGCCGTAGAGGTGGTTGAGGAACATTTCCTTGGTCAGCGTGGTGCCCTTGCGCAGGGAAAGCAGTTCCAGCATGGCATATTCCTTGCCCGTCAGATGCACGCGGGCATTGTCGACCTCGACCGTTTTCGCATCGAGATTGACGGCCAGCTTGCCGGTGCGGATGACCGACTGGCTGTGACCTTTGGACCGGCGCACGACGGCGTGGATGCGGGCGACCAGTTCCTCGCGGTGGAACGGCTTGGTCACGTAATCGTCCGCGCCGAAACCGAAGCTGCGGATCTTGCTGTCCATTTCGGCGATGCCCGACAGGATGAGGACCGGCGTCTGCACCTTGGCGACGCGCAGTTTCTTCAGCACGTCGTAACCATGCATGTCGGGCAGGTTGAGATCGAGGCAGATGATGTCGTAATCATACAGCTTGCCCAGATCGAGGCCCTCTTCGCCCAGATCGGTCGAATAGACATTGAAGCCTTCGGTGGTCAGCATCAGTTCGATCGCCTTGGCGGTCGTCGGTTCGTCTTCGATCAGCAATACCCGCATGGGTTTTCCCCCTTCTGCCCTTGGTTCTGGTAACATCCCGTCAAGGTGTGTTG
This sequence comes from Pontixanthobacter sp., assembly GCA_965214445.1. Taxonomy (GTDB): domain Bacteria; phylum Pseudomonadota; class Alphaproteobacteria; order Sphingomonadales; family Sphingomonadaceae; genus Pontixanthobacter. Next base: position 2,365,995 of record CBDCBU010000001.1, read on the forward strand.
CCACGGATTAACCACAAAACCTCTGAACAAAAAAGGTTAACATATAGTTTAAGGGCCCTGCGGGCGCGAGCCATCCGGCTCGCTTGCTGCCTCGCATGAGCTCGGGCGGCCGGTCGGCCTTGCGGACCCTGTTGGGTCCGATCAATTCCAAGCCATCGAAGTGACGCTAGTCCGGTCCGCTAACAGCGGACCGCAAGGGCGACCGCCCGTCGGCCATTAGGCCGGAAACCTTAGCGAGCGAATGCGCCAAAGAGTTCGGGCGTCGGCGCTTGAGGCTAAAACAAAATCAATACCCCGCCAGCTTCTTCGCCCTTCGCCGCTGCACGCTGGAACCGATCCCCATCGCCTCGCGATATTTGGCGACCGTGCGGCGAGCGATGTCGAAGCCTTCGCTTTTCAAAAGCTCGACCAGCTTGTCATCGGACAGGATCGTCTTCGTATCCTCTCCATCGGTCAGCGCCTTGATCCGCGCCTTTACACTGGCCGACGATGCACCCCCTTCGCCATCCGCATCGGCGCCAACCCCGCTGGTGAAGAAATACCTCATCTCGAACGTGCCGCGATCGCAATGCAGATATTTGTTGGAAGTGACCCGGCTGACCGTGCTCTCGTGCATGTCGATCGCATCCGCCACATCGCGCAGAGTCAGGGGTTTGAGTTCGGACACGCCCTTGCGGAAAAATCCCTCCTGCACACGCATGATTTCGGCTGCGACCTTGAGGATGGTCCGCCGCCGCTGATCGAGCGCCTTGATGAGCCAGTTCGCGTCGGTCAGTTTCTCGTTCAGCCAGGCCTTCGTGTCGCGGTCCGCCGCGCCGTCCTTCAGTTCGACGTAATAATCGCGGTTGACGACCAGCCGCGGCAGGCTCGCTTCGTTCAGCGCAATGCGCCAGCCATCGGTTTCGTCCCGGGCAATCAGCACATCGGGCACTACGGCCGCTTCCGCCGTGCCGCCGATCGCCAGGCCGGGCTTGGGGTCGAATTCGCGCAATTCGCGCAGCATGTCGGCAAAATCATCGTCGTCGACGTCGCACATGCGTTTGAGGCGGGGGAACTCGCCGCGCGCCACCAGGTCGAGATTGTCGATCAGCCGCGCCATGCACGGATCGTAACGGTCCAGTTCCCGCGCCTGTAGGGCAAGGCATTCCGACAGGGTGCGCGCGCCCACACCGGTCGGGTCGAGCGATTGGACGACCGCCAGGGCCCGTTCGACTTCGGCGATGGGCGCGCCGAGATCCGCCGCGATCTGGCGCAGATCGTTCCCATGCTCGCAAGCCAGATAACCGGCATCGTCCAGCAATCCGACGAGATAGGACGCGATGAACGCTTCGCGCCCATCGCCCGCTGCGGCGCCGACCTGCTGCAACAGGTGATCGGCCAGAGTCGGGGCCGCGCCGCTATGATCCTCGATCCCCGGCCTATCTTTCAGCGCATTCCCGGATGCGCCCGCCGCGCCCCAGTCGCCCTCGTTTGTTTGACCGTCACTCCTTTGGCCGTCACCGGTATCGCGGTCGCGGTCGAGAGCGCCGGGATCGATATCGAGCGAGGTTTCGCCGCTTCCGACATCGTCCGCCGCCGGTTCCGCCGGTTCGGACGCCTCGCTAAGCGTTTCGGAACTCCGCAGATCGCCCGCTTCCAACAGCGGATTGGCATCCAGCGCATCGCCGATGAAGGTTTCGATTTCGAGGTTGGACAGCGCCAGCAGCTTGATCGCCTGCTGCAATTGCGGGGTCATCACCAGCGACTGCGATTGGCGCAGATCGAGGCGGGGGCCGAGGGTCATGAGCTACGCTATCAAACCCGTTCATGCTGAGCCTGTCGAAGCATCGTCTTTCCTCTAGGAAACATATCCAAAGAAAAGTGCGACCCTTCGACAGGCTCAGGGTGAACGGGGTCATGGGTCTTGCGCATGATCTTAAAGCGTAAAGCCCTCGCCCAGGTAAAGCCGCTTCACGTTCTCGTCCGCGACCAGGGCCTGCGGCGTTCCGGCGAAGAGCACCTGCCCGCCATAGATGATGCAGGCGCGGTCCACGATTTCCAGCGTTTCGCGCACATTGTGATCGGTGATCAGCACGCCGATCCCGCGCGTTTTCAAATCGGCCACCAGATCGCGGATATCGCTGATCGACAGGGGATCGATGCCCGCGAACGGTTCGTCGAGCAGCATGATCGACGGTTTCGCCGCCAGCGCCCGCGCGATCTCGCACCGCCGCCGCTCCCCGCCCGACAGCGCCATGGCGGCGGACGACCTGAGGCGGGTCAGCCCGAATTCGTCGAGCAGCCGTTCGAGTTCGGCGGCGCGCGTATCGCGGTCGGGCTCCACCATTTCCAGCACGCAGTCGATGTTCTGTTCCACCGTCATCCCGCGAAAGATGCTGGTCTCCTGCGGCAGATAGCCTAGACCCAGGATCGCGCGGCGGTACATCGGCAGCTTCGTCACATCCTCGCCATCCATCAGGATGCGGCCCGCATCGGGGCGCACGAGCCCCATGATCGAGTAGAAGCACGTCGTCTTGCCCGCGCCGTTGGGGCCGAGCAGGCCGAGGACTTCGCCCTTGCCGACGGTCAGCGAGATATCGGTCAGGATCGCGCGCTTGTCGTATGATTTGGCAATGGAGATCACTTCCAGACCGCCCTGCGGCAGCGGCCCGCTCGCATCGACACGGGCACGGGCATCGAGAGCGGCGGACGGTTCGATGATACGGGTGTCGGCGATATCCATGAACGACCCTTAACAGCGGCGGCGGGCTTCCAAAAGCCCGCCCTTGCCAACCGCGGCGAAACTTGCGACCATCGGTCTTTCACGATGAACAGAGCCGATAACGGCCGATCACGGAGAGTTCGAGGATGGCAAGGGCGTTCGACGAGGAATTCGACAGGCGGCAGGCGTGGCCGCGAAGTGCCGGTTCGGCGCAATCCGCCGGAACGCACGGGCTCGACTGGCGCAAACGGATGAGCGACAATGTCGCCTATGCGCTGGTCGTCTACACCGCGATCAACATTTTCGGCACGGTCGGTGCGATCAAGGCGACCGGTCTGAAGTCGCTGGCGATGCTGGCGCTGGTCATCCTCGTCGCCGCGATCATTCCCGCCTGCCGCCGGTTCGAACGGCGATGGCGCATGCTGGACGACGCGCAGGCATCCGATGCCGCCCTTTCAGGCGCGTTTCGGCGCGACGTGGTCGCGTTGTGGCTGCTCGCCATCGGGCTGCCCCTGGCGATTACCGGCGGGTTGAAAGCGCTGGCTTCAGTCGCCTGATCGATTGCCTGCGCGCGCCGGTGGCGGTAGCGCCCTGCCCTATGACACAAGCAGGAACACTGTCGTGACGCGCATTCTGGCGGCCATCGCATTGTGCATGGCAACCGCCACGTTCTTCATGGCTTTGCCCGCATCCGCGATGCTTCCCGCCGCGCCCGAAGAGGCGCCGGCGGAAGAGGCCGCGCCCGCCCCGGTGATCGAAGCGGAAACGGACCCCGGCGACGATGCCCGCATTACCAACCGGCTGCGCGGTATCTACGGAGCGGCAGACGCGTTCGCCGACGTATCCGTCGATGCCGATGAAGGGGTCGTGACGCTCGCAGGCACCGTCGAATCGCAAGAGGATATTGCGGAGGCCGAAAAGCTCGCCCGCCAGGTGCGCGGCGTGGTGACGGTGCAGAACGATATCGAGCGCGATCTGTCGGTCGGCGGCAATCTCAACGCACTGGGCAAGCTGTCCAAACTGGCCACCGATGCGATCGCCATGCTGCCGCTGATCGGCGCCGCCATGGTGGTGGCCTTCGTCATCGGGTTGATTGGCCATGTCATCGCCGGTTTCAGCGGGTTCTGGCGACGAATCGCGCCCAACGTGTTCCTGGCCGAACTGATCGCCAGCGCGATCCGGTTCGTGTTCATCATCTTCGGGCTGGTCATCGCGCTGGACATGATCGGGGCGGGCGCATTGCTGGGCGCGGTGCTGGGCGGGGCGGGCGTGATCGGCGTCGCGCTGGGCTTCGCGATGCGCGACACGATCGAGAATTACGTGGCGTCGTTGATGCTCAGCCTGCGCCAGCCTTTTCGCGCCAACGACCATGTGATGATCGACGATCTGGAAGGGCGCATCATCCGCCTGACCAGCCGCGCGACGGTGATGATGACGCTCGATGGCAACCATCTGCGGGTGCCCAATTCGACCGTCTTCAAGGCGACGATCCTCAATTACACAACCAATCCCAACCGGCGGTTCGAGTTCGAATTGGGGATCGACGCCGACGACGATCCCGATGCGGCGCGCGCGCTGGGCCGCGATACGCTGACCGCCTTGCCCTTCGTCCTGGACAAGCCCGCACCGGAAGGAAGGGCGGAAGAGGTTGGCGACAGCAATATCGTCATCAAATATCTGGCGTGGATCGATCAGCGGCAGGCCGACTGGTTCAAGGCCCGCAGCCGGGCCATCGCCGCGGTCAAGGCGGCGCTGGAGGAAGCGGGCTTCGGCCTGCCCGAACCGATCTATCGCCTGCGTTTCGACAGCCGGACGATGCCGCTGCCGTTCGAGAATATCGAACATCGCGCTCATAGAGAGGGGGGCAAAGAAGGTGGTAACGAAAGTGGCGATGATGCCTCGTCAACACCCGCACCCCAACCGACCCGGAAGCCTGCCACGAAAGTCGCGCTCGACGCGGAGCATGTGGACGTCGCCCCGCAGGACGAGATCGCAGGCATGGTCGCGGCGGAACGGGCGGCCGATCCGGGCGACGATGATCTGCTGGACCGCAACCGCCCTTCGGAATAGGCGGCCCGACCTCAAAGCAACTTCGGGGCTAGTCCAGCTTGGGCTCGACCTCGTCCGTCTTCGCTTCGCCTTTTTGTTTCGCCAGTTCGATCGCATCGAGCAGCACCTGCTTGGCTTCGGCCGTGTCGCCCCATTTCCCGACGCGCACCCATTTCTCCTTCTCCAGATCCTTGTAATGGGTGAAGAAATGTTCGATCTGTTCGAAGATGATGCTGGGCAGATCCTTCGTTTCGCCGACGTCGGAATAATAGGGGAAGGTCGTGTCCAATGGCACGCAGATCAGCTTTTCATCGCCGCCATGCTCGTCTTCCAGATTGAGCACACCGATCGGGCGGCATCGCACCACGCACCCCGCGATGAACGGGCTGCGCGCGATAACCAGCGCATCCAGCGGATCGCCATCGGGCGACAGCGTGTGCGGGATGAAGCCGTAATTGGCGGGATAGCGCATCGGTGTGTGCAGGATGCGGTCGACGAACAACGCGCCCGATGCCTTGTCGAATTCGTACTTCACCGGCTCGCCGCCCGTGGGCACTTCGATGATGACGTTGAGGCTTTCGGGCGGATTGTCGCCGATGCTGATCTTGCTGATATCCATGAGCGAGGCCGATAGGGCCAAACGCGGTGTGCGCCAAGGTGCTTTTGCCGGCCATGCGTCGTGCCGTGCATTGATAGCGGCCCCGCACGGCTCTAAGCGACCCATTCATGAGCAACGACACACCCAAAGCCGTGCGCGGCACGCAGGATATCTTCGGCCCGCAGGCGGAAGCCTTCGCTTTCGTGGTCGAGACGTTCGAACGCGTGCGCAGGCTCTACCGCTTCCGCCGCGCCGAAATGCCGGTGTTCGAGAAAACGGAGGTGTTCGCGCGGCCGCTGGGCGAGACGACCGATGTCGTGTCGAAGGAAATGTATTCGTTCGAGGATCGGGGTGGGGAATCGCTGACCCTGCGCCCCGAATTCACCGCCGGCATCGCGCGCGCTTTCGTGACCAATGGCTGGCAGCAGCACGTACCGTTGAAGCTGGCGACGCATGGGCCGCTGTTCCGCTACGAACGGCCGCAAAAGGGGCGCTATCGCCAGTTCCACCAGATCAATGCCGAGATATTGGGGGCAGCCGAACCGCAGGCGGACGTGGAATTGCTGGCGATGGCGGACCAGTTGCTGCGCGAGCTCGGAATTACCGAGGGCGTCACTTTACAGCTGAACACGCTGGGCGATCCGGAAAGCCGGGAAGCATGGCGCGCGGCGCTGGTGACGTATTTTTCAGCGCACCGCGCCGATCTGAGCGAGGACAGCCGCAACCGGCTGGAGGCGAACCCCCTGCGCATCCTCGACAGCAAGGATCGCGGCGACATGGCGCTGGTCAAGGACGCTCCGCCGATCGACGATTATCTGACGGACGAAGCGCGTGACTTCTTCGCGGCGGTCACGTCGGGACTGGACGCGGCGGGCGTGGCCCATGAACGCAACCCCCGCCTGGTGCGCGGTTTCGACTATTACCGGCATACGGCCTTCGAATTCGTCACCGACCGTCTGGGTGCGCAGGGCACGGTTCTGGGCGGCGGGCGCTATGACGGCCTGGTCGAGACTTTGGGTGGCCCGCATACACCAAGTGTCGGCTGGGCCGCGGGGATCGAGCGGCTGGCGATGCTGGTGGGGGAGCGGGGGGAAGAGCCTTTGGACGTTGTTTTGGTTGTAGAGAACGACAACCTTATTCATCGAGGATTAGAAGCTTTACAAATGATCCGGCACGAAGGTTTCTCAGCCGATATCATAGCGAGCGGTTCAGTTCGAAAACGTTTCGACAAAGCCGTTAAGCTTGGTGCCCCCTTAATCGGCACACTGTCCACTCCCGATGGGGTCGTAAAGGTTACAATGAAGAAAGAGAACGACATTCAAGCGCGTATAAACGCAATTCTAAAGCGCAGAGACAAAAGCAAATAGTTAGCACGTCGCCCCGGACTTGATCCAGGGCTCCGCTTCCCTTTTGCACCGCGTTCCATAAGAAGCGGGATCCCGGATCAGGTCCGGGATGACATAGAGAACAATCATGACCTCCATCCCCGAAGACCGCCTGCGCCAGCTGACCAATCGTTTTGCCGAATTGGAAGCGCGCATGGCGTCCGGCACTTTGGAGGGAGAGGAATTCGTCGCCGCCAGCCGCGATTATGCGGAGCTCGAACCGGTCGCCGCCATCGCGCGCGAGGTGCAGGACATGCGCGGGGAGATCGCGGGGCTGGAGGAAATGCTCGCCGACCCGGAAATGCGCGCCATGGCGGAGGACGAGATCGCTACTGTGCGGGAGGCGCTGCCCGAACGCGAACGTGCGCTTGCCGTCGCCATGCTGCCGCGCGACAGCGCCGATGCCCGGCCCGCCATGCTGGAAATCCGCGCGGGCACGGGCGGCGACGAAGCCGCGCTGTTCGCGGGCGATCTGTATCGGATGTACGAAAAATTCGCGGGCGAAGCCGGCTGGAAAGTCGATCCGGTCAGCATGACCGCATCCGATGTGGGCGGGTTCAAGGAAATCGTCGCCCATGTCACCGGCACCGGCGTGTTCGCCCGGATGAAGTTCGAATCCGGCGTCCACCGTGTGCAGCGCGTGCCCGTGACCGAAAGCGGCGGGCGCATCCACACCTCCGCCGCGACCGTCGCGGTGCTGCCGCAGCCCGACGAGGTCGATGTCCGGATCGATCCCGGCGATCTGAAGATCGACACCTACCGCGCCAGCGGGGCTGGCGGACAGCACGTCAACACCACCGACAGCGCGATTCGCATCACCCATCTGCCCACCGACACCGTCGTGACCTGCCAGGACGGGCGCAGCCAGCACAAGAACAAGGAAAAGGCGCTGCAGGTGCTCCGCGCGCGCCTTTACGAACGCGAGCGCGAGGCCAGCCAGGGTGCGGAGGCGGAGGCGCGCCGCGCGATGGTGGGCAGCGGCGACCGGTCCGAACGCATCCGCACCTATAATTTCCCGCAAGGCCGCGTCACCGATCACCGCATCGGCCTGACCCTGCATAAGCTGCCCGAAGTGCTGGAAGGCATCGGGCTGGCCGAACTGGTCGATGCGCTGATTGCCCAGGACGAGGCGGAGCGGCTGGCGGCGCTCAATTCGTGAGAACGGTCGCCGAGGCGCTGCGCGAGGCGGCGGGTGGGCTTGCGCCTTTGTCCGACACCGCACGGCTGGATGCGGAACTGCTGATGGCGGCGGCGCTCGATTGCGGCCGGTCGCAGATGCTGCTGAATGCCCGAGACTGCGCCGAACCGGACGTTTTTCCGGCTTGGGTCGAACGCCGCCGATCCGGCGAGCCGGTCGCCTATATCACCGGGCGGCAGGATTTCTACGGCCGCTCCTTCATCGTCGACGAACACGTGCTGATCCCCCGCGCCGACAGCGAAACTGTTGTCGAAGCGGCGCTGCGCGAATGTCCCGCGCCCGGGCGCATTCTCGATTGCGGTACGGGTTCGGGCATCCTGCTGCTTACCTTGCTTACGGAGAACGACGCAGCGACCGGGATCGGGATCGACCGCTCGACCGGTGCGCTGGCGGTGGCGCGCGCCAATGCCCGGATGTTCGAACTGGACGACCGCGTCACGCTGCTGGATCGCGACTGGACACGGGATGGTTGGACGGACGGGCTGGGCCGGTTCGATCTGATCGTGGCCAATCCGCCTTACGTCGAAGAGGATGCCGTGCTGGATGCCGGGGTTCGAAACCATGAACCGGCTGCCGCCCTGTTCGCCGGGCCGGACGGATTGGCCGATTACCGCGTCCTGGTTCCCCTGCTTTCCGCATTGCTGACCCCTGATGGCGTCGCCGTCGTGGAGATCGGTCATCGTCAGTCCGATGCGGTGGCCGGGCTCGCGACCGCCGCGGGGCTGGCCAGCCGCCCCCTAACGGATCTGGCGGACCGCCCGCGCGGCCTGGTGCTTCGCCGCCATGCATAGCTTTTTGTATCGCTATGAATATCCCTATGCAGCACCCTATGCAGCTCCCTATGCACAAGGGGGCTTGGCAAGCGTCGAATGTGCCATTACCCCGTAATCGGACCGGTTCACGGCTTTTGCCAGTGATGGCCGGTCCAGCTCCGACATTTGCGAGATTTTCGGACGCCGCGGCGCCGCAGCAACCGGAAAAACAGGATATCGCACGGACAGGATCGCGTATTACCAGGCCGGTTCGGCAGACATTGCCGTCAGGGGTCGTCAACGGGAAGAGAATTCCTTGAACAACAATCGCAACAATAACCGTCGCGGTCGCGGACGGAACACCAATAGCAACCGGAACCAGGGCGGCGGCAATCAGGCCAACCGGGTCGACAGCCGGGCCCGCGGCAATGCGCCGCAGATGCTGGACAAGTACAAGAAGCTGGCGCAGGACGCCAACCATCACGACGATCGGGTCCAGGCGGAATATTACCTGCAGTTCGCCGATCATTATTTCCGTGTCATCAACGACAACAAGCTGCGCGCCGACGAAGCTCGGGCGAAACGTCAGGACGGTCCATCGGATAGAAGTGACGAGGATGCCGATGACGACCGGAACAGCGACAATCGCCGTAGTGGCAATCGCCGACCGCAAGGGCGTGACGACGATACCGATGACAACGCATCGCGCGCCGACGACCGGCCCAACGGCCGCGGTCGTCCGCGTAAATCGCGCGGCGACGACGACCGTTCAAACGACGCCCGCGATGATCGGGACGCGGATGACGACGCCCCGGCGAAACGCAAGCCCCGCGCCACACCGGCTCGCAAGCCGCGCGCCAGCCGCGAAAGCGCCGATGCCGTCGACGGGGAGATCGACATGGCCGTTCTTCCGCCCGCGATAAGCGAAGCGGCCGAAACGCCCAGACCCAAGCGCGCGCCCCGGCGCCGCAAGGTCGAGGACGGCGGCAGCGACTCAGGCGGCGATCCCGGCGGCGACGATACGATGGCGGTGGGCTGATCCTTGGCGGTGCACGCCATTGCCGATGATGTCGGGAATGGCGGGCGGGCCTTTCCCGCCACGCTTCTGCGCGCGATAGAACGCTATCCGCGGATCACCGCACTCCTGTCGGGGGCGCTGGCCGCCCTGGGGTTCGCGCCCTTCCATTTGCTGCCGTTGACCCTGTTCTCGGTGGCGGCCCTCGCATGGATCGTCTTCCGGTCTCCGACTCCGGTCGATGCCGGAAAGCGCGGATGGCTTTTCGGCATGGGGCATTTTACCGTGGCCAACAGTTGGATCGCAACCGCTTTCACTTTTCAGGACGCGATGCCGCATGCGCTTGGCTGGCTGGCCGTGCCGCTCCTGTCGGTCTATCTTTCGGTCTATCCCGCGATTGGCTTGATTGCGGCCAGGCTGTTGCGGCGCAGCGATTCCTTTTCGGTTTTCATCGTAGCGCTGGCGGGATGCTGGACGCTGTCGGAATGGCTGCGCAGCTGGGTGTTTACCGGCTTCGCCTGGGACCCTCTGGGTCTGGTCCTGCTGGGCGGGTACGAGCGACCGGGCATTGCCATGATCCTGCCGTGGATCGGCACTTACGCCCTGTCCGGATTGGTCGTGGCGATCAGCGGCGGCTTGCTGTGGATGCTGATGGGAGGCCGCTGGATGGCGGGCGCAATCGCGATCGTGGCCATCGCGGCCGCCATGTGGCTTCCCCGGCCGGGGACACCCGAAGGCACGCTGCCCTTCACGTTGATCCAGCCCGATATTCGCCAGGAGGTGCTGAACGATCCCACGCGCTTCGAAGAGCATTTCCTGCGCAGTGCCACGCTGTCGGCCAGGATGCGCGGCACGGATCGCCGTCTCGTCCTGTGGCCCGAATCGGGCGTGCCGGACTATCTCGAAGACGGCTATCCGCAGCGTTATTACGATCACATGACGGCCGGCGGCGATCCGGCCTTCGCCCGGTTCCGGCTGGGCCGGGTCGCGGGCGAAGGCGGCCTGCTGCTTACCGGGGCGGTCGATCTGGAAATCGCGGATGGCCGCGCGGTCGCGGCGCGCAACAGCGTAACCGCCATCGACGAAAGCGGTTCGATCGTCGCCAGCTACGACAAGGCCCATCTGGTGCCTTATGGCGAATATCTCGCTTTGCGCTGGCTGCTCGAACCCCTGGGCGCGAGGCGGCTGGTGGCCGGCGCGCTCGATTTCTGGCCCGGACCGGGGCCGCGCACGCTGGAACTGGGGGCATGGGGGCAGGCGGGCGTCCAGATCTGCTACGAAATCATATTTTCAGGCCAGGTCGTCGACCCGGTCGACCGCCCGGACTACATCTTCAATCCATCGAACGATGGCTGGTTCGGCTATTCCGGTCCGCCGCAGCATCTGGCGCAGGCTAGGATGCGGGCGATCGAGGAAGGGTTGCCGGTTCTGCGATCGACCACCACCGGTATCAGCGCCGTGATCGACGCCAACGGGGTGGTGCGCGATGTCATCCCCCGCCACGTTCCCGGCCGGATCGACGGTTTCGTTCCGCCGGCGAAATCGCCGACCCTGTTCGCGCGGACCGGCAATGCGCTGCCGGTCGGTCTGGCGATAGCGGCGATACTGGCTTCTCTGGTTGCCACGCGCTGGCGGCAAAGGTAAGTCCGGGTGAAGACATAAAGAAATCTTTATATGCCTTTCTACATTAGCCCCAAGAGGTTCCATGCGCAGCGATTTCCTGTTCACTTCCGAAAGCGTTTCCGAAGGCCATCCGGATAAGGTCTCGGACCAGATTTCGGACGCTATCGTCGATCTGTTTCTGGCGAAAGACGCCGAAGCGCGGGTCGCCTGCGAAACCATGACCACCACGCAGCGGGTGGTCCTGTCGGGCGAAATCCGGTGCAAGGGCGTGTATCAGGACGGTGCATGGGCCGACGGCGCGCTCGACGAGATCGAACGGACTGTTCGCGACACGGTGCGCCAAATCGGCTACGAACAGGAAGGCTTTCACTGGGAAACGCTGACTTTCGAGAACCACCTGCACGGCCAGTCGGTAGAAATCGCCCAAGGCGTCGATTCCAGCGGCAACAAGGATGAAGGCGCGGGCGATCAGGGCATCATGTTCGGCTTCGCCTGCGACGAAACGCCCGATCTGATGCCGGCCCCCATAGATTACAGCCACAAGATCCTGGAGCGCATGGCCGCCGACCGGAAAAGCGGCGCGGCCCCGTTCCTCGAACCCGATGCGAAGAGCCAGGTGACGCTGCGTTACGAGAACGGCAAGCCGGTCGCCTGCACCGCCGTGGTCGTGTCGACGCAACACGCCGCCGGCTATCACGAAGGCGACAGGGAAGCGGAACTCAAATCCTATGTGAAGGGCGTGGTCCGCGATGTCCTTCCACAAGGTTTCCTGTCCGGCGATACGGCGTGGCATATCAATCCCACCGGCAAGTTCGAAATCGGCGGACCCGATGGCGATGCCGGCCTGACCGGACGCAAGATCATCGTCGATACCTATGGCGGCGCGGCCCCGCATGGCGGCGGCGCATTTTCGGGGAAAGACCCGACCAAGGTCGACCGCAGCGCCGCCTATATCACTCGCTACCTTGCCAAGAACATCGTCGCCGCCGGCCTGGCAAGGCGCTGCACCATCCAGCTTGCCTATGCCATCGGCGTATCCGCCCCTTTGTCGCTCTATGTCGACACGCATGGCACCGGCAGCCACGACGACGCCGCACTGGAAGACGCTATCCGTCAAATCGACGCGCTGGGCGGCCTGACCCCGCGCGCGATCCGCACGCATCTGGGCCTCAACAAGCCGATCTATCGCCGCAGCGCCGCCTACGGCCATTTCGGACGGAAGGCGGATGGCGATCACTTCCCCTGGGAACGCACCGATTTGGGCGACGCTCTGAAGGCGGCGTTAGTTTAGCCCCCAATCGTTACCGCTTCCCAAAGCGGCACTGAATGCTGTTCGATTTGCCGCCGGAGCGGTTCGGACGTAATTGCTTCCCATTCGACCAGATCGACATTGATCGGCAGATCGCTTTCTTCGAACGCATCCAGCTGCATAGATCGTAGAGGTCGCGCCGCGACAGAGGAGGGTAGAGTACGAGGTCGAGATCGGAAGCGGCCCGTCAATTGCCCATCGCGCGCGATCCGTAAACCGAAACCGAGCCGATGCGAGCGCCTTCGCCGAATCTTCCGATGATGGCGGCAACGGTAGCGCGCTCCAATTCGGTAAGGACGATGGTGTCAGAGATTTTTATGTTTCTCAAGATAGGTCGCTAACGCTTTAAACATCGGAAGATAATTTGGTCCGATCGATTTAAGGGCCTCAGCCGCGCGGTCCGGATGATACTCGTGCGATAGGGTGTTGCGGAGTTTGCCAGCATCGATCCATTGCTGGCCATCTGTAACCAAACCTTGCGCAAAGGCGGTTCTCACAGCGCCGATCGGTGAAGCAATGCCAGTTGTATTGCCCATCGCCGCCAATCGATCTCGCATCAGTTTCCATCCGAGCTCCCATGTAATTTCGAACAGCTGGATAAGTTTTAAGCGCGAGCGGTCCTGCCGGATATGCAAAACTTCCCCAATAAAAGCGGTGCCGGATAAGCGCAGCTTTGCAGGAAGGGAGCGGTCTTCTCGCCTGCAATTTCGTGGCGCCTTCCAGCGGGTCGCATCGTTCACATCCCATACTCCGCCGTCGTCTGCGCCGCGACTTCATCCGCGCTCACTCCCGGCGCAAGTTCCTCCAGCCGGAACGGCGCGCCTTTTTCAGGGCGGCGGAATACGGCGAGGTTGGTGACGATCATGTCGACTACATTCTGTCCCGTCAGCGGCAGGGTGCATGTCGGAATGAACTTGGGCGATCCGTCCTTCGCCGTGTGGTCCATCACCACGATGATCTGTTTGACGCCCGCGACCAGATCCATGGCGCCGCCCATGCCCTTGATCATCTTGCCGGGGATCATCCAGTTGGCGATGTCGCCGTTCTGCGCCACCTCCATCGCTCCCAGAACGGTCAGGTCGATATGCCCGCCGCGGATCATTGCGAAACTTTGCGCGCTGTCGAAATAGGCGGAATGCGGGATTTCGCTGATCGTCTGCTTGCCCGCGTTAATGAGATCGGCATCCTCTTCCCCCTCATAGGGGAACGGCCCGATACCCAGCATCCCGTTTTCCGATTGCAGCGTGACCTGCATTCCATCGGGGATGTGGTTGGCGACCAGTGTCGGAATACCGATTCCCAGGTTGACGTAATAGCCGTCCTGCAACTCCTGCGCGGCACGCGCCGCCATCTGATCGCGGGTCCAGCCAGCTTGTGCATCGCTCATGATTCGGCATCCTGCAACTCGAGCCGCTTTTCCATTCTACCCAACCGACTATCCATACGATGCAGCCGTTCGAGGATCGGATTTTCAACATTGTCGTTCATTGCGCCGCCTCCCGCTCCCGCGTGGTCACGAATTCGATTTTTTTGTCATAGGGCGCGCCCACGATCATTCGCTGGACATAGACGCCCGGCAAATGGATGTGATCGGGGTCGAGCGATCCCGCCGGGACGATCTCCTCCACCTCGACGACGCAGACCTTGCCGCAGGTGGCGGCGGGCTGATTGAAATTGCGCGCGGTTTTGCGGAAGACGCAGTTGCCGGTCTCGTCCGCTTTCCACGCCTTGACGATGGAAAGGTCGGCCACGATGCCGCGCTCGAGAATGTATGGCTCTCCATCGAACATCTTGACCTCCTTTCCTTCGGCAACCTGCGTGCCGGCACCGGTCTTGGTGTAGAAGCCTGGAATGCCCGCGCCGCCGGCGCGCATGCGTTCGGCGAGAGTGCCCTGCGGACAGAATTCCACTTCCAGTTCGCCGGACAGGAACTGCCGTTCGAACTCCTTGTTCTCGCCGACATAACTCGAAATCATCTTGGCGACCTGCTCCGTGCGCAGCAGCATGCCAATGCCTTCATTGTCGATGCCGGCATTGTTGCTGGCGAAAGTAAGACCGGTGACGCCGCTGTCGCGGATCGCGGTAAGCAGGCGTTCCGGAATGCCGCACAGGCCGAAGCCGCCCGAGGCAATCAGCATCCCATCCCTCAGCACCCCGTCTAATGCGGCCGCAGCGTCGGCATAGAGTTTCTGCATTCATGAGCTCCATTCGAAATATGCCGGCGGGCCGCCGACCGGACCGGCCAACAAAAGGCGTTGCCCCCTTGGATAGCGCCAAGACAGCAGGCTGTCATCATGATGTGCCGGGTTTACATTGAAGCGCTGCAATGCAGCAAAGCGGCAACGGCCACCTTTGGCATTGAAGAATAAAAACCTCTTGTTTTCAACGCTCTTAACATGGACAAAGTAGTTTGCGCTTTTTGCAACGCCCTCATGATCTTTTCGCACTTGCACAAAAACTGGGATTCGCGCATATGGGACAGGCCTTTCAGGCATCCTCTCCCAAACTATTTGGCCCGGTCGGCAACGATCGGGCCTTTTTTTGCGCGCGACGATTGTGGCGACCGGCACGTAATGCCGGCTGACCCGTTTGCATAGCTGCCGAGCGGTTCCTAGCTATGGGGCACGCATCAGCAAGCTACAAGCAAGGGAATACAGCCGCGATGAGCGATACCGATACCGATACTGCGGAGACGAACACGGTACGGCTGGCGGTTGCCGCGGCGCGGCAGGAAGAAAGCGGTCAGGGGATCGCACGCATGCCCCGCACGGCGTTTCAGGCTTTGGGTATCACCGAAGGCGACGTCGTCGAGATTACCGGCAAACGCCCGACGGTGGCGATCGCCATGTCCGCCTATGCCGAGGATGAATCGCTCGAAGTCGTGCGGCTCGACGGTTTGCAGCGCGGCAATGCGGAAGCCGCATCGGGCGAACACGTGGTCATAACGCCCGCGCAGTCGCAGCCTGCCACCCGCGTCGTGTTCGCCCCCGCTCAGCGCGAGATGCGACTGCAGGGTCCGCCACAGGCGCTGAAACGCAATTTCTTCCGCAAGCCTATCGTCGCCGGCGATCTGGTCGCCACCACCGGACAGCAGCCGGTGCAGAACATGCCGCCGCAGGTCCAGCGCATGTTCAACGCGCCCGCCTATGCGCTGACGCAAATCCGCCTCAGCGTCGTGTCGACCAACCCCAAGGGCATCGTCCATATCGACGAAAATACCGAAGTCGAGCTGCGCGCCGAGTTCGAGGAACCGCGCGATCCGCGCGCCGGCGTCAATTACGACGATGTCGGCGGGATCGGCGACACCATCCAGAACCTGCGCGAAATGGTCGAACTGCCGCTGCGCTATCCCGAACTTTTCACCCGTCTGGGCGTCGATCCGCCCAAGGGCGTACTGCTCCACGGTCCGCCCGGTACCGGCAAGACACGCTTGGCGCAGGCGGTCGCGAACGAAAGCGATGCCGAATTCTTCACCATTAACGGCCCGGAAATCATGGGGTCGGGCTATGGCGACAGCGAAAAAGCGCTGCGCGAGGTTTTCGATAAGGCCACCAGCGCCGCACCGGCGATCATCTTCATCGACGAGATCGATTCGATCGCACCCAAGCGCGACCGCGTTGCGGGCGAAGCGGAGAAGCGGCTGGTCGCGCAATTGCTGACTTTGATGGACGGGCTGGAAGCGCGATCCAACCTGGTCGTCATCGCCGCCACCAATCGGCCCGATGCGATCGACGAGGCGCTGCGCCGCCCCGGCCGCTTCGACCGCGAAATCGTGATCGGCGTGCCCGATGAGGCTGGGCGGCGCGAGATCATCGCCATTCATACGCGCGGGATGCCGCTGGGCGACAAGGTCAATCTGGGCGAGCTTGCCAAGACCACGCATGGCTTCGTCGGAGCGGATATCGCCGCTCTGGCGCGGGAAGCGGCGATCGACGCGGTGCGGCGCATCATGCCCAAGATCAATCTCGATGAACGCACCGTGCCGCAGGAGGTGCTGGACGAACTATGCGTCACACGGGAAGATTTCCTATCGGCCCTGCGCCGCGTGCAGCCATCCGCCATGCGCGAAGTGATGGTGCAGATGCCGAACACGCGGTGGGCGGACATCGGCGGCGTCGGGGACGCGATCGACAAGCTGCGCGAAGGTATCGAACTGCCGCTCCGCAATCCGCAGGCATTCGAACGCCTGGGCATCCGGGCGGCGAAGGGGTTCCTTCTCTACGGACCTCCCGGCACCGGCAAGACCCTGCTGGCGAAGGCGGTCGCGACCGAAGCGGAAGCCAATTTCATTTCGATGAAAAGCTCCGACCTGTTGTCCAAATGGTATGGCGAGAGCGAACAGCAGATCGCGCGGATGTTCCAGCGTGCCCGCGCGGTTGCACCGTGCGTCATTTTCATCGACGAGATCGACAGCCTGGTTCCGGCCCGCGGCAGTTCGCAGGGCGAACCCGAAGTCACGGGCCGCGTCGTCAATACGATTCTCGCTGAAATGGACGGGCTGGAAGAACTGCAATCGGTGATCGTGATCGGCGCGACCAACCGGCCGACTCTGGTCGACCCCGCTCTGCTGCGCCCGGGCCGGTTCGACGAACTGATCTATGTCGGCACGCCCGACAAGGCCGGGCGGGAGCAGATATTGGGCATACATGCGGCGAACATGCCGAGGGCGGACGGGGTGGATTTCACGCATATCGCGGCCGAAACGGAACGCTTCACAGGCGCCGACCTCGAAGATGTGGTCCGCCGCGCAGGCCTCAACGCGCTGCGGCGCGCGGGCGGCGACGTGCAGGAGGTGACGAAGGACGATTTCGCCGAGGCGCTGAAGGACAGCCGCGCGACCGTGACGGCGAAAATGGAAGCGGAATACAAGAAAATGCGCGGTGAACTGAAGAAGCGCGCCGCCGAAAAGGGCACGATCGGGTTCATCACCGAAGGCATGCTGGAACCGGCGCGGGAGAGCAAACACGGCGGGGAATGAGATTGAACGGAGCCGATCGTAGGCTGGGGTCTCGTCCAACCGGGCGTTCCATGCGGATGAATTCCCAGCCCACGCCGGGACACGATGCTTAGCTATCTTTCGCCCGCGCGTTGGCGGCTTCGACTTCCAGCCGATGGCGGATGAGCACGTCGGGCATTTCGGCCCGCAGCCAGGCAAGCATATGTTCGCGCACGGCGCAGCGCAGGTTCCACAGATCGCCGATCGTCGCGGCGCTGACCGACAGGCGCAATTCGATGCTTTCGGGATAGGCTTCGGTCATCAACAATGCGGCGGTGCGCCGGTCCCATAATTCGTGGGCCTGCACGAAGCGTTCGAATTCCGCGCGGATCGGTTCGACCGGAGCGGCGGGGTCGAGATGGAGGTAGACCGGTCCGGTCAGCAATTCGCTGCGCCGCGACCAGTTTTCGAAGCTGTCTTCCAATACGCGGGCGGTGGGTACGATGACCGCGCGCTCATCCCATGTCCTGAGGACGACGAAGCTCATCTTGATGGTTTCGACACGGCCCGTATGCCCCCCGATCACGACCATGTCGCCCAGCCTCAATGGCTCCGTGATCGCCATCTGTAAACCCGCGATCAGCGATTTGAGGGCAGGTTGCGCCGCGGCGCCCACCGCCAGCGCAGCCAGACCGGCGGAGGCAAGCAGCGTGGTGCCCACATCGCGCACGCCCGGCACGCCCAGCAGCATCAGACCGATCGTGACGACGATGATAATGAGGGCGATCGTACGCGAAAACAGCGATATGCGCGTCTTGCGGCTGCGCGCCAGAACCGGGTCCATCGATTCGTCCGTCCGCCGGTCCAGCCCGGCGGCGACGGCGCGAACGATGGACAGCGCCAGCCAGCCGACAATCGCGGGGATGGCGAATGCGTCCACCGCCGCCCAGCCATTGGCGATATGCCGGTCCATCCGCGCGACGATGCTGATCGCGATTTCCACGAACACCCATGCGACCGGCGAACGCAAATGGCACAGGATCGTGTCGTCGACGCGCGAGGTCGTAAGTCCGGACAGGCGGTAGAGCAGCGCGAAGAAAATGCGGTGCACGACATAGGCAATGGCGATCGCACCCCCCAGCAGCATAAGCGACCGGGTAACTTCGTCCCAGCGGACCGTGAACGAGGGCAGGGTAAGATATTCGAGCATTGCCGCGCTCTATGGACGGCGTGGGGGCAGGGCAAGTCCGCCCGGCGACCGTCCCGTCAATGGGCCTCGTCCCAGCTCGTGCCGGTGCCGATGTCGACCCCCAGCGGCACGTCGAGCGCGACGGCGGGCCGGGCGGCCCCCGCCATGACCCTTTCGATGACCGGACGCGCCGCATCGGCATCGCCTTTCGGAAGTTCGAAGACGAGTTCGTCATGCACTTGCAGCAGCATGCGGACATGGCCCAGCCCGGCAGCTTGCAGCGCCGGCATCATGCGGACCATGGCGCGCTTGATAATGTCCGCGCTGCTGCCCTGTATCGGTGCATTGACGGCGGCGCGTTCGCTGCCCTGGCGTTCGGTCTGGTTCTTGGAATTGATGCGCGGAAACCACGTCTTGCGCCCGAACAGGGTTTCGGAATACCCGCGATCCTTCACCCCCATCAGCGTTTCGTTGATGAAGTTCCGAATCCCTGGGAAGCGATCGAAATAGCGGTCGATCATGTCCTGCGCCTCGTCCGGTTCGACATCCAGCCGGCCCGCCAGCCCCCAGCGCGATATGCCGTAGAGGATGGCGAAATTGATCGTCTTGGCCGCCGCCCGGCTGTCGCGCGTCACCTCCCCGTACATCTCGCGCGCGGTGCGGGCGTGGATGTCCTCCCCTTGCGCGAACGCTTCCTTCAGCGCGGGGACGTCGGCCATATGCGCGGCCAGCCGCAATTCGATCTGGCTGTAATCGGCGGCGAGCAGGACGTTGCCCTCATCCGCCACGAACGCTTCGCGAATCTGCCGGCCGATGGCGGTGCGGATGGGAATGTTCTGCAGATTGGGATCGGTGCTCGACAAACGCCCGGTCTGTGCGCCGACCAGGCTATAGCTGGTGTGCACTCGCCCCGTATCGGGATTGATCGCCGCCTGCAGCGCGTCGGTATAGGTCGATTTCAGCTTCGATAATTGCCGCCATTCCAGCACGCGGGTGGCGATGCCGGCGCCCTGGTTGGCGAGGTTTTCCAGCATGGTCTGGTCGGTCGAATACTGCCCGCTCTTGCCCTTGCGCCCGCCCTTGTAGCCAAGCCTGTCGAACAGGACATCGCCCAGCTGCTTGGGGCTGCCGATGGTAAATTCCTGCCCCGCCTCTTCATGGATGGCGCTTTCCAGAGTGCCCATTTCCGCAGCGAACTCCTCCGAAAGCCTAGACAGGCGCGCGCGGTCGACCTTGATGCCGTTGCGCTCCATCACCGCGACCACGGGTACGAGTGGCCGGTCGACCCGCTCGTAGATACGCGTGCCACCCTCGATCGCCAGCCGGGGTTTGAGATGCGCGTGCAGCCGCCAGGTGACATCCGCATCTTCGGCCGCATATGCCGTCGCGCGGTCCAGCGGCACTTCTCCAAAAGCGATCTGCTTCTTGCCGGTGCCGCATATCTCCTTGAACGTCATCGGCGTATGGCCAAGGTGCTTTTGCGACAGTTCGTCCATACCATGGCCGCCACCGATGCCGGTTTCGCCGCGCCCCGCATCCAAGGCGAAGCTTATGACCATCGTATCGTCGATGGGAGCGACGTGGATGCCGTGGCGCGCCAGCACGTTGAGATCGTATTTGATATTCTGGCCGATCTTGACCACCGCATCGCTCGTCAGCAGGGGTGAAAGCGCGGCCAGCGCTTCAGTCCGGTCGATCTGCGCCGGGCGTTCGTCGAACATGTCGCTGCCGCCATGGGTCAGCGGAATATAGCACGCCTGGTTCGGCCCGACCGCCAGGCTGATCCCGACCAGTTCCGCCCGCATCGCGTCCAGCGCGCTGGTTTCCGTATCGATGGCGACGATCCCCGCAGCGAAGGATCGCGCGATCCACGCATCCAGGGCCTCGCGGGTCTGGACGCATTCGTAGGCGGCGTGGTCGACCGGCGGCATTTCGGGCGGTGGCTGGCTGTTGCCTTCCTGCGTGCCGCTGACGCCTTTTGTCTGGCCCTTGTCGTTGTCGAGGTTGTTCGGGCGTTCGGGGCTGCCGCTGCCCGCGTCCAGCCGCCGCAGCAGGCTGGTGAACCCGTGCTTTTCAAGGAACGCCGCCAGCGGCCCGCGCGGCACCCCGTCGAGCGCGAAATCGTCGAGCGGCACGGGAAGATTGCAATCCTCCTTCAGCGTCACCAGGACGCGGCTCAGTTCGGCATTCTCGCGCTGTTCGATCAGCCGCTCCTTCAGCTTCGACTTCTTCATGTGCGCCGCCGCATCCAGCGCACCGGTCAGCGTGCCATGATCCTGAATAAGCTTGGTCGCGGTTTTGGGGCCGATGCCGAAAACGCCGGGAATGTTGTCCACCGAATCGCCCATCAGCGCGAGTACGTCGCCGACCAGATCCGGAGCGACGCCGAATTTCTCTTCGACCTGGAGCACGCCGATGCGCTGGCTCTTCATCGTGTCGAGCATGTCGATCCTGCCCGTAAGGTCGTCCCCTTCGCCAATCAGCTGCATCAGGTCCTTGTCGGACGATACGATTGTTACATCCCAGTTCTGCATGGCGGCGGCACGGGCGTAGGACGCGATCAGATCGTCCGCCTCCAGCCCTTCCTCCTCGATGCATTCGAGACTGAAGGCGCGGGTCGCGTCGCGGATGAGGGGGAATTGCGGAACCAGATCCTCCGGCGGATCGGGCCGGTTGGCTTTGTACTGAGCATAGATGTCGTTGCGGAAGGACCGGCTCGACTTGTCGAGGATGACCGCCAGATGCGTTGGCCCGTCCGCGGCATCGAGATCGTCGGCCAGCTTCCACAGCATGGTGGTGTAACCGTAGACCGCGCCGACCGGCGTGCCTTCGGGATCGGTCAGCGGAGGCAGGCGATGATACGCACGGAAGATATAGGCCGAACCATCGACCAGATAGAGATGCGGTTTTTTGGAAGTGTCATCGGCCATGGGAGCGGCATTAGCAGCCAAGGACTATCCGGTCAGCTTCGATATGCGGTCTTAATGCCTTATTCTGCAATAGCATAAATTACTGATTCTAAACGAACTAAAGGAAATAAGGCAAAATAATGTCGAGATATGGGCGATTATGCTTGTATCGCCACATTTCTGCCTTTATCTAGGGTTTACGAAGTCCGACCGGAAAGGGGGATTTCGCACCGGGTCGCAACGGTTCGGTGACATCATACTCGCCAATTTCGAGGATTATATTATGCGTAAGATCGTACTTGCCGCTGCAGCTGCCGGCGCCGCCCTGACTCTGGCCGCGTGTTCGGAAACCACCGAAGAGAACGCCGCCGAAACCGCGGACACGGTGGCTGCTGACACCGAAGCCAACACCGAAGCTGCCATGGGCGAAATGGACGAAGCCGTCGACGCGACTGCTGCTGCAGCCGACGACGCGACCATGGAAGCCGAAGCCGGCATGGAAGAAATGGAAACGGAAGTCGAAACCGAGATGTAATTCATCCCGTTTTCGAGTTTACGAAAATGCGAAGGGCGGCACCGCGAAGGTGCCGCCCTTTTTCGTGCGGCCGATGACGGTCATGTCCTGCCGGACAAGAGCCTAGCCACCCGAACCATATCGCGTGTCGGTCCAGCCGCGGCGGTTACGGTTGGAAAAGCCATCGTAAATCTCGCGTGCAATGGCGGAAATGCGGTTGTCCCTAAGGCTGCGCGCCTGGCGTTTGTTCGCGGATTCGTCCGACAGATTGCGGCTTTGCCCGGTGACGTAGATCGCCAGCGCGATCGCCCGCCCGTCGGGCGTTTGGAAGATACCGATATCGCTGGCCGTGCGGCTCAACGTGCCGGTCTTGTGCGCGACGTTGGCCGATGCAGGCAGGGCGGAACGGATGCGCCGCTTGCCCGTGGTCGTGTTCCGCATCGCGTTCATCAGCACTTGGCGCGTGCGCGGCTGCAGCAGCTTGCCCTGGTAGATATCGGCCAGCAGCTTCGCCATCGCATTGGGGCTGGCGCTGTCGCGGGGATCGAGCGTCACCACCGGATCGAACTCCCCGTCATCCCGCACCAGCGTGGCGATATTGCGGGTTAGCTGGAAATCGGCAATGCCGGCCTTGCGCATATAGGCGTTGACCGCCGATGGTCCGCCTACGACGTGCAGCAGGGCGTCGGTGCAGGCATTGCAGCTTTTGCTGATCATCAGTTCAAGATGACGCTGGGCGGACAGGTAATTGCCTTCGCGCACCGGTGCCACCACGGATGAATATTTGGCGGACCGCACCGGCACCAATAGCGGATATTCGCGCGTCAGGGTGAACTGTCCGCGATCGACCCCGTCCAGGAAAGTTGCGGCGATGGCGACCTTGCTGGTGCTGGCCATGGGAAAACGCTGGTCCCCCAGGATCGATACGCGTTCCCCGTTCGACAGGTCGATGGCGGCCACACCGATGCGGCCCTTGCTGCCATCGGCAATCCGCGCGATCCGGCGTTCGAGATCGGTATCGTAAACGGCATCGAAACTGCGCGGGGGCGGGGCGGTAGTGCCCAGAATGTTGTCGAACAGCGCCTCGTATCCGGCACCGGACTGCGCCTGCGCCGGAGCAGCAACACCCAACGAAAGACCCATGGCGAGGGCCGGTATCCAGCCGCCGAAGCGCGCGAGGCGTAATCCTGAAATCTTAAACATAGCTGCAGACTACCCCCATCATGCTTTGCATTTGCTTAACGGGGGCCAATCGCCGCGCTCAAGCGGCCGCGCGATGAAGGGTGTCCACCGCGCGACCAAGTCAGCCGTCGCCTGCGACGGGCGCGCACATGTCAGGCGTTGGCAATCGCCTTTTCGATCCGGTCGATGGATTCGCCGGTCATCGTCTTGGCGATTTCCCCCGTCAGACGCTTTTCGAGTTCCGAATGGTAATGCCGGCGCATCTCGCCCAGCGTCTTGGGATCGGCGATAACCAGCAGGTCGTCATACTTGCCCGCGATCGCCTGCGCGTTCAGCCATTCGGCGGCGGCGGTCGCATGGGCCAGTTCGTCGAGGTCGGTCGCGCCGGTATTCTGTCCCACGTCATCCTGATGCTTCACCCCGGCGCTGTAATTGGTGGCGTTCAGATCGGGTTTGGCAACCTGCTTCAACCTGGGTTCGAAGATCTGCCCGTCATTCTGCATGACGATGAAATTTTCGCCGTCGACGATCGCGACGTGGGCCTTGTGCGGTAGCTTCAAGGGGTCTCTCCTATTTGTTGATCCTGCCCTGCCAACGGGCGAGGTCCGGAATTGTTGCGTTCCACTTCCCGTTTGGCCCGGGCGGCCTGCGCTGTTAGCACATGGACATGAGCAAATGGACCGTCGGAATCATCGGGGGCAGCGGCCTTTACCGGATCGAATCGTTGAAGGAAGCGCGCTGGATCGAAATCCAATCGCCTTTCGGCAAGCCTTCGGACGAAGTGCTGTGCGGCCGGATCGGCGATGTACAGGTGCGGTTCCTGCCCCGCCACGGGCGGGGCCATACCATTCCCCCCGGCGCGGTGAATGCGCGCGCGAACATAGATGTGCTGAAACGAGCCGGCTGCACCGATCTGCTCGCCATATCGTCGGTCGGCTCCCTGCAGGAGGAATTGCCGCCGGGGCATTTCGTGGCCGTCGACCAGTTCATCGATCGCACGAGAACCCGCGCCGCCAGTTTCTTTTCCGCCGGCTTGGTCGCGCATGTCAGCATGGCGCAGCCCGTTTGCGAACGGATCAGCGCTTTCGCCGCTGCGGCCGTGACCAGGGCGGGGGGCACGGCCGTGCATGGCGGGACCTATCTGGCGATGGAAGGGCCGCAATTCTCCACCCGCGCTGAAAGCCTCCTCTACCGCCAATGGGGCGCGGACGTCATCGGCATGACCGCGATGCCGGAGGCGAAACTCGCGCGCGAGGCGGAGTTGCCCTATGCGCTTATCGGCATGGTGACCGATTACGATTGTTGGCGCGAGGATGCGGCTTTCGTCGAGGTAAGCGAAGTGATCGCGCAGATGAACGACAATGCAGACATCGCGCGCAGGACGGTCGAGGCGTTCGTCGCCGGTTTGCCGGTGGAGCGTGCGCCGTCGCCGCTCGACACCGTTCTCGATATGGCAGTGATCACCGCTCCCGAAGCGCGCGATCCGGCGATGCTGGCGAAGCTGGACGCGGTTGCGGGGCGGGTGCTCAGTCCGAGAAGCGCAGGTTCGTGAAGGTGAACTGTCCGGTGGAACAGAACACGCTTTCGGTCCCCGAAACGATCGGCACGAAGCCCGAATTGAAGGCGCGCCCCTGGATCTCGATGATGGCGGTCCCGGCGGGATCGACATAGAGGCGGAAGGGGATGGGGTTGCGCACGTCGACCTGACCCACGGTGCGGTTGTCCGTCTGCCCGCCGCGCCGCACCACCAGCGCCACATCCATGAATTGCGAACTGGGCGAGGGCAGGGACAGGACGAAGCCGACTTCGCTCCGCCCGTCGGGCGCGATAAGCTGCGCGCCGACCAGCGGCGGGGCGCGTCCGGGGCGGGAACGGTTGGGCACGATGGTTCCGCTGATGGCGGGCGGCATCTGCGCGGCATTGGCGATGGCGGAGGTCGCGTTTGCGGGGGCGTTGCAATCGAAGGTCAGCGGCGCGGCGTGAGCGGGGGCCGCGATCGAGATTATCGCGCTAGCGGCCAATACGTATCGAAGTTTCATTTCGCATGATTTCCTTTTTCAAACCGAACAGCTTGCTCCTCCCGCCGCGAACAAGCGCGTAATCAATTCATCATCCGGCGCAGTCGCGCGACCATCGCGGCATATTTCTTGGGCAGCGGCCCGAATACGGTCGGTTCCCAAGCGGCGAAAGCGGCGGCTTTCGCGATCTCGCTGCGGGTGGGATAGGCGATGATCGCGGAACCCAGCGCGAAACTGCTCGTCTTGCCCGTGATCATCTGGGTGAAAGGCAGCAGCAATTCGCCCGCGTTCTTGCCACAGATGCTGGCGCCCAAGACCTTCTTGCCCTTCATCACGACTTTGAGGTGCCCCTTCGTCTGCCCTTCGGTGATCGCGCGTTCATTGTCGTCGAACGGTTTGGTGATCACCGTGACGGCATCGCCATGCTTCTCGCGCGCATCGGCCACGGTCATGCCGATCTGCGCGACTTCGGGCTGAGTATAGGTGCACCAGGGAAGCGCCTGCCAGTCGACCTTCGTCGGCACCCCGGTAGCAATTTCCAGCGCGACGTTGCTGCCTTCGTAACCGGACACATGGGTCAGGCGCGGGCCGTCGCGGCAATCTCCGATGGCGTAGATGCCTTTCACGGAAGTGCGGCGGCGGTCGTCGACGGCAATGCCGTTCCTGCCCGTGCGGACGCCGAGTTCTTCCAGGCCGAACCCGTCGGTGCGCGGCTCCCGCCCGACGGCGATCAGCAGGTGCGTACCCGAAACCGCTTCATCGCCTGTCGTATGGACGGTGATATCGCCCGCCGTGCCCGACACCGTCTGCGCCTTCGCTTTCATGACCCGCACGCCTTCATCGCGCATGACGTCCATCACCACGGCCACCGAATCGCGATCATCGCGGGCCATCGGTTCGCCGGGTTCGATTACGGTCACATCGCTGCCCAGACGGCGGAAGCTCTGCGCCATCTCCATGCCGATCACGCCGCCGCCGACGATGACGAGATGGCCAGGCTGCTCGGTCAGGTCGAACAGGTTCTCGTTGGTGAGATAGGGGACGTCATCCAACCCGTCGATCGGCGGAACGAAAGGTCGCGATCCGGTGGCGATCACGATCCGCGGTGCGCGCAGTGTCCGTTCGCCGACGGCGACCGATTGCCTTGCCGTCAGGGTCGCATGGCCCAGAATGACTTCGCACCCCATCGCTTCGAACGTCTCCCTGCTGTCGTGATGTTCGATATCCTCGATCGCCTTGCGGACATGGGCGTGGACACCCGCCCAATCGACATTCGGGGCGGACAGTTGGACGCCGTAGCGTTTCCCTTCGCGCGCTTCGGCCGCGCGGGCGGCGGCGGTGATCAGCGCCTTCGATGGAACGCAGCCATTGTTCAGGCACTCGCCGCCCATCTTGCCGCCTTCGATCAGGGCGACCTGAAGTCCGAACAGGGCGCAGCCACCCGCCGCGGTCAGCCCCGCGGCGCCGCCGCCGATCACGATAACATCATGGGTAAACTTCATTGCGGGGGCTCTTTAACGCGTAATGAGCCATTCGCGAAACCCAATCCCGTTTTGCAAAAGGGACAGCCGACCATGAATATCGAAAACAGCCGCGACTATTATGGCAAGGTGCTGGGCGGGTCGGACGATCTGAAGACCGACGCCTGCTGCACGACGGAAGCCCCGCCGCCCGCAATCATGGATGCGATGCGCAATGTGCATGATGACGTACGGGCACGCTATTACGGATGCGGGCTGGTCAGTCCCCAGGCGATCGGCGGCGCGCACATCCTCGATCTGGGTTCCGGTAGCGGGCAGGACGCCTACATTCTCGCTCAGATCGTAGGCGAGCAGGGCAGCGTCACCGGTGTCGACACCACGCCCAAACAGCTGGCCGTGGCGAACGAACATCTGGAATGGCACCGCGAACGGTTCGGCTTTGCGAAAAGCAACGTGGCATTCGTGGAAGGCGATATCGAAAAGCTGAGCGCGCTCGACCTGCCGGAAGGTCATTTCGATGTGATCGTGTCGAACTGCGTCATCAATCTCGTAGCGGACAAGCAGGCGGTGTTCGCCGCGGCTTACCGTTTGCTGAAACCGGGCGGGGAACTGTATTTTTCCGACGTCTATTCGGACCGGCGCGTGCCTGCCGAGCTACAGGACGATCCGGTGCTGCATGGCGAATGCCTGTCCGGCGCGCTTTATTGGGGGGACTTCGTCGATCACGCCAAGACCGTCGGTTTCCGTGATCCCCGCCTTGTCTTCAGCCGCCCGCTCGCAATCGGCGATCCTGTGGTGGCGGCGAAACTCGATGGCATTGCCTTCCATTCGGCGACCTATCGCCTGTTCAAGCTGCCCGATCTCGACATGCAGCGCGAGGATTACGGTCAGGCGGTTATCTGCAAGGGCACCGCGCGCGGGCAGGAACGCGTGTTCGAACGGGATGCGGGTCACCAAATCGAGGCAGGCCGCGTGTTCCCCATCTGCGGCAATAGCTGGCGGATGTTGGCGGAAACGCGCTTCGCGCCGCATTTCGACTTCGTTGGCGATTTTGCGAACCATTACGGTGTCTTCCCGGATTGGGGGGTGACAATGCCCTTCGCCGGAGAAGCTACGCAATCCGCCGACGCACCGGCTGCTTACTGTTGATCATATTCGTGACGGATGCTGCGCGCTTGATTGACAGATAAATTGCCGCGCGCCCGATCGCGGCGGGGCGCCGCGCGACCGCGCCGGTCGACAATCACGACATTCGCAGCAATGACGGCACGCCTGTTCCGGTGGGCGAAGTCGTCACCGGCGACGTATCCGCGACCCTGTTCGGCCGGGGCAAGGGGCTAATGGGATCGGCTGACGGCGGCGCAGGACTGCATCCGGCAAAGGCAAAGGGGGCCGGCGCGTTGTAGCCGATGAGGCGATAGCCGCTGTCACTCGCCGGACCGATCACGGCGTCTTCGCGCGACAGGATGTGCCCCGCTTCGCGCAGGATGCCCGCGGTAATTCGTGGACGGTCGCTTCCGACGACGAAGGCAGGGGCCGGCACGCGGGCGAGCCTGTCGGACAGATCCCCCGGCCCCTGATCCACCGCCACGAGATCGCCGACGAATGCGTCATTGAACCGTTCGCGTTCCCCGCCGTAATTCGGGTTCGGCCCGGTCTTCGCCTGTCCGGGTTGGGGCCAGCGGCAGGCTATGAAGAGAACGGGCGCCGCTCGCATAGTTGCGTTCCTAACCGCTCGACGCATGGCGCGCCATAAGGCAATGGACGCGTATGACACTGCAACGATTGCTCAAGGGCATCGCGGGCGCGGCGGTTATCGGCGGGATCGCGCTGGCCGAACGCCGCCGGCCGCTGCGCCGACAGCTTCATCGCTCCGGCCTGCGCAATATCCGCAATCTGGCGCTGGGTGCGGGCTGCGCGGTGGTGGTGGCGACGATAGAGGTTCCGCTGACGCGCAGAATCGCCGCCGGCAACCGGGCGGCCCGCCGGGGCTTTGCCCAGCAGCTTCCATCATCGCTGCGCTTCATGGGCGCGGTGGCGGCGATGGATTACGGGTTCTACTGGTGGCACGTGGCCACCCACAAACTGCCGTTCTTGTGGCGGTTCCACCGGGTGCATCATGTCGATCCCGACATGGACGCCAGCACCGCCATCCGGTTTCACCCGGTCGACATGCTGGTATCGCTGCCCTTTCGTCTGGTACAGGTCCGCCTGTCCGGTGCCGATCCCCGATCGCTGGCGGCATGGCGGCACTTCTTCAACGCCTCCATCCTGTTCCACCATTCCAACTGGCGCCTCCCGCCAGGGTGGGACCGGCGATTGTCGCGCGTCCTCACCACGCCGGCGATGCACGGCATCCACCATTCGCGGATCAAGACGCTGCGGGATAGCAACTATACCAGTGGCATCAGCATCTGGGACCGTCTGCACGGCACGTTTCGCGGCGCGCCGCCCGCACGCGATATCGACATCGGCGTCGCGGAAGAGCAGCTGCATCGGGACGTCGCGCTGCGGCCCGCGCTTTCCGCCCCGTTCCGCGATGTTCCCCGTCAGGAGGGGGCGGCTTGAGGCGCAAAAAAAAGGCCCGGCAGGATCGAAGCTGCCGGGCCTCCTTTTTAGTGAAGCGTGATGGATGAGGGTTTAGAAGCCGCCCATTCCGCCCATTCCGCCCATGCCGCCCATGTCGGGCATACCGCCACCGGAGCCGCCGGAATCCTTGTCTTCCGGCGCATCGGTGATCGCCGCTTCGGTGGTGATCAGCAGACCGGCCACCGACGCCGCGTCCTGCAACGCGATCCGCACGACCTTGGTCGGGTCGATGACGCCGGCCGTCACGAGGTTCTCATAGGTGTCGGTCGCCGCGTTGAAGCCCTGCGTTTCGTCGCCTTCGCGCAGCAGATTGCCGGAAATGACGGCACCGTCGTGCCCCGCGTTCTGCGCGATCTGGCGAACCGGCGTCAGGATCGCCTTGCGGACGATATCGATACCGCGCGTCTGATCGTCGTTCTCGCCCTTCAGCCCTTCCAGCGCCTTGGTGGCGTAGAGCAGAGCAGTGCCGCCGCCGGGGACGATGCCTTCTTCGACGGCCGCACGGGTCGCATGGAGCGCATCGTCGACGCGGTCCTTGCGTTCCTTCACTTCGACTTCGGACGCGCCGCCGACCTTGATGACCGCAACGCCGCCGGCGAGTTTCGCTAGGCGTTCCTGCAGCTTCTCGTTGTCGTAGTCCGACGTGGTGGCTTCCATCTGCGCCTTGATTTCGCCGACGCGCGACTGGATGTCCTCCGCCGAACCGGCACCGTCGACGATGGTGGTGTTGTCCTTGTCGATGCTGACGCGCTTGGCTTCGCCGAGCATGCCGAGCGTGACGTTTTCGAGCTTGATGCCGAGATCTTCGGAAATCATCTCGCCCTTGGTCAGGATGGCGATGTCCTGCAGCATCGCCTTGCGACGATCGCCGAAACCAGGGGCCTTGACCGCCGCGACCTTCAGACCGCCGCGCAGCTTGTTGACGACCAGGGTCGCCAGCGCTTCGCCTTCGATGTCTTCCGCAATGATGAGCAGCGGGCGGCCGGACTGCATGGCAGCTTCCAGAACCGGCAGCATGTCCTTGAGGCTCGACAGCTTCTTCTCGTGGATGAGAACATAGGGGTTCTCCAGTTCCACGGTCATCTTGTCGGGGTTGGTGATGAAGTAGGGCGACAGATAACCACGGTCGAACTGCATGCCTTCGACGACGTCCAGCTCGAATTCGAGGCCCTTGGCTTCCTCGACCGTGATGACGCCTTCTTTGCCGACCTTTTCCATGGCTTCGGCGATCTTCTCGCCAACTTCGCGGTCGCCATTGGCGGAGATGACGCCGACCTGGCTGATCTCGCTGCTGCCGGACACGTCCTTGGAACGGGCCTGCACGTTTTCGACGACCTTGGATACGGCCAGATCGATGCCGCGCTTCAAATCCATCGGGTTCATGCCGGCGGCGACGGACTTCATGCCTTCGCGCACGATGGCCTGACCCAGAATGGTCGCGGTGGTGGTGCCGTCACCGGCCAGATCGTTGGTCTTCGATGCCACTTCCTTCAGCATCTGGGCGCCCATGTTCTCGAACTTGTCCTTGAGTTCGATTTCCTTGGCGACGGTGACACCGTCCTTGGTGATGCGCGGCGCGCCGAAGCTCTTGTCGATCACGACATTGCGGCCCTTGGGGCCCAGAGTGACCTTGACGGCATTGGCGAGCGTGTCGACGCCCTTGAGAATGCCTTCGCGTGCGTCACGCGAAAATTTTACGTCCTTGGCTGACATGATTGATGTCTCCTAGATTATGTTGGTGTGGGAAAAGGAAGCGTGGCGGGGTGACGATCAGTCGATCACGCCCATGATATCGCTTTCCTTCATGATCAGCAGGTCTTCGCCATCGACCTTGACTTCGGTGCCGGACCATTTGCCGAACAACACGCGGTCGCCGGCGGCAACATCCAGCGGCGTGATCTTGCCGTCTTCGGCCTTGCTGCCGGTGCCGATCGAGACGATCTCGCCTTCGCTTGGCTTTTCCTGTGCGCTGTCGGGAATGATGATCCCGCCGGCGGTCTTCTGGTCAGCTTCGATGCGACGGACCAATACGCGGTCGTGGAGCGGACGAAATGTCATATGAATGTCCCCTTTTCGGTTGAATGGTTACGATTGTCGATTGGCACTCTTGTATCGAGAGTGCCAGCGACGCTTATTTGGTGACGGCCGAAGCGCAAGTCAACAGGGGACGGTCACAAAAAACGGTTGCCCGCGAACGATGCTCCAACCCGTAAATCAATCCACGTCGGTGGTATCGATCGTCACGTCCGTCCGCGCCAAAGAAACCTGCCGGGTCTCCGTCTCGTTCGTGCGTGTGCGGGTCAGATGGATTTCTTCCGTCAGCACCAGTTCCTTGCGGACAACGAGACGTTCCTCGACCACCGGAATGATCGTCGTGTCGCCGTCGACGCGTGTATCCGGGACCGCCTCGACCACGCGATCGACCGGCACCCGGCGCACGTCCACGGTTTCCCTGGCCACGGTTTCGCTGACCGTATGTTCGTCGACCACCGGCCGGGTGGTGACGGTTACCGTGCGTCCTTCGCGAATGACCGTGTCGACGGACACGCGCTCCTCCACGACCGGAATGCGCACTTCTTCTACAGTTTTTCCCGTGTCATCGTTCATTATCGTTCCCTTCGTGGCCGGTAACGCAGACGGGCCGACGACCCTTCGGTCATCGGCCCGCCATGTCGTAAACGTCGGCTGATTACCGGCGCGTATTCTTGTTATCGACGTCGACATCGGTCTTGCGGACGGTCTCGGTGACCCGCTCGACCTTTTCGTCGGCGGTCTTCTTGACCACGACTTCGTCCGTGACGACCGCGTCCTTCGCTACGACGACTTCTTCGTCGCGCTCGGTCATGGTTACGGAGGCGTCGCCGCGATCGAGGATCGCCTTCGCATCGGCGCTGTTGAGGCGCTCGTTCACTGCGCGCTTCTCGACGCTCACATGTTCATCACGCAGGGTAACGTCTTCGCTGACCGTATCGGAAACCACACGGGTGCGGACGGTGATGTTCTGCCCGTGATCGGAGACGCGCTTGCCGATGGCTACCTTCTCCTCGACGATCGGAATGACTTCCTCCTCGACGATGTGACCGGCGGCGATTGCTTCCTTTTCGTGGGTCGCGGCGGCGGCACCGTAGACAACCGCATTGTCATGAATTTCCAGAGGCTCGACCGCGCAGGTCCGGCCATCTTCCAGACGTACGGCAACCACCTGGTCGTGATTCCGGCCGACCAGCAGATCCTTGATCACGCCGTACTTTTCGCCTTCGGGGCTGACCAGCGGATAACCGCGGATATCCTGATCCTTGTTGACGAGCTCGTAATTGTCGAGGGCATCAAGTTCTTCGAAGCGTTTGTCATGTCGCATAGTTTTTTCCTTTGGTTGAGTTTTACGAATTGATAGAAGGGGAAGGGATCAGTTTGCCGGCCGATCGACGACTTCCATGCTATCGGCGAAAATATACTGGGTCATTCCAGCGGGGACCGTCGCATCGATGCCATCGGGCATCGCGGCATCGGCGGCCATTACCGTACCGGTGATATCGACCATCTGACCGGGATTGATATCGAATTCTCCTTCGGTCGGCTGGTTCGGAGTGGGCGTCTGGTTGAACACCACGAACGCTTCGCGACCTTCGGAATTGATCATGAACGACATGTCGCCGGTCAGTTCGGTCACTTCGGCGCCCGACAGATTGACAGTCTCGCCGACCGTGAACGGAACAGCTGCCGCCGTAGCAGCCGGTGCGACTTCCGCCGCTACGTTATCGTCGGTGTATTCAACCGCGTCATCGCCGTCATTGTCGAGAAGCCACCATGCCAGCAATGCCAGAATGATTGCCGCCAGCAGCAACCAGATCCAGCCGGGAATACCCGATTTCTTTTCGATAGGAATTTCTGCCACGTTGTGCCGCCTCACATGATTGATTGATGAAAAAGGGTTCACAGGCCTAATGATGAAAGGCCGATATTGTTCCGGCATAACTGCGAAACGATTCAACCAACCTTTATTCATCCGGCTGCGCTTCGCTATTGGCGGTGCGTCAAGGACAGTCGGTCGCGGGCGGCCCACCGTATCGTCAGGAGGACGGCGGCGCTTGCCAACCCCGTCGCCAGTCCCAGCCATATTCCGGTCCCGGCCAGCGGAGTGTAGAACCCGAGATAGATCGAGACGCCGATACCAGGCACCCAGTAGGAGAAGCCGGCGATCCACATCGGCACCCGCGTGTCCTGCAATCCGCGCAAGGCACCCGCGGCCACCGCCTGCAATCCGTCGACCAGCTGGAACGCGGCGGCGATGGTGAGGTAGCGCAGGGCGAAACCGACCAGCACCGCGTTCTTCGCGGCATCCGGATCGATATAGATATGCAGCAAGCTGCGCGGCATCAGTACCATCGCCGCGCAGGACACGGCCATGAACGCCGTGCCCACCATGATCGCGGCCCAGCCCGCACGGCCCATACCGGCGCTGTCGCGGGCGCCGTAGAAATAGCCGACCCGGATCGTCGCCGCCTGTCCCACGCCGAACGGCACTTGAAACGCGAGCGCGGCGATCTGCAGCGCAATCGTATGCGCCGCCAACTGCGCGGAGCCGATATTGCCCATCAGGAACGCGGCCGCTCCAAAGATGCCGGCTTCGGCCGTGATGGTGATCGCGATCGGCGTGCCAATCTGCGCAATATTCATGAAGCGCGGCCAGTCCGGCACCCACCAACGCCCGAATATGCGATAGCGGTGCATCCGGCGGTCGAGCCGGATAGCGAGAATATAAGCGGCCAGGGTCGTCAGCGCGGTGATGATGGTGGCGATGGCGGCGCCGGTCAGGCCCAGTTCGGGCGCGCCGAGATTGCCGAAGATGAAGGCGTAGTTCGCGATCGCGTTCACGCCGATCCCCGCCGCCGTGATCAGGGTGGCGAAGATCGGCCGCCCCAGCGCGCTCACGAAATTGCGCAGGACGTTGTTCATCAGCATCGGGATCATCGACCAGATGATGACGGCCATATATTCGCTGGCCAGCGCGATGATGCCCGGTTGCTGTCCGGTGATACGCGACAGCGGCCCGATGACAAGGCACAGCGCCATGCCCGCCGCCCCGCTGACGACCGCCATCCACAGCGCCATGCGCGTGCCCCGCCGGACCGGGCGCAGCGCGGGCGCGCGTTCGCCCAGTTCCGCCGCGATGACCGGCGCAACCGCTCCGGTAAGGCCCGACAGCGCCCACAGCACCAGCCCGAACAGCGCAATCGCCAGCGCGGAAGCGGCCAGAGGTTCCTCGCCCAACCGCGCGATGAAGATGACATCCACCGCATAGGTCAGCATCTGCAGCAGGTTGGCGAGTGCCAGCGGCCAGCTGAGCCGGAAAGTCGCCGCCAGCTCGGTGCGCCACGGATGCGCCACGCGGTGGGAGGGGAGTGGCCGGGTCATGAGGTTCCGTGCCGATAGGCGGATGGGTTACGCCGCGAAAGGTTTAACGCGCGGCGATAACGGCTTGCGGAACGCGGCGATCCGGGGGCAAGGATGCGAAAACCGTTCGGAACCGTCATGACACGCCAGCTTGCCACCGTTCCTATCACTCTTGCCGTTCTCGCTCTTACCGGATGCGGACAGTCGGGATCGCAGACGGGCGCCGACGGCCGGCCCGCCGCATTCGCCCAATGCGCGACCTGTCACGGGGTCGTGGAGGGGGCGCGCGGCATCGGACCTACGCTGGTCGGCGTGTTCGGCGCGAAAGCCGGACACATAGCGGATTACGCCTACAGCGAGGCCATGCGATCGTCCGGCCTCGTCTGGAACGAAGCTGCGCTTCATACCTATCTGGAGAACCCGCAAACCACCGTCCCCGGCACGAAGATGTCCTATCAGGGACTGAAGAACGCCGAAGAGCGTGCCGCGATCATCGCCTATCTGAAAACGCTCTAGTCTGCGCCTAGCCGCCTCGGCGGCTGGCTTCGACCCGGGCGACCACGTCGTCGGGCCAGGTTACCGGGAACTGGGTCTGGGGGTTGAAGGTGCCGCCCTGATCCGCCGCTTCCGCCGCCGCGATTTCCTCCGCCGTCAGAAATTCGCTCGGCTCCAGTGCGAACACGTCGAGCCCGCGGGTGATCTCGGTCGCATAGATGCGGCCCCGGTACCAGTATGCGGACCAGTAGCCGCCCGTCACCAGCTGTTCATCGTTGACCGGCCCGCGATCGAAATAGGCGATCTCTTGCGGATTGGCGCTGTCGGTGAAATCGATCACGCTGATGCCGCCCTGATACCACGCCTGCACGAAGATGTCGCGCCCCGGCACCGGCACGATGGAGCCATTATGCGCGACGCAGTTCTCCTTGTCCGATTGCGGCGCGGGCAACTTGTACAAGCTGCGGAATTCCAGCTTGCCATTCACGATATCGTAGATCGCGTTGGCACCCCAGTTGCGCGGATCGGTCGCCTGGCATCGGGGCCGCCCGCCGCCGCCCCATTCGTCGGTGAACAGCACTTTCGTGCCATCGTTGCTGAAAGTCGCGGAATGCCAATAGGCAAAGCCCTTGTCGACCACCTCGTCGATGCGCTTGGGCGCGCGGGGGTCCGATATGTCGAAGATGATGCCGTTGCCGCTGCACGCGCCCGCCGCGATGTTTCCCGAAGGAAACACCGTGATGTCGTGGCAATGGTTGGTGGAGTTCGTCTCCTGCGTCCCTTCGCCATGGTCGCCGCCCTTCCACAACCCGGCCAGCCGACCGGTTTCGGGATCGGCAAAGACGGCGGGACTGTCGACGATGC
This sequence comes from Pontixanthobacter sp., assembly GCA_965214445.1. GTDB lineage: Bacteria > Pseudomonadota > Alphaproteobacteria > Sphingomonadales > Sphingomonadaceae > Pontixanthobacter. The sequence continues at coordinate 2,402,196 of CBDCBU010000001.1, forward strand.
GCGCGCGCGACGGATCTGCCAGCGGCACTTCGATCACGTCGATGCGGAACAGGGCGGTGCGATCGTCGCCCGGTTCATCGCCGATGCAACCGGCGAGTTCCTCCTCGTCGCGAATGCGCGAGGTTCCCGAATTGTAGACGATCAGCGCGCCGTCCCGCTCGGTCACGACCGAATGGGTGTGCGATCCGCGACAGGTCTGCACCTGGCCCACCTGAATGGGCGCGGTAACGTCCGAAATGTCGAAAATGCGCAAGCCCCGCAAACGTTCGTCGCTGACTTTTTCAGCCACGCCGCCCAGTCCGCAATCCTTGCGCGCGCGCGTTTCCTCCACGCTCATGATCAGCAAGTCGCCGGTGATCGACACGTCGCCCTGCCCGCCGGGGCAGACGATCGAACTGGCGAGGGTTGGCACGCCATCCGCGCCGAGGCGATAGATGTTGAACCCGTGATAGCTGCCGGTGACCAGCAGATCGCCGCTGAACGCCATGTCGGTGTTGGCGAAGCTGAGCAGCGGGCCGCGTTTGGCAAATTGCGGCTTGTCCTCTTCCTCGTCGCCGCGCAGCAGCTTGCCCTTAGCGGCATCGCCGTCGATCCCTTCTTCGTCGAAGGCATTGGCATCGACCGTGGCGACGTCGACCGTTTCGGCGTCATCCGTGTCCGCGACCTCGTTTTCGGAATCTTCGTCCTCGTCATCCTTGTCCTCGATCACCGGACGCAAAGCGCCGGGATTGGCGGGGTCGAAGAAGCCCGCCGGTTTGGGCAGCGACGCGACCTTTCGCATATTGCTGATCGCCTCGCCCGCATCCGTCAGGCCGGCGGCCAGGTTCGCGCGCGGATCGTCGGACAGGCTGGCGAGGATGGCGTTCATTTTCTCGATCTCGGTCGTCTGGTCGTTCGTGACGTCACTGGTGAACTCCAGGAATACCGGATCGGAAGCGGTGCCGGGCTGTTCGATCAGATCCTCGACCATGTCGATCGCGCCTTCGTGATGCCGCACCATCAGGGTAAGGAACATCCGGTCGAAATCGGTGCCCGACGCGGCGGCGAGCTGCGCCATTTGCGCGGGCGTCGCCATGCCCATCTGTTCGAGCATCGCCATATGCGAACCGTGCCCATCATGGCTTGCCATGTCGGTCATATGGTCCATGTTCGCCATGCCGGGCATCATCGCCGGCTGCCCGCGTTCGGCGAGCCATTCGCGCATGAACTCCATCTCGTCCTTCTGGCTGGCCGCGATCTTGTCGCCGATCGCGGTCACGTCCGCATTGCCGGTCCGGTCCGCGATCAGCGCAGCCATTGCCACCGCCTGTTCGTGATGGACGATCATATGCTGCATGAACGCGACGTCCGCGGGCGTGTAGCCCTGCGTCGCCAGCAACGTCGCCTGCTCCGCCGTCAACCGCTCCGCCGCCTGCCCCAGCGCACCAGGCTTTACGATCGGCACGTCCTGCGCGGCGACCGGCGCGGTGGTGATGATAAAAGGCGCGGCGGCAAGCAGCAAGCGGTGTCTGGCGGTCATGGATAATGCTCCCGGAATCATGGGCAAACTGCTGGACGAGATTGGGGCGGTTGTGAAGGGCAGCCAATAGGTGGGGGCGGAAGCTTGATCTATCGCCGTTCAATAGCCGCCATTCTGATAAGAGTATTTCGATGGTTCAACCCATAGCCGCTTCTTGATCCGTCGTCGTTGGAAAATGAAGGCGCCCCAAGCTACGCAAACAAGGAATTCAGTGGCCAATGCGATCTGTCGAACCATATCCGTATCAAACCAAAACCATGCCACAAGCACGAATGGCCAGATGGGTAGCCAAACCAGCCATTTTAGATCGCTTCAGAAATGAGATTTAACCGAAATTTGGTCATCGAGCCAAAAGATAATGTATTTGCGCAAAGACATCGACTTCTCACTCCTATCCATCAAGCTTTAACAGTTTGTCAAATTCCGCGAATGTCCGTAGTCAGAATCGAAAGCGGGTCAGCATCTTTTTGATATTTCTTAAAAAAGATGCCGGATAATCCCATCCCGCACACCTCACCGCATATGTTGCATTCGGTCGTGATGATCGCCGCCGTGGCCGTCCGAACCATGTTCGCTCATCGCTGCGACACGGGCCTTCTGCGCCGGCGTCAGGACGCGTTCCCATACGGCGTCGAATTCGGCCCAGGCCCGCTCGCCTGCCGCATTGATCTGCGCCTTTCCGCCGCGCGATATTGCGGTGCGGACCGGTTCCGCCGCATCCTCGCACGCCGATTTGAGGGCGCGTTCCTGATCCTTGTCCACCGTTGCGATCCACAAGGTTCCATCGATAGCCTCGCGGCCGCTGCGGGTCGCAAGGTTGAGACCGCGCGCGGCATTCTCGCTGGCACCCTGCCAATAGCTATCCGGCAGCCCCAGTTTTCTATACGGAACGGTGCGATTGAAATCGACAAAAATGCCGTCCGGGTTGTCCATGGTGACCCAGGCGTGGACCATCGCGAGCCGGCCGCGATCATCGCCCTTGTTACGGTAATTCTGGTCCAGCCACCAGTTCGCGATAAAACCGAGGATCGGGCGCTCTTGTGTCGCGGCGTTGATCGCTTCGAAGAAGTCGTGCACGTGCCAGCGGTCCATATCGCCCGCAAACCCTTCCGGCACCGGCTCGCCTTCGCCCAGCCTGACCACGAAGGCCACGCCGGTCAGTACGTTGCGGCCATCGATTTCGGTATACATCAGATTGTTCGGGCGGCTGAAATCGAGCGCGTCGCCCGCGACATAATCGGGTGCGCCCTCATTGTAATAATGCTTGCCCATCAGCGGCTCGTCACCGCCGAAGCTCTTCCAGCCCTCCCGCTCGGCGACCGAAAAATCGCGATATCCGGAAACGGCGTCGCGCAACTCGTCGAGTTGTGCCGCGCGTGTCGTGGGACGGTAATCATCGACCAGCGGTGCGCGGGGTTGTCGCGCAACGGCCCCGGCACATCCCGCCAATGCTAAAGCCGGGAGGCTGATGGCGATAAGACGTTTGAACACGGGCAAATCCTCCGGGAAAAACAGGTGGATATGATGCTGGTGCTGAATATCGGTGAAAGCATACACGTCGAACGCAGCCACGAAAAAAAGGCGGCACCTCGCGGCACCGCCCTTCCTTCCGCGGGGCTTCAAGACACCCGCAAAACCGTGATCGATTACTTCAGCTCGACGGTGCCGCCGGCTTCTTCGATCTTGGCCTTGACCTCTTCGGCTTCGGCCTTGTTGACGCCTTCCTTCAGCGCTTTCGGAGCGCTTTCGACCAGGCTCTTGGCTTCGGTCAGGCCCAGGCCGGTGATGGCGCGGACGGTCTTGATGACCTGGATTTTCTTGCCGCCGTCGCCGGTCAGGATGACGTCGAATTCGTCCTTCTCTTCGGCGGCGGCTTCCCCGCCACCGCCGGCAGCGGGTGCCGCGGCGACCGCTGCGGCGGCGCTCACACCCCATTCTTCTTCCAGCGCCTTGGACAGTTCGGCCGCTTCCATGACGGTCAGTTTCGAAAGTTCTTCTACGAGTTTGGCGATATCGGCCATGATTGATTGCTCCAATTATATATGCGTGACGGGGCGGCTCGCCCCTCGATCAAATGCGATTGATAGACGGTGTTACGCCGCTTCCTTGGCGCCCTGGGCACCGAAGACGCGGGCCAGCTTCGCCGCCGGTTCGACCATGACCCGGGCGATCTTCGTCGCCGGTGCCTGAACCAGACCGACAATCGTGCCGCGAAGTTCGTCGAGGCTGGGCAGCGAGGCCAGCGACCGCACTCCCGCTTCGTCGAGCATCTCGCCGCCCATCGATCCGCCAACGATTTCGAGGCGGTCGTTGGTCTTGGCGAATTCCACGGCGGCCTTTGCGGCAGCGACCGGGTCGCTGGAGGTCGCAAGGGCAGTCGGTCCGGTGAGCATGTCGCCAAGGCCGTCATAGTCCGTGTCTTTCAGGGCGAGTCTGGCAAGGCGGTTCTTTGCAACCTTGTACGATGCGCCCGCTTCCCGCATTTTCCCGCGCAACTCGGTGGATTGCGCCACCGTCAGGCCGAGATTGCGGGTCACGACGACCACGCCGCTCTCGTTGAAAATCGCGTTAAGATCGGCGACCGCGTGCGCTTTCTGCGAACGATCCATGTCTTACTCCTTCGAATATGGCCGCGCGGACGCATCCGAACGACCGGCTCATAGTCACCTCGACCGGGACACCGGCAGAGGCACATCCGTTGATGGAAGGGAAGGAGGCGGGCCGCAAATCGTTCCGGCACCGCTGCGACGCATGCAAGCGCCGCGAAAATCTCGTATCCCCGCCTAGGCTGGCAATTAAGCCCCGCAAATCCGTGGCACCAGCTGTCTTGGACGGATGTCCGCTGAACCCGTCGGTCCAGCGAACGATGCGGTCTTTAGCGGATGAGCCGCACGAGTCAACCGCGACGACGACGGCGTGTCCTGTCCGACATGCCCCGCAAGCGCAGGCGACGAAAAAAGGGCCCGCCAGCGGCGAGCCCCTTTCGATCCGGTCGAGACGGCCCGGAGGCCGCCACGAAGGTCCGGCGACGCTTACATTCCGTCGGCGGTGTCTTCCAGCACTTCGGCTTCTTCTTCGACGGCTTCGGCCTGCATGTCCATGCCCGCGTCTTCGAGCTGTTCCGCTTCCATTTCCTTGGCTTCAGCCTGCTCGTCCATCTGATCGCCTGCTTCTTCCACGGCCGGCGCATCGGCGCCGCCGCAAGCGGCGAGAGCGAGCGAGAAAGGAAGCGCGGCTACGAGTGCGATTTTCTTCATGTTATATTCCCCTTGAAGTAACTCTGGATTGGGCGCGGATGGCACAATCGAGTCGCCCATTACCCACTTTGTGCAGGCGGTGCAAATCCGGGGCGCTCGCCTGGCCGACAGAGCGGGCGCTGGGCGACACTGATAGGCACTGAACGACACTGGCGTTACCTGTAGGTGATGATATGCGCTTCTCAGCCGACGGTGCGTTGACGCGGCCGCGACACGCCCTTATATGCCGCGCGACCGCCCGCTTCGAGCGAGGCCGATTCTTGCGCGGGGATCGGCATCAGGATGGAAGCGGCGTTTCCATATCGCGATGCGTGAATTCCGGACTGACCCTTTCTAAATGGCACAGTCCCGCCGTCCTGCCACCGATCCTTCGGTGCGCCGGGAACCGACGCTGTTCACGCATCCCTTCGATGGAACCCCACCGCACGGACATTATCGAATATGATGGCGCTGCCCGCCTGTCCGGGCAGTAATCCATGGACGAACAGGCACGCAAAGAGGCGAACCAACCCTATGGCTACCAAAGCGAAGACTCCGGCAAAGTCGGCCCCGAAACCGGACACCACGCCGCGCCGCAAGGCGGCCGCGAATACCGGCACGGCGAAGAAGCGCATCCGCAAGATCTTCGGCGACGTGCACGAAGTCACCCAGATGCCCAATCTGATCGAGGTTCAGCGCGAAAGCTACGAACAGTTCCTGCGTTCCGACCCCGCGATCGATTACGTCTCCGGCCTGGAAAAGACGCTGCGCAGCGTGTTCCCGATCCGCGATTTCGCCGGCACGGCCGAACTGGATTTCGTGCATTACGAACTCGAACCACCGAAATACGACACCACCGAATGCCGTCAGCGGGGCATCACCTATGCCGCGCCGATGAAGGTGACGCTGCGCCTGATCGTGTTCGAAGTCGACCAGGAAACCGAAACCCGTTCCGTGCTCGATATCAAGGAGCAGGACGTCTACATGGGCGACATGCCGCTGATGACGGGCAACGGCACTTTCATCATCAACGGCACCGAACGCGTGATCGTCAGCCAGATGCACCGTTCGCCCGGCGTGCTGTTCGACCATGATCGCGGCAAGACGCATTCGTCGGGCAAGCTGCTGTTCGCCGCGCGGGTCATCCCCTATCGCGGCAGCTGGCTCGATTTCGAATTCGACGCGAAAGACATCGTCAACGTCCGCATCGACCGTAAGCGCAAGCTGCCGGTGACCAGTCTGCTGTTCGCGCTGGGTCTAGATCAGGAAGGCATTCTCGATCATTTCTACGACACCGTGACCTGGGACCGCGTCGGCGGCTCCCAAGGTTCGGGGGCGAGCGACGAAGGCGGCTGGAAAATGCCGTTCGACCCGAATGCGTGGCGCAACGCCAAGCCGGCCTTCGCGCTGGTCGACGCCAAGACCGGCGAGGAAGTGTTCCCCGCCAACCAGAAGATTTCGCCCCGCGCCGCCAACAAGGCGGCGAAAGACGGGCTGACCGATCTGCTCATTCCGACCGAGGAAGTGTTCGCGCGTTACGCCGCCCACGACCTGATCGACGAGGCAACCGGACGCATCTATATCGAAGCGGGCGACGAAGTGACGCCCGACAATCTCGAAGCGCTGGACAATGCGGGAATCGACAGTCTCGAACTCCTCGATATCGACGAGATCAACACCGGCCCGTGGATCCGCAACACGCTGGTAGCCGACAAGTCGGAGAACCGCGACGAGGGGCTGGAGGCGATCTACAAGGTCATGCGCCCCGGCGAACCGCCGACCAAGGAAACCGCCGAAGCCCTGTTCGAAGGTCTGTTCTTCGACAGCGACCGCTACGACCTTTCGGCCGTCGGCCGCGTGAAGCTGAACATGCGTCTGGAACTGGATGCGGAAGACACCGTGACCACGCTGCGCAAGGAAGATATCCTGGCCGTGGTCAAGGAGATGGTCGATCTGAAGGACGGCAAGGGCGAGGTCGACGATATCGACAATCTCGGCAACCGCCGCGTGCGTTCGGTCGGCGAACTGCTCGAAAACCAGTACCGCGTCGGCTTGCTGCGCATGGAGCGCGCGGTGAAGGAACGCATGAGCAGCGTCGATGTATCGACCGTCATGCCGAACGATCTCATCAACGCGAAACCGGCAGTGGCCGCCGTGCGCGAATTCTTCGGCTCATCGCAACTCTCGCAGTTCATGGACCAGACCAATCCGCTGTCCGAAGTGACGCATAAGCGCCGCGTATCGGCGTTGGGCCCCGGCGGCCTGACCCGCGAACGCGCCGGGTTCGAAGTGCGCGACGTCCACCCGACGCATTACGGCCGCATCTGCCCGATCGAGACGCCCGAAGGTCCCAATATCGGTCTTATCAACAGCCTCGCATCGTTCAGCCGCGTCAACAAATACGGTTTCATCGAAACGCCCTATCGCGCGGTGAAGGACGGCAAGGTCACGAGCGACGTGACCTATCTTTCCGCGATGGAGGAACAGAAGCACGCGGTGGCGCAGGCTTCCGCCGCCCTCAACGACGATGGCAGCTTCGTGGAAGACCTCGTCTCCGCGCGGCAGGGCGGCGAATTCGTGATGCTGCCCAACGACCAGATCACGCTGATGGATGTCAGCCCCAAGCAGCTGGTCTCCGTCGCCGCATCGCTCATTCCGTTCCTGGAAAACGATGACGCCAACCGCGCGCTGATGGGATCGAACATGCAGCGCCAGGCCGTGCCGCTGGTGAAGGCGGAAGCGCCCTTCGTCGGCACCGGCATGGAAGAAACCGTGGCGCGCGACAGCGGCGCGGCGATCTCCGCCACCCGCGGCGGCATCGTCGATCAGGTGGACGCCACCCGTATCGTGATCCGCGCGATCGGCGATGTCGAGGAAGGCCAGAGCGGCGTCGACATCTATTCGCTGCAGAAGTTCCAGCGGTCCAACCAGAACACCTGCATCAACCAGCGTCCGCTGGTAAAAGTGGGCGAAACGGTAGAGCCGGGCGATATCATCGCCGACGGCCCCTCGACCGATCTGGGCGAGCTGGCGCTGGGCAAGAACAGCCTCGTCGCCTTCATGCCCTGGAACGGCTACAATTACGAAGACTCCATCCTCATTTCGGAACGCATCGTGAAGGACGATGTCTTCACCTCGATCCATATCGAGGAATTCGAGGTCATGGCTCGCGATACGAAATTGGGGCCGGAGGACATCACCCGCGACATTCCCAATGTCGGCGAGGAAGCGCTGCGCAACCTCGACGAGGCGGGCATCGTCTATATCGGCGCGGAAGTGCATCCGGGCGACATCCTGGCGGGCAAGATCACGCCCAAGGGCGAGTCCCCGATGACGCCGGAGGAAAAGCTGCTGCGCGCGATCTTCGGCGAGAAAGCCAGCGACGTGCGCGATACCTCGCTCCGCCTGCCGCCCGGTGTCGCTGGAACGGTGGTCGAAGTGCGCGTGTTCAACCGTCACGGCATCGAGATCGACGACCGTACGCGGGCGATCCAGAACGAGGAAATCGAGCGGCTGCGCAAGGATAGCGAGGACGAACGCGCGATCCTCAACCGGGCGACCTACAATAGGTTGCGCGACATGCTCGAAGGGCAGACCGCTTCCGCCGCGCCGAAGGGCGTTAAGAAGGGCACCGCGATCACCGGCGACCTGCTGGACGATGTCGAACGCCACGAATGGTTCAAGTTCGCGGTCGCCGACGACAATCGTCAGGCGCAGATCGAGGCGGTCAAGACGCAGTACGACGAATCGACCAAGCGGATCAAAGACAAGTTCGAGGACCGCAAGGAGAAGCTGGAACGCGGCGACGAGCTGGCTCCGGGCGTTCTCAAGATGGTCAAGGTCTTCGTTGCGGTGAAGAGAAAACTGCAACCGGGCGACAAGATGGCCGGCCGCCACGGTAACAAGGGTGTCATTTCGCGCATCCTGCCCGAAGAAGACATGCCGTTCCTGGAAGACGGAACGCCGGTCGACATCGTCCTCAATCCGCTGGGCGTGCCGAGCCGGATGAATGTCGGGCAGATCTTCGAAACCCATCTGGGCATGGCCGCGCGTGGGTTAGGCCAACAGGTGACGAAGGCGCTGACCGAATGGAAGGACGCCAATCCGAACGCCGCCGAGGATTACGCCAGCGCCACCCCGCCCGACGCGGTCGTGGAGCGGCTTAAGGAAGCCTATGGCGCGGATTACCACGAGGAGATCGGCAACCGTTCGACCGCCGATATCGTGGAGCTCGCCGGCAATCTGAAGGACGGCGTGCCGATGGGCACCCCGGTGTTCGACGGCGCGCGCGAGGCGGACGTGACTGCGATGCTGGAACTGGCGAACTTACCGGGCTCGGGTCAGGTCACGCTCTATGACGGACGCACCGGTGACAGTTTCGATCGGCAGGTGACGGTGGGCTATATCTACATGCTCAAGCTGCATCACCTGGTCGACGACAAGATCCACGCGCGTTCCATCGGCCCCTACAGCCTCGTTACCCAGCAGCCGCTGGGCGGCAAGGCGCAGTTCGGCGGACAGCGTTTCGGCGAGATGGAGGTCTGGGCGCTCCAGGCCTATGGCGCGGCCTACACGCTGCAGGAAATGCTGACGGTCAAATCGGACGATGTGATCGGTCGGACCAAGGTTTATGAGGCGATCGTCAAGGGTGACGACACGTTCGAGGCCGGCATTCCGGAAAGCTTCAACGTGCTGGTGAAGGAAATGCGCTCGTTGGGCCTCAACGTCGAACTGTCCTCGCTCACCGATGACGACGAGGACGATGACGGCCTGAAGATCGCGGCGGAGTAGCTCACTTCCCCCCTCCCGTTCGCGGGAGGGGTCGGGGGTGGGCGCCAAACAGCGCGGCCCGCCCGGAACAGACCCACCCCTAACCCCTCCCGCAAGCGGTAGGGGGACAAAGGAAAAAGACATGAACGAACTGACCAAATTTTCGAACCAGCTGGCCAAGCCGGAAACCTTCGACCAGATCCAGATCGGTCTGGCATCGCCGGAACGTATCCGCAGCTGGTCCTTCGGCGAGATCAAGAAGCCGGAAACCATCAATTACCGCACGTTCAAGCCCGAGCGTGACGGCCTGTTTTGCGCGCGTATCTTCGGTCCGGTCAAGGATTACGAATGCCTGTGCGGCAAGTACAAGCGCATGAAATACAAGGGCGTCGTCTGCGAAAAATGCGGCGTCGAAGTCACCGTGACCAAGGTCCGCCGGGAACGGATGGGCCATATCGAACTGGCCGCGCCGGTCGCGCATATCTGGTTCCTGAAATCGCTGCCCAGCCGCATCGGCCTGCTGCTCGACATGCAGCTGAAACAGCTCGAACGCGTCCTCTATTTCGAAGCCTATATCGTTACCGAGCCGGGCCTGACGCCGCTCGAAAAATTCCAGCTGCTGACCGAGGACGAACTGGTCGAGGCGCAGGACGAATATGGCGAAGACGCCTTCACCGCCGGCATCGGCGCCGAAGCGGTCAAGATCATGTTGATGGACCTCGACATGGAACAGGAGCGCGACGACCTCATGGAGGAACTCGCCACCACCAAGTCGAAGCTCAAGCCTGCCAAGATCATCAAGCGGCTCAAAGTCGTCGAAAGTTTCATCGATTCCGGCAACCGCCCGGAATGGATGATCCTGGAAGTCGTGCCGGTCATTCCGCCCGAACTGCGCCCGCTGGTGCCGCTGGACGGCGGCCGCTTCGCGACGTCCGATCTGAACGATCTCTACCGCCGCGTCATCAACCGCAACAACCGGCTGAAGCGCCTCATCGAATTGCGCGCGCCCGACATCATCGTGCGTAACGAAAAGCGGATGCTGCAGGAAGCGGTCGATGCCCTGTTCGACAATGGCCGCCGCGGCCGGATCATAACCGGCGCCAACAAGCGTCCGCTGAAATCGCTGTCCGACATGCTCAAGGGCAAGCAGGGCCGGTTCCGTCAGAACCTGCTCGGCAAGCGCGTCGATTATTCGGGCCGTTCGGTCATCGTGACTGGGCCGGAACTGAAGCTGCATCAATGCGGTCTGCCCAAGAAGATGGCGTTGGAACTGTTCAAGCCGTTCATCTACGCGCGCCTCGATGCGAAGGGTCTGTCCATGACCCTGAAGCAAGCGAAGAAATGGGTCGAGAAGGAGCGCAAGGAAGTCTGGGACATCCTGGACGAGGTGATCCGCGAACATCCGGTCATGCTCAACCGCGCGCCGACGCTGCACCGCCTCGGCATCCAGGCGTTCGAGCCCGTGTTGATCGAAGGCAAGGCCATCCAGCTGCACCCATTGGTCTGTTCCGCCTTCAACGCCGATTTCGACGGCGACCAGATGGCCGTGCACGTGCCGCTTTCGCTGGAAGCCCAGCTGGAAGCGCGCGTGCTGATGATGTCGACCAACAACATCCTCAGCCCCGCCAACGGCAAGCCGATCATCGTGCCTTCGCAAGACATGGTGCTCGGCATCTATTACCTGTCCATGGACCGGCAGGAGAAAACGCCCGAGTTCATCGAAGAAAACGGCGAACGGCATGAAAAACTGCCGCGCTTCACCGATATGGCCGAAGTGCACCAGGCGCTCGAAGTCGGCGCGGTCACCTATCATTCCAAGGTCATCACCCGCGTTCCGCAGGCCGACGAGAAAGGCAAGATCGTCCACAAGCGGTTCGTCACCACGCCGGGCCGCCTGCTGATCGGCGAATGCCTACCGAAGAACCACAAGGTGCCTTTCGACATCATCAACCGGCTGCTGACCAAGAAGGAAATCGGCGACGTGATCGACCAGGTCTATCGCCACACGGGTCAGAAGGACACGGTGCTGTTCGCCGATGCGATCATGACGCTGGGCTTCACCCACGCGTTCAAGGCCGGCATTTCCTTCGGCAAGGACGACATGATCATCCCCGACAGCAAGGATGGCCAGATCGAAGAAACGAAGGCGCTGGTCGCTGGATACGAACAGCAATACCAAGACGGCCTGATCACGCAGCAGGAGAAATACAACAAGGTCATCGACGCCTGGTCGCGTTGCGGCGACACGGTGGCCGACGCCATGATGGACGAGATCAAGGCGCAGCCGGTCGACAAGGAGGGCCGCCAGGCGCAGATCAACTCGATCTACATGATGGCCCATTCCGGCGCGCGTGGCAGCCCCGCGCAGATGAAGCAGCTGGCCGGTATGCGAGGTCTGATGGCGAAACCTTCGGGCGAGATCATCGAGACGCCGATCATCAGTAACTTCAAGGAAGGCCTGACCGTTCTTGAATATTTCAACTCCACGCACGGCGCGCGCAAGGGCCTGGCGGATACGGCGTTGAAGACCGCGAACTCGGGCTATCTGACCCGGCGCCTGGTCGACGTGTCGCAGGATTGCGTCATCGTGGAGGAGGACTGCAAGACCTCCAACGCGCTGGAAATGCGCGCCATCGTGCAGGGCGGTAGCGTCATCGCCTCGCTCGGCGAGCGTATCCTTGGCCGGACCACGGCGGAAGATCTGATGAACGCCAAGACCGAGGAAGTCATCGTGAAAGCGGGCACCCTGCTCGACGAACCGATGGTCGCCGAAATCGAAGCGGCCGAGGTCCAGTCCGCCAAGATCCGCTCGCCTCTGGTTTGCGAGGCGCAGCAGGGCGTGTGCGGCAAATGCTATGGCCGCGATCTCGCCCGCGGAACGCCGGTGAATATCGGCGAGGCGGTCGGCGTGATCGCGGCGCAGTCGATCGGCGAACCCGGCACCCAGTTGACGATGCGGACGTTCCACATCGGCGGCGCGGCGCAGGTCAACGAGACGAGCCACTTGGAAAGCATTTCGGACGGTACGGTCGAATATCGCGACATGCCCACCATCACCGACAAGCAGGGCCGCATGCTCAGCCTGGCGCGGTCGGGCGAGATCGTGGTGATCGATGCGGAAGGCCGCGAGCGCGAGATGCACAAGGTGCCCTACGGCACGGTGCTGCTCAACAAGAGCGGCGGGAAGATCAAGGAAGGCGACCGGCTGGCGGAATGGGATCCGTTCACCCTGCCGATCATCACCGAACAATCGGGTACGGTGAAGTTCCAGGACCTGATCGACGGCACCACGATGGAAGAACGCGTGGACGACGCCACCGGTATCGCCCAGCGCGTCGTGACCGAGAACCGGGCGACCGGCCGCAAGAAGAAGGAAGATCTGCGGCCGCGTTTGACCCTGCTCGGGGAAGGCGAGAAGCTCAGCGATGACGGCGAAACCGATGCCCAGCGCTACATGCTGGCACCGGGCACGTCGCTTTCGGTCGATGACGGTCAGACGGTCCAGGCGGGCGACATTCTCGCGCGTGCCAGCCGTGAAGCCGCCAAGACCCGCGACATCACCGGTGGTCTGCCGCGGGTGGCGGAGCTGTTCGAGGCGCGTATTCCGAAAGACAATGCGATCATCGCCAAGATTTCCGGCAAGATCGAGTTCGTCCGCGAATACAAGGCGAAGCGCAAGATCGCCATCGTGCCGGAAGAAGGCGATCGCGTCGAATATCTGATCGCCAAGACCAAGGTGCTGGACGTGCAGGAAGGCGACATCGTCAAGAAGGGCGATACGCTCATTTCCGGCAGTCCGAACCCCCACGACATTCTCGAAGTGCTGGGCGTCGAGGCGTTGGCGGAATATCTCGTCGACGAGATCCAGGAAGTCTACCGTCTGCAGGGCGTGAAGATCAACGACAAGCACATCGAGACGATCGTTCGCCAGATGCTGCAGAAGGTCGAGATCACCTTCGGCGGCGACACCACGCTGCTGCCGGGCGAGCAGGTCGATGCGGAGGAAATGAACGAAGTCAACGCGAAGCTGGGCAAGGGCAAGAAGAAGGCTACGGGGACCCCGATCCTTCTCGGCATCACCAAGGCTTCGCTGCAGACGCGTTCGTTCATCTCGGCGGCGTCTTTCCAGGAAACCACCCGCGTGCTGACGCAGGCGGCGGTCGAAGGGAAAAAGGACACGCTGGTCGGTCTGAAGGAAAACGTGATCGTGGGACGTCTGATCCCCGCCGGGACCGGCGCGGGCATGAACCGGATGCGCGTGACCGCCTCCAGCCGCGATGCGGCACTCAAGGCGCAGTGGAAGAAGCAGCAGGAAGCGATCATCGCCGCCAACACCGCCGCGGAAGAGCACGAGGCCGAACTGGCGCAGGGTTCCGAAGCGGCGATCGGCGACGATCCGCTGGGTGCCGCCATGGGCGAAACCCACGGCAGCGATGCGGATGCGGGCGACTATCTGAACGCGGACGCCGCCGCTGGCGACGACGCGGCGCACGATACCGCCGACGCGCCCATGGACGAAGCCGCCATGGCCGCTGCCATGCGCGGGGACGCCGGTGCCACTGCGGACCAGGCGGATGACGGCACCGCGTCCGAAGACTGATCGTTACCGGCTAGAAATCGAAACCCCGCCGGAGCAATCGCTTCGGCGGGGTTTTCACGTGTAGCGTCAGCGGATGCGTGCCTGAAACCGGATTTCGATGGACGGGTTGGGGGTCCCGGGCAACATCGATCCACGTGGCCGGATGCAAATGTAGCGCACCGCGGGATCGTAGGCGCCGGCCGGCGTGTACTGGCATTGCGCCAGGCTGGCAGGTGCCGTGGCGCCCGTGGCGAAACGCAGGTCGCTTGCCGGATTGAAACTCAATCCACTGGACCCCAGGACGATTCCCACCGGCGAAGTGATATTGTCGGCAGGATCGAAATCCGCCGTGCGGAAGGACAGCGCCGTCGGCATCGCGTCGACCAGGAACAGGCTGTCCGTATCGACCGCACCGTCGCCGATATTCACGACTTCGATCGTATAGATGACATCGTTGCCCGGAACCGCCAGATCGGCCCCGCCCGCCAGCGTTGTGGAACGCTTCGTCGTCAGCAGTTCGGCCGGATTGGCGGTCGCCGTCAGGCGCGTCTGTCGTGCTAGGTTGCGCGAGGCCCCGCTGCTGTTGGTGCTGTCGACATAGGTCGTTTCAAGGATGTCCCCGACGCGGGCGGACATGGTACCATTATTGTCGGGCCCGCGCGCCATGTCGGCGGTCGGCAGGCCCGCGCGGAAGATGCCGGTATTAGGGCCGGTTTCGGTAAGGGTGAGCGTCTCGATCTCGCCCGTTCGGGTGTTGCGGACGCTGACCGTGAGCGTATCGACCGTGCTGGTGCGGCGGTTGCGGTCGGCGTCGATCACTTCGATCGTGACGGAATTGCCAATCGTGCGCGACACCGGCGCGGTCAGCTGGGCATCGCTGCCCAGGAGCGGGCGCAGCACCAGTTGCAGGGTGCTCGGCCGGCGATCGCATCCGCCATTGATGAACGCGTTGCCGGCGATGGTCTGCGGTGACTGCGGCACCTGCACCGCGCCGGCGAAACTGAAGCCCGGGCCGGTCACGCGTTCATCGAACAATTCCGCGCCCCCGTTGTTGAAAGTGGTGAAGGCGGTGTTCTTCCCCGTTCCCACGAACGAGAAGACGTAATCGTTCGCCCGCGCCGCGACCGGGGCGAACGGGATGAAGCCGCTCGTATTGCTGTTCGCGGAACTGCAATAGCGGGCGAAGCCGCGCGGCGGGTTGGCCGCGCTCGCCTGATCGATATTGAGTACCGTCGCCAGATAGATCAGCGAAGCGGCCGGATCGGGGCCGTACTGGATGCGCAGCGTGGACGCGCCCGGCGGGATGTCCGCTTCGCGCAGGATGAACGCGGTCATCCGGTTGCGCTTGGCCTCCTGCGCCTCGATCGTGCCCAGTGCGATCATCGGCACCCCGCCGAGCGTCGCCGATGTGACGAGCGAATTCTGGTTGAGATCGTATTCCGAGAAGACGATCGCGATGACCACGCGGTTCTCCCCCGCCGCCGGGGTGTAGCCGCGCTGATATTCGCGCGTCGTGTCATGATTGTTGACGACGGTCTCGTTGGAAATTTGCGCTTTGGCTGGTCCGCCCGCCAAGGCTGCGATGAGGACGCATGCGATCAGCGCCAGGCGCAGCATCGCGCGACGGGCAAGATGTCCGTTGTCGATCGATCGAAAGGTGGCAAGCGGCACAAACATGACCGCATCGGCTTAGCAGGCGCTGGTTAACGGATCGGTCACCTGTCCGCCGTAGTCCGCCGAAGAAACTTCCGGCCCGCTTCAGACCGTCATGCGTACGCCATCCGCTCCAGCGCGGCGAACGCGGCGAGCGCGCCGGGATCGCCGAACGGGCTCAGCTGCGCGATGAACACGCCGGCCTTGCCCGCCGCCGGATCGATCCAGTAATAGGAATTGAAGATCCCCGCCCAGGCGAGGCTACCCGCCGAACGGCCCCCTTCGATCGCTTCGGGATTGATGAGGAAGCCCAGCCCCCATTTGGTGTCCTGATCGGGGAAGGTGTCGTAAGGCGCGGCGAGGTCCGGCATGGCGGAGCCCATATAGCCCGCGCGGATGTCGCCGATCTGGTTGCGGGACATCTCCGCGATACTTTTCTCCGACAGAACGCGCGCGCCGTCCAGCTCTCCGCCGCGCAACATCATGCGCAGGAAACGGGCATAATCGGGCGCCGTGGAGGACAGGCCGCCCCCGCCGCTCTGAAACTCGCCGCCGCCCAGATTGACCAGGCTGACGGCCAGTGCGCCGTCTCCGCCGCGGGTATGCACACGCGCGGCGTCGACGGGCAATTCCGGACGGAAGGCGGTGTCGGTCATGCCCAAGGGCGCGAAGATGCGCGCGTCGAGGTAACTTTGCAGGTCGCCGCCCGTCACCGCTTCGATCGCAAGCCCGACCCAGTCGGTCGCGACCCCGTATTCCCATCTCTCGCCCGGGTCGAACATCAGCGGCATGGTGATGCCGGCCCTGGAGCCGGGCGCCGGCATCTGCGTCGCCGCGAAATAACGCAGCACGTCCGGTTGCACGAAGAAATAGCCCAGCCCCGCCGTATGGGTCAGCAGATGGCGCAGGGTGATGGGCCGCGCGGCGGGGCGTGTCTGCGGCGCGCCGTCCTCGCCGAAGCCGGTCAGCACCTGCGCATCCGCCAGTTCGGGCAGCACGTCGCCGATCGGCCCGTCCAGCGTCAGCGCGCCCTGCTCGACCAGCTGCATCGCGGCCACGGATACGAGCGCCTTGGTCATGCTGGCGATCTGGCACACCGTATCAAGCCGCATCGGCGCGCCGGTCTCCACATTCGCCTGCCCCCACGCGCGGCTGAACCGCACGCCATCGCGGTCCACGATCATGGCGGTCGCCCCGGGAAGGTTGGCGGCGTCGATGGCGGACGAGAGTGAAGTGTCGGTCATGAACGGCATGCTACCGCGCGGGCGGGGACGTGGGAAGGGGGCGTAACGGACAACACCCGGCCCGTTCACCCTGAGCGTTTCGACAGGTCGTCCTCCACTTGCGCGTCACCTCGCATAAAGTGCAGCCCTACGACATGCGCAGTGCGACGGGAATCTTTGGTTGGTTCCTCAGTTTGTCGATCCCGTCCGTGCCGCGCCTGTCGAAACACTGTTCTTTCCTCGAGGAAAGACATACCCGCTTCGCACTCGCCATCGTCACCCCGCTTCGCTAGTCGCGAAGAATGAACAGCGCACCCGCCCCCAGATCTCTCACGCTCACCCGTTTCGCCCCGTCGCCGACGGGCCGCCTGCATGTCGGCAACATCCGCACCGCGCTGCATAACTGGCTGTTGGCACGCAAGGTGGGTGGCACATTCATGCTGCGGATCGACGACACCGATGCGGAACGCAGCCGCGAGGAATATGTGGATGCGATCCGCGCCGACCTCGCCTGGCTGGGGCTGGAACCCGATGGCGAGGAGCGGCAATCGCAGCGGCTTGCCTTGTACGACGCGGCGTTCGAACGGTTGCGCGATGCCGGCCATGTCTATCCCGCCTATGAAACCGCGCAGGAACTCGATCTCAAGCGCAAGGTTCAGCTGGGGCGCGGCAAACCGCCGATCTACGACCGGGCGGCGTTGACCCTGACCGACACGGAGCGCGCCGCGAAGGAGGCGGGGGGCGCGCACCCGCACTGGCGCTTTAAACTCGACCATGCGCGGCCCATCACTTGGGACGATGGCGTGCGCGGCCCGCAGAAGTTCGATGCGGCGACCCTGTCCGATCCGGTCATCCGCCGGGCCGATGGGAGCTGGCTGTACATGCTGCCGAGCGCGGTGGACGATGTGGAGATGGAGGTGACCGACGTGCTGCGCGGCGAGGACCACGTGTCGAACACGGCGGTGCAGGTGCAGATGTTCGAAGCGCTTGGCTCCATACCGCCCCGCTTCGCGCACGAGGCACTGCTGGTGGGGAAGGAAGGCAAGCTGTCGAAACGGCTGGGATCGCTGGGCTGCGACGCTTTCCGGGAACGCGACATCGAACCGCAGGCGATCGTGGCTTTGCTGGCGCGGCTGGGCACCTCGCAGCCGGTCGAACCGATCGCCGACCGGGCGCGGCTGATCGAAAGTTTCGACCTGTCAACCTTCGGGCGCGCCCCCGCCAAGTTCGACGATGCCGAGCTGGACCGGATCAACGCCGCGCTGGTCCATCATATGGACTACGCCGCGGTGAAGGACCGCTTGCCCGACGGTATGGGCAAGGAAGCATGGCTGGCGATCCGCCCCAATCTGGAAACCGTCGGTGGTGCTCGCGATTACTGGCGGATCGTCACCGGTCCGATCGACCTGCCCGATTTCTCGGATGAAGATCGCGCGTATCTAGGCGAAGCGGCGAATGCGCTGGATTTTGGAGCACCCGACCCCTGGGGCGCGTTGACAGCCGCACTGAAGGAACGGACCGGACGCAAGGGCAAGGCGTTGTTCCTGCCGCTCCGCCAGGCGCTGACCGGCCAGAACCACGGCCCCGACATAGCCGATCTGCTGCCGGTCCTGGGCGAGGACGCGGCGCGGCGGCGGCTGGAGAGGGCGGCGGGGGGTTAGAGGTCGCAAGCGAAATATCGACGCAACCCCCGTTCACCCTGAGCCTGTCGAAGGGTTGCCCTTACTTCTTGTTCACTACTCCCATAAAAAAGAAGAGCGATGCTTCGACAAGCTCAGCATGAACGGATTTTAGGTTTGAAATAGTTTTTCAGACCCTTGCAGTCCGCAAATAGGGTCTGCGATCTTCACCAACGTCACATAGCTGGGTTCTCCGCATTTCAAATCACGGCAAGCGGCATTCCAACGCTCACACCATTATATTCTGTGAAACTGCGATCTCGAATAATGAAGTGCCAAATGGCGAGCGCTACGATCATCAGGCAGCCGGCAAATATTGCGGAAGCTTTCGCAATAGCCCCAACCCTAATCATGCCCGTCCAGCTCGTCCCCCGTCAGCGTCACGACATGCAGCAGGTTCGTGCTGCCCGGTGTTCCGAACGGCACGCCGGCAAGCG
Source organism: Pontixanthobacter sp. (assembly GCA_965214445.1). GTDB lineage: Bacteria > Pseudomonadota > Alphaproteobacteria > Sphingomonadales > Sphingomonadaceae > Pontixanthobacter. Next base: position 2,421,292 of record CBDCBU010000001.1, read on the forward strand.
CGATCAATTTGGCGCCCGCTTCGCCCAGGCGGTGGCGCAGGGCCATGCGTTTGCCCTTGGCGATCATTTCCTCGAAGCTGCCGATGTCGCGGGTGACGACGGGATAGGCGCCCCACAGCAGAGCCACGCGGCGCGCGGTGCGGCGTGAGGGCGTCAACACCAGCATCGGCACGCTCGGCCGTTCGCGCGCCACGCGCCGCGCGGTGCCGCCCGAACCGGTGAACACCGTGATCGCGGATACGTCCACCGTGTCCGCGATCGTCATGCAACTATGCGCCAGCGCATCGGCCGTCGTGCGGTCGGGCGGGGTCTCGAGATAGCGCACCCGGCCGAGATACGCCTCGTCGCGTTCCACCTGCACCGCGATCCGGTCCATGATCGCGACCGCTTCTTCCGGCCATTCGCCTGCCGCGGTTTCAGCAGACAGCATCACGGCGTCCGCCCCGTCATAGACGGCATTGGCGACGTCGGACACTTCCGCGCGCGTCGGAGCGGGGCTTTCGATCATCGATTCCAGCATCTGCGTGGCGACGATGACCGGCTTTCCGGCGATGCGCGTCTTGTTGACGATCTTCTTCTGCAGCGGGGGCACTTCTTCGGGATGCAGTTCCACGCCCAGATCGCCGCGCGCGACCATCACGCCGTCCGCCATCTCGATGATCGCGTCCAGACGCCGCACCGCCATCGGTTTCTCGATCTTCGCGCACAGGGCCGGGGTGGACGCGCCGATCCCGCCCATCAGCCGCCGCGCCTCCGCCAGATCGTCGGGCCGCTGGACGAAACTCAGGCCGATCCAGTCCGCGCCCTTGTCCACCGCGAAGGCCAGATCGCGGCGATCCTTGTCGGTCAGCGCGGGAATGGGGATTTCCACGTCGGGCACGTTGACCCCCTTGCGGTCCGATATGACGCCGCCGACCTCCGCCGAACACAGGATCGCTTGCGGCTCGGCTCGGATGACCTTCAGCTGTATCTTGCCATCGTTGATGAGCAGGCGCTGCCCTTTCTCCAGCAGGCCGAACAGTTCGGGGTGGGGCAGTTCGACGCGCGTCTCGTCGCCCGGCGCAGGGTCGCGATCGAGGGTGAAGTGCCCCGAATGGCGAATGACCGCCTCGCCGCCCGCGAATGTGCCGACCCGCAGTTTCGGCCCCTGCAGGTCGCAGAACACCGCGAGCGGACGGTTGAGGTCCGCTTCCAGCGCGCGGATCGCGTCGATCGTGGCGCCGTGGGTCGCATGGTCGCCATGGCTCATATTCACGCGGAACGCATCGACGCCGGCGCGCACCAGCTTGCGCAGCATGTCGGGCGACCGGCTGGCGGGCCCGACCGTGGCGAGGATCTTCACCTTGCGGGCCCGCGGGTCGAGGAAGCGCTCGTCACTTTTCGTCATGGATACAGCCTATGGCAGAGGCGCATTGCAACACAATGACCGATCCCTGACCGATAGGCCATGGATAATTCGCGCCGCGCGCTTCACCCCGGCGCGCCGCGCCGCTATCGCGGCCGCCGACCGATTCACGCATTATTGGAGCCCATATATCATGGCCGAAGCCACCGACGACCGCCTGCGCCTGCTCATCGAACGCATCGAACGGCTGGAGGAGGAAAAGAAGGGCATCGCCGACGACATCCGCGACGTTTATGCAGAGGCGAAGGCCGTGGGTTACGATCCCAAGATCATGCGTCAGGTCGTGCGCCTGCGCAAGATGAAGCCCGACGATCGCAGCGAGATGGAAATGGTGCTGGATACCTACAAGAACGCGCTGGGCCTCGAATAGAGCGGCGGGTCCGGGAACCGTTTCCCCGCATACGCGATTGATTTTGCGTGAACTTACGACGGAGACGCGTTGCATCATGACCGAGACATCCAAGGGCAAATCCGAAGCCGGTTTCATCGAACCCATCGCCGAGGAACCGGGCATGCCCGGCCATGAAAGCCAGATGGAGCGCAAGCCCGAATGGCAGCCGCGCTTTCCCGGTTCGGGCCGGCTGAAGGGCAAATCCGCCATCGTGACCGGCGCCGACAGTGGCATCGGGCGTGCGGTCGCCGTCCTGTTCGCGCGCGAAGGTGCGGATGTGGCGATCGCCTATCTTACCGAAGACGACGATGCCGCCATGACGCGGGAGCTGTGCGAGGCGGAAGGCGCGCGGGTCGTCCTGCACAAGGGCGATCTGGGCAAGCCGGAAGTCGGGCAGGCGCTGGTCGACAAGACGGTGGACGCGTTCGGCAAGCTGGACGTGCTGGTCAACAATGCCGGCGAACAGCATCCTGACGAGGACATCACCGACATCACGGCGGAACAGCTGCAGCGCACTTTCCAGACCAACATCTTTTCGCAGTTCTACCTGGTGCAGGCCGCCCGCCCGCATCTGAAAAAAGGCGCGGCGATCGTCAATTGCACCAGCGTGACGATGTACAAGGGCGCGCCGATCCTGCTCGACTACAGCGCCACCAAGGGCGCGATCACCGCCTTCACCCGGTCGCTGTCGGAAAGCCTGGTCGAGGATGGCATTCGCGTCAACGCCGTCGCGCCGGGGCCGATCTGGACGCCGCTCAATCCGTTCGGCGGCCAGCCGGAGGAGAACATTCCCGATTTCGGGGAAAGCACGCCGATGGGTCGGGCGGGCGAACCCAACGAAGTCGCGCCCGCGTTCCTGTTTTTGGCTTGCGAGGATGCGTCCTACATGTCGGGCCAGGTGCTGCATCCCAATGGCGGGATGGTCGTCGGCAGTTAGTCACGAGGGTGGATGCGGGCGACCGCCGGTGTTTCTCAACCCGGCGGCGCAATCTCCACAAACGCGGTCGCGACGAAGATCGCATTATGCGCCGCGTGCAGGGCGATCGCGCTCCACAATCCGTAATTGATACGGGCGAAGCCGAAGATCGCGCCGCTGATCAGCTGCGGAACGACCAGCGGCGCGAAGGACGCGCCCGCCTCTTCGAAATTGAACAGATGGACCGCCGCGAAAATCAGCGTGGCGGCATAATAGAACCAGCGGAAATGCCGGCGGTACCATTCCCATGGCGCGCGTCCGTTGAAGCGCGACGCCGCGACCAGGGCCAGAGCCAGCGCCGCCAGTCCGATGGCCATGCCGACCCCCGCCGATCCCACCAGCATCGCGGCGACCCCGCCCGCGCACAGGATCGCCAGCGGCACGACGAAGCCCGGCCGCCCGGACAGCCAGCTGCGAAAGGCGATCTCCTCCATGACCGGCGCTATTGCCACGATCAGCAGCACCGTCTTGAGATCGAGGTCCAGATCCTCCAGCGCCGATGTCGGCAATTCTGTTCCGGTCAGCGTCACGCCGATCGCGATTGCGATCAGTACGCCCATCACCAACAGGTCGATGCCCAGCAGGCGCAGGGTGGCGTAGGCGCTGGCCGCGTCGAAACCTGGGCCCGATCGGGCAGGACGGGATGTTTGACGAACCGCAGGAAGGCGCGAAACTGCGACATGCGGGCTATTGATCCGGTGTCGTGACCGGCGGGGTGATCCGTTTTGGTCGGGGTTGTCGCTTCCATGGCAATGCGGCTAATGCATGGGCGTTGTTCAATCCAGCATTTCGGGCGCAATTCATGGCAGGCCATTCCAAGTTCAAGAACATCATGCACCGCAAGGGTGCGCAGGATAAGAAGCGGTCCAATTTGTTTTCCAAGCTGAGCCGCGAAATCACCGTCGCCGCCAAGCAGGGCATGCCCGACCCCGACATGAACCCGCGCCTGCGCCTGGCGGTCAACACGGCCAAGGGGCAGTCCATGCCCAAGGACAACATCCAGCGCGCGATCGACAAGGCGAGCGCGGGCGACGACGAGAATTACGAGGAAGTCCGCTACGAAGGATACGGCCCCGGCGGCAGCGCAATCATCGTGGAAACCCTGACCGACAACCGCAACCGCACCGCCACCTCCGTACGCACCGCTTTTGCAAAGAACGGCGGCAATCTGGGTACCGAAGGCAGCGTCGCGCATGGCTTCGAACGGCTGGGCTACATCGAATATCCCGCCGATGCGGGGGGCGAGGACAAGGTGCTGGAAGCCGCGATGGAAGCGGGTGCGGAAGACATTCAGTCGTCCGAAGAGGGCCATGAAATCTGGACTGCCGGCGACGATCTGCATGCCGTTGCCGACGCGCTTGAAAAATCGCTGGGCGAAGCGAAAGAAGTGAAGCTGGCATGGAAGCCTAGCATCACCGTCGATCTCGACGAAAAGGATGCCGGGGTGCTGCTGAAACTGATCGACGTGCTGGACGATGACGACGACGTGCAGACCGTCTGGGGCAATTACGAAATCTCCGACGAGGTGATGGACGCGCTGGACGAAGAATGAACTTGCTCCCCCTCCCCTTCAGGGGAGGGGGTCGGGGGGAGGGGGCCAACGCTTCCGCCTGCCTTCCCCTCTCCCAACCCTCTCCCCTCAAGGGGAGAGGACTTTGACCATCATCCTCGGTCTCGACCCGTCGCTCACCTGTACCGGTTGGGGCGTCATCCGCAGCGAGGGCGCGCGCATCGTGCACGTCGCCAACGGTCAGATCGCGACCGATGCGAAGATGCCGATGGCCCGGCGGCTGGCCGCGCTTCATTTCGGCATCGCCGCCGTCATCGCGGCGCATGGACCCGAGCGCGCCGCCGCCGAAGAGGTGTTCTCCAACAAGAATGCGCAGTCGACCCTGAAACTCGCCCAGGCGCGCGGCGCGGTTCTGGCTTCGTGCGGCGCGGCCGGTCTGCCGGTCAACGAACATGCCGCCCGCAAGGTGAAGAAAGCGGTGGTCGGCACCGGCGCGGCGGAAAAGGCGCAGATACAGGCGATGCTCAAGGTTCTGCTGCCCGGCGCGGCGGTGGCGGGGCCGGACGCGGCCGACGCGCTGGCCGTCGCGATCGCGGATGCCCATCTGACGCAAAGCCATGGAGGCACACCGGCATGATCTACATCGTGAAGAACCTGTTCCCGATAGCGGCCGCGACGCTGGTCGGGCTTGTCATCGGCCTGGCCTGGCTGTTGCTCGGCGGGTTCGACCTGCCTGCGCCCGGCATCATCGCCCTTGCCGCCTTATGCGAATTCTGGCTGGCATCTATCCTCGCAGGCGCGCTGATCCTGGCCCCCGCCAAGGCCGGGGAATGGACCATGGCGCTGGGAAGCGCTTTCATCATCTGGGTCGGATTTATCGCGCCCGCCTTCACCGCGACGCTGGCGGTGACGGGCGAAAGCGTGTCCGGAATCGTTGCGATCGGCCTCCATTGGCTGGTCGTCATGCTGATGCAGGCGATCACGATGAAAGCGATCGGGCTGACCCCGCCGCCCGAGGAATAGGAATTGCGCGCTGTCGTGCCGCCCACAGTCAGGCTATGCGGGGCGGCATGACCATACATGTCCACGGCATTCCCAATTGCGACAGCGTGCGCAAGGCGCGCAAATGGCTCGATGCGCAGGGGCTCGAATATGATTTTCACGATTACAGGAAGGAAGGCGTGGACCCCGCCGCGCTCGAACGCTGGGCCGATCGGTGCGGGTGGGAGGTGCTGCTGAACCGGCGCGGCACGACCTTCCGCAAGCTGGACGATGCGGACAAGGAGGGCATCGATCGTCACAAGGCGGTAACGCTGATGCGCGAACACCCGAGCCTGATCAAACGTCCGGTCGCCGAAACCGACGATGGCGACCGCGTGCTGGTCGGTTTCACGGCCAGCGAATGGGAGAATATGTTTTGCTGAAAGCCTTGATATGCGCATGCGTCGCCGTGGTCGCCGCCGTTCCAGCCTTGGCGCAGGACGACGCCATGCTCGTCATCGCGCATCGCGGCGCGAGTGGGGAGCGGCCCGAACACACGCTCGCCGCTTACGAGCGCGCGATCGACCAGGGGGCGGATTACATCGAACCCGATCTTGTCGCGACCAAGGACGGCGTGCTGGTCGCCCGGCACGAGAACGAGCTGTCCGGCACCACCGATGTCGCGGATCGCGAGGAGTTCGAGGACCGCAACCGCACCAAGACCATCGACGGGCAGAAGACCGCCGGATGGTTCGCGGAGGATTTCACGCTGGCCGAACTGCGCACCCTGCGCAGCGTGGAACGGGTGCCCGACATCCGCCCTGCCAATGCGCGGTTCGACGGGCTCTATCCCGTGCCGACCTTCGCCGAGATCGTGCAGCTGGTCCGCGCGAAGGAGGCGGAGACCGGCCGCCGCATCGGCCTCTATCCCGAATTGAAGCATCCCGATTTCCTGCTGCAGGAAGAGGGTGTCGACATGGTCGACCTGCTGCTTGCGGAATTGCGCGCGCTGAAGCTGACCGCCGCCGATCCGATCTATATCCAGAGCTTCGAAGTCGGTCCCCTGCAACGGCTGAACCAGCGCAGCGATTTCATGCTCGTTCAGCTGATCGCGGCGGAGGGCGGCCCGGCGGACGAACCGGCCATGCGTTACGCCGAGATGGTCACGCCCAGCGGTCTGGCGGAGATAGCGACCTATGCGGACGGGATCGGCGTCGCGATCCCGCTGGTGCTGCAGCCGGACGGCAGCCCGACTGCGCTGGTTGCCGATGCCCGCGCGGCCGGGTTGCCGGTGCATGCCTGGACGGTGCGCAAGGAGAATGTGTTCCTGCCGCCGGGTTTGCGTTCCGGCGATCAGGAAGGCGCCGTCGGGAATGACCGGGCACTAATCGAACTACTGCGCGGAGCAGGGGTTACCGGTATTTTTACCGATGATCCCGGGCGGGCGGTGCGTTGATCCAAACTTCGTCGCCGGGATGACCATGAGTTAGTCCGTCCGCGTGGCCGTGACGATGTAATTGAGGCGAGTATCGCTCGACAGATGCAACCCCTTGACCGGTCCGAAGGCGATGCCCGTCGGTTCGCCCATCGTCAGACCCGCTTGCGCGCACAATTCACCAAGTTCGACAGGCGTGACGAAATCGTCCCACCGATGTGTGCCGCGCGGGATCGCGCCGATAAGTTCGGCCCCCTGCACCAGCAACAGGCGCGAGGCCGCGGTGCGGTTCGGCGTCGACAGGATCATGATACCATCCGGTGCCAGCTTCGCCGCCAGTTCGCTCAAGAAAGCGCGCTTATCCGCGACATGCTCGATGACCTCCAGGCAGGCGACAAGGTCGAACGTACCGATGTCCTGCGCACCGATCTCCCCCGCCATGTATCGTATGTCGAGCCCCGCGCCGGCCGCATGGACCGCCGCCGCCGCCGCATTCTCGGGCGCGGCATCCACCCCGGTCACGTCCGCACCCAGCCGGGCCAGCGGTTCGCACAACAGCCCCGCGCCGCAGCCCACGTCCAGGGCGGTCCTGCCCGCCAATGGCCGAACGCTTTCGATATCGCCGCCCCAATGCCGATCGATCGCTTCGCGGATGAAGCGCAGCCGCACGGGATTGAGCCGGTGGAGCATGGCGGACGACCCTTTCGGATCCCACCAATCCGCCGCCAGCGCGCCGAAATGCGCGGCTTCGTCGCCGCGGATTGTGACGCCCGAAGAATTGCTATTTATCGCTGATGTTGCATCGCCCATGCGCCCTTCGTAACACGGGGCCGGACCCGCGCGCCAGCCCGCGCGTGCGACAGGGGAGCGTTTGCCACTTGGCCCGCATCGTGATGAAATTCGGCGGCACGTCGATGGCCGGGACGGAACGCATCCGCCGCGTCGCCAATATCGTGCGCCGCCAGCAGGTCGGCCGGAACGGGGAGCGAAACGAGGTCGCCGTGGTGGTCTCCGCCATGGCGGGGGAGACCGATCGACTGGTCAATTTTTGCCGCGAAGCCAACGCGCTCTACGATCCGGCCGAATATGACGTGGTGGTGGCGAGCGGCGAACAGGTCACCAGCGGCCTCCTCGCTTTGACGCTGCAATCGCTGGGTTGCCGCGCGCGCAGCTGGCTCGGCTGGCAGATGCCGATTAACACGATCGAAGCCCACGCGAAGGCGCGGATCGCCACGATCGACGCGCCGGACCTGATCGCCTCGCTCGAACGCGGCGAGATCGCGGTGATCCCGGGTTTTCAGGGCGTGTCCGACGATGGCCGCATCACCACGCTGGGCCGGGGCGGGTCGGACACCTCCGCCGTGGCGGTGGCGGCGGCGATTGGGGCGGATCGCTGCGACATCTACACCGATGTGGACGGGGTCTACACCACCGATCCGCGCATCGTCGCCAAGGCCCGCAAGCAACGCGCGGTCACCTATGAGGAGATGCTGGAACTCGCCAGCGTCGGCGCGAAAGTGCTGCAGACGCGCAGCGTGGGCCTGGCGATGAAGGAAGGCGTGCGGGTGCAGGTATTATCCAGCTTCATCGACGACGACGCGACCCCCGCCGACGATCTGCCCGGCACGCTTATCGTTTCCGAAGCGGAGATGGACCAGATACTGAAGGACAGCGACATGGAACGCCAGCACGTGACGGGCATCGCCCACGACAAGACCGAAGCGAAGATCATCCTCACCCGCGTGCCCGACAAGCCCGGCGCGGTCGCGCATATCTTCGATCCGCTGGCCACCGCGTCGATCAATGTCGACATGATCATCCAGAATGTCGGCCGCGACAAGGGGGAGACGGACGTGACCTTCACCGTGCCGCAGGCCGACCTCGCCCGCGCGCAGGCGCTGCTGGAAGACCGGCGGAGCGACATCGGTTTCAACCGGATCATCACCGACAGCAAGATCGCCAAGATCAGCGTGGTCGGCGTCGGCATGAAGAGCCATGCCGGAGTCGCCAGCACCATGTTCAAATCGCTCGCCGACCGCGGCATCAACATACAGGCGATCACCACCTCGGAAATCAAGGTCAGCGTGCTGATCGACGAAGACGAAACGGAACTGGCGGTGCGGGTTCTGCATACTGCCTATGGGCTGGATGCGCCCGATGAACTGGCCGATGACATGGAGAATGGATTATGAAGCGTGGGCAGAACCGGACCGTGAGGATGCTTGGCGTGGTGCTGCTGATCGCGGGGCTGGGCTATTGCGCCTATAGCGGCGTTTTCACCGGCGTCATGGACAGCGAAATTCCGGATGCGACGGCGGACGGCTGACTTGGCCCACACCGCGAGGATCCTGCTGCTCGGCTCTGGCGAGCTGGGGCGCGAATTCGTCATCTCGGCGAAGCGGCTGGGGGCGTATGTCGTGGCGTGCGACAGTTACGCGGACGCCCCGGCGATGCAGATGGCGGATGCGCGCGAGGTGTTCTCGATGCTCGACGGCACTGCGCTGCGCGTGGCGATCGACAAGCACGCACCCGATTTGGTGGTGCCCGAAGTGGAAGCGATCCGGACGGAAGTGCTGGCCGAGATCGAAGGGGAGGGCGTGTGCGTTGTCCCTTCCGCCCGCGCGGCGCAAATGACGATGAACCGCGACGCGATCCGCGATCTGGCGGCGGAGGAACTGGGGCTTCGCACCTCGATATACCGCTATGCCGAAACGATTGAAGAGGTGCGCGCTGCGGCGGGGGTCACCGGCTTTCCCTGCGTCGTGAAGCCGGTCATGTCGTCGTCCGGCAAGGGGCAGAGCATCGTGCGTTCCGCCGACGCGCTGGATGCCGCATGGGATTACGCCGGTGCCAATATGCGCGGCGACCGGCGGCGGGTGATCGTCGAACGGTTCGTCGACTTCGATTATGAAATCACGCTGCTGACCGTGCGGCATCGAGAGGGCATCACCTTCTGCCCTCCCGTCGGCCATGTCCAGGAACGCGGCGACTACCGCGAAAGTTGGCAACCCGCCGCCCTGCCGGACGCGTCCCTCGCCGCTGCGCAGGACATGGCGCGCCGGGTGGTCGACGACCTCGGCGGCCATGGCTTGTTCGGTGTAGAATTCTTCGTGAAAGGGGAGACAGTCATATTTTCCGAACTGTCGCCGCGCCCGCACGATACGGGCATGGTCACATCGGTAAGCCAGAACCTGTCCCAATTCGATCTGCACGCACGCGCGATCATGGGCCTGCCGATTCCCGCGACCATCCGCGCGCGGCCCTCCGCCTCCGCCGTGATCCTGGCCGATCGCGACAGCGACACGGTGCGTTATGACGGGCTGGCGGCGGCGATGGGCGGGGGCGCCGACATCCGCCTGTTCGGCAAACCGACGACCCGTCCGTATCGTCGGATGGGGGTGGCATTGGCCAACGGTTCCACGACGGACGAAGCCCGCCGCATCGCGTCGGATGCGGCGGGCCGGATCACTCTCTATTACGGTCGCTGATCGACCGAACGTCGTTCAATCGGTGTTCAAACGGTTCGGAAGTGATCCCCGAACAGCCCGTTATTCATGACCTTGCCCCAGGCCTGGACGAAGTCGTCGGCGAATTTCTTCTCATGCCCGGTTTCGGCATAGACTTCGGCGACGGCGCGCAATTGCGAATTGGAACCGAACACCAGATCGGTGCGGGTCGCCCGCCACAGTTCCTCGCCCGAGCGGCGGTTCCGACCGACGAATTCCTCGTCGCCGGATTCGTCGACGACTTCCCATTTGGTGTCCATCGTCAGCAGGCTGGTGAAGAAGTCGGGCGACAGCGTGCCGGGCCGTTTCGTCAGCACGCCGATATCGTGTCCGTGATCGGCGTGTTCGCTGACCGCGCCCAATGACCGCATACCGGCCACCAGCACCGCCATTTCGGGCATCGACAGGCCGAGGAGGTGCGCCTTGTCGATCAGCATATCCTCCGTCTTCACGTTGGCTTTCGTCTTGAGGTAGTTGCGGAAACCGTCGGCGAAGGGCTCCAGCGGTTCGAAGCTTTCCGCATCGGTCTGCTCGTCGGTGGCATCGCCGCGGCCGCCGGTGAAGGGCACGGTGATGTCGAAGCCGCCATCCTTCGCCGCCTTCTCGACCGCCGCATTGCCCGCCAGGACGATTGCATCCGCCATCGAAATGTCGCCCCCGACCTTGGCACGATGGCTGTCGATCGTGCCGAGCACCTTGGCCAGTTCCTGCGGATCGTTGACCGCCCAGTCCTTTTGCGGGGCGAGCCGGACGCGTGCGCCGTCGGTGCCGCCCCGATGGTCGGAATTGCGGTAGGTGGACGCCGAGGCCCAGGCCGCCTTCACCAGTTCGCGCACCGACAGGCCACTGTCGAGGATTGCCGATTTGAACTGCGACACCGCATCGGCGGAAGGCGCGGCGCCTGTGGGCACGGGGTCCTGCCAGATCAGCGTTTCCTCCGGCACTTCGGGGCCGAGATAGCGGGATTTAGGCCCCATGTCGCGGTGGCACAGCTTGAACCACGCACGCGCGAAGGCATCGTCCAGCGCGGCTTGATCGTCGCGGAAGCGTTCGGAAATGCGGCGATATTCGGGGTCACGCTTCAGCGCCATGTCGGCGGTGGTCATGATCGTCGGCACCTTCTTAGCCGGATCGCGCGCATCGGGCGCCATGTCCGCTTGCTCCGGGTTGACCGGCGTCCACTGCTTCGCGCCAGCGGGGCTTTCCGTCAATTCGTAGTCATATTTGAACAACAGCCGGAAATAATCGCCGCCCCATTGGGTGGGGTTGGGCGTCCAGGCGCCTTCGATGCCGGAAGTGGTAATGTGCCCGCGCTCGATTTCGTCCGGATCGGTCAGCCAGCCCAGGCCGAGGTTCTGCAGGTTTTCGCCTTCGGGCCCGCCGCCGAACGTGTCGGACGGCTTCGCACCGTGGCATTTGCCGAAGGCGTGGCCGCCGGCGGTCAGCGCGACGGTTTCTTCATCGTTCATCGCCATCCGGCCGAAGGTTTCGCGCATGTCGCGCGCCATGCCATCCGCATCGTGCGGATTGCCGCCCGGACCTTCGGGATTGACGTAGATGAGGCCCATCTGGATCGCAGCCAGCGGATTGTCGAGCGCCTTGCCCTCGTCGGGATTGATCCGCGTCTCGACGCCTTCGTCGACCCATTGTTCCTCCGTGCCCCAATAGGTCGTTTCGGGTTCGAACACGTCCTTGCGCCCGCCGCCGAAGCCGAAGGTGGGGCCGCCCATGCTCTCGATGGCGACATTGCCGGTCAGGATGAACAGATCGGCCCAGCTGATATGCGCGCCGTATTTCTGCTTGATCGGCCATAGCAGCCGCCGCGCCTTGTCGAGATTGCCGTTGTCGGGCCACGAATTCAATGGCGCGAAACGCTGCTGCCCGCTGCTCGCCCCGCCGCGCCCGTCGCCGGTGCGATAGGTGCCCGCCGCGTGCCATGCCATGCGGATGAAGAACGGGCCGTAATGGCCGTAATCGGCCGGCCACCATTCCTGGCTGTCGGTCATCAGGGCAGTGAGATCGTCCTTCAGCGCCTGATAGTTCAGCGTGTTGAACGCTTGCGGGTAGTCGAAATCCTCGCCCATCGGGTCGGCGCTGCGGCCCTGCTGCGTCAGGATTTCCAGCTGCAGCGAATCCGGCCACCAGTCCCTGTTGCTGCGGCCCATCAGGCTGCGAATGTCGGCATCGCCGCCGAAGGGGCATCCGCCGTTCATCTGTCCGGTCTTGATATCCATGTCGGTCATCCTCTCTCGGTTTGGTTTTTATGCCCATGAAACTAACGAAAAAGACCAATCGGGCAAACACTTTAATACGGCGAAGCGTAATCGGATTTGTCGATCACGGCTGCCGCGCACCTCTTGTCGGGTCGCGCGGTCCGATCTAAGCGCCACCGTTATGGACGATTACACCAAGACGAAGGCGCTGATGCGGCGCGGCACGGATTTCCTGGGCAGCGAGTTCGCCGTGATGTGCGGCGCGATGAGCTGGGTCAGCGAACGCAATCTGGTAAGCGCGATTTCCAATGCGGGCGGTTTCGGCGTGATCGCCTGCGGCGCGATGACGCCCGAACTGCTGGATGCGGAGATCGCCGCGACGAAAGCGATGACGGACAAGCCGTTCGGCGTGAACCTCATCACCATGCATCCCGATCTGACCGACCTGATCGGCGTGTGCGCGGCGCACGGCGTCAGCCATGTGGTGCTGGCCGGCGGTATCCCGCCCAAGGGCAGCGTGGAGGCGATTAAGGCTGGCCAAGGAAGCGGGGGCGGCGCGAAGGTCATCATCTTCGCGCCCACGCTGGCATTGGCGAAGAAGCTGCTTCGATCCGGCGGCGATGCACTGGTGATCGAGGGGATGGAGGCGGGCGGCCATATCGGCCCCGTCAGCACCAGCGTGCTGGCGCAGGAGTTCCTGCCCGAACTGGCGGAGGACCATCTGGTGTTCGTCGCCGGCGGCATCGGCCGGGGGCAGGCGATCGCGGGCTACCTCGAAATGGGGGCGGTCGGCGTGCAGCTGGGCACGCGCTTCGCCTGCGCCACGGAAAGCATCGCGCATGACAATTTCAAACAGGCGTTCTTTCGCGCGAAGGCCCGCGATGCGGTCGCCAGCGTGCAGCTGGATGCGCGCCTGCCCGTGATCCCGGTGCGCGCATTGAAGAACAAGGGCAGCGAGGAATTCACCGGCAAGCAGCGCGAGGTCGCCGGGCTGCTCGACACGGGCGGCGTCGAAATGGCCGAAGCCCAGCTGCAGATCGAACATTACTGGGCCGGCGCGTTGCGCCGCGCGGTGATGGATGGCGATGTCGAAACGGGGTCAATCATGGCCGGGCAGAGCGTCGGCATGGTGACGAAGGAGGAACCGGTCGCCGACATCGTGGCGACGCTGATGGGCGAATGCGAGACGGCGCTGCGGCGGTAAGCGTGGTCGCCCCGGACTTGATCCGGGGCCCCGCTTCAGTTCGAGTAGAGCGGGATCCCGGATCAAGTCCAGGATGACGGATGGACAGACCGGCGAGAAACATGGAAGGTCGTTCATCTACTGACCTCCAGGAGAATTAATCATGCGCGCCCCATTTGCCATCACCCTTGCCACCACCGCCGCACTGGCCGCCATGGCGGTGCCGACTTTCGGACAATATTCCCCCTTGCCGGGCGTCGTCGATGTTTCGCGCGTAACCGCCGGAACCTACGCCGCCGATCCCGCGCATACGCTGGTCGCTTGGGAGGTCGATCATTTCGGCTTCAACGATTATTTCGGGCTGTTCGGCGATGCGCAAGGCACGTTGACGATCGATCCGGCCGATCCAGCCGCCGCGACCGTCGACGTATCTCTGCCGATCACCAGCCTGGCAGTCGTGAGCGAAGGTCTGCGCGATCACATGCTGCGGCCCGGCAAGGATGGCGCCAAGCCCGACTTCTTCGGGGCCGAGCCGGGCATGGCGCGGTTCCGCTCGACCGAAGTCGACGTGGGCCGCGATGGTGTCTCGGCCATGATCCGCGGCGACCTGACGATGAACGGCACGACGCAGCCGGTGACCATCGACACGCGGTTCACCGGCGCGGGGGCCAATCCGATGAGCGACGCGCGGACGATCGGGTTCGAAGGGACAACCACGATCAGCCGGTCCGCCTTCGGCATCGACTACGCCGTGCCGATGGTGTCGGACGAAGTGGAACTGACGATCAGCGCGGCGTTCGAAAAGCAGTAAGGCGTTCGTGACCTTCCCCCTCCCCAATGCGTCGCACGATCTGACCGGCCGGGTCGCGCTGGTGACCGGCGCGTCTTCGGGGCTGGGCGAGCGGTTCGCGCGGGTCCTCGCGGTGCGGGGGGCGGCGGTGGCGCTGTGCGCGCGGAGAGTCGATCGGCTGGAGGCGCTGGCGCAGGAGATCGAGGCGGCGGGCGGCAAGGCATTGCCCGTGGCGATGGACGCGATGGATGCCGATGCGCTGACGGCGGCGGTCGATGCGGCGGAGGCGGCGTTCGGCACGGTCGATATCCTTGTCAACAATGCCGGCGTTCCCGATGCGAAGCGGGCGCACAAGATGCCGCTGGATCTGGTCGACCAGGTACTCGGCGTCAATCTGCGCGCGCCGTGGTTGCTGGCGACGGAGGTTGCGCGGCGGCTGATCGACGCGAAGCAACCCGGCAACATCGTCAATATCAGCTCGACCGCGCATTACCGCTACGATGGCGGCGGCGCGGCGCTCTATGCCGTGACCAAGACCGCCATCGCGCGCATGACCGAGACGCTGGCCGTCGAATGGGCGTTCGCGAACATCAACGTAAACGCCATCGCGCCGGGCATGTTCGTGTCCGAGATGACCGACGGCATGTTCGAACGGATCGGCGATCCGTCGGACAGGCTGGCGCGCAAACGCGTGCCCGTGCCCGCGCAGCTCGATTCCACGCTGCTCTATCTCGTGTCGCCGTCGAGCGAATGCGTGACCGGGGCGATCATCAAGGTGGATGACGGTCAGGCGGCGAAGGTCGACCTGACATAGGTGGTCAACTGCTTCAGTCCGACGGCTTTTCTTGAAACGATCGGCCGTCCTGTCTATCGGTTCCGCCATGAACATGCCGGTCGATCCCAATCCGAAATGGTTTTCCAGCTGGGACAATCTTGCCGAAATCGCGCTGAGTTCGGTATTGTTCTTCGCCCTGATCGTCGCGTTGACGCTGGTGTCGGGCAAGCGGACGACCGGGCAGATGAACAATTTCGACTGGATCACGACGGTCGCGGTCGGCAGCCTCGCATCCAGCGGCATCCTGCTCGAAACCGTCACGCTCGCCGACGCGGCGCTGGCGATCCTGGTCATTCTGGGCTGTCAGTATCTGCTCACCTGGCTGGCGGTGCGCAGCAAGATCGTGACCAAGATCATCAAGGACGAGCCGACCCTGCTGGTGCATCAGGGCGAGTATCTCGATGATGCGATGCTGCGGACACGGGTCACGCAGAGCGAGGTCAAGGCGGCCCTGCGTGGCAAGGGGCTGACCACGCTCGACCAGGTGAACTGGGTCATCCTCGAAACCGAAGGCACGCTGTCGGTCATCGCGAAGGAAGAGATGGACTGGGACGAGGCGGAAATCCTCCACGGCGTGCAGACGCCCGAAGGGGTGGGGTAGGCGGCGTTCATAGCCACCCCGCTTCGCGTATGACGGCGTGGTTCGCGCGCGATACCGGCACGACGCGATCACCATGCAACACCAGCGAAAGATTGCGTCCATTACGCCGCGCGCGCAGCACCGCGTGCCGTGCCACCCACCAGCTGCGATGCACCTGCAACCCGCCCTCCGGCGGCATCAGCGCGATGGCATCGGACAGGTTCATTAGCAGCATTTCGCTATCTCCCGCGGCGTAAATCTTCGCGTAGTGATCCTCCACCCCGATGGCGAGAATAGGTCCGAAGCCGGGGCGTAGCCTTTCATGCAGCGGCGTATCGTCCAAGCCTTGCGGAACGGCATTTCGGTCGCGGGGTGCGGCCGATGAAAAGCGTTCGCCATGCGATGACGAGGCATGGCCTTCGCCGTGCTTCTTGCCCGAATACCAGTAGAGCGCGCCGAACAGGATGAAGAAACCCAGGCCCAACCCCAATATCTGCGTATAAAGAAGCAGGGGCAATGCGCCGCTCGCGCCCCCAAACATGTCCAGCGCCAGAAAGATCAGCACCGCGAGCAGGGGCGTCGCGATGAGATAGGGCGCGTACTCCGGCAGCCTCAGCAATTCCGCCAACGGGCGCGTCGCCCAAAGCAGGCCCTGCAGCACCAGCCCCGCCGCCAGCAATCCGCCGATCCAGTAAAGGAAACGCATCGCCAGCGGCAAATCGCCGGTGCCGAACGCGCCGGTCACCGCCAGCGCCACGCCGACCAGCGCAGCAATAGCCGATTCCGCCAGATATCGCTGCTGCTGCGTCATTCCGGTAATTCCCGCTTCCGCCTCCGCGAAGGAAGATACGCCGGTGGGCGAACGGTACACGGCATACCCATTCGCGCATCCATTTGGCAAACCGCGTATTTCCGATTGCGGGGGCTGCGTCGCCGCCCGATCATCGGTTCCTCGACGAAAAGGGAGTATCGGGAATGTCCGACCAGAAGGCCGACGGCCGCCGCGAAATGATGATCCGCCTGGCCATCACCGCGACCATCACCATCGCGATCACCGTGGGCGTGATGCTGCTATCGACGCTGTCGGGCGGCTTCGCGTCGGACAACCATCAGGCGGAGCGGCGCTGGACCGTGCCCATCGCCATTCATCTGACAACCGTCGTTCCCGCATTCGTGATCGGCGGCTATCTGCTGATCGGGCCCAAGGGCACGCGGATACACAAGGCACTGGGCCGCATCTACATCGCCCTGTTGCTGATCACCGCGACTGCGACCATCTTCATCGGGGAACCGGGTACCGGCATCATGGGCAGCGGTTTTAGTTTCATCCATATTTTCACGCTGATGGCGTATGTAAGCGTCCCCTACGCAATCTGGGCGGCCAGGACGGGCCGCATACAGGATCACAAGGATGCGATGCAGGGCATGTATGTCGGTCTGTGCATCGCAGGCATATTCGCGATGCTGCCGGGGCGGTTGTTGCAGACGGCGGTGTTCTGAATGGGAGGGGGTTGCGACGGCTTTCGAAATCAAAAGCTGACATTAGCAGCGGTTAGAAGTATGGTAATCGCAAGCTATGGCCGATATCGACGCGCTTCTCCGTATTGCGAACGACGCAGCAGAAGCAGGTAACTTTGAGCACGCGCGGCGATGCTATGAGAGTGGAGCGGCTCTCGGCGATGCCATGTGCCTTCAAGCTTTAGGCTACTTGTACGACGTTGGCCAAAATGTTGTTGCTGACAAAGCTTTGGCGATGAAGCTCTACAAGAAGGCGTGGAAACGCGGCAGTCACGCGGCAGCCACCAACATCGCAGTACTTCACCGCGAGACCGGCGATAAGCGAACGATGTTCCGCTGGTATCAGCGAGCCGCCCGAGCAGGTGACGGTAGCGCGCAGCTTGAGATGGGAAAATGCTACATAAGCGGCACAGGGGTGCGGAAGGACGTTCAAGCAGCATTGCGGTGCCTCGCTGTCGCGAACGCCTCAAAATACATGAGCGAGTACGAACGTGAAGAGGCGCAAGCGCTGCTCGCAGCCTTAGAACTTAAATTAATTGGATGACCGCTCCCCACCCAAAACCAGTCTAAAGGGAAACGCGGCACTTCGCGCTCCCCCTGAACCGGCCGCGCCGCCTTACGCCATTGCGTCCTTCTTGACCGTAATCACCTGCGGGTAGGTGAATTCGCTCAAGCCTTCCTTGCCGTATTCCGCGCCGAAGCCCGATTGCTTGTGTCCGCCGAAGGGGGCGAAGGGGGACAGGTGCATGTATTCGTTGACCCACACCGTTCCGGTTTCCAGCTGTTCCGCGATCGCCACGCCCTTGTCCGTATCGCGGGTCCAGACCGCGCCGGCGAGGCCGTATTCGGACGCGTTGGCGCGCGCGATCGCCTCATCTTCCGTGGCGAATTTCATCAGGGGCATGACCGGGCCGAACTGTTCTTCCGCCACGATTCGCGCATCTTCGGGCGGATTGTCGAGAATGGTGATCGGCACGTAATAACCGGTCCCGCTGGGGTCTTGACCTTCCCCGCCGCTCAGGAATTTGTAGCCATTGTCCTTCGCGTCCTGGATCAATTCCTTCACGCGTTCGAACTGCTTCTTGTTCTGGATGGGGCCGACGCCGGTGCCCTGCTGCGATCCGTCGCCGACGGTCACGGTCTTGGCATATTCAGCGATGGCTTTGCTGAGATCGTCGTAGATATCCTCGTGGATATAGATGCGTTTCGCCGCGATGCAGACCTGGCCCGCATTGCTGAAGCTGGACCAGAACAATTGTTCCGCCACCTTCTCGACATCGGCATCGGGCAGCACGATGGAGGCATCGTTGCCGCCCAGTTCCAGCGTGATGCGTTTCAGATCCTTCGACGCGCCTTCCATGATCTTCTTGCCGGTCGCGGTGGAGCCGGTGAAAGTGATCTTGTCGATATCGGGATGTTCGGTGATCATGGGCCCGAGCATATCTTCGCCGGTGATGATGTTGACGACGCCCGCGGGCACGATGTCCTTGATCAGTTCCGCGATCCGCAGCGTGGCGAGCGGGGTGAAGGGGGAGGGTTTCAGCACGATGGTGCAGCCCGACAGCATGGCCGGCGCGATCTTCTGCATCGCCATCATCACGGGGAAGTTCCACGGCACGATGCCGCCGACCACGCCCACGGGCACGCGGCGGGTGCGCGACAGACGGGTGTCACTGTCCTCGTTGATCTCGTCGTCCAGGCCCAACGTCGATTGCGCGGCGACCATGCCCGCCGCGCCGTAGATCTCGCCCTTCGCCTGTTCGTGCGGCTTGCCCTGTTCCTGGGTGAGCAGACGGTAGAGTTCGTCCGCGTTTTCCTTGATCGCACCGCTGATCTGCTGGATCACCGCGCGGCGATCCTCGATCGGTTTCTTCGACCACGTCTTGAACGCCGTGCGCGCGGCGGCGACGGCGCGGTCGAGTTCGGCCTGGCCGCAGGCGGGAACGGTGCCGATCACTTCCTCGTTCGCGGGGTTGACCACCTCCATCGTGGCATCCGTGGCGACGAGTTCGCCGTCGATGAGATTGCGATAGGTGGTGGTCATGGTTCTCTCCCTTGATGGTTTCGGTCCGGCCGAGTCGTTGCGTCTTGCAACCTAACATGGGTTGGCGGTCGGCTCCAACGGCGAATGCGCGACGCCGAATACGGGCGCGGGCGGAACCACGCGGCGTGCGGGGCGCTGTAGGATCATGGGTGAAGAGACGCCTTTGTGGCTGGCGGTCAACAGTGCGAGCGGAAGTTGCAGCGAAGCCGCGCTCGGCGACTTGCGCGCGGCGTTCGGTTCGGGCGCGGCGGCGCCCACCCGCACCATAGACTGCCAGCAGGACGGCCTGCCGGGCCGCGACGAATTGGAGGACGCGGGCGTCGCTCGGCTCGCCGTGTTCGCGGGCGACGGAACGCTGTCGCGCTATCTTGGCCGGCTCGAACGCGAAGGTTGGCGGGGCGCGGTGCTGCCGCTGCCCGGAGGCACGCAGAACCTGCTGTGCGGCGAAATGTTCGGGAATCGCACAGGCCCCGAAATCGCGCGGATGCTGGCGCGGGGCGAGCTCGGCGAAACGCGCCGCAATTGCATGCGCTGCGGCGATCACACGGCCCTCGCCGAAATCCTGATGGGACCGGGAGCGCGCTGGTCCGACGTGCGCGAGGATTTCCGCGAAGGCGAACTCGGCGCGGTGCTTCACAAATCGGTCGCAATCACGAAAGAGGCGGCGACCGGTCCGCTCGTATGGCTGGCGGAGCCGCGATTCGGCCGCGAAGACGGTTATCCCGGGCTTCATTTTTCCATACCGGACACGGCGGTAACGGTCAGGGGATATCACATGGACAATTGGGCCGAATGGCTGAAACAGGGACTGGCGATCGCCATGCGCGATTTTCGCGACGGACCCTATGACGATCTGGGGACGGTGCCGCGCGCCCGCTGCCGTTCGACCGATGGTAGGGAGATCGACCTGATGGTCGATGGCGAGCGCGAGAGCGCGGGGCACGAAGTCGTCGTCACCCGCGACCGGTTCGACCTTACACTGCTGGGGCTGCCCGCATGACAACCGACAAGGACGGGCATACCGACAAGCGCAGATTGCTGTTCCATCTCAGCGATATTCACTTCGGACTGGAAGACAACACCGCGCTCGATTGGGTGAAGGCGGAGATCGCCGCGCAGCGCCCCGACGCGGTGGCGATCACCGGCGATCTGACGATGCGCGCGCGTCATGCGGAATTCGCCGCCGCGATCCGTTGGATCACCGCGCTCGACGTGCCGGTCACGGTCGAGGTCGGCAATCACGACATGCCGTATTTCAACCCGATCGAGCGGTTCTTCAACCCCTATAAACGGTTTCGGGGAATGGAAACGCTGGTCGAGCGGGAGATCGATCTGTCGGGGCTCGCCATCGTGCCGCTGAAAACCGCTGTCCGGGCGCAGCCGCGATGGAACTGGTCCAAGGGGTGGGTCACCGGCGCGGCGCTGCGCAAATGCCTGGCCGCGATCGATGCATTGCCCGTTGGCACGCGCGCGCTGGTCGCGGTGCACCATCCCTTGCGCGAAGTGGGCACGGAAGGAACCGCACTGACGCGCCACGGGGACAAGGCGCTGGCGGCGCTGGCGACCCGGCCCGTGGCGGCGGTCATCAGCGGGCATGTGCACGACGCATTCGACATCATGGAGGACACCGCCAATGGTCCGGTGCGGATGATCGGCGCGGGCACCCTGTCGAAACGCACCCGGTCGACCCCGCCCAGCTTCAACGCGCTGGAATGGGATGGCGAGAACCTGACCGTCCGCGTCCGCAACCTGCAGGATGCCGCCACGCGCGACATGCAGATCGACGATGTTCCCGAAGACGCGACTCCGCCCCGCCGGCGCGAGGATGCCGTCGCCCCGATCCGCCAGATACCCCGGACCGATCCGCCAGTGCATTGAATGGGTGCGCTGTCCGCATCGGAGATGGTGCGAATGGCTGCTAACAGCTGCGTCTAGGGTTCCATGGCTTCACGGTTTGTCCATCGCAGCCCGGTTAGGAACGCGATGGGGGCCAGATGAACCGAAATATCTTCCTGACGATGGCGACTGCGCTGATGGCATTGTTGGCCCTGACCGGCTGCGCGCAGGCCGAGGATGCCACCCCCGACTATCGCTATCGCCTGACGGTCGAGATCGACACGCCGGAAGGTCTGCGTAGCGGATCGAGCGTGATCGAGGTCGAGCAGTCGATGGGCAGCACCGCGATGAGCGGGTTCGGCAGACGGCTCGCCCGGCGCGTCAGGGGCGAAGCGGTTGCGGTGGATCTGCCGGATGGGCGCACGCTGTTCGCATTGCTGCGATCCGACGACAATCACGATTGGGCATCCTCCATCATGCAGTCGCTCGCCCCCGATATCGAAGGCGAACCGTTGGGAGAGCGTTTCGACAACGTCCTGCTGCTCGAAGGCAAAATCGCATTGCCGCGGACGCTGCCGCCCGTCGGGCCGCGCGAGGGACGCTCCGCCTATCCGATGCTGGTGACGTTCGGCGATCTCGACGATCCGACCAGCGTGGATCAGATCGATCCCGACGATCTGGTGGCAACGTTCGGTAAGGGATACGAGATCGAGCGCATTACGGTGCCGCTGACCGACGATCCGGTGACGGTTGGGATTGAGGAGCGGTTGGGGTGGCTAAGTGAACATTAAGAGCCGAGGCTGGATCCAAACTATAGAGCCTCAACAACCCCGAACCTTTCACAACGTCTTTGGCATGGTGATTTTCGTAAAGGGAATAGACAATGAACTGTCATTGCAAGGAGCGTAGCGAAACAGAAATTCAAAGGTTGCGCGCGCCACTCTCGATCGTTGCGCGGCCCTCGCGATGACGCGGTAGTGAGGTGGTGCTTACCCTACTGCTCCGCCTTCATCCCCTTGTCCTGGTTCGCGCGGTGAATGATCCATTCGCGGATCGCGTCCATCTGCGCCTTGGTCAGCGAGCCCTTGAAGCTGGCCATGCCGTTATCCTTGAGCATGCCGTCATGCACGATGCTCTGCCACGCCTGCTTGTTCTCCAGCGCGCCGCTTCTCCGCAAATCGGGCAATACCGTCGATCCGACCGCCCCCGGGGCGTGGCATACGGCGCAATAGCGGGCATAGGCCTTGCCGCCCGCCGCGATCGTAGCGGCGGATGCGCGGCTGGGCGGGGGGTCCAATGGCACGCGTGCCATCTCGGTTTCGGCAGGCAGTTTTCCGTCCGCGCCCAGTTTGAACACCAGCATCCGCGACACATTGCGCACCGGCTTGTCCTTGGCGATCAGTTGCCCGTCGACCGAGAGCGCATAGGCGCCGCCCCAGCCGGCCAGCACGGCGACATATTGCTCCCCATCGACGGTGTAGGTGATCGGCGGCGCGACCACGCCGGTCTGCGCCGCGAAGCTCCATAATTTGTCGCCGGTCGCGGCGCTGTAGGCGTTGAACTCGCTGCCTGCCGTGCCCTGGAACACGAGGCCCCCGCCGGTCGCCAGCAGGCCGCCGTTCCAAGGGCCGGGATACTCGACCGTCCAGCGGGCCTTGCGGGCCACCGGGTCCCACGCGATCAGCTTGCCGTTGATGGTGCCCGCAACCTCCCGCCGGAAGCCCTCGTCCGGCGGCAGATCGCCCGCGCCCAGATCGAAGCCCACGTTGAAACCGCGCGCGCGGTCGGGCTTCCAGTCGGCTTGCGGGGCGTAGACCATGCCCGCCTCGAACGCCGGAATATAGACCAGCCCCTCGCCCGGATGGAACGCCATCGGGTGCCAGTTGTGCCCGCCCAGCGCACCGGGCGTGACCATGGCGGGCTTGCCGGTGCGGTCGATGCGCGTTTCGGGGTTCTCGATCGGGCGGCCATCCTTGCCGATGCCGGTGGCCCAATTGACGGTGACGTAAGGATCGCCGCTGATGAATTCGCCCGTCTCGCGGTCGAGCACGTAGAAGAAGCCGTTCTTGGGCGCCTGCATCAGCACCTTGCGCTCCCGCCCGTTCATTTCCAGGTCGGCAAGCATGATATGCTGCGTGGCGGTGAAGTCCCAGGTTTCGCCCGGCGTGGTCTGGTAATGCCACACATATTCGCCGGTTTCGGGCCGCACCGCGACGATGCTGGACAGATAGAGGTTGTCGCCTTCGCCGCGCCCATCCGCACCGGGCGAACGATAGGCGCGGTTCCACGGGGAGCCGTTGCCGACGCCCACGTAAAGCAGGTCGAGTTCGGGGTCGTAGGCCATCGCATCCCACACCGTGCCGCCGCCGCCGATGCTGTCCTCCCCGGAAAGCGTATCACCGGACCAGGTTGCCGCGGCTTTCTGAAGATAGGCCGGCGCGCTTTCGTCCTCATCCCCCTCGGGCACAGTGTAGAAGCGCCACAATTCCTTGCCCGTTTCCGCGTCGTATGCCGCGAAATAGCCGCGCACGCCGAATTCCGCGCCGCCATTGCCGATCATCACACGCCCGTCGATCACGCGCGGCGCGCCGGTGATGGTGTAGCTCTGGTCCTGGTCGACCGTCACTGTCTCCCATACCAACGCGCCGGTGTCCCGGTCGAGCTTCACCAGCCGCCCGTCCAGCGTACCCAGGAACAGCCCGTCGCCCCATGCGGCGAGCCCGCGATTGACCACGTCGCAGCAGGCCTTCACTGCGGTTTCGCCGGGCACTTCCGGATCGTAGGTCCACAATTCCTCGCCCGTGGCGGCGTTGTAAGCCTTCACCTTGCTCCATGCAGTGGTGAGGTACATGCGCCCGTCCATCACCAGCGGCGTCGCTTCCTGCCCGCGCGCCGTGTCCATATCGGCGGACCAGGCGAGGCCCAAATCGCCGACCGTCTCCGCATTGATCTGGGCCAATGGCGAATAACGCTGCTCTTCGTAATTGCGGCCGTAGGTGATCCAGTTGGCGTCGTCGGTCTGCGCCGCCAGCAGGCGGGCGGCGTCGATATCGCCTTCGTCGACGCGCTTGCAGCTGCCAAGGCCGATGGACATGGCAAGCGCGGCGATCGCGGCGACCAATGTGGGGGCGACGTGTCTCATGCGGCATCCTCTCCCAAGGAAGGGCGTCGTTTTCCGATCGTCCCGTGTCCCATGAGTGCCGCACGAATGTCGGCCTGTCCATATCTATTGCGCGTGGACGGCTGCGCGCGCATGATCGTGTCGCATCACAGGAGAGACGTATGTGCGACGAAGACCGGATCATCCGCTGGGCCAGGGAAGGCCTAAACCGCCGCCAGTTCGGGGCACTTGGAATGACAACGGCAATCGGCGCAGCGGCCGCCTGTTCGCCCGTGGAGAGGTTGGGCTTCAATGCGGGCGACACCGTGACCACGGGCGAACGCAACGTGACGTTCGCCACGCCGGATGGCACATTGGACGCGTTTTGGGTCATTCCCGTCGCCAACCCTGCGCCAGCCGTCATCCTGTGGCCCGACATCGCCGGACTGCGGCCCGCCAAATACGACATGGCACGGCGGCTGGCGGGGCGGGGCTACAGCGTGCTGGCGGTCAATCCCTATTACCGCGACGTGAGCGGGCAGATCTGGGAAAGCTTCGCCGAGTTCGCCGCCGATGACGGTTTCGCCACCGCGCGCGAATATCGCCAAAAGCACGATGCCGACGCGATCATGTCCGATGCGCAGGCCATCGTCGGCTGGCTCGACGCGCAGGCCGAAGTCGACACCACGAAGGGCATCGGCACGCAGGGCTATTGCATGGGCGGCCCCTTCACCCTGTGGAGCGCGGCCGCCGTGCCCGGCCGCATCAAGGCGGCGGCCAGCTTCCACGGCGGCGGCCTGGTCCTTGACGACATGCCCCAAAGCCCCCACCGCCTGATGGAGCGGATGCAAGCGGCATTGTTGATCGCCATCGCGCAGGACGACGATGCGGAGGCGCCGACCCACAAGACCATCCTACGCCGGGCCGCCGAAGCGGCGGACCTGCAGGCCAAGGTCGAAGTCTACGCCGGCGACCACGGCTGGACCGTCCCCGATAGCCCCGCCTACGCCGAGGCCGCGGCGGAGCGGGCCTATGCGGATTTGCTCGCGCTCTATAAGGGGGCGTTGTGAGGGGGTGAGTAACGGCGGCTATCGACCCTAATGTCGGTTATTGACGCTCAGCGAAAATTTTCTGAAAAGCGGACATTACATGGATATGGGGGATTACTTAAATGAGGATTGAGCTTTCGACAGATTTGCCCAAAGATGCGGACTGGGTTTGGACGCGAGTAAGGCAATCGAAAACGCTTGAATACGTGGCGGCTCCATTAATCTCATTTGTTCCGAAACACCGGTCCTTTCCCGATATTTGGGAGGAAGGCGATTACAATTCCTCGATGAAACTTTTCGGATTTTTCCCTCTGGGAAGCCAGACCATCGGCATCGAATATCCTGATGGCGAAGATAGACTAGTCTTGCGAGATAATGGCCATGGAACCATGGCAAAAGTCTGGGACCACTATATTTTCGTAAAGCAGGTCGAAGGCGGAACGCTGTATATTGACAGAGTGGATGTTTCAGCAGGTTTTTTAACACCCTTCGTCTCGCTATTTGCGCGTATCTTCTACGCTCATCGCCAGCGGCGCTGGAAGAAACTAGCCAAAACCACTTGAATGTACGAACACGCTTGATCTGCGCGTCATTTGATTCAGCGAGCATTGTCTACCAGTCGTCCGCTTTAAGCAATGAAGCATGGTAAAGCGGACCAGCTGCTTCCCACCCAATAGCCGACATTCGCCGCAACGCTCACATCCGTCACCCCGGACTTGATCCGGGGCCCAGCTTCTTTCCCCTTTGTGCCGAGGTAGCGGGACCCCGGATCAAGCCCGGGGTGACGGTGCGCGGGATTGGGCGTTTGACTTTCCTACATCGCCAAAATCTGCCTTACCCTTACCGATGGCAGTCCTTACCCACCCCCTTCGTCGTATTCCCGCATTCCATCCCGTACCCTTGCGCGCTAGGCGCGATGGCTGGTCGGCGCGGCGGCAGGCGGCGTTTATCGGGCTGCTCATGCAGGAGAAGTCCGTCAGCCGCGCGGCGGATATGGTCGAGCGTTCCCGGATGAGCGCCTATCGCCTGCGCCGCAGGCCCGGCGCGCAAGAATTCGCGGCGGTATGGGACATGATCCTGCACGGCGTGATGGTCGATATGGCGCAGGTCACGCGGGCCGCGCGGAAGGTTACACCGGGGCTGATCTGGGAACATGCGCAGACGGGCACGATACGCCCCCTGATGTTTCGCGGCAGGTTCGTCTCCATCACCCACCGACAGGACAATTCCGCGCTTTTGCAGCATCTGGCGCGGCTGAACCGGACGATCGATGCGAGCAAAGCGTGACGTGGTTAGCGCTGTCGCGGTCGCCCCGTCTTCCGCCCCCGTTCGGTGTCACATTTGCGCCGGATGCGTTGCGGTCATGCAGCGCGCTTGAGGGCACGCTCGGCTTAGGCTAGTCTCGCGTTCCATCCAAAGGAAACGCCCCCCATGGAATTTATTCTTCTCGGCCTGTTCGTCGCGCTGCTGGTCATCGTGCTGTTCTCCACCATCCGCGTGGTCAAACAGGGCTTCGTCTACACGATCGAGCGGCTGGGGCGGTATACCAAGCCGGCGGAACCGGGCCTGCATGTCCTCGTCCCCTTCGTCGACCGCATCGGGCACAAGATCAACATGATGGAACAGGTCCTCGACATTCCGGGGCAGGAGATCATCACGAAAGACAACGCCATGGTCGGCGTGGATGCGGTGGTGTTCTTCCAGGTGCTGGACGCGGGCAAGGCGGCTTACGAGGTGTCGGGCCTGCACAATGCGATCCTGGCGCTGACGACGACCAATCTGCGGACCGTGATGGGGTCGATGGACTTGGATGAAACCCTGTCGAAGCGCGACGAGATCAATGCGCGGCTGTTGTCCGTCGTCGATCACGCGACATCGCCCTGGGGGATCAAGATCACGCGGGTCGAGATCAAGGACATCCGCCCGCCGCTCGACATTTCGGAAGCGATGGCCCGCCAGATGAAGGCGGAACGGCTGAAGCGCGCCGAAATCCTGGAGGCGGAGGGCGACCGCGCCTCCAACATCCTGCGCGCGGAAGGCGACAAGCAGAGCGCCATCCTGACCGCCGAGGGGCAACGCGAATCCGCCTTCCGCGATGCCGAGGCGCGCGAACGCCAGGCCGAGGCAGAAGCGAAGGCGACGCAGGTCGTGTCCGACGCGATCGCGGGGTCGGGCAACCAGGCGATCAATTACTTCATCGCGCAGGAATACACCAAAGCGATCGGCAAATTCGCCGACAGCCCGAATTCCAAGACCATCCTGTTCCCCATAGAAGCAACGCAGCTGGTCGGCTCCATCGGCGGGATCGGCGAATTGCTGAAAGACGCGATCGGCGGTTCGGGCAGCGAAGGCAATCCGGGCCAGAACCCGTCAGGCATCCCCATTCCATCGGGCCGCGAACCGCGCGCCAGCGTGCCGCGCAGCACCGAATTGCGCGCTGGCGAACAGCGTAGCGCGGATCGCGCCGCCGATCGGTCGACACGGTAATGTTCGGCTTCTTCGAAGGCATAGACGCCGCGTGGATCTGGGTCGCGATCGGCCTGGCCCTGGGTACGCTGGAGCTGCTGGTGCCCGGCGTCTATCTTATCTGGCTGGCGGTGGCGGCGCTGATGACGGGGGTGCTCACGCTCGTCCTCGATCTGGGGGTGGCGGTGTCGGTCATCAATTTCGTGTTCCTGTCGCTGATCGCGGTCTATTCTGCCAAGCGGTTCCTTAGAGATCGCCCGATCATGAGCGCGGACCCCATGCTCAACAATATGGGCGGGCGGCTGATGGGCGAAACGGTTGTCGTGACGCAGGCGATCGCGGGCGGTGAAGGCCGGGCGAAACTGGGCGACAGCGAATGGATCGCCCGCGGGCCGGATGCGGCGATCGGCGCCCGGATGCGGGTCACGGGCATCAAGGGGCCGATACTGACGGTGGCGCCCATCACCGCCGACGCGCTGCTGGACGCGCCATCCGAAGGCAGCGTGTGACGGCGGTCAGGCGGTATCCGCACCGAAGCGGCCATGCTTGCGGTACCGCTTCATCCACCGATCGAGGAACAGATCCAGCGGCTTAGGACTGATGCCCAATTCGGCGAACCCCTTCGCATGCCGTGCGACGACAGAGCCTTTCTTGAGCAGCTTCCACTGATCGGTCCCCATGGGTGTCAACGGCATGGCGGCGAACAGACCCGACACCGCATCGGGCATCGGCAGGAACGTGCGCGAACGGCGCTGCGCATCGGCGATCCGCTGGTTGATCTCCATCATGGTGAGCTGCTCCGGCCCGCCCAGTTCGTAGGTCGCGCCCCCATGCCGCGCGGGATCGGCCAGCGCGGTGACGATGGCGGTGGCGACATCGTCGACATAGGCGAGCTGCAGCTTCGAATGCGGTCCGAACACCGGCAGCACCGGCATCATGCGGATGAGATCGGCGAACATGTTGAGGAAATCGTCGTCCTTGCCGAAGACGATCGACGGTCGGATGATGGTGGCGGTGGGGAATTCTTCGGCCACCAGCTTCTCGCCCAGCGCCTTGCCCCGGGCATAGCCGGTTTCGCTGTTCGCATCCGCCCCGATCGCGCTGATCTGGACGAAGGCGTCCGCCCCCGCGTCTTTCGCGCTGCGCGCCGCACGGCCCGCGCCCCTGCCCATGATCGCGATCAGGTCCCCGTCGAACGCGCCGACCAGATTGACCACCGCCTTCGCGCCGCGCATCACCGCCGTCACGCTGGCTTCGTTCGCGATATCGCACCGCGCGAATTGCAGCTGCCCCAGATTGGCCAGCGGTTTGAGCGCGAAGGCGCGTTCCGGATTGCGGCTCGCCACGCGCAGGCGGGCCCCCGCATCCAGCAATTGCTGTGCCACGTAATTGCCCAGAAACCCGCTGCCACCCAGGATGACGACCAGCCTGCCATCGAGGTGCTTCCTGAGACTGTCGGGCGATTGACCGGCGGGAGCGAGAGATGCGGGCATGGCGGAACGGACCTGTGCAAAGGATGGACACGGGAGGCCGGAGGCAGGACCGGCTGGAACTGCACGCCAT
The DNA here is from genome assembly GCA_965214445.1 of Pontixanthobacter sp. Classification (GTDB taxonomy): domain Bacteria; phylum Pseudomonadota; class Alphaproteobacteria; order Sphingomonadales; family Sphingomonadaceae; genus Pontixanthobacter. Next base: position 2,450,673 of record CBDCBU010000001.1, read on the forward strand.
GTAGGAACGAAGGCCGCATCGCAACCCGGCAATCGATCGCGCACGCACCATTTGCGTTGACAGCCCGGACCCGCCTTCGCTATCGGCCAATTCCTATCGCGAGGCGCGGCGTCGATGCCCACCCCGCCGATATGCCCAGATGGCGGAATTGGTAGACGCGCTAGCTTCAGGTGCTAGTATTCGCAAGGATGTGGAGGTTCGAGTCCTCTTCTGGGCACCATTTAAGCATCCCTCAACATCCCTGATTGCTTGCAAAAGCCCAGGAAACAGGGCATGCGCAGTCCATGTTTGGTTCTCGGCAATTCAGATCATGCCCCCAAAACCCGCTTCCGTTGGGGGCATTGGCGGGGGCATTTCACTTGAGGCGGCCTCGTCCGCCTAAGAGTCATGCCCCCAAATGACGTTGACTGTAGCCGAGATTAAGGCGTTCAAGCCCGGCTCGAAGCCATACAAACGAGCTGACGCCAAGGGCCTCTATCTTGAGGTTTTCGCAAACGGATCGAAGCTTTGGCGATGGAAATACCGAATCGCCAAGAAGGAGAAGCGGCTGGCTTTGGGAGCATGGCCGGAAGTCAGCCTGGCCGAAGCCCGCGAGCTGAGAGACGCAGCGAGACGGCAACTTGGCGAGGGAATTGACCCTTCGGTGGTGCGCAAGAAGGCCAAGGCGACTGCGCAATTTGAAGCGGCCAACACCTTTGGTGCGATTGGCTCTGAATACATCGAAAAGAAGATGGTAGGAGATGGTCGCGCCGAGGGGACATTGAAGAAGGCGCGCTGGTTCTTGGACCTGCTGAAACCAGCGATCGGCAGGATGGCAATCACCGATGTTGATCCCCAAATGCTCTTGGCGGTCCTCCGGAAGCTCGAAGCCAAGGGCAATTATGAGACAGCCAAGAAGTGCCGAAGCTTTGCCAGCCGCGTCTTTAGGTACGCAATTTGGACGGGCCGAGGCGAGCATGATCCTGCATCGACGTTGCGGGGTGCGTTGGTCACGCCAAAAGCCAAGCACTATGCCGCCATCCTTGAGCCGACCAAGGTGGGCGCTTTGCTACGGGCCATCGAAAGTTATGACGGCCATCCCGTCACGAAGTTTGCCCTTCTGATCGCGCCACACATCTTCGTGCGACCTGGTGAGCTGCGCCACGCTGAATGGGACGAGTTTGATCTCGAAGCCGCCATTTGGCGTATTCCCGCAGGCAAGATGAAGGCGCGGCGGGCACATGCCGTGCCGCTTTCACTCCAAGTGCTGTCGCATTTGCGCGAGCTACATCAGTTCTCGGGCAATGGAGCTTTTGTCTTCCCATCGTTCTACAACGCCAAGCGACCGATGAGTGAGAACACTGTCAATGCCGCCTTCCGACGCATGGGTTTCTCGAAGGAAGAGGTTACGGCCCATGGATTGAGGGCGACTGCATCGACCCTGCTCAACGAAAGCGGGAGATGGAACCCCGACGCTATCGAGCGGGCGCTTGCTCATGGCGATAGCGATGCAGTTCGTGGAGCCTACAGTCGCGGTAACTACTGGGATGAGCGGGTGAAGATGGCACAGTGGTGGAGCGACTATCTGGATCGTTTGAAAGCCGGTGGCGTCGTCGTACCAATTGACGCGCAGATCGGGTTGCCTTGAACGAGGTCGATGAAGAAGCGTTCTGGCTACTAAGCCAGCTAACTTGGTTCGCGCATATTACGCCTGAAGCGATAGATGCGAGGCTTTGCGACTTTGAGTTGCCAGCAATGAAAAGCTCGGAATGGCTGACCGCTCAGGTTCGAAAAGCGTTGTTCAAGTCGATAGGGACCGAACAGGAAATTGACGATTATCCCGGGAAAACCGCTCTGCGGAATGAAATCGAGGCGATTGCCGACGCTATTGCCGAAGCGAAGCGGCTCTTTGCCGAGAGGAGCAATCACGCCGAAAGTGTTCTCCGTCAGCACAGCAGACACGACGAGTTTAGCCGTCAACATGATTGGGATAAGCCAATCGAGAAGCAGCCAGACGCGTTTGATCTTTTAGACTGCAAACGGTCGCGTGAATGGGTTGAAAGCAGCAACCATCTCGCGGTTGGGTCAACCGACTGGCAAAAGTTTCGCGAGATGGTTTGTGGAATGCTCGGGCTGGAAGAATATCTCAGAGCTGCATCGGCAGCTCAGCTCAACTCCAGCGAACCCTCCCGTTGGCGCGCAGCGGAGAAGAAAAAAGGAAGGATTCGTTTTGCGGCCAACTTAGCGCCGGTGTTTGAAGAGGCGTACGGGCGAGAAGCGACCGTAAACAATTGGGAGGACGAAGCTGGCGATCCAATTCTGGGGCCTTGGCCGAAGTTTTTTGATCGCGTCGCGTGCTTGGCGCTCAAACTGGAGCGTGTACCGGATTTGCTTGCGCTTCTTAAAGCTGCACGCCGACAACGTTTGCGCGGGCAAGGGTGACATTACCTCGCCGATCTCTCAGCCAAAAACCCCCTTGGCGCAAACCAAGGCGTTATGGGTAGCCCTGCTGCTTCTACAGACAACTGGAGGCATCAATGGAAAAACTTCTGACCATCACCGATTTTGCCGAGCAAAACAGCATTGGCCGGTCGACTGTGTACCGTGAAAACGAGGCCGGACGGCTCCCCTTTGTAAAGGTTGGCCGCGCCACCCGCATCCGTGAGAGCGATGCGATAGCCTGGCAGGAAGCTCTCGTGGGTTCTGGCCGTACCTAGTCGGCTCTTTGAAACTTGCGGCGCTTTGTCTCTGGCTGACCAATCGTGAGTCTAAAAGACCCGATATTTCATACGCTTGAGATCGATGATTGTGCTGCACCTATATAGAGGCGGCAAGTGTGCTGGGGTACAAGGAGAAGTCAGAAAGTTTTAGACTGAAACGCGGAGGGGCGCGAAATAAGCGTGACCGAGTATCGCTGTGTCTCACTCGTTGGCAATGTGAAACAGCGATCGCGGCCACCCTCCGGGCGGCTTCAAGTTCGCGTCCGCCAAATCGATTCGTTACGATCTCGTGGGAACTTGGAGGTATCGTGCCCGAAATGGCGGTTGAAGCGACGGGCCGATTCATAAAACTCGTTCGGGAATGGATACGAAGCCAAGGGTATGAGACGACTTGGCTTTGGGTTCAGGAATACGGATCGGTAATTGGGGCGCATTGCCACATTTTATTGCATGTACCACCGGATCTCGATTGGGAGTTCAGAGGTAGGCCGAGAACGTGGGTCAAACACATTCTCGGTGGAGTTTATGCCCGAGGAGTACTCCAGACCAAGCGGCTTTCCTTCGCGCCACGCAAGGGCGATCCCTCTAACGCTTACTTCGCTGAACTTTTGGGCCGCCTACACTATATGCTCAAATGCGCACCTCGCCATTTTGAAAGCGAACTGGGTCTAGATTTCTATGGTCGTGACATCTGGGGGCAGCGACAGAAGGTTATCGGTAAGAGGCTGGGTGTCTGGCAAGGTTGGAAGGAAATGGGCAGTTGCGCAATCAGCCTGCCTGCTGCGCTCTCGCAGACTGAACTTCAGGGTGCGTTTCAATACCATATCGTCGCGAAACCGCCCTCCTACCGGAAGTAATCGAGAATCATGGCTGAGCTGACTGAATTGCAGAAATGTGAAATTGTCGAGGGTTTGGCGGCGTTCCAGTCACCCACCTCGATCATCGACCACTTCCGGTCGGTTCATAGGCTTGATTTGACGCACAAGCAGGTCGGTCGATACGATCCAACCAGACCCTATTTCGACTCCGGAGATCGATGGCGCGCAATATTTGAGGCACGGCGTAGCGCGTTCTTAAAGAGCATCGCCGATGTACCGGTTGCCCATAAAGCCTATCGCCTGGCCATACTCCAAGAGGGCGTCGATGCCGCGCGCGCGGCTGGCAACTGGGTGCTGGTGATGCAATTGCTCAAGCAAGCGGCGCGTGAAGTTGGAGGGACCTCGACCAATGAACGGATCGACCGCGCCGCCGACCGGCCATTGGCGGCGCGAGACATGACTCCAGAAGAACGCAAGGCTGCGCTGGCTAGCATAATCGAGAAAGCGGTCGATGAAATGCGCCGTCGAGAGGTGCAGTCACGCGCTGCGTGACTTCTCTGAGCAGTCAGAAACCAGCCGACCGGATGATGTCGGATAAGTCAGTTTCGAGCGCTTCGGCGATCTTCATCAGATTCAAGAAAGAGATATTCGCTTCTCCGCGCTCGATGCGGCCCATATGCGCGCGTTCTATGCCTGTCGCGTGAGCCAGGTTCTCCTGAGAAATCCCGCAAGCCTCGCGTGTCGCGCGTATAGCTCCGCCGAGCGGAAGCAGTAGGTGATCTTGAGATCGGTCTCGGGGAACGCGTGGCACGCCCGAATAAGTCTGCGGTTTGGCTTCCTATAGCCACGTTATCTATAACCACGCTTTCCATTGCTCTTAGTGCCGTAGGTTGGTACGCCAACCGCGATTGAGGCTGGGAGCGATCGGATGACTGGCACACGAAAATTGATGGGAGCGCTTTCACTGATCGCCGTCTCGACAACGGGATGCAGCACGCAGCAGATTGCGCGTTTCGAATCCAACGTGGCTACGAGCAGATGTGCGAAAGCCGGATTGGTCGAGGGCAGTGCCGAGCATCAACGTTGTGTCGCTGCGTATTTGGCGGCTGCCGATCGGGAGCGTGCGACTAATCAGGCCGTCATGTTCGGTGTGGTGGGAGCGGCTGCACAGGTAGAAGCTGCGGAGCAGCAGGGCCGCGCGGCGGCAGCAACCAATTCGCCTTACAGCAACACCACGTATCGCCTGACTCGCTCATGGTGGAACGCGGGCAAGCGCATGTGCGAGTACAACGACGGCTCGATCCTCAATGTCGGCTACGGGGACTGCCCCTCGACCGTGACCGCTCCACGGTGAAGCGCGATGGCAAGGATGAGCCATTCGACCGCTTCTTCTCCGCCGCATTGCACGCCCTGAGCAATTTCGCAGAGCAGGAATATCGCGCGCTTGCTCGTAAGGTGAGATACGATTTACGCCGTTATCCTCCATCCTTCATCTATGGAGAGGATTTCAGACCACGGCACCTCTGGGACGAATACTGCTTCGAGGTGCAGGAAGGGCCAACCTCGCAACTCGAATGGTCGTGGGAGCGCACCATCCAGCCCCATGTGATGCATCGCTTAGAGATGCTGCCAAGCACCGTGGCGGTTCTGTTGACTATGGCCTCGCAAAGGACGCTCGACGAACTCGATCATCAGGACGGCAAAATGCAATCCGATGAGTTGATTTCGCGCGGGATATGGAGCGCGCTGAGAGAACTCGCCGATGATGATGCAACCCGACGCTCAGGCACCCGCGAAGGCGGTGCATTCTCGTAACAGCATGACGCGTTGACCCTTTCTTTGAAACGAGCGACTAGAGCGCATTGCTAACCAAGACGACGGCTGGGGGAATGGGTGCTTTCTGAAAATCACAAGCTGATTGCTGGCAAAATCTGGGAAATCGCGAACCGGCTTCGCGGTCCCTATCGCCCACCGCAATATCGGCTGGTCATGCTCCCAATGGTGGTCCTTCGTCGCCTCGACTGCGTGCTCGAACCGACGAAGGACGAGGTTCTCAAGGAGTATGCGCGCCTCCAGGCTGCCAATACGCCGGAGAGCGCGATCCCTCGTCTCCTGACCAAGGTCGTCAATTTCGATCGCGCCCAGCCGCTCTACAATGTCAGCCCGTATACCTTTCAAAAGCTGCTCGGCGACAGCGAGAATATCGCGCCGAACCTAGTCGCCTACATTAACGGATTTTCGGATACCGCCCGCGCCATCTTCGAAAACTTCAAGTTCAGCGAGCAAATCGAGAAACTCGATTCCAGCAACCGGCTCTACAACGTCGTCAAGGCGATGGCCGATGTGGACCTGCACCCTGAGAAGATCAGCAATATCGAGATGGGGTACATCTTCGAGCACCTCGTCATGCGCTTCAATGAACAGGCGAACGAGGAGGCGGGCGACCACTTCACCCCGCGCGAGGTGATCCGTTTGATGACGCACCTCGTCTACACCGGCGAAGAGGACGTGTACGAACCTGGCGTTTATCGGGAAATCTATGATCCGGCTTGTGGCACCGGTGGGATGCTCTCGATCTCGGAAGAGACAATCCTCGCCGGCAATGAAAACGCCAACCTCAGCCTCTACGGGCAGGAATACAACGACGAGTCTTGGGCAATCTGCTGTTCGGACATGCTCATCAAAGACGAAGAGACTAATAATATCCAGTTGGCCGATACGCTCGGCGACGGGAAGACTGGCGACCGCTTCCCCGAGAAGAGGTTCCACTACATGCTCGCCAATCCGCCGTTCGGCGTTGAATGGAAAGATCAGCAAAAGGTTGTGAAGCGCGAGCATGAGGAGCTGGGCTTCTCCGGTCGCTTCGGGGCGGGCCTACCAGCGATCAATGATGGTTCGCTGCTATTCCTCCAGCACATGATTTCGAAGATGCATTCCGCGCCTGAAAAGGGCGGCGAGGGTTCGAAGATCGGGATCATCTTCAACGGCTCACCCTTGTTTAGCGGCGATGCCGGATCGGGACCGTCGAATATCCGGCGCTGGATCATCGAGAACGACTGGCTCGACGCGATTGTCGCCCTGCCGGACCAGCTTTTCTACAATACCGGCATCTTCACCTATGTCTGGCTCGTCACCAACCGCAAGGCGCCGGAACGCAAGGGCAAGGTGCAACTGATCGACGGCACACGCTTCTTCCACAAAATGAAGAAGAGTCTCAACAACAAACGCAACGAGCTGAGTGACGCGCACATTGCCCGCCTGACCGAACTGTATGGCAATTTCGAAGACGGTGAGACCAAGCGCGTGCAGATCGATGGCGAGGAAGAGGCTCGCGTCGTTTCCCGCATCTTCGAAAACCACGAGTTCGGTTTTCTCAAGGTTACGGTCGAGCGCCCGCTGCGGCTCAATTTCGAGGCCACTTCGGAGCGGATCGCGCGGCTGGATGAACAGACTGCATTTGCCAATCTGGCCGTCTCCAAGAAACGCAAGGATGCGAAGGCCATCGAGGCTGAGGAGGCGGAAGGCCGCGCGCAGCAGGATGGTATCAGGGCTGTCCTGTCGGGTCTCGAAACCAACGGGCGGTATATGGATCGCAATGCTTTCCAGAGCGACCTGGAAGGTGCCGCAAAGAAGGCTGGGCTTAAATTACCCGCTCCGATCAAGAAAGCGATCTTCGCTGCGCTGGGCGAACGCGACCCCGACGCCGAGAGTTGCCGCGACAGCAAGGGCCGTCCCGAACCAGATAGCGAACTGCGCGATACTGAGAACATTCCTTTGCCCAAAGGCACGTTCCTGCCGCTGCCGATGGCCTTCGGGCCCAACGCGCCGAGCGATGATCTCGTGAAGGCCATGAAACCGGCAATCGAGGCCTATATCGCTGCCGAGGTTTTACCTCATGTTCCAGATGCTTGGGTCGATTTCAGCAAGACGAAGGTTGGCTACGAGATACCGATCAACCGGCACTTTTATGTCTATAAGCCCCCGCGCTCCTTAAGCGAAATCGAGTCAGAGATCACCGTTCTAGAAAGCGAGATTGCTGGTTTGTTGGAAGGTCTGGACGCGTGAGTTTTGAGATTGCTACGCCGACAGATTGGAAGCGATCATCTGTATCTAAATATTGCCATGTCCAGTTGGGCAAAATGCTTCAGTCCGACCCGAGCGGGACAAACGACGAGTTGCTACCGTATCTGCGCGCGATCAACATTGCGAAAAACGGTGTGAACCTATCCCATCAGTTTTCGATGTGGATCAAACCGCACGAAAAAGAGAAGTTCCTTCTGCGTACCGGCGACGTGCTCGTCAGCGAAGGCGGTGACGCCGGACGGACAGCGCATTTTTCCGAGCCAGAACAATACTATTTCCAGAATGCGATCAATCGTATCCGCCCGCTCGACAGCGAAACGATCGATAGCCGCTACCTGTACTATTGGTTCACATTCCTCAAATTGGCAGGGTACGTCGATCTAATTTGCAACGTCGCGACAATCGCACATTTTACCGCCGAGAAAGTCAAAGCCGCTCCCTTTGCTTTTCCAAGCTTGCGAACTCAGAAAAACATTGCGGCTTTCCTCGACAAGAAGATCGCCCAAATCGACGCTTTGATTGCTAAGAAGCGCGAGCTGCTGGAGCGGCTGGCCGAGAAGCGTCAGGCGGTCATTACCCGGGCCGTCACCAAGGGTCTCGATCCCGCCGCCCCGATGAAAGACAGCGGCATCGACTGGCTCGGCCAAATCCCGGCGCACTGGGAATTGAAGCGGGTCAAATACGTTGCGAGACTTGAAAGTGGCCACACGCCAGACAAAAAAATCGAGGAGTATTGGGAAGGAGGTGACATCCCATGGATGTCCCTGAACGATACTGCTGCTCTGCGCTCAAACGACTACATCGAGCATACGAAGTTCAATACCAACGCGCTTGGAATAGCGAACTCGTCGGCGCGCATCCTCCCGGCAGAGGCTGTAGTTTTCACGCGCGACGCGACGATCGGAGAGAGCGCAATTACGACACAGCCGATGGCTGTATCGCAGCACATCATCGCGTGGATTTGCGACCAGCAGCTTATTCTACCGCAGTTTCTGCTGCTGCTCATCTATGGCATGACGGGCGAACTTCGGCGCCTCACGAATGGCGCGACGATAGGAACGATAGGGTTGGGTGACGTGAAGGAACTGAGCGTTTGCTTACCGACAGTTGAGGAACAGGAGCGGATTGTCGCTGCGGTGTTCAAATGGAAGTATCAAATCGATGAAAGCGCAGATGCCGTGACGCAGAGTATCGAACTTCTTAAAGAATATCGGTCGTCCATCATCACGACTGCGGTTACGGGACAATTGGAGATTTGAGATGGGGCTGAAGTTCTTCGAGGGCATCGACGCGCTGAAAGCGATGATCGACGCTGCGGGATTGAAAGGTGTTTGGTCTGAAAACAACGGCGGTTTTCAGTTTCGCTCCCATCGCGGGGGTGTGCTTGGCCACTGGCCGAGCACTGGAACGGTGTCGATACAGGGGAAGTCTCCGGGCAAGGAAGACCTCGAAAGGGCGTTCGCAGAAGACACGGTAATCGCGAGCGTGACGCCTGCCGAAGACGGTCCGAGTAAAAAGGTATTCGTCGTCTACGGCCACGACGAAGCCGCTCGGACTCAATTAGACGCAATGTTGCGGCGCTGGGATCTGGAGCCGATCATTCTCGATCAGCTCCCGTCGAAGGGCCAGACCATCATCGAGAAACTTGAGGACTATACCGAAGACGTGGGCTTTGGGGTGGTGCTTGCGACTCCTGATGATCTCGGTTTTCCAAAAGATCATGAGGACCAGAAGGCCTATCGCGCGCGGCAGAATGTGGTCCTCGAACTTGGGATGCTTCTCGTAAAGCTAGGTCGCCCGAAGGTGGCAGTTTTGCTTGGCAACCAGGTTGAGATGGAGCGCCCGTCGGACATCCATGGATTGATCTATATTCCATTCAAGAAAGATCTTCAGAAAGAAGCAGGCCAGAATCTCGCGAAGGAGATGGCTGAGCAGGGGTTCGTGATTGACGTGAAGAAACTGTAGCGATGGCAGGACATACCGAACACGCATTCGAGACCGCCATCGAGCACGGCCTCTGCGAGGGCGGGGGCTATACCAAAAGCGAGCCATCCGACTTCGACTCGGACACCGCGCTCTTCCCGAAGGACGTGATCGCTTTCATCCGCGAAAGCCAGCCGACGCGCTGGTCGCAATTGGAGGCGATGCTCAAGGACCGGACCGAAAGCACCATCATCGACAGCCTTGTGAAGGAACTGTCTTCCAAGGGTGCTCTTGGAGTCTTGCGACATGGCTTCAAGTGTTACGGCAAGGAATTGCGGCTGGCCTGGTTCCGGCCCAATTCGGGAATGAATCCCGAAGCTGCGGAGCGCTATGCCGCCAACCGTCTGACGATCACGCGGCAGGTCGAGTTTACCCGGCAGGCTTTGAAGCGCCCGGACGGTCAGCCGCGAAAATGCATCATCGATGTGGTGCTGTCGATTAACGGCCTTCCGGTCGTCACCGCCGAACTCAAGAACCCGCTCACCAGCCAGCGCGCAGAGCATGCCCGCAAGCAGTACAAAACCGACCGTGACGGGCGCGATCCGCTGTTCCGTTTCAAGGAACGCGCGTTGGTCCATTTCGCGGTCGATCCCGACGAAGTGTGGATGACCACCCAGCTCAAGGGAGCGGAGACCTACTTCCTGCCCTTCAACAAGGGCCACAATCACGGGGCGGGCAATCCGCCGGTCGAAGGCAACTGGAAGACCCATTACCTGTGGGACGAGGTGCTCGCGCGCGACAGCCTGCTCGATATTCTCCAGCGCTTCATGCATCTCGACATCAGCGAGCGCCGGGTTGAAACAAGTTCGGGTTTCCGCGTTGTTCGCACCGAAAAGATGATCTTTCCGCGATACCACCAGTTGGATGCGGTGCGGCGGCTAGTGGAGCACTCGCGCGTTCACGGTGCCGGACGCAATTATCTGGTGCAGCACTCGGCTGGATCGGGAAAGTCCAACTCGATTGCGTGGCTCGCGCACCGGCTGGCCAGCCTGCACGATGCAAATGACGAGAAGGTTTTTCATTCGGTCGTGGTCATCACCGATCGTCGCGTGCTCGACCAGCAGTTGCAGAACACGATCTATCAGTTTGAGCATAAGACCGGTGTGGTCGAGAAAATCGACGAGAATACACAGCAGCTTGCCAAGGCGCTTTCGGACGGCACGCCGATCATCATTTCGACGATCCAGAAGTTCCCCTTCATCAGCCAGGCTATCCGCACGATGGAAGCGAAGGGAGAAGGCGTGGACATCGATACGCGAGACCGGCGTTTTGCCGTGATCGTGGACGAGGCACACAGCTCTCAGTCGGGCGAGACGGTTTCGGCGCTCAAGGGCATCCTCAACAAGGATGGTATTGCCGACGCCATCGCTGGCCAAATGGGCGAGGACGAGGACGCTGACCTAACCGATGAGACCAAGGCGAAAATCCGAGAGGAAGCCCTGCGGCGCGGTCGCCAGCCGAACCTCAGCTTTTTCGCATTCACCGCGACCCCCAAGTTCAAGACCAAGGCAGTGTTCGATGAACCAGGGCCGTTCGGCGCGTCACCATTCCATGAGTACACGATGCGCCAGGCTATCGAGGAAGGCTTCATCCTCGACGTGCTCAAGAACTACACTACCTACAAACGCTTCTTCGGATTGGTTAAGCAGATCGAGCACGATCCCGCCGTGCCCAAGAAGCAGGCAGGCAAAGCGCTTGGCCAGTTCCTCGAACTGCACCCGGTCAACATCGAACAGGTCGTGCGCGTCATCATCGAGCATTTCCGGCTCAAAGTAATGCACGAGATCGGCGGACGCGCGAAAGCGATGGTGGTGACGGATTCGCGCCTCGCCGCCGTGAAATACAAGCGCGCGTTCGATCGCTACATCCGCAACAAGGGATACGAAGGCATTCGCGCCTTGGTCGCCTTTTCCGGCACGGTGGAAGACCCGGACGATCCCGGCACCGCTTTCACCGAAGTTGGTATGAATGATGGGCTGCCGGAGAAGGAACTGCCCGAACGCTTCGCTGGCGAAGAATACCGCGTGCTGATCGTGGCGGAGAAATACCAGACCGGCTTCGACCAGCCGCTCTTGCAGACGATGTATGTCGTAAAGCGACTGGCGGGTGTTCAGGCTGTGCAGACCCTCTCACGCCTCAATCGCACAGCTCCCGGCAAGACGCGCACCTTCGTACTCGATTTCAGGAATGAGGAAGACGACATCTACACGGCCTTCAAGCCGTACTACGAGACTACGCCGGTTAGCGAGAACGCCGACCCGCAAAAGCTGAACGAGTTGCACCACAAATTGCTGCAAGCTGCCGTATTTACGCCCCACGATGTGGGCGACTTTTCCGCGGTATGGTTCAAGGCCCGCCGCGATCACAGCGGTCAGGACCATAAGACGATGAACGCTGTCCTCGACCAATGCGTCGAGCGTTTCGAGGATCTGGCCGAAGAAGCGCAGGAAGACTTCCGGGGTCATCTCACCGCCTTCCGTAACCTGTATGCGTTTCTATCCCAGATCATGCCCTATTTTGACGATGATCTGGAGCAGCTCTTCGCGTTCCTGCGCAGTCTTGCAACTAAGCTGCCCGAGCCGAGCGATGGCACGCGCTTCACGCTTGATGACGATGTTGCGCTCAAGTTCTTCCGCATCCAACAAATGAGCGAGGGAGCAATCGGCCTTGGCGACGGTGTGGCCGATCCTCTCAAGGGGCCAACAGATGTCGGGACGGCACGCCTGAAAGAAAGCGATGTGCCGCTGTCGTCGCTGGTGGACCGATTGAACGAGCGGTTCGGTACGGATTTCGCCGAAGCCGACCAGCTATTCTTCGACCAAGTAAGCACCAGTGCCGTTCACAACGAGCGGATAGTCGAAGCGGCAAAGGCTAACAGCCTTGCCAATTTTGCGACGTTCTTCGGTAAAGTGCTTGATGACCTCTTCATTCAGAGGATGGAGGGGAACGACGAGATTTTCGCTCGGGTGATGAGCGACAACCAGTTCCGCTCCGCTGCGCACGACCATCTGGCAAAGGAAGTGTTCGAGCAGATCAGAGGGAAGGACAATCCGAAGTGGTAACGAGTTGACGCTTGCTCATTACTCGACAGCTTACGCTTTGCAATCCAACGTGTAGCAGTGATGGAAAATCCAGCATTGAGCGGGATCAAAGGAATGGCCGCCACTGAAACGAGCGCGTTTGGTTTGGGGCATATTTGGGGGCATGTTTCAACGCCTATCAATATAAACTACATTAAATCAAGTGAATAAGTAGGCGATTTGATGCCTCTTCTGGCACCATCTTTTCTCGAAAGTCTGAAGCCATAGGAAAATCGTCGCACGGTCAGTCGGCAAACACGGTTTGCTACGATAATTGCTAAAATGGGTATCGTTTGGAGCGACCCACGCATGAAAATCACGCGGACATTCTTTTTTGATAGTCGCGTACGTGTTCTGTCGGGAAATCAGGGTATGGAGCGACCGCGTGCGGTGACAATGCTTGTGGTTTTTGCCGGAGCTACGCTGGTCGACAATGTCAGTTATCCATGATCTGCAGTTACCGTTGTAAGTTTTTGAAGACAGAAAATTTCATACCAATGAAGTTGAAGGTAGCAGAAAAGCAGGTTGCAATAAACCATGCTATTATAATGGAAATGTCTTTCCATGATGACAGCATATTTAAAACTGTCGAATTAATTACAACGTTAATAACTAGCGATGCAAGATATACAGCAATGAACGCCGCGACCACCTTCGATCCAGTATCGCTCGCGTGGAAGGTAATACGTCGATTAGCGTAGAATGCGAATACCGCTCCGGCAACGAAGCTGACCGATTTAGCGAGCCAGACTTGTGAATCTAATACGAGCAATAGCGTATAAACCAGAAAATCGATCGCGACGGTGACGGCGCCGATCGGCAGGAACCGTGCGAGCTGCCCCGCGGTTTCGTGGTTGCGAGCGCAGGTTACGGTTGCTTGGCTCGACGAATCCGATCGTTCGAACCCGGCGGGCCGTGCGGGAGGATGCCAAGCGTAGCGCGCATCCAGTTCGGCGACCGCGGACTTAGGCACCCTGCTGTCGCGGTGTAAATTGTAGGAATGACTGGGCCACTTGTGGAAACAGGATTGCCAGTAATTGTAGGTGTTCAAATCGTTCGGCGTACCCCAACCCATATAGCCGTTGACCTCGAACAATCGGACCCGCAAGCCCGCGTTCAGACAATCGTCGATCACGCTATCCAAATAAAATTCGCCATTCACGCGGCCGTCGCGCTCGACCAATGCATCCACCATCAGGTCAAGGTCGCCAGCGCGCATGAAGGTGAACGCACCGATAATCATCGGGGCCCTAGATGGATCTTCGGGAGTGCCTTTGACCCGGACACCGGTTACGGCCCCGTCGATGTCGGTAAGCACCCAGCCGAAGGCGTGCGGATTACGAATACCGTCAGCATGGCCGCGCACGATCCAGATCAAAACATCGGATAGCCCGTCGGACAACGCATCGTTCAACGCATCCACATCGTATAGGATACCATTATCACAAGCACCGACCGTGACAGGCTTCGCTGGATCGAGTCCAGCCAAACCAAGCTGCGTGGTGATCGCCTGGCCCTGCGTCACCGTGTCGAGCTTATCAATCCGCGAACCGACGAAGGTGGAGCGCAGCTTGCGTTCGACCGCGTCTTCCGCCGCGATCCCTTCGCGGGTTACAAATTTTTGAACTGCCGTATCCGGAAGATCGCGGACCGCCTGGACAACCATGGGGCGGCCGGAAACGCGTATAAGGGGCTTAGGCAGCGTGTAACCGGCATCTGAAAACCTTTTGCCCATACCTGCCATAGGCAGCAGAATGGCCCCGTCATGCCGCGCTCGTCGCCCATCGCTAGCCGCCAAATCGCGAAAGTTACGCGACCAATTGCGATACTCCAACAAATCCTGCGGTGTTCCCCATTGCATGAAATGTTGTAGTTCATAGATTGCAGTAGACAGTCCTCGTGCCGCCATTATCTGATAGGCCATGCTGACATAATACTCGCCACCAGTGTCGAGCTTTTCATCTACTTGCTGCTGCAAGACATCAAGACATAGCGCTCCGCTACGGAAATAATACGTGCCGCTCGATGCAAATTCCTGTTGTGGATCATCTGTGAAAGGCTGCTTTTCTTGTATTTGCGTCATCCACAGGTCGGCATGGCGCAGATAAGCGTAGTAGGTCGAGCCCAACGTATGCGGGTGGAAGCCGCGATAGGCGGGGATGCATCCATCGCAAGAGGTTTCGTCCAGAAATTTGAGCAAATCCGCATAGTTCCAGTAGCATGTAAAGTCGCAGTAATTGACGATCGTGGGCTGATCCGGATCGAGGTGATCTGCCGCTTGCAGCACTGCATTGACCGGGCCGAGTGAATGCGCCGGTATACCAATAATCCGACCCAAAGGCGCAATGTCCCTCAATATTTCGGACATGCGGTAGTTTGGGTTCGCGAGATGATCCTGGTTACAGATAAACAGGAAATCGTGTTCATCGGGGAACATCTCGACAACATGCGCAATGATCGGTTTGCCGTCGACTTCGATCAACGGTTTTGGAACAGTGTACCCTGCACGGCGGAACCGTTCGCCAAAGCCGGACATGGGGATGACAATCTGCATCAGCGATAAGCCTCGGTGCCGGTAGATCGTGCTTTTTCAGCAAGCTGTTTGCGATAGGTTTCTGCATCCCATTTGAGCAGGGCATCCTCCTGCTCGTGCGTCAGGACAACCGGCTCCGCCCCGGCATCGATACGAGCGACAACGGCACCCAGGCAACCAGCCATTTCATGCGCTTCGCGTGGCGCGCCCGGGGGCAGGAAAGCCCCGATACCTGGAACAATTCGCAATATGGATTCCGAGCCGCTCACTGGCTTATCCACGTCGGCGACGTTTACCCCGCGCCCGAGAAAAACGACGTGATCGGGATAGAGGCTACCAGCAGCGGCGAACCGTAGATTCGTATGATCGGCCGTCAGATGTGCATCATGATCGCGAACCGGCTCCAGACCCAATTTCCGACCTGTATCGTCAATACTCTCTAAATTGATACGGCCGCGAAGAACCACATCAAGGCGGTTCTGCAGATCTTGTATCGCGACGTCGATCGCTTCTAGGGTGTCACCGCCGATCACGATGCCATGGTTTCCGACGACGACAATATCCGGGGCTTGCCCCGCTCCGATTACCCGCTCGACCCCCCGTGTAAGTTCGGGTCCAGGCTGGCAATAGGGAACCCACGCCCATTTCAGACCGGACAGCTTCTCCTTAAACACTTGTTCCGCCTCCGCCACCACTGCGATCGCAATGACGTCGACCATATGCAGGTGACAAACAAAGGTGTGTGGCATCAGCGAATGTAGACTGGTCTCGATCGATGGACGCAGCGCGCCTGCCTCTATCGGTTGCAGGTCGGAAAGGCGGACGATGACGAACAATTCGCGCTCTTGCGCATCTGCAAGCCGCATTCCCGACGCCTTCACCATCATCGAGCTGCCAGACTTGTAGGATGTGTTCCCCCCGGCCCCCTGAACCAGCAACGCATTACTGCCCCACTTTGCGGAATAGGACCTGAGCCGCGCTATCAGATTGTCATCGAGGTCGTTCGCCGCCATTCATCATCTCCACCGGTTGGCTAGTCAAACCAAATTGCTGGACCCAGGGCAGCCCATTTGCTTGATGTACAATACGGACATGTGGCGGGGCCTCCAGCCTGATCGTCGATCGTGCGGCAACCGGCGTCCCATCGGGCGGCGACAACAGGACGATGCCCCCTTCCGTTCCGATATCCCGTTCACCCGTGAACGTCACTTCGCGTGCGGATGCGTCCGTAACATGCGCGCGCAGCGTTACTGTCCCAGCCCGTTCAGGGTAAACCACGACGAGCATCGCAAGCAGGGGATGATCCTGCGCACCGGAGGCCAACGCAATATCCACCTTACCTGCCAAAGGTTGTTTGGGAGCGTCTGGCAAAGGAGCCTCATTTAGCGGCATGCAATTCCGTAGGTATATATAGACATATTTCGGCGGGACATAAGGATCGACCGGTACACACACCGGATCACCCGCTTCGATACGGTCTGCAAGATCGGTCCAATAAGAGTTGCCTGTCTCGGGAAACGGTTCAGGCTGCGCATAGGAGGCCAGTACAGGCCAAGCGGACAGAGCCAGCCATAGCGCGGCAATGGGAAACAACGCGATACGCCGCATGGGCGATGCCTTATAGAAAGGCGTTTGTACGAGCCACTGCCCGGCTGCGGCGAGGATGAATAATGTCCCCGCCAAACAGCCGACCGCCCATCGTTCCAGAAATATATAGCGGACCATATCGAGTTCAAGGTTCCAGCTATTCGCATTGGCGAAACTGTTCAGCGTCGCCATTGCGTATACCACGATGATGCCGGTCATTAACAACGGAGGTGGCCGACGCCATTGCTGAAGCAGTATCGCCGCTATTCCAATCGACAACGCCAACCCGATACAAACGGCAAGCCAAGGTGTGATCATGGCGAGTATATATTGCGCTACGGGCCCGGCAGCATATCCACCGATGATACCCGCGCCACTAGCGATCGAACTTGCAAGTTTTGTCAGCAGGGTTGCATCGCTTTCGGGAAAGCCAACACCGCTCTGCTGGCTGACGATTAGCCGCACAAATTGGGTAACCAATGCGAAAAGCGATAAGATCAAAATGATACGAAAGCGTGGTTTGGCATAAATAAGGGCGATGGCGATTACAGGCAGCAGGGCAATCATGACCGGCTTCGAGATCATCAGCAAAGGTAGAAACCAGGCCCACCATGGGGCGTCCCGACCATCGCGCTCCATCGCCAAAGCGATGACGGGTATCGCGTAATATATGCCGATATAGGTAAAATTGACGAAAGTGCGGACATCGAACGTCATGGTGAAGCAGAAAACGAGGCAAAACAAAGCGCGCACTCGATCATCGCCAACCAATGGGCGGAAGCATGCGTGGGCAAATGTAGCGATGAACAGGCCGCCAAAAATCAGGGCTATCGACTGATAGAAGTAGGGTAGTTGACCCGCTGAAACGCCTGATGCTTCGAAAGCCGCGGAAATAAGCCGCTGGGGCAGTGGAATGTACCCGGTATCGGTGGTTAGCAGCTTATTGAATATATCGTCGCTTTTCGCGGCGGGATAGTAATTGGTCGCGGTTTCTGCGAGCATCGCCCCGGAAACGAACC
Source organism: Pontixanthobacter sp. (assembly GCA_965214445.1). Classification (GTDB taxonomy): domain Bacteria; phylum Pseudomonadota; class Alphaproteobacteria; order Sphingomonadales; family Sphingomonadaceae; genus Pontixanthobacter. The sequence goes on from CBDCBU010000001.1 coordinate 2,468,475, forward strand.
ATTCGAACTGATACCACAGCGTAAACCCGATGAAGAACAGCGTAGCCAGAAGTTGATATAAGCGCCAGTTTTGCCAACCGCCCGTAAAATCAGCGGCAGGAGGATAGCCGCGCCCTGTCAGGTCAGGCACCCCATTTTCGTTATTCGTCGTGAGATGAGCTTTCAAACGACCAGACCCCCCACCGAAAGATGCTGTATGCGTATTTCGGGAACGGGGGGAGACATCCTGTCAATACTCCGCCAGGAGTTTCCGTACGGAACTGAATTCGTCAAATACGAGGTCGGGCGCATTCGGACCATCAGTAAAAATTTCTACACCAGCATGCCGTTTCTGCAACGTCACCGCGTCGATCGCGGTTCGGGAACCGCCGATATCCGATCGTGGCTCTTCTCCGATCATCCATACTTGTCCTTCGACCCCGCCGATCTTTGCGAGCGCATATTCGAACATCGCGGGTAGCGGCTTGTCACCGCCGACTTCTTCCGAAGTTACGATCCAATCTACATACCGGTCCAAACCAAAATGGATGATCTTCCGGAACTGAACCTGCGCGGTCAGATCGGTTACAAATACCATGGGAATGCCAGCGATACGCAAATCGTCTAGAAACTCCGTTGCCTGCTCGAACAGACGGGCGGCCAACATAAACGCACGCCAATATGCCTGTTCCATGCGTAACGCGATCAACGGCTGCGAGGCGTAACCGGCGCGTTCCAATGTACGCTGGAAATATATCAGACGATGATGTGAAGCGGCAGTGCGACCGAGGCGGTATTTTATTTCCTGTCGCGCGTCGGAAAAGCACGATCGAAAATCCAACGGTGACAAATTCAATTGGCGTCCTGCCAATTGTTCGGCTTCATCCATGCCGGCACGGTGTGCCTCGTCGTAGGAATAAAAGGTGTTATCGAGGTCCAGCAATACGCAACTTGGCGGTTCCCTGAACAATTCGGGCTTCAGAACGTCCATGATTTACTGGCTCCGTTTCTTGCCAAACGAATGTTTAGTTGATGCAGGATCGTTACCTGCATTATGCCGAGCAGCCCGGGTTTCCAATTCGGTTTTAGCGCGAGATGATCGAACATGGCTGGAACCAGAACATGCGCAACTGCTTCGATATCCTCCACGCTCGCTTCGCCCGACACGACCAGGCGTGTTGGAAGGTAGTGTCCTTCCTCCTCCAGCACCGAAACGCCCGCCAGACTGACGAGCCGCGTAATCAGCGGCGTCGTATCGGATAGTCCGTCAATCTCGATTGCCAGGACGAGCTGTGGGCTCGCCGGCCCGCGTCGTGGATCGGCAATTTGTGCTGGATCGAGCGGATTGAGGGCGAAGATGAGGTCGGCTGCTTGCGCCTGCGGGCGAATGAAACGCTCGCTATCCGCTTCGCGCCGCTTCAGCGCAGCAAGTACATTTTCTAGCGGATAACCGCGGTCCTGCACATCACGCCGGATCTTCAGATAACGACGCAGACCCTCATCCGGTGCGAGATAAATGCGCAGGTCGTATCGATTGACGAGTTCGCGCGAAAACAGCGCGTGCAATCCGGCGGCCACGATCACTTCGCCCGGCCAGATCTTACGCGGTTTGGTCATCGACCCGAGGCTGTGATCATAATGCGGCGCCGTGATTGTCTGACCGTTGGCCAGCTGCAGCGTATCGTCGACAAACCTACGTAGATCGTTGGCCCTTGGATTGAGATGCGTGAGCGCGCGCCACATCGGCTTATGGCGATCCCAGAAATGGTAATCATCGCCCGATACCAATGCGCTGGCACGGTTGCCGAACAGACCGATCGTTGCTTCGGCAAGCGTATCCTTGCCAGCTCCGCTATCCCCGGCAATCCCGACCAGTAAAGGTTCGCGCGTATTGCGATAAAACGGATTGTTAAAAAGCCCGTGTCGCAGGAACTGGAACATGACCGCGCCGCCCGCGGCAAGATAGAGAGAAAGCAGAATGTTCCGAGTACGCACGTCCAGCACCGGTGCGACCGCTGCATACCCCGTCGGTCCGCTCGATGCAGTGAGATGAAAAGCAATAAATAGAAAAGAGAAAGCGCCGATTAGCAGCCAGATACGCCGCGTTCCGTCTATCGCATGAAAAACAAGGAACGGCATCAGCCACAAAATCCATCCCGGCGACGCCGGCGTCAACAAGAACAAGCTGAAAAAACCGAGACCAACGAAAGTGAACAAAATTTCGAAATTGAACTTTCGCACCCGTGCGGCGGCATATAGTAATCCAAGGATAACTAGCGGCGCGATATAAAAGGAAAGTGTGTTTGTATAGGATATCGCCAGCCCGAACGCCTTTGCTGTTTCCGGCGTATCCAGTACCATAGTGCGGTAGCCAGCGGACAGGAGCGGGGGCAGCGCAATAACGATACCTGCGATACTACCTGCTAACAGGGGTTTGAACAAAGGCCGCAGCCGTGCGGTCGTCCAGCTGGCAATCATGACAAAAGGAATTGCGAGCCCCATGCTGAACTTCGCGGCGGTAGCTAATCCGATCCCGAAACCACCTTTGAACGCTTTACGGTTGCGCAAGCCAAGCAGCCCGACCGTCAGGAGAAGCACTGGCAGCAGATCCAATTGCCCATGCCAATAGCAAACGAATATTACGATCGGCGACAGCCAGTAGGCATAGATAATTTCGCGTTCTTTATCGCGCCCGAACAATCGCACAAACATGCGCAAGGTAGCCCAATCGAGCGCCAACACGGTAATACCGAGCCCGAATGCAGCACCGCGCGGTCCGACGATTGCACCCAGCCAGGTTAGGGGGCCAAATACGGCGATGTACGGTGGTCCGTAAGGGAACGCGACGGCCGGACCGCCCATCGCAAGAAAGTCGGACCAAGGATCGCTGCCCCAGTGCGATGCGACAAAAGTCAGGAACGGTACGAACCATACGGCATAAGTGACCGGCACGAACAATGCGATCATTGCCCCGCGTATTGCGAACCCGACAATAATCGATAACCGCTTGCTCGGCAGTAAACGCTTCAGCTCCATGCATCCGGCACCTTGGTGCAAACAGCATCGAGCACCACGCCGGCATCGGCAAGTTTCGCCCGTAAGGTCGGCTGCTCCCGCCCTAAGTCGCGCCCTTGCAATTCGGGGGAGACGAGGCAGACGCGATATTCGGAATGCGACAGCCGCTCAAGATCCGCCGTTTCCGGCAGGGCACCGGTAAAACTATCGAGCCAAACCCAATCCGCTTTCCTTTCGAGCGCCATTGCGGTGTCTACGCTTTCATACTCCGAAACGCGAACGGCGCAGCGGCTTTCCCCGTTCTGCGTGGTTCGCCGCAGAAAGGGAAAGCTTTGATCAAGAAAAAAGAAATTGGTTATTTGCGCTTCGATCATCTGATCTAATATTCGATGCTCCAATCCCTCTTCCTTCACATTCAGGATCAGCGTGCCATGATGATAGCCTTGCAGCCAAGAAGCGAAGAATTCGCCATGAGCAAAAGGATCATGGTGAAGAATTAAATCCTCCCGATGCGATCGTACATCAATTTCAACCCCATGCCTGGAAGAAGTCTGGTCCAGTAACGCGCGCGTGTTGCGTCGATGATGGATAATCTCCATTAGCTTGATGACGCAGTCCTGTTTTTCATCCGCCGCCTGAGCTTAAAACTGTAATCCAGCGTTCGCCGGATGAACTTGTATCGCGCCAACATGCCGGTGTTCCAATGCGATTGGCCGAACAGCCGGGCACCGAATGTTACGGGGATACGTTCAATAGGCCAATCGGCCTCCTTAGCGGTCCAATAGGCGTAGAGGTCCAAGGAAAAATCTTCAGGTGGCTCGTTGCCAGCCATCAAACAATTCGCGACCAAACAAAGTTGGCTGGGCATTGATGTCGCGCATCGTGTGCCGCATGATTACCGTTTCGAAAACCGACATTCCGAAAGTTAAGAACCGGTCGAGGATCGGCCGCCCGCTCCGCTTGCCCTTAACGAACAGATGCGTCGATCCATTTCTTTCGAATGCTTCGAAGGCAATCTGCACGTCCATCGGGTTGGTTTGCAGATCGGCGTGCGTCCAACCAATGATGTCGCCGGTAGCCCGATCCAACCCAGCAAGAATACCGGCTCCGTAACCGGTATTCCGATCCACTCGAACGCTCTCGATCTGCTCCGTACCGGCAAGAAGAGCAGGAAGGACATCCTTCGTTCCATCACTAGAACCGTTATCGACGAGAATGACATCAATGCTAGGATTGACCGTCAATAATGCGCATCGCTCCACCAGCGCCGGTAGATTTGCAGCCTCATTGTAACACGGAATGATAAGGGTAAGGCGCATCTGTCAACTTGGGTGCTTGGGGTGAGGCCCCTTTGCCTATCGCAACCGTTAAACGCAAGAACGCAGTCACGCCGCATAATCTGTTGTTTTGTTCAATCACGACATGAATCGCGTTGATCAGTGCCATCATGATTGTGTTCGGCGATCTCGCGATCGTGTTAGACAGCTTCCAGCGATCGTTCATCCCGTTGACTGCCATGCTGCCGTCGCTGATCGGCCACGTTGACCGCTATTCAACATGGAGAGGCCAACTCTTTTCCGCGGCTTCTGACAGGGACCGGTTAGGCAAGACCGACAACAACGACCAACGGATCACCCTGGCTTTCGTCGACAAGAAGTTCCGTTCGAATATGGGCGAAGCCGCTCTCATCAAAGTAGTATCCTACGAGCGTCGCCTGGTCGCGTGTTTAGAGCGCGCGCCAGATCGCCACCGCCTTGGTCGGGAAGCAGCGGTTGGAATAGCTGACGATGAACGGTGCGCCGGGCTTCAGAACCCGCCGTACCTCGGCAAACACTGCGAACGGGCGTTGCAGATATTGGACACCGACGCAGCACATAGCCGCTTAGAACGACCCATTTTCGAGAGGCAACCGGTGGTCGGTATTGAGATCGGCGGTGAACCAGTGGTCGAGCCGGGGATTGGCGGCCAGTTCTTCGTCGTTCATGCCATGGCCGATGACCTCACCATACGTTCGATCGTTCGGCAGATGACTGACCCAGCTCGACATGAGATCGAGGATGCGGGCGCCATCGGGGAGCAAGCTGCGATAAAAGGCCTGTAACGCTGCCACCGCGTTGTCGTCGATATGCATGACCAGACGAGGCATGGCGTAAAAGGCAAGATCGTCACCAATGTCTTGTTTGTCGAACGAACCGTCAGGAAATCGTGGTTCTCGCTCATGGGAGTGTCACCAGAACCGGCTGCCCCGGCACCCCCTTGAACGGTCCGGCCACGGCGGAAGTGATCCATCCGCCATAAAACCCGCCCGGCTGCGCTTCCACGCGTTCGCCATCGACATAGCAGGCATCCATTGCGCCGGGGTAGAAGGCGATATGGTCCCGCAAGGACATGAAAGG
>CBDCBU010000002.1:0-46445 GCA_965214445.1 Pontixanthobacter sp.
TCGGCGGGAACGCCGACACCAGCGATTTTCGCCAAAGTGGGCAACAGGTCGATATTCATGGCCATCTCCGACGAGACCGAGCCTGCGGGAAGCCCGGAGGGCCAGCGCGCCAGAAACGGCACGCGGTAGCTGCCTTCGTGCGTACCGCCCTTGCGATCGCGCAGGTCGCCCGCATCGCCTTCGAACCATGGGCCGTTATCCGAAGTGAAGATGACTATGGTGTTGTCGGCTATTCCAGCCTTGTCCAGCGCGTCCAGCAGTTTTCCGATCGCGGCGTCCATATGTTCCACGACATCGCCGTATAGGCCCGCCTCGGATTTCCCGGCGGCGTCGTTCGGTGTGAAGAGCGGGATATGGGGAAAGGTTTCGGCGTAATAGAGGAAGAAGGGTTCCCCCTTGTGTCGTTCGATGAAGTCGATCGCAGCGGCCGCGTAATTGTTGGTCAATGCGCTCTGATCGGCAGGCGCCTCGATAATCCGGTCCTGCCGATAGAGATCGAAAGGAGCCATGTCGTTCGAATAGGCCACGCCGAAGAATTCGTCGAAACCATGCCGTGTCGGCCAATGTTCGTCCTGATGGCCAAGATGCCATTTCCCGACCATACCGGTCGCATAGCCTGCATCGCGCAGCAGTTCGGGCAGCGTAATCTCGCTTTGCGGCAAACCGTCCGTCGTCTGGGGATAGACGATGTGCTGCATGCCCGAACGGATCGCGTAACGCCCGGTCAGCAAGGATGCGCGTGAAGGCGTACAGACATTGGCGCCGGCGTAGAAATTAGTGAGACGCACGCCTTCCGACCCGATCCGATCGATGTTCGGCGTGGCGATCATGGTCGAACCATTGGCCCCGATATCGCCCCATCCAAGATCGTCGGTAAAGATCACGATGATGTTGGGCGTTGTCGGATTTTCCACGAGCTTTGCCGCCGGGATGCTGCGCGGCGCAGCCCCGCAACCGACCAGGAGTGACGCCAGAAGGATGGTGCTGACGAACTGGAACATGCGTGACATCGTTTCTCTCCAATGACCGGGAAATTACATCATCCAACTGGATAGTAAAGGTCGGACACGGAAGGGATCACGTTGTTGGTCGGCATTGCAGCGCCATTATTGCCGCTGTCGTTCTACGGATCGTCGTTCGATCCACAGCGCAGCGCGCGAGGAGCTTACGGAGCCGTTCGGCCTATCGTTGGTCGCGCCCTATCGCTCATCGTGGGTCGTCTGCGTTTCATCGAAACCGCCTCTCGCAATACCCGGCAGACCCTATGCTTGCCGTATGACGGGAACCCCGTAAAGGTTCCGCTTTTGAAACGCGGGGGATGCGGTGTCGGACAGAACGACCCGGCGCAGGGCGGCATACCGGTGGTTTGCCGGTGCCGCGGGTGCGCTGATTTTGGGCGGTTGCGCTGGGCTTGGCGGTTCGGTCGCGCCTCCTGCATCGCCGGTCCTGCCGGTTCCGGACGACTGGTCCGTTCCCGGTTCCGGCGACGCGCGCGACGCAACGCACTATTGGCGGATGCTGGACGATCCGCTGCTGACGGCGTTCGTGGCGCAGGCGCAGGCTGAAAATCTCGATCTGGCACAGGCCGCCGGACGGCTGGATCGGGCGCGTGCGGGGGTGGCCGCGGCGCGGGCGGGGCTGTTGCCCGCCATATCGGGCACCGGGGGACTGCGGCGAGATTTCGGAGATTTCTCAGGCGACGATTTCGATATCACGATCGGCGCCGATGCCGATTGGGAAATCGATCTGTTCGGCCGGATCGGCGCTTCGGTCGATGCCTCGCGCGCCGATCTGCGGGCGGCGGGATATTCGCTGGCCGATCTGCAACGGCTGATCGTGGGCAACGTCGCCAGTTCGACCATATCGGCCCGCAGCACCGCCATGCAGATCGCCATCGCCCGCGACACACTGGCCAATCAGGACGAAAATCTGCAGATCGCCCGCTGGCGGTTGCAAGCGGGTCTCGTTTCCAGTCTGGATGTGGAACAGGCCCGGGTGCAGCGCGCGCAGACGGCGGCCACTATACCCGCCTTCGAAAGCGATCTCGCCGCGACGGCCAACACGCTCTCGACCCTGATCGGCGAACCGCCGGGGCGGGTTCTGGCCCTTCTAAGGCCCCCGGCGGCCATCCCCGATCCACCGCGTGAGTTCGGCTTTGCCGTCCCCGCCCAAATCATCGCGCGCCGCCCCGATGTCCGCAGCGCGCAGGCGATTCTCGCCGCCGATCTTGCCCGCATCGGCGTGGCGCGTGCGCAGTTGCTGCCCGCGCTGCGCCTCAATGGCACGATCGGCACCGGCGGGCTCGGCATCGGCAGCCTGTTCGACGTCATCACCGGCAATCTGTTCGCGGGCATCTCGCAGCTTATCTACGACGGCGGCCGCACCCGCGCCCAGATCGACAGTGCCCAGGCGCAGGCCGGGATTTCGCTGGCCGCCTACCGCCTCGCGATACTGCAGGTGCTGGAAGAGGTCGAAACGGCCGATACCGATTTTCGCACCGCCCGTGAACGGCGATTGATCTTGGAAGAGGCGCGCGAGGCGGCGGAGAACGCCGCGATCCTGGCGCGTAGCCAGTATCAGGCGGGGCTGGTCGATTTTCAGGTTCTGCTGACGGCGGAGAACCAGTTGCTGTCCGCACGCCAATCGCTGGTCACGGCGGATGCGCAGCGGGCGCTGGCCTTCGTGCGATTGACGCAGGCCCTGGGCGGCGGATGGTCGCCAGGCGATTTTGCAACGGTTACGGATATGGAAACTGATCGATGAACGACCGCACCACGCAGCCGGCAGCCCAATCCGCGCCCAGCGTCGAGGAGTTTCTAGGCGAGAAACCGAAGCCACGCTGGCGCCGCTGGGCGAAATTCTGGGTGCCCGCGCTGATCGTGCTGCTGCTCGCCCTCGCCATCGCGCAATGTAGCGGTGACGATAACGGTCCCGATTACGTCACGGCGGAAGTGGTGACCCGATCGCTCGACCTCACCGTCACGGCCACCGGCAATCTGCGCCCCACCAATCAGGTCGAAGTCGGTTCCGAGGTTTCCGGCCGGATCGACCGGATCATGGTCGATGTGAACGACCGCGTTTCGCAAGGACAGGTGCTGGCGCAGATCAATACCGATATCATCGACGACCAGATCACCCAGTCGCGTGCGCAGCTGAATGCGGCGCGGGCGGCGGTCGATCAGGCGCGGGCGGGCCTCAATGTCGATACGGCACAATTGAACCGCCTGCGCGAGGTCTACCGCGTATCGGGCGGCAAGGTACCGTCGAAGTCCGAACTGGAAGCGGCGGAAGCGAATGTCGCCCGCGACCGAGCCGCCGTCGCGTCCGCAGTTGCCAATGTGCGCGCGGCGGAAGCGACCCTGTCCTCCAGCCTCACCAATCGCAGCCGCGCGGTGATCCGCTCGCCCATATCGGGCATCGTCCTCGCGCGCCGGGTGGAGCCGGGGCAGACCGTGCAGGCATCCTTCAACACGCCGACCCTGTTCGTGCTGGCCGAGGATCTCGCCGTGATGCAGCTGCGCGTTTCCATCGACGAGGCGGATGTCGGGCAGATCGAACAGGGGCAGCGGGCAACCTTCAATGTCGACGCCTATCCCGGCCGGCGTTTCCCCGCGACGGTCGAACGGGTCGATCTCGCCTCCAGCAACACCGCCAGCGAACAGGCGGCTGGCGGCGCGGCGGGGCCGGGCGGATCGGTCGTGGATTACGAAGCGCGCCTGTCGGTCGCCAATGGCAGCGGGCTGCTGCGACCAGGCATGACCGCCACCGCCACCATCGCGACAGCCAGCACCGGGCGGCAGATGGTCGTGCCCAACAGCGCGCTTCGGTTCGAGCCCGATGCGGAGGACGAGGAGGAAAGCGGCGTGCTCAACCCGCAGATTGGTCTGGAGGAACAGGAACAGCGCGCGTCCATCGGCGTCGGCAGCCGCCAGCAGGTGCACGTGCTGCAGGCGGACGGCACGCTGAAGGCAATCGACGTGGTCACCGGGCAGAGCGACAGTCGCCGCACGGTGGTCCGATCCGCCAAGCTGAAGCCGGGCATGAAAGTGGTGACGGGATTGCGGGCCGAGGACGAATGAGCGGAGGCGTGCCCCCAGATATGCCGGTGAACGCGACGCTGATCGCGCTGGAAGGCATCACCAAGACCTTCGGCACCGGCCCGGCCGCGTTCCAGGCACTGAAAGGCGTCGACATGACCATCGCGCGCGGCGATTTCGTGGCAGTCATGGGGCCGTCGGGTTCGGGCAAATCGACGACCATGAATATCCTGGGCTGTCTCGACACGCCGACCTCGGGCATCTTCCGCTTTCGCGGCACGGAAGTGCAGGCGCTGACCCGCGACCAGCGATCGCTGCTGCGGCGGCGCTATCTCGGTTTCGTGTTCCAGGGGTTCAATCTCCTGTCGCGCACGACCGCGCTCGAAAACGTCGAGCTGCCGCTGCTCTATCGCGGCGAGAACAAGGCGCAGCGGCGCGCGGCGGGGCGTAGGGCGCTGGACCTGGTCGGGCTGGTCCCGTGGGCCGGACATACGCCGGCGGAACTGTCGGGCGGGCAGCAGCAGCGCGTCGCCATCGCGCGGGCGCTGGCGACGGAGCCCGACGTGCTGCTGGCGGACGAGCCGACCGGCAATCTCGACACCGAACGATCGATCGAGATCATGGAATTGCTGACCGACCTCAACCGCACCGGCATTACCATCGTGCTGGTCACGCATGAGGAGGAAATGGCCGCCTATGCCCGCACCATCGTCCATTTTCGCGACGGGGTGGTGGAACGCATCGAACGCGGGCGACGCTTCGCAGACGATGCCGTCCCGGCTGAAACGGAGCCACCCGCGTGACCAGGATTTTCGGCGCGACCCTGCTTCTGTCCCTGCGCGAGATCAGGCGGCATATCCTGCGGTCCTTCCTGACGACGCTGGGCATCATCATCGGAGTCGCCGCCGTCATCACCATGGTGACACTGGGCAACGGCGTCACCGCCTCGGTTCGCGATTCCATCTCGTCCCTGGGCTCGAACGTCTACATCATCTTTCCGCTGGAAAGCGATCGGGGCACGCGGCGTCCGTTCGACCAAAGCGATGTCGATGCGGTGGAAAGCCAGATCGCGGGTGTGGAAATCGCGGCGGGCAGCGCGACCAGCCCGGCGACCGCGTTCCATAACGGGCAGGACTGGCAGACATCGGTGGAAGGCGTGAATGGCGATTTCCTGGCCGCGCAATCGATCGAAGTGGAGGACGGACGCGGCTTCAACGCGGCCGAGGAAACCGCCGGACAGAATGTCTGCCTTATCGGTCCCAAGGTGCGCGAGGCGATCTTCGTTTCGGGCTCGACTCCTGTAGGCGAAACGATGCGGCTGGACGATGTGTCCTGCACCGTGATCGGAGTGCTGGAATCACGCGGGCAGGGCGGCGGCGGGCAGGACGATGACAATGTCGTGATGATGCCCCTGAAAACCGTGCAGCGCCGCTTCCTGGGCAGCGACGATATCCAGTATTTCGTCGTCAAATACGATTCGTCCTACGAAAGCGCGGCGATCCAGTCCTCGCTGGTCGATCTGCTGCGCGAGCGGCGCTTGCTGCAGGTCGGCGAAGACAACGACTTCAACGTGATCGACACGGCGCAAATTAATCAGGCGCTGGGTGCGGCGACCGGGGCGCTGACCGCGATGGTCGCCGCGATCGCCGCGATCAGCCTGCTGGTGGGCGGCATCGGCATCATGAACATCATGCTGGTCAGCGTGACCGAACGCACCCGGGAAATCGGCATTAGGCTGGCGATCGGCGCACTGGCGAAGGAGGTGCAACTGCAGTTCCTCACCGAAGCGGTGGTGTTGTGCTGCCTCGGCGGGCTGATCGGTATCGTGCTTGCCTTCGGCATGTCGCTGGGACTGGCGACGCTGGTCGACGTGCCTTTCCTGTTCGACCCGACGATCAACGTGCTGAGCTTCGTCTTTTCCGCCGTGATGGGGATCGTGTTCGGGTATTATCCGGCGCGGCGGGCGTCGAGGCTCGACCCTATCGAGGCGCTGCGGCACGAATGAGGCGGTGCTAGCGCCACCGGTCGCGTGCGGCGTAGTCTTCTGCGGTGGGTTCGATCCAGTCGCCGCAGTGCGCTGTTTCTTCGCGTTTCCAGAACATCGCTTCGGTTTTCAGCCGGTCCATCACATATTGCGCCGCATCGAACGCTGCGCGGCGGTGGATCGATGCCGCGACGACGAAAACGATCGTATTGCCGGGCGCGATGGCACCGTAACGATGTGCGACGAAGGCGTCAGGCAGTGCGAACCGTTCCAGCGCGTCGTCTGCTATCGCTTCCATCGACGGAAGGGTCAGGCGCGGATGATGGTCGAGATATAACCGCCGAACCGGTCGTCCGTCCTTGCTAACCCCGCGCGCTACTCCGGTGAAACTGGCGAGGGCCCCGCAACCGGGGTTACGCTTCATGAAAGCCGCGTGCAGCGCCGCGGGGTCGAGTGGCTCTTCGGTCAGCAAGCACCGGGCAGCCATCCTTAACCCCCCGATACCGGCGGCAGGAACTCGGCCGTCGCATCCTTTGCCAAGCGGTCCCCGTCCTGCGCCGACCGGTCGTCGATGAAGCACCGAGTTCGCTTGTCTGCGATCAGCGTTGCGGTCTGCGGGAAGGCGGATGCGATATGGTTCCGCAATGCGCCTACGGTATCGCAACCTTCGGGCAGATCGAGCGCAATAGTTTTACCAATGCTATCGGCCAGCGGGCCGTAGAACCGAATGGCCAGCATCATGGTGCCTCCGCCGTTTCGCTGCAGACGCCGATCGCGATGTCCGCTTTCACCAGGTCTGCTTCATAACCCACGGTTACCGAATAATCCTGCGCCGCGCATAGATCGAGGCGGCTGGCCTGCCCTTCGTCGAGCGCGACCGTATAGATGCCCGGGCGGACGCGTTCGAAGAAATAGTATCCGTCGATTTCCGTCTTGGTAAAATAGGCGTCCTTGCCCTGCGCATCGCGCAGTTTCAGACGGACGCCCGATACGCCCTTGTCGCCGTCGCCCTGGCTGAATCTGACGGTGCCTTCCACCTCGCTCACCGCGACGATTGGGAAGTCGGCAACGTGGATGCGGCCGGGGCGGGGCACGATTTCCAGTCCCTCGCTCGCGGGCGCAAGGTCGATATCGGGCAGGGTCGATCCGTCGATCTGCAGGCTGGCCCCGCGACCGGGGCCAAGATTGCCGATGCGCGCCAGCCCGCCCGCATCCGTCGGCACTACCCGGTTGGCGGCGATCACCGATACGCCGGACAGCACGCTGTCGGGCGGGCCGAAAATGCCGTCCCCGTCCATGTCGCGAAAAGCGCGCACCGACGCGATGCCGGCATGGGCCAGGCCGGGCCGCGCGATAAAGAACCCGCCGCGCAACGGATCGCGGCCGAAACTGAAACCAAGCCGCAGACCGATGGAATGCTCGTTCCGCTCGAACGCGTAGTTTCCGTCCAGCGCCAGGCTGAACCGGTCGAAATCGCGCACGGCAGACAAGCCGATCTGCGGTGACTGCGTTTCGAACAGATAGCCAAGGGATGCTCGCACGGCGGTATCCTCGTCGATCGCATGGTCGACCTCGACGGCAGCGGACAGGATATCGGGTTTGGGCAGAACCTGGTAGCCGAACGAAAGGCGTCCCCGCGTGCGCGACCGGCCCAGCGTCGCGAGATCGAAATTTCCGAACAGCCGGGACCGGCTTTCCAAACCGTCGAACGAAGTGCGCGTGTAGTCGAACGTGTTGGACGCCAGCACGCCGGACAATCGCGTCGATGCGCGCAGGGTTGCATCCAGAGTGGTCAGACCTGCCTCGCTCTGCGTCCGGCGGGCGCGGGCGGTAAGCGGTATGACGAAGCCTGAGATCGGATCGCCCAGTTCGAGCGTCGTGTTGAAGTCTACCTCCGTCGATCGCGTCAGCCCGGTTCCGCCGAAGCCGCCGCCGCCGGCGACGCCGCCGCGTGTCTCGTCGATGAAGTTGCCAGAATATTCGACATGGGACAGCGTTATGGCCGAAGCACCGATGCGTCCGCCGATCCCTCCGCTGACGGCGAACGCGCCGCCGTCGCCCGCCGCAAGATCGGCCTTCACCGCGAAACCGCCGACGCCGGTGCGGATGCCGGCCGTGGATATCCATCGGTTGCGCTCCTCGGTTTCGAACCATGCGCCGCTGACGACGGCGGTGATGTCCGACGATACGCCATAGGCCAGCTCACCGCTGGCGCGCCAATTGCCGAAATCGCGGGGGCGGATGAAGAAGGGCGGTTGCACACCCAGCAGGTTCTGATCCTTCTGCACCGCGCCGAAGCGGTAGACGAGCTTGCCCGTCGGCAGGCGTCCGTCGCCCACGCTGATCCGGCGGACCTCCTCGCTGCGCTGGCCCTGCGGCCCGAAAAAGACGAGCCGGAAGACATTCAGTCCGAAATCGACCGGCACCTGCAGGAATTCGTAGCGTCCACCGACTGCTTCGCGGGTGGAGCTGATCAATATGTCGTTGCGGTACAGCTCCACTTCGAACCCGTCGGGCAGAATACCGCGCAGATCGATCTTCTCGAACACGCTGAAAGCTTCCGCCGGAGTGTTGGCGATGGCGAAACCGCGTCCGGTCACACTGCGCAGGCCCAGCGGCATGGATACGGTCGCCACGTCACCCAGCGCGAATTCCGTGGCCGATAGCGGACCGAGCAGTTGCGCGTTGGGGTCCTGCCGCCCAACCTTGATGAGCGAGGTGGTCAACCCGTTTTTCGTATCGGCACTCAGGAAGGTTTCCGCAGTCAGATAGCCCAGATCGCCTGCGAATTGCAGGTCGATCTCCGCCCGGCTTCCGAACGTGCTTTCCGATATGGCGCGCAGATCGACATCGCCGACCGGGATCGATGCCAGCAAGAAGGGCGTATTGACGCGGGTGAAGATTTCGCTGCGCCCACCGGCTGCACGGTTGGCGAGCCGCGCCCGGTCCGCCTCCCGCTTCATGCGCGCTTCGAAAGGGAAGGTTTCCAGCGTCGTCAGGGTGATCGTCTGCGCGCGCAGATCGGTATCGACCGTCAGTGGCAATATGCCGGCGATGCGATCCGCCAGCAGGAACAGTTCGCCATCGAACGCAGTTGCGGCGCCGCGCGGCAAGGGCTGTTCCCTGCCCGCTATAGTCAGCAGATTGCGACGCAGGTCGATCGCCAGCGTCCGCGTCTGATCGAGTACCCAGCCCGATGCGTAATTGCCCCCATCCTGGACCGTTATGGCAAGGTCCAGAATGCGCGCCAGCGTTCCGATGGGAAGGTACACGCCCTGCCGCGTGCCATAGGCAAGGATGGTGTCGCTCGCATCGACTCCGGCAACCTTGAGTTCCAGGATCAGTTCGTCCTGATAGTCGAGCTGCGGCGCCTCGCTCGACCCGGAGAAACGTACCGTGCGCTCTTGAGCGAGCGCATTGGTATCGCCGGTTGTCTGAACAGGGTTCGCGAGGCCCAGCGTCGTCTGCGTCCGGTTCGGCGGCACGAGGGTCGGGATCTCGCGCGGAGATGCGACATCGGGCGCGGATACGGACGGACCGCCTGTCGGTAATTCTGCTCCCGCGGTCGGCACGACAGTAGCGGTCGGCACGGTCGGCCTGGTATCGTTGGCCGCGACGGGCGACACCGTATCCACGACCGGTGGGTCGACTGTAACCATCGTGACGGGTGCGCGCTGGGGAGGGACGATCGAAGCCAGCGGTGGTACAGCTATCGGAGGCGGTAGCTGGGCGGCTTGCACGCCGAGTGGAGCGGAGGGGCTTGCCGGCGGGACCTCGGCCGAATTCACGTCCGCCGCCTTGGAAACGCTGCGCTTTCTTGGCTCTGCCGAGGCGAACTCGGCTGGAATATTCCCCAGCGTGACCGTTTCGATGTCCAAGATGGGCCGCACGGACAGTTCGGGGACGGGTGTCAGTTCGATCGGCAACGGGGCATCGCGGTCGAACGTAGCGCCTGGCGAAGCGCTTCGTTCGTCCGCAACGTCCTGGGACGAGGGAACGGTATCGGGTTCCACTACGCGCGCCGTTGGTACGCCGAACTCCGGACGATCCCCCTCCAGCGGCGCGAACATCGCGGCGGTGCTGGCTGTCGTCATCAGCGCGTTGCGGTTCGGTAAAGTCGGCTCATCCGCCGCGTTTTGCGACGGGGATGGAGGCGGATGCCCGGCAAGCGGTCCGAAAGTTGGCCGGGGCAGTTCGCGCCGGGGGTTGTCGTTCGCCTCTGTCGTTGCGCGCAATCGGTCCGGAAAGGTCAGCCCGTCCGATGCGGTCTCGCGCGCGCCGTCGCTATCCGCCTGGGAGCATCCGAATCCCAGAAGAGCCGTAACGCCAAGGGCGCCGGCATTGCGGGCGGCGTGTCTCCGCTTCACGGTATGACGAAGCTGAACCCTGCCAGTTCGGTGCCGGGTGCGGTATCATCGTCGGTATAGGTAATCCGCAGCGTTTGTCCGGACGCCAGCGCGCCGGGCGGCGTTTCGGGATCGATCGGCACGAACACCATGCGTTCGTCCACCTCGGGATAGACGCCGACGCCGCGTGCCAGCGCGACCGGTTCGGCAATGCCGTTAGCGGTGACGGCCACGTCGCCGAAGGCCGAGCGCGTGCCCGCCCGCGTCAGGATCATGCCGACCGCCTGCGATCCGTCCTGCGCGGTCACGATCCCGGCATCGCGAATGCCGACATCCAGCGTCGTATCGCCGATGCGGACGATGACCGGGATGGAGATGCCGAAACGCGGGCGGATCGACACGCCGATGCCGTCCTGCGTCTCGCCCTCCACCGCGTCTTCGATGGAGAAGCCCTGCCGTTCGTCGCGCGGTACTGAAACGACCAGAAAATGCGAACGATATTCGCCCGCCGGCAGGTCGGACCCGCCGCGCGCCATCAGGCGGATGATCTGGCTTTCGCTGCCGTCCAGCGTTACCCGTCGCGGTGAATAGCGAAGGAAGGGGCTGGCGGTGGCGACGCGCGCTTTCTCGGCCTCGCTCGCGCCATTGTCGAAGGGGACGAGCTGACCGTCGGGCCGCATCGCCATGTCGACCAGCGAAATCTCGTAATCGCCGGGATCGATTGTCTTGTTGTACAGTCCGATGGTCGAAACCTGCCGCCGCCCGTCGATGACGACGCGTTTGGGGAAGAGGTTTATATCGCCCATCCCGCCGACCGAGCCGGCGGGCACATTATTGGCGACTTGTGGCAGATCGTCCGTCGTTTCCGCCGTCGCTTCGGGGGCGAAGGGAGCGCGGTCGCCGCTGTCTTGAGCAGAAGCGGGCGCGGCGGCCGCGAGCAGCATCGCGGCGATTGCGAACTGGAAGAGAAGGGTAGGATGGCTCATGAATGACCCCGTGTGACCCCGTATTTCTACGGATGGTTAATCGCTTAGAGCATCAGGCCATCAAAGGTAAAGAATCGTCACCGGGAAAGTTCCGGTGTAACTGCCCGTCTGCTGGTTCGGATTGATCGTCAACCGGCCGCCTATCAACAATCCGGAATAGCCGTCGGCATCGAACTGCCTGAGGCCGAGAAAGCCCGTATTGACGGTATATTGATCCACCCGCATCTGCGCGGTGCCGTTCGAAACCTGCGATTGCGCCGGGATGAAGGTGATGAACAGGCGGAACGGATCCCCGAATGCGGCCAGTGCGGCGGGCCCGCGACCGTTGCGTCTTTGCGGCGTCGATATGGCGTTGCCGGTAACGCCGCCGGTTTCGGCAACCGCGCCATTATTGGCGATGCGGAGCGTGCCACCGGTGGTCGGCCGGATGATGCGCCCGAAGCGGAGGTCCGCGACGTTCTGCAGTCCGATCGGCTCTATGATGACCGCCTCGCTCGTTCCGGCAGCCGAGATCGTCTGCCCCGGCTCGGCCGAAGCCGGTTCGGAAGCAAATAGCGTGAGCGCAGGCATGATGGCCATTGCGGCAACTATCTGTTTGATGGGCGAGACGAGTGTGATGGCGGAGTATCCGGTCGATAAGCGCGAGGGATCGCGAGAACCGCCGGGCGGGCTGATAGCGCGCCCGGCGGTTCTGCGAAGTCGGAGCCTGACGTGAAGGTCGGACTTAGTTGTAGGTAGCGGTCGCCGTGTAGGAACCGGTGTAGGAACCGGCAGCCTGATTGGCAGCCACGCTCAGCACACCGCCGACGGTGAAGCTCGCATCGCCCGAAGTCGCATTCAGCGTACCGGTCGCAGCCGACGGCGAAGTCGTGAAGCTCATCGAATTGGCGCCCGACGTTACCGTGCCGTTGCCGGTCACGATGTCGAAAGTGCGGCCCGCGTCACCCGAAACGGTGAAGCTGTCGGCTGAGCTGGTCGAACCGGTGAGCAGCTTGGGGCCGCCGTTTGCGGTAGCACCGCCAGCGGCAGTAACCGTAACGGTGCCGGCAGTGCCGGTGTCGCTCACCATCGTGCCAAAATCGAGTGCGGCATCGGTATCGTGAACGATGGAAATGGGCGCGACGATTTCGGCAACGGCGGTGCCATTGGCGGTGGCCGTATCACCGGGAGCGGCAGCGGCCGGAACGGCTACGGCAGCGGCGAGAGTCGCGAAAATGATCTTTTTCATAAAATAGTTCCCTGAAAAGGCTGTGATCCTGGTCGATGCACATGCTCGCGCACCGAAACACGGCAATGGTCTGGTCCGCCGCGTTCTATAAGGGAATAGTACCTAGTCTTTAAGAAATGGTTACTTCATTTATCTTGCAGATCATTCGTAACAAAGAGAAACCTGGTGGTACAATATTAATCATAAGTCACGACCAGGCGCATCTGCGCGACATAACGACCCGGCGAACTTGCGGCCGGTACACGAAGGGTCCCGCCAACAGTAATCGTGTCGCGCCCATCCGAACCCAGAACACCCCGCGGGCCCTTGCGGCCGGCATTCGCGCTATGCGCAACCAGCGTGTCGACCGGCAGTCGCGCTGTAGGAGACAGGGAGGATACAGCCTCGATCGTGGAGGGCAGCGACATGCGGAAGCTGCGTTCGGGTTCGCCGGATACGACGAACACCGCCGGGGCGGTGGCGCAGCCGGACTGTCCGCTGCACAAGTTCCGCGCGCTGCCCGTATGGGTGGCCATCAGGGTTTCGGGGTCTATGGTGACACTGCCATCTTGATCGTGCGCGACCGCGATCTGTCCGAAATCGAGGTCGGTCTGCGATTGCACCGACAATGGCTGCACGATTTGTGCGCGCCCGGTCCCTTCAGCCGTCTGTGCAAGGGCGGTCACGCCATCGTTGGCAGCGGCAATTATCAGCGGGATGGCGAACAGACGGTTCATGCGCCGGGGCTTACCCGGACGAAGCCCCGTCTTACCAGAACGCAGTCGTCATTTGACCGAAATCAGGACGGCGTCCATCGGAATGGGAACCTCGATCCTGCCGCCGCCGAAACTGCGCTTGATGTCGAGCCGCGCGCCGACGTTGAACGACTGCGAACAGACGCGCTGCGTGCAATTGGGAATGTCCACTTCGATCACCCGGCCGGCCTGTATGGTCGGTGCTCCAGGCAGGTCGGTCCTGTAGGACGACAGGCGCGCCACGATACCGCCTTGGGTCACTACCGGCGCGGAAGACAGCACCAGCTGGACACGAAGGTCGAGGCGGCGGCGGCTGTTGTTTCCGCGATCGAAGCGGAGCGTGAAGCGCGCCGGCGCGGTATCGCCCGATGCGATGGAGAACAGCCCCTGGCTCTCCACGCCGCCCGCGGGGGTGACGATGCGATACCCTTCGTCCATGACCGCGAACGAACCGAAGCGCAGATTGCTTTCGGGTACGATGGTAAGCTGGCGCGGGTCGGCCTGCGCGCCGGGGACACCCACTGCCAGCAACGCCGTAGCGGCCAGCGTCAGGCGGAATGCTGCGTGCATTCTGTTGCGTGTTACCCGGCCCATGGCATCCACCATAAGGCCGACAGGTTAGCAAAAGCCATGCCTATTGTTCCGCTGCGTCCGGTTTCCACTGCGGCCGCTTGATCATTGCGCGCTTGAACAACGTGCTTTTAACGAGCGTGGCAAGCCAGCCTTGAAGATAAGGCAGCGCCTGCGCATCGAACCATTCGCGGTCGCTGTTGGCGAACTGGCGAATGAAGGGGAAGCTGGCGATATCCGCCATGCTGCGCGTCGCGCCACACAGATACGCATTATCGCTCAGCCGATTATCGAGCGCCTCCAGGATGGCAAAGCCCTCCGCCCGGTGCAGCGCTGCGTCGCTGTCATACCGGGTTTCGTATTTATAACGGTCGAGATGGTGCTTGAACGGACCGTCGATAGTGTCGATCAGGCCGCGATCGTCGCCCTTCAGCCAGTGTTCGGGATCGTTTCGGGCGAGCGACCAGCGCATGATCGCGATGCTTTCATCGATCACGGTGCCATCGTGCAGAACGAGAACGGGCACGGTTCCCTTGGGCGAAGCCTTCAGCATGGCAGCGGGCTTGTCGCGCAGGACGACCTCGCGCGTTTCGTGGGGCGTGTCGTTGATCGCCAGCGCCATGCGCGCCCGCATCGCATAGGGGCAGCGGCGGAAGCTGTAGAGGATTGACGCGATGTCGGCGCTGGGGTCAGGCAAAATCCGCCTCCGTGAGATCGCCGGGAAGTTTCTGTTCGTAAACCTTGCCGAAATGCACTTCGCCGCGTTCCTGCGCCAGCGTTGCCTGTTTCTGACGCTGGGCATAGCGTTCGCGTTGCTCGTGCGTTTTCGCGTGATAGCAGCGGTGGCAGCTCACGCCCTCCTCGTAGAAGTCGGAGATCTTGTCCGCTTCCGAAATCGGTTCGCGGCAGGCACGGCATAGCGAATGGGTGCCGACGGCAAGCCCGTGCGTCACGCTGACCCGTTCGTCGAACACGAAGCATTCCCCTTCCCACAGGCTTTCCTGTTCGGGGACGGTTTCCAGATATTTGAGGATGCCGCCTTTCAGGTGGAACACGTCCTCCACCCCTTCGCCGCGCAGGAAGGCGGTGGATTTTTCGCAGCGGATGCCGCCGGTGCAGAACATCGCGACCTTGGGCAGGCGCCCGTCCTGTTCCAGCTTAGCGCGTTGTGCGCGGAACCATGCGGGAAAGTCGCCGAAACTCCCCGTTTCGGGATCGATCGCGCCCTTGAACGTGCCGATATCGACCTCGTAATCGTTGCGCGTGTCGATGACGATCGTATCCGGGTCGGTGATCAATGCGTTCCAGTCCTGCGGCGCTACGTAAGTGCCTACATCGCCGACCGGATCGAGATCGGGCTGCCCCATCTTTACGATTTCCGCCTTCAGCCGCACTTTCATTCGCAGGAACGGCATTGTGGGCGCGTGCGAAACCTTGTGCTCCATATCCACGCAGCCCGGCAGCGCACGAATATGGGCGAGGACCGCATCCAGCGCATCGGTGTCGCCCGCGATGGTGCCGTTGATTCCCTCCTTCGCCAACAGGATCGTGCCGCGCACGCCGTTGGCCAGGCATTCCGCCAGCAATTCGCCGCGCAGCGCGGCAGGATCGGGGAAGCGCGTGAACTGGTAGAATGCGGCGATGGTAACAGGTTTATCGGACATGGTTCACTTATATAACTACGTGCCTTCAGAAGCAGGTTTCCCGGGCCCCATAAAGCCGAACAGATGGCCCGCAACCTTGCGCATCTGGATTTCTTCCGACCCTTCCGTGATCCGGTAGCGGCGATGGTGGCGATAGATATGCTCGAACGGCTTGTGCCGGGAATAGCCGATGCCGCCATGCACCTGCATCGCGCGGTCCGCCGCATCGCAGACGAGCCGGTTGGCGCGGTAATTGCACATCGAAACCTTGTCCGACAGGCGCGTCGCGATCTCGATCTTGGGCATGGTGTCCATCTGCGCGGCGGTTTTCCAGACCAGCAGGCGAAGCATTTCCGCCTCGCTTTGCAATTCGACCAGGGGAAACTGAATCGCCTGATTGGTCGCCAGAGACTTGCCGAAGGGCTTGCGTTCCCGCGCATATCGCACCGATTCGTCGATGCAGTATTGCGCCGCGCCCAATGACGAAGCCGCCTGCCGGATGCGGTTTTCATGCACGAAACCCTGCGCGCAGGCGAGGCCATGGTCGAGATCGCCCAACACCGCGTCGACGGGCACCCAGACGTCGTTCAGCGCGACTCTGGGATGATCGGTCGGCATGTTGAACGTCCAAAGATATTCGCCGACTTCGAAACCGGGCGTGTCGTAGGGGACGATGAAACAGCCGATGCCGTTCGCATCCCCGTCGTGACCCGAATGCCGGGCGAAGACCATGCAATGCGTCGCGACGTGGCTGCCGGTGGTCCACATCTTCTCCCCATCGATCCGCCAACCGTCCCGGCCATCGCGGATTTCGCGAACCGCACGCGTATCCATCCATGTCGCGTCGGAGCCGTGCGCTTCTTCCGTCAGCCCGAAGCTCCACAGCATGTCACCCGCCAGCATCGCGGGAATGAAGTCGCGCTTCTGTTCCTCCGTGCCGAAATCGCGCACCATCAAGGGCTGAACCAGATTGCCGACGATGCTGCTTTCGTTCTGCAGATCGTTGTGCAGCCCCAGCCCGCGATGCGCCAGATGGTGGCGGATGGCGGCCATGGCGAGGTTGCTGCCGTCCTTGCCGCCGAATTCGGCAGGCAGGGCGAAGCGGTAATGCCCCGCCGCGTCCGCCGTGCGGCGCATCTCCTTAAGCAGCGCCTCCCACTCCTCGCGGGGCAGGCCGTCATTGTCCCAATCGGTACGGGCATGTTCGCGGCGGTGGTCGAAGAAGCGGATATTGTCGTCCCGCGCCTCGATCGGCTTGATCTCGCGCTCAATGAAATCGTCGAGCTCGGCCAGATAGTCCGTGATCTCCCGTGGCAGTTCGAACAGCATCGTCATGTCCATTTCTCCTTGGCGGCGGCCAGGCCGGCATATTTGGGAACGTCGGTAGCGCCCTTGCGAAGCGCGTACCGCTTCAGGTCCGCCAGCATTCCGGGAGACGATGCGTCCTTCGTCCCGTTCAGAATGTCCTTCGCCAGCAACGCGTCGGTGAGCGATCCTGGGTTTCGGATATCGCGGGCGGCAATGCCCATCGCGTTCATTGCCACGGCGGAAAGGAACCGGTCGTGTCCCTGCATGGCGGGTTTGACCCGTGTGCCGATCCATTCGGATACCGCATCGAGCAGTTCGGCGGAATGGGTTTCGCCGGTGAGTGATGGCACATCGTTTTCGGGCATGACGATTGGCACTGCCGCCGCATCGTCGTCCAGCAGCAGCAACAGGTCGATTTCGTTTTCCACCGTACGCCGGGCGATGACGGCGCGCTCCAGGCTGCGATCGGCGCCCTCGCGCCAGATCGCGCCCATCCTGAGGCATCCCAGCGCCCACCAGATCGTGCGATGAATGAGCCAGTACCGAACCCGCGCCCGGTCGACCGGGACCCGCGAAGCCTGTTCATAGGCGGCGAAATAGCGATCGAACGTGGCAAGACCGAAGGCCGGCCGGTCGTAACGGCCGAACCGCCACGCGCCGACGCAGCCCCAGGCGATATCCTCATGCGCGTCGCCGATATGGGCAAGCTCCCAATCGAGCACGCCCGAAAGGCGGCCTTCTTCCACCATGATGTTGCCCATGCGAAAATCGCCATGGACGAGCCGGGGCGACACGGGCGGCGGAAGGTTGTCGCGGCACCATTTCAGCGCCAGTGCAATGACCGGGCGATCCGCGCCGAACCCATCGAACTGGTCGTGCAGATCGTCCAGCAGGGCGCCGGTGGAAGGCGCGGGCAAGTCCGGCAGATCAGCCACCTTGACCGCATGGATCGCGGCGAGTTCGCGGGCGATGTCGGCAATCAGCGCCGGTTGCGCCTCGCGCAGGATAGCGGCGGGGTTCGCCGTGCCGCCGATGCGCCGCATGACATAGCCGCTGCCAAGCCCGTCGGCCGGGGTCAGCACACCGACCACCTCCGGCGCCGAGACACCGCTGCGCTGCGCCGCCGTTACCAGCGCCGCTTCGGTCGTGTGATCGAACGGTCTGTCCGTCATCAACGCATCGCTGGGCGCGCGGCGCAACACATATTCGCCGCCGGCGAAATCGAAGGACCAGCTTTCCATGCTGGCCCCTCCGGAAAGGCGGCGGCAGTCGGCCACTTCTTCTTCCGCGCCGGTCAATCGGAACATCGCGGATCGCAGGGCATTTTCGATATCATCCGTCATTGCCGATCCGGTGTAAGGTGTTTTCGATGCACAACACAAACATTCCCTGTCGCGCTGCATGACGGCTTCGACATCGTCCCTGGAACGCGTTCGCTCCATCGCGGGGCGGGGCAAGGCATGGATGCTGGACACGGCGTTCCCCTTCTGGGCCGAACACGGGCCCGCGCCGGAAGGCGGCTTTTACGAACGGCTCGATCTTTCGGGTCGCGGGATCGCGGGGGAACCCAGCCGCGTCAGATTGCAGGCGCGCATGGTCTTCACCTTTGCGCTCGCCGCGCAGTTGGGCTGGGATCGCGACCGTTCGCGCGCATTGGCCGAACGGGGCATCGCAACCCTGACGCGGCATTGCCGCCGCCCCGACGGGTTGTACGGCACGACGGTAGAGCCTGGCCGCGGGCTGATCGACGATACGGCGCAGGCTTACGATACGGCCTTCGCCCTGCTCGCCTTCGCAACGGCGGCACACGCGTTCGGATCGGATAGCGCATTGGCGGCGGGCCGGGCCGTCGGCGCGGCGATCGACGGGATCCTGCGTTACGAAGACCGCGACCGCAACGAAGACGCGAATGGGGAAGGCGGCGCCGTCAGTGGTTTTCGCGAACGCCTGCCCGCTCCGGCGATCCGCGCGCAGAACCCGCACATGCATTTGACCGAAGCCTCCCTTGCATGGTTCGAAGCGACGGGCGATCGCGACGCGGCGGACAGGGCGGCGTCGATCGCGGCGTTCGTGCAGGAACGGTTCTTCGATGACGAGCGGGGCCTGCTGCTGGAATATGCGGGCGACGAGGTGGAGCAGAACCTTGTCGAAGAACAGAACCATGTCGAAGCCGGGCACATGTTCGAATGGACGTGGATCCTCGGGCGTATGCGCGATCTCACCGGGACCGCGCCTCTGGGCTGGATGCGCGCGCTGCACGAAGGCGGCATGTCGATCATCGCCGGTCATGATTTCTTTCCGCTTTCACAGCATGCGGACGGCCGCGTGCGGGAGGCGAAACAGCGATTATGGGGTCCGACCGAAAAGCTGAAAGGGCATATGGCGCTGCATCGCATCGAGCCCTCGCCGGACGGCCTCGAACGGATCGCGCAGACGGCCGAGGACATGTTCGCCGACCATATCGACGGCGCGCTGCCCGGGGCCTGGAACGATGCGCTGGGGCCGGACAAGCAGCCCATCGCCAACGACATAACCCCTGCCAGCGGCTATCACGTGTTCCTCGCCTTGCGGGAGCTGGCGGATTTCGCGTCCGAATTGGAAAGCGGACGATTATAGGGCGGACATCCGCGGAGCGATGGGTTAGGCTGGCACCGCCCATGGCTTCAGCGATGCCCGCCCCCTCCCGCTCCCCCGGAATGATCGACCAGCATGGCCGCCGCATCGACTATGTCCGCATCTCCGTGACGGATCGCTGCAATTTGCGCTGCACCTATTGCATGCCCGAAGCCATGCGGTTCATGCCCCGAAGCGATCTGCTGACGCTGGACGAAACCGCACGGATCGCCCGCCACCTGGTGCGGGGCGGGGTCCGGCATATCCGCGTCACCGGCGGCGAGCCGCTGGTGCGGCGCGGCGTCATGCGGCTGTTCGATCAGCTTGGTGCGTTGCGCGGCGACGGTCTGGTGGAAGTGACGCTGACCACCAACGGCACCTTGCTGTCCGATCGCGCGCGCGATCTCTACGAAGCGGGCGTGCGGCGGGTGAATGTCAGTCTCGACACGTTGCTGCCCGAGACATTCGCCCGCATCGCACGCCGCGATGCGTTGTCCGATGTGCTGGCCGGGATCGATGCGGCCCGGGCGGCGGGATTGGCCGTGAAGATCAACATGGTCGCGCTGGCCGGCGTCAACGACCGCGAGATCATTCCCATGATCGAATATTGCGGCGCGCGCGCGATGGATGTGTCGCTCATCGAAACCATGCCGATGGGGCGGGTGGACGGTGGTCGCGAGGCAACCTATCGTCCCCTCGACGGCGTGCGCCGTGACATTGCGCTTCGCTACACGCTGTCCCCTTCCGGTCACCGCACCGCCGGACCTTCGCGATACTGGAATATCGCGGAAACCGGCACGCGCATCGGCTTCATCACGCCGTTGACGCACAATTTCTGCGCCGCGTGCAACCGCATCCGCATTGCCGCGACCGGCACGGTCTATGGCTGTTTGGGTCACGATCAGAGCGTCGATCTGCGCCGCGCTGTCCGCAGCGATGATCCCGCCGCCGCGCTGGACGCAGCCTTCGGCGATCTGCTCGCGCGAAAGCCTCTGCGCCATGATTTCGCCATCGACGACGGCGCGTCGCAGGGCAATCGCACGATGAACGTGACGGGCGGATGATCGCCGGGGGTGCCGTAGCGCAGCCGGTCTCAGAAGGATTGTTCGATGCGGAAATTGACGAGCGGCGCCTCGCTGTCGCTGTCGAAGCGGGGGCCGCTCAAGGGAACGGCGACTTCCAGATCCAGATCGAGGTCGCGGGTGATGTCGAGCCGTACACCGCCACCCGCCGATGCGAGCGACCCGCCGCCGCGCCCGTCTTCCAGGTTCGACACGACCCCGCCATCGACATAGGCGTAAAGCTGGCTCTTGGGGAGCCAGAACCCGTCGCCGCGCCAATCGTAGCGCAGTTCGCCGTAGCCCATCACCCCCTGATCGCCCGAACGTTCGTTATATTTGTATCCGCGCAGGAAGGATGGCCCGCCAAGCCCGAGGTCCTCGGTCGCGAGCACGGGGTCGGACGCGAGCTGGCCGCGTCCTCCGATCGCCCCGCTGAATGCGTCGACCAGCGGGCGGTCCCAGGCGAACCAGCCATAGAGGCTGGTGAACTGCGCGGAAGCGTCGGATCGCGACGCCAGCGGATCACCCGGCTGCGTCGCCGACAGGATGTCCAGCCCCCGGGAAACGGTCATGCTGCCGCGATAGTCGCCCCCGGCGAGCCGTCCGCGCGAATAGAGGCCCGCGCGTAATGCGGGAACCTGGTCATGGCGCGCCAAGGCGCCCGCGCGATCCTGCTTCAGGTCGGTGACTTCGAACTGGCCGACGGCCCAGACGCTTGTATCGCGGCTTCGCAGCAGCGGATGCCGCAGTTCGACACCGGCGCGCCAGAACCGACCGAGAATATCGCGGTCGGACAGGAACGCCCCCGGCTCCGTTCGGGAATAGGACAGCTGACTGGTGATTTCGAGGCCGTCGGCATTGACTACATTGCCATAGGAGGCGCGTGCATATTGCAGTTCCCCGGGCTCGAACGGCGTGGTTCCGACGGTTATGTCGAACTCGTCTGCGGAAGTGAGCAATCCATTGAGGTCGACTTCGAGGCGGGATCGCACAGGACCGACCGCCTCGGATCCGTTGTTGCGCGCTTCGATCGATGCGCTGGTGCGGGAGCGGCGGGTCTCGACAAACAGCACGCCTCGCTCGCCCTCCCGTTCGAACCGCGTATCCAGAATGCGGACTCCGGAAATATCGTCGGCCAGCAATATGCGTCGTTCAAGTTCCGCCCGGGTTACGGCATTCGCTGAAAGAAGGGGCGCGAGCTGACGCCGGATGGCGGGATCGTCCGCACCGACGATGCGGATATCGTCGATCCTGCCCTCATCCAAGCGAATCCTCAATATGCCCAGCGCGAGGCTCTGACGCGGTATCGTGGCGGTGGCGAAGATGTAACCCCTGTCCCGCGCACGGCCGGCAACCGCATCCGCCAACAGCTCCAGATCGGTCTGCGACAGCGGACGGGCGATGAAGTCTTCGATCAGGTCGATGAATTCCGTGTCGGGAAGCGCCGTGTTTCCTTCGATGAGGACGGAGCCGACGGTAAATGTCTGGCCGGCCTCCGCAACCCCCTCGACCGAACTTTCTTCGGAACGTTCGATGGTTGGGAGGGCCGGGGAGGGATCGTCCGAATCGTTCGGATCGACGGCATCCTCCTCTGCCTGCGTGGGGTCGGTCCGGTCCAGCACCGTCTGCGCCGATAGCGGCGATGCCATGCCGAACATGAGTGGGAGAAACGTGGCGCGTACTGCTCGCATGCGAAGTGACCCGTGGTTGTTGAACCACTGCCAACTACGTTCAACCCCCTAATTTTTCGTCAAAATGTCAATTTATTAAGCATGGTCGGTTACGTTGCGGTCAGTCGGACAGGCTAGAGGCAGGTCTACGGAGAATTACCTATGCTGAAGTCGTCGCGATCCATTCTGCCTCTCGCCCTGCTGCTTTCCAGCACGAGCGCCTTCGCCCAGTCCGGCCCCTGGACGATAAGCGAGGCCAGCGGAAAGGTCGTCATTCGCACCGGTAACGGCGAGCGCGCCGCGCCGCGCGGCGCCCGGTTGGCCGAGGGGCACCAGATCGTGACTGGCGCCAACGGCAATGCGACGCTGGTGCGCGGCCGCGAATTCGTCACCGTGCGGCCCAACACCCGGATCACCATCGCCCCGCGCGAACGGGAACGCGGTGTCGTGCAGATATTGCAGGATTTCGGCAGCGCCATCTTCAACATCGGACGTCAGCCGGACCCGCATTTCGGGGTTGATACGCCGTATCTAGCGGCTGTGGTCAAAGGCACCACGTTCTCGATCACCGTGTCGGAGCAAGGTACTTCGATGCAGGTCACCGAAGGCGCGGTCGAAGCCGCGACCAGCGATGGCGGCGCGCGCGATCTGGTGCGTCCGGGGGAAGTGGCGATCATTGCCGCCGACGATCGGTTCCGGCTCACTATCGAGGGCGACGATGCGCGCCAGATCGATTCGCCGCAAAGGGGCGTGACGACAACGACACCGGGTACCGTGATTAATCCGACATCGACTTCGCCTGCCGCCGTGACCATCGGCGGAACGTCGGGCGGTGCGCCCTTCGCAATGAATGGCGCGACGATGCACCCCGCCGTGATCGAAATCGCCATCGGCAGTTCGACCGCCGATCTCGACGATCTGACCGAAGGATTCGTCAGCGGGGCGATCGAAGCGTCGCTCGATATTCTCGTCGCCGATATTGCGACCGATGATGCGAACGCCATCGCCAACGCGGATAACGATGCGGATGCCGGCGATGCTTTCGTCGAGGAAGTCGTAGCCGATGAAGACGCCGGAGACGATCAGGAAGACGGATCGGAAGACGGCGGTTCGGACGACGGCGGTTCGGACGACGATGATGACGACGGATCGGAGGATGACGACGGTTCCGAAGACGATGACGGTTCCGATGATGACGGCTCGAACGATGACGATGGTTCCGAGGACGGGTCCAGCGATGATGACGACGACGGTTCGGAAGATGACGACGGTTCCGAAGACGACGGCGGTTCCGAGGACGGGTCTGGCGACGATGATGACGACGGATCGGAAGACGGCGGCTCGGACGACAGCGGGACGAATGACGACGGTTCGGACGATGACGACGGTTCCGAGGACGAAGGCGGTTCTGAAGACGGGTCCAGCGGCGATGATGACGACGGCTCGAACGATGACGACGGCTCGGATGATGACGACGACGGCGACGATGGTTCCGACGACGATGATGACGATGGCTCGGACGATGACGACGGTTCTGAGGACGATGGTGGTTCCGATGACGGGTCCAACGGCGATGACGGCGACGAGTCCGGTGACGATGGTTCCGAAGGCGATGACGGCGACGGGTCCGGTGACGATGGTTCCGAAGACGATGACGGTTCCGAAGACGACGGCTCGAACGATGACGACGGTTCCGAGGACGATGGCGGTTCCGAGGACGATGATGACGACGGATCGGAAGACGGCGGCTCGGATGACGACGGATCGGATGACGGATCGGACGATGACGGCAGTTCCGATGACGGCGACGGGTCCGGTGACGATGGTTCCGAAGACGATGACGGATCGGAAGACGGCGGCTCGGACGACAGCGGTTCGGACGACGATGACGACGACGGCTCGAACGATGACGACGACGGCTCGAACGATGACGACGGCTCGGATGATGACGACGACGGCGACGACTCCGGCGACGATGGTTCCGACGACGATGGCAACAACGGCCACGGCAATGACGATGACGGCGACGACGATAGCAATCCCGGGCGCGGCGGTGGAAACGACGATGACGACGACGGATCGGATGACGGCGGTTCAGACGACGATGGCTCGGACGACGACGACGGTTCCGAGGACGGCGGTTCGGACGATGATGATGACGACGGCTCGGACGATGACGACGGTGCTGAGGACGATGGTGGTTCCGAGGACGGGTCCGGCGGCGATGACGAGGACGGCTCGGATGACGACGACGGCGAAGACGCGGACGACGATGGATCAGATGATGGTTCCGATGACGACGGCTCGAACAATGACGACGGATCGGACGACAGCGGTTCGGACGACGACGAGGGATCGGAAGATGGTTCCGACGACGATGGTTCGGACGATGACGCCGGTTCCGACGACGATGACGGGTCCAGCGGCGGCGACAACGGTTCGGACGATGGTTCCGACGACGGGAACGATGACGACGACGGGTCGGATGACGACGGATCCGACGATGACGATGACGATGACGACGACGACGACGACGACGATGACGATGACGACGACGACGACGATGACGATGACGACGATAACGACGACGATGATGACGATGATGACGACGATGACGACGATGACGACGATGACGACGACGACGATGATGACGATGATGACGACGACGACGATGATGACGACGACGACGATGACGATGACGACGATGACGATGATGATTGATGGTCGCCGAGCGTTGCCTGTCCCGGCATCGGCCCAGCGTGCCATGACCGCCTTTGCTTGAACGTTCGGTTCTAGCAAAATGGGCGATCATGGCGGTATGCCTGATCGTCGCGGCTGCGAGCGCGCCGACGGACTGGGTGCGCGGGGCGGAGAACGAGTTGCGTGCGCTGTCCGCACAGCTTCGCGACCGGCAAGCCTCTCAAGAAGTGCATATCGTCGAGATCGATGCGGCGAGCATAGCAGCCATTCGGCGCTGGCCGTGGCCGCGCGATCATTACGCCCGGCTGGTGCGCCAGCTCGACAGCGCCGGCGCCAGGTCGATCGTTTTCGACGTCGATTTCTCCTCTCACGCCACTGCGGAGGGCGACGCCGCCTTCGCCGCTGCGATCGCGGAGGCGAGGGCGTCGATCGTCATGCCGACATTTTCGCAACGGGCTTCCGAACAGTCGGATCGCCGGCTCGACGCCCTGCCCATACCCAGCCTTCGCCGTTCCGCCAGCCTGGCTTCCGCCTCGGTTCTGCCGGACGACGATGCGCGCGTGAGGCGAATGGTCTACGGGACGGTCACCGACAGAGTTCCCCGCCCGTCCCTGTCCGCGCAGCTCGCCGGGGCGCAGGGACAGGTCGATCGAACCTATGTCATCGATTTCAGCATCGATCCCGCATCCATCCCCCGTCACAGCTTCGTGGCTGTCGAAGAAGGGCGGTTCGTCCGCGAAGCGATCGAAGGCAAGGACATATTGGTCGGCGCGACGGCGATCGAGACGGGCGATCGTTACGGCGTGCCGATCCACGGCGTGATCCCGGGCGTAACGATCCAGGCGCTCGCGGCGGAAACCCTCTTGTCCGGCGGGCTATCGGAGGTTGGACCGATACCCCTGCTGCTCATCGCGCTGATATTCGGCTATTGCATTCTTCGCAGCCGAAACCACGTCGTCTTGCTGGTATGGCTCTGCGGGACGAGTGTCGCTCTTCTTGGTCTACATGCGGTTGCCTATCACCTGCTGGCGACCATAGCCGCCGTGATGCCTGCGCTTATCTTCGTGGCTGTCTGCGGGGCAGCGCAAGGATTGCGCATTTCCCAGCGCAGGCTGAAGGAAAAGTCGCTGACGGACGAGGAAAGCGGACTTCCCAATGCGCGCGCCTTCGCCAGA
This sequence comes from Pontixanthobacter sp., assembly GCA_965214445.1. Classification (GTDB taxonomy): domain Bacteria; phylum Pseudomonadota; class Alphaproteobacteria; order Sphingomonadales; family Sphingomonadaceae; genus Pontixanthobacter. The sequence continues at coordinate 26,056 of CBDCBU010000002.1, forward strand.
ACGCAGAATGTCGATGGCGGGTTGACCGCGACCGCGTTCATCAAGGATTTCGATTCCATCCAGTCGGTGCTGGGCAAGGATGACATCGGTCAGCTAGTCTTGCGTCTGGCCGAACGGCTAAGAACCCTCATTGGAACCGAAACCGTATTTCGCACCGATACGCGCATAATCGCCTGGGCCCATCAAGGCGAATATCATGCACTGACCGATCAGTTCGAAGCGATCGACAAGGCCTTTCACAAACCGATCGAGATCGCGGGCCGGCGGATCGATGTGGGGCTGGTCTTCGGCATTGCGGGCGGAAATGATCTGGCTGCAGCATCGCGAGCCGCCAGCCAGGCGGTGAAGGAGGGCAAGCCGTGGCATACGCATGAAGATGCCGAAGCGATCTGGGCCGAACAGCAGGTTTCTTTGATGGGCGAACTCGATACCGCGATCGAGCTGGGCCAGTTGGATGTTGTCTACCAGCCCAAGCTTGCGTTGCGAGCGGATCGCATCGAGAGCGTTGAGGCGCTGGTCCGCTGGACACATCCGGAACGGGGCAGTCTGCCGCCCGACATGTTCATTCCACTTGCCGAGGAATCGAACCGGATCGAGCCCATGACCTTGTTCGTACTGAAACGGACGATCAAGGATCTGCGCGAATGGAGGGCCGGCGGCATATTGGTTTCGGCGGCAGTCAATATCTCGGCGAAACTCATCAGTTCCAGCAGTTTCGTCGCGGCGGCCGAGCGTCTTCTGCGGGATATGGATGTTCCGCACGACTGGCTCATTTTCGAAGTCACCGAGTCGGCGGCCATGCGCGATCCCGAACTCGCGGTCCGCAATCTCGAACGGTTTCGCGATCTGGGCGTCGCCGTCTCGATGGATGATTACGGCACCGGCCTATCGACGCTGAGCTATCTTCAGACGCTGCCGCTTACCGAATTGAAGATCGACCGTGCCTTCGTCCAGAACGCGCATGTGGAACGCAGCGACGCCTTGCTGGTACGCTCGACGGTCCAGCTGGCCCATTCGCTGGGGCTGAAGGTTGTTGGGGAAGGAGTCGAAGACGAAGAGTGTCTCGACTTCCTGCGGGAATGCGGTTGCGATTACGCTCAGGGTTACCTCATATCGAAACCGCTGGCGGCCGATGATCTGGCGACGCTGCTGGAAAGCTATCGACCCCCGCTGACGGCCATCGCCTGTTGATCGCAGCCGACCCGTTCGGTTTCGCCGGTTCGGTGGCTCTCGCGCATCGACTGAGTTCACGACGCTAAAAAGCCAGTCGGTCGGGCTAGGCTCACAATGTGTGGAATGCCGCCGATCGTCGGACAGGATTTCGTTTAATAGCGGTATCGAGGAAACCACCCCCTCCTTTCCTCGTTTACCTCTGGCAGAGGGGAAAAATATGGCAGCGCGCGCTTATTGGCAGGGGCAGATCAGGTTATCGCTGGTGTCGATCCCGGTCGAAATCTACACCGCGACGAAGTCCGGCGCGAAGATCAGCTTCCGCCAGATCCACGAACCGTCTGGGAAGCGTATCTCCTATGAAAAGACCGTCGCCGGGATCGGCCCGGTGGATCGCGACGACATTATCAAGGGCTACGAGCTTTCCAAAGGCGAGTATGTCCTGCTGGACGATGACGAGATCGAGGCGGTCAAGATCGAGAGCAAGAAAACGCTGGAACTGGTGCAATTCGTCGACGCGCACGATATCGATCCGCTCTATTTCGAAAAACCCTATTACGTCGTGCCTGCGAACGAGCTGGCGGAAGAAGCGTTCGTCGTCCTGCGCGAGGCGTTGCGCAAGGCCAAGAAGGTGGCGCTGGGCCAGCTCTCGGTCCGCGGTTCCGAAAAGCTGGTCGCCTTGAAACCCTGCGGCAAGGGTCTGCTTCTGGAAACGCTGCGCTATGCCGATGAGGTGAAGAAGGGGCAGACCTTCTTCGACGAGATCGACGAAAGCAAACCGCCCAAGGAACTCCTGGAACTGGCTGGAACGCTGATCGAGCAGAAGAGCGCGCCCTTCGATGCCGGCAAGTTCGAAGACCATTATGCCGAGGCGTTGATGAAGCTGATCGAGAAGAAGGCCAAGTCGAAGTCTAGCAAGAAGATCATCGAGGAGGACGAGGATGCCGAACCTTCGGGCGCGAACGTCATCGACCTGATGGCGGCGTTGAAAAAGTCGGTGGCGGAAGAAAAACCGTCCAAGCGCAAACGAGCTTGAAATGACGAAGCGCGACCCGCTCGCCGACTACAATGCCAAGCGCGATTTCGGGCGGACGTCGGAACCCGCGGGCGAGACTGCGGGCGGCGCGGGAAACATGTTCATAGTCCAGAAGCACGATGCCACGCGGTTGCACTGGGACCTGCGGCTGGAAATGGACGGGGTACTCAAAAGCTGGGCGGTGACGAAAGGCCCGTCGCTCGATCCCGGCATCAAGCGGCTGGCGGTGCGGACCGAGGATCATCCGCTGTCCTACGCGACGTTCGAGGGCGTCATTCCGAAGGGCGAGTATGGCGGCGGCACGGTCATGTTGTGGGACCGGGGATCATGGGCGCCGGTCGAGGGGAAGAGCGCAAGCGACCTCGACAAAGGCCATCTCCATTTCACCGTCGAAGGCGAGCGGATGCGCGGGGAATGGCTGCTGATCCGATTGAAGCCGCGCGGACGAGAGAAGCGCGAGAACTGGCTGCTCCGCAAACTGCAGGATGCGCATGCCGAGGAAGGCGACGTGCTGATCGAACGCGCGCTCACCAGCGTGAAAACCGGGCGTTCGATGGCGCAGATCGCGGCGGCCAAGAACGCGCCTGCCAGCGAGACGGCGGCGATCGCGAAAAAGGTCACGAAGCGTAAATCCGGCCGCAAGCCGAAGCGGGCGAACGGTGGACCGCCGGCATTTCGCGAACCGCAGCTCGCCACGTTGGTCGACAGCGTCCCGGCCGGCAATGGCTGGATGCACGAGATCAAGTTCGATGGCTATCGGGCGCTCGTCGCCGCGGCAGGGGAGACGGTGACCATATGGACCCGGAGCGGCAAGGATTGGACCGACAAGTTCGCGCCGCTGGTGAAGCACATCGCCGCGCTCGATCTGCCACCGAGCCTGATCGATGGCGAGATCATCGCCCACGATGCGAACGGCAATCCGGACTTCTCCGCGCTGCAAGCCGTGCTGAAGCGAGGACACGGGGCGCAGGCGAAGGACGACGCGCTGAGCTTCCATGCCTTCGACCTCATCGAAGTGGACGGCGACGACATTGCCGAGCTGCCCAACATCGAGCGCAAGGAACGGCTGGAGGCGCTGCTGGCGAAAGCGCAGTCACCTATCCACGTCGCCGACCACGTGATCGCGGCGGGTGAGAAACTGTTCGAGGCGATGTGCGCGGCGCGGCAAGAAGGCATCATATCGAAGAAAATCGATGCGCCCTACCGCCACGCGCGCAGCAAGGCGTGGGTCAAGGTGAAATGCACGCGGCGGCAGGAGTTCGTCATCGTCGGCTGGACCAAATCGAAAGCGCGCGGCCGCCCCTTCGCCTCGTTGCTGCTGGGGCAGCACGATGGAGATACGCTGGCCTATCGCGGCAAGGTCGGCACGGGTTTCGACACCGAGACGATGCAAGACTTGGCGGCAACGCTGAAGCGCCTTGCCCGCAAGACGCCGCCGCTGGAAGTACCCAAAACCGACGCGCGCGGCGCGCGCTGGGTCACCCCGAAACTGGTCGCCGAAGTTGCATTCGCACAATTCACGGCCGAAAACCGCGTGCGGCACGGCTCGTTTCTCGGGCTGCGGGAGGACAAGCCCGCCGATGCGGTGAGGCTGGAAACGCCGTCACCCGCTCCCGCCCAGGCACCCACTGTCAAGATTACCAGCCGCGATCGCGTGATCTTCCCCGATAGCGGGCAAACCAAGGGGGCGCTGGCCGATTATTACACGGCGATCGCCCCGCTCATGCTGCCTTTCATGGGCAGGCGCCCGATCAGTCTGGTGCGCTGTCCGCAGGGGCGGGCGAAGAAATGTTTCTTTCAAAAACATGACGGCGGCAGCTTCGGCGACCATGTGCATCCGGTACCCATCACGGAGAAGGATGGCGGCACGGAAGATTATCTGTTTATCGAGGACACGGCGGGCATTCTTCAATGCGTGCAGATGGGCACGATCGAGTTCCATGGCTGGGGCAGCCGCACCGACGATGTCGAGCGACCCGACCGGATGGTGTTCGACCTCGACCCGGATGAAGGGCTGGACTTCGACGACGTCAAGCAGGCCGCGCAGGACATCCGCCGCCAGCTGGCCGATCTGGGTCTGGTCAGCTTCGCCATGCTGTCGGGCGGGAAGGGGGTGCACGTCGTCGTCCCGCTGACGCCCGGCCATTCCTGGGAAGAGCACAAGGACTTCGCCCGCCGTTTCGCCGAGGCGCTGTCGCTGGCCGAGCCCGACCGCTTCACTGCCAATATGAGCAAGGCCAAGCGCAAGGGGCGCGTCTTCATCGACTGGCTGCGTAATCAGCGAGGCAGCACCGCGGTGCTGCCTTTCTCCGCGCGGGCACGCAAAAATGCGCCGGTGGCCATGCCGATCGGTTGGGATGAATTGCCGGATCTCGACGCGCCGCGATATCTCGGCATCGACGATATCGCCATGTTGACGGATGAGAACCGAACTGCGCAATTCGCCGGATGGGGTTTCGCCGACCAGGAACTGCCGTCAATCTGAGTGCTTGACCGCCCTGCCTCGCCCATACGCCGTATGGTGCGTGCAGGACGGTCCGCCAGGTAACGATCGTCAGGATTTCGCGTTCAAGTTGACGCTGCGTTCGGCGAGATCGGACATGTAATCGTCGGAGGAATAGATATCCTCGACAATTTCACGCAGCGTATTCGCCTGGTCGTCCTCGCCAAGCGCGTCGGCGAACGCCGCCGCCGTACCGAACCCGGCCAGTCCGTAATGGCACATCCGCTGATACTGGGCGATGATCGCCACGTCGCGTACGTCGTCGTCGTCGATACCGGCTTCAAGAGCATGCTTCTTGGCTTCGGTCACGAGACCTTCCATGCCCTTGCAATGTTCCTTCGCATCGCTTTCGCCGCATTCGTCCAGCAGCTTCTTCACCTGATCGGTATGCTTCTGAATACCGTCGGACGACTTCTTCAGCCGGTTGGCCAGGTCCTTGTCGCCGGCCTTGTCGGCCATCTGCTTGACGATCTTCGTCATCTGATCGTTGGCCGACCAGAGATCGCCAAGTTCTTCGATATAAAGGTCCTTCAGGTTCGCGGGGCTCGACATGGTATACTCCTGTAAATGTGATGTCCGTCCGTGCAGGTAACGAACGATCAGCCTTCAGGTGCCTGATCTTTCTTCAAAATAATCCGCCCGCACAGCGTATATTCCATTTTCGCATCGAACGGGCCCGTGGCGGCGACATGACAGTTCGGCCAAGGTCCAGTGCGTCGCCATGCCCGGCGTACATCCGGCCGATCAATCCTGCTTTACGCTTTCCCGGTCCCAGAAACGCAGCTTGCCGCATTTGGCGATGAAGTCCTTCGCGGCCTTATTGCCACCGGATACGTCCACGAAACCGTCATCCATCCAGTTCCACACGCCGGCGGTTTCGAACAGGGGTTTTACGGCCGGAACGTAAGCGACGAACTTGGCATGCGCGAAGGCGTCGTTCACGAAATCTACGCTGGGCTTGTCGGTGTTGTAGCGGCGCGCCGATGCTTCGCTCATCACGACTGCGACCGCATCGTAAACCACCGAAGGTCCGCCATCGATCTTCTCGTCGGCTTCGAGCATCGTTCCATCGGACAGTTTCGCGCCGGTAATATGTGGGGTCACGATCTCGACCGTGCCGCCGCCATCCTTGGCCGCTTGTTTGAGCGCGTTCACCACTCCAGCGTCCGCGCCTTCGGCAACGTAGATACCAAGTTTGCGCCCCTTGAAACTGTTTGGTCCGTTCTTCAGGATCGACAGCGCCGGGCTTTCGGGAAGGTCGGTGATCGGTTCACGTGCGAACGGAACCTTTTCGGGCAATTCAGGAAGGCCAAGACCGTCGGCCACCTCCTGCGCCAACCCCGCGTCGATATGGCGCAAGTGGCCGACCATGCGCTTGCGAATGCTGGACCGCTCGACCTTGGACAGCTCGAATGTCAACGCATTCGCCATATGGGTCTGTTCGATCGCGGTCTGCGACACGTAGAATTGACGTGCCTGGCTGTAATGGTCGGCAAAGCTTTCGCTGCGGATCCGCAGTTTCGGACCCTGGACCGGTGCTTCGTAGCTTTCGAAGCCGCGCATCGGACAGGCGCGCGGGCCGCGTTCCTCCTCGGCACCGTCGCCGTCTCCCCAACTGTTCGGTTCGTAATTGGCGCGCCCCTTGGGATTGGTCATCGCCATATGCCCGTCCTGCTGGAAATGGCGGACCGGACATTTCGGCGCATTGATGGGAATATGCGTGAAGTTCGGACCGCCGAGCCGCTTCAACTGCGTGTCGAGATAGCTGAAATTGCGCCCCTGCAGTAGCGGATCGTCGGAATGATCGATGCCGGGGACGATATTCTGCGTACAGAAGGCAACCTGCTCCGTCTCGGCGAAGAAGTTATCGACATTGGCGTCCAGCGTGAGTGTGCCGATAATCTCGACCGGAACCTGTTCCTCGGGTATGATCTTGGTCGAATCCAGCACGTCGAATTCGAACGCCTCGGCGAATTCCTCGTCGAACACCTGGATGCCCAGATCCCATTGCGGGAAGTTGCCCTCATCGATCGCATCCCACATGTCGCGGCGGTGAAAGTCGGGATCCATTCCGTTGACCTTCAGCGCCTCGTTCCAGATTACCGACTGGAGACCCAGCTTCGGTTTCCAGTGGAATTTCACGAAATGACTCGCTCCCTCCCGGTTGACCAGCCGGAAGGTGTGTACGCCGAAACCTTCCATGAAACGGAACGAGCGCGGGATTGTCCGGTCCGACATGATCCACATGACCATGTGCATCGATTCCGGACTGAGGCTGATGAAATCCCAGAAATTGTCATGCGCCGTCTGCGCCTGGGGGAAGCCGCGATCGGGAGCGGGCTTGGCGGCGTGGATGAGATCGGGGAACTTCATCGCATCCTGAATGAAGAAGACGGGGATATTGTTGCCAACCAGATCCCAATTGCCTTCGGGCGTATAGAATTTGGTAGCGAAGCCGCGCACGTCGCGGGCGAGATCGGGAGAACCCTTGTTTCCGGCAACGGTCGAGAACCGGGTGAAGGTCGGCGTCTTGACGCCTTGTTCGTTAAATATGCGCGCACGCGAATATTGCGGGATCGCTTTGGTCAGCTCGAAATGACCATGCACCCCGTAACCGCGCGCATGGACGACGCGTTCCGGAATGCGTTCATGATCGAAATGAAAGATCTTCTCGCGCGCAACATGATCTTCCAGCAATTGCGGTCCTCGCGGACCCGCGGTCAGCCAATTCTGATCGTCGGCAATGGGTTGACCCTGAGCGGTCGTCATCACGTCATCATCACCGCGGGGTTTCTGATGGTTCGCACCGCCCTGGGATAGATCGAGTTCTTTGCTCATTGTCGGTTCCTTGAATGGAGGTTGGCTTATGAACAGGGTGCTCTATTCTGCGACGCCAAACACAACAAAGGTTGCGTCGCAGTCAGGGTTCGAACCTTCACTGATTATTTTTACATCGCTTTATTGAAATCGCAACGGAATTACCCTGCATCAGATCGCTTTATAAAGGGGGCCCGTATTTCTTTGTGTCAAGATAAGCCAGGCCATGCCCTAACCGTCCTGCTCGCTCAGCGCTTGCGCCGCATGGGATAGCGTAACCAGTCCAATTCCGCCCAGGAGGTTCCCGGCGAGCGAAGCCACACCGATCCTGGCGAATTGCTGCACCGTCAAATCAATGCCGATGAACAGTCCGAACAGTAGGTGAAGCACCGAAACCACCACATGTTCAAAAGGGCCTAGCGCAAGCATTACCCCGACAGCGAAAGCCATCGCTGCCCGTGTCCCGGCGTTTCCGGCGGCGATAACGAGGAACGAAAGCAGCGCGACAAGCGCGCCTCCAACAATGGAACTTGCAACAGTCGTCCAGAAATTGCGCTCCGCAAGTTCCAGGGCAAGCGTGGCTATCGATTGTCGTGCGTTTGCGTTCAACACCCCTTCGACCGAGAATACTAGGATCAGCATTATCCCGCCAACGATGTTCAAGGCAAAGGTAAACACCCACAACCGCGCTAGCCGCCGCGGCACGTTTTGCTCCTTGCCCTCGAAAGCCGTGGCAATCGGATCGAAGAAGTTTTCGCTGAAAAGTTCGGCCCTTCCGATGATCAGGAAAACCACCCCGATCGCGAAGCCGAATGCTCCGAGAACCGAAGCGAATTCTCCAAAATGCGGCAGCGCCGCCGAATGGACCAGCGCCTGGGCCGCGGCACCAAGGACGATCGTAAAACCGGCTATGAAGCCCGTCGCCAGAAGCGCCCATAGACCTTGGTCCAAGCGTCGCTTGCCTTCATCGGCCGCTTTCTCGAAGATTTCCGCGGGGTTCGGCGCACCTGGCATGATCGATCGACGCGAAAATGCCGGGAACGTTCCCTTACGCTACCTAGCGGTCCCGTGAACTCGTGAAGGCAACCAGGCCTTAGACGAACGTATCGACCTGACTGTCGTGCCCGGTCTGATCGGAGGATAGTTTCTCCAACTGTTGTCGGAGCAGATGGTCCATTTCGCGTGCTTTCTTGCGAAATTCCTGGAGCGCTGAACCTTTCTCTTCCTGTTCATGGCGGTCGAGGGCAATGGCGGTTTCCAGCGAGACGATATCGGCGGCGAGGAACTTACGGATCGCTCCAATCAGGGCTATATCGCGTGTTGGACCAGCGGCTGTCGAGGCGACGTCGCGCGATGCGTCGTCCATGATGCCACCGCCCCACAGGTTAGGCTCGCCATCCGGATCGCGCAGCATCGCAGCCAGGATTTCCGATTGCTCGGCCGATAACGCAGTCAGGCGGTGAAACGTCGCTTTCGTCGCTGAGCAAGCTGTTGCACGAGCTACCGCCGGCAGGCGGTCTGCTATAAGACGACGCGCCTCGCGCAAGTCCCGAAGCGCGACGTCCAGCAGCTCGTCGTAAGTCGTGGTGGTCATTCCAGCAAAGCGCCGGATGCTTCCGATGGTTCCACGTGGCCGCTTTTACCCGTTTCACGCGTCTGAAGACAACGCGGCGGTAATCCATTCATCGAAACGAATCCTTGGAAATTTCATTAACAATTATTAGATAAAGAAAACAGCAGGTTATGAGGAACCCATCGACGGGTCGGTCATTGATTAGTGCACCCATTTAACGTCACGAGATCAACTTCCAGGAGGTTTCCCATGTCCTTCAATCCGCTTGTCGAGAAAGGAATTCCTCTCGATCGCCAATTTCGCAACTGGTCTGAACTAGCGGGCCAGCCTTTCGACACCAGGGAGGTCCATCCTTATACAAGATGCCGCGTAATCCTGATGAACGGGATCGAGGTCGAGGCGATCATCAACTCGCATAGCGCCGCGCGGCGCATTGCGGATACCGGCGTCAAACAAATGCTCGCTCTCGTACGCAAGGCGGAACAGCAGCAGCAGAAGCGGGTCAACTGGCTGATCCCCGGCAGTGAAAGCACCATTGCGAACACGATCGGCTACGAACAGGTGGCCGTGGATCTTACCAGTTGGGTCGCCCGACACGAACCCGATCCCTATCTCACGCAAGCTTATGAGTTCGGGGTGCTGGAGGATTACGACCACCTCTATCGCTACGCGAACCTGATGGATCTGATGGGGGAACGGCGCAAGGCCGAGGAGATCACCGGAGACCTGACCGAAATTCTGCCCGGCAGGCCTACGATCTTTCAGCATCGTCATCCGCATGACGAGCTGCGTCGGCCCATGACGGTGCAGGCATCGGATATCCAGTCGATCCTCAACGCGTTGACCGTGGTTTCTGCCGAGCAGCAGACGATGAACTTCTACATGAATTCGGGCAACCGGCCTGAAGATCCGCTGGCACGCGCGCTTTATCTCGAAATCGCCATGGTCGAGGAGCAGCACGTTTCCCACTACGAATCCATCCTCGATCCGATGACGCCGGAACTGCTCAACCTGGTGTTGCATGAATATAACGAATGCTGGCTTTATTGGTCATGCATGGAAACCGAGACCGATCCGAACATCCGCCAGGTTTGGGAGACCCATCTGGCCATGGAATTGGAGCACCTGCGCTTGGCGGCCGAGATGATGAAGGAAGTCGACGGTCTGGATGCTGCCGACTTCTTCCCGAAAGGCGGCATGACCGAGCCGATGACTTTCGAACCGAACAAGGAATATGTTCGCGACGTTCTCGCCCGCACGCTCGATCGGACGACCTACGATTCCGAATATCTGCCGGTGGGGGAGTTGCCGCAAGATCACCGCTTCTTCGACTATCAGCGCACCGTCAACGAAGGCGGGGTCCCCAGCGAAGAGGTCATTCGTCAGCACCGAGAAAAGCATGGCGGGGAATACCGGTTCAATACCGAAGGCACGCATCCGATCCCGTCTCTGCGCGAAAGCGGAACCGGCGAGGACACGCCCTATGCCCGTGCCGAACAACGTCTGATGGAGGCAGCGGAATGACCAGCGAACACGACAGGCACACCGGCCTGCGCCACGTAGCGGACAAGGTCCAGGACACGCTCGGCGGACTGCACGGCCGGGTAAAGGCCAAATCTCTGGGTTCGGTATCCGGAGAAACCTTCGCGAAGAATGCCGCGATCGGCGACATCTTCGAAATCAGTTCGGCACAGCTTGCATGCCGGCGGTCGCGGACGGAACGCGTGCGCGAAGCTGCGCTCAAGATGATCGACGATCATACGACCGCGACGCATCACCTTCGTTCGGCGCATCGCATGTCGGAAACCCAAGGCCTGCCGGACCTTCCTACGAAGGTCGATATGCGACGGAAAAAAATGCTGGAGCACTTGGAGGCCGCGCCTGACGACAAGTTCGATGAAACCTATCTCGACCAGCAGGTTCTGGCCCACAAGGAGACCGTCGACCTGATGACGGGCTACGCAGATTCGGGGGACAATTGGCAATTGCGCTCCTTCGCCGAAGGAACGGCACCCGTTGTGAAGCGACATCTCGATCATATGCAGCAACTTCGTGCCGCGATGTGACGAAGCGGGGCGGCCCGTCGCGAGCAGCCCCATCCAATTCGAAACGATTATCCGGAGATACGACAATGCGCAAATTGCTTATCACAGCCGCCCTGGCTTTGCCCGCTTGTACAAACACGATGAATACGGACACGCTGGATGATGGGACTTCCACTCGTTCGATGGCCGACGCTTCACTCGTGGCTTCATCTCCTGCCGAGTATGTATCGATGGCCGGGGCAAGCGATCTTTACGAGATCGAGTCGTCGCAATTGGCGCTCCAGCGGTCTTCCAATTCCGAGATTCAGCAATTCGCGCGTACCATGATCGATCATCATACAATGACGACGAACAGGATATTGGCCGCCGCCAGACAGGCGGGGATGAACCCGGCCCCGCCGCAACTCATGCCGATGCAGCAACAGATGGTGAACGAACTTCGCGGCGCGAGAGGGGCAACCTTCGACCGCCTGTATCTCGAGCAGCAACGCCGTGCGCATCAAATGGCGCTGAAGCTTCATTCGAGTTTTGCGGATGACGGCACATCCGCCCCTCTGCGGGAGACTGCGCGGGTTGCGGTTCCCGTTATCGAGGATCACATTCAACGTCTGCGCTCGATGCCGGAAAATTGACGAACCGGCAACCGCCGCGGCCCGTCGCCTAGCAAAGGAACCCGTGTCGAAATGGCAGATTTTCGTATCCCCCAACTTCGGAAGCGCAGTGCGGGCGGATATCTGGCCCTGGCGGTCGCCATGCTGGGCGTAGCGGGCTGGTTCGCCAATCGCCGCGGCGAAGCCGATCTCCAACGACGTACCGCTCATCGGCTTCGTGAAGATGGAAACCCCGACGAATGAAGGTGCATCATCTCAATTGCGGCACCTGCTGCCCCGTCGGTGGCCGACTTTTCGACGGCAAGAGCGACAGCGTTCTTGGTCATATCGTATGCCATTGCCTGTTGATCGAATGCGACGCCGGGCTGGTTCTCGTCGATACAGGTTTCGGCATGCGGGATATTGCGCATCCGGCGCGCCGTTTGTCGCCGTTCTTCCTTACTCTTAACAATATCCGGCTACGCGCAGAGGAAACGGCGGCGGCGCAAGTTCAAAGGTTAGGCTTTGCCCCCGAAGATGTCCGGCACATCATCGTCACGCATCTCGATTTCGATCATGCGGGCGGGATAGAGGATTTTCCCAATGCCAAGGTGCACGTGACCGCGCGCGAAAAGGACGTGGCGGACGCGCAGCGCGGGGGCTCGTTCGTCGGAACGCGGCGGTATCGTCCGCAACAATGGGACGAGGTAGACGACTGGTGCCTCTATCCCTTTGGCGGGGGCGAAACTTGGTTCGGTTTCGACTCGGTGCGCGACCTCCATGGATTGCCGCCGGAAATCCTGCTGGTCCCGCTGGCGGGGCATACGTGGGGACATGCCGGGGTGGCGATCCGCCAGCAGACCGGCTGGCTGCTCCATGCGGGCGACGCCTATTTCTATCGCGGCGAAATCGGCTCGAAACGCTATTCCTGCACGCCCGCCCTGCGAGGGTACCAGCGCATGATGGAAGTCGATCGCCAGGCACGGCTGGACAATCAGACGCGGCTGCGTCGCCTGTCATTGGACCAAGCGGGCGAAGTGCGGATATTCTGTGCGCATGACGCGGTAGAGTTCGATCTGCTCGCGGCCGCAACGCCGCGATAGCGCGTCTTGCGGCAAAATCGTTCGAACGCAAATCTTAGATAGCGAACTGCGCGCTACCAAGTTCACGCTTGGACAGTTTCACGGCCGACTTGTAAACTTGCTTACAGGCTGCTGCTTGCCGGCCAACGCACCGGCGACAATTGGGCCGAGATCCCCTCGTGAGTAGAACCGGACATCCTCGTGGTGCAGGCTTACTAGGCCGTCGTGGCGACACGTGCGGGTATCCGCGCGGCGGTCAATCCGGCGAAACTACGGCGGAACGTCGCCAAGGCCTGTCCGACGATCTGGTCCATGTTGTAGTAACGATAGGTGGCGAGCCGGCCAACGAACGTGACGTCCTGCGTCGCATTTGCCAACGCTTCGTAGCGCTTGAACAACGCCTGGTTCTCCGCCCGCGGCACGGGGTAATATGGATCCCCTTCGGCACACGGATACTCGCGGGTGATGCTGCTATGGGGGTGCGCCTGCCCGGTAAGGTGCTTGTATTCGGTGATCCGAGTGAACGGCACGCCTTCGTCGGGGTAGTTGACCGTCGCCACCTCCTGAAACCACTCCTGCTCCAGCGTTTCGTGTTCGAAACGCAGCGAGCGGTAGGGCAGCCTGCCGAAGCGGTAATCGAAATATTCGTCGATCAGGCCGGTGAACACGAGGTGGTCGTACGAGTAGGCAGCCTGCACGTCGCAGTAAGCGGCATCCAGAAGGATGTCGATGTTGGGATGGTCGAGCATCCGTTCGAACATCGCGGTGTAGCCATCGACCGGCATGAATTGGTATTGATCGGTGAAATAGCGATCGTCCGTGTCGGTCCGTGTCGGCACACGCGCGGTGACCGATTTGTCGAGCTGCGAGGGATCGAGTCCCCACTGCTTGCGGGTGTAGCCGCGGAAGAATTTTTCGTAGAGTTCGCGGCCCACTGCGGCGACGACGACGTCTTCGGATGAAATGATCCGTTCTGCGGGTTCCGCGCGGCTGGCAAGGAACGCGGCCGCTTCGGCATCGGAATCGAGATCGAGACCATAGAGCAGGTTCACGGTGGTGCGGTTGATCAGTATTGGCACCCGCTGACCGTCAACCTCGGCAAGCACGCGGTGCTCGTAGGGCCGCCAGCGGGTGAACTGGGACAGATACTGGAAGATGTCGGCGCTGTTGGTATGGAAAATATGCGGCCCGTATTGATGGATGAGCACTCCCGAATCGTCGAGCCGGTCGTAGGCATTGCCGGCGATGTGCGGGCGGCGATCGACCACCAGCACGCGCTTGCCGGCTTGTGAAGCGAGCCGCTCGGCCATGACGGCGCCCGCGAACCCGGCACCTACGACCATCACATCATAATCGGCGGTCGCGTTCAGGCCCGACGGCGATACGATCGCCAGAGATGGACGCTTAGCACGCAGGCGCGCGCCGATGTGATCCCACATCTGCGCCGCGGTCCGGTCCCAGTCCATCGTCGCTAGAATGCGGTCGGCCGCTGCAAGCCACACGCCTTCGCGTGGGAAGGCCAGCGCACGCTCGCAACCTGCGACGAAATCGTCGGCGGTGGCGGCGATCTCAACCGCCGCCAGATCGCCGTAATGACGGATCACATCGGCGATCGGAGTTGAGACCACCGGGCGGCCGGCAGCGAGATATTCGGGCGTCTTGGTCGGGCTGATGTAGCGCGTCGATTCGTTGATCGCGAACGGCATTAACGCCACGTCCCATCCCCCGAGATAGGCGGGCAGTTCGGAATAATCTTTGTTGCCGAGATAATGGATGTTCGATCTGCGTGGAAGTTCGTGCTCGCCGATCTTGACCACGGGGCCAACCATAACCAGCGACCAATCGGGCCGCGCATCGGCCACCGCCTCCAACAGCGCGAGATCCATTCGTTCGTCGATCACGCCATAGAACCCAGGCGAGGACGGGGAATAGGCGATTGGTCGGCCGGTACGTCCATCGCCCCCCGCGCCTGCGCGAAGTGATGGTGGTCGACGCTAGAGGGAAACGGATATATCCGCGCGTGGCGATCGCGTTTGGCTTCGAAGAGGCTGTAGCCTCCGGTGAAGACGAGATCGGCGCGCCCGATCAGCTCGTTTTCCAGCGGTAGCAATTCCGGCGGTGCGAAGCGGAAACTGGCGAGCTCGTCCATGCAGTCGTAGACGATGCAATCGGGTTCCAGATGCCGCGAAAACGGCAGCATCATCGGGGTGTAGTACCAAGCCGTGAGCTGCCCCGCAGCATTGTCCAACGCGGTGTCGAGCATCTGCCTTAGCGCGGCTGTCGCGGTATCGCCGCTGCACCCTTCCGGAAGATGCGGAGTCGCGATGCCGACGCCGCGCTTCGCATCTTCGCGCACTTCGAGGCGGGGCTCGCGTATCGGCCGATACGAGCGGCTCTTCCCAGAATATCACACGGTTATGCTGCGCCATCCAGCTCATCAGGTGTTGAGGACGCTGTAGCACGAAGTCCCATCGCAAGTGACTGAAGCAGATTAGGATGCGCTTACCCCTATCGGCGATTTCATTGGTCATCTGAGCACGAGAAAACGCGGGGTCACTGGTCATGTCAAATCCTTGCGGTAGGATGAAGGGAACCTACCGGCTCAAGGTTGGTTTCAAAAAATAAACTAAATCTCAAGGACTTAGAAATGTTAAGAGCATTCGACAGGCTTGGCCCGTCAGGTCCATTGACGCCGGCCCAGAAAATCCAGTCGTGGGGCGGGGCCGAATGCACGGTGAACCGGATCGGCAATCATTTCAGCGATCAGTTGTTGAAAACCGGACACCATACGCGGACTGACGATTTTACGTTGCTCGCCGCATTGCGGCTCGATGCCTTGCGGGTTCCGGTACTTTGGGAGCGGGTATCGCCGCTTCCTTCGGGAACCCCGCGGTGGGACTGGAGCGATAGGGCGATGTCGGCGCTACGTGAGCACCGTATCAGTCCGATCGTCGGCTTAATTCACCACGGCAGCGGGCCAGCGCATACTTCGCTTCTCGACGATAGTTTTGCGACGGGCTTGGCAAAGCACGCCGCTCGAGTGGCCGAGCGCTACCCGCAGGTCGGCGAGTGGACGCCTGTCAATGAGCCGCTCACGACCGCGCGCTTCTCGGCACTCTAAGGAATCTGGTATCCGCATGCGCGGGACGAGCGCTTGTTCTGGCTCGCCCTGCTCAACCAGATCGACGCCACCCGCTTCGCGATGCGCGCGATACGGGTGGTGCGCCCCGACGCGCGTTTGATCCAGACCGAGGATCACGGACGCACATTCGCCACCGCAACCCTGCGCGAACAAGCGGCGTTCGACAACGAGCGGCGATGGATGACCTGGGATTTGCTGAGCGGGCGGGTAAGCCCGGATCATCCGTTGTGGAGCTGGCTTTGCCGCTATGGGTTCGAACGGCGGCTGTGGGAGATTCACGACGATCCGTGCCCGCCAGCGGTAATAGGGATAAACCACTACCTTACCAGCGATCGCCTGCTCGACCAGCGGACCTGCCGCTACCCGCCGAGCACTCTTGGTGGCAACGAAACCATGGCGTTCTGCGACGTGGAAGCGATCCGGGTGCTGGATCCCGAACCGCCGGGACTTGCCGGTGCCATCGATGACGTCTGGTCGCGCTACCGGCTGCCGATTGCCCTGACCGAGGTTCACTACGGTTGCACGCGCGAGGAACAGGTACGCTGATTGAGCGAAGCGTGGACCATAGCTCGCCACGCGCGCGCTCGCAGCGTCGATCTGCGCGCGGTCACAGCGTGGGCGCTGTTTGGCAGCCAGGGCTAAAACACGTTGCTGACGAGCAAGGGTGTGTACGAGCCAGGCGCGTTCGACGTGTCATCGGGCACGGTACGCCAAACTGCCTTGGCGCATGCGATCCGGCATCGCGGCGGCAAGGTAAGCGGCCGGCCGTGGTGGCGGCGCGGGTTACGCCTTACATATCCCTCGGTTCCGAGGCCCGCGCCACTTGCAGCACGCCGTCCGTGTCCCGAACCGGAGACTGCCCCGTTGCTTATCCTGGGCGCGACGGGCACTCTTGGCAGGGCGCTGGCGATGGAGTGCCATCATCGCGATATTGTTTGCATCCTCAGCGACCGGGCCGAGCTGGATTTGCGCGACCCTGGCAGCATCGAGCGCGCAATCGACCGCCACCGCCCCTGGGCCGTTGCGAACGCGGCGGGTTGGGTGCGGGTCGATCAAGCCGAGGATGATCCTGAGGCCTGCAGAGCGGTGAACGCGACCGGGGCGATGACGCTTGCGAAGGCTTGCGCGCGGTCCGACGTTCCAAGTCTGAGCTTTTCGACCGACCTCGTGTTCGACGGAGCGACTGACGCGCCTTATACAGAGCAAAGCACCCCGAACCCGCTTAATGCATACGGGCGCAGTAAGCTGGAGATGGAGGAGCAGCTCGCGCATATGCAGGGCCGTCACTTGGTGATCCGTACCGCGGCGTTCTTCTCGCCTTACGATGCACACAACTTCGCCGTCCATTGCCTGAACGCTCTGGCTCGACGCACGCCATTCGCCGCCGCGACCGATTGCACCGTATCGCCGACTTACGTGCCCGACTTGTGCCGCGCGGCGATCGACCTTCTGATCGATCGCGAGAGCGGCCTATGGCATCTGACCAACGGCGAAGCGGTGACTTGGCATGATTTTGCCCAACGTCTCATCCAGGCCACCGGTACGCCCGGCACCTCGCTCGCCCCAGTAAGCGCCTACGACATGGCATGGCGCGCCCCGCGTCCCGAATATTCGGCGCTATCGAGCGTCCGGGGGCAGCTCATGCCTAAGCTCGATCGCGCAATCGGGCGTTTTGCCGCCATCTGGCAAACGTGCGACGCTCAACAACTGCAGCCTATCTAGTGCGAAGCTAATTCTATTACGATAGTGCTCACGGGTCCGATGATTTCGGCAAGCGAACTTAGAAACGACTGTTTGCTCGCAAATACCCTCACCTGGATTGACGACCAACTGCGCGGCGGAGCCGCCGTCAGCTTCCCATGCTACCTTTTCCCGTTTTCTGGCGGAGCAGCCGTTTGCCTTTGCCGTGTCGATGGCTGATAGACTACGCCAGGGATCGGGGAAGTGTCTCGACCAAACTTTCCATCGAGCGTGTTCGTACCTTCCTGAAAGTTTGCCAACGAACGCAGATCGGCACGGTTCTGACGAATCTTCGCACTGTCGATGTCCATCGCCCGGTCGCGCCGCTTCACCATATCGGGCCTCGCCTCGCCGTCGCGATTAAACGACCATGCGAGCATCGGTTCGCCAAGCGGCAGTCTTGCGTTCTCGCCGGTGCTCCAGGTGTGCCACGTCTTGCCGTAGCTGTTCATCTTGGATTTCATGAGCTCTTCCTCGGCGAGACCCGGAAGTCCCGGTGCGACAAGCTGGCCCGACAGAATTTCCCCGTTGTGCGGGTGCCAGTACTGGCGCTCGTCCTGCGGCAATTCACCGAACAGCCGCTCGGATATGATGTACTCGATGCCATTGAGATTGGCCGAACCGGTGTTTCCGTCGAACAGAACGCATTGCGCCAGGTCTTCATTGACCTGATCGCAGAAGTGGTGCGCCTCCATCTGCTGGGATGGATCCTCTTTCATCGGATGAAACCCGACGACATAAATGTCCATCTCGCCCACGGGCGCATCGGCTTGGAGCGCAGTGGCTCCAACCTCCAGCACGTTCGTCTTCGTGCTTTCCTCCGCGCCCGCCGGATCGGCCGCGGGGCCCCTGGTTTCGCCGCACGCTGCGACGATTACCGACAATATCATGGCCATGATGACACGCACTATCCCGCTCTCCTGCGCGAACTTCGAATTATCTTCTCAAGCAATTGAAAGGCAAAGGAGTTCCGGGGCGGTTCCTGTTCCCCCATCGGCGCCTACGGCACACACTCGAACGTGTCGTTGATCGCGGACTTCGGTTTAAGTCGTAGCGCGGTAGGAACGAAGCCGCCGCCCGATCCTTGAGTTTTCAAGAACAACGCCGAAGAAGGGGTCCAGGATAATTACCCCGGACACAACGACCGAATGACGCCTCCCAAAGGCGTCGATGCCATGTCCCAAGCCGAACTCGACTTTAGGTTAGACTGATGAATGAAACGCGTACCGAAATCGACTCAATCGGACCGATCGAGGTTCCGGCGGCGGCCTATTGGGGGGCGCAGACCCAGCGCAGCCTCGTCAATTTCCCGTTCCCCGTGCACCAGCGGATGCCGATACCGATCGTCCACGCACAAGCGGCGGTCAAACAGGCTGCGGCACGCGTAAACCGCCAGCATGGGCTCGACACTAAGCTGGCCGATGCGATCGAGGCGGCGGCTGGGGCGGTGCGCGAGGGGAAACATGAAGATCAGTTTCCGCTCACGATCTTTCAGACGGGCAGCGGCACGCAAACCAACATGAACGTGAACGAGGTGATCGCCGGGCTTGCCAATGAAAGCCTTGCCGGCATCCGCGGCGGCAAGAAACCCGTCCACCCGAACGACCACGTGAACAAATCGCAAAGTTCCAACGACAGTTTTCCAACCGCGTTGCATGTCGCGGCGGTGCTGACATCGCGGCGGACGTTGATGCCTGCAATAGACGCGCTTCATTCGGCGTTAGACCGCAAGGCGCGTGCATTCGCCGATATCGTCAAGATCGGTCGCACGCATACGCAAGATGCGACGCCGATTACGCTGGGACAGGAGTTCTCCGGCTACGCCGCACAGATCGGTAGCTGCCGCGAGCGCATAGGCGATTCGCTCGAGCGTGATCTGCGGGTCCTCGCCATCGGCGGGACGGCGGTCGGCACCGGTTTGAACGCGCCCGGCGGCTGGCGCCGCGATATGGTCGCAGCGCTGACCGACATCACCGGCGAGCAATTCCGCCCCGCCGACAACGCGTTCGAGGAGCTTGCCGCCAAGGATCGACTGGTCTCTTTTTCAGGAACGCTCAATACTTTGGCCGTTGCGCTGAACAAGATCGCGAATGACATCCGTCTGCTCGCTTCCGGTCCTCGGTCGGGCTTGGGTGAACTGTCGCTTCCGGCGAACGAGCCGGGCAGTTCGATCATGCCCGGAAAAGTCAATCCCACGCAGATCGAGATGCTGACCATGGTTGCCGCGCAGGTTGTCGGCAATCACCAAGCGACGACCATCGGCGGGATGCAGGGGCAGTTCGAACTGAACACCTTCATGCCGCTTATTGGGTCGAACGTGCTGCATTCGATCGAACTGTTGGCCATCGGCATGGACAGTTTCGCGCAGCGCTGCGTCGAGGGGATCGAGGCGAACGAGGAACGGATCGCCGAACTGGTAGAGCGCTCGCTCATGCTCGTTACGGCACTCGCGCCCGAAATCGGCTACGATAACGCTGCGGCGATTGCGAAACATGCGCTCGAGCATGGTCAGACACTCAAGGAAGCAGGATTAGAACTCGGCCTGGTTGACGTCGACACTTTCGACCGTCTCGTACGGCCGGCTGACATGGTCTAGGAATGGCCGATGGCAGTCCAATCCTTTAGACGATCGCTCAACGAAAGTTCCGACTGGCGCGCAGCCCGAAGAACCGCCTAACCTTGTTAGGCCATC